>CP070233.1:1467500-4462500 GCA_017355425.1 Dolichospermum sp. DET69
AGCTATATCGAAACTTAGTGAAAGTAATGCCGAAGCAGGAAACAAACATCTGCAAGTTTTAGCAGAGATTATGAAACTGCGTCGTGCTTGCTGTAATCCTAGTTTAGTGATGCCTGACACTGAGTTATCTAGTTCCAAGTTACAACTTTTTGGTGAGGTACTGGGTGAACTTCTAGAAAATCGCCATAAGGCTTTGGTGTTTAGTCAGTTTGTTGATCATTTACATATCATCCGTGATTATCTGGATAAGCAAAGTATTAAATATTAATACCTGGATGGCAGTACCCCAATGGCACAACGGAAAAAAAGCGTAGATGCCTTTCAAGCTGGGGATGGGGATGTTTTTCTCATTAGTCTTAAAGCTGGGGGTACAGGACTGAATCTGACGGCTGCTGATTACGTTATCCATACTGACCCTTGGTGGAATCCCGCAGTGGAAGACCAAGCCTCTGACCGCGCCCACCGGATTGGACAACAACGCCCGGTGACTATTTATCGCTTGGTAGCTAAGGATACTATTGAGGATAAGATTGTGGAGCTGCATCACCACAAGCGAGATTTGGCGGATAGTCTGCTAGAGGGTACTGATATGAGTGGTAAAATATCAACGGATGCTTTGCTGCAATTGATTCATGAGGGATGATTAAAAAGGGAACAGTGAGTAACAAAAAGGAGGGATTTAGACCCTACCTGAAACACTCTACTTATAGAAGTCGGGGTCTCTTACTCCCATTTCGGGAATAGGAAATAGGAAAAACTGTTCCCTATTCCCTGTTCCCTTCTTCGATGAAAATTACTGCTAAGAAATCGGAAATCTAAGAAAATCAGTTTTTACTTGTCACCTTCTTTCTAGGAAACCAATCATCTAAAATTGCGTAAAATACTGGAACAACAAATAAACTGAGAATAGTTGAACTTACTAAACCACCAGCTATAGATACGGCCATAGGCGATCGCAATTCCGAACCCGCACCTAAGCCCAAAGCAATGGGAACCATTCCCAAAATTGTCGCCGCCGTAGTCATCATAATTGGCCGCAAACGTACAGGTCCTGCTTTGAGAATTGCCTCAGTTCGTTCTAGTCCAGAATCCCGTAACTGGTTAATGTAATCTACGATTAAGATGGCATTTTTGTTAGTAATCCCCAGCAAAAACACAAAACCAATCAGAGAAATCATCCCAAAATCACTTTTTGTAAATAGCAGTGTCAGCAGCGCCCCAACCACAGCTAAAGGTAAAGAAAGACCAATAACTATGGGGTCTACCCAACTTTTAAACAACCAAACCAGCACCACAATAATACAAAGTGCCGATAATCCCAAAGTTGTGCCGAAACTACCAAAAACTTCATTCTGACGGGCAGAGTCTCCCCCTAAATTCAAAGAAACACCCGCAGGTATAATAGCTTTAGCCTCAGCTACCACCTGATCAGTTGCATCACCTAAAGTTAAATTTTGACCCAGATTAGCACCGATATAAACTACTCGCTGATTATTCAAACGTTCAATTTGTAAAATCGCGTTTTGTTGGTAAGATGCACCTGTAATAGTCACATCAGCAAAACCAGATATTTTTTCAATTCGGTTTTTAACCGCTTTAGCGGCTGTAGTCAAAGCCTTGATATCATTACCCTGTAAAGCTATTTGCAGAGGTTTTTGCCCACCTGTATCTACAAACTGAATATCTTCTACACTTGTAGTTACACCTACCAATTTTGGCAAAGCAGCGCGGAGTTGGTCTTGTACTTCTGCCGTTTGCACTTCTCGCTCCGCTTTGAGCTTAACGTACAGCGTACCCTTGTTTGGCTCACCTTCACGAGAACCCACAGTAGTAAACACCGTTGCCACTGCGGGGGAATTCCTCACTACTTTTTCCAGTTTCTTCGCAACATCCAAAGAATCATTTAAAGGATTAGTCATGGGAATAGAAGATGATAAAGCAGCTAAAGCCGCAGCAGACAAAGACGAATTTCCTAATTTATCTTTTTGTCCCGGTTCTCCTGGTTGTCCTCCTGGTTGTCCTTGTCCTCCTGGCACCCCTTGTGCAAGATCCGCAGGAAAACTAGGTAAAGGAGCAGTATAAACAATATTAAATTCTCCTCGGTCGAGTTTGGGAATAAACCCTTTGGGAATCAGGGGAATCAGGGCGATACCAGCAATGAAACTACCTACAGCCAAACCAACAACTATCAAGCGGTGCTTCAATGACCAGGCTAACAAGTTCCGGTAAGCTTGATCAAATTCTAGCCAAATTTTACTTTGTTTCTGGGGAGAATTGGATGGTTTAGCTTTGAGCCAGTAAATAGCTAAGACTGGTGATAACGTCCGTGCTACTAACAAAGATGTCAGCATAGCAGCGGAAACAGTAATCCCAAAGGGTTTGAAAAACTGACCAATGACTCCACCCATTAAACCGATGGGTAAAAATACTGCTACCGCTGTCAAAGTGGCTGCGGTGACAGTTAAACCAATTTCATTAGTGGCTATCAGGGCGGCTTCGCGGGGGGTTTTCCCTTCTTCAATATGCCGCATGATGTTTTCAACATCTACTATAGCATCATCAACTATTGAGCCAATTACCAAGGCTAAAGCTAATAGGGTGATAGTTTCTAAATTAAATCCATATATCGCCATAACGATAAATGTCCCTAACAAAGATATGGGAATAGCTAAAGCTGAAATCAGGGTAGCTTGCCAATTCCATAAAAAGGGAAAGATAACAACTACCGATAGGACAATTGCTTCTATCAGTGCATCTATGGTGGAATGGGTGGCATTGCGGATATATTCTGCTTGGGTAGCAGCTAAGGTGAGGGTAACATCTTTTAAGCTAGACCTTAGCTGTTGGACTTCTTTCTCTACCCGACTAACTACTTCTAAGGTATTAGCATCACCTTTTTTAATTACCTGAAAGGCTAAAGCGTCTTTACCATTAAACCTGATTAATGTCCCCACTGGGGGTAATAAAGCATTTTCTTTTTTTTCTGCTTTCTGACTCATGGGCGCAGGCCCTGCGCCCCTACGTTGCTGACTCCTTGTTTGGGGTGGTGTATTGTTACCATCTCCTAATAGGGAGACTTTTAGCACTCCTGGTATTTTAGCGATCGCTGGAATAATTTTATCTTTTGCTAGTTGCTGTAAATTATCAATCTTCCCCGAGGCACTTTCAATCGCATAGCTGACAGCGGCTGATTCGTTCAGATTCAAAGGGATGATTTTTTTATTTGCATCCTTGGGTAGATTTAACTGATTGACTATTTGCGAAATTTTGCTTGTCGCAGTTTCTAAATTAGTACCGACAACGAAAGATAGACTAACAGCCGTTTGACCAGGATAAGTTGATGAACGAATATCCTCAAGTCCTGCTAGTGATTTTAGACTTTCCTCCAGTGGTTTAGTCAATTTTTCTTCCGTATCTAAGGCATTGGTTAAGGGTGCTTGAACATTTACCACCACTACGGGAAAGGTGATATCTGGAAATAAAGCATATTTGAGGGAACTGAAAGCGAGGACACCAGCTACCGCTATCCCTATCCAAAAACACACCGTCAACCAAGAAAACTTAATTGCTAATTTGGAAATATTGAAGCTTTCGCGTGCAGATTCTGATTTATTGGTTTGTACCATCTGATAAAATTATCTTAGTCATTGGTCATTAGTCATCGGTTTTTTTATAACTGACAACTGACAGGTTAGTATAGAACTTCTCAGAGGAAAATGGCTATAGTTAATTTAGCTAAGGTGTTCTCAGCAACACCATAATCTATATATAGTTATCTGATTTCCTATTCTTATGTCAACTTTGATCTTAGTCCCCCAGGGAGCAGAATATCAAGCCGTCTGTCGCGGATTAGGTCGCGTTACCAGTTCTTCACCCCAAGTATTAGCGATTCCAATGGGAATCGAACCTGTGCGGCAATATTTACAACAATTAACCCATGACCAAGAGCATCGCATTCTGATGATGGGTTTATGTGGTAGTTTGAGCAAAAATTATCAGGTTGGAGATATTGTTTTATATCAAAATTGTCTTTATCAAGGAAATCTGCAAGAATGTCATAATTCATTTACCGCAGATATACATAATCAACTTGGGGATCATGTATCTTTAGTCAAAGGATTAACGAGCGATGCCTGCGGCGGGCGTAGCCAACGCATCATAAGTACAGCCAAAGAAAAACACCACTTACATCAACAATCTGGTGCTGAGGTTGTGGATATGGAAGGATACGCGTTTCTAGAATTTTTCCAAGAGTTGCCAAAGGTACAAGTAGCTATACTGCGAGTAGTCAGCGATGATGCTCATCATGATATCCCAAATATCACATCAGCCATTAGTGCAGATGGTTCATTGCAACCTTTACCCTTGGCTTGGGAATTAATCTGTCAACCCCTAGCAGGAATAAGACTAATTACTGGTTCATTAAAAGGACTCAAAGCTTTAACAGCAGTCACAGAGTTATTATTTAGGGCTTGCTGAAAAAGTGGCAAACCTCAGAGGCTAAATTTTGTACTGTTCTAATGTACTAAGGAATGTGAATTACAGCAAATTGTCATCAAACCTGGAACAAGAACCCCACCCCCCACCCCCTCCGGTGCAAGCGATGAGGGGGCTAAGATGTACCTTGTATAATTGGAAATCGGTGTAAATAAAGTGCAAAAGTAGGGTGTGTTAGCGATAGCGTAACGCACCATTCCACGTTAACTCAGAATTGCAGGTTATTAAATTTGCGTTCCTAAATGTATCGGTTTTCTTGGGGTGTGATATTTAAGGGTGCGGAATGTGGGTTCAAAGAATCCAGAATCCAGAATCCAGGGAATAAATTCCCTGTCTGATAGCTAAAGTCGGTTAAAACCGACTCTAGTAGTCTGTCAAGAACTAATTGACGGGTTCATTTGTTGCCATTTTGATTCTTCCTTCTTCCTTCGTGTCCTTCGTGCCTTCGTGGTTCGTTTCTTATCCGTCAAAATTTATTTGACAGACTACTAGTTCCCCCCCCTTTCTTCGTTTCGGCCTATTTCGCCCCCTAAATCCCCCAATTTTGGGGCAAGACCAACTGATGACAAGGAAGGATAGTAGACAAGGAGGATTTTATCCACAGAATACTCGGTTTATGGGTTGTTTTGTTACCAATCATCCATTCGTTTGTCCGGTTTTCCTCCCTTGTCACCTTATCTGCCTTGTCCCCCGTAAAAGCAAGACTAGGAAGACAAGGAGGGACAGTAGACAAGGAGGATTTTATCCACGAAATCCTCAATTTATGGTTTGTTTTATGACCAATCATCCATTTCTTGTCCGGTTTTCCTCCCTTGTCACCTTGTCTGCCTTGTCACCTTGTCTGTCTTGTCCTCTTGTCCCCCAAGTCTTGAATTTTGGGGGTTAGGGGGCGATTCAATCACTTGTGTGTACAAGATCCTGTTCCTACCCCCGACTTCTTGGAGAAGTCGGGGATCTGAGGGGATCTGAGGCTGAGAAATGTCTTTTAAGCAAAAGTCAATTTGACTTGAGCAACTATATCATTAAAATCTCTGTCACCACCACCACGTTGATCATCGAAAGCAAAGGTATTATTACCTAAAACCCGCACATGATCAACACCATCTGAGTTAGCACCCAAGAAGGTGAAGTAAGCTTCTGGGTTACTGGTATTTATTGTATTATTCACTACAATAAATGGTACATACATAGCACCACCTGCAAGAGTATTATTGAAATTTGCTGTTCCACCGTTGTTCACACTTAAAGCAATGTCAGAAACACGGCCATTAATAGCTGCTTGAGTATAACCATCCTGTCCTGGGAGGATATCAGCCGTACCATCACCATTGGTATCAATACCGCCATTATCACCAGTCACGCGGTAGAAGCCAACAAAATTGTTGTAACTTGCTTCTCTGTTAACTACAAATTCAACGTTTACTGGACCAGTAATACCCCGTAAATCTAGCGATTCCCTTTGTATTGGATTTTGCTCAGATGAACTCAAAGAGTTACCAGTTCCAGTTCCAGTTCCAGTTCCAGTTCCAGTTCCAGTTTCAGTTCCAGTTTCAGTTCCAGTTCCAGTTCCAGTTCCAGTTCCAGTCAGTCCAGTTCCAGTTCCAGTTCCAGTTCCAGTCCCAGTCCCAGTTCCAGTCCCAGTCCCAGTTCCAGTTTCAGTCCCAGTTTCAGTTCCAGTTCCAGTCCCAGTTCCAGACCCAGTTCCAGTCCCAGTCCCAGTTTCAGTTCCAGTTCCAGTTCCAGTTCCAGTTCCAGTTCCAGACCCAGTTCCAGTTCCAAACACCACTAATGCTTCACCTGCTCCGGAATTAGCAAAGGGTGCGCTAATAATCAAATCGTTAACACCGTCACCATTGACATCTCTAGCACCACTGACTGAGTAACCTAAGTTACTATTTTCAACGCCGTTAATTATAAAGCCCTTTTTACCGTCGTAGTTAGGTGTGTCGAAACTTGAGAGTTCAAAGGTAGGATCAAAGCCTGTTTTGCTGCCATAAATGACATAGCCTTGTCCAGAACTATTAGTAGCATTTATTGCCCCAATAATAATGTCATCAACACCATCACTGTTAAAATCTCCTAAAGCACTGACAGACGCGCCGGTGTTGTCAAAGGGAGCAATACCATTGATGGTAAAGCCATTTGTGCCATTTAGCTCAGAGAGGGTTAAGGTCGAATCTAAACCGCCCTGTTTACCAAATACTACATAGCTGCTGCCAGCAAATTCTTTATTATTAGGGTTTCCATCTTTTGCCCCAATAATGATGTCATCAATACCATCATGGTTGATATCTCCCGCATTGCTAACAGAGAAGCCGGATTTATCAACACCTTGTCCATTGATGGTAAAGCCATCACTGCTAATCAGATTAGAGACGTTGATAATATTGGAAGTAGCGGAGTTTTCGGAGTTAGTCTTCCGTCCATAAATAACAAAACTGCTTCCAGAGTTATTACCATTGGTCTGAGCATAGGGCGCACCAAGAATGATATCATCAATACCATCATCGTTGATATCTCCAGCATCGCTAACAGAATAGGCAAAGCTATTTGGATCATCGCTAATGATTTTTAAGCCATTATTGCTATCTAAATTGGCGAGGTTTAAGTCTGAACTAAAACCATCTTTTTTCCCAAAGATGATATAGGCTGCTCCATTGCTACCTGAACCGTTGTCACTGGGATTAGTTGCACCAATTAATAGGTCTTTAATGCCATCACCATTAAAATCGCCAGCACTGCTAACAGCTAAACCTGCATAATCATCAGACTGACCACCTTGGATGGTAAAACCCTTAGTAATGTCAAGGTTAGAGAGTTCGATGGGATTATTAAAATAGTTGGCCTCTTTACTGCCAAAAATGACATAAACAGCCCCAGAATTATCCCCATTGATGTCAGAAAAGGGTGCGCCAATAGCTAGGTCATCAATACTATCACCGTTAATATCCCCAATATTGCTAACGGAACGGCCTGATTTATCACCTTGTTCAACCCCATTAATCACAAAGTCTGGAGTAACACCGAAAGTGGCAGGATCTATAGTTTGTTGAAAGTTATTTTTGCCAAAGACTATATAAGTTTTCCCGGAGTTACTTCGATCATTAGGATCACTCAAAGGTGAGCCGATGACTATATCCCCAATTCCATCACCGTTAATATCACCAGCATTGCTAACTGAATAGCCTAAATTATCATCATTTACACCTGCGATGACAAAGCCATCATTTTTAGTATCACCATTTGCAGCATTTATATCAGTATTAGTACCAACTAAAGGATCTACAAGTGCTAATTGATTGATGTTATCTTCGGGTATAGTGGAGTTAATATTTGGTTCCATGATCTAGTATTGTTAGTTTTTTGGTTGATAAATTTCGATTACAGCAAAGCGGGTGTAATAGGTCATTTCTCGTTAGTTACACAAATATTTGCTATAAATCTGCGTTAAAAAGTAGCTCTAGGCTGTAGTTGAGTAGCTAGAGTTGGTGTTGATGATGTTATGGATAGAATTTCACACCTTTGGGGTAAATATGCGTGTTCGTCTCCAAGCTTGAGTAGCTAGAGTACCTTTTGACTGAGCTTTAAACTGGTGCAAATGAGTGTTTCTTATCTGTTCCCTGTTCCCAGTTAAGAGTTCCCTTCTTTTGTAATAAAGCGCATAGAGTCTTTCTTTTTATGAACATTGGTTAAGGTGCGCGAAGTTTTGTCATCTTCGCTCTCAATGGTGCTATACTGTTTACAACAGGAATGGTAATCAACCTGTATAAAAACCTAACTGCCTAACGGCAATCTGTACCTTGACAACTGAAGATGTGGGGTTCTATTCCATAGTTCTAGTGACTGCCCTCCGAATAGGTAAAATCTTCATGGGAACTAGACGACACAGAATTTAAACTCAATCAAAATTTGCAGTAATGCAACTACCTTCGGGCAGAGGGAAAGTTAACGCTTGGGGAGAGAACCACCTCTGGCTTAGATACCGCAAGGGTTCTAAGTTAAGTGGACTCGTTGAACCAAGAATCTTAGTGGCTAAAGCCAGTGAGAGTGTCAATTTATCCCCCATTAGCAATGTCCAATCCGGACTTATTTTAAATATTTTGACTACTTTTGATCTACTGTCTTTACCAGTAATCCTGCTTAACGGGTGAGAATGGGCATTTTGGGAAAAAATGTCTGCTACTTGTTTTGAAATACTCTACCTTTCCATGTACCCCCACGCCCTTGCCAATGTTGTAATGCTGAATCTACTGTCATGAGAGTATATAAAAAAGCAATGATTGGTAAACTAAAAGCAAAACTTGGAGAACATTTATAAAAGCGAATCATTGGGAAATAAGCGAAAGTCATGAGTAGATATGCGATGAAAGCGGACAGGGTGATCATCCAATTCCCCAACACCGCACCCAAAATAATTCCTATTGGTGGTAATAAATAAACTAATGTCATTCCCAACAAACTCCCTACTAGTAATAAAGGGGAATAATTTAGTTGGGTATAGGCGCTGCGGGCTACCATATCCCAAATTGTTTTCAGGGAATCATAAGGACGTAAGCTAATTGTGGAGGTGCTGAGTCCTAACCAGATTTTTCCATGATTGGATTTGACGGCTTTGGCTAGGGAACAGTCATCAATTAAAGCCTGACGAATAATTTGTAGTCCTCCAATTCTATTCAGGGCTTCTCTGTGAATTAAGATACAACCTCCAGCAGCAGCGGCGATCGCTTTTTTGGGGTTATTTACCCAGGTAAAGGGGTAAAGTTTTTGGAAGAAAAAGACAAAAGCAGGAATTAATAGTTGTTCCCAAAAGCTTTGACAACGCAAGCGTACCATGATGGATACGAGGTCTAATTTCTGTGTTTCGGCTTTGGCAACTAAGCGGCGTAAGTTGCTGGGATCATGTTCTATATCTGCGTCAGTCAGTAAAAAATAGTCTGGTTTCAATTTACTGGCTGTTTGTACACCTTGTTCCATTGCCCACAATTTTCCTGTCCAACCTGTAGGTAATGAGGTGCTAGATACAATCTGCAATTGTTGCGTTTTGTCGAGGGCGTAGGCTACTCCTTGGGCAAAATTGGCTGTACCATCGCTACTCCCGTCATCTACCAAGAAGATGGTGAAATTACCAGGATAGTCTTGGAGGAGGAGCGATCGCAAGCTAATGGGAATTACATCGGCTTCGTTTCGGGCTGGAACTATTACGCACACAGTTGGCAAAGTGGTGATATCAATATCTTTATTTACTTCTAATTGCTGATCAACTCGCCAAAATTGCCCCCAAAATAAGAGTAAAAATAACCAAATGACTAAGGATAGAAGTGTAGAACTCAATAAAATTGCTGCCATAACTGTTGTTTTATCCCCATTCAAGATGTAAAAAACAAATTTAATTCTCATGCTCCTTGGACAGAATACAATGTTTACTCAATTTTGGGGAATAATGTTCTCTCATTTGCGGTTATGTTATTTAATATTATTTGGTGCTGAGGTAGGTATTTGATGCAAACACAAGATCGGGCAAAAGTCAAGCAAGTTGTAGATGCGATTACAGCTAGTCAACAACATCTGCTTTCCATTCAAAACCCTGATGGTTATTGGTGGGCAGAGTTAGAATCTAATGTTACCATCACTTCTGAAGCTGTTCTACTACATAAGATTTGGGGAACTGACAAAACCAGACCTTTACATAAGGTTGAAAATTATCTCCGTTCTCAACAACGAGAACATGGAGGTTGGGAATTGTTTTATGGTGATGGTGGGGATTTAAATACCACTGTAGAAGCCTATATGGCTTTGAGGTTGTTAGGTGTACCTGCTACAGATCCGGTAATGGTAAAAGCGAAATCGCTAATTTTAGCAAAAGGTGGTATTAGCAAAACTCGCATTTTTACAAAGTTACATCTGGCTTTAATTGGCTGTTATAATTGGCGCGGACTGCCTTCTTTACCATCTTGGGTAATGTTGCTTCCCGATAATTTTCCTTTCAATATTTATGAACTTTCGAGTTGGGCGCGTTCTAGCACTGTGCCATTATTAATTGTTTTTGATCGTAAACCTATTTTTAAAATTGATCAGCCAATTAATTTAGATGAATTATATGCAGAGGGTGTGGATAATGTTCGTTGGGAATTACCAAAAAATGGTGATTGGTCGGATATATTTAACATTCTGGATAATGGTTTTAAATTAGCAGAAAGTCTGAATTTTGTTCCTTTCAGAAATGAAGGTCTTCAAGCGGCAGAAAAGTGGATTTTAGAACGTCAAGAAGTTACAGGTGATTGGGGGGGAATTATTCCCGCTATGTTAAATTCTCTGTTAGCTTTAAAATGTTTAGATTATGATGTTAATGACCCAATTATAGAGCGGGGTTTAAAAGCAGTTGATAATTTTGCCATCGAAACAGAAAATAGTTACTGTGTGCAACCTTGTGTTTCTCCTGTATGGGATACTGCTTGGGCGATTCGGGCTTTGATTGATTCAGGTTTTGCAGCAAATGATCCGGCTGTGGTGAAAGCTGGAGAATGGTTAATAGAGAAACAAATTCTCGATTATGGTGATTGGAATGTCAAAAACAAGCAAGGAAAACCCGGTGCTTGGGCATTTGAATTTGAAAATCGCTTTTATCCTGATGTGGATGATTCGGCTGTAGTTGTTATGGCTTTATATCAAGCAAAATTACCAAATGAAAACCTGAAAAAACAAGCTATTGATAGAGCTTTAAATTGGATCGCTTCGATGCAATGTAAACCAGGAGGTTGGGCGGCTTTTGATCTTGATAATGATCAAGATTGGCTCAATTGGGTCCCCTATGGTGATTTGAAAGCTATGATTGATCCTAATACTGCTGATGTCACAGCTAGAGTATTAGAAATGTTGGGTGCCTGTAACTTATCAATTCAACCAAATAATTTAGAGAAAGCCCTAGATTATCTCACAGAGGAACAAGAAATAGAAGGTTGTTGGTTTGGGCGTTGGGGTGTAAATTACATCTATGGAACTAGCGGCGTTTTATCGGCTTTAGCTTTAATAAATCCTATCAAATATGCGGGAAATATAAATCAAGGTGCAGCTTGGTTAGTGAAAGTACAAAATACTGATGGTGGTTGGGGAGAAACTTGTTTTAGTTACAATGATCCTAGTTTGAAGGGAAAAGGTGACAGTACAGCATCTCAAACTGCATGGGCGTTAATTGGGTTAATAGCCGCAGGTGAAGCTACGGGTAAATTAGCTCTTGATAGTATTGAAAAGGGGATTAATTACCTATTGGAAACACAAAAATTAGATGGTACTTGGGATGAAATTTACTTTACAGGAACTGGTTTTCCTTGTCATTTTTATTTGAAGTATCACCTTTATCAACAGTATTTCCCTTTAATGGCTTTAGGACGATATCAAGCAATACGTTACTAACAGACAATATTGTAGGGATAATTGATGAATTGTCCCTACTATTACAATAGAAATTGTATTTAATAACCAGCCAATGGATAGAATTATATTAATATAAATTAACTTAAATTTATTCGTTAAGAAGCAAAGAGCGTTAAGGGTTAAAGGTGCAGATTACCCCTAGATATTACACAGAGTATAATATCTATAATTTGCTCTGTGTTTATTTATTCTCATCCAGAATAATAGAATAGATCCCCTGAAATCTCTCTTTAGATATATCTCTATTTACTTCTTTAGCGCGAAGTTAAGTTAATGGTTAAAGGTTAGACTGAAGTAAGTTTTCTAAATCAGGAGGGATCATTCTAAAAAGTAGTAAATACGGATTAGATGTGAACCAGACCACCCTGAGCATAGTCAAAGGGTAAACGTTATTTAAGTCATGACACCTTGGGATTCGCTAGTTCCATGATCTGTCGGTACTGATTAAACATTCTGAAAGGAAAGTGTCTTTACCTTAACAAGCTTAGATAACTAGGTTGAAGCAAACTTTACTTAGAAATAATGACTGGTCAAACCGACCGCAAACGTCAATAGCGGGGAAATATTTTCCTGCTATTGACTACGAAACACTACATTATTCTGTGATTAGGACGTATGGCTCAGGTTTTAGAATATTCAATCTTACTCCCTTCCCACTACCGAATATAGATTAAATGAACCACGAAGGAGCGAAGAACGCGAAGGAAGAAGGAAGAAGGAGGAAGGAGGAAGATAGGTAATCGGAGGGGAGTAACAATATTGTTCAGTTAAGGAAATGTATTGCCACTCATAATTATTTCGTTATTGATTTAAATACTGGAGATAAAAAAAATGGAATATACTGAATTTATCACCCATGTCCAAAGTCTAGCGCAATCAGAATCCCGTCAAGAGGCAGAAGTTGCTACCCGTTCTACTTTGGAAATTATTAAACAAATTATTCCTAGTGATGAAAGAGAAAAATTAGCAGCAGAAATACCCCAGGAGTTGAGAGAATATTTGCATGGAGGTGAAACAGAACCTATTCAATCTTTGAATTTACAAGAATTTATTGAATGTATCAGTCAGAAAGAAAAGGTAGAACCTACAATAGCTGTTATTCATGTGCGGGCTGTTTTTGCTGTTGTCCAGCTTGCTGTTTCTCCAGAAAATTTCCGCAAATTCTATGACTATTTTTCCCATGATTATGAGGAATTATTTAATATATCAATGATAAATACAGTCCCTGCTTAGTCAGAAAAATTTGCAAGTCAAAAATTTAAGATACTCGATTTTTATAATAAATCGGGTATCTTTTTGTTTACCAATCGTCGAGAATGAATTACTATAAATAAAGTTACAAAATCATCTAAGTTAATTTCGGGAATTATGCTGACTTTTACCCAACGTCAACTACCTAATAATGATGCTATAGTGACCATTACTCTTTCACTGACTGCCCAAGAACGGACTCGTAGCCGGCATAAATTTATATTAGCAGATGGTAAGGAGGTTTTTTTGCGTTTAGCTAGAGGTACAGTATTACATGATGGCGATATTCTCACAGATGAAAACCAAAGTATTTATATGAAAATTATTGCTGAACCTGAACCTGTTATCACTGTATTGGCAGAAATTTCTTTGTTATTAAGGGCTGCATATCATTTAGGAAATCGTCATGTCCCTGTGGAAATTACTCCCACTTATTTACGCTTATCTCCAGATGTAGTTCTAGCTGCTATGTTAACACAATTGGGGTTAGAAATTAAAGAAGAAATTGTCCCTTTTCAACCAGAATTAGGAGCTTATGGAAATCACTCTCACCCATAGCCATTTTTTGGCGATTTTACAATTCGCAAGTCCCGCTTTACCTGTTGGTGCTTATAGCTATTCGGAAGGGTTAGAAATGTTAATAGAAAATGGTACTATTACTAATGTTGAGAATCTCCAATATTGGCTAAAATCTGAGTTAGTTTATGGCTCAATTCGTCTAGATGCGGCTGTAATGGTGAGGGGTTTTTATGCTGTAAAAAGCGATGATAGGTCGGCTTTAAAGCGGTGGAATTTATGGTTATCAGCCGCCAGAGATACGGAGGAATTACGGGCTGCTAGTTGGCAAATGGGACGGTCTCTGATGCAATTATTAGGTAAGCTAGAACCGGAAATTTTGCCTATGGTTAATGCTGTGGGTTATCCTGGCAATTATGCGATCGCTTTTGCCATAGCTTGCGCTCATTGGGATATAAATATTCAAGCTGCTTTATTAGCATACTTACACAGTTGGGCAAATAATTTAATTACGGCTGGGATTAAACTTATTCCTCTCGGACAAACTGCGGGACAAGAGTTATTACTGGGTTTACAACCTTTATTAACTTCTACTGTGGGGGAAATTCTCACAATGGCAGATGATGATTTGGGATGTTGTAATTGGGGTTTGTCTTTAGCAAGTATGCAGCACGAAACCCAGTATACTAGATTGTTTAGGAGTTAATAATTATGACTGCTTTAAGAGTGGGAGTTGCGGGTCCCGTGGGTTCGGGGAAAACGGCTTTGGTAGATGCTTTATGTAAGGGATTACGAGAAAAATATCAGTTAGCAGTGGTGACAAATGATATCTATACCCAAGAAGATGCTCAGTTTTTAGTCCGTTCTCAAGCTTTATCAAGCGATCGCATTTTAGGAGTAGAAACGGGAGGTTGTCCCCATACTGCTATTCGTGAAGATGCTTCCATGAATTTAGCCGCAATTGAACAATTAGAAGAAAAATTTACAGATTTAGATTTAGTCTTTTTAGAAAGTGGTGGGGATAATTTAGCTGCTACCTTTAGTCCTGAATTAGTAGATTTAACCATTTATGTAATTGATGTAGCTGCTGGTGATAAAATTCCCCGTAAAGGTGGTCCAGGTATTACTAAATCTGATTTATTGGTTATTAATAAAACCGATCTTGCTCCCTATGTGGGTGCTGATTTAAATGTCATGGAACGGGACGCGAAGAAAATGCGCGGTGACAAACCTTTTGTTTTTACAAATCTGAAAACTCAAGCTGGTTTAGGAGATGTTATTCACTTTGTTAATGCAGCTATTTGTTAATTGTCTGAATCAGGATTTACAGGATTAAAGGATTTTCAGGATGTTAGCTTATGATTGATTTTATTTTATATGAAATATGAATTTCGCGTCGGGACGCAAAAGTACAAAGTTTTTAATTTTTGTAGGGATTTAGCATTGCTAAACCGTGATTAGGTAAACAAGATAATGAGGAATTTTTAATTTCTCTTAAAATATAATAGTATAATTAATAACATTTAATTGTGATTTACAGTGCTTCGTCTGGCTATTTATGCGTAAAATTTGTCTACAAATGCGCCTAAACTGCCCTACGGACTGAGGGATGATAGGGTTGATTAACCCTGATCCCTACATCTCTATGATTATTATTCAAAAGTAAACATTACTTAGTTCATTTAATGTACTCTGTTATAATAAATATTAACTCCAACTACAATGAAAAAATAATGATGACAACCCAAGCAGAAATAATTAATCAATTAAAAACTTTAGAAGCACTTTCTCAACAAGGCGGATATAGTGATATCCTGGCTTTATCTCTCAGAAAGATAATTATTCAGGAAAAAAATAATATTCAGGTACAAATTCAAGAACTAGAGATCGATTTACAAGAATTTGAGCAACAGTATCAATTATCATCTAAAGATTTCTATCGCCAATTTAAAACCGGACAATTAGGAGATGACGTAGACTTTGTTGAATGGAGTGCTTTTTATCAAATGTGGTTGGATTTACAAAAGCGTTTAACATTACTTCAATCTTAAATTGAATATGATAATTCAGGATTATTTGACCGAAATAAAAGCTAAATTAATCACCAGTCCTATAATTGATAAAATTACTATTGTTAAAGAAAGAGCATTATCTGATCAAGGTTATTTTCGAGCCAGATTGAATTTAATTAATGGTGATTTTTTAGAAGTGGTGGAATTTTTTAAAATCAAGGGAGATAAATGTATTGCGGAAACCTATCGTCATCAATGGATGGATTCTACTCAAACTCAGTTAAAAAAGAGATGGGATAATGTGGAGCATTTTCCTAATTTACCAAATTTTCCTCATCATGTTCATATTAGTGAAGAATTTAATGTTTATTCAAGTGTTTGTATGAATATTTTAGAAGTTATTGATTTAATCAGTCAAGAAATAAAATAGGATGGGTACAAAGGTAGTTATCATTGATATTCAGGTTTTTTCTTTCCTTCCCCTGATGAATTTTCTTGTAAAAATCAAACACAATTGCTATATGTACAATTACAAACAATATCTTTTATCCTTACTTTTGGTAGCATTCTCCACTGTTATTAGTAGTTGCGATACTAACAACACCGCTAATAACCCAACTCCAGAAACAACACCAAATAGCAAAATTAACACCAGTCCCCCAAAGAAACTACAAAAGTCTCCAACCCCTGTAGTTGAACCATATACCAATAATTCCAATACTAAAGCTATCTCTGGTAAAACTACAAACGTCACCGTATACACAAGTGATGCCCAATGTCAAGAGCTAATTCCCAAAAAAGCTGACGTTTCCGCCCAAGAACCTATGAATGAGGCCATAGGTAAAATATTCAAAGAACAAAATACAGCCGATTTTAGCGTGTCAGGTTATCGTGTTAATGTTAAGAATGGTGTTGCTATTGTTGATTTGAGAGTCTCACCAGAGTCAAAACGACAATTATCTTCTCTGTCTAGTTGTGAACAGTTTGCATTGTTTAGTAGTGTCCGCAAAACCTTAATTAGTAATTCTCAGTGGAAAATAAAAGATGTCCGCTTTACTGAGCGTGGAGAAGACATTACCCTCTAAGGAACGTGAATTTATTAACTTACAATTCTTGGTAACGACTGTCTAACCCAAGGACAGATTACATCCATCAAGAGTTGCACCTTATTTATACTCAAAACGGTTGGGACCTGGACTCTACCCACTTAAATCAAATCAAATAATTAAGCCATGTTGAGTATAATCCTAGTGTGTTAATTTTGATGAAATTTCTCCGTTTTTCGTTCATGCAAATCTTGTAGAGATTTTTGAAAGTGGCTGAGAGTGCATATCTTATAATTTTTGATGAGGAAGTTAATTAATATTAAGAGTGATCGCTGATCAAGATTTGCTGTGAAATAAAATCCTGGGAAAAATACTTATAAGAATACCCGGTAAGTGGGAAACTCAGCGGCTTTAGCCGGTGAGAGGGAAACGGCACGAGCGGTTTTAACCGCCTTGAAATTTTTTCATTACCGCCTTGGAGTTGGTAAGTTCGGTGTACTTTTGTAATGTACTTTCAACGGGACAATTACCGATTCAAATTTCCCAACTCTGTACGCATAATGTTTTGCTCCAAAGAGCCTCCCATTTCTGGGGTAATGTTAGCTTTGACCTGTTATAAGAGCTTGTTATACTTGCAACACTGTTTCAGTGACCTTAAAACTGTTTAATTGCAAATGACAGAGCAGGGAACTAGCTACGCATTCGGTGGGTGTCGTGACTCAAATAACGGCTACCCTTCGACTACCCTTCGACATCGCTCAGGGCAAGTCGCTTGTGGGTGGTCTGGTCAGTACGGCTTGCTTGATTACTCTTGCAAGCCCAGTCCCTTTAGGGCTGGGTTACTGACACTAAAACACTTAATGGCTTAACAATATAATCTTCTTTAGGGATAGGTTGATGATCAGCCATTAGACTTTCAAGATATAATTCTACAGCTTCTGTTATATTGGCGATCGCTTCTTCAAAAGTATCTCCTTGGGAATGACAACCCTTAAGAAGAGGACAAAAAGCGTGATAACCTCCGTCTTCTTCCCTTTCGAGAATGACGGTGTAATTGTAAACTTTTTTGTCGTTGTTATTCATCGTAAGTTTCTCACCAAAATCTATTTCATTATAAACTGTTTTGATAAATTCGCCAAAGGTCATTGAAGCTGTACCCAGACATACAGAAATTAAGGAATTGTTAGCCCAGCAAATTCTCAAAAGCTTAAATGCTGAATAGGGCAATAGTGAAGCGCGACCTAATATAGCGGTATGCACTTGAGTGAGATACAGTCAGCCAATCGCAAACTCTGTAGGGGCGCAGGGTCTGCGCCCTCGATTATATTGCATCAAGAGCGATAACCGCTATAATCGCTTATAGGTAGTTGGTGATAAAATCCCTGTCTTCATCCTCTAATCCTGGACATCTTGATTCTGACAAGTTGCCCCTGACCATACCATAAAAGTGCTATATTTACATAGAACCCAAGCATAGTAAAGATTTTATGCTGATTCTGCTCAAAGGCAAAAACACTCAGATAAGATCAAAAAATCTTAGTTCAAGGATAAAAAATAAATGGATATCAAGCTGATTGTAGTGGGTTTAACTGTTATATTTACGGTTTCGTGCTTATTCTTTGGTACGAAAAATGGCTTTTATGATTCTAAAGACTATCATGGTAATGGTTCTGCACATTAATAAGAGTTATAACCAAGGTTTGCAACTTTTAGAACTTTGCTGAAAAATATTGCTAAAAACCAAATTTCTCAGCCAATAGTTTGATGGAGGTGAGGAGCAAAGGATGGATAATATATCAATTGATGCGGTCGAAACCGGTAATGAGCTAGAATGTTTACCCTATAGTGTTCAGCATCAAGATGAGGGTGTATGTCTACTAGTGAGAATGGGTCCGCACCGTATCCTGTTAGATTTCGGCTTGACAAATATTTCACCTATAGCGCACAATTTAACTGAATCGGCAGACAGTGGTACATCACCAATGCCAGCGGATTTGGTTTTAATTAGTCATGCTCATCCAGATCACTGTAGAGGCTTATTAACACTACATCAAGCGTTTCCCTTGTTGCCGATATATGCTAGTGAGGTGACAACGAAATTATTACCGCTAAATTGGCTAGAAGAAGAAATACCAAGAATTTCTTCATTTTGTCAGGCGTTACCATTGCGATCGCCTGTAGAAATCAGAGAAAATTTAATAGTAGAATTATTTCCCGCAGGTCATTTACCCGGTGCTGTGGTTATTCTCCTCATTTACCACACCCCCAACCGCGATTATAAGTTACTTTACACTGGTGATTTTTTCCTATCCAACTCCCGTTTAGTAGAAGGGTTGCGACTAGATGAACTTAGGGGTTTAAATTTAGACGTGCTATTAATTGAAGGTAGTTATGGAACATCCCGCCATGTCCATCGCCGCAACCAAGAAAATCAACTCGCAGAAAGGATTCATCGCGCTATTAGTGCCACGGAGATATATGAAAGACATTCAGTAATTTTACCAACACCAGCTTTAGGTTTAGGTCAGGAATTGCTCATGCTGTTACGTTCTCATCACCACTTTACCGGCAGAGATTTAGACATTTGGGTTGATGGTACTGTAGCTGATGGTTGCGATGCCTATTTAGAACTTTTACCCCATCTTCCGGCTTCAGTTCAGAATTTTGCTCGTCATCAACCCTTATTTTGGGATGAACGGGTAAAACCTCGTGTCCGCAGATTAAAGCCGGAAAACCTGGCAACTTTAGGGACATCTCCTTGTATTGTTCTCACGGAGTCTTCCGCAGATTTACGTAAATACTGCCAAGCCAACACAGGCAATTGGCTGATTCTTTTACCGGAAAAAATTGATATTAAAGTTAATCAAGAATATTTAGCGCCGACAAAAGTTGAAAGTTATCTTTTAGCGCAACACAGTGATGGACCGGGAACAACTCAACTAATTCATAATTTACGACCCCAGCACGTGATTTTTGTGCATGGTTCTCCTAGTTATCTGGCAGACCTAACTTGTTTAGAAGAGTTACAAAACCGTTATCATGTCCATTCACCAGCAGCCGGGACTCTAGTAGAATTACCGATTGGGGAAACATTTTTACAACCTGCGCCCCCAGAAATTAATTATGAGGGGGAATTGACAGAGTTAGGAACTGTTATTACTATCACTCTCCCCGATGCTGTGACGGCAGATCTCCGCTGGCGACAATTCGCTGATACAGGTTTAATAGAAGCGCGTTGGCAGGGTGAAGATTTGGTATTACGGGGGTTATCTCCACGAGAACTATTAAACTCAAATAACCTTCGTCCTAATTCTGGTGATGTTGCTTGCTGTGGTAGCTGCCGACACCAAAGAGGGCAACGGTGTTGGAACCCCGCTGCCCCCTTATATAATTTCAAAGTTACCCTTGATGGTTACTGTCCTGCTTTTGAACGCTTGACATGAATTTAATTTAGGAGCGTTTAATCTGGATTTAGGTCAGTATAAGGGTTAGGAATACGCTCTGCTTCTGGACAGTCCTCAGTTGTAAGCGGATCTATATTACCGCGTTGCACTGAAGCTAATTTTTGAGTAACAGATCCGATGCTTTCGAGACGAACCATTTCCTCCCAAGAGCAAAGCTCATCTTCTTCGTCTGTTTCATAGCGTAAAGTCACTAAATCGCCTTCGATATCAATGATGCGGGCCCGCTCTATCCAGCGTTGCTGATCCCGCAAAAAAACACATACCTCCCGCCCGTCGCAACAAAGTTGATAAATTTTGCGGTGTAGCATGTAGTGCTTCTGCCTTTTTATACAACGTAGTTAAACCTGTCAGATTTGGGTTTTATCCTGGAAATATCAGCCCCTAAGAGGTGAATTTCTTAGTGAAAACCTAGTAAGTTTAGTGACTCAATTTTACCACTTATTTTTAGTCATTAGTGATTAGATGAAATTTTGGGTCTTAAGCTTTAGTTTACCGCATTAGTTGAACGGCTATGGCAACTGTTAACATCTACAGAGATTTTTGTTTGATTTGGCGTTACTTCCAGGGACAGTTAGTTATCCTTGATAGCACGCTTTACCAATAAAAATATTATTCTGAACATAACACAGCTTTCTGCCCTTTAACCAGACTATCTAGCTAAGTACAGACAACCGAGTAGATAGTATCTAGAAGATTTTCGCCAGGGTTAGAATCTGTATTATCTATAAATGATAACATTATTTTTAATTTCTTAACCGTGAAT
Source organism: Dolichospermum sp. DET69 (assembly GCA_017355425.1). Taxonomy (NCBI): domain Bacteria; kingdom Bacillati; phylum Cyanobacteriota; class Cyanophyceae; order Nostocales; family Aphanizomenonaceae; genus Dolichospermum; species Dolichospermum sp. DET69. The sequence continues at coordinate 1,488,481 of CP070233.1, forward strand.
AATTTTTTGAGTATAAATATTTGAGTAACATGAGGAAGGCGCTACTTAAACAAGATATAAATTTATGTGTAGAGATATTATAACAACACATCTCTACATAGGTTTCGGTACGGCAAAAGTAATTTCATACATTTAATTAACAATCTTATATGCAGTATGCAAGTGAGTAAAATTAATCAAGTTAATTTTTATGCTGTATAATGAAGAATACAGCGGGGAAATTTACAAACACTTCACAATCTTCACAAAAAATTAAGTATTACTTAGTATGGGTAGTTTACGGTGATCTAACTAGGTTAAAAACTGCCGAAAATCTTCATCTTGCTGGCTCAATTGCACCCAATCTAAGTTAATGGCTTGAAATTTCTGGACTAAGCGATCGCAAGCAGGACGTTCTGTGGCATAATGACCAGCATCAATTAATACAAGATTACGATCACGGCTTTCTTGAAATTGATGAAATTTACAGTCAGAAGTTAGGTAAACTTGGGCATTAGTTTTAACTACCTCTGAAATATAACCTGCACCCGAACCACCTAAAACAGCTACCCGTGAAATTTGCTGTTGTAAATCAGCCATTGGAGAAAAAATCAAATGGGACGGATTTAATTGAGCTTGAATATTATTTAGTAATTCTTGTAATGTCAGAGTAGGTTTTAATATTCCTACACGCCCATAACCTAAACCTGCTTGGGTAGGAACAATGGGTGATACTTCTTGAAGTTGGAGAAGTTGCGCTAAAACATCAGCAGTTCCATCTGCAACTTGGTCAAAATTAGTATGAGCGGTGTAAATACCGATATTATGGGTAAAAGCTAACCGCACCATTTCCGTTAAAGCTTCTCCAGTGCGGAAAGATTTGGGGGGGTAAAAAATGAGGGGATGATGGGCAAAAATTAGGTTAGCATGGAGAGCGATCGCTTCCTGCATGACTGCTAAAGTGGGAGTTAAACACACCAAGACCCGCGCTTTTGTGGACAAAATACCTGGTTCTACTTGCCAACCGCAATTATCCCAACTTTCGCACCAAGCGGGATTTGCCCATTCTTCAAACCAAGTAATTAAATCAGCAACTTTCATTAAATTTAAATAAGTTAATATTAAACGTATTTAATTATAATCCTATTGGTGGAGATAACTGAAAAAAGTGGTTCTTAATCCAGAAAGATACACCGACTAAACTAATTAAGACTGGCACTTCTACCAAGGGTCCAATGACAGCAGCAAAAGCCACACCAGATTTAATCCCAAATACAGAAATAGCTACGGCTATTGCTAATTCAAAATTATTACCAGCAGCGGTAAATGCCACACTAGCAGCTTTTGCATAGTCGGCTTTAATTTTCCATGCTAGGTAAAAACTACTTAAAAACATCAATAGAAAGTAGATAATTAGGGGAATGGCAATGCGGACAACATCCAGAGGAATTTGCACAATCAAATTTCCCTTTAAACTAAACATTACCATGATTGTAAATAAGAGAGCAATTAAAGTAATCGGACTTATTGTGGGAATAAACTGCTGATGATACCACTGTTTACCTTTAGCTTTCACTAAAATAACGCGAGTCATAAATCCAGCCAGAAAAGGAATACCTAAATAGATAAAAACGCTGTTGGCAATTTCCCCAATACTGATATTTACAATAGTTCCTTGTAAGCCAAATAAAGGTGGCAAAACAGAAAGAAAAAACCAAGCATAAACGCTGTAAAAGAAAACTTGAAAAATACTATTAAAAGCAACTAATCCGGCTGTATATTCAGTGTCTCCCTTAGCTAAATCACTCCAGACAATTACCATAGCAATACAAGGAGCTATTCCTACCATAATTAACCCAGTCATATATTCAGGTTTATCGCGTAAAAAAAGAATGGCCAGTGTAAACATTACTATTGGAGCAATTATCCAAGTCAGCGATAATGATAATCCGAGAATTTTTAGGTTACGAAATACATCTCCTAATTCTTCATATTTTACCTTTGCTAAAGCTGGGTACATCATCAAAATTAGACCAATGGCAATGGGGATATTAGTAGTTCCCACTTGAAAATGATTGATGAAAACTTCTACTCTGGGGAAAAAATATCCTAAACCGACTCCAATTGCCATTGCAATAAATATCCACAATGTCAAAAAGCGATCCAGAAAAGAAAGGCTTTTGATAGTCGGTTTTTTAGTTATATATTCCACTTAATTAACCTCTTTAGTTTCAGATCCCCAACTTCTTCAAGAAGTCGGGGATCTTGTTGTTATTTATTATAAAATGTGTATTTATTACAAATTAGTATTTGGATAAGAGACAAAAACTGTCACCAATTGCCTATTACCATATTTCAACTCAAATAGATTTTGGAGTCATCCCACTAGGGTAGGATATACTTATTCCCATAGCATATAGCGTGAAATACAAGAACCCCACCCCCAACCCCCTCCCCGCAAGCGAGGAGGGGACTATTATGTATTTTATTCAAGTACATACCACTATATCTTTAGACTGAGGAATATTAATCTCCACCTTTACAAGCTATATAGCAATCCTAAATGAGATGTGAACATCTCTTCCTTCTCTACCTCTGCGAACTCTGCGTCTCTGCGGTTCGTTTAAAAAATCCATTCATAATTCAAATAGGATTGCTATAGCTATTAAATGGTTAAATCTTCTATCAATTTAATCACTCTTTCCTTAACTTCATCACGGACACGGAGAAAAGTTTCAATACCGTGACCTTCAGGATCATCAAGTTGCCAATCTGCAAAGACTTCTCTTAATACCCATACTTCTGGTAAATTAACTCCACAACCACAGAGAGAAATTACCGCATCAAAATCTTCAGGATTAAAATCACTTAAACATTTAGAACTTTGATTACTAATATCAATACCAATTTCTGCCATAACTTCGACAGTGATAGGATCTACATGACTTGATGCTAAACCAGAACTAGCAACGGCTATTTTACCCTCTCCTAAAGTTCTTGCAAAACCTTCTGCCATTTGGGAACGACGAGAATTTTTTTTGCAAACAAACATTACTTTTTTCATGATTTTATTAGTTATGGTAAGGTTTTCAGATCCCCGACTTCTTCGAGAAGTCGGGGATCTAGTTTTTAGTTGTTTTTTTCTTTACGTTCACTGTAACGGTCTGTGAGATAATCAACTTGGTCGCGTAACAGCAAAGTAAACTTATATAATTCTTCCATGACATCAATTACTCTGTCACGATAATCAGAATCTTTCATTGTGCCATCTTCATGAAATTCTTGATAAGCTTTGGCTACAGAAGATTGATTAGGAATGGTAAACATTCGCATCCAACGCCCTAAAATTCGCATTGTATTCACAGCATTGAAAGACTGGGAACCACCACTTACTTGCATTACGGCTAAAGTCCTTCCTTGAGTTGGTCTAACAGCACCAATACTCAAAGGAATCCAATCAATTTGATTTTTTAAAATTCCGGTAATATTACCGTGCATTTCTGGAGAAGACCAAACTTGACCTTCAGACCAGGTACTCAATTCTCGCAGTTCCTGAACTTTAGGATGAGTATCACTAACACTACCATAAATTGGTAATTCACGCGGATCAAAAAACTGGACTTCTGCACCAAATTCTTGAATAATTCTGGCAGCTTCTTCTGCTAACAAACGACTGTAAGAACGTTCGCGCAAAGAACCATATAAAAATAATATTCTGGGGGGATGATCACTCATAAAACTCTTAATTACCTCTCTCTCTTTGACTCTGTGTGAGATAAACTCTTATAAACCCAAACTGCAAAATGTGAACCTAAAATTGGTGCTACCCAATAAATCCAATGATGTTGCCAAATTCCTCCTACCAAAGCTGGTCCAAAAGAACGAGCAGGATTCATACTTGCACCAGTAATTGGACCCATAAAAGCCGCCTCTAATCCTACAGTTAAGCCAATTGCTAAACCTGCAAAACTACTATTTGCACGTTTATCTACTGCTGAACCTAAAATAACTAACATTAAGATAAATGTCAGGATAAATTCTAAAATTAAAGATTGCATCCAGTTATTATTTAAAGGAAGAGTTGCACCTAAATTAGCAACTTTACCTAAACTAATTATTAGTAAAGTAGAAGCTATGGTTGCCCCAACTAACTGGGATAAAATATAGGATAAAACTTGTCTTTTAGGGAAAAAACCACCGTTCCATAATGCTAATGTTACTGCTGGGTTAAGGTGTGTGCCACTAATATGACCTAAACTGTAAATTAATGCAGCTACGACAGCCCCAAACACAAAACTAATGCCAAGATGAGTAACAGCACCTTGACTAATATTATTCACCATTACAGCACCAGTACCAGCAAATACTAAGATAAAAGTGCCAATGGCTTCTACTAAAACTTCGCGTCTAAATTGATAAATTTCCTGGAAAAATGATTTCATTGGCGATAAAACTGACTATATATTAGTATTTGTTTATCATTTCAAAAAAAATTGATATGTTAATGTTTACCCTACCATGAGACATGAAAATTAATCAAGAAAAATTGATATGTTCTTTACAAGCAGTAAAAACAATGTTATTAACCACTCACCACAGTCATATATATTTATTTTTAATTTAAATTACTGTGAACGTTTGTTCACCAACCTCAATCGGAGTAGCAGGTTTTGGACTAAAGTGGAGTAAAAGCTTTTTCCTCGCGTGGAGAATCACAATTGTGAAGTTACAGCGACCAATATTAGTGGGAGGACTAGGACTATCGTTCTCCCTGTGGATGTTAAACAGTTGGCATGATTCAATAGTTCAAGTGGGAGAGTTCGGACTCTTGAGTGCTTTAGCTGTCGGTGGGGGTTTGTGGTTATTCAACAAAAATCAGCCCCAATTAGGTGAACAGCTAAATGATATACTTGTAAACCGGGCATCTATAGATAAAGCGATCGCTCAAACAGAAGTAATAATTAATCAATTGGCTCAAGAAGCAGCTACTCATCCTGCTTTAGAAATTCTCCGGGAAAACCTGGCTAAATTACCTTTAGAACTGGATAGAAAGGAAATTGCCGTTGCGGTTACTGGCGGAAAATTTGTAGGTAAAAGTACGATTGTTGAAGTTATAAAAAATGCTCAGACGTTTCCAGAAATGTCTTTACATTTTGCGGAAACAGCGCCTTTATTTGCGGTAGTTGGTGAAAATTCTGATGTTGTCACTTTATCAGAAATGCAGAAATCTGATTTTGTCTTATTTCTGACAAACGGTGATTTAACAGATTCAGAATTTCAGGTTTTACAACAGTTAAAAACTGCAAAACAGCCGACATTGCTAGTTTTCAACAAACAAGATCAGTATCAGCCCGAAGAACGCGCTACAGTTTTACAATCATTAAAACAGCGCATTGGTGCAAATAATGTAGTTGCAACTGCGGCTGCTCCCCTAGCTGTGAAAGTGCGAAAACATGAAGAAGATGGTTCTTTCCAAGAATGGATGGAACAACCAACGCCAGATATCCAGCAGTTGACACAACAACTAGGGGAAGTTGTGGGACAGCAAGGAGAACAGCTAGTTTGTAATACCACTAACCGCAAAGTATTATTGCTGAAAGCTGATGCTAAAAATTGTTTAAATGGCGTGAGACGCGATCGCTCTACACCGTTCATAGAACAATATCAATGGATTGCAGCAGCAGCAGCTTTCGCTAATCCCGTACCTGCTTTGGATATTCTAGCAACTGCGGCAATTACTGCTCAAATGGTCATGGATTTGGGTAATATTTATCAGCAGAAAATTTCCTTAGAACAGGCGCAACAAGTAGCTGGAACTATGGGAAGCTTGATGTTGAAATTAGGTTTAGTAGAACTTTCAACTAGGGCTGTAACAGGTATTCTTAAAACTAACGTTGCTACCTTTGTCGCTGGGGGAATGGTAGAGGGAGTTAGTGCTGCTTACTTAACAAGAGTAGCCGGATTAAGTTTAGTGGCATATTTTGAACAGCAAGAAATTGCTTTAGAATCAGGAAATGCCTTAAATCTCGACAAGTTGCGTCAAATTTTGCAAAGCGTATTCCAGCAAAATCAAAAAATGGCTGTTTTAGAAGCTTTTGTGAAACAAGGTGTGAAACGGTTGTTACCAGAAGCAAAGCCAGTAGAAGTTGTGGTTTAATTTTCCATCTCCCCGACTTCTTTAAGCAGTCGGGGATCTGAATCTCTCAATTGTCTGAATCAGGATTTCCAGGATTTTAGGATTTTCAGGATATTAGTTTATAGATGGTTTGTTGGTGATGAAAGTTGTATTTGTCTGAATCAGGATAACCAGGATTTTAGGATTTTCAGGATGTTAGTTTATAGATGGTTTGTTTGGTGATGAAAGTTGTATTTGTCTGAATCAGGATAACCAGGATTTTAGGATTTTCAGGATGTTAGTTTATAGATGGTTTGTTTGGTGATGAAAGTTGTATTTGTCTGAATCAGGATAACCAGGATTTTAGGATTTTCAGGATGTTAGTTTATAGATGGTTTGTTTGGTGATGAAAGTTGTATTTGTCTGAATCAGGATAACCAGGATTTTAGGATTTTCAGGATATTAGTTTATAGATGGTTTAAATTATTTAAAAACAATCATTCAAAAACATCCTGAAAAATCCCCAAGTTCCCACCAAAAATCATGCAACAACATCCAGAAAATCCTCAAATCCTGGAAATCCTGATTCAGACAAAATAAAATCCCCAAGTTCCCACCAAAAATCATGCAACAACATCCTGAAAATCCTCAAATCCTGGAAATCCTGATTCAGACAAAATAAAATCCCCAAGTTCCCACCAAAAATCATTCAACAACATCCTGAAAATCCTCAAATCCTGGAAATCCTGATTCAGACAAAATAAAATCCCCAAGTTCCCACCAAAAATCATGCAACAACATCCTGAAAATCCTCAAATCCTGGAAATCCTGATTCAGACAAAATAAAATCCCCAAGTTCCCACCAAAAATCATGCAACAACATCCTGAAAATCCTCAAATCCTGGAAATCCTGATTCAGACAAAATAAAATCCCCAAATCCCCAAAAATCATCCAACAACATCCTGAAAATCCTCAAATCCTGGAAATCCTGATTCAGACAAAATAACAAAAATCATCCAACAACATCCTGAAAATCCTTAAATCCTGGAAATCCTGATTCAGACAAAATAAAATCCCCAAGTTCCCACCAAAAATCATCCAACAACATCCTGAAAATCCTCAAATCCTGGAAATCCTGATTCAGACAAAATAAAATCCCCAAATCCCCAAAAATCATTCAACAACATCCTGAAAATCCTCAAATCCTGGAAATCCTGATTCAGACAAAATAAAATCCCCAAATCCCCAAAAATCATCCAACAACATCCTGAAAATCCTCAAATCCTGGAAATCCTGATTCAGACAAAATAAAATCCCCAAATCCCCAAAAATCATTCAACAACATCCTGAAAATCCTCAAATCCTGGAAATCCTGATTCAGACAAAATAAAATCCCCAAGTTCCCACCAAAAATCATGCAACAACATCCTGAAAATCCTCAAATCCTGGAAATCCTGATTCAGACAAAATAAAATCCCCAAGTTCCCACCAAAAATCATGCAACAACATCCTGAAAATCCTCAAATCCTGGAAATCCTGATTCAGACAAAATAAAATCCCCAAGTTCCCACCAAAAATCATGCAACAACATCCTGAAAATCCTCAAATCCTGGAAATCCTGATTCAGACAAAATAAAATCCCCAAATCCCCAAAAATCATCCAACAACATCCTGAAAATCCTCAAATCCTGGAAATCCTGATTCAGACAAAAAAATCACCAACTCCCACCAAAAATCATTCAACAACATCCTGAAAATCCTCAAATCCTGGAAATCCTGATTCAGACAAAAAAATCACCAACTCCCACCAAAAATCATTCAACAACATCCTGAAAATCCTCAAATCCTGGAAATCCTGATTCAGACAAAATAAAATCCCCAAGTTCCCACCAAAAATCATTCAACAACATCCTGAAAATCCTCAAATCCTGGAAATCCTGATTCAGACAAAATAAAATCCCCAAATCCCCAAAAATCATCCAACAACATCCTGAAAATCCTCAAATCCTGGAAATCCTGATTCAGACAAAAAAATCACCAACTCCCACCAAAAATCATTCAACAACATCCTGAAAATCCTCAAATCCTGGAAATCCTGATTCAGACAAAAAATCACCAACTCCCACCAAAAATCATTCAACAACATCCTGAAAATCCTCAAATCCTGGAAATCCTGATTCAGACAAAATAAAATCCCCAAGTTCCCACCAAAAATCATTCAACAACATCCTGAAAATCCTCAAATCCTGGAAATCCTGATTCAGACAAAATAAAATCCCCAAGTTCCCACCAAAAATCATGCAACAACATCCTGAAAATCCTCAAATCCTGGAAATCCTGATTCAGACAAAATAAAATCCCCAAGTTCCCACCAAAAATCATGCAACAACATCCTGAAAATCCTCAAATCCTGGAAATCCTGATTCAGACAAAATAAAATCCCCAAATCCCCAAAAATCATGCAACAACATCCTGAAAATCCTCAAATCCTGGAAATCCTGATTCAGACAAATAAAAATCCCCAAACTATGTAAAATAATGACAAGATATTTAAATCAACATCTGCGGTATTTAATTCATGATTAAGGCACTCAAACTACCCCAAAAATTAATGCTTCTGGGTTCAGGAGAATTAGGAAAGGAATTTGTAATTGCTGCTCAACGTTTAGGCAATTATATCATTGCTGTTGACAGATATGCCGATGCTCCTGCGATGCAAGTAGCTGATTGTGCAGAAGTTATTTCTATGCTAAGTGCTGATGATTTAGAAGCAGTAGTAAATAAACATCAGCCCGATTTTATTATTCCCGAAATTGAAGCAATTAGAACCGAAAAATTACAAGAATTTGAACAAAGAGGAATTACCGTTATTCCCACAGCAGCAGCGACTAACTATACCATGAACCGCGACAGAATTAGGGAATTAGCACATCAAGAATTAGGAATTAGAACTGCTAAATATGGTTATGCTGTCACCTTAGAAGAGTTAATTACTATTTCTGAAGAAATTGGTTTTCCCAATGTTGTCAAACCTGTGATGTCATCTTCTGGAAAAGGTCAATCTGTAGTTAATGAGAGCAGTGAAGTAGAAAAAGCTTGGAATTATGCTATTTCTAATTCCCGTGGTGATAGCCAAAAAGTAATTGTTGAAGAATTCATTAATTTTGAAATTGAAATTACTTTACTGACAATTAAACAATGGCACGCACCCACGATTTTCTGTTCTCCCATTGGCCACCGTCAAGAAAGAGGAGATTATCAAGAATCTTGGCAACCCGCAGCCATTTCTGAAGATAAAATATTAGCATCTCAAGAAATTGCTAAAAAAGTTACTGATGCTTTAGGTGGTGCGGGAATTTTTGGCGTTGAATTTTTCATTACTAAAGATGAAGTTATTTTTTCTGAACTGTCTCCCAGACCTCATGATACAGGCATGGTGACATTAATTTCTCAGAATTTGAATGAATTTGAATTACATCTGCGAGCAATTTTAGGTTTACCAATTCCCCACATTGAACAGTTAGGATTTTCAGCAAGTGCGGTAATTTTAGCTTCAGAAAAATCTGATTCTTTTAATTTTACTGGGGTTGCGGAAGCCTTAGCAGAAAAAGATGTAGATATTAAGTTATTTGGTAAACCTACGGCTTATCCTTATCGGCGTATGGGTGTAGCTTTAGCCAAAGGTGGGGATATTCAAGAAGCTAGAGAAAAGGCCACAAAAGCAGCTAGTCAAGTGAAAATAAACCCTAATTAACAATTCTTAACCCTATTCCCCTATTCCCTATTCCCTGTTCCCCTATTCCCTATTCCCTGTTCCCCTATTCCCTATTCCCTGTTCCCTGTTCCCTATTCCCTGTTCCCTGTTCCCTACTGTATGAGATCAAGAATTGAAAATAACGTTTTATTTATTCACCATGAAGATGTACCAGAATTTAAAAAAGGTGGTTCTGTGGTTAGAAATTCCTACTTTTGGGCTTTACGTTCAATTGCTGGACGTGCTAGACGTTATCATGATTGGGAATATGAATCAGAAGTTTGGTTTGCACTCGAACGAATGCTTTTATCTTTTACTGAATCTGGGTATTTAGGTTATAAAGAAACAATGTTAGAGTTTCCCTTATCACAGGGTGAAATTCCAACTGTATTAAGAAATGCAGCTACTTGGGAATAAATTCATTTGTTTAAGAATATCTAGCCAATTAGTGTAATTACGTGCAGGAGAGTGATCAATGAGAGAACACAGTAAAAATTTCAAATCTTTATTTACTCAAGAAACTCCTACAGAAGTAACGCAAATGGGACTAACTTGGTTAGTAACAGCGGCTATACTTACAACTATTATCTGGCAATTACCTATAGGTAATTATATTTTATACCCATTTTCTATCCTAGCGACTTGGTTTCATGAAATGGGTCATGGTTTAATGGCCTTGATGTTGGGGGGACAATTTCAAAAATTAGAAATTTTTGCCAACGGTTCTGGCGTAGCTCATTATACTTTAAGTAACACTTGGGGATACCTTGGTATAGGCTTAGTAGCGGCTGCTGGTCCAATGGGTCCACCTATTGCCGGTGCAAGTTTAATTCTCGCTTCTGGGAGTTTAAAAACAACTTCCTTGAGTTTAAAAATTTTAGGCGGATTTTTACTGCTATCTACATTGATTTGGGTGCGTTCTTGGTTTGGTTTTGTGGCAATTCCCCTGTTAGGTTTGATGATATTGGGAGTTGCGTTAAAAACACCCCTTTGGGTACAAGGGTTTACAATTCAATTTTTAGGTGTGCAAGCTTGTGTAAGTACCTATCATCAGCTTGATTATTTATTTAGTTATACTGCGGGTTCCCTAGGATTATCAGATACAGGACAAATGCAGCGGTATTTGTTTTTACCTTATTGGTTTTGGGGCTTATTAATGGCGATCGCATCTCTGATCATCTTAATCCAAAGTCTGCGCGTTGTTTATTCAACAAAATAGTAATAAAAATTCAAAATTAAACATTCAGGACTTTACCCGCATTGTTCACCAATCTCCTCAAATATACAGTGGATTGCAGATAAATCATGTACAGAATCTGACTCCTGATTCCTGATTCCTGACTCCTGCGGTATTATTCAATTTGTTCACAATAAATTAACAGTTTTTCCATAGATTCAGCTAAAGAAATCAACTCTTGCCAAGAAGAACCACTGACTAAGTTTTGAGCGTGTGCTAAACGATTACGTAAATGTTTAATTTGATTATGCAAATTAGATGTTTTTTAGCTTAGAGTATTAATACTGAATGTAATATAACACCATTATTCCCTATGCCAACACAACAATCATCTGTTAGTCTAATTCGGGCTAAGTCCTACGAACAGGAAGCTCTAAAAGAATCCTTGGAAACACTGCTAGAACCTTTAGGGGGAATGGCTGCTTTTGTAAAACCAGGAAACCGGGTTTTACTCAAACCTAATCTCCTGACTGGTTCTCGTCCAACAAAAGAATGTACCACCCGTCCAGAATTAGTGCGTGCCGTTGCCGAAATGGTAATTGCCGTTGGTGGCAATCCATTTTTAGGAGATAGTCCTGCTTTTGGTAGTGCCAAAGGTGTGGCAATTGCTAATGGTTTATTACCAATTTTAGAAGAATTAAATTTACCGCTTGTGGAATTTCACGGTAAACGTTATCAAACAGTAAATGACAATTTTAATCACCTACTTTTATCGAAAGAAGCAATGGAAGCAGACGTGATTATTAATCTGCCAAAAGTTAAATCTCATATGCAATTAACCCTAACTTTGGGAGTTAAAAATCTCTTCGGTTGTGTTCCTGGCAAAATGAAAGCTTGGTGGCACATGGAAGCGGGAAAAGATGCTGATAAATTTGGAGAAATGTTAGTAGAAACTGCCAGAGCAATTAACCCAACTTTAACAATTTTAGATGGTATTATTGGTCATGAAGGTAATGGACCAAGTGGGGGAGAACCTCGAAAGTTAGAAATTTTAGCAGCTTCGACCAATGTATTTGCTTTAGATAGAGCAATGTTAGAAGTTCTCCAAGTTGCACCGGAACAAGTTCCCACAGTTGCAGCTTCCCAAAGATTGGGAATATGTCCCGAATTAAGTGATATTCACTTTCCTAATTTATCACCTGATTTATTACAAATTGCAGATTGGCAATTACCCGAAAAGTTAATGCCCATAGATTTTGCCATGCCTCGTGTCATTAAATCTACATTCAGGCATCTTTATATCCGCTTTATCAAAGAACCTATGAGCGCTTATAGGGTAAATCGGTAATTAAAAAAAGGGGACTCACCCCTTTTTTATCCTAAACGTGATCATTAATTTGAAACCTATAAGTATTCAGCCGTTGTTCATAAGTTATAAATTTATCAATGATAGGCAAAATAGAAGCAATTTTTGCATAAGTTATTGGGAATTGCTATAATTTCCTCACTATAATGAGATTTAATTTTAGCGGTTTAATCGCTGATCCCCGTCAGGGTTACTCCAGGATACGCTATAAAATAAAATGACAAAACAAAACCCTAAAACTCAGAATTGCTGTTGACTGCAACGCCCATGAATCAACTGAACAATGGTTTTACATTATTTCTCAGTCTGCTAGTTGAGGCGATGCCCTTTTTATTGCTAGGTGTATTTTTCTCCAGTGTGTTACTATTCTTTATTGATGAAAGTAAATTAGTCGAGAAAATGCCTAAAAATCCCCTGTTGGGGGCTTTATTTGGCAGCCTGATGGGTCTTTTCTTTCCAGTTTGTGAGTGCGGTAATGTGCCAGTAGCAAGACGCTTATTGATGCAGGGAGTACCCACACCAGTAGCAATTGGCTTTTTATTAGCAGCACCGACAATTAACCCGATTGTAATTTGGTCAACTTGGACTGCATTCCGCGATCAACCAGAAATAGTAGTGTTAAGAGTGGTATTTTCCCTAGCCATTGCTACTATTATTGGCTTTATCTTCAGTTTTCAACCAGACTTAGTTCCTTTTCTCCAACCACAAATCGCCCGTCATCTCAAATTCACCCCCCCCGCTTCATCGAAAACAAACCGCAGAGGAAAACAATCTCAACTACAACTCCAAACTAGTACGTCTAGTTTATTGCAATCAGGAACATATATTCTTGGTGGAACAACGGGAGCATCAAAACGCATAGATAATAATTACGGTGAAGCTGCGGCAATTTCTAACCTCGATAAACCCTTACCAGAGAAACTTCGCTCCCTCTTAGATAATATTGTCCAAGAATTGCGAGAATTGGGAGGAGTAATGGTACTAGGAAGTGCAATAGCCGCTGCCATTCAAGTTTTAGCCCCCCGTGAACTAATTCTTGGTCTTGGCGCTGGGCCAATTACTTCAATTTTAGCTATGCTAGTATTAGCAGCAGTTGTATCAATATGCTCTACAGTTGATGCCTTCTTTGCCCTGTCTTTTGCTTCCACATTTACTAGCGGGTCATTATTAGCATTTCTAGTATTTGGACCGATGATTGATATCAAAGGCATTGGTTTGATGTTATCAATTTTTAAACCCAAAGCCCTTTTCTATCTCTTTTCCTTAGCAGGACTGTTGACACTCTTATTCACTTTATTCCTGAATCTGCACGTAATCTGATGTTAGTTGTCCGTTGTTGTAAAAAAGCAATGTGGGGTGTGGGGTATAGGGTTTAAATCTTAGAAAGGTGGGAATATAGAAATTAGAGATTGGGAAATATGTATTTGGTAATTTGATCAAATGACTTACCAATCATCTTATTCACTGTCAACCGTCAACCGTCAACCGTCAACCGTCAACCATCAACCATCAACTGTCAACTGTCAACCGTCAACCGTCAACCGTCAACCGTCAACCGTCAACCGTCAACCGTCAACCGTCAACCGTCAACCGTCAACCGTCAACCGTCAACCATCAACCGTCAACCATCAACCGTCAACCGTCAACCGTCAACCGTCAACCGTCAACCGTCAACCGTCAACCGTCAACCGTCAACCGTCAACCGTCAACCGTCAATAATGCTGAATTCCCAAACTAAAGCCCCAAATAAATTCATTCCTTGGTTAGATGTGGTAGCCATTACGGCTTGGGGTATTTTGATGTTGAAATACTGGCTGACAGGGAAACTTTACCTGTTGATTCACCCTGATTACTTTTGGTTAGCCATTTTGGCGGGAATAGCTTTATTAGTTATTGGTTTTTTTAAAGCGTTAGAACTTTGGAAACATCGCCGCCGACCTGAAATATCTAATGCTCCACATATTAGCTTATTTCCGCCTGGTTGGGGGAGTTTCCTGCTATTAACAGCGGCAATTTTAGGATTAATTATTACACCCCGTGCCTTTGCTAGTCAAACAGCACTAGATCGAGGTGTAACTGAATCAGTTGGTGCAACCCGCACCCAACCCCAAGCATTTCGGGCTACAGTTCGCCCAGAAGAGCGATCGCTTGTAGACTGGGTACGTACACTAAATGTCTATCCTGAACCCGACGCATACATAGGACAAAAAGTAAAAGTTCAGGGATTTGTGATTCATCAACCTAACGTCACTGAAGACTATATGTTTTTAGCCCGGTTTATCCTCACTTGCTGTGCCGCAGATGCCTATCCTGTGGGATTACCAGTGCAAATATCAGGCTCACGTCAACAGTACCCTCCCGATACATGGTTAGAAATAGAAGGACAAATGACAACCCAAACCATTGCCCAAAAGCGCCAATTAACTATCAAAGCTAACGCGCTGAAAAAAATTCCTCAACCTCAAAATCCTTACAGTTATTAGTCAGTAATCAACTGACAACTGACCAATGAACAAATCCTATAAACTTATTCAACCATTAGACAGAGTTGCGATCGCTGTCATGCTCCTACTGAGTATGCTGATCGGGTTGATCATCTGGAAAGGGGATGTAGTCAAACCTGGTGTCCGCAATTTTACCTGGGAAAACCAACAAATTGGCGCAGAGGATCTTTCCTTTTCCCTTACCTTTAGTCGGCCAATGGATTACAAAAGTATTGAGGAGAATTTAAAAATAGATCCACCTCTAGCCGGTAAAACCAGTTGGGCAGGGAGAAGAATGGTATATACACTGCTGACACCAGCCCCCTACGGGACAAATTACCAAGTTAAATTAGCACAAGGTAAAGATAAATATTCTCAAGCAGAAGGAAAAAACCGCGTCATGCAGCCCTTTACAGGTAGCTTTGCCACCCGTAATCGTGTCATCCTTTACATTGGATCTGCCCCAGACATCCAAGGGCAGTTGGTACTTTATAACTTAACCCAAGAACAAAAAAAAATCCTTACCCCCAAAGACTTAATTATCATGGATTTTGAGCCATTCCCTAATGGTGAAAAAATCCTTTTCTCTGCCCGTTCTTCTAAAAATCCTGACCTCCTTTCAGCCCAACTTTTTACAGTCACCACAGGTGTCCCTAGTCAAATTGGAGGGGAAACAGAAGCCCCTGGTAAAGTTGACCTAATTTTAGATAACAAAGAATATCAAAATCTCAAATTTGACCTGTCAGCAGATGGAAAAATCATTGTTATTCAACGAGGTAAACGAGATAATCCCGGTGACTTTGCTCTGTGGTCTTTATTAACCAGCAATGATAAATCCGGCGAAAAACCCACCCCAAAACGTTTACAAGGGCAACCTGGTGGAGATTTCCTGATTACACCTGATAGCAAAGCCGTAGCAGTTTCCCAAGGAGAGGGAACAGCAATTGTATCTTTAGAAGGTGATAGCGGTAAACCTCTCGATTTTCTCCCTCAATTTGGTTTAGTCCAAGCTTTCTCTAAGGACGGTTCACAGGCAGCAATGGTCAAATTTAATACTGACTATACGAGAGATTTGTTTTTAGTCACCAACCAAGGCGTACAAAAACAATTATTAAAAACTACAGGCTCAATTCTTAGCTGTCAGTTTGATTCTGCTTCCCCTAGTCTTTACTGCTTAGTTACACAACTTATTTCTAAAGAACAATACATAGAACAGCCCTACTTGGTATCCATTGACTTGAAAACAGGAAAGCAAAAACCACTGATGCTTTTACCTCCGGCTCAACGCAATGTGCAAACCAGTTTAGCCCCCGACGGTTTAGGCTTCTTATTTGACCAAGTAGTCCCCATTGCTAATAACACTACACCATTACCCGCAAATACCTTAAAAACTGATGATGGTGAACCGATTGCTAGTAGTAGTCTTTGGTTAATGCCTTTGCTACCTATTGCTGATAATACCAACATTGATATTAAACCTGAACAACTGCCTCTAGTGGGCTTTCATCCCCATTGGCTACCTTAATTAATTGACAATTGACAACTGATAATTAACAATTATGAAATATCCACTGTCAATTTTTCTTTGTGTAAATAAGTAATAACGGCTACGTATTTGTAAACAACCACAATATGACCGTAACAAATTTATCTTTCACAAAGCTCAAGCCACGCTATCGGCCAACTATAGTTCAACTTCACTCACTATAAACGGATTGTTAATGTGAAACCGTAGTTATGGAAAAATTGGAAGACAGCAACCAACAAGACTGGATTGCAGAACCTAACATTGATCAACAAGCACAGGTTAATTTAGAATTCCAGCAGTTAATCAAGTTAAATACAGAATTAACTACAGCTAATAATCATCTATATACTCAGGTAGAGCAGCTAAAAACTGAATTAGCTGAAGCCGAAAAGATTTTGCAGTGGCACAAAACACGGTCTACTGTTACGGAATCCATGTTTAACCAACAAAATCAAGAACTTTCTGCTGGTCAAGAGCAAATTCATTCCCTGTATCAGCAGTTAGAAATCTCTGTACAAACAGTTCAAGAACAAGAAATTTGTATTGAAAATTATAAAGCTAATTTGCAAATTAGCCAACAACGGTTAGCGCATTTAGAAAGAGAATGTTCTCTGCTACAAACTAATTACAGTCAAGAGTCCCAGCAGTTATTACATTCCGAAAATACTTGTCGTGAATTGCGGGCTAGACTAATGCGTCAACAACGACAGACTATGCAATTCAAATCGGCGCTGGAAAAATGTCTAGATACTCCAATTCCTAGTCATGAGAATTTAGAGGATCATATTCATCATCCCCATGATGTCATCCACAAACAAACGAGATTCGCCCGCAAAGCCAGGTCTTTGTTTCCCAACGCTCAACCTATTCGACCTTGGACAGGAGAAGGAGATTCTCTGCACGATTCTGTTAATAGTTCCTGGGTTAAACCGACAGCAACAACGGCTGAAAACTATACACACCATCAAGAACCATCAATTTCCCAGCCTACACAAGTTAATGAATCAACTATACAATCAACAACTGTAGATAATTCTGAAGTATTATCTTTAGACCAGCAATTAGAAGGGATAATTCATCGGTTTTTTATTACACCATCACCGGATGAAGCCACGACCCAGGAGACAGAAACTGAGGTAAATATTCATCAAGCTGATACATCTGTTTTAGAAAGTTTAGTATCTACTCCTGGAAATCATGAACAACCAGAAATAATAATTCAACAGGATTTGCAGCTAGAAATTGATCCTTATGGTATTAATGAAAATTCTGGAAAGGAAGATTTTTCAAGATCATTAATCCAGGAATTACCAATTATTTCCACTTCCCTCAGCCCTCAGATAAATACTGTGGAAATGGAAGATTTTTGGTTAGATATTTCCCCGGAAACAGAATCTAGTTTACCAACTAATGATATTTTGCCGGAGTTATTGGCTGGTAATACATCTGACAATAGGTCTCCTTCACCATTGATTTATCCACAACGACCACCCAAGGGACGCAAATCTTTAGCATCTGTAGAATTGCCGAATTTTCAACCTAAGCACAAATAGATGATTAAGCATTTGATAAAATTGCTATATTTCAGTTGTTATACCATTTTTAGAGAAAGATGCGCTTAGTTAACGAGTATATTGAAACTTCTGTAGAGACGTTCTATGGAACGTCTCTACAATAAATTGCTATTACCTTCTATACTCGTCCCCACAATCACCAATTAACTTATATAAATCTTTTGACTGTTGAGAAACTGCATCTATTTTCCCTATATCTTCAGCATCTAAATTAAAACTAAATACCCTAGCATTATCTTCTAAATGTTCCGCAATTCCTAATCTTGCACCCACAATTACACCACCCACTGCTGGCTGATTTAAAATGTAATTTACAGCCACATTAGTAATACTCACTTGATGTTTATCAGCAATGGTTTTCAAGGTAGTTAATAATTCTTGAAATAATCGCCAACTCCCCCAATTAGCAATCATTTGTTTGTATTTTCTCAAACTTGTAGTATTGATTTCTGAATTTTTTGGTTCTGGTTTACCTAAATATTTTTCTGATAATAAACCACCACAAACACTACCATAGGTAAATAGTTTTATATGATGTTCTTCACAGAATTTCACCATATTTACTTGAGGTCTTCTGTCAACAAGAGAAAACTGGACTTGATTAGAAACAATCTGGATTCCTGCTTCTGTAATAATTTGTAAATGTTCCGTATCAAAATTAGTTAAAGCTAAATGTTTGATTTTTCCTTCTGTTTGCAACTCTGCCATATATTTAAGAGCATCTAAATAATTAGAGTCTTTATAGTCCCACCAATGAAACTGCATTAAATCTAATGATTTAACATCCATTCTTCTCAAGGAAATATCAATATTTTCCTCAACCAGTTTTTTTGTCATTTTCCCAGCCCGGGGAACCCATTTTGTAAAAGCTTGAATATTATTAACTGCTTCCTCACCACGAGTCGCAATTAATTGACGACGAAACTCACCAATTAAATCTTCTGCTGGTCCATAATGATCTGCTAAATCCCAAGTTGTAAAACCAGCATCTACATATTCAAACATCGCTTGAATAGCGGCTGTACGGTCAATGCGTCCATGTCCTCCAGAAACTTGCCACATTCCATTCAAAATTCGGCAAATCTTTAAGTCGGGGGTAAATTGTAAATAGCTGTCTTGAGGTAAAGTCATATTTTTGGTATTATTATTTCCAATCTTTTTCTGCTTGTTCCAAAACATAAGCTGCAACGTTTTGAATTTCCTCTGTTGTTAAACGATCTTTATAGGCTGACATATTATTTTTGCCATTAGTAACAATCGTTGTAATCGCTTCTAAAGAATCCATTCCATATTTTTTGAGTGCATTCTTTTTTAAGTTTTTACCACGTCTAATGATGTTTCCTCCATTAATATGACAACCAGCACAATGGACACTAAAAATTTCCGCCCTTGGGTCTGTATTTAAAGCGTTAGCAGGTAAAGTAAAATTGATAGTCCACAAGCAAAGTGTGCATAATATCAATGTTATGAGTTTTTTCATAAAGCTTCAAAATCAGAAATAAAGCCAATAAACTTTGTACATTCTTCTTGAAAAGCTTCTGCTTCGCTGACATCTTCCATTTTATAGGACATGATCCGGTTTCCATCTGGCATTTTTTTAGAACCAACCAATTCACATTGGTATTTTTCTACCATTTTCTTAAATTCAACACCAGATACTTTCCATGCTTCACTATCACAAGTGATATTTATGCGCCACATAATTAAAATTTACTGATTGACCAATATTGATTATTTCATAAATTGGTAACATTTCCCTAAAAAATCAAAAATTCAGAGATATTCTTGTTAATGTCCTTTGCACTACCTGAAGATAGATATGGTTCTATTTCTTTAGAGGGTGTTTATAGCCAGAAGATTTCGCCAAAATGAGTGTAAGTGTTACATGAGATTTATATTCAGTATGACCATTAATAAGAACGTTAAAGAACAAATTCAAGTAGATTTACGCCAAGCGAAAGAAACAGGACAATTAAAAGCTGAACGGATTCGAGAAATTGTGAAATCTGCTATTTCTCAAGTAGGTTCTGAGTTTCAAGAAGGTTCTCATGAACTGCGTAACTTAGTTAATGATGCTGTTTCTACCGTCATTGAT
This sequence comes from Dolichospermum sp. DET69, assembly GCA_017355425.1. Classification (NCBI taxonomy): domain Bacteria; kingdom Bacillati; phylum Cyanobacteriota; class Cyanophyceae; order Nostocales; family Aphanizomenonaceae; genus Dolichospermum; species Dolichospermum sp. DET69. The sequence continues at coordinate 1,508,553 of CP070233.1, forward strand.
AATTTACAAGAAAAAGGTAGTGAAGTTAAAGAAGGAGTAGTAGCTTCAATTGAAGGGGCTATGGAAGCTATAAATCTGAAAAAACACTCAGATATTGTCAAAACACAAGCAGATATTAAGCGTCTACAAGCTCAATTAGATCGAGAAGAAGAAGAACTACAAACAGAAATTGAAGGAATTTTAACGAAGATAGTAGAAACCAGTCAAAATAAATCAGCAGATACGAAAATTGCGATTGATTCAGCAATTAATTCTATCCAAGATAGTGAAGAAATTGGATTATTAAAGAAACGCTATGCACAATTACAAGCACAATCAGCAATTGTCAGAGCAAATTTATCGGCACGTTATAGTGGAAGTGATCAAGAGGTACAGGATTATTTAAATGAAGCCAAACAATGGTGTGATAAATCCCATCCAAAAGCTGAATCTATCACCTTACAAGTCAAAGAAAGTTACTCACTTCTAGAACAAAAATTGGCAAATGCAGGTGGAGTTATAGCGAAAAAAGAACGTCAATTAAAACAAACTTTACGGGAGTTACTTTTAGCAACGGCTGATTTATTCAAAGAAAAAGATATTCGCGCTTAAATAATTTATTTTAGATCCCCGACTTCTTAAAGAAGTCGGGGATCTTTTCTGTTTTTTCTTCTCGCTATACTTAGTAAGTACCGATACTTTTTTGCTAACAAAAGTTAACAAATACATAAGTTGAGGTTTTCTCTCAACCAAGGCGTATCAACCAATGCACGGAGAAAAATTCCCCGCGCACCATTCAAATCTCTATCCATGACATTATTTGTGGATGGAGATTTTATGGTTTTAGAACCACCAAGATTCTTAACTATTTCGCCAGTCCAACTAACAGTCTTTGAAGTATAGGCTTCATTCACGTCCAGCACTATTTTTCTGTATTCAAATGCTTTGTGTTTAATAAATTGTTTGAATTGATAGTGCGATAGCGTTAGCATTTGCCGGACTGATTTGGATCTAATCCTTCTTTTTCCTTTCTTTGACATCTGAGATGTTTCAAAAGTTGGTAAAAGAATTACATCGAAATTATCAACTAAGAACTTGGTAGTCTTTTTGTGTAATTCAGATCCAAGATTCTTAATCTTTCCTCTCAATTTAGTTGCGGCTAATTTAAGTCTTCTTTTTTGTTTGCATTTAGCTTGAGATATTTTGCTAACTAACTTATCTAGTTTAAAGCAAAGTTTTTGAATTTTGATGTTAGCAGTATCTCCCAACCAACCAAAAGAATCCTCGGAGAAGAATGTTAAAAATGTTCTGATCCCTGGATCTAAAGCCACGACTCGTCCTTGGTTTTCGGCATCGAGTCGCGGTTTTTCTTCGGGAACTGTTAAGTAGTAATCACCATGAGAGAGAACTAATCGGCAGTCTCCACATCCTTTGGGCAAAGATTCCTTATAGGATGTTTCGCCTAATATGGTGTAAAAAATTCCTTTTTCCAGCACTGCCGATTTGGGAATATAACAGGATTGAACTGGATATTTTCTGGATCTAAATCTACATCGACTTATTCCTCCGCCATTTTTGTATTTCTTTTTGGCATTGCTAACTGCTTTGCAAGCATCCTTAATTGCTATTGATTTAATTTGATAAGGAACACTTTTGCACCAGTCAGGTAAATCATTAAGAATACCTGTCTTTATAGCTTGCCAATTAGCCTTGATTTCTCCATCTTGCAATAACTTGATAGTTTTGTTGTAAACAAATCTAGAAATACCAAACCATTGCTTAATTATCGCTTTCTGTGCAGGTGTCAGGCTTAGATAAATCTTCCTTGATTTTTTTAGAGTATTTTCCCCTGCCGTGCATTCTGCATGAAAAGACGTGAAGGATTGAGAGTAAATCCTGGGTGAGTTCAGTATTTGGGCAATGTACAGTTGCGTCGAGAACCACGATTTGTCCACCGTTTTGTTCGACCATATACTGTACAAGTTCAACAAGCTAAGATCCAAATCTTGCGAGTCTATCACGACAGGCAACAACAAGCGTGAACTTATCTCCTCGCAAAAGCTTGTCCAGTAAGGATTGCAATCCTTTCCTTTTGAAGTTGATTCCACAAGGCGATGTCTTTGATGATTTTGGCTTCTGGGTAGAGGGATTGCTTATGGGCGATTTGTCTATCGAGATCATCTCGCTGTTTTGAGGAACTAACTCGACAGTAACAAATAATGGTAGCTCGTTCTGAGCTACCGTTGACATATGATTCGACATCATACAGTCTTTGTCCTGCGGGGTTTTTGATGCTTTTGATTTTCCCTTCATCCGCATATCTCCTCAACGTATTTGGGTGCAATCCCAGAAATTCGACCGCTTTTCACCAGTGGTATGTATGCCATTCGCATACTATAGCATAAGTTAAGAAAAATTAGCAAATAAGCAACTAAGTAGGTAAACAGGAAAATTTAAAGGTATGTAACGGTATACAAAGGTGTCTCAACGCAAGATTCTGATTGAGTTTCAGCCATTTTACAAAACGCAATAAATTTCGCTTTTATTATGTACACCTACTTAGTTACTTGCCTCTCTATTAATATTTTCTTCATGCTTGACAATTACCCAAACTGCATGAATGCTACCAGGAAGCCAACCAAGCAGAGTCAGCAAGATGTTAATTAACAAAGTTGGACCAAATCCAACTGTCAGAAAAACCCCCAATGGGGGTAAAAATACACCGAGCAGTATACGCAATAAGTTCATAAAACCTCGCGGTATGCGGGAAACTCAGTCACTTTAGTGCTGAGAGGGAAGCGACACGGGCGATTTTAACCGCCGTCAATCTTCTGACGGATACAGCACTTTCCGGTGTTATGAGGTACATATATAGCGGGCAAGATGCCCGCACTACAAGAGTTTCATAATTCAAGTTTGTACCTCATTAGAGCGAAATCTGCTGTATTTCCTCGTTTTAAATTTGGCTTATCTATTGACTATCTTGTAATTCAAAACCTTTTTCTGCAAAGTATTTACTGAGAAAGGTATTAGCTAAAGACAGAACTACAGGACCGATAATAAAAGCGATAAATCCTTGAACTTGAAAACCTGGAACTAAAACTGATGCTAACCAAAAGCAAATTCCGTTGACAATTAGGGAAAATCCCCCCAAGGTGAGATATGTTAAAGGTAGAGATAGGATATTGAGAGTTGGTTTAATGCCACTATTAATTGAACCAATCACAACAGCAGCAATTAAAGCGGCAGGAAAATTAGCAATATTGACACCGGGAACAACTAAGTCAACAATTAGCAAACTTAAAGCTGTAGCGAGGGCGATGAAAAAATATCCCAACATTTTTTTACCTCAGTAATAGCAATATCAGGGCTAACCACTATTCTCAAATATGGATTAATGTTTGACATCTTTTGTTGGGTAGAACTATTATCTGTCTGAGGTTAGAGTTGATTTTTTTCACGCAGAGTCGCTCCAGACACAGAGAGAATTAACTTATTAGTGTTGATTCTGTGATTTTATAATTATTCTAATTCCTGATACTATTTCTGAATGAAGATGTGCTTTATTTTTATTTGTAGAGACGTTCCATGGAACGTCTCTACATTTATTTGACGCAACTTCACATAGAATTGGTATGACTCCTAATTCCTGACTCCTGACTCCACAAGAGGGGCAACCACAGGGGGATTGCCCCTACTGACTTCTTCTTCTTATTGCTTAATTCCTTTCATTGATAAACTTATGCGTTTGAGTTTTTCATTTATTTCTAAAACTTGGACTGTGACAACTTGTCCAACTTTGACAATTTTTTTGGGATCATCTACAAATCTATCAGCAAGTTGGGAAATATGCACTAAGCCATCTTGATGTACACCAATATCAACGAAAGCACCAAAGTTAGCAACGTTGGTAATCATTCCTTCTAGTGACATTCCTACTGTTAGATCCCTAATTTCTTTGATTCCCGCTTTAAAGGTAGCATATTTGAATTCAGCCCGAGGATCTCTTCCTGGTTTCTCTAATTCGCTGAGAATATCCCGCAGAGTTGGTTCTCCAATAGTGTCAGTAACGTATTTTTTCAGGTTAGCTTTTTTAAGGTTTTCCGCAATTTGTGTAACTTGATTTAAGGATACTCCTAAATCAGCAGCGATAGATTGCACTAGGGAGTAACTTTCTGGATGAACTGCGGTATTATCTAAAGGGTTTTCACCACCACGAATTCTTAAAAAACCTGCTGCTTGTTCAAAGGCTTTTGGTCCTAATTTGGCTACTTTTAAAAGTTGACGACGATTTTTAAATGCGCCATTTTCGTTGCGATAGGCAATAATATTATTGGCTATGGTTGGGGTAATTCCCGATACAAATGTAAGCAGTTCTTTGGAAGCTGTATTTAAATCTACACCCACATAGTTAACGCAACTTTCTACTGTTTCATCTAATTTCTTTTTCAGTAATTTTTGATCAACGTCATGTTGATATTGTCCGACACCAATTGATTTAGGATCTATTTTCACTAATTCTGCTAAAGGATCTTGTAATCTGCGGCCAATACTAATTGCACCCCGCACGGTAATATCTAAATCCGGAAATTCTTCTCTAGCTACTTCGCTGGCAGAATATATAGATGCACCAGATTCATTTACCATGACTTTAACTGGGTTATGGGCTATATTTGGTAATACTTCTGCTACAAATTCTTCTGTTTCCCGCGAAGCTGTCCCGTTACCAATAGCGATTAATTGAACTTGGTATTTTTCCAGTAATTTTTTAATAGTTTGTCCGGCTTTTTGGCGTTGTTCTACTGCTTGGTGGGGAAATACGGCTTGATATTCTAAAAATTGACCTGTTTCATCTAGTATAGCGACTTTACACCCAGTTCTAAAACCAGGATCTATAGCCATTGTCGGTTTCATTCCTGCTGGTGCTGATAATAGCAATTCTCGCAAGTTTGTTTCAAAGGTTTTGATTGATTTTATGTCAGCAAAGGTTTTTTTCTCGTTAGTTACTTCGCTAATTAAGGAAGTTTTCATCAAGCGGTTAAAACCATCTTTTATCATGGCTTGATAAAAATCTCTAATATTGCTAACTTTGGTTTTTATTTCCTGAGATTCTAAATAACCAAGGACGATATCTTCATCAAAAGCAACTTCAAAACTGAGGATTTTTTCATCTTCTCCTCGACATAAAGCCAACAGATTATGAGGGGCAATATTTTTGACTTTAATCTGATAATTGCGGTACATTTCAAATTTTGTTGTCCCTTCGGGATGTTCGTCTTTAATTCGAGAAATAAACAGCCCATTTTCTAAAAGATAGTCGCGTATATAAGCGCGTGATTCTGCTTTTTCTGCTACTTCTTCCGCTAAGATATCAGATGCACCTTTCAAAGCTTCATCTGCACTTTTTACTCCCAAAGTTTCCGAAATATATTTTGCTGCTTCTGCTTCTAATGATGCGGAAATACCATTTTTAATATTCAGAGCTTGAATAAATCTTGCGAGAGGTTCTAGACCTTTTTCCCTAGCAATGGTAGCACGAGTCCGGCGTTTGGGGCGATAGGGTAAATATAAATCCTCAAGTTCGGTTTTTTGTAAACAGGATGCTATTTTTGCATTTAATTCTGGGGTAAGTTTATCTTGTTGAGCGATCGCATTGACAATAACTTTTTTTCTTTCTTCCAATTCCGTTAAGTAATTATGCCTATCTTGTAAATCTCGCAATTGCACCTCATCCATTTCATCAGTCCGTTCTTTGCGGTAACGGGCAATAAAGGGGATTGTCGCCCCTTCTGCTAACAGTTCCAGGGCATTTTGTACCTGGTTGGGTCTAAGATTGAGTTCAGTAGCAAGGAGTTGGGAAATGTTCAACATTGGATATTCAAATTGAAAGTGTTAAATTGATTTCAGCACGAATAGATAGTGTTAATTTAATTTAGCAAATAATGGCACCATTATAAAACAGCCACACAATAGGATTCCCATCAGGTTCTTGCCATTTTGCCTTACTTAAGTATAATGTTAATAACGCTCCCAAAGATAGTTTTAATCTACTAGTATTAAATAGTAGATCGTAGTTTAGAGATTAGCAAAGATGCCTTTATTTTTTTTAATGACATTAGTTACAGGTGTAATGACTGGTTATCTCTTCCAAAGAGATGGTGATGAAATCACTAATATTGCAGGTGTTTTAACAGCCGTCATTTTTATTGTGAGTTTAGTGTTAGCACCTTGGCAAATTCAGTTTGGTTTGTTGATATTTGTTGTCATTGTTAGTAACAAACTGCTGAAGAAAAATTGGTTTTAAATCAATTTTCGCAATTTAGCACCAAAATACAATTAAGTCGGCAATTATCCACCCTCGTCAAAATTAATAATTGAGGAGAAAGAGGATGTTGACAGTTTTATCAAATATAGTTAGTTTGAAACTATATAATTCACGACTTGCCTAAAATTGTCTGTTCTTTTAGTTGATGAAGGTATGAATATATTTCTTTATTCAGATTAGCCAACTCAGTAATATATCACCAAGATACAAATATCCCATAAATAGTTTGAATATGTTGCTTCATACCAACATCAGTAACTCCTACAAGATATTTTAATAACCCATCAACATCCTTGATAGCTTTAGCTGTCAGTCTAACTTTTCCTGTTGATGTTTGTGTCCAAGAATTTGCAGGAATAGGAAAGCCATGAGCAAAACTGTGTCTTACTTGCAGAATCTCGTTTAGCATCTGCCGAGTGGCTAGTGCATTTATATTTCTTTTTGACCAAACCCAATCATTTATCGGGTCGTAACCAGTATATTGAACTAAAAGATTACGAGAATTATCTGCATTTGGCGTATTAAATTGTTTAAGCGAACGTTCTGCGGCATTTTTCGCAAGGGAATGTACAGCATAAAACTGAGGATTTAAAGGGTTTGCAGTTACATCAAAAAAGTTGCGAACTAGTTCTTCAATATACGTTTCCCATCCTGCTACAAACATTGCTAAAGCTGAATGGTAATATATTTGAGTGTGACTATTTAATATTGGACGTAGGCGAATATCTGTAGCAGTATCACGTAAGACACGAGCCTTCTGAGCTACCAAATCATATTTTAAGGCTGCTGGTGATGACACTGTAATACTCTCAGAGACAGTTTACAAATGCTTCAAGTGCTTTTCGATACCTTTGTAATGGCTCTGGATTTAATTGTATTCGCTGCTCACCAATTGTTTTAGGACCTGGTTTAAGTTTATGTAATGGAGTACCAGTTGTTGCAGCAACGACACAAGCACTGTGATAATCTGGAATTTCAATAAAATTTTCGCTGGGAAAGTCTTTAGGATTAGCAAAAATATGACGATTTTTGTTATGTATATCATCCATAGTTTTCTTAATAATTTTATTAACAGCTATAAATGCGGAGGCAGCTTTACCTTCATACATAGTTACCCTATTACTCACAAATGTATGTAATTTTGGTACAGATAAACCTTCATCTTTTGCGCGTTTTGCAAAACTAATTCGTGCATAAGGGGCAGTATTCGGATCGCTAATACCATATAGAAGTGCCACCACATTTTCAATTGCACGACGTGAACTATCATCCGCAGTGAATGGAACAACTATACCTTCTGCTGCAGCTAGACCAAGCTGTGTATATACAGCAAAACTAGGATTACAATCAATTAAAAACAGAGTATCTCTGTCACCACTATGTGTACGCAGAGCAACTGTTAAATCTCGAATCCAACTCAGCACCTGCTTCCAAGCATCTATTGGTATTTGCAGTTGAGAAGTTTGTCGAATTGCTTCAGAAATTATTTCTAAGAGATTGTCACCACAAATAAGCCTCAAATTTTCTGGTATTTGTGGATTAAATTCTTTTGGCTCACACACATAAGGAGATACATCTTGAATCATTCGGAAGGGTGAGTTAAGACGTGCTTCCAAGTAGCCCGCTACTGTCGCACGAGGTGTCTTACTACTTAAAGAATTGAGAGCTTCAGGACTTTTCAGATATCCCCCTAATAAAGTTTCTGAAACATTAGCTTGCGGACACAAATCAATTACATAAACATCTGTATCGGGATAAAGGTGAGCATATTCAGAAGCAGCTACAAAGCAAAGAAAGCTTTTTCCTACTCCGCCTTTGTTGTTCCAAAAAGCATAAGAACTCATTTTTTAGATTCCTTTTGTTGATAAAACAGTCTCTTTAGTTATTAATAATTTTGGGAAACGTTTACCTCTATTATTGCAAAATTAAGTTGAGTAAACTGGCATTTTATCTCAAATTGTATATAATAACAAAAATCATACCGTATAAAAAATACATTATTTATTTCCGTCATATCCGATCTTACAGTAAATTGCAATCAATTGTGCCACAGAGGGAAATAATCAAAACCAGTGATAGACTTCGTTCTGTGATTTATTTTGTAGCGGGTTTGATTCCTACGAAAAGCTTCACTATTGAACCTTGCTGCAAAAGACAATATGGCGGAAAACCCTACCGCCTAACTGCCAACAACGGCTTTCATAGATTTGTTAGACTGAGTACACCAGGATATTGTCAGTCACATCTATAGATAACGCCAGCAGACGAGGCTTTTAATGCTTACAAACACCCTACTTCTCTCAAATCAACTGCCCAGTTTACAATATTCATCCACCACAGAACGCTTCGATGACACTTGGGAAGCCCCACTGGCAACCCTTTTGGGACTAGGACGCGCTGCCGGGGCTGATTTTGTGGAATACTTCTTGGAACATCGCAACTACATCAGTTGTTTAGCCGAAGAAGACACCATTACCAGTATTTCCCCCAGTTTATCTACTGGTGCAGGAGTGCGGGTATTTCGTGGCAAAGCTGACTGCTACGTTAGCACCAACAACCTCACATTCAACGGTTTAAAAGCCGCCTTAGAAAAAGCTCTTTCCATCTTAGGACTACAACTACCCGGTCCGAGCGCCTTCATTCCCGAAATCAACCTAGAATTACTCAGAGACTACGCCAGCAAACGCGGTAAAGACAGTTGGCTACCTTTGTGCAGTTCTATCCGCGAAATGGGAGAAGTCCTCCTTGATGGTACAGCCCAACTCAATAAAAAAGCTACCCATATTCAATCCCGCCGCGCTTCCTACTTCCGTGATTGGCAAGAAGTATTAGTTGCTGGTAGTGACGGAACATTTGCCCGTGATATCCGCCTCACTCAGTCTGTCGCATTCAACCTGCTTTGTGCTGACGGCGCTAACCGCTCCTCTATTGGTGAACGGGCTGGTAACACAAGTGACCCTAACTTCCTCACAACCTGGGATTATCAAAAAGCTTCCGAACAAATCGCCGAATCTGCTGGTAAAATGCTTTACGCAGATTACGTAGAATCAGGAACTTACCCCATTATCATGGCCAATCATTTTGGCGGCGTAATTTTCCATGAAGCTTGTGGACATCTTTTAGAAACCACCCAAATTGAACGCCAAACCACCCCATTTGCCGATAAAAAAGGCGAAAAAATCGCTCACGAAAGCCTCACAGCATGGGACGAAGGCCGCGCTGATAATGCTTTTGGCACAATTGATATGGATGATGAAGGAATGCCAGCCCAAAGAACATTATTAATTGAAAAAGGCATTCTCAAAAACTTCCTAGCAGACAGAACCGGTTCAGTGCGGACTGGACACCCCAGAACAGGCAGTGGCCGCCGTCAAAATTACACCTATGCAGCCGCAAGTCGGATGCGAAACACCTATATTGATTGTGGAGAACACACAACAGAAGACCTATTTGCCTCCGTTGATAAAGGTATTTACTGTAAGAAAATGGGTGGTGGCAGTGTCGGTGCAACCGGTCAATTTAACTTCAGCGTTGACGAAGCTTACTTAATAGAAAATGGCAAAATTACCAAACCATTAAAAGGTGCTACTTTAATCGGTGAAGCCAAGGAAATCATGAATAAAATTTCCCTATGTTCCCAAGATTTAGAACTAGCTCCCGGCTTTTGTGGCTCAGTCAGCGGCAGCATTTACACCACAGTTGGACAACCCCATATCAAAGTTGATTCCATCACCGTTGGCGGCCGATAAAAAATTTTGGATTAACAAGATTGATGTGATGTTTATGTAGGTTGGGTTGACGTAAGGAAACCCAACGTAACAGATGCTTTTGTTGGGTTGTGCTGTCGCTTAACCCAACCTACAAATTATTAATTGTGAACCGTGAATTAGATTATGAACAAAATCCAAGAAATTGCAACTTACGCCCAAGAAAATGCCGCCAAACTCGGCATTAAAAAATTCGATATTTACGGCTCAACCGTAGATGATACCAGCGTTCAAGTTTACCAAGGAGAACCTAAAGAAGTCAAAGCTTCCAATCGTTCTGGAGTAACAGTTCGAGTCTGGAATGAAGAAAATACAATGGGTGTTACCAGCACCACAGATGTAGATTCTCAAGGATTAGAATTAGCCCTGAAAACAGCTTACGAAGCCAGTTTTTTTGGAGTCAAAGAAAACGTTCCTGATTTTAGTCCAGAAGCGACTATTCCTATCCCTAATAAACATCGAGAAAAAGCCCTGCAAGCACCTGTTTCTGAACTGATAGAAAAGCTATTAGTAGCAGAAAAAGAATTACTAGCAACTCATCCGGCTATTACAAGTGTGCCTTACAATGGTTTAGCACAAAAGGATATTGACAGATTTTATCTCAATAGTGATGGTGCTGTGAGAACTGAATCTCATTCTTTCGCTTATATTTCTTTGTACAGCAAAACTGAAGAAGAAGGTAAGAAACCCCGCAGTGGTAGTGCTTATCGAGTTAAAGAAAGTGTCGCTGATTTAGATATTGCCGGTTGTATCAAAGAAACTGCTGAGAAAACTATCAGTCATTTGCATTATGAAAAAATCAAAACTGGTAAATATCAAGTAGTTTTCTCTGCTGAAGCTTTTTTAAGTTTGTTGGGGGCTTTTTCTAATTTATTTAACGCCCAAAGTATCCTTGATAATCAAAGTTTATCGAAAACTGATGATATTGGTAAAGAACTTGCTTCACCTTTACTTTCAGTTTATGATGATGCTTTACACCCTGCTAATATTGGGGCTGAAAGTTTTGATGGTGAAGGAACACCAACTCGGCAAATTAAGTTAATAGAAAATGGCATTTTAACTAGCTTTTTGCATAGTGCGGGAACTGCTAAACGGTTAAATGCTCAACCTACTGGTAATGCTAGTATTGGCGCAAAAGTCAGCGTCAGTCCTAATTTCTATCATGTGTTTGCAGCAGGTACACCGGAACAAGAATTGAGTTTAGATACTGCGGAAAATGTGATTCTAATTGATGATTTACAAGCGCTTCATGCGGGTGTTAAGGCTTTACAAGGTTCTTTTTCTTTGCCTTTTCATGGTTGGTTAATTAACAAGGGTGAGAAAACCAGTATTGAGTCTGCAACGGTAGCTGGTGATTTTCTGGAGTTGTTGAAATCAATTGTTTATGTGGAGAAGGAAGTTGAGTTAACACCAGGAGGAGTTGCTCCCAGGGTTTGGGTGAGTGAACTTTCTATTACTGGGGATTAAAAGTTAGTCTTTGGGTAGTACCTATAAAATCCAAATAATGGTGGGTATTACCCATTTATTAAGCTAAAAAACATCTAAACAGAGATCGAAAAAATTGAGCGCAGTTTTACAAAAAAATGCTATGAGTTGATAAATGTCAAAAAAACGAAAGTTACTAGATAAAGTTCTTTCTGGTTCTAAAAATATTCAATTTAATGAACTTGTAAGTTTAGTTGAAGCCTTTGGATTTTGTTTATCAAGAGTTAATGGCAGTCATTATATTTTTATTCATCAAAACATAGATGAACTTATTAACTTACAAAATCGAAATGGTCAAGCTGTTCCATATCAAATCAAACAATTTTTAGCTATCATTGAGGAATATGGATTAACTTTAGAGGATTAAGAATGAAAAACTACCATATTAATATTTTCTACAGTGAAGAAGACGGGGGTTATATAGCAGATATTCCTGATTTAAAATACTGTTCTGCATTTGGTGACACTGAAGAAGAAGCATTATCTGAAGTTTTGCAAGCAAAAGCAGCATGGTTAGAAACTGCAAAATTAGAGGGTAAATCTATTCCTGAACCTAAATACCGTCCTGCAATTTATCAAATAGCTTCATGAAGATTATTTACTAATTCTTTCATACAACCAAGCTAAGGACGCGCCAATAGTTTCTACTAAGATACTCATGAGACGATAAAGAGCGATCGCACTAATTACCAAAGCCGCCGGAAAATGATATTGTAGTAGTAATATCGCCGTAGTTTCAAACACTCCCAAACCACCAGGCGCACCCGGAACAACTAACCCCAACACCCACGCACAACTAAAAGCCCCCACTAATAAGGGTATTTGCTGCCAAGTTAAAGAATTTAACGCCAACATAGTTAAAATAAATCCACAAGCACGCAACCCTAAAAAAACTAATTCTCCCAATAAAGGTTTCACCGGATAGCGTTTAATTATAAAACTATTAACTAGCTCATTTTCTGCATTAGACTTCTTATTTTTCCACTTATCTAAAAGTTGAATAGCTGGGTTTAAAAATCGAGGGTGAAGTATACCCAAGACAATTATTAAAGCCAGAGATTGTAAAATAATTAAATTAAAATTCAGATTATTAACAACTAATTTACCACCAAATAAAACAATAATAATTAAAGCTGCTGCTAACATTAATAGTGGTTCTAACAAAACACTCAAAGTAGCAATATTAGTAGGAATATTAGCATTTTTAGCCGCCATAACTCGCCCATAATAATGCCAAACATTACCAGGTAAATATTTAGCAATATTCGTTTTTAAATAAACTCGAATAAACTCAATAGTAGATACAGATTGATTTAACTCCTTGAGTACCCAAGTCCAAATCCAACCCGCCCAAATATGAGCAAATAAAGTTACACCCGTAGCCGTTATTAACATTAACCATCCAGTTCCATTAATGCGAATAGCACTAACCCCCAACCAATTATCTTTCAGAGCTTTCAACAAAAAAAACAGTGTTCCACCCAAAATTAAGCAACGGATAATTTTCTTCATTATTTTCCTAATTCAGCCGTTACTATGATTGCACTTTAAATCTTATATTAAGCCCAGCGACATATCTCAAGCTGATCAACGTTAACAACAATATCTGTCCATAGTTATACTCAAAACGGCTTAATTATTTGATTTAAGCAGGTAAGGGTTTAGCACTGCTCATAAGTGTCAACTTAAATAAGGGTGTATTCCAATAGGTCTTTACTTATCCGTTGGCTTCCACACCCCCTCAGCGTCAGCCATATTTCAGGGCTAATAACCAAAGTCTACTGAAGTGGACTAAAGATTTTTTTTATATTTAGTTATCTTTAGATAACTTTGGCTATTAGACTGGGAATTCATTCCCGGGCGGGCTATGATTTTACGTGAAGTTGACACATATCAGTACTGCTAAACCCCTACAAATCTAGGTTTTTCGTGATTTTATAAAAGTCTATGTCCCAACCGTTTTGAGTATAGATAAAACATAGAATCTATCTGCTCTATAAGAGGATGAATGAACAAGTTTTTAATGTATAAACAAACCCCTCTTGTAAACCTCTCCCCGAAGCGGGGAGAGGCTTTGAAACCCCCCTTCCCTAGGAGGGAAGGGGGGCAGGGGGGTTAGGTTTTTGGAGATTATCGGTTTGGTTTCATCTAATACTTTATGGCTAACGCCACGCTTCGCTATCAAACAACCTCTAATGCCGTATATGCAAAATGCCATAATTATTTTGTATGTTCTAAATGCCAACTTTGTAATGCTAACCGATGAACTTCTTGCCAAGGAAGATTATTTTTGCGGGCTAAAATAGCACAATCTTCATATTCTGGCTGAATATTAGTAATTACCTTGACTGCGGCTGTTCCTGTCCAGGCAACTTTTACTGATATTGTCCCATAAATAGTTTCGACTTTTTGAATTTCCCGTTGTAAAATTGACCGTTCTTGAGTAGTGCGACGAATCCCTAAAGTGCTAGTTTCTCGAAATAACACCGCTTCACAACTAGCTACATTATTTGGATGACAAATAACAGTTAATAAAATTCCCGGACGAGATTTTTTCATTCCTATAGGTTGGGTAAAAACATCCACCGCACCAACAGCAAATAAAGCCTCAAATACATAACCGAATACTTGCGGATTTAAGTCATCTATTTGAGTTTCTAGAACCGTAATGGTTTCTAAATTTGGGGAATATGCCCCTAAATCAGAATTATCAGGCTGTAAAGATTCATTTTCACCGTACCAGAGCCGTAGTATATTAGGAATAGGTAAATCTAGAGAACCCGCTCCTAATCCTACCTGTTTGATAGTCATTGGTGGTGGAGAACCAAAGTCTTGAACTAAGGTAGTAGCGATTGCAGCCCCCGTTGGTGTTACCAATTCTCTATCAATACCATTGCTATAAACTGGACAACCCCGCATTTCCCACAACTTTAACACCGCCGGTACTGGTACTGCCATGCGTCCATGTGCAGCATGAACAGTTCCACCTCCAGTAGGAAACGCAGAACAGTATAGCAAAGGCAACCCTTCCTGATTGCTGTCAATACCCAACCAATCCAACCCTAAACAAGTACCAACAATATCCACAATCGCATCCACAGCACCAACTTCATGGAAATGAACTTTTTCCGGTGCGATGCCATGAACAGCCCCCTCTGCTACTGCTAACCGTCGGAATACAGCTAAACTCCAAGCTTGCGCTCGCGCTGGTAACTTCCCGTGGAGAATCATCTCCTCTATTTCTGGCAAATGACGGTCGTGGTGGTGATGATGTTCATGATCATGATGATGGTGATGATCCACCAAATCCACATGAACCTTAGTCCCTTGCTGGCTTTGACGCTGAACAAATTCCGCCCATAATTGGTATTCCTGCTCAATTCCCAAGCCATTGAGTTTTTCCACCAAATACTCCACAGGCACACCGAGACTGACTAAAGCCCCCAGGCACATATCACCAGAAATTCCTGTTGGACATTGAAGATAAGCGATTTTATTCATAAATTTATTTGTGATTAGTCATTCCCCATTCCCCATTCCCCACCCTATTATGTCCAAAATTTTCACCATTCATCCTGATAATCCTCAAAGCCGCCGAATAGAGGAAGTAAAGTCAGCGCTCTTAGGTGGCGCTATCATGCTCTACCCTACAGATACAGTCTACGCAATTGGTTGTGATTTGAATGCCAAGTCGGCGGTGGAAAGAGTGCGGCAAATCAAACAGTTAGCAAATGATAAACCACTGACATTTTTATGTCCCTCACTCTCCAATGTGGCGACTTATGCCTTCGTAAGTGATACAGCCTACCGACTAATGAAGCGGTTAATACCAGGACCCTACACATTTTTGCTCCCTGCAACCAAACTAGTACCGCGTCTAGTGCAAAGTCCCAAACGCAAAACCACAGGAATTCGAGTGCCAAATCATAACGTTTGTTTGGCATTAATGGAAGCATTAGGAAACCCGATTATTTCTACTTCGGCTCATGTCAGAGCCAATGACGAAGAGGAGGAAATCGTTGAGAATGGACAACAACCAATGTGGTCACGGGTAGATTTATATGACCATTTTGATAAATTGGTAGATATCATTATTGACACCACCGAAGAACCTACATATCAAGTGTCTACCATATTAGATTTGACCGATGAAGAACCAGTTATTATTCGGAGAGGTTTAGGTTGGGAAGCCGTAGCTACTTGGGTTTAAGAATAAAGCTTTATAAGTGCAACCCTTTGTTTTGGACTCCGTTGCGCTAATTTATAAATCTCTCGGTAAGCGTAAAACTCAGCGTCTAAAGACGGTGAGATATAAGCGACTCGTGCGACTTTAGTCGCCTACGTTCTTCTTGATTAATTTATCATTTTGTGAAATCATAAATATAATAGCAAAAATCCAAATCATGGTCAAAAATAAACCCTTAATGGGAGTTCAACAAGTCCTATTATCCCCTGATAAAGATACTAAAGCAATATTAGAGTATCTTTGTCAACAATCAGGTAAACTCTATAACTCAGGGGTCTATTTTGCTAGACAAACACTTTTCAAAACTGGTAAGTTACTCACTGGTAAATTCGACCTAATATATGAGTCAACTGTGAGCAAGACCAGATTAGCAAGTTCACTACCTTCGGTAGTTGCTCAACAAACACTAATCTCAGTAAGCGAAGCTTTTAAATCCTTTAAAGAATTAAAAAACAAGTTCAACAAAGGTGAGTTACTTTTTAAACCTAAGCCTCCTAGTTATCTCGAAGGATCTAAACTTTTTAAAGTTGCCTTTCCTAATACTGGAGCGGGTAAGCCAACTCTTGAAAATAATCAAATTAGATTCCCTTTAGGTTTAACAGTAAAAAGATGGTTTGGAATATCTGAATTCTTTCTCCTGATGCCAATTAACTTAGATTTCTCAAAGATCAAAGAGTTGACTATATTACCCAAAAATGGGGCTTTTTACCTGGAGTTGTCTTATTTGGTTGAGAAAAAGATCACTGACTTAAATATTAGTGAAGCCCTATCAATTGACTTGGGAACTGCCGATAATTTAGCAGCCTGTGTAGACACTTTAGGTAATTCTTTTTTAATTGACTCAAGAAAATTGAAAGCTGACAATCAACTCTGGAATAAAAGAGTCTCTACTAAAAAAGAAGGCAAGTCAAGCGACTACTGGGACAGTTGGTTAGATCGAGTTACCAGAAAACGAAACCATCAAATGAGAGATGGGATCAACAAAAGTGCAAGGTTGATTATTGACCACTGCCTCAAAAATAAAATAGGTAACTTAGTTCTAGGTTGGAACGATGGGTTTAAACTGAATTCCAATATGGGTAACTTGAACAATCAAAAGTTTGTTCAAATGCCATTAGGTAAGTTGAAAGATCGACTTAATCAACTGTGTTGCCAATATGGGATCAACTTTCACCTGACAGAGGAGAGTTATACTTCAAAATCAAGTTTTTTAGATGGAGACTCCCTACCCAAGTACGGTGAAAAACCCGAAGGGTGGAAAGCATCTGGAAGACGAATTTTGAGAGGACTTTACTTAACAGGTGAAAAGTTTTTAGTAAATGCTGATCTTAATGGATCAGCGAATATCTTAAAAAAAGTAACGGGAAAACTTAAACTCAATTTAAGTAAACTCACTAGACGGTGTTTGACCACCGTAACGAGAATTAGATTAAACTAATTCTGTCTGTAGAATCTCAGTGTCTTTAGACCTGAGAGTGTCAAGATTACCTTATTCCAATTTTAAAATTGTCATCCTCACATCCACCGTAATCTATAAGTCACTCGATTTTGGATTTTGGATTTTGGATTGACTCCACCAAACAAGTGTAGAAGCTCGAAAATTTTAGATTTTGGATTGACAATTTTTCCGTTTTGAGAATGACGGGGCTTGTACCAAATTTTTTTAATCTAAAATCTAAAATCTAAAATTCCCGGTCATGAAATTATGGCTACACCACGTATGCCATCAGTCAATCTTACCATGACTAAGCTTTTGGCAATTTGTCCTCAGAGTAAATATCTTATGTGCCATCTTTGATTTAGTGGCTAAAAATACAGCGACACCATTAACAAGCCCTTAACTTTGGAAATTTATGACAGTGTTTATATATCAGCCGTCTAGTTGGTGAATTTTCAGGAATAAATCCCCAAAGATTTTCATCTCTAACACTGGCATTAAATACTGTATCTGCGTTTGAGTTAAGGTGCAATACCAATTTCACCCAAAAGTATGAAAGCTAACATCGCCAATCTGCCTAATTCTACATCTGCTTTTGATAGCTATATTTCTCTTGAAGAATTATCTGTTCCCACCAGCGATACATTGGTGCAACTTTTATCCCATGAGATGCAATCTCAAGTCAAAGCTACATCTGTCGGTGTGCAAGATGTCGTCGGACGCATAGCCAAAGAAGTAGAACGGATATGTGATAAAAGCTCCCGCATTCAAAATTCAGGACAAGTTCAGTCTTGGCAAATTACTTTAGGAAGACATCGTTTACAAAAGTGCCTGCGTTACTACCAACTCGGTTCTAAACAAGGACGTGTAGAATTACACAGCAGTTTGGGCGCAATTGTTTATCGTCATGTGACCATGGCCGGCTCAGATTTAGGGTTTGAGGCTCGTTACAATCTCATTGAAGATTTTTTACAAGCTTTTTATATTGAAGCCATTAAAGCTTTTCGTCGGGAAACCGAATTACCGGAAAATTATACCCCTCGGACTCAGTTACAAGTAGCTGAGTATATGGCATTTACAGAACAGTATGCCAAACGCCGGATTAATTTACCTGGTGGTGCTAATCAACAGTTAATTGTTTTACGCGCTCAAGGTTTTGCCCGTCGTCAACCGCAAGAAACTACTGTAGATATTGAAATGGCGGTAGATTCTGCGAAAACGGAAGAAGCAGAATCTTATCAACGCAATGTAGCCGTCCAGCAAATTCGCTCACAAATGATTGCTAAACCTGGTTTTGATCCTTCTGAGGAGTCAGAACGCAATCGGGTGATTACCGAATTGATGAAATATCTGGAGTCTCAAGGACAATCTGACTGTATGAATTACTTGACTCTCAAACTTCAGGATCTTTCTGCACCAGAAATTGACCAAATTCTCGGTTTAACCAGTCGTCAACGCGATTATTTACAACAAAGATTTAAATATCACGTTGAGAAGTTTGCCAAACAGCATCAATGGCAATTAGTTCATCAATGGTTGGGTGCTGGTTTAGAACACAAATTAGGTTTAACTTCCCTGCAATGGGATATTTTTTGGAATAAACTTACACCACAGCAACAGCAAATTTTTGAATTGAAAACCGCTTGTCAAAGTGATTTACTTATTTCTAAAGCAGTCCAATGTACTCCTAAACAACTGCAAAAACGCTGGACGCAAATGTTAGAATTAGCATGGTCTATTCGTAACGGTCATGCTGAATCTAAGAACAATTAAAGTTAAGGTATTCCTTAAATTAGTAGGTTGGGTTGACGCTCATGTTACCCAACAAAATCAT
The DNA here is from genome assembly GCA_017355425.1 of Dolichospermum sp. DET69. Taxonomy (NCBI): domain Bacteria; kingdom Bacillati; phylum Cyanobacteriota; class Cyanophyceae; order Nostocales; family Aphanizomenonaceae; genus Dolichospermum; species Dolichospermum sp. DET69. The sequence continues at coordinate 1,527,627 of CP070233.1, forward strand.
TTACCTAAAAAACCATATATTCCCAGACTTTTAACGCTATTCCCTGCTATAAGAAGTTACTAATATTTCAGTAATTTTCCCTCTTCTCTGCGCGTTAGAATTAATTGATCTCGCTGCTGATATGGTGTGAACATTAAACCCACTATAAAGATCACGAATAAATGGACAGTCAGAATTAGATAGCATGACTTTTACGCCTTTATTAGCTAATTTAATAAAAATGTCCCTGAGTTTTATTTGTTGATTTTCATCAAAACAAAAATTACTGTAAGCCGTAAAATTGCTAGTTGGACTTAGAGGATAATAAGGTGGATCAAAATAAACAAAGTCATTACTACCAGTTGCATAATTTAGCACTTCATCAAAATTAGCGTGTTTAATTTCTACTTTCTCTAGGGCAACAGATGCCACTTTTAAAACTTCTTCCTGACAAACACCAGGATTTTTATATTTTCCTACAGGGACATTAAACTTCCCCTGAGAATTCACCCGATAAAGTCCATTAAAACAAGTTTTATTCAAATAAATAAACCGAGCTGCTTTTTCTAAATCTGTCCCATTCTGACAATTTCTCACATCATAGTAATACTCGGAATTATGTCCTTGCTTATGTTTTTGTAGCAAAGCTATTAATTCCTCAAGATGATCTCTAACGCACCGATAAGTAAGAATTAAATCTGCATTAATATCGGTCAAAATGGCTTGAGATGGTTGCAAATAGAAGAAAATTGCTCCACCACCTAAAAATGGTTCATAGTAAGTTTTGTAATCCTTGGGAAAATAAGCTTGATATTGTGAAATTAGGCGACTTTTACCCCCAGCCCACTTTAAAAATGGCCGTGGGTAAGTTTGTTTAAGGATTTGACTTACCATCTACTTATGATTAAACTAAAAACTAACTAATCAATGAAATCTAGATCAGGCATTGCTGATAGCCTGCGTGGCGAAGCCATATTAAAATATTAACCTTTGCAACCTTAATTCTTTGCGTCTTTGCGCCTTTGCGTGAGACATGAGGTATATTAATACTTTTACTCAGCAATGATAATAAAAAACTCTCTTCTATAGAACAATCAAATAGGATAGCTGTATATTATAATTAGGGCAAGCAAACCACGCAAAAACAAACTTACATTTTATAATAAGGCAGTCTAAATTCAAATGTTTGATGGATTTTGGGATAACGTCTTTCGCTACCCTCGGTACTTGATTAGTATCGTTCTTGGTGTTTTTCTAAACAGCCTAGAGCCGCTGTTTCCACTCTTAAAACGCCCAGTAACGCTAATTGCTATTTTAGGTTTTTTGGCGGGTGGTCTTTTTTTCGTAACGCTTACCGTCCGGGCTATGTTGGGATTGAATACAATCTAGGATAGAGCTAGAAAACGGCTTAGTGCGTTGGACTGTTGCTGTTGATTTTATCACCTCAAGCACCGTTCACTCGAACTTGCATTTAGAATCATGTTATCAAATCTCTGTGAGAAGGCGGAATTTATATGGCTACAAATCGCCGCGTTTCCCGCGTTGCTGAATTAATTAAACGGGAAGTTAGCCAAATGCTACTCAACGGTATTAAAGATGACCGTGTGGGTACAGGAATGGTCAGTGTTACCGATGTGGATGTTTCTGGGGATCTCCAACACGCTACAATCTTTGTCAGTATTTATGGAACCGAGGAAGCTAAAACGGAAACAATGGCTGGTTTAAAATCAGCTACAGGTTACGTCCGCAGTGAATTGGGAGCTAGAATCAGATTACGGCGGACTCCAGAAGTGATCTTTATGGAAGATCATTCTATCGAACGAGGTACTAAGGTGCTGAGTTTGTTGAATCAATTAGAACAAAAACGGACATCATCAAGTATGGATGAAGTAGCAGAAGAAATGGCCGAATGATTGATGCAACATTGACAAAAATATAAAGAAATCTGGAACTTCTGGCTTGTGGGAGCCATCTAAACAAAGATAATTAGCAATGCCTTTATTTCCTATTTTTAGTGAATTATGGGTATTGCAAATCTTGTATCTTAGGGTAGATGTTAAAAAACATGAATCCATATAAACTAGTACAGTTAGCATAGCAGCAAATCTAGCATGGTTTTAATTATTTTTATACAAATTAATGTTGAAAATATAAATATCTAGGTTTGATTAGTAGTCTTAACTACTGTTATCTTAATAATATGAAGTTCAAATACCACGAATGTCATGTTTTCTTGACAAACTTAACATTTCTTTAGATAATTTGGAGGTGTATAGCGTCAAAATGATAATAGTTCCGTATAGCAAACTACAAAACCCTGGACACAGTTTTAATTATTGTCATCTTTGTTCTTCGTGAATAACGGGAACAGTTTCTAAATGTAATTTTGTGAGAAAAAAATCATGAGTGTGAATACGGTGCCTTCTATCAATTACAATTACTACTCTCTGAATGTGATTCAGGACGAAGCACGCCGACTGGTTGAAAGAGGAATGATTGGCCGTCAGCAACCAATATATACACTTTGCCAGTTCATCCCAGCCAGAGAGTGGGTTTGTGTGGAATGTGAATTAGAGAAATGTGATTTTTTACTCCGCGATCGCATTGGTGATTTAATCGGACGTGAAGAATGGGATAACGACTAATTTATTGTTTTTTTAATAAACTACTATTATTTTTTATTGTACTTGTTTGTAGTTTCTGGCTATAAACAGGTATATTTTTTTCTATTTCTACTAGTACACTGCTGAAACCAAGTTCATGTAATTTAGAGACTTCCAAATAAAAAAATATCCCAAAATTTCTTGTGGTGCAGGCATAAACAGCCTGCTAATCATATCAGGACGGGCAGGATGCCCATCCCACAAGATTGGAGCATCTTTTTTATGGAGCTTGTTTGATTTTTCTTGCAAGCTCAGTCCCTTTAGGGCTGGGTTACTGACCTACATCTTCATAGCCGACATTCCGCACTTCATAATGTAGTATGAGCCTTTTCAAGAATTATTCTTAATAAGGGTCAAAGGTTTACGTATTAAAACTTAAAATATTTGATAAAATATGTATTTTTAAGGACAATAAAAAATAAAATTAAGGAAACATTCGCATATTACAAAATGAAGTGCGGAATATGGGTTCATAGATAAATTCACCTTCCCCACTCAATTCATGATCATAGCGAAATACTCCTACTCTGTCAGTATTTAGTAATTGACGGACTTCATTAACTGTGACGGCAAAAATGATATCTATATCTAGAGATTCTCAAATTCTGGCAATTACCCTGGACAAGGCTTGTTGTTTTTCACCCTGATTGAGCGAAAATGGCATATTTGTTTGATATATTGGTTGGGATGTTGATTGTTGGGTTTCCATGTTAAAAGTATTCTCCCTTCCCATTCGGATTTTTAATATTTTTGGACTTATATATAATGTAGCAATAAATATGAGTATTGGTGGGGGTGATAGATATAGATTATGTAGGGATACGAATAGCTGTTATCCCTACATAAACACTTTTTAACGCAGAATACAGCAATGTGTATGCTGTAATAGAATCATTTTCGCTTGCTAGTACTGCGTCGGGTTTCGCGGGTTTCGTCTTCGAGACGACGGCGATCGCGCCAATCTGCTAATGTTAGATAAACAACACCACCAGTGACTCCTAGTAGTAGCACTACGCCAAATACGGCTAAAATACCCAAAAATGGACTTTCCACGATTCCCCTATAGTCCGTTGCGTCCCCAAACTACCATAGAAATCGACCAAGTAAACACAACTAACAGTGATACCCAACCCAGTGTCAAAATCATAGTTCTACTTTTCAAATAATTACAAAAGGTCTCTCATATTTATCATACCGGGAAAACGCGGTTGATTCATTAACTATATTGATGGCAGGTTTGGTAAGTTCATGGAACTAATGGCAGAACGGTTAGAATCTCTCAAAGCAGGAGTAATTGGCAGCATATCTTTAGGTTTAGCTTTCCTTAGCACTAGCTTTATCAATGCTTGGTGGCTATCCAAGTATTTTCCAACACTTAGTTATGAGCAAATTGATCTAGTAAATCTACAGATGTTATTAAATGGTGTTATAGCAGGTTTTTCTGGTTTTCTATTTGGTGTCACTTACCGTTATATTATCCGCTTAGATGCAAATCCTCACCTCAAAACTGGTGGAGTTTGGGCTTTTGGGTTGGTGCGGGGATTAACTCAAATAGAAGTTGGTTGGAATATAAATAATTCGGTTTTACCTTTTTTGATCTTAGCAGGAGAAAGTATCCTCTGGTTTGCTCTTGCTGCTTTTGTTCTCGATACCGCTATTTTACAAAAATGGCTGAAACCTTTTTCCTAAATTTATTGATAATTCCCTATGAATCACTATTTTCTGATTATTGATCTTGAAGCTACTTGCTGTAACCACAAGAGTATTCCCCGTCATATAATGGAAATTATTGAAATTGGTGCGGTGATGCTAAATCGCCAAACTTGGGAAATTGATTCTGAGTTTCAACAATTTATTAAACCTGTGCGAAATTCCCAACTTACAGCTTTTTGTACAGAATTGACTAGTATTTCTCAACAACAAGTTGATATAGCACCAAATTTCTCAGCAGCGATGTTAAATTTAACAAGTTGGATGAATTCATTTCCTAATAATATATTTTGCTCTTGGGGTAATTACGATAAATCGCAATTTATCCAAGATTGCAAATTTCATCATATTTCTTATCCTTTTGGTGGAGAACACAGAAATATTAAAACGGAATTTTCTGAATATTTAGGTGTATCTGATAAATTTGGTATGGCACAAGCCCTGCAACATTTAGGAATAGAATTAAAAGGTACACATCATCGAGGAATTGATGATGCTCGGAATATAGCCGCTATTTATCGTTATATGCAAACTACTAAAAAAATGAAATGATACAAAATATTTAAATAAAAATGGTGGGCATTGCCCACCTTACGAAAAACAGATTATATTTAAATTTTGTCAACTGCAAAATTATGGAGGTTGAGATTTTATTAAGACTTGGAAATAGTATTAATAGTTTTTGTTAATAACTGTAATGATGCTAATAACTTGTTTTTTTGGGGTTTAGAAGCTTTGAGTTCACCAGAAATCTCATCCATACTTTTTTCTACAGCTTCATAATTATCACGGGATTTAGCTTTGATACCATCTTCTACTTCTTTCCAAGCATCTTCAAACTTGTCAAATTCTTTTTTAGCTTGGACAAAATTGCCAGATGTAACTGCGGTTTTAGTTTTGGATACTACAGCTAGTAAACCCTTATTACCTGGTATAGATTTTTTTGTCGTTGCTGTTCCTGTAGATTTGGAAGTTGCTGCGGGGGTAGTTTCTGTGGTAGCTTTTTCCGCACTGGTACAACCTACTAAGGTTAGTAAGCTGATACCTGCAATAATTAACATTGGTTTGAAACTCTTCATTGTCAACTCCTAATAGATATTTTTAGTTGTACTACTACTATTCTCTAAAATAAAATAGCAAAGGTAAAGAATTTAGAAAAGGGCAATATGGCAATTAGCTGGGAAACACTCTGAAATATACGTCTAATGGCGGTCTGATCAGGGTAAAAATCGTTAAATGGGATGATTTTTTTGTCATAGAAGTGGCGGATACTGGCATTGGTATCGCCTTTGATAGCGCAACGTGGACATAAGCCGATAGTTATTAGGAACGCTCCACTGAGAATAACAGTTTTTAGGGGCTTTTATTATAAGTTTTTCTTTATTTTCTGAGCGCTTGCTATATGTGATTTGCACACTACGTGAACATGAAAACAAAACTTTTATTATGAGTCATAAAATTGAACTGGAATCTATTACAGGGTTATCCGTATTAACCGCAAGCGATCGCCTGAAAAAAGAAGGATATAATGAGTTACCATCTACTGAACGACGAAATTTTTTAGGAATTGCGTTAGAAATTTTCAAAGAGCCAATTTTCCTCCTTTTATTAGGCTGTGGTATCATTTATTTGTTTTTGGGTGATGCTCAGGAAGCTTTAATTTTACTAGGCTTCATCTTTTTCATTGTCGCCATTAACTTATACCAAGAACAAAAAACAGAAAAATCCCTAGAAGCACTACGCGATCTTTCTAGCCCTCGTGCATTAGTGATTCGTGATGGCGAACGGCAACGAATTGCAGGGCGGGAAGTAGTCCGTGAAGATGTGATTGTTTTATCAGAGGGTGATAGAGTTCCTGCTGATGCTGTGGTGATGTGGTCTACGCATTTAAGTGTTGATGAATCGCTGTTAACAGGTGAATCTTTACCTGTTCGCAAGCAATCAGTAGAAGATAGCAGGGATTTAGAAAATACCCTCAGAAGGGCAAATCAGCATCGTTTGGGTGGTGAAGATTTACCTTTTGTTTATTCGGGAACGTTGATAGTCCAAGGTCAAGGAATTGCCCAAGTCTATGGAACGGGTATGCAGACAGAAATGGGCAAAATTGGTAAAACCTTGCAAACTCTGGAACAGGAAGATACGGTTTTACAACGGGAAACGCGACGGATTGTTAGTAAATTGACCTTTGTGGCGATCGCTATCTGCGTGGCTGTGATCGTTATTTACGGTGCAAATACGGGAAATTGGCTACAAGGATTTTTAGCCGGTTTGGCTTTAGCTATGGCAATTTTGCCTAATGAAATTCCTGTGGTCTTGGCAATTTTTCTGGCTTTGGGGGCTTGGAGATTTTCCCAAGCAAGGGTTTTAACTCGTCGTGTCCCTGTAGTAGAAACCCTGGGTTCAGCCACCGTTCTCTGTGTAGATAAAACCGGAACTTTGACATTTAATCGGATGTCAATTCAGCAACTTTTTGTATATGAATCTTTAAGTTTAACTCCCCAATTTTATGATGTAAATTTACATGAAAGAGACGCACTGCCAGAAACTTTTCATGAATTAATTGAATTTGGGATTTTAGCCAGTCGTAAAGATCCTTTTGATCCGATGGAAAAAGCCCTTAAACAAGTGGGTGAAGACTATTTAGCCCGCACCGAACATTTACATCATGATTGGCAGATACAGCGCGAATATCCCCTTTCAGGTGAATTGTTAGCCATGTCCTGTGTGTGGGAATCTCCAGAACATAAATTAGTAATTGCGACCAAAGGAGCGCCCGAAGCGATCGCTGATCTCTGTCATTTTAACCCCCAACAGATGCAAGATTTGGAACAGCAGATTAGTAAAATGGCAACTGCTGGTTTGCGGGTTTTGGGTGTGGCAAAAGTCATTGGTCAACATCAAAAAACAAAAAAACCAAATACCCTTCCTGAACAACAGCATGATTTTGAATTTGCCTTTTTAGGACTTTTAGGAATGGCTGATCCTGTGCGTCCCACCGTCGCCCCAGCCATTGCTGAATGTTACACTGCTGGTATCAGAGTAGTGATGATTACAGGAGATTATCCCGCCACAGCCCAAAATATTGCCCGCCAAATTGGACTGACACCCGCTACTGAAGTGATTACTGGGGCAGAATTAGAACAGATACCAGAAGGTGAGTTGCTGTCTCGAATTCAAACCGTAAATATTTTTGCCCGGGTTGTCCCAGAACAAAAATTACTGATTGTTAATGCCCTCAAACGCTGCGGTGAAATCGTGGCTATGACTGGAGATGGGGTCAATGATGCCCCAGCTTTAAAAGCTGCTAATATTGGTATTGCTATGGGGGAAAGAGGTACAGATGTTGCTCGTGAGGCTGCGGATTTGGTCTTGCTAGATGATGATTTTTCTGCCATTGTCCAATCTGTCAGGTTAGGACGGCGAGTATTTGACAACCTGAAAAAAGGTATGGCTTATACCTTAGCAGTTCACATTCCTATTGCCGGAATGTCGTTGATTCCTGTAATATTTCATTGGCCGCTGGTGCTATTGCCTATTCACATTGCTTTTTTACATTTGATTATTGACCCTGCTTGTACTGTAGTATTTGAGGCAGAGCCAGAAGAAAGCAATGTTATGAACCGTCCACCGCGTAATCCCAGAGAGTCCTTATTCAGCCGTCGAACTTTGAGATTAGCACTTCTGCAAGGGGTGAGTGTGTTGGTGGTGCTGGTGGTGGTATTTGGTGTGGCTTTTTACTCTGGACATGGAGAATTTGATGCTCGCGCTTTGGCTTTTACTACTTTAATTGTATCTAATTTGAGTATGATTTTGAGTAATCGTTCTTGGTCGCGGACTATTCCCGAAATGTTACGCACTCCTAATGCAGCACTTTGGTGGGTATTAGGTGGCGGTGTGATATTTATGGGATTAGTGCTTTATGTTCCTTTATTACGTCATCTATTCCGGTTCTCTTTTCTGCATTTTGATGATTTATTAGTCAGTCTCACCTCTGGGGTGTTTAGTGTTTTGTGGTTTGAAGGATTGAAGATTTGGCGACGCAGAAAAGGTCATATAATTGTATAAAAGGAGTCACCGAGTCAGAATTTTAGGAGTCAGGAGTCAGGAGTCAGGAGTCAGGAGAAAGAAGAAAGAAGAAAGAAGAAAGAAGAAAGAAGAAAGAAGAATCACCAATTACCAATTACCAATTACCATGAAAAAGGCATTTCGCAAATATCACCGTATTCTGGGCATTATTGTTTGTTTACCACTGCTATTAACTGTATTGACGGGAATGTTAGCAACTATAGCTGGAGAATGGCCAATTAATCTGGGACTTTCATCTAACCTAATGTTGAAAATTCATACGGGTAAAATTTTTCATTTACAGGCAATTTACCCAATTTTAAATGGCTTTGGGTTAATTGGTTTGCTGGTAACTGGTATGAGTATGTCGGGTTTATTTAATCAGAAAAAAAGACCTAATACTAGTAATTAAGATTAGATTCTTTCTTTCACAAACTTTGACTATTTTACTTCAGTTACCCGCCAGCTTAGTTTTAAGTTAACCCAGAAATTCCAAATTGTGGCAATTGCGATCGCAATAAAGTTAGCAATATAACGATTAGGAATTAGGAAATTAAATACTAAATTCAAAATTACCACATTCAACAATAACCCAGCCAAGCAAACAACATTGAACTTCAAAAACCGTTTCAATCTGGGTTTCCACCCTTGTTGTTGCATCGAAACATCAGCAAATGTCCAAGCATCATTCCACAGGAAATTATTGAAAATAGCAATTTCACCAGCCATTATTTTACTACGTGTTAATGGTAAAGCTAAGGTTGTGGGGTCACTGAGTAAATAAAGTATAAGCATATCTACAAATACTCCACTCAATCCTACTAAGCCAAAACGGAGGAATCGCTGCACGGGAAAGTTGACTTTTTTACTAATTTTTCCTAGTCTACCAGTAGATATTCTTAACCGGATTAAGTGTTGAATATACTCTATATATTGTTTCCATGTTACTTTGCTTTCTCCTTCTGTGCGTTCCCGGAAGACATAACCAGCTTCGGCAATTTCTCCTACCTGTCCCCGGCTAATCACTTCTATAAGAATTTTATACCCTATGGGATTAAGTGTGGCATTAGCGATCGCACTGCGTCGAACCATAAAATAACCACTCATGGGATCAGTAACTCTCCCTAGAACTCCTGGTAAAATTACCAATCCTAGCACCTGCGCCCCACGAGATAAAAAGCGTCTAATTACACTCCAACTACTGACACCACCACCATCTACGTGACGACTAGCTAGGGCTAAATCTGCCCCCTGTTCTATCTTTTGCAACAGTTGGGTTAATACCTCTGGAGGATGCTGTAAATCGCCATCAATCACACCTAATACCCGCCCTGTAGCAGCTTGCCAGCCACGAATTACCGCTGAAGATAGTCCCCGTTCTTCCTGTCTTCGCATTACCCGTAATTGGGGATAATCGGGGATGAGAGATTGTGCTACTTCCCAAGTTCGGTCTGGGCTATCATCATCCACTATAATAATTTCATAATTACCAGGAATAGTCTGATCCAATAACCCACTTAGGATATTAACTACATTTTCGATATTGTCACGTTCTTTATAGGTGGGAATTACTAAAGATAGTAAAATGGGATTGTTTTCAGCTATTTCATCAGTTGTAAATTCAGAAATCCTCAATGCACCGATAGGAACTACTAATAGGGAATTGGATAAGTTTGTATTCATAAAATAAGTAGTAACTTTTAAATTTAAATAGTTAATTTCTGCTGTTTGGCAACTAATTTTAATTTATCAGATTTTGTAATGTAAACAAAGTATTTAGGAAATTTAATGGATTATAATTAGATTGAACCCAGTGTGATGACGTTGAACGCGAATAAACGCGAATAAACGCAGATAAACGCAGATGAGGACGGACAAAGATGTATTAATCAATTGATTTTAAGATTATGTGCAGTTTCACATAAAAAAATTAGTATTACACTGTTTGTCAGCAAAATAATATTTAAAATGTCCAAATTTCCATTTATTATCAAACTTAAATAAGTTGTTTATATTTAATGCCCCGTGAGTAATATAACTTTTGAATCTATTCTTCAGTCTGCTTTAACAGAGGACAGTATATCCCCTGATGATGGAGTATTTTTACTAAGACAGACTGACCCAGAAGCGATCGCTCAAATTCAGTTTACAGCAAATCAACTTCGGCAAAAACAAGTTGGCAATACGGTGACTTATGTAATTAATCGAAATATTAATTTTACTAATATTTGTGAGCAACATTGTAGTTTTTGTGCATTTCGGCGAGATGATGGTGATGCTGATGCTTACTGGTTAGATTGGGCGCAGATTTCGGAAAAATCTACGGATGCGGTGCGTCGAGGAGCAACGGAAATTTGTATGCAAGGGGGATTACATCCACAAGCGCAAATTAATGGCAAGTCTTTACCTTACTATTTGAAATTGGTAGAAACTATCAAAGGTGAATTTCCTCACTTACATCTACACGCTTTTTCTCCCCAAGAAATCCAATTTATCGGCAGATTGGATGGAATTTCTTATGCTGAAGTGATTACAGCTTTGCGAGATGCTGGTGTCGGTTCGATGCCGGGAACAGCCGCAGAAGTGTTAGATGATGATGTCAGACGGGTATTGTGTCCAGAAAAGATTGATACAGCCACTTGGCTAGAAGTTGTAAGTACAGCCCATCAATTAGGTTTACCTACTACCAGTACCATGTTATCGGGGCATATTGAAACCCCAGAACAGCAAATTGGACATTTAGAAAAATTGCGATCGCTCCAACAAACAGCTATAGAAAAGGGATATCCTGCTAGAATCACCGAATTTATTGTCTTACCCTTCGTTGGTCAAGAAGCGCCTAAATCCTTACGAAGACGGGTAGGAAGAGATCAACCAGTTCTCGCTGATTCTCTGTTACTCACGGCTGTAGCCAGAATTTACCTCGGAAATTACATACCGAATCATCAACCAAGCTGGGTAAAACTAGGGTTAGACGGTGCTACAGAAGCCTTAAATTGGGGTTGTAATGATATCGGTGGCACATTAATGGAGGAACACATTACCACCATGGCCGGAGCTATAGGTGGCACTTGTATGGAAGTAGAAACTTTACAAAGCGCAATATCATCTCTAGCAAGACCTTACCAACAAAGGGATACCTTATATCGGGTAATAGGTAATGGGTAATTGGATAATTCTTTTCTTCCTCCTGACAACTGACCACTGACCACTGACAACTGACCTATTGCATACCAATCCAAGATAGGATGGATTTTGATTTACTTGTTTTTTTTACTTAATGCTTATGAAAAGCTATTGGTCGCGTCTGCTTTCTCTAGTTTTAGTTTTAGTTATCGGCTTAGTTGGCTGTGGTGGTAGTCCAGATAGTTTAACTGGGGATTATCGTCAAGATACCCTAGCTGTAGTTAATATTTTGAAACAAGCTATAGAATTACCACAAGATTCTCCTGATAAAGCCGCCCTACAATCAGAAGCACGCCAAAAAATCAATGACTTTTCGGCTCGCTACCAGCGGAATAGTTCAGTTGCTGCTCTTGGCTCTTTTACAACCATGCGAACAGCCCTCAACTCCCTTGCGGGACACTACAGTTCTTATCCTAATCGTCCCGTTCCTGAAAAGCTTAAAAAACGGCTAGATACAGAATTCAAACAAATAGAAGCATCATTAAGACGTGGCGCTTAATTTATTCTTCAAGGATTGTTCTTTGATCACTGAAATTCAATATAAACTTCCTTGAAAGCAGAAATTAACACAGTCAAAATCAGAATTAGGGGATCTCATATATCCAAAGATCCCCTAATTTAGTTATCATAAAAGTTGGGAATATCAATCCCTTCAAACTAATTAAGTAGATGGACACCAAATAATATCACAATAATATTGTTGACTTTGGGGGGACCAGATGCCCACCCCACAATAAGTATAATATTTTTGTGGGGTGGGCTTCTAGCCTGCCCATATTATATTTAATTGTGCCTACCTACTTATGACTCAACTAAAAAATCAGCTTACTGTTGAAGAATTTCTCGCACTTCCCGAAACTGATACTGCTTATGAGTTTGTTAACGGTGAAGCTGTACCTAAATATCAAAATGATCAAATGTCTCCTAAGTTTTTTCATGGCTCAACTACAGGAGCATTATTTATATTATTATCTGCATGGGCGCAAGATCAAGGTCGCGTTGTGGTGGAATGGGGAATCAAATTAACCAGAAATCAAGAAAGTTGGATACCCGTCCCTGATTTAACTTATGTTTCCTATCAACGTCTTGATGCTGACTGGCTCAAAGATGAAGCTTGTCCAGTTATCCCAGAATTAGTGATCGAAATTATTTCTCCTGGTCAAACTTTTGGAGACATGATTGATAAAGCAACTGATTATCTTCAATCTGGGATTTTATTGGTTTGGATAGTAGACACAATATCTCAAACTATCACTGTATTTACACTATCTTCTCTTCCTGTTACTTTTCGAGGAAATCAAATTATTAGTCATGAAATATTACCAGATTTACAAATTACTCCTCATAATATCTTTCAACGGGCTGGTTTAATTCGTTAGTTGAAAGATCCCCGAATTCCGCTACCAATCTTCTCATTTAATCACAATTTATCTGAGAAGTCGGAGATTCCAGTTTTCTAAATAAAGCCCGATATACAGGTTCACCTTTGTTTTGTGTAGCTATTTCTCTTTCTGTGGGGACAGGAAGGGGATTTTCAGTTAACCATGTTGTTGTTCCTATCTTCTCAAATGCGGGGTTTTCTTGAAAGCGATCGCACATTTCCACTGCTACAAATTCTATATCAGATTGCAGGAAAACAACACCACCCACAGTTAGATAATTTGCTAATTCTGTGACTAATTCCGGTTGTACTACCCGACGTTTCGCATGACGATTTTTAAACCAAGGATCAGGAAATTGAATTGTAACTTTTTGTAACATTCCTACAGGTAAGGTGGATAACAAGGAAACTAGGGAATTATTCACATTCGCAAACAGATAATGCAAATTTGTTAACTCCATTTCGTCGCGGATTCTATTGGCTTCGACTACTAGCGGTTCTCGAATTTCTAAACCTAAAAAATTCCAATTTGGTTCTACTTGTGCCATTTTTAGGACAAATCTCCCTCTCGCACAACCAATATCTAAATGTAGAGGTAGGTTTTGTTGGATATAAATCTTTTCCCACTCTGGAGAAGCGGTTGGGGTTTGGAATTTACTCGATAGGGGGTTAACGTGCTGACGAACTCGAACAGGTGACAAAATTTATACTCCTAAAAAAATAATTCTAAACAAATGTATACAAATATTATTAAGTCTACATATTACTACACAGGTATACACAGTGAGCGTTATACTTTGAGAATAAGAATTTTTGCAACTTCATTTTTAACATTTTCTTAAAATCAATGAAACTTAATTTTCGTTTTGCTATTGTTAGCGACTTACATATTGCGCTTCCTGAAACAATCTGGGATCATCCTAGTCGCTTTCATTTGGTGGAAGTGAGTATTCCAGCTTTTGATAGTGTATTAGAACATTTAACACAATTAGATTTAGATTTTCTATTGATCCCTGGAGATTTAACCCAACATGGTGAATTAGCAAACCACAGTTGGTTACAAAACAGGTTATCTCAGTTACCTTTTCCATCTTATGTTATTCCTGGCAATCATGATATCCCTGTTTTAATGGCCAATAAACAATCAATTGGCTTTGCAGATTTTCCCTATTTTTACCAAAAGTTTGGTTATGAAAATCCTCAACAACATTATTACAATCGGCAGATATTCCCAGGAGTTAGGTTAATTGGTCTTAATTCTAACTCTTTTGATGATCAAGGTCAGCAAAGAGGACGGTTAGATAGTCAACAATTTCAGTGGTTAGAACAGGAGTTAGCAGCTATTGAGGATGAGTTAGTTTTAGTCATGATTCATCACAATGTGGTTGAACATTTACCAAATCAATCAAGTCATCCGATGGCAAATCGTTATATGCTGGAAAATGCACCAGAACTCCGGCAGTTATTACAACGCTATGGAGTTAAGTTAGTATTTACAGGACATTTGCACGTTCAAGATGTGGCTTGTGCAGAAGGTATATATGATATTACCACTGGTTCTTTAGTCAGCTATCCTCATCCTTATCGGGTATTGGAATTTAACCGCGATGAATTGGGTAGTGAATCGTTACAAGTTGTCTCTCACCGTGTGGAATCAGTGCCAGATTTTCCCAATTTACAAATATTATCACGGCAATGGATGGGCGATCGCTCTTATCCCTTTGTTCTCAAATTATTGACCTTACCTCCCTTGAGTTTACCACTGGCACAGGCACAAACACTAGCTCCCGGTTTACGGGATTTTTGGGCAACTATTGCTGATGGTGATGCTATGTTAGATTATCCCCACTTCCCTATTCATGTGCGTCGCTACATTGAAGAATATAGTGCCGTTAATGATGGGAATACAACTCTAATTGATAATCACAGTACGCTTTTAATTGGGTAAATTGTCTGAATCAGGATTTCCAGGATTTGAGGATTTTCAGGATGTAATTGGCTTTTTTTCTGTTATGTTTACCCATTAGCTGTTATCACTGATTACAGAACGACAAATGGCAAATTGTCTGATAGCGAAGCGTGGCGTTAGCCATATCAGGATTTCCAGGATTTGAGGATTTTCAGGATGTAATTGGCTTTTCTCTCTATTACATTTACCCATTAGCTATTATCACTGATTAAAGAACGACAAATGGCAAATACAGAAGTATAACCATGAAGAAAAGTTCTCCCACTTACTGGACCGATTTCACCACCGCAGAAAAAGCCACCCATTGGTATGTCGTGAACATAACGGCTAAATAATTGAGAATCAAAATTAGGTTTGCCATAAAGTCCTGTTCCTCGTCCTAAACAGGTGAACATTAAAGCGCCTACAGGAGAAGGTTCACTGGCATTTTGACTTTGATATTCTTGGAGTAAAATTTCTAAATCTTCCGCTGATGCTGCGGCATCTCTTAAATGAAATTGTAACCTTTGACCGGCACGAATGCGATCGCCAATTGCAATTGCGCCAGCATTAGGATCTACTCCCAAAATATTGCGAATTAAAAAATCACCAGAATGTAAATTTAGCCTAAATTCATCCATTGCTAAACCCACAAACAAAGAATGTTGCGCTAAAGTTCGTTCTTCTTCACTCAGACTACTAATTAAATTTCGCAATACCACCAAAGGTACTTTTTCATCTAACTCAACAATAATATTGCGTTCAGCTTTAGTAACTTGTAAAGGTTCACCAATGGGACGACATCCTTGGGCAACAATAGTATCTAATACGATATTACCACTCAAGGCTATTCCTACCGTGCCTTCCCGATATAACTTATCATTACAAAATAACCCTACGCGACCATTCATAAAGCCACTGCTGGCCTGTCCCCCCACCACCACTGAACCAGGATAGGCAAAATCTAAACCCTGTAACAAATCATTAGTTCCCCCAGCAAAAGGACTAGACAAGAGAATAAATTGGGGGACAACCGAAGGTGGTACACCCAGCAAATCAATCCAAGCAGTGGGGGAACTATCGGAATCTGGCAATTCTTCCGCTACTATATGAAATGGTCGGATTTCTACCCCCGGAAGATGGGCTAAAGTCAGACTCAGGGCTGGTTCTGCTTCTATCTCTTCGGTTTCTCCGGCCTGTTTTCTGCCAATTATCCCCCCAGCACTACAACCAATTAATACAGGTACAGCCAGTTTTTCGGCCAATAAAGGCAAAAGTCGGGAATACTCACTCATAAAAGCAGAGGAAATGAATACCAGCCCTAAATCCGCTGGTGCGGTTATTGATGCCATTGCTTGTTCTACGACATCTGTAATAGCCGCTTCTAAGGAAGGACGGGTTGATAGGGCATTTGTCCACTGCATTTGATCTGCCATGAGTTTTCGGCTTCTTTCTGTGTTGAGGTTAGTTGATTATTTTAACTAAGTTTGTGGCATGGTTACAGGGAATTAGGAAGAGACTTGGGGGAATTTTACTTTTTGTGTAAGGATTCAGGAGCAAAGGAGTCATCGAGTCAGAATAAATACAATAGAAGAAAAGAAATCAGCAGCCAAGGAAACACCGAATCAGAATAAATTGCCATAATTCTACCTCAAATCTTCTTTTTTCTTTCTCCTGACTCCTGACTCGGTGACTCCTGAATTCTTACCTTTTGGTTACGTATTTTGGTTTTTTGTTGTTCTACTTAAAATCGCAGAATTGATGTTAAAATAGACAAGTAATTATTGCTTAAATTCTTAGTAATTAGGGTTTGCTGATAGCGTGGTGTAAGCCATAAAAGTCTTTTCGTTAGGGTTAGGAATCAGGAGTTAATGAACCACGTCCGCGCAGCGTCCCGTTAGGGATAGATACGAAGGACACGAAGGAAGAAGGAAGATGCAAAATAAGGGTTAGACTATTAGAGGATGTTTTAAAAGTTTTCAAGGTATAAAATAACCCCTCTTGTAAACCTCTCCCCGAAGCGGGGAGAGGCTTTGAAACCCCCCTTCCCAGCCTTCGGCACGCTGCGCTAACGTAGGGAAGGGGGGCAGGGGGGTCTGACAGGTGTAGGTTTTTTACAATTGGGTGAGGACAGGACTTGGAAGACAAGGCAGACAAGGTGACAAGGGAGGAAAACCGGACAAGAAATGGATGATTGGTCATAAAACAAACCATAAATTGGGTATTTTATGGATAAAATCTTCCTTGTCTACTATCCCTCCTTGTCTTCCTGGTCTTGCCTTTACAGAGAATATTAAAAACCTACACCTGTCAGGGCAGGGGGGTTAGGTTTTTGGAGATTATTGGTTTTATTTAATACTTTTCAAACACCCTCTTAAAGCATTTTTTGATTTGGCTAAGGTATTGATAGGTAGAAGTGAAAAAAGAGCATTAATCAGGAATAGTTAGAAAAAATTAGTTTTTCTCTGGAGGAATAGAAATGATACAGAATAGTGATCGGAAAATTGTTTCGGAGTTTCGCTCCCGACTGGAAGCAATCATTCCTATTTTGGACTTACGGGTATTTGGTTCACGAGCGCGGGGTGATGCTACAGAAGAATCAGATTTAGATGTGTTTATTAAAATTGCTGAGTTAGATAGATCATGTCGGGAAAAAATTAGTGATTTGGCGTGGGAAGTAGGCTTTGAATATGATTTAGTTATTTCCACTTTTGTAGTAACAGAAGCACAGGTAGAAAGGGGAGCTATGGGGGCTAGTCCTTTACTGTTTAAGGTGTTACAAGAGGGTATTCCTATATGATAAATCAGCAACTAAGGCTATTAATTGAGTACCGTTTATCTGAAAGTGAAGAAACGTTAAGAGAAGCGAATATTTTACTAAATCAGTCAGCTTTTCGTGGCAGTATCAATCGCTCTTATTATGCAATGTTTTATATAGCTTTGGGTCTTTTAGCAACTAAAGGTTTAGGGAGTTCTAAACATAGTGGAATAGTTAGTTTTTTTGATCGTGAATTTGTGAAGACAGGAATTTTTTCTAAGGAGTTATCGCGGAGTTTTCATCGGGCATTTGATGAACGACAAGCAAGTGATTATGGGGAAATGTTAGAACCGGATATGGAGTCAGCAATGGCTTTATTTAAGCTATCACAGAATTTTGTTGCTGAAATTACACGGTATTTAAGGTCTTGGATGGAGGTTAACTAAATAATATTGCAGATCAATTAATTCTATTCATATCCCTGGCTTTTTAAGGCAATAGATAATTGTCGTAATCTTTCACTAACTTCTAAATTAGATTCTTGTGATTTTAAATTATTCTAAACACCTTCTAGTTTTATGTCTGCATATTCTTGTTCTGTTAAGGCAAATTCGGGATCTATTATTTTTACTTCTTCATAAGTGAGTTCGTAAAGTTTATAAACCATATTGTCTATTTGTTGTTCTAATGCAGTGGTATCTTTACCTTGTGTTTTATAGAGTAAAATATTATCTACTAATTTAATGAATTTAACTTCGTATTTTGAACTTATTTTCTTGATTGGTATTGATGCCAAAAAATTCGATGAATATTCAAAGCATTGACCCATTTTTTTTGCATTCTTAATAGAGTATTTTTTTATAAAATTTGAATTAAGAATAGCTGTAACGTATTTAATGTTTAGATTTGAGATTTGTTTTTTTGTTAGTACAAAACTCGTCGTTAATGAGATCAACCTCTCAGAACTATAGGCAAATTTATTATAAGTAGAACGGTAGTAACAAAATATTTGTTCTGATATATCTTGATTGAAAACTATTTTGGATAATATTTAACTTCACCCCCGAAGCATTAAATTTAGTCGTATTCCCAAATTCAAAAGTATGTAGAGTTTGTTTTGCGGTAAATATTTCATGTAACAAACCCATAGGAAAAGCACCCGAACCAATAGCAGGATCACAAATCTTTACATTATCCAATGCAATATTCAAATGTCTGAACCATGATTTATAGGATTCCTTTGATTTGCTTGATTTTTCGAGAATATTTATTTTTATGATCCTCTTCAAATAAACCCCCATTTAAATAAGGGATTCTGCAAACTTGATTTTCACCAAGTTGAATTAAATCATTTGGACGTTTTGTATTTAAAGTATCAAAAAATAGAACGGATAAAAATTCTAGATAAAAAAGTTCTTTATGGGGAAAACTTTGAAATTGATTAGTTAAAAAATGATGATCACCTTTTCCCCAATCTTCATTTTCTGGTACACCCAACCAGCCTTTTTTCTGGATAAAATATAAAAATACAATCCTTCCTAATAATTTTTTACTAAAATCACGAATAGCTTTTTCATCACCATTAAAGATAGTTTGAGAAATACCGGGTTGAGAAATGATATATTTACAGAAATCATTATAAGGCCAAACCTGCCTACGCAGGTTAATTATATTATCTTTTAGTCCACGCAGGTGGACTTTGTTTGTGTAGCACCGAATTATATTCGGAGGTTTAAATAAACTTTCTTATTGCTGTTTTACCCACTGTCGAAACTTCCTCAAAGTAGGACTTCTCCCAAGAATCCGACTTTCTTCAACAAATTGGGGAATTATTTCTGCAATTTGTAAATCAGGAAAATTAGGACTAACTTTTGATTCTATATATTTACCATCTTGCCAAATATTAATCTGTAATTTATCATTTTCATATCGCCATACTTCGGGAACTGCTAAAGCCAAATAAGCATCTAATTGTGTTTTGGAAGTAACATCAATTTCTATGACTAAATCAGGAGGAGGATCAATATTTAAATCAATTTTTTCCTTACCAATCATCTGTAGATGATTTTTAATATAAAATGAATCATCTGGTTCTATTCCACTATTCATATCTTGACGTTTAAAAGTGGTTGAACCAAAACATTCACAATCAATTTCTAATTCCTCTAGAATTATTTTAACCAAATCTCCAATAATAACTTTCGCTACTTCATGCTTAGGTAACGGCATTTTAATTTCTAAATTCCCCTGATAATAAGCTAATCTACTAGCACGATTTTCTCCTAATTCTGTTAATATTTCTTCAAATTCTTGCCAAGAAATATTGTGTAATATAATTCTATGTCCTGGTGGTACGCTTAATTGCCTTAGTTGTATTGTTACCATATTAGGAAAGGGGTAATATTATTACATAAAAGATTCAGAAATAATTAATACTGGCTTTTCAACCTTTCTTTTTTCTCCTTTTTGGACATTGGATGAATCTACACTATATTTTTGGGCAATTTTATCAAATTCTAACATAAAATTAATTAATTTTATTTTTTTCTTTTGCAACTTATCAATGTCAGAAGGTAAATTAGTATATTTTCCGATATCAATCAAAATGATAATTTTTTTAATATTTTCTCTTTGTTTTTCGGTTATTTGAGGATTATTAATAATGTCCGATAGGAATTTCTTAGCACTTTGCGCTACACTACCTAACGCTTCTGGATCTATTTGTGATTTTCATGATAAATGCTAAGGATTTAGAATTGATAAGAAAGTTTTTTAAAGTTTTCAGGTAAATCACCAATGGAATCAGCATCATAATTAATATTATCACTAAAATATTCACTCAGCAATTTTATATATAATTCAAAGGGAGTTGTTTCTGCATTTAAATAAGTTTCTTTGGTAATATTCTTGATATCAACAGTAAACCAAAAAGTTTTTCCCAAAGAGTGATTTTTACGGAGTGCTGACGCTATTGCTACAGACGCAGCAGGCATCACTAACAAAATACGACAGATACTCATGTACTATAGAATACCAAATATATAAGAAATAGTTATCATAATTTGCACTGGATCAAAATATGAAATGATGAAAGTAGTGTGTAGCATATTGGCTGAAAAAATTGACTGTTTCATCTCTAACAAAAGCCACGCGGGGCGAGTCTACAGAAGAACTCGTTTTAACCGACTCAGAAACTCTTGATGAGGTTATTCAGTGTTTAGTAGAAAATTTTTCGATTGAAACGCAAGGAGCCTGTGACCAACAAACTTTATTCGAGATTCTGGTTAAAGCAGCCAGCACTGGAGACAGTATTGAAAACACAGCTAAATTGTTAAAAAATATTCCGACAGCTAATGATATTAGATATCATCTCAATAAAATTAACAATTTTGAGGAATTAGAAGCGCAAATAAATCAAGCATTAAAAAGTCGAATTCCTTTAGGATTAAAAAAAGGGTGTTTGAAAATAGCGATTGATTTAAATTTAATTTGTTATTATGGTCAACCAACATCGTCAGAATTACCCTACATATATCGAAGTGAAGCTAAATCTGGTACTAATTCATTTTATGCCTATGCCACTTTATATGTTATTAGTAATAATAAGCGTGTAACTCTAGCAATAAGAGGTGTTCGCCAATTAGATACTAGTGTGGCTTTAATTACTTATTTATTAGCAGAACTTGAATCCCTAAAAATAAATGTAAAAAAACTCTATTTGGATAGGGGATTTTTTAATACTCCTGTAATTAGATGGTTACAGGCATTAGATATTCCCTTTCTTATGCCTGCTATCAAGACTGGAAAAAAAGGAGGAATCAAACAATTCCTCAAGGGTAAAAAAAGTTATAAAACTACCTATACTATTACAAGAGACAAAGATGATTTTGTCACATTTGATTTATGGATCGTCTGTAAATATAGAAAGGGAAAGCATAAAAAGCATGGGGTTCAATACTTTGTTTATGTTGCTTATAAGGTCAAAACAAATTTAAATTATATCTATCAAGATTATCGAAAAAGATTTGGCATTGAAACCAGTTATCGTCTGAAAAATATTTGTCGAATTAAGACGAATAACAAAAATCCAGTCTTGAGATTACTATTCATTGGAATATCCTTTCTTCTAATTAACATCTGGGTGAATCTACTATGGCTCAAAATCAGTCGTAAAAGGAAAGGTAGTAGATTAATTTATCGCACACTTTTTACACTCAAACAGATGTTAGCCTTTTTATCTCAAGCCCTACAGAAGAAATATCAAGTCGTTGAAAGCATTTATATTCCATCCGGTTAGCGTCAAGAAATTATTAACCAGCTAATCATAAGTAATTATTATCTATACTATGTCTGCTGATTAGAGTATCGGGAATAAAAAAGTATTTTATACTACACAGTATTTGGCGATCTCCCTTCAGGAAAAAACTTTTTGGTTTACTGATCAACTGGTAATATATCCACAGATTCAGCCCAAAGTTTTTCAAATTCTGTAGTAGCAAATTGAACATCATCATATTCTGTTAATTGCACATTAAATTTGTTGACATATTTGTATTCAATTATTTACTCTCAAACCCTAACCTTATCTCGTTTATCTCATTATCTCGTTCATTACAGCGGTTTCCGCTCTTATGAGGTACATCTTAGCCCCCTCATCGCTTGCGGGGATGGGGTTGGGGGCTACGGTGTACACACATCTCTAGACAGGATGCTAAACGTTATCCGATCCCCCTAAATCCCCCTTAAAAAGGGGGACTTTGAAGAATTTAGCCCCCCTTTTTAAGGCTACGGTGTACACACATCTCTAGACAGGATGCTAAACGTTATCCGATCCCCCTAAATCCCCCTTAAAAAGCTATCCATTACCCACATCTTTCTTAACAATCTTGAAACATTTATGTGGCAACGGTTTCAACGCTTGAAAATTTCCCTACTCTTGACAAAATGTACCTTATTCTTCTTGATAAAACCCTGATTTTATTGAGAATCATCAACGGAGGATTAAGGTTTGGGGTTTGAGAGCGATCGCTCTTATCGAATGTTAAGAAAGATCCCGGTAATGGATAGCTTAAAAAGGGGGACTTTGAAGAATTTAGCCCCCCTTTTTAAGGGGGGTTGGGGGGATCTAAACGTTGTGGGGCAACTCTAGAAGACTTGTGTGTACACCGTAGCATCGCTTGCGGGGAGGGGGTTGGGGGTGGGGTTCTTGTACCTCATAACATCGGGAAGTGCTGTATCTCGTTCCCATACTCTGTATGGGAATGCTATTCAGAGGCTCTGCCTCTGCTATTATTGAAGGCAGAGCCTTCTAGAATTCATTTCCATACAGAGTATGGGAACGAGAAAAATGTCTGAACTATGATTTTTAGGATTATTTTGATGAAGATGAGGGATTCATCGTAAAAATCATAAAAATCACAAAAATCATAGTTTAGACGTTAATTTAAAACTGCTCTAAATACTGATTAATATCTTCAATCACACGGGTAAGTTCCGCTTCTGTCGTTAACCGAATCCCTAGATTGCGAATTGTTAACAAAACTTTAGCTGCAAAGGGAGTAGGCCAGATATTAGGATTGCAGAATAGTTCTATAAATACATCCCCAGTGTAACGATACTCTAAGGACGGTTGGGGACTGACTTTACCTGTTCCTGGAGTTTTACTAGCAACAGCTTTGAGGCTTTTCATTAATTCATCTATTGCTGCTTTTAATTCCTGTGCTGCTTGGGGTGAAAAACTGACGGAAACAGAACCTTCTACTAGATTCAGTGTGAGAGGTACAGAAGACATAAGCTACTTATTAACAATAATTCGTAATTATCTATATTACCGGAATATGCTCTCTATTATATTTATAATATCCAGATCCCATATCCAGATCCCCGACTTCTTTAAGAAGTCGGGGATCTTTTTGTTCAATAAAGAGATAAATTCTTAATTAGCAATTTTTGACCTATTTCCTATATATTTATTCCTAGCAACAAATACTTATTGCTGTACAGTAAGAGTTAAAGAAAATAAATTCTCTATGCCTTTTTTTCACAAATCACATAAGATTAACAAAAGATTAATATATGACTTACGATAACCGTACTGAAGTAAGAAGAGTCTTAATTATTACTCTATTGCTTAACGTATTTGTAATGGGATTAAAAACCCTGGTGGGTCATTGGACAGGTTCTTTAAGTTTGCTGGCCGATGCTTTACATAGTGTGACGGATAGTGCCAATAATGTCTTAGGATTAGTGGCGATTAAGTTTTCTTCACCATTACCAGATCGAGAGCATCCTTATGGGCATAATAAGTTTGAAGCCGTAGGGGCTTTGGGGATAGCTGCATTTCTAGGAATAGCCTGTTTTGAAATTGTTCAAGGTGCTGTAGAAAGAATTATCAAAGGTGGTGGTGAACCTGTGAGAGTATCACCTCCAGAGTTGTGGTTATTACTAATTGTGTTGGGAATAAATATTTTTGTCGCGTTTTATGAACGCAATGTGGGTAGACGAGTAGGTAGTTCTATTCTAGTCGCTGATGCTACCCATACCATGAGTGATGTCTGGGTAACAATCTCCGTTATTGGTGGTTTAATAGGTGTTTGGCTGGGTTATCAGTGGTTAGATGTGTTACTGGCTTTCCCTGTAGCTTTACTTGTATTTTGGAGTGGTTGGTCAGTTTTAACGGAAAATTTACCTTGGCTTGTGGATCAAATGGCGATCGCTCCAGAAACCATTCATGCGATCGCAGTTTCCGTACCAGGTGTCATTAACTGTCATGATATCGCTTCTCGTGGTGTTATCGGTCGTCAAGTATTTATAGAAATGCACTTAATTGTTGATGCACCAGATGTAGAGACTGCTCACAATATTACAGAAGAAGTCGAAAGACAACTAGAACAACGGTTTCATCCAGTCAGGATTTTAATTCATGTTGAGCCACCTGCATATCATTCTGAGCGCATTACCTTTGACTCTGAACAAACGTAAACGTGAACAATATTCTTCCCAATCCTGTGAGCAAATAATCTTATTTTTCCAAGCGAACCGCATACCACTGTAAATATTCTCCTGGACTTACATCTAAATTACAACTTGTATCAAGCAAATATTGTGCCTGTTCGCTAACTGAATCCAATTTTTGCATATCTAGTGGTAAATCATCATGAGCTATTTGTGATAAAGTCTTTTCCAGCTTTATTAACAATTCAGCCGCTGTCAGAAATTGTTCTGGTTGATTTGTTTCCAAAACAACAAAATCGTCTTGTTGATACATTAATGGATTTGGCATAATTGGTGATTTGTAATAGTTTTATCACTGATGACGGAGAGGGCGCAGGCCCTGCGCCCCTACGATGGATATACTGGCATTGTAAAATGAAACCATGCACCACCGTGGGGAGATGAATCTACCCAAATTTGACCGTAATGAGCGCGGATAATGCGTTGACATAAACAAAGACCAATTCCATAGCCATCTGTGGCTTGATCACGTTGGAGACGGAAAAGATTTTCAAAAATGCGATTGCGGTTTTCTTCAGGAATACCCGGACCTGTATCACCAACACTAAATTGCACTTTTTGCGTAGTCCTATGTAGTCCCGCCACAGTAATAACGCCGCCCGCAGGTGTATATTTGATGGCGTTATCTAAAAGATTAACTAGCACTTGGCGAATTCGTTCAGGATCAGCATATACATAGGGTAAATCTTGGGGAATATCTGTTTCCACTGTTTGGGATTTGGCAATATAGCGATCGCTCAATTCATCTAATACCTGTAAACACAGTTCTCCTAATTGTAACTTTTGTGGGATGATAGGCAGATCTGTATCCTCACTACGCCCGATTTGTAACAAATCAGCAATCATCCGATCAATGATCCGTGTTTGCGCCCGAGCTTGTTTTAATAAATGTATAGCCAGTCCTGGTTTCAGGCGTGTAAACTCCCCTGTATCTGGATTATAAGTAGATTGAAGAGTTTCAATAGCGATCGCCGCAGCCGTGAGAGGATTACGAAGATCATGTGCCAAAATCGCAATTACTCGGTCTTTGAATTGTAGCTGTTCTTGCAGTTTCTCCTTTTCCTGCTTTAACCGAAAAATTTCATCTGATAGTTGAATCGTCTCCGCCGAACTTGCAACCGAATGAATGGTAAACTTAGGCAAGTTTACCCGACTCTTTTCATCCATAAGTTCTGGAGAATCTTCCTGTAAACTCAAAAAAGTATCCACAGAAGTTTGCCAACGTGGCCACCAGATTTTTAATTGCGGAATAATATTAGTACCAGCAATAGTCTGTTGGGGTTGTGGATGAATTTTAACTAAAGCAGGAGTTGCTATTAACTTAAAATGTTCCGCTAAATAGGGTTGTTCGCCAACATCAATAATTTGTAGTTCAAAACTATACCCAGCCTCTAATTCCTTTAAGTAAGCGCGAATTTGCTGTACTTGTTGACGAGACTGAGTTCGTCCATCAACAAACAGCAGTAGTTGGAGTGGAGCCTCAGAATAAATAGGCTGATCCTGGGAAACTTGCATGACATCTTGTTTCAGCACTGGTAACAACCTGGGGACGCTTTACAGACAGTAAAATGCAATGAGATTGCTTAATGTCCGTTGTTTTTTCTAATTTAATATCTATTTTAGATTCTTCCTATTCTAATTCGATCTAGGTTTTTAATCTCAATACCTTGTTCAAATCAAAAAATTCCTTGATTCGTAGGTGGGGTTAAGGCACGTATCCCAACAAATACCTTGGGTTTCTCTTGGCTCAACCCAACAAAGCAAAAAAATGGCGCAAGTATTATTATCACCAAAAATGCTAGTGTAGAAAGTGAAAATCAATTTGTGATTTCTTTGTGTTTTTTCGTAACCGTCCGGCTGTATTCCTGAGTTTTGCTGTTTTACTATCTTCCTTAACAGCTTGTACCAATAGTCAATCCGCTAAAAACCTCCAACAATCATTAGCTGCTGATCCTCAGTTGCAAAATAATCCTGTTCCTTTTGGCAAACCTCAGAGTCAGCAAGTAACACCCAACCCCAACACATCCATAATTAAGTTACCTGCTGATTTTCCCGCAGATATCCCCATTTATCCTAATGCCACACTAGAGGAAGTTATCCCGGCTAATTCTGAAAATAAAATATCAATTCGTTGGCAAAGTGCAGATCCTAGTAATCTCATTACCAGCTTTTATCGTCAGCAATTCCAGGCTAAAAACTGGCAGATTGTCCAACAGCCTCCAGATGATGTAGAGGGGACTGTTTCAGCCCGACGCAATGATTTACTCATCAACCTCACAATTAAACCACAAACAGTTACGAAAGCTGCACCCAATCAACCACAAACAGCAACTAAATTAGTAATTGAATATTCGTCTAATTCTCAAACCACAGCTACTAATCCAGTTACCTCATCCAATAATTCTGAATTTATTGGTCCAGTTTTACCTAATACTAATAGTCCCAACATAACAACCCAGCCAACTAGCCAACCTGAGATTTTAACAACTCAAGAATTTACTGATATTCAAAAAGCACCTCCAGAATGGCGCGGACACATTCAAGATTTAGCAGCATTAGGTGTTTTATCTATCGAACCCAAAACAAATAACGAATTTTTACCTGATAAAATTATCACCCGTCGAGAATATGCTCGCTGGTTAGTTGCGGCTAATAATGCCATGTATGCTAACAATCCAGCTAAAAAAATTCGGTTAGCAGCCACTAGCACACAACCAACTTTCAGGGATATCCTCAGCAAAGATCCTGATTTTCCAGCCATTCAGGGATTAGCCGAAGCAGGTTTAATTCCTAGTGCTTTGTCTGGAGATACCACAGCAGTTTTATTTCGTCCTGATGCACCTTTAACGCGAGAACAATTACTTTTGTGGAAAATTCCTTTAGATACCCGTCAAGCCTTACCTGTTGCTAATTTAGAAGCCGTTAAACAAACTTGGGGTTTTCAAGATGCAGGTAGCATTGAACCCAAAGCTTTAAGAGCAGTTTTGGCTGATTTTCAGAATGCTGAACAATCGAATATTCGCCGAGTTTTTGGCTATACAACCTTATTTCAACCTAAAAAACCTGTAACTCGTGCCGAAGCCAGTGCAGCTTTATGGTATTTCGGTACTCAAGGTGAAGGAATGTCCGCAGCAGAAGCTTTAAAATTGAAAAGCTAAATAGTATTTACGGTTAAGTAAATATACGACAGGCCGAAGAGCCTGTCATTCCTACTTCCTAATTCTTGGCTTTACTTTTCGGGTGTAGGTGTAGGTGTAGGTGTAGTTGTAGGTTTAGCTGTTGGTGTGGCTGTAGGTTTAGCTGTTGGTGTGGCTTTAGGTTTAGCTGTTGGTGTGGCTGTAGGTTTAGCCGTTGGTGTGGCTTTAGGTTTAGCCGTTGGTGTGGCTTTAGGTTTAGCCGTTGGTGTGGCTGTAGGTTTAGCCGTTGGTGTGGCTTTAGGTTTAGCCGTTGGTGTGGCTTTAGGTTTAGCCGTTGGTGTGGCTGTAGGTTTAGCCGTTGGTGTGGCTGTAGGTTTAGCCGTTGGTGTGGCTGTAGGTTTAGCCGTTGGTGTGGCTTTAGGTTTAGCCGTTGGTTTAGCTGTTGGTGTGGCTTTAGGAGTTGGGTTAGTTACCGGGGTACTAATGATAGTTTTAACTTCTTCATTTAGTCTTTGACGAAGTTGTAAATCAGCAATACCAGTTTCTGGAAGTTGATGTTTTTTCTGGTACTCCTTTACTAACTCTTCCGTTTGAGGAGTATAGAATTGATCCCTGGGAAGTGGAGTTTTTGGT
Source organism: Dolichospermum sp. DET69 (assembly GCA_017355425.1). Taxonomy (NCBI): domain Bacteria; kingdom Bacillati; phylum Cyanobacteriota; class Cyanophyceae; order Nostocales; family Aphanizomenonaceae; genus Dolichospermum; species Dolichospermum sp. DET69. The sequence goes on from CP070233.1 coordinate 1,556,101, forward strand.
TTGAGTACAGTATTTAAATTAGCTTGCAAAATTTGGACAATCATAGCGGCTTGATCTTGGGTTTGGGGACCTACTTTCCCATCCACCTTTAGCTTGTAGCCTGTTTGAAATTGAGTGATGGCTTTTTTAGTTTCCTCATCAGTTAGAGGATCTTTTGTAACTTTAACGTTATAACCCAACCCCCGTAACACAGATCGGAATTCCTCTGGGTTATAGTTGCGCTGACGGGCAGCAAAAGCTATGTCCGAACTCACAACACTAGCTGCTACTATACAGGTTAAAGCTATTGTTATTCTAGATTTGTCGAAACTACACCACATAATAAAAACTCCTTGGAAGTAAACCAGTAAAATCAAGAGTATCACAAGTGGATTTTAAGTTTCTTTAATCACAGTTTTTGCGATCATTCATAAATTTTGATTAATCTGACTCTAATTGATTATTAATCAATATGAAAAATCACCCCGCTAAAGCTGTTTCTGGTTGATAACGGATTTCATTGGCACAGGTACGACCTTTTTCAATGTCAGCTATATTAGCAAAAGTAGTATCAGCAATATTCTGCAAAGCCTCTTTTGTAAAAAAAGCTTGATGTCCAGTAATGAGAACATTAGGGAAAGTTGTCAAATGTTGAAAAACATCATCTTGAATGATTTCTTTAGACAAATCTTCAAAAAATAATTCCGATTCTTGTTCGTAAACATCCACACCCAGATAACCAATTTGTCCCGATTTTAACCCTTCAATTACTGCTTGGGTGTCAATCAATGCACCCCGACTAGTGTTAATAATCATTATACCTGGTTTCATCTGAGCGATCGCTTCGCTATTAATTAAATGATGAGATAATATCAGCATTGGCAAAAAGTTCAGGTAAGTCTACATACTTTCCACCTAAAGCTTCTAATTCTGAGTTGCGATAAACATCATAGGCCAGAATATTACAGCCAAAGCCTTTCATTATATAAAGAATCATGAATAAGTTAACAACTTCCCAGCAGAAAAAATTATGGTTTGAAAAGATAATGGCAATTACCGCCACTGTCAACCTAGTGTTAGTTTTTTTTGATTTAAGTTATGTACCTTGGCGAGATTTTTACTTCCGTAGAGTTCCAGCAATTACTCGCTTGTACGATCCAATTAAAGGAATTGAACCTCATCGAGACACAAAAAAGTATTTAGAAGCAGTAGCTGGATTAGAAAAACAGGTAACTCAAACTGGCTTAGTCTCATCTCAAGTCAAAGCTAAATTAGCAGACATTCGTTTTCTTAGCCAAGAAATGATTGAAACTAATCCTTTTGCAAGTGCCGGAAAGAGTGGAACTCTGGAAAAAATCAAAAATCGAATGCGGGAACACGTCGGCCAAAAATCTGCCAAAGCAGCATTTAATACTTTTTGGAGTCAGGAGTATTTATCTAAAAATGGTTGGAATCAGGAAATAGATTTTTTCAACCAAAAAATTCGCCCTGGAATTGCCATCAACTATTATCGTAAAATTGATGAAAATGGGGGATTGCTCAATAATTTTTGGATAATTGATTTACCCTTTGTAATTCTATTTGCTACAGAATTATTAGGACGGACTTTTTTAATCAAGCAGAAATATAATCATTTAAGTTGGTTAGAAGCAGTTCTCTGGCGATGGTATGATCTATTATTGCTAATACCAATTTGGCAATGGTTACGAATCATTCCAGTAACAGTGCGACTAGATCAAGCAAAGTTAATTGATTTTTATGTAATTAGACGGCAAATTCATCAAGGTCTTCTTGCCAATTTTGCGGAAGAAATTACAGAAATTGTCATAATACAAGTAATCAACCAAATTCAAGGTTCAATTCAACGAGGTGAGATGACCCGTTGGTTATTACAGTCAGATAATGTGCGTTCTTATATAGATATTAATAATATCAATGAAATAGAAGCAATTACTGGATTGTTCATTAAAACCCTTGTTAATCAAGTATTACCAAAAATTCAACCAGAAGTAAATGCGATCTTGTGCCATAGTATTGAAATGGCTTGTCAGCAGTTACCAGGCTATAATAACATTCTCCTGCTACCAGGATTAGGTAAAGCCCAAACACAAATTAGTGAACAACTAGCCACCCAAATTACTAATAATATCTATGCTGCTTTAGCTAGTACCATTAAAGATCCTGTTGCGGCAAAACTTTCCACTCAGCTAATAGAAAAATTTACAACTTCATTAACTTCAGAAATTCAGCAAAAACAAGTGTTGGCAGAAATTCAAAGTTTGCTAAATGACTTTTTAGAAGAAGTAAAAATTAACTACATTCAACGTTTATCTCAAGAGGATATAGACAAAATTCTGGAAGAAACTAGAAAAATGCGAACGCAATCATCAAGTAGTTTATCTATTCGCAAATAAAACAGTTTCAGACAGGAATTTAAACCCTTTCAGTGAGGAAAAAATCCTTCACTCCGTGAAATCCTTAAATCCGTAAAATCCGTGTTCAAAAAGAGGAGTAGCTTAAATATAAGCCTATAGATAGATTAAAATTATCAGGATTTTTGCCAGCATAGAGTATAGATGTATTTATCATTTTCATTAAAACAATGGATAAAATAATAGATTCCAATACTCATCAGATTGATATCAGTTTATTTTTGCAAGAGATAACTCCCATACAGGCAGAGACTTTATTTGGTGGTTATTGCCCATCATTACAGGGTTATCCAGATACTTATACGAACGATATTGCTGAGATTATGAATCAGGCCAAAAAACAAACTAAAGGTGCAGATAATAAGTATAGCAATCAAAAGATTAATACCATAGATAAGTCAAAGAAAACTTACCTAAATGGAGTAGAGATACCCCGCAAAGGAAAAACTGTAGCTATATCTTTTTGAAGTCAGAACGTGAATTTAACAGGCTAAGTTAGGTAAATCATTGACTTTATTGAGAATAAATAAACTTTCATCTCCCCCACGGCCAATTCTTAAAGTTTCATCTAAATAAGTAATATCGAGAGTGGCAATTCTCCCTTGAGGATTATTAGCGACTATAACTTTAAATGGATTTAATTTAGGAGTGTTAATACCTACAATTTTTTCAATGGCTAAATACCGTTTATCAAAATAAACATTGATGCGTTTATCTGCTAGGTTTGATGTGTCCATAGCAGGTTCAAAACTGGCTGTTACTTTCACATATCCTGATATTAAGCCTAGAGGATGTTTAACTTGAGCTATATTAAAAAATAGTTTATCGGCAATATTAATTACTTGATAAACCTTACCTATTTGTAATCCCAATGGTAGAGAATCTAAAGAGCGAATTTCTCTAGCTGTAGAGTATTGTAATTGCCAAGCCCCCTCTAACAAAGCCGTAGCATGGATAAGAGGTTGAGGATGAGGATTGAGACTTTCTAGTTCCCTTGTTAATTCTTCAATTTCTGCACCTAAAGTTTGATCAAGCTTTAAATTAGTAATAGGAGAACCATCATTTTTAGATTGATTGTTTTTGATTGTTGCTTGTAATTTTTCTTTCAGAAGTTGATTATTCATGACAAAACAATATTTTTAAAATAATGAGGAAAATGTCACCTAACACCGTTATTTTATATTTACAATTTTATTTGTAGGGGATGAGATTCTTCAATTATTGGAGGTTATTGGAACTGATACAAGTATACCTTAATATTCCCAGATAAATAACCTGGCAGTTATCATAAGACCTCGCGGTATGCGGGAAACTCAGTGTCTTTAGACCTGAGAGGGAAGCGACACGGGCGGTTTTAACCGCATTGAATCTTGTTTCATTACCGCCTTGGAGTTGGGAAATTCGGGGTACTGTTGTGATGTACTTTCAACGGGACAATTACCGATTCAAATTTCTCAACTCTGTACGCATAATGTTTTGCTCCAAAGAGCCTCCCTTTCGGGGTGATGTTAGCTTCGACCTGTTATAAGAGCTTGTTAAGCTTGCAACACTGTTCCAGTGACCTTAGAACTGTTTAATCACAAGCGACAGAGCAGGGAACTAGCTTCGCATTCGGTGGGTGTCGTGACTCAAATAACGGCTACCCTGAGACTATGCTCAGGGTGGTCTGGTCAGTACAGCTTGTTTGATTTCTCTTGCAAGCTCAGTCCCTTTAGGGCTGGGTTACTGACCAACTACCAGGCTTTTAATTAATCCAAAATCATGTTACGGAAAAATTACAAAATTCCCCAGTAGTGAAGAAAGCCTTGACCAGAAAATATTTCAATTAAAGCTGCTGCTAAAAAACCAATCATTGCTAAACGGCCATTCCAGATTTCTGCTCCCGGTGTAAAACCCCATTGCCACGCATTACGATCAGTTGCTATAGGGGCAGTAGTTGTTTTTGTTGCATTAGTCATGGTTCGCACTCCAAATTAGGATTTATTAAGCTTTGTTGCTTTATATAAATAAATATAACATTTTTTTTGCAAAAAAAAACAACATTTATTTATAAGAGCATCCGGTAAGCGTAAAACTCAGTGTCTTTAGACCTGAGATATAAGCGACTCGTGCGGTTTTAACCGCATAGAGTTTTTCTTTTTGTAAAGATTGGTTAAAATGAGCAAAGGTTTATCGCCTTTGTATTTGATGATGTTATACTATTCACAACAGGAATGGTAATCAACCTGTATAAAAACCTAACTGCCTAACGGCAATCTGTACCTTGACAATTGAGGATATAGGGTTCTATTCCATAGTTTTAGTTTCCTACCCAGGAATAGGTAAAATCTTCATGGGAGCTAGACAACACAGAATTTAAACTCAAGCAAAATTTGCAGTAATGCAACTACCTTCGGGCAAAGGGAAAGTTAACGCTTGGGGAGAGAACCACCTCTGGCTTAGATACTGCAAGGGATCTAAACTAAGTGGACTCGTTGAACCAAGAATCTCAGCGGCTTTAGCCCTGAGAGTGTCAAACAACGTGATCTGGCTCTAAAGCACAGGGATAAGCAGAATCGCCCATTTCTACCTGAACAGTAGAATGTTTGATACCAAAATGGTGTTCCAGTTCCTGAGAAACTTCCCATAAAAAAGCATCACCAGGGTAGCCTCCAGGCATCACTAAATGAACCGTGAGTGCAGTTTCCGTCGTACTCATAGCCCAGATATGTAGATCATGAATTTTCAAAACACCAGGACATTCAATTAAGTAATTTTTCACAGCTCGCGGCTCAATTCCTGCTGGTACTCCGTCAAGTGCCAAATTTACAGAGTCTCTGAGTAAGTGCCACGTCCCAACCACTACAACTGCCACCAGCACTAAGCTAACCAATGGGTCAAGCCATAGCCAATGGGTGAATAAAATAGCAATTCCCGCTACCACAACGCCTAGTGATACCACAGCATCAGCAGCCATGTGCAAAAATGCTCCCCGAATATTCAAGTCGCTTTTGCGTCCTGACATAAACATCAGGGCGGTAACAGTATTAATGATAATTCCCACTAGGGCAACACCAATAATAGTTTCTCCTGACACTGGAGCAGAATCCTGAAAGCGGCGGATAGCTTCCCAGGCAATAGCACCCATAGACAAAAGCAACACCACAGCATTTATTAAAGCTGCTAAAATAGAAGAAGCACGCAAACCATAGGTATAGCGGTGGCTGGGAGGACGACGAGCAAGGGAACTTGCCCCCCATGCTAGGAGAAGTCCTAAAACATCACTCAAGTTGTGACCAGCATCAGCAAACAAAGCTAGAGAGTGGGCTAAATAGCCATAGGTTGCTTCAACTATGACAAATCCTATATTCAGTGCAGTACCAATGGCAAAAGCACGATTAAATGTGGTAGGGGCGTGACTATGGTGTTCATGTCCGTGGTGATGATGGTGTTCGTGGTCGTGGTTGTGTGTCATAGTGATGAGTTAGGAGTAAAGAACTAGATAAATACTATGGTTGGTACATTGCTATTGAACCTGATAGCGGTATTTTAGTGCGTTCTACTTAATATCACCGCAAATACTGTACTTCCCAATCTTCAAGTTGTAGATTTTCAACTCTTTGAAATTCTCTAGTATTATGAGTTACTAAAATAAGATTGTTAGCTAATGCAATAGCAGCAATTTGAAAATCATAAGCACCGATAGGAGTACCTAGTTTTGATAATTGAGAACGAATTTCACCATAAATTTTAGCTGCTTTTCCATCAAAAGGTAAGCTGATATATTGAAAAAAAAAGAACTCATATAAAGCTAAATTTTGCTCTTGTTTTACACTACGATAAGCTCCATAGTATAATTCTGCTTTGACAACATCACACAAATAAATATTTTCACGATGAGTAGTTTTAAATTTATTAATTACATTTTCACTACGTCCGGTTAAATATTGAATACAGGTATTAGTATCTAACAAGTAAATCATCATTCAATATCCCAAATTCTTTGATCACAATCAACTAAATTTTCCCTAACTAAAACTTCACCTTCCCATTTTCCAGCAGTTTTATCAAAAAAATCAGCAGGATATCCTAATTCTTCTGGTGTTGGTATTTTTTCTTCAGAAGAATCCGTAATAATAATTACTAATTCTTGATTAGCTAATTGTTGGGGAAGTTGTAGGAATAATTTACCTTGTGCATCAACTTTCGATTTAAGTTTTATCTGCATATAATTAGCTCCTTAATATCTTTAATCATTATACTGCTTATTGTTTAGAAAATATTCGTCAAGTTACCCTAATATGCCAAAATTTAGGATACACTTTAATTATCACTTCATAATTAATAATATTCAGTATATGCCTATTATACCTAATTTATTTAATCAATTCTTGAAAACGTTCATCTTCCCGAATAGCATCAAAGTCTGAATCAGTTTTTGCCATTTTACGGTACTTATCAGGATTCAAATTAATTGCTGTTTTTAGATTTTTAATTGCTTTTTCAATATTACCTTGCAGGGCATAAACACAAGCTTTATTGTACCAAGCTTGGTATAAATCAGGTTTAAATCCCACAGCTTTTTCGTAGGAAGATATGGCTTCTTCATACCTACCTAATTTACTTAGCAAAATGCCACGGTTGTTCCAAGATTGGTGATCATCAGGTTTAAATTCCACAGCTTTTTCGTAAGAAGATATGGCTTCTTCATACCTGCCTAATCTACTTAGCAAAATACCTCGATTATCCCAAGCTATATAGTAATCAGGTTTAAATTCCACAGCTTTGTTGTAGGAATATATAGCTTCTTCATACCTACCTAAATTATTTAGGGAACGCCCCCTATTGTTCCAAGCCCAAGCAAAGTCTGGTTTAATAGCAATAGCTTGTTCGCAACTAGTAATAGATGCTATGTACAATCCTAGCTCATGTAGGGCTAAACCTCTATCATTCCAAGCTTCGTAATTATTAGGTTTAATTTCTAGAGCTTTGTCGTAGGACGCAACTGCTTCTTTATACCTTTCTAAGTTACGTAGTACAATACCCCGATTGTCCCAAGCTTCGTAGTAATCAGGTTTAAATTCCACAGCTTTGTCGTAGGAAGATATGGCTTCTTCATACCTACCTAAATTGTATAGAGAAATGCCCCGGCTGTACCAAGCTTCGTGATCATCAGGTTTAATTTCCACTGCTTTGTCGTAGGAAGATATGGCTTCTTCATAATTTTTTCTAACTGCTTGCAAATAACCTAATTCAAAAAATAATTTAGCTTTTTGTTCATTATCTATTTCATGTTCAATAATATCTATAATTTCTAGAATTTTCCGATTTGCTTCTTCATTTGTTAAATTCACATATTTCTCATAAGTTCCTTCCTGAATAATCCTTGTGGCTTCTTCTGCTAGAGTTGCGGAATCTAAAGGAAAATCAAATAAACCAGAACGCCAATCAAAGAAATCAGGGGCGCGGTGAATAAAATATTTAATTGCAAACTGCGGTAATAAAAATATAAAACAAATATTAAAACTATCTCTAAACCGTTCTCGCTGTTGGTTGATGTTAATTAAAATCGGTGGTACACCTTCCCAACTATAATGATGAGTTTCTTTGCTACTCCAACCTGATAATTTTTTACATTCTTCATATTCATATAATGCAGACTCTAAACCTGTAATAAATAAAATATTTATCTGGCTTTTATGATCTAATTTATCAACTATCTCATATAAGTTAGTAACGTCTTTATCTAATTTGATAACTTCTATATTTTTATCATTAATATCTTCTTTAACTTTACTAATTAATTGTTCACCTCCAGCGGGAGAACAGCGCACAAATAATATACCAAAGCCTTCTGTAAATTGGAGTGTACGAATAAAGGCTTGATATTCTTCATCTTCTTCTATTGGTAAATCATGATCCCAATCACTGAGTTTAAGAGGCATTGTTTTAAATAGATGATAATAATAAACTTTACGTAAAAACCTCTCTCCAAACCTCTCTCCTACAAGGAGAGAGGCTTTAAAATAACCATTTTAACAACTTTCAAGTTATGTTTATTGTTTTTCCTGTCCCCTCTCCTCTTAGGAGAGGGTTAGGGAGAGGTCTAACTATCCAGGATATAAATGATTATATGTGTCCTGAAATGTTTTTATTCCTTTAATCAGAGGATGAATATCATACCAAACGTTACTTCCTCCATCTGGTTCGAGATAACGATATTCTAAAATACAACGATTAAATAATAAACCCCGATATAGTTGATCATTAACTATTTCTTTGGAATGATGAACATTTGCTAGAGCTTCCCATTCATTCGCATAAATGGTATCTTTATATGTCTTTCGCAATTCGCTAACTGAACGCTGCAAGGCTTTGTTAGAAATAGGTAAAGTGTTTGTGTATTTCAGGGCTTGCTTCATTAATAATAATAAATTCCGCGCATGACCGCCACTCATTAAACATAACATCTCTAAAGATGACCTGCTTTCAAAGAAATCAACAATAGATTTACTAGAATCTACTGTATTTAGTCGTTTTTGGAGAAGTTCAATAACTTTATTAATCCCTTTTTGGTAAGGTTCATTTTCAGAAGTTTGTACCATAATCATTGGTAAAACTTGGGAAGTTCCATAGATATCTGTTAATGATGCTGCGCGGTCAGAATAAAGTAAAGAAATTGGTATGGTATAAACTAAATGACAATCTAAATTTTTCAGTTGTTCATTACGGTCTATAAAAATTTCGTCATGATTGCTGCGGTTATCTGCTTTAGTTATAGGGACAATTCTATCTAAGTTATCAGCAATTAAGACTAACTCATGATATTGAGAAGGGAGATTCTTTTTGGCATCTCGAATAAATTCATTTAATGCCTTAGTTAAGGTAGTTGTATGGGGATTAATCAAATCACGAATTTTTTGGCGTTCACTGGGTTCGCTTCGCATCTTAGTTGTAATTTTCGCAAATTGCGAAACCTGTACTTCAATTGATAATTCTTCTATAGAAATCAAGGAAAGTAGACAAGGGAGTGTGAAGAGAAAGAACCGGAAAATTCTGCCCGATATGTTCCCTATCTTCATAGGTTTTAATTCTTCTCTGTCCTTCCTCCTTGTCCACTTTCCCTCCTTGTCTGCCAAGTCTAGCCCTATTATCAATCTCAATGTAAAAAACCTACACTTGTCAGGGAGGGGGTTGGGGGTGGGGTTCTTGTTCCCACTCAAAACCCTATTCTACTTCCACCACACTGATAATCCTCTCATCTCTGTTGAGTTGACAGATACTTTCACCCTTACTATCCTTACTGAGATTAGGAACTGCATCTACCGATACGCGAATAACTCGCTCCTTATTGGTCAGTAATGCGACCTCCGAACCTGGTTTTGCTGGTACCATAGCCGCTAAATTGTCTGTTTTATTATTAAATTTCAAAAGTTGTATCCCTAAATCGCCCCGATTAGCAGCCCTCAACTGATTTGCATCCATGATTTTGGCAGATCCTTCTTCCGTCACTAGCAATAATTGGTCATCTTTGCTGACATTGACACAGCCAACCATGTGCTGATTTTTCAATAAACGGAATGCCTGTAACCCCATTGCAGCCCGACCCATAATCGGTAATTGTTCATCATTAACCGGAAACCTTAACAGCCGACCGCTAGAACTAGCCAAAATTAGATGTTGTCCGCTGCTCATGAATTGGGTAAAAGCTAATTCGTCATGATCTTTAAGTTTCAAAATTGTAATTCCTCGCCGTGAGAAATTCACAAATTCCGATAAAGATAGGCGTTTAATCCGTCCTTCCTTCGTTAACAGCACCATTTCCGATGTTTCGGGTTTTTCTGGGAGCAAAAAACGGGTAATAATACCTTCAGTGTTACCTTGGGCGGCGCTGGTAAGCATGGTAATCAATGGCGTTCCCCGCGCTGAACGTCCAGTAATGAGGGGAATATCTCCCACAGTAATGGGGTAGACTTTACCACCGCTAGTGAGAATTAACAGGTCTTTGTGGGTATTAGTTAATGCAGTTTGGATCAGGAAATCATGATCTAGTAGTCCGTTTTCCCCTTTTGTTTTTTTGCTATTGGGGGAAATGCGCCGCACGTAACCCCGTTGAGTAACTTCTAAAATGGTTTCTTCTGCGGGTTGTTCCGGTTTGGGATTGGGAATTTTCGCCGGGGAATTATCTTCGGCTACTATTGCTGGTTGTTTAGCTTTACCTTTCTCTTGTGAGACTGGTTTTTCTTGAGTATGGACTATTTTGGTGCGGCGGGGGTCATTATATTTACGTTTAAGCGTGCGTAAATCTTTTTTCAGGGCTTTGAGTAATTCCCGTCTATCTTCCAGTAATGTCCGCAATAGGGTAATTTCCTGGCTGAGTTTATCAAATTCCTGTTGTAAGTTTTGCTGTTCTAAACTGGTAAGACGACGTAAAGGCATAGACAAAATGGCATCTGCTTGGACCTCAGTTAAATCTAACTGGCTACAAAGTGTCATCTTGGCTGTACTGCCATCAGGTGCTTGTCGTAATATAGCAATAACATCATCCAGATTTGATAAAGCTTTCAGCAATCCTGCCAGGATATTTACCCGATTTTCTGCTTTCTCTAATTCGTAATTGTAGCGACGATTGAGGGTTTGTTCTCGAAATTTGAGAAATTCCTCTAATAGTTGCCTTAGGGTTAATTGGCGGGGTTGTCCATCAACTATCGCCAAGAGAATCGCGCCAAATGTTGTTTGTAAAGCGGTTTGGTGATACAAATGCTGGAGTAATTCCTGGGGATTGGTATCGCGTTTAAGTTCAATAACTACGCGCATTCCCTCCCGATCGCTCTCATCTCGAATGTCAGAAATGCCCACTAAACGACCTTGATTGACTAAATCAGCGATTTTTTCAATCCAACCAGCTTTATTAACTTGAAAGGGCAGTTCGGTGACGATTAATGCTGTCCGGCGCTTAGTTCCCCTAGTAGCGGGAATTTCTTCCATTGTGACAATACCGCGCATGACGATACTGCCTTTGCCAGTGGTATAGGCTTCCCTAATGCCGCCATGATCAATAATTTCTCCACCTGTGGGAAAATCTGGACCGGGAATTATTTGAAATAATTTTTCATCGCTTAAATCTGGGTTGTCAATTAAGGCAATTAACCCATCTACGATTTCTCCCAAATTGTGGGGGGGAACATTTGTAGCCATACCTACGGCAATTCCTGCACAACCATTCAGTAACAAAAATGGTAATTGAGCAGGTAGCACTGTTGGTTCTTGTTGGGAATTGTCGAAATTTCCCGTAAAATCCACAGTTTCTTCGGCAATTTCCGCCAACATTCCCTCATGTCCCACAGGTGCGAGACGGGTTTCTGTGTAACGCATTGCTGCCGGGGGGTCATTATCAACACTGCCAAAGTTACCATGTCCCCCTAGTAAGGGATAACGGCTAGAAAAGTCTTGAACTAAGCGAACTAAGGCATCATAAACTGATTGATCACCGTGAGGATGATATTTACCGAGAACATCTCCCACCACACGGGCGCATTTTCGGTAAGGTCGATCTGGTGTTAAACCGAGTTCGTGCATGGCATATAAGATACGCCGATGTACTGGTTTCAACCCATCTCTGACATCTGGTAAGGCTCGCCCCACAATCACACTCATGGCATATTCTAGGTATGACCGTTGCATTTCGGTGTGCAGGGCGGTGGTGATGACCTGTCCCTTGGAGAGAAGGTTTAACTGTTTTGCCATGAGGTTTTTCCCTGAATTTTCACTACACAACAGCCGCTAGAAGATAACACGTTCTAAGATCACAGCATAACGGATAACATAGAAATACTCACACAATCTTGATACTCATAGAGAGAAAAAGCGGTAGTATTATCTTGGATGTGATCTATGCTTATAGACTATTAAAAATACAATAGATATTGATTAGATGTTAGCCCTATTTAGTATAAAGTCTGATGAAAACTGTTCTAATTGTGGAAGATGATTTAATTAATGCTCGGGTTTTTTCTAAAATTCTGACTAAACGCGGGGGTTTAGGGGTAAAACATACAGAAAATGTGGAAGAGGTCATGAAAATTGCCCAAGCTGGTGAAATAGACTTGATTTTAATGGATGTGTCTCTGTCACATAGTGTATATCAAGGGAAATCTGTTGATGGTATAAAAATCACACAAATGTTAAAATCTGACCCACAAACAGCTAACTTACCGATTATTTTAGTGACAGCACACGCTATGGAAGGTGATCGGGAGAACTTTTTAAACCAAAGTGGCGCTGATAGTTATATTTCTAAGCCTGTAATTGATCACCAACTGTTTATTGACCAAATCATGGCACTTTTACCACCTGGATAGTTGGGAAATTAAATTTTGGAGTTTGGATTTAGAGAAATTAAATCTAAAATCTAAAATCTAAAATCTAAAATTCCCTTTTATGGTGTTGGTATTTCCTCCCGTGGTTGTGAGGCTAATTTAATTTCCGGTAATTCTAAGAATTTTTTGGTGTCTGAAAGTAGGCGTTTCCCCCAAAGGTTTTCTTTGAGAAAATTTAAATCGGCATAACGGGAATCTATGCGGAGTGCAGATACTCCCATTTGTAAACTTTTTTGTTTATCGCCCCGATTATAGGAAGCTACAGCTAGGGCTAATAAAGGTTCTGCGGCTTTTTTATCAATACCAACTGCTGTTTGCCATTGCTGAATTGCGCCGGGAACATCACCTTCTTCGTACTTAATTAAGCCAATATTATTAATTGCTGGCCAAAACTTTTTATCTTGGTTGACTGCCAAATTAAATTGAGCGATCGCATCTGGGAATTTATTTAGCATATAGTAAGCATTACCCAAATCAAACAACCCCCCAGAATAATTGGGTTTTAATTTCAAACCCCGTTGATAATGGGTGATAGCTCCTTGGTAATCTTTTTTTTGAAACTTAGCTGAACCTAACGCAAACTGCACTTCCGGATTTTTAGGATTGAGGGTTTGGGCTTTGCTCAAGGAGGTAACAGCCTGATCAAATTCTTGATTTTGTAAATGTAAACTCCCCAGCAGCCACCAGACTTTATCATTCTGCGGGGCTAGTTTGCTCGCTAACCGCGCTCTGATTAAAGCTGGTTCAACCTGTTGAAACTGAGCTAACTGAGCCGCTTCCTGTGCTAAACCCAATCCCTGTTTCTCTAACTGAGCATTATCAATTTGCACGGTATGAGGGATGAATGCCTGAGCCTGAGCAGCTTTCGGCAAACTCCATAAACTACAGGCAACTACAATGGAAATTAACTGAATATGTTTTGGCACACTACCACTTCCTAGTCTGAATATTAAAATCTTATAGCTAACTTAACGCTATCAGATAGCTTAACAAAATCAGAGAGATTGGTCATTAGTCATTAGTCATTAGTCATTAGTCATTAGTCATTAGTCATTAGTCATTAGTCATTAGTCATTAGTCATTAGTCATTAGTCATTAGTCATTAGTCATAAAAATCACATAAATCAAACAAATCATAGTTCAGACTTGATTAGTCATAAGAATCACATAAATCAAACAAATCATAGTTCAGACTTGATTAGTCATAAAAATCACATAAATCAAACAAATCATAGTTCAGACTTGATTAGTCATAAGAATCACATAAATCAAACAAATCATAGTTCAGACTTGATTAGTCATAAAAATCACATAAATCAAACAAATCATAGTTCAGACTTGATTAGTCATAAGAATCACATAAATCAAACAAATCATAGTTCAGACTTGATTAGTCATAAAAATCACATAAATCAAACAAATCATAGTTCAGACTTGATTAGTCATAAGAATCACATAAATCAAACAAATCATAGTTCAGACTTGATTAGTCATAAGAATCACATAAATCAAACAAATCATAGTTCAGACTTGATTAGTCATAAGAATCACATAAATCAAACAAATCATAGTTCAGACTTGATTAGTCATAAGAATCACATAAATCATAGTTCAGACCTGATTAGTCATAAGAATCACATAAATCAAACAAATCATAGTTCAGACTTGATTAGTCATAAGAATCACATAAATCAAACAAATCATAGTTCAGACCTGATTAGTCATAAAAATCACATAAATCAAACAAATCATAGTTCAGACCTGATTAGTCATAAAAATCACATAAATCAAACAAATCATAGTTCAGACTTGATTAGTCATAAAAATCACATAAATCAAACAAATCATAGTTCAGACTTGATTAGTCATAAAAATCACATAAATCAAACAAATCATAGTTCAGACTTGATTAGTCATAAGAATCACATAAATCAAACAAATCATAGTTCAGACTTGATTAGTCATAAGAATCACATAAATCAAACAAATCATAGTTCAGACCTGATTAGTCATAAAAATCACATAAATCAAACAAATCATAGTTCAGACCTGATTAGTCATAAGAATCACATAAATCAAACAAATCATAGTTCAGACTTGATTAGTCATAAAAATCACATAAATCAAACAAATCATAGTTCAGACCTGATTAGTCATAAGAATCACATAAATCAAACAAATCATAGTTCAGACTTGATTAGTCATAAGAATCACATAAATCAAACAAATCATAGTTCAGACTTGATTAGTCATAAGAATCACATAAATCATAGTTCAGACCTGATTAGTCATAAGAATCACATAAATCAAACAAATCATAGTTCAGACCTGATTAGTCATAAGAATCACATAAATCAAACAAATCATAGTTCAGACTTGATTAGTCATAAGAATCACATAAATCAAACAAATCATAGTTCAGACTTGATTATTATTTGGGGGTAAAATGGGTAGAGTTACCGTGAAAGTAGTACCTTCTCCCAGATTACTGGCCACTTGAATTTGTCCTTGATGATGTTCGATAATGGCTTGAGTGATCGCTAATCCTAATCCTGAACCAGTAGTTTTAGCAGTAGCCGTTTTCTCAGTTCTATGCGTTCGTGCTGGATCAACTCGATAAAAGCGGTCAAATAATTTTGGTAGCGCGTCCGTAGGAATACCAATTCCTGTATCACTGACCTTTATTTGTAAATGAGAACTAGTATAACGCATTCCTGTAACTCGATTTATCCCCTCTATTCTTTCTAACTCCACTTTTATTACTCCCTGTGCTGGAGTATATTGCAAAGCATTACCAATTAAATTTGTAAATAATCTGACTAATTGCTCCCAATTCCCCGTGAGAGTAAACCAGTTTTCTAGTAATTCGGGATTAACTGCCGTTAAAGGAGAATCAACTAAATTCAAAACCAGATTAATTTGTTTTTCTCTAGCTACAAATTGTTGTTCTTCGACAACTTCCATCAATAAAGCATCAAGAGGACAAGAGGAAAATAAATCCATGCTTATGCCGCTATCTTGTCTAGCTAAAAATAGCAAATCATTAACTAACTTTCCTAATCTTTGGGTTAATCTTTCTATAACTTTTAATTGTTGTTTATATTCAATTGCATTTTTTTCTTCTTCTGCATCTAAATCAGCTAAGGCAATTTGGACATTAGTTTGAATTAAAGCAATAGGACTTCTTAATTCATGGGAAGCATCAGCAGTAAATTGTTTCAAGCGTTGGTAAGATTCCCCCACTGGTTCCATTGCCTTTCCAGATAAAAACCAACCACTATACGCTACAGCCAATACCATCAAACTAATGCCTAAAGCCAAATCAAAAATTAATTCTCGGCTGGGTTTTGTCACCTCAAACCAAGGATGACTCACTCGCAAATATCCTAAAACCTGCCTGCCTATTTCTATCCTTTTCGTAACTTGTCTAAATAACTGTGCAGATTCTCCCCATCCTCCTATTCCCTCTATTCGCACAGTTTCACCTGTATGATAGGTATGAATAGGAATATCTAATATTTGCGAAAAAGTTGACCACATTAATTGACCATTAGGACTAAACCACTCTAAATCAATGCGATCATCTTCAGCATTTTCTGCATTATTAGGAAAACTAGCTTTTACATTTACTCGCAGTTGATTAGGTTGTAAATTTATAGGTTCAATTACTAAAGAACGCTCGACAACTTCCACCACATGATATAATGTATCGTCAATTCTCTCAATTAATGTACTGCGAACATACAAATACACGCCACTAGCAAATAATAATAATAAAATTGCAGTTATGGCAGTGTACCAAATTGCTAAATGGCGACGAGTTGCTTGAAATAGATAGATAGACATAAAATCAATTTACACTCTTGATATAAAATTTCCTGTTCCTGATTTTTTTTAATTTTTAATTCCTATATTTTCCGTTTAATGCCATAACTTTCTTCCACAAAAATAGCCATACTACCATCGCATAAAGGAAATGTACTTCCAGGAATAATTTTGCCAGTCTTCCATATTTCTATGATTTCCGCTTTTCTTATTGAGAATTCTGCTTCTTTACCTTCATCCTCATATCTTCCCTTTTCCCATTCCAGGAATTGTTTAAGATTATGTGGACTGAAAAAGATTTTTTCCCACTCTTCTGGTTCACCTTCAGCGCATAACCAACCACATTGCCAATCATCATCATCCAGTAGCGGAAACCATACAAGCTTACGCATCAACATCCCATTTAGTCTATGTTCATATACAAATCCATCAATTGAGGTATCACCGTAGATAAAAATAATCTCGTCGAGTTGTTGTGATTTAGCTTCAGTAAGGGATGCTTGTCCTAAAAGTACCTCATCTTCTGGAGGTTCGTCATCTTTGGTAAAATTACACATCAACCAAGATGAGTCTGCAATGGGTACTATCTTACTAAATACTGCTTGAGCGACTGTAATATCTTTAGTGTGGATAAAATAGGCTGAGTATGATTTCATATTAATTACTTGACATAAAGTACACAATATTATGAGATATATCTTGGGTAAAAAAGTTCACTAGCAATTAAGATATTTATATTCATGCTCTATGGGCAATATCTGCCTTAATCTAGGTGATCATGCCGAAACCAAAAAAGAATTCTGCTTCCATGAATTTGAGTGATCCACAATACTACATCAACCGTGAGTTAAGTTGGCTAGAATTTAATCATCGGGTGTTGCATGAAGCTTGTGATCCCAGAACTCCTCTGTTGGAAAGGCTGAAATTCTTGGCCATTTTTAGTTCTAATCTGGATGAGTTTTTTATGGTGCGAGTGGCAGGTTTAAAACAACAGGTAGAAGCCACTGTTAATTTATTAACTCCCGATGGCCGCACACCACAACAACAACTAGATCATATTCGTCTGCAACTAATTCCCCAACTCAAAAAACTTAACGCCGAATTTGAGGACATTCTTCAACCACTGTTAGTACAACAGGGAATCTATATTCTGGATTACATAGAACTAAATCAAAAACAGCGGAGTTACTTAGATAACTATTTTGAAGAACAGGTTTTTCCGGTTCTGACTCCCCTTGCTGTTGATCCTAGTCATCCCTTTCCCCACATTTCTAATCTCAGTTTAAATCTAGCAGTAGTGGTAAAAAATCCCGATACAGAAGAAGAGTTTTTTGCCAGAGTCAAGGTTCCTCAAGTTTTACCAAGATTTTTGCCTTTACCCCCAGAGTTGAGAATGCAAGACAATGGTAAAACTGCTAACTGGACAGGGATTCCTTTAGAACAAGCGATCGCTCATAACCTAGAATCTCTATTCCCAGGGATGAATATTCAAGAATATCACCCCTTCCGCATTACCCGTGACGCTGATTTGGAATTAGAAGAAGACGAAGCAGATGATCTGTTATTAGCCATTGAACAGGAACTTCGCAAACGTCGCATGGGTGGGAATACCGTCAGGTTAGAAATTCGCTCCCAAACCCCTCAATCAGTTCGTTCCCGTCTCTTAGAAGATTTGGGATTAACCGAAAGCGATATTTATGAAGTTGATGGTCTTTTGGCACTGCGGGATTTAATGTATTTTCTGGCACTACCATTACCAGAACTTAAAGATTCCCCACGTCAATCCGTCGTTCCTTCCCGCTTACAACGACTACGAGAACCGAATATTGATGCTGATGTTCTCGAACCAGAAGAAGGAAAAGACTTTTTTTCCGTCATTCGCGAAAAAGATTTGCTGGTACATCATCCCTATCAATCCTTCTCTGGTACAGTGGTACGCTTTATTACTAGTGCCGCCCATGATCCCAATGTCCTAGCCATCAAAATGACTCTCTACCGGACTTCTGGAGACTCACCCATAGTTAATGCTTTAATTGCTGCGGCTGAAAATGGGAAACAAGTTTCCGTATTAGTGGAATTAAAAGCCCGATTTGATGAAGAAAATAACATTTATTGGGCAAGGCGTTTAGAAAGAGTTGGGGTTCATGTTGTCTATGGTTTAGTCGGTTTAAAAACCCATAGCAAAATTGTCTTAGTAGTGCGACGGGAAAAAGACAGAATGCGCCGTTATGTACACATTGGGACTGGGAATTACAACCAGAAAACCGCACGACTCTATACAGATTTAGGCTTATTTAGTTGTCGAGAAGAATTAGGTGCAGATTTAACAGATGTATTTAATTTTTTAACAGGCTACTCTCGCCAAAAATCCTATCGAGAAATTATGGTAGCACCTGTGAATATGCGCGATCGCTTTCTGGAATTAATCTACCGGGAAATTGAAAATGCCCATAATGGATTTTCTGGCCGCATTGTTGCCAAAATGAACGCCCTAGTTGATCCACAAATCATTTTTGCTTTATACGAAGCATCTCGGGCTGGAGTCAAAATTGACCTGATTATTCGCGGGATATGTTGTTTACGTCCCGGACTACCAAATCTTAGCGACAATATTCGCGTTATCAGCATTATTGGCCGCTTTTTGGAACATTCCCGCATATATTACTTCTACAACAATAGTCAAGAAGAAATATATATTGGCAGTGCTGACTGGATGCGTCGCAATTTAGATCGCCGAGTCGAAGTAATTACCCCCATTAAAGACCAAGAAATTGCTAAAGATCTACAAGAGATATTAGGAATTATGTTGGCAGATAATCGTCATGCTTGGGACTTACAATCTGATGGTAGTTATATCCAAAGATGCCCCGGTGAAAACTGTCCAGAAGCTAATTCTCAAAAAACTATTATGGCTATGACTTTACGCTCTGCTGGCATAAATTAAACTCTCATTAGTTGCAGCAAAGGTGAATAATAATCTTAAATTTTCATAGCGCAGGCGTGGCTTTAGCTCATAAGCAAAAGCCTCTGGTAGCCCATCCTTACCCTTTCAACAAAAATGTTTCCAAAGGGTAGGGGAGTCTATGGAGTAATATCACCATATTTGAATTTACATACCATTTTGCGGTGATAACTAACATATGTTGAAGATGATCCACTATGTGAATATGCCAGTTTCCTAAGTTGCGAATCTATTATGCCAACACTATGCAAAAAAACCATTTTAAAATGCGATTTTCGCATGAATATCAGCTTTTTATGACTAAAATTCATCCATAAGATAGAGTGAATTATTCAACTTATACTCATAAACTATAAGAATTGCTACTTATTCTTTTTCTGGAATGTTAATGTTGTCCCATGATTCTTCTAAGTTGCGTGTTCTTGTAGTTGATGATCATGAACTCACTCGTTTAAGCCTACAACTAGTTTTTTCTGTTCAAGAAAATATTCACGTTGTCGGGTTAGCTAGTAATGGTCAAGAAGCTATAGAAATGGTTCAATTCTATCAACCTGACGTGATCATTCTCGATTTACAAATGCCAATTATGGATGGTTGGTCAGCATCTAATTACATCAAAGCTATATCCCCAACTACTCAGATTTTGGCTTATTCATCCGTAGATGAATCATCATTTCAGCACAACAAAACTGAGCATCACTTTGATAAAGTTTGCACAAAAGATATTCCTACCAAAGAACTCATTGCTTTAGTCAGACAATTAGGGAACAGACGGGAATATTCTGCATTTCCAGAAGCAGGGTAGCGTTCTGCTTAATAATAAATTTATGTATCAGTGGTAAAATACCTGTTTTGTAATTGCTCTGTGATTAAAATTAGTACCGCATTTACCTGTAATATACCGTATCAATTCACAGGTAATTGATAATTACAATTATCAATTACCAGCCTCAATTTAGATAACTAACAACTTAAGTTAATTATTTCCTGCTTCGGGAATAGTCCGTTTAAACTCATCAATTAAATCATCTAACTCTTCCAAAGCTTGATTGACATCAACTCTTAAAGTCCCTAAGCTGGGTTGTTCTAATAAACTCAGCAACCGTTCACGTTTACCTTTGACAGTGGTAATTCGGTCTTTAATTATCTGAATATCCATTTTTTTGCTTCCAGTTTTGAAACACTTCAAATCTAAAGTTAACGCAAAAAGGAAAAATCTCAATATTCTCTTTCCCAATATGGCACTAATCAGCGATGATAATAAAAGATGAAAATAAATTATACTAATATTAAATTATGCTCGGCAAAATTTCTTTGGGAACACTTGGTCTAACAATAGGGAGTATACTGACCATCACAGGTTTTGTTGCCTACTTTGCGGATAACGCTACCCTCAATCTAGTGGGATTTTTTTATGGTTTTCCCCTGTTACTGGGAGGTTTAGCCCTGAAAGCTAATGAACTTAAACCCATACCCTTCAGCCAAACTACCACGCCACCAATCCTAGAACTCAGAAAGCAACAAGCAACCGTTACACAAAATAAAATCCGCAAGGACATCACACGCAACTGTTATGGACAAAAAGCTCATCTAGATATAGCACTTGCTTTTCTGGGTTTAAGTCCCACTGACGAAGAAAGACCAATAGTCAAAGGTTTGCGAGAAACCGAAATTAATGGAGCTTATACCTTAATTCTAGAATTTGATTCACCACTAATCACTTTTGATACTTGGCAACAAAAGCACGAAAAAATGACCAAATATTTTGGTCCCAATGTAGAAGTGAGCATTGAACAACCCAGTGAAGATTATATTGAACTGACTTTGATGAAACAAGAATAGGAGTCACCGAGTCAGGAGTCACCGAGTCAGGAGTCAGGAGAAAGAAGGAGAAAGAAGGAGAAAGAAGGAGAAAGAAGGAGAAAGAAGGAGGAGGAAGGAGAGAAAAGAATACCTAAATTTCTTTCCTAACCCCAGATTCTTGTTCCTGCTCCTGCTTCTCTATACCCTAATCATCACCAACAGCGTACTGAATTAATAGAGATAAACGCTGACGCAAAGTTTCCAGTCCTAAACGCTGACTAGCAGAAATAAACACTGCTAAAGGAAACTCTTCTCTAGCCAAAGCCAGTGTTTCACTATTAACTTGATCAATTTTATTAAAAGCAACTAACGCCGGTCCTGGTGTAATCGGCATTTGCGCGAGTATGTCCCGAACTGAGCGAATATGACTTAACCAAGCAGGATGAGATAAATCTACCAAATGCAGCAAGGCATCCGCTTCTGTAACCTCTTCCAAAGTTGCCCGGAAGGCATCCATTAAAGATGCAGGTAACTCATGGATGAAACCTACAGTATCCGTCATTAGAGTTTCCTGGGGTGCGCCCGTCTCCGCATGAGGAAGTGTTAAGCGTCGGGTTGTGGGGTCAAGAGTGGCAAACAGTTGGTCAGCCGTGTATACTTCGGAATTGGTGAGGGCGTTAAGTAAAGTAGATTTACCAGCGTTGGTATAACCCACCAAGGCCACCGAAGGAACTTCTTGATGTTGTCGGCGTTGACGTAATCGGCAACGATGCGCTTGCAATTGATTAACTTCGTGTTGCAGTCGAGAAATCCGTTTTTGAATACCTCGGCGTTCTGTTTCTAGTTTGGTTTCACCCGGTCCCCTTGTCCCAATACCACCCCCTAATCTGGACATGGATTGACCTCTGCCAGTCAGTCGTGGCAGCAGATACCCTAGCTGTGCTAGTTCTACCTGTAATTTACCTGCACCAGATTGAGCGCGTTGGGCAAAGATATCTAAAATTACTTCGGTGCGGTCAACGACTCTGACACCAATTTGCGCCTCTAAATTGCGGACTTGGGAAGGTGAAAGATCACGATCAAACACTACCAAGTTTGCGCCTAAAGTTTGCGCCGTTAGGGCAACTTCTTGGACTTTACCTTCACCAATAACTGTTTGGGGATGAATGCGCGATCGCTTTTGTTGTAATATTTGTAATACAACACCTCCAGCCGTATCCACTAACCGGCTCAATTCCACCATGATATCTTGGAATTGTTGCTGATTGGTATTTTCCGTTAATACCCCAACAAGTAGTACCCGATCATGATCATCATCTACTGCTTGAGCTATATATTCCCGACTAAATTCCTCTTCTAAACCTGCCACTAAGTCTAGAAAATCCTGATCGGCTAAAGCATCTAAACTCAGAGGTGGTGATATGTGGGAATATATTCCGGCCTCTGGAATACTAATACCAGAGGATTGAGTAGCAACTAACTGTCTATTATTGGCTACCAGATGCGCTAAATAAGCTTCTTTCACGTATCCAGTTGAACCACCACCACGCTTGGTAAATCCTCCCCCAGTAATATTTAAAACTACTAAGACATCCAACCTTTGTAAAGCCATCGCTGTCAATGCTGACTCATGCGGTGGTTCTGATTTGAGGTTGGTGGATAAACAACGAATACCGCTCAGACGTTCTGCACCATAACGAGGCAGTTCTAGAGGCGGAATTTGAGTTTGACGCGGATTACCTACACCTACCCGAATCACTTGTCCGCGACGGTTAATGTAAGTACAAACAGGCTGATTAATTTCCGTACTAATTGCTGCCAGACGTTGAGCAAACTCAGTTGTAGTAATGCAATCACCCGATATGCGTTGGTGGTACAGTCGCTGGAGTTGTTTTAGCTGACTGGACTTTAAACCTTGAACATTGCCAAAGATAGTCTCTATAGGCGTTTATGACCAGTTACCTGGTTCCCCCTTAATCCTTACACTGTCTATTTTACAACAGTAATTGGTCAGTTGTCAGTTGTCAGTTGTCAGTTGTCAGTTGTCAGTTGTTAGTTGTTAGTTGTCAGTTGTTAGTTGTCAGTTGTCAGTTGTCAGTTGTCAGTTGTCAGTTGTTAGGTAAAAGGTTTTGGAAACTTGTAAATAATTTTTATTTAAATAATGGAAATTTTTAAACTCTCAGGCAATTATGGATTTATAATAGACGATTGTGAGTTTTTTCAAAAAAGATAAAGAGTAATGAACGCGCAAGAGATTATCCGCTCAATTGAAGCGGAACAGATGAAATCTGATTTACCCGATATCTATGTCGGTGACACAGTTAAGGTAGGAGTCAAAATTCAGGAAGGCACTAAATTCCGTGTGCAACCTTACGAAGGTGTAGTTATAGCTAGACGCAATGGCGGCATTAACGAAACTATCACAGTCCGTAAAGTTTTCCAAGGTGTGGGTGTGGAACGAGTATTTTTACTCCATTCTCCTCTAGTTGAAAGCATTAAAGTATTGCGTCGTGGTAAAGTTAGACGGGCTAAACTGTACTATCTCCGCGATCTAGTTGGTAAGGCAACCCGGATTAAACAAAGATTTGACCGCCCTCTGTAATTGCCAATGGTGAATTAACAGATAAAACCCAGTCTGCAAGCGGCATCCGCCGCTAACTTGCCAAAAGAAAAAAAATAAGTTACAATCAGAGTCGAAATTGTGTTAGAATAAAAAAAGTTCAGCGCAATGACTGTAACGAGAAAAGCTTGTGCGCTCTTAGTTCAGTTGGTAGAACGCAGGTCTCCAAAACCTGATGTCGGGGGTTCAAGTCCTCCAGGGCGCGCTAAAAAAGAAAAATATTGCCCGAAGCAATAACGTCACTGCCAAAACAGCAGAAAGCGTTAATTATTTCGGGTATAATTTTTTTAACATATAGCTTTACTATTACTAGTTAATTGAGGCCGAAGCTGTAAACCTTGAAAATAAAATCACAAGGTTGGGCTATTTAAGAAACGGGGGTATAACGACTGTGGCCAAAAAAAATGAAGCAGAAATGCCAGAAACCGAAAATGGGTTTAACTTAAACAATTTTTTCCAAGGAACAAAGGAAGAACTTGAGAAAGTAATTTGGCCCAGTCGGAAACAGTTGGTGAGTGAATCAGCCGCTGTACTATTAATGGTTACACTCTCCGCATCTTTGATATATTTGGTCGATGGATTGTTCGCTTGGGCAGCAAAACAGGTGTTCTGATGACTTCTGCAACAGACGAACCGCGCAACTCCGAGTTGCAGTTAGAGGAAACACTCTTAACAGCGATAAAAGAAACACGCTGGTATGCAGTGCAAGTAGCCTCTGGCTGTGAGAAACGGGTAAAGACAAATTTAGAGCAACGAATCCAAACTTTTGATGTCGCTGACAAAATCATCCAAGTGGAAATTCCCCACACTCCAACGGTGAAAATCCGTAAGGATGGTAAACGTCTACCTTCAGAAGAAAAGGTTTTTCCTGGTTATGTGTTAGTACGAATGGTGATGAGTGATGATACATGGCAGGTGGTAAGAAACACCTCTCACGTCATTAACTTTGTGGGCGCAGAGCAAAAACGTGGAAGCGGTAGAGGCCGTGGCCACGTCAAGCCAGTTCCCCTGAATCCTTCGGAAGTTGAACGCATATTCAAGCAAACCATGGAACAAGAGCCAGTAGTCATAATTGATATGGCTACAGGTGATAAGATAGTTGTGCTTTCTGGTCCATTTAAGGATTTTGAAGGCGAGGTGATTGAAGTTTCCCCAGAACGGAGTAAACTAAAAGCTCTACTCTCAATCTTTGGACGAGATACACCAGTAGAATTGGAATTTAATCAGGTTAAAAAACAGAGCTAAATACAAATGGCGAAGAAAGTAGTAGCGGTCATTAAGTTGGCCCTGAATGCTGGGAAAGCCAACCCAGCACCGCCAGTTGGTCCTGCACTGGGTCAACATGGTGTTAATATCATGATGTTCTGCAAAGAGTACAACGCCAAAACAGCAGACCAAGCTGGAATGGTAATACCTGTAGAAATTTCTGTTTATGAAGATAGAAGTTTTACATTTGTCCTCAAAACTCCACCAGCATCAGTGTTGATTCGCAAGGCAGCGAAGATTGAAAAAGGCTCAAATGAACCCAACAAAACCAAAGTTGGTAGCATTAGCAGAACGCAATTACGCGAAATTGCTCAAACCAAGCTTCCTGACCTCAACGCTAATGATATTGATGCAGCCATGAATATCGTGGAAGGAACTGCTAAAAATATGGGCGTAACTATCACAGAATAGGTGACAGGTGACAGGTGACAGTAAAAATAACAACTGAAGACTGACAACTGAGCATTAACTAAAAAATTATCGGGGGAGAAGCACAGCTTCGAGATCACCCCAGGAGAAAAAAATGGCAAAAAAAGTATCACGCCGCTTACAGGCGTTGCTAGAAAAAGTAGAAGATCGGGATTATACACCCTTAGAAGCATTAGCTCTGTTAAAAGAAACAGCAACCGCTAAATTTCCCGAAGCTGCTGAAGCTCACATCCGTTTAGGAATTGACCCTAAATATACAGACCAACAATTGCGGACAACAGTAGCACTACCCAAAGGTACAGGACAGATAATTCGGGTAGCGGTTATCGCTAGAGGCGAAAAAGTCACAGAAGCAACTAATGCTGGTGCTGATTTGGCTGGTTCAGAAGAACTAATTGACCAGATTCAGAAAGGTTTCATGGACTTTGATAAGCTGATTGCTACACCAGATGTGATGCCACAGGTAGCAAAGCTGGGTAAATTACTCGGTCCACGGGGTTTGATGCCTTCACCTAAGGGGGGAACAGTGACATTTGATGTTGCTAGTGCGATCGCTGAATTCAAAGCTGGTAAATTAGAATATCGGGCTGATCGAACTGGGATTGTCCATGTTATGTTTGGTAAGACTGCTTTTTCACCTGAAGATTTATTAATAAACCTGAAGGCATTACAAGAGTCAGTTGACCGTAACCGTCCTTCAGGCGCTAAAGGTCGTTATTGGCGGTCATTGTATATTTCCTCAACAATGGGTCCATCAATTGCCATTGACATCAGCGCCCTACGGGATTTAAAACTGACTGACGCTGCATAATTTGGTAATGGGTAATTGGTAATAGATGAATATCATCAATAATTAGCAAAGACCAAAATTAAATAAGCAAAGCCGGAGACAGCAGGTGCTATGCGAATAGCTTAATACCCTGCCGAGGTTGTAATTTTAACCGCCTGAAGTTTGATAACTGCGGCTTTAAAAATACTACTTTGAAACCCTGGCTAAGATAGCTGGGGTTAAGTTTTTTCCGGGTGTCAGCAAAAAGGTGACAGCTGACAGGTGACAGGAAATAGAGTAAAAATTCTCAACTGACAACTGACAACTGACAACTGACAACCGACAACTAAGATGATTTTGCCCTTGGAGGTGAGATAAGTATGGGAAGAACGTTAGAAAACAAAAAAGAAATAGTTGCTGACCTTAAGGTTTCTTTGAGTGAATCAACTTTAGCTCTGGTAATTGATTATCAGGGGCTAACAGTTGCTGAAATCACAGATTTGCGTCGGCAACTCCGTCCTAGTGGTGCTATCTGTAAGGTGACAAAAAACACCTTTATGGGCATTGCGATTAAGGATCAGGAACAATGGCAGCCAATGTCAGAATTACTTAACGGTTCTTCGGCATTTCTGCTAGTTAAAGAAGATTTATCTGCGATTAAAGCTTACCAAGCATTCCAAAAAGCCACCAAGAAATCAGAAATTCGCGGTGGTGTTATGGAAGGTCGTGTCCTGAGTGAAGCTGATGTCAAGGCTCTAGGAGACTTGCCATCTAAGGAACAACTCATGGCTCAAATTGCTGGTGCTATCAACGCTCTGGCTACCAAGCTGGCTGTTGGTATCAACGAAGTTCCCACTTCCTTGGCTCGCGCTTTGCAAGCTGTCGCTGAAAAAGAAAATAGCGATAGTTCTGAAAGTGCTGCTGAGTCAGCGGTAGTCAGTGAAGAGTAATCACTGACAAGTAACAACTAACCCTCACGGGTTTTTTTAACCCAAACAAATCAAAAATTCTTTAGGAGTTATATCCATGTCTGCTGCAACCGAAACAATTTTAGAACAATTAAAATCTCTGAGTTTATTAGAAGCTTCTGAATTAGTTAAGCAAATCGAAGAAGCTTTTGGTGTTAGTGCTGCTCCTGCTGCTGGTGGCATGATGATGATGGCTGCTCCTGGTGCTGTTGCTGAAGCTGTAGAAGAAAAGGTCGAATTTGATGCAATTTTGGACTCTGTACCCGCAGACAAGAAGATTGCTGTCCTCAAAATCGTCCGTGAAATCACAGGTTTAGGTCTGAAAGAAGCTAAAGATTTAGTAGAAGCTGCTCCTAAAGCTATTAAGGAAGCTGTAACTAAGGATGCTGCTGAAGATATCAAGAAGCGTGTTGAAGAAGCTGGTGGTAAGGTAACAGTTAAGTAATTGGTAATTGGTAACTGGTAATTGGTAATTGGTAATTGGTAATTGGTAATTATTACCCTTTACCTTTTACCTTTTGCCTTTTGCCTTTTGCCTTTTGCCTTTTGCCTTTTTTTATCGCTTCAAGACTGGTAATAAATATTGTGTCAGTGTAAAAGCATCAACTCCTAATTCTGTTCTCGCTTGTGCTGCTAAAATTCCTGCTTGGGAATGCCACCAAGCCGCAGTTGCGACTATATCTTCTATAAAAATTTCTTTATTCATAATTTGCGCTAATAGTCCACCCAATAACCCAGTTAATACATCACCGCTGCCTCCACGGGCTAGGGCTGGGGTACTTTCGGGATTTATCCAAACACTACTACCTTGAGGATTAGATATAGCTGTTCTTGCCCCTTTTAATAGGACTACAGCCCCACTTTCTTGGGCTGCTGTTTGTACGGCTTTGATTCTATCTGTGTAGGCAATATTCGGAAATAGCCGCTGAAATTCTCCTGTATGGGGTGTGAGGACGGTGGCTGATTTTCGTGGTTTTAATGTGGGGATAGTGCCTATTTGTGCCAAGATATTTAAAGCGTCAGCATCAAGAACTAGAGGACATTCACATTTAATTATTTGGGGAAGCAGAGAAATACTATCTTTAGTTAAACCCGGTCCGCAGGCAATTGTGGTAAATGAATTTATATCTATATTTTCTGGTAATTGTAAATTAGCAATTGCTCCTGTTTCGGTTTCGGGACAACCAATAATTAACGCTTCTGGTAAATGGGAAACTAACAACATTCTCAGAGATTCGGGGACAGCGATTGATAACATTCCTATACCAGAAGCTCGCGCACCTAAACCTGTTAAAATTGCTCCACCGGCATAACGTTGAGAACCACAAATTAATAATAAATGTCCTTGTTTGTATTTATGGGTAATGAGAGGACGAGGTAAAGGTAAGGTTGATAATGCTGTTGTTTTAGTAATGCGTTTGATTTGGGGAATATTACCGATAACAGCATGAATATCTGCTAAGGGAATATCAAAGTCAATTAATTCGGCTTTACCAATATAAGGTAATGCTTGTTCTTGTAATAAACCTTGTTTCCATAAACCCAAGCAAAATGTATAATTTGCCTGAATAGCTGTTCCTAAAACTTCTCCTGTATCTGTATGCAAACCTGAAGGTATATCAATACTAATAATGGGCTGATTTCTAGCATTAAAATGATTAATTGCCGCAGCTACAGAATCAGTAATTTCTCTTTCTAAACCAAATCCAAATAAACCATCAATTAGAAAATCACTATTTGGTAATTGGGAAATTTCTTGATAACAGGGAATCCCTAAACTTACTGCATATTGAAAATGTTGGGAAGTTAATTCTTTCAATTTAGAAAAAGGTTGATAAATCCAAACTTCATAACCATGAAAATGCAATTCACGGGCTATTACTAAGGCATCTCCTCCATTATGACCAGGACCGACTAATATTCCTACACATTGTTCTGGGGTAATAAGAGCTTGTAAGCGTTGGGAAATTAATCCTCCTACTTTTTCCATTAAAGCAGCTACAGGCATTCCTGCATTAAATATTCGGGTTTCTATTTCCCGCATTTGGGCTGCGGTAACAATAAATTGTTCTTTAGTCATTGCTTTAGTTGTCATAAAAAGTCTGAACTATGATTTGCGTGATTCATTTGATGAAGATGATTAATTAATCTGAACTATGATTTGCGTGATTCATTTGATGAAGATGATTAATTAATCTGAACTATGATTTGCGTGATTCATTTGATGAAGATGATTAATTAATCTGAACTATGATTTGCGTGATTCATTTGATGAAGATGATTAATTAATCTGAACTATGATTTGCGTGATTCATTTGATGAGGATGATTAATTAATCTGAACTATGATTTGTGTGATTCATTTGATGAAGATGATTAATTAATCTGAACTATGATTTGTGTGATTCATTTGATGAAGATGATTAATTAATCTGAACTATGATTTGTGTGATTCATTTGATGAAGATGATTAATTAATCTGAACTATGATTTGTGTGATTCATTTGATGAAGATGATTAATTAATCTGAACTATGATTTATCTGATTCATTTGATGAGGATGATTAATTAATCTGAACTATGATTTGCGTGATTCATTTGATGAAGATGATTAATTAATCTGAACTATGATTTATCTGATTAATTTGATGAAGATGATTAATTAATCTGAACTATGATTTATCTGATTAATTTGATGAAGATGATTAATTAATTTGTTAAAGCAATTAATCATCTTCATCACAAAAATCATAGTTTAGAATTATTTTCCATAATAAACTCTGGCATTACCGTAACCTAGATTTTTCAAATAGCTATTCGATTGTTCTGCTTCTAAGCGATCGCTAAATGGTCCTACAGCTATGTGCGCTCCTAGTGGTTGAGTTCTCCTAAATACATTAATATTGATGCTAATTTTCTGGCGAATTTCTGTACCGAAGGAACGTAAATTATTAGCATTACTAGGAATAACTACATAGTAGGAATTTCTTTTTTCCTCTTGATAGTTATTTGGATAGTTTTGCGTATTGTATCCAGAATAATTAGGTATTAATTCTATGTTTTCAGAATTAACAATGCGAGCGCCAATAATACTATTAAATTCCAATTCTTTTACCCGTTGTTGAGCATTAGATTGTCCATTGAAAACGCCAGATTGGATCACTTTACGTCCATTATAATTGCGGATATAGGCATTAGGTTCAACTTGCCGAACTCGCTGCAAAAGTTGTAAATTACTGCTATCAACATAAACAAAATATCGATCAAAATTTTGGTTGTATTGACTATTATTGGGTATTTGAGCCTGAACTGGACTATATTCACATACAAACATCCAACTTCCACTTATCAGCAAGGAAAGTATGGATAAAGAGGTAAAATGGCTGACTTTTAAAGTAGGCATATTTGTTACCAGTTTTTGTAAAATTTTTTGGTTTAATTCCAATGGGATAGAATAATTGAAAAGAGCATTGAATTCAGGAAATTACTCATAAATCTCCTGATTTTTAATAGCCACTTGTCCCGTCAGGCATTACTGTGTTATCTAAATTTGCACCCGTGAGATTTGTCGTACTAATTTCTGCTCTGAGCAGATTTGCATTGGTTAAATTAGCATTGGTAAGGTCTGTCATAGCAAGAATTGCATCTATTAATTGTGCTTCAGTGAGATCAACTTCACGCAGATTAGCTCGAGTCAAATTAGCTCTACTCAGTCTAGCAAAACTGAGGTTGGCTCGATTCATATTGGCTTTAATCAGTGTAGCCTGTGCCATAAGCGCACCATGCAAGTTAGCGCCTATCAATTCAGCTTCATTCAAATTTGAATTTGCCAGTCTAGCATTGATTAAGTTAGCACCATTCAAATTAGCACCCTCCAGATTAGTCTCAATTAAAGTAGCATTTTGTAAAATTGCCCCACTGAGATTAGCACCACTCAGATCCACACTATGTAGCATAGCTTCACTTAAATTAGCACCACTTAGATTTGCATTAGCTAAGTTTGCACCCGTTAAATTAGCACCTCGCAAATCAGCCTTATGCAGGTTAGCACTCTTGAGAGTGGAAGAATAGACTCTTTTTTCTTCTCGCAAGTTAGCACCACGGAGGCAAGCACCTGTTAGGTTAGCACTACTCAAATCACTACCACGGAGATCAGCACCCATTAAGTTCGCATCCTGCAAATGTGCCAAAGTTAAATTAGCATTACGCAAATCAGCACTTTGTAAAGTTGCACCATGCAAATCAGCATCATGCAAGTTGGCATTTTGCAACTTTGCTTGAGTTAGGTTTGCACCACGGAGATTTGCACGAGTTAGATTTGCATTATTAAGAATCGCCTGATTTAGATAGGTAAAAGTTAAGATAGCATTAGACAAATTTGCCTGATCCAAACCTATACCAATTAAATCTGCATCAAATAAATTTACCCCATTTAACCTTGCGTTGATAAATGTTGTTTCTCCATTTGCATATCGTTTCAGAAGTTCTTTAGCATCCATATTTTTCTCTCAATTATTGTTACAAATTTATCTGAAATTAAAACTAGTCAAAGACCGCCTTCATTATTTGTTATTACCTATATCTTAAGTAGGTGGTACTGTAATTTGACAGGTATTATTGTCATCATCATCATCTGCATCATCAGTTTCAGTTTGTGCAGATTGATAGTTAAACTTATTTGGTTGCCTAGTTTCTTTAGATAAAGAACTGTTAGGTGGTTTATATGAATTGACGTTAGTTGATATCTCACTATATAAAACTCGCATAACTCGGATGATGACACCTGCTGATTGAATATTTTTATCTGGGTTACCTAAAGAAATTACAGCATTATTGATTTTAGATTCAAGCTCTCTGATAGTTGAACAAGAATTAAATAATAGCTGTAATAAACTATCAAGTTCTTCTGTCTTAAGTTTCAACCAGTCTTCTTCACTGAACGTAAATTTCCTATAAAGTGCAGAAAATAAAATTATTTTAACTCTCACTGGATTAGCAAATCTCATCAGATTTTGCCGTAAATCAAATTGATTATATTGAGATTTTTTTAAACTGGTTGAAGTTTTTGTTGGGATATTTGATGATCTTTGTTCAGGACTATAAAATATAGGGATATTTTCATGAGGTGGATTTAATATTATTCCTGTTTGTTCTTCTTGATGAGGTGGATTTAATATTATTCCTGTTTGTTCTTCTTGATGAGATGTATTTAATATTATTCCTGTTTGTTCTTCTTGATGAGATGTATTTAATATTATTCCTGTTTGTTCTTCTTGGTGAGGTGGATTTAATATTATTCCTGTCTTTTCTTCAGAGGTTAGATATAATTTTTGTATTTCTTTGACAATGATCCTGGCAATTATGGAGTATTGTTTTGGTTTACTAAGATGTTTAACAGCCATAGATAAACTTGAGGTTAAGTCATCTATTGTGGGATTTAAACTAGATAATTCTTGAATTAATTCTTGTAATTTAAATCTATCTAGCGTATCTTGATCATTTTCCCACTCATTTTTACAAGCAAAGAATATTAATTTTTTAATCCGTTGTGCGTTTTCGTGCTGTTCTAAATATTTCGCTATTTCATCAAAACTAGATAGAGTCATTATCAGTATATCTCCGGTATAAGTATCTAATAGTAGAAGTAGTAATAAATTATAGCTAGACTAGCACACTGTTGGGTAGTAAAAGTTGTATATAAGTTTATAAAAAGATGTAAAGCAAGAGTAAATGGGTAAAACTGAACACGAAAATCCTCTAAAATTTCACTATTTATAATATAGCAATTCAATAGAATTAAATCTTGTACTCTCGCTTCCAGTTTCCATTTATAAAATAGTATTTATGCTTAGACGCATTATCAAGATTAAACATTACGTTCAAGGATGTAATTACTACACTATGACGATTAATTAAGCCCTACCACTACCAATAAAATACAAAAGTGCCATTCGTACTGCTACACCGCTAGTTACCTGAGATTGAATTAAGCTGAATTCAGGATCATCCATTAAATCAGAACTAATTTCTACACCCCGATTCACTGGACCTGGATGCAATACTTTAACATTAGGGTTACAGAATTTTAACTTGGCGCGAGTAATGCCAAATAGTTGATGATATTCTCTTAAACTAGGTAATAAATGGGCAGTCATGCGTTCTTTTTGCAAGCGCAATGTCATAACAAAATCAGCATTTTCTAAAGCTGGTTCTAGTTGCCAATGAGTAAATAATCGTTGAGATATCAAGTTTTTTGGATCTGTACATCCTAAATATTCAGCGAAGAACTTAGGTAATAAAGTCGGTGGTGCTGCTAGATGAACTTCTGCACCACTAGCGATTAAACTCCAAATATTAGAACGGGCAACACGAGAATGTAAAATATCGCCAACAATGGCAATTTTTTTACCTTGTAATAATTCAATTCTTGGTTGTGATGGGTCAATTAAACTACAAATTGTAAATAAATCTAGTAATCCTTGAGATGGATGTTCATGTTGTCCATCACCAGCATTGAGGACGCTAACTTTTACACCTAAACGATCCATTTCTTGCGCGATCGCTTGCGGAACTCCTGCATCCCTATGGCGGACTACCATAATATCAGTTCCCATTGCCAAATAAGTTTTTGCTGTGTCAAGAATTGTTTCTCCCTTTGTCATGGAAGATGTAGCCGCAGCAAAATTGAGAGTATCTGCACTTAACCTTTTTGCAGCTATTTCAAAACTACTGCGAGTCCGTGTTGAAGGTTCAAAAAATAAATTTGCTACTACCTGTCCCTGTAATGTGGGGACTTTCTTTGTCCGTCGTGATAGTACCTCTTGAAAGGAGGCAGCAGTTTGTAAAACGGCGTTATATTCATTGCTGGTAAAATCTGATAATGAAAGAATATGATGACGATTCCAAGTAGTTGTAGGCATAAGGAGCTATTTGATTTACAGTATTACCCGGTAAGCGTAAAGCTCAGTCACAAAGCGTGCTGAGATATAAGCGACACGGGCGAAAATATTTAGCCTAACTCATTAACTGGCAACAGTAGATGTGATAGGATGTAGATGATTATAGAATTTAAGTATAACTAAACGACGTAAAAACTTAACTTATTTGGTTGAGTGCGTAGTCATACCTAACGGTATTGCAGTTTAGGAAAGCTAAATTTGGTCAAAAATGAAATGCAAAAATCGAAAATCGAGTCCGGTAGGGATACGGTCATTAACGCTTTAGGAGAATCGACCTCTGTTTTTGTTGGAGTAATCCAGCAATTGTAAGTTGGCTCGTTGATTAAAGAATCTCAGTCACAAAGCGTGCTGAGAGTGTCAATAGCCAAAAAATTCACAAAGTTTAACTCTCAATATCTCAAGGTTGTAAATGAAACACCTTCAAAGCAAAAGAAATCATACTGAGGAATGTTAAAAAACCAATTGTATCTAGCATTGTTGTCACTAGTGGACCACTCATTAAAGCCGGATCTAGTTTGAGATGCTTTAAACCCATTGGTAACAAAGTTCCTAAAGTAACAGCCACCATTGTATTAGTAGCCATAACTGCCCCTGCTATTAAAGCCACCCATCTTTCTTGGGGTTTAGCCCAAATCAGGGAAAGGGCAACCATTGTCATCCCTAAAGCTACGGCTGTTCCTAAACCTGCTAAAAGTTCTTTGCGGAGAATTTTGCCAGTGTCTTCAGGTGTGACTTCCCCTACACCTAAACCGCGAATAGTTACGGTTAAAGCTTGGATACCTACAGTGCCACCTGTGTTAGAAAATATGGGCATAATCACGGCGAGAACTGGTACAGCAGCGATGACTTGTTGAAAGGGAGCGATCGCACAGGCAGCACCAATATACAATCCCATAATCCCCAGTAACCAAGGCAAGCGTTTGCGAATGGTCATTAGTGGGGAAGATAAAGCTTCTTCGTCACCACTGACCCCTGCCAATTTTTGGATATCTTCTGTAGCTTCTTCTTCTAAAATATCTACTACATCATCAATCGTAATAATACCAACTAATCTATCTTCTCTATCAACTACAGGCATAGCGATTAAATCGTAACGCTGCATAATCCGGGCGACTTCTTCCTGTGGGGTTTCTGTCTTGACTTTGACGACGTGGGGACTGGCAATATCCTTAATTAAAACATCGGGAAAGGTAAATAATAGCTGACGCAAAGAAACAACACTGACTAATTTACGATTATCGTCAGTAACATAGGCGTAGTAAATTGTTTCCTTATCTTCATCTTGCAAGCGGATTTTACTGAGGGCTTCACCAACAGTTAATCCGCGTCGTAAGCGGACATATTCAGTCGTCATTACCCGTCCCGCAGTCCCTTCGGGATAGCCGAGAATCGTTGCTGTGGCTTGTCTTTGTTCAGGACTGAGTTGTTGTAATAGGCGTTTGACTACTCCCGCTGGTAGTTCGTCAAATAATTCTGCCCGTTCGTCGGGACTCATTTCTTCTACGAGATCAACTACCTGGGCATCATGGAGGGAATTTATGAGGTCTTCCTGTACTTCTGTGGGTAAATATTCAAATACATCTATGGCCTGATCTTTATTGAGTAATCGGAAAGCGATCGCTCTTTGTTTTTCAGGCAATTGTGTAATATATTCCCCTACATCTACGGGCTGTAGACAGTTCAAATCACATTTAAGCTGATTCAAGTCAGCAATATCTAAGGAATTGCGAATTTCCTGTGTAAGCATAATAGAAATCTCCTAAAGTCTCCCCCGCGCTGAGAGACTGCCTCACCAGCTTAGAGGAGGGTAATACTGCCATCTGTTGGACTTTTGCCCATAACCTCTCGTAAAATTAAATGTCAACATCAACAGCACTGCTAACTGATTAGTTTAGCCCGGAATTGAGTTTTTCGATAGATGCTATTTCATATTTTTAGGCTAAGTAGGGGCAATCCCCCCGTGGTTGCCCCGTGAATATCCCCCCGTGGTTGCCCCGTGAATATCCCCCCGTGGTTGCCCCGTGAATATCCCCCCGTGGTTGCCCCGTGAATATCCCCCCGTGGTTGCCCCGTGAATATCCCCCCGTGGTTGCCCCGTGAATATCCCCCCGTGGTTGCCCCGTGAATATCCCCCCGTGGTTGCCCCGTGAATATCCCCCCGTGGTTGCCCCGTGAATATCCCCCCGTGGTTGCCCCGTGAATATCCCCCCGTGGTTGCCCCGTGAATATCCCCCCGTGGTTGCCCCGTGAATATCCCCCCGTGGTTGCCCCGTGAATATCCCCCCGTGGTTGCCCCGTGAATATCCCCCCGTGGTTGCCCCGTGAATATCCCCCCGTGGTTGCCCCGTGAATATCCCCCCGTGGTTGCCCCGTGAATATCCCCCCGTGGTTGCCCCGTGAATATCCCCCCGTGGTTGCCCCGTGAATATCCCCCCGTGGTTGCCCCGTTAATCATGAGGGCAACCACGTAGGGGCAATCCCCCCGTGGTTGCCCCGTTAATCATGAGGGCAACCACGTAGGGGCAATCCCCCTGTGGTTGCCCCGTTAATCATGAGGGCAACCACGTAGGGGCAATCCCCCTGTGGTTGCCCCGTTAATCATGAGGGCAACCACGTAGGGGCAATCCCCCTGTGGTTGCCTCGTTAATTATGAGGGCAACAACGTAGGGGCAATCCCCCTGTGGTTGCCCCGTTAATTATGAGGGCAACCACGGGGGGTTTGCCCCTACCTCTGTCTAATCTTCATTACAAAAGTATTTACTTCTGGAATATTCATCCTAGAAGTAATTATGGCAAATACCCCAATTCCCACTACAGCAGATATAGATAATTCTATTAATAAACTAATTAAACCCTGTTTACCTAACACTTGCTGGGCAGCCATTAAAGTTGCAAAACTAGCTCCTCCAGCGAGGATACTACCAACTGTTAAACCCAAAATTGGCACACACCATTCTTGCCAAGGTAAGCCATTTAATTTACGGTTGAGCAAGAATAACAACATTAACATTGAACTACAATTAACTCCAACTGTAGCTAAAACTAAACCCGGTGCTCCAAAAGGTTCAACAAATATTAAGTCTAATACAGCATTGAGAACAATATTAAATATACTAATTTTAAAAGGTGTTTGCCCATCACCTAAAGCATAAAATACTCTGACCAAAACATCACGCCCTAGATAGACAAACATTCCAATTCCGTAGGCAACTAATAGAGAAGATACTAACTGAGTAGCTTCTTGTTTAAATGCTCCCCGTTGATAAACTACCTGGACAATTGGCACAGCTAAGGACACCATTAATGCCCCTAAAGGTAACATGGTAACGGCAGTTAGTAAAAGTCCTTGCCGAATACGTAATTTTAATTCTCCCCAATCGTCTGGGTGGGAAAGTTTGGCAAATGTTGGTAATAAAGGCAATAAAATAATATTAGAAATAATTCCTAAAGGAGTTTGAACTAAAAGATTGGCATAGTTAAAAC
The DNA here is from genome assembly GCA_017355425.1 of Dolichospermum sp. DET69. Taxonomy (NCBI): domain Bacteria; kingdom Bacillati; phylum Cyanobacteriota; class Cyanophyceae; order Nostocales; family Aphanizomenonaceae; genus Dolichospermum; species Dolichospermum sp. DET69. The sequence goes on from CP070233.1 coordinate 1,593,953, forward strand.
CTGCGGCTGCACCGACAATAGGACTGGCAAAATAAAGATCCGTAGCAACATTAATTGGCATCATTCCTGATGATATTGTTGCTGGAGTCATGATTTTAATTACTTCTTGCACACCAGGAGATTTAAAATCAAATCTGAGGCGTAATTTCCCTAATCCTAACCGCCATTGGACAATTAACTGGACTAACCATTGCAAAATTCCTCCTGCTAAAGTTCCCCAAGCCAATACCATACCACCGATTAAAGCATATTCTGAATTAATAATTTCTTTGCCATATTGCCCAGCTAAAATAGCAATACCAATAATAACAGTAATACTAGATAATAAAGGACTAATTGATAGTAACCAATATTGATTAGCTGCATTTAAAGTCCCAAACCCAATACCAATTAAGCCGGCAAATAAAGCCAACGGTGCCATGATTTGGATTTGACGGATAGCGATCGCTCTTGTAGTTGCTTCTAAGCCATGACCAACTAGATCAATAATGGACTCAGCGCAAAAAATCTGCACAAATGTCACTACTAGCAACAACCCACCCACAAGAGTTGTTACAGTTTCTACTATCGGTGCTGCTTCCTCTTTTTTGTGTTTGGCTAAAACACTGACAACAGCACTATGTAAAGGTCCATTGACACCACCAAGTAAAATTAACAGAAAACCGGGAATAATATAGGCATAACTATAAGCTGTAGCCGCTGCACCCACACCAAAAGCTGCCGCGATGATTTGCTGTCTAATTAAACCAAATACTTTACTAATTAATGTTGCTGCGGCAACTATACCAGCAATGCCGGCGAAAGAACGCGCAGGTTTTTGTCCTTGTTTTTGTTCAGTCACGAATATTATTGGTCAATTGTTAGTGGTCAGTTGTCAATTTCCTACCGACAACCCAAACTTTCTCTTGTAAAAATACCAGTTACTGGATTAATACCATTAGCTCTTTCACAGAGTAGGGATACTTGATAACGGTCAATTAGTGCGTCGGTAAAATCAGCACCAGTGATATCCGCATCATAAAAACGGCTGCGGGTTAAAGTTGCTTCTGTGAAAATAGCGTTCTTTAGATTAGCACTATCTAAGGTAACACGGTCAACTAAAGCGCCTGTTAAATTTGCGCTTTCTAAATTTGCTTTTAATAAAACGCCTTTGGTAAAAATTGCATTGGTTAAATTCGCACCTTGAAAATTTGTTCCCCGCATTTCGGCAGCGACAAAAGTTCCCCCGACTAAATTAGTATGGGAAAGGTCACGATTTTCTAGACTAGCATTATTATAATTAATCGTATTAATTTGAGCTAAGGCTGGTTGGGAATTCATAATTACGGACAATCCCACCAAAATAAAAATTAAACTTAAAAACCTTAACAAAATCCTGTTCATAAATTTGTTATTTGTTAGTAGTATTTCTAGGATGCGTTAGGTGAAACCGTAACGCACCATTGACTAAATTTCTGTCAACCGTCAACCGTCAACCGTCAACCGTCAACTGTTAACTGACTATTTCCAATCTTTACCAATGCGAATTGTCAGGTCAGATTCCAAATCGCCATTTCCAGAAACTTCGATTTGTCCTAAACCTAAAACTTGTCGCAAGTCAATTCCTGGTTCTCGACTGCCTTTTTGGACAATAATCTGAGTTTGACGTTGAGTATCTGGCCAATCTGGGATTGCATAAACATTAGTAAAACCTTTCTGTTTGAGATAGGAAATCACTTTTTCTGTTAGCTGAGGTTGATTAGTCGTATTTTGAATGGCAATTCTGCGGATAGAAACTGGTCTGTTATCTGATTTAATCCCAGTTACGTTTACACCAACATAATCATTTAATAAGCTTTGTTGACCAGTCATATTCAACCAATAGCTATTGCGATCTTGACTGAATTTACTAAAAGTACCAGGTAACATGGCCATTTGGAAATTATCCCGTTCTACATTGACGGAAAAATTCGCCAATGCCATCATTTCTTCCATTTTTAGGTTGGTATCAAAATACTTTCTCATGCTGCGAGTTAATTGGGGCAACCTGGGTAAAACGATGGGACTGTTGAGGCGTTGCATTAACGCAGTTATTAGTGCTTGTTGTCGCTGCACTCTGGGTAAATCCCCCATGCCTTCTTCCCGAAAACGGGCAAATTGTTCGGCTTGTTCACCATTGAGACTTTGCCAACCACTGGTTAAATTCATGGCAAAGCCACCAGCCTGATCTTGATAATTCATGGTTTGGGGAACAAACACATCCACACCACCCAACTGTTCCACTAATTCCCGAAAGCCGCTGGTAGAAATGCGGATATACCGATCTATGGGAGCATTGTTTAAACTACGACTAACTACTCTTGCGGCTAAAACTGGACCACCTTTGGCGTTAGCTTCAGATACCTTAGTTAATCCTTGTTCAGGAATGGCAATCATTGTCCCTCTGGGAATTGACAGGAGACGAATAGATTTATCACTAGGATTTAGTCTAACCAACATCATGGTATCACTGCTACCAGCAAAACTTTCTGGTGAACCGTTTACAGTCCCTGGAACCGGTTCAATACCCATAATTAAAATGTTCATGGGTTTTGATAGTTTGTACTGAGAAAGCTTAGTCCATAAATCCCCAGGTACTTTTATTTGGTCTTGTTTATTAGAACCGAATTCATCATCTTTCGCTTGGTCTAGATTACTCCATAGCGGAGTCCATAGTGCCAAACTTGATGCTAGTAATCCAGATAAAATTATCCCTAAAACAATGGTTAGTAACCACAATAACCAGCGTGGGACTGTTAAGCCTAAGCGGTCATAGATTTCATTGGGAATAGCACCCACGGATTCAATGACGTTATGAGAAGAGTTGACTGGTTGTTTTGGTTTCACCGGTGAAGTTGGATCTGGTACTTGTTGAGGTGCTACCTGATTTTCCAATTTTTGAACTGGTGGCTGTTTAACCTCCTGTTCTAAGGTTGGCACTTGTTGAGGTGCTACCTGATTTTCTGACCATTGAATTTGCTTAATCATAATTTTCTCCCCACTCAACCACTCCTTAAAGGTATGTTAATACAAGCTAAAAATATTGCGAGTTAAAACTCAAAATACTCTGTTCTCTCTTACCTCTTTAACGGTAGAGACAATTTAAAATTGAATGAATGTACACTTATTATTGTTCTGAATTACCTGTATATGCCAACAATATGAATAATTTATTTTTTCCTGTGATTCTGGCTGGGGGTAAAGGTGAGCGTTTTTGGCCTCTGAGCCGACTAGACAGACCTAAACAATTTTTAAGCCTTGATGGTAGCTCTAGAAGCTTACTACAAGCAACTGCTGATCGGTTATTAACTCTGGCTGGCGGTTGGGAAAATTTGTGGGTTATTACTTCTAGTCCCATTGCTCAAGGGGTGCGAGAACAACTTCCAGATTTGCCAGAGTCAAATTTACTGGTTGAGTCACAGGGTAGAGACACTGCTGCGGCTGTTGCTTGGACAAGTTTAGAAATTAAAAAGCGTTACGGGGAAGATGCTATTATCGGCTTTTTTCCTGCTGACCACTGGATTGCTGACAAGGAGCTATTTGCAGAAACTTTAGCTGCTGCTAGGGATTTGGCAACTAACAAACCAGCAATTGTGACTTTGGGTATTAAACCTAATTTCCCATCAACTGGTTATGGTTATATTGAACAAGGTGAAAAGATAGGTAGCTTTAATAATTGCTGCGCCTATCATGTTAACCGTTTTACTGAAAAGCCTGACCGGGAAACGGCGGAAACTTTTTTATCAACGGGACGGTTTAGCTGGAATAGTGGGATGTTCGTTTTTCGAGCTGGTGTTGTTCTGGAGGAATTACGTACCCATGCACCAGAAATTATTGAACCTTTGGAACAACAAGGACCTGATATTTATCCCCAGTTGCCTAAGAAAAGTATAGATTACGCGCTGATGGAAAAAACCAGTCTAGCTTATGTTTTGCCGGTAGCATTTGGTTGGGATGATCTGGGTGATTGGAATGCTATTGAACGGTTACTGAAGCAGTCCGATAAGCCTAACGTAGAACTTGCTACCCATGTGGGGTTAGATACCCAAGGCGCAATTGTTTATGCCTCCAATCCTGATGATGTAATTGTCACTATTGGTTTAGAAGATGTGGTAATTGTCCGCGATCGCAATGTTACCCTAGTAGTTAAAAAAGACCGGACTCAAGAAATCAAGCAGATCCTCAAAATTCTGCAAAATGATGATCGATTTACGGACTTATTGTAAAAGTTAAAACCCTTGGTAGATGGCTCAAAGTCTTGTTCTTGATTATAACTAGACTGTTGATGGTATTTTGTGACAGTATATGTCAATTAACAGATTTGAGCCTCTTTTTTTGGCGATCGCAATCAAACTTTATTATTGCTGATCAAAAACATCATATTTCAGGAATTAGGAGTCAGGAGTCACCGAGTCACCGAGTTAGGAGTCACCGAGTTAGGAGTCACCGAGTCAGGAGAAAGAAGTCAGGAGTCACCGAGTCACCGAGTCAGGAGTTAGGAGTCACCGAGTCAGGAGTCACCGAGTCACCGAGTCAGGAGAAAGAAGAAAAGAAGACAGAAGGAAGAAGAAAAGAAGACAGAAGGAAGAAGAAAGGAGGAAAATTACCAATTACCAATTACCAATTACCAATTACCAATTACCAATTACCAAAAATGTTCTTAACCCAAACCGTTCCTCGTCAACGAGAAATTATTGAAGTAGTTCTTCGCAATGGCTGGGACTACATGAGAACACTGTTAACTGGTGGTAAGGCTGATAAACCTCAGCTACCTCCCCCGGCTGTGTTGAAAAATATTTTGGTGGATTTAGGCCCTGTTTATGTCAAACTTGGTCAGCTACTTTCTACCCGTCCTGATTTACTTGGTGCTGCTTATATCGAGGAATTGTCAACTCTCCAAGATGAAGTTCCTCCAGTTTCTTGGTTAGAGGTAGAAATACTGATTCGTAAACAGCTAAAAACTTCACTGGAAGAAACTTTCACTACTATTAATCATATTCCTGTAGCAGCGGGATCAATTGCCCAAACCCATCGCGCTACTTTACCAGATGGTAGAGAAGTAGCTATCAAGGTGCAACGTCCGGGAATTGATGAGACTATTGCCCAAGATATCACTTTGATTCAAGGGATTGCAGATTTGGTGGCTTTGACAGATTTTGGACAAACTGCTGATATTAAATCTATTGCAGAGGAATTTACCAAAGCTTTAGAAGCTGAATTAGATTTTACCCGCGAAGCAGGTTTTACAGATCAATTACGCCGTAATTTATCCCAAAGTCGTTGGTATGATCCCCAGCAAATAGTAGTTGCGGAAATTTACTGGCATTTAACGACAAAAAAAGTGTTAGTCATGGAATGGTTAGACGGTGTACCTTTACTTGCAGCAGATTTAAGTCGTGATAGCAATCAGCGAAAAGAAATTACGACTTTACTATTTCGCGCCTTTTTTCAGCAAATATATATTGATGGTTTCTTTCATGCTGATCCCCATCCTGGTAACTTATTCTATTTGATAGATGGTCGCATTGCGATTTTAGACTGTGGAATGATGGGTAGACTTGATCCCCGTACCCAACAAATATTAACAGAAATGTTATTGGCAATTGTTGATTTAGATGCTCAAAGATGCGCTCAATTAACTATTCAACTTTCAGATTCGGTACAACCAATTATTTTAGCTAGGTTGGAAAGTGATTATGATCGGATGTTGAGAAAGTATCATAATGTTAATTTAACGGAAATGAATTTTAGTCAGGTAATTTATGAAATTTTGCAAATTGCCAGAAATAATCAAATCAGATTGCCTAGTAATATGGGTTTATATGCAAAAACCTTAGCAAATTTGGAGGGAGTAACCCGAAGTTTTAATCCACAGGTGAATTTATTTGATGAAATTAAACCATTAATTACAGATTTATTTCGTCGTCAGTTATTGGGAGATAGTCCGGTAACATCGCTCTTACGCACGGCCTTAGATCTTAAAAGTCTATCTTTGCAATCTCCCCGACAAATTGAACTATTATTAGACCGGGTAACTTCAGAAACGTTACAATGGAATCTATCATTAAATGGATTAGATGGTATGCGTCGCACCTTAGATGATGCTGCTAATCGTCTTTCATTTAGCATCTTAGTTGGTTCTTTGATTATGGGAGCTGCTATTATTTCTAGTCAGGCGCAAACATCTCAGCTATCATTTATCAGTAATATCCTATTTGCTGCTGCTAGTTTATTAGGATTGTGGTTAGTTATCAATATTCTGCGCTCAGGGCGTTTAAGGTAAGGACATTATTACATGAACCCAGGGAAGTGTTAATTTTTGTAACTTATTTTCCCAAAGGGCTGATAGAAGTTAAATAATAAGTAATTTTATTGGTAGTCTTTATTACCTTAAATATTCTTAATCAACAAAATAGAGTGTAAATGAAGGAAAATATTACTTTACCGGGTGATCAACTGCCAGCCAATTCTCCATTTTATATTGAACGCCCACCAATTGAAAGCGATGCTTACACGGAATTACTCAAACCAGGGAGTTTAATTCGTATTCAAGCACCTCGGCACATGGGCAAAAGTTCTTTGATGTTGCAGCTAATTCATCAAGCTCAGACACAGAAATATTCAGTGGTTACTATAGACTTCAAACTAGTAGATAGCCAAACTTTTTTTAGTCTGAATAATTTTCTGCGCTGGTTTTGTGTGAATGTGACTCGGAAGTTGTCACTTGCATCACGTCTAGATGATTATTGGGATGAGGAAATTGGGAGTAAAATTAGTGCTTCAATTTATTTTGAGGGTTATTTATTAGAGCAGATTAAGAATCCATTAGTTTTAATTTTGCATGATGTAGATTGTATTTTTCAATATCAACAAGTTGCCCAAGATTTTTTACTTATGCTCCGCAGTTGGCATGAACAAGCTAAACAAACTCCAATTTGGCAAAAAGTCCGTTTGGTATTATTGCACTCCACCGAAGTTTATATTCCTTTAAATATTAATCAATCTCCGTTTAATGTTGGTTTGTCATTGAAATTACCAGAATTTACAGTCGAGCAAGTGACAGAATTGGCTAGACGATACGAACTTGATTGGTGTGATCATCAATCTGTGAAAAACTTAATGTATCAGGTGGGAGGACAGCCCTATTTAATTCATCAGGCTTTCTATTATCTCCACCAACAGAGAATTTCTTTACCAGAACTGCTAGATAATTGTGAGCTTAATAATGGTATTTATAGCGGACATTTAAGAAATTTACTCAATATATTACAAAAAGATGCAGAATTATCTCAGGCATATAATCAAGTTATAAATTCCACAGATAGTAATATATGTTTGTCGCCGAATTTGGTTTATAAATTAAATAGTTTAGGGTTAATTAAATTAAATGGCCATAGTTATCAACCTTTTTGTGAAATGTATCGCGTATTTTTTCAACAAAATTTACCTATAGAAAATAATGATCTGAGTCCGAATAGATTAAAAAAAGAAAATAAACAATTGCAACTTGAGTCAGTTAATATTGATCAACTGACTCAAGTTGCTAATCGTAAATATTTTGATGATAGATTTGAATTAAAATGGCAAAGAATGACACGCATCCAAAAACCTCTATCTTTAATATTATTAGATATAGATAAACTTGAGCTTTACAATAATGTTTATGGGCATCAGGTCGGTGATGATTGCTTGTATCAAGTTGCTCAAGCAATTAATTCAGTAATCAAATGTCCAGATCATTTAGTTGCTCGTTATACTGGTAAAAAATTTGCTTTGATTCTGCCACAAATTGAGGCAGAAACAGCTATATTAATTGCTGAAGAAATTAGAGAACTAGTAAAATCATTGAAAATTAAAATTTCTGAGTTAAGCAAAAAAACTCAAACAACAAACATGACTAGCTTAACCATAAGCTTAGGAATTGCCTGTGCCATTCCTACAATAGATTTTTCTTTAACAGAATTTTTTGAAGCTGCTGAGAAAGCACTGTATCAAGCCAATCAATTAGGATGCGATTGCACTATTCTAAGTTCTAAATTTAACTTTGGCTATTGTGAATCATAAATGATAGTTGAAAAATTTTAAGTAGTCTAGGGTGGACTGAAATAAACATCAAAATAATATTTTTGACTCTGGGCAGGCTAGAAGCCCACCCCACAATAAGTATAATATTCTTGTGGGGTGGGCATCCTGCCTGCCCATGTTATACTTAATTGTGCTGTAGGGTGGGCATTGCCCACCCTAAGTATGTTTCAAAAATCAAACTAGATTATTATACTATGAATACCCATACATATCAAGTCGGTGGAAGCCTCATAAATAATGCCCCTAGTTACGTAGAAAGACAAGCAGACATAGAAATATACAACGCTTTAAAACAAGGTGAATTTTGTTATGTTCTCAACTGTCGGCAAATGGGTAAATCATCCTTGTTAGTGAGAACTAAACATCATTTAGAACAAGGAGGATGGAAATGCACATCTATTGATATGACGAATATTGGCAGTGAGAATATTACCCCAAGTCAATGGTATAAGGGAATCATTACCGATTTATGGAGAGGATTTGAACTTTTAGGCAAATTTAATTTAAAATCATGGTGGCAAACGGGAGATGATATTTCTTTACTACAAAACTTAAGTCGGTTTATTGCTGAATTATTAACTCAATTCCCAAAAGAAAAATTAATTATTTTTATAGATGAAATTGATAGCATACTTAGTTTAAGTTTTCCCGTGGATGATTTTTTTGCATTAATTAGATACTGCTATAATCAAAGAGCAATAGACCCAGAATATCAGCGGTTGACATTTGCAATTTTTGGAGTCACTACTCCATCAGATTTAATTCAAGACATGAAAAGAACACCTTTTAATATTGGTCAGGCAATTGAGTTAAAAGGATTTCAAATACAAGAAGTGGATTCTTTAATTAGAGGATTAGAGTTAGTGATACCTAATCCACACCCAGTCATGAAACAAATTTTAGATTGGACAGGAGGGCAGCCTTTTTTAACACAAAAGTTATGTAATCTCATCACTAATTTTAAAATAAGTGGTGATCACCTGGATTTTGCTCAAGGTTATGAAGAGTTTTGGCTAGATAATATTGTTAATGAATATATTATTGAAAATTGGGAATCTCAAGACGAACCAGAACATTTAAGAACTATCCGAGATCGGCTACTTTATAATAAACAGCTTGCAGGTAGATTATTGGGAATTTACCAGCAAATTTTGCAAGGTGTAAAAGTAACAAGTGATGATAGTAGAGAACAAATAGAATTATTGCTCTCAGGCTTAGTAGTTAAACAAGGGGGATTATTAATTGTTAAAAATCGCATTTATACCCAAGTATTTAACTTAGATTGGGTAGAAAAACAATTAGCTAATTTACGTCCCTACTCTCAAACTTTTGATGCGTGGTTAATGTCTCAACAAACTGATGAATCTCGCTTATTAAGAGGACAAGCATTAGCAGATGCTCAAGCTTGGGCTTGGGATAAAAGTTTAACAAATTTAGATAATCAATTTTTAGCTAAAAGTGCAAACTTAGAACGACAAGAACAACAGCTTATTTTAGGAGCAGAAAAAGCTAAAAATATTGAAATTCAATTTCTGGAACAACAAAAAAATGCTCGCTTACAAAAACTCGTTTTGGGAGTAATTAGTACAGCTTTTTTAACTGCTGTTAGCTTAGGAGGGATAACTTTCTGGTTATATCGTCAATCTCTCCAAAATGAAACCCTAGCAAAAATGAGTGAAATTGCCGCCCTAGTATCTTCATCAGAGGCTCAATTAAATTCCCATCAAGAATTAGAAGCTCTCCAGGGTGCGATTAAAGCTAAAATTAAATTAAACCGTCTGAAAATTAACAATCCTGAACTGGAACAATTAACAAATAATGTTCTGCGTCAAACGAGTTATGGAGCGCAAGAATGGAATCAGCTCTCAGATGACAATCTTAGTTGGATTTGGGATCTAGCCTGGAGCCCTAATGGACAGATGGTAGCACTTGCTAGTAATAATGAAATTTGGTTATGGCAAAAAAATGGCAAATTAATTCGCAAATTTAAAGCTCACAATTCCACTACTTGGGCAATTGCTTTTAGTCCTAATGGTAAAATAATTGCCTCCGGTAGTGCTGATAAAACTATCAAACTCTGGTCATTACATGGTCAGGAGTTAGCAACTATCACCGTTAGTGAAGAAGTTAAAAGTATAGCTTTTAGTCCTGATGGGCAACGACTGGCAATTGGTGTGAATGACGGTACTTTAGGAGTATGGCAGTTAGCAGACAAAAAACTCACGACTATTAAAGCGCATTCAGGGACTATTTCTAAAGTTTTGTTTACCCCCGATGGTCAAAAATTAGTGACGGGTAGTGTTGATGGCCAAACAACCCTTTGGAGTCTCAATGGTAAAAAATTAGTTAATTTCAATCGTGGTGAAGATGGTGTGCGGGGTTTGGCAATTTCTGCTGATGGAAAATTGCTGGCTACAAGTGGTAATAATAAAAAGATTGAATTTTGGAGCATCAATGGTGAAAAACTCAAAAGCATTCAAACGGGATATTCAATTATAGCTCTGGCATTTAGTCCTGATAATAAAATGCTGGCTGCTGCTAGTTGGGATAAAGAGGTGAAACTTTATAGTCTTGATGGTAAAGATTTGGCTACTTTGGCAGGACATAAAGAAGCTGTTTGGACGATCGCTTGGAGTCCTGATAGTAAAATTCTAGCTACGGCCAGTATGGATAATAGTGTGAAACTTTGGAAATTGGAAAATCCCTTAGTCACAATTTTAAGAGATCATCAATCCGACGTGGACAGAGTTGCTATTAGTCCCAATGGTAAAATTATTGCTACCACGGCTTGGGATTACGTCGTCAATCTTTGGAAATCTGATGGTACATTATTCAGAAGTCTTAAAGGACATAAAAATGGCGTAACCTCTGTTGTTTTTAGTCCTAATAGCCAGTATTTAGCAACTGGGAGTCAGGATAAAACTATCAAAATCTGGAAAATTGATGGCACTCTTATAGGCCAGCTATTAGGTCACACTGGAGCAATTCTAGATATAGTACTGAGTCCAGATGGTAAAACTCTCGCTTCAGTTGGTTATGATCGAACTCTGCGGTTATGGCAACGAGATGAAAAAAAACCGTTCAGTTTCCGATGGCAAAAAACGACTAAAGCACACAGTGAGCCAATTAATAGTATAGATTTTAGTTCTGATGGTCAACTATTGGTAACTAGTAGTTATGATAAAGCCATCCATCTGTGGAGTCGAGAGGGTAAACTTTTGAAGACTCTAAAAGGTCATAAGCTAGGGGTTTTGGATGCCGTCTTTAGTCCAGATGGACAGTTGATAGCATCCATTTCCGATGATCGCACCATCAAGTTATGGCAACGTGATGGCAAATTTTTAAAGACATTAGTAGATCCAAAAATTACCTTCCAAACCATAGCATTTAGTCCAGATGGGATACACAAATAACGTAGTTAACCAAGGTCAAACAACGTCAATTGCTTATAGTTCGCTCTCTGATTGACCTTGTTCGCAAGTTTGCTTTTAGGTTCTAGAGTCTGGGGCTTATCCTTGCCCGGTTTCGCTTCAGTCTCCACTATTAGGGATTCCCGAAACTTCTGAGTTCGTTCTAGTAATATTACTTTTACGTTTGAATGTTTCATGTAACGAGTGATTTCAACGTCACCCATTCTTACTAGAACGTTATCAGCAGCGTTAGTATCTGAGTGCATCACGACCCCATCATGTCCGGTAAACTTGTCACCATTTCTAGTCCCCGTTAAGGTACTAAATCTGGAGTCAAGTTGTGACGTATACGCACAATTAACACTAACAACCGTGCAACCTACACGGGTTGAAACTTGTTTGAGGGCATCCGCAACTATCCCCTTGCACCATGAAGAAACATTTCTCTTCATGCGCTTTCTCATGGGCTTTTTGCCTTTTATTTGCTCCGTCAAATCTTCAAAAGCTACCTTGATCGCATCTGTCATCAAGTCATGCGTAGCTGTAAAAACTATTGTTTGAATCCTACCTTTAAAGGATGTTTCCCGATTGTCCCACTTGATTCTACCAAGATTATTCCGTTTAATTCTATCAGCCTTAGCACCATTTCCTTTAGCTGTAGACTTGTTAAAAACTGACTTGATTTTATTACGTTTAACTTGTTTCGCTGTTCTGTAATCGGTTTCTTGAGTTTGGATTTTACCAAAGTCATTACCTAAAAATCTAGCGCCATCGTTAGAAGATGTGGCATAAACTTCGGTGTAACCTCTATCACATCCAATTATTTTACCCTCGGTCTTTTTTTCAGCTTTTTGGATGTCAGTTGTGTAATGTATTTGCCATCTACTATTACGCTTAATTAGCCTTATCTGACACTTGATTTCTGTTGGTAAAGTCGTTGGTAGTTTGAGAGTTTTACATGGAGTTAAACCTCCAAAACGCAACCACACCACACCTTTATCATCTGTTTTAGTATCATAAGCCTTTACAATAATTTGGTTACAAACTTTCGTGTGTCCTCGATACCAAAACTTTCTAACTAAGGTGCAAAGTTTGGGATGTTCCAACCATTCCCGACTTTCTAAGGTAAGTTGTAAAACTCCTTTTTTAGCCTGAAAAGACTGGAACGATTGCCCCAAAGATTTTATCACCTTCTCAACACAAGCAGCCTGAACTAAATGAATATCATCAATTACGTCATAGAGAGTCGCTTCCCATAACTTAGCAGGTAATTGATATTTGTCTTTTAAGGTGCGTAGCTGTTTGTCAATCTCAAATTTAGAAACACCCCAGGCTTTCAACGACCCGAACTCGTTCCACAGGTCAGAGCGTAGTTTACCCAAGCTCAAAGCGATCAAATCAAGCTCGTTAGATTTCCAGTTATTTAGTTTTTCAGTTCCTAAAATAGCGATTCTCGTAACGGTTAACTGATTCTTTACCTTGAGTTTCATGAGTTTGGCTTACTACGTCTTTTACTACTATACACCCATTGACTCGTATTGACTACTATTTGTTTCATGAATATTTTGCTCTTCGGCTATTTTTTTCTTGTAAGCCCGAAGGAAGTAAAGTTTGGAGGAAAAGCAGTGCATGATAGCCATAAAGTCCTGCATTAACTCTTCGTGTGGTGATAACTTGGCATTGTTTACCACAACAATTTTGCAGCTGTGAAGGTTGCAAAACCACTCAACGAACTCAAATCCAAATCTGCATAATCTGTCTTTATGCCCTACGACAATTTCAGAGATTTGATTCTGGGCAACTTGAGTCATTAATTTAAGAAAGTTTTTCCGCTTCCAATTCATGCCACTAGCCACATCCTTGACGACTCGACATCCTGGGTAGGTTTTACCTAAAAATTCTATTTGTGTGTCAAGGTCTAACAACTGGGTTTTTGTGCTGACACGGGCGTAAAGAACCCGCTCTTTATCCGTTGAGACTGTTTTTATAAACGCTGATTCTGGATATCTTCGATGTCCACCAGGGGAACGGATACATTCTATTTTCCCTAAGTCAGCCCATTCTGCCGTCGTCTTAGGGTGATAGCCGAACTGTTTATAAACTTGTTCTGGGGTTAGGTATTTCATCTTTCGGTTAAATACGATTAACCCCAGTATACTACGTTATTTTGAGATTAGAGAGTGTGGCAAAATAATTGCTGCTGGTAGTGGAGATGGAGAGAATGCAATTCACCTCTTGAATATTGAGGGAAAACCAATAATTACACTATTTCGACATTCTGCGCCTTTGTCTTCCTTAGTCTTTAGTGCTGATAGTAAAACTTTATTTTCCGGTAGCCGCGATCGCACTATCATTATCTGGAACTTACCAAAAAGCTTGAAGCTAAATGAATTAGATTATGCTTGTAAGTGGTTAAAAGATTACTTACAGAATAATCTGGAATTAAACAAAAAAGATTCTCCTCAAGACAAGCTTTCTACTCGTAATTTGTGCAATTATTAGTAGAGGAGGGAAATTTATCAAAAAGAGTTCAGAGGGAACAGGGAACGGGCAACTTTCTAACAGGAAAAACTCATGTTTAAAAACATGAGATTGAAATAATGACACTGTTTTTTTCGGGCTACGCATCTTGTAAAAACATATTTTTTTTGACTGAGCTTTAAACTGGTGCAACTAAAGTTTCTTATCTGTTCCCTGTTCCCTGTTCCCAGTTAAGAGTTCCCTGTTCCCTGTTCCCTGTTCCCTGTTCCCTTCTTTTGTAAAATAAATATTTATGTCAATTATCATAGCAGAAAACCTCAGTAAATCCTATCCAGTAGCGATTAAAGATCCAGGGCTACGGGGAACAATTAACCATTTTTTCCACCGGACTTATCGTAATATTAACGCTGTTCAAGATGTCACTTTTAGCATTGAACCTGGGGAAATCGTCGGTTTTTTAGGTCCCAATGGCGCAGGTAAAACTACCACCTTAAAAATGCTCACAGGGCTAATTCATCCTTCTAGTGGTACAGTCAAAGTCAGTGGATTTGTTCCCTTTAATCGTCAACAAGCATTTTTGCAAAAAATCACTTTAGTGATGGGACAAAAACAGCAATTAATTTGGGATTTACCAGCCTTAGATTCTTTGAGAATTAACGCTGCTGTTTATAATATTTCTGATAAAGAATTTCAACGTCGAGTTGGGGAATTAACAGAAATGCTGGCTTTAGAAGGTAAACTGACTCAACCAGTGCGAAAATTATCATTAGGTGAACGGATGAAAGCTGAACTGTTAGCAGCACTTTTACACCGTCCCCAAGTTTTATTTCTCGATGAACCAACTTTAGGATTAGATGTTAATGCTCAAGTGGGAGTGCGGGAATTTTTAAAGGAATATAATCAGCTATATCAAGCAACCATATTATTAACGAGTCATTACATGGCTGATATTACAGCTTTGTGTCAACGGGTGTTATTAATTCATCAAGGAAAACTCATGTATGATGGTAGATTAGCTGGATTATTGGAAAGTTTTGCTCCTTATCGAGAAATTTATGTGGAGTTAGTTCAAGCATTACCATTAGAACAACTTACGTCCTATGGTGATGTGCAAATGCTAGAAGGAAGAAGGGTCAGATTTATTGTGCAACAAGAAGCGATGACTCGCACTGTTTCCCAGATTTTAGCCGATTTGGAAGTGGTAGATTTAACAGTCACAGAACCACCTATAGAAGAGATAATTGGCAGAATTTTTCATACAGGATTTAACAATTAATGAACATGAAAAAACCTCTCAGAAAATTCTTGACTTTACTATCAGTAAACTATGCTTATATGTTGGAATATAGGTCAGAATTAATATTATGGATTTTAGCGGGTTCTCTACCAATTATTATGATGGGTATTTGGGTACAAGCTGCTGAAAGTGGTAAATTTGCTTTTAAATCTATAGATTTTGCTCGGTATTTTTTAGCGGTTTTTCTGGTTAGACAACTCACTGTTGTTTGGGTAATTTATGAATTTGAAAAACAAGTATTAGAAGGTAAACTTTCCCTAAAATTATTACAGCCTTTAGATCCAGTTTGGCATCATGTAGCTAATCATGTTGGTGAAAGGGTAGCTCGAATACCTTTCGTATTCCTTTTATTAATATTCTTTTTTGTTTTATATCCCCAGGCTTTTTGGCTGCCAAGTATAGCTAATTTATTCCTATTTATATTAGCAACAATTATGGCTTTTGCTTTAAGATTTATAATTCAATATACCTTTGCAATGTTTGCATTTTGGACAGAAAGAGCCGCTGCTTTAGAAAATTTATGGTTGTTGTTTTTTATATTTTTATCAGGTTTAATCGCACCTTTAGATATTTTTCCCGAAAATGTCAGAAACATCGTGATGTTAACACCTTTTCCTTATATCATTAACTTTCCAGCCAGTATTTTAGTTGGCTTACCTGTGGATTTAACCAGAGGATTTTTGTCAACTTTAGGTTGGTTTTTCATGTTTTTAGGTATTAATCGCTTTTTATGGCGTAAGGGTTTGAAACAATATTCAGGAATGGGAGCTTAAATAGCAATACCTTAGCCGTTTTTTTGTAGGTTGGGTTAAGCGACAGCGCAACCCAACGCATTTGTTAGGTTTCTTGCTATTGCTTCGCAACGCTAACGCTAACAACCCAACCTACGAATCAAGGAATTTTTTGATTTGACTAAGGTATTGTTAATCCGAGATTATTTCCCCCTTGATTAGGGGGATAATCCTAAAAAACAGAAGTTTAATTTCTCGGCATAAACTTCTGCAATTCATCAAAAGTATTAACAGTTAAAATGCTCCTTTGAAGATTTTTTAACTGTTCTAAATCAGCAACTTGTGATATTTTTGGCATGAGTTGTAAACCTTCTTGACCAAATTTCATCTCTAAAATTAGTTCAATAGATGACAGTATAGCTCGTTGTTCACCCCGTTGTTCACCCCGTTGTTCACCTTCTGCAAAAATTTGTTGATACCAAGGAGACTCTTGTAAAATTGCCATATCCCACCTCATAATTTGTTGAACTAAGGCGCTATCTAATACGAACGTAGCAAAAAAAGCCATAACTGTTTCTAACTGGCTTAATTTTTCATAAGACCTTCCGGTAAGTGGGAAACTCAGTCACAAAGCGTGCTGAGAGGGAAGCGACACGGGCGGTTTTAACCGCAGTGATAATTAGACCTGTCGATCTTTGTATCAACTTAACTTTTTTAACAGTGCATTGTCCTAGTCTTTTCCAATTAGCGTCACTGACAGAGACTTGTTTTTCAGTATCTCCACTAACCCAGCCAAAGAATGTTTTACTGCCCTGACTGGCTTTTACAAAGTCACCTTTTCTAAAACCATGACGGGTTGTAGATCCGCCATATTTCCGACGATTACCACCCTGGCTAAATGTCATCAAATGGAGTTGTCTACGGCTGATTGGTGGACGGCGCACAATAGTGAATTGTGATTCAGTGATATCTACAGATCCTACCCAAGATGCACCATGATTTTTAGCTCCTGCCCAAGTCTTGTATTTAACAAATTCAGAGCTTGCTAATGTCACCGCGTCAACAGCGTGGGTTTCTGGTATTTGTAAAGACTTATCGGATTTTTCTTTATGTAATCCCAGGTGTTTACGAAGGTTTGATGTTTCCCAGCCTTTCTTTAAAACTACATCAGCAAGTTCTGATAGTCGGCTAATCTGGTATCTTTGACCAACCATTACAGGACTAAAGCCTTTGTTACCTCGTGCTTCAACTTCCTCAATGACAAGTGTTTTTATTGGGTAAAGTTGGAGGAGTAAACTAATTACTCGATATTCCAAATCTTTGTTTGCCCTAATACTTGGAGGCAATTTTGAGCCGCGACGATTATCAAATCTGGCTTGGCGATGATTACGGACATTGAAGGGTATCTTCCTATTAATTCGCCTTCCTCTCCTATTGCGTCGCATCATTGACCGAGTTTCCATCCGGTCTTTGACTGTTTTAAATGGAAGGACTAAATGTAGCATTTGTAAGGTAAACTTTTTTGATTGAACCGCTATGCCTGAAAAGAGTTTGCCAGGGTCTAAACCAATAACTATTTCTTGTGTTTCGACATTGCTTGGTTCGGATAACAACTGGACATAGAAAATGCCAAGTTTGTCGAATTTGCCGATGCCTTGGTAGAGTCGAAGGCGGGTATTATCCCGCGCTCCTCTCTGTTAAATCTGGGCGTGCGACTTTCACCGCACCCAGCTTCCGACGTTCTTAGCTTACGCTTTTGCTCATGTGAATATAATCGTGGCAGCTTTCATGAATTGCTAGAAGGTTTTTTGGTTTCCAGTTTTGGTGGTTTCCATCTATATGATGTAAATGCACCTTCTCATCACTGAGCATTTTTAGACCACAATGACCACATTTATGGTTTTGCCGTTTGAGGGCTTTAGAGGTGTCGTTGTTATAGAGCTTGCTGTTACGCTCGCTCCAATAACTTAAATCTCCGTCATAAGGTGATTTCTCACCTTTGACATTGATGTGTTTGTTTTCGGAGCAGGGAACTGAGGGGAACGCCTTGTCTAGTAATTTCTTGCTAGTGTAGCGGTTTTGCTTAGTTTCCTTATTGAATACCCTGAAAGCTCTTGTTTCGATGTGGAATAACGAGTTTCTTGACCCGTCCATCTTGCAGAAGCGGTGGTAATTCCTCCAACCTCTAACTACAGGGGCTAATTTCTCAGCCTTTGTGGTAGCACCATAATTCGAGTTGTTGACGATGTGCTTTACTTTCTTGCGAAAAGCTTTAAAGTTGTCCACTGATGGAACGCATCTAAACTTCCCGTTTTTCTGGACTTTGAAGTGCCAGCCGAGGAAATCAAACCCATTTGTCGCGGCGGTTAGCTTTGTCTTTTTCTCACTGACTTTCATTCCCCGCTCTGCTAGAAACTGACTGATTTTGTCAAGTATTTCAGTCGCATCGTCTTGGGGTCGAAGTATTATTACCATGTCATCCGCGTAACGGATTGTTGGTTCAACAATACTTTCCTTTGGGGTTCTGTCTGTGATTCTGCGATTAGATTTCTCGTGATATCTATGAATACTTTCAATCCCGTTTAGGGCGATGTTAGCTAAAAGTGGGCTTACCACACCACCTTGAGGTGTTCCTTGTTCGGGAAATTCTGGATTAACTCCGGCTTTGAGACATCGGAAAATACCTTGTCTTATGCTATGAGGAGCGATGAGTTCATCCATGATGGCGGTGTGGTTTATCCTGTCAAAGCATTTTTCGATATCGAGTTCTATAACTCTTTTATCTGTTCCGTTGGCTTTGGAGTTTAAGTTGTTGAACAGTTGTCTTTGTGCGTCATGCGCTGAACGTCCCGTCCTAAACCCGTAGCTCCTAGCGTGGAAGGTTGCCTCGTGTGCTGGTTCTAATGCGTATTTGACAAGGCATTGGTAAGCTCTGTCTGCAATAGTGGGGATTTTCAGCATCCTCATCGTACCGTCCTTTTTGGGGATGGGTATCTCTCTTAGTTCCTGGTGTTTCCAGTTGCTAACGGATGCTTTTAGCAGTTCATTAAGCTCGAAGCGTTCCTTAAAGGTAAGGGACTTTTTGCCATCAATTCCTGCGGTCTTTTTCCCAGCATTTAGCTGTGATACTTGACGGATAGCCAGTAATCTCGCTGCGGTTGATTTCAGAATCAGCTTTTGTAGTGACGTAGCTTTGCGCTTGTCGCCAACTTGAACCGCTTTATACACTCGTTTTTGTAGGCGGAATAAGTTACGGCGGAATTTCTTCCAGGGCAACGTCTTCCAAGATTCACTAGAGTTATTTCTGTGTCCAATCATGCTCTGTTCCAATTTGTGTATTCTGAACACCTCAGACCAATTACGGTCTGTCCTACCCGAATTGAGGGGATTCCGCTGCTCGTCCAGCCTACTTATGGGGTTCGACCGCCCCTAGACCTTCAATCCGTTTTTATTCGTTCCCTCGGTTGATTGATAGTTCCGTTAGGTGTAGCCAATTCAACCACTGGAATCCCTAGACTCTTGCCGCTATTACGATAAGATGCGGCGGGAATTGACTCCAGTGGAGTCAGGTATTGATGTTGTGTCCTGCTCTTAAATAGGTTGCTTTTCTAGGCTCGATTTCACCGTAGGAACTCCCCGTTAGCACCAGTGTCAACCCACAACGGATGTCTGATTGCGCCCTGTTCCTAGCTTCGACCTCCCGAAACCGAGTCGGGTCATCGTAGGCAGATAAGGAGTCATACCTGAGTCTGGTAGATGGGACTTTCACCCATATCAGACCGAGAGTTCAACCTTCTTCTATTGCTAGATTGGGTTGGTTAGCTTATGTACGGGCTGGATACCGTGATTCAACTAACAACGAATCGCACTGCCGTCTTTAATCCACCGTCTTGCCCGACTTGGTTTAGTTGGCATTAATGGTGTGTTGTCTACTGAAATTACGGGTACTCGCATTAAGAGATAATCCTTGGAGCAAAGTTTAAAGTCCCCTCGCCTAACGTAACTAAGATGTCTTGGCTTTACCCAACGCTATTACAAGATAGCTTGAAGATAATCCAGACTGGGGAAGTATCTGGAAGTTCGTACCAAATTACGTCTCAATAGGCTAGTCAATCACGTAAGCCTTGATTTCTTACAAGCTCAGTGGCTTAAGCCCTGAGTTATTGACTGAGAACAAGAAATTCGCCGTACTGAGGACTGGTAGCTTTGATTAATACATCACTTTCTCTGCTTATCCACTGAAATTCGGAATTGAGAATTTCTCCGGCGGTAATGTCGGGGATTTGTGTTACCCATTTTACCCAATTTTCAGGAGCGAGACTAATTAGTTTTTTGGTGCTGATATCGGCTTTTTTGACCATAAATAACCACTATAAATTACTGGGGATTGTTTTAAATTTATCTGTTGAACCTAGAGAATAGTCTTCTAATTTAAAATCAGCAAAAGGTTTTTTCTCTAATCTATCTCTCAAAGCTTCATCTAATATTACACCTTCAGCTTGTTTTTTAACACCAATGATAATAATACTGCGTTGATAAGCTGTTGAATCTTGACTAGCTTGACAATCTTTTCTCTGAAATTGTCCTAGATTTAATAACCTATAACCTTTAACGCTGGTTGTACCACTAAATATCTTTTTTCCTAATAATTGAATTTGTTGAGAACGTTCTAAGGCGCGACTTTGTTCGGCAGTAACATTACCTTCACAAGATGCTGTTCCCACGGAAATAATTTCGCTGGGATTTTCCATAATTTTCTGAATACCTTCTTGTTCTAAATTAGATTTTAAGGAATCTAGGGTAATAGTTTGATCATTATATTTAATTTGGTAGGTGCTGCCTAATTGCCATTTGTATTCGACTGATAAAACCGCAATGTTAAATTCTGCAACTCTCCCTTGACTATCTTTCCCTTCTTCATAGGGAAAATAATCAACTTTGCCTTGTTTAACTGGTGCTTGTCCATAGTCAGGAGGTAAGGCGGCAAATTTGTTACTCCTAAAGGCTAATGCTATCCACCAAAGTAGTAATAGGGAAACTATTAAAGCGGACAACCAAGCTAATAACGGTAATTTTTCAGGTTGTTTTTGGGGGGGAATAAGCGGATGATTATTAGTTGTTTGATTAACTATTTCTGTTTTTATGTTCCCGCCAATATTCACAGTTACTGATGTATTTCCTGTAAGTTGAAATTCAATTTCTGCTAATCTTCTGGAAATTTCTTCAGCATTGCTAGGACGTTGATTTACTTCTGCTGACATTAACCAATCAATGAAATCCAATAATAATGAAGAAACATGATTCCCATGCTGTCGCCATTGTAAAATATCTAAATGAGGATTATATAATTGTCCGGGGGGAAATCCCGTTAATAAAAATACAAATGTCCGTCCTAAAGCAAAGAAATCTGATTGGGGTATGGCTTGTCCTCGCATTTGTTCTAAAGGACTATAACCTGATGATGAAATTGCTGTCATTCCTCCACCATTTGCTAGATAGGTTCGGGTAATTTCTCTGGCTGTACCAAAGTCAATTAATACTAATTGTCCATCAGGACGAATCATGATATTTGATGGTTTAATATCTCTATGTAAATATTGTTTGTGATGAACTAAATCTAAAATTTCTAATAATTGTTTTAACCAGTTTATGGCTTGAGCTTCAGAAATGGGACGGTTTTGTTGTTGCTTTAACCACTGTTCTAAATTGGGTCCTTCAATCTTTTCCATTACCATACAATGCAAGATGACATTATTTCTGGTTTGATAGGGAAAGTAACCCTCGTCCATGGGAATACCAGGATGATTTAATTGTTCTAAAACATTTACTTCTTGTTGAAATAGTGAGACGGCTTTAGGATCATTAGCTAATTCTTCTTTGAGAACTTTAAGAATTTTTGGACTGTCTTGTTCGTAGGCTTCATAAACTTTGCTAAAGCCAGTTTTATCACTCAATAAACGTAATACCCGATAACGTCCTATCAATTCCAATTGAGAACCACAACTTTGACAAAAGCGGTTTTCGTCATTATCTGGGTGGTTGGCTTGAGGACAAACTGGATTAATACAAAGGCTCATAAACAATTAAAAATTAAGAATTAAGAATTGAAAAAAAGAGAATGCCTGTGGTGAAATAATTATCTCATGTTTGTGTGGATAAAAAAGCGGCAACTGTTTGATTAAATTCTGTGGGGTTGGTTAAAAAGGGCCAATGATTTCCGGGAACTTGACACAAATTTAAGTTTTTTAAGTTGGTTTTGTAGGGTTGAATTTGCCAATTTTGGCGGTTCACACCTTTTTCTGGTTGTATAAAGAGGGCAGGTATATCAACTGAATGAATAAAACCTGGTACTTCCATTACTGCGTCAAAAATACCATCACGGGCAGCAATGGTAAATTTGCTACCCCAAGTACCGTCGGGTTTTTGTGCAATTGCGGCTTGAAAAACTTGCTGTTGCAAAGGACTCCAATTTTGATATTGGCTGAGTTGTTTAATTTTTTGTTCAGCTTCTTCGTAACTAGCAAAAGGTCCCATACTTTTGAGGAAAGGTAAGACGCGATACAACAAAGGGAATGCGATTTTCAGGAAACTGGGCATTTTCCAGATGAAAATGGGATCTACTAATGTGATACTTTTTAATCTGGCTGGGTTCTCTCTAGCCCAAATAGCCGCTAATTTCCCTGTCCAGGAGTGGCTGACGATATGAGCCGCAGACCATCCTAATTTATCCATTAATGCTTCCAAATCAGAAATTGCACTGGCAAAGGTATAATCTTTTTCTGGCTTACTACTTTCACCATGACCACGCATATCTGGTGCAACTATATGGTAATCTGCTGCTAAATAATCTCCCAAACTAGACCAAACCAAAGCATGATCAGCCATACCATGTAATAACAGTAATGGTTCTTGACCTTGATTCCATTCTAAGTAAGAGAGTTGAATATCTGATGTTAATAGAGTTTGACGTACAGGCATCATTTACTAAATTTTCTCCAGGATAGGTGATTGAGAATTCTATCAGAAACAATCAATTTTTAATTTTGAATTGTTTAAGAGACTTGCAAATAAAAAAATATCCCAGAATTTCTTGTGGTGCAGTCCGCACAGCCTGCTAATAATACCAGGACGGGCAGGATGCCCATCCCACAATATTGGATAATTTATTTTTTGGAGTTCTCTAAGATTGTACTAACTAACATGAATTAATGGAACTAATCAATGTCAAAATCAAGAGTAGGACTACAAGGATATTAAAATTACTATGTCAGAAACAAAGCAATCCATAGCTCAACATTATCACGACCGGACTAAGTATCACGCAGAAACCCTGGCTTCTAAAAGTCATAATTTAGACTGGAACAAACAACCAGTACCGTTCAAAGAGTATAAAATTGGCTCTGATATTGACCTCAAACCCTATCTCAAAGAAACAGCAGAAACTGTTGCCAATAACCAAGATGCCAAATGGTGGTGGAGACTTTCTCAGCTATTATTTCACAGTTATGGACTAACGGCAAAAATGCCTTCTATGGGTAGTGCTGTATACCTACGATCTGCTCCAAGTGCCGGGGGGTTATATCCGGCTGAAGTATATTTAGTTTCTCGTGGTACGCCATTATTACCACCGGGACTCTATAACTATCAATGTCGAACTCATTCTTTAATGCACTTTTGGGAAAGTGATGTTTGGCAAACTTTACAAGCTGCTTGTTTTTGGCATCCTTCCCTAGAAAGTACCCAATTAGCTATTATTACCACTGCGGTTTTTTATCGTTCTGTTTGGCGTTATGAAAATAGGGCTTATCGGCGAATTTTTCTCGATACTGGGCATCTTTTAAGTAATATTGAATTAGCTGCTAATATTGCTGATTATCGCGCTCATTTAATTGGCGGTTTTGTAGATGAAGCTGTTAATGATTTACTTTATATTGATCATGAACAAGAAGGAACAACGGCTGTTTTAGCTTTGGCAGATTTGTTGGATGTAAACCAAAATTTACCACTAGGAAGCACTGCTTTACCTTCTACGACTGAAACCAATTATCCATCTATTCCTGATGGTGAATTGCTGAAATATTTTCATCTAAATACCCAAATTCCAGCTAGTAGCAGTGGTAAGTTAAATTTACCATCTGTGCAACCAGAAAAGTCTTTAGAAGATAAATATAATTTTCCTTTTTGTGAGAAAGTTCCAACTCGGACTACACCAATTTTTTGGGGGGAAAATTTAGTAGATTTATCAAATACTATCTATAAACGCCGTTCTACTCGTGCTTATAGTGGTGATAATTTAAGTTTTAATGAACTTAAAGCTTTGCTTGATTTTACTTATCAACCGCAAAATTATCTTGACCAAAATTTAGATCCTCATCCTGATTATTTTGACTTGAATTTAATAGAAACATTTATTGCTGTTTCTGGAGTGCAAGGATTAGATGCAGGATGTTATTATTACGCCCCTAAAGCCCAAGAATTACGGCAAATTCGCTTTAAAAATTTCCGTCGAGAGTTACATTTTCTGTGTTTAGGACAGGAATTAGGGAGAGATGCAGGTGCAGTAGTATTTCATACCGCTGATTTAAAAAATGCGATCGCTCAATATGGAGATCGTGTTTACCGTTATTTACATCTAGATGCGGGAATTTTAGGACAAAGACTAAATTTAGCAGCCATTCGGCTGAATTTAGGTGTTAGTGGTATCGCTGGCTTTTTTGATGATCAAGTAAATGAAGTATTGGGTATTCCTAGTGATGAAGCAGTTATTTACATTACGACATTAGGAAAATCCAGGTAAAAGCGGAATAAATAAGATCCCCCACTTCTTAAAGAAGTCGGGGATCTGCGGAGGGGATCTGCGTGTTCAATTAGGCTTCTGGTTCAATACCCAGGGATCTTAATTGGGCAATTAAACGATCATTTTTCTGACGTTCTCGTTCAGCATTCTGACGTTCTAATTCTGCCCTTTGCATTTCTAATTCTGCCCTTTGATATTCTTGTTCTGCCCTTTCTTCACCACTTAATAACAAATTACCTGCCAAATCCCACAAACGCAGCCAAGGTAATTCCATATTTTGATACTCACCTTGCCAAATTCCTAACTCAATTCCTAAAGCTAGAATAGGGTAATGTCCGCGTTCATTTGCTGGTAATAATTGATATTTTCCTTCAATCAAATGATAAATTTCTATACTGGCTTTATTAACTTCATAAATACCATAAAAAGCCGGACGAATCACCTGTTCATATACCCAAAACTTACCCGTCCAAGGAGTTTTATCACGTTCTTCTGCACCACTACCAGAAACAAATTCTAAAACAATTAATGGAGCAATAAATTCTTGCCAAAGCACATAAGAACGGCGAATTTCTCCATTCAAGCTTGGTGGTACGTTGGGAACATAAAACCAATCAGGAGCTTCTGCGCCACGTTCTGGAGGGTCAGTCATCCGCCAGTATATACCACTATCTTGACCTATGCAATATTGCCCGTCTGGATGGCGTTTTTGCAATACTGGTTTAATAGATTCTGTTATTAAGATACTTTGAGGATGTTCTTGAAAATTTTTCACAAATGTACCATCAGACTCTGGAAGTTGAGTATGGTCTGGAAAGGGAGTTAGCGTGGTGGGGTCAGTGGTAAATATCATAAGACCTCGCGGTATGCGGGAAACTCAGTCCCTTTAGGGCTGACAGGGTTGCGACACGGGCGGTAATAAAGGCTTTGAATCTTAAATTTTAGTCAGGTTTTTTGATTGGAAACCTGAAAAACCAACTCCCATTTCTGGGGTGATGTTAGCTTCGACTGCGTTATAAGAGCTTGTTATACTTGCAACACTGTTTCAGTGACCTTAAAACTGTTTAATTGCAAATGACAGAGCAGGGAACTAGCTTCGCATTCCGGGGTGTCGTGACTCAAATAACGGCTACCTATTTCTAGGTGGTCTGGTCAGTACAGCTTGTTTGATTTCTCTTGCAAGCTCAGTCCCTTTAGGGCTGGGTTACTGACATACCCTCGCTCTTATGTTTGGGGTCAAGAAGATTATACACCAATTTTCAATTATTATTTAAACCTCTGATTCTAAATCTAAACTGTAGATTTTTTCCCTGATAAATTATGTTATACCTATTGTGCCTACTTATTTAAACTAAGAATGATGCTCTTACCTAATAATGAACGTCAACGTAGGAAATTACTTAACCAATATCAAATTTTAAACACGCCACAGGAAACTGTATTTGATGAAATTGCTCAATTAGCCGCAGATATTTTTAATACACCAATTGCTTTAATTACTTTAGTTGATGAAAAAAGAGAATGGTTTAAGTCAAAAATTGGGGTGAATATATCAGAAGTTCCTCGTAATTTAGCTTTTGGTAGTTCTATTATTTTAGAAAGAGAAATCCTGATCATTCCCGATATTTTACAAGATGAAAGATTTGTTAATCATCCTCTTCTTATTTTCCATCCCCATTGCCGATTTTATGCAGGAGTTCCTCTGATTAATGCTCATGGTTTTGCTCTAGGATGTTTGTGTATTATGGATACAATGCCGCGAACTTTGAATATCACGCAAGCAAAAGCTTTAAAAGGTTTGGGCAAACAAGTAATCAGACTCTTGGATTTACACCAGCATAAATTTCTAGAAAATAGCCAATGGAATTATCATCTTCTCTTTACTTAGTTGTGATCATATAGCCAAATTAGCTACTTTTAAGATTCAAGATCAAGGAATTGGGATTCCTGAAAATGATCAAAACAAGATTTTTAATTCCTTCTATCGGGCTTCTAATGTTGAATTAATTCAAGGTAATGGTCTGGATTTAGTAATTGTGAAAAGATGCGTTGATGCCCATGGAGTACAAATTAATATGGTAAGTAAAATCAATGTTGGTACTACATTTACAATTACTTTACCATTACACAGCAGGATGTAGGGGTAGCGCCCCCGTGCCTACCCCGTATTGAGGGCAACCACAGGGGGTTTGCCCCTACGGATTACACCATTAACCACGGGTTTAAGCCCCCGTGCCTACCCCGTATTGAGGGCAACCACAGGGGGTTTGCCCCTACGGATTACACCATTAACCACGGGTTTAAGCCCCCGTGCCTACCCCGTATTGAGGGCAACCACAGGGGGTTTGCCCCTACGGATTTTCAATTATCTTGACGGATTACACCATTAACCACGGGTTTAAGTTCTCCATTGGAAAATGGATCTGTACCACCTGTCCAGTTAAAATCACTAATACGAATACTAAAGCCGCCTAATTGTAGCACAGGATTATAACGCAAGGTAATACCATAGGTACGACGGCTGTATTCCATAATATAATCCGTACTTGTGCTTTTACCTGTATCTAAATTTACGGACGTTTGCAAACCTAACCGCAATGGGCCATAAAGTTGCTGAGAAAGACCTGCATTCAGAACTTTGTTATCAACTGAACGATCAAAGAGAAAGGGTGATAAACCGCTATTAGTTCCTTGAGAATAGGTGAGATTAAAGGCGGTATAATCTAAGTAAGGGCGAGAAAAATTGCCAATCTGTCCGATTAAGCCGATAGTACCAGCCAACGTGCTTTGGTTGTCGCTGCTACTATAATAGCTAGTAGTTCCCGTGATACCTGCGATCGCTTGCAAATATGGTACAACAGGATTAGAGGTATATTTTAATCCTTCAGTGGCTGTAGCTGGCAATGGTTTTCCTTGCCACAAATTAATACCACTACTCAAGGCCACACTCCCTTGTAAACGACTCAGAGAAATGCGATCATTTTTTCGTCCTGGTGAGAGTAAATCCTGACGGTCTGTGTTTGCATCTATATATTGAGCGCCGCCTTGATAACTAAGATTAATACCGCTCTTACCTAAAGGAATAATTGGAGAAGTGATGATGCCACCGATACTACTCTGTACTGTTTGATACCCAAGGCTACCATTATACAAGCGATCGCGGTAACTAGATTCTAAACTCAATGTATAAGGATTTACATTACCCAATATTTGGCGTAACCGCAAACTTCCGCGCAAACTATCTTCCACCTGATTAAAATCAAAGCTAGTTAACTCTCCCGCACCTTCCAAAACAGTTTTCGCACCCAAAACAGCATTTAGCTTAGTCTTCGCACCAAATAAACTAGCTACATTTCCGCCATTCTTCAACGCCCTTTGCACATAAAACTGGGGTGTAATCGTCCAGCGTTTCTGATTAGTATTAATCGGTTCAAAACTGCGTTCTACATAAACACCACCCAGTTTACCATTATCAAAACCAGGAGAGACAATAGTAGGATTTACTTGGCGTGGCCGACGATCTATTGTCCGACTATTAACAGGAATTCGGACAACAACTTTTTGATCGAAAACCAGTTTTTGCTGCTGGGTAGTAATCCGGTCTATCAACGGTGCTTCTCGTGTCACAGTCACTTTATCCGCCCTGACTTCTAATTCAGGAGGTGAAAAAGGATCATTCGTAATTCTCACATCTTGCGCTTGAAAACCGCGCGGATAAAATTCAATCCGTTGGGCTTCAAAACGTAACCGTTTAAGCATTCCTCCAGATTTAGGTGTAGCCACATTTCGCGCATCTGATTGACCACTAACACTAAATTGGATTCCCCCTGGACTGTTCACACCTGTCACAGGTTGATTAGCGCGAATTCGATTACTTAAAGGCTGGCTAGGTACACCCCCCGCTGTAATATCTGTAGGGAGCGGTGGCGAAAAAGCAAAATCTGTTCCGGCACTGGGGATATAAAGTTCACCTTTACCGTTTTCTAAATCCCCATTATCTTGAATAAAATTATAGGTAAAACGTTGTCCTTGGAGTACCTGATTACCTCTAGTTAAAGCCACATTACCTGCCCCCACCGCAATCAAATTATCCAAATTGATTTGCAGGGTATCGGCATCAATCACCGCTCCATCAAATCTAACTACGACATTACCATCAGCAGTGACAATTCGCCTTTGCTCATCATACTCCTGGCGATCGGCAATTACCTCCACAACTCTGCCTTTTCCCACGGGAATTTTCTCTGCTTCTGGAAGTTGGGGTGATGGCGGAAATTCTATAGTAGTAGGTGTTGAATCTTGATTTTCGGGATTCCGCAGTTTGAATTCAATAATATTTTGTACTGGTGCTACATCAGGTTTTTTTTCCCCAATAGACAGATGAAATTTCCCCCCTGATTCCTGTAAATGCACATTACTAGGCTGCGCTGGGGGAGTTGATGTTTCTGCTAAAAATGGCGATTGATCAGGAAATAATTGATTTTTATGACTAACTTCATCATTGATTGGGCTGATACTTGATTGATATTTATTATCTTGATTCTTACCGACAATTATCAATTTTCGTCCATCAGTTTTAACCTTGACAGCAGCAGCAGCAGCGAGATTGAGATGATCAACAGGTTTTAAATCTTTAAGACTTGGAGGTAGCTGAGGCGGTAATACTGGATGAAACATATTTTCAAGCTGACCAAAAAGCAAAAAATAGCCGGAAGGTTAAATCATATATTAGCCTGTTTCTACCTTCCAGCCACTAAGAGTGATTTGTAGAAATTTATTCTAAATCCCGACGACCAGGGTTACGGGCTGGGTCATTGGACAACAACCCGAAGATGAAAATGCTGACAAACAAGCCTACAACAATATAAACAGCGATTTTTAAACTCAACATAGAACTAACTCCCAAAAATTTGTCAAATAGTCAATACAGGATGTACTTTCTGCGATGCAGAACAGATATCTAGTTTATTTTACCTGGATCTTGTCCGTTTGGCGAGAGAACATGGTGTTGTCCATAATATCGTGGGCATTGCTTACAAGATTACTCGGTAAGCGTAAAGCTCAGTCACAAAGCGTGCTGAGATATAAGCGACACGGGAGAAAATATTTAGCCTAACTCGTTGAATAGTAACAGTAGGTGTGATATAGTTTTAAAAATTCCAGAATTTAAGTATAACTAAACAACGTAAAAACTTAACTAATTTGGTTGAGTGCGTAGTCATACCTAACAGTATTGCAGTTTAGGAAAGCTAAATTTGGTGAAAAATGAAATACAAAAATCGAGTACGGTAGGGCATACCGGAATTAACGCTTTAGGAGAATCGACCTCTGTTTTTGTTGGAGTAATCCAGCAATTGTAAGTTGGCTCATTGATTAAAGAATCTCAGTGTCTTTAGACCTGAGAGTGTCAACCTACGGATATTTCACATAGAGGACTCCACAAAAAAGATGAATTGCTTGCAGCAGCACTAGTTCCCTCCGGGACGCTCTCGCGTTCGCTATCCAATCTTGTGGGATGGGCATCCTGCCCGTCCTG
This sequence comes from Dolichospermum sp. DET69, assembly GCA_017355425.1. Taxonomy (NCBI): domain Bacteria; kingdom Bacillati; phylum Cyanobacteriota; class Cyanophyceae; order Nostocales; family Aphanizomenonaceae; genus Dolichospermum; species Dolichospermum sp. DET69. The sequence goes on from CP070233.1 coordinate 1,624,308, forward strand.
ATATTATTAGCAGGGCCAGATGCCTACACCACAAGAAATTTTGGGATATTTTTTTATTTGGAAGTCTCATAAGCTAATCAGCATTTAAGTTGCATAAGCTGGGCGATCATGTTGCCCACCCCACAAGAGTTATGTTTAATTCGATTATGCAAATTAGATGTTTTTTAGCTTATCAAATATTAGTGCTAGATCATTGGTAACAAGTTACGTTTGCAACTCGGCATTTGATCACTTTTGCCGGGACACCTACCGCAATAGAGTAGGGGGGAATATTTTTACTGACCACTGCACCTGCACCAATAATGCTACCTTCACCAATGGTAACTCCATCTAATACAGTAACTCCATGCCCTAACCAGCAATTATTTTCAATAATAATTCCCTCACGGGTAATACCTTGCTCTCTTATAGGTAATAACAAATCTGGAAACAGATGATTGTTAGCATAGATTCCAGAATGAGATGCTATCATGCAGTTTTCACCAATGCGAATATCTCCAGGACCAGCAATACACACACCAGGAGCTATGTAAGTATTTTCACCAATATATATAGAAGTATTTTCCATACATCCGATATCTACATTTCGCTCAATTGTGACTTGATTACTAATATACATTCTATTGTTTTGATGTCCTTTGGCATCTAAGCGGACACCTTTAAAGATATTAACTCCGTTGCCAATTTCGATAAATGAACTTCCAGTTATATCCACTCCATGTTGAATGAAAACTTCATTACCCATGCGGCTAAAAATATTTTTGTATCCCAATCTTCTTAGCTGTGGTCCCATAGAAATTGTTGGTAAATCTCCTAATAGAGTAGTTATTAATAGTTCTTGGAATCTTTGGATCTTTGCAGAATATTGTTGGTTAGTCATGGTACATCTCTCGTAAATAAATTATTTTTGGTCAAGCTGGAGATAAGGAAGATCAACAATGATTTTCCTCGATACTAGAAGTGAGTAAATTTATCCCTAAAAATCCAAAAATATCTACAAAATTCCCGATTATGGCAAATATCTAAATATGCCTACAGTTGTAAATTGTTTACTCAATTCCTGAAAAACATAGTTGTTAACAGTTTTAAAATGATGCCCAGCTAAATTATTTCACCTAATACCATTCCTGGATGAAGATACGCTTTATTCTTAAATACAGCACTTCCCGGTGTTATGAGGTATAAGAACCCCACCCCCAACCCCCTCGCCGCAAGCGATGAGAGGGCTAAGATGTACCTCATAAAAACAAAAACCGCTGTAAGAGGGGAACTAGAGTCAAAGTCCCCTTTTCTAAGGGGGATTTAGGGGGATCTCAAGATTTTGGATACATCACCAAGGGCTTTATGGCTAACGCCACGCAAGCTATCAAACATCCTCTAATATCAGTGCATAGCAGTAGTTAATCTTTAACGAGGAGATTGATTTGGTAAACATATCAACTTTTACTGGATCGGGAAAGTTGAGACAGTTGGTAATGTAACTAGGAATAAAGAAATGTTCATGCAGATAAATTACCAGCAGATTTTCGCCATATTTTGATCACAAATGGCGTTAAATAGTTGTGTTTCAACAACAATAAATCTCCGTAGGTATTTGTAGTGCTAGAATCACCTTTCTCGCGTTACAATTTAATCGTTATTCAATTGGGATAATTATTTTTAAACAAAAGCTACTAAGGTGGAGTATCTCCCACGTCTGCCATAATGTTAAAGTTCACCATTGGTGCAAACAAAAAAGCACTACCGCGACTACTATGGCGGCTTTCTTGTAAATAACTTGTAGAGTATATTGCTCTAATCATGTTGCACACAAATGATTTATAGGCTCACTAAATTACATTTTCAATTACAGAATTGTTGGTTAAGAACAATTGCTATTAAGCATAACATATTTTTGATGGAGTGAACAAGTTTTATCAAAAAAAATTGGCGTAAACAAATACATAATTGGGTGATTTTATGTAACCTCAATTACTTGTTATCGGTATAAATCTTTTATTGACTTTTGACTCTAAAATCATTAGACATCTCCAGAAATTAAATATGCATATCCTAGAACCCTTGTAGAGACATTCCATGGGTAGGGATTCTCGGCTCTATATTCTTTTGTGGAGATGTCCATTTATCAATCTCCCAATTTAATTTTTCCCTGCCGTTTTCCTGAAGTGTCGGGTATGGAAAACAGAGAATGATAGTTTTGGGCGACTAGAAGTCGCTACTACACAAGCAAAGTCCACCTGGGTGGACTAATGAAAAATCAAGGTTTTCTAACCCACGAAGGTGGGTTTTGTCTGTATAGCTGCGACTTCTAGTCGCCAGGCGAAGTAATAAATTAGATTTTTGGCTAAATTCAATCACTTGTGTATACACCGTAGGCTCATTATTGAATATAATTTTAAGCTAGTTCTTCCTTATCAATTTTATCATAACAAATCTAAAATCAATTGTCAACCCCCCGCATACCTATTTTCGCCGGGACAAATCAAAAAGTTATCAATTCTTCATAAAGTCATGAAAACTTCATAAATAGAGAATAAAGAGTTGGCAAGATTAGGTAAAACAGTCAACAATAACTGTAGTTAGGGCAGTTACCGGGTAGCAGAATAATTTATTCTTTATTAAATTTCCATCTTCCTTTTCCCCGTTCCCTGCTATGACTAAATTTAAAGTTTTGGTAAATTATTTTAGTATACTATGCAGCCAATTCGCACCTTTAACGTATCTCCTTCGCTACCGTCCAGACTAGAACCTTTACGGAAACTGGCGTATAATCTCCATTTTGATTGGAATGTGGAGAGTAAAGACCTATTTCGGCGTTTAGATCCCGATTTATGGGAATCAACCCATCATAATCCAGTGTTAATGCTGGGAACTATCAGCCAAAGCCGACTCTTAGAAGTTGTGGAAGATGAAGGTTTTTTAGCACAACTAGATCGAGCAGCGCGGCAATTAGAAGATTATTTGCAAGAGCGCACTTGGTATAAGAAACAAAGAAATCAGCAACCAAAAGAATGTTACGCTTATTTTTCCGCTGAATTTGGGTTAGTAGATTGCCTACCTGTCTATTCCGGTGGTTTGGGTGTCCTCGCAGGAGATCACCTCAAATCCGCTAGTGATCTGGGATTACCTCTGGTAGGGGTAGGATTGCTGTATCAACAAGGGTACTTCGCTCAGTATCTTAATGCTGATGGTTGGCAGCAGGAACGCTACCTGATTAATGATTTCTATAATATGCCCTTGCATTTGGAACGCAATCCTGATGGTACAGAACTACAGATTGCGGTAGATTATCCCGGACGCAAGGTATATGCAAGAGTTTGGCGTGTTCAGGTGGGAACAGTACCCCTGTATATGCTTGATACTAATATCGAGCCTAACAAGGCTTATGACCATGATATCACCGATCAATTGTATGGTGGTGATATAGATATGCGTATCCACCAGGAAATCATGCTGGGGATAGGTGGGGTGCAAATGCTCAAAGCCTTGGGTTATGAGGTGACAGCTTACCACATGAATGAAGGTCATGCGGCTTTCTCGGCTTTAGAACGCATTCGCACTCTCATTCAGGAAAAAGGACTAAGTTACAGACAAGCTAAACAGGTAGTAGGTTCTAGTAATATCTTCACTACTCATACTCCAGTTCCGGCGGGGATTGACTTATTTTCCCCTGACAAGATTTTGCATTATCTGGGTTACTATGCAGATATCTTTGGTTTGCCTAAAGAGCAGTTTTTAGGGTTGGGACGAGAAAATACTGGTGATTTGTCTGCGCCTTTTAGTATGGCAATATTAGCCCTAAAGATGGCGACATTCTCCAATGGTGTGGCACAGTTGCATGGTGTAGTTTCCCGGGAAATGTTCCAAGGTTTGTGGCAAAAAGTTCCTGTGGCAGAAGTGCCAATTGCGGCGATTACTAATGGTGTTCATGCTCGTAGTTGTGTGAGTAAATCTACGCAAGAGTTATACGATCGCTATCTTGGTCCAAACTGGTCATCAGCACCACCAGAAAACCAATTATGGGAACGCATGGATGCAATTCCTGATGAGGAGTTATGGCGCAATCATGAACGTTGTCGGTTGGATATGGTGTTATATGTGCGAGAACATTTAGTTAAACATTTGCGCGATCGCGGTGCTTCTGCTTCCGATATTGCCCAAGCGCAGGAAGTGCTTGATCCTAACGTTCTCACTATTGGTTTTGCTCGTCGGTTTGCTACCTACAAACGCGCTACTTTATGGATGCGTGATTTGGACAGAATCAAACGGATTTTACTCAGTAATAAGCACCGCAAAGTTCAGTTTGTGATTGCTGGTAAGGCACACCCCAAAGATATCCCTGGGAAAGAATTAATTCGGGATATTAACCACTTTATCCGCGAACAACATTTAGAAAAACAGGTGGTGTTTGTCCCTAACTACGATATTCACATTGCCCGTTTAATGGTAGCAGGTTGTGATATTTGGTTAAATACTCCCCGTCGTCCTCGTGAAGCTTCGGGGACAAGTGGGATGAAAGCGGCTATGAATGGTTTACCAAACCTCAGTGTCCTTGATGGTTGGTGGGATGAGGCTGATTATGTCCGCACTGGTTGGGCTATCGGACATGGTGAGAATTACGAAGATCCTAACTATCAAGATGAGATAGAAGCTAACGCCCTTTATGAATTGTTAGAGAAGGAAGTTGTCCCCCTGTTCTATGATCACCGTGATGAGGATGGTTTACCTCGTCCTTGGGTAGCAAAAATGAAAGATGCAATTCGGTTGAATTGTCCTTTCTTTAATACAGCCCGCATGGTGCGAGAATATGCAGTGAGAGCTTATTTCCCGGCAAGCGATCGCTATCATACCCTGACTGTTGATAATTATGCCCCAGCCAAGGAATTAGCCGCTTGGAGAGCAAAATTAGGTGAACACTGGTTTAACATCAGAATCAAAGATATTGACGTATCCGCAGCATCAGATATTGAAGTTAATCAAACTGTAGCGGTGAAAGCTAAGGTTGATTTAGCAACTTTAAGTAATGATGATGTACAGGTAGAACTATATCAAGGTTCTATTGATGCCAATGGTGATATTGTCAACGCTGTACCTGTGGTAATGGATTATCAAGGGCAAGAGGCAGAAGGTGCAAGTATTTATACTGCAAATATCACTTACACTACTTCTGGTTTGCAAGGTTTATCTTTGCGTGTCTTACCCCGAAATCAATACCTTTCTAGTCCTTATGAACCCAGATTAATCGCTTGGGCTGAGTAGACATCTCCGAATAATGAATAATAATGTAGAGAGGTTCCATGGAACCTCTCTACATCAGTTATATATTTTTGGCATTAATGAAACAGGAGTTAGTGGCAGAATATGATTGAGGGAAGATTTGGTCTTTTTGAGAACTTTGTATTCTAGTTTTAAACAGCTTTGAGTAACCGATTCAAAATCACCTTACCTTTAGGATTAGCTACTTGAACACGAATAAATTTAGGATCACTTGGTTTCCAAATAACCTGATATTTCATACCATTATTATTCCAAGTGTATACTTGACGCTGTTTATTACCGGAAGCAACCGCACCAGATAAATTAATATTAGAATTACTTTTACGGTTCTCTCCATAATAGGAATAAGAATTATTGCTAAAAGCTAAAGTCACTGTCCAATCTTTATCACTAAATTCACCCGCTGGATAATTAAACTTTTGTACAGCCATAGCTGAATGAGGAATAGCAATATCAATAATTGCAGGTGTAGAAATTCCTAAAATTGCCGATAAAATGATCTCTTTGTATTTCATAATTCTCTTCTTTGCGAACCTAATATTATTTGGTCGTGTGTTTAGTAATCAGCAAAATCATTTTGATTATGCAGTAGTTTTTTCTTTGGAAGAAATTCTGGAATTAAATAACTTGGGAAAGAACAAGCCAGAATTTTGTTTGTATTCCTCAAACTCAGGATATCGAGATAAAGATTTATCTTTTTTCAGCATATTGGGAACAAATATCATGGCTATAAATAACCCCTGAATCACGAAAGGTAGCCAATGTTGCGTTAACATAGAAAAACCCAGATAAATCAACACTTCTCCTAAGTAATTAGGATTACGACATTTAGCAAAGAAACCTTCTGTAATTAATCCAGTTTTATACTTGAGTGTATAATACTTTTGGGCATCACTAGTAAAATGTAAAAACACACCGACAATATTCACAACAATAGCAGCAGCTACTAAGGGTAAAGGGGGAACAGTCCCACTACTAATAAGAATAAATAGTGCTACCCAGTACAAGCCTAGGAGAACAAAAGTAATAATTCCTTGGGAAGTGGGAATTTCTTGCTCCCATTGCTTATCTGGAAATATGCTATCTTTTATTAGCCAAAGAAAACCATAAGTACCATGAAGACACAGGTAAACCCAAGCTCCAATGGTGAAATTATGGTATAAAAACATTAATCCCAACACGATAGCGAATGTTAGGGCTTTGTGAAAATTAATGGAATATTTTATTTTCATATACTGGTTCTTCTTGAAAGGGTTGAAAGTTAGGGAAAGAAATAGAGAGATAGTCCACTTTTATCTACCTCTCTGATATTATTATTTTTTCGCAATTATCCACACTGCGTGAACAATACCAGGGATATAACCAAAGAAGGTCAAAATTAGATTAATCCAAAAGTCTTTACCAATACCAACTTGCAGAAATACTCCTAAAGGTGGAAGAAAAATTGCGGCTATAATTCTGACTATATCCATGTCCATGTTGTTGTCCTCCTATTAATATTCAACCTTTCTAGAATTAACATCACATAATCGGGTGACGATTCCTGAAAATATTCGAGAAATTGCACAATTCAACCACCGCTGATTTTGGCTTTGTAACCCGATTTTACCAAAATCTCTAAAATCTTCTGTTTGTGGTCTCCCTGAACTTCAATTTCGTTCTCTTTGACAGTCCCTCCTGTACCGCATTGGGCTTTTAACTGTTTCAATAAAGTCTCTAGGGTTTCTAGTTTAGTTTGAAACCCAGTAATAACCGTGACAGTTTTCCCTTTGCGTCCAGCGCGAGTAGCTTGAATTCGCACATTTTGCTGATTGGGGGGTAAGTCTTGGATTCCGCGTTCTACAGCGCGTTCCATTGCGGGTGAACTACCGTTACCAAATTCTTGGTAGACAAAGCCTTTGTCAGATTTGGGATTAGCCATAATATTTAATGCAGGAAAAATAGACTTTCATAATTTTAGTTTAGCTATTGTCTATTTTAGCCTAAGCGGTGGCAATCGGATATATAATTGCTCCATGATAGAGTATAATCGTTTGTTTAAATAAATAAGCTGCTATACGGTCTATAATCACAAGGTTAAAAAAATATGAATAAAAACAATAGCATAAAAATAGAATCAATAAATGATGAATCTCCTTATTTACAGGCTGTAATAGATTTATGGAGTCCTAACCGTTCAAGGCTTGGATTATTTCCTAAAGATGCTTTTATAGAACGTGCTATCAAGCGTCAAATACTTGTAGCTATTGAAGCAGAATCCAAATGTATTGGTTATTTACTATATCGTAATTCCTATGATCGAATTACAATTGTTCATCTTTGTATAGATCCCTCATATAAAAAACAAGGTATTAGCGATTTATTGGTTGATGAACTCAAAAAAATTACTAAAGAAAGATATAGCGGTATTGGGTTAAGCTGTCGTCATGATTATGGACTGCAATCTATGTGGTCAAGGCTAAATTTTGTTGCTCAATATGAAAAACCAGGTAATAGTAAAGCTCGAAAAGAACTTGTATATTGGTGGTTCGATCATGGACATACTAATCTGTTATCCTCAATTTTTACCCAAAAACTAGAATCAAAACTTTGTGCCGTAATTGATAGACATATTTTTTTACTTTTGTGTCAAAATGAAAATAAAGAAAATGAAGCAGCAAAATTACTTTTAAGCGATTGGCTTAAGTCAGAATTAGAATTATGTATAACTGGTCAAATCAATAATTATATTATTTCAATTAGTGATAGCAAAGAAAGAAATAATCTATTAAAACTATCTCAAAACTTTACGTCTTTACCACCATGCAACAATCATAGCTTAGAAATGATAAAAGAAAAATTAAAGGAGTTTTTTATAAATAAAAAAGTATTTATAGATGATATTGATGTACCTCATTTAGCCAGAGCCATAGCATCAGATTCTCATGTTTTTATAACCAATGAACAGGATTTATTAGAAATTGCAGATGAAATATATCAAAATTTCAGACTTTCTATATTAACTCCTAATGAACTCATACGACAACTAGATGAACTGCGTAATAAACCTGATTATCAGCCTGTACGCTTGTCAGGAACTTCGTTAGAAAAAATACCAATTAAAAAAGGACAGGAAGAATTATTAACTAAACATTTTGTGTGTGATAGTCAGCAAGAAAATATATCTACATTTCGACAAAACTTAAGAAGATTTATTTCGCAAACAGATAAATTTGAGTGTTATATAGTTGCAGAGCAAGAAGAATTACCTATTGCTTTATTTGTTTATAGTAAAAATAACAATAATGAATTAGAAATCCCACTTTTAAGAGTAAGTAACAACCCTCTATCAGCTACATTAGCAAGACATATAATTTTTAAATCAATATTACTTTCTGCTAATGAAAATCGACAATTTACTAGAATTACTGATCCATATTTAGAAGAAGCAGTAATTAAAGCTATTCAGGAAGATAACTTTATTCGAGTTAATAATGGATGGTTAAAGATAAATTTAGCAGTTGCGGAAACTGCATCAGAGTTATCGGTACGCTTTAATGATATAGGTTCTTGTTTAAGTCAAGAATATAACTTTTGTATGAAAATTGCTGAAAGTCTTAATTCAGAATCCTTAATTAAGGATATTAAAGCATCAGCAGATTTTGAAAAATTCCTTTTTCCAGCAAAAATTCTTGATTCTGAAATAAATAATTTTATTATTCCTATTCAACCTAGATGGGCGCAGGATTTATTTGATGAATATTTAGCTCAACAAATATTACTATTAGGACAAAAAAAAGAACTTGCATTTAACCGTGAAGCTGTATACTATAAATCTGCCACAAATTCAGGAGGATTAAATGCTCCTGGTAGAATTCTCTGGTATGTAAGTGAAGATAAGTACAATTCATACTGTGGAATAAGTTCTATTAGAGCTTGCTCATTTATTGATGAAGTCATCATTGGTAAGCCTAAAGAGCTTTATCAACGTTTTCAAAGATTAGGAGTGTATAAGTTAGATGATATTATGAAGATACCTCAAGATAAAAATGGTGATATAATAGCAATTCGTTTTAGCAATACAGAGTTATTTAAATATCCTGTTCCATTAAAAAAAGTTCAAGCGGTATTAAATAAAAAATCAACTTTTCAGTCGGCTTGTAAAATCCAAAATTCTCATTTCCCAACGTTATATAATTTAGGTGTTTTAAATATAAAGTGAAAAATAAGATGATTATGTTTGAGAATATATTAATGTTATCAATTAAACCTAAATATGCAGCAATGATTTTGTCTGGAGAGAAAAAAGTAGAACTACGTCGTGTTCGTACTCGCTTAAAACATGGTGATTTGGTTTTAGTATATGTTTCATCTCCTATCAAGGCTTTAGTTGCTACATTTCAGGTAGATAACATTGTTCAAAGTGAAATTAAAGCAATACCAAAAGACCTAAATGATTTTTGGACTAGTATTGAAAATATAGCTGGAATTAGTTGTAATGAATATAAAACATATTACAATAATGCTTCAACAATTGTTGCTATTTTTATTAAAAATCTAAAAGAGCTACATAATCCGATAGAACTGGAAACTCTGAGAGCCAAAATTCCCAGATTTCAACCGCCACAAAGTTATCGTTATTTAAAACATAGTGAAATTCAATTATTTGAGTCTTTAATTCAAGATATCTCTGTAATCTCTTCTACCAAGAAATAATATTTGACAATTATTTATGCTAAATCATAAATCTGAATTTACACAATTATTTTATGAATTTATAAATTCCTATCCCTATACAGCAGATGGGATAAGCCATATCAATTCATATACTCAGCAACGTCAAGAAGCTTATCGTAATTTTGAGACAATTACAGCAGCAGCAGATAAAAGTGAAAATATAACAGAATTAGTATTATTACAACTTTTACCTCATAGTAATACAAGCAATAATCGTCAAAAAGGTGCTTGGATTCATATTGCTCCAGCTATTACCAAAGATATCAAAGAATGGTTTGAGGGAGCAAACTGGACTAAAAGTGAAGACTGGGATAAAATTGCTCTTGCTATTTTAAATTTTGTGCGTTGCTGTAATGCTATTCCAAATGAATTATTAAGTCACTGTATGCAGTTTTCACAATTGCTTTATTCTAAAGGTTTTCAAATGGGAATGCTAACTCCTATCCTGAACGCACTACAACCGAATAAATTTTTATTGATAAATAACAAATCACGAAGAGTTATTAATTATTTTGCTAATACAAACTATGGTAACAAACTTACAGATTATCCAGAAATTAATGATATAGGATGTAATCTGATTCAAGAATTAGCTCAAGATATGCACCAGGTTGGTATACCAGCTTTACGAGATGATGATTTATTCGATATGTTCTGTCATTGGCTAATAGCTATCAAAAAATATGACTTTCTAGATCAAAATCAACAAAGTATTACTAAAGTGGACACAAATATTAAATTTAATCCTAAATATAGTTTATCTGATATCAGTCAAGAAATCTGTTTTGCAGAGACAACAATAGAACGTTGGATACGCGCAATTAATCGCAAAAAACAAGCTATATTCTACGGTTCACCCGGAACAGGTAAAACCTTCATAGCTGAAAAACTCGCAAAACACCTAATCAGTGAAGGTGACGGTTTCTCAGAATTAGTCCAATTTCATCCAGCATACACTTATGAAGATTTTATTCAAGGTATTCGTCCTCAAAGTGAAGATGGTAAATTAACATATCCAGTTGTTCCAGGAAGGTTTTTAGAATTTTGCAAAAAAGCAGAAGTTCTTCAAGATACTTGTGTTCTCATTATTGATGAAATCAACCGCGCTAATTTAGCTCAGGTTTTTGGTGAATTAATGTATTTACTAGAATACCGTAATCAAGAAATTCCCCTCGCTGGTGGTAATAGATTTCGTATTCCCGAAAATGTCCGTATTATTGGAACAATGAACACAGCAGATAGGTCTATTGCACAAATAGATCATGCTTTACGTCGTCGTTTTGCATTTATTGAACTCCGTCCTAATTATGATGTGTTAATAAAATATCACCTAAATACAAATTTAGCAGTTATGGATTTAATTAATATTTTAAAACAATTAAATCAAGCCATTAATGATAAAAACTATGAAATTGGTATTTCTTTCTTTTTGACTCCTAATCTACGAGAAGATATTGAAGATATTTGGAAAATGGAAATTGAACCATATTTAGAAGAATACTTTTTTAACAACCTAGAAAAAGTAGATGAGTTTCGTTGGGACAAAATCGAGAAACAGATAATATGAACTCAGTAAATTTAAAAATCATTGAATTAACCGAATATCAACCTCAATTTTTTCCTCATGATGAAATTTCCAAAGAAGTTGAAATTATATTATGTGAAAAATACAAAACCCAGGTAGATTTAGATTCTCCTAGTTACAAAACTGGTAATCAATGGAAACTAACTGCTAAAGGATATATCGGGTATATTCCTTTAAATTCTGATTTAGCTTTGAAAATAAATCCGAAAGTCCCAATTAAAAATTTATTTGGAATGTTGGAATATGCGTATAATTTAAAAAGTTTTAGATTTCTTGAAGGCTTAATGAATTGTGAATCTATAGAAGATTTTTACAATCACCTCGCTTATGTTTTAGCAGATAAAATAATAGAACGCTGTCGTAAAGGATTATATCGGACTTATGTACCCAAAACTGAGCAGTTGGCTTATGTGCGCGGAAGGTTAAATATTCAACAGATAATTAAAAAACCTTGGAATGTAAAATTACAATGTGAATATGAAGAACACACGGCTGATATTATAGATAACCAAATTTTATTTTGGACGCTTTTTCATATTGGACATAGTGGTTTTTGTACAGAAAAAGTATCATTGATAGTGAGAAAAGCTTATCATGCAATTCAAGGAATGGTATCATTACAACCTTGTAGTTCAGAAGATTGTATTGATAGAATTTATCACCGTTTAAATGAAGATTATCATCTTCTACATCAATTTTGCCGATTCTTTTTAGATAACACTAGCCCAAATCATGAAAAGGGTAAAAATACAACTTTACCATTTTTAGTAAATATGGCACGTCTTTATGAAATATTTGTTGCAGAATGGCTAAAGGAAAATTTACCCCAAAATTTCACCTTAAAAACTCAAGAGAGAATCAATATAGGAGAAAAAATATATTTTAAAACTGACGTAATTTTATATGACAAAACAGATTCAAAACCTAAATATATTCTTGATACTAAATATAAAAACCCCAAACATTCTTCTTCTGAAGATATAGCCCAAGTAGTAACTTATGCAGTTTCTAAAAGTTGTCCAGAAACAGTATTAGTCTATCCAACAGAATTAAATCATTCCCTTGATAAATATATTGGAAAAATCAGAGTTCGCAACCTCACCTTTTCTCTTGATGATAAAATTGAAGATGCAGGAAATAAATTTTTAACAAAACTATTTTCTTAACTTCTCTCTGTGTCCTCTGTGGTTCGTTTTCTAAAAGTAGATTAAATTACTCAATTATCGTGAAAACAGATACAATTTTCTATAGCTTATTTCAGACATTTCCTAGCATTTTCTTTGAATTAATTAACCATTCTCCCACAGAAGCAGTTACCTATGAATTCACATCTCGTGAAGTCAAACAACTGGCTTTTCGCTTAGACGGTTTATTTTTACCAACCACCAAAGATCCCAAAAAACCATTTTACATAGTTGAGGTTCAGTTTCAACCCGATGATGATTTATATTATCGTCTATTTGCGGAAATTTGCCTTTACCTGCGACAATACAAACCGCCTCACCCTTGGCAAGCTGTAATCATCTATCCTAGTCGTAATAAGGATCTTAATTTTCTCTCGTTCCCATGCTCTGCGTGGGAATGCAGTTAAGAGGCTCTGCCTCTACTATACCTGGAGGTAGAACCTCTAAGATGACATTCCCAGTCTGGAGACTGGGAACGAGGGACAGGCTAGAACGAGGGACAGGCTAGAAGCCCGTCCCACAATATTGTTCTAGAATTAAAATTAACTTTGTTCTTTTATTTTACCCAATCCGTGACAACTACTCCCCTTTCCCTTAATTTCTCACAAACTGCGCCCGTACCCGATACTCTAGGACGTTTTGGCCGCTTTGGTGGTAAGTACGTTCCTGAAACGTTGATGCCTGCTTTAGCTGAATTAGAAACAGCATATCAGCAATACCGCAATGAACCTGGTTTTCAAGCCGAATTGCAAGGTTTATTAAAAGATTACGTAGGACGCGCTACGCCTTTATACTTTGCTGAAAGATTGACTGCCCATTATGCCCGTCCAGATGGTACAGGAGCGCAAATTTACTTAAAGCGCGAAGATTTAAATCATACTGGCGCACATAAAATAAATAATGCTCTCGGTCAAGTATTATTAGCCAAACGCATGGGTAAACGGCGGATTATTGCCGAAACTGGTGCGGGACAACATGGCGTGGCGACGGCAACAGTTTGCGCTCGGTTTGGTTTGGAATGTATTATTTACATGGGTGTTCACGACATGGAACGCCAATCTTTAAACGTCTTCAGAATGCGGCTAATGGGGGCAGAAGTTCGCCCAGTGTCTGCTGGTACGGGAACTCTCAAAGATGCCACTTCTGAAGCCATCCGGGACTGGGTAACGAACGTAGAAACTACCCATTACATCCTCGGTTCTGTGGCTGGTCCCCATCCTTACCCAATGATGGTTCGGGATTTTCACGCTATAATTGGAGAAGAGACCCGCGCTCAAGCTATGGAAAAATGGGGCGGTTTACCAGATATTCTCATAGCTTGTGTGGGTGGTGGTTCTAATGCTATGGGACTATTTCACGAATTTGTCAAAGAACCATCTGTGCGGTTAATTGGGGTGGAAGCTGCTGGAGAAGGTGTAAATACTGGCAAACACGCGGCCACTCTCACAAAAGGACAGGTTGGTGTATTACATGGTTCCATGAGTTATCTTTTGCAAGATGAGGACGGACAAGTTATTGAACCCCATTCCATTAGTGCTGGGTTGGATTATCCTGGTGTGGGTCCTGAACACAGCTACATGAAAGATATTGGCCGGGCTGAATATTACAGTGTTACAGATGCTGAAGCTTTGGAGGCCTTCCAAAGACTTTCCCAGTTAGAGGGAATTATACCAGCTTTGGAAACTTCTCATGCGATCGCCTATTTAGAAACTCTCTGTCCTCAACTTTCCGGTAGTCCCAAAATTATCCTTAATTGTTCTGGACGAGGTGATAAAGATGTCCAAACAGCCGCTAAATTCTTAATTCACTAAATAAAAGTGGGGTGTGTTGCAAAATACACCCTACGAAACTTGTGGGTAATTTCATCCACATTCCCAAGCAATCAGTTTTGAGAAAAAGGTAAATCATGCTTAAAAATTTGATTTCCGCCACTGGTGCAGGTTTGTTGGTTTTATTGGGCGGTACAATGGCTAATTCAGTCCCTAATTCGGGAACTGTATCAACTCCTAGCTACCAGGTAACACAAAATACTGTTGATACTGCTACGTTAGAAGCATCAGTTTTTCAGCAAATAAATCAATACAGGGCTTCTCAAAACTTACCTGGACTGAAGCGCAATAGTAGTATTGACAATCAAGCTAGAACTCACAGTCAAAACATGGCTAGTGGTCAAGTTGCTTTTGGCCATGACGGATTCTCAGCCCGAGTTAAGGCCACCGGTATTGCTTACAGTGGAGCGGCGGAAAATGTGGCTTACAATCAGGGTTCTAAAGACCCAGCTACTACTGCTGTTCAAGGCTGGTTGAAGAGTTCAGGACATTTAACCAATATCAAAGGTAATTATAACCTGACTGGAATTGGTGTGGCGAGTAATAGCAAAGGACAAATTTATTTTACACAAATTTTCCTGCGTTCAAGATAACTTTTTGTAAATAATAGTTGATGAATAATTTTAGTATCCATGACATCTATCATTGGATACTATTTATTACTATTCATTTTGATTAATAATGTAATGTAAATAACATTTAATAGTTTTTTAGTTATAAAACCCTAGATAACTGCTTTGAATTGTGAAAATTTGATGATCCTTTAGTTTATATTTGGCAAATAGTATCCTGGTAAGTATTCTGATAATCAGAAGATAGGGTATATATCCAATAAATCCATACATAACTTAACTTAAACCTCTATGTTACGACAAACTGCTTTTGGCATCGCTTTAAGTACGCTTGTCCTCGCTAGTGGCTATATGACTGCTGCGAACCCAGATAATAGTTCTGCTAAACAAACTGGCCGATATCAGCGTTCATCACTGGTGACAAGTCAAGCTAAAATATCTAATCTTGGTTTTCAAAATACTAATTTAGAAAAATCAGTTTTTAATCAAATTAATCAATATCGGGCAAAAAAAGGGCTAAAACAATTAAATTTAAGCGAAAAAATCAGTCACCAAGCCAGAACTCACAGCCAAGATATGGCTACTGGTAAAGTTCCTTTTAGTCATCAAGGATTTGAACAAAGAGTGATGGCAATTCCTCTTAAGTACAGTAGTGCGGCAGAAAACGTAGCTTTCAATACAGGATACAGTAATCCTGCTAATGAAGCGGTTTCTGGCTGGTTAAAAAGTCCTGGTCATCTCAAAAATCTTCAGGGTAAGTATAATTTAACTGGGGTTGGTGTGGCTACCAATGACAAGGGAGAAGTCTATTTAACGCAAATATTTTTGAACGCTAGTACCGCAGTCCGAAATTAACACCTCAAAATTATGCCCTTTTTGTGGTAAACGGGCATAAGTAAATTTTTTATTTTTTAATTATTTTTTAATTTTGCATTTTTAATTGGAGTGTTAGCAACGGTCGTCTTGTCTGGCAAAATAAAGAAAAGATCATTTATATTTAACAAGTTCATGACATTACAAGATTTTCAGGTTTGCGAACAGGATTTAAGTGATGTTATCCTTTCTGAGTATTTAAAATCTCCTGCTATTGCTGTTGATACGGAAACAATGGGACTTTTACCTCAGCGAGATCGTTTGTGTCTAATTCAACTCTGTAACCCGCAAGGACAAGTTACGGCTATTCGCATTTCTAGGGGACAAACGGTAGCGCCAAATTTGCAAGTTCTCATGGAAGCAGCCAATATTACCAAGGTTTTTCACTTTGCTAGATTTGATGTTGCTACTTTAAAACACAATTTAGATATTGTTGTCCAGCCAATTTTTTGTACTAAAATCGCTAGTAAGTTAGCCCGTACTTATACAAATCGTCACGGTCTAAAAGATGTGGTTTTAGAATTAGAAAAGGTGGAGTTAGATAAAAGTTCTCAATGTTCTGATTGGGGTAATGCGAGTAGTTTATCTGATGCACAATTAAATTATGCGGCTAATGATGTCCGTTATTTGTTAAGTGTACAAGAAAAACTCACAACTATGTTACAACGGGAAGAACGTTGGCAAGTTGCTCAAGAATGTTTTCAAGCTTTACCGACAATAGTTACTTTAGATTTATTACAATTTAAAGATTTATTTGAACATTAAAATACAGTAGGAGTCAGTAGGGGCGAATGGCCATTCGCCCGTACAGGAGTCACTTTAAATTAAGATTCTGTACCTGATTGATCTGTAATCTGCTGTATCCAAATTAATAATTGACAATTTTTTGTAAATCCATCTATGCTAAAATCGGTTGATAACTGATTAGTAATTAATAGCAAATGAATGATTTTTGGAATACTATTTTAGACTTTGCAGAAACTACTACTATCAGAGTAGGGAAACAATTAATGCAGGATTTTGGCAAAGTCCAAGCTTCACAAAAAGCTGATGGTAGCTTGGTAACAAAATCAGATAAATGGGCAGATCAAGAAATTCGAGATGCCATTGTTTCCACTTTCTCAGGTTACGGCATTTTGAGCGAAGAAAGTGAGCAAACTTTTCCGAATACAGAATGGTGTTGGGTGATTGATCCTTTGGATGGTACAACCAACTTTACCAGAGGAATTCCAATTTGGTCTATCTCTCTGGGCTTACTTTATCGAGGAACGCCTATTTTTGGCTATGTTTACGCTCCACCATTGAATCAGGCATTTCACGGATTTTGGGCGGGTTCATCAGGCTTAACAACGCCAACAGGAGCATTTTTAAATAATCACCCTATTCATACAAGTAAAGATACTCCGAGCAAAAACCACTTTTTTAATCTTTGTTCTCGCAGTACGGATATTATTCAACCGGGTTTTCCTTGTAAAATTCGGATGTTAGGAGTTGCTAGTTATAATTTTCTCGCAGTCGCAAATGGTGCGGTTTTGGGAGGAATTGAAGCTACTCCCAAGGTATGGGATATTGCAGGTGCTTGGGTAATTGTCCAAGCTGCTGGAGGAACATGGGTATCGCTGGATTCTGAATCTTTTCCATTATCGCCGGGAATGGATTATAGCGATCGCTCTTTTCCCACAATGGTTGTTAGTAATTCAGATTTAGTTCCGATCTTTACACCATTTCTAAAAACTGTAAAGTTTTAACAAGAATAATTGTAGCTTGCTTGCCCGAAGGGTACGCAGATAAAGGCAGATGAAGACAGATGGAATTCTGCACAAATTCACATAAAATTGGTCTGACAACTGAGAATTAACAAAATTATGCAAGGACTTTGGCTAGAAAATAACAAATTACAATTACGGACTGATATTCCTATTCCTGAAGCACCGCAGGGAGAGGCTTTAGTGCGGGTTTTACGAGCGGGAATTTGCAATACTGATTTGGAATTAATTAAAGGTTATTATCCCTATACTGGCATTATTGGCCATGAATTTGTTGGTGTTGTGGAACAAGGTCCAAAAGAGTTAATTAATCACCGAGTTGTTGGTGAAATTAATGCTGCTTGTGGTTATTGTCGTTTTTGTCGGCGAGGACAACCAACTCATTGCGAAAATCGCACTGTTTTAGGTATTGTTAACCGTAATGGTGCATTTGCAGAATATTTATCTTTACCTATTGAAAATTTGCATCTTGTCCCGGAAAATGTATCTACAGAAGCTGCAACTTTTACTGAACCTATCGCAGCAGCTTTAGAAATTCAAGAACAGGTAAAAATATGTGAAAATGACCGAGTGTTAGTAGTTGGAGATGGTAAATTAGGACAGTTAATAGCACAAACTTTAGCTTTAACTGGTTGTGAATTATTAATAGTTGGAAGACATAAAGATAAGTTAGTGAATTTAGCAGCGAGGGGAATTAAAACTGGTTTAGCTGATAGTGTCACTGATAGATATTTTGATATCTCTGTTGATTGTACAGGAAATCCTGAAGGTTTTACTACTGCACGTCGGGCTTTACGTCCTCGTGGGACATTAATTTTAAAAAGCACTTATGCGGGAAATCTCAGTTTAGATGCTTCTTCTTTAGTGGTAGATGAAATTACTTTAATTGGTTCTCGTTGTGGTCCCTTCGTTCCAGCGTTGGAGTTATTAGCAACGGGTAAGGTAGATGTCCAATCTTTAATTCATGGTAATTATTCTCTTTCTCAAGGTTTGGAGGCTTTTGAGAAAGCGCAAACTAAGGGAGTTTTGAAGGTGTTGTTGGAGATGAATTAGAAGATTAAATGTCAGAATCAGGATATCCAGGATTTAAGGATTTTCAGGATGTTGGTTTAAGTTTTTTTAGTTGAAATTAATAATCAATACCAGTCAGCGATATCTAGTCCCGAACCCGCACGAATTTCTTCTAAACTAGAAAAGTCTTCTTTCCAAGTTCCAGCAAGTGAATAAACGAGTTCTGTCCAAGACAATTGGTTTGTATAATCATTCACAACTTGGTTAGTATTTAAGTGTTTACTATGGATAAATTCAGCAAAGGTTAGAATTTCCTCAGCTTGATCTTGGGGAAGAGTTTTGACAAGTGCGTAAATCTGTTCAGCAATAGTCATAATAGAGTTAGTTAGGGGAAAGTTGATATGAAAATTAATATAATATAACAGCAAAGTCAGCTAAATTTTCACCAGCTAAGATTTTAGCTGCACGAAGACTATCTTGAGATTTTTTCACTAAAAACTCTTGTTCTTTGTTCATAAAAATAAATACCTTCTTTTTTGATATTTTGTATTAGCATTGTTTGTTCTTTCTCGAAACGACTAAGGGAGTAGAATAAGTTACAAATTACTACACTATATTTTAAACAAAGGGGACTAAGAAAAAAGCCAATTTTTTCAATTTCTTTAGTTGCTTGAACTAAATCTTTGAGAATAATTAATACATCAAAATCTGAATCAGGAGTAGCATCACCACGAGATTGAGAACCAAAAAGAATCACTGCAATTAGCTGATCTCCATAGGTTTCGATCAAGCGATCGCATAATTCCTGCAGAATTTCTTCTAGTTGTGGATGTTTCATAATTTGGTTTTTATTTATTTATTTTCTTCTTGTCTAATATACAAGGGGGCGTTAAAATGGAGTTTGTAACGCACCGAATTTTTAAGAATGGTGCGTTACGCTGTCGCTAACACACCCTACGTTTTATGCTCTAAGGTTTTAACGCCTTTTCTGCTTGGAAATGTAGCAATAAACCATATTCCAAACCTTCAACTACAGCTTGATAAGAAGCTTCCAAAATGTTGGAAGAAACTCCTATTGTTGTCCAGCGTTGTTGTCCATTACCAGATTCTACTAAAGCGCGGGTTTTCGCAGATGTTCCCGTATTTCCGTTGAGAATTCTGACTTTATAATCAGTCAATTCAAAATCAGCAATTTGCGGATAAAAGTTGACCAAAGCCTTACGCAAAGCTGCATCCAAAGCCGCTACTGGTCCATTACCTTCTGCTGCTTCGAGAATATTTTTCCCATTAACAGCTACCTTCACCGTTGCTAAAGAATTGGTAGTTTCTTTCATCTGGACCAAATCACAATGGACTTGAAAACCTTTAACTTCAAAAAATAATTCTCGAAGTGATAAAGCCTCATACATCAACAGGATGAAACTAGCTTCTGCGGCTTCAAATTGATAGCCTTGACTCTCCAATTCCTTCATGCGTTGAAGAATTTGTCTGGCTTGAGGATGATCTTTATCTAATTCAATTCCCCAAGTTCTAGCTTTAGCTAAAACATTACTTAAACCAGACTGTTCAGAAATGATAATGCGACGGTGATTTCCTACCAATTCCGGTTGAATATGTTCATAGGTTAAAGGATTACGTTCCACCGCAGAGACATGAATTCCCCCTTTATGAGCAAAAGCCGAAAGTCCGACAAAGGGTGCGTGTTCATCTGGTGCAAGATTGACAACTTCACTCACAAACCGACTAGCTTCTGTAAGTTGACTTAGCTGGTGTTCACCGATACAACTATAACCCAGCTTTAGCTGTAAATTGGGAATCACAGAACACAGATTGGCATTACCGCAACGTTCCCCATAACCATTAATTGTTCCTTGTACCATCTTAGCTCCAGCCATAACTGCTGCTAAGGCATTAGCAACCGCCATTTCCGAATCATTATGAGTATGTATACCTATTTGGGGAATTGTCCTTTCTTCTTGACTAATAACTAATGACAAATGACTAATAACTAATTCCACAATTTGCGAAACTTCATGAGGTAAAGTCCCACCATTGGTATCACATAAAACTAACCATTCTGCGCCGGCTGTGACTGCTGCGTTAAGCGTTTGTAAGGCATAATCGGGATTTTGCTTATAACCATCAAACCAATGTTCAGCATCGTAAATTACCCGTCGTCCCTGAGAACGTAGATACTCGATGGTGTCACCAATCATGGCTAAATTTTCCTCCAGACTGGTCTTGAGTCCGGCTGTAACGTGCAAATCCCAGGATTTACCGAAAATTGTCACCCAGCGTGTACCTGCCGCCAAAATCGCTGACAACATGGGTTCATCTGCGGCGTTGGTATGAGGACGACGGGTAGAACAAAAGGGGACAACTTCTGCTTGTTTGAGGGGATTTGCTTGAAGTTGCCAGAAAAATTGCACATCCTTGGGATTTGCTCCTGGCCAACCACCTTCAATAAAAGGAATACCTAATTCATCCAGTTTGTGAGCAATACGTAACTTATCTTCTATAGAAACCGACAGTCCTTCCCGTTGAGTCCCGTCCCGGAGCGTAGTGTCATAGAGCCAAATTTGATTGGAGGGAGTTATGGTCATAGAAATTTGGTGAACCTTTGCATGAACTGCTCTGACTTGCTTTGCTGAATTGCTGAGTTTCCCCAAACAACAACCAACAAATCGTTGCTTTTAACGCTTCTTTTGAACAACTTACCTTTCGCATCGGGGCAATTGATAGCGGTTCCTCATCGACGTTTAACGACGCTGGTTCCCAACGCCACAAGCAAATTAATTCTGCTCAGAATCTTGGGATGGGCTACAGCTAGGTATAGCGCAACATCCTGCTCACGAAGTCTGTTCCCCGAATACTGGGCGTTAGTATGTGTATTGTTTTGGGTTAGACAATTGCCGACTGGTTACCCAGTTACTTAAGAGTGTACGGGTTGTCGCCTCACGCCCTAAGTGGCTCTATTACTGTTTTTTAGCTCACTAAAACAATTGTACATCAAACATGAAGATTGGTTATTTCCACTTCGTTCCAGCAACCCGCTCCGATCCCTACCTTACGGATACATTGAAGTTAGGGACTGCCGCAATCCGCTCAATATGCCAATCCAAAAATGCTAATAATGGCTAATATTTTTCCTGTTTTCCTGTGAAAGTGTTAGCACTACCAATCCATAGACTAACACGGTCTACCTGACCGCCAGAAGTAGTGTAGAAGCTGCAAAAACTTCTATAGGGGGAGGGCTACTAACGACCGTTGTTAATAATTCAATTCTAGGCTGTTTTAATGCAAAAGACAACCAAAGGAAATGCTACCCAAAATGCTGTTAAATATGAGTAGAGCTATTGGCACTTATGGTACTTGTGCGGTTAAGGTAGAAGGTGAAATGACCGCAGCAAATAAAGCATCAGCAACAGCAGCGTTCCCTTTCTCCTGATTCTCCTATAAGTGGCCTATGTTTAGCTGATTAAACTCAGGTTTTAGGTGATGTTAAAGTAACCAAATTTAATGGGTTTTGGGGTTAAGGTTCTTAATTAGTTTGGACACTGTGAAGGTTTACAAGGAGAGAAACAAGATGGGTAGATGGACACCCTTAATTTTAATGGCTGGCGGCGTAGCAATTTTGCTAGGTACGTTACTAGGAATTAACTTTCCTATGGGCGGACAACAAACTGCTAATGTCCCCCAAGGACGCAGAGCATCTAGCGTTCTTCCAGCTAATATTAATGTTAATAGTGCTGCAAATGGTAATGATTCGGAAAATACCACTAGTAATGAATCAGAAACTGTAACCGGAAATAATTCTGCTAATAATCCTGCTACTGAAAACCGCCGTACTAGTGTAGCTCAAAGTAATGCTTCTACAGAGACTACAAACAATTCTTCTAATACTACACAAGAAACCAGTGGTGGTAGTAGTAGTGGTAGTAGTAGTGGTAGTGGTAGTAATGACAGTTCCAGTTCTACTAATGAAACGTCTAGTTCTAATAATGAAACTTCTACTACAGACAGTAACTCAAATTCTAGTAGTAATAACAGCCAAGAGAAAAGACCGATTCGGGCTTTGTGGTAATGGGTAATTAATTTTATCCCAATTCCTCATTCCCAATCACCAATTAACAGCCCTGATAGGTTATTAGTTATTTACTGATGACTAATGACTGGGCGCAGGCCCTGCGCCCCTACTGAACTAATGACTAATGATGTTTTAATTATTGGTGGTGGTATTATCGGGTTGGCTTGCGGTGTTGAATTGAGATTACGGGGTGCAACTGTAACTGTGCTTTGCCGTGATTTTACTGCCGCAGCCAGCCATGCCGCCGCGGGAATGTTAGCTCCTGATGCGGAAAATATTACTAATGAGGCGATGTTGTCTTTATGTCGGCGATCGCGTAATCTATATTTAGACTGGACACAAAAATTAGAGGAATTAACTGGTTTAAATACGGGTTATTGGCCTTGTGGTATCCTGTCTCCAGTTTATCAACAACCTGAAAACCAGGGACACAGAAACGCTAACTGGTTAGACAAAAAGACTATTAATCAATATCAACCAGGTTTAGGAATAGATGTCATCGGTGGTTGGTGGTATCCTGAAGATGGGCAAGTTGATAACCGGGCTGTAATTAAAGTTCTGCGGGCTGCGGCGGAGTCTTTGGGTATTGTTTTTAAAGATGGAATTACCGTAGAAGCGATTTCTCAACAACAGGGAAAAGTTATCGGTGTCCAAACTAATACTGGTTTATTTCGCGCTGACCATTATCTGGTAACTGCTGGTGCTTGGGTCAATCAATTATTGCCTTTACCAGTAAGTCCCCGCAAAGGGCAAATGTTGAGTTTGCGAGTCCCAGATTCTATTACTGAATTACCTTTAACCAGAGTCCTATTTGGTGAAAATATTTACATTGTTCCCCGTCGTAATCGTTCTATCGTCATTGGTGCAACTAGTGAAGATGTAGGATTTACTGGCGATAATACTCCAGGGGGAATTCAAAGTTTATTACAATCAGCCATTCGACTATATCCGCAATTAGAGAATTATCCTCTCCAACAACTTTGGTGGGGATTTCGTCCAGCTACTTCCGATGAATTACCTATTTTGGGTCATAGTCATTGTGATAATTTAACTTTCGCTACTGGTCATTATCGCAATGGGATTTTACTTGCACCAATTACAGCTACATTAATTGCTGATTTGATTTGCGAACAAAAGGCAGATCCTCTTTTAGTTAATTTTCATTATTCCCGCTTTTCTGCTGTGTCATCTACTACTACACCGATGTTAATTCACTCTACTCCTGCTGAACGCCGTAACCCAGAAATATCCGATTTAACTGTTCCAGATTCACCATTAATTATTGCGGGGAAAAGCTTTAAATCTCGGTTAATGACGGGAACTGGTAAATATCGCCATATCCAGGAAATGCAGCAAAGTGTCGCTGCTAGTGGTTGTCAAATTGTGACTGTGGCTGTACGACGAGTACAAACTAATGCCCCAGGACATGAAGGTTTAGCAGAAGCCTTAGATTGGACTAAAATCTGGATGTTGCCTAATACTGCTGGCTGTCAAACCGCAGAAGAAGCCATTCGAGTAGCGCGGTTAGGACGGGAAATGGCGAAGTTATTAGGACAGGAAGATAATAATTTTGTCAAGTTAGAAGTGATACCCGATGCTAAGTATTTATTACCTGATCCCATTGGCACTTTACAAGCAGCAGAACAGTTAGTTAAAGAAGGTTTTGCTGTATTACCTTATATTAATGCTGATCCGATGTTAGCAAAGCGGTTGGAAGAGGTGGGTTGTGCCACAGTTATGCCTTTAGCAGCGCCGATTGGTTCTGGACAAGGGCTGAAAACTACTGCCAATATTCAGATTATTATTGAAAATGCCAAGATTCCAGTAGTGGTAGATGCTGGTATTGGTGCGCCTTCACAAGCGGCTGAGGCAATGGAATTGGGGGCAGATGCGTTATTAATTAATAGTGCGATCGCATTGGCTCAGAATGCCCCAGCAATGGCTTATGCGATGAATTTGGCTACTATTGCCGGTCGGATGGCTTATTTGTCGGGAAGAATGCCAATGAAGGACTATGCTAGTGCTAGTTCACCTTTAACGGGAACGATTACTGGGTAGTTTTAACTAATATTGTGGTCTGGGCAATAGTGACGATATGGTTTCAGACTACAGTAACTTGAGGTAATACCGCCTCTTCTATAAATTTGCTATTATTAAAAATAACTATATTGTGATTAATTATGGCATTAGCAATTATCACTGAAACTGCACCACTGGAAACTACAAAGGATGGAGTAGTTGTTATTCATAAAACTCGTGTAACCCTAGATACTATAGTTGCTATTTTCAATCAAGGAGCAACAGCAGAAGAAATTATTTACCGTTATCCATCTCTTAAACTTGCTGATGTCTATGCTACTATTGCCTTTTATCTCAATCATCAACAAGAGGTTGAAGTTTACCTACAACAGAGACAGCAACAAGCGCAGGAAATTCGCAGCATAAATGAGGAAAGGTTTGATTCACAAGGATTGCGGAATAGATTACGCGCTCGCAAGGCAGAAAGGGCAGTATGTTAAAACTGCTTGCTGACGAGAATTTTGATAATACTATTGTTAGAGGTTTGTGGCGACGTGACCCTAATATTGATATTGTTAGAGTCCAAGATGTTGGTCTTTTAGGTGCAGATGACCCAATTATACTAGCATGGGCAGCCGAAGAAAACCGAGTTTTACTTACTCATGATGTCGCTACAATTACGAGCTATGCCTATGAACGGATCACAAAAGGTCAAGCAATGCCAGGAGTTATTGAAGTTGGTACTGATGCTCGAATTGGACAGGTAATAGAAGATATTCTGCTTTTGATAGAATGCTGTTTACAGGAAGAATTAGCAGGACAAATTCATTATCTTCCATTTTAAAGGTAAGAAATAATGGTGTATTCTATGTAATTTTTATAAAGCGATCGCTCATAATAGATACTTGAGGTAATACCTAAACTTGTATAAATTTGCTATTATTAAAAATAACTAATATTGTGATTAATTATGGATCAAGCTTCTATGAAAGATGTTCCCCAAAATATGAGACGAGAGGGGATGTTTCTTTTTCGTAGCGCACTTATGAAACCCACATTCCGCACCCTTGACTGTCACAAACGGTGATTACGGAGGTAAATTGATGAAGAAGGAGTAAAAGAATACATTGATATATAAAAAAACAAATTTTAGATAGGAAAATTGATTCAGATGTATTCTCAATAAGAAGCAATAAAGAATAAGGGTGGTTTCTGGCAAAAAATATAATATAATTTTATTGTTAGTCTATCAAGACTTAATCATAACTTATATCCTTCTAGAAATAAACTTAAAAATAGCATTAAAACTTAAACTCATTAATAAAATTAATGAGTCAAATTGTATAATTAAACTATTAATAATGTTGATAAATCAACTTATATATCTGTAGTAATTACGGCAAGCTTCTGGGAGAAATAGAAGAATGTACTTCATTTCAGATGTTAAGTTATAAAAGTCTGTTTTTTGTTGAAAAGTAACAAGATGAACTGATTGAAAACATTGAAATATCCACCGCATTGTTGGATTGTTGATGGCTTTGCCCAATTGATTTTTTACAGTATAGTTTAAGGATTTTAAAGCAGCCCTAATTTCTCTTTGTGCTAGAGTATAAACTAGCAGACATAACCCCATTATCATTGCTAATGCCTCTATTCTTTCTGGGCTTTTCAGGAAAATACTATCTGCTAAAAATAAAGGATTTTTGAGAAAACTAAATCCTCGTTCACAGGATTGCTGTGCTTTATATTCAGACAGCATTTTCTCTTTACTCAGTTCTTTTTCTGATAAAACATTTGTGGCAATTATAAACCTTCCTGCACTTAATACTTCTTGGTCAATAGCATCTTTATTTTCAGCAACTGTTGCTAAGATTTGATAGCATTTTGATTGATTTTCTTCTTTGATGTTAGGACTTTTTTCGATAACTTCGATATTTTCTACTTGATGATATTTAAATTCTTTACTTATTTTGATTAATTCTTTTCTAGCATCAGCAGCACAAGCAAATTTTTCTTGCAATAGGTTTTTTAACTTAGTTTGAGTATTAGTCAAAGCTTTTTCTATTTTCTTTGATAATTTCTTTAAGTCAGATTTTTTTCTATCTTGACTTTGCACAACTAACCATCTTTGTTCTATATCTCCATAAGTTATTTTCTTTTCGGCATAAGAATATCCTACTTTTTCACTTTTAACAAATTCCGATTCTGCTAAACTCATCACTAAGTTTTTTGCTGATTTTATCGTTAAGGGTACTCTGGTTAACCATTTGAGACTCGACATTAACTTGATATTTGATTCTGTATATAATGCGCTATCTGCTACTATCAAACTATCAACTTGTATTCTTTTCTGATATTCAACTGCGATTTCTCCAAATTTTTTAGAATCAACTTCATTCCCTGATACTGCTTTTATATATATTGGTATATCTCCATCTCCTGAACATACTAATTGTGTAATAAATTGTTTTAAATCTGGACGATGATCTCTTGAATAACCATAGGTCAGCTTTATCGCTTGAGGTGATTGACTCTCTTCATTTTCTTTTTCCAATGAACCTGATTCTTTTTGATTTTTAAATATTACTGATGGTAAACTATTTTCATATTCTCCATCTACATGAAATGATGTCGAATCCAAGTGTGATGATGAAAGTGATATCTGATATATTTTTACCGCATTTAAACTGACTGCTAAAAATGTTGTATCTAGTCCTTTTATAAATAATTTATCTAATACTCTTCCCAGCTTATCATCGTTGAAATATTCTGGTTTTGCTCCTGCACCAATTAAGTGTTCACAAGCGATTAATTCAAAGAATTTTGGGAACATATATAAAGGCTGTGACATCATGCTTAATCCATTTAAAATCATCGCCTTTACTACCTGACCCGCACTGACTTTTTCTTCTGGTTCTGACCCTAGTAAATTATTAATTATTTCTACTATCCCAATTGAATCTACTATTCCTGCTACTATTCCTAAATGGTCAATCTTCTTCAATTCAAGGTCTTTTATATTCAACATGACAACAGAAACTCCACAAAAGTATCTGTTTTGTATTTTCTCATTTTTCTGTTGAGTCAACACATTTTTTTAGTTTTTTCATTGTCATTGAGGATAAACCTTTCAATGATTTTAAACTAAGTTTTCTATCAAAATAACCTAAGAACCAATAATTTCGTACTTAGTCGTGAATATTTAACTGTATCTCTAACTTAATAGTAATAATTCCTATTTAGCTTTAACAAATCCTCTCAACATTTAGTTCTTATGTACTAAATACATCCGTTTGCTTGGGGTGTGACAGTTGTGGGTGCGGAATGTGGGATGAAAGCTTCTCGCGGTGAAACACCTGAGTTGTGTGTTGTACACACTGCTCATGCAGCCGAGATTCTTTTAAAAGCTCGAATAGCTCAAGAACACCCACTGTTAATCTTTTCTAAATTGCCTAAATCAGATTCAAGTAAAGATCCTCTTACGCTAATGAATCTACTAGAAAGTGGTCGTACTTTAACTTATGAAGAGTTACCTGATCAACTGTGGGCAACTACTGGAATTAAGATTGAACGGCTTAATCAGTATCGTGAATTCGGTAGACTAAGAAATCAAATTATTCATCTTTCAATGATAAATCAACCATCTCCAACCTCTATAGGTAATAGGAAGAATCAATTTCTGAGTCATCATCTGTAGTGCGTTCTACACGAATTGATTCTGTAATGGCTGTAAAATCTAGATCATCCTGAAAGATACCGGCAAATTTCATAAAAATACCCGGTAAGTGGGAAACTCAGACACTTCAGTGCTGAGAGGGAAACGACTCGTGCGGTTTTAACCGCCTTGAATATTTTTTCATTACCGCCTTGGAGTTGGTAAATTCAGTGTACTTTTGTAATGTACTTTCAACGGGACAATTACCGATTCAAAATTCCCAACTCTGTACGCATAATGTGTTGCACGCGATGTGCCTCCCTTTCGGGGTGATGTTAGCTTCGTCAATGTTTTAAGAGCTTTTTAAACTTGCAACACTGTTTCAGTGACTTTAAAACTGTTTAATTGCAAATGACAGAGCAGGGAACTAGCTACGCATTCCGGGGTGTCGTGACTCAAAAAACGTAGTCAGTGAAGACTTAGACTGGTCAGTACAGCTGGCAATTTCTTACAAGCTCAGTCCCTTTAGGGCTGAGTTACTGACCCAAGCTGGTTCTGATATTTGAAGTGGTACTTGCCATGAAATCGCTTCTATCTTTTTTAATCTTTCTAAAAATGTGGCTTGAATTTGAGCAATAGCAGATTCTCTTGTTTCTGCTTGTACTCGACAGTCGGGAAATTCTTTAATAGATGCCGCAATTTGTCCAGATGTGAGTGGTTCTATCAGAAGTGTGACTTTAAGGTTACTAAATACGTCAGATTGTGGTTGCTCTAGGTTGATCATGTTAATTTTTGAATGATTCAACTTATCAATTTTTTCCCTTATTATAGCATTGATGATGCGATTCCTACGGAGCGCTTCGCTATCGCTTAATTTGAAATTCAGAAAAATTAAGAGTGATCGCTTCCTTGCCAGGTAAAATAATTGTAATCAAAAAAAAGAGGTCATCATTGACCCCTTACAAATCTACTAAGAATAAACTCTGATTTATAGAAATTAAGCTAAACCAGTATTTGTACCTTGCTTACCGGTGGCTAGTTCTACCTTAAGAATCTTGCCACCCATTTTCATGATGCGTTGTTGTTCGCGGAACCAGTTTTCATAAGGAACTAACTTAGTAAAGTAAGTATTTTGTAATTCGCGTTGGGTGCGAGTCCGAGTTAGACTAGGAACACAAGCAGTTACTTTAAATAAACGAGCCATTTTGTTTCAAATCTCCTGATATTGTTTGGGAAACTTTTTTATCTCAAATATATTGAGTCAAAATCTTTAATTATTTTTTCCAAGACTGGAAACCAATCATCAACACCAGACTGATAACACTTACAATTAATTAGCAAGAGAACCTTCTAGTAATCATGATTGATCTCCAGACCAAAATACAAGCCGCACCTATATAACTAAGTGCAAAGCTAACTCCTAGCTCAAGCCAGAGGAGATATAGTCGAAGTAAACGCCCATTTCTTTACCAGCGTCAGGACCAACCAAACTAGCGGTTACTTCCTTCATAGCTTGGATAGCTTGAACGGTAGCGCCTACGGGTACTCCCAAGGAATTGTAGGTTTCTTTCAAACCATTCAATACACGCTCATCCAAAATGGAAGCGTCGCCAGCGAGCATAGCGTAGGTAGAATAACGCAAGTAGTAATCCAAGTCACGGATACAAGCTGCGTAACGACGGGTAGTGTACATATTACCACCGGGACGGGTGATATCAGAGTACAACAAAGATTTAGCTACAGCTTCTTTAACGATAGCAGCAGCATTAGCACTGATGGTTGTAGCTGCACGAACGCGCAGTTCACCAGTAGCGAAGTAGCTTTTTAGCTTGTCTAGAGCAGCGATATCAAGGTATTTACCTTGTACGTCTGAAGAATTGATAACTGAGGTAATTGCGTCTTGCATTGTTGTTTTTTCCTTATTTCCAACCTTATTGCCATAGTTTAAGTTTGAGCCGAGAAACAGCTAAAACCTAACCCATTGCTCCAACAACGTAGTCGAAGTAAGAACCAGCTTCACCAGCGTCTTCAGCAGACAACAAGGTAGCAGCAACGTTCTTCATAGCGGCAACGCCACCAGCAACTGCATCAATGGGAGTACCCAAAGATTTGTACATTTCTCTAACACCAACGATACCGATTTCTTCAATAGCGGTAACATCGCCAGAAACGATTCCGTAGGTAACTAGACGAAGGTAGTAGTCTAAGTCACGCAAGCAAGTAGCTGTCATTTCTTGTCCGTAAGCGTTACCACCGGGGGAAACAACATCAGGACGTTTTTGGAACAGTTGGTCGCCAGCTTGCTTAACAATGCGTTCGCGGTTTTCGGTCAATACTTGAGCGATGCGAAGACGTTGTGCGCCACCAGCAACAAAACCTTTGATTCTGTCTAATTCGCCGGGGCTGAGGTAGCGAGCTTCTGCATCAGCATTCACGATAGCTTTCGTGACGATACTCATTAATGGATTCCTCCAAAACTAATGTAACCAGAATTTGATTAAACTGGTACGATTTTATGTGGTTGATAGTGGGCTTACATCTTGGTTGACATTTCTAGCCAGATTGACTGGATTTGGTGTAAACCAGGTGGAAAACTCAATTACCTTCCGCAAAACATTGTCCAGTATTATGTTGAGCATTTATTACTGCTCTTAATATTTTGTAACACTTATTTTCAGATTCACTCATTCAACAGGTAACAGTGAACAGGGAACAGGAAACAGTGAAAAGCTTGCAAACACTCTTTTCTGTTAACTGTCAACTGTCAACTGTTACCTGTCAACTGTCAACTGTCAACTGTCACCTGTCAACTGTCAACTGTCAACTGTCACCTGTCAACTGTCAACTGTCACCTGTCAACTGTCACCTGTCACCTGTCAACTGTCAACTGTCAACTGTCAACTGTCAACTGTCAACTGTCACCTGTCAACTGTCAACTGTCACCTATCTATTGGGAAGACCACCTGTTAACACAGAGGGAGAGAGGCTAGACCAAGATTGTTTCACTAAGTCAGCTTCAGCCTGGACACTACCCAAGTAGTTACCTGCTGGTAAAGATGGATAGCGTTTGTAAGGAACAACATCTTCACCAAAGTAACGAGCATACTCAGGACTGTTGACAATTGTTTCTACAGCCGCTCTTAAACCGCTATCAGCCAATAACTTGTTATATTGACGGATTTCGCCTTGGGTAGCGGGTGCGCGTCCCAAAAGGTGACGGAAGAGGAATTCTATTACCTTGGTGTTGGGATAAGGAGTATAGAACCGTTTGCGGTAGATATCAGAACTGGCTAGTTCCATGACAAACTCACGCACGGTAATTTCACCATTACGCAATTTGCTATCTAAGTTAGAACGACGGAAATAATCAGGAACTTGACCGCTAAATACGTCCATAACTTGGATATAGATAGCATTAATTACCTGATTGGTTTCTGGGGAATTTGTCCCAGTGGTAGCGCGGAAAATCCGAGCTGGTTTGCGGCGACTTGTACCGACACCAACTTCTACGGACTGACCACGACCATCATTGAAAGAACGACCCAACTCAATAAACAAG
Source organism: Dolichospermum sp. DET69 (assembly GCA_017355425.1). Lineage (NCBI taxonomy): Bacteria > Bacillati > Cyanobacteriota > Cyanophyceae > Nostocales > Aphanizomenonaceae > Dolichospermum > Dolichospermum sp. DET69. The sequence continues at coordinate 1,656,441 of CP070233.1, forward strand.
GGTTTAGTCTTGTCCATTTTCTTGGCTTGGGCTGCCAAATCGGCGATCGCCTTAGCTAGAATTGGCGTATTCTCAGTTTTAATCCGCGGCTTAACAGTGGCAAAGCTAGGAACAACCAAATCATCATTTTGCTTGGTTAGCTGGTTGTAAAGCTTCTCGGTATTGGGGAAGTTAGCAGCAGGTAACGTGGGGAAACGACGATAAGGAACAGTATCTTCACCAAACACCTGACGATATTCTGCACTATCTACCATTTCGCTAATAAAGGCCCGAATCCCTTGAGTAGCGAGAATTTGGTTGTATTTACGAATTTCCGCTTGGTCAATAGGGGCGCGACCTAAGAAATGCTTAGTCCCCAACTCAATGACTTTGGTATTGGGGTAAGGTGTGTAAAATTCCTTCTGGTAAAGGCTAGAGTAACCCAAACCTTGAATAAATTCCTTAACAGTAATTTCACCGTTCACTAACTTACTTTCTAGAACTGTAAACTCGTTCTTAGAAATGTAAGGAGCAATATCCCGCTCGAAAATCTGCCGATAAGCACCGCTAATCACAGTGTTAGCAGCAACCTTGTCATTCTTAACTGCTGTCAGCTTGAAGACCTTGGTTTGCTCACGTTGCTTAGTAACACCTTGGTTAATGCGGAAATCAATATCTGGTTCAGTCCGCATTTGGGTGACTGCACCCAATTCCACAAAGCGAGGTGTTTCTTGTTTCTCAACATTCGCCAAATCTTCGCGGATAGTCCCCACGCGCAATTGACGCAAAGATACACCCGCAGGAGTTAGATAGCGTTCGTAAGGAACTGTATCTTCATTAAATGCTTGGCTGTATTCTTCACTGTCAATAATGGCATCAACTATCGCATAAAAGCCCTTCTTAGCAGCGATGTCAAAATACTTGTTGTTCTCTTGACGACCGTAGGTAGGACGACCTAACAAGCGACGGTGAATATATTCAATCGCTTTACAGACATACAAAGAAGTCCAATACATCTTGCGGAATAAATCCGACTTCGCCAAAATCCGCACAAACTCGCGGACAGTGATATCGCCGTTTTCCAGCTTGATTTCTGCAACTTTTAGACGTTGACCTTCGTAAACATCACGACCGAAAACTTGCAGGTAAATAGCCTTAATTACCGCTTGGGTGGAGCTTTCCGAGAACTTGACACTTACACCCTTGGCAGCTTTTTTGCCAATAGTTCCAGGTAACTGGTCTAACTTGAACACCTTAGCACCCAAAGTTCCAGGAGCTAAATCCCGCGCTCTAGGATTGCTGAGTTGGTTATTAATACCAGGGCCTTGGTGAATCAAGATCCGGCGGGTATCCTTACCAAATGGTGCAGGACTGGCGCTGGGGTTGCGGGTTTCTTTCGGGAAAATCGCTCCAAATTGGATTTCCAAGGGGTCATTACCAGAACCGTAGGGATGTTGGTCAGGTAATGGCTGTTCGTAAGCAGCAAAGGTGGTAATGAACTGAGGAACTTTCCGGAAAGGCGCACTGTATTTAAACAGGTCTTGTTGTTGTCCCCAGTTGCGACATTCTTGGGCTTCTTGTCCTAAACCCCGAATGTAAGGAACTGTTTCTTCGCCAAAGTAATCGCTGTATTCGGTAGAATCTACCAAAGCATCAACTAAACCAGCCAAACCTTTGAGAGAAACAATGGAGAAGTATTTTTGCACTTCTTCCCGGCTACTTGGCCCCCGTCCTAAAATGTGACGGAAAGCCAATTCAATTACCCGACTGTTAATAAAAGGTTGGTAAAACTGTTTTTGGTAAAGGGAAGATTTAGCAAGACGACGAATAAACTCCCTCATGGAGATTTCGCAATTTTTGACTTTAGATTCCAAGTCAGAAATAGACAGGCTATAAGCACGGGTAATGTCGCGCTCAAATACTTGTCTGTAAGCCGCTTTGATTGCTTCTGTTTTTTCGCTAGAAGACAAACCTGGCTTCATAGCGTACTTGGGACGACGTTCTGCGGCAATAGCATAAATTTGCGGCAGTTGTAACCCTTGTTGGTCACCAGAAGGACGTTGACGAACTTTAGTTGAAGGTGTGGGTGCTTTAAATTCTGTTAGCAACACATCCATATACTGAGTCACAATTTCTGTGGCTGCGGCATCTTTACGGAAATAAGACAGGGAGGCTGCTTTGATTTCCTGTAAAGCGACAATGGTTGCTTCACCAGAACAGGCATTTTCAATAATTTCCCGTAAACCTCTGGTATTCACAGAGATGATGTTGGGGTCGCCAGCGACAATGGCATAGGTAGCATAGCGCAAGAACCAGGATAAATCTCGTAAGCTCTTGGCCATGTTGCTAGGCCCATAACGAGCGACGTTAATGGGTCTAAAGCCGGGAGGTGTAGGGCCACCAGCAGAAGTATTGAAAATAGAACGCAGGTTTTCAAAGAAACCACCACGACTTTCAACGTAGGTAACTGTTCCTAATGCCATACCCTCTTTGACACTCACACCAGCGCCAGCCATTGCTAGTTCGCGCTCTTGGGGCTTTTCTAGGAAAGCCATTGGTGAACCACCAATGAAAATCCGATTAGCTGCACGAGAGACGATGATCTCCGAATTTTCTGTCAGAATCTTGGCAATTTCTAACCGTTTTGCCCCAGAGGCAAAATAACTGTCAAGTTCACTGAGTTCACCTCTTCCTAAAAAGCGGTCTTGTTGTTCCGCTTGGGAAATTGTAGCTACAGGTAAGGTTTGATATAGTTGCGGACGCGCAACTGAGCTTCCACCGCTTGCCTTAATACTCATGGGATTTTTAAGACTCCTAATTGTTTCTGTCTTAAGCCTGGGTTATTTTAAGGCTTGACATTTTTGCGTATTTATGTATGTTAAGCCTAGAAAACCCAGTAAATTAACTCTGTCAATTTTTAGATTAGAACGTTTTGCGTTTACGCTGTTGGTTTATTAAGAAGTATGACGAATCTGTAATCTAAATTTGATATTCGAGAAGATATACTTCCATTTTCTTGGCTGAATATAGATTTTATCCCACATTTTGCACCCATTTGATTCTTAAACTTATTTATAAAGAGGGAGTTAAAGATAGGAACAGACAGCAAGAAAAAGGATAAAGGCTATATTAGGTCGGTAAACCGCTACCTTCTTTTTCTGGGTTATTGATATCAGGATTGCAATTACGTAAACAAGAAATGAGAGTAATAAATACTACTCATTATCCTAAATACTTTGTCTATGTTAGCAATACCTGCACTATTTTTTGTAGATTGGACTGTTTTAAAAGTCCCTCATGGTGTATCAAATATTTTTTACCCCTCCCTAACCCTCCTACGGTGTACACACAAGTCTTCTAGAGTTGCCCCACAACGTTTAGATCCCCCCAACCCCCCTTAAAAAGGGGGGCTAAATTCTTCAAAGTCCCCCTTTTTAAGGGGGATTTAGGGGGATCGGATCACGTTTAGCATCCTGTCTAGAGATGTGTGTACACCGTAGCTTAAAAAGGGGGGCTAAATTCTTCAAAGTCCCCCTTTTTAAGGGGGATTTAGGGGGATCGGATCACGTTTAGCATCCTGTCTAGAGATGTGTGTACACCGTAGCCCTAACCCTCCCCTTAGAAAGATGAGGGGACTTGATTTTCTGTTATCCCCCCAATACATCGGCTACGGTGTACACACAAGTCCTACCTGTCTTCGTTTCGGCTGATTTCGCCCTCTAAATCCCTCAATTTTGGGGGTTAGGAGGTGATTCAATCACTTGTGTGTACACGGTAGCATTTCCAAGGGGGGTAAGCAATAATATCTAATATCACTTTATGGCTACGCCACGCTTCGCTATCAAAGAACCTCTAAGAGGTTGTTTTAAAAGTATTATTCTGTAATTTTTATCACAGTTATACCCCACCCTAACCCTCCCCGATGTGTTGGGGAGGGGACTAGATTTTCTTGTTTCCCCCCAATACATCGGGGGGATTAAGGGGGGTAATAAATATTTGATACATCATCAGGGACTTTTAAAACATCCTCTAACACATCCTACTGAAGTTTAAACTTGGCAAAATTAAACCTTTACAGATTCTTGGGACTCGTGATTGATTGTTTGTGAATAGTCTTCTTTTTGAAAGTAGTAATAGCTATGGGGTTCATTTTTAATGATCACACCATTAACTACCTGTCCTAAAACATTTTGACCGGATTTGGCTAATAGTTCTTTCGCAAAAGTAGCATTCACAGAATCAACTACACCAGGACGAACTACTAATAAAACACCGTCAGCCATTTGTCCCAAGGTAACGGCATCAGCAGCGACAGTTAAGGCTGGTGTATCAACAATTACAAAATCATATTTATCAGAGAAATTCGCCATTAAGGCGGCCATTCTTTGTGAGTCAAGAAGAGCCGCGGGACTAGGAGGAACTATGCCAGAAGTCAAAACATCTAAATTAGGCATGACTTTTTTGATAGTAGTAGTAATTTCTTCCTGTTTAAAAATTAAATTACTTAAACCTTGATTATTCATTAAGTCCCAAATTTTATGCTGAACGGGACGGTGTAAATCTCCATCTATTAATAAAACTTGTCGATCCATTTGTGCTATTGCTGTGGCTAAATTAGCCGCTACTGTTGATTTACCTTCTTGGGGTACAGAACTCGTGACAATAATAACTTTTAGTTCTTTATCAGCACTAATAAAATTAAGATTTGCCCTCAACATTCGGTAAGCTTCACTAATAAAAGAACGAGGAAAATCTCGAATTATAATTCTTTGATTATAGGATTCAATTTCTTCATTTTTACGACTAGATGGCTTGAAATTACTAATAGTAGGAATAACTCCTAATAATGCCAATCCAAGTAATTCTTTGGCTTCATCAACAGTCTTGATAGATTTATCTTTGATTTCTAAAATATATATAGTCATCAAGGCTGCTAATATACTCAGTAAGCCTGAACTTAGATAGGAAATCATTGCAGAAGAAGTAGGTTCATCAGGGATTTCTGCTTCAGATATTTTAGTAGCATTACCTAAATTTTGATTTTCCGCAATGCGACTTTCTTGTAACTTCTGAAGTAAGAGAGAATAGGTAGATTGTGCTGCTTGTAATTTACGGTCTAGCTGACGTTGTTGTTCTTCTAGTCTAGGTAAATTATTCAATCGTTGTTTATAAGCAAATTGTAACTTCAATAAAGAATTAGCTTGACTTGCTAAACCTAGACGGTTAGATTCTAATTCTACTAGTCTACTAGAGAGTTGTTGTTGCAAAGCACTCAATTGTAAGTTGCTTTTTGCCTGAAGTTTATTTTGGCCTAAAGCTTGAAATATTCTATTGTCAATAACTTTATTTAAAGAAGTAATTTTATCTTTCAAGTCTATGATTTGTGGGTGATTATTTTGTAAAACAGTTTGTCTGTTTGCCAATTGTGATTGTAGCTGTTGGATTTCTTTCAGAATATCTTGCACTCCTGAAATCTGGCTAATAGAAGTCATTGCTAATGCTTGTTTTGGATTCATTCCCAATTGCTGACTAATTACCTGATATTGTGATTCAAAATTAGCTAGTTGAGATTGAGTATCGTTAATTCTTAACTGTAAATCACCAATAACTTGTACTGCTTTATTGGCTTCTTCTTGTAAAGAAACAACTTTATTTTTCTCTTTAAACTCTGCTAATTCAGATTCAGTTTTACGAACTACTAATTCAGCTTTTGGTAGTTGTTTTTCTATAAATTGACGGGCTGCGGCTGCTTCGGCTCTGCGTGAAGATACATTTTGCTCTAAATAAATTTTGATTAGCTCATTTACTACTTGGGCAGCGGTTGAGGGGCTAGTATGAGTGTAGGCAATTTGCAGAACATCAGCACCTTTAATATCTTTGACAGTAAGGTTCTTGAGAAATATCTTTGTTTTTAACTTAACACCTTTACTATCTTTGAGATTTAGTCGGCTTATAGTTGTTGCTATAATCGGAAGAGAACGAATTACTTCTACTTCTGTGTTGATGGGATTACTCTGCTGCATGAGAGGATCTAGTTTGCCTATTTCTGTGCCTAATCCTGTAATTGAAGAAGTGGCATTATTTCTTTGAAAACGCAACTTACCTTCTGCTAAATAAATAGGTTTTTTTAAAGATATAGCTAACTGTGCTATGACAAAAACAGAAATAGTAATAAATAAAGTAGCACGCCAACGACGTTTAAGGATTGTCCAATATTTTTCTAGGGATATAGAAGATTCTTGAAGTTCCATAATAAATTAATTTTTGATGTTTTTAAATTGCAGAGTAAATTGCTTGAATTTTGTCAATAACTCTCCATAAATCTTCATCTGTTAAATTAGAGCCAGAAGGCAAACAAAGACCATGTATGAATAAATCTTCTGCTACTTTACTACCAATATATTCACACTCAGAAAATACAGGTTGAAGATGCAATGGTTTCCACACAGGACGAGCTTCAATTTGTTGTTGGGCAAGTTGAAGACGGATGTATTCTCGGTCTGCACCAAAAGCTTCTGGATTGATTGTTAAAGTCGTTAACCAGCGAGTAGAATCTCCAAAATTAGCTTCGGGCATAAATTCTATTCCTGGGACATTTCCTAAAGCCGCTTGGTAAATTTCAAAGTTGTGTCGTCTAGCTGCTACTCTTTCAGACAAAACTTTTAACTGACCACGACCAATACCTGCTAGAACGTTACTGAGACGATAGTTATAACCTATTTCTGAATGTTGATAATGGGGGGCAGGATCACGGGCTTGAGTTGCTAAAAATTTGGCTTTGGCAATTAATTGATCATCGTCAGAAACTAACATTCCTCCACCAGATGTGGTGATGATTTTATTGCCATTGAATGAGAAAATACCAATTTTTCCCAAAGTGCCAGGGGAAAGCCCTTTGTATGTAGAGCCTAATGCTTCGGCTGCATCTTCAATTAGAGGAATATTGTATTGATTGCAAGCTTTGAGAATTGGCTCTATATCTGCACTTTGACCATATAAATGTACAACTACAACTGCTTTGGGTAATTTACCAAAATAGGCGCGTTTTTGTAAAGCTTCCTGCAACAAGTCTGGGTTCATATTCCAGGAAATGCGATCGCTATCAATAAATACGGGTTTTGCCCCTAAATAAGTAATAGGATTAGCAGTAGCTGCAAAGGTTAAAGTAGAGCAAAAAACCTCATCTCCTTTGGTAACTCCAACTAATTGCAAAGCCAAGTGTAAAGCCGCAGTTCCCGAACTCACAGCAGCCGCATAACTAGCACCAGTAATTTGACAAAATTCTTGTTCAAAAGCATCAACATGGGGACCAATAGGAGCAATCCAATTAGTTGCAAATGCTTCTTTGACAAATTCTAATTCTTGATTTCCGATGTGGGGAGTGGAAAGGAGAATTGGTTTCATAATTAATAATTTTCACTTAATTAAAAGTAGCTTCTTTAATTAATCGAGCAGGCGTACCTGCTACTGTAGTTCTGGGCATAACATCCTTCATTGCTATCGCTCCTGCACTTACAGTAGCCCAAGCTCCAATTTGAACTCCTGGAAAGATCATGCTTCCCAGAGCTAAAAAAGCTCCCTCCTCCGCTGTCGCACCTCCTGCAAGGTGGGAGAGAGCTAGATGCACATAATCTCCTACACAACAATCATGATCAACACTGGATTTAGTATTAATAATTACGTGGGAGCCAATTGTTGAATAGGGCTGAACTATTGCACCCGCGCAAACTACCGTACCAGCGCCTAATGAAACTTCAGGATGAACCCAAGCATAGGGATGAACTACAGTTATCCAATTAAGATCAAATTCTTCTACTAAACGCTTCCGCACCTCATTTCTACCTATACCAATGATGGCATGAGAAAAGTTGTGATCTTTAAGCTCACTGACTGGACCAACCACCGAAATACCAAAAATATGCGTTCCCCTCTTTTCCAGATCATCATCGTAAAAACCGACTACTTGATGACCTGCTGCCATGAGCGTACTTGCTACTACTTTGGCATGACCTCCTGCACCAATTACGACTACTTTTTGTGTATTCATAACATCCTTAAATTATAGGGAAGTGACAATTAAATCTTCTACTTCAATAATGATGCTACTCAGAGACAAGCCTACTCCAAACCCTGTCAGACATAGCCGACCACTAATTTTATTAATTCCTTGGTTTAAGGCATAACGACTAATAGCAATTGGTATGGAGGCACCGCTTGTATTACCTATTCCTTCCACCAAGATTGGTACTTTTTCTGCACTCAGCTTTAATTTTTTCCGAATATAATCAACCATAAATTTATTCGCTTGGTGAAATACAAATAAATCAATATCTTCACTGCTGAAATTACAACTTTTTAGCGCAAAATTTACAAGTTCTGGAACTTCTTTAATTGAAAATGAAAAAACAGCCGCACCATCCATAGCTAAATCATTATCACTTCTGTAGATGCCATTTTCTTTTAACATTACAATACTTGTTTCCTGGTTACTTGGCTTTCTCATTCCACCAGCAGGAACAATTAATTTATCATAATCATTAGCAATGGTTCGCCAGCAAGCTGTTAATCCTTTTCCTTTTTGATCAAATTCTAAAATACAGGCAGCCGCTCCATCACCAAATAACAACCGCTCAGTTTTATCTTGATAATTTACTAGTTTTGTGAGTGTATCTCCAATAACCAACAATCCACATTTAATATCACCATTGTTAATTAATTTGCCTAGAACAATGAGACCATGTGTAAATCCTGCACAGCCAGCATTTATATCTAGTGTCAACACCCTAGTTTCTAATCCTAATTTATGGGATAATAGGAATGAATTTCCGGGAATTAAATGATCTGGAGTTTGGGTAATACATACCAAGCAGTCTATGTTTTCTTTGCTAATATTTGTGGTTTGAAAAAGGTTTTCTACAGCTTGGTACATCAGATCAAAAGCTGTTATTTCCTCTGGGGCAACTCTTCTACTATAAATGCCAATTGTTTGACTAATCCGTGCTATTTCTTCATAACCTAATACATCAGATAATTCATGATTAAATTCAGTTTTTTGAGGTAAAGCAATTGCTATGGCTCGCATACTGATGTTGGGAATGCTGGTTTTACTCATAGCTTTTATTTAAATTGAGAACGAATTTTTTTATATCGGTGATTGTGATGTTCACTAGAATTCAAGTAAACCTTGACTGGAATTTTGTAACTTTGTAATTTTTCTTGACAATAGGATTGAATGAGTTTTCTCATTTTCCGTTCATCAATTGATAAATCGGAAGGTTTAACTACAGCAACCACTATATTTCCTGTAATTGCATTTGCTTCTCCAAAGACAGTTACTTCATTAATTTCTGGTATTTGGATTAAAATATTTTCTATTTCTTGAGGAAAGACTTTCAATCCACCGACGATAATTATTTCTGATTGACGACCCAGTATTTTAAAGTAATCACCTTTTGTTTCTACGACATCACCTGTATTTAACCAACCTTGATCATCAAAGGGGTAGGGAGCATTCAAATAACTAACCATAGCTGAATTAGTTTTAATCCAGAGGATATTATCTATGATTTTAACTTGATAATTTTCCCCACCTAATTTAAACCATTTACTTACAGAACTTTCGCTTTGAGTAGGTAATATTCCTAGCTCTGATAGTCCATAAGTCTGCTTTAACTTCACACCAGGAAAAACATTAGCTAGGGACATTAATGTATTTTCTGGCATAACTTCAGTGCCATAGCTGATGATTTTCAAAGAATTTAAATTATAATCTTTATAAGCTTCTGACATTAAAAGTAAGTTCAAAAAAGTTGGTGATACTGGTAATAACTCTATCTGATAGTTTTCAATTAATTGGCAAATAATCTCTGTGCTTCTATTCTCTGTGAGAACAGTTGTTCCCCCATTAGATAATTGATATAATAAAGTGTTTATGCCTCCGATATGATCTAGGGATAAAAAGGCTAAGGTATTGAAAACTTTTCTGCCTTTAGTGTATTTAGATAGTAATTTATTACAATCATGTAGCATCCCCTTGGGTGTTCCTGTAGAACCAGAAGAAAACAAGATAATTCCCGCAGATTGCTGTTTGATAAATTCAACTAAAGTGCTGTTATTTACACTAGTTTTGAGGTCATCAATCAGTAATTTTTCTTGTTTATCAATGGCTAGGATGTAGCGAGCATTTGCTATTTCCAAATATTTGTTTTTCTCTTCTTTATTATTGACTCCTAAAGGAACTAGGATATTTTGTAGATTCATAACTGCAAAGAATAAAGCTATAATTTCCGGGGAATAATCTCCCTTAAAACTAACAATAGATTTTTCTATTCCTGCTTCTGACAAAATATAAGACCAATATTTTATTTTCTCTACAAGCCAGTTGTAACTATATTTTTGATTATTTGAGATTAAGGCAATTTTATCACCATAATCTGCAAAATCAGCTAAAAATCTGTCAAGATTATTCATGAAACACCTCCTAGATAAATAACCTGTCCTGTAATATATTGACTGGCTTCACTCGCAAAGAAATCAACAACATTTTCCACATCTCGAAATTCACCTAAACGATTTAAAGGCATTTTATTAACCAGAGATTGAATCTTTTCTTCAGGTACTTTAGCAATCAAATCAGTCATGATTGGTGAAGGTCCAATCACATTAACTGTAATGCCAAATCTAGCCACTTCTCTCGCAAAAATCTTAGAAAATTCTTCAATAGCTGCCTTACTAGATGCGTAGATTGCCTCCCCTTCAATGTGCATAGGAACAGCGACAGAACTAAAATTAATAATTCTGCCATAGTTGGCTTTCATCATGAGTTTGGTACTTTCCCGTGACATATTGAAAACGCCAAGTATATTGATATCAAGTATTTTTTTAGCAGTAGTATCTGGCATCAAAAGACAAGGATTCATCGCAGCTATCCCTGCATTATTAATCAGTATATCTAAATGCCTAAATTTTTTTCTGATTTCTTGTAAAACCTGAGTGACATCATTAATATTAGTGACATCACCTCGATAATGATAGTATTGATCGTGCTGCAAAGATGATTCAGAACGGGCAAAACCACAAACAATAGCTTTTTGGTCTAAAAAATGTTTTGCTAAATGAAATCCAATACCTTTAGTTGTTCCCGTAATTAAAACAATGCGGTCTTGATAAAGACTATTAGCAACATTTTTCATAGAAGATAACCTACTATATAATCTGCCAATGTACTAATAGTTTTAAAAGGACTACTACTCTGAGACATAGTATGTTCGTTGGCAAGAATTATATCAAGATTAAATCTGTCGGTAATTTCCTCTTCGACGATAACAATAAGATTGACAACTTGCATAGAATCAAAAGGTGAATTTCCTCCTAGAATTCTAGTTTCGTCATCTATATTTTCAGGTAAATTAAGATTCGATTTTTCAGCAACTTCTTTCAATGATTTTTTGATTATTTTAACAACTTCTTCCTTGTTTCTATGTAATACATCATTTCCCTTGATCATTGTCTGAGAACTAATTATTTGATTGTCACTTGTAGCTATCAAATTAATCAGGTCTTTAATTGTTTTACTTTCGACTATAGCATTGACAGGAATATCTCGATTTGCATAACTATCAATCATTGATATTACCGATAGCCTAGAAACTGAATCCCAGGCATCTCCTAATGCTTCTAGTGGCGTTTCTTCCGTAAGATTAGCACTATTAATTTCCATCGCTTCACCTAATACTTCTAATATTTCTTGGCGGCTTAACATATTTTATTCCTGAAATATTTCCATTTATTTACTACTGTTAAAAATATAATCAATACCTGAAAATAATTTGGTCAACTTGGCACTATCTTTATTAAGACTGGAGTTTAGACTAAGCCATGAAAAAAGACCCAGGAGGGCTGAATTAATCAGAGATATAGTGAAATTATGAATAATCTTGAGTATTAAACAGCAACTGATGGTTTCTTAAGTAGTTTAGTAGTCTGTCAAGAACTAATTGACGGATTCAGGACTTACCCAATTGGCTTGCTTTGTAGGGTGCGTCAGACTCGATAATTCATCAACAATCGACAGAAATTTGACATCTGACGCACCTGACGACTAAACCCATCAAAAAATATATTTTCGCAGTTTTTGACCCTTTTTTATTTCTTTGGGAAAAATCCAGGATAGCTATGCTGCACTTCCTGAACAACTTGACCATGAAATTGATTCGTAAAAGATTGTCCTGATAGGGATAGCGTGGCGTTAGCCATAATTTGCTTGGTAATATCGGTGATAGTTGGATATAGGAACAAACTAATTAAAGGTAAATCCACATTAAATACGGAGCGAATTTCCTCAATTAATCTCACGGCAACTAGAGAATTACCACCCAAATGAAAGAAATTATCTTCAATTCCTACCGTCGAAACCTGAAGCACCTTTTCCCAGAGTTCAATTAAAGTTTCCTCAACATTATTTTCAGGTATTCTTGAACTAACATTATCCCCAGATTGAGAAACTAATATAGTTCGACTTCGCTCACTATCAATAGGAGCAGGTAAAGCCTTGCGGTCAACTTTCTTATTGGGGGTCAGGGGAAATGCTGCCAACCAAACAAAATTAGAGGGAATCATGTACTCAGGTAATAGAGAGAGTAAGTATTCTCGCATAGTTGCATTGGTCGGCTGATGTCCTGGTTGTGGGAGTAGATATGCCACCAGCCGCTGATCTCCAGGGACATCCTCACGGACAATAATCACCGCTTCTTGAACTGCTGGATGTCTGCTTAAAATTGTCTCAATTTCTCCCAGTTCAATCCGGTATCCCCGCACTTTGACCTGGAAGTCTATCCGTCCCAAGAATTCCACATTACCATCTAGTCGGTAGCGAACCAAGTCACCAGTCCGGTATAACCGGGCTGTGGTATCGGTACTAAAGGGATTGGGGACAAACCTCTCTTGAGTTAACTCCGGCCGATTTAGATATCCCCTGGTCACGCCTTGACCACCGATGAATAGCTCACCTGGTACGCCAATTGGTACAGGGTGCTGATTCTTGTCCAAAATGTAAACTTGTGTGTTAGCAATGGGACGGCCAAGGGGAACTATGCCATCTACTTGATCCAGAGTATGAGTTGCCGACCAGATAGTTGTTTCTGTAGGCCCATACATATTATGAATTTTTCCAGAAATAATCTGTTTAAGTTGATTTGCTAGGGCTTCGGTAAAGGCTTCACCACCAACCATCATCGTCCGCAGTTGCCCCATAGCCTCGCGGGTAGCGGTTTCTGCAATCAGTAAATTTGCCATAGAGGGAGTACATTGCAGATGTGTCACCTGATGACGCTGTATGAGGGCAGCTACAGATTCAGTCGGTGGTTGATAATTAGCCCGTACTTTCAACTGATTCAGTAGAGGTAGTTGAGATAGTACAGTATCCGTATCTAAACCGTAGTCAATCAGACAGGCTATTTCATCTACACCAATAGCTTTAATTCGATCAACCATCTGCAAACAAGTGTCCACAGTTCCAAATAGACTACTGGTTTCAAAGTACCGTTCAAAGGAGAAATCTAGTACCTCAGCCATGTCTGGGTCAGAGAGATGGGATATTGCAAACTGTCCGTTGTTGTCGGTGGTTTTCTGCTTGAAAGTTGGGAAAGACCAGGCTGCCAGCTTGATTAAATCTAGGGAACTAGCTAAATATTGCCGCATGGGCTGACGGACAAGTTCTTTGACAGTATCATCACTTTCCCCGACAAAAGTGTGGATCATCAGGGTGACAATTCCCTGCCCAGGATGTCCATTATCTGCCCATGCTTGCCGATAAATGGCAATTTTAGCGGCTAATTCTGTCAAACTTTGCCCCAGTAAGTGCGTCAAAAGATGAGAACCACTCGCTCCTGCCATTTGGAAGGTTTCCGGGTTGCCGGCGGCTGTAATCCAGACTGGGAGTGTGGATTGTATGGGGCGAGGTAGGGTTTGTATTTCCACCATTTCGCCTTTACCGTTGGGATATGCTAGGGTTTCTCCTTTCCAGAGCGCCCGTACCTCCTCAATTTGCCCAAACATAATTTCCTTGCGGTTCTCAAAGGCTTGGGGACACAATACAAAGTCATTGGGTTGCCAACCAGCCGCAAAGGATATGCCCACCCGACCCTGAGAAAGGTTATCTACTAAAGCCCAATCTTCTGCCATTCGCACAGAGTTATGTAAGGGAGAAACACAGCTACCTGCGCGAATTTGGATATTTTTGGTAATGACTGCGATCGCCGCACTACTCACCACAGGATTAGGGAACAAGCCACCAAAGGCGTGAAAATGACGTTCGGGAGTCCAAACCGCCTTAAAGCCATTCTCATCAGCAAATTTAGCCCCTTCCAGCAACAATCGGTACTTGGCAGCAGCATCTTGTCCTTGCTCATGACTAGAGAAGTAGAAAAGACTAAAATCTGTATGTTTCGTGAGATTTTGCAGTTTTAGCTCCCCAGCAAGAGACTTTTGCCGTTCTGCTTTGGGGTTATAGATGACAACTTTAAAGCCCCGTGCCAATGTCCAGAACAGTTCTAAGACGGAAATATCAAAAGATAAACTGGTGACTGCTAACCATACTCCTGGTGGTTCATGGTCAATAACGGCATCCATACCAGTGAAGAAATTAACCACATTACCATGCTCCACCATTACCCCCTTGGGTTTCCCAGTCGAACCGGAGGTGTAGATGATGTAACTCAGATTTTCCGGTGTTACCCCAGTAGAGGGATTAGTAATTGGTTGTTGAGCAATTTCGCCCGACATGATATCAATGGGGATAATGCGGACATGATCATCAACAATGAGATTGGAAATTAGTTTCTCTTGAGTTAAGATCACCTTCGTTTGAGAATCTTCCACCATGAAAGCTAGACGCTCTTGGGGGAAGTCGGGGTCAAGGGGAAGATATGCCCCACCGGCTTTATGAATTGCCAGTAACCCCACCATCATTGCTAATGATCTTTCTAAATGAAGACCAACTAGAACATCAGGAGCAACTCCCTGTAGTTGTAGATAATGCGCTAGTTGATTCGCTTGGGCGTTTAATTCCCGGTAAGTTAATTGTCGTTCTTGAAAGGCCACAGCTATAGCATCAGGATTCTGTGTTACCTGCTGCTCAAATAATTCGTGGATACATTTATCTGTAGGAAAGGGTTGTGCTGTCTGATTCCAATCTCCTAAAATTTGCTGCTGTTCTGTAACGGAGAGTAGTGGTAGTTGATGTAGCGATTGTTGAGGATTTTCTATACACGCATTTATAAAACTCTGAAGTTGCTGGACAATCGCTTGAGAGTCAGTGTCATTGAGTAACCCAGTATGTACTAATTCTGGTAAGCTCCCGTCTTCATAAGCCACAAAGGCCATAGATGCTTGCAGATGAGTCCAATTTAGGTGTTCAGGACTACTTGCCAGCACGATAGCCACAGGCAGAAAATTACTCTGGTCTTGTAGTTCTGGATAACGTCTTAAGAGAGTATGTCTAAAGCTACCCAGACGAGAGGTCTGATCTAGGGTAGTTTCAAATCGGTTTTTAAACTCATTAAAAGACTCCTCTGGCTGGGTTTGAACACGGATAGGAACTCGTTGGGCAAATATTTCGGGAGCAATGCCGCGCTGTGAATCGGTTTGTAGTCCCAGGTCAAATTCTGTCTCTGTTGCCAGTCGCGCACAGTAAGCTGCAAACATGGCCAGCAGTGATTTGGCTTCTACCTGCTTGGTTAACAACACAATAGAATAGCAGTGCAATGATATATCTCGTGGTTGCTCAATAGTTGCGACTGGCAAATAGGGATGTCGAAAGAGTGCAAGCTGCATCAATCGTTCTGACCACTTTTGCTCATAACGACAAATAGCAACATTCCGTTGACTAATGGCATCTCTAATTTCAGGATCAATTACAGGTAAGACATCACCGACGCGCACACCATAATCTGCTCTCAACTGTTCTTCGGAAATATCCTTTCCGTTCAATGTCGTTAAACGACTCAACTGCACAGCCCCATCTATGGTGGCAATGCACATCCCTGGTGGTTCTAGTTTTAGCACTTGTCCGGGAACACCCTGGGAAGTAGTGATTGAATGGGCAGATCCAACAACAGCCACCCCCCCTGGCAACCAGATTTTGGGTAACCCTAGTTCGTTGCGAACTGGCCCAAAATCTAAGGCTTTGACGAGATTGCAGATATCTTTACTACTAACATCATAACAGATCAAAGAGGCGGCATCTGGGCGATCGCTAAGACCAAAATAACTGCGTTGTGATAGGTCTTGAGTCCAAGGCTGGACAAGATCTATTGCTAGTTCTTGTACCAATTCGGCAAAGGAATTAACTGCGGCATCGAAACAACTAACATTCAGGGTAAATACTGTATCATCTGGGAGAATTGACACAGTTTTTTGTTTGAAAATGCGCCCAGTATCAAGTTCACTAGATATTTCGTGCCAAGTCACAGCGTGTTGGGTTTCTCCATTCAGTATAGCCCAAGAGGTTGCATACAAACCAGCATATTTTGGTAATGGTGAGTCATGGTAATTAATGCTGGCTTTTCTCGCCCTTTGAATCACATTTTTAGGAATAATCCATTGGGTATTATTGATACTGAAAAGATAATCGTAATCAACGTCCAGGAGTGTTTTTTGAAAAATGGATCGAGAAGCGGCGTGAGTGATGTCATGTTCCTCACACCACTTTTCTAAGGAATTATCGGTTGAATATACTCCCAGGACTTGGCAGTTTTTCTGTAACAAGATTTCCAAGCAACTCAAAGCCAAAATACCATTGCCGACAACAAAACAGGAAAAACTGGACATATTTTGCTACTAACCTATTGTAAAAAAATAGTATTTAAAAGTCACAAAAACATTTTGAAAACAAGGTATCCACAACTTGCAAATTTGAGGATGGTTTAAACATGGATTAGATTACTTGGCACTTCAAACTTTGCAGTTTCTCCTGGGGAATAAACAGCCCTGTCTTCCGTATCACTAAGAATGATTGAACCTGCACCAATAATGTTTTCTTTGCCGATATTGATGTAATTTCGGATAGTAGCATTCAAACCAATAAAAGTGTATTCTCCTATAGATGCTCCACCACCAAGCACGACATCAGCACTCAGAAAACAGTGATCGTTAATAACAGAATGGTGTCCAATTTGGTTTCCATTGGCAATGATACAGTTGTTACCAATGACTGTAAAAGGTTGAATTACGTTATTTTCCAGAATTAGGCAATTTTCACCTACTGGTGTGCCGTAATAGATTGTCCGAGAACTAATGTAGGAAATAAAGCTATACCCCCGCTGTTTGGCGTTGTGGTATTTTTCCGTACGCAATCTGTTGACCTTCTTGTAACTAATGGGAATTAACAGCTTGTATTCCTGAGGTGAATAATATTTTTCAAGTGTTTGATAGGGGACAACTGGTAAATTACAAAAACTTTCTGCATTGATGTGGTCTTCATCAACAGTAAACCCAACTATCTCATGTTCAGAATCATGTTGCAGATAAAAATTAACAGCTTCTGCCCAACCAGTATTTCCGAAAATCACAACCTTAGCCATAAGTTATTCTACTACTTGATTAATTTGGTAAAGTTTCATCTTGCATTATCTAATTTTCTTTCACTTGACCTTTGAATTCTGCCGATGATGTATAACCTTCTTGGTTAATTCCTTCTTGTTTCCATACTTTAAAAACTGTGAGGAAAATAATTTTCAAGTCCAGCCATAAACTCCAATTATCAATATAGAAGACATCTAGATGAAATTTTTCCTCCCAATTAATAGCATTGCGACCGCAAACTTGAGCTAAACCTGTAATCCCTGGTTTTACTTGATGACGACGTGCTTGTTCTGGGGTATAACGGTCAAGATACCTAACTAATAATGGACGTGGACCGATAAAACTCATATCTCCTTTAAGAATATTCCAAAGTTGGGGAAGTTCGTCAAGACTGGTTTTACGCAAAAATTCACCTAAAGCTGTGAGCCGTTTTTCATCGCTGAGGAGATTACCTTTTTCATCGCGCTCATTGGTCATGGTACGGAATTTGTAGAAGTTGAAAATATCAGCATCTCTACCAGGACGGGGTTGGGTAAATAAAACTGGACTACCCATATTTATGTAAATGGCGATCGCTACTATAATCAATAGAGGAGAAAGAAGAATTAAGGTGATCGCTGCGATGATTCTATCTAATATTGATTTAATAAATCTGTGATACTTGTTCATTAATTTACCTTTATTTCAAAATAAAAAAAGCCAGAAATACGAAATATTAAGCACAGGGATATATTTAGTTTTTATTATGTATACCTACTGATTTTGACGGTGGCTAAATTCATGAAAATCTTTTTTTGATAGCCATGCCGTGAATAATTTACAGAATAAACTCAATTTATAAGAATCAATCGCCAGCATGGCACTACTTTTATTAATATTTGATTAACCATAAAAAAAATATTACCCCATTATTTTTATTGAATGAGGTAATAATATTAATGATGAAAATATCAAAAAATAGCTGTAAATTTTTGATGAAGAACAAGGATGTTTTTTATCTTTGTGTTAGAGGATGTTTGAAAAGTTTTTAATGTATAAATAAACCCCTCTCCAAACCTCTCCCCGATGCGGGGAGAGGCTTTGAAACCCCCATTCCCAGCCTTCGGCACGCTGCGCTAACGTAGGGAAGGGGGGAAGGGGGGTTAGGTTTCTGGAGATTATCGGTTTCATCTAATACTTTTCAAACACCCTCTTAGTTATGTTGATGACTTTTTGCTATGGTCATGAAAATCAGTTTAAAACTAGATTTTTTGTAGATATAACACCGGCATATAAAGCTTCATGTCGCTTAATAATATGGCGGAGGTCATAATCTACTATCCGGTTACGCCCTTGCTGAACCATGATGCGAGCTTCTTGAGGATGATCCAATATCCGTGCCATTGCCTTTGTTAGTTCTTCTATATCACCCACTTGAACAAGAAGACCACAACCGTCCGCTAGTAAATCTCTAGTTCCCCTAATTGCTGTACTAATCACAGGAGTCTCTATTGACAACGACTCCATTACACATCGGGGTAGTCCTTCCTGTTCGGAAGCCAATATAGTAGCTACCGATATAGACATTAAAGTTGTAATATCCTGGCGCACACCCAAAAAATTAACTTGATGTTGTACCCCCAATTGCATAGCTAACTGTTGCATTTGCTGCATTAGTGGACCATCTCCAGCAAAAGCTAGGCGGGTATTAGGTCGAGCTAGATCAGCAAATGCCTTTAAAACATCTTGAGGACGTTTGCGAGGAATAAACTCAGCCACTGACAAAAATAGTGGAGTCTCTGCACTTAGTTCCAACTCTTGACGAACCCGTTCAAGTTCAGAGATAGGAGTCGCATCAGAACTGTAGTAGTTGATATCTACACCAATTCCTGGCATATAATAAATTTTATCTGGAGGATTAATTTGATATCGCTTTGCTGCTTGCTCATCATCACGATTAATCACAACTAAATAATCATGCCAATGCCCTGCCAATTTCTCTAATCCTAAGAATACAGCATTCTTTAATGGTTTACCACCAGGATGGAAGTGAAAGCCGTGGGCGGTGTATATGACCTTTGTATGGAGTTGCTTTTTTAAGTCCTTCAGAGCATATCTGGTCACGAAACCAGCCACTGGCGTATGAACATGAACTATATCATATTTCTCTTGCCGCACTATCTCTTGGATAATTTGCGGTGTACCCAGAAAATTGCGTGGGTCTAGGGGGTTGCGTGACCATTGTATATCCCAAACATGATCAAATGTCTGCACGCAATCTGCACAAGCTGAAATTCCACAAGCCATACCATCTACACACCAACCTTGATCACGGAAGTGGCGGGCAAAAGGCAGGATAAACCCGCGTAGAGTAGCAGGGATTGTCGCTACCATTAAAATCTTTTTCATTCTATTTTTCAAAGAGTTAGTTGATCTTTACTAATAGACATCTCCAGAAAAGAATGTAGAGCCGAGAATCCCTACTCAGGTCACGTCTCTACGAGGGTTCTAGGAAATGCACATTTAATTTTTACCAGATGTCTAATGTTTCTGAGTCAAGAGCCATGCTTCTGTCTGCCCCCGCACATAACGGTAGAACGCAATTCTTTGATCACGCAGCATTTCATCTTTGTACTCTTTAGCTTTCTCTAGATTACGGGCTGACATTTGAGCCATGCGTTCTGGATTAGTCACAACCTCCCGAATTTTTGCTGCTAGAGCTGCTACATCACCAGGTGGCACCATATCCTCCGGTGGTATTAATTCTGGGATACCACCTACCGTAGAACCAATACAGGGTAATGCTCGTGCCATTGCTTCTACCATTGCTCTAGGTAGACCTTCTTGATAAGAAGGTAAAATAAATAAATCCGCTTGATCTAACTCAGTGATTACAGCTTTTCCTGCCCCCAACTGACCACGGAAACAGACTCGCTCTTTTAAACCCAAGACTGCTGCTTGTGTCTCCAGTTCAGTTCTGTGTTTACCATCGCCAATTATGGTCAATTTCAGGTTTATTCCTTCTTGTACACAGATAGCCATAGCACTGAGCAGTATGTTAGGAGCTTTATAGAGTTGAGCTAAAGTACCCACAAAGATCAGATTTAATGGACTCATCTTGTGAAATTGACGGGGAGTTAAGACCAAAAACTTTTCTGAAATGTCTACGTCTGATATTCCTACTGAATAGTTGGGACAAGGGTATCTAGTTTGTAACGCCTGTTTGGTGACATAAGCTGCTGCACAAGCTCTAGCACATTGTCGCCGCAATGTCTGAGGATACCACCACCGGAAAAACGGGCGCAAAGGATGTCGAATAGAACCTGGAGCAAAGACATCATAAGGATCAGCAACCACTTCTACAGCATAGGGATGATGGGCGGCACGTAGTTTTGGTTCGATACACGAGGCAATTGTCGAACTTACTCTTAAAATCACAGCATCTTCTGTCCTTACAGCCTGTTGAGCAGCACGTTTCACCTGGAGTGATTGCTGCAAATACTGCACTGGTCCAATGTAGTAAGGAATGGCAGCAAAGGAAACATGATCGCCATTAGCCTCTTTCCAATCAGACGGTACTGTTGGTAAATCCCGAACACGGGCAACTACCTGCACATGATCAAAAACCTCCAGATATCGCTGCCAAAATGAATATGGGAACTGTGTTTGTGTCCATACTATTCCATCCGGTGTGCGATCAAAACGGTATTCAAGTGCAACGACAATGTTCATAAGATTTTATAAAATGAGGAATTTTTTCCGTACTTGCATTAGAGGATCTTGATATTTAGTCCGGTAGAATCATATTTTTTTACTTTGCATAAATTCCCTACAAAATATGATCAGCTAAAATAATTGATTTATTTATCAATTTCTTTTGAGAACTGAACCAAACAACTAAAACAGGCAAGCCACTATTTTTGATTAAGAAAAATATGTCATTATCAAGGTCACTTGTAAGGATCACAAAACAAAAATTGACAAGCATAGGTAATAAAATCAAGCGACTATCTGAAAATTTCCAGTTAAGAAGGCAACGATGAACCCAGCCAACCAAAATCCCTAGTGGGATAAATGCCAGGGGGACAACAAAAAAACCAAAGTTGAGCATTGCTTCACCTGTAATTCCGTAGACTTTGGAAGTCTCCCATACACCCAATTTGTAAGATCCTTTACCAAATAATAGTTCTGTTCCTTGTATAACCTTATGTTTGAAAGGCTTATGAGGCATGATGAATTTAGGTATTAAAATAGTTGCTGCTGCTAGATAGGTTTCTCCCCAAACATATTCATAATCACTATTAGGAAGCATCAATCTGTAGAGCATATAAGCTTGAATATCACTGCGTCCGATATCTCCCAGAAGCAAGCCTTGTAAGGTTCGCCCCGATTTCTCTTCCAATTCGGTAGCATCCTCACGACTTTTTAGTGCCGTATTGATTCCATCCACACCTCCTGCTTTGAAAAAACCATACAAGTACATAAAAAAGATCAGAAAAACTAGTCCTATAGCTACTTCTTTTTTAGTAATTCGGCGGATCATGAAATGAATCATCCCTGCTGCCCAGAATAAAGCCCAGATTGTATTAGAACGACTACCTCGAAGACCACCAAAAAACATTTGCAATACTAGAAATAGCAGCAATACTAAAATTAATACTGGCCAAGATTGTAGGCGTTTATTTTTTTGGGCATAAACGCTAAATGCCATCATTGCTAGGATAGGGAAGCTTTCTGAAAATAAGAACACAATCCCCATCCCTTCTAAATTTGAACCACCCTCTTGACTTGCAGAAGCAATATAGCCCATGAGTCCACCAAACTGCTGATAGACTCCAATTTGAAGTACCGCAGAAAAGATCATGGTAAAGGTGACAAGATAATAAAAACGCTGGAGATTGATTTGCCAATAGGTGTAAGTTGATGGATTTTTTGGTTTTTTGGTAATTAGGTTTCTGGAAAAGCGATATACTACAAGACCTAATAAGTTGAGGATTGCCATGCCACCTAGCCAAGGTCTCCAGTCTGGTGGGTAGTCAAACCAAGGTTCTAACCAACTGTCCCAGCTAACATGAAGTATGGGGGCTAAAAAAAAGAAGTGGAAACCTAATACACCGATAATCCCAACTGGGTCAAAAATATTTAGGCGATTGCGAAACCAGTTAACAGTATCAATACCAATCAAAATTCCACTTAATGTGACAGGTATTAAAAACCAATGCTCGAACTGTTTTGAGGTGTTAAGACACCACAACAGTATTATGCAGCAAATAAAAACAGAAATAAAGATACTGTCTACATAAGTCTTGGGGAAAACTGTTTTGTGATTCATTATGGAATCGCTTTGGTAAACTGGGTTTGATAAATCTTTTCCAACTGTTGTACTGAAGTTTCAATGTTGAAAGGACTAGTTTTTACAAGTTCCAGAGCGTCTGGTTGAATATGATCAGAGAGTTTAGATCGCTGAGACAGGATCTCCTGACCCCACTCGGAAACAGGCTGCTGGAGAGATAGTCGCTTGACTAAGTGCTTTACTACGTCTGCTGCTTCTGGAATCACATCCGATAAAATACAGGGTAATCCTGCTGCTTGGGCTTCAATTAAAACTAAGCCTAATCCTTCACCGAGGGAGGGAAATAAAAATACATCCATAGCACCGCGCATAAGTCTGGCGACATCAGGACGGCTACCTGCCAAGATGACCCGATCCGCAATACCAATATCCCTAGCTTGCTGGGTGATTTCGGATCTTAAACTACCTTCACCAACCAGTAAAAGGTATGCTTGCGGTACTTTGCTGGTAACACTAGCGAAAATTTTCAGAAGAAATTGATGATTTTTTTCTTTTTCCAAGCGACCAACATGACCAATAACAAAAGCATCTGGTGGAATATTCAATTCATTGCGAATCTCAAAACTATCTATAGGTTGTTGAAAAGAAGTCAAATTTATACCGGAGTAAAGTATTCGCCACTGAGGATAATTTTTCCAATTTTGACCAAATAAATCTGCATTAGCAACTTCGCTGCATCCTAGACCAATAGTAGAATGACGCTTAATCAAATATTTCGTCAACCCTAGATACAATTGGCGATATATTCCTTGGTGAGTTTCTAGTGCCGAGCTACAATGGCTATGGATAATACGGGTGGGTACTCCAGCTTGTTGGGCTAAATGCAAGACATAACCACTGAAGTAATGAACGTGACTATGGACGATATCATAAATTCCATGTTTGTCTAGGATCTGCCGGAAGTTGGCAGCATATAGCCAAGGTTTTGAGGGATTTAAGCAAGGAATAATCTTGCTACCAAGGGCGCGAATTTCATCATCGTAAGCACAAGGTTTATCGGTATGAACCAAAAAATCCATTTGAAAGTGATCGCGGTCAATATAACGGAGAATATTCATCAGCCAGGTTTCGATGCCGCCCCGATTCATCCCGCCGACAACATGAAGGATACGCTTTTTCATGATTTGTATTTACTCTTTTAATCATTGATAACGCAATATACAGCGGTTCTTGATTGAATGAGGTACATGAACCCCACCCCCAACCCCCTCCCCGCTTTTCGAGAGGGGGCTATGATGTACCTCATCACAGCAGGAAGTGCTGTAATTAAAATTAATTGGCAAAAATATTCACCATTGCTAGGAAGTTTGACCCAATCAGGTAATCATTTTTATTAGGCATATTTTTTAAACTTAACATCACGGTTGAAATTCCTTTCTCTTTAGTTATTTTTACAGGTTTAATGTAAATGGACACCTCTTTTTTTCCAGATGGAATCGTCACCGCATCAGAAATATATTGATAATCAACTCCATTTTTAGCTGTGCCTCTGATTGTGTATTTAACCTGTAAGTTCTGACTGATATCACCTGTACGATTGATACGGAAATGCCCTAAAGGTTCAGATTTAGAGGTATAGGAATTGGCTGCTATTATTTCCACAATTGTAGGATTACTATGGGTAAATCGTAAATCAACATATTTGTTTTTGATCTCAAAGTTTGCATCTGTGGGATTAGTAATCAGTTTTTCATTAACATACATATTATCAAAGTTGACATTGCTAATATTTATTTCTCGATTATGTCCTTGAAAACTTGAAGGTTCGCTGCCAAGATCAGCAACTTTTAAATTATAAAAATAAATATTTTTAATATACCCTAAAGTATTTAGAGTGGATGTAGGCTCCCAATTAGCTTTGATGATATGCCACTGAAATAGGGAAGATGAAGCGTCTCCTTTTTTTTTGTTAACTATTTCTTCTACTCTAATATTCTTAAAATAAATATTTTCAAAGTTTGCGCCTGTAACTGGCCAGAAGCCTGATAATTCACTTGTAAAAACTACATCTATATTTTCATAGGTAATATTGCGAATAAAATCTTGTTGTACTGTCGTGCCGATTTTAAATATCCCACCAGAATAGTAATTGTAAAAAACTGAATTTTTGACGTTAATATTCTCGTTATTCTTGATGCTTTTCAACTTGTCACCACCATGGGAAGTAGCATCATCCGTGCCTCTATAGAATACGTTATCAATGGTGATATTTCTTGATGACCAAAAATCAAAGCCATCTGTGTTTGCAAAATTAGAGTCCGGCGCAGCTAAGACTTTAACATTGTAGAATGTAGAGGTATCTGTGTAACCAATCCAAATATTCGCTACAGCCGGATCTATGACTAGAATATCCTCAACACGAATATTCTTAGTATTAATCAACTTAATTAAACTGTACCATCCTCCTCTTGGTCGCCAATAAGATCCATTACCATAAAGTACGCCACGGCCCATAATTTTAACGTTGCTGACATTCTCTAACTGCAAGACTCCCTGACCATAGGAGGGGTTAATCTCTTGCGTTGCCAATAAAACTGAGCCACCCGCTAAGTACATAGTCATGTTGCTTTTGAGATTAAGTTGCTTAGTTTTATAAACTCCTGGAGGAATATAAAGCACTCCTTTGCGAACAGAAACCTCGTTAATTGCTTGTTGAATTTTATCAGTGACATCATTTATACCTGTGTTATCTACGCCATATTTCATGAGGTTAATGACGTGAGGATTACTCTGGTCAGGTTTCTGGTCTTCTAATGGGTCTGCGAAAATATACAATTCCTCACTCACTCCATTTACTTTATGAAGAATAAGCTTTCTCGGAGTTTTCACAGAGAAAGAAATTGTATTGCTGTTATGACGTGATGGAATATTGGCACTTTTAGGGCTAAGGGTATAGCTTTTGATTGGCTCTTTATAGCTGATATCAATTTCTGCTGTGCCAGCAAAGGCAAAGTGAACATAACTAATAGAGTTGTATTTATTCACGAATATGGGCTGACCGTTGACTGTAACTTTATAGGTGCTGCTTTTTTTAGCAATGTTAGGTGTAGAGTACGGTTGCAGAACACTCCTTTGACTAATCGCAGGAGTTGTATTACCTGCTACGAATGTTAATGTCACACCTAAAAAGGTTAACAAGCAAATAATGTGCTGAGGTTTAGCTAAACTATGCTGCTGATTTGGAATTTTCATATTTTTGGAGTTTATAAAGAATGTAAATGATTACTCCCACACTAATAATGAGTTGGGTAATAGACCCCAACAAAAGGGCTACTGCTCCTCCTAATAAGCCCAACTTTGGCAATAACCAGAAACAAGCTATTCCAGAGATACTTGCCACAGTCATAAACAAAGGTATTTGCATCCGAAAATATCGCGCTGCGGTCATTGCATAGCCCAGAAATGATGACATATAGTTAATTCCCGCAACAACCATCAAACAAATAAATAAGGTTGTTTGTTCTCCATATTCAGGGCGATATAACAGCGTCAAAATTGGCCGTCCACCTATAACAGCTACTAAGACACCTATTCCCCCTAAAACAGTCGCAATTCCTAGCAGCTTCAATAACAGGTTACGGAAAGCCTTGTGATTGCCTTCTGCATAATATTTGGCGAGTCGAGGAATGGCTGACTCCCCCAGGGCGTTGATTACCATACCACCTGCCACCATTAAGTAAGCTAAAGCGGCAAAGATACCCAACTCCCGCACACCTAAATATCGTTCAATAAAATAACGGGGAATATTGGCATTAAATGAAATTAGCATCATTACAAATCCCAAAGGTAAAGAAAGCCATGTTAGCTTGATGAGACTTTTCTTATGCCAACGAGGTTGTAATTTTGATCTCTGTTTTATAATTAATAACCCACTACGAATGTCATAACTAAATAACACTACAACCCAGGTAAAAATCAACCCTAATACACCCCAAGAAACCCTTCCAGATAGATATACTCCGATGCCTAGCAGCAGTAATGATAGTGGTCCTTTAATCATCAATGAGATCGCAATTCTATCCATCCGTTCATGCTGCTGAATTAACCCACAAAATATATCACTAATTGCCTCAAATGTCTTGGCTACTCCTATTAAGAAAATAACTAAAGATATTTCTCCTCCATATCCACTAAAAAAGCTAATGATTGTAATAGTTAAAAGGGCTAAACCTGTTGATATTAGCCTTAGTGCTAAATAATCACTAAACAAAAACTGTTGTTTAACATCTGTTGCTTGGACGATTCGTAATTGGAGATTTGTAAACATCATTATGGGTGCTGTCACCGCTAGACCCAAGGTAAATTGTCCTACCATTTCTGGACTACCAAGTTTGGCTAAAACTACTAACATTCCCCACTGGCAACCTGAATAAATCACATTACCAATGAATGTCCAAGAGAAGTTACGACGGAGGGTGATGGGCTTATTTTGTTGCATCTGCTTTAGCCATTACCCTAGTTTGTTTTTGGTGTCCTTTGCCAAACACAAAAATTATTTGATACCCATCTACACAGGCTATCCATTTACCATCATCAAGTTGATGAGGATCGATAGTGTGCATTCCGATTTTATTCCACCCATAACCACTGGCTTTAATAATGGGATTGTTGAGAATTGCTTTTTCTTCATAATTAGTAGTTGTTAAATTGATAATTTCATAAGCACGAACTTGATTGCCATAAAAACCCTCAACATCTTGGGTATATCGGAATATCTTGCCATCGCAGATTGTGACTCGACCTCCTGATCTAGATATATGTAAATTTCCTTCTATGAGAGGACTTTGAGGATGCTGAATCCAATCTCCCATTAATTCATCAGCATAGTAAAGATGCAGAGTATTCCCTTGAAATGATGTCGTAAATATCCACCATTTATCATCGAAATTGAAAATGGAAGAATCCACATAATCACTGCCATCTAATAAGGTTTTAACTAATGTCCATTGAGTTGGAAAATCAACAGCTTTATATAACCGTATCGAATCCGCTTCATAACTTTCTGGAATCATATAGTATTCATTTTCAAATTTGAATACATAAGGATAAGATAAGTGAAAATTCTCACTCATCACTATTTGTTGATAACTCCACTTAAATCCATCATTACTAGTTGCCAGTCCTATTTCTCCTCGATTATTTAAACTATTCAGAACCTCAAAAAACATATACCAAGTCCCATTTTCATAAACCATAAATGGATCAGCTACAAACTTGGCTGGGACATCTGTAACATCTTTAGCGGTCAAAATTGGATTTTTGATATTTTCTGGAGAACTTAGCTGAAAAGGTGATTCACCTGTATAAATTCCGATAGACCAATCACACTTCCTGCTCACAAAAGTTCTTGCTATTTCTTTGAGAGAAGATAAATAGTTAGATTTGGGAAAATCTTCTGTCTGATCTCTACTGTTTAATTTCATATTTTTTACTTAGAATCATCATAAACGCCGAGAATTTTAATTGATAAGTTTAAAGCATTGCATATTAAAATCACCCTATTCAATGATCAACTATCTAGTAATTGGCAATAATAAATCTTCACCAATTAAATGGGAATGCTATTGATATTTATCAACCAAACATAAACATTAATCTATGGGTTATTGTTTTTTATCTTGAACTTATAGAGTTTTTATCAAATTTCTACTGCTTAAGTCATGCCAGTTTGACAGAAATTTCCTATTTTTTAATTTTGAATTCCGTCTTGTATTACTAGACTTTTGTTTGTAATGTCTTCAGTAATTCAGTATTTACCTCCAATTCACAAGTAAGAGAAATCTTACCTGTACGAGCGGTTTCTCTAAGTTCAAATTTTTGTAGCACTTTAAAAATCGCTACACGATCACCCAAAACTTCTAAGAGTGTGTTTGATAGCTTGCGTGGCGTAGCCATAAAGTTATGATTGATGTATCAAATATCTTTTACCCCACCCTAACCCTCTGACAAGTGTAGGTTTTTTACATTGTCTTGAGGACAAGACAAGGCAGACAAGGTGACAAGGTGACAAGGGAGGAAAACCGGACAAATGAATGGATGATTAGTAACAAAACAACCCATGAATTGAGTATTTTGTGGATAAAATCCTCCTTGTCTACTATCCTTCCTTGTCTTCCCGGTCTGGCCTTTACAGAGAATATTAAAAACCTACACCTGTCAGGGGATTAAGGGGGGTAAAAATCACAACGTATTACTTTAGATTTTTAAACTTGGTAATATGACCGATACCATTTAACGAATCTCTCAATACCCACCTCAATTGAAGTATTCGGTTTAAAACCAACATCTGCTACTAAAGCATCAATATCGGCATAAGTTGCAGTTACATCACCGGCTTGCATTGGGAGCAAATTTTTCTCTGCTTTTATCCCCAAGTAATTTTCCAGAATTTCGATAAATTGCATTAATTCAACAGGTCGATTATTACCTATATTGTAATTTTTGTATGGTGCATAACTTGTAGCAGGATCAGGTATATTTCCTGACCAGTTAGGGTTAGCTTGGGCAACTTGATCAACAACGCGAATTACACCTTCAATAATGTCATCAATATAAGTAAAATCACGCCTCATTTTACCGTAATTGAAAACATCAATGGGTTGTCCTGCCAAAATTGCTTTGGTAAACAGAAATAAGGCCATATCTGGACGACCCCAAGGACCGTACACAGTAAAGAAGCGCAATCCTGAAGTTGGCAAGCCGTACAAACTACTGTAGGTATGTGCCATTAATTCGTTGGCTTTTTTGGTGGCAGCATACAAACTAATGGGATGATCAACATTATCGTGAACGGAGAAGGGAATTTTTGTATTTGCACCATAAACTGAACTCGAAGAAGCAAATACTAAATGTTGTACGTTTGTATAACGACAACCTTCTAAAATATTGACAAATCCCACTAAATTACTATCTACATAAGCATGAGGATTTTTTAACGAGTAGCGAACTCCTGCTTGTGCAGCTAAATTGACGACTTTATCAAAATTAGATTGAGCGAATAATTTGGAGATATCTTCTCGGTCCGCTAAATCCAATAAATGGAAGTTAAAACCTGGTTTTCTTAAAAGTTGCTCTAGTCTGTCCTTTTTTAAGGTAACATCGTAGTAATCGTTGAGGTTGTCTAAACCAATAACTTCATCACCCCTTTCTAGTAAGCGTTGACTGAGGTGAAAACCAATAAAACCAGCCGCACCAGTAACTAAAATTTTCGCCATATTTTCACCTCTTACTAACTCCAATAATTCATCCGAATTTCAACCATTCTTAATAACTTGACTCTGAATTTATCATCCTTATTTGATTATTATTCATGATAAGCTAATATTCCTGTAATCATACTCCTTGAGGCTTGAATTTTATTAAGGATTTATCTATTAAATCATCCGTGATATAATCGGTGATTAAATCCTCTTTTCTCAAGTTATCTTCTAAATACTTAGGTTTGTAACCTGCTACCATTTGTGCCAGCAATAACATAATAGAATCAACATCATTTTTGCTTGCCGCTCCTAATAAAGTTTCTACAGCAATATCCAAATAACTAGGGATAATCTGACTGGCATTTTTCACAACTAACAGTTTTTCATGCTCCGTCTTTTCATATTCTTCTCCTTCAATAAACAACTCCTCAAATAACTTTTCTCCCGGTCTTAATCCAGTAAATACTATGTCCATATCTTTGTTAAATTCATATCCTGAAAGATGAATTAGTTCTTTTGCTAAATCCACAATTTTCACAGGTTCACCCATATTTAGCATTAAGACTTCACCACTACGACCCAAAACAGATGCTTGTAAAACTAATTGAACTGCTTCCGGTATAGTCATGAAATAACGGCAAATATCGGGATGAGTTACTGTAATTGGTCCACCTGCTAGGATTTGTTTTTGGAAAGTAGGAACTACGCTACCTCGACTCCCTAAAACATTACCAAAACGTACAGCTACATAGGATTTACCGCTTTGTCTTGCAGCTTGTAAAACTAGCATTTCCGCTACTCTCTTACTAGCACCCATCACATTAGTAGGATTCACCGCTTTATCTGTAGAAATCATCACAAAATGTTCAACATTATATTGCAGTGCTACTTGTAACAAATTTCTCGTTCCCATGACATTATTCGTAATTGCTTCTGCGGGATTTAATTCCATCAGAGGAACGTGTTTATGAGCAGCAGCATGAAAAATTACATCTGGTTTAAATCTCTCAAAAGCGTGTTCCAATCTCGACCGCATCCGAATATCAGCAATGAATGTATAAATCTGCGGGATATTGATGGCTGATTTACCATTATCTTTCATGAATTGGATAAGTTGTTCTAATTCTTGTTGGATATTAAAAACAGAATTTTCTCCATGGCCAATCAGAATTATTTTAGCTGGATGACAACGGAAAATTTGCCGACATAGTTCACTACCAATTGATCCACCTGAACCTGTAATTAAGACAGTTTTATTTTTAATAAATCTAGATACTCTGGCAATGTCTATATGAATGGGTTCACGTCTGAGTAGGTCTTCGATTTTGATATCTCTAACACTATTTACCCGAACACGACCATTGATAATTTCAGATATTCCCGGTAAGGTGGTCGGTTGTATTCCATTTGCTTGACAAATATCTACAATTTCCCGAATGATTTTTCCAGCAACTGTAGGCATAGCAATGATAACTTTCTGGATTTCTAGTGTATTAATCACCTCAGCTATTTTATAGCGATCGCCTAATATAGGAATCCCCCTTAAATGTATGTGCTGTTTTTTGATATCGTCATCAATAAATCCTACAGGATAAACCCCAAATTGTGGATTTCTTTGCATATCCTCCACAAGAGAAACTCCCGCATTACCCGCACCAATAATCAGCACTCTTTCCCTATTTTTAGATATTTTCTGTCTATGATTTACCCTTTCTACAACCCGCACACTAAACCGGAGGACAATCACAAAAATACAAGACAGTAACCCCTCTAAAATTGGTAGTAATCGAGGAAGATTATCTAATGGCAAATGAAATATTCTATCCAATATATTAAATAGCGTTGTTTGGATGACTACCACACCCATCATTAACGTAACTATATAGATTACTTCCTCAATGCTTGCATATCTCCAATAGCGGCCATAAAAACCAAACCCCCAAAAGACAATTTGTTTGACTACTAAAAACAAACCTGTCGCCATTCCTAATTGTAAAATATATTCTTGCAAATTGAGATTACCATCTAAACGCAAGAACAATGCTAACAATGGCGTAATTGCAAAAATAGCGATATCAAAAATAAACCAATGTCTATTTCTGATTGTGTTTAATTGATTTGATAACTTTTTAAGTATTTTCTGAATAGTGAAATGAGAAACGAGAAATAGGATATTCACATCAATATCTCCAGAGAAGTATATAGAACATTTTCTCTAGTAAACACCTGGAATTTTCATTGATAAGTTCAAAAATGGTATATTCAAATCACCCTATGTAATAATTAATTATGTGGTGATTTGCCCGAATAAATGTTCACCAATCAAATCAAAATGTTATATTGTTGATCTTTATCAATCAAACATAAACATTAATGTATGAGTTATTATTTTTTATCTTGAACTTATAGAGTTTTTATCAGATTTTCACTGGTTAAGTCACGCCAGTTTGACAGAAATTCCCTATTAACTTAAAATAATAGCAGCAGACACAGTAGCTACACTATATCTGCTGCTTAATGAGATCGAAAAATCCGATTATCAACTACTTGTAATCAAGCTAATACATAACGGTGTCAGTCAATCAACAATTAAAAATCTATAAAAAGCCTGTTTAGGTTGCTTTTTTAATTTTTAATTTTTAATTCTGTCTTTGGGTACTAGACTTTTGTTTGTAATGTCTTGAGTAATTCAGTATTCACGCCCGATTCACGAGTGAGAGAAATTTTACCTGTACGAGCGATTTCTCTAAGTCCAAATTTTTGTAGCACTTGCACAATCGCCACCATTTTACCAGGATCACCCACAATTTCCAAAGTCAAAGAATCTTCAGCCACATCAACAATTCGCGCTCGAAAAATCTGAGACAATTCGATAATCTCTGAACGATTATTACTAGTAGCATTTACCTTCAGAAGCATCAATTCTCTTTCTACACAAGGAGTTTCTGTAATATCCTGCACTTTGAGAACATTAACTAACTTATATAGTTGTTTAGTCAGTTGCTCAATAATACGATCATCACCCGGTACAACCATTGTAATCCGAGATACTCCTTCTTGCTCCGCAGGACCTACAGCAAGACTTTCTATATTAAAACCTCGACGAGCAAATAAACTAGCAATGCGGGATAGAACCCCCGCTTCATCTTCAACGATAACTGACAACGTATGTTTCATCTGCGACTCAAGAAGCATGGTATAAATGCAGACCGGCACTCATGACTGCGAAGCGAATTTCTACCACGCTGAATTGTCGGTCTGAATTTCCATTTTATACTTAATAGTTAAAATCATTACGTTAATGTGAAAAAATTATAGGAAAAGTCAGGAAGAAGAAGCAGTAAAATCTCTTTGATACTTAATTTTTAATTTAAATTTTGTACTCCCATATTATTGGCAATATGCTCTATCTATTATTGGGTAGATGTGGGCTTTGAATTAAGGGCTTATATTTTGCTTATAGCGTTTCTTTTGTTGAGTGAGATACAAGAACCCCACCCCCAACCCCCTCCCCGCAAGGGATGCTACGGTGTACACACAAGTCTTCTAGAGTTGCCCCACAACGTTTAGATCCCCCCAACCCCCCTTAAAAAGGGGGGCTAAATTCTTCAAAGTCCCCCTTTTTAAGGGGGATTTAGGGGGATCAGATAACGTTTAGCATCCTGTCTAGAGATGTGTGTACACCGTAGGCAAGGGATGAGGGGACTATGATCTACCTCATTCAAGTGCATACCTGCATACCGCTATAGAAATAAATAACGATAGGAAAAAAGTATTTATGGGTTGGTTACAAAGACTTTTTGGCTTAGAAAAATCGGAAAGCGCCCAAGTTAATCCAAGCTCTAGCGATGATGCTAATACACAAACACTAGATCCAGAACGCATAGGATTAAATGGAGAATATGACCAAAGTGGTTTAGCAAAGCGCGTGGCATTAGCATTTGATCAAGATCCTGACCTTGATGATGTTGATACTCTCTGGGTTGCTCAAACAGGTGGCACTGTGGTGCTAAAAGGTCAAGTTCCCAGTCAAGATACTCTCGACCAAATGGTTGCTGTAGCTCACACGGTCAATGGCACCACAGATGTTGATACTACACAAGTTAGTATTGATTAAATTGGATATAGATTAACTAAATTCTCTTGTGGAATGGGCATCTTGCCTGCTAATAATACAAGGACGGGCAGGATGCCCATTCCACAAGATCGAATCATTTTTTTGTGAAGTTCTTTAAGAGGATGTTTGAAAAGTTTTGGGCGAATATAATTCGCTACTACACAAGCAAAGTCCAGATGGTGCGTGGACTAACGAAAAATTAAGGTTATTTAACCCACGAAGGTGGGTTTTGTCTGTGTAGCTGTGACTTCTAGTCGCTTCTAGTCGCCAGGTGGGTATAAATTAGACTTTTCAAACACCCTCTAAGCCGATTGAATGAACTACCCAATTATCAATTCCCATTTCCTATCCAATCTAAAATTGCTTGGTTAACTTGCTCTGGTGCTTCATCCTGGGGACAATGACCAACATCCTCCAAATATAGCAATTGTAATTTTTCGTTGTAGCCAACAAATTGATTTGCTAATTGTGGAGGCACAAATCGGTCTTTTTTTCCCCAAATTAACAACATGGGAATTGTTAAGTTTGGTAAAATTTTCTTGACACTAGGACTAAAATTAACCCCTGTTGTTGCTTTAAATAAGGCTCTAAAAGCACGCGCAGATCCCCTATCCTGGGGAGGTCCAGCTAAAATATCTATAAGTTCATCAGTAATGGCTTTGGGATTTGCATAAGCTAAACTAGCCCAAGGGCGCAGGACACTAGGACGACGGACAAAATAAAATAGTGGTTTTAATATTAATCTGGAAGTAAATATGCTTTTAATCCCGCTGACAAAAGGCTGTAAAGCAGTGGGAATCATTTCTTGCTCCAAATTAGGATCGGGTAAACTTATCATGACTATGCCCTTCACCATATCTGGATGGTTAGCGGCTGCGACTAGAGAAATCAGTGAACCGATGGAATTACCAACTAAAACAACTGGTTGACGGATAAAGGTTTTCCAAAAGTCGTAAACTTGCTCTACCCATAGTTCCACATTGTAATTAGTTGCAGCTTTTTCTGAAGCCCCAAACCCAATCATGTCTAAGGCGTAAACAGTGTGCGATTCACCCAAAACCTCCAAATTGTGTCGCCAATGACCAATGGAAGCACCAAACCCATGCAGTAAAATTAAGGGCGTTGTTTTTGCATAATTATGGGGAGGACGAATATAAGTATAACGGGTTTGCCAACCACGCCACACCCAGTCCCTTTGATTACCAACTCTTTGCTGCCAATGTCTTGCTGTGGTCACAGTTATCTCTTATTAATTAGTGGGAAACTATTAACCTTGTTCGTTCTTTCTTAATATGTTACATTATATTTGATTGACTTCCATGTATACCTAATTTTGTTATACTAGAGGAGTCTTCTAGATAGCATATATCTATGTATCCGATGAAGAAAGTTGTAACAATAGTTATTAGTGTAAAATATCATGTAATTTAAGTTAAATAATGCAGTGGAATCAACTCAGAGTCAAGCTATATAGTCATAAGACTTAATTACACTTCTCTTATGAACTTGCTACACTAGAGAGGGATAATTATTTTTCAATTCTGAGTTACCGTTGTATTTTGCCTTTGTTGGCATATCAAACTAAACTAACTAAATCAAGACCAGTCCAAATTCTTAACTAAAGAGCTGCCACTAATCATAATGCCTGTGATTGAGAAAAAAAGAACTCGCGATCTGCCCCAAATTAACGAACGGATTCGCTTCCCGAAAATTCGGGTGATTGACACTGATGGCGCACAACTGGGAATCATAACTCCGCAGGAAGCGATACAATTAGCAGAGGAAAAGGAATTAGACCTAGTGCTAATTAGTGACAAAGCTGATCCGCCAGTATGTCGAATAATGGACTATGGGAAATATAAGTTTGAGCAAGAGAAGAAGGCGCGGGAAGCGCGGAAGAAGCAGCACACGGCTGATGTGAAAGAAGTGAAAATGCGTTACAAAATAGAAGAACATGACTATAATGTACGCGTCAAACAAGCCGAACGCTTCCTCAAAGATGGCGATAAAGTTAAGGCTACTGTAATGTTCCGAGGTCGGGAAATTCAACACAGTGACCTGGCAGAAACGTTGCTTAAACGGATGGCTACGGATTTAGAGCCTTTTGGTGAACTCCAACAAGCACCAAAGAAAGAAGGGCGAAATATGATGATGCTAATTTCACCTAAAAAATAATCTTGTCAACAACATGGTAACGAATGCTGCATAAATTTAGTTAATAATAGAATCTAAAATTGACACTAGGGAAATTTTTCCCATTCCCTCAGCATTCGTCCCTATCTAGATTCTTGCCAATTTATTCTAAAATGATAGTCCTGACGGCTGAGTGAGAAAGATAATACTCAGTTGCTCAGGACTTTTGCTATGAAAAATGTTATGACATAGGAGTCACCGAGTCAGTAGGGGCGTATTGCTATACGCCCCTACTGAACCACGAAGGAGCGTTCGCGGAGCGTCTCGTAGAGATAGTACACGAAGGAAGAAGGAAGAAGGAATGAAAAATTAGTAGCTGGTCTCTAGGCTGATGTATTTTTTTTAAACTGTATTACTTACCTTTGTTACTGTGGTTAAGTAATAAAATCTATTACATACTAAGATAGGAATATTTAACGGAAAGTGTAAAATTCTCTTTTTTCTACATAATCCTGGCAAATGTATAGTTATTTTTACTTAGTTATCCCAGACAATAAAACTGTATGGAATCGAAAAATCATGGGTTTACTAGCAATCGAGGCTTTGTGGCACGACTGCTGAAGTGGGTAAATCTCCGTCCAGAAGAAGTTGAACGCACTTGGATGATGTTTGCTTTCTACACAACGGTAGCTGTGGGATTACGATGGGCAGAAGATAGCACTGTCGCCTTATTTTTAGATCAATATGGTGCAGGTCAACTACCTTGGGTTTATATTGCTAGTGCTGTGCTTGGTGCGGGACTGGTTGGTTTATTTTCTTGGTTGCAAAGGATTTTTCCTCTCCGTTGGGTGATTGTAGCGATTGTACCTTGTATGATCGTGCCTTTATTTTTACTAGTATTGTTGCATTGGGGAATTAGTGTTCCGTCTTTTGCAATGGTCATTATTTTTCTCCTCAGACTGTGGGTAGATGCTTGTTATGTAGTCAATGACCTAAATACTTCCATTGTTGCAAATCAACTCTTCAATATTCGGGAAATTAAACGGACTTACCCACTGGTTAGTAGTGGTTTATTAGTAGCAGATGTCATCAGTGGGTTTAGTTTGCCTTGGTTGGTAAAAGTCATGGCACTAAATCAGGTGATTATTCTCGCTTGTTTGGTGGTTCTCTGTGGTTCGGGAATTTTATTTCTTTTAACTTATAAATATCGTGGTGCTTTTCCCGCTACTCCCCAACGAGATATTCCTGAAGAACAAGGTACTCGCCATCGTCGCTTGCAAACTCCTCTAAAGCGTTATGTCTGGTATTTGTTTATCTTTGTCGCCCTGTTGCAAGTCATGGGCTTATTAATAGATTTTCAATATCTCAGAGAACTGAATGCTAATTTTGGTAATCAGGATTTGGCTAGTTTTTTGGGTCTGTTTGGAGGGATTGTGGGATTGTGTGAATTATTCACGCAATGGTTTGTTTCTAGTCGTCTGATTGAAAAGATTGGGGTATTTTCGACGGCGGCGCTGTTACCAATTACTGTAGGATTTTTATTACCATCAGCGATCGCTCTGTTGAGTTTCTTTCCTTCTATTCAAGCACAAACAGTTTTCTGGGGCTTAGTCAGTCTAAAATTCTGTGATGAACTTCTCCGCTATACCTTTGTTGTCAGTAGCGGACCAGTTTTATATCAACCTATTCCCGAAGAAATTCGCAGTTGGATTCAAACATTATCCGGTGGTACAGCCGAAGCTATTTCCAGTGGTTTAACGGGATTAGCAATTTTTACCACTTTGTTTTTTGTCGAACAATATGTGCCTGAATCCTTACAAAAATGGGTATTTGTGGGAGAAACGATGATTATCGCTGCCAGTTGTTTAAAAGTAGTCTGGGAATTGCGATCGCGCTACGTTGATTTATTGGTGTTAAGCGCTGAAAGAGGAGAAGTCAGTGCGGCCACTGTCGGGTTACGAGTATTCCAACAGGGAGTAGTCAAAGCCTTAGTAGAAACAGGTAATACAGCTGATAAAGCTGCTTGTGTCGAACTTTTAGCCCAAATTGATCTCCAGGGAGCAGCCGAGGTTTTAGCGCCATTACTTGCACAACTTCCACCAGCTTTACAATCTAAAAGCCTGGAAGTAATGTTATTAGCAGGTGCAAACCCAGCATACTTGAATGCAGTTAGTCCTCTCTTAGAACAGTCTCCAGCTACATTTGATCCAGAGGTGTTTGCTCTGGCTTTACGTTACGTTTACTTGGCTGATGTGAATCCTGATTTAAGCCTCTTAGAAAAGTACCTACATCCCCAATACCATTCACTAATTCGGGCTACCTCTGCCGCTTTACTCCTGCGTCAGGGAACACCTCACCAAAGAGTAGTAGCTACAAATACTATGCAGCAGATGCTAACTCATTCTCAGGAAAAAGAACGGATTAATGCTGTCAGAGCTTTCAGAGAATCTGTAGATATCCAAGAATTACAATTACATATTCCCAGCTTATTAACAGATAAATCTTTGCGGGTGCGTTGCGCTGTTTTGGAAATGATTGCTGCAACGAGGTTAGAACAATACTATTCAATACTATTGACCGCCCTATCTTATAAGTCTACCCGCACTACTGCTATTCATTCTTTAGTACAATTAGAGAACAACGGACTCCCTTTGTTATTACAACTAGCGACAAATATTTACAGACCGGAAGTAGTCCGAATGCACGCTTGGCGAACTATTGCTCTCATCGGTACTATAGAAGCACAGGAAAGTTTATGGATAAATTTAGAAACATCCTGGGGTAGTACCAGGGAATATATTCTGCGGAGCTTAATTAAAATTAACCAACAGTCAGAAAATCAAACTGTTGTGCTTATGTTAGATGAAAGCAGAATAGAAGCTTTAATTAAGGAAGAATTACGATTTTTAGGAGAAATTTATGCTGCTTATATAGACTTGCAATTAATTAATTCTCTAGACAATCATCACACTAATGAGAGATTAATTGCTATTGGTGAATTATTACAAACCGCACTATTAGAAGTAGAAATTGACGTTAAAGATCGATTGCTATTGCTACTAAAATTACTTTATTCTCCAGCTAAAATCCAAGCCGCAGCTTTGAATCTTCAATCTGAATCGGTGGTAAGTTTAGCCAGAGGTTTAGAAATATTAGACCATACTGTGAAATTATCATGTAAATTACTGTTACTGCATATTTTAGATCGCCGTCCACCACGGGAAAAACTCCAGCGTTTGATAGAATATGGAATTGTGGAACGGGAGAAAATGCCGGAGAATAAGGAAAAAGAATTAACTATCATTGCTAATCGTTTGCGTCATTTGATTAACATGAGTAATTTTCTCTCTGATTGGTGTTTGGCTTGCTGTTTTCATTTTGCCCAAGCAGCCCATATCCGCGTTAGTTCTGATCAAATTTTGGTAACTTTGCGTCATCCGACAGGCTTTGTCCGGGAAGCGGCTATATCCTATTTGAGTGTGGTTTCTGGGAGAATTGTGCAAGAAATTCTTCCTTACTTAAAAACAGATCCACATCCTCTGGTAGCGGCTCAAGTTCAGGAATTGATGAAACAAAACCGTAAGGTAAAAACAGAGAAATAAATTAAGAAGCATTTATCCACCAATTTCGCAAAGGATCATTTTTTGGTGGTACATAGTGTCCTTTAATCCGAATTGCATTGAGGACATTACTTAATACTAAAGAATCAATGCTT
Organism: Dolichospermum sp. DET69; assembly: GCA_017355425.1. Classification (NCBI taxonomy): domain Bacteria; kingdom Bacillati; phylum Cyanobacteriota; class Cyanophyceae; order Nostocales; family Aphanizomenonaceae; genus Dolichospermum; species Dolichospermum sp. DET69. The sequence continues at coordinate 1,696,496 of CP070233.1, forward strand.
TGCTTCTCTGACCAATGTTTAATTATTTCTGGGGTTGATAAAATTTGAATATAGGGAGCTTCTTTGTGAATAAATGAAATTGCTTTTCTATCATCAGTTGCTATTGCCCATTTTCTCTGAACGGCTATTGCACAAGTAGCAGATTCACCATCATCAAGAATAGCAGCATAGTTGATAAAAGATTCCTCCTCTTCCTCTGATTCAAAATCTACAACTTTTAGTAAACCTTGTGCAATGGCTTCTTGAAACTCTAACACAGCATCATTTTCTTCTTCCTGAAGTAGTTGGAGTGTGTTTAATTCGCGTTCTTGTACAACTGTTGTAACAACAATTTCAGCAGGAAGAGATTTCAAAATTGTCAGAAATTGACCTGCCGCACAAAGGTTAAGTACACAACAAGCATCAAGTAAAATATGAGAGTGAGTAATTTGCATCTTTTCCTCACTTCCCAGCAGTTTGAATTTGACGCAAATCAAAATTCGTATCTTCTTCCATCATTCCGCTTGAATGTTCCCGTAATGCCTCTGCAATCCGACGAGCTTCTAAACGATTAACAGAGAGAAAATCAGCAAAACGCCCTTCCGTAATCAAACCTTGATCTAATGCTTCAATTGCAAGATGCTGATAGTGCAGTGGCATCATATCAATCCTTTGCGGGATTTGTTCTAAGCCAAGTTCTTCCTGTACCTTTCTAACTTTTAAACCTCTATCTCGTAATTTATCCCCAGTTCCAGTCGGTAGAAGTTCCATTTCTTCTAACCGATAAACTAAAGTTTCTACAGAAACACCATAATAATGGGCTAGTGTAAATAAGTTGGTCGGGGTGAATTTGCCATGGGTACGGTACATATCATTAAACCGTTTCAGCAATCCACTAGTAGGCATAAGGAAATATTTGGAGAAAGTTTCCGCTAGTTGCTCATTTTCGGGAAATCGTTGATATTGTCCATCAAAATGAAATTCAGGTTTTTGCCTATGTGCTAAAAAATGCAAGTATCCGTGCGCCATTGACCAGCGTCTTCGCTCCTCTGGATGATTGGCATTGATAGCCATACAACAACCAACTTGCTCGTTATAGCTATACACTTCTGAGTATTTTTGTGGCATCTGTAAATAGAAGATCCGTAAACCTACATCTTGTTCTAAGATGTCCCGCAGTTGGGAAATAGGAGCATCCCCTAAACCCAGTCTGTGACGTTCTGCTACTGCTATACTCTCCGCAGCCGATTTAATTGGCATATCTGTTACCTGATACTCAAGAGGATAGTTTCGCGGTAATGGTGCGTCCATAATCTTCTCAAGTTCTAGGTAATTTTGACATAATTCCTCTAAATGCAGAATAAATGGTTCAATTTGTGCCTGTTGCTCCTGACTGCGTTGATAAACTGCTCGAAACTGCACTTCAAAAGGTTGGACTACTGGACGAGATCGCACAAAATCACTCACAGAACGTCCGTAAGCACGAGCAAGTTTAATCAGTTCATTGGCTTTGAGACGGCGTTCTCCTTTCTCAATCGCAATCATAGTGGTGCGTGCAGCATCAATAATTTTAGCTGCATCAGCTTGAGTCATGCCGCACTTTTTACGGGATTGTTGTAGGAGTTCACCTAATGCCCGTAGATCAATGTTATCGAGGATGTTGGTAGTCATGATGTTTTTCCTCAACCTTGTTGAGAAGTGAGCTTAGAATATTTATTTAACAATGTCAAGTGATAAGATACTATTTTTGTATTTAATGTCAGTTTTGTATAATTGGTATAGCTAGGCAAAAGGCGATTCCTAGGTCGCGCTAGTTCCCTCCGGGACGCTTTGCGTAGCTTGCTTCCCGTAGGGTACGCTATCGCCAATAACCAATTATTTGCTAATATTTTCTTTGAAGATAATATTAAAATTACGATCATTCTGCGCCACTATGTTAACATCTGCAACTGATACTAAAGACGTAAATGCTCTTCAATCGGTACAGGAAGGGGTAGTTGTCAGCGATCGCTCACATTGGGGAGTCATCCGTATTTCTAATGATGACCGTCTTCGCTTTTTACATAATCAAAGCACCAATGATTTTGAATCGCTGAAACCCGGTCAGGGCTGTGATACTGTCATGGTGACATCTACAGCCCGCACCATAGATTTAGTAACTGGGTATATATTAGATGATGCTGTTTCATTGTTAGTTTCCCCTAACCGGCGTGAATTTCTCATGCAATGGTTAGATCGTTATATCTTTTTTGCAGACAAAGTTAAATTAACTGATGTCACCGAGGAAACGGCAACCTTGAGCCTGATTGGACCCCAAAGTCATGCTATTGTGGAAAAATTGGGGGCTGGCGCTTTAATTGGTCAACCCTACGGTAATCATGTTTTAGTTGATGGGGTGATAGTTGCAGTGGGTAGCGGTGTGGCTGCACCCGGATATACCCTGATTGTACCAATTGCAGCCAAACAACAATTGTGGGAGAAAATACTGGGATTTGGGGCTGTGGAATTGAGCGATCGCGCCTGGGAAATGTTACGAATATTACAAGGTCGTCCTGCCCCAGACTTGGAACTTACTGATGATTACAATCCCTTAGAAGTGGGTTTATGGCAAACAGTTTCCTTTAACAAAGGTTGTTATATCGGTCAAGAAACCATTGCCAGACTCAATACATATAAAGGTGTAAAACAATACCTGTGGGGGATTCGTCTCAATGATGCTACTGAACCGGGAACAGTAATTACCATTGGAGAAGAAAAAGTAGGTAAACTCACCAGCTATACAGAAACCCCTGATGGTCATTTTGGACTAGGTTACATCAGGAGTAAAGCCGGTGGAGTCGGTTTAAAAGTGCAAGTTGGGGAAACAGAAGGAGAAATAGTGGCTATTCCCTTTGTCTCTCACGAATATCCACTTTAACAAGTCAAAATTAAAGACATGAGGATAACTGCTGAGGAATTGTATAAAGATATGCTACTGGGGAAAGGGATTTCAGTGGGGTTGACTTGGAAGGAGTTAACTTGGTTAGAGCTAATTTGAATTGCTCTTACTCCCAGTTCACCGAACAGGAAATAGGAAAAACTGTTCCCTGTTCCCTTCTTCGATGACAAGTTGTTGGGTTTCACTGCGTTCTACCCAACCTACAGTTTGTATAGTGGGTTGGTAATTTGTAAGTTATTGGTGGGATGATGAAATTGTAATTGTCAGAATCAGGATGTCCAGGATTTAAGGATTTACAGGATTGTTGTTGATGAATTGTTTGTGAATAGTGAAAAATAACAAATGATAAATTACAATAAAAGTAAATTCCCAATCATCCAAGAATCACTATTATTCATAAACAATAAAAAATCACATCCTGTAAATCCTCTAAGAGGTTGTTTTAAAAGTGTTTCGCTGTGACTTTAGGCACTTTTAGATACCCCCTAACCCCCCTTAAAAAGGCTACGGTGTACACACAAGTCTTCTAGAGTTGCCCCACAACGTTTAGATCCCCCCAACCCCCCTTAAAAAGGGGGGCTAAATTCTTCAAAGTCCCCCTTTTTAAGGGGGATTTAGGGGGATCGGATCACGTTTAGCATCCTGTCTAGAGATGTGTGTACACCGTAGCTTAAAAAGAGGGGAACGGTTATCAAAGTCTCCCTTTTTAAGGGAAATTTAGAGGGATCTAAAACTTTTGATACCTATAAGAGGACTTTTAAAACATCCTCTAATCCTGGATATCCTGATTCTGACAGATTAAACATTCTCAAAAATCCCCATTACCAAAAAATCACCACATCCTGTAAATCCTCTAATCCTGGATATCCTGATTCTGACAGATTAAGGAATTTTTATTTATCGTATACTCTTTTTATAAAAATTTAGAAACCAGAATAAATAACCAAGGTATTATTAAATCAGGAATTAGCCAAGCAAAATTTCTCAAACCAGGTATTACCCTTAGTAAAATCAACCGCAAAGAACGCAAAGATACGGGACGATTGCCATTTTCATCGACAATTTTATATCTCTTGGCAACTTCAGCCACAATTTGAATTTTGCCTGTATATTTGATAATATTATCATCAGATGCTAAACTAGCGATCGCTCTCCCAGTAAACAATGGTGTTTCCCAATTATAACCATCACCAAATGATGAAGAATTACCATTTTCTGAAGTCTGTTCTTTCGCAAAGCTGGTAATCTGTTCTGTCCCCACAATCCCCGGATAAATAGCCAAAGAAGTTACATTATGTGATTTTAATTCTTTAGCCATATCTGCGGCTAATCGATCACAAGCACTTTTTCCCACACCATAAGGAACATTAAAAATATAAGACATTCCTCCCCAAGAAGAAATAGTGAAAATAATCCCCTCGTTCCGTTTTGTCATCAGCCTTGCAGCATAAATACTCGCTACATAATGACTTCGTAAACCTACATTATTAGCGGCATCCCACAAACTCGGTTCTAACTCCCAAAATGTTCTACCAAATGCTTCTCTGATGGCTTGTACACCTGCATAAACATTGTTAACTAAAATATCTAATTGACCATTTTGTTCTCTTTCAATTTGTGCAAAAAGTTGCTGAATTTGCTCATCATCACTATGATCAACTTGCACAGAAATACAAATACCACCAGCTTCTCCAACTGCGGTTTCAGTTTCTTGTAAACTACCACCAAGACTATCATGATTAGATTCAAGAGTGCGTCCTGTAATATACACCGTAGCACCTGCTTCACCTAATCCAATTGCAATTCCTTTACCAATACCTCTGGTAGCACCTGTGACTAATGCGATTTTACCTGCAAGATGGTTACTCATTTTTTATTGCCAAATTTGTATTCTTAGTATATATAATTGGATTGCGACTTTGCACCTTTGCGCCTTTGCGTGAAACAAATTCACACTTTTATTCAGCAACGCCAAAAAATTTCTAACTTTTAAAGATATCCCGAAAAGACAAGATATTGTTACAATATTTAACAACGTTGATCTAACTGGTGGCTTCTTCATAATGGTTAAGACACTTCCCCCTAGTTCTCGAACAAGTCAGGAGGACAGTCGCGGAGGCGAATTGTCCGTAATTGAAGTGGTAACGGAACAAAGTACACAGACGGTAGTAATCAAATCGGCAGAAGCTTCACGAAAGCCAAGACACAAGGCGCGGGTGAGGGCGGGATCTGAACCGGAATCGGTGCTGTATGATCCTGTGGAAATACAAGAGCAGTATAGTGGGCGATTTCTGCAAGTTTTACGGCGGATTCTCACAGTCCTCAAACCAATTCTGGCCTTTGTTTTTGGGTTGTGGTGGGATAAGCAATGGGGAATTTTAGTTAAAAATGAACTTCGTCGCGCTGTTCAACTTCGAGAATTATTAACAAAATTGGGGCCAGCCTACATTAAAATTGGCCAAGCTTTATCTACTAGACCAGATTTAGTCCCACCAATTTATTTAGAAGAATTAACTAGACTCCAAGATCAATTACCAGCTTTTCCTAATGAAATAGCTTACCAATTTATTGAGGAAGAATTGGGAGCGCCACCGTCAGAAATTTATGCGGAATTTTCTGGACAACCCATTGCTGCGGCTTCCTTGGGACAGGTATATAAAGGAAGATTGAAAACTGGGGAAGAAGTAGCGATTAAGGTACAACGTCCAGATTTACGAGAACGAATTACGATAGATTTGTATATTTTACGGAATCTGGCTGGTTGGATACAGCGGAAAATGCAGCGGGTACGCAGTGATTTAGTGGGGATTTTGGATGAGTTAGGCGATCGCATTTTTGAAGAAATGGATTATATTCATGAAGGTGAAAATGCCGAACGTTTCTTTGAATTATATGGTCACATGAAGGATATTTATGTACCAAAAATTTATTGGGAATACACCAACCGTCGTGTTTTAACGATGGAGTGGATTAACGGTATCAAATTAACTCAACCAGAAAAAATTGCGGCTTTAGGAATCAATGCGCGGTATTTAATTGAAGTTGGCGTTCAATGTTCTTTGCGTCAATTATTAGAACATGGATTTTTCCACGCTGACCCCCACCCAGGTAACTTATTAGCTACTATGGATGGTAAATTAGCTTATCTTGATTTTGGCATGATGAGCGAAGTTAAACCTGCTCAACGTTATGGTTTAATTGAGGCAATTGTTCACGTTATTAACCGAGAATTTGATAGTTTAGCAAAAGACTATGTAAAGTTAGAATTTCTGACTCCAGATATAGACCTTACCCCCATTGTTCCTGCTTTTGCAAAGGTATTTGCTAATGCTGAAGGTGCAAGTGTAGCGGATTTAAATATTAAAAGCATCACCGATGATTTATCAGCTTTAATGTATGAATATCCGTTCCGTGTCCCCCCTTATTACGCTTTAATTATTCGTTCTCTTGTGACTTTGGAAGGGATTGCAATTTATATAGATCCCGATTTCAAAGTTCTCAGTGAAGCTTATCCTTATGTGGCTAAAAGGCTATTAACAGACCCCTCAAATGAATTAAGAACATCATTACAGGAGTTACTGTTTAAAGATGGTAAATTCCGTTGGAATCGATTGGAGAACCTGTTAAAAAATGCCCGTAGTAATCAAGAATATGATCTGAATTTAGTCGTTAATCAAGGAGTAGAATTTCTCTCTTCTGAACGAGGTTCATTTATTCGTGAGAGATTAGTTGATGAATTTTTTAATAGTGTAGATGCTGTTAGTAAAAATGCTTTGCACAGTTTCACTTATGTACTTCGAGAAAGGGTGGGATTAACCGCAGTCAATCAAATTCCCTCAGCAACTGTTGAACAACAACAAACCTTAGAATATATTAAACGCATTGCGGGTATTCTCAGAGAAACTAAAGGCTTTGATGTGACAAAATTTGCTCCTCAATTAGCCCAACTCATTGTTAATCCAGAAGTCCAACTTTTAGGTCAACAAATTGCTACTCGCGTTACTCAAAAAGCTGTAACTCGGATAATTCGGGAGTTATTAGCATCTGAATAATGTCTGAACTGTGATTTTTTTGATTTAGATGATTTAGATGATTATTTAATCACAAAAATCAAATTAGTGTCTGAACTGTGATTTTTTTGATTTAGATGATTTAGATGATTATTTAATCACAAAAATCAAATTAGTGTCTGAACTGTGATTTTTTTGATTTAGATGATTTAGATGATTATTTAATCACAAAAATCAAATTAGTGTCTGAACTGTGATTTTTTTGATTTAGATGATTTAGATGATTATTTAATCACAAAAATCAAATTAGTGTCTGAACTGTGATTTTTTTGATTTAGATGATTTAGATGATTATTTAATCACAAAAATCAAATTAGTGTCTGAACTGTGATTTTTTTGATTTAGATGATTTAGATGATTATTTAATCACAAAAATCAAATTAGTGTCTGAACTGTGATTTTTTTGATTTAGATGATTTAGATGATTATTTAATCACAAAAATCAAATTAGTGTCTGAACTGTGATTTTTTTGATTTAGATGATTTAGATGATTTAGATAATTATTTAATCACAAAAATCAAATTAGTGTCTGAACTGTGATTTTTTTGATTTAGATGATTTAGATGATTATTTAATCACAAAAATTAAATTAGTGTCTGAACTGTGATTTTTTTGATTTAGATGATTTAGATGATTATTTAATCACAAAAATTAAATTAGTGTCTGAACTGTGATTTTTTTGATTTAGATGATTTAGATGATTATTTAATCACAAAAATTAAATTAGTGTCTGAACTGTGATTTTTTTGATTTAGATGATTTAGATGATTATTTAATCACAAAAATCAAATTAGTGTCTGAACTGTGATTTTTTTGATTTAGATGATTTAGATGATTATTTAATCACAAAAATTAAATTAGTGTCTGAACTGTGATTTTTTTGATTTAGATGATTTAGATGATTATTTAATCACAAAAATTAAATTAGTGTCTGAACTGTGATTTTTTTGATTTAGATGATTTAGATGATTATTTAATCACAAAAATTAAATTAGTGTCTGAACTGTGATTTTTTTGATTTAGATGATTTAGATGATTATTTAATCACAAAAATTAAATTAGTGTCTGAACTGTGATTTTTTTGATTTAGATGATTTAGATGATTATTTAATCACAAAAATCAAATTAGTGTCTGAACTGTGATTTTTTTGATTTAGATGATTTAGATGATTATTTAATCACAAAAATTAAATTAGTGTCTGAACTGTGATTTTTTTGATTTAGATGATTTAGATGATTATTTAATCACAAAAATTAAATTAGTGTCTGAACTGTGATTTTTTTGATTTAGATGATTTAGATGATTATTTAATCACAAAAATTAAATTAGTGTCTGAACTGTGATTTTTTTGATTTAGATGATTTAGATGATTATTTAATCACAAAAATTAAATTAGTGTCTGAACTGTGATTTTTTTGATTTAGATGATTTAGATGATTATTTAATCACAAAAATCAAATTAGTGTCTGAACTGTGATTTTTTTGATTTAGATGATTTAGATGATTATTTAATCACAAAAATTAAATTAGTGTCTGAACTGTGATTTTTTTGATTTAGATGATTTAGATGATTATTTAATCACAAAAATCAAATTAGTGTCTGAACTGTGATTTTTTTGATTTAGATGATTTAGATGATTATTTAATCACAAAAATCAAATTAGTGTCTGAACTGTGATTTTTTTGATTTAGATGATTTAGATGATTATTTAATCACAAAAATCAAATTAGTGTCTGAACTGTGATTTTTTTGATTTAGATGATTTAGATGATTATTTAATCACAAAAATTAAATTAATGTCTGAACTGTGATTTTTTTGATTTAGATGATTTAGATGATTATTTAATCACAAAAATTAAATTAATGTCTGAACTGTGATTTTTTTGATTTAGATGATTTAGATGATTATTTAATCACAAAAATTAAATTAATGTCTGAACTGTGATTTTTTTGATTTAGATGATTTAGATGATTATTTAATCACAAAAATTAAATTAATGTCTGAACTGTGATTTTTTTGATTTAGATGATTTAGATGATTATTTAATCACAAAAATTAAATTAATGTCTGAACTGTGATTTTTTTGATTTAGATGATTATTTAATCACAAAAATTAAATTAATGTCTGAACTGTGATTTTTTTGATTTAGATGATTTAGATGATTATTTAATCACAAAAATTAAATTAGTGTCTGAACTGTGATTTTTTTGATTTAGATGATTTAGATGATTTAGATGATTATTTAATCACAAAAATTAAATTAGTGTCTGAACTGTGATTTTTTTGATTTAGATGATTTAGATGATTATTTAATCACAAAAATTAAATTAGTGTCTGAACTGTGATTTTTTTGATTTAGATGATTTAGATGATTATTTAATCACAAAAATCAAATTAGTGTCTGAACTGTGATTTTTTTGATTTAGATGATTTAGATGATTATTTAATCACAAAAATCAAATTAGTGTCTGAACTGTGATTTTTTTGATTTAGATGATTTAGATGATTTAGATAATTATTTAATCACAAAAATCAAATTAGTGTCTGAACTGTGATTTTTTTGATTTAGATGATTTAGATAATTATTTAATCACAAAAATCAAATTAGTGTCTGAACTGTGATTTTTTTGATTTAGATGATTTAGATGATTATTTAATCACAAAAATTAAATTAGTGTCTGAACTGTGATTTTTTTGATTTAGATGATTTAGATGATTATTTAATCACAAAAATTAAATTAGTGTCTGAACTGTGATTTTTTTGATTTAGATGATTTAGATGATTATTTAATCACAAAAATTAAATTAGTGTCTGAACTGTGATTTTTTTGATTTAGATGATTTAGATGATTATTTAATCACAAAAATTAAATTAGTGTCTGAACTGTGATTTTTTGATTTAGATGATTTAGATGATTATTTAATCACAAAAATTAAATTAGTGTCTGAACTGTGATTTTTTTGATTTAGATGATTTAGATGATTATTTAATCACAAAAATTAAATTAGTGTCTGAACTGTGATTTTTTTGATTTAGATGATTTAGATGATTATTTAATCACAAAAATTAAATTAGTGTCTGAACTGTGATTTTTTTGATTTAGATGATTTAGATGATTATTTAATCACAAAAATTAAATTAGTGTCTGAACTGTGATTTTTTTGATTTAGATGATTTAGATGATTATTTAATCACAAAAATTAAATTAATGTCTGAACTGTGATTTTTTTGATTTAGATGATTTAGATGATTATTTAATCACAAAAATCAAATTAGTGTCTGAACTGTGATTTTTTTGATTTAGATGATTTAGATGATTATTTAATCACAAAAATTAAATTAGTGTCTGAACTGTGATTTTTTTGATTTAGATGATTTAGATGATTATTTAATCACAAAAATTAAATTAGTGTCTGAACTGTGATTTTTTTGATTTAGATGATTTAGATGATTATTTAATCACAAAAATCAAATTAGTGTCTGAACTGTGATTTTTTTGATTTAGATGATTTAGATGATTATTTAATCACAAAAATTAAATTAATGTCTGAACTGTGATTTTTTTGATTTAGATGATTTAGATGATTATTTAATCACAAAAATCAAATTAGTGTCTGAACTGTGATTTTTTTGATTTAGATGATTTAGATGATTATTTAATCACAAAAATCAAATTAATCAGGCAAATCATAGTTCAGACCTTGATTTAGATGATTATTTAATCACAAAAATCAAATTAATCAGGCAAATCATAGTTCAGACGTTATCTAGTTCACGGCTGGATATTGCTTCAACACCTCCTGTAAATATTGTCCAGTATAAGAACGGGGATTTTTTGCCACATCTTCCGGCGTTCCCGCAGCAATAAGTTCTCCACCTTTATCTCCTCCTTCTGGGCCTAAATCTATTACCCAATCAGAACAACGAATCACATCTAAATTATGTTCAATGACTAAAATTGAATTGCCTTTATCTACCAATCTTTGTAAAACATCTAACAATTTGTGGACATCATAAAAAGATAAACCTGTAGTCGGTTCATCTATTAAATACAAAGTCTTTCCTGTTGCGCGTCGAGATAATTCTGTGGCTAATTTCACCCGTTGGGCTTCTCCACCGGATAAAGTTGTGGCTGGTTGTCCTAACTGCACATAACCTAAACCAACATCTACTAAAGTTTGTAATCTAGTTACGGCTTTAGGAATGTTTTGACAGAAAGCTAATGCTTCCTCAACCGTCATATTCAAAACATCAGAAATTGATTTATCCTTATATTTAACTTGGAGAGTTTCGCGGTTATATCTCGCACCTTTGCAAATTTCACATTGGACATAAACGTCAGGAAGAAAATTCATTTCAATAACATTTACACCCTGTCCACTACAAGCTTCACAACGTCCACCTTTAACATTGAAAGAAAATTGTCCAGGTTTATAACCTCTGGTTTTTGCTTCTACAGTTTGGGAAAAGATATCACGAATTATATCGAAAACTCCGGTGTAAGTTGCGGGATTAGAACGGGGAGTTCTCCCAATAGGTGATTGGTCAATGACAATGGCTTTGTCAACGCAATTTAAACCTTTAATTTCATCTATATCTTTGGGTGCAGGAGCTTTTTTGAGTAAATGATGTTGTAAGGCTGGATAAAGTAATTCGTTAATTAAGGTAGATTTTCCTGAACCAGAAACACCTGTAACAGATACAAGTTTTCCCAAGGGAATTTCTACATCTATATTTTGTAAGTTGTTGCGACGGGCATTTCTAATAGTTAAAGCTCGGCCATTTCCTTCTCTTCTTTTAGCTGGGGTACTTATAACTCTTCTTCCTGATAAATAAGCACCAGTTAAAGACTCTTCGGCATTTAATAAATTCTCTAAACTTCCTTGAGAAATAATATGTCCCCCGTGAATTCCAGCCCCAGGACCAATATCAACTATATAGTTAGCTGCGCGAATAGTTTCTTCGTCATGTTCGACGACTATTAAGGTATTTCCTAAATCCCGTAATTTTGTTAATGTTTTCAGTAATTTTCCATTATCCCGTTGATGTAAACCGATACTTGGTTCGTCTAAAACGTAAAGAACTCCTGTTAGTCCGGAACCGATTTGTGTCGCTAACCGAATCCGTTGGGCTTCTCCACCTGATAATGTCATGGCAGGACGATCTAAGGTGAGATAATCTAAACCAACATCTAATAAAAATTGTAATCTAGATCTAACTTCTCGCAGCACTAAATCAGCAATTTGGGTTTGGCGATCGCTCAATTTTACTTTATCTACTCTTTCCCGACATTCCCGAATGGAAACGCTGGTAAAATCTAAAATTCCATATTGTCCTAACTTCACTGCTAAGGCTTCTGCTTTTAATCTTTTCCCTCCGCAAACTTCGCAAGATTGGTCAATCAAATATTCTTCTAATTTCTGTTTAACTAACTCTGTTCCCCCTTCATACTGTCTTTGTAAAATGGGAATTACACCTTTGAAACTCTGCCTTTTCTCTTCTGTAGTTTTCTTATTTTCTTCTCCATACAAGACAACTTTTTGTTGTTCTGGTGTCAACTTACCCCATTGAGTTTGTAACTCAAAGCCATAATTCAAGCCCACAGCATACAGCAACTCTAAATAATAGGAGTTTTCCTTTTCTGACCAAGGGGCAATTGCCGCATACATTGGCGAATCTGCGTTAGGTACGACCAACTCCGGGGAAAATCTTCTTAAAGTTCCAATCCCATGACAGTGGGGACAAGCGCCATAAGGGGAATTAAAAGAAAACAACCGTGGGGATAATTCCTCCATTACTGCCCCATGTTCGGGACAAGCAAAGTTTTCAGAAAATACCATTTCTGTGGGTAATTCTTGTTCTGAAATACCTTGATTTTCTGCCTCAGTTGTTATATACTTACTATCAGACCGCTCCTGCGCTATCTTGTCAAATGTATCTTTTAATACCTCAATCATGGCAATACCGTGAGATTGCTTAAGACAAGTTGCTAGAGAATCTACTAAACGCTCTTGCATCTCATCTTTCTTAACTAATCTGTCAATAACCAGTTCTATAGTATGTGTATTATTTTTATCTAACTCGATGGAATCTGATAGCTCTCGCACCTCTCCATTTACCCGCAAACGGACAAATCCTTGAGCAGCTAAACTAGAAATTAATTTACGGTGAGTTCCCTTCTTACCACGCACCACAGGGGCTAAAATTTGGAAGCGAGTCCGGTCGGGAAGTTCCATGATGCGATCGCACATCTGGTCAATAGTCTGGGGGGCAATAGAGCGATCGCAAAGGGGACAATGGGGTTCACCAGCGCGACCATATAACAACCGCAGATAATCATAAATTTCCGTCACCGTTCCCACTGTTGAACGGGGATTGTGGGAAGTTGATTTTTGGTCAATGGAAATTGCTGGACTCAAACCTTCGATTGCTTCCACATCAGGTTTATCCAACTGTCCCAAAAATTGCCGAGCATAAGCGCTGAGGGATTCCACATAACGGCGTTGACCTTCAGCGAAGATGGTATCAAAGGCCAAAGACGATTTACCCGAACCAGAAACGCCAGTAAAGACAATCAAGCGATCGCGGGGTAATTCCAAATCAATATTTTTCAGATTATGCTGCCTAGCGCCCCGAATGCGAATAGTATTCTGGCTGTTGTGGGAGTAGGGAAGAGGATCATTTAAAGATGTTGCTAGGTTTTCTGACATATTGACAGGCTAAGGGAAGATTACACAATGAAACAATCCTTAATAATACTATCTTTGCTCAGGTTATAGTAGAGTATCAATCATCTTAATTTCCTACCCAGGACATCGGCTTGTATTTCCTTGATGTGGTAGATCATTAGAGAAAATCTGGCTGAGGATAGAGTTATGGTTTCACAAATCGCCGTGCCAGCATTTTTCAATATTTCCATAGACATCTGGTAGAAATGAAATGTGCGGTTTCTATAACCCTTGTTGAGACGTTCCATGAGTAGGGATTCTCGGCTCTACATTCTTTACCACCAGATGTCTAATAATGAAATCTAGCTTGTAGGAAATCAATCCTCTCATCACTAACTAGATAAACAATTCTATGCTCCTGAGTAAGTCGTCGTGACCACGCATCTGAGTCTAAATATTTTAGAGGTTCTGGTTTACCAATACCAGTAAACGGATCTCGCATAATCGCTTCAACTAAATTAAAAGCACGCAGCGCGGATTTACGGTTTGTCTCTACCCAATAAGCGAGGTCTTCCCGAAATTCTGGGTGAAATACAGCATCCCGAATTTTAATTTCCTGGGGTTTAGATTCATCCTTCTTCTTTTTCATCAATTCCCAAGTCTTGACGTAGTTCGTTCATACTTTGCGGTTTTAAAGTTCTGGCTTTTGCTCTTTCTAAAGCAGTGAAAAGACGCGCTGCATTTTTAGGTGACCGTAGTAAATGAGTTGTTTCTAATAAACTTTCTAATTCGTCAGCAGCAATGAGAGCAACATTTTCACCGCCAGGTTGGGTAATAATCATTACTTCTCTGTCTGCAATTACTTGAGCGCAGATGTCAGCTAGGTTATTACCAGCATCAGTTAAGTTTGTTTGGTTCGACATGGTGGGATTTTTCCTCATGCTGTATGCTTTAGAAGCGATTTAGTCAAGTTGGACGATAACTACGATCATTTTCTATAACCAACTTTTCGGAGATGTCTTTTGATAATTACTTCTTTTCTACCACAACTTTCCCTACTGATTTCTTAATTGTTAATTCCCTTCTGCGCTACTAACCAATCAATAATTTCATTATTCACAATATCTGGAACTTCATCATGGGGACAATGGCCAGCACCAGGAATAGGCACAATTTTGATATTTTGACCATTTTCTCGCGCTGCTTCATAAATATTTGCTCCCGTAATTGGTGTCCAAGGATCTTCCGCACCCCAAATTACTAATAAAGGAAATTCCAACTTAGGTAATAATTCCTCTGGACTAGGACCTGGAGGTGCAGTGAGAATAGAAGCAAAAACTTCTTGCGCTCCGGGGTCACATGATGGGTTATAAAGTAAATCAACCAGTTCATCTGTCACGGCATTGCGATCGCTATATACTTGATATAGAGTCCGGCGAATTTGCGATTTTTGACGAATGCGATTAAATACAAATTTACCTGTAACTGGGTTAGCTACCAACTTGTTAAAAGTTCCCATGACAACTCGTAAAATTGGGTTTAATTCATGGGGACGGTGACTTAAACCACCCGCAGAGTTAATTAATACTCCTCCAGCCGCAATTTCTGGATATTCTGTTAACACAATTAAACTTAAAAGTGCGCCAATAGAATTACCAATAAATATTGCCGGTGTTTGAATATGGGCATTGTAAAAATCTTTTAATAATTCTGCCCACAGTTCCAAGCTATAATCTATAACTGCTTTATCAGAACCCCCAAACCCCAACAAATCTACAGCAAACACCTGATAACCAGCTTCAGCTAAAACCGGGATATTTTTCCGCCAATGACCAATGGCAGCACCAAAGCCGTGAATTAATACCAATGGTTGGCCTGTACCCATAACTGTATATTGAATTTTGTAATCTCGCCAAATCCAAATATGTTTTTCCAGCGTTTGTATATCTTGGGTTGTGGTTGTCATTGATGAAGATTCCTGAATTATTGTGAATTATATAATATTGTCCAGTGTAAAGAATTATGATCATCTTTGCAATAAACAATTGATTCCATCCGTCAAGCACTTGACAAGATACTATTAATGGCTATCTACCCCCATAATGGCACTTAGTAACTTTTGTACATTAACTAATTATAAACTCAGTAAGTTGTTCTTGGATATCATGGCTTGTCACCAGACACCGCTATTTTCCGATCAAATTCTACCAAAGAAAGTGAATCATCCTGTGATAACAACAACATAAACCGCTTCCCTTTACCCGAAATAAACAACTCCGGTTCTTGTTCCTTCAGTGTTTTGTGAGTTTCACAGGCAATATCAAAACTTATCCCCGTAGACAACACAGGAATCACAGCTTTACCTTCATCCGGGGAAGCGATAGCGAAGCACTCCGTAGGAATCGCTATTTTGGTAACTTGCTTGCTAACCCCTGATAAATAATATCTAACCACACAGGAATCACAGCCTTACCTTCATCTAGGGATGCGATCGCTCTTTTCCTGTCAAATTCTACCAAAGAAAGCGAATCATCCTGTGATAACAACAACATAAACCGCCTCCCCTGACCCGAAATAAACAACTCCGCTTCTTGTTCCTTCAGTTGTTTCAGCGTTTCACAGGCAATATCAAAACTTATCCCCGTAGACAGCCAATATACCAAAGCAGCCAGTTCCACCAGATTAGACCTGGAGTAATAAATACTGCGTCCCGTACCCGTATCACCAATCACAGGCACAACAATCCCTTTCTCTCGCCAATACTGGATCTGGCGGAGAGTACAACCTGTAATTTGAGCCGCTTCCTTACTTGTGAAAAATTTTTCTTGCATAAAAAACATTTTACAGAAAGCTGCTACAATACAAATATGTTAGTATTAGACAAATATGTTTATTAAGTATGAGCCAAATCACTATTCAGTGTCGTTTAGTAGCCAGTGAAACTACCCGTCAACAGCTATGGCAGTTGATGGCAGAGAAAAACACGCCACTGATTAACGAACTACTGAGTCAAATTGGTAAACACCCCACAGGTATAGTCAAAGAACTGTGTGAACCCTTGAAAACTGATCCGCGCTTCATGGGGCAACCTGCAAGGTTTTACACCAGTGCCACAGCATCAGTAAACTATATTTATAAATCCTGGTTTGCCCTAATGAAGCGGTTTCAGTCCCAAAAGGACAATCTCATATTCTTGTTGGTGTCAGTTTGGGTTTAGAACACCCTGCCACAATTGTAGTTGTAGATGGTACAACGGGCAGAGTTTTGACATATCGCAATATCAAACAACTACTTGGTGAAAATTACAAACTACTCAACAGACAGCGACAACAAAAACTGTACATTAACAATCGGGATGACTGGATTCGAACCAGCGGCCCCTGCGTCCCGAACGCAGTGCGCTACCAAGCTGCGCTACATCCCGCCACGAAAATGGCAATATGTACCTACAATACCATAATCACTAGAAAATAACAAATTTTTCATCTGCCAGAGAGGTCTTTGCTTGCTACCATTAAACTTGTATAACTAAAATGGTAAAAGTAGACTGTGACTGTAAAACCAGACTGGTTGCGGGTAAAAGCGCCTCAATGGGAGCGTGTTGGTAACGTTAAAGAAATTTTGCGGGATTTAGCCCTGAATACCGTTTGCGAAGAGGCTTCCTGTCCCAATATTGGGGAATGCTTCAACGCGGGTACTGCCACATTTTTGATTATGGGGCCAGCTTGCACCAGGGCTTGTCCTTACTGTGATATTGACTTTGAAAAGAAACCCCAAGCATTAGATCCCACCGAACCCACACGACTAGCAGAAGCAGTGCGACGAATGCAGCTTAATCACGTCGTGATCACTTCCGTTAACCGAGATGATTTACCTGATGGTGGTGCATCTCAGTTTGTCCATTGTATTAATGCTATTCATGAAGTTTCACCTCAGACTACCATTGAAGTATTAATCCCCGACTTATGCGGTAATTGGCAAGCTTTAGAAATAATTCTCCAAGCTAAACCAGAAGTAATTAACCACAACACAGAAACCATTGCCCGCTTGTATCGCCGTGTACGCCCCCAGGGGAATTATGAGCGAACAATGGAATTATTACAACGCTCGCGCCAAATTTCCCCCAGCACTTACACCAAATCCGGTATCATGGTAGGCTTAGGTGAAACAGATGCAGAAATTCGCCAAGTCATGGAAGACCTGCGAGGAGTAGATTGTGATATTTTGACAATTGGGCAATACCTCCAACCCAGTCAAAAACACTTACAAGTATCAGACTTTATCACACCAGCCCAATTTGCAGCTTGGCAAACTTTTGGGGAAGAACTAGGATTTTTACAAGTTGTTTCTTCACCCTTAACAAGAAGCTCATATCATGCAGAACAAGTCAGAGAATTAATGAAACGTTACCCCAGATAGTTAGTGGTCAGTGGTCAGTTGTCAGTTGTCAGTTGTCAGTGGTTAGTTGTTCCTCCGTTTCCTGTTACCAATGACTAATTCTCAAATTCAAAACTCAAAATCAGTTGTCATTCTTGGTGCAGGTGCTTGGGGTACAGCCCTGGCCAAATTAGCAGCAATTAATGGTCATCAGGTGCATTTATGGTCACGTCAGGGATCACAATCTTTAGAAAAAGGATTGGAAAATGCCCAAATAGTCTTGTCGGCTATTTCTATGAAAGGGGTAAGAGATGTAGCCTCTATGGTAAAATCTTTGCCCCTATCTCCACAAACAATCTTTGTTACCGCAACTAAGGGACTAGAACCACACACTACATACACACCTTCGCAAATTTGGCAAGCTGCTTTTCCTAATTCTCCCATTGTTGTGTTATCTGGTCCGAATTTATCCCAGGAAATTGCCCAGGAATTACCAGCAGCAACAGTAGTAGCGAGTAAAAACACCAATGCGGCCCAAACTGTCCAACTGGTATTTTCCTCTAGTCGCTTTCGTGTCTATACTAACCCTGACCCTGTGGGCGTAGAATTAGGGGGAACACTTAAAAATGTGATAGCGATCGCGGCGGGTGTATGTGATGGACTACACTTGGGAACAAATGCTAAAGCCGCCTTAGTCACCCGTGGGTTAACTGAAATGGTGCGAATAGGAAATACTTTAGGCGCGAAAACGGAAACATTTTATGGTTTATCCGGTCTAGGGGATTTATTGGCAACCTGTAACAGCCCCTTAAGTCGCAATTATCAAGTTGGTTATCAGTTAGCCAATGGAAAAACGCTGCCAGGAGTTCTAGCAAATCTTCCAGGCACAGCCGAAGGTGTGAACACTTGTCGGGTATTAATGGAAATTGCCCAACAACGGAGTATTGCTATTCCCATTACCGAGCAACTATATCAACTACTTGAGGGAGATATTACACCTAGACAAGCGTTAGATAAACTGATGTTACGAGATATTAAATCTGAATTTGATAATTTTCCGACAGAACAAATATGGTAAGTAGGGGAGAAATGCTGACAGGGTAAGGTGTCCAATTAAAAATAAATGACTACCGCAAAATCCCTAGAAAAAATTTGTCAAATTGTCAGGAAATCACTTTTTGAGTGATGTAAATATGACTATGTAGTTTATAAACATCATCATAACTAGAAGTTTGTTTATAACCAGTTAAAAAAATAACCGTCAATATCCCTAACAATGGTATTGTTGACCAGGTAAATCCTAATTGAAAATCTGACTAAAGATTTGCATAGCTATCTGTCTAATCACATAGCTACTAGCAACAAACAACTCATTTAAAATGTATTCTTTTAAAACTAGTACACTGTGGCGAAAATAACTATCCAGTTAAAAAAGTCCAAAAGCTGATAAATTAAGTTTTCTTATCTCAATACCTTCGCCAAATCAAAAAAATCCTTGATTCATAGGTTGGGTTTGCCTTCGCTCAACCCAACCGACAAATAATGGCTAAGGTATTGTTTATCTCTGATCTTGTTTAGACTAGGACAAAGTTTTGCAAAGAATTGTACACCAAAACCTAAACAGTGATATTTCATGACGAATTACGGGAACAATAGCAACAGTTAATTAGCTGACCGTAATTTTAGCTGACCGTAATCTATTGTTACCTGGAGCAATTTGAGACATCATGCCAGCAACATCTTTTTATAAAAATGCTGCCCACGACGGGCAAAATCCTCGGACACCTTTGGATATTGAAATCAATAATGATGAACATGATCTATCCGCAGATGATTTGCCGGATTTAGACATGGCTGCTGTTGAATCTGATTTAGCTTTAGCCGCGCAAACTACCCGACGGAGTACAGACTTAGTGCGTCTCTATCTGCAAGAAATTGGCAGAGTCCGTTTATTAGGACGAGATGAAGAAGTTGCCGAAGCACAGAAAGTACAGCGCTACTTAAAACTGCGATTATTACTTAGTGCTGCTGCCACTGAGGAAGATGATGTAATTGTCCCCTATTCACGGTTAATGGAGGTACAGGAGCGTTTAAAGGCTGAACTAGGACACCGCCCTTCTTTAGAACGGTGGGCGACCACTGCGGGGATAAATTTACCTGATCTTAAACCAACTTTAGCCAATGGGAAAAGACGCTGGGCAGAAATTGCTAATTTAACAGTAGAAGAGCTAGAGCAAGTTCAAACTCAAGGACTGCAAGCCAAATCGCACATGATTAAAGCGAATTTGCGTTTGGTGGTATCTGTCGCTAAGAAATACCAAAATCGTGGCTTGGAATTGCTAGATTTAGTCCAAGAAGGGACTTTAGGTTTAGAACGAGCAGTTGAGAAGTTTGACCCCACAAAAGGTTATCGTTTTAGTACCTATGCTTACTGGTGGATTCGTCAAGGTATTACGCGGGCGATCGCTACTTCTAGCCGGACTATTCGTCTTCCTGTCCATATTACCGAAAAGCTCAACAAAATTAAAAAGGCGCAACGGAAAATTGCCCAAGAAAAAGGTCGCACTCCGACTTTAGAAGACCTAGCCATTGAGTTAGATATGACAGCTATCCAAGTACGGGAAGTGTTGTTAAGAGTTCCTCGGTCTGTGTCCTTGGAAACCAAGGTTGGAAAAGATAAAGATACTGAATTAGGAGAATTGCTAGAGACTGATACTATTACGCCTGAGGAGATGTTAATGCGGGAATCTTTACATAAAGATTTGCATAGTCTCTTAGATGATTTAACCAGCCGGGAACGTGATGTTATTTTAATGCGCTTTGGCTTATCCGATGGTCATGCTTACTCCTTAGCAGAAATTGGCCGCGCCCTAGACCTATCACGGGAAAGAGTTAGACAAATTGAATCAAAGGCTTTGCAAAAACTCCGCCAACCCAAACGCCGTAACCTTATCCGCGACTATCTAGAGTCTTTAACTTAGAAGGTAATAGGTAATGGGTAATGGGTAATAGGTAATAGGTAATAGGTAATAGGTAATAGGTAATAGGTAATAGGTAATAGGTAATAGGTAATAGGTAATAGGTAATAGGTAATAGGTAATAGGTAATAAACCGACAACTGACAACTGACAACTGACAACTGACAACTGACAACCGACAACCGACAACTGACAACTGACAACTGACAACTGACAACTGACAATCAGCAAATATTCTCAATAAGCAGTGATTGTTGCAAATCAAGCCCAATGTTTGTTATATTCTCAATTAATCAGCTTTGTTGAGAAAATTTAGTATGACTGTCTACACAACTGGTTCACTTAAGGCGGAATTAAACGACCGTGGCTGGCGTTTAACTCCACAGCGCGAAACAATTCTTCATATTTTTCAAGAACTCCCCCAGGGTGAGCATTTAAGCGCAGAGGATTTGTATCATCGCTTAGAAACTGATAGTGAAGGGATTAGTTTGTCAACTATCTATCGCACTTTGAAGTTAATGGCGAGAATGGGTATTTTGCGGGAGTTAGAATTGGGTGAAGGGCATAAACATTATGAAATTAATCAGCCTTATCCCCATCACCACCATCACCTAATTTGTGTCCGCTGTAACTCGACTATTGAGTTTAAAAATGACTCAATTTTAAAGATTGGCGGAAAAACAGCGCAAAAAGAAGGGTTTCATTTATTAGATTGTCAAATGACAATTCATGCTGTGTGTCCCCAGTGTCAAAGGGCGTTGATGCCACTTTAGCAATTGATGATGGATAATTAGCAATTACCAGCCTCAATTTAGATAACTAAGAACTTTGGATTACAGGGATAGACATCTGCAATTTTGGAGGATGAACCAAGTGGTGGGGGAATCTGAGTACATTGAGAAAGCGGGAATTAAAAACTTCCGCTTTTAACATCCTTAAGACTGATACCATAAAATTCTTGAGCGCGACTAATTGCTTTTTTGGTATCAGATGCCATCATGCCGTTGATTTGACCTTTATAGAAACCTTTTTCTTGTAGTCGTCTTTGGATTTCTAAAGTAGTAAAATCACTTTTGGCAGAATTTTTAACTAAACTATATAACTTAGCGCGGGTAGTTTGTCCAGCCATGCCGTTAGTTTCTAGTTGATGCTGTTTTTGAAAGCGATTTACGGCATCAACTGTGTTAGAACCGTAGTAACCATTGGGTTGATTTTGCAAAAATCCGGCTTTAATTAAGTGTTCTTGCAGGACTCTAACTGCTTCACCGCGATCGCCTAAACTAAGTATATCTCGATTATCTGATTTTTGAGAAGTAGTAGTTATTTCATTTTCATCATTCACTGCTGGTAATTTAGCTAATGTGGATTTACCAACAACACCATCAACGGTGAGGTTATAAGCTTTTTGAAATCGTTTTACAGCTTCTTGAGTAATTGGCCCAAAAATCCCTGTGGAATTGCCATAATAAAAACCAGCGATTTTCAAACGTTCTTGTAAAACTTTGACATCTGCACCTTCATCACCTTTAACAAAGAGATTGGGGTTTTTACGCTTGTTGCTAACGGAAATAATATTATTTGGGGTCCTGGGGGTTATCGGGGCTGTACTAATAATTTGGTCATTGGTTATTTCCATCTGAGATGTCGAATTTTGTTCTACATTGTTGACAGAATCACCGTTATTTTTGGCTGTAATCTGAGATGTCAAATTTTGTTCTAGATTGTTGACAGAATCACCGTTATTTTCAGTTGTAATCTGAGATATCCAATTTTGTTCAAGATTTTTGACAGCAGCACTTTGATTAACTTTTTCTAGGGCAAAAACACTACTAACATTATTCAAAATAGATATAGTCAGAGCAAGGGGAATCATATATTTCCACGCATTGCTAGAAAAGAGTTGCCAATTTGGTGCGGCTGCTTTTTTCAATAAAGAACTGAGGGATATTAACTCAGTAGTTTCTTCGTCTTCGTTGGCGAAAGCTAAATGTAAATACGCAAGGTTTTCCATATCCGTTTCCTAAATTAAGTAGTTAGACAAAATTAAATTCACTCGTGGAGAGAGGTAACAGGGAAAACTTTCTTCTTTCTTGTTTATTCTCCTGACTCCACAAGAGGGGCAACCACGGGGGGATTGCCCCTACCTGACAGGTGTAGGTTTTTAATATTCTCTGTAAAGGCAAGACCAGGAAGACAAGGAGGGATAGTAGACAAGGAAGATTTTATCCATAAAATACCCAATTTATGGTTTGTTTTATGACCAATCATCCATTTCTTGTCCGGTTTTCCTCCCTTGTCACCTTGTCTGCCTTGTCTTCCAAGTCCTGTCCTCACCCAATTGTAAAAAACCTACACCTGTCAGGGGATTGCCCCTACTCCTATATAATTATGTTTCTTCGATAGTTGCTTCTGCTTGATGGACTAAATTGCGGAGATTTTCTAGGGTTTGTATATTTGCATCTTGCCATAATCCGCGCTGGTTTGCTTCTAGTAGTCTTTCGGCAATATCGCGCAATGCCCAGGGATTTTTGTTTTGGATAAATTCACAAACGGTGGTATTTTCTAAGTATGCCTCGACGACTCCTTGATACATATAATCTTCGACACATTGGGCGGTAGCATCGTAAGCGAAGAGAAAATCTACCGTTGCAGCCATTTCAAATGCACCTTTATAACCATGACGCATAACTCCAGCTATCCATTTAGGATTAACTACGCGGGAACGATAAACTCTGGCAATTTCTGAACTAAGTTGACGGACTTTAGGGGCTTGTGTATTGGAATTATCACCAAAGTAGATTTCAGGATTTTTACCTTGAAGAGAACGCACGGCTGCGGTTAAACCACCCTGAAATTGATAATAATCATCGGAGTCGAGTAAATCATGTTCTCGGTTATCTTGATTATGCAGCACGATTTGCATTTGCTTCAAGCGTTGCTCAAGAGCTTCAATATTACTGTTCCCAGTTAAGAGTTCCCTGTTCCCTGTTTCCCCAGAATAAGCGTAAGCACTCCAGTTGATGTAAGCTTGGGCTAAATCCTGGTCATCTTCCCAGTTTTGGGAAGCAATTAAGCCTTGGAGTCCTGCACCATAAGCCCCTGGTTTAGAGCCAAAAACGCGATATTGCGATCGCTCGGCTGCTGCTTCTAAGGATAAACCCTCTTGAGTCCATTGTGCAGTTTCTTGGCGAACTGTATCTGCAAGGGGATTTTGATCTGCTGGTTCATCTAAGGAGGAGACTGCTTTCACGGCTTGATCAAATAAACTGATTAAATTAGGGAAAGCATCTCGGAAAAAACCGGAAATTCTCAAAGTGACATCTACACGGGGACGACCGATAATGGATAAGGGTAAAATTTCAAAATCTACGACTCGTCGCGCTGCACCATCCCACACAGGTTGAACACCGAGTAAGGCTAATGCTTCAGCTATATCATCACCACCAGTCCGCATGGTAGCTGTCCCCCACACGGATAAACCGAGGGTCTTGGGATATTCTCCGTGTTCTTGGGTGTAGGTTTCAATTAGGGTTTCGGCGGCTTTTCTGCCGATATCCCAGGCGGTTTCTGTGGGAATGGCACGAATATCAACGGCGTAAAAGTTTTTACCTGTGGGTAGGACTTCGGGGCGTCCGCGGGTGGGTGCGCCAGAAGCACCACTGGGAACGTATTTGCCATCAAGTCCCCGTAATAGGTTGGTGGTTTCTTCACTGGTTTTTTGCAGGGCTGGGAGGAGTTTTTCTTGTATCCAGTTAAGGGTTTGGGTAATTGGTAATTGGTAATTTTCTCTTGACTCCTGACTCCTGACTCCTGACTCCTCAATAATTTTTTCTACTAAGTGGGCGGCTTCTGTTTCTAGGAGTTCGACAACATCACCGATAATGCGACAAGAGTTAAGTCTCACGCAAAGGCGCTCAGGCGCAGAGAGGGGGGTGGAAAGGTCATCTGTGAGGGGATCTATGTCTAAGTTCCATTGTTGGGCTATGGCGCGAGTGATGCCGGAGGAATAGCGGTTGGGGATGCGAGCGATCGCAATTATTAAGTCTCGTAGTTGCGTTCCTTGGGGACATTGACCAAATATGTGTAAGCCGTCGCGGATTTGGGCTTCTTTGAGTTCGCACAAGTAACCGTCTAGGGAATTTAAGATTAAGGTTTCAAAGTTTTCAATGTCTTTTTTATCTGTAATTCCTAAATCTTTATAGAGGTTTTCTTTGATGACGAGTTCTTGAATGCGATCGCGTATTGTTGGTAATCTGGAAGGGTCTAAACTTTCGGCTTCGTAATATTCATCAATGAGGTTTTCTACTTGTTGCAATCCTCCATATAATTGAGCGCGGGTCATTGGTGGTGTTAAATGATCAATAATTACAGCTTGGGCGCGTCTTTTTGCCTGTGAACCTTCACCGGGATCATTAACAATAAATGGATATAAATGGGGCATTGGTCCAAAGGCAATTTCTGGATAACAAGTATTAGATAAAGCGACACTTTTTCCCGGTAGCCATTCTAAATTACCATGTTTGCCCACATGAACTATGGCATCAGTAGCAAAAGATTCGCGCACCCAATGATAAAAGGCTAAATAATTATGTGTGGGTTCTAAATCTGGCGCATGATAATTTAAACTAGGGTCAAGATCGTAACCTCTTGATGGTTGAATTCCTACAAAAATGTTACCAAATTGAATTCCGGCAATTGGCAAATTTTGAATTGAATTTGGTTCACCCCAACGGGCAATAATTTCTTTTTGTATTATTTCGGGTAAGGTAGAAAAATATTTTTGATATGCTTCTATTGATAAACTTTGCTGGATTGGTTTCCAGTCTCTGCCTTCTGGATCATTGGTAATGCTAGATGTGAGAATTTGAATTAATTCGTCTCCAGTTTCGGGAATATTTTCTAGTTGATAACCTGCTAATTTTAAAGCTTTGAGAATTTCTACACAACTGGCTGGAGTGTCCAGTCCTACGCCGTTGGCAAGGCGGCCGTTGGTATTGGGGTAATTTGCTAAAATTAGAGCTATGCGGCGTTCTTGGGGCGGTTTTACCCGCAATCGTACCCAGTTTGCAGCCAGGTGGGTAACGAATTCAATGCGATCGCTCACTGGTTCATAAACTACCACATCGGTTTCTAGTTTATTATTACGAGTTTGCAAAGTTTTGAAGGACACAGCCCGGCTAATAATTCGCCCGTCTACTTCTGGTAATGCCACGTTTATCGCCATGTCACGGGGTGTTAAACCTTCTAATTGTGATTCCCATTGTTCAACAGAACTGGCACAAAGAATTACTTGCAAAACAGGAACATTTAACTTTTCCCAAATTTCAGTTTGTGGTGTTTCTGTTTCTAAACTTGCTAGGGAAAAACTGGTGGTATTCATCAATAAACTAAGATGATGATCATCTTTAGCTGCAAACAATTCATACAGTTTTTCAGTAACCCCAGGTTCCCGTAATGAAGAAACAAAAACAGGCACAGGTTGTAAATTTTTCTCTATTAAAGCTGTACATAAAGCATCAATAACTTTAGTATTTCCTGATAAATAATGAGCGCGATAAAATAAAATTCCAATTTTGGGCTGAGGAGAAACAGGTGAGAAATAACTCCTTCTTTCTGACTCCTGACTCCTGACTGGGCGCAGGACCTGCGCCCCTACCTCCTCCTTCCATTCATACAATCCTACACGGGGAACTGATTGTGGTGGTGGGGGATTGAACGCTGTTAATAGGGATGTATCAGTAATAAATTGCAACGCGTTGAGGAAATTTTCTACGCCACCTTGTTGAAAGTATTGCCAAATTTTTTTAACAATTTCTGGAGAAAGTGTAGATTTAGAGATTAAATCAAGATCAAGTCCATCATCTCCTGGCATAACAATCAAGGTTGTGCCATTACGTTGTCCAATTTCTTGGACAACTTCTAAGCCATAAGCCCAGTAGGAACTTCCTCCTATGAGACGAAGCACAATTACTTGAGCAGATTCTAAAACTTTTTCAGCATAATCATCTATACTTATTTGTTGCTGTAGTTGTAGCAGATTAGCTACTCTTAATTCAGGGAATTGGTTAGGTAATTTGGGAACTACAGCCGCTAGGGTTTGAATATCAGTATCTGCTGCTGTAATCAATATGAAAGGGGCAGGAGTTTGCTCAAGAAAAAATAAACCTTCTGACTGATTCAATCCGCCTGGTGTGGCACTGATTCGGTGCATAATTAGTAATTAATAATGGAAATTTTCAGTTTAAAACTTTGGCTTTTTTACGTTAGCATTAAATGAGGCAATAAATAAATTTATTGTCAGGTCACAGATGCTATAATTTCATTATTCTGTGAAGAATTAAGAATTAAACCGCCGTTTTAATGGAGGATTTTATGCAAGTTAAAATTGAGTTACCTGATGAGTTGGGAAAACAACTTTTGGAAATGCCTGATATGCAGCTATTAGTACAGAAAGCTGTGGAAAAAATATTATTAGAAGAACAAAGCAGACGAGCCACCCATGATTTATTAGTTGAACAGAGAGAATTGTTACACCAAACTAGCAATGATGAAATTTTGCCAATTACGCGATCTCTAGTTGGTATATTGAAAGGTTCTCATGTTGATGTAGCAGACTATAAAAAACATTTAGAGGAGAAGTATCTTTGAAAATTGTATTTGATACAAATATTGTTCTTGATATTTTGCTAGAGCGTGAGCCTTTCGTTAGTTTCTCTATTAATTTATTTAATGCTGTTGAGAAGCAAATTATTCAGGGTTATCTTTGTGCGACAACAATAACTACGATTGATTATTTATTAACTAAATCAATAGGAAAGCAGTCAGCCAAGGTTTCTATTAATAAATTGCTTAATTTATTTGCGATTGCAGAGGTTAATGATGTGATATTGAAAGCGGCGATAAATTCAGATTTTTCTGATTTTGAGGATGTTGTTTTATATCATTCAGGCATTTATGCGGGTGTTGATGGTTTTGTAACTCGAAATAGCAAGGATTTTAAAACTGCTAGTTTGCCTATTTATAGTCCAACTGAATTATTAAGAATTATTCAAGAAATAAAGGATAACTGACAGTATTTCATTACAACTTTTAGAGGATATCAAACATGACTAATTTACCAAAAGGATTAATTGTTTCCTGTCAAGCGCCTGTAAATTCTCCATTACATGATCCTTATATAATTGCTGCAATGGCACAAGCCGCAGTTAATAATGGGGCTGTAGCTGTGAGAATTGATACGCCCATTCATATCCAAGCTGTGCGGAAAAAAGTCCAAGTTCCGATTATTGGACTGTGGAAACAAATAATAACTGGTTCTGATGTTTACATTACACCACAGTTTCATCATGCTGTGGCTGTGGCTGAGGCAGGTGCAGATATTATTGCTATAGATGCTACTATTAGAAATCGTCCCTGTAATGAACAGTTAGCAGATATTATTACCCTAATTCATCAACAATTAAACAAGCCAGTTATGGCAGATGTAGATACTTATGAAGCTGCACAATTGGCGGTTAGTTTAGGTGTAGATATTGTAGGAACTACTTTATTTGGTTACACTGGGTCAACTCAAAAATTTTCTCCTCCGGGTTGGGAATTACTCACCCAAATCATCGAAAATCTTGATACTTTTGTGATTTGTGAAGGGGGTATTTCTTCCCCAGAAATGGCTAAAAAAGCCTTAGATTTAGGTGCTGATGCTGTTGTTGTTGGTGGAGCAATTACGGGAATTGATTTGTTAGTTAAAGCTTATGATTCGGCATTAAGTAAGCATAATTAATATAATATGGGCAGGCTAGAAGCCCACCCCACAATAAACAAAATTACTTTGGTGGATTACAAATTACCAATAATTGCTGTATTTATAGTCCAAGCATCTACCAGCAAGAGTAATAGAGTACAACAAAATAAAATCACATACATCCAAGGTTGTGCCAAAGGAAAGACATCTGTTGTATCAATTCCTGTTTTTGCTTGTACGTAATTTACAAACCTATTAAAACCAGCCATACGCATGGGGAGTAAATAGGCATTTCCGTCGTGACTGACGAAATAATACACTATCCCCCCTTGACCAGTCGTGCGGGGTTTTAAACTTTTGACATCTGACCAAGATAAAGACCAACCTTTGCGGAAAAAGCGGGGAACCCAAACTGAGTAAGTAATCTGAATTCCTTGGTTATCTACAATTACTCTTTCAGTCAACACCGCGTATAATCCCACAAAACCAATACTAATTCCTATCCATAATAATGCGGGTGGTGTGGGTGCTTTGGTAAATTCTGCCAAAAATGGTAAGGGGACTGTCAAAGCTACATATAGAGTTAACAGAGTAATTCTAATCAAGGGAGACAGTCGAAAGACAGAAGTTGAGATATCGGTGGAGTTTGCTGTCACGGCTCAATTTTTAGGTTTTTTCTTTCTTATTCTAAACGAAAATATTAAATGTAAATGAACCACGAAGGAACGAAGAACACGAAGGAAGATGGAAGAAGGAAGAAGATAGGTAATTTTATACTAGAAAGGGAGTATATCAGAAAGTTAGACTGATTTCATCTTTATTTCATCTAGGGTTGGCATCTTGAGAGATGAACAGTATTTAGCTAATAATAATAATGATGCTTACTTACTCTCCAGAACCAAAATTTAAAACTAGTTTACCATCATCACTTTTATTGGAAACGGTGACAGAAGCATTAGGGAATGTTCCCATTGTCCGATTAAATCGAATTCATCCAATTTGTCAACATCATCATTTATATTTAAAACTAGAATCTTGTAATCCTGGTGGTAGCATTAAAGAAAAAAATGCCGCTTATCTGGTAAATGAAGCCGAAAAACAAGGTTTATTGTTGCCCGGTGGTACGATTGTGGAATCTAGTTCTGGTAACTTTGGGATTGGGTTAGCAATTGTGGGTGCAACAAAGGGTTACAGAGTAATGATTGTCATTGATGCGAAAACTCCTGTAACCATGGGAAGAATGTTGACTGCTTATGGTGCAGAACTGGTAGAAGTTCCTTTGAGCGCGGCTGATGCTCAAGGTTCGATGCAGGTAGCAAGGATGGTAAAAGCTCAGGAATTAGCCGCAAATATCCCTGGTGGTTGGTATCCCTGTCAACATAAAAATCCTAGCAATACTGATGCTCACGCTTTGTGGACTGCGCGGGAGATTGAAACGGCTTTTGGTGGTGCGCCGGACGCTATTGCCATTGGAGTCAGTACGGCTGGACAATTAGGGGGTATTAGTCGCTACTTTAAAAAATATTATCCCCAAACTAGAATTATTGGTGTAGATGTGGCTGGATCGGCTATTTTTGGTACACCCAGACACCCCTATAAGATGACTGGACTGGGTTTATCCTTCGTTCCCCCCAATTTTGACCCACACATGGTAGATGCAGCTTACAGCATTAATGATAGTTTGGCGTTTTCCGTGTGTCACGCTTTGGCTAAACAGGAAGGAATGCTTTTAGGTGCTTCCACTGGTGCAATTGTCGCCGCCGCTTTAGCAGATGCCCAAAGATTTACTAAACCTCAAACTATGTTACTACTTAATCCTGACAGGGGAGATAGATATTTAGAAACAGTTTACAACACCGATTGGTTAACTGCACAAAATATTGACATCCTCCAAAATTCACATCTCACAGAAGCAATTGCTAACCTGCTACCTGTACCATTGAATATTGTCGGTAGGAGTCAAGAGTGAAATTACCAGAAAACCAATCTCAAGCAGTTAATTTAGGGACATTATGGCGGGAATTTCTGCCTTTATCCCTTAGTGATGTGACTATGGCTTGTGGTGATCCAATGCTGACCACTACATTAGCTTATCTTCCATCTGCTCAAATTAATATAGCAGCGGTAGGTATTGCTAAATCTTTAGCAATATTTTTTGAAAGTCCGATTATTATGATTTTGCACGCTGCTAATGCTTTAGCTGCTTCCGGCGATTCCCGGAAAGCATTATGGCGGTTTACATTATTAGTAGGTGGAGGACTGACTTTTTTACTCAGTTTATTGGGACTACCGATTATATTTAACTTTGTCGGTGTAAGTCTGTTGGGGATTCCACCCGCAATGTTAACTACAGTCAGTCAAGTATTATTACTTATGGGCGGTTGGCCATTTGCGATCGCTTGGCGGCGTTATTTTCAAGGATTATTAATTTATCATGGTCAGTCCCATGCTTTAGCTAAAGCTAGTATTTGCAGACTATTCACATTAGCAGTAGTTCTCACAGCCGGATTTTTATTACACATATCTGGTGGTATAGTTGCTGGATTTGGTCTGATGAGTGGTGTGATTGTTGAAGCAATAGTTGTCACAATTTTTGCCCGTCGTTCAGGTGCAACTTTACCACCGGAAATAGTCACACAACCTAATTTACCCAGCAATTTAGCACAGGTATGGAAATTCTATTTACCCTTAGCTAATTCTATGATGGTGGTATGGGGTGGTAGAACCATATTAATTAGTATTCTTGCCCGCGCTCAAGATGCTACAATTGCCATTGCTGCTTGGTCTGCGGCGTGGGGTTTGGTGCTAGTAATAGCCAATTCTACCCGCATGGTACAGCAAATGGTGATTAAATATCGTCATCAAGTCAGCGATAA
This sequence comes from Dolichospermum sp. DET69, assembly GCA_017355425.1. NCBI lineage: Bacteria > Bacillati > Cyanobacteriota > Cyanophyceae > Nostocales > Aphanizomenonaceae > Dolichospermum > Dolichospermum sp. DET69. The sequence goes on from CP070233.1 coordinate 1,728,129, forward strand.
GCAACTATTAATCTTTGCTGTAAGTGTAGGTGCAGCTTGTTCTACCTTACTATTATTGATGAGTGTAACACCCATAGGCGATCGCATCGTGCAAAGTTTTATCGGTAATGATCTTACCTTAGCCAACAGCATTAAACCAGTGCTTTTAATCTGTACAATTGTGCCGTTATTGGTATCTTTACAAAATGCAACTCAGGGTTTTTTAGTCAGCGAAAATCGTACAGGTCACGTCAATCTATCTACCTGGTTAGGAACTGGAACTTTATTAATAATTGCCAGTTTAGCTATTAATAAAGGCATGAATGGGGCAACTGCTGCCGCTATGGCTATGATTACATCTATGTTAGTGGAAATTATCTGTTTACTGGGGAAACGAGCGGCAAAATCAGCGTAAATATACTTCCATGATCAATCTGACTTTGTACTTCTAATTTGCCTTTGTGAGTTTGGGTAATAGCTAAAGCGATCGCTAAACCTAACCCCGAACCGCCACTATTTCGAGAACGATCTGTATTGACTCGATAAAAACGATCAAAAATGTGGGGAATATCATCAGCAGGAATACCAAAACCTGTATCTTTAATAGTTATTATACCCTGATGATCATTGGTTACGAGATTAATTTTAACTTCCCCATTAACGGGCGTATATTTAATACCATTGCTGACTAAATTTAATAATAACCGATAAATTTGATTTTCATTTCCTTGAATATAAAAACAAGCTTGATCAGGAATATGACTAGATAATAAAACTTGTGCAGTCATAGCCATTGGGATTAATTCTTCTTCTACATCTACAACTAAATCATTTAAACAAATTTCTTGCCATTTTTCTTGTTGTAATCCACTTTCTAACCTAGATAGTAATAATAAATCCTGGGTTAATGTGACTAATCTTCTGATTTGTCTTTCTAGTGCTTGTTTAGTTTCTTGTTGAATAGAATTTGTTTCAACAATTGTTTGTAAAGACGTAATAGGAGTTCTTAATTCATGTGCCGCATCAGCCGTAAATTTTTGTAATTGTGCATAAGATTTTTCAATTGGCCGCATAGCTAAACCTGCTAACCACCAACCCGCACTACCAATAATGATCATAGAACAGGGAACACCCAATCCTAATAACCAATGTAAACTATTCATATAATCATTTAATTGTTGTATAGATCGCCCTACTTGCAAATAGCCCCACAATTGACCATTTTTGATTTTCAAGGGCATTAAGTGTAAATGATATAGTTCACCATTGCGATTTTTGATATCATAAGAATAATGAAGGTTAATATTATCAGGAAATTCATCTGGATGATTACCAATTGCGGCAATTACTTCTCCTGATGGTGTTAAAAATCTCAGATAATATCCTTCTGCTAATAAACCCAGTAAATCTGACTCTGATTTGATTGGTAAACAACTTTGTTTTTTAAAACAAATTCCTGGTAAAGATTTTTGAGTGTTAATAGATAACTCTCCAGGAATTTTTAACTCTGATTTTAGTTGATCCTCAAATACCTTACCAAAAATTTCTAATTCTCGATCAATTGTGCGAGTAAAAGCTTTTACCATAACAAGATGAGCAATACAACCACATATTAATAAAGTTAAACCCATGACACCACCATAGGTAATTGCTAACCTTAAACGAGAATTATTGAAGAGTGAATTATTAGGTATCTTACCTATCTTCCTCTTTCTTTCCTTCGTGTCCTGTCCTGCGGAACGCTTCGCTAACGCGTCTTCGTGGTTCATTTAATTAGTAATTATGTAGAGTTAGAGTGCGTGAATAACAGCATTATTCACAAAAACGATAACCCAAACCGCGAATAGTTTCAATAGTTTTAGGATAACCACATTCTGATAATTTGCGTCTTAATAATCTCACTTGTGCAGCAACAACATTACTCACAGTATCACTTTCAAAATCCCACAGTCTGGCGCGAATTTGCTCATGGGTTAATATTTGTTGAGGATATTGCATAAAATATTCTAAAAGTTGAAATTCTTTAGCTGTGAGGATAATTGGTGGAGAATTTTCTAACTCTAAATTCACAACTGAAAAATTTCCATAATCTAACATTAAACCACCAACTTCTAATTGTGGTGGTTGAAAATTTGGTACTCTCCTTTGTAAGGCTCTTACCCTTGCTAATAATTCTTCCATACCAAAGGGTTTAACTAAATAATCATCTGCTCCCGCATCTAAACCAGTAACACGATCATTCATACTATCTCTAGCTGTTAATAGCATAACTGGTAATGAGTTTTTCCGCGCTCTTAATCTTTTACATAATTCCAATCCTGACAACGTTGGTAACATCCAATCTAAAATGGCAATTTCATATCTTGATGGTACTGTATTCAAATAATCCCAAGCCGTTTCTCCATCTTCAACTAAATCTACTATATAATCACGTTTAGTCAGAGCATTATGAATACTAATTCCTAAATCATGTTCATCTTCAACTAATAATAAACGCATTTTTTTTAATATGGAAATTAAATACAGCGGTTCTTTATTGAGTGAGGTACAAGAACCCCACCCCCAACCCCCTCCCCGCAAGCGAGGAGGGGGCTATGATATACCTCACAACAGCAGGAAGTGCTGTATTTGTAGTGGGCAATGCCCACCAAAAATCTAAAGTGGTTTCGAGTTATACCAAGTCTGATACCATTGTTCCATCTGCTTTATTTCCGCAGTTTGATTTTTAATAATAGACTTAGCTAAATTACGGATTTCTGGTTTGGTGGTTTTTTTAGCAATCATCTCTGACATCTTTACAGCACTTTGATGATGAGGAATCATCTGCCGGATAAATTCTTTGTCAAAATCTGGTGCATTTTTTAATGTTTCTAAATCCATATTCATGCACTTCATATTCCCATTCATGGGCATTTTCATCATGTCTGGATTCATTTTTTGACACATATTTTCCTGTCCTGACATCATGCCTTCATGAGTCATAGCTGTGGTAGGTACATCTTTTCTGTACCATTTTTTGTACCAAGTTTGCATTTGCTCTATTTCGCGTTTTTGGTCTTTTTTAATCGCAATTGCTAGATTCTTAATTTCTGGACGTTTAGCTTGATTTAATGCTAGATCAGCCATTTCTATAGCACTTTGATGATGGGGAACCATCATTTCTATAAAATGTTGATCTGTATGTCTCATCATCCCTTTTTGGGGAGGATTTGTTTTTGGAGATGGATGATGAGAATTGTGTTCAGAATTGGGAGTTTGTGCTTGTGTACTATTAATGATTAATAAGCCACTAACAGCACTACTACCAAGTAACCCAATTAACCCATAGATCAAATTTTTACTTTTCATGATTTCACCTTTTTGAGAGTATGAATATCTAATAAAAAACTTTATTAAACCTAACTATTGCAGTTACTTATTTAACTATAATTCTAGTTTTTCATGGAAATATGAAATCAAGATGAAATGGGCTGTGACCTTAATATTTCTTAATATTAGGTTTGAATTGTTAAAATATGGTTTTTTACTCCATTAATAGTAACCGCGAAGGTTCTAACTGCACATACCAAGGAAAAGGTTGATCTTGAATATTTACCCATTTTTCTTTATAAATTTCCCCTTGTAAGTGATAATCATGGGGATGATTGCCAGCAGAATGTAGTTTGAGAAATACCGTCATGCGGTGCGGTGTTTCACTGGTACGCACTAAATAACAGGGAAAGGTATTTACTTGATCAGGATCTTTGGTGAAAATTAAATGATGAGCGCGAATACCAACATGAGATAATTCTGAAGGAATTTTTTCTCTCACTTGCAGAGTACAACCCCAATCAATTGCTTCTATCTGCTGGGGAGATAAGGTATTAGCACGAGAAAAGTTTTTACAACCAGTAAGTTGAGCGACATTCATACTTGCAGGATGTTGAAAAATCTCATATTTAGAACCATGATGAGCTTCTTTTCCCTGTTCTAATACTAACAGATTGGGACATAGCCGATAGGCTTCTTCCATATTATGAGTCACAAACAAAGTTACACCGGAATAATCACAGAGAATTTCTGTAACTTGTTGTTCTAATTGACTGCGGAGATGTGTATCCAGTGCGGAAAATGGTTCATCTAAAAGTAATGCTTCTGGTTTGCTGGCCAAAGCCCTAGCTAATGCTACCCGTTGCTGTTGTCCCCCAGAAAGTTGATGCGGATAGCGATCGCCAAATCCTTGTAAGTGCATAGCTACTAATTGCTTTTCTACTTCCTCTTTAACATTTACAGATTTGGGTATACCAAAAGCGATATTTTCCGCTACAGTAATATGTGGAAATAAAGCATAGTTTTGGAATAAAAAACCAATTCGGCGTTGATGAATAGGCAGATTAATTTTCTTTTCTGAGTCAAACAACACCCGATTATTTAAAACTATTCGTCCTTTATTTGGTGTTTCTATTCCCGAAATACAACGCAAGATCATACTTTTTCCTGCCCCAGAACCTCCCAATAATCCCAATGGTTGATCATCAGTATTAAAGCCCACTTGTAAATGAAAATTAGCTAATCTTTTTTCAATATTTAAAAATAAGCCAGATGGACAGGAATCTATTAATAAACAAGAAGATTTATTTGCTAAATCTATTTGTCTGATTTTGGTCTTTGTTGATTTTGGTTTATATTTAACTTCTTGCCAAAAATTAGCTAGAATAATTCCTGAAAGGGAAATAATCATAATAGTAATTGACCAAAACCAAGCTTCATTAATTGCTCCAGCTTCCACAGCAAAATATATGGCCATGGGAATTGTTTGTGTTTGTCCAGGAATATTACCTGCTAACATTAAAGTTGCCCCAAATTCACCTAACGCCCGCGCAAATGCTAAGGTGGTGGCAGCTACAATTCCCGGAAATGCTAGGGGTAAACTAATCCGCCAAAAAATTGTCAATTCTTTAGCACCCAAAGTTCTCGCTACTCGCAGGAGATTGGCATCAATTTGACTAAAAGCTCCCAATGCAGTTTTGTACATTAATGGGAATGAAACTACTGTAGCAGCGATCGCCGCACCATACCAAGTAAAAACAATTGTCGTATCAAATCGTTCTAGCAGTTTACCAACTGGACCATTTTTGCCAAAAAATAGCAGTAATAAAAATCCCACCACAGTAGGTGGTAGAATCAACGGTGCAACGAATATTCCCTCAATTAAAGATTTACCTTTACCACGATATCCCAACATCCAATAAGCGGCAGATATACCCAAAAAGAAAGTGATAAACGTTGCCAATAAAGCTGTTTTCAACGATATCCAAAGAGGTGATAAATCAATTGCCATAGTTTTTTAGATAAATGGTATAAATCTGAATTTTCTATTTAACAATAACTAATTTATTCCTGCATTTGTAAATTATGCAGGAATATTAAAGCTGGAAAAAAGAATTTAATTCCACATATAGCTAAGGCAGAATAAACCCATATTTCTTGAATACAGCTTTAGCTTGATTACTAGATAAAAATTGAGAGAATTCTTTAGCAGCATTAATATTTTTGCTGCGTTTAACAACTGCTAAGGGATAAATAATAGGAGAGTGGTATTTTTCATCGGCTGTAACTACGACTTTTATCTGATTAGAGATTTTGGCATCAGTTATATAAACTAAACCTGCATCAGCATTCCCACTTTCTACAGATGCTAAAACTTGACGCACGTTATTAGCAAAAACCAGTTTTGATTTAACTTCTGTCCAAATTTTCAGCTTTTCTAATACTTGTTGCGCGTATTGTCCTGCGGGTACACTTCTCGGTTCACCAATAGCGATTTTTTTTACTTTTGCATCTTTGAGGCTATAGAAACTAGTGATACCCCCAACATTTTTAGGTACTACTAAAACTAGCCTGTTTTTAGCAATGATATTCCGAGTTCCTGCAACTAAAAGTCCTTTTTGTTCTAAAGCATCTACTTGTTTTTTAGCCGCAGAGATAAAAATATCCGCCGGCGCACCTTGTTCGATTTGTTGCTGTAATGCACCAGAAGATCCAAAGTTATAACTAATATTGACGTTGGATTTACTTTGTTGGTAGAGGGGTTTAATTTCTTCTAGTGCCTCTTTTAAACTAGCAGCGGCGGATACAAGTAAGCTGGTATTGGATTGTGCTACAACAGGGGAAGAAGTCAGGATTGGTAAGCCAATTGCTAGTAATAAAGTTGCTAATGCCGTAGTTATTAAAACTAGTAATTTTCTTCTTTTGATTGGCAAACTGGATTGAGAGAAATTTTTATTCATGGAATTGACACCAAGATTACTATAATCTTTACCAATAAAATTGGTAAATTATATTCAAAAATGAACCTATTTAAATGATTTACCTTAGATATGCTATTTAAATTGTATTTAAAGTTACTTTTAGCAAAAATATAGCTACCAACTTAATTGGTAGCTATTCTGCTCTAAAATTTTATAGGACTTCTACCTTTTTTCCTTACCCCCCAAAGAATAGGGAAAAGGAGAAATAATTTAAGTATGAAATATGACTGTAATCAAGGGTAGAAACGCCAATAGAAAAATATGCCAAGATTCCAATTGTGCTTCTGATATTGGTTCAGAGGGTGTTAATAAAGCTTCTATTCTTTGTTCCAAGCGATCGCCTGTACCCAAAGCAGCACAGCAAATATCTGATGTCATGGAGTTGTTACTAACTACCAAAAGCAAAGATTCTGCTAATACTAAAGGATCTACTTGAGATGCAGCGTAACTATCAGCCCGTAATTCTCGCAAAACTAACAATTCTTGCCATAAAGGTTCTGTATTTGGCAACCAAGCGGTGCAAGAACGCATCCAACCCAGCCAAAAAAACCAGAATGTATCCCTATAATGATAATGCCCTTGTTCGTGTGCTAAAACACTTTCTAGATGGACTGGAGAAAGGATTTGTAATAGTCCTTGACTAACGACTAACTCAGGTTGCCAAAAACCCATTTGTCCGGCAAATAAAGCCTCTGTTTGTAGAAGTCGGGCTTGTTTACCAGCTAGATTTATTTGGGGATATTCACGGGCAGATTTGATTGATTTCCAGCCCTGAAAAGCGAGTTTAATCCCTAAGATATTAAAAAATCCTAAGAAAATTAATGCTAGGAGATAGCTGGAAGAATCGGTATACATTCCGCCCATTTTTCCCTGTGTACCCATGCATACTACAGAGGTGACTGTCATGAATATGAGTAAGGGGGGAAAGAGGAATAAAAATAGTGTTTTTTGCCATCGTAAATGCCAATTTCCTTGGGGGATACTGCCAGAGAATCGTAACCAGCAAGCGATGGTTACAGCGGTAAAAATCATGAGTAGATGCATAATTCTATTTTTCTCCTCTAGCTTCCCGTGCGGCTTGAATGCGTTTAGCGATCGCACTTATTTGATCACTAGCCGCTTGATCTAAACTATCAGCAAATGCCGCAATTACATCAGGATTTCCTACTGCTAAAAAACGTTGTAGTTGATCATGTGCTTTAATCACATCTGCTTGTTGTTTAGTGAGCAAAGGCCGCCAATAAAAGGCTTTTCCCTGTTTATCACAAGCTAACCAACCTTTTTCCGTGAGCCGACGGAGAACGGTGGTAACGGAAGTATAAGCTAATTCGCGGTTAGGATCAGCAAGAATGCGATCATGGACATCTTTGACTGTTGCTGAACTCAGTTCCCAGACAATGCTGAGGATTTCGGCTTCTAGGGGACCGACGGACATTTGTTTGGGACGATAATCTGGTAAGGGAGCCATGTTGATGATTTAGGGGTGGTTATACTTTTATATTTTCGCATTTTTCTCACGCAAAGGCGCGAAGAGATTATAAAGTTGAAGAGGAGATGCTTTAAAAATAAGAATGTATTCTAGTGACAATCTTATTATCAGACATTAACGACCGAGAACAATGGCTAAAAGCCCATTCAAAATCATAGCTCATGCACACAGACACTATATTTTATCAAATCTTCCTCACCTTCCACACTCTGTTATTTGAACTTCTCGGACAACCAACAGAAAATGCTCAAGGTTATAATTTTACCTCCGTTGAAGTCAAAGAAAAAGCTTTTCGATTTGATGGTATTTTTATGCCTGATAGTTTGCAAAAGCCTATCTATTTTGTAGAAGTTCAATTTCAAAACAAACCAGAATTTTACTGGGAATTAATTACAGAAATAAACATTTATCTCAATCAATATAAACCCTCGCAAGATTGGCAAGCCATAGCTTTATTTGCTAAACGTAGTTTAGATGTAGAAGTATTAACTCCTTATCAACAAGAATTAGTTAATAGTGGTCGTATCAAACGCATTTATTTAGATGAAATCCCACCAGGTTCAATAGGTATGGGATTAATTGAATTAATTCTGAGTAAAGAAACTCAAGCTCCAGAATTAGTTCAAAACCTGATGCAAAGAACAAAAACAGAGATTACCAATTCTACAGAAAAACAAGGTATTATAGAGTTATTGGAAAGCGTTTTGGTATCGAAGTTTTCAAAATTAACCCGTCAGGAGATTGAAGCGATGTTTTTAGTAAGTGATATCAAACAAACTAGGGTATATCAAGAAGCAAAGCAGGAAGGTAAACAGGAAGGTAGACAAGAAGGTAGACAAGATGAAGCAATTAACTTACTGGTGCGAATATTATCCAAGCGATTTGGGAAATTGACCCATAGCTACATCGAAAATATCAACAAACTCACCATAGCGCAACTAGAAGACCTGGGAGAAGCATTATTAGATTTTGTGGATATTAACGACCTGGAACAATGGCTAAAAGCCCACACAGAATTATAGCTCATGCACACAGACACTATATTTTATCAAATCTTCCTCACCTTCCACACTCTGTTATTTGAACTTCTCGGACAACCAACAGAAAATGCTCAAGGTTATAATTTTACCTCCGTTGAAGTCAAAGAAAAAGCTTTTCGATTTGATGGTATTTTTATGCCTGATAGTTTGCAAAAGCCTATCTATTTTGTAGAAGTTCAATTTCAAAACAAACCAGAATTTTACTGGGAATTAATTACAGAAATAAACATTTATCTCAATCAATATAAACCTCAACAAGATTGGCAAGCCATAGCTTTATTTGCTAAAGGTAGTTTAGATGTAGAAGTATTAACTCCTTATCAACAGGAATTAGTTAATAGTGGTCGTATCAAACGCATTTATTTAGATGAAATCCCACCAGGTTCAATAGGTATGGGATTAATTGAATTAATTCTGAGTAAAGAAACTCAAGCTCCAGAATTAGTTCAAAACCTGATGCAAAGAACAAAAACAGAGATTACCAATTCTGCAGAAAAACAAGGTATTATAGAGTTATTGGAAAGCGTTTTGGTGTCGAAGTTTTCAAAATTAACTCGTCAGGAGATTGAAGCGATGTTTTTAGTAAGTGATATCAAACAAACTAGGGTATATCAAGAAGCAAAGCAGGAAGGTAAACAGGAAGGTAGACAAGAAGGTAGACAAGAAGGTAGACAAGAAGGTAGACAAGATGAAGCAATTAACTTACTGGTGCGAATATTATCCAAGCGATTTGGGAAATTGACCAATAGCTACATCGAAAATATCAACAAACTCACCATAGCGCAACTAGAAGACCTGGGAGAAGTATTATTAGATTTTGTGGATATTAACGACCTGGAACAATGGCTAAAAGCCCACACAGAATTATAGCTCATGCACACAGACACTATATTTTATCAAATCTTCCTCACCTTCCACACTCTGTTATTTGAACTTCTCGGACAACCAACAGAAAATGCTCAAGGTTATAATTTTACCTCCGTTGAAGTCAAAGAAAAAGCTTTTCGATTTGATGGTATTTTTATGCCTGATAGTTTGCAAAAGCCTATCTATTTTGTAGAAGTTCAATTTCAAAACAAACCAGAATTTTACTGGGAATTAATTACAGAAATAAACATTTATCTCAATCAATATAAACCTCAACAAGATTGGCAAGCCATAGCTTTATTTGCTAAAGGTAGTTTAGATGTAGAAGTATTAACTCCTTATCAACAAGAATTAGTTAATAGTGGTCGTATCAAACGCATTTATTTAGATGAAATCCCACCAGGTTCAATAGGTATGGGATTAATTGAATTAATTCTGAGTAAGGAAACAAAAGCTCCAGAATTAGTTCAAAACCTGATGCAAAGAACAAAAACAGAGATTGGTAACGACAGTGAAAGACAAGGTATTATAGATTTACTGGAAAGTGTTTTGGTGTCGAAGTTTTCAAAATTAACTCGTCAGGAGATTGAAGCGATGTTTTTAGTAAGTGATATCAAACAAACTAGGGTATATCAAGAAGCAAAGCAGGAAGGTAAACAGGAAGGTAGACAAGAAGGTAGACAAGAAGGTAGACAAGATGAAGCAATTAACTTACTGGTGCGAATATTATCCAAGCGATTTGGGAAATTGACCAATAGCTACATCGAAAATATCAACAAACTCACCATAGCGCAACTAGAAGACCTGGGAGAAGCATTATTAGATTTTGTGGATATTAACGACCTGGAACAATGGCTAAAAGCCCACACAGAATTATAGCTCATGCACACAGACACTATATTTTATCAAATCTTCCTCACCTTCCACACTCTGTTATTTGAACTTCTCGGACAACCAACAGAAAATGCTCAAGGTTATAATTTTACCTCCGTTGAAGTCAAAGAAAAAGCTTTTCGATTTGATGGTATTTTCATGCCTGATAGTTTGCAAAAGCCTATCTATTTTGTAGAAGTTCAATTTCAAAACAAACCAGAATTTTACTGGGAATTAATTACAGAAATAAACATTTATCTCAATCAATATAAACCTCAACAAGATTGGCAAGCCATAGCTTTATTTGCTAAAGGTAGTTTAGATGTAGAAGTATTAACTCCTTATCAACAGGAATTAGTTAATAGTGGTCGTATCAAACGCATTTATTTAGATGAAATCCCACCAGGTTCAATAGGTATGGGATTAATTGAATTAATTCTGAGTAAGGAAACAAAAGCTCCAGAATTAGTTCAAAACCTGATGCAAAGAACAAAAACAGAGATTACCAATTCTGCAGAAAAACAAGGTATTATAGAGTTATTGGAAAGCGTTTTGGTATCGAAGTTTTCAAAATTAACCCGTCAGGAGATTGAAGCGATGTTTTTAGTAAGTGATATCAAACAAACTAGGGTATATCAAGAAGCAAAGCAGGAAGGTAAACAGGAAGGTAGACAAGAAGGTAGACAAGAAGGTAGACAAGAAGGTAGACAAGAAGGTAGACAAGATGAAGCAATTAACTTACTGGTGCGAATATTATCCAAGCGATTTGGGAAATTGACCAATAGCTACATCGGAAATATCAACAAACTCACCATAGCGCAACTAGAAGACCTGGGAGAAGCATTATTAGATTTTGTGGATATTAACGACCTGGAACAATGGCTAAAAGCCCACACAGAATTATAGCTCATGCACACAGACACTATATTTTATCAAATCTTCCTCACCTTCCACACTCTGTTATTTGAACTTCTCGGACAACCAACAGAAAATGCTCAAGGTTATAATTTTACCTCCGTTGAAGTCAAAGAAAAAGCTTTTCGATTTGATGGTATTTTTATGCCTGATAGTTTGCAAAAGCCTATCTATTTTGTAGAAGTTCAATTTCAAAACAAACCAGAATTTTACTGGGAATTAATTACAGAAATAAACATTTATCTCAATCAATATAAACCTCAACAAGATTGGCAAGCCATAGCTTTATTTGCTAAAGGTAGTTTAGATGTAGAAGTATTAACTCCTTATCAACAAGAATTAGTTAATAGTGGTCGTATCAAACGCATTTATTTAGATGAAATCCCACCAGGTTCAATAGGTATGGGATTAATTGAATTAATTCTGAGTAAGGAAACTCAAGCCCCAGAATTAGTTCAAAACCTGATGCAAAGAACAAAAACAGAGATTGGTAACGACAGTGAAAGACAAGGTATTATAGATTTACTGGAAAGTGTTTTGGTGTCGAAGTTTTCAAAATTAACTCGTCAGGAGATTGAAGCGATGTTTTTAGTAAGTGATATCAAACAAACTAGGGTATATCAAGAAGCAAAGCAAGAAGAAGCAACAAACTTACTGGTACGGATGTTATCTAAGCGGTTTGGGAAATTGACCAATAGCTACATCGAAAATATTAACAGTCTGACCATAGCGCAACTAGAAGACCTAGGAGAAGCATTATTAGATTTTGTAGATATTACCGACCTAGACGAATGGCTAAAATCTCACAACTAAGCTACTGTTTTTAAATTTTAATTTCACCCTTGCGGTACTGGCTTATAATTGCCAAGGGGCTTATGCTCCTGTACTCGTAAGTCCAAGGGGGATAGATGACAATTAAACGGTTGCTGTTAATTGGGCTAACTTTGTTAGCAATAATGTTGTCAGGGTTATCTTTATTAAATAGCTGGCAAAAACCTCAATTCCAGAGTCGTCTAGAATTGTACCAGACTAATATTGTCTTACAAGCCCAAGCATGGCAACCAGAAGATAGCAGCGACAAGAGTATTCAAACAATTCAAGAATCTATTCTCGGTGCAAATCCCATAGAAAGCGCAATAAAGCAATATCAAACAGCGAGTAAATCTGTTCAAACAAGTTTAGAGACAACTAATACAAAATTAGTAAAACTGCAATCTTCAGCAGATCTTCCTATTTCCGCAGAGGAGAAAAGTTTACAAAAATCTCAACAGCAACAAGAAAAATTATTAGCGGAAGTAGATTTGCGGTTAGGAATTTTGCAAGCACAGCAACAGGAAACGGACAACGCAATTAAAACTTGGAGTCAGTTACAGCAATATTCAGATATCAACTCCAAATATCCAGAAACTGCTCAAGTTTTAAGTGGAATGTGGAGTAAACCTCCGCGTCTCTTCCCCAAAGCTGAACAACTTATTCAACAAAACTTAGATACTTGGTTTCGTTCTACAGCTTTAGAGCAATTATATCAAGTTCAACAACGTCAAGAAGCCCTATCAGCTTTGAAAATTGCCCAACAAGAAGCGGCAACCCAAGCATTGTTAAAATTAGCGATAATTGCCACTATACCTACCTTAACAGCTTTTATTGGGCTAATACTGTTGATTTTCTTATTCGGTCAACGCTTACTCAAAGGTCGAGAATCCTTTCTAGCGATAAATAGCGATTTAGTTTGGTCAACTCCTTGGAATTGGGAAATAATTATTCAAGTTTTCATCCTCGGCTTTTTCTTAATGGGGCAATTATTTATACCAGAATTATTATCTATTTTGCCTATTCCCCGTGGTACAGGTAATGCCAAAATTGAGGCTTTTACGGTTTTAGTCAGTTATCTATTAGTGTCTTTAGGTTGTTTCTCTGTTCTATATTTTTCCATTAGACGTTTTTTCCCCCTTCCCGAAAACTGGTTTCGCTTCAATTTCTTCAGTAATTGGTTTTTGTGGGGATTTGGTGGCTATTGTACAGCTTTACCAATTGTGGTGATAGTATCACTGATTAATCAAAAATTATGGCAAGGACAAGGTGGCAGTAATCCACTTTTGCAAATGGCACTGGAAAGCCGGGATAATACGGCATTGGGTATATTTTTCTTTACCGCAGCCATAGCCGCACCGTTGTTTGAAGAAGTCCTATTTCGGGGCTTTTTATTACCATCTTTGACTCGTTATACCTCTGTTTGGGGGGCAATTTTCGTCAGTAGCTTGTTATTTGCGGCTGCTCACCTGAGTTTATCAGAAATACTCCCGCTTACAGCATTGGGAATAGTCTTAGGAATAGTTTACACGCGATCGCGCAATTTACTTTCTTCTATGCTTCTCCACAGTCTTTGGAATAGTGGCACATTAATTAGTTTATTTCTTTTAGGTAGTCAGTAGGGGCGTATTTCTTTTAGGTAATCAGTAGGGGCGTATTTCTTTTAGGTAGTCAGTAGGGGCGTATTTCTTTTAGGTAATCAGTAGGGGCGTATTTCTTTTAGGTAATCAGTAGGGGCGTATTTCTTTTAGGTAATCAGTAGGGGCGTATTTCTTTTAGGTAATCAGTAGGGGCGTATTGCAATACGCCCCTACAGTTGTTAGGGAATAGGTGAAAATAATTAATTAGGTTATTATTAACTGTTTTTATCCTAACAGCTAACTCCTCAACTACTCCTAAAACAAAATTCTCCGGATTTCACAACAATATATATGTAGAAAAATCTATAATGTCGTATCTTTGCTGATTTTGAGGTTAATTGTCACCTAAAAATTAGACAGGATACTGCATCATATTTTTCTGCCAAATTTCTTATTTCTTATCAGTATTTAAACCATACAGGAATTGTAACTCGAAAGTCATTATCAACTCCCTAGATTTTATTCTTTATAGATAAAGGAGGATAACTAAATATGAGTAATCTTAACCCATCTCACACTACTAAACAACTGTTAGCTGGTTATGCTGGAATTATTTTTGGTGGATTTGGGCTGCATAAATTCATTCTTGGTTACACATCAGAAGGTTTTATTATGTTAGCAATTTCCGTAATTGGTGGCTCTTTTACTTACGGACTTACATTAATAGTTATGCAACTCGTTGGTTTAGTTGAAGCCATGATTTACTTTAATAAATCCCATGAAGAATTTGTTAATACCTATTTTGTGAATAAACAAGGCTGGTTTTAGAAAGTTTGTTATGTAAAATTGATATGCAAATTCTTAAATACAAACAGATCAATTTGCTCATTTTGCTAATTATGAGTATTGCGTATTTTAGTATAGTATCAGATTGGGAAATCAATTATTTTTGCAAAAGCTTGATTTTGATGTTGCCATTACAATTAACTACTATAATTTACACTATCAAAATCAGGGATAAGTCGTCTGAACTATGATTTTTTTTGATTTAGATGATTTTTATGATTTGAAGAAGAGAATCTCACTAGTTTCGGTAACTGCTATAATTTACACTATTAAAATCGTCTGAACTATGATTTTTTTGATTTAGATGATTTTTATGATTTGAAGAAGAGAATCTCACTAGTTTCGGTAACTGCTATAATTTACACTATCAGAATCATCTGAACTATGATTTTTTTGATTTAGATGATTTTTATGATTTGAAGAAGAGAATCTTACTTATTACTTGTCACTTCAATTTTTGCGCTTTAGGTGATTGAAATCAGAAAATTTCACCTGTTACCTCAAGAAACTTAATATTCTTTCACTTGGTCAAAGTGGTAGATTTCGCTTAACCTCAAAGTAGAGACGCTAGTTGTTAAGCGTCGAAACTAACAAGAGCGAACCTAAAAACTGGCCATGCAACTGATCCCAAAAAATGAAATAGTTATAGAATCTGCCCCTTCCACAAAAATACTAAACTCAGAGAAAATTATTTTAGATGTTGGGGGGATGAAGTGTGCTGGATGTGTAAGTGCAGTTGAAAAACAGCTTATTCAGCATCCAGGAGTTAAAAGCGTTTGTGTTAACCTGGCAACAGAAGTTGCAGTCATAGAGGCGGAAGTTGGTACTGTAGATGCAGAGGCACTAGCTCAGGGATTGACAGCTACAGGATTTCCTAGTCAATTGCGGACAGCTAAAAGGGCTGGTGATAAATCTGCAATCTCTAACTCAGAAGTTAGACAACGCCAAGAAATGCAGGGGACAATTAGACAGTTAGTAATTGCGAGTTTACTCCTGGTACTGTCGGGAATTGGTCATTTTGGGAATATTGGTAGTGCAATTTTTCCCTTCTTAAATGACATCTGGTTTCATTGTGGACTGGCTACTATTGCCATGATTATTCCTGGTAGACCAATTTTAGTCGAAGGCTGGCTAGGTTGGCGACGGGGTGCGCCCAATATGAATACCCTTATCGGTTTGGGAACGCTGACAGCTTATACGGCGAGTTTGGTGGCGTTATTGTTCCCCCAAATGGGTTGGGAATGCTTTTTTGATGAACCGGTGATGATGTTGGGTTTTATTCTGTTGGGGAGAACTTTAGAAAAACAGGCTAGAGGACGTGCAGCTAAGGCATTTCGGCAATTGTTAGCCCTATCACCCCAAACAGCCCGGTTAATTATTAACCCAGAACCAGAAAAATTAATTGCTGGGGCAAATATTATAGAAATTCCGGCGGAACAAGTGCGTGTGGGTGAATGGTTGCAAGTGCTACCAGGAGATAAAATTCCTGTTGATGGTGAGGTGCGGTTTGGACAAACTACGATAGATGAGGCGATGCTGACTGGGGAAGCACTACCTGTGATGAAGCAATTAGGAGATTCTGTGACTGGGGGAACCTTAAATCAGTCAGGAGCGATCGCTATTCAAGCTACCCGCACAGGTGATGATACAACTCTAGCCCAAATTGTGGCTTTGGTAGAAGCTGCCCAAACTCGCAAAGCCCCAGTGCAGAAATTAGCAGATACGGTAGCTGGATATTTTACCTACGGTGTCTTAACAGCGGCTGGTTTAACATTTGCATTTTGGTATTTATTGGGAACTCACCTCTGGCCAGATGTGATTATGTCTGGTAGTATGGAAATGTCTCACAGTATGGGACATAATCCCCAACATTTATTTCCTCACACCCATTATTCCTCATTGTTAATTAGTTTAAAATTAGCGATCGCTGTGATGGTAGTTGCTTGTCCTTGTGCTTTAGGACTAGCTACCCCGACAGCTATTTTAGTGGGAACGGGTATGGGTGCAGAACGGGGATTATTAATCAAAGGTGGCGACGTTTTAGAAAAAGTCCACAAACTAGATACAGTGGTTTTTGATAAAACCGGAACTCTCACCACAGGTAAGCCCACAGTCACTGATTGTCTAGTCCTTACCGAATCAATTTTACCATCATCATTAATCCAACTAGCAGCAGCCGTAGAAAGCGGTACTTATCATCCCCTCGCTATAGCTATTCAGGAAGAAGCTAAACGTCAAGAGTTAATCATCCCTAGTGCGGTAGACTTCCACACAGAACCAGGAATGGGCGTATCTGCTGTAGTTGGGGGGAAAAATGTCCTTTTAGGTAACTGGGAATGGTGCCATTACCACCAAGTCAATATTAATGAAACAGCAGAACAACAAGGACACCAACTAGCTA
Source organism: Dolichospermum sp. DET69 (assembly GCA_017355425.1). Lineage (NCBI taxonomy): Bacteria > Bacillati > Cyanobacteriota > Cyanophyceae > Nostocales > Aphanizomenonaceae > Dolichospermum > Dolichospermum sp. DET69. Next base: position 1,745,219 of record CP070233.1, read on the forward strand.
CAGCAGGAAAAACCGTGATTGCTGTGGCTGTAGATGGAACTTTAGCAGGATTAATTGCTGTTAGTGATACCCTCAGACCAGATGCTAAAACCGCAGTAGACAAATTGCGACAAATGGGTTTGCGAGTTATGCTCCTCAGTGGTGATAGATTAGAAGCAGCTAATGCGATCGCTAAACAACTAGGAATCACCAATGCTGATATCATGGCAGGTATTCCCCCAGCCCAGAAAGCCGCTACCATTCAATCGCTTCAATCTGGGAAAATCAAATCTTATGTAGCTATGGTAGGAGATGGCATTAATGATGCCCCAGCTTTATCCCAGGCAGATGTAGGTATAGCTTTACATTCTGGTACAGATGTGGCAATGGAAACAGCCGAAATTATCTTAATGCGAAATTCCCTTACTGATGTTGTAAAATCCATTCAGCTAAGTAGATCCACTTTTAATACCATCCGTCAGAATTTATTTTGGGCTTTTGCTTATAATACTATAGGTATTCCCCTCGCAGCTGGTGTATTATTACCTAGTTGGGGTTTTGTTCTCGGTCCTGCCAGTGCAGCGGCATTAATGGCCTTTAGCTCTGTCAGTGTTGTAACTAACTCAATTTTATTAAGGAGGTTTGCTCCCTAGTTTAATAGTCAATGATTTTTCTTTCTGTAATCTCTAAAATAATGCAAAAAAAAGATCCTCCATTAATATTTATGCTTGATCAAAGTTTAGGTAACTATTGTACCTATCATGGAAATGGCAACAGTAACTAATGAAAAACATCTACTGATTATTGAAGATAATCAAGGACGGAAAGAATTTCTTTTAGAAAACCTTGTTTATTCTATCGGTAGAGATCATGATTGTCATATTCGTTTATTTTCCCAGTTTGTTTCCCGTCATCATGCCACATTAGTAAGATTACCCCGCTCAAATAATAGTCAACAATATTATTATCGAATTGTGGATGGTAATACTAAAGGAAAACCCAGTTCTAATGGTTTGATGATTAATGGACAAAAAATTCCAGCGCATAATCTCCGCAATGAAGATGAAGTTATTTTTGCACCCCAAGTCCGCGCAATTTATTATCTATTGCAAAATACTGAGATTTTTTCCTCAACTGATGCCATTGAATATGACATTACATTAATCAACCCAGGGATGAATGAAGATTTGGAAAAATAACAGAATATTTATTTAATAAAGTAAGCAACGTGGATTCATTAACTAACAATTCTTTGTAAGTTGGGTGAAGCAACAGCGTAACCCAACATTAGATTTATTCCTCAGTTAAGTAATAAACAACAAGCAATAGCAATGAAAATAGCAATTAGTGGTGCAACAGGATTTGTGGGCAGTCGGTTAGTAGAAAGACTACACACAGAAGGTCATAGAATATTAGTATTAACTCGGAATACTACCTTTGCTCAAAAGGTTTTTCCCTTTCAAGCATTTCCTAATTTAGAAATTATTTCCTATACCCCTGGTGTATCCGGCAGTTGGCAAGATAGCATAGCTGGTTGTGATGGAGTAGTTAATTTGGCAGGAGAACCCATTGCTGAGGGACGTTGGACACCAGAACGCAAGCAAGAAATCCTCAATACTCGCAAACTGGGTACACAAAAAATAGTTGCAGCTATAGCTAAAGCTAATCCCCAACCCAGCGTTTTAGTCAATACTTCGGCTATTGGTTACTACGGAACTAGTGAAACTGCGAGTTTTGATGAAGATAGTGCTTCTGGTAATGACTTTTTGGCTCAAGTCTGTCAAGAATGGGAAGCAGAAGCCAGCAAGGTCAAAGATGCCAATGTCCGGTTAGTAATTCTACGTTTTGGCATTGTTTTGGGTAATGGTGGTGCTTTGGGGAAAATGATTACCCCCTTTAAACTATTTGCCGGTGGACCTATTGGTAGTGGTCAACAATGGTTTTCGTGGATTCACTTAGATGATATCGTTAGTTTAATCATCCAAGCTTTAACCAAACCAACAATGGAGGGAGTATATAATGCTACTGCTCCTCAACCAGTCCGCATGAATGATTTAAGTACAACTATGGGTAACGTGATGAATCGTCCCTCTTGGTTGCCTGTTCCTGGATTTGCAATAGAGGCTATATTGGGAGACGGGGCAAAGGTAGTTTTGGAAGGACAACAGGTTTTACCCAAACGCACTTTAGAGTCAGGTTTTGAGTTTCAATATCCAAATTTGCCATCAGCATTAAAGCAGATTCTCCTTTGACACTCTCACTGGCTTTAGCCACTGAGATTCTTGGTTCAACGAGTCCACTTAACTTAGAACCCTTGCGGTATCTAAGCCAGAGGTGGTTCTCTCCCCAAGCGTTAACTTTCCCTCTGCCCGAAGGTAGTTGCATTACTGCAAATTTTGATTGAGTTTAAATTCTGTGTCGTCTAGCTCCCATGAAGATTTTACCTATTCGGAGGGCAGTCACTAGAACTATGGAATAGAACCCCATATCTTCAGTTGTCAAGGTACAGATTGCCGTTAGGCAGTTAGGTTTTTATACAGGTTGATTACCATTCCTGTTGTGAACAGTATAACACCATTGAGAGCGAAGATGACAAAACTTCGCGCACCTTAACCAATTTTCATAAAAAGAAAGACTCTATGCGCTTTATTACCGCACGAGTCGCTTATATCTCAGGTCTAAAGACACTGAGCTTTACGCTTACCGGATGCTCTTGTAATTTATAGTTAATAGATAGTTACAAAAATTCACAAATGCTATACAAACGTTTTGGCCGCACAGAATTACAAATGCCTGTTTTCTCCTGTGGAGGAATGCGATATCAATATAAATGGCAAGATGTTATCCCAGAGGAAATTCCTAGAGATAATCAAGAAAATTTAGAAGCTGTAATTCGCCGTTCTGTAGAATTGGGAATTAATCATATTGAAACTGCACGCGGTTATGGAACATCAGAAATGCAGTTAGGAAAAATTCTGCCTCAGTTTCCTCGTGAAAAATTAATAGTCCAAACTAAAGTTTCTCCTGTCGCAGACCCTCAAAAATTTCGCCAAACCTTTGAAAAATCTTTAGCTTATCTTCAGTTAGATTATGTTGATTTGTTTGGTTTGCATGGAATTAATAATGCAGAAACTTGGGATTATAGTATTCGTGAAGGGGGTTGTTTAGAAGTAGCAAAACAGTTGCAATCTGAGGGTAAAATCAGATTCATTGGCTTTTCTACTCACGCTCCCACAAATATAATTTTGCAAGCAATTAATAGTAATCAATTTGATTATGTTAATTTGCATTGGTACTATATTAATCAATGGAATTGGGCTGCTATTGAAGCTGCAAATAAATTAGATATGGGTGTATTTATTATTAGCCCATCTAATAAAGGCGGTTTATTATATGAACCTTCCCAAAAGTTAGTTGATTTGTGTACGCCTTTGAGTCCAATGGTGTTTAATGATTTATTTTGTTTGAGTTATCCTCAAGTGCATACATTGAGTATAGGAGCAGCTAAACCAACTGATTTTGATGAGCATATCAAAACTTTAGAATTGTTAAATAATGCAGCAGAAATCCTACCACCAATTATTTCCAGATTAGAGTCAGAAGCAGTCAATATTTTAGGAGAAGACTGGGTAAAAACCTGGGAGACTAATTTACCAACTTGGGAAAAAACGCCAGGGGAAATAAATATGCGGGTGATTTTGTGGTTATTAAATTTAGCTTTAGCTTATGACATGATAGACTATGGCAAAATGCGTTATAATCTCTTAGGACAGGCTAATCATTGGTTTCCTGGTAATAGGGCTGATAAGTTAAATGAATTAGATTTACGAGAATGTCTTGCTAATAGTCCCCAAGCTGAAAAAATTCCGCAGATGTTAGCGAAAGCCCAAGAAATATTAGGAAGTGCAGAGATAAAGCGTTTATCTCAGAGTTGAAACGCGAAACATAATTCATCCCGTAATTATCCAACATCGAAAAATTATCAAGTTTTAAAAGGGTGCAATTACTGATTTTGCCATTTTGGTTAAGGAATTGTAATTACCTGCTTTCAATCCAATCATATATTGCACACCATTTTGTCTCCAGGTTAATGTAGCATCTGAGCAATTAGCACCACAACGAAAATCTACAAAATAGCCAGTAATACCCTTAGTTAACAATACTGATTTACCAGTCAGACGGGGCATTTTGGGTGTGATGGCTTCTCCTGTAATTATACCCAGACGGCAAGCTGTTCCACCAGTACAATCGGGACTAAAACCCAGTAATATTTCGTATTTATTCTTTGTAGCAGTTTCCATAATGGCGTAAAGTGGATTTTCCCCATCTGATTCAGAAACATACTGAGGTAATAAAATCTTGATCTGGGTTTTTTGCTTTAATTCGGAGAGAATTGGGTTGAAAACTGGGTTTACTTGGGTATTTTTACTCTGTAATTCCTGTTTTACCATTATTTGCGGCTGATTTTTAGCAGATGCTATAATTTCATCTTGAAAACTCCCCATATAAGTTAAAAAAACTAAGCTACATAGAGGATAGATATTTTTTAAAGTCTTCATTATTAACAACCTATTTCACTAAATATACTATTTTAATATTGTAGGGTGCATTAGAACGAAGTTCGTAATGCACCAAATTCTTGATAATGATGCGTTACGCTGTCGCTAACACACCAAATTCTTGATAATGATGCGTTACGCTGTTGCTAACACACCAAATTCTTGATAATGGTGCGTTACGCTGTCGCTAACACACCCTACTTGTAATTAAAAATTTAAAATATCTAAAGATGCTTCTATTTCTAATTCTATAATTCTAGCTTGTGTATCTTTATATTCTGCTAATTTTCCTGCTTGCCAATATAAATCTGCTGCTTTCTGAAAATCCTCAACTGCTCCCTGTTTATCTGCAATCTCTAACCGAGCATTTCCTCGGTTATAATAAGCGTTAACGTAGTGAGAATTTATTTTAACTACCTGAGTATAATCGGTAATTGCTGCTGCATATTTTCCTGAATCAAAATGAGCATTACCCCGACAATAATAAGCATCAATATCATCAGGATTAATTTGAATTACTTGGGTATAATCGGTAATTGCTCCTTCATTATCTCCTGATTCAGCCCAATCATTTCCACGATTTTTATACCCAATAGCATCATCAGAATCAATATTAATTACTGGTTTTAATTGCTGTTGATCATTTAATAAATAACGAGATATTTGCCTATCTTTTTGCGTAGTAGCATAATCAGGATTCAGCTTAATTGCTTGATTATAATCTTCAATTGCTCCTTGGGTATCACCAATATGCGAACGAACATCAGCACGATTTTTATAATTAATCGCAAAATGTGGATTAATTCTAATAGCTTGGGTGTAAGCTTCTATAGCTATTTGATAATTACCTAGTTGATAATGTACCAAACCTATTTGATTGTAAGCTTGAGGATGATTAATATTAAGATTTATTGCCTGACTATAATTAATAATTGCGGTGTGATACTCACCTAATTGATAATTAACTAAACCTAGTTTATAATAAATATCAGCATCACTATTATTAAATTGTAAAGCTTGATTATAACTATTAATTGCTGCTGTATACTCCCTTTTTTGTAAATATTCATCACCGAGAGTTAAATAAAAAGTAGTTAAATCAACAGATGCAGATTGGGGTTTAATTAGTTGACTCTGAGCTAAATTAGATTTATGAGCATTTGAGGAAACTTGAAATTGTTCTAAATAGGAAAATAAACCACCAGCATACAATAATTGATTAATCCCAAAGGAAATTTTCCCCGTTTTCAATTTAATCATTTGTGTGGGAAGAAATCCAGCTAAAAAAAGGTGATATGCAGATTGGGCTTCATTGACTTCTTCCTGAATCAAAATACAGACAATTACCGCATTTTTTTCCACTTCTTCCGCACTAACTGACCATCTAACTCTATCAATACTACCGTGACGAGATTTGACTTCAACGCCAATTAAAGAATTAGCAGTGAGAGTGAAATCACTTTTACCATCACCACCAAAGCGTTTTTCATAATCTACTTCAGTAATAAAATCAGCTAACCGTTCTTTAACAACTTCCTCGCCTAATTTACCTTTGAGGTTATTAATAAAAACATCACGAACTGGGGAAGTGCGTTTATATTTTTCCGCCATTAACCAGCAAAATTCTCGTAATGACTTTAATCTATCACCAGAAATAATAGTTAATTCACTATGTTGACCTTCTATTTCACAATGAAGTAGACAACTTGATGTTAACCTTCTAAGAAAGTCAGACTGTAGCGATCGCAGGAGGGTAATCCAATCCATGTTTGACACTCTCAGGGCTAAAGCCGCTGAGATTCTTTGATCAAAGACATGACTTGCTCAGACAGGATTACTCCAACCTGAGTAGAGGACTCATCTCCTAAAGCGTTACTCATGTCTAGCATGAAGGTTTCGGTATGCCCTACCGTACCCAATCCCCGACGAAGGATATTTCTAGCTGCATTTTCATCTCTATCCATGACACAACCACACCGACAAACGTGGGTGCGAGTAGATAGAGTTTTCTTCACAATTTCACCGCAACTAGAGCATTCTTGGCTCGTGTATTGCGGATTAACCGCAACTGTGAGCTTCTTGAAAACCTGACCAAAGTATTCCAGCCAGACACGAAACTGATACCAAGATGCGTCGTTAATAGACTTAGCTAAACAATGATTTTTCACCAAATTTTTAATTCTCAAATCTTCATAAGCTATCAAGTCGTTAGACTGAACTACGCACCGTGCTAACTTCACAGCATGGTCTTTACGTTGCCTACTTATTTTGAGATGGCGTTTTCCTAAAGTCTGTCTAGCTTTGCCCCTATTTTTTGAACCTTTTACCTTTCTGGAAACACGACGTTGCGAACGTTTAAGAACCTTTTCTCCAATCCGGAGAAATTTGGGATTCTCAATCATTACGCCCTCAGAATCAGTGTAGTATTCTTTCAAACCTACATCCAACCCAATTGTATTTCCTGATAGTGCTATATCTTCTTGACGGTTGACATTAATACAAAATTGAACACAAATACCGTCCGCACGTTTTACCAATCTTACCCGTTTAATTTGGTTAATTTGGTAAAAATGCAGATCACGAGTTCCTTTAAGTTTTAATCGCCCAATCCCTTTTTTATCGGTGAAGGTGATAAACTTACGGTCATTGGTTAGTTTCCAGCCAGAAGTTTTGTATTCGACAGAACGACAATCTTTCTGGAATTGAGGAAAGCCCTTTTTACCGAAAACCCCTTTTTTGCAATTATCACAAAACCGAGAGATAGAAAACCATGCTCGTTCTGCACTGGCTTGTCTTGCCATTGAATTGAGTTCATTCGCAAAGGAGAATTTAGCAGCAAGTACGGCACAATATTTGTTTAAATCATTTTTGCCTGTGTTTTTCACATCTATCCATAGCCGAATACAGCTATTGCGAATAAACTGTGCAGTCCGAATTGCATCACCTACTGCTTTTATTTGCGCTGACTTCCCGTAAGCTTTAAACTCAAAAACAAGCATCTTTTTCCCTCCCATTTTGATGCTACTCTGTCTAAAATAAAATAGCAAGCCCAGTAGAAAGATGACTGCGACTAAAGTCGCAGGAGTCGCTTATATCTCAGCCCTAAAGGGACTGAGTTTTACGCTTACCCAGTTATTTTATAATATTTCTGCGGTCTTTTAATTAACTTACAGCAGGCAACAGGGAGCAGGCTTGAAAGTTTCTTGGTATATGACTTTTTCTCGCTTTTCCCCTGTTATATCTCCTGACAGTTAATTACTCAGGATTTTTTTCTTCTTCCTTGATTTGGCGTAACTTTTGGATGAGTTTTTGATTAGATTCAGTAGATACAGCGGGAGAATCACTACTTGGTGTCGCCGACTTAACAGGATCAGGAGTATTTACTGCTGGAGTTCCAGAGGAATTTTGAGTATTCTGGGGTTCAGGTAATTTTTTAAGATTCAGAGTTGCAGAAGGTTGTACTTTCAGTTCAGGTAATTTTTTAGAATCTGATGTTCCTGAAGGTTGTATTTTCAATTCAGGTAATTTTTTAAGATTCAGAGTTGCAGAAGGTTTGATTTGAGATTCAGGTAATTTTTCAGTATTTGGTGTGACTGAAGGTTTGATTTGAGATTCAGGTAATTTTTCAGTATTTGGTGTGACTGAAGGTTTGATTTGAGATTCAGGTAATTTTTCAGTATTTGGTGTTGCTGAAGGTTTTATTTGAGATTCAGGTAATTTTTGAGTATTTGGTGTTGCTGAAGGTTTTATTTGAGATTCAAATACTTTTTCAGTATTTGTTGTAACTGAAGGTTGAATCTTAGAACTTACTCCCGAAGCATTAGGATTATTTTGGAACTTTAGTTGAAAAGGATAAGAGCTAATTACTTGCTTATCAGCTTGAGGTGGATTAGCACTGAAAAATTCTCGAACTTTAGATTGTAACTTCGGCGATTCTGTTCCTTCTTGAAACTTAATATCTAAAACCTTACCATCTGAATCTACAACTAATCTACCTACAACTGTGCCTTCCATCTCTAGTGTATCTGTAGAGATGGTTTCACGAATTACCCCTTTCTCTTTGATATTGGGATATTCTTGACGAATGTTTTGTCTAAGAGTGTTGTATGAGTTCAATTTAGCGAATTGTTCAGTTCTCTGACCTTTTGAGTCAGACTCATTTCTGAGAATTTCTGGTGATTTCCCCTTAGAATTATCTACTAAAGCTATTTTTTCCCCATCTTGGACAATTTTAACGGCATTATTTTCTGATTCCACTGTTTGTGGTGGTGAAATTCCTACTGTTGTTGAACTTCCAATATCAATAGGTTCAGCGGATGGATTATTCAGTGGTTCTCCAGGTATGTCATTATTTTGTCGAAGTTCTGGTAACCTATTAATACCTAGAGATCCAGTTTCTCGCATTCCCTGATCTAGATTATTGACCAAAGGTGAAATAGAGGAAACAGAGGGAGTATATGTGCTTCTTGGCAATCTAGACATTGCTCTCTGTAAGTCATTGCGAGTCAATCTTTCAATAGATTGCCTAGTAGGCAGGTAAGAGAGGTTATAATTAGTTAGCGAGCTAGGAATAGCTGGTAATACAGGCTGATTAGATAATTCTGTTTGTAAAGGGGGATAGTTAGTTAATGGGCTACCCAAATTAGTGCCTGGTAGTTGTTGTTGTATCGGTAGTTTAGGCTGCTGTAAGGCTACTGGGGATGTACTAGGAGGTTGTGGTAATCGGCTTTGATCAGCGGTACTCAATTCCATCAGTCCTACTGCTTTAGGTGAGTCAGCTTTTGAAGATGCACTAGTGTTAACTGGCATTAATGGCACAATTAAAGCAATAGCACCGTGAATACCAAGAGAGGCTATGGCGGCTATTCCCGTTGGTTGGCTTAATATTTCTGGTATATTTTTGAAGATGGATACGTAAGACATACTGTTATGGTTGATTTTGATCGGTTAAAGTTGAATAGAAATTTTATCAACAAAGAATTCAGGGGTTATCTTAAGAATGAAGTTAATATCCCACTGTATTATATACTTAGAGAAGGGAGTATAATGATACTCAAGCTAAAATGGATTAACTTCTGAAATTTGTGTCTTGGTGAATTATTTTTATTTTTTAGACTATTTTGCCATTGCCGAGACGCATCTTGTTCCCATACATAATAACTTCTCAAGAGGATAAGTTCAACAGGGGAATTAATGATATCTTCAGTTTTTATTTGTCTGTTGTCTCAATATAAAGAGGGAACGGGCAACAGGGAACAACAAAAAAGGAAGATTTAGATCCCACATGAAACACTCCACTTATTGAAGTCGGGTCTCTTACTCCCCGTTCACCGAACAGGACATAGGAAAAACTATTCCCTGTTCCCTTCTTCTATGACGCATAACTTCAGCAACAGACCAATCCTGAGCAATACCAAATCACTGCTGCAAGCAGTTTGCACATTGACGACAATGAGGTGCATTGCCATAAAAAATTTCCGAAATTGAACCAAAAATACTTAATTACAGCAAGTTGCAGGTAAACAAAGGTGGTTTTACCAGTTTTGACAAAAAATTGATATGCTCTTATCTTGGAAAACAGATGATTGTGATCAATCATTGTTTTCAGCCTCCTCTTTTTTAAATCAAACAATTTGATACTTGGATATCTAAATACTTAGGAGTATGAAAATGGGACTGAGCGATGAACTGTTGAATTCTCACAATCAGGCATTGATTGTCCAAGACTGCTGCAACATGATAGACTCACAACTAGCATCTAAGTCGGGTATGAGCGGAATAGCACTAAAAGCTGCTTTTGGCGCTCTCAAGGGAATTAAACCAGGGTATGTCCCCGATGTTGTCGAGTCCCTCTTACCGACCTGTTTTAAGGCACTTGATCCCATCTGGAGTGAAGGAGTGCAACAAGGAGAGCCAGTGAAACATCTGACAGTAAATAGCTCTCGAACTGCGGACGCGCTGCTAGGCGTTACTGATGAAAGAGTCAAGCACACGAAGCGGCAAATTGTGCGAGGAACCTATGATAAGTTACGTAATTCCGCCAAAAGACACGTAGAAGAGGCAATACCAGACTTGGCGACAATAATTGGTAAGTATGCTAAAAACTAGCCTGTAACCTGGCAGAATCGCTCCCATGCTTTGTGTGGGAGTGACTAATCAGATAATAATAAAATACTCAAATACCAAGAAAACAAATATTTAGGTCAGTTTAAATGCTGAGAGCATAAATAAACGGAGTAATCTGTAGTTTATGTGAACCAAACCACTCAAAACATGAGTAAACGTTATCTAGGTCAGTCAATTTTGGATTTACGATTTTGGATTTTGGATTTACTCCACCCTAAAATGGTGAAATTTAAATGTCTAATTTTGTTCTAGTTCTTGATACCAACAAAAAACCACTTACTCGAAATTAAGAAATATAAATGAAGTTGAAGGAGAATTAGGTTAATGACGCTTACCTATGGAACAGAGGGATACCTCCGTATTGGTCAACAGGCTCCCGATTTTACAGCAACATCCGTAGTAGATCAGGAGTTTAAGTCAATTAAGTTATCTGATTATCGTGGTAGATATGTTGTTCTCTTGTTCTATCCCTTAGATTTTACCTTTGTTTGTCCAACTGAAGTGACAGCATTTAGCGATCGCTACGCGGAATTCAGCAAACTAAGTACAGAAATTTTGGGTATTTCTGTTGATAGTGAATTTTCTCACCTCGCTTGGATTCAAACAGATCGTAAATCTGGTGGAGTTGGTGATATAAATTATCCCTTAGTTTCCGACATCAGAAAAGAAATTAGTGCCGCTTACAGCGTTCTTGATCCTAACGCCGGCATTGCTTTACGGGGTTTATTTATTATTGACAAAGATGGCATCCTCCAACACGCTACCATTAATAATCTAGCCTTTGGTCGCAATGTAGATGAAGCCCTACGAACATTACAAGCAATTCAGTACGTTCAGTCCCACTCCGAGGAAGTTTGTCCTGTTAATTGGCAACCTGGTGACAAAACAATGAATCCTGATCCCGTGAAGTCTAAAATTTACTTTGCTGATATTTAGAGAATTGGGAATTTGGTAATTAAACTTTTAACTTTGAATTTTTTATGCTGACTTCAACTGATTTTACTGGCTTGTTTAACGAGCGATTTTTCCATAATTTTTTACCTATACCCCCGTTAGATAATTTCCGATTGGGTGTAGGCACACCAGATTTTAAATTATCAGATATTACTAACAATACTGTTGTTAAATTATCTGATTTCCGAGGTAAACAACCTGTACTAATTGCCTTTACGAGAATTTTCACCGAAAAGCAATATTGTCCATTTTGTTATCCCCATATTAAAGCTTTAAATGAGAACTATGAACAGTTTAAAAATAGAGGAATTGAAGTTTTATTAATTACTAGTACCGATAAAAAGCAAAGTCAAATAATTGTGCAAGACTTGGGTTTAAAAATGCCATTATTGAGTGATTCTAGTTGTCATACATTTCGGACTTATAAAACTGGACAAGCATTAGGAGCGCCTTTATCCGCACAATTTGTATTAGATAAAGATGGAAAACTGCTCTATAGACATTTATTTTCTTTCTTAGATCATAATGCCAGCATAGAGACACTTCTAGCCAAATATACAGAAATATGCTGACAAACATCATTGGTGCAGCCTAATCCATAACCACCTAGTATGGTTTTGGTAAGCTGCATTTTAACTAATACAAATTAAACCATCAACATGATGACTCTTTAAATATTGAAGTGTTTATTTAGGCAAGAAATTGAAACCATAACCTATGCTCAAAGCAAATATTGTCCCACACATTTTCTATTATTGTATGGGAAATGTAACTTTAAAGCCAACCTTTACATAAGTAAATATTTTTTATAAATAATTAAGGGTGTTTTAATAAATACAACGCTCTTTGATACTATGGTAAAATTCTAGATTATGTACGGTGAGGTATTTTGCAGAGTTTTCCCCACATTATGGCTAACGATCCTCAAAAGAATACACAATCACAATTCTGGATAGTTCTCTAGGGAAATACTCTTAACAATCTTCACAACTTAACTTGTGCTAAATGACTGCGGGGGTTGTAAGTACGAATGGCTCTAATTTTTTCATAGCATTCCCGTTCTTGAGGAGTGAGGTCTTTTGGAGGGGCGATCGCCACTTTCACCAATTGATCACCCCGTCCACCTTTAGCTAAAGGCCAACCTTTACCACGTAACCGCAGGGATTGACCAGAACGCACTCCCGCAGGTAGCTTAACATTAACATTACCATCAGGTGTAGGTACATCTATCGTCGCGCCTAATGTAGCTTCGTCAGGGGTAATTAATACTTCGCAAACAAGATTATCCCCTTCTATTTGGAAAAAAGTATGGGGTTGTAATTCTACCTTTAAGTATAAATCTCCCCGTTGTTGATTCATGGGGTTAATTTGGCCTTTACCCTTCACCCGTAAACGAGTACCAGTTTTCGCACTACCAGGAATACGCACATCAATAGTTTCGTTTCCTAAACTAAACCGTTTTTGAACACCAGAAAATGCTTCTGCAAAAGTTAAAGTAATCACAGCTTCTGTATCTTGTGTGCTACCAGCAGAGCCATCTTGAAAACCAAAATCGCCACCTGGTCTACCAGTGGAAGTCCGATAAGAGTAACTTTGTCGGCCGCTGCGAGGTCCTGCACCACCAAATAATTCAGTTAAAAAGTCATTAAAACTGCCGTATTGACCAAAATCAACCCCGCCCATATCCACACCAGAACCACCACCGGGGATACCAATACCCGCTTGTTTCCAATATTGACCAAATTGGTCGTATTTTTTGCGTTTATCTGGGTCAGATAAGACCTCGTAGGCTTCATTAACTTCTTTAAACTTAGCTTCAGCCTGTTTGTTATTGGGGTTAACATCAGGATGATATTTACGGGCTAGTTTCCGAAAAGCTTGTTTAATTTCTTCTGAAGTGGCAGTTTTACTAATTCTTAACATTGCATAATAGTCTTTAAAATCGGTTGCAGCCATCTACTAGCCTCCTGTAGAAATTTAGGTGATGTTTTTTCTAAGATTTATTGGTAATTAACCCTGGTGGGTGACTTCGTTTTATTTGATGCCTGTGCCCTTTTTTTTGGTCTCATGGCAGGCAAAAAGATTCTGATATTAAAGTAACAAACAGTCCCCAAAATCAAGTGTGGTTCTTGCTGAAGGTACCAGCGTAATTCCCGTACTCTTGCCATTATTAAAAGGAAATAAGCTCGTCTATTCCTTCTTCTAAGCTGGGGGGAGCATCCCGGATTTGGCGGTGCATTCGGAGAATTATATCTTCGGGAACTTGACGAATCCGTTTTTGATTTCGTGTCAAACATAGCCAAACTGGAGTTTTCACCCAAACGCCCATAATATAACTAAAGCCACAATTACGGGCGAGGGTAATCACTTCTCGGCGATTTTTCCTTTGGGCGTGGGTAGCATCGAGAATTACCCCTTGATCTGCGGTTATGGCTTGCTGTAATTGTTGTTCCAGTTCGCGCCAAATTAGCAGCCAAGGCCCTTGAATTGCTTCTGAACCAAAAAGTTGCCCCCGGATAACATCTGTGGAAATTAGCCGCATCTGGGGGCATTCTGTCAGTAGTTGTTTTGCTAAAGTTGATTTACCACTACCAGGAAGACCAATTAGCAAAATTAATTTAGTCATTGGTTAGTAGTCATTGGTTAGTAGTTACAGCACTTCCCGATGTTATGAGGTACATGAACCCCACCCCCAACCCCCTCCCCGCTTGCGGGGAGGGGGCTAAGATGTACCTCATAAGAGCGCAAACCGCTGTATTAGTCATTAGCTATTAGTCGTTAGTCGCTAATTAACAAAGGAACAGTGACCAATGACCAATGACTAAATAATTGTTCCATCAGGAATTGCAGCATTTTTGAGGACGACAACAATGCCACTACGGATGTAGAAGCCTTGCTTTTCCCGTTCTGCTTCTTGGATGTTGTCCTTATTGATGATTTTTACATTGTTACCAATGCGGGCATTTTTATCAATGATGGCACGGCGGATAATGGTGTCTGTGCCAATACCGACGGGGATATCATTTGGTTCTAAGCTGCATTGTCTTTCAGCGGATGGTTGGTAATAGTCAGCACCCATGATCAGGGTTTCTTCAATTATAGATCTTGATTCTATCCGCGATCGCACTCCCAAAACTGAATGTTGAATCCGGCAATCTTTCAAGATACAACCGTCGCCAATCATAGATTCTGTGATTTGGCAATTCAACAGTTTAGAGGGGGGTAAGTAACGAGCGCGAGTATAAATTGGCGCTGCTTCATCATAGAAGCTAAAGGGAGGGAGCGGTTGCTTTGTTAGGGCTAAATTGGCTTCATAAAAAGATTCAATTGTCCCAATATCTTCCCAGTAGTCATCAAACAAGAAGGCTTGAACGTTGTGGTCTTTAGCAGCTTCGGGAATAATCTCTTTGCCAAAATCAGTTTGTGCTAAAGATTGTTTCAGTAACTTGATTAAAACATCTTTTTTAAAGACATAAATCCCCATTGAGGCGATAAATGGCTGTAGTTCGGCTTGTTCTTTTGTCAATCCCAATATGGTGGTATCAACTCGCATTTGCGCTAAAGCTTCACCTTTGGGTTTTTCGCTAAAGTCAATGACTCTACCGGATTCATTGATTTTCATCAAGCCATAATCTGAGGCGCGACGATCATCTATGGGAATTACGGAAAGTGTAATATCCGCATTTGTGTCTCTGTGACGCTGGATAAACTGACGGTAATCCATGCGGTAGAGGTGATCACCAGAAAGAATCAGAAATTCCTCTACATCCCAATCTTGTAACATCCAGATGTACTGACGCACAGCATCAGCCGTACCTTGGAACCAGTTGGGGTTTTCTGGGGTTTGTTGTGCTGCTAACACTTCTACAAACCCATCGCTAAACCCACTAAAGTTGTAAGCACGAGCAATGTGACGATTCAGAGAGGCTGAGTTAAATTGAGTAAGGACGTAGATTTTGAATATTTCGGAATTGATGCAGTTGCTAACAGGAATATCTATTAAGCGATACTTCCCAGCCACTGGTACTGCTGGTTTAGCGCGGAGTTTAGTTAACGGATAAAGCCGAGTACCCGCACCCCCACCCAGAATAATTGCTAAAACTTTTTTCACAAATTTTCTCCCAACTACCTTTCAACTCTCATCTACAGTTTAGGACTGTATGTAGCAACTGATAAAGACCAGAGCAAAGAATCTTAGGGATGAATTTTTTCTCAATGGGGTTTGTGATCAATAGTGCTGTTGACACTCCTCGTTCTAAAGGCACGAGGATTCTTGGTTCAACGAGACCACTTAAACTAGATACCTTGCAGTGTCTAGCTCAGAGGTGGGACTCTCCCCAAGCGACTTTGGGTATGCCCTACCCTAGTTAGATTTCTCCAAGTTCTTTTTTTGATTTGAAACATAATGTTTCAAAAAACTGTATGTCTAGCTCCTCTAAATCTTTTACCTACTGCGAGGTGGAGTCTAGAAAAATGCAGCAGAACCCCATAGATTCAATTTTCAAGGTTCAGCGTTGTACCTTTCGGCAACTGGGTTTTTTAAGTGGTTGATTACCCTTTCCACTCACTAAATTCTACCATAAAAGCCGTGCTAGAAGCACGGGGCTTTAAACCCAGTTTTTTGGTAAATAAGGGGAAATATTAAAACATTTGTATTTATTAAGGGAACACCAAAAAATAAATTACCCAATTTTGTGGGATGGGCATCCTGCCCGTCCTTGATGATTAGGGGACTTTTCGGCCCGCACTACAAGAAATTTTTGGGTATTTTTTTAATTGGAAGTCCCTAAGTGAAAAGTTACATACCTGCAATAACGTATCTTTTATTTTAGTGTACATACTTCTCCCGCAGCATCTCTCATGCCAACTAAGTAAGTAGGCATAATTAAATATAGTATGGGCAGGCTAGAAGCCCACCCCACAATAAGTATAATACTCTTATGGAGTGGGCTTGGTGGACCGCCAAGAGTCAACAATATTATTTTGATATTATTTCAACCCATCTACTTGTATTTTTATGTCCATGCTCGGAGATTTTTATGGACTACGGCTAAATACCACATATAATCATCAATTTTGTCCTCGTTAGCAGCTTTAACTATATATTCCTGCGCTAACTCCAAATTATTCTCAGCTTCATAATATAAGCCTAAATAAAGGTGACTGTAAAATTTACCTTTTAATCCTGTCAATTTTCCTATATTTAAAACATCCTCTTGACTACAATTACCTGCAAATAAATCATATATAGTTGCCATGATTTTTCGAGGATCATTTTTCACAGTTAATAAAGAATTACGTGCTTCTGTAACACCTGATAATCTGGCTATACAAAGATATCGCCACACTGTTTCTTCTACATCTTGAGCATTAACAATTAAATCGGTTTCAAACTGTTTTGCACCTTCAGCAAACCGTTCTGCATAATAATAGGATAATCCTCTTTGCCAAAGATAAGGAGTAATTTGCATATCTAACTTTTCAGCATGATCGAAATCTTGAATTGATTCTTCAATTTTTCCTAATTTAAAATAAACCATCCCTCGCTGAACATAAGCATTAACATGATTTGGCTGAATATTAATGGTATTGTTCCACTGTTGGAGTTGATTTTCCAGAGAATTGGTAAAAAACATTTTGGTAACAGCTTAGAAAGTTGACGGAATCTATTTTTGTCTCACGCAAAGGCGGAAAAAGCAAGCTTTTTTTAAGGTTTAATTTAAGATTTTATTTTCTATTGTTCATTCTAAATTACCCTAATCTAGCTCTCTCCGTCCTTCTAATGCTCTGGCTAAGGTGAGTTCATCAGCGTATTCTAAATCACCACCTACGGGTAAACCAAAGGCAATGCGGGTTACTTTTGTAAATGGTTTGAGTAATTGACCTATATATAATGTTGTGGTTTCTCCTTCGATACTGGGACTAATGGCTAAAATAACTTCTTGGGGCTTTTGTTCGCTTACCCGTTTCACTAAAGCTTGAATAGTTAGCTGTTCAGGTCCGATACCATCCATTGGGGAAATTACGCCGCATAAAACATGATATTTACCTTTATATTCACGGGTTTTTTCTAAAGCAATCACATCACGGGAATCTGCAACTACACAAATGGTTGTATTATCTCGCTGAGGGTGACGACAAATTTCACATACTGGATCTGAGGAAAGGTGAAAGCAAACTTTACACAAACCTACCTGTTTTTTTGCGTCAACAAGTGCTTGGGCTAAGGCTTCTACTTCTGCTTCTGGTCTTTTTAAGATGTGCAAAGCTAATCGTTGGGCGCTTTTGGGACCAACTCCAGGGAGCCTTTGCAACTGCTCAATTAATCGAGCTAAGGGGCGTGCGTAAACCGTAATTCTACCTCCGGGCTTTTTTCTATTTTACAATTATCTCATGAGAGAATGAAATCTTTAAACGTGCTGAAATTTCTGTTATGTTTACAAGCATAACCAATTTGCCATAGCACTAATATTTAATATATACGTAGGGTGGGCAATGCCCACCGTAGAGAGTTTTGGTTAGGGGATTTTGGTTAGGGGGTTTTGGTGGATAATGCCCACCCCACATATCATTTATGACTGTTATATATATTATATTTAAGTAGATGGTCGTAATTTATGCGTAGAGATTCAATTTTTTATAGCCTATTTCAACAATATCCATCTTTACTATTTGAACTCTTGACAGATCCGCCTATCAATGCTCAATCTTACCGCTTTGATTCTATAGCTGTCAAAGAACCCACATTTGCAATTGATGGTGTATTTTTACCACCAGAAAGTGATGGACGAGGAATAGTATATTTCTGTGAGGTACAATTTCAAATAGATGAAGAACTTTATGAAAGAACAAATGCTGAAACTTCACTATATTTTTATCGTAACTGCAAAAGATTTAGTGATTGGCAAGTAGTAATCATTTATCCATCTCGAAATACTGAACAAAGCAATATTTATCCCCATCGTGGATTTCTTAACAGTCCCCAAGTCCATCGAGTATACTTAGATGAATTGGGCAATATTGAGGAGTTACCATTAGGGCTAGGAGTAATGTTACTAACTACTCTGGAGGAAAACAAAGCCCCAGCAGCAGCTAGATATTTATTAAACAGAAACAATGAAGAAATTGTACCACCATCAAGTCAAGCTATCATAGAGATGATCACGACAATCATGGTGTACAAGTTTGAAAAACTAAGTCGTCGGGAGGTAGAATCAATGTTAGGAATTACACTGAAGGAAACTAGAGTTTATCAAGAAATTAAAGAAGAAGGAAGGGAGGAAGGACTAGAACAAGGAAGAGAGGAAGGAATAGAAGAAGGTATAGAACAAGGGATAGAACAAGCTACCATTAGTTTAATTATTCGACTATTAACAAAGCGGTTTGGGAGAATTTCTCAAAAAATGAGAAAATCTATTTCTGCTTTACCATTATCTGTTTTAGAAGAATTGAGTGAAGCACTTTTAGATTTTAATAGTTTGGCTGATTTTCAAACTTGGTTGTTAATAAATACGCCGTTAAAAACTGACTAACTATGAATTCTTGGTTCTGGGTGTAAGGTTGATAATAATTGACTTTCCACCTCAGCTAATTCATCTAATCTATTCATGACTATTTTTCTGTCAAAATAGGTATCTGCTAATACCCAGTAAATGCCAAAATGTCGGGCTTCCGATGCCATTAAACTGCGATAAAATCCGGCTAATTCTGGTTCTGGACAGTTAGCAGCTAATAACCCTAAACGTTCATGGCTGCGGGCTTCTATTAAGCCTGTAACTAGCAGAGAATCTAAAAAACGGTGGGGTTCTTGGTTACAGACTTGGGCTTTTAAACCAGCGCCGTAGGGTGGTGGAGCTAATGGTTTGAGGGGAATATTCCGTTTTTCTAACCACTGGTTAACTTGTTCTAAGTGTTCTAATTCTTCTCTAGCGATCGCTGTTAACTCCCTAACCATTTTAGTATTAGAAGGATAGCGAAACATCATATTTAACGCTACTCCAGCGGCTTTTTTTTCACAGTGAGAGTGATCTAATAATATAATATCCAGGTTAGCGATCGCTTGCTCTACCCAAGCATCACTGGTGGGTTGTTTGATGGCGTTGATAGTGGGTAAAGGTGAACTCAGCACAGGAAAAATAACTCCAAATGGATAATTAATTAATTTTAATCTAGGAAAAAAGAGACGTTTGCCGAAATATTTCTATAATACAGTAAATTATCCTATTTATGAACAGACACAAAGGGTAATTTTAATAAACTGATAACATTAAAATCTCTGGTTTCTTCTGGTACACCAAATTGGATTGTTTCTGGTTGTGGTGGATAATAACGAGATTGAAATATTATATCCCATATAGTTAACAAACTGCTATAATTACTATTGAGATATTTGATTAATTGGCAATGATGAGCGCGATGATAATTAGGTGTGACAATGAAGTAACTCAAGAATTTATCTATTTTGAAAGGTAGAGCAAAATTACTGTGATGAAAAACTAATGATACAGCAAATAAAGATTCATATAATATCCAAGCATTTGGTGTAATTCCCAATAGATAAATTAAGCCAATTTTAGGAATATTGGAAGCAATTACTTCTACTGTATGAAAGCGGTAAGCTGTGGATATATTCATCCATCTGTCTGTATGATGAACTTTATGAAATCGCCAAGCAAAACCCCAATTGTGGATTAATCTATGCCACGTATACATATACAAATCAAGCAATAAAAAAGAGAGGATAAAGTGCAGCCAAGGTAAGTTCAGATTATAAAAAAATCCCTGGGATAAAGTTGGTTTCCACAATAAATTTAATATTAAAATAACAGTGACATTAATGACTAGAGAATTAATTAAACCCAAAATTAAATTGTGAATAAATCTTTTAATGGGATTTTGACGATATTGAAAAAAGGGAACTAAGGTTTCCAGTATTCCAAATGTAACGATACTGCTGACAATAGCTAGAGATTTATATTCCATTTTGGTCTATATCCTTATAATTCTGGCATAGAGGGGTCAATCTTGTTTCTCCATTCATGAATTCCACCTTTAACATTTTCTCCTGTAATTCCTGCACTCTTTAATAATTCTAACGCTTTATTCGACCTAACACCAACAGAACAATAGGTAATTAATTTATGTCCTGGTGTCAATGATTTAATATTTATAATCCCAATTCCCGCTTCAACATCTGTTAATGGTACAAGTATTGCTCCGGGAATGTGGGTATATTCATATTCTGCTGGAGTCCGAACATCAATTAATAGTAATTGGGGATTTTTACTAAGAATTAATTTTTGCAATTCTTGAACAGTAATTTGCGGGATACTAGCAGCGCGAATTTTATCACCTAAAATGGGTAAACCAGAAAGGTGATTTAATGGGATACCAGATTCCATTAATGGTTTGAGTATATCTGAATTATATATCATGGCGGATAACAAACTACCAAATATAATAATCAACCATATTAATACTTGTAATGCAATTTTTAATTTCAGATTGCTGATGTTAATCTTTAGCATAATTTCTTTAGTTAATTATTTAATGAATTCTTTGTTTAGTAGTTCCTTAGTCCCTTGACCACATACAGGAACACCATTTTTTAAGATCGGATTTGCTGGACTGGTAGTAGTAAGTTCTTGACTTTGACAAATAATTGATAAAGTTTCGGGTTGATCTTTTTTTGTTATAGGTACAGCAAAAACAGCCCCTACAAAAGTTTTAATAGGTCTGGGATTAAACCAACTACTATCTACATATTTTTGTCTAGCCACACCATAATTAAATGCAGCTTTTTGAGTTATAATAATAGAATAATTGAAGTATTTAGTTTGTTCTTTAATACCTAAATCTAATCTTGATAAAGAGTTAGAAAAATTGCGATTTTCTAAAAAGTAGGCTTGTTGACTTTCGTTCATAGCACCAACATAATATTTCGATTCTGATGATACAGCCATACTACCACAACTCAGAAACGAGGGTAACGCTATTGCAGATAAAATACCAATAATTATGACAATTGATAGTATTTCAATAATGGTAAATCCGCGCTCATTTTTTCTACTCAATAAATATTGAAAAAATTTGATATTCATGATTAAATACAATTACTTAAATGGTGATTTCGGATTTTTTGTAAAAAATAAGATTCCCGAATTCTTCAAGAAGTTAAGGATCTGAAATAACTTAGGAAAACTTTGTTAAAAAACTTAATAATTGTTTAGTTCTTGGTGTGAGTAAAGTTTTGCGGTAAGCGTCTGCGGCTTTTTTAATTGCTTCTGCTTGGGTTGGGTAAGGATGAATTACACTACTAAGTTTACTTAAACCAATATTATTGACAATAGCTGTGGTAATTTCGGAAATCATCTCCCCTGCATGATTAGCAACAATTGTTGCACCTAGGATTTGATCTGATCCTTTTTTGTGATGAATCTTCAAAAAACCAGATTCTTCATGATCGGCGATCGCTCGATCTACACTAATAAAAGGAATCTTAATAGTTTCTATGTCTATACCCAATTTTTTCGCCTCATTTGCATACATTCCCACATGAGCAATTTCCGGGCTGGTATATGTCACCCAAGGCATTACCAAACTACTGAGTTTAGATCGTCCCCAACCAAAAGGCGAAAATAGAGTATTTTTAATCACAATCCGCGCCGCAGCATCTGCCGCATGAGTGAATTTCCAATTCATGCAGATATCACCAGCGGCGTATATTTTGGGATTTGTGGTTTGCAAATAATCATTCACTTTTACACCCAAGCTCTGATCGTATTCTACACCCACTGCGGCTAAATTCAAATTTTCCACATTGGGCGCACGTCCCACACCAACTAATATTTCATCAACTGTCACCGAATCTCGTTCACTATGCACAGAAAAATATAATCGTTTTCCTTCCGTCACAGTCACCACTTCTTCTAACTGACAATTTAATACTAAACGAATACCTTCATCAATTAAAATTTTTTGCAAAATTTCTGCTGCTTCTGGATCTTCCTGATTTAAAATATGTGAATCTCTATGAAATAATGTCACTTCACAACCCAAACGTTGGAATGTTTGTGCTAATTCACAACCGACAGGACCACCACCAATTATTGCTAATTTTTCTGGTTTTTGAGTTAGGGAAAAAACAGTTTCATTAGTTAAATATCCGGTTTCTTCAATTCCGCGAATTTTCGGTTTAACAGCCCGCGCACCAGTCGCAATTACAGCTTTTTTAAACTTTAGGTTTGTATTAGCAACTTCTATAGTATTATTACTTGTAAATTTTCCATCACCTAAAAAAACATCAATTCCTAAATTTTTAAATCTTTCCACAGAATCATGATGACTAATACTCGCCCGAATCCGCCGCATTCTTTGCATAACTGTGGCAAAATCCACATCAAATTGCTGGGAAATATTAATACCTAAATCCTTGGCTTTTTTGATTTCTTCTACTACACGAGAAGAACGAATTAAACATTTAGAAGGGATACAACCAAAGTTTAAACAATCTCCTCCCATGAGATTTTTTTCAATTAATGCTACTTTCAAACCTAAGTCTAAACCCGCAGCCCCCGCAGCTACAACTAATCCCGCAGTTCCCCCACCAATTACTACTAAATCATAACAATCAGCAGGTTGGGGATTTACCCAATTATCTGGATGCACATTTTTGAGTAGTTTTTGATTATACTCATCCATTGGCCGGATTGTAACTCTGTTAAATTCTGATGTTGACATTAGTATTACCTCTGGATTATCAAAGTATATTTGTGATTATGTAATCTTTACTTGTAAATATATTATTACTCCCTTCCTACTAGAAGAATATGGATTAAATGAACCACGAAGGGACGAAGGACACGAAGGAAGAAGGAAGAAGGAAGAAGGAAGTAGATAGGTAATCTTATACTGGGAAGAGAGGATCAAAAATTTGTCAGTTTTACATTTAACAAATTTACTCTTATTATATTACCTACCTGGCAACTACACAGATAAAACCCCCTTAAAATCCAGATTTTTTAAACTTCTTCTTCTAAAGCTTTCTTGGCTATTTTAGTGACATAAACTGTGACAGCAATTGTCGCTATCAATCCAATAATTTGAATTACCCAGTGTAGGATCATATTACTAGGTTGATTTTTACTACCAATTAAGGCTATGTCTCCTGCTAAAGATCCAAGATAAACATACATAATTGTTCCAGGAATCATCCCCACTGAACCCAGAAAATAGTCTGAAAAAGAAACACTAGTAATCCCTAAAGCATAGTTTAATAAGTTAAAGGGAAAGAGGGGAGAAAGTCGCATTAATAAGACAATTTTTAACCCCTTTTTACTTACGGCTTGATCAATAGTTGCAAATTTTTTGTAACTCGATATTTTTTCTTTTACCCAACCTTTAGCTAAATAACGTCCTACTAAAAATGCTGCTGTAGCGCCTAATGTAGCCCCAACAAAGACATATAAAGAACCCCAGGTTATACTAAAGATTACCCCAGCCCCCAAGGTGAGGATTGATGCTGGTAAAAAAGCTAAAGTAGCTATAATATAGATACCAATAAATACTATTCCTCCTACAGCACCTAGGCTATTAATCCACTGTAAAGTATTTTGTAAAAATTCTTGAAGATTGAGAGAAGATATGTGAATAAATTCTTGTGCTACAGCAACATCTATTTCTGATAAAAATACAACCATCATAAAAATTATCTACAATTTTGGGGAGGAATACCAATTACGAATTTGCTGGGGGGAAACACCGAGTAAATAAGCAATGACAATAATTTGATTCAAAATGGTGGTTTGGATAATTCCTTTTTTTAACCATCTGCGAGGTGAAGTAATTACAGGTGTTGATAATAGATAAATTTTTCCCATAGTTTTTAATTTTCTGATCAGTTCAAAGTCTTCCATAATTGGTATTTGGGGAAAATTACCAACTTGCTGAAATACATCTTTAGTTAGGAAAATACCTTGATCACCATAGGGCATTTGCCATAGATGCGATCGCCATTTTACACCAAATTCGACTAAACGCAACCCCAAATTCGGGGCATTTATCCGCAAAGCAAATGCACCAGCCACAATTCCTGGTTTTGCTAAGGTTGTCCGCATCATTTGCTCAAAATTTATCGGTAAACGAGTATCTGCATGGAGAAACAGCAGAATTTCCCCACTAGCAGCCATAGCACCCGCATTCATTTGATTAGCACGTCCAGGAGGAGAAATAAGCACTTTAACATTTAAGGATTTAGCTATGAATAATGTTTCATCTTTTGAACCACCATCAACTACAATTATTTCTACATTATTACTAAATTGACTGCTAATAATTGTTTCTTTAATATTACCCGCTTCATTGAGTGTGGGGATAATAATAGAAATTAAACCGTTGTTAATATTGTGATTTGTAATTTCTGCCATCATAGTGATTAAGGATGTTTTTCGATATTATCTAAAACACCACTACGAATCATCATTTGTGGCCAA
Source organism: Dolichospermum sp. DET69 (assembly GCA_017355425.1). Taxonomy (NCBI): domain Bacteria; kingdom Bacillati; phylum Cyanobacteriota; class Cyanophyceae; order Nostocales; family Aphanizomenonaceae; genus Dolichospermum; species Dolichospermum sp. DET69. Next base: position 1,770,327 of record CP070233.1, read on the forward strand.
ATGAATATAAAAAATCCCATCCAAATTGATAAGGGAATAGCAACTAAAATTGTCAACCAAATAATTTTAAATACTAACCAACTCCCAGTAATTAATGTGACAGCGGTGAGGATAATTGACCAAGGCTGACACCACCAAGGTTTGAATTTCCAAGGACTAATTATTTGTTGTTCAGACATCTTTGTGTTTAAAAAATTATGTTTATGAATGCAGGAGTAGAAAGAAAGTAAAAAATGGAAAGCAAGAAGTTGAAAAAATAATTTATGGCTGGTTTACCTACCGTCAGGATTCCACTTATTTAGAGGTATGTATTGATTTTGAATTAAATCCAAAGCTTCAATTACACCACTAGGACTCAATACACGAAACCAGTAAATTGGACTGGTACTTTTATCGGAGTGAGTCTCAAACACTCTAATCACATAATAAGCTGTATCCGCAGTAGGAGAACTCTCAACCATTGAGGAAACCCGGATACTTCCTCTGGATAGTCTTTTAATCTCCCGCGCTTTTCGTTGCACTTGTGGTAGATTTTGGACTAAATCTAGAGCTTTTTTTGCATCTAATTCAGAACCTTGTAGAAAGTTGGTGTTATTTGCCTGAGCTAGAAATTGAGTAGAAGCAAATGTCTTGTGACTCGGATTTGTAAAACCTTGATCAATAGTAGAATGTGCTAATAACACTACAACTAATGAAGCTAGTAAAGGGTAATAGGTGATTTTTTTTGTGGAGTTACTCCTAAGTATTTCCATTTATTTTTTTCAGCTTTTATCGTGTACATAAGTATTATATCAGTAGTGATCCCCATCTATATCAATTTTTTTTAAAATACAACTAGTAGAGCGCAGCGGAACAATTAAATATAATATAGGCAGGCAGGATGCCCACATGAGGACAAGACTTGGGAAGGCAGACAAGGAAGGGAGGAAAACTGGTCAAGAAAGGGATGATTGGTCATAAAACAACCCATAAATTGAGTATTTTGTAGATAAAATCCTCCTTGTCTACTATCTCTCCTTGTCTTCCTAATCTTGCTTTTATGGGGTGGGCTTGGTGGATACCCAGGAGTCAACAATATTATTTTAATATTTATTTCAGACCATCTACTTACTTAATCAAATTTCTAAATTTTGCATTTCTGACGGGAGCAGTAAGCTCTATTTTGAATTTGTTAGTTTTGAATCAAATTTTACATAATAATTATTCTGAGACGATTAACTTTAAATTAACTGAGATATTGCATCATTAAGAACTTTTTTTACCTCTTTTTCCTATTCATTTTTAATAATAAGTTATTAGTAACTTTGACTACTTTTCGTATTTTTTAAAGAGTTCCAAATAAACGGCAAAACCTATCATAATTTTGTTACATATTTGTTAAGAAAGGTTACACGACTCTTAACAAAAGGAAATATTTTTTATGGTTGTTCCCAGTGAGAAAAATGCACCACATGAGGTTGTCATCATTGGTGGTGGCTTTGGTGGACTGTATGCAGCTAAGGCTCTTGGTAAAACAAATGTAAATGTTACTCTCATTGATAAACGTAATTTTCACCTATTTCAGCCACTTTTATATCAAGTTGCCACAGGTACGTTATCACCTTCTGATATTTCCGCACCATTGCGATCTGTATTCAGCAAAAGCAAAAATACAAAAGTGTTGTTGGGAGAAGTAAAGAATATTGATCCCAAGGCACAACAAGTTATTTTGGGTGATGAAATAATACCTTATGATACCTTAATTGTGGCCACAGGTGCGAAGCATTCCTATTTTGGTAAGGATAACTGGAAAGAATTTGCTCCTGGTTTAAAAACTGTGGAAGATGCTCTAGAAATGCGTCGGCGGATATTTTCGGCATTTGAATCCGCAGAAAAGGAAACTGATCCTGAAAAACGCCGGGCTTTCTTAACTTTTGTGATTGTGGGGGGAGGTCCGACTGGTGTAGAATTATCAGGAGCGATCGCTGAATTAGCATACCAAACTCTCAAAGAAGATTTCCGCAACATCGACACTTCAGAAGCGAAAATTATCCTATTGCAAGGGGGCGATCACATTCTCCCACACATTGCCCCAGAATTATCGAAAGTAGCAATAGAATCTTTACAAAAATTGGGTGTGGTTATTCACACTCAAACCAGAGTCACAAATATTGAAAATGACATCGTTACTTTCAAGCAAAACAATGAATTGACAGAAATTCCCTCAAAAACTATCTTGTGGGCAGCAGGTGTGCAAGGTTCGGCTTTGGGGAAAATTCTCGCAGAACGGACAGACGTAGAATGTGATTTCTCTGCCAGAGTAATTGTAGAACCTGACTTGAGTATCAAGGGTTATAAAAACATTTTCGTAATTGGAGATCTAGCCAATTTCTCCCATCAAAATGACAAACCCTTACCTGGTGTTGCACCTGTCGCCAAACAACAAGGAGAGTATGTAGGTAAACTCATTAAACGACGGCTTAAAGGTCATACTTTGCCAGACTTTCGTTATACCGACGTGGGTAGTTTGGCGATGATTGGGCAAAATTTAGCTGTTGTAGATTTAGGTTTTATTAAACTTACAGGTTTCCTAGCTTGGATATTTTGGTTAATAATTCATATCTACTTCTTAATTGAGTTTGACACTAAATTATTAGTAGTAATTCAATGGGCGTGGAATTATACTACTCGTAATCGTCGTTCTCGATTGATTACAGGTAAAGCTGTTAGACCAAAAAGTGTTAACAATAGCAGTCATTCCCCAACTACAGAAAAGAAGCAGCCAGCCAAACTCTAAGATTTGTGGTTTGTAGTAGCACGGCATCAAATTCCATCTGCAAATCCGCCATTCCTTCAACACTGAATTCAATTAGTGTGAGGTGGCGGTTTTAATTGTGAAAATTGCCATATTTGTGATATAATAAATCCAGTTTTATCAATTTACCAAAACTTTTGATAATGACACAAATTACATATAAAGTTGAAGCCTTTTGGGATGCAGAAGCAGAAGTTTGGGTGGCAACAAGCGAAGATATCCCAGGTTTGGTAACAGAAACTTCTACAATTGATATTTTAACAGAAAAGTTACGAGTAATGATTCCAGAATTGTTAGTCTTGAATCAAATTGTCCCTCATAATTATGCGGGTACAATTAATTTTGAGTTAATTAGTCATCGTCAAGAATTGATTCAGGTAGCGTAATAGATGAGTACATCATTTACACCTGAATTGAAAAAGCTGCTTTTAGAAGCAAATTGCTATTTTGAAAAGCAAGGTAAAGGAGATCATGAAATTTGGTATAGTCCAATTACAGAACGTCGGTTTGTCGTTGATAGTTGTATCAAGTCCCGGCATACTGCTAATATAGTTTTGAAACAAGCTGGATTACCTAAATATTTTTAACTTAGATAAATCAAGTTTTTTGTAGGTTGGGTAGAACGAAGTGAAACCCAACACCACCCACCAGGATATTATAACTAATAATGTTGGGTTGCGCTTCGCTTTATAATTAATGTTGGGTTTCCTTGCGTCAACCCAACCTACGGGGTAAGTCCACTTAATGCTTCTTTTATTCCCTGATGAATACCTTCAATTACAATTTCTGTGGGTGTTTCTTCAAAAGCTGAATTTTTCTCTAATGGGAAAATAGATTTTTTAAGAAGTTGGAGTGCATAAGTTTCTACAGAAAGACCTTGTTGTTGTGCTTGCTGTGTTAAATACTGTTCTAATTCTGGTGGTAAGCTGAGGGTTAGTTTCATAAGTCTATTGTGAGTAAATCTATCTATTTTTAGCTTGGTAAAAATAAACTAACTCGTAAGTTTCAAAGCAGCAGCTAAAATATCATCATCAGATTCCATCTCATCTAAATTATCCACCTTCATCTTTTCCATAATTTGACGATGAGTGATTTCATATTGAGCATTTACTAAAGTACGTGCTATTTGATAGGTGATTTTTTGCCAATCTTCAGGTGAAGCTATTACCTCTATATGTTGCAATGCTGCATAAGCCTCTGCTGGTAGCTTTGGGAAAAATTTCAAAGCTAAATTAATATTTTGTGCTTGTGTTTGTTCGGCTATTTTAGACAAATCTATCATCACCCCATCGGTATAAGTCAATCTAGTTTCTTCAGACATATAAATTCCTTGTGAACTTTGTGGTACAATAAAAACTGTGGTTTCTCTCAAATTAGAAATGGCTAAGATTAAATACACCTAACTATATATTCATTAATAAATTATTTTATCAAGTTAAATCTTATTTTAAAATGCTTCAACCACAAAATTTAATACGGTTATGTCTTGATCTTAACATCTGGTGTGCATCTTTGCTGTCGGATAGGAAAGGAAAGCAAAATTCATCCAGTCAAAGTTTAGTTACAATCATCAGGCAAGGCTATTGTGAAATAGGGTTAGTACAGTTAATTATATCTTGGGGTATGATTAACCGTTTACGCTCAGTTCTTGAGGAACAGTTAAGTATTCCTACACCATTAGTTGATTCTTATCTATCTGCAATTATTAATTATACCCAACTCGACCTTATTTAAAATATATTTCCAGTCAATAAAAAATAAAGTTTTCTTATGAAAGGTAAAATGTTTGTGATAAAATAAATCTAGTTTTATCAATTTATCAAAATTTTTGATAATATCGACAAAAATCTATGACTAATCTCTTACAACAAGCTTATGCTGTCGTCTCACGGCTACCTGAAGATGAACAGAATGAAATTGCTCAACTGATTTTCCAGCAATTAGCACAGCGTCAACAACTACTGCATCCAAAAAATGTAGATTTTATGCAATTTGCTGGTATTGCGAATGCTGAAGAAACTATACTTTTACAAAACCTCGAACATGAGATTGAAGAACAAAGATTACTAGACTTGCAAAGGCAAATTGAACTGTGAAAAAAGCTTTACTAGATACTAATATCCTCTCATATTTTCTTCGAGGTGAAACACAAGTTGTCAAAAGATTCCGTGAATATCAACAATTTCACACCTATTTAACTTTTTCTGTTCTTACTTACTACGAAATCAAAAGTGGATTGCTGTACAAAGATGCTAAAAATCTTTTGCAGCAATTTGAAATTCTTGCCAATAGCAGCGAGATTGTACCGCTTGATATAGATACAGCTAATGTTGCCAGTATTATTTATCAAGATTTACGTCAAAGAGGTTTATTAATTACTCCTATTGACTTACTGATTGGAGCATCAGCAATTAATAATAAAAGCGTTTTAATCACTGCTAATATTAAACACTTTCAAAATATCCCTAATTTGGAATATGACAATTGGATAGCACCACCCACCAGGATATTATAATTAATGTTGGGTTTCCTTACGTCAACCCAACCTACATTTGCTACATTTACCAGAATATGATAGGATAATTTGCGTTCTTTGAATATGCAGTTTATGTTAGATAATATAGTTGAAATTAGATTAGGAATTAAACCCAACTTAAATGAAAGTAGAAATACTATCAATGGAAGTAGGAGGAATATTATTTGTACATTTAAAGGAGCAGGGGGCAGTATTTCCACACTGGAGAATCGAGTAGGAGATACTACTTATAGTGGGATTATTCCTTTTCAGAAAATTATTGATCATGAATATCTCGATAAATCAATAACTCATAATTTATTAGCTTTACAAAATGGTAATATCTTAGATTTAAGTCAGCCGCAAGTTTATAATCATCAAACATATTTACCTAATAAAATTAGATATAAAATTGATGATGATTATTCGCAATGGGATGATTTAGTATCAAAACTAGAAAGCATAGATGAACAATTAACGCTGAGTTTATATTTTGATATATCCAGAATTAATACCAGTAATTACCAAGTTATTCAAATCAAAGAAGAATCTTATTTAAACATAGTTATTAATCCCCTTTTATTTGCAATTAAAAAAGAAGTTTATTGGCTTCCAGAAGCAGGACAACCTTTACCATTTTCCAGATATGAAGATATAGAAGGTAATTTTGGTTTTTATGGAAATGATCAACTTTATCCTATACCCATAAGAATATTAGATGTTGTTTGTAAAGACTATAGTGCTAATACTTTATATTCTACAGATACACCTGAATATGAAATTGGTGATGCTTCAGTTAAAAGAGTTATGTTAGCTTTAGAAAAGTTAGAAAATATCACAGCTTATCCCACAGGTGAAAATAGTATTGCTGATATTAAATTAAAATGGGATTTAATTGTGAAAGTCCATGACAAAAATTATCCATTACAAATTAAATCTAGTAAATCTCAAGCTCAAGAAGATTGGCAAATATACAAGGAATTATGGTCAGATAGACAAATTCCATTTCTTCCCGCTATTGTCTGGACAAATTTCGCTTCATCAATAGATGCAATAGCAAAACAATTTGCTCAATTATTTGATGTGGAGTTTAAAAAAGAATTACCGATAGTTAATAATAACATCAATAGTCAAATAGTTAAAAATAAAGATCAGATACCTGAACATATTGATCAAGTTGGGACTGGAAAAAAAGCACATAAATATTTATTGAAAGCATTGTTTGAAACTGCTGAAAAAGGAACTTGGAATAAAGCAGTTGAAGATTTATTACAGGAAATTGTTGATAGAGGAAAAAACCCAGCTTATCAGTTAATTAATCATTGTCGCACGATTGCGAAAGCTCGAACTATGCAAGCTGAAACATTGAAAAATCAGGAACAGAATCAATAAGATTAAAAATTGTGGTTAACTTCTATGTTAGATGGTAAATATATTTATCTATTTAACTGTTTATCATATTTATGATACCAATACTCAATAATTAATAAAGATGCTCTGATAAGTTTATTCCAATGTTCATTATCAATGACATTTATTATTTCTAACTGAGTGGCAGGTCTAAAATGAACTATAGAATTACGAATCTTATAAATTACCTGACCAAGTTCATTTGGTAGCGCATCAGATCGCTTAGAATCTATAAAATTTTTAACTTCTTTTAAGCTATTAATAGCATCTTCAGGTGGACCATATATCAATTTATTAATAGCTATATCTTCTTTTGGTTTCCAGTCAATAGAATCTTCAAGTTTGGCTGAAAAGTTGAGTAATGATAATGAATTTTCTATTCCTAAATCTTCATAAAATTTTTGTAAAAAATATACTGAAAATAATCTTTCTATACATCTATAAATATCAAGAAAAGAATACCTCCAATGAACAGATACTAAACTAAAAGATAAATTATCAAAAGGTATATGTTTTGAACCTTCAAGAAACAATCTTTGAAAAATCAGAAGAGTTTCTTCGTCAAATTCTAGAGGCATTATTTGAGGATTATGAGTAATATAAAAACCAGATAATTTGAGAATATTAACAGTGGTTTTATTCTTTGTTTCACCCTCAATAAACAGACAGTCATGTTGAACTTTATAAACAAAAATAGGTTCAAAAAACTCTTTTACTTGACTAAATTCATATTCAATTTTTTCTTCTTCAGTTTCATAAAAAATTTCATTTTCAATGAAACTCACATCAGTAGTTTGTTTAACGGGAATTTTGAGTTCAAATATTAAGGCTGTAAATATTCCTCCATTTAATTCTTCTTCCTGTATTATTTCTCGTTCTGTTAATAACTGAGTTGTCGAACCAATGGTAACAAAGTATTTTTGTTTTTCAAATTCAAAATATGCCGTTCTGAATGTCGGCAAAATTCTTTGTGTATCTTGAATTTTTAATTTCTGCAACCATTCTTTTTCACGTTCATTTGTTTTAATATATCGTATAGCATCAGCAAATATAGGACGCTCAATATTTTTATCTTCAACAAATTTAGCTAATACTTCAAATATATATTTATTAGCCTCTTTCATACTTCTGGACATAATAATATTAGTAACTCCAGCATGGATTCATATTTTCAACTTCAAAATTTTCATCAATTAGCACTTTAAAAGCTCCTCGAAAGAATTCTCTTTCATTAGATTTTGCTATTTTCTTGCTAACAACTTCATTCAAAGTATCAAAACACAAAAATTCTTCCATTTCGTTATGATTGAAACTTCCTAATTTTTCTAATAGCTTATCAGCATTTGTTTTTATATCCTGCCATTTTTGATTTTGCTTTTCTGGTGTATATTCATTTCCTGGTCTGCCTAATGTTGCCGAAGCTATAGCAGTTACAAAACCAACGCAGGCTGGTTGATTACTAAATAAATCTTTACCTTGTTTAAAATTAAAATATTCTTCTGTATTTTCACTTTGATAGGATGCAATAGCATGGTCGAAAGCATTATCAAATTTAGATAAATAAGACATGACTTCATAAAAAATATTTGTAAAGTCCGCATTTGAGGTTGATTCTATAAAATCTAGTCTTGTAAATTCGTCCGCTAGTCTTTCTGGAAGATTAATTTTTTCGGTTCTAGCCCCGAATACCAGAAATAATTCAATTACATTATTGGCGTGAAATTGTCCAGGTTTAGTACGTCTTCCTTCATCATTAATTGTGATTATTTCTATATCTGGATATTTTTGCTGTATTTCTTTAATTATGACTTGAAATACGGTTTCGATTTGTCTTCTTAAATTCCAAGGAACTTGACCTGTATTTAGTACCAACATTCGATAAGTTAAACTATTAATTTGTGAAGCAATCCAAAATTCTATCCGAATTTTACGAGTTGCAATTTCATAATTATCTTTTAATGCTTTATTAAATGCGTCATTTAAAGCTGTGGTTCTTTGCATACCATCTATAATAGATATATTATCTGATGGTATTTGGTAAACAAACTGCAAAAACTCGTCTTTATATTCTATTGTTTCTATTGTTGTTAATTCTTTTGTAGAAACAATAGCCCCAATTACAATTGGAGGTAATACTGCTCCCAATGCTATATCTTTCTCCATCCTCTTACGAATACGAATTGCGGTTCTTGTTTTTAATGTATCTCTTTGTCCTTCTAAGCCTCCTTTTCTATTATGAAAGGCTTTTTGTACCATATTCAGGTAATCTTCTACAGTGAATTGAACAATTACAGAGTAACAATTCACTCTTGTATCTTTAATAATATCTAGATTTTTTGTCATAAGAATACCCGGTAAGTGGAAAACTCAGCGGCTTGGCTCCCTGAGAGGGAAACGACACGAGCGGTTTTAACCGCTTTGAATCTTTTTTCATTACCGCCTTGGAGTTAAGAAATTCGGGGTACTTTTGTGCTGTACTTTCAACGGGACAATTACCGATTCAAAATTCCCAACTCTGTACGCATAATGTGTTGCTCACAAAGAGCCTCCCTTTCGGGGTGATGTTAGCTGAATGCCTCCGGCACGCTGGCGCGAACGTCAATGTTTTAAGAGCTTTTTAGACTTGCAACACTGTTTCAGTGACTTTAAAACTGTTTAATTGCAAATGACAGAGCAGGGAACTAGCTACGCATCCCATGGTGTCGTGACTCAAAAAACGTAGTCAGTGAAGACTTAGACTGGTCAGTACAGCTTGTAATTTCTTACAAGCTCAGTCCCTTTAGGGCTGAGTTACTGACACCATCTTCTATAATTGAGGGCTATATGGCAATATCGTTTTTGGGAACATTTAATTAGAGATGAAATTGATTTTCAAAATCACGTTGAATATATTCATTATAATCCAGTAAAACATGGTTTGGTAACAGCACCAAAGGATTGGGAATATTCCAGTTTTCATCGCGCTGTGCGTCAAGGTATCTATGACATGATGTGGGGTGCGGTTGAGGAAATTATTTTTGATGATGATATTGGCAACGAGTAGGTTGGGTTGAATGAAATGAAACCCAACATTATAATACCGATTGGTGGTGTTGGGTTTCGTTCTTCAACCAAATCTACAACTAGAAATTATGTACAATCATCATCTAAAGTCACCAAAGCAGATATTGGTATATCGAACCATAAATCCAACGATGTTAATAGTTCCGTATTTTCATCTTGGATTAATGTGTTTGCAAAAGTAACAAGTAATTTTGCTCTTTCATTTATGAAAGCATTGAAATTATCCTCAAAGGTATTTGAAGGGCATAAAGCACTGTCTAAAATATATTCTAATGACTTTTCTTTTGGCATCAACTTGACATATTGTGACGGTTTTTTAGCTGATATTTTTTTATTTTCAGAACTATTCAAAAAACAAAAATTAGCTAGGCAATTAATAAGACTATCCTCGAATTTTAGTTTTAGATATGCCTTTGGATAAATATGATGAAATTCTGTTCTGTTATATTTTTGTAAGACTTTATCTAGGTCAATATTTTGTCCTGATAAAAAAGATTTCGGATTATTATTAGCAAGTAATAAAACAAAGGTTTTAGTGTTAATGTTATCAGAACGAAATCGGTTATTTATAAAGAAATCTTTATCTATCTGACACTCAATTTCTCCAAAACTGTTATCTTCGCCATTTTTTAGTTTGATGATTTCTTCAATATCATGTATAATAACCTTTTTAGCTTGAATACTATATCTATTAGTAAAACAAGACCTCCAAAACCATTTCTTTATTTGATTATATACTTTACCATCATACGAAATTTCTTTTCCATCATGTTCAGCAAAATAAGCCGACAAAGGAATTATAAGTCCAGGATATGGAAGGTTTTTTAAAGACGCAATTTTTAACTGTCTTTTCATAAAATCAATTGCACCAAAAATTCCATTTCTAACTGTTGGAAAAGCTGCTCTTATTTCTTGTCCACTTAACTCTAATAAACTTTCTGGAGTAGTTTCTTTTTTAAGAATAGCTGCTGTACATTTTAATATTAAATCACAATCTTCCCCTACTTCAGAAAAACCAAACTCTTCTAATTCTTCTTTCAAAGTTCTGAAATTTTCTAATAAGTCAAAATCTTCATTCCATGTCCAGGCAGAAAGTAGTTGAAGTGTATCAAGTTTTGTCCCAAAACGATTAACACGCTCAAAAACAATAGCAACAATAGGTCTATCTTCTGTTTTTAATATCTGTGCGAGAATGGAGACTTGTTTAAATATGTCACAAAGTTTATCTAATCTTATAATTTGTTCTTGAGTAAATTGTTCTGTAGCACTTCTGTATTTTACAGTGTCAAACAATACATTTAGAGGAAAGTGTTTTCCTGCTATCACTTCCTTATCACGTAATGCGTAAAATTGACTTTCTTGAACATCTTCTCTTGCATCTAAATCAAAATATATTCCAGTCCAGTCATTTTCTTGTGTTGAATTTAACTTTGTCTGAAATACTGAAAAAATAGATGTAAGTCTTTGCTGACCATCTAAAACATAATCTATAGGGTAATCTTCCTTCGGGTTTGGAAGATCAAAAGCTCCAAGTTTTCTTTCAGTTGCAAGTTTAGAGTTTGTTCTCCAGAATAATAAAGAACCAAATGGGTATTTTTTATAAATACTGTCCATTAAATATGCTACCTGATCCATATCCCATACAAAACCACGCTGGAAAGCTGGGATTCTAATGCTACCATTACTTACTAATTCCAAAAGTTCACTGATAAAATAAGGTTCATATTTCATCATAAGGTTATGTTAGGGGTTAAGACTTATTGTTTACAGATAAAAATGTATCATATATTGATTAAAAAATTCCCGTATCTTATATACATAGATCGTTAAACCCAAGATTAACCCCAAAATACCAATAAGCGTTGTTGGGTTTCGTTCTTCAACCCAACCTACGATTTATAATTGATCGGATAACCTGCAAACCTACATTTAGGCATGAGATTGTGACCGAAACTGGAAAATACAAAGATACCGTCAACTTACCCAAGACTAACTTCGATATGCGGGCAAACGCAATCAAGCGCGAACCCGAAATCCAAAAATTCTGGGAAGAAAACAACATTTATTCTCAACTGGCTGAAAACAACCCCGGCGAATTATTTATACTGCACGATGGACCCCCCTATGCTAACGGTCAATTGCATATTGGTCATGCCTTAAATAAGATTCTCAAAGATATTATTAACCGCTACCAATTGCTAAAAGGTCGTAAAGTTCATTACGTTCCAGGGTGGGATTGTCACGGATTACCCATTGAGTTGAAAGTTCTGCAAAACATGAAACAAGCAGAACGGCAAAATCTCACACCTTTGCAATTGCGTCAAAAAGCGAAAGAGTTCGCGTTGAAAACCGTAGACGAACAACGAGAAAGCTTTAAACGCTATGGGATTTGGGGTGATTGGGAAAATCCTTATTTAACCTTAAAACCAGAATACGAAGCCGCGCAAATTGGCGTATTTGGGGAAATGTTCCTCAAAGGTTATATTTATCGCGGTTTGAAGCCTGTGCATTGGAGTCCTAGTTCTAAAACCGCTTTAGCAGAAGCTGAGTTAGAATATCCTGAAGGTCACGTTTCTCGTAGTATTTACGCCACTTTTCCGGTTATTAAGCTTGCCGAAGGGTTGAAATCTGTTTTAGAGCCATTTATGCCTGATTTGGGCGTAGCTGTGTGGACTACTACTCCCTGGACTATTCCCGGTAATTTGGCTGTGGCTGTGAATGGTGCGTTGGAGTATGCGGTTGTGGAAGTAAGACCCCACCCCCTAACCCCCTCCCCGCAAGCGAGGAGGGGGGATAAGAAAGAGGAAGTTGCTTCAACCTCAGAAGCAGGAAATGAAGAATTTACCTCCCCCTCTCTGCTCGCGGAGAGGGGGACTGAGGGGGTGAGGTTTCGATATCTCATCGTTGCGGCTGAGTTGGTGGAAGGTTTAGCTGCTAAGTTGAATATGCAGTTAACGGTAAAGGCTAAATTTTCTGGTCAGGATTTGGAACATACTACTTACCGTCATCCTCTTTTTGACCGTGAAAGTCCGGTGGTGATTGGTGGTGATTATATCACTACTGAGTCGGGGACTGGTTTGGTGCATACTGCTCCTGGTCATGGTCAAGAAGACTATATTGTTGGTCAGCGTTACGGTTTACCGATTCTTGCCCCTGTTGATGATAGTGGGAATTTTACGGATGAGGCTGGTAAATTTTCTGGCTTGAATGTTTTGGGTGATGGGAATCAAGCGATTATTGATGCTTTGCATGAAGCTGGTTCTCTGTTGAAGGAGGAGGCTTATCCTCACAAGTATCCTTATGATTGGAGAACGAAGAAACCGACGATTTTCCGCGCTACTGAACAATGGTTTGCTTCTGTGGCTGGTTTTCGGGAGGAGGCTTTAAAGGCTATTTCATCTGTGCGTTGGATTCCGGCACAAGGTGAAAACCGCATCACGCCTATGGTAACAGAAAGATCCGATTGGTGTATCTCTCGTCAGCGTTCTTGGGGTGTGCCTATTCCTGTGTTTTATGATGAAGCCACTGGGGAAGTTTTGCTGAATGCGGACATTATTAACCACGTTCAAGCTATCATTGCCGAAAAGGGTTCTGATGCTTGGTGGGAGTTGTCGGTTGCGGAGTTGTTACCGGAAGCTTACCGCAATAATGGCAAAACTTACCGCCGCAGTACAGATACAATGGATGTGTGGTTTGATTCTGGTTCTTCTTGGGCAGCGGTAGCCAAGCAAAGACCGGAGTTATGCTATCCTGCTGATATGTATTTGGAAGGTTCTGATCAACATCGCGGCTGGTTTCAATCTTCTTTGTTGACAAGTGTGGCGGTTAATGGTATTGCCCCTTATAAAACTGTACTAACTCATGGTTTCGTCTTGGATGAAAATGGCCGCAAAATGAGTAAGTCGGTGGGAAATGTGGTAGATCCTCAATTGATGATTCAAGGTGGGACTAACCAAAAACAACAACCTGCTTATGGTGCTGATGTTTTGCGGTTGTGGGTTTCTTCGGTTGATTATTCTGGTGATGTCCGGTTGGGTGGTAACATCATCAAGCAATTAGCTGATGTAAGAAATAAGATTCGCAACACAGCACGGTTTTTATTGGGTAGTTTGCATGATTTTGATCCTCAGAAGGATGCTGTAGCTTTTGATGATTTGCCAGATTTGGATAAGTATATGCTGCACCGCATTCGTGAGGTGTTTAATGAGGTGACGGAAGCTTTTGATAGTTTCCAGTTTTTCCGCTTTTTCCAAACTGTGCAGAATTTCTGTGTGGTGGATTTGTCGAATTTCTATTTAGACGTAGCCAAAGATAGATTGTATATCAGTTCTGCTGATAGTTTCCGTCGTCGGAGTTGTCAAACTGTTTTGCAAATTGCTTTGGAGAATTTAGCCAGAGCGATCGCCCCAGTTTTGTGTCATACTGCGGAAGATATCTGGCAATTTATCCCCTACGAAACTGCTCATAAATCAGTTTTTCAAGCTGGTTGGGTGCAACTTGAGGATAAATGGGAAAATCCCGAATTAGCGGAATTTTGGAAAACACTGCGACGGATTCGCGGTGATGTTAATAAGGTTTTAGAACAAGCGCGGACAGAAAAACTGATTGGTTCTTCCTTAGAAGCTATCGCTTTAATTTATCTCAGTGATGAAAAATTACGCGCTGCTATCGAATCGTTAAATGTTAACGGGAATGGGATTAATGAATTACGCTATTTATTCCTAACTTCTGAAGTGGAATTATTAGATAATCCGGACGCATTAAAAGGATTAAAAACTTTGCGGGTTCAAGGTGAAGATAATTGGGATATTGGGGTAATAAATGCAGCCGAGCAAACCCATAACGGTATATCTTACACCAAATGCGATCGCTGTTGGAATTATTCTACCCATGTTGGTGAATCAGCAGAACATCCATTGTTGTGTGAACGTTGTATTCCTGCTTTAGCTGGGGAATTCTAATGGCAAATCACAGCGGTTTCCTCTGTTATGAGGCATAATCCAATTTTCTGGCTATCTGACTGATCAGCTTTGCCTTTAAAAAAGTGGGCCTCATAACACCGGGAAGTGCTGTATAATTCGTGGAGACGTTATATAAAACGTCTCTATTCCACTTTATCTCTAGTTGAACTTGTAGAGGATTAGGCCTTGGTAAGTTAGAAAGACGGAGATGATGTTTTGGTGAGGCGATTTTTTTAGCCTGGGTTGCTAAAATAGGTTCTGGTACAGCAAGACGATGTTGCGTTAATACTGGCATTTCTTGCCAACAACTCCGGCAAAACCAGTAATTCTCAGCACCACGGATATGGTGTAAAAGGGAGTCGGAACAGCAAGGACAAAGAGGCATAATAGTTTCAATCCTGTTACTAAAAGTGGTTGGCTCATTACCATAGTTATGTAATGAATTGAGGGTAATTGAAATCTGTTATGTATATTTTTTAAGTTTAACTCCCAAATATAAAGAAGTTGTGAAGACACTTACAGGAAAATATATTACGTAATATTTCGCTATCTTACCTCTACATTTTTTTTGCACAATTTTCAACAATTCAAAATTCAAAAATTCAAGACGGTATCAGAGTTAAAAAAATATTGTTCCTGATTTCTCGATATATATCTTCACAAAGTCTGCTTTTTTCCAAAAAATAGGTTAAAAAAGAGAAATCCAGAAAAAGGTTCTGAATTAAATAACAGTAGATATTTAAGGAATTTCAGAATATGCTAGAAATTAAACACAACCAAGAAAATAGCCAAACTACCGAAGAAGCTTTAGTATTACCCTTTAACTCCGTTGGAATTGCAGATATTCCCTTAGTAGGTGGTAAAAACGCCTCTTTAGGGGAAATGATTCAAGAACTTAGTTCCCAAGGGGTGAAAGTTCCCACGGGATTTGCGACTACTGCTTATGCTTATAGATACTTTATTACTGCGGCTGGTTTAGAAGCAAAACTGAGAAAGATTTTTGCAGAGTTAGATGTTGAAGATTTGGATAATCTGCGGGAATGTGGCAAAAAAGCCAGATCATTGATGTTAGAAACTCCATTTCCGCTAGAATTACAACAAGCGATCGCTAAATCATATCAAAGTTTATGTCAAGAATACGGTATTAATACTGATGTAGCTGTTCGTTCCAGTGCCACAGCCGAAGATTTACCAGATGCTAGTTTTGCGGGACAACAAGAAACCTACCTGAATGTCCATGGCCTCAAAAGTGTATTAGAATCTTGCCATAAATGCTTTGCTTCTATCTTCACAGACAGGGCTATTTCCTACCGACAAATGAGAGGTTTTGATCATTTTGAAGTCGCATTATCAGTCGGTGTCCAAAAAATGGTACGGTCTGATTTAGCATCTTCTGGAGTCATGTTTTCCATTGACACAGAAACAGGCTTTAAAAATGCAGCTTTAATTACCGCTGCTTATGGTTTAGGAGAAAACATTGTTCAAGGTGCAGTTAACCCAGATGAATATTTAGTATTTAAACCCACCTTAAAACAAGGATATAAACCCATTCTCCAAAAACGTTTGGGAACAAAAGAAATTAAAATGGTTTATGATTTAGGTGGATCAAAATTAACCAAAAATATCTCTGTTCCTCAACTTGAACGCCATCAATTTGCCCTGAATGATCAAGAAATATTACAACTAGCCCAATGGACTTGTATCATTGAAGATCATTATTCCCAAGTCCGGGGAATGGATACACCAATGGATATTGAATGGGCAAAAGATGGGATAACTGGTGAATTATTTATTGTCCAAGCTAGACCAGAAACTGTTCAATCTCAAAAATCAAAAACTGTTCTTAGAACTTATCAACTCAAAGAAAAAAGTAAAGTTTTATTAACAGGTCGTAGCGTTGGCGAAATGATAGGTCAAGGTAAAGCTAGAGTTATTCTAGATGTACCAGAAATTAATCTTTTTCAAGCCGGGGAAGTGCTAGTTACTAACCGCACAGACCCCGACTGGGAACCGATTATGAAAAAAGCTAGTGCGATTGTCACTAACTCTGGGGGACGGACTTGTTTTGATGGAGAGACAAAAATTCTCACCAATCAAGGTTTTATGACCATTCAGCAGATTTATGAACAAGGATATCAAGGATTATCAACTTTAGCCCTGAACACCAAAACCCATCAAATGGAATGGAAACCCATTACAGATGCCATGAAACGGACATCTAAAACAATTGGTGTGAGTGTATCTCAAACTGGGAAAGTCACAGATAATATTCTGCGATTAACTCCTGATCATAAAATGGTTAACCTTCGGAATGGTGAATATACCAAAACTGAGATTCAAGAAATGTTAGATACTCAGGAAATGGTGCTTGTATCTCAGAATATTCCCACATTAGGTGACAACAAAAATCAAGAAGCTGATTTAGCTTATCTAATTGGGGGAATCATCACAGACGGTTCAATTTACACTAGTCGAACTCGTGGGGAAGTCCAGTTTATCCAAAAATGTTTACCAGAAAAACAAGCATTCATAACTACTATGAATGACAAAATGAATGCTGTTTATGGTAAATCTTTTACTGCTTGTGAGAAACCAGTATCTTCAGGTTATATCCGAGGAAAACAGGTAAAAGGACAAGCTACAGCTTATCGTGTTTATTCTAAAGCCATAGCTTACGACTTAAAAGAAAAAGAACAACAGATTACCCAAATTCTCCTGGAAAACACTTCAGAAGTTTCCTATCACTTTTTAGGGGGTGTAATTGATGGTGATGGTTGCTATGCTAGTAATCGCATTAATATCTATATCTCTGAAGAGAACTTACTACAAGCTGTGATTATTGCTTGTTTAAAAATCAATACAGTTCCTCAAGTTACCAGAAATCGTCATATCTACAATGTTCAAATTGTCGAAAAATTAGAGCAAATTTTACAATATACCCAACGAGTTAAGGGAGAAGTTACTCCAAGAACTATTCAAACTCGGTTTTTCGCTGCTAATCAACTATTTAGTGACAATGTAATCGGTCAAATTAAACTTAGAAAAGATAAAAACTTACTTATTTCCGATAAACAACTGCTGGAAACAGATCAATTTGAGGAACTTCTAAAAGGTGATCTGCGGATGCAACGAGTTTTTAAAGTTGCAGATGCAGTAGAATCTGAAGTTTATAACATTACTGTTGCAGATCATCATAATTATCTAGTGTTTACGAGTAAATATACTCCTGTAGTTGTTTGTAACTGTCACGCGGCAATTATCGCTAGAGAAATGGGGATTCCGGCAATAGTTGGTTGTGGAAATGCAACTACAGTTTTAGAAACTGGACAAGAAATTACAGTTAGTTGTGCGGAAGGAGAAACAGGTCAAGTTTACTCAGGTTTACTAAACTTTGAAATTCAAGAATTACCATTAGATAACTTGCCTCGTACCCGCACTAAAATCATGATGAATGTGGGTAATCCTGAAGAAGCTTTAGGTTTAACAGCTATTCCTAATGATGGTGTTGGTTTAGCAAGAATGGAATTTATCATTGCTAATCATATTAAGGCACATCCTTTAGCATTATTACATTTTGACATCTTAGAAGACGAACTCGCTAAATATAAAATTAGCGAATTAACTGCCCAATATGAAGATAAAGCCGAATTCTTCATCTCTAAATTAGCCCAAGGTATTGGCACAATTGCCGCAGCTTTTTATCCTAAACCTGTAATTGTCCGCTTGTCGGATTTCAAAAGTAATGAATATGCAAACCTCTTAGGAGGTAGACAATTTGAACCCAAAGAAGAGAATCCCATGATAGGTTGGCGTGGTGCTTCTCGTTATTATGATCCTCGTTATCGGGAAGGTTTTGCGTTAGAATGTCAGGCAATGAAACGGGTACGGGAGGAAATGGGTTTAACTAATATGATTCTCATGGTTCCCTTCTGTCGTACTCCCGAAGAAGGCAAACGGGTATTAGCAGAAATGGCAAAAAATGGCTTAGTTAAGGGTGAAAATGGCTTAGAAGTTTATGTAATGTGTGAGTTACCCAGTAACGTCTTACTAGCTGATGAATTTAGCCAAATCTTTGATGGTTTTTCCATTGGTTCTAATGATTTAACCCAATTAACGTTAGGATTAGATCGAGATTCTGAATTAGTTGCCCATTTATTTGATGAACGCAATGAAGCTGTAAAACGAACAATTGCCAAAGCCATAACTACTGTCAAACAACATGGTCGTAAAATTGGTATTTGTGGACAAGCACCCAGCGATTATCCAGAATTTGCCCGTTTCCTCGTTGAACAAGGCATAGATTCTATTAGTCTCAACCCTGACTCTGTCATCAAGACAATGTTAGAAATTGCCAAAGCAGAAACAGGGGAATAAGTAATAGGTAAATCGAAAATCTGCGCCTTCTGTGTTTGAAGTGGGTTGAAAATAATTTAACGAACCACAGAGGCACAGAGGACACAGAGGAAAGAGGTTAGGAGAGAATTTTTCAATCTTTTTACTTTCTTTGAAAGGGTTAGTTAACAGTAGGTAAAAAGTGAATTTAAATGTCCGTTATAGTCCAATACAATTCAGTCAAGAATTTTTCTTCTCTCTGTGACCTCTGTGCCTCTGTGGTTCGTTAAAAAAAGATTTTTAAATTAGTGGAGTTGAATTTATAAATATGCAGTCTACTAATCTAGAGTTAGACCTATCTGATCCTTGTATTTTACTTACCACATTACAAGAACTTCGTCAATCTGTTGATAAGGAAGGAAGGGAAATATTTGAACGATGGAAAAAACAAATTCACCGACAATCTTTTATTAATAGCAGTCTCAATCTTGCCTATTATCTCGCACTGAGAAGACATGATTTAAGAGAACTCCAAGCTGCTTTAATGCCTTGGGGTTTATCGTCGTTAGGGAGAATAGAGGCTAAAGTTTTACCTACTTTAGATGCAGTGATTGCGACTTTAACAGCAGTTTGTCGCCCAGAACAATATTCTACCATTGTCCATCCACCAATAGAAGCATTTTTTGCAGGCGATCGCATCCTGAAACAAAATACCGAAGATTTATTTGGCAACACTCTTGACCAACGGCGAGTGAGAATTATGGTAACATTACCAAATGAAGCCGCTACTAATTACGAATTTCTACGAGACATAATTCAGCAAGGGACAAATTGTGTCAGAATTAATTGCGCCCATGATACCTCTGTTGAATGGTTAGCAATGATTAATCATGTTAAACAAGCAGAATTAGAATTAGGAGTTTCCTGCAAAATTCTCATGGATTTAAGTGGTCCGAAAACCCGCATTAAATTTGTCCTTACTCCCAGTTCCAAACAACGAATATTTAAAGGTGAATCTCTCCTACTCACCCATGATTTACCCACGAATATTGATTCTGAATATTTCCAAGCCAGTTGCACAATTCCAGAAGTATTAACAGAACTCAAAATTGGCACAATAGTTTGGATTGATGATGGTAAAATTGGCGCTTGTGTTGAGTCAATTACATCGGAGGGAGTGTGGTTAAAAATCACCCATGCCCGGATTAAAGGTGAAAAACTCTTACCAGAAAAAGGCATCAATTTTCCTGACACTGCTTTACATCTGAGTTCCCTAACTACAAAAGATCAACAAGATTTAGACTTTATTATCAATCATGCAGAAAAAGTTGATATTATTGGTTATTCTTATGTACAAACTGCCCAAGATATTCAGCTTTTACAGCAAGAATTAACCACAAAATTACCAGAAAATTCTCCCCCACTTGCCATAGTTGCGAAAATAGAAACACCCCTAGCTGTTAGCAATCTGCCAGAATTAATTATTCAAGCCGCAGGTAAACAACCCTTTGGGATTATGATTGCCAGAGGAGACTTGGCACTGGAAATTGGTTATCAACGTCTGGCAGAAATTCAAGAGGAAATATTATGGTTATGTGAAGCTGCCCATATACCTGTAATTTGGGCAACTCAAGTATTAGAAAATCTAGTTAAACATGGAATGCCGTCACGGGCAGAAATCACCGATGCGGCTATGTCAGAACGAGCAGAATGTGTCATGCTCAACAAGGGTGATTATGTTATCGAAGCTATCGGTATTTTAGATGATGTCCTCACCAGAATGCAAGCCCATCAAGTCAAAAAAACTCCTCAGCTACGGGCTTTACATTCTTGGTAACTGTTTTTTACGAATTTCTCGATAATTGCGAGGAAGGGTGTACAATAAAAAATGCTGTCTTTCATTAGATTAGGGAATTCATGGGATCATCCTAAAACGTAGTAATACGGATTAGATGTGAACCAGACCACCCTGAGCGACTTGCCCACAAGCTATGTCGAAGGGTAGTCAAAGGGTAAACGTTATTTAAGTCATGACACCTTGGGATTCGCTAGTTCCATGCTCTGTCGGTACTGATTAAACATTCCGAAAGGAACGTGTCTTTACCTTAACAAACTTAGATAACTAGGTTGAAGCAAACTTTACTTAGAAATAAGGATTGGTCAAACCGACCACAAACGTCAATAGTAGGAAATATTTTCCTGCTATTGACTACGAAACACTACATTATTCTGGGATTAGGACGTATGGCGAAGAAGAGTATGATTGAGCGCGAGAAGAAACGCGCCAGAATGGTAGCTAAGTATGCTGACAAGCGCGAAGCACTACTAGAAGAGTTCAAAGCAGCAGAAACTCCGTTGCTGAAGCTAGAAGTTCACCGTAAAATTCAACAATTACCCCGCAACAGTGCGCCTACTCGTAAGCACAACCGTTGCTGGTTAACTGGTCGTCCTAGAGGCTTTTACCGTGATTTCGGACTATCTCGCAACGTACTCCGGGAATGGGCCCATGAGGGTCTTTTACCTGGTGTTGTTAAGTCTAGCTGGTAGTTAGTTGTCAATGGTCAGTTGTCAGTTGTCAGTTGTTTTTATTTGCTACTGACTAATAACTAATGACTAATGACCACTGGGCGCAGGCCCTGCGCCCCTACTGACCACAACAATGATCAATTCCCAGGCTATCTAAGAGTAGATCGCTAACGGCGTTGGCGATCGCAAACTCTCCAAAAAAGCTTTTAGAAAAATCAAATGATTGCATCTCTGTGATAATGGCAATTACCAAAGAACCTAAATCATTTTCTCCCTCCATGCGTTGTCTGACAAAAATCTGTGATGCCCGCTTGGCAATATTTTGATTAACTGCTTCGGGAATAAACTCTCCATCAAGCCACTTTAACAAGTTTTGTTGTAACCATTCTCCTTCTTGCAGGGGATTTTCGGAAGGAGGTAGGGTAATGGGTGGAATTGTTTGAGTCATGTTTGTATATTTTAAATAGGGTTTGCTGTTCGCGTAGCGTGCCGTTAGGCATATAAGTCTTTCCGTGAGGGATAGGAGTCACCGAGTCAGGAGAAAGAAAGAAGAAGGAAGAAGAAGGAAGAAGAAGGAAGAGAAGGGTTCACTTATGAGTTCTTAAATTTACCCGGTTATTTTTAGTAAAAATGCAAGGGTTTTCAACATCTATTATCAATAATCTATGGAATATGATGTCGCGGCTATTATTCGGGGTTATACCCAAGGTTATTTTCTCATGGCTGATGACAGTAATAACCTGGGATGGTATGGAAGTAACGAACGGACTCTAATCCCCTTGGATGAACGTTTTCGCTATCCTCAGTCATTACAGCGCGTTCTCAACCAGGAACGGTTCACAGTAGCCGTTAATCGGGACTTTTTGGGTGTGGTTGCTGGCTGTGCTAACCGCGAAACAACTTGGATTTCTCCAGAATTAGAAAAGATTTATTGGTTACTTTACCAAAATGGTTACGCTTATAGTTTTGAAACTTGGCAAGATGACAAACTCGCAGGGGGAATTTTAGGAATTGTCATTGGTGGTGCTTTTATTGGTGAGTCTATGTTTTTTAATATTTCTGAAGGTTCTAAAGTAGCAATGGTGAAATTAGTGGAAAGATTGCGGCAACGGAAATTTCTACTATTTGACGCGCAAATGATGAATCCTCATTTAGCCAGATTTGGGGCGTATCACGTTGATGGGGAAGAATATGAAGTTTTATTAAAAAAAGCATTATTAACTCCTTGTCCGTTGATTTAAGTAGGTAGGCACAATTAAATATAGTATGGGCGCTCATGTTGCCCACCCCACAATAAATATAAGGGACTTCCAAGAAATAAATTATCCCAATAAACGAACCACAGAGGCACAGAGAACACAGAGAGAGAATTTTTGCGTCAGTTTTGGGACATTTTTTTATTTGGAAGTCCCTAATATTCTTGTGGGGTGGGCTTCTAGCCCGCCCTAATCAACAATATTATTTTGATATTTATTTCAGCCCATCTACTTAATTGATAATTGTCAATTGATCATTTAACAACTCTACGCACAGCGAATAAACTACCCATTAATCCCACTGTTGAACCGAAACCTAAGAGAATTAGGGGTAGAAATAAGGTTTGGGAAGTGGTGAGTTGTAAACCATGACGGAGAAATTGAATAAAATCGGGTTGATTAACCAGTAAGCGGTTGAGAAATTGTTGAGTCAGAGAAATGAAACTCCAAGCGATCGCACCTCCGACTAAACCAAAGGAAATTCCTTGTAATATAAATGGTAGATAAATCCAGGTGGCAGTTGCTCCTACTAATTGCATAATTTCAATTTCTTGCCGACGGGACATCACAATTAAGCGGATAGTAGTAGTAGTGACAGCGATCGCCGTTAAAGTTAAAATAATTGTAATTGTTAAAGTAATCCAGTTTAAACCTCGATGCAACTGTGCCACCCGTTTTACAGCCTCATCAACATATTGCACCACCTCCACTCCCGGTAATTTTGCCAACTGTGTCGCTAGATTTTGGACAACTTGGGGACTGAGGGCTTTTACCTTCACTTCATCAACCAGAGGATTACCTCCTAACTGTTGGGTAGCACCATCAATATCAGTTAAACCAAATTCTTTAACTAACTTTGTCCAAGCTTTTTCCTTAGTAATTACCTCCACCGTAGCAACGTTGGGCATTTTTGTCATGACTGGTTCGAGATCAAAAGCTTGAATACCTGGTTCTAAATAAACTGACAATTCCAACTGACTACCAAATTGATTCAACAGAGTTTCTACTTGCCAAGATACTTGCAGACTTAACCCAAATAGAAACAGTAGCACTGTCACCGTACTAATAGCAGCCCAATTCATCCATCCTCCTCGTTTTAACCCCAAGAAGGTTTCTTTTAAGAGGTAATCTAGTTTCGTGAAATATTTAAACATTGAAAATAATAGGTAATAGGTAATAGGTAATAGGTAATAGGTAAAAATTCTTGTCCCACAACTGACCACTGACCACTGACCACTGACCACTAACAACTGACCACTAACAACTGACCACTGACCACTGACCACTGACCACTGACCACTGACAACGAACAATTAACGATAGAATTAAATTAGATTATTCATCATTAAGCCATCAAAAACCATGCCCTCTGATATTGCTGTCGAGAAGAAAAAGTTAAAAAATCCACCTTTGCAAATGCACTACTTGGGCGATCGCGTTTTGCGTCAAGCTGCAAAGCGTGTGACTAAAATAGATGACGAACTCCGCCAAATAGTGCGCGAAATGCTACAAACTATGTATAGCTCAGATGGCATTGGTTTGGCTGCACCTCAAGTTGGTATTAATAAACAACTTATTGTTATTGATTGCAAACCAGATGAGCCAGATCATCCGCCATTAGTTTTGATTAACCCCACCATTAAACAAGTTAGCACTAAGCTCTGTGTGGCTCAGGAAGGCTGTTTGAGTATTCCCAACGTATTTCTAGATGTCAAACGACCAGAAGTGGTAACAATCGCCTACAAAGATGAGTATGGTCGTCCCCAAACATTAAAAGCCGATGATATCCTAGCTCGCTGTATTCTCCACGAACTAGATCACCTTAATGGTGTGGTATTTGTAGATCGTGTGGAAAATTCCTTGAATTTAGCTCAGGAGCTATCTAAAAATGGCTTTTCATATCAAGCAGTAAAACCAGTAGCGTAGGGTGGTCTAGTAGTGTATTTAACTCCAAAAACCGGTTTGTTTTTAGGTGGTGCTTGTGTAGCAGCGATTGCGGCTGTTGGTTCGATTTTTGAACTCAGTTATGGACAACCAGATTTTGGTGTCCCTACCACTGCCATTATCCTAGTTTTAAGCATTCCTCTCACCGGATTCTTTTTTATTGCCGCAGTTAAGGATGCACGGGCTAATATGAAATAAGCATCAGGTATATGAATAAAGGTAAGAGGATGAACGAGGAATAAACACTCACCCTTTTACCTTTTATTTTTTACTAAGTAATTGATAATGAGTGATGGTACTAGTAATGAGTAATAGCTATCAAGAATGGGAACGAGAAACACGCAAAAAAGTAGCTGTAGGACTTGCCCAAATTGAAAAAAGTGAGGTGGTTGATAGTGCTGTTGTTATGGCTAGATTACAGGAAAAAATTAGAGTAGCGCGTGAAAATCAAAGATAATTGAATATTCATGAAATTATGCCAGCAACTTCTACCCAAATACTCCGACTTTCCCAAGGACATCTAAACTTACTCACAACTTGTCCTCGTAAATTCCAGCATAGCTATTTAGAACAACTAAATACTCCCCTAGATCCCAAACACGAAGAATATCAGATTTTAGGTAGTCGGTTTCACTTGCTCATGCAGCAGAGAGAAATGGGTTTACCTATTGATAATTTACTCCAAGCAGATCCTAAATTGCAAAATTGGATGACTGATTTTAGTAAAATTGCCCCCGAAATATTTACACCTAATATTGATAATCAAACTTTTCGAGAAAGTGAACATTATCGAACCTTGCAAATTGGAGATTATTTACTCACAGTCATCTATGATTTATTAATAGCTGATCAAAATCAAGCTCAAATTCTCGACTGGAAAACCTATCCCCAACCGCCAAAACGAGAAACATTAGCTCAAAATTGGCAAACAAGACTTTATCTGTATGTCATGGCAGAAACTAGCAAATATTTATTAGAAAATATTTCCATGACTTACTGGTTTGTACAATCAAAAGAGCAAACTAAAAATATTAAATTTATCTATAATGAACAACAACATCAAAAAACAGCAGAGGAATTAAATCAACTATTAAATAATCTGACAAAATGGGTAAAAGATTATCAATATAATATATCATTACCGCAAATTACCAAATCCCAGAAAATCTGTGAATCTTGTCAATATGCTGTTCGCTGTCAACGGCAAAAAATCAAGGAAGTAACAGCAGATATTAACCAGAGTTTTCCTAGGTTAGAAAATATTGCAGAAGTATCACTTTGAACTTTAAAAATATGAAAAACTTTGATGACAATGATATTATTTATCAGTGATTTATATCCTTATCTATATCGCACTTGGGACGAATGGGAAGTAATTGGACTTTATGTTAGTAGATACAGACCCTACAAACACACGAGCAGTGAAATTTTTTAATCGCAAAGGTTTTGGAAATATGCGTCAACATATCTTCTTATCAATGAATTTAAGTAAACATCCACATTATGGTAGACTCATAGATTATGAGCATCAAAAAGCTGAAAGGGCAGGTTATAAACGCACGCGTCCTACCATGCGTACCCGAAAAACAGAAGCAATTCCTAATGATGTAGTTATCAATCCTCTAATCAATGAATCAGGAACAGATTTAATCATTAATGATGATGAATAAATTATTTGTCTCACCCCAAGGCGCAAAAGCGCAAAGAAAGAAGAAAAGAAAGGGGAATGTGGTTTAAAATGGAATGGATTTTAACAACAACAGAAAAACCTCCAGATTGGTTTATTGAATTAGTCAAAAAGTACGCACCAACAACAGGTGGTAATTTTGCGGCTCAATTATTTTGGCAACGGGGAATACAAAATGAGGAAAAATTAGCAGCTTTTATTAATTATCAAGTTTATCAACCTGCTGATGCTTTTGAATTTGGACAGGAAATGAATTTGGCTGTACAACGATTAATAACTGCGGGTAAAACGGGAGAAAAAATCACTATTTGGGGAGATTTTGATGCAGATGGCATTACTTCAACTGCGGTATTATGGGATGGTTTGGGAGAATTTTTTCAGCAACATCGCCAATTAAGTTATTATATTCCGAATCGCTTAACAGAATCTCATGGTTTAAATAAATCAGGAATTGATAATTTAGCGGCACAAGGTTGTAAATTAATTGTTACTTGTGACACTGGGAGTACAAATATTACAGAAATCATTTATGCCCAAAATTTAGGCATAGATGTGATTGTTACTGACCATCATACATTACCATCAGAACGCCCTCCAGTAGTCGCAATTATTAATCCCCGTTATTTAGCAAAAGAACATCCTTTATATCATCTTTCTGGTGTTGCAGTTGCTTATAAATTTGTGGAAGCATTATATCTAAGTTTGCCAGATATTCCCGAACATCCTTTAACTGATTTATTAGATTTAGTGGCTGTGGGATTAATTGCTGATTTAGTGCAATTAAGTGGTGATTGTCGCTATTTGGCACAATTGGGAATTCAACAATTACACACAGATTTTAAAAAACTACCAACAGCCAGAAGAAGGCCAGGAATAGGTAAGTTATTAGAATTATGCCAGAGAAGTGGCGATCGCCCCACAGATATTTCCTTTGGTTTGGGACCGCGTATCAACGCCGTTAGTCGGATTCATGGTGACGCTAGTTTTTGCGTAGAATTATTAACGAGTAGAGATATACAACGTTGTCAACAACTTGCAGAAGAAACAGAATTAGCTAATTCCCGTCGCAAGTCTTTACAAAAAGATGTCCAAGCCCAAGTTACCAAAAAACTCAATCAATTAGATTTATCAACTACTAGCGTTATCGTCTTAGCAGACCCTCAATGGGCAGTTGGTGTTTTGGGTCTGGTTGCTGGACAAATTGCCCAAGAAACAGGACGACCGACAATTTTATTAAGTACAGAAGGAATGGAAAATGGGACAGCTTCTAGCCCATCTCTAGCGCGAGGTTCAGCCCGTTCTATAAATTCTGTTGATTTATATCAATTAGTCACAGAACAAGCCCATTTATTACATCGTTTTGGTGGACATCCTTTTGCAGCGGGTTTGAGTTTGTTAGTAGAAAATATCCCCCTATTTACAGCCGCAATTAATCAAAAATTACGTCAATCTTTAGGAGGAATAAATCTGACTCCCACGGTACAAGCTGATTTGGTGGTAACGGTTGTAGATTTGGGTAAAGACTTATTTTTAGAATTAAAACTTTTAGAACCCTGTGGTATGGGAAATCCTATTCCCAAATTATTAATTAAAAATTGTTGGTTTGAAAATGCTTGGCATCGTAATGAACAGGATTTAAAGGGCCAGAAAATCCAATATATTAAAACTGATTTTAATATTCTAGATGATTCTACTAATAATCCTTTTCCAGGGATTTGGTGGGGACATTACAAAGAAGAATTACCTATTGGTAGATGTGATTGTATTGCCGAAATTGATTTCAACAGCTTTAAAAAACGCTATGAAATTAGATTGGTTGCCGTGCGTTCTAATACTGAAGCGGAACTAGAAACGCACAGTTCTGCGATGATTTTAGATTGGAGAAATCAGCAAGACTTAGAAGAAATAACATCTGAAAAATCATTATTAATCATGAAAAATTGTCCGACTAGTTGGGATAATTTACGTTTATGGTGGAAACAATCGCTAAATCAACAAAAACAATTAGTAGTTGCTTGGAGAAAACCCCAAAATCTTACTACTAGCGATATTTGGCTAACTTTAGTAGGACTTGCTAAATACCTCAGTCGGACAAATCAACCTGTTACCCGTGTGCAACTTTTAGAGAAATTGGGTATTAGTGAAAAATGCCTATATTTAGGATTTCAAGCATTAAAATATTTAGGGTTTATTGTCCAACGTCAAGATAATTATTTCCAAATTATCTGGGATTCTACATATCATCAAAAACCTGTTGATTACGTTATTAGCCAATTTTTAGCCGCAGTTAGAGAAGAACAATTTCAACGAGATTATTTTTTCCATGTTCCTTTATCTATTATTGTTGCTAGTATTTGTAGGTTGGGTTGACAGCAGGAAACCCAACATTGAAAACCGCTGGTTATATTGGGTTTTCTAAAGCCGGAGAGGATGTTTCAAAAGTCTCTCATAGTGGATTAAAAATTCTTAGATGTACCTCAACCAATCTTCATGAAAAGAAAGATTCTATGCGCTTTATTACCGCACGAGTCGCTTATATCTCAGGTCTAAAGACACTGAGCTTCACGCTTGCCGGATGCTCTTATAAGTGCTGCTATAAGCAGTTCAATATCGCTCAAGCGTCCCAGCAGAAAAATAGATAAAATAGATGTACGCCAAGTTCCCATACCCTAGGCAATTGTTAGATGAGGAGATTTGGCGACAGTTGTTCCCATGTTGGCTTTTCGGTTGGTGACACATAATTTAGTTAGTATGGCTCGTTATGCAGATGAGGTAACAAAAAATGATTGCTGTAAAAGATAAGTTTCCTAAGTTAACACCCGAAGAATATTTTATCTGGGAAGAAAAACAACTGCTTCGCCATGAGTATCTTAATGGTGAAGTTTACGCCATGAGTGGGGGGACTCAAAATCATGGACGAATTGCTAGTAATATTATTTTCATTTTTAAAGGTCATTTACGGGGCGGTGGTTGTCAGGTTGGTAATTCCGATTGTCGTGTAAATATTTTTGAAACGAAAAATTATATTTATCCTGATGTGAGCGTTACTTGCGATGATTGCGATCTAACTGCCATCCAAGCCATTCAATATCCCTGTCTAATTGTTGAGGTCTTATCTCCAAGTACAGCCAGTTATGACCGAGGGGATAAATTTAGATTGTATCGTCGCAATCCTAATTTGCAAGATTATGTTTTGGTTGATGCTGAGAAAATAGCGATTGATTTATACCGCAAGAATGATCGTGGTAATTGGGAGATTTTTAATTATCAGTCGGGGGATAATATCGAGCTACAAAGTATTGATTTAAGTTTTCCCATTGAGTCTGTGTATGAGGATATTGTTTTTGAGGAATCAGTATAAATCACTAGTACCGCAAGGCGAAAGTCAAAAGTCAAAAGTCAAAAGTCAAAAATAATATGGCGTAAGCTTTTTGGCGATTGAGAATGGTTGTTTTATTTACGCCGTGCTGTACTAGTATTTTTAATCAGTATAATAGTAATTATTGTCCTGGTTAGCGATAGCGAAACGCTCCCTAGGAGTTGCCATAGGAATCCCATCTTTCCCCTATCATACCCAAAATCAGCAACGCCGAATTTTTAAAGTTCCCCAGAATTGGGGGATTTAGGGGGCGAAATAGTCCGAAATGAAGACAGGTAGGACTTGTGTGTAAACCGTAGCCTTCATAAGGGGGGAATAAATTCATCAAAGTCCCCCTTTTAAGGGAGATTTAGGGGGACCTACAGGTATATCACACAAAAAAAGTTTATGGCTACGCCACCCAAGCTATCAAACAACCTTTGAACCCAACCTACGTTTTAACTCTCCTGTTGTTCTTGGAAAAACTTCTTATCAATAGTTTTAGTCTGTTCTTTATTGGCAGAATTAGCTGTTATTTGATAATCAACTAAGTTATTTACAAAGGGAACAGTTAACTTAAATGTACCATCAGGATTGACCTTGACTTTTTGACCATCAATGGTGACATTTGCACCTTCTTCAGTTGCACCATGAAGAACTAATTCTGCATCAACGACAAACCAGAAATCTGTACTGGGACGACTGAAAATGCGAACTGTCCCAGAACGCGCTAAACACAACCACTGATTATCATTATTCACATAACCAATTTCTGTCATGTAATCACGTTCCCCTCTGGGAATAGGTACATAACGATCATAGATTGCGGTTTCACATTCGTATTGTTGTACAAACTGAGGACGCTGATAGCTCAGATCAAGGTTGGTAACATCATAAACCCGGATGGCTAAAATGGTGAATCCTTGATTCTGTAATGTTTGTTGATGATTGTCGGCAATATACCAAGATAGGTAAGCCCATTTGGGAGTGCGGGGTGTGAAGGTAATTTTGGTATTTCCAGTCACATTAACGGGATTAATATTAATATTAGTCCAAGCTTCTATCTCTGCATCTAACTCGATTGCTATGGCTTCATTTGTAACTGGGGAATACAATGGAGTAGGATATATCCCTTCTTCTATTTCCAGTGTTTTGAGAGCAATTTGACTAGTAATGGCGTTTAAAGCCTCTCCTAACTCGGATGGCAAGTCAGATGCTAAATTTTGATTTTGTAGTGGTTGGTTGACTGGTTCAGGAGTTGTATTTAAGAGTTGTGATAGGCTACCATCTGGCTGAACTGGTGTGGAGGTGACACCAAGTAATTCTGATGGGGATGTAATTTTTTTATTAGATTGAGTTACAGGTGTTTCTGGTTCTTCTAATGGGGAATTACTAAATTCATCTATGGGGATATCTGCATCAATTTGGTTGTGGTTAATATTCGGGATTTGTGGAAAGTAACTATTAACGACAATTACGGGGTCTTCTGTATCCCAGGCTACTTCATTATAGTTTATATTAAGATCAATTTCAGGAATTTCCTTTGTTTGATCATTAGGGTAAGTTGTCTGCGGTATATCTATGACGGCTATATTGCTGATTGCTGTTATTTCCAGAGAGTCATCTTCTTTATAGTAATTTGTCTCATTGAGTGCATTCCCATTCCCATTACTGTTGCCGTTGTTATTGATAATTGATGCAAATGCTTCTGAATCTGACAAAGTAAACATTGTCTCTGGAACAGAATCACTTTCTTGATTTGAGGATGGCTGCGCTGATTCAAGCGATCTCTTTTTTCTTCTCAACCACAACGGTAAAAAACTACTTAATCCTGCAATTAGTAGTAATAAAGGTAGTAGTAAGAAAAACCTCATGTTTTTGGTAATCATTGAGGGATTATCAAAGGGATTTATTAACTGTTTTTCCTCTCCAGTTTCTATAGGTTGGGGTGTAACTAATGTTTCAGGAATGGTTAATAAAGATGGACTTTGAGAAACTGTAGGAGTGACTGTAGGAGTCGTAGTCATGGGCAAGGAAATAGTTTGCAATGATCTGGCTGCAATAGCAAGTGCTTCTGCTTCTTTGGCATCTTTTATAGACTCTTTTCCTGGTTTGGCTAAAATAAAGCCGAGAAAATCTCTAACTTTAGGACTGGGATTTTCTTTGTAAACGTAAACAAAAGACTGGGAAAAGGGATATTGAGAATTATTTGGTAAGTAATCTTGTACTTTCAATACCCGCACATCTGGTAATTTAGAAATTTGATTTGCTAACACATAGCTGATGCCATCATTACTTAATTCTTTGATAATGTTAAATGTGTTATCTTCCACCATTTGCACAGCATTAGCACCTGTTAGTAATGGACCAGACTTAAATACTGGATATTCACTAAAGGAAGTGCGAGTATCACTATTGAAGGGACGATCTATAAATCTAATTTTACCTTTAGCTTTTCCCAATTCTGACCAATCTGTAATTTCTCCTCGGAAAACCTTGGCAAATTGCTCCGCAGTCAAGCCGTCATTGAAGGGATTATTCATACTAACAATGATGGCAATTTTCTCTCGACGCACTAGCACTTGTTTCAAACCTTGTGCTTTTTCCGCTGAAGTTAGTTTGCGGCCAAGAGATGCTACATCAACTTTACCATCTAAAACCGCTTTTACGGCATCTTCATTGCCATTGATAGCAATTTCTACCTTAGTTCCCGCAAACTGGGTTTCAAAGTTTTCTTTGAGGCTTTGGTTGACAATTACGGAGTTAGGAGAACCATCAACTTTAACTACAGTCCCATTTTCTACTTTTTCCGGTAGGGGAAAATCTGGAGTCTTACTCTTGGATTCTGCCTGGATGGGTAAAGAAACCAATAAATTTGCTACCATTGGACTGGTAGTTATGGCCATTAATAGGGCTAGTTTGATAATTACACTATCTTTTTGTTGTTGTTGCCACATATATCCCTGATTTAGCTAATATAAATGAACCACTTGCCAATAATCAAAATATTGTTTTGATTGAGAAGATGGGTTAATTATACAGCGTGAGTTATTTTTATCTGTAATAACACAAGTGATTAAATTAAAAAAGCAGTCGGGAGGAGGAGGGAGGATTTACCAATGCTCATTAGGATCAAATTTAGGTGAAAGCTTTATAAAATATGGGTTTCACTCTTTCCCGTTTTTCTCGTTTCTCGTTCCTATTCTCGTTTTTCTCGTTCCTATCCTCGTTTTTCTCGTTCCTATCCTCGTTCCCATACTCTGTATGGGAATGAATTCTGGAAGGCTCTGCCTTTTTTTTGACAGCAGAGGCAGAGCCTCTGTGATAGCTTCCCAGTCAGAGACTGGGAACGAGAAACGTAGTGTCAATTGAGTTGGGGTTTAAATCCCGGATTCCAAATGTCTTGAATTTTGAATCGTTATTGATGTCTTTACAAAACTACATCTAAACAATATGAATACTCAATGTTCAAAATATTGACAAAATTAAAATTTTATAGTTAGAGTTTTCTGTATACAATCTAATCAAACGATGGAAAGTTAAAAGATATCTATCTTATAGATTATGGATGTATAATAATAATTTACTTAGTGTTTTTATAAAAATAAATTTCCTGATTCGCTCAAATCCTTGCTATCCATATCTATCAATTTCATTAACTACTAATCAATAGAGCTTTATGGGTACGAAATTAGTTACAGCAGTATCTACTTATCAGAGGAAGCAATTGAACCCATTAACTAACGAATTTAACCAAAAATTAATTAATTTACCTAAATTACATCAAATTATTAATTATTCTCCCTTAACTATTAGTCCTAATAGTTATGTGGCTGATGCTATTAACTTGATGAATCAACAATTAAATCATCCTGTTGCAGTTAATAATTTCGTTCGACAAGCCAACGACTATGTTTTAGTAGTAGAGGGAAAGCAATTACAAGGAATTTTTACAATTCAGGATGTATTGAGAGTAATTGCCCTAAATACTAATCTATCAGCCGTGAAAATGGCTGAAGTGATGAATCAGCCTCTAATTACGCTCAAGAAATCAGATTCTGCACATATTTTGACAGTATTGTCCCTTTTTCAACAGCATTGTATTCAGCATTTACCAATAGTAGATGATAAAAATAACTTCATCGGTATTGTCAATAAAACAACCTTATGGCAAAGCTTAAATATCGAAAAAATGGTGGGTATAGTTGGAGCATTGCAGGAAAATCTTGAAGATTTGCACACAGAACACATACCAATTAATGAACAACTAGAAGTAACCCGTTGGCAAACTCATAATTATTTACAACTATGGGCAGAAAAACAAGTTGCTGATAATGTAGAAATAAACCAGCAACTTCATGAAAGTTTAGAAGAACTGCACATTGCGGAAGAAGAACTGCGTCAACAAAATGAACAACTGATCTATTCCCGTCAAATTACTGAAGCAGAGAGACAGCGGTATCAAACGTTATTTGAATTTGCCCCTAATGGTTATTTAGTCACTGATAGTTTAGGGATAATTCAACAGGCTAATTATAGAGCAGCATCCTTGCTGTCTGTCCGTCAAGATTATCTTATTGGCAAACCATTAGTGGTTTTTATAGCGGAAAAATACCGTTCTAGTTTTATACCTGGGTTAAAAAAATTGCAGGATTCACAGGAGTGGGAAGTGGATTTTCAGCCTCGTAAAGGTGCAGTCTTTCCTGCAAGTGTGAGAGTAAATTCTCTGTCCGATAGTGAAGGCAAAAAGACTGGTTTTCTGTGGTCAATATCTGATATTAGCGATAGCAAAAAATTACAAGCAACATTACAGAAAGATAGCAATATTTTGGAATTTCTTGTAAAAGAACGCACAAGAGAATTAGTAACTACTAATCAGCAATTGCAACAGGAAATCATTGAACGGGAACTTATTCAAGAGTCCTTGAAAGAAAGTGAAACCCGACTCACTTTAGCACTAGAAGCAGGTAAGATTGGGATCTGGGATTGGCATATCCAAACTAATCAAACTCTCTGGTCTTCTGCTATGGATTTAATGTATGGTTTACCCCTGAATACCTTGTGTCCTGATACTGAAGACTTTCTTAATTTAATTTATCCTGAAGACCGTCAGTATTATCAAAACTGTTTAATTCAATCTCTTAAGGAAAGAGTTAATTTTATCTGTGAGTATCGGATAATAAGCCATAATAGTAGCATACATTGGTTGAGTTCCAAAGGGAAAGTTTATTGTAATGAACATGATCAGCCAATCCGGTTAATTGGCACAACTATAGACATCTCTCTAAACAAGCAAACTGAACAGCAAATATCTGAACAAGCTGCACTTTTAGAAATTGCCACTGATGGGATTTTTGTCCGCGATTTTCAGGCACAAATCCTTTTTTGGAATCAGGGTGCAGAAAAGATATATGGTTGGCAACGTCAGGAAGTAGAAGGGAAGAATCCCAAGGATATTTTTTATGATTCAACTTCCCATGAACAAGAGATAATTCCTCTGAGAACTGTAGTGAAATCGGGAAGTTGGCAGGGTGAGTTACACAAACGCACACAATCAAACCAACTCATTACTGTTCAAAGTCGCTGGACATTGATGTTAGATACTGATGGACAACCTAAATCTATTCTCACAGTAGACACTGATATTACAGAAAAGAAACAACTAGAAGAGCAATTTTTCCGCGCTCAAAAAATGGAAAGTATTGGTACGTTAGCTGGTGGTATTGCTCACAATATCAATAATAACTTAACACCGATTTTAGGATATGCTCAATTACTTAAAAATAAATTTCCGTTAGATAAAGATAGTTGTCTGCAAATGCTGACCATCATTGAAGACAATGCAAAGAAAGGGGCATCTTTAGTTAAACAACTGTTATCCTTTGCTAATAAGGGAGTGGAAATCAAATATACGATTATACAAATTAATGATTTGATTAGGAATACCATACAGATTACTAAAGAAACATTTTCATTGCCCGAACCTATCGAATTTTTTACTGATCTTCCACCAAACTTATGGGCAATAAGTGGAGATAGAAATCAACTGGAACAAGTATTAATAAACTTAGTAGTTAATGCTAGTCATTCTATGCCTGATGGTGGATATCTCTCTATTTCTGCGGAAAATTTGTATATTAATCAAGAGATGATCCAGATCAATCATGATGCTACCGTTGGCAATTATATTGTGATTACAGTTGAAGACACAGGGACGGGAATGTCACCGGAAATAGTAGAGAGAATATTTGATCCATTTTTTACTACTAAGGATATTGGTAAAGGTACAGGATTAGGACTATCCACAGTATTAGGAACTATTAAAAGTCACAAGGGGTTTATTGACGTTAATAGTGAAGTTGGGAAGGGCAGTAAATTTAAAATATTTTTACCATCCGTAAACCAAGAAATTATCCCTGTAGAACCCGATTGTGGGAAATTGTGTCCAGGACAGGGAGAGCTAATTTTAGTAGTAGATGATGAACCCCAAGTTTTAGAAGTTACGAAAACCATTTTAGAAAACTACAATTA
The DNA here is from genome assembly GCA_017355425.1 of Dolichospermum sp. DET69. Classification (NCBI taxonomy): domain Bacteria; kingdom Bacillati; phylum Cyanobacteriota; class Cyanophyceae; order Nostocales; family Aphanizomenonaceae; genus Dolichospermum; species Dolichospermum sp. DET69. Next base: position 1,806,704 of record CP070233.1, read on the forward strand.
TCAAACTATTACCGCTAAAAATGGCATGGAAGCGATCGCTATTTATGCAAGGCATCAAAACCAGATTAGAGCAGTATTGATGGATATGATGATGCCAGAAATGGATGGAAATTCCGCCATCTGCAACTTAAAGAAAATCAACCCTGAAGTGCCAATAATTGCTTGTAGTGGACGTAGTATGCAAAATATGCTGAAACTAAATCATGAAAATAAAGTTCTAGCGATTTTATCAAAACCTTACACTAATCAAGAATTACTGTTAACATTAAATTTGGTACTAAAGTGATCAGGTAGTCAGTAACCCAGCCCTAAAGGGACTGAGCTTGCAAGAGAAATGACAACTGACAACTGACAACTGACTAATAACTAATATTTTGAACAGATTTTTTAGGCTTACAGCACTTATGCTCATAGAATTGACCGATTCATGAGACTTTTACACTTTGCTGGCAAATCTATGACACCTCAAGAATTTTTAGAAAAGTTGGCAACAGCTACAACAGATCCCGAAAAACTGGTAGTTTTTGCAGAATACTTGGATACAACTGCCTTGGATCATGCCACAACCCCAAGATGGAGAAGTCTTTCTTATAGTAACGAAATTGAGATGGCGCTTAAAAATGTGGCTTTTCATTTAGAAGCACTTGCCGAAGCCGAATAATAATATGTAAGAGAACTCCAAAAAATAAATTATCCAAGATTGTGGGATGGGCATCTGGTCCCTCCTAGTATTATTAGCAGGCAAGATGCCTGCACCACAAGAAATTCTGGGATATTTTTTTATTTGCAAGTCTCTAAGATGTAGGGTATGTTAGCGTTAGCGTAACGCACCAAATTATTGACAATGGTGCGTTACGAACTTCGTTCTAACACACCCTACAATACTTATCTTCTTCACCAATATATATTCCTAATGACCGAGCCGTTTGGACTAAATCACCGCTAGGATCAACAAGTGAAGGATTCTTATCCATAACATCTTGAATGGGGAAAGTGGCAACTCGTCCATTTTGCCAAGCTAACATTTGATCATATTTATTTTGGGCAATTAAATCAACTGCTACTTTACCAAACATGGTAGCCGTGAGACGGTCTAAAGCTGAGGGGATACCACCGCGCTGAATATGTCCTAATACAGAAACTCTGGTATCAATTAGCTGATGACTACAATTAGCAATTTGTTCGGCAATATATTGACCTTGACCACATTTAGCGGTTGTGCAATTAGAATCATCGGCATTTTCTGAACAAGCAGATATCCCTTCAGCAACAACTATAATGGCGAATTTTTTTTGCCAGCGATCGCGTAGTTCGGTAAGATGTTCACATATTCCTTTAATAGTATAAGGAATTTCAGGAATTAGAATCACATCAGCACCCCCAGCAATCCCAGAGTGTAAAGCCAAATGTCCCGCTGTGCGTCCCATGACTTCGATAATCATTACTCGGTCATGACTAGCAGCAGTAAATATGAGCCGATTAATAGCATCAACAATTGTATTAATTGCGGTATCAAAGCCGATTGAGCGTTCTGTAAAAGCGACATCATGATCAATAGTTTTGGGAATAGCAACTAAATTCCAATTACCTAAAACTGCTAATTGATGAATAATATTTAAACTACCATCTCCACCGATAGCAATTAAAGCATCTAAACCGATAGCTTCATAACCAGCTAATATTTCATCAGTATGGTCTAAGGTATTCCCTTTATTAATAGTACCTAAAATCGTTCCCCCCATATTTAGCAGAGGGTCAATCCCGCGCAAATCCCAACCGTGTACACTTAAAGGTACAGTTTTCCGCTCTAGTAAACCTTGGGTAGAGTAAGGAATACCCACTACCTCCCAATCATAAGTCCGTGTTGCATGACTCACAGCAGCGCGAATCACACAATTTAGACCAGGACAGTCTCCACCACTTGTCAGAATACCGATACGTTTTTTCATAAGTTATTAGTAGGGGCGTATTGCAATACGCCCGTACAGGAATTATTGAACCACGAAGGAGCGAAGGACACGAAGGAAGAAGGAAGAAGGAAGAAGGAAGATTTTTTTCAGTCCCTATTTATTTTTGAATTATTAATTAAGATGCTGTATAAACTTTACCCAAATCTGGATTATAGGTTTGTAATGCCTTCATATATTGAGCGCGTTCAAAAGCACTAGGGTTTGGACATTTTAACTGGCTCATGCTACCTTGCATTTGCTTGACAGATTCATATTCATGGGTTTTCATCCATTCCTGCAAGTCTTTTTCTAAGGACTTAATATGACCAATTCCCTCTCGTAATAATACAGAACAAAGCATAGTGACATTTGCTCCCACCATCAGCATTTTAATTACATCATGGGCATTGTAAATACCGCTAGTTGCGGCTAAACTACCTTGAATATGACCATAGAGAATGGCTATCCAACGCAAGGGTAAACGCATAGCTTGAGCGGTACTTAAAAGTACATGAGGTTCTACTTCTAAATTTTCTAAATTAATATCTGGTTGATAAAACCGATTAAATAATACTAAACCATCAGCCCCAGCATGATCTAAACGTTTAGCCATATTTGCCGTATTAGTCAAATAGGGACTGAGTTTTACGGCTACAGGAATAGTGACGGCGGCTTTAACAGATGTAAGAATATCAATATAATTCTGCTCGATATCCTGACTACTTAAATCTGGATCTGTGGAAACATAGTAAATATTTAATTCCAGCGCTGATGCTCCAGCTTCTTGAATTAGTTTACCATATTTAGTCCAACCACCGACTGAAGAACCATTCAGACTGGCAATAATGGGAATATCAACTTTTTCCTGGGCTTTGCGAATATGGTCTAAATATTCTTCTGGTCCTACCCGGAAATTAGTAATATCTGGAAAATAGGTTAACGCTTCCGCAAAACTTTCTGTACCATAGCTTAAATGATGATGAAGTTCGTATTTTTCTAAAGTTAATTGTTCTTCAAATAGCGAGTGCATAACAACAGCACTAGCACCCGCGTCTTCCATTAATTTAATATTATCAATGTCTTCCGAAAGTGGAGAAGCTGAAGGAACTAAAGGAGATTTTAATTCTAAGCCTAGATACGTTGTAGTTAAATTCATAAATTTAGTTATTAGTCATTAGTCATTAGTTATTAGTTATTAGGTGTAAATTTGGCACAGGCCATTTATGTTTCTTGTAATTTTCTGTCCGCTAAATATTGATACATTTGCCAACGCGTATTAACATCTGCTTGGGCTTCTTTTAGGAGTTCTTTTGCTGTTTCTGGGTTAATTTTGGTTAACATTTTGAAACGGTTTTCCATGTACATGGAATTTTCTATGGGTATGCGAGGGGTACGAGAATCTAGTTGTAGGGGGTTTTTTCCCTGTTTGATACGGTCGGGGTGATAACGATATAATAGCCAGCGTCCAGAGTCTACAGCGGCTTTTTGGTTTTGCATGGCTGTACTCATATTGATACCGTGAGCAATACAATGACTGTAGGCAATAATTAATGATGGACCATCGTAAGCTTCGGCTTCTAAAAAAGTTTTTAGGGTTTGTTCATCTCTTGCACCCATTGCTACACTAGCAACATAAACGTTACCGTAAGTCATAGCGATTAAACCTAAATCTTTCTTAGTTGTAGGTTTACCACCTGCGGCAAATTTTGCCACTGCACCTTTAGGGGTAGATTTGGACATTTGACCACCAGTATTAGAATAAACCTCTGTATCTAGTACCAGAATATTAACGTTGCGACCACTAGCGATTACATGATCTAATCCACCATAACCAATATCATAAGCCCAACCGTCACCACCAATTATCCACACACTTTTTTTCACTAAATAATCAGCCAGAGATTGAAGATTTTTGAACGCAGATAGACGCTGATTAACGCTGATATTATCCTCTTCTATCTGCGTTAATCTGTGTTCATCTGCGGTAATAATTTCCTCTAATTTTTGTTTGAGAATTACAACTCGTTCTCTTTGTTCATAAATATCAGATTCGTCTTTTTGTTCAGCGTTAAAAATTGCCGTAACTAAATTATCTCCTATTTGGGGTGCAAGTTGTTGGAGGAAATAAGCGGCAAATTCTGCTTGTTTATCTATGGAAACGCGGAAACCTAACCCAAATTCGGCGTTATCTTCAAATAAACTATTAGACCATGCTGGACCTCTACCTGCGGCGTTTTTTGTCCAAGGTGTGGTGGGTAAGTTACCACCGTAGATAGATGAACAGCCGGTGGCGTTGGCGACTATCATGCGATCGCCAAATAATTGTGTTACTAACTTAATATAGGGTGTTTCTCCACATCCCGCACAAGCACCAGAAAACTCAAATAATGGTTCTTGCATTTGTTGTTGATTAATATGATTCAATTGCAAATTCCGTCTATCTGGATTTGGTAAATTTAAGAAAAAATCCCAATTTTCTCGTTCTTGTTCCCGCAATGGTTTTTGTAGTTCCATATTAATGGCTTTTTTGCGCGGTTCGGCTTTATTTTTTGCGGGACAAACATCAACGCAAATACCACAACCTGTACAATCTTCTGCTGCTACTTGAATGGTAAATTTCAAATCATGCCAATCATGTTCTCTAGGATTTGCACTTTTGAAAGTTGCTGGGGCATTTTCTAATTGTTCTGGTGCATATACTTTACTACGAATCACACTATGAGGACACACCATGACGCATTTACCACATTGAATACAAACGTCGGGGTCCCAAACAGGTATTTCTTCAGCAATATTGCGTTTTTCCCATTTAGATGTACCTGTAGGATATGTACCATCTACAGGTAATGCACTCACAGGTAAATCATCCCCTTCCCGCGCGATCATTTTCCCTAAAACATCGCGCACAAATGCGGGTGCATAATCAGGAATAGGTGATAGTTGAGTATTATTCTGTTCTCTTTTCTCTGTTACCCGTTCTCTAATTTCATACAAATTATCCAAAGTTTTATCAACTGCTTGAATATTCATTTGTACGATTTCTTCGCCTTTTTTGCCGTAGGTTTTGCGAATAGATTTTTTAATTTCGTCTATGGCTTCTTCTCTTGGTAAAACACCGGAAACAGCAAAGAAACAAACCTGCATGACTGTGTTAATTTGTCCACCCATACCCGCTTCACGGGCGACTTTGTAGGCATTGATAACATAGAATTTGAGATTTTTGTTAATTATCTCTGTTTGCATTGCTAGAGGTAATTTATCCCAAATTTCATCTTTATGATAATGTGAATTTAGTAAAAAAGTGCCACCAGAAATAATATCTTTTAATATCGGGAATTTTTCTACAAAGTCCCATTGATGACAAGCGATAAAGTTAGCTTTAGTGATTAAATAGGTCGAACGGATTGGTTGAGAACCAAAGCGCAAATGAGAAATTGTTACAGAACCAGATTTTTTAGAATCATACACAAAATAACCTTGGGCATAATTATCTGTTTCTTCCCCAATAATTTTAATAGAATTTTTATTTGCTCCCACTGTACCATCTGCACCTAAACCATAGAAAATTGCCCGCACTGTATGATCTGCTTCAATATTAAATTCGGGATTATATTCTAAACTGCTGTGAGTGACATCATCGTTAATGCCGATGGTAAAATGATTTTTTGGTATTGACAAATCTAAATTATTAAATACTGCTTTTACCATTGCTGGGGTAAATTCTTTAGATGATAAACCGTATCTTCCCCCTACAACTTTAATATTGTAAAGTTGGTTTTCTGCCAAAGCTGTAACCACATCCATATATAATGGTTCACCAATTGCTCCTGGTTCTTTTGTTCTATCTAAAACGGCAATTTTGCGGGTAGTTTGGGGCAGAGAATCAATAAATCTTTGAGTAGCAAAGGGACGATATAATCTAACTTTAACAACTCCGACTTTTTCCCCTTGTTGATTGAGATAATTTACGGTTTCATGGACTGTTTCACAACCAGAACCCATGAGAATAATAATTTTTTCTGCTTCTGGATCTCCATAATAATCAAATATGTGATATTCTCTTCCTGTCATTCTGGCAAATTCATCCATTACCTGTTGAGTAATATCTGGACAGTCTAAATAAAAAGAATTGACTGTTTCCCTAGCTTGAAAATAAACATCAGGGTTTTGTGCCGTACCTCGTAATACCGGATGATCAGGTGTTAAAGCCCGTGAACGATGGGCAATTACTAACTCTATGGGAATAAATTTTTGTAAGTCTTCAGTTGTTAATATTGCGATTTTATCTATCTGATGGGAGGTGCGAAAACCATCAAAAAAGTGTAGATAAGGTATGCGAGATGCTAAAGTTGCTTTTGTGGAAATCAGCGCAAAATCATGGGCTTCTTGCACAGAAGCAGCGCACAACATCGCAAAGCCTGTACTTCTTGCGGCCATGACATCACTATGATCTCCGAAAATAGAGAGGGCTTGGGCAGCAAGCGATCGCGCCGCAATATGAAATACTGTAGGTGTAAGTTCACCCGCAATTTTGTACATATTTGGCAACATCAACATCAATCCCTGAGATGCTGTAAATGTGGTTGTCAATGAACCCGTTTGCAAAGCCCCATGTACAGCACCCGCAACCCCCCCTTCACTCTGCAACTGCACCACTGAAGGCACAGTTCCCCAGATGTTCGGTTTTCCCTCACTCATCCAAGTATCAGACCATTCCGCCATCGGTGAAGATGGTGTAATCGGGTAAATAGCAATCACCTCGTTTAGTTGGTAGACAACTTTCGCAACCGCTTCATTACCATCTATTGTTGCAAAGGTTATTGTGTTCATCTTATTTTACCTTTGAGAACTACTCAATTTTGGATAATTGGTATTTTTCTAGTCCAGTCCGGCGTAAGTTAATGAACCATTCCGAATCTGTGAAAAGCTGATGCTGTATTGATTCTAAATTCTAAATTCCGAGAAAGCGGTACTAGTAGTCTGTCAAGAACTAATTGACGGGTTCATTCGTTGCCATTTTGATTCTTCCTTCTTCCTTCTTCCTTCGTGTCCTTCGTTCCTTCGTGGTTCGTTTCTTATCCGTCAAAATTTATTTGACAGACTACTAGATTCTATCTTGAACTGAAAACGAAAGTTTGAGGATGTTGTAAGGAAAAACCAACAGAAATTTTTAAACCATAATTCAATAATTATAGAATAATTCAGATCAAATCCCCCATACTAAATTTAGTATGAGGGCTAGATCAGAAAAAATCCTCAATTATTCTGGTTTTAGGGAATAATTTTTTCCTGAATTACCCTACCTTTTGGTTTAGTAATTGAGATGAATCTCTGTAATTAGGACGATTGACAGAGGTAGGAATATCTGATTTTAGTTTTTGTTGATTAGATGTTATAGGTGTGGCAACTTGGCGGTTTTCTTTAATTAATCGGCTGTAAGTCCGTTGGGGAATATAGTGAATTGGATTGTAATCAATACAACGCAAAATCAGTACACAAGCCCAAGAATACCGTCCATCAGCAATAGCTTCAATGATAGGATTGAACTGTTCGGGAGTGATAGCACTATGAAAATCGTTCTGAGAAGAAGAAGCTTGATAGTTCATGACTAACCCTGATCTAATCTTAGAGAATTGAAAGTTAATAAGTTGTAATAATCCAGAATGGAGAATCTTATTAGTCCAGATTAATTAGACTTTAATAGTCAAATTCAGGAATTTTAATCCTGATTTGACAAGCCTTTTAACTCCTAATTTCTCATCTCCTAAATCCTGAATTATAGAAAGAAATCAATGGGACATCCAAATTAACAGCGTTATCTGCATAAGATATGCAAAGGATTTAATTCTCTTGGTAAATAACTTCGACATCTATCGAGTATAGCGATAACTTTTCGATTAAATATCAATATTATTTGTGGTTATGAGAGAATTTTATTAATTTTCTGTGAGGCTTATTGAGCAGTTGTATCCATGCAATTAGAAGTATATCTGTTAAGCAATCAGTAGCCTTGTGATTTTTTTTATAGCATTGGCAATTGGTCATCTAAATAGATTAGGTTCGGGGATTTTTGATTGTATAAATTGGAAAATTACTAAACACATTACCCTGGTGTCAGTAAAAAAATACAAGCAAATTCCTAGCATTTTATGCCTAAGTTGATTGTTTGGTAAAAAATAGGAAATATAGATATTCGTATTATGACACTATGCAAATGGTCATATAACCTTGAAATATTTCCTGTTTACAGTTTTGTAAATACTCCTTGTGACACTATTATATGCAGAATACTATGTTTCTCCTAACTAGTAAGCCAAATTGGCAAATTGTTTCTCTAAATACTATAAAAAATGTTAGTTCTAAATTGCGTATTAAATGCCTATTTAAATACTGTCACAAGGGGTATTTACAAATCTGTCAATGACATAAAAACATAAATAATTGGCAAATTGTTTCTCTAAATACTATAAAAAATGTTAGTTCTAAATTGCGTATTAAATGCCTATTTAAATACTGTCACAAGGGGTATTTACAAATCTGTCAATGACATAAAAACATAAATTTATTTTCATTTATTTTTAATTTTCTAGGTAAATTAGTTACAACTCATCACGAAAAACTCAACTAACTAAAGTGGTTAAGGGTATGAGTATTAAGGTTTTGACGAACTGAGCAATATTTATATATGTAATATTTGATTCTTACTCTCAGAGGATGTTTTAAAAGTCTCTCATGGTGTATCAAATATTTTCAGATCCCCCTAAATCCCCCTTAAAAAGGGGGACTTTGACTCTAGTTCCCCCCTTTTTAAGGGGGGTTAGGGGGGTTAGGGGGGATCAGTAAGTACCTAAAATCACCACTCAAAACTTTTCAAACAACCTCTCATGGACTATTGAAAAAGTGGCACAACTAGTATTTACAAAAGAGTAATCAATAGCAATGCCCACCGGATAAAGTTTTTAGTGAACAATTCCCATACTTCTCTATCTATAAGAGGATACAAGGGTTCATCCTTTAGCTAGAAGTAAATGATAGAGTTACTTATTTACTATTAAGTTTGGAACGAGATATCAATAATTCTGACTTTAGCTAGAGTTTGGTAGTATATAATGTATAAATTAGTGCAAACTATTTTTAACAGTGATGAAAAAAATGCTTTAGGTGAGTTTATTTTAGGATTAGGTAATGATCATAAACGTTACTTTTTAAGAAACGAGATTTTACAAGCCTTTGCAGATTATTGTCACCAATTCCAAAAACCTGCTTATTTTTATCACTCTTCCTCTTTAGGGACATTCATTCAGTACACCCATGAAATAATTCTGTATGATGAAAATGCTTGCTTTGTGGTGAGACCAAAAATTGCCAGTCAAGAAGCATGGTTATTAACTGCCGACTTGACTAAGTTTGAGTTAATGACACCGAAAGCATTATTAGAGGTGAGAGATAGCTTGGTAAACCGTTATCAACCGCACATTTTAGAAATTGATCTCCATCCCTTTTACCCAGCAGCACCGAGAATTAGTGATTCTAGAAATATTGGCCAAGGTTTAACAGTTCTCAATCATTATTTTTGTAATCAATCATTAACAGATCCTAAATATTGGATTGACGCATTATTTCAATCATTACAAAGATTAGAACATAATGGCATTAAGCTACTAATTAGTAATCATATTCATTCAGGATTACAACTAACTAAACAAATCAAAATTGCTTTAGAATTTGTTAATCATTTATCCCCTGATACACCTTATGAAAAATTTGGTTTTCATCTTCAAGAACTCGGTTTAGAACCAGGTTGGGGTAATAATGCAGTCAGAGTTAGAGAAACTTTAGAACTTCTGGAAAGACTCATGGATAATCCAGAACCTGCAATTTTGGAAACCTTTGTTTCTCGCATTTGTGCAATTTTTCGGGTCGTGCTGATTTCCATACATGGTTGGGTGGCACAAGAAGATGTTTTAGGAAGAGATGAAACACTCGGACAAGTTATTTATGTTTTAGAACAAGCACGTAGTTTAGAAAATAAAATGCGTGCAGAAATCAAACTTGCAGGTTTAGATATATTGGGAATCAAACCCCATATCATTATTTTAACTCGACTGATTCCCAATTGTGAAGGTACATTTTGTAACTTACCATTAGAAAAAGTTGATGGTACAGAAAATGCTTGGATTTTGCGCGTTCCTTTTGCAGAATCTCAACCGGAAATTACTGATAATTGGATTTCTAAATTTGATATTTGGCCTTACTTAGAAAAATTTGCTCTTGATGCTGAAAAAGAACTTTTAAACCAATTTCAAGGAAAACCAAATCTACTTATTGGTAACTACAGTGACGGGAATTTAGTCGCTTTTATCCTCTCCCGGAGAATGAAAGTTACCCAATGTAATATTGCTCATTCCCTAGAAAAACCTAAATTTCTATTTAGTAACTTATATTGGCAAGATCTAGAAGCACAATATCATTTTTCTGCCCAATTTACGGCTGATTTAATCAGTATGAATGCGGCAGACTTTATCATCACATCATCCTATCAAGAAATCGTGGGAACACCAGACAATATAGGACAATATGAATCTTATAAATGTTTTACCATGCCCCAGTTATATCATGTAATTGATGGCATTGATTTATTTAGTCCTAAATTCAATATGGTTCCCCCAGGAGTTAGTGAAAATATATTTTTTCCCTACAACCAAACCACAAATAGAGAATCCCAGCATCGTCAACATATCCAAAACTTAATTTTCCACGAAGAACATCCACAAATACTGGGAAAATTAGATTATCCGCATAAAAAACCGATTTTCTCTGTGAGTCCAATTACCTCAATTAAAAATCTCACAGGTTTAGTTGAGTGTTTTGGAAAAAGCCAAGAATTACAAGATCATTGTAACCTAGTTTTATTAACTAGTAGACTTCAACCAGAGGCAGGGACAAACTTAGAAGAAACCAGAGAAATAGAAAAAATTCATGCTATTATTCATGAATATAATCTCCAAAACAAAATGCGCTGGTTGGGGATACGTCTGCCTATCCGCGATATCGCTGAAACCTATCGTGTAATTGCCGATTTCCAAGGAATTTATATTCATTTTGCCCTTTATGAATCCTTTAGTAGAAGTGTTTTAGAAGCAATGATTTCGGGATTACCAACTTTCACAACTCAATTTGGTGGTTCATTAGAAATTATTGAAAATCACGATAAGGGATTTGATCTTAACCCTACAGACTTAGCAGGAACAGCCAAGACAATTCTTAACTTCTTAGGAAAATGTGATAATTCTCCGGAATATTGGCTAGAAAATTCTCAATGGATGATTGAACGTATTCGCCATAAGTATAACTGGAATTCCCACACAAATCAACTCCTGTTATTAGCCAAAATGTTTAGTTTTTGGAACTTCGTCTATCCTGAAGATAACGAAGCCAGAGATCGTTACATGGAAGTTTTATTTCATCAACTTTATAAACCTATTGCTGACAAGATTTTGTCAGAACATATTCATCGGTAAATTAAATGTTTAAGATAAAAACAAAAATAACCAATCCACAATCATGGATAAAAAAGACTGTTTTCGCAACTTTAGCTATACAGACTGGATATTAACTGAAACCCAATTTAATCCAGAATATTTGCATAGCCGAGAAACTATTTTTACCATTGGTAATGGCTATTTAGGGACAAGAGGAACTTTTGAAGAAGGTTATCCTCGGGCATTATCAGCTACATTTATTCACGGTGTTTATGATGATGTTCCTGTCGTTTATACCGAACTTGTTAACTGTCCAGATTGGCTACCATTAGTAGTGATAATTGAGGGAGAACGCTTTCGCCTTGATCAAGGTAAAATATTAAAATATAACCGTCAACTAGACTTATATCATGGCATTCTCAGCCGTTATTTACGTTGGTGTAGTCCCAATGGTAAAGTTATAGATATCCATTTTGAACGCTTTGCTAGTTTAGCCGATCAACATCTAGTAGGGCAACGTTGCCAATTAACACCAGTAAATTTTGATGGTTTAATTGAAATTCAAGCCAGTATTAACAGCTACTCAGAAAATCAAGGTTTTAACCATTGGGAAGGATTAGATCAAGGTAAAATTACACAAGGATTCTGGTTACATAGTCGCACTCGCAACAGCCGCATAGAGGTGGGTATGGCGGCTAAAATAACCATCTTGGGAACTGACGCGGACTTACAAATCAATACTACACCTGGTTATCCTAGTTTGAATGCCACCGTTATCGGTCAAATTCAACAGACGATCACCATTGTAAAAATTGTGAGTATTTTTACATCTAATGAAATTGAAAACCCAGTTGTAGCCGCTCAAGAAAAACTCGTAAATATCCCCGATTATCTCACATTAATTAATGCTAATAATCAGGCTTGGGAAGAAGTTTGGCAACAAAGCGATATTATCATTGAAGGAGATATCACAGCGGCTTTTGCAGTCCGTTACAATCTGTTTCAGTTACTAATTGCTGCACCTAGAAATAATGATCAAGTCAGTATCCCTGCGAAAACCCTATCTGGCTTTGGTTATCACGGACATATTTTTTGGGATACGGAAATTTTTATTCTGCCATTTTTTACATTTACTCAACCAAATTTAGCCCGTAACTTGCTCAGTTACCGTTATCACACTTTACCAGGAGCGCGACGCAAAGCCGCACATTATGGGTATCAGGGGGCAATGTTTGCTTGGGAGAGTGCGGTAACTGGAGATGAAGTGACACCGCGCTGGTCACTACGCGGTGATTTTTATGCCGAAGATATCCGCATTTGGTGTCGTGATCGAGAAATTCATATTAGTGCAGATATTGCCTACGCTATATGGTATTATTGGCAAGTTACAGGGGATAATGAATGGATGGGAGATTATGGTGCGGAAATTATTTTAGATACCGCAATTTTCTGGAGTAGTCGAGTTGAATTTAATCCCCAATTAGAATGTTATGAAATTCGGGGAATCATTGGAGCGGATGAATATCACGAATTAGTCCATAACAATTGCTTTACTAACCGGATGGTACAATGGCATTTAGAAAAAGCTTTAATAGTCTATGATTGGCTACATTCCACTTTCCCAGAAGTAGCCATAAAACTGGAACAGAAAATCCAAATTACCTCCGAAGTCCTCTCTCATTGGCGAGAAATTATCGCTAAAATGCTGATTCTTCACAACCCAGAAACTCGACTAATTGAGCAATGTGAGGGATTTTTCCAACTAGATGATCTTGATTTATCTAAATACGAACCGCGAGAAAAATCAATTCAAATTATTTTGGGGATGGAAAAAACCAACACAGCACAAGTAATTAAACAACCAGATGTATTAATGCTTCTGTATTTGATGCGGGAATCTGCCGATTTTCCCTATAATCAGCAAACATTACAGGTAAATTGGGACTATTATGCACCCCGGACAGATATTAGTTATGGTTCTTCCTTGGGTCCAGCTATTCACGCCATTTTAGCCGCAGATTTGGGCAAATCAGAGGAGGCTTACGAATGCTTTATGCAAGCAGCAATGGTAGATTTGGAAGATAAACGCGGAAATACCCAAGATGGTATACATGGTGCTAGTGCTGGGGGCATTTGGCAAGCTGTAATATTCGGTTTCGGTGGCATCCAATTTCGGGAAAACGCCCTTGTCGCTAATCCCCACTTACCCCCAACTTGGTCAAGGCTGAAATTTAAATTACAATGGCACGGTAAATGGCATGAATTCGATTTGCGTCAGGAGTTGAAAAAGGCTAGAAAAACCAATATCCGAGGCGTGATTTTTGATTTAGATGGCGTGTTGACTGATACCGCAGAATATCATTATCAAGCTTGGCAAAAGTTAGCAAATGAGGAAGGTTTACCCTTTAACCGAGAAACTAATGAAGCCTTGCGGGGTGTATCTCGTCACGCTTCCCTGATGTTGATTCTGGGGAATAGAGAATATTCAGAAACGCAAATTCAGGAAATGATGTCCCGGAAAAATGATTATTATGTAGAACTGATTCACAATATTACACCCACAGATTTATTACCAGGGGCAGAGGCTTTGTTGGATGAATTGCGTCAATCTGGGATTAAAATAGCCATTGGTTCTGCTAGTAAAAATGCCCGCATGGTGATTGAAAAATTGGGGATTGGGAGTAAGATAGATGCGATCGCTGATGGTGATACTGTACAACAAGCGAAACCAGCACCGGATTTATTTCTTAATGCTGCAAATCAGCTAGAAATTCCCGCAGATGAATGTGTCGTATTTGAAGATGCAGCCGTAGGGATTACAGCCGCTAAAGCAGCAAATATGTGGGCGATAGGCTTGGGACCAGAAGACAGAGTGGGGGCTGCTGATGTGGTTTTGCCGAATTTAGCAGGTGTAAAATGGGAGGAATTGTCAGTAATAATTCTGAATAATAAGTAATAAATACCGCCAAAATAGTCGGTTTTAACCGACTTGAGCTATTAGACGGGGAATTTATTCCTTGGCTCAAGTCTACCACTATAGATGGATGGTTAACTTTCATACCCGCCCGGAACTGAAGTTCCGGTCTCATAGCTAAAGTGCGTTAAAACGCACTGTAATGAAATCGAAATCAAAAATTATCCTATTTCTCGAATAAATACCGCCAAAATAGTCGGTTTCAACCGACTTGAGCTATTAGACAGGGAATTTATTCCCTGGCTTGAAGGTACTTGACACTGTTGAGCAGTGCTAAACCTCTACAAATTCTTATTCAAACAGGGTTAATACGTGTATAATGATAAAAGATTTTTTTTCTAAACAAAACCGTAATTTTTACCCAATAAATATTTTTGTGACATATATTTAGAATCACATAAGTGACATAAGCTAAAATGAAACTTAAATAATTCATAAGTATAAGCTGTTACACAGCTAAATCTAATATTTTCTAGCTTTTTAAATTAATTTACCAAAAGTGCGCGAACCTCATTATCTGTAGTCTGACTAAAATCCTCATACCAAAAACCAATTGCAGACATGACTTCTGGACACCGCAAACAAACTACATCATCAACTTCCAAGCGCAATTCTTCACAAGTAGTTAGTGGTGCAACTGGAACAGCAACTACAATTTTCTCCGGCTGCTGTTGGTGGATAACAGTCAAAGCAGCCCGCATACTTGCACCAGTAGCAATACCGTCATCTATTAAAATAACTATTTTATTTTTAACATTAATTGCTGGTTTATCACCTCGATAAATCTGATGCCGTCGTCTTAATTCTCGCAATTCTTGGTTAACAACTGCGGTAATTTTTTCTTGATCTATTCCCAAAGAATCAATGACATCTTGGTTAAAAATGGTAATATTTTCCCCAGCGAACTGACCAGTCAGCCCTTGCGCTATCGCTCCCATAGCCAGTTCTTTGTGTCCAGGTACACCCAGCTTTCTGACTATACACACATCTAGTGCAACATTCAAAAATTTAGCCACTTCAAAGGCTACAGGTACACCACCACGAGGCAAAGCCAGTACCAAGACATTTCCCAGGTTACTATATGCTTGTAAATGTTGAGCTAACATTTGCCCAGCTTGAATGCGGTTAGAGAATTTTTTGCTCATGACACTGCTACTATTTTCTTTAAAGCAATTTCAACTTGTTTATACTCATTAACCAATTGTGACACCAATTCTAAAACCCCTTCTAAATTGCCACTCTTCCCCTTTAATTCTAACTCTAAGCAAAGCTGATGGAGATTCATTGCTCCCAAAGAAGCACTGCTAGACTTTAAGTTATGGGCTGCCTTGTTGAGGGTATTAGCGTCTTCATTAGTGATAGATGTTTGAATAGCAGCGACAATTTTAGGAGATTCAAGCAGATAACAGTTAATTATTTCCGCTAAAACTTCCTGACCACCCTCCAGCATATCCAATAAGGATTCTAAAACCTGAGTATCTATTGATGACATTTGTAAAATTTTAAAACTAGTAACTTCAGTATTTTGCCATATTTTGATTTGAGAGCGCTGTAATTTTCGGTAAATTACTGATGAGTAACATAACGATCTCGTCCTGTTAGTTTAGCTCGATAAAGGGCTTC
Source organism: Dolichospermum sp. DET69 (assembly GCA_017355425.1). Lineage (NCBI taxonomy): Bacteria > Bacillati > Cyanobacteriota > Cyanophyceae > Nostocales > Aphanizomenonaceae > Dolichospermum > Dolichospermum sp. DET69. The sequence goes on from CP070233.1 coordinate 1,822,732, forward strand.
ATCAGCTTTAGCAATTAGCCATGTTAAAGAACTGCTGCTTTGAGGAATAATAGTCGCAATACCCAAACTCAGGGTCAGGTATGAACTAATTTTAGAACTTTCGTGAATCAGATTCTTAGTGCGGATAGATGAGAGAATTGTTTCTGCAACATAAACTGCACCAGCAGTATCTGTATTTGGTAAAACTAAAGCAAATTCTTCACCACCATAACGGGCTGCTAAATCTCCAGGACGTTGGGCCGCTTGTTGGAGAATTTTAGCAACCTCCTTCAAACAGTCATCTCCCGATTGATGTCCATAAGTATCATTATAATTTTTGAAAAAATCCATATCACAAAGAATTAAAGATAAGGGTGCTTGTTCTCTTTGTAAACGCTGCCATTCTCGCTCTAAAACTTCGTCAAAGGAGCGACGGTTAGGAATTTGAGTTAGACTATCTATACTTGCCAGTTGTTGTAATTTCTGGTTAGCTGCTTCTAATTGTTGATATAGTTCTGCTTGCTTAATAGCCATGACTAATGGATTTGTTAGTTGTGTCAATAAATTAATATCCGACTTAGCCCATTTGCGTGGGTTAGAACATTCATAAACTACTAATAATCCCCAAATACTGTTTTCCTGTTCAATAGGTACAACTAAATTTGCTTTAGCTTGTAATTCAGTCAGTAAATCCATGTAACATGAAGAAATCCCAGCAGAATCAATATCTTCGATTATATAAACATTCTTTTGCCGATATTTGTCACCACATTGTTCAAATTTATCAAAAAAGTAAGTATCTTTAAATATTCTCCCTAACATAGAATCCCATTCAGGGGATACAGACTCAACTATTATATATCCACTGCCATCTGGTTGAAACCGATAGACAATAACACGATCAGTTTTTAATAATTTACGGACTTCTATAACGGTTGTACTCAGAATCATTTCTAAGTTTAAAGATGTGCGAATTTTATGGGTAATTTTAGCGATTAACTGCTCTTGTTTAATTTTATCCTGTAATTCTTTCATAGTCCAGTGCATTTGTAGCAAGCGCCGCACTCGTTGTTTTAAAACTCCCCAATGAATAGGTTTAGTAATATAGTCAACAGCACCAACAGCAAATGCTTCATCTACGGAATCTTGATCATCTAGTCCTGTAATCATCAAGATAGAGATGTTAGGATCAAGTGCGTGTAACTGAGCGCAGCAAGTAAAACCATCCATTACTGGCATCATGGCATCCAGCAGCACAATATCTGGGCGTGGATTCAGGCAAATATCGACAGCAATTTTACCATTACTTGCTACGATCACTTCATATCCCTCTTTTTCCATAGCATAGCGTAGTTGCATCTGTATAACTAAGTCATCATCTACAACTAATACTAATGTATGATTTGTGTGAATAGAGGGAGTCACTACTTATTATTTACTTACTGAACTTGAACTGAGATTACACACGATCTAGACACTCATTATACTTGTGACGGTTGATTTTGAACTAACTTAATTATTTTTTACATTCAATGCATATTCTTTAAACCGTTCCAAATCCGCTTGAATTGTAGACTCTACTACCTTTCCTAAAAATAAATTATCCATGAGTTTACCAATCAAGCCAGGAATAGCATAGGAAACTGTCATTTTCACAATACTATTATTCGGGCGATCATAAAAACGAATGGCACCTTGATTTGGTAACCCATCAACCGATTCCCATTGAATAATTTGATTGGGAATTATTTTAGTAATTCGGGATTTCCACGTAAAGTCCAAGCCTCCTGTACTCAGTTTCCACAGGGAAATTTCCGGGTTATCTTCAGAAATTTTGACTGAATCAATCCATTTCATCCATTTAGGCATTTGCTCTAAATCAGACCACAATCCCCATACTAATTCTATAGGAACTTCCACTTCTACCTGTACGCTATGTTCTAACCAGTCAGTCATAGGATTTTAGTTATTAGTTATTAGTTATTAGTCATTAGTCATTAGTCATTAGTCATTAGTCATTAGTCGTTAGTCATTAGTCGTTAGTCGTTTTTTACCCATTACCTATTACCTATTCCCTGTCAACTGTCAACTGTCAACTGTCAACTGTCAACTGTCAACTGTCAACTGTCAACTGTCAACTGTCATCTGTCATCTGTCATCTGTCAACTGTCATCTGTCATCTGTCAACTGTCAACTGTCAACTGTCAACTGTCAACTGTCAACTGTCAACTGTCATCTGTCAACTGTCACCTAATTTCTCTAGAATTACTTTAGCTGCACGTTTTCCAGATTCCGTTGCTCCTTCCATGCTGTCAATATAATCTTGTTGAGTGTAACTTCCAGCTAGGAAAAAGTTAGGGATAGGTGTTTTTTGATTGGGACGGTACGCATCCATTCCTGGTGCTTCTCTGTATAAAGACTGAGCCAATTTGACGACACTGTACCAAGTCATGTTTAAATCTCTTGAGGAAGGAAATAGTTCATATACTTGCTTAAGCACGTGATGGGCGATCGCTTCATTATTTTGTTTAATAAAAGGATCTCCCGGTGTCAATACCAGTTGCAATAATGAACCCTCCCCAGGGCGATAATAATCTGCGGGGCTAGTTAAAGCCAAATCAGCAAAACAGGAAAAATCAGCATCAGCGGTATATAACAAATTATCTATCCCGGCCGCCTGTAGGGGTGGGGTTTCCCCGCCCTTACCTCGTTTGGCCTCATCTTGTAATTCTGTCACCCAACCATCAAAACGTAGCTGCACTGTAGCGACTGGGACAGCATCCAATTTATAAATGTTATCAAATTCTGGCCATTTCCGCCAAGCTTGGGGTAACACTCGTTGAATTCCGGGAACATCACAAGCACAAAGATAAGCGTCAGCAGTGATAATTTCTTCTGTATCACCTTGGGCAACTAATATACCAGTAACGTGAGTTTCTGCTTCAGATTCAGTAAACTGAATTTCTCGGACTTGACGACGGGTATATATTTTTACACCTCTTTCTTCTAGATATTTAACAATAGGTTTGTGTAAATATTCATGGGGTGAACCTTCCAACATTCGCAGAATTGAAGCTTCTGTTCTGACTGCAAAAAACTGGAAAATTGTCAACATACACCGGGCAGAAATATTGTCGCAATCTATAAATCCCAATGCGTAAGCAATCGGATTCCATAGCCGCTTAATGCTACCTTTACTGCCTCCGTGACTGTAGAACCAGTCAGAAAAACTGATTTTATCTAATTTGCGAATAGTTTTCATTGCTCCGTCAAAGTCTACTAAACCCTGAACTATCGGGCTAGTACCCAGAGCGATCGCATTTTGGAATTTATCCCGTAATGAAAGTTGGGAAGTAGTGAAAAACGCCTTTAATCCATTAAAAGGCGCACCAGTAAAAAAGCGAAAATCTAACGCCCCAGTTTGTCCACCTTTATTAATAAAAGTATGGCTATGTTCCTTCAGGCGTAAATTATCCCCAGCCCCCACCTTCTGCATTAATGCAAATAGATTATAATAGCAGCCGAAAAAGACGTGCAGCCCCATTTCAATATGGTTGCCGTCACTATCTACCCAACTGCTGACTTTACCACCCACAAACGGACGAGACTCGAAAATTTCTACCTCACAGCCCGCATCTACTAAATCTACAGCAGTTGCTAACCCAGCTAACCCCGCACCCACAATTGCAACGCGCATTCCCTCGTTCCTTGTTCAGTTTCTTTACAAATTGTAACTGAATTGGTGCAGAAAGTTGACGGTTGACGGTTGACGGTTGTTAGTTGTCAGTTGTCAGTTGTCAGTTGTTAGTTGTCAGTTGTCAGTTGTCAGTTGCAAAAGAATATTTCTCTCCCCTGCTCCCTGCCCCCTGCCCCCTGCCCCCTGCCCCCTGCCCCCTTGCCCCCTGCCCCCTGCTCCCTGCCCCCTGCTTCCCTGCTTCCCTGCCCTCTATCACCCTCCGGCCACTTCTTCCCCCTGGGGTAAACTTCTGATTAGCTCTCGAATTACATCTGTTGCTGGTCTACCTGTCTGTTGACAATATTTTTCTAGTTTCTCTGCTTCTTGTGTGGCTAGATTAACTGTGATACGTTTAACGGCCCATTTTTTATTTGTCATTATCATGCACTTTGCTGTATATTAACCTGAGTTAGGGAGTTTGGTGACTCAAAACAAAAATGAGACTTTGAAAGTTAGTTGGAATTAACAAGGTAACAAAAACACTAATCTTATTTAAAATCTTCAGTTTGTCAACTACTTACCCAAATAAATTTTGCGATAACCTGGCTTGAATACTAGGAATTCCTTGTGATTGGAACCTGAGTGTGATTGATTTGACCATCAATGTGTCAATAGGGGACGGGGAATAGGGAAGAAAATAAGATCAGAACACTTTTACAAAAATCAAATTGGATTTTTATAGATATCCTCTAATTTAATTTATAAATCTTAGGTATATCTATTTCTTTAGTCAACTGTTTCCAAGTTTAATTCTTCCGAGGAAAGTACATGAGCTTCTAATAGAGCCATCATATCTCGTAATTGGGGATTACCACGAGAAGCCCCGGTCAATCCTTTGGCAATAATTAAACCGCAATAGCCTTTAGTATTTTGACAACGCTGATGCCATTTTTTTTTGGCTTCTATATGAACTGGGTCATTATCTAAAAATTGCCCAAACAAAAATAATTCATGATTATGTGTTTGTAATAAACCTAAGTCATAGAGATCATCATCTACCGGATCAGTTACGGTGTGAAAACAGATGGCGTTTAATCCTCCAGCTTCTTCAATATTCTCAATAATCCCCTTAGCTTTAGGACGAGAGGTTTGAATGACAATCACAGGTAAACCATCCCCCGCTGGTTTAAATTCCCCCGCTGCTTGGTAGTTAGGCCCTTGACGCAGGTAATTCAATGTTTCCCACGGCAACACACCTAAACTCATGAAAGCATCTTCTGGAATTAAATCGTCTCTTAAGGCTTCAAATATAGAATCATCTTCATCATCTTCATCATCATCTTCCAAATCAAAACCAGCCATTTCTTCTAATTCTGCTGTCAACTCTGGCATGGTAGAAACAGTGACAGTTAAGGATTTGCGATTTTTGTCGGCTTCTGGTAAGGAAATTCGATAACGTTGACTGAGGGTGAGAAAATCTTCTTCGGATAATTGACGATGGTGGTCACGAAGAAACCGCAATAAACTTTCTACAGCGACAAAAGTTAGTAGTGCTTCTTCTTCATACAAAACCGAACGCAACCCTTCTAGGGGGTGAATATTACCGAAGGTAGGTTGAATTTCTGAAAGTGGCATTTCTGCCAAATTACCCAGATCGTCATCATCTTCGTCATCGTTAACCGCATCAAAGGTGAGAAATAAACAATCCTGTTTGAGAAAGGCTTCTTCTAAATCCTGATTTATTTCATCTTCATCAGCGAGAACAGCAGCCCGAAAACGTTTCAGGGAATCTTCAGAACGATAAAACAAAATTCCATACTCAATTCCTAGCATTCCCATGACTGAGGCATAGAGTTTCTCTACATCCCATTGATTGATCTCTATTGATAAAATTTGCTGTTCTTCCAAATATTTCCAAGGAGTAGATTGCCAGACTTCAAAGGCTTTATCATAGAGAAGTTTGGCGTATTTGGGTGGCAAATCGGGAATTTGGCTATCAATGACTTCTGTAAAAGAGCGAAAAAGTTCATCAATTATGGGTAATTCCGGTACGTAGTCAATAGCAATATCTAAATCTTGCAATACTCCGCGCAAGTAAAATTGTATTTCCCGATCACGGACGACAATTCTTTGTGGTCTACCGGGTTTAGCCGGACTTTGGGGATGTTCTATTGCCTGCATCAGGGTACGGACAATGGCTTCAGGCCCTAGGCTGGAATCTACCATATCCATGCCTCTAACAATCCCTTCCGAGGCATCTACCCAAAGAATACAATCTCCTTTGGCCTCTGGGTCTGCAAATGGGTTGCGTGGTGCTGACAATGGACGGCGATCGCCCTCCCATACAGAAGGAATCTGGGTTAATTTCTGCAATCGGCGACTGGTAGAGCGATTAAAACTTGTCATAGAGTAAATGAATCAAAACAAAGCGATTGAGAATGAGACTTTTGGGAATGGTTAATCTTTAAACATACCTAATCCCTTGATTCTAGAATAAAAATCTTGGCTTGCTGATCAAGTGGCAAGTGATGGACTCAACAGGGATAATTAAACATTATTTTCCTATGTTCCCACATTCCCACCTTCTTATTCTTTTTTCCTGTCCTAATGTCGCTAAAATAAATATAAAAACATTCATACTCCCTTCCCACTAGAAGAATATAGACTAAGTCAGTAACCCAGCCCTAAAGGGACTGAGCTTGCAAGAGAAATCAAACAAGCCATACTGACCAGACCACTCGGTAAAACGAGTAGCCGTTATTTGAGTCACGACACCTTGGAATGCGTAGCTAGTTCCCCGCTCTGTCGCTTGTGATTAAACAGTTCCAAGGTCACTGGAACAGTGTCGCAAGCTCAAACAAGCTCTTATAACAGGTCTAAGCTAACATCACCCCGCAAGGGAGGCACATCTCGTGCAAAACATTATGCGTACAGGGTTGTGAAATTTGAAATAGTAACTGTCCTATTGAAAGTGCATTACAAAAGCACACCGAATTAAACAACTCCAAGGCGGTAATCGGATCAGAATATTGACAGCGATTAAAATCGCTCGTGCCGCTTCCCTCTGGCCCCTAAAGGGACTGAGTTTCCCGCATCCCGTATATTCCTATGAACCACGAAGGTGCGAAGGACGCGAAGGAAGAAGGAAGAGAAGGAAGGAAGAAGATATGTAATCTTATACTGGGAAGGGAGTACCAGTCCAGAGGTACGAGAATGACCTACGGGGTATTGATAAAACTAGTTTAGGAGTTAAGAATTTATGACACAAGCAACTCAAACTCAACAACGCGGAATTCTATTATCCGTATCTGCATTGCGGCAGGTTAAGTCTCTTCAAGATAAGCAAGGGCAAGATTTATGCTTACGGGTGGGAGTCAGACAAGGTGGTTGTTCGGGAATGTCTTACATGATGGATTTTGAGGATGTCAGCAAGATTACCCCTGATGATGAGGTTTTTGATTATGATGGCTTCAAAATTATCAGCGATCGCAAAAGTCTACTTTACCTTTACGGCTTAATGCTTGATTATAGTGATGCCATGATTGGTGGTGGTTTCCAATTTACTAACCCCAACGCTGCCCAAACCTGCGGTTGCGGTAAATCTTTCGGGGTTTGACACTCCTTGTCCTAAAGGCGCGTTAGCGTTAGCGTCTCGAAGAGAGGATTCTTGGTTCAACGAGACCACTTAAACTAGATACCTTGCAGTTTCTAGCTCAGAGGTGGGACTCTCCCCAAGCGACTTTGGGTATGCCCTACTAAGAGTTGGATTTCTCCAAGTTCTTTTTTGGATTTGAAACATATCGTTTCAAAAAACTGTTTATCTAACTCCTCTAAATCTTTTACCTACTGCGAGGTGGAGTCTAGAAAAATACAGTAGAACCGCATAGATTTAATTTTCAAGGTATGGCTAACGCCACGCTACCGCTATCAGCGTTGTCCCTTTCGGCAACTGGGTTTTTTAAGTGGTTGATTACCCTTCCCACTTACTAAATTCTACCATAAAAGCAAAAGCCGTGCTTCTAGCACGGCGCTTTAGACCCAGGTTTTTGGTAATATGATCCAATTGTCAGTTATTGGTTGCTAATTACAACTGAATAATTGACAATTGATAATTGACCACTGACCACTGACTCATAACAAATGACTAATACTGTTGATTCCCTGTTTGATACAGGTCTAGAACGCTATAAAGCTGGAGAATCTGTACAATCTCTGATTCCTGTATTTAAAGAGGTATGCGATCGCTCTCCTAAAGCCAGTTCGGCCTGGGTTTGTCTAGCTTGGCTATATCTTCTTGATAACCAAGGGAAATTAGCTTTTAGTGCCGCTAATAAAGCCGTGAAACTCAATCCCCAAGACCCACAAGGCAGAATTAATCTAGCTTTAGCTATGTTAGAAACCGGTCAAAAAGGTTTGCGAGAACACATTGACATTGCAAAACAATTGATATTTGTCAATGAAGAATGGCAAGAAGAAGTTAAAAATAGCATTGAAGATGGTTTTACCAGAAAACCCGATTGGAAAAACTTAGCCAAAGTCAAAAAATGGTTATTTGAAGAATAAGGTAATAGGTAATAGGCAAGATTTATTACTAATGACCAATGACTAATGACTAATAACTAATAACTAATGAAAGACAAATTATTAAACTGGCTCAACTTCGTATTAGTCGCTGATGTTTTTCTAGTAATTTTAGGTTTTGGGTGGCTTGTTGTAGCTGTGATTGGTGATGCTTCGGGAATCAATTTAGGTTTAGATTTGTGGCACAAACTCTGGATACCAGTATTTAATCCTGCTATTGGTATATTGATGGGTGGTGCGTTATTCAGCGGTATTATTAGCTGGGTATCTAAGAAGCTGACCAAAAATGAGTTGTCGTAAATTTTACTCATTTTTAAATCACTGAATTAATCGGCTGAAAGTAGGGGCAAAGCAAGAGCTTCATAAGTGTCAACTTAACGTAAAACCTACATCCCGTCGGGGAATGATAGGGTAGTGTGGCGTAAGCCATATTCCCAGTCTAATAGGCAAAGTCATCTAAAGATGACTAAATACTCGAAAATCTTTAGTCTACTTCAGTAGACTTGAGCTATTAGACAGGGAATTGATTCCCTGTCGGGTGTAGAAGCTAACAGATAAGCCATTTTTAACTTAAGTTGACACCAATGAAGCTCTTGCTAAACCCCTACAAGTAATCCACAAAAAATGGAAAGCCCTGAGATAACAATTAATTTGATTGATAATCTTGACAACCAATTGCTGCTTCTGTATTCGCAACATAAGGATTTACCGTACATTTAAGACGGTGATTATTAGTAAAAAATTGGCAATTATGACAGGGAATTTTGTGCATTTTTTGAGCAGTTTTAACAGTGTCCTTGGTCGCTGTCCATAAATTCAAAAACACAATCATAATTGTAGTCCAAGCAATAACAAAGCAAATTGGAATTAATAATGGTTGTATACTCTGAATTAGAAAAGATATAAAATTTAACATGGTATTACTCATAAGACCTCGCGGTATGCGGGAAACTCAGTCCCTTTAGGGCTGAGAGGGAAGCGACACGGGCGGTTTTAACCGCATTGAATCTTTTTTCATTACCGCCTTGGAGTTGGGAAATTCGGGGTACTGTTGTGATGTACTTTCAACGGGACAATTACCGATTCAAATTTCTCAACTCTGTACGCATAATGTGTTGCACGCGATGTGCCTCCCTTTCGGGGTGATGTTAGCTTCGACCTGTTATAAGAGCTTGTTAGGCTTGCAACACTGTTCCAGTGACCTTACAACTGTTTAATCACAAGCGACAGAGCAGGGAACTAGCTACGCATTCCGGGGTGTCGTGACTCAAATAACGGCTACCCTGAGACTATGCTCAGGGTGGTCTGGTCAGTACAGCTTGTTTGATTTCTCTTGCAAGCTCAGTCCCTTTAGGGCTGGGTTACTGACACAAGTAAGGAGTTAGAAATTAATATAACTTCTAACTCCTTATTGATCGCTTCTGGCTAAAGATATATTAAATTAAACTCCAGCATGACCTAAAGCAATACCTGTTACCAACATTCCCAAAACCAAAAACGGTTGGGCGCTGGCTTGATATTTGACATCATTAGCTATGGGGTCACGGAGAAAATACATATCTTGGAAAGTGATTTGGGGAATGATTAATAATACGAGAATTGCTGCATATAAATTCTCATTAATACTCACCAAATAAGCTGCGACCAAACCTTGAAATAAGTCAATCATGACCACACAAATCAAAGCCGCATTTTGCACACCAAACATAACTGGTAATGATTGTAATCCTAATTGGCGATCGCCTTCCACACTCTTAAAATCATTGACAATGGCAATCCCTAAACCTGCCAAACTGTAAAATAAGGTCAGAACTACAATTTTCCAACTTAGTTCCCCAAATAAAGCATGGCCAGCCCACCAAGGTAAAGCAATGTAACTTGCACCCAAAGCATAATTTCCTAACCAACCATTTTGTTTTAATTTCAATGGTGGTGCAGAATAAATATAAGCAATGAAAGTCCCAAAAACCGACAACATAAAAACAGTAGGAAATGGATGACCTGCCCATACATCTAAAGTGTATGACACACCATATCCTAATAATAGCAAAACAATGATTTGACTAATTACTTGCTTTTGGGAAATTCTCCCAGAAGGAATAGGACGATAAGGTTCATTAATAGCGTCAATGTCCCGGTCATAATAATCATTGATGGTTTGGGTATAACCTGTCAACAAAGGACCAGAAAGAAACATACAAAGGGCGGACTTCAAGACATTTTCTAGAGTCCATGTGTAGTTACCAGCAGAAGCCGCACCGCAGACTACACCCCAAATTAGGGGAATCCAGGTAATCGGTTTCATCAATTGCAAGCGAATTTTCCAAATGGAAGTTTCCCCAGCACTTGCACCTTTCATTCCCAGCAATTGCCGAGTTTTTGCGTTGCGGTCTTCTGTGATTGTAACTTCTTGACTTGTAGATTCTATAGCCTCATTTGGCTGAGAATCTGGATTAATGGGAGTTGATTCAGACATAAGGTGTAATGGTAATTGGTAATAGGTAATGGGTAATTGGTGATTGGTAATAATTTATGTCCCAGTCCCCAATTCCCAGTTTCCATAACCTAAAAAGAAATTATCAAATAACTATTTTGAAACTTTGCGCCAGTTACAGGTTTACCACTTAAAGCAGGCGGCAGGAAGATATTCCGCCTGTGATCTCCGGCTTCTATTGTGACTTCTGGCCCGTACTGGGTGAGTTTGACTTGCTTTTTGTCAAAACCAGGCAAAAATAGGCGTACTTGGCGATTATGTACGTCAATTTCAATGGGTTGATTAGCTTGTAATGCTTGTTCAAGAAAGTTGGGTAAAGCATCTATCAGAGGTTGCCATTCACCATGGGAGACATCAGGAACTATGCTCACAGGTAGAGGTGCAAATTCCTCAGATAAATTAGTATTTTCTCCACCAGTAACTAAGATTGCCCCACCCACAGTTAAACCAATTTGTTGGGCGCTTCCCCAAAGATAGCGGGAATTTGCCACATCAATGGGTTCTGATGTTGTCACTAAAAAAGCGGCAACACGTTGGGGATTAGCTAAAGCAGCTTTACCTTCTTCGAGAAAATTATTAACTTGGTTAGTGGGTTGGGAGAAATTATCAGAACTCCAATTAACATTAAAAAGACTGCTAATTAAAGGTTGAATAAGGGGAGATTCTGTAATTGTTTTCCCTAAATCAGAGTTAACAAATAATTGCCGGAATCGTCGCATATACCAACTGAGAGATTCTGGCATTCCCAACATCCGCAAGGTGGAAGCGTCCCCCATACCATCGTAGATAATCGCGTCATATTTGCCGCTGGCATCATATTCACGAATAGCATTGAGAGCAAGGGCGTTGTCCATGCCTGGTAATGCTACCAGTTCTTGCCCGTAAACCTCTTTAAAAATTGGTGTGCGGAGGTATTGAGACTCCAATTTTTTCACTTCGTCCCAGTTACGTTCTAGCAGTACAGATGCTTGAAACTGTACTGCTTGCAGATTGGGAGAGATTTCCTGGGGGTCAGCAGTCAGAGCCGTATTGAGTAGAATTGACAATGTTGGATCTGCTAGTCCGGCTAGAAGCACCCGTTTGCCTTGTGTTGCCAAGCTAATGGCTGCCGCGATCGCTATCTTACTGCGAGCGATGCCGTTTTTGCCTAAAAATGTCAGTATCAAGGCCATTACTCAATTTCCAATTATCGCCGATCTTTTCAATAACAACTTAACACTGAACCAATCCTCTTCGCCTCTGCTCTAAGTTGTCTTGACTATGCTGGTTTGATTTCATCTTCAAAAAACCAGGTGGAGGAGTTGTCATCAAATTTGACCACCACACCAATTCCCGCCCCGTCAGTGACTTTGTAGCCAGAGATAGTGCCAATTTTTCCGAGTTTTTGAGCGATAGTAGAGGATACGCGATCGCGCAAACGAATCACCTTAACTTTCTGTCCGATTTCCATGATCTAGTTACAATCCAATAATCCAAATCTCAGTGTAGCGGAATCTGGTACTCTGTTTTCATCAGTCATGGCTTAAAATTAAATCAGTAAGCAATTAGGTATAGTCTTATGTTTGTGACAGCCCAACAGCTAGAACAACAAATGCCCGATGCGACTCGTTTGTTAAGTGATGAGCCGGAAATGGAAAGTTCTTTACATTATATGCAGTTACTAATACTAGTAACTAGCTTAGAATGGTTATGGCGTGATCAAAATGATTTTTTTATTGGTGCAAATCTGACTATTTATTTTAGTCGTCAGCAGTTAAAAAATCGAGAATTTCGTGGGCCAGATTTATTCTTAGTTAAGGATACAGAAAAACGTCCCCGCACGTCTTGGGTTGTCTGGGAAGAAGATGGACGTTATCCAGATTTAATTATTGAATTACTGTCCAATAGTACAGCAAAAGTTGACCAAAACCTGAAAAAAAGTTTGTATGAAAATCGCTTTCATACTCCTGAATATTTTTGGTTTAGTCCCGAAAGTTTAGAATTTGCTGGTTTTAAATTGGTAGGAAATCAATATCAGGAAATTGTAGCCAATCAAGAGGGATATCTTTGGAGTGAAGTCCTAGATTTATATTTAGGTGTGGTAAATAGTAAACTTCGCTATTTTACATCTGAAGGTGAATTAGTACCAACACCAGAAGAAGCGGCTATAAAGATCCAAAAAGAAGCTATGGAAGCACAACTACAGTTAATAGCAGCCCAAAATCAAGCTATTGAAGTAGAACAACAGTTAACAGTAGAAAGAGAAAAATCGCAACTTTTGGCAGCACATTTACGATTCCTCCGGAGCGCTGCGCTATCGCTCGGCGTAGATCCTGATATACTCAACACGGTTTAATTATTTGATTCTATAGGTAGGGGTAAAGCATGAGATCATAGGTGTCAACTTAAGAGGATGTTTGAAAAGTTTTAGGCGAATATAAAGATGCCTCCGGCTCCCGTTAGGGATACGCTACTACACAAGCGAAGTCCACCTATTCCTTCGGAACGCTAACGCGAACGTGGACTAATGAAAAATCAAGGTTTCTGAACCCACGAAGGTGGGTTTTGTCTGTGTAGCCGCGACTTCCAGTCGCCAGGCGGGTAACAAATTAGACTTTTCAAACACCCTCTAACGTAAAACCTATGGACCCCATGGGAATGATAGCGTAGCGTGGCGTAAGCCATATTCCCAGTCTAATAACAAAAGTTGTCTTTTGATGACTAAATATCCCAAAAATCTTTAGTCTACTTCAGTAGACTTTGGTTATTAGCCCGGAAATTCATTTCTGGGCGGGTGTAGAAGCTAACAAATAAGGGATTTATGGCTTAAGTTGACACCAATGAGCATGAGCTAAACCCCTACACATCTAGGTTTTTCGTGATTCTCTAAAAGTCCATGTTTTAACCGTGTTTAGTATAGTTTAAGGTAAGCAAATATGTATCAACATAATCCACCTTTGTCGCCAAAAGAAACCATGCCGACGATGTATGATTTACCCAGTGAGTTAATAGGAGAATCAGGTTTGCCGGATGAATTTCATTGTATACAAGCGGATTTGCTCAGTGAAACTTGTCAACCTGTCAATTATTCATCTGAGGAAATGTTACTGGACAGCGACTTAAATCTTTATTATGACCCCCGACATCCTGGTTGGTACAAGCGTCCTGATTGGTATATGGTGTTAGGAGTTCCTAATGCTAACCACCAAGAAGATTTACGTTTAAGTTATGTTGTGTGGCAAGAAGGAATTAATCCTTTTTTAGTAGTTGAATTACTGTCACCAGGAACAGAACAAGAAGACTTAGGACAAACTCTGCGGGAAGTCAATAAACTACCAACCAAGTGGGAAGTATATGAACACATTTTGCGTGTTCCTTACTATATTATCTATGACCGTTATCAAAATAATTTCCGTGTCTTTAAAATTAATGGCACTCGTTATGAAGCTATCTCTTTGCCAGATAACCGTTTCTGGTTAGAAGAAATAGAAATGGGTTTAGGTTTGTGGCAGGGAAGTTATCAAAATACAGAGGGTTTATGGTTACGTTGGTATAATGCTGATGGTTGGTTGCCAACATTAGCAGAAAAGGCAGAAAGTGAACGTCAACGGGCAGATAATGAACATCAACGGGCAGATAAATTAGCGGAATATTTGCGTTCTCTTGGTGTAGATCCTGATACTGTAATCAATTAGGAAAAAGCTATGACTACAACCATAAACTTAACCGATACCAGTATCAAATATCCTAGTGCAGATGGAGAGACTATGGCAGAAACCTACATACATCTTTATGCCATTTTAACTACTTTAGAAGTTCTTAAACAATACCTTACAGGTACACAAGCAACGGTATTAGCAAACCAATTTCTTTATTATGCCCAAGGTTTTCCGAAATTAAGAGTCGCACCAGATGTAATGGTGATTTTTGATGTGTCTCCTGGTGGTAGAGATAATTATAAAGTGTGGGAAGAAGGACAAGTTCCCCAAGTTATTTTTGAAGTGACAAGTCCAGCTACTAAAAATCAAGATCAGAAAGAGAAAAAGCTTTTATATGAACAATTAGGAATTTTAGAATATTGGTTATTTGATCCCAAAGGAGAATGGATCAAGAATAAGTTATTGGGGTATAGATTAGAAGCGGAAATTTATCAACCAATTACCGATAGTTTCTCTCAACCTTTAGGATTGCGTTTAGAAGTGGAAGGGGAACTTTTGAGATTTTACCGATTAGATACAGGTAATAAATTACTCATACCTACAGAACTAGCCGAAAAGGCTGAAAATGAAGGACAAAGGGCTGAACAAGAGTATCAACGGGCTGAAGCTGAACGAGTAAGGGCTGATGAAGCAGAAATGAAAGCAGCTATACTAACTCAAAGGTTAAGGGCGTTAGGTATTGAGCCTGATAATTTGTAAATAAATCTTTTAGTAGAAATTTCCCTAATCTGAAAATTAATCGCAGACAATAGGACTCAAATAGTATAGAATGCCGAAATGACTTTTTTCTGGTGTGTAATGGTGCTTAAGAATGACGCTTTCCCTCAAAGATAATTTAAATTGGTTACAAGTGCAGCGTTATTGCGAACTCTTGCACGTCTTGGTAGGAAGGACTCTAAAAGTCCGCTACCGGGGTTCTTTTTTGGGGGTTTATTGGTCACTATTGAACCCTGTAATTATGACAGGGCTGTATACTGCTATTTTTGGTGCTACCTTTGCATCTTACTATGGCAATTCCATCATTAACTATATGCTGGCAGCACTGACGGGATTACTAGTAATCAATTTTTTCTCAGCTTGCACATCCCAAGCTTTAACCAGCGTAGTTGGTAATGGGGCATTATTAAATAAAATTCAGTTGCCGGTCAGTGTTTTCCCGGTATCAATGATTGCGGCGAATGTCTTTCAGTTTTCAGTAGGATCATTGCCGTTATTAGCGATTATGACTTTGATTAATTCCAAAAGTCTAGTCAATGTCCTAGCTTTGGTATTTCCATTTCTCGCACTGATTTTAGTTTCTACAGGAGTTGGATTTCTAGTCAGTGCTTTGTACGTATTTTTTCGGGATTTTCCTTACTTCTATGAGTTAGTGGTATTTGTAATTTGGTTAAGTAGTCCTATATTTTATCCAGCAGCTATTGTTCCCAAGCAGGTAAAACAGTTTTTAGGTTTAAATCCCTTATCCCCAATTATTGAAAGTCTGCGTCAGATTACATTATCAGGTTCTCCACCGGATTTAGGTTTAATTTGGGGGGCTTTACTGAGTGGTATCATTATTTTAGCCTTGGGATGGACTTGTTTTCATCTGTGGCGGCATCAATTTATGGATTTGCTCTAAAGCTATCATTTGATAATTGCACAGAGTAGATTCTGATAGTTTATAATTAACAAAAGATAGTAAATTATCCCAATAAAATCTATGGCTTTAACCGCACAAGAAATAGAAGCATTAATGCCAGATTGCACGGAATTACTCAGCGACGAACCAGAGATGGAAAGTTCCTTACATTATACACAACTATTAATTTTAGTAACTTGTTTGGAATGGTTATGGCGTGATCGAGAAGATTTCTTTATTGGTGCAAATCTTAGCGTTTACTATAGCCGACAACAGTTAAAAAATCGAGACTTTAGAGGACCAGACTTTTTTCTAGTCAAAGACACGGAAAAACATCCCCGTCTGTCTTGGGTAATATGGGAAGAGGATGGTAAATATCCCAATGTGATCATTGAATTACTTTCTGATTCTACAGCGAAAGTAGATAAGGGATTGAAAAAACAGTTGTATCAAAATCAATTCCGCACTCCTGAGTATTTTTGGTTTTCCCCAAATACCCTAGAATTGGTGGGATGGCGATTAACAGACAGTGAATATAAAACTATTCCAGCATCGGAAAATGGCTGGTATTGGAGTCAGGAGTTAGGGTTATATCTAGGAGTGTTTGAAAATAGGTTAAGATATTTTAGCGTTGAGGGTAGATTAATACCTACACCAGAAGAAGCTAATTTGGAAGAGATTAGAAAAGCTGAATCAGAAAGCCAAAGGGCTGAATACGAACGTCAGCGTGCTGATGAAGCAGAAACTAAAGCAGCTATTTTAGCTCAGAAATTGAGAGAATTAGGTGTTGAACCTGATACTTTGTAAATTGAAGTGCTTTACTTAGTGGCATCATTATTTTAGCCTGGGGATGAACTTGTTTTCATATATGGCGGCATCATTTTATGGATTTGCTTTAAATGGAAGTAATACGTTTGGATAGTGTTTCGCTGTGGAGAAGGACTCAAGAGGAATTTTCCTATGATTTAAAAAAAACGCTTCTATCTGTGGTAGAGGGTAAATATCGTCAACCTGCCAAAAAATTAGTTTTAGATAATATTGACTTGGTGGTTGAAAAAGGCGAAAAAATAGGTATAATTGGGGCGAACGGTTCTGGTAAATCCACTCTGTTAAAGATAATTTCTGGGATTCTTCAGCCGACAACAGGTACTGTCAGGGTTCGGGGTCAAGTTGCCCCTTTAATTGAACTAGGAGCAGGTTTTGATCCAGAAATTTCTGTGATGGACAATATTCTCCTTTATGGTGTATTGTTAGGTTTTTCTAGGGCTGAAATGAAAGCGAAAGCGCATTCCATTTTGGAGTTTGCAGAGTTGGAAGATTATGCTTTAGTTCCAGTTAAAGGTTTATCTTCGGGTATGGTGGCTCGTTTGGGGTTCGCTATTGCGACTGATGTACAGCCGGATATTTTGATTTTAGATGAGGTCTTGTCTGTGGGAGATGAGAGTTTTAAGAATAAGTGTAAGCAAAGAATGGATCAGTTTTGGGATGATAATTCTACTGTTCTGGTTGTGTCCCATGATTTAGAGTTTGTGAAGCAGTCTTGTCAACGGGGAATATTTTTAAAGAAAGGTAGAATTATATTTATTGAAGATGCAGATGAAACTGTAAAATACTATGTTAAACAGATTTAGTTAGGTATTTTAATTTATTTTGAATATTTTGAACAATGATTGAAAAAAATAATTCTGAAATTAATGTCGATGAGTTAATGGAGAAGATCCGTCAAGAGATACTTAATCGTCAAGGTCACTCTCAGCCAGTGGGGACAAATAATGCAGATACAGCAAATTTCACGTCAAACATTAGCTTAAGCATTGGACATATTGAATCTTTACTTAAAAATGCAGAGTCTAGAGCTTATATTCGGACTAAATGGCCTGAAAAACTTAATCGCTTTCCGTTTAATTTCATATCAAAATTACAAAAATTTATCCTCAAAGCCATCAACTTTCTCTTTAAAGACCAACGAGAAGTTAATTTTAATTTAATTCTTTCTTTAAAAGAATCCCTAACGATTAATCACCAACTGATAGCAGAAATCAAAACTTTAAAGACACAAATAGATGATTGCTTAATTACTGTGGATGCTCGCTTTCAAGCAGCAAATGAGCATTTGAATATTGTAGATAATAGCATTCAAGAACTTGATAAGCAAATAGTTGCTGTAGATACTCAATTTCAAGGGATGAATGAGCGTCATTTTAGAAATGATAGTTACCTCAAAAATGATTTAATGCAGCAGAAGCGATTGATATCCTTATTTCTAGAAGAAGCGCGGCAGCGATTACCAGAACCTTTTAATCAAGAACAACTACAAACCTTTGCCAGTGAAGAAGAACACCTACTAAATTCATTCTACGTTGCTTTTGAAGATCATTTCCGAGGTACTCGTGAGGATATTTCAGATAGATTAAAAGTATATTTGCCCTTGATTGAAAAAGCAAATGTTGGTACACCAGACGCGCCTATTTTAGATGTAGGCTGTGGACGGGGTGAGTGGTTAGAATTGCTAAAGGAATCTGGATATATATCTAGGGGTTTAGACATCAACAGAGTTATGGTAGAGCAATGCCAGGCTAGAGGTTTGGAGGCAATAGAAGCAGATGTCATTAACTATTTGCAATCTTTACCAGAAAATAGTTTGGGCGCTATAACCGGATTTCATATTATTGAGCATCTGCCATTTAAAACATTAATGAGGTTATTTTCGGAAACAGTCAGGGTACTGAAACCCCAGGGATTAGTTATTTTTGAAACTCCAAATCCAGATAATGTGTTAGTCGGAAGCAATACCTTTTATTTAGATCCAACTCATATTCATCCATTACCTAGCCCCACAGTCAAGTTTATGGCTGAAATGTTTGGTTTATACAATACTCAAATAATCACACTGCATCCCTATCCAGAAAATGCAAAAATTGATGGTCAAGGTGTAGCTGAACGCTTTAATGACTATTTCTATGGTCCACAAGATTATGCTGTGGTGGGGTATAAACATGAGTAGCTACAAGATTGCAGTTGTAGTACCACGTATGATTACTGGGGAGATTGGAGGAGCGGAAAGATTTTTTACAGGTCTGATAAATTCTCTCAATACTGCAACCACATCCGCAACTCTTGTTGAAGTCTTGATTGATGAATCAAGTTTTGAGACTACACAAGAGTCATATTTACGTTGCTATGATTTAAATCTTTCTGATTATGATGCAGTAATTTCTACGAAAGCTCCTACTTTTTTAGTTCGTCATCCCAATCATATATGTTATCTGGTTCATACTATCCGAGTATTTTATGATATGTTTGAACAGGAATTTGGTCGTGGTAATCAAGTTCTCAAAACTCAAAGAGATACTATTCAAAAACTAGATACAGGAGCATTAAGTTCACCAAGAACTAAAAAAGTTTTTACAATTGGCAACGAAGTAAGTCAAAGACTACTGAAATATAACGGCATCAAAAGTGAAGTGTTGCATCCAGCGCTAGTATTGGATAATTTCCATGAAGGCAACTATGAATATATATTTATGCCGGGGAGGTTACATCGTTGGAAGCGAGTGGATTTAGTAATTAAAGCAATGCATCATCTTCAGCATCCTATTCGTCTGAAGATTGTCGGTACAGGTGAACAGGAGCAAGAATTACGCGAACTTAGTGGTAAAGACGAGCGGATAGAATTTTTGGGTCGAGTTTCAGATGAGGAACTTTTGGATTTATATGCAAATGCTTTAGTTATTCCATTTGTACCAATACGAGAAGATTATGGCTACGTTACCTTAGAGGCTTTTGCTCATACAAAACCAGTAATTAGTTGTCAAGATTCTGGAGAATGCTTGCAGTTTGTTAAAAATGGGATTAATGGTTTTGTTGTTGCTCCTCAACCAAAAGAAATTGCTAAAGCCATAGAATATTTTATTAATCACCCCGAACAAGCAAAAGTCATGGGGAAAAGGGGAAAGCTTGACATAAGCCACATTAATTGGTCAAATATCTCTCAGAGATTATTAGGTGTTTTGCGAGAGTGAAGTTAATAAACATGACTGACAAACAAATCTTTCAAGTTACTGTCTTAGATATGCAGCCCATTGATCCTCCCATTGGGGGGGGGAGACTGAGGTTGCTAGGCTTATATCATGGCATGGGTGAGAATCTGCCCACTACATATATAGGATCATATGATTGGCCGGGAGAAAATTATCGGCATCATCGGTTGAGTAAAACTTTAGAAGAAATTGATATTCCTCTGAGTGAACAACACTTTTCTGAGTGTGCTGAATGGCAGTCACGGGTAGGTGGTAAAACTATTATAGATTCTTGCTTTAATTTGCTAGGGCATCATTCAAGTAAATTTTTGGAGACAGCTAGAAAACAAATAGCTTTATCAGATATTGTCATTTTTTCTCATCCTTGGGTATACCCACTAGTCAAAGATATACTGCGTTCTCGTCCCCAACTTGTTGTTTATGATTCTCAGAACGTCGAAGGTTTATTAAGAACTAGTTTATTAGATGATGGTGATTTTGGCACGGAAATTGCTAAAAACGTAGTGAGTATAGAATACGAACTTTGCAACAATTGTGATTTAATTCTTGCTTGTTCCCATGAAGATAGAGAACTATTTCATAAACTATATAATATTCCTTTCAGGAAAATATCCATTGTTCCCAATGGTGTATTTACCGATAAAATTCAAAATTCAAGTGACAGCAAGCGGAGAATAGCCAGAAAAAAATTAAATATAAATATAGGGAATACTCCACTTGTGATTTTTATGGGTAGTTCTTATGTACCCAACACTGAAGCAGCAAGATTTATTATTGATAAATTAGCGCGAGAAATGCCTGATGTTAAGTTTGCAATTTGTGGTGGTGTAGGCGATAAATTTAGTCAAGATGAACTGAGTGAAAAAAATATTGATAATGTTATTTTGACCGGTTTTTTGAAAGAAAGTGAAAAACTTAACTATTTAGCTGCATCTGATCTAGCTATCAACCCAATGTTTTCCGGGTCAGGGACAAATATCAAGATGTTTGATTTTATGGCCGCTGGTTTACCGGTAATCTCAACACCAATTGGAGCCAGAGGTATCTTTCAAGGATCAGCAACAGCCATCCATATCTGCACAGCAGAAGATTTTACCAGTAGTATCCAACGAGTTATTAATGATCAAGACTATAGCAAGGTTCTTGGTGAATCAGCTAGAAGTTTAGTAGAAACAAAGTATGCTTGGCAAAAAATATCCAGCAATTTAGGGCTTTTGCTGCATAGAAATAGACTCAAACTAGGCGATAATATCCCATTTTTTAGTGTGATTATTCCTACCTATGAAAGACATGACAAATTAGAAACATTGCTGGATTGTTTACAAAATCAAATTTCCCAAGACTTTGAAATTATTATAGTTGATCAAAGTAAAACATTATGGAAACAAAGAGAAAAGTATTCTAATTTAGACATTATCTATATTCATAGTGATATTAAAGGAGCAGTCATAGCTAGAAATACAGCATCTTATTACGCTAGAGGAAAAGTTTTAGCCTTTACAGATGATGATTGTCAACCAAAGCCTGATTGGTTAAATAATAGCAGACAATACTTTGAAAATAAGGATATAGTTGGCGTAGAAGGACTAGTTATTTCCGACAACCTGAAAGATGATAATTACCGTTCTGTAACCAACTTAGGGTTTGAAGGAATCGGTTTTATGACAGCGAATTTGCTGGTTAGACGAGAAGTCTTTATGGCTGTTGATGGATTTGATGAATCTTTTGACAATCCACATTTTCGTGAAGATACTGATTTAGGTTGGAGAATTTGTCAATATGGACAAGTCCCTTTTGCTGAAGATGTTTGTGTTTTTCACCCTCCCCATCTTCGCACTGATAAAGGTGAAAGTTTGGCAGAAAGAAACCAGTTTTTTGAAAAAGATGTTTTGTTGATGCAAAAACATCCAGAACGTTACCGAGAACTATTTTTTATGGAGTCTCACTACAAAAATACTCCGGGATTTCGGGAAAACTTTCTCAGAGGAATCAAGAAGTATAATGTAGAAGTTGACAAGTTTTATTTAGATATTTTAGAAGTTGATGATTTAATGATGAAATTTGAAAACCAGTTTAGCGAGACTATACGTGACTTATTTCCTGGTAATAGAAAAAATTTGAATTCATTAAAAATGAAAAAAATTGAGGAAGAGAAGGAAGAAATTTTTCAAGATCAGGATATTGCTTTGGTAGAACAAATTCTTTTACATTCTCAAATTAGTTCCTTATTATCAACAAATATCCCACAAACCATTCAGGCACATTTTAAATCTGCCGAAAATTTATTGAATCAAGTCAAAGATATAGTTGGTAGCCAGAGTCATGGGGACTATTTTAAAGCGTCAGTTCCTAGATACTTGCATTACTTGGCGGCTGCAATGACACTAAAAGACAAGTCAAGAATTTTAGATGTTGGTTCTGCTCCTGGACATATTGGTATTGGCTTGCACTTACTCGGTATGAAGGTTGTTGGTGTCAATTTAAATGAAGCCTGGCGTGACACATATCCTTCCCTTGATTGGGTAGAAAAGTTAGGTGTCATAGAACATAATTTTGAGCAAGAAATTCTTCCTTATGATGATAATGTTTTCGATGCAGTATACTTCACCGAAGTTTTAGAACATATAGCAATAAAAAATCCGTTAGAAATATTATCGGATTTAAGAAGAGTATTAAAGACAGATGGTCTATTGATTTTATCAACACCAAATATATGCAATATTTCTAATATATATGCACTGCTGAATGAATGTAATATTTTTTGGCAGCCTGAAATATTTTATGGTAGTTTAGATAGGCATAATCGTGAATATACCCCGAAAGAAGTTTACAATCTTGTAGAGAAATCTGGTTTTAAAGATATCCAAATCTACGGGATTAACAGTTATTGTAACTGGCGTTCTGGTACAGATGATTATCCTTATAAAATAATTAATGCACTTGGGGATAATCATCCGTTATTAAGAAATACAATTATTGTTTTAGCCAAAAAATGAAAAAAATGGATATATAGCATATTGCGGCTAAATTAAGTACACCCCAAGCGACCCACCACCCTCTCATCTCCTTGCTAAGGGCTGGGGTATTTAGATGGGGTATTTAGAGTCCATCACGACCTGAAATTTGCTATAATAAGCCACTTAACGGGTGACAAGGCGGTTACATTTACCTATTAACTCCCATGCTCAAAATTATTATTGATGCCACACCTATTTAAAAAAATGACAAAAATTAATCGGAAAGGTTACCAAAAAATTATTCATGTATTCTCTGTATTTTTTCTGTTTTCTATTATTTATGCGATTTTCTTTTCTCCAGTCATATTTTCAGAAAGATTATTAGCACCGGGAGATGGGATTATTCAGAGCATACCAGCTTTCTATTCTCCTCGGACACTCTGGACAGATTTAATACTGTCAGGATTCCCTACGGCAGCAGACCCCAATGTTCAAACTTGGTATCCTCTATGTATATTGTTTTCCTTGATTCCTCACTCTTGGAACGCCTATGTTATATCAGCCTATGTACTAGCAAGCTGTTTTACCTACGGTTATGTCTATACAATAACTAATTCGAGGTTAGCCAGTATTGTTAGTGGAATCATCTACGGTATGAGTGGCTTCATGATGGCTCATTTAGGTCACACTGCGATGATTCATACTGCTCTATGGATACCATTGCTGATTTGGTCGTTGGAAAAGCTACGTTATAAATTCACAAATAAGTGGTTTGTAGTTGCCTGCTCTGCAAGCACTTGTTGCATTTTGGCAGGACATCCACAAATTACTGTCTATGGTATGGGAATTGCTTTGGTTTATGCCTTACTAGTGGGAGCAAATGCGCCAATTGGGAGGTGGATATATTACAAAGTATACATAGCTACTGTAGTTTTAGGAATAGCCATATCTTCTATTCAAATTATTCCTACTATCGAATTAATGAATCTTGGTCAGCGTTCACAGTTAAGTTTTCAAGATTTTAATTACTGTTCTCTACCTTTAGCTGAAAGTATTAGACTATTATTTCCTTGGTTTTTGGGAGGCGGACCATTTCAGAATATTCCATATTCAGGAGTTTGTGAATGGGGTCTAACAGAAGTAACCGGCTATGTTGGTATATTGCCACTCATACTAGCAACTATTGGTTTTTTAGCATACAGGTATAATTTTACGGCTAAATTTTGGTTAATTGCGGTATTTATCACATTTTTATTAACCCTTGGAGATGCTACTTTCCTAGCTAGGTTAATGTACAATGTGCCTGCTTACAATAAGTTTCGTGTTCCAGCACGCCATTTCATTGAGATGACGCTGGGTGTAAGTGTACTGGCTGGTTATGGTATTGCGGCTATAGAAAAGAAAGTTTTCCCCCGTCATTTTATATTTAAAATTCTCACAATTAGTGCCAGCATTATAATAGCTTGCTTATTAGGGATTTATTTTTTCTACGTGAACATTCAAGATAAGGTAGCTACCCCACAAACCACTATAAACTTATTTCCCTGGTCTAACCCACAGGTTGGTATGCCAATACTCATTTTTTTATCAGTAGGATGTATTTTAGTTTATTGGAGTAAGGTAGCACAGTCTAAAGTAAGACAAATTTTACTAATCCTAATACTGCTGATTGATTTGGCACATTTTGGCTGGTTTTATGATTGGCAGACCGGTTCTCCTCGCCAGGATTTATTGACACCAACGGCTTCCTCTCAAAAGTACCAGAAAATTCTCAGTAATAGTAAACAAAGAATATTACCTGTTCGTGGTGGATTGGGTACTCGGGATGAGATTCCAGTGAATATATCTAGGCTATGGGGAGTCCCTAGTGCGAGTGGTTATGGACCACTGATCTTATCCAGAGTAAGTAAAATATTATCAATGGGTACACCAGGAGATGTTTCACCAACCTGGCCTGTTCCAGATGACCGTAGTCTGGATATTATGTCCGTGCGTTATATTTTTACCCCTCAAAGTTTCACCTTGATAAATCAACCGACTAAAAGTTCATACCCAAGTACAGAAAATTATCATTATTTAAGTAATAATCAGCGATGGAATCATATTGAGAATATCAATCAAGCTACAGTGTATGAAAATCTTCGTGCAATGCCACGAGCATGGCTAGTTCCAGAAGTTATAACTTTGAAACCCGAAGAAGTTCTTCACGCTATCAAATCATCAAATTTACCTAATGGTAAAAATTACGACCCTTCAAAGCAAGCCCTAATTGAAGAAAGTGTAGATTTTAAAGTCGAAAATTTTGACTCAGGATCTACTATTAAGATTGTCAAGTTGGATAATACTAATATTCAAATTAAAACAACTTCTCTCTCTAGCACATTTTTAATATTAAGTGATGTCAATTATCCAGGATGGCAAGCCAAAATTGATGGTAAACTAACACATATTTTTCAAACTAATTATGTCTTACGAGGTCTTTTGCTATCTGAAGGTAATCACACGATTGATTTTGAATTTAGATCTCAGAGTTTTTATATT
The DNA here is from genome assembly GCA_017355425.1 of Dolichospermum sp. DET69. Taxonomy (NCBI): domain Bacteria; kingdom Bacillati; phylum Cyanobacteriota; class Cyanophyceae; order Nostocales; family Aphanizomenonaceae; genus Dolichospermum; species Dolichospermum sp. DET69. Next base: position 1,848,316 of record CP070233.1, read on the forward strand.
GGTGCAGGAATTAGTACAGCTTCCTTAGTTTTACTTGTATACTTGTGTCTAAACATATATACAAAAAAAAGATTGTAAGTTAAAATTAAGTAGGTGGACATGAAATAACCAAAATGTGTAATGATATCTAAATTCACCTCGATGCGTTATTGTGGTTGAGTCTTAGCCATTCAACAAAACAAAATATATTTTGATTTTCCTCCGCCCACTTACTTGGTTCTATTAATACATAAATCTTAATTATCAACATTTTTCCCTTTATCGTAGTGAAAGTTACCGTAATGATTAAAGCAAAGTCTAAAACTTCTAATTTATTATGCTCTATTGTTATTCCCATATATGCAGAATCATCTCACTTTGCTCAATCATTCAAAACGATTAATCAAGTAGTAGAGTCTATACAAATTCCCTATGAGTTCGTGATCGTAGATGACGGTTCGCCAGATCATACTTGGGATGTTGTTCAAACATTAGCTAAACATTACCCTTCTGTAATTAAAGCAGTACGTTTAAGCCGGAACTTTGGTAAAGAATACGCTCTCTGTGCTGGCTTAGAAATAGCTAGAGGTGATATCTTGGTTGTCATGGATGGAGACTTACAACATCCTCCTGAATTGATTTCAACCATGGTTAATATTTGGTGGGACTCAGATGTAGATATAGTAGAAGCCATCAAAATGTCTCGTGGTCAAGAATCCTTTATTGGAAAAATAGGTGCTAAGTTATTTTATGAAATTTCCAACTATTTATCAGGCTACAACCTAAAAGGGCAATCAGACTATAAGCTCCTTGACCGTAAAGTAGTTAATGCTTGGCTTCAGATGGGAGAACGAAATCTTTTCTTTCGTGGTATGACTGCTTGGTTAGGGTTCAAGCGTGTGACAATTCCCTTTGAAGTTCCACCTCGCATTGGTGGCAAATCTGGTTGGTCTACTTTTAAATTAGTGAAGCTCGCTATTACCGGAATAACAGCATTCTCATCTTGGCCGCTGCATTTGATCAGTATTTCTGGATGTATGTTTCTAATTTTTGCCCTCATATTAGGGATACAAGCTTTGTTATTAAAATTTACAGGTGGAGCAGTTGATGGATTCACTACTGTGATAATTCTAATTTTAATTACTGGCAGTTTATTGATGATTAGCTTGGGTATAATTGGCTTGTATATAGCTAAAATATATGAAGAAGTTAAAGGTAGACCCCGATATATTATCTCAGACAGAATAGATGTGGAACACATATATGATAAATAAAAAATTTGTTCGTTATGGGATTGTCGGTGCTATTGGCACTATTACCCACTTATTAATTTTATTGTTATTGGTAGAAATTTTATCTTTTAATCCTATCATAAGTTCATCACTTGCATTTATAGTTGTAGTTTTTATTTCTTACTATCTTAACTATAATTGGACTTTTAAATCTACGACTAAACATTTTACTGTTCTAATTCGTTACATTATAGTTTGTCTATCTGGCTTTACTTTAAATATTATCATTATGTTCATAGTAGTTGATGTATTGAATTTATATTATATGCTCGGTCAAATAATATCAATTATCGTTATACCAATAAGTAATTTTATCCTTAATAATCGGTGGGCATTCAAAGTATGATAAATCTGACATTCCGAAAAATATTTAGTCAGTTTGAGGATATTTTATATATTAATTTCCATGCTCAAAATTATTATTGATGCCACACCTATTGACCCTAAACCTAGTGGGATTGGGTTTTATGTTGCTAATTTAATATCTGCCCTAAACCAACTACAAAGAGATGAAAATTTTCAGTTAGGAATAGTTTATCAACCGGGTTTAACAAAATGGTTACGGGGTGATTTAAGTTTTCCAGATTCCCTGAAAAATTACACTCACCGTCAGGTATTACCCTTACCTGTCAGAATAACAGATTTATTATTAGCTTCAAGCTTTAAACCTGGGTTATCTTACTTTGAAAAATACTTTGATGCCCCAGATATATTGCATGGAACTAACTACTCAGTTTATCCCTGTAAAAACAGTTTAAAAGTAATCAATATCTATGATTTAACATTTATTAAATATCCTCAATATATAGACTCAGTTGTCAAAACATATACGGAAAAAGTTAGACGCTGCTTGCAGTGGACAGATTTAGTATTAACAATTTCAGAAAGCTCGAAACAAGATATTATTGAATATTTACAAGTAGCTCCAGAAAAAATCTACGTTACACCCCTAGCTAGTCGTTACCACCCAGATTACTTATCTGAAGAACAAACTGATAAGTTAGCAAAGCAGGTTAAATATGATTTTTCTATCCCCTATATACTTTTTGTTAGCACTATAGAACCAAGAAAAAATATTAATACAATAATTACCGCATTTAATTTATTGAAACAAAAATATAAAATCAAACAGCAATTAATATTAATTGGTAGAAAAGGATGGAATTATGAATCAATATTCACTGCTATTGAAGCATCTCCTTGGAAACAGGAAATTCATCATCTAGACTACTTATCTGATGAATTAGTAGCCTTATTTTACTCAAAAGCTGATGTTTTTGTTTATCCTTCTCACTACGAAGGATTTGGTTTACCTGTCCTAGAAGCAATGACCCTAGGCGCACCCGTTATTACTGCTAAAACTTCATCACTTCCAGAAGTTACAGGAAATGCAGCAATACTCATCGAACCCCAAGACTCCGTACAACTAGCTGAAAGTATTCTCGAAATAATTAGTAATTCTCAGTTACGCCAAGAGTTAATTAACAAAGGAAAAGAACGAGCAAAATTATTTTCTTGGGAAAGAACAGCAAAAGCGACATTGACGGCTTATCGAAGCAGTGGAGCGTTCTCATAATAGGACTTACAATCTAGCATCTCGATTATCAATTAACTTATGAGATGGGAATGCTATGTCTGCCGCATTTTAGGCGGTTGTTTTCTTCCTTTTTGCGTCTATGAAGGCTCCTGGATAGCTTGGACAGATGACTCTAACAGATTAATTAGGGCTTGCTGAACAATACCTTCGCCAAAGTCCTAAAACGCTATTGATACCGTAACGATTTTATGGGTTTTGGGACTTATATTTGGCAAATCAGCGAAGATGTTGATATTGTTAAACATTTATAATTAAAGCATAGTGTCGTATTTGACAAAATTGCGACATTCCGTTAGACTCACAGAAAATAGCTTTTTATTGGTCTAATCAATCAGAAGCAGCACATGACAAAAAGATTTTTTAGGTACTTGAAATCTACCAGGAGTGAAGTTAAACAATGTCAGTAGCGAGTATTAATTCCATCCAGAGCCTTTTTGCTACCCTCTTTAATCAGCCAGCAGATACTAAAAGTTTAGCTGATTTAAACGCCCAATTGGACAACGGTGTAGCTGTCACAAAAGTCGCCACAGACCTTGTTAATTCAGCAGCAGCGCAAACACTGATTGGCGGTCTAAGCAATGGTGATTTAATTGACTATATCTACAGTAATGCCTTTGGTCGAGTACCAGACAGTGCCGGTAAGACCTACTGGACTGGGAAGTTAGGTACAACTCCAAACTCAGCCGCCAAAGCCCAAGTGATTGTCGATATAATCGCATCTGCTGGTTCTGCTGATAAGCAGGTTTTAAATAGTAAGGTTGATATCGCTAAAAATACCACCCATCAGTTAGCTGTTCAAGAGCTTTATGTTAGCTTACTGGGACGAGCCGCAGAAGTAAGTGGTCGGAACTATTGGGTTTCCCAATTAAATAACGGTGTCTCCGTTGCCGATATTGCCAAAGCTGTTGTTAGTTCACAAGAAGCGCAGCAGAAATATGCGGGTTTAGTCAATAGTCAATTTATTGATTTACTCTACAGTAATGCCTTCGGTCGGCAAACAGACCAAGAAGGTAAGGATTACTGGGTTGGGAGACTGAATAGTTCACCAAGAGCCGCAGTAGCTGTGGAAATACTGTCTGCTGCTGGTAGTGCTGATAGACAGCTTTTGAACAACAAGGTAAACGTTGCTCAGGGTATTACTAACAATTTCCAAACACAGTTTGCTCTGACCAAGGAAACTGACAATCTTATCGGTACAAGTGGCCAAGACTTGTTCATAGGCGATAATGGCAGTGACTTCTTCGAAACTGTCCAAGCTGGTGACACCATAAATGCTGGTGCTGGTGTTGATACCTTTAAATTCTATTACGCCAAGGGTATACTACCCACTCTCCTCAACGTTGAAAACGTAGAGTTAATCAATGCTAAAAGCGATATTGACTTCAGCCCTGTTGCTGGCTCAGGTCTGAAGCAAGTAACCCTCAAATTTAACCCAACATTTGATACAACTGTTGCCGGACTACGGGATATCAATTTTGGTATTGACAACGTTACCAATCGTAGTATCACTGGGGACTTTGGTAATGGAACAGATGCGAGTGTTGCCCTGAATGATTCTCAACTGAATAACTTCACAATTTTGGGTCCTAAAGTAACCACGCTCAATCTTGACCTGGAAAGTGAGTTTGCAGATGGGGTTAACAGGATTACGTTGCTAAATATTCCAACTTTGTCCGCTAATGTCAATGCAAGAACGCTGAATATTACTGGAAAGGCTGGATTATCTGGAAACGATGATAATTCTACAAGCATAGATTTAAAATTAAATCCTTTAAACCCTGATGCAGTAACAACTGTTAATGCCTCAACAAACACTGGTGGTGTGAAATTGTCCTTTATCAGTGATGGTAAGGTTAATTTCACTGGCGGTACTGGTGATGATACGGTTGGATTTTCGTTCAATAGCTTTGATGATAAAAACATAGTTGACGGTGGTGCTGGCAAGGATACATTACGACTGACAGATTTTGATATTGATGCCAGTGCAGATGATAAGGTTAAGGCTATCAACGCTGCTAAGAACTTTGAACTATTAGGCTTAGGCTTTAACGCAAACAACGTCACACTAGATGCTGGGAAAATTACTGCTTTTAAAGAGTATGATTTCAATGCTTCTACTGTCAATCTCAGCGGTGCAGCTACAGGTAATAAATTTACCTTAAACAATACTGGAGTCAACACCTTAAAGCTGACAGGAAAAGGTCAAACTGCTGACCTGACTTTAAAAGGAAAAGTTCAAACCCTAGAACTAAATTCTAGTAAAGGTGCTGACACTGGAACTGAGAAAAATGAGATCACCAAGCTAACCACTGATTTTTCTGGAGTAGCTGGTCAAAAGAGTCCTGCATTAATAGTTAATGTCACAGGTGACAAAGACCTAAAGATTGCCGCTCCTACACTTCCTGGCAACGCTGTCACAGGTCTGACTCTAGACGCGTCCGCATTTACAGCCAAATTAGAAGCTACTGGTACTGCACTCAATGACAAATTAACAGGCGGTATTAGTGATAACACCCTTAACGGTGGCGCAGGTGACGATACTATTATCCTGGCATTTGCTAAATTCAATGATAAGGACATAATTGATGGTGGTACAGGCACAGATACATTGCGTCTGACCAGTGCTGCTGAAATTAATGCAACTACAGTTGATGCGCTTAAAGCTATCAACGGCATTAAAGGCATTGACCTATTAGGCTTTGATACTCCAATGGAAGTTACTGTGGATGCTAGTAAAATTACTACTGTCAAAGAGTATGCTTTCAATGCAGATAAGGTCATTCTTAGCGGTGCAGCTACAGGTAATAAATTTACCTTGAATAACAACGCTAATTTGAACCTGACCGGAAAAGGTCAAACTGTTGATCTGGCATTAAAAGGAAAAGCCCTAGTTCAAACTCTGAAATTAGACTCTAGCAAGGGTAGTGACACTGGAACCGAGAAAAATGAGATCACCAACTTAACCACTGATTATATTGGATTAATTGGTACTGCTGCATTAACAATCAATGTCACTGGCGACAAAGACCTGAAAATTGCTACTCCTACACTTCCTGTAAACGCTGTCACAGGTCTGACTCTAGACGCGTCCGCATTTACAGCCAATTTAGAGGCTACTGGTACTGCACTCAATGACACATTAATAGGTGGTATTGGTGATAACACCCTTAACGGTGGTGATGGTGATGATACTATTGTCCTTGCATTTGCTACCTTCAATAACAATGACAAGAACAAGGACATAGTTGATGGTGGTACAGGCACAGATACATTGCGTCTGACCAGTGCTGCTGACATTGATGCAACTAAAGATGATAAGCTTAAAGCTATCAACGCCATTAAAGGCATTGACCTATTAGACTTTACAGCTCCAAACTGGAATGTTATCGTGGATGCTAGTAAAATTACTACTGTCAAAGAGTATGCTTTCAATGCACAACAAGTCACTGTCAGCGGTGCAGCTACAGGTAATAAATTTACCTTGAGCCAAAACAATAGCACTTTCACTCTTAAGGGAGCGAAGCAAAGTGCTGACTTGACCTTGAAAGGCGTTACAAATTTGACTTTAAACTCTGACAAAGGGACTAGTGATCCTGTTGGGGTAAATAAGGTAACTCAACTAGCGGCTGGTAGTAATTTAAACTTAACAATCACAGGTAACAGAGATATCGAAATCGCCGCTCCAACGCTCCCAAATAACTCTGTCTTTAACATTGATGCAAATGGCTTAACAGGTGCTTTAACTGCTACTGGTACTGCGCTGGATAACACCTTAACAGGTGGCACTGGTAATGACAGCCTAGATGGTGGTGCTGGTAATGACATCCTAGATGGTGGTGCTGGTGGTGACACCTTAACAGGTGGTGCTGGTAATGACATCTTTGTTTATACAGATCCCAATCAATCTAATAGATTGACATTGACAGGAAACGTAACTTTTGATACGATTACTGACTTCACGCAAGGACAAGATAAAATCCAACTCACAGGTCTGTACACTGCTGCACAATACACTGCTCAGAAAGATGTACAAGCAGCTGTAAATAATTCAGGACAACTCACCTTAAATGCGGTTCTCTTGGATGCTGCTACAGTCGTAATAGGACAAGACAAGTTTGGTGCATTTGTTCTAGGCGGTAATACTTATATCTTTGGTACTGGTGCAACCGCTAACACTAATGACGATTTATTAGTTAAGCTCACTGGTAGCTTTAATTTGGTTGCTACTAATGCTACTACTCCTACTAATGTAGACTTCATCTTCTAGTTGCAAGCTGTGGGGTGGTCGGATACAATGACCACTATCATGGAAAACATATCTTTTTCATAATTTTCTGTAGGGGCATAATAATTTTATGCCCTTTTTTATTTTGCTGTAGAGACGCAGAGGCTCAGAAAAATGAACATCGTTAATAATTCATTGTCTAATCAATTAATCATCAATTTATCTGTTATATTCTCTAAACCAACTGGTATAAGCAACTATGCCAAAAATCTTTTCCCTTATTTAAAATCTCTTAATCCTACACTATTAACAGCAAAAGAATATCCTGATTTTAACTGCTACCCAGTTCCAAATAATCTGACTCCTGCGGACGGGACAAAAGGACATTTACGCCGCTTAGTTTGGACACAATTCCAAATACCAAAAATCTATCAAAACCTCAAATCTCAACTTTTATTTTCCCCTATTCCCGAAGCACCTTTATATACCAACTGTCGTTTTATTGTCACAGCCTTTGATATGATACCCTTGCGGTTTCCTAACCGCTTCTCACCATTAACCACATACCATAAATACTATACTCCTGAAGTTTTTAAACAAGCAGAACATATTATTTGTATATCAGAATCAACAGCCAATGATATTATCCAATTTTACCAGATTCCTAGTCATAAAATAACGCCAATTCTCTTAGCAGGAGATAGCTCACATTTCCAATTCCTCAACCTCCCCACCCGCAATTACTTCCTATATGTTGGTCGTCAAGACCCTTACAAAAACCTGCAAAGACTAATTACCGCTTTTTCCGCACTACCTCACAGAAATGATTATGAACTATGGTTAGCGGGACCCTACGATAAACGTTACTCCCCATTATTAGAAATCCAAACTCAAGAATTAGGAATAAGTCATCTAGTTAAATTCCTTAACTATGTCTCTTATGACGAATTACCAATGATTATTAATCAAGCGATCGCGCTAGTTTTTCCTAGTTTGTGGGAAGGATTTGGTTTACCAGTTTTAGAAGCAATGGCTTGTGGTACTCCCGTTATTACTTCCAATATTTCCTCCCTTCCAGAAGTTGCAGGAGATGCTGCTATTTTAATTAATCCCTATAATCCAGGGGAAATCACCGCAGCGATGACAACAATTATTAATGATTCAGAAACCAGAAAACAACTTTCAGAAAAAGGTCTAAAAAGAGCAAATCAATTTAGTTGGGAAAAAACCGGACTGGCTACAGTTGAAGTTTTAAAACAATATCTTTGAGTATATCTGAATTTAGGTAACAACATTTTGTGCTATTGTCTAAGTAGTTTTTATAGGAAATTTCATATATAATGACAGATAGTGATGATACTTTAGAAGTGTCCTTAGAGGTTGTTTGAAAAGTATTAGATGAAACCGATAATCTCCAAAAACCTAACCCCCCTGCCCCCTTCCCTACGTTAGCGCAGCGTGCCGAAGGCTGGGAAGGGGGGTTTCAAAGCCTCTCCCCGCTTCGGGGAGAGGTTTGGAGAGGGGTTAATTTATACCTGGAAAACTTTTCAAACATCCTCTTACGTCCTCTTGTTTGGATGGGAGACTCGTGCAAAAACATCCGTGAATTTCCTGAAGAAGTCAAAAAAGCAGTAGGTTACGCATTACAATTGGTGCAAGCTGGAGAAACACCTTTGACAGCAAAGCCGTTTAAACAACGCTATAAAGATGCACAAGCGAGAGAACAATAACCATGACACAAGAACCCATTTTTGAAGAAAGCAGTGGTAACGTATTTGCTGATCTTGGTTTAGAAGATGCAGAAGAACTATTTACACGGGGTAAAATCGGGATTCAGGTACTCCGACTTCTGAAAAAACGTAACCTGAAACAACGTGAAATTGGTCAAATTCTTGGCATTCCCCAACCAGAAGTATGCCATCTTATGAAAGGAGAGTTTCAACGGTTCAGCGAGGGAAAACTCCTCATTTTTCTCAAGCGACTTGATATAGAACTCATCCTACATCTTCGTCATAAACATGGAGAAAATCAATCTCATGAGACAGTAATATCGCTATAGAATCAAAAGTTAAAAGTTATTATTTTTAGATAACTCATCAAAAAAACATAGCAATGACTCAAAAAACCCTGGTAAAGTAACAGGCTGTTTTGATTTGAATTTTTAAAATATCGTATGATAAAATTAAAGAACTATTTAATGATTAGTAAAACAAAGGAGAATACCATGAACACCTCCATAGAACTTCCTAGCGGTAAAATCCTCAACATCACCCGATTTATTGCCCTAATTCCCAACAACAATAACATTGATAGTGATTATCAACTAATTTTAGAAGGATATCCTCATCCTATCAACTTAGAATCATCAGATGCTCAAAATCTGAAAATATTTTTGCAATCAAAACTAGATCAAAATACCCCAGTTAACACCCATAAATCAACATGGAATCAACAAGAACAACTTCAAAAAAATCAAAAGGCAATGGCAATTTTAGCAGAACGTATTGCAGAACATAAAAATATGTCCGATGAAGAATCATTACAGCAACAAGAGTTTTTTGAAGAATTTAAAAAAACAGTTGATTCACAAAGACCACTAGGACAAAAATTATATTCAGAATTATGATAGTATTTATTGATTCAGGTGTGCTAGGACTGCTCACAAATCCCTATAAAATTAATGCAGCTAAAGATTGTGAAGAATGGCTTTATGCTTTACTTGCTCGTGGAGTGTATATTTGTTCTTCTCAATTATGTGATTACGAAATTAGAAGAAGTTTAATCTTAATCTCTCAAAATAAACCTAAATCATGTAGTATTCAGAATTTAGATGAACTTCAAGAAATTATTTCTTTTCTACCAATAACTTCGGAATTATTAAAAGAAGCATCTACACTTTGGGCTTCTGCTCGTAGTCAAGGAATACCAACAGCAGATAATAAAAGTTTGGATATTGATATTATTATCTGTAGTCATTGGCAAAAACTTAAAGAAGAGTTTCCTGGTCGCTATATTGTGATAGCAACTACAAATGTCAAACATTTAAGTCGCTTTGCTGAGGCAAAAAACTGGATGGATATTCAATTTTAAAACCATTAGTAATCTTGTAAAGACGTTCCGGGGAACGCCTCTACTTTGTCCTCAGATGTCTATTGATAAAATCCTAAACATCCTGCTCACTCAATTCACGAGTGATATAGTCAAAAGGCTCATCCACAAAAGCAGTATTAGCCACACCAGCGGCCGCTACCTGTTCCTTAACAATACCCTTCATAATTTGGATACCTTGCACAGTCGAACCAATGGGTACACCCAAAGAATTGTAAGTTTCCCGTAGTCCTTGTAATACACGCTCATCAAGAACATTCATATTACCAGCCACTAGCGCGTAGGTAGCATAGCGAAGATAATAATCCATATCGCGCAAACAAGCGGCAAACCGACGGGTTGTATAAGCATTACCACCCGGACGAATCAATTCTGGTAGTTCTTCAAATAACTTTGCCCCAGCTTGTCTCACAATTGCGGCTGCATTGGAATTAATTGCGGCTGCGGCTTGGACTCTAGCTGTTCCACTATCAAAGTATGATTTGAGACTATCAATGGCATTCCGATCAAAATAACGTCCGGTTACGTCATAATTCTTAATTAAAGTTGTAACAGCATCACGCATTCTTTTTTCTCCCAATCATTGGCTATCTATGATTTGATATTAATTTGGCTGCAATTATGCACCAATACAATTCCGTGCCAATTCACATAAAAGAGAACCGGCACAAAAACTATCCATCTGCTATCTAAGGATTTTATGCCAAAGTTGACCCATGATTATGAATTTTCTGGTTTTGTACAGATTAAGAAAGAAAGGTTAACATAAACCATAATCCAGACAATCTGTAACAAACATGACAAAATCATGTCAAGTTAACTATTTACAATATTCCAGTTAGTGTATGACAACTTGGGTTAGCGTAACAAGGTGAGGATGCTTGGGCAGACTCTGGGTTTATATTAGGTAATTAGCTACATCAGGAGTAAAGTAAAAATGACAACCCCAAAAGAAATCTTGAAGAAGATTCAAGACGAAAAAATTCAGATGATTGATCTGAAATTCATTGATACACTGGGAACTTGGCAACATTTGACCATGTACCAAGACCAGATTGATGAAACTTCATTCTCTGACGGTGTACCTTTCGACGGTTCTAGTATTCGGGGTTGGAAAGGTATCGAAGAATCTGACATGACAATGGTACTTGATCCTAACACCGCTTGGATCGACCCATTCATGAAAGAGCCAACTCTAAGTATCATTTGTAGTATTAAAGAACCTCGCACAGGCCAATGGTACAACCGTTGCCCCCGCGTTATTGCCCAAAAAGCAGTAGATTATCTAGCTTCCACCGGACTTGGTGACACAGCTTTCTTTGGTCCTGAAGCTGAATTCTTCATCTTTGATGATGTCCGCTACGACCAAACTGCCAACTCAGGTTACTACTACGTAGATTCCGTAGAAGGTCGTTGGAATACTGGTAGAGAAGAAAAACCTAACTTGGGTTACAAAACCCGCGTTAAAGAAGGTTACTTCCCAGTTCCCCCAACAGACAGCTTTCAAGATATGCGGACAGAAATGCTGCTAACCATGAAAGATTGTGGTGTACCTATCGAAAAACAACACCATGAAGTTGCCACAGGTGGTCAGTGCGAACTTGGTTTCAAATTTGGTAAGTTAATTGAAGCTGCTGACTGGTTGATGACTTACAAATATGTGATCAAAAACGTTGCTAGAAAATACGGCAAAACCGTCACCTTCATGCCAAAACCAATTTTTGGTGATAACGGTTCTGGTATGCACTGTCACCAATCTATTTGGAAAAATGGTCAGCCTTTGTTTGCAGGTGACAAGTACGCTGGCATGAGTGAAATGGGTCTTTACTACATTGGTGGTATTCTCAAACACGCTCCAGCATTGTTGGCAATTACCAACCCCACTACAAACTCTTACAAACGCCTCGTACCTGGTTATGAAGCACCTGTAAACTTGGCTTATTCCCAAGGTAATCGTTCTGCTTCTGTGCGGATTCCTCTTTCTGGAGATAACCCCAAAGCCAAGCGTTTAGAATTCCGTTGTCCAGATGCTACTTCTAATCCTTACTTAGCCTTTGCAGCAATGCTTTGTGCTGGTATTGATGGTATCAAAAACAAAATCCATCCAGGTGAACCCTTGGATAAGAATATCTATGAACTTTCCCCAGAGGAATTGTCAAAGATTCCTTCTACTCCAGGTTCTTTAGAACTAGCTTTGGAAGCTTTGGACAATGATCACGCTTTCTTGACTGAAAGTGGCGTTTTCTCTGAAGACTTTATCCAAAACTGGATTGATTACAAGGTTGCTAACGAAGTTAAGCAAATGCAATTGCGTCCACATCCTTATGAATTCTTCTTATATTACGATTGCTAATTGCAACTAGTAGTAAAAGTAGTGAATTTTTTAGCCACCTGTTTAGGTGGCTTTTTTTATCAATTCAACTCATAGACGCTTGGCTACGTCCATAAAGAGTTTGAGTCGCGGGGTCCATTTTTCCTTGAATGGGATTCCAGTAGTGAGATATTTCTTCATGCAAACCCAGTTCTTGTGCAGACCGCATCGACATGGATTGTTGACGGTTTTTAGCTTGCTGATGTTGACGCACCATGAGTTGACGAGCTTTTTCTTGAATAGTCATAATATTCGCCTCTTTTTTAGTTTATTTATTTACTGATAGATAGTTGATTCTCTTCTCAACTCCTAGACTAACAGAAAATTCTGTAGCGTAAACTACAAAATGAAAAAATTGACATAAAACTTTATAAAGAGGAGTCACCGAGTCAGGAGTCACCGAGTCAGGAGTTAGGAGTTAGGAGGAAAGAATAATTGTCTGAATCAGGATTAACAGGATTTAAGGATTAACAGGATTAATCCCTAAATACCAAGTTGATTTACGGGTAGATTAAAATTTTGTAGGTTTGGGCTGTGGGGGCGATAGCGAAGCGCTCCGTAGGAATCGCTTGGTCTACAGCTTGTGGTAAATCTTGTAGTTGTCTGAATCAGGATTTACAGGATTAATCCCTAAATGCCAAGTTGTTTTATGGATAAATTAAAATTTTGTAGGTTTGGGCTGTGGGGGCGATCGCTTGGTCTACGGCTTGTGGTAAATTTTCTAGAGGATAGCGATCGCTAATCAAGGCTTTAACATCAATGCGGCGATTAAATACTATGTCCGCAGATAGACTTTGCAGACGGTAGGATGAGCTATAACTACCCATTAAGTCTATTTCCCGACGGTAGAGAGTATTGGGGTTAATGGGAATAGTCAACTCGTCTGGGAACTCTGCAAAGAAGAGAATTTTTCCACCTTTGCGAGTGCAGTCTAAAGCTTGAAAAAATGCCTTATCACTGGGAACAGCTAACAAAGTCACATCTACACCCATTCCCCCAGTTAAAGCTTGAATTTTGGCAACTAAATCAGGATCACGAGCGTCAAAAGCTGCTTCTGCTCCTACTTCCAGGGCTTTTTCAATTCTAGATGGTAAAAGGTCAGTAGCGATCGCTTTTGCACCGAAATACTTCACCAACATCATAAACATTAACCCAATGGGACCTGCACCTGTAACTAATGCAGTTTGTCCTGGTGCGATTTGAGCTTTTTTCACTGCTTTTAAACAGCAATTAGTAGGTTCAACAAAACTCGCTTCTTCAAAACTGATATCATCAGGGATGGGAATTAAGCCACCATTCTCTACAATGTGGCCTGGAACTTTCACATATTCCGCAAAACCGCCACCACTGGCGTTAAAACCTGCGGTAGTGGAGATATTTTTATAAACATCGCACATGGAAAAATTATCATTCAAGCAGTAAGCGCAACGCATACATGGTATATGGTGCATCACCGCTACCCGTTGTCCTACTGTCCAGCCTTGCACCTGTGAACCAACAGCGGCAATAGTTCCAGCGGTTTCATGTCCAAATATGCGTGGCGGTTCATACAAAGGATAACGAATCTTTTTAATATCTGACTGACATAACCCCACAACCCGCACCTGTACCAGCACTTCATCTGCCTCTAGGGTGGGAATTGGGATTTCCTCGTAGGATAATTGATTTACGCCTCTAAATACTTGTGCTTTCACGTTGGTTTTCCACTATTCAACGTTACTAGATTTAACATTTTGTGGTCAACTTTAGGTTATGGAAGTATGGATTTTTTCAACAAATCCTGGTATTTGGTTATTTAATTTATCTAGTAATTGAATCAAAGTTAAAGGAGTTCTTTTATATTTTTAAGATTGTGTGAGTAAAATTTGAACCATTGTTTGAGGGTATTCTTCAAATAGTTCACCGAGAAAATCATCTGGTGACTGTGCTTTTATATTCCAAGGCTTTAAATCTTGTTTCTGAAAATCTTTAATATTTTGGGTAACGATAATTTCTGCTTTAGCAACCACAGCAGCAGCGAGAACATGACGATCTTTAGGGTGATTTTGCATAAAAGACTCCAGTTCTTTCGGTGCTTCAACCATAGCCTCTGGAAAAGCCATTTTGATAACTTCCTCTAACTTTCTAGCTCCCTCAGTAGAAATATATCCTTTATTGATCAGGTTTCCCATTGCTTCATCTAGGATTTTTTGTGACCAATAGGGTATATACAAATCAGCCTCAGCGGTAGAAAGTAAGGTATCTCGTAAATACATTGGAAACAAAACACAGGCATCTAAGATAACATTAGGCATCGCAATTTAAGTGTTTTACTCATTCCTCATAATCATACAGTCCCGCTTCTTCAGTTACTTCAATAAGTTCCTGTAGGCATTTTTTCCGGTTTATATCACGTTGTTCTTTATATTTCATCAAATCATCAAAGCGCACACGCCGATGTGTTCCCACTTTAATACAAGGAATTTCACCTTGATCTAATAACTTAATCAGGTAAGGACGTGAAACTTTGAGAATGTCTGCGGCTTTTTGTGTTGTTAGTTCTTTATCCTGAATAACTACAGATATTACCTTACCTAATGCTAGTGCATGAACAGTCTGATATAATACCTGATAAACCGATTCGGGAATGGGAATTTCTTGACCGTCTACTCCTACTAATTTTGGTTGAGAGCCTTCAAGCTGGAGTATGCTTTCAAGATGCTTGATAGATGATTTTTCCGGTTCTTGAGCCATAACTGACTCTAAAGGAGGGTTTTGCTCAATGATAGTCTTCATAAAACTTCGCGGGATGTGGGAAACTCAGTCACAAAGCGTGCTGAGAGGGAAACGGCACGAGCGGTAATAAAGGCAGTCAGTCTTTGCTTAACCATTACCGCCTTGGAGTTGTTCGATTCGGTGTGCTTTTGTATTGCACTTTCAATGGGACAATTACCATTTCAAATTTCACAACCCTGTACGCATAATGTTTTGCTCAATAGAGCCTCCCATTTCTGGGGTGATGTTAGCAACGACTGCGTTATAAGAGCTTGTTAGGCTGAAAGCACTGTTCCAGTGACTTTAGAACTGTTTAACTTACAGCGACAGAGCGGGGAACTAGCTTCGCATTCCGAGGTGTCGTGACTCAAATAACGGCTACCCTTCGACTACGCTTGTGGGTGGTCTGGTCAGTACAGCTTGTTTGATTTCTCTTACAAGCTCAATCCCTTTAGGGTTGAGTTACTGACAATGAATGTGTTTTTGATATCCATATCATATATTTTATATCCTCTAAACGCAATATCCGCAACAGAAATCAAATAAAATATACTTTATGAAACGTTGTGACAAAGCAATAGATATTGGGCAAGTTTATTTTTTGGACATTTTTATTGAGAAGCTAGATAAAATCTTGTAAATTCTCACCA
Source organism: Dolichospermum sp. DET69 (assembly GCA_017355425.1). NCBI lineage: Bacteria > Bacillati > Cyanobacteriota > Cyanophyceae > Nostocales > Aphanizomenonaceae > Dolichospermum > Dolichospermum sp. DET69. Next base: position 1,864,292 of record CP070233.1, read on the forward strand.
CAACTTGACATATCTGTAAACAAAAATACAGTTTAACAAATGATTTGTATGGGAGAATATAGGCAAATAAATAATTATTTTCACCTAAAATATAACTGCCATTTTCCACTAAAATATACATCACCATAATAATGGCAAAATGCCGTTATTTTCTATTTAAAATGAGATATCATCAAAATAATTGGCAATAATACATCTTCCATATTTGTGAATTTCCAGGTTAAATATAATTACTAATTGCCGTAGTCAAATCTAGGTTTATCTATATATTTTATCATGCAGATGCACCATATAAATTATGATCTGCTGTCTAAATCCCGATTGTTCAAATCCACAAAATCCCAATAATCATAAAGTTTGTCAAACTTGTCAAACTCCTTTAGTGACACTTTTAAGAAATCGGTTTCGTGTGATCCGTGTTCTTTCTGATGAAGGAGGATTTGGCAGAACTTATATATCAGAAGATATTGATAAATTAAATGAATTATGTGTAATTAAACAACTAGCACCAAAATTCCAAGGTACTTGGTCACAAAAAAAAGCAATTCAGCTATTCTCAGAAGAAGCAAAGCGACTCCAGGAATTAGGAGAACATCCTCAAATTCCCACATTAATAGCTTATTTTCAACAAGAAAATTGTTTATATTTAGTACAACAATTTATTGATGGTCAAAATTTATTCAATGAATTACAGTCTCGGAAAATTTATAAAGATTGGGATATTCAAGCTATTTTATTAGATTTATTACCAATTATAAAATTTGTGCATCAACATGGGGTAATTCATCGTGATATTAAGCCAGAAAATATTATTCGTCGTAAATCTGATGGGAGATTAATAATTATTGATTTTGGTTCTTCCAAACAGTTGACTGCACAAGTACAGCGAAAAAATGGTACTTCTATCGGTTCACATGGTTATTCTCCCATTGAACAAATTAGAGATGGAAAAGCATATCCCTCCAGTGATTTATTTAGTTTAGGTGCTACTTGTTTTCATTTATTAACAGGAATTTCTCCTTTTCAATTATGGATGGAATATGGCTATAGTTGGATAGAAAATTGGCAGCATTATTTACGCTTTCCGCTGAGTTTAGAATTAACAGAAATCATAGATAAGCTACTACAAAAAGAACTACAGAAACGCTATCAATCTGCTGATGAAGTAATTAGAGATTTGATGAAAAAACATACTCATATTCTGCCAGCAGCAGGTCATAAAATTATAAAATCACCTGTCAATAATTCTCAAATACATTCATCAAAATATATTTGGGTAAGAAATTTAACTTTTCTATTGGGAATAATTGTCTTTGTCGCATTAGCGGAATCTGGTTATCGAGAATTTCGCAAGTTAAAACCTGATTTCTCTTTTAGTTGGAGTCAACCTCGCAATAGTACACCAATATCTGCAATATCAGAAAAAAATTTGTCTTTAGTCAATACTTTTTCTGGACATAAAAGTAAAATTTTATCTGTGGTCATGAGTCCAAATAGTAAATTAATTATCAGTGGTGGTGATTGTCCAGAAAGTAAGAATATTCAATGTCATAATATTAAATTATGGGATGTAATTACAGGTAAAGAAATTACCAGTCTTCAGGGACATTCCCAAAATGTAAATACAGTAGCTATCACTGCTGATGGGAAAATTTTAGTTAGTGGTAGTGATGATAAAACTATTAAAGTTTGGAATTTACAAACAAATCAATTAATTCACACTTTAAATAGTCATACTGATGCGGTTCATAGTTTAGCTATTAGTGCTGATGGTAAAACCTTAGTTAGTGGTAGTGATGATCAAACTATCAAAGTTTGGAATTTAATCACAGGTAAGCTAATTCGCACTTTAATAGGTCATAAATATTGGGTGCGTTCTGTAGATATTAGTTCTGATGGTGTTACTTTAGCAAGTGGTAGTTTTGATAAAACGATTAAATTATGGAATATTAATCAAGCAGAACCAATTCAAAATTTAGCTACCAGTTCACAAACAGTTATAGCTGTGGCTTTTAGTCCTGATGGTAAAATTTTAGCAAGTTCCAGCCGCGACCGCACTATTAAATTATGGAATCTACAAACTCGAAGAGAAATTCGGACTCTCATGGTAGAAGATAATAGCGTTAATACCATTGCGTTTAGTACAGATGGTAAAATTTTAGCTAGTGCTGGACGAAATATTTCTGGAGAACAAAACTATCACACCATTAAACTCTGGAATGTGGCTACAGGAGAGGAAATGCTGACATTGACGGGACATACTAATGCTGTTACCTCCCTTGCTTTTAGTGCTGACGGGAAGTTTCTAGTTAGTGGTGGTGAAGATAATTTAATTAAAATTTGGCAGGTTTCAGTCAAGAATGATAAAAATTCTCCCCGTCGAGGTTTGGTACTTGATAAAACTAAATTTCGGTAGTTTATGAGATTACGGATTATATACTGCAAACGGTTCATAGTTTAACCAAATATGAAACCCCTCTTGTAAACCTCTCCCCGCAACGGGGCTACGGTGTACACACATCTCTAGACAGGATGCTAAACGTTATCCGATCCCCCTAAATCCCCCTTAAAAAGGGGGACTTTGAAGAATTTAGCCCCCCTTTTTAAGGGGGGTTGGGGGGATCTAAACGTTGTGGGGCAACTCTAGAAGACTTGTGTGTACACTGTAGCCGCAACGGGGAGAGGCTTTGAACTTGGTTCTTTGTATGATAAAAAAGTCCAGCTTCTAGCCGTTTTGAGTATAACTTTATAATGTCCCCGATTCTAGTTGATCTAAATATATGAAATCAGGAGACTTTACGCCAGCTTCTTGTCTAATTCTCACAAGTTTGGGAGATTCAAAAAAACGTTTTGCATCTTCTATGGATGTCCAGGATGAAAAATGCACTATTTGATTGGGATTATTTTCGTATTTTAAAACCTGATATGCTATTTCTCCAGCTTGCTTGCGGATATCGGTAGCATTATCAAAAACCTTCTTCCATGCTTCATAATCTTCAACTTCATGGATAATCAATACATATTTCATGATTTTGTTTAGTTGGTATGGAAATTAATTTTTAGTCTAATAGCAAAAGTTGGACGAAGCCGACTGGGGGATTTTTATTTTTATTCAAGAAACTTTTGAAGATCATCTCTATTAGACCACTTCAGTACATTAGATACACGATTTAACAAAGTGATATTATTTTCATTCCACAAATCTGTACTATCATCAATTAATGAAATAAAGTTATAGTTACTTTCCTTTAAATCACTAATCTCAGACCAAGTGGTAAAAACTTTATCTACTCTCATTCTCGCCGTTCGACGAAGAGGTGTACTAAGTGTATTAATTAAAATATTTCCACTAGGACGATAGACACAAAAATCTACAGTCCTAGCAGTTCCAGACATTCCTGTAAATTTTTTGTTTCTTTCAACATTTAATTTCTTCTTATTTAAAAACTCTATTACTTCTTCAGTGATAGGCTCAAAAGTTGGTACTTTGAGTTTCGTATTAGTATCAGCAACTCTAATTATTGCTTGAGATAAACGAAAAACTGCATCAGCTAAATTATCATCTTTTTTTAAACGAGTAATTAGCATCCCATTAAATTGTTCAATTCCATGAGTAATAACTATATCTTTAATAATTATTTCTTGGTTTTTTGATAAGCTATAAGCAGCAGTTTGTAAATAAAGCCAACCAAAGGTTTCACCTAAGTCAGTTAATACATAGGATTCTTCTTTCTCTTTTAAAAATAAATCTATTACACTACCATCAGGAAGAATAAAAGGAGTAGATATTTGCACAAATTCATTTACAGGTGAGCAAGCAAATAGCCCTCCAATAGTTTGATTAATTTTTTCACAAATATTGAGTGTCATAAATCTAATGCTAATACTTGTGGTCTGTGCATGATCCCATTATGTGTTATTTTGGATTCCAAACAAAACTGCTCCCAGACTCCTATTGGATCATTGGCTAAAGCAGTAATATCATCTGATACGATTTTAACGCGAAATTCAAAAGCAGGAGGGTTTCTTTTATTTTTATCCCATATAATGTCACCCTCAACAAATTTATTAGGATCTAATATAAGGTTTTCAAATTTTTCTTGACTTAACATTAATTAACAAATTCGGTTTTTGCATAATAAATAAAAATCTCATACATAGAAGCAATAATCATCAATTTTTTATATTTTTCACTAAAGACAGGATGAATCTATCCACCCATTAACATTTATTCAAATATGAAATCCTCTGATAACTCTTCATCAAGATCAACTTCCATTCCTTCAGTAAGCACAGAAACACGACGATACATATATTCTGTAATTGGTTCAGTAGTGCTAGGATTTTTCTTGATATCTCTAGCAAGAAAATCTAAGAACGCCTTTACAAAAGAATGCTTTTCCATAGTTAGGGGAAATATTTTTTTCATTTCTAATTGTCCATTTTATGGAAATAATCCCAAACGAATCCATAATTGTCTCGCTATCACTTGAGATTGACTATTTAGCTCTAAACACTTTACAGTTACTCTTCCAATAGGCGTTATACCTATAATTAAACCAGGTTCAGAATTAACTTGAAAATGCTTTTCCCATTGGTCTTCTCTAGGATTAAAAAGACGAACTTCTGTATTAGATTCGAGATCTATTTCACTAATACGAGATCCTTTTCGCAGATTACAAGAACGACAAGCAAGGGCTAAATTACTTTCAACATTAGCACCTCCACGAGAAGTAGGAATAATATGTTCAACTTCAAAGGGAAAATTAAATACTAATTCCGGTGCATGACAATATTCACAGCGATGAAAAGCGCGATCTGCTACCAGATGATAAAATGGATTCATTGACTCAATTGTTGTGCTAAAGATGCAGTTCTGGCTGTAGCAGCATTGAGTTCAGCATTAACAAGATTATCTAATTCAATTTGTATTTCTGGGGGAAGTGTTTGTCCTTGATCTCGTGCTATTCTCCACATACTCATTAAGTCAGATAAACGTTGTTTTTGCTCGTTAGTAAAAAATTGATCGGCATGAAAGTTATCAATAATTAATAATGCCCGAAATTCAAATTCACCCAACTGTGTTGTCAAAGCATCTAAAGCTTGACCGGCAGTTTTGCCAATAGACTGTTTATCTCCAGCAATGGCGCGATAAGACTTTTCTCCATTGGCATTTGATGTAGGTACAATAGCAACTGTAGTCATAAGAATACCCGGTAAGTGGGAAACTCAGCGGCTTTAGCCGGTGAGAGGGAAACGACACGGGCGGTAATAAAGGCTTTGAATCTTTTTTCATTACCGCCTTGGAGTTAAGAAATTTGGGGTACTTTTGTGATGTACTTTCAACGGGACAATTACCGATTCAAATTTCTCAACTCTGTACGCATAATGTGTTGCACGCGATGTGCCTCCCTTTCGGGGTGATGTTAGCAACGACTGCGTTATTCTTACTCACGATTTCATTCTAGCATACCACAGGGATTAAAATCCCTCGTGTCGCTTCCCTCTCAGGGAGCCAAGCCACTGAGTTTCCCACTTACCGTGAGATCTTATGATAATACATAAGTTGGGTTGCATTTCATTTAACCCAACCTACAAACTTACAGTATTACCCGGTAAGCGTAAAGCTCAGTCACAAAGCGTGCTGAGATATAAGCGACACGGGCGAAAATATTTAGCCTAACTCATTGACTTGATAACAGTAGATGTGATACAATGTAAACAATTCTAGAATTTAAGTATAACTAAACGACGTAAAAACTTAACTTATTTGGTTGAGTGCGTAGTCATACCTAACGGTATTGCTGTTTAGGAAAGCTAAATTTGGTGAAAAATGAAATGCAAAAAACGAGTACGGTAGGGATACGGTCATTAACGCTTTAGGAGAATCGACCTCTGTTTTTGTTGGAGTAATCCAGCAATTGTAAGTTGGCTCATTGATTAAAGAATCGAGCGCGTCTTTAGACGGTGAGAGTGTCAAAATAATATATAAGGCTTTGTGTTTGAATTCTGCCCTACGGTATAGTTGTTTTGGCAACTTTTTCGGTAGACTTAGACCATGAAAAAGCTGATTAATCGTCCAGAAAACTTTGTCCGTGAAAGTCTCGAAGGCATGATGTTAGCTCATAGGGATTTAATTAGAATTAACTATGAGCCTAGTTTTGTCTATAGAGCCGATGTACCCCCACAGGGAAAGGTAGCCATGATCTCCGGTGGTGGTAGTGGTCATGAACCCATGCACAGCGGCTTTGTCGGTCAAGGAATGCTAGATGCTGCTTGTCCTGGAGGAATTTTCACCTCACCCACTCCTGACCAAATGTTAGCAGCCGCAAAACAGGTAAATCGTGGTGCTGGTATTCTTTATCTGGTGAAAAATTACAGCGGCGATGTGATGAACTTTGAAATAGCTATAGAATTAGCTCATAGTCAAGGTATCCGCGCTGTCAATATTTTAATTGATGATGATATCGCTATCAAAGATCGTCTTTATACCCAAGGACGACGGGGTGTAGGTACAACAGTGTTAGCAGAAAAAATCTCTGGCGCAGCCGCAGAACAAGGATATAATTTACACCAATTAGCAGATTTGTGTAGAAAGGTGAATCTCAGTGGTAGAAGTATGGGTGTAGCTTTGAGTTCTTGTACAGTCCCGGAAAGAGGAATACCTACTTTTACATTGGGTGACGATGAAATAGAATTAGGAATTGGTATTCATGGAGAGCAGGGAAAAGAAAAAGTACCCATGAAATCGGGTGATGAAATTACAGATATTTTAGCAAATTCTATTATTAATGATCCAAATTATTGTCGGATAGTCAGGGAGTGGGATGACAAGATGGGCAAATGGGTAGATTTAGAACTGTTCAATAAACCATTTGAAAAAGGCGATCGCCTTTTAGCTTATGTTAACAGTATGGGTGGGACTTCCATTGCGGAACTCTATCTCGTCTATCGCAAACTCGCAGAAATTTGTGAATTGGAAGGACTGGAAATCGTGCGGAATCTAATTGGACCCTACATGACATCATTAGATATGCAAGGTTGCTCTATCACACTGCTGAAATTAGATGATGAGATGATCCGTCTTTGGGATGCACCAGTCAAAACGCCAAGTTTACGCTGGGGAATTTAAAATGGTTAATCAGGTGCAAATTATTGAATGGTTACAAGTGTTTGCTGATGTGATTGAGCGTGATAAAGATACCTTGACAGAGTTAGATGCAGCCATAGGTGATGCTGATCACGGTATTAATATGGATCGTGGCTTTAAAAAAATTACCAATATTTTACCGAGTTTTGCGGATCAAGATATTAGCAGCATTTTCAAGACTGTGAGCATCACTTTGATTTCCAGTATTGGTGGTGCAAGTGGTGCTTTGTATGGAACTTGGTTTTTAAGAGCTAGTGTTGCAACCGATGGTAAAGAAGAATTAACAGAAGAGGATATGTTGAAATTACTAAAATCTGGTTTAGAAGGTGTAACTGAGCGTGGTAAAGCACAGTTAGGAGACAAAACAATGGTAGATGTACTATCTCCTGCCGTTATCGCTTTTGAACAAGCAATCAGGAATAGCTCAAGCACTGCATCGGCTTTGCGAATAGCTATCATAGCGGCAGAACAGGGATTAAAAGAGACTATACCCATGTTAGCAAAAAAGGGGAGAGCGAGTTATTTAGGCGATCGCAGTATTGGACATCAAGATCCGGGAGGTACTTGTGCTTACTGGATGTTGCGGAGTTTATTACAGGTGGTAGAAGGTTCTGGAGGTTAACCGTCTGGGAATTAATGCCCATGTTTTTATTACTCCAGTATTAATATTTGTTATTCTAATGTATAACTTAACCATATAATTGTCAAATTTTTTACTTCCTGTGCAATGGTCGGTAGGTTGGGTTGACGCTCATGTTACCCAACATCAACCAACAATACAGCGGTTTCCACTCTTATGAGGTACATCTTAGAGACTTCCAATTTAAAAAATATCCCAAAATTTATTGTAGTGCGGGCCGAAAAGTCCCCTAATAATACAAGGAGGGACCAGATACCATTGGATAGCGAAGCGCTGCTGCAAGCAGTTCATTTTTTTTGTGGAGTTCTCTTATTATATAATAATATAAACTGAAATTAGAGAGAGTCAAATTATGAATCAATCTGATTCTAATAATAGCAAGCAAAATAAAAATGCCAAAGGGATTACAAAAATTTCTGTCAGTGGTTATAAGTCACTTTATGATGAATGCAGTATTGAAGTACGCCCCTTAACAATTCTTGCAGGTGCTAATAGTTCAGGAAAGTCAAGCATTATGCAACCTTTATTGTTGATGAAACAAACTCTAGAAGCAACTTATGATCCTGGTGCATTATTACTTAATGGACCCAATGTTAAGTTTACTTCAGCAACACAATTATTTTCTAAAATATCTGGAATCAAACCGAATAATAAGTTTACCGTTGGTATTGGTATAGAGAATGATCAAATTATTAGTAATGTATTTACAACACATAAAAAAGAAGCCATAGAAATTGTTGAAATGATATATAAAGGAAATGAACAAGAGTTTTCCCTTTTACCAGATATGTTGCCAGGAGATGTAATGAATATTTTACCAAAGCCATATATAGAAATATATAATGCAATTCAAGATACAGAAACTTTAAAAAATAAAATGACATGGATTGTTAACAGAAATAGGTGTTTTTTAGAGTTTTCATTATCTACAAAAGAAAAATATAATATTATTTCTCAAAATCCATTATTTAACTTCTTGTATTCCAGTCCTTCGGAAGTTTTTAGTAATTATATCCGTCAAATAATCCATGTCCCTGGATTAAGGGGAAATCCCGAACGAAATTATAAAATTACAGCTATAGGTGATGAATTTCCAGGTACATTTGAAAATTACGTTGCTAGTGTAATCAATTATTGGCAAAAGGGTAAAAATAATAAAACTATCAAAGAATTATGTGCTGCATTAGAAATACTAGGGTTAACTTGTAAAGTACAAGCAAGACAAGTTAATGATACACAAGTTGAGCTTAGAGTTGGTCGTTTACCACGCAACTCTGATGCTAAAGATGATCTGGTGAATATTGCCGATGTTGGATTTGGTGTTTCCCAAACATTACCTGTTTTAGTTGCTTTATTAGTAGCAGAACCAGGACAATTAGTATATATTGAACAACCAGAAATTCACCTGCACCCCCGCGCTCAAATTGCTATGGCAGAAATATTATCTAATGCAGCAAAAAGGGGTGTTAAAGTAGTTGTAGAAACTCATAGCGATAAATTAATTCTAGCAATTCAATCTTTAGTTGCCGAAGGTAATTTATCACCAGATATAGTAAAACTGCACTGGTTTACACGCCAAGAAAATGGTATAACAAATGTCAATAGTGCTGATTTAGATGAAACTGGCGCTTTTGGAGATTGGCCAGAAGATTTTGGTGATTTATCTCTACAATTAGAAAACCGTTATTTAAGTGCTGCGGAAGCTCGTTTAATGCAGGGTGTACATGGTGGCTAAAAATTCTCATGTTATATCATTGGATGATAATACTGCTAGAAAATTTTTTAGTGAAGCATCTGTAAAAATTGATGAACTCAAAGATATTGTATGGGTAAATCCAGACAAAGTAGATGAAGAACAACCTATTGAATGGTTAAGAAATGGAGCAAAAGTAGAAAGCGATCGCCTACTAATGAATTATTCTGACAAAAAAATATAAAATATGTAGGTTGGGTTGACGCTCATGTTACCCAACATCAACCAAAAATAATACATAAGTTGGGTTGTATTTCATTTAACCCAACCTACAAAATTGTTTATTCTTCAATTAATTTGTATAGCGTCTTAAAGAAAAAAGGAATATGATTTTCAACAATACAATCTTGTTTTGAATAAAATTTACCAATTTCTAAAGATAACTGTTCTCTAAATTTGGATTCTGAATGAGTCCAATTATCATCAGGCAAAATTTGCTTCCAATATTCTTTAGATTTGACAAGCATTAATACCGCATTTATTAACTTATTTTTATAATGTAAATTTTGATTATTTTGATACTCTTCTTGCCAAGAATATTGAAATTTATCTATTTCCATACCATCAAAACTAGAAAGGTGACTGATTCTCTTAATTACCCTTGACCAATGAATTTGTAAATCTGCATCATTAGTCATATCATTAACCATATCTAAATAAATATTTTCTAAATTAACAGTATTTTCTTTATATAAAGGAGAAATAATATATTGATTATCAAAAACTTCTTGAATATCAGGTTTTAAAAAATAAGCTTCTTTATGAATTAAACCAGTAATCCATATACGATGATGGTTTAGATCAGTTTCATTAATCTTTGTTTCATCATAAATATTATAGAAAATATCATCAGTATTTTGAAATTTGTAATCTTCTTTTATTTCAGCAAGTTGAATATCTAAATCTACAATAGCAAAAAGTTTATCAGGAGTTAAAAATGATTGACTATAATCAGCATTATGTAAATCTAAAAGCCCAAAAAATGTATTTAAAACATCATTTCTATCTCCACAATTAAAAAAAACTGGTCTATATTGCTTCCACCATGTTGGGACACAAGCATTATAAAAATTAGCATCTGGCATTTGTTCCATTTGCTTATATAATTGCGGTGAGCGTCTACCTTCTACTTTTGGGGGAATAAGACCTTCACAGAGAATGACAATTTTATTTTTAATTCTGCTATCTTGAATAATCTTTAAACAATGTTCTTTTAGTTCCTGCTCATTAAAACTCATATTCTTGATTAGGTTGATTATTGAATTGTTCTTCCTTGTAATTTTGGATCTAATTCCTTAACATGAGCAGGTGTAACTGCATTACATAATTCATAAGAATGTGTTGCAAGAATATATTGATTAGTCGCACCCCATTCTTCTAAATCTCTAACTATTTGATATTGCCAATCTGGGTGAAATGATATTTCTAATTCATCCATTAATACAATAGCATCTTCTATCTTATTATGTTTTAACCACATATATATACATAATCTTTTTAATTCTCCATGACTTAAATCTTCTGGATAAAGTTCTGTTTCATCACCATCAATTTTAAAATTAATTCCAGATAAATCAGGTTGTACATTAATTTTCTTGTTACTTAAAAGATTATTGAGTTCATCTAATAATTTTACATAATTATTACCATAATTTCCCCCTTTTTCGACAGCTTGTTTAAAATCATCATCTCGTGCTTTTTTGAATGCTTCAATCAGAATGTCTATTGATAAGAAATCATAGGTAAAAAATCCAGGTAATTTAGAATTAGCTGTTTTAATTTGTTGATAATAGTTAGTTTGATTGTTTTCCTGTTTTTTAAATAAGGATTTTCTGTTGTCTGGTTGTAAAAATAGGAATATTTGTGAAACGTGAGCAGTTAAAAATATTTTGTTTGATAATTCAATGAGCAATTTAAATATTTCATCTCCATCGAATTGACAAATAAATCTCCCTATAAAGTTTTGAGCAGTCTGAAAACTATAAATAAAGTATAAATTAATATATTTTTCTGATTTTTCCTCATAAAAACTAACTGATTTAATTTCATCATCGTCATAATCTTGTTCCAGTAATTTTAAAATATAAGATTCACTACAAATAAAAAAATCAAGTTTTACAGTTTTACTACCATCCCAAATATCAATAATAGCTAATGTCCTTTTCCCCGACTCATCATTAACCTCAAACCCATGTAGTAGATTTTGAATAAACTCGAATCTATCAGGATTACCAGAACAGTGTAATAAAACAAAAATCAACTGTAACAATGTACTTTTACCCCCTCCATTTTGACTACCAAGGGGAAAAATACGCGGAGTAAATTCTTTCTCAAAAGTAATATCTACATTTTTTAAAGCTCGAAAATCAGGTACTTGGATTCTTTGTATGTGCATAAATCAATATAGTGTTTTAACTTTACAAGTAGACCATGTCCATTATACTCCCTTTCCAGTGCAATATTACTTATTTTCTTCCTCTAACATACCTATAAGATACAAGGTTGGGTTGACGGAAGGAAACCAAACATCAACTAACAATAATAAATGTGTTGGTTTGCATTTCATTTAACCTAACCTACAAATTACTAATTGCTACATACAAGATAGTTGAAAATATTGTATCATACATGTATCGTTTATATAGTTTATTTAGTCATGAACGTCTTCGATATCTACTCAAAACGGCAAAAAAAACTTATGGGAGATGTCCCTGATGTGTATCAGTATGATAATATTCCTCGGACTCTCCGTGTACAGATTGTTCATATTATAAAGGATCTTATTGGTCTTTATGAGACAAATAAAAGTGAACAAGTTTTTCTGGATATTCACAATATAATATGTCGTGAACATGGCATATTAAGTTTGGGTTCAGATATCTCATTCATGTTCAATGTGCGAAATAATATGCTATATACTAAAAGAGTATTGAATTTTATAATAGAAGCGGAAGAAATAGAACAGGTTCTTGATAGCGTTGAATTAACCTTTAAATTTTTTGAAAAATTATATAACAAAGGTGATACAATAAAAAATATATCAAATACAATTGATCAATTAATCAAGGAATTGAACTTTAGATTTAGGGAACATGGAATAGGCTATCAGTATGAGTCAGGTGAAATTATAAGAGTTGATTCTCAGATTATCCATACTGAAGCAGTCAAGCCAGTTTTACAATTATTAAGTGATACTCGATTTCAGGGAGCAAATGAGGAATTTTTGAAAGCTCATGAACATTATAGACATGGGAATTACAAAGAATGTCTCAACGAATGTCTCAAAGCTTTTGAAAGCACTATGAAAATCATTTGTAATAAGCAAGGCTGGAATTTTGAACCTAAAGATACAGCCCAAAAACTTATTAATATTTGCTTCAATAATCATCTAATTCCTAATTATTTAGAAACCCAATTTTCAACACTCAGGCAAAATCTTGAAAGTGGAATTCCTACAATGAGAAATAAGCTTGGAGGACATGGACAGGGTTCTCAACCTGTTAATGTTCCACAATATTTTGCAGCTTACCAACTTCATATAACAGCAAGTACAATTTTGTTTTTGATACAAGCTGAAAAATCCCTTCCTTAAATACTAAAAACACATATTTTGTAGGTTGGGTTGACGCAAGGAAACCCAACATCAACCAACAATAATACATAAGTTGGGTTGCATTTCATTTAACCCAACCTACAACTCAATTTCAGATAACATTAAGATGATATACCCAATGTATTAGTAAGTTAAATTTAACTCTAGTTGCTTCTCTGGAATATCTTGTAATATTTGAGAATTTAACTTGTTAACATCTTCAGTTTTTTTTGTAGCATCACGAATAATTTTTTTTATAGTCTCAACTGGTAATTTACTTGCATTTTTACTATTATAAAATACATGAGACTCTAAATTTGAATTATTCTTCATTAATTGAATTTCTTGCCATATTGATGATGAAATAGCCTTACCAAATACAGCTATTTGTCCAGTAAGTTCGTCAGTTATGAAATCACACCATTTAAGTTTGTGTAATTCATTAAAATCTAAACCTACTGAATTTTTAAGTTCGCATATTAGATAATTACGCCGTTTTGTATCTAATTTATAACCACCGTTAGATTTAATAATGATAGGTTTATTAGTGGCATTTTTATCTTCTGTTTGGGTGAGTGCAATATCACCTATTTTTGTTACTTCTACTGAAGTATTAACAGGAAATATTAGATGACTCACATTTGATATTTCATGGTCTTGATTGGAGATAGAATCTTCTTGAACTGCAACTGAATATAAAAACTTAAATATGTCTCTGTAGGTTTGCTTACCAACTCCTTCAATTTTACCTAAATCTCTAAATCTTTTGATTGGTAAAGATTCTAATATTTTTCTTGATATATCATTTTTTATACCTAATTTATCAGCCCAGAAAGTATTTTGTTTATTGTTCAATAATTCAGTCATCACACCTTCAATTCCAGTTGCTTCTGATTCACGGTCAAGACATATATATATATCTATATTAAGGTTTTGAAGATAATTCTCCATTATGGTTTGAACATCTCTCCAATTCAATCCTCCTTTATCGCAGCCCAGTTTTGGAAAAGCAATTGATTGAATACATCCTCGTTCATAATTTTTGGCAAAATAATCTAAACCTTGTTCTATCCATTCAATTTTTGAAGGATATTTCCAATGATTTTTTGTGGGAAAATTCATTATCCAAGGATTACCATAGGACCGATATAAATATGGTTTACCAATTTTGACAGACTTGCTTTTGCATCTTTCTGCATAATCTTGAAACATTTCTGGAAAACGCAATTGACATTCTAGTGCTAATCCTGCTCCCATAACACCTACGCAATTGACTGTATTTACTATAGTTTGTGCGCTAACATTAAACACGGTGGTATCAGTGTATTTTAACATACATATCCTCAGAAAAAATATAGATTTCGATTTATCTCCACTACAATATTAACATCTATTGAAAGTGAGTCAATAATAGCTCTAACTTGTTCGACTTGATTTGGTAAACAACAAAATATCTTCAAAATCTTGTTAATATAAACTTTAGGATATACCAGAATTTCAGCACATTTTATTCTTTTACCATCAGGAATATCATTCCAATATCCTGCATTAATTATATCCCAAGGTAGATTATCTAGTAAAGATACACCTCGATAGAATTTAGTGTCAAGAGAAGCAGCATTACCATTGGAAAATATTGTTGTTGACTGAAAAAGTAAACAAGGATCTACACCAAGAAAAACTATTTGGTTTTGTATTTCTCTTTTCACATAAAGCATGGGATTTCTTGGAGAAAAATAAAAAGGTACATAATTATGTAATTCTATATCATTAATTATACGATTACTTCTGAGATACTGTACAGTTGGATCAGATATATCTGTTACCAGACCTAACTTATGAGCCTCATTATGTGATAATAGTCCATGTTGTAATATGGAAGGTAGATTGCTAATAGCGGTCATGTGATAAAGGTACTTGATATTATATTTTTCAAGATATTGATATGGGAAATTGCTATTCATGTTTTTCTATCTATAGTTTAAGTTGTAGGTTGGGTGGAGGTGCGAAACTCAACACCACCCATCAGTATGTTACCATAAATGTTGGGTTGCATTTTATTTAACCCAACCTACAAAAACTATCCTAAAACGAAATTCACCAACTTACCAGGAACAACAATTACCTTCTTGATTTCCTTCCCTTCAATATAACGCTGTGCAACCTCAGACTCCCGCGCATATTTTTCCAACTCCCCTTTATCAGCTTGAGAAGGAACTTGAATAGAACCGCGAGTTTTACCCATAATTTGAATTACCAAAGTAATTTCATCAGCTATCAAAGCCGCAGGATCAAAACTTGGCCAAGTTTGGGTATGCACAGAGTTTTTATTCCCCAATAACTGCCATAATTCATCACCAATATGCGGGGCAAAAGGCGCTAACATAATCACCAAAGTTTGAATACCTTCCGCGTAAATTGGTGAATTATGACAATCAGCATCAGTCAACGCATTACTTAACTTCATCAATTCCGAAATTGCAGTATTAAATTGATATTCATCTTCTACATCTTCCGTAATTGCTTGAATAGCAATATGAATGAAGCGACGTAAATCTTTTTCGGCTTTTGTCAGTTGTCCGTTGTCAGTTGTCAGTTGTTTTGGACTTGCAGCATAATCTGTTACCAACCGCCAAACCCGATTTAAAAAGCGGAATTGTCCCTCAACATCAGCCTCATCCCATTCTAAATCTTTTTCAGGAGGCGCTTTAAATAAAATGAACATTCGCGCCGTATCAATGCCATATTTATTAATCACATCTTCCGGTGCAACACCATTGCCTTTTGATTTAGACATGGTAGCATACAGACGTTGTAAAGGTTCTCCAGTTTGTGGATCTACAGGATTATTAGCATCAACCAAATTAGAAGGAATCCATTTATCCTTACCACCTTTATTCGGGTTCATGTAAGTTAAACCCTGTACCATTCCCTGAGTTAATAGGCGTTGAAATGGTTCATCAAAGTTGAATAAACCTCTATCTCTTAATACCTTAGTGAAGAACCGCGAATACAATAAATGTAAAATTGCGTGTTCAATTCCGCCCACATATTGATCAACCGGCATCCAATCATTTACTTTACCAGAATCAAAAATCTTTTCCTCATTCTTTGCGTCAGGATAACGCAAGAAATACCAAGAAGAATCAATAAAAGTATCCATTGTATCGGTTTCCCTTTTTGCAGGAGTACCGCAAGTTGGACAAGGGACATTTACCCAACTTTCTAACTGTGCTAAAGGTGAACCACCCCGACCACTTAATTCAATATCTTCGGGTAATTGGACAGGTAAATCTTTATCTGGTACTGGCACAATTCCACATTCAGGACAGTGAATAACAGGGATAGGTGCGCCCCAATAACGTTGTCGAGAAATTAACCAATCTCGGAGGCGATATTGTATTCTTAATTTACCAAAGTTTTGTTTTTCGGCAAATTCGATAATGGCTTTTTTGGCATCTATTGAATTTATGCCATTAAAGTCACCGGAATTAACTAAAATTCCCGCTTCTGTATAGGCTGATTTTAAAGTTTCTTCTGCACCAACTTCGGGAACAATTACCACTTTGATAGCTAAATTTTGTTCTTTGGCAAATTTGAAATCTCGGACATCATGGGCTGGTACACCCATTACCGCACCTGTACCATATTCATAGAGAACATAATCTGCAATCCATACGGGTACTTCTTCCCCAGTAAAGGGGTTAATAACCTTCCCACCTGTAGGAATACCCCGTTTTGGTTTATCTTCTGCTGTTCTTTCTAACTCGCTTTGGTTGCTGACTTCCTTGATAAAGGCTTCTACCGCCGCTTTTTGTTCTGATGTGGTAATAACCTGAGTTAAGGGGTGTTCTGGAGCTAATACAACGTAACTCACGCCATAAATAGTGTCGGGACGAGTGGTATAAACGCCGATTTTTTCATCTAATCCGACAATAGGAAATTCTAAATATGCACCAGTGGATTTTCCTATCCAGTTGGCTTGCATTAATTTGACTCGCTCAGGCCAACCTGTGAGTTTATCCAAATCATTTAATAATTCTTCGGCGTAGTCGGTAATCTTAAAAAACCATTGACGTAGTAATTTACGTTCAACTATTGCACCACTGCGCCAGGAACGTCCTTCATTATCAACTTGTTCGTTTGCTAATACAGTTTGGTCTATGGGGTCCCAATTAACTGCGGCTTCTCTTTGATATGCTAAACCAGCTTCGAGAAATTGCAGAAAAATCCACTGTGTCCATTTATAATAATCGGGGGAACAGGTAGCAAGTTCAGTTTCCCAATCTAAGGATAAACCCAGACGCTGTAATTGTTGCCGCATTTGGGCAATATTTTGATAAGTCCATTTGGCAGGGGGTACACCTCTATCAATGGCGGCGTTTTCTGCGGGTAGTCCGAAAGCATCCCAACCCATTGGATGTAATACCCGATACCCTTGCATTCGTTTGAGGCGGGCAATCACATCTGTAATTGTGTAGTTACGGACGTGACCCATGTGCAAGCTACCGGATGGGTAAGGAAACATGGAAAGCGCGTAGAATTTTGGCTTGTTTTGATCTTGAGGCGTTTTATCTAAGCCAAGCTCTGCCCATATTTGTTGCCATTTTTCCTCAATTGCGGCTGGTTGGTATAACGTTTTTTGGGGGGACTCCACAACTAAAACTCCTAATGCTGTTACCTAATTTCGCTATTGTGGCATAATCTTGACTGCTCCTGAAGCTATTGAGTTTTTTAGGGAGCGAAGCATATATCCTTATGGCATTTTGTAATTTTATTTGCCGATTTTCTGGTATATATCGTTATTATCATTAACCAGAACAAATTATGACTCATTTTGGTATTCTTTGCCCAGCCGCAATCGGTCATCTCAACCCAATGTTTGTTTTGGGAAGAGAATTAAAACGGCGCGGTCATCGTGTTACATTATTTCACATACCCGATGTTCAATCTAAGGTTAATAATGCTGGATTAGATTTTTGGAAAATAGGAGAAGTTGAATTTCCTGCTGGAACATTAGAACCAATGTATAAACAGTTAGGAGAGTTAAGCGGAATCCCAGCATTAAATTTCACAATAAGCTGGCTAGAAAAGGAAACAAAGATGCTTTTTAGTGAAGCACCTACAGCAATATCAAAAGCTGGAATAGAGATGTTATTAGTAGATCAAGTAACAACTGGAGGGGGAACTATTGCCGACTTCCTCAAAATACCTTTTGTGACCGTATGTAATGCTCTTCTAATTAATAGAGAACCCGGAGTTCCACCTTACTTTACAAATTGGGATTATAACACGGAATGGTGGTCTCCTTGGCGAAACCGTGCAGGTAATTTTTTACTCAATCGCTTATCACAAAAAATCTGGAACTTAGTAATATCTCAACGTCGTAAATGGAATTTGCCAGCTTATACACATCGTGATGAGGCTGCTGGAAAACTAGCTCAGATATGCCAGCTACCTGCTGAATTTGACTTTCCGCGAGTAGGTTTACCTAAGACATTTCATTATACTGGTCCATTGCAAGACCCATCAGGATTAGAACCTCTTTCATTATCACCAATACCTTTCCCTTTTGAAAAATTGAATGGTAAACCATTGATTTACGCTGCATTGGGTACTTTACAAAACCGCAAACAGGAAATTTTTCAAATTATTGCCGAAGCATCTATAGGATTGGATGTACAACTTGTGATTTCTTTAGGTCAACCAGAAATAAAAGAATCAAATTTTAACCTACCAGGTTCACCTTTAGTCGTACCTTATGCTCCTCAACAGAAGTTGATTTCGGAATCTGTACTCACTATTACTCATGGTGGTATGAATGCAGTTTTAGGAGCTTTGAGTAGTGGAGTTCCCCTGGTAGCGATTCCGATTACTAATGAACAGCCAGGAATTGCTTCTCGGATAGCTTATACAGGTGCTGGCGAATTTTTACCCTTGTCTGGCTTAAATGTTACGAGTTTACAACAAACAATTAAACAGGTGTTAACAGAATCCTCTTACAAACAAAATGCACTGAGGCTAAAAGAGGCAATTTCTAAGGCTGGGGGTGTGAATTACGCCGCTGATATTATTGAAAAAGTAATATATGCTGGTGAGCCGATTCTATCTAATCTAATCTAATCAAAGATTTAAGATGTAATATGCGATCGCTCTTACATTACCATACTCTGATTGATATCTACGGTAAGCTACGCTAACGCATATTCAACAAACTTATCTAACGCTAGTTTCAAAAACCCGCTGATTTTGCTCTCTTCTCCCCTTTACAACCATCTTCACACCGCCACCAGTACCCAATAAAGCCCCCTTCCGTGCTGGTTTTACAGGTTCAGTATCAGCCAATTCCATCTCCCATTGAGACAAGACAGTTGCTAAAACCAACTTCATCTCAAACAGCGCCAAAGCCATACCAATACAGCGACGATTTCCACCACCAAAAGGTAAAAACTCAGAAGTGCTAAATTGACGTTCTAAAAAACGCTCAGGTTTAAACTGTTTAGAATCAGGATATAAATCTTCTCGATGATGGGTTAAATAAATACAAGGAACTACCAAATTTCCAGGTTCTAAATTATAACCCATGACTTCCAATGGTGATTTTACCAATCTATTTAAAGCTAACATAGCCACTGGATACATCCGCAATGTTTCTGAACAAACAACATTTAAATAAGGTAATTTGAAAATTTCATTAGCATCAGGTTGTTGACCCAAATTATCCAATTCTTGCAATAGTTTTTCTCGTACCTGTGGTAAATGGTGAATCCAGTAAAGCGCCCAAGTTAAAGAAGTTGCAGTAGTTTCATGACCAGCTACCAATAGAGTCATTAACTCATCTCGTAATTCAACATCAGTCATGGGTTGACCTTCTTCATCCTTAGTAGCCATCATCAAAGACAAAATATCAGTCCGAGATGGATCTGGATTTTCCTGACGTTCCTTAATTTCTGTATAGATTAGTTTATTAATTTGATCTGTTAAGCGGAGGAATTTTCCCCAAGGACTCCACGCACCTAAATCTTTTTGTAATAATGGAAAAACTAATAACAGTCCTCTCACAAAAGGTTGTTTAGGATTAAGTATTTTTAGTAGCAGTTTCTTCAGTTCTTGATAACGTGAACCTTCTCGTAAACCAAATACAGCTTTTAAAATCACCTCAAAAGAAATTTCTTGCATGGAAGATAGGATATTAAATGGTTCTCCAATCTGCCATTTGTTAGTAACTTCTTGTGTAATTTCCCGGATTAAATCACCATAAGACAGCATTCTCTCCCCATGCAAGGGTGGCATTAACAACTTGCGTTGGCGTTGGTGTGGCTTCCCTTCTAGTGCTAATAGAGATTTTTTTCCTAACAACCCTGCTTGAATACCTGCTGGCGCACCAGAATCTAATTGTTTGGTGTCAGTGGTGAAAATTTGTTGAATTGCTTGGGGATTGCTAATGAATACTTGTGGTTTAAATACGGGACCAATTCTTAAAGTGAAAATATCACCGTATTTTTCAGTACATTCTTCCATATATCCTAAAGGATCTTTTAACCATTGGTATGTCTGTATCCAAGGATGAGTTTTTGGTCCATCAGGTAGTTTTAAATTAGACATTTTGATAAGTTTGCTATTAGTTTAGGTAATTGAGAAAAATCTGCTTAGATGAGATTACGCTTCTAATTTGGCAATCGTCTTAATTGTTAATTCCTGCACATTATTAAACACTATATTTGCCCCAGCTTGGATCAGCTTTTGGGTATAAGCTTCCCGGACTTCTGCTATTTCCTGAACGTGGGGAGGCAATACCCCAACACCTAACCAAGTCCGAGAATTATCTACAGCTTTGGCTTTTTCCACAGTGTGCATATCTGCTACAGTATCACCCACATAGACAACTGTTTGTTTTTGATTACTACCATTTTCTAAAATGTTAATAGTAGCAAAAAGTCCTGTAGGATCAGGTTTACCAGGTGCGTCTTCCATAGCAATTAAGATAGGAGAATCTAAACCTAAACGTTTTTCTAAAACGTAGTTAGCACTCAAGCGAGTAGCACCACTGAAAAAACCCCAAGCAATACCAGATTTTGTTAATTCTTGAAAATAACTAGGCTGTGCTAATAAAGGTTCATCACAAATATAGCCATTCCAATTTTCGGTATCTGTACCCCGATAACGGCTTTGAAAATAAGTAACAATATTTTCATAATCTAATTGTAGTTGTTCCCGCTGCTGTCCTTGACTAACAAAATGGCGGTAAATTAATTCTTGGGAAGCTTCCCAATCGTTATTCCAAATTCCTTCAGATTTGAGATTATCAATGTCTGTTGGTGTGGGACGATAGGCTTGAGTGGTAAAATATTCCACAGTATCGGATAAAGCGCGACGATATGAGCCACTAACGTCACGGATAACCCCGTCTATATCAAATACAACTATCGGTTTTGTGCTTTCGGTCATGGAAGGAATTGGAAAAGGAGAATGGACAAAATTTTATAGTAATCCTAAACAGAATTATAGCGGTATGCACTGGAATGAGATCCAAACTTATTCATTTTCATCTGCGTTTATCTGCGTTTATCTGCGTTCAATGATTCTTGAGAATAATGGTAACTATCGTTGTCCTGATTAACATCCTTATTTCCATCACCCTCCTTTACTTAGCTAAACAATTACGAAAAGCAAAAAATGCTCTAGCATTGATAACAGATATATTTAATCAATATGAACGTGCTAGTTATGCAGCCCTACATATTGCACCAGCTAATATTTATCTAGCTCAAAAAGAGATTCAGAATCTCCGTCTAGAGAAGCAAATACTTAAACAGCAAACTCAACAATTACGGCAAATTCTCAGTCTCATTGTCCTAGTTAAGCAAATTTATCAAGGATCATTGTCGTTTCCATATCTAAAATTGAAAAATCCGAGTAAACTGGGGTAGAATCTTTAGAGTCATCAATTATGCTTAAGCGTTCTAAATTCGAGACTACGCAGTCTCAAATCATGCACCGTTCAGAAGAACTAATTAGTGCTGCGTCAAATCGCTATCGCATTACGGTGCAGGTTGCAAATCGTGCCAAACGGCGACGTTATGAAGATTTTGAAAATAACGAAGATTCCATCATGAAGCCTGTACTCAGAGCAATTATTGAAATGTCTGACGAATTAAATCAGCCAGAAATTATCGGCGAATTATAATTTAAAGGTATTTGGCGACTAGAAGTCACAGCTACACAGACAAAACCCACCTACGTGGGTTAAATGAGAGAGTCCACGAAGGTGGACTTTGCTTGTGTAGTAGCGACTTCTAGTCGCCCTTTTTCCGTATTTTGGATCGGGTAAATTTGGAAAGGGAATATGGCGGATAAAAACTTAGAAAATTTAATCGTCAAAATTGTGAAAAAGGTGATCAAAAAAGAGATCAGAAATCTCAATCAGGATAATTTGCCAATTGTCTTTACAGAATCTAATCCTGCATTAGACCATTGGCAAAATCCAGACACCCCAGAAGAAGTTATTGATGATTTACAGATTATCCCTTACAGTAAATTACCTGATAAAGAAGATATAGAACTTGAGCGAAAATTACGAGAACTCAAGTTTAAACAAGAATTGAGAAAAGACTGGATTTCTTTTTTAGTTAAAGATGTAATTGTCTATTCTGCGACTATGATTTTTATTTTAACTCTTGTTGGATTTTATCTTTTTCGGATCTAATGATCATTAATCGTAAACAACTGAATTATTATTGATTACTGGTACTACCACACTAGCGAGATGTTGATCCATCCAATTACTTAAATCAGTGATTACCTGAAGATAATTAATATCATAGTGTAAATCATGATAGCCGCCAGGGTATTCAATTCTTAACTTATCTGGATAGATAACATTTTGATAAAAAATTTCACTTCCTGCTGGTAAAGCGATTCTATCAGCACTACCATGTAAAATTAATAAAGGTACTTGCCATTTTTCAGCATGAGTATGAATCCAATCCACTGTAGCAAAGAACTCTGTAGATAATCTAGCAGTAGCGAGAGTATGGCGTAATTTATCTTGAGTATAGGAATCTAAAATTTTCTGATCTCGTGAACCCGCGCTGAAATCCAAGCCAATATTCAAGGAAAAACGCGGCCACACTTGGGAGAGTAACTTACCTAAAACTACGCGACTCAGGGGTACTCCCACCTTACCAATGCTAGGTGCAAAAGCAATCACACCTGACAACGCAGATTTATCTTGCACATAACGGAGAGTATAATCTAATGCAATTACTCCCCCCAAACTATGCCCAAATAGAAAAATTGGACATCCTGGTTGTTGTTGTCGAATCAAATTGAGGAAAGTTTGTAAGTCATCACGAAATTCAGCCCAGGTATTAATGTAACCTCTTTGACCTTCTGAACGTCCGTGACCGCGTAAATCAAAGCCATAGATAGCATATTCTTTCGGTAACAAATTCTCAACTATAGTCTTGTAAAGTCCGCTGTGTCCTCCAAGTCCATGGACAATGGCTAAGATGCCTTTGACTTCACCTCCAGGATGCCAGCTTTGGTAATACAAATCAAGCCCACCAACACCTAGAAATTTTCCCTCTTTACGAGATGCAATCGCGTCGCTGTGATAAATCATAAAGTTATTTTTTATTTCTTTGATCAGTAATTTACCAGCTTATTAACGTATATTATAAAGAAAATTGCTTCTAACTGTAGGAAGAAATACAGATAATTTCTCTAAAAATTATTACACATAGATATTCTATAGATCCCCGACTTCTCAAAGAAGTCGGGGATCTGGGGATCTGGATAAAGTAGTGACTTACATAACAATATTTTATATTGGCATAGATTACTATTAAACATTTAGTAATTAGTCATTGTTCATACTAATTATTAATGCAGCTTTACAAAATTACCAGGTTAAGCCTTTTCCCTTGAGAAGTTAGTTTTATCAGGCCTAGATGAAATTGGGATCACTCAATAAAAAAATAACTAACAAAACTAAAAAATTATGAAATTTTCCCTAGCCGCAAATGCTGTACAAGCGCGTCAGACAAAAGAGAGATTTGCTAAACCAGAAGAACAATTATCCTATGAATTAGGCAAAGCAGTACAGGAATTACCACCGCTTTATACAAGATTGTTAGCGGGAACAATTAGTATTGTGATATTTGGAACAATTTCCTGGGCGCAGTTTTCAGAAATTGATGAAGTCGCTACAGCCACAGGAGAATTAATTGCTTCTTCCCAAGTCAGACCAGTGACAGCTTTGGGTAATGGTTCTATTTTAGCAGTGAAAGTAAAAGAAGGCGATCGCGTCACCAAAGATCAAATTATCATTCAACGTGATCCCAATTTCCAACAAACTGATGTTAACCGTTTAGCTAAATCTAGTAAATTAATTGAAGATGACTTACAACGATTACAAGCTGAACGTTCTGGGGGAAAAACTGCGGGAACAGTTTTGCAAGATGAGCTTTTAAACTCTCGGTTATTAGACTATAAAGCCAAACAAGCAGCAGCAGCAGCAGAAGTTAAACGTCAACAGTCAATTCTTACTCAAGCCAAAGTCCGTTTGAGTCGCTTACAAGAAAATTTAGCCAATGCTAAAATTGGTTTTACTAATGTCGAAAAAAACTTAGAGAATGCAAAAAGTCTGCGTTCTATGTTAGATAATAATTTATCTATTGCCAAACAAAGAGAAGAAAATCTTCGTACCTTGCTTGAACCAGGAGCTTTAACTAGAGTTGATTATCTAGATGCTAAAGAAAGATTAAATCGAGTGAATACAGATATTATCAGAAGTTCAGATGAAGTCACCAAAAACCAAAATAATTTAACAGAAGCAAAAGATAAAGTAGCTTCTTTAGCAAAAGATGTTGCTGCTCAATTTCAAGAAATCAATCAAGCAGAACAAGCCTATCAAACCGTTCGGAATCAAAATATCCGTTTAACCTCAGAACGTCAAAGTGAAATTCTCACGCAAATCAACAAACGTAAAGAAGAATTAACTACAGTTGCTGGTCAATTAGAACAAGCTAGAAAACAGAAAGATGGGGAAACTATCAAAGCCCCTGTAGCTGGAACAATTTACAAAATTAAAGCTACCAAAGGGCCAGTGCAATCGGGAGAAGAACTACTATCAATTTTACCAGAAGGGGAAGAAATGCTACTAGAAGTAAAAGTTCTTAACCGTGATATTGGCTTTATTAATCAGGGAATGAAAGCAAAAGTTAAAATCGCCACCTTTCCGTTTCAAGAATTTGGTGTAGTTGAAGGTGAAGTATTACAAATCAGTCCCAATGCCACAATTGATAAAGAATTAGGCTTGGTTTTTCCCACCAGAATTAAGTTAAGTAAACATTCTTTGAATGTGCGCGGACAAGATGTAGAATTCAATCCAGGTATGGCTGCTAATGCCGAAATTGTCACTCGCAAAAAATCGGTTCTGACATTCATTATTGAACCTATTACTCGACGTTTCAGCGAGGCATTTTCTGTGAGATAATTGTTAGTGGTCAGTTGTCAGTGGTCAGTAGATGTTTAAAACCCTTGCAGTTTAACTAAAAATAACCGCGCAAATTCGAGGACTAATTGCCCAACCCTTCTCTTCTTCTTCCTTCTTCCTTCGTGTCCTATTCCTTCGGAACGCTCCGCGAACGCTCCTATATCCCTCCGGGACGCTCCGCGAACGTGGTTTATTAACTGTACGGGCGTATTGCAATACGCCCCTACTGACTCCTAACCCTAACGAAAAGACTTTTTCCGCAAACCCTATTTAGCTGATTATTCCATCGTTTCATTGACAGGGAATCTATCAATTAATTGCATAGCCCGTTGGGCATTGCGCCGCAACATATCTGGTAAATTAGGAACATGAGGAATCTGGGATAATAAATCCAGAGTTCGCCGTAAAATCCGCACCACGTCCCCTTCGTCTAAAGTGGTTTTTTCACATAATACTTTCCACTCTACTCCTAACGCCCACTGTTCCACCAAGGAAATCAAACTGATAAAACGAGTTTCTAAACCTACGGGTAAGGCTACACCATGACGATACTGCACCTTTAACACAGAACGGCGAATCGGTTGCAATGTTAACCAAGCTGCGTCCGCTTCTGGAGACAGATTAAAGTCAATTTTCGTATCTGGACGGGGTGCTTCAGTCACCAAAGCAGCTACTATTGCTGCTAAGTTATGGGGATCAATATTATCTAACTCACCACTGGACAGGACTAAACCTAACCACAATTCATTTTCACCCCGAATGGCTGCGGCTATTTCTCCTAATTTCGTGGGGACTAAATTATCCAAACATTCAAAGGACTGTAAAATCTCAATTAAGCAGAGAAACTCTTCCCAATATCTTTGAGATTGTAGTGATACTTGTGCTTGCAAGTGTTCAATTTCGGCTTCTAATTCGACACAACGCGCCCGATTTTTAAATATTTTGGCAATATTCCCCGATTTATAGATGGGATGGTTTTCTAACTGTTCTTGAACAGCAGTTAAGCGACTAAGTTGTTCTCGTACCTCCGTAGGTAGATGATTAAATTCTTCAGGATTGGGTATACTTTGAGCGATCGCTATTGTAGTTTCTTCACCACGAATAGTTTGTCCTCGTTTTAAACCTAATTCTGAAGGTGGTATCAGATCCTCTGGTACTTCTACCCGTGGCATTTCTGCATACATATCTAAGATATCTGCTGAAGTTGCCACATACCAACGGTTATTTTGCCCTAAGCAAACAAAGTAAGATGTTTCACCCACACTCACGGCTTTGTCAACCAACACTACTGTTATCGGCAGGGGTGACATGGCGTTTCTGTCGTTGAGACTCAACATAGTTCCCGATATGGCAAAATCTAGCATCATTGCCAATTGTGCCTGTCTATCTTCCTGTGCTTGCTCTTGCAGGGTTTTGAAAATTTGGCGTTCTACTTTGAGTCGTTGACGCAATTTTTCATATTGCATCACTTCATTTTCATCAATAGCTGCCAATTGTGACTGAATTTGCGATAATTCGCCTTGAACTTGCGCCAGTTCTTCAAAATCTGGTTGCAGATGCAAGTTGGACATATATTGTCCAAAACTTCGTTCTATCAGTTCTCTGGCTTTTTCTATGGTGTGGGTTTGCAGCAGGTTCAATACCATGCCGTAACTGGGTGTAAACTGACTAACTAGGGGATCAGCTTTGGATGTAGCTAAATAGGATGCTTCTTTTGCTCCTTCAAAGGGGGTTTGCAATGTCACTACATAACCTTGTAGATCCATGCCTCGACGGCCAGCACGACCTGCCATTTGCAGAAATTCAGAAGCGTTCAGCAACCTATGTCCGTTATCAGTTCGTTTAGACAAAGTAGAGATTACTGTTGTCCGGGCAGGCATATTAATTCCCGCTGCTAAGGTTTCGGTAGCGAATACAACTTTAATTAATCCCTGTTGAAAAAGTTCTTCAACTAATCCTTTCCACGCTGGTAAAATTCCGGCATGGTGAGCAGCTATGCCTCGATACAATGGGGCAACTTGTCCAGCCCTACCAGCATCGGGATTCCGGCGTAAAAAGTCATCAATTTGTTGGCGCAGGATTTGAGATTCATCATTATTAACTAACCATAAATCACCAACTTCTTCTACAGCTTTATCACAGCCCCGACGACTGAAGATAAAGTAAATTGCCGGGAGCATATCCCGTTCTTGAAGTTGGCTAAGGGTATAAATAATACCAGGCGGTTCTGGTCTACCAGCTTTGCCTTTTTCCCAATATCCTTTTTTAGCTTTTTTGACTAAGCGGGGGTTAATTTTGGTATTAGTTTCATTTAATAACGGAAATAACCCTTTGGGATTACAAAAGTTAAATTCTAAGGGAACGGGGCGGAAATCGGAGTAAATTAGGTCTGTTGGTCCATGAACGTGATTTAACCAACTGGTGAGTTGATCACTGTTGGCAACGGTAGCGGAAAGGGCTACAAGTTGGACGGAACGGGGACAATAGATAATTGACTCTTCCCAAACTGTCCCCCGTTGGCGATCGTTCATGTAGTGGCACTCATCTAGCACCACAGCCTCAACGTCGGTTAAGGAAATTCCCACTTGGCCTATGGGTGTGCCATAGAGCATATTGCGGAAAATTTCTGTGGTCATGACCAAAATTGGGGCATCCCTGTGTATGGAAGCGTCTCCAGTGAGGAGTCCAACTTGATCAAAGCCAAATTTTTCGCGGAAGTCTCGGAGTTTTTGATTAGATAACGCCTTTAAGGGAGTGGTGTAAAATACCCGTTTCCCGCGAGATAAGGCGCGATAGATAGCATATTCCCCAATTAGGGTTTTTCCTGAACCTGTGGGCGCACAGACGACCACTGAGCGGTCAGCATTGAGGGAGGCGATCGCTTCTTTCTGGAATTGATCTAATTCAAAGGGGAATATTGACTCTGGGTCAATATCATTAACAGAGGCTGGATAATTCACTCAATCATAATTTACTAAGCAGACCATCTACTATCATAACGTGATTAGTGGTTTGCTAGGTTGACATCAAAAGCTAAGTTGTAGGGGTATTATTTAACCTGTGTTAATCATTTGATTATTTCGGCAATTTTGCGAAGGACTTGACACGCACTCTCTAATTCGCTTTGGGTAGAGAGAGGAGCAAATACTCGTGACAGGGCATAGTGTTTATTTTCTATCTTAACGAACACAATATCATCACCGTTGGTTAACATTCCCAAAGTAGGTAAATCATTATTTGGTTTGATATTATTTGGTATCCATCTACTTAATTATTACTTTGCGCCTTTGCGTATTGGCGAAGCGGGGCGTAGCCCGATAAAAAATATTAATAGGGAGTAATACCCCCTATTTACCAGCAATATCCTTCAAAAAATTGATTCTAACCTATCAATTTCTGCCAACTCATTGCCCCAATAATAGCATCAGCAGTTAAACCATTTTGCTGTTGAAATTTCTTGATTGCTGCTTCCGTTTGAGAACCATAAATCCCATCAGGAGTAGCATCTACACGATATTGTAAATATCTGATAATCACACCACTAGCATGAGTTCCTTGAACAACTCGTTTAGCTAATATTTGATTGAGGGCATCCCAGGTAGTATTACCTGCTATTCCTGTTGGTAAAACTCCCACAATTCTCTGAAAATTTTCCGTTGCAGAAGATGTAGCTGGTCCCATGCCATTATCTTCTACTAGGGGTTGATTATTTTTATCAGTAATTTTCAACCGATTTAAAGCCTGTTGTAGTCTCAAAATACTCTTATCTTTATTCTGTTCTTCATCTATAACAGTATTGACAAGACCATTAGGAACAGGAATAGGAATAGGTACATTAGGAGCCGGATTTGTAGGAGTGCTTGCTACTTTACCTGTTAAGCCGGCAACTATAGCATTAGCCATTGCTTCACCATCATATATTTGCATATCTTTAGCAGAATCAATGAAGCAACCTTCTATGAGAATTCCCGGCATATTTGTTCTTTTGAGAACATACAGATGTGAGCCACTTTTGACACCACGATTAAAAAAGCCTAATTTGACAATTTCATCTAATACAGATTTAGCAGTTTTTTTACCAGCGTCGCTAATGGCAAATACTTCTGTTCCATTAGCTTGTCCATTAAAAGCATTAAAATGAATAGATACAAAAAAATCTACTCGGTTACTATTGGCTTTCTCACAACGACTACCTAAAGATTGATTTACTGTATTTGCGCTATTTGGTTTACAGGTAATTACTGTATGTCCTAAACTTTCTAATTTAGCTATAACCTTATTACCGACTTCCATTGTTAACTTATTTTCGGATTTGATTCCTTCTGCACCACCATCAGGAGGACAGTTATGACCAATATCAATGCCGTATTTCATTTGTATCTCCTTAATTGACTTTCCTAGTATGCCAATAATCTGCTACTTGTTAATATAGTTCCGAAAACTATAGACATTATTTTAATCTCTAGGTAGATATTCGCCCATTAATCCCCAAAAATGTTTAAGATCAAGGTAAAGAAATATTTCGTTATATAAGCGCATGAAACGCATTGTCTTGATTGCTGGGTTTGAATCGTTTAACGCGGACTTATACCGAAAAGCGGCTGATTTGGCTAATTCCCGCTGTCCAGAGTTGGATATTCGAGTATTTAGCGATCGCAATATTACCACCAATAGCACCGAAATAGAAGCTGCACTCAAAGACGCAGACGTATTTTTTGGTAGCTTACTATTTGATTATGACCAAGTTGTGTGGTTGCGGGAGCGTGTCGCTAACATCCCCATTCGTCTTGTCTTCGAGTCAGCACTGGAATTGATGAGTTTAACCAAAATAGGAGCATTCGCTATCGGTGACAAACCCGCAGGAATGCCCAAACCCATTAAATTCATCCTTGACAAATTCAGCAACGGTAAAGAAGAAGACAAACTCGCCGGTTATATCAGCTTCCTGAAAATCGGTCCCAAATTATTAAAATTCATCCCAGTCCAAAAAGTCCAAGACTTACGCAACTGGTTAATTATCTATGGTTACTGGAACGCCGGCGGTTCAGAAAACGTCGCTTCCCTATTTTGGACAATTGCGGAAAAATACTTAGATTTAAAAGTTGGAGATATACCACCACCCATCGAAACCCCGGACATGGGGCTATTACATCCCGACTATCAAGGATTTTTTACATCACCCAAAGCATACTTAGAATGGTATCAAAGAAGGGAACAGGGAACAGGGAACAGGGAACAGAACGTAGGGGCGCAGGGCCTGCGCCCGGAAGGCCTACGCCCGAAAACCCTGCACCCGGAAACCCTGCACCCGGAAACCCTGCACCCGGAAACCCTGCACCCGGAAACCCTGCGCCCGAAAACCCTGCCCCCGGAAACCCTACGCCCAGTTATAGGTATTCTAATTTACCGCAAGCACGTTATTACCAAATTGCCCTATATTCCCCAACTGATCCGCCATTTTGAAAAAGCGGGGTTAATTCCCTTACCCATCTTTATTAACGGAGTAGAAGGTCATGTAGCCGTGCGTGATTGGATGACAAGCGACCACGAAACCCAACAACGTCAACAGGGAAATATTGAAACCCCTTCCCTTTCCTCAGAAGCAGTAAAAATTGATGCCATAGTTTCTACTATCGGTTTTCCCCTTGTAGGTGGTCCGGCTGGTTCAATGGCAGCAGGAAGACAAGTAGAAGTAGCTAAACGCATTCTCACCGCCAAAAATGTCCCTTATATTGTCGCTGCACCCTTATTGATTCAAGATATTCACTCTTGGACACGCCAAGGCGTAGGCGGTTTACAAAGTGTTGTTTTATATGCTTTACCAGAATTAGATGGGGCAATTGATACAATTCCTCTCGGTGGATTAGTGGGGGAACAAATTTATTTAGTTCCTGAACGAATGCAGCGATTAACTAATAGAGTCAAAAGTTGGGTTTCCCTCCGTAAAAAACCCATTTCTCAACGGAAAATTGCCATTATTTTATATGGTTTCCCCCCCGGTTATGGTGCAGTTGGAACTGCTGCATTATTAAACGTTCCTCGCAGTTTAATAAAATTACTAAATGCCCTCAAAGCACAAGGTTATACAGTTGGTGATATTCCTGAAGATGGAGAAGATTTAATTCGGCAAATTAAAGCAGCAGATGAAAACCCCAATCTACCCACAAACAGGGAGGGAGTCATATCCCCCCTCGTTGACGGGGGGGTTAGGGGGGGTTCTACCGTTAATGCCAGAACATTAGAAAAATGGTTAGGATACCTCAATACATCTCGCATTGAAAAACAATGGAAATATCTCACAGGTAGCGGTATTAAAACCTATGGAGACGAGTTTAATATTGGTGGTGTGCAATTAGGAAATGTCTGGATAGGTGTCCAACCACCCTTGGGAATTCAAGGAGATCCTATGCGGTTAATGTTTGAAAGAGATTTAACCCCACATCCCCAATATGCAGCCTACTATAAATGGTTACAAAATGATTTTCAAGCTGATGCAATTGTTCATTTTGGAATGCACGGAACAGTTGAATGGTTGCCAGGTTCACCATTAGGAAATACTGGTTATTCTTGGTCGGATATTCTCTTAGGAAATATGCCCAATCTCTACATCTATGCCGCAAATAATCCTTCAGAATCCATTTTAGCCAAACGTCGCGGTTATGGGGTATTAATTTCTCATAATGTCCCTCCCTATGGACGCGCTGGTTTATATAAGGAGTTGGTGAATTTACGCGATTTAATTGCAGAATATCGGGAAGATCCAGAAAAGAATTATCTGTTAAAGGAAGGGATTTGCAAGAAAATTGTTGATACTGGTTTGGAGGTTGATTGTCCTTTTGATGATGCGAAAAGGTTGGGTATTCCCTTTACACCAGAAAATGTGAAGATGTTCAGCAATCATGCTTTTGATCATTATTTGGTGAAGTTGTATGAGTATTTGCAAGTTCTCGAAAATCGTCTTTTTTCTTCTGGGTTGCACGTTTTAGGTGAAGCACCAAATCAGGAGGAGTTATCGGGTTATTTGGATGCTTATTTTGGGGGAGAGAATGAACCACAAAGGAGCGAAGGACACGAAGGAAGAAAGGAAGAAGAAAGAGTAATTACGGATTTATTGAATCAATCTACTGATGAGTTAACTAATCTTTTGCGGGGTTTAAATGGTGAGTTTATTCCTCCTGCACCTGGTGGGGATTTGTTAAGGGATGGTGCTGGTGTTTTACCTACGGGTAGGAATATTCATGCTTTAGATCCTTATAGAATGCCTTCTCCTGCTGCTTTTGAAAGGGGTAAGGAAATTGCTAAGAAAATTATTGATCAGTCTTTAAATGAGAATAAGAAATATCCGGAAACTGTGGCGGTTTTATTATGGGGTTTGGATGCTATTAAAACTAAGGGTGAATCTCTTGGGATTCTCTTAGAATTGATTGGTGCTGAACCTGTGAAGGAAGGAACGGGACGCATTGTTAGATATGAGTTAAAACCTTTATCTGAAGTTGGACATCCACGCATTGATGTGTTAGCAAATCTATCGGGTATTTTCCGAGATAGTTTTGTGAATATCATTGAATTGTTGGATGATTTATTTCAACGCGCTGCGGAAATTGATGAACCAGAAGAAATGAATTTTATTAGAAAACACGCGTTAGCTTTAAAAGCCCAAGGTGTGGAAAATTCTTCAGCGAGATTGTTTTCTAATCCTGCTGGTGATTTTGGTTCTTTGGTTAATGATAGAGTTGTAGATGGTAATTGGGAATCTGGGGAAGAGTTGGGGAATACTTGGGAAAGTCGCAATGTCTTTAGTTATGGTAGAAATGATAAAGGACAAGCTAGACCGGAAGTATTGCAGACTTTATTAAAAACTAGCGATCGCATTGTTCAAGAAATAGATTCGGTAGAATATGGTTTAACTGATATTCAGGAATATTATGCCAATACTGGCGGTTTGAAAAAGGCCGCAGAAAAGCAAAGCGGTAAAAAGGTGACAGCGAGTTTTGTGGAAAGTTTTTCTAAGGACACCACACCCCGCAATTTAGATGATTTATTGCGAATGGAATACAGAACCAAGTTGTTAAATCCTAAATGGGCTGACGCAATGGCTAATCAAGGTTCTGGTGGTGCTTTTGAAATTTCTCAACGCATGACGGCGTTAATAGGTTGGGGTGGTACTGCTGATTTTAAAGATGATTGGGTATATGATCAAGCAGCGGAAACCTATGCTTTAGATGCAGAAATGGCAGAAAAATTACGCAAAGCCAATCCTGAAGCTTTTAAAAATATTGTCGGCAGAATGTTGGAAGCATCGGGACGCGGTTTATGGCAAGCTGATGGAGATAAATTAGAAAAATTGCGTCAGTTATATGAATTGAGTGATGAACAATTGGAAGGAGTAACCAATTAAAAATTAAAAAATGTAGGTTGGGTTAAACAACGTGCAACCCAACATATTTGTATTCACATTGAATTGACTTTGAGTACAATGTTTAGTTTTGTAAAAGCGAAAACCACTTATAATCTAGCAGATAAGCTAAAATATAAGAAGATGTATAAACACTTCACTAATTTACTGCCCGTAAATGTATAATAACCTGTCAGTAACCCAGCCCTAAAGGGACTGAGCTTGCAAGAGTAATCAAACAAGCTGTACTGACCAGACCACCCTAAACGTAAGTCGAAGGGTAGCCGTTATTTGAGTCACGACACCCCGGAATGCGAAGCTAGTTCCCTGCTCTGTCATTTGCAATTAAACAGTTTTAAGGTCACTGAAACAGTGTTGCAAGTATAAAAAGCTCTTATAACTGGTCGAAGCTAACATCACCCCGAAAGGGAGGCACATCGCGTGCAACACATTATGCGTACAGAGTTGAGAAATTTGAATCGGTAATTGTCCCGTTGAAAGTACATCACAAAAGTACCCCAAATTTCTTAACTCCAAGGCGGTAATGAAAAAAGATTCAAAGCCTTTATTACCGCCCGTGCCGTTTCCCTCTCAGGGCTAAAGCCGCTGAGTTTCCCACTTACCGGGTATTCCTATGAACTACGACATACAAGAAACCGAAGGTCCAAGGCTAGAAGTAGAATATTACGGTGCTGACTTTCCTGTTGATACGTTAGTGAGAAGGATGGAAGAAGAAGAATTTATTATTCCAGGCTTTCAGCGACAATATGTTTGGAAAGAAGAAGAAGCATCACGCTTTATTGAAACCTTATTACTTGGTCTTCCTAGTCCTTCACTCTTTCTTGCTAAAGATAAGTTTTCCAAAAAATATCTTGTTATAGATGGACAACAACGCCTGAAAACTTTACAGTATTTCTTTCAAGGATCTTTTCCAAATGGAAAAAAATTTAATCTAAAAGGAGTAGTTCAACATTTAAATAATTTAACTTATTCCACGTTACCTGCCTCCGAACGCCGTGAACTTGATAATGCAATTATCCACTGTATAATCATATCTGAAAATTATGATCCGCGGGGAATGTTTTATCTATTTGAACGACTTAACACTACTGGAACTCCCTTAAAACCACAGGAAATTCGCAATGCTATATATCATGGTTCTTTTAGCGAATTGCTGCAAGATTTATCAAAAAATGAAATCTGGAGAGAACTTTATGGTAAGAATGATATTCGGGCTGACGAACAAGAGCATATTTTAAGATTTTTGGCTCTACATTTCGATTTGGAAAATTATTCAGGCAATATGACTAATTTTCTTAATCAATTTATGTTAAAAAATAAAGATTTAGAGATGATTTCTGAAAATGAGATAAAAAATTTATTTTCCAACACCATACATTTTCTTAAAACTTGTATAGGCTCTAAAGTTTTTCATGAAAACAAATCATTTAACATTCTTTTTGATAGCGTCATGCTTATAACTTCTCAAGAGCTAGAAGAAGGTTTGGAATGTTCAAAATTTAAAATATTTTACGAATTGCTAATTAATGATAAGCATTTCTGGTCATTTGCTAAACCCTCTAGCACAAGTAGAAAAAATCTAATAACCAGGCTAGAGTATGTTAGAGAGCTTTATAGAAATACGCACTTATGAATCCATCTATATTAGCTCATCGTCAGAGAATAGATAATCTATTTAAAAAAGGTACTTCTTTCACAGAACCTGAAATTCAAAGTGAATGGTCAAAATATCTATGTATCTTAGTATCAGGATTCATTGAGGAATCTTTGAGGATTTTATTAGAAAAATATTGTGAAAACAAAGCTTCACCAAACATTCAACAATTTGTCACAAAACAGATAGGAAGTATAACAAACTGTAAAACAGAGAAAATTAGACAAATATTGAGCGAATTTAGCTCCAATTGGGAAAGCGAGTTTACTAACAAAATTAAAGAGGAGAGCAAAATAGATGGTGAAATAAAAAACGGTATAGATAATGTGATTATTAATCGTCACAAAATAGCTCATGGTAAAAGTATAGGGATGAGCTACCACAATATATCGAACTACTATAAGAATGTCAAAAAGGCTGTAGAAATTTTGGAAGAAATAATCCAATAACTATCGTATTAAAGCTAATGCTGATCATACTTTCAATCGTTCTCAATCACTTACTCAAAACTTTCATATTTAGGTAAGGTTATAAAAAACCTATCTACAACCTTGAAATTTTCCTACAAATCATGGATAATACAATATAACAACCAAATAAACCTTAGCGCTCACAAGGGTTGAGTGCTAATTTCTAACTTAATCTTGAAACTGATGTAGTAGGCAAAAATTCTCCTTTTTCTAAATGTAGTTAGCGGACTTTTCCGTAATAGGTTCTTGCCAAAAATTCCAGTTTCTCGGCAATTGATGAATTCATTAGGAGGACTAGAATGATTAAATACAGCTTCAATCTGGTAGGTGTATCTCCTGTTTTGCATTTTTTCAATCACCAACAACAGAGTTTAGTCCAACCACAGTACCAAGGCATAGAATATCTAGGAACTCATACTTGTACCTTAGATGCGTTTTTAGCATCTATAGAACCAGTTCCTGCAAAATGGGGTTGGAACTTAGATCATGTAGTAGATACAGTGATTGAATTCTGGATGAATAACGCTGAGAGTGTTAACTATTGGAAATCTCGGTTAAACGATGCCGGACATGATAGTTTACTCGTAGCTAGAGTTGCAGACATGAACTCTTTGTCAGGGGAACTTGAATTACTACTCACCAAAAACTTGTAGTCCTTAAATATAGCATTTTCTAAAAACATTACCTATATTATAGCCCCCTCCTCGCTTGCGGGGAGGGGGTTGGGGGTGGGGTGATTATATCTCACTAAGTAATACCTCAACTATCATTCTCTATAACTTGAAGAATTTTCAAAT
This sequence comes from Dolichospermum sp. DET69, assembly GCA_017355425.1. Classification (NCBI taxonomy): domain Bacteria; kingdom Bacillati; phylum Cyanobacteriota; class Cyanophyceae; order Nostocales; family Aphanizomenonaceae; genus Dolichospermum; species Dolichospermum sp. DET69. The sequence goes on from CP070233.1 coordinate 1,901,263, forward strand.
ACAACTCTTCCACTCGCTTTGCTGCTAATTTACCACTAGCAGCATAGTGATTCAACCCAGGAGAACCATTAACTTCAATCAGCGTATAATCTACCATCGGCATAGTGATATCATCAGTGAGTATATCCACCCCAGCTAATCTGAGTCCAATATCTTTAGTAATATTAATTGCTAATTTCTGAAAATCAGGATGAATACTTTCAGAAAAATCTACTGCTTCCCCTCCACTGGACAAATTAGCACTATCCAAAAGATAGATAATATTATTATTAGGAATCACACTATCCCAATCAAGATTTTGTGTTTGTAATTTTTGATAAATGCGGAAATCATCAAATTTAATTACATTTTTTCTACCCATACCCACAAAGAATTCCTCTTTTTTTTGTAGCAATTCTAAAACATTAGATATACCATCACCAACAACAAATAGAGGAATTCTTTGATAAGCAGTAATCACCTCATCACCCAATACAACAATTCTATAATCATGACCACTATAAAACTTTTCGACAATCAATCCTGATTTAATTTGGAAGATTTTATGAGCCACATCATAATATTCTGCCTGATTATATACCTTAGTCACCAATGTGCCTTGACTAAGATTTAAGGGTTTAACAATCACAGGAAATCCCATTGATTGTGCATACTTAAATCCATCATCAATATTTCGAGGATGAGCTATTTTCGCACATAACTGATCAGTGAAAAATGTCTTTCCCTCTGTCACTCGATATCCAAACTGCTTCAAGAAAAAATTACTATAGGCTTTATCTTTAGCTAATTCGGCTGAAGCAAATCCGTTAATATTCAATTTGGCATGACTAAAAACTGACTTTTTCCCATTTTTAAAAGTAATATGCCCCACAAATTCATATTCTGGTTCAACTAAAACTACAGCCCCAATTTGCAATGCTACTTTTTTGATGATTGATGTGATTGACATTTTTTATTTTCTAAGATTCTCTCAAAATTACACGAAAAAGTATGGCAATATTCGGAAATATTTCCCAATCCTAAACCTCAAACCATTAAAATTAGATATAGATTGTACAATCAATTTTTTCTTTTTATAGCAATCCCCAATAATTCTTGAAATAGTAAGTATTGTAGGGTGGGCATTGCCCACCAGATGTTAGTTGTGGTAGGCAATGGCTTATAGTCTCCACAAAAAAAAAGATCCAATCTTGTGGGATGGGCATCCTGCCCGTCCTGATATTATTAGCAGGCAAGATGCCTGCTCCACAAGAAAAGACAAGACTTTTACTTGTATTTTTAAGCATTGCTTTACTCAGTAAATACTCGTTTAAATCACATAAAACTAAACATTCTTAAAAGATAAGTTGTTGCACCAAGTATTGACAATTTTAAAAATATGTAATAACAAGGTGGCATCATCAATAAAAGACGCTAGTACATCTTCGGTTAAGAGACATACTAACGACCTTCACTCAAGTTCATACGCATAAAATAATCATGCCACAAAATACGGATTACAAAAATATCACTTCAGAAAATCAAGCGATACCTACGGTAACAGAAGATAACCCCTACAAAAAAAGGCTGAATGGTTGGGCTGTAGCCCGTGTAGTTACTGAACAGGAAAAAGTAATTGTTTCCCGGTTTCGCAGTCGTGCTGATGCCGAAGGCTATATTCAGCACATCCGTCAGATGATTCCCCATACTGTTTTTGAGCTTTTCTTTGATTGCCAACGGGAAGAAATTATCATGTAAATTTACAAAAGGCAAAAGGCAAAAGGCAAAATTCAAGATAAATATTCTCCTCACTCTTGCAATCCCTTGTCCCAATTGCTAATTTACAAGGCAGCCAGTAGCCCATTATGCTTAAGTAAAGCCTTGGTACTGGGTTCTCGTCCCCGGAAGGTTTTAAAGACATCCATTGGATGCTGACTGCCACCTAGTGCTAATACCGTATCTCGGTAACGTCTGCCAATAGCGTGAATTGCCACTTCATCTTCTAAGCCCGCTTCTTCAAAAGCAGCAAAAACATCAGCACTGAGAACTTCAGCCCACTTATAGCCATAGTATCCAGCGGCATAACCCCCTTCAAAAATATGACCAAAAGCACACAAAAACGCATCCTCAGCTAATGGTGATAACACAGTGGTTAATTTAGAAATCCGGTGTCGCACATCTGTCACAGTTTCCTGACTATTAGGGCAATAGCGATAGTGTAATTCCAAATCAACACTACTAAAATCTAGTTGCCGTAACATAGTTGAACCGCTCATATAATTACGTGCTGCCAACAATTTTTGGTAATAATGCTCCGGTAATGCTTCCCCTGTTTCATAATGTTTGGCCATACCAAACAAGGTCTGGCGGTCGTAGCACCAATTTTCCATAAACTGACTAGGTAATTCCACTGCATCCCATTCAACATTATTAGTACCTGCTGCCCCTAAATAATCCACCTTAGTCAGCATATGATGTAAGCCATGTCCAAATTCATGGAACAATGTCTCAACCTCATCAAAAGCCATCAAACTAGGATGTCCGTCTACAGGGGGAGTTTGGTTACAAATCAAATAAGCTATAGGTAGGCGGACAGTTGTTAAACCATTTTCTGTGACTCTGCGACGGTGAATGCAAGCATCCATCCAAGCACCACCGCGTTTTTCTGCGGGACGACTGTAAGCATCTAAGTAAAAGTAGGCAATGGGTTCACCATATTTATCAGCAATTTGGAAATAACGCACATCCTCATGCCAAATTGGGGCTTGGCCATCAGCAGATGTTACTTTCACACCAAAAAGCCTTTTCACTAGCCCAAATAGCCCATCTAGGACTTGAGGGAGGGGGAAATAGGGAAGTAGTTCCTCAGCGGTAAAGGCAAATTTTTCTTCCCGTTGACGTTCAGCCCAAAAGTTAATATCCCAATGTTGCAAATTTTCGGCTTCTGCGGCTCCCTTGGCTTTAGCAAAAGCTTTGAGTTGTTCTAAATCTTTGACAGCAGCATCATAACTAGCTTGACGGAGTTCTTCTAACAACTTTTCTACAGAGGGAACATCCTTGGCCATCTTACTAGCTAAACTCAGTTCAGCAAAAGTTTCAAAACCAATTAATTGAGCTAGTTCTTTTCTTAACTCTAAAATTCGTGTAATCAAAGGATTATTGTCTAATTCCCCAGAAGATGCCCTGGTAATGTAAGCTTTATAGAGTTTTTCACGCAAATCCCTTCGGGTACTGTGCTGCATGAACGGAAAATAGCTAGGAAAATCTAAAGTAATATGCCAAGGTCCATGTTCTGGTGTGGCATTTTCTTCTCCAGCAGCACGAGCAACTTGGGCAGCAAGGCTCAATAAGCTACTTGGTAAGCCATCAACTTCATCCTGGATGGTGAGGATTAAAATAAAGCCTTTAGTCGCATCTAGAACGTGATTAGCAAACCTAGTTGCTAGTTCGGCTAATTCCATCTGGATAGCATTAAAACGCTCTCTATCGTTTCCTTCTAACCCCACACCAGACAATTCTGCATCCCGAATTGCAGCTTTGATGATTCGCTGTTGGGCTGAATCTAAAGTTTCCCAGTTAGGACTATTACGAATTGTTTTAAAAGCATTATAAATGGGTTTGCTTTGACCCAGGATATTCATAAACTGAACTACTTGCGGCTGTACCTTTTCATAAGTAACCCGTAGTTCTGGACTATTTTTAACACCCATTAAATGATTCAATATCCCCCAACTCCAACTGAGTCTCTCTGTCAATTTTTCCAGAGGTTCTACTAAGCCACTCCAAGTAGGCTGTATATTTGCTTCTAAAGCAGCTAATTGCTTCTCCAGTTCGGCTAACAGATAATTAAAAGCTGGTTCGACCTGCTCCGGTTTAATATCCGCAAATTCGGGTAAACCAGAGCTTTGAAGTAGAGGATTCTGATAAATAGTAGCAGTTGCACGCATGATAGTGAGTTAATAGCCGATAAATTAATTGGGAACAACGATTGATTTTTCTTTATATAAACCCGTCTAAGATGAAAACCATAGTTATTTAAAGTAGTGGGAGCATCTTGCTCCCTGTTGTTAGGTAGCGAGCAAGATGCTCGCATTACTTCAGGTTTCAAAATGGATGAGGTTTAGCTAATAACTTAGCGTTGCGGCAAAATTTCCCATTGCTAGAATGGCAATCTTGCTAAACAGAATACAGAAGTTAGGAGATTAGAATCAATTAAGTACATTTTTATACAATAAATGATTAAATCTATCTCTATTCCTATACCAGTCATACAAAAAGTTGATTCTGATAGCGTAGCGTAGTGTGGCGTAAACCATACTCCTGCAACTTTTAACTACTGAATTCTTTTTTGATAGCCCAGGCATATCATCCAGAAGCTAAAAGCAGGATTGTAGCAATTATTTTCCAAATAATTACTTTTATTTTGTCGAATTTTATGGTGATAATTTACCATAATCAATTTTCAATACTTAATTAAAGTTATGAAATTCTTATTTTCTGTGTTGCTGACACCTGTGGTAATTTTGTTGAGTTCTACTCATGTATTAGCAGAAATTAGAACTAAAACGATTGAGTACAAGCAAGGAAATACCATATTAGAAGGATACCTTGCTTATGATGATGCTATTAAGGTCAAGCGTCCTGGTGTATTAGTAGTTCATGAATGGAATGGTTTACAATCCTATGCTAAAAAACGGACCGAACAGTTAGCCAAATTGGGATATGTGGCTTTTGCAGCGGATATTTATGGTCAAGGAATTAGACCAAAAAACATCGAAGAAGCAGGCACACAAGCAACTATTTATCGTCAAGATCGAAAATTACTCCGTGAGCGAGCAAAAGCTGGGTTACAAGTTTTACAAAATTATCCTTTGACTGACTCTAAACGCATTGCTGCTATTGGTTACTGCTTCGGCGGTGGTACAGTCTTAGAATTAGCTCGTAGTGGTGTCAACCTTGCGGGTGTAGTCAGTTTTCATGGCAATCTTGACACACCAGATTCTAACGATGCTAAAAATATTAAAGCTAAAGTATTAGTATTGCATGGCGCAGATGATCCCTTTGTCCCAGAAGGGCAAGTACAAGCTTTTGAAAGAGAAATGCGTCTAGGTAATGTCAACTGGCAATTAATATCTTACGGTGGTGCGCTTCATGCTTTCACTAACCCAGAAGCCAAAAATAACCCCAAAGGAGCATTATATAACGCTAGTGCTGATCAACGTTCTTGGCAAGCTATGCGACAGTTTTTTGGAGAAATATTTGGTAAATAGTCATTAGTCATTGGTCATTGGTCATTAGTCATTGGTAACAATTCTTGCCTATTCTCTTTTATCCTTTGCCTGTTCCCTATTCTCTCAAAATTATGTCCAATCTTCCACCACTGAATACAGAAACAATTTGGGCAATCATTAACGATACAATTGATGATACTACTGTCAAGAAATTATTATGGTATCACTTAGGTTATCGTTATGATCCTATTACAGACACATGGACTAATAGTGAAGTAGCACCGACATGGAGAGATGAATATCCCCAACCACCGGATTTTATTGATTCTCGTCCAGCAATTATGAAATTAACTCGTTCTATTCCCCAAGAAAATAAACAACTACTCAAACAAAAGCTCGGTTTTAAAGGTTATAAAATTGGTGAATTTGGTCCTCGACAAACTCGCAGAGCCACATCAGCAAATTGGTTATTAAGTTATATGTTAATAACCACTGGCAAAATTGAGTAAAGTTGCTAAATATAGCAATTATCCACAAATATCCCTGACTTCTCTAAGAGGATGTTTTAAAAGTTTTCAAGGTATAAATTAACCCCTCTTGTAAACCTCTCCCCCAAGCAGGGAGAGGCTTTGAAACCCCCCTTCCCTAGGAGGGCTACGGTGTACACACATCTCTAGACAGGATGCTAAACGTGATCCGATCCCCCTAAATCCCCCTTAAAAAGGGGGACTTTGAAGAATTTAGCCCCCCTTTTTAAGGGGGGTTGGGGGGATCTAAACGTTGTGGGGCAACTCTAGAAGACTTGTGTGTACACCGTAGAATACATCGGGGGGATTAAGGGGGGTAATTTAACTTGTGTGTACACCGTAGGATGTGTTGGGGAGGGTTAGGGTGGAGTATAACTGTGATAAAAATTACAGAATAATCCTTTATGGCTAACGCCACGCTATGCCTGATGCCTCCGGCTCCCGCAGGGATACGGCACACTTCGTGAACGCTATCAAACACCCTCTAAGTAGTTAGGAATATGAGCTTTTTATCTAAATTTCAGGATTAAATTCTGGTTTTATGTCTAAATGTTATGGAAATAGCCCGGACTTACCTTGTGTTTTTCGGCAAAACTGTGTATATTAATATATTCCACCCTTGCATATAGTAATCTGATCTAATTTGTGCAACTTGTTTTTCAACTAAATACTTTAGGCTTAAAGAGAATAATAAACGTTGTCACAAATATTTTAGGATTACTACCGGATAACACAAGTCAAGAGATTTCTGCTATGATCAACAAATTAATTAATACTAACATTAAGAGTTCCCACGTTTTGCTAACTCCTAATGAGGTAAAGGAAAAATTACCTTTAAATAAAACTGCTGAACATACAATTTTAAAATTCAGACAAGAAATAGAACATATTCTCGATTTTCAAGATCGGCGTAAATTCATTGTAGTTGGACCCTGTTCAATTCATGATCCTCAAGCAGCTATAGAATATGGACAAAAATTGCACGCTTTGGCAGAAAAAGTTCAGGATAAACTGCTGTTAATTATGCGGGTTTATTTTGAGAAACCGAGAACTACTGTTGGCTGGAAAGGATTAATTAATGATCCGGAAATGGATGATTCTTTTAACGTGGAAAAAGGAATATTAATTGCCAGAAACTTATTATTAAAGTTGACGGAATTAGGATTACCAACTGCTACAGAAGCACTTGATCCCATCATCCCTCAATATATCAGCGAATTGATATCTTGGTCAGCAATTGGCGCAAGAACAACTGAATCGCAAACACACCGAGAAATGGCTAGTGGCTTATCTATGCCGGTGGGATTTAAAAATGGCACTGACGGTAATATTCAAGTTGCTGTCAATGCCCTCAAATCAGCAAAAACACCTCATAATTTTCTAGGGATTAATCAGAAGGGACAAGTGAGCGTATTTCAAACTAGGGGAAATGCTCATGGCCATGTAATTTTGCGTGGTGGAAATCAGCCTAATTTTGAGGCAGAGAACATTAAATTAGTGGAAGAACAATTAAAAACGGCTAACTTATCACCGAGAATAGTTGTTGATTGTAGTCATGGGAATACTAATAAAGATTACAGATTACAATCTATGGTGTTTGAAAATATTATTCAGCAAATAGTAGATGGTAATAGTTCCATTGTGGGAATGATGCTAGAATCCAATTTGTATGCAGGTAGTCAAGCGATTACAGGAAATCGTGAAGATTTAAAATATGGTGTTTCTGTAACTGATAAATGTATCAATTGGGAAGAAACAGAAAGAATTATTTTGGCTGCTCACGCTAAATTACAGTAAATTTAATTTTACAGTAACCAAGATTTATACCCTGTTTCTGTCCAGTAGTTGTACTTCACATCAAAGCGCAACTACACATATATAACTAATATCTGATTTTTGAAATATTACGTAGGGTGGGCATTGCCCACCATAATCATGATATTGTAGGAAATGCCTTAATATTTTTCAAATATCATTTCGTATTCTCTAAATATAAATGGGATTGGTGCGGATCGAACGCACGGCCTAGCGCTTAGGAGGCGCTCGCTCTATCCAACTGAGCTACAACCCCAAAGATGACACAAATATCATAATAGCAGTATTTCTAGTGAGATTGCCAGTAATTATCCCAATCGTCACCACCAATTTCTAAACCGCAAAGATTACTACTTGCATTCAGGATAACTTGAGATTTTCCGCCATTAAGTTCTCGCAATTCTAAATTCAGTTCTCCTTGCATGGTATCTCGACAACAAAATGCTAATCCATTGGTTGTCGGTGCGCGGAGGGCTGTACCTGGGAGGTGGGTAGTTCCTGTCAGTTCAATTTCATAATTTAGGTTTTTAGCTTGCATTTGCCATCTACCCCAAGGTTGAATTTGCCATTTTACTTCTGAGTTCCAGGGAACGAATTCATAAAATTTACCTTGGTAGTGGATACCAATCATGGCGACTGATTCCATCCACCATAATACACCACGTCTGCCGCCACCAGCTGTTAAAGCTAAGTCAGGTTGATTGATAAAAGAATTACAATTTAGCCAAAACCATTTTTGGGGAAAAGCGCCACCCCAATTTTTTTCTGAGTATGCGGGGGCGTTGGTGAATTCATAAATTTTACCATGCCAATCTATCCAACCGCTGGCTAAACCATGAGCCATTAAAATTTGCCATCCTGGTTCAAATATCTGCGAAAATGAGAGCCAACCGGCTGTTGATTGCTGAAGACTATTTTGATTTCCCCATGCGTATATGGGTTGAATTGTATACTCCCATCGGCAATAATTACCAGTAGCAGGATCAGTAATTATGCCTTGGTTTAAGGTGGCTGTAGCTTGATAGCCTTCTTGGATATGGTGAGTAAATTCACTGGGGATGAGATACAAGGGAGAAACTTGGAAGTTAGTTTTGCCCCAATGTCCTAATCCTAAAACATCTCGACTCGCCCAAAATTTATTGACATCAGGAAAAGTGCGACAGAGGTATTCATCATTTATGCCCAGAATTTGGGCTGCACCACCGCTGTAGGGCTGATTTCCGCTGGGATCTTCGATGGAGTACATGAAAGCGATAGTTTGCCGAATTTCGGGCAGTGTAACCCGGTAATACCAGCCTTCAAAAAAGCGGCGGTTGCTACCATCCCAATGGTAGCCGCTGTGGGGGGTTTGCATGAAATCAAGGAGATTTTTAGGCATAATCAACAGTTGAACTCTCGTAATTTGACTACAGTATACCCTCCTTAATCCCCCCGATGTCTTGGCTACGGTGTACACACAAGTCCTATTTAAGATTAAATCGGCGGTTAGAAACCGCAACTACACAGGCAAAACCCACCTCCGTGGGTTGAAAATAAGTATTTTTTCTTAGTCCACGGAGGTGGACTTTGTTTGTGTGGTTCCGTGATTTATAATCGCCAGGGCTTGTCTTGGGTAATCAGATCACTATTTAAGATTAAATCGGTGGTTAAAAACTACACAGGCAAAACCCACCTCCGTGGGTTGAAAATAAGAATTTTCATAATTAATAGTTCTTATGTACTAAATAAATACATTAGTTTTCTTGAGGTGTGACACTTGGGGGTGCGGAATATACGGTATTGATATTTCAATACTTATATGTTAGATGTTTAATATACGAGTAAGTAAATATGTTGAAAACTTACGGAGAAGCTATGAAAAAAAAACGTATTGTAGTAAAGTAGAGTCATTCAATAATATTTGTGAAAGACACGGCTTGCTGTTTTGTAGTCGGATCTTAGATTGGTCAAATATTCTTCTCTGTTGTTCGGAGCTTACCCTAAGTACACAGTAAAGATGTCACTGACTCAACCCTAAAGGGATTGAGCTTGTAAAGAACAAACTTTACAACACAAGCAGCGACTAGCCCATTGAGACTAATCCTGATACGCACTTCCGAATACTTCCCCAGTATGGCTTACGCCACGCTACGCTATCGGATTATCTGCAAGACTGTTTGTTAAGTCGTTGGTTAAAGACAAGACATTTTGGATTAGTTGGGCGAGGGGACTTGAACGGGTTTGCTGGTTCCCGGGATTATATCCATTCAAAAATCAGCATTTAAATACCACAGTGAATAAATTCACTCGTGTCGCTTCCCTCTCACCGGCTAAAGCCACTGAGTTTCCCGCATACCGCGAGGTTTTATGAATTTATAAATTCGTGTTTTTACAACCAACCCTACTAAAAAATATTTATGCTAGAGATAGGATTTGAGACTAACAGGGGTAGTATTCGGTTAGTAAAGCTCCCACGCTTCATCTCTCTATTTTTGATGATGGGAGATGTTTTTGGTCTGTTTGTTTGCTTGGGAATTAGTTCTTATTGGACTTTCACTGATCCATTTACGGGATTTGATCTATTTGTATATGGATTTATACTACTGGTTCTAGTGGGAATGTATTTGTTAGATACATACCATCCAGAGAAAGAAATTGCAAGTATACAAGCTCCGACTCGCATTCTGATCAGCAGTTTAGTAGTTGCTATCATCACTTATGTGCTAATTTATCTATTGGGTAATTGGCAAGATGACTCAGTAAGAATGCGGAGTATACTGCTACCTAACTTAGGAATATTTACAATTTGGGCAATTATATTAAGAATTTTGGCATTTAACTGGTGGCGATCGCAGTGCCAGCAGAGTCGTTGGTTAATGTTAGGTGCCAGCAATCATGCCATAAAATTTGCCCAAATGTTCTTAGGACACAACCCATTGGGGCGATTGATTATCCTGACTGAAACTGGTAACCATATCCCCGAATTGGCAGAAATCGAAGACCAAATAAGTCATGAAGGATCCCTCAGTGACTTATCGTATTGGAGTAATCAACCTTTTTCGGGAGTGGTAGTAGGGACTCAAATAAGTCTCTCTGATAAACAAGTGCAGAGTCTAATGCAACTAAGACTAAAAGGGATTCCCGTTTACCGTCTACCCGATATTTGGGAAACCTTGTGCTATAAAGTTCCCTCCTCTCTACTTGAGGATGAGTGGTTTGCTTTTAGTAGTGGCTTTAACTTGGTATTTTGTGGTAATAGTCTCAAAATAAAACGGGTTACAGATATAATCATCACTAGTTTATTGTTTGCGGTGGCATTGCCAATTATGATCCTTGTAGGATTGGTCATCAAGTTGGATAGTCCAGGACCAATTTTCTATAGTCAATTACGAACAGGATTGTATGGTAAACCATTTCGAGTTTACAAGTTTCGTTCCATGTATCAGGACGCTGAGAAGAGAGGCGCACAATGGGCAAGTCAACGTGATCCACGCATTACCAGGGTAGGATACTGGTTACGAGTTCTGCGAATTGATGAACTCCCCCAGATTTGGAATGTGCTATGTGGAGAAATGAGTCTGATTGGTCCTCGTCCAGAGAGGCCAGAGTTTGATATTAAGCTCAAAGAAGCAATTGCCTATTACGAAATGCGTTATTTAGTCAAACCAGGAATTACTGGTTGGGCGCAGGTGCTTTATGCCTATGGTGCTTCCGTTGAAGATGCCTACGAAAAGCTGGCTTACGACCTTTACTATATAAAGAACTATTCTTTATGGTTGGACATAGTGATAGTATTGAAAACCATCAGAGTTGTTTTATTAGGTAAAGGCAGATGAATCAAAAAGTCTTGGTAACCGGAGGTGCAGGCTATATTGGTTCCCACGTCGTCCGTCAATTAGGAGAGGCTGGTTATGATGTGGTTGTATATGACAATTGTTCTACAGGTGTAGCTCAATCTGTACTGTATGGTGAGCTAATAATTGGCGATTTGGGAGATATAGACCGCCTTTACCAAGTCTTTGGTAAACATCAATTTAGTGCAGTTCTGCACTTTGCAGCCAGCCTAGTTGTACCAGAATCCGTTGCCTATCCCCTCGATTACTACGCCAATAACACCCGCAATACCCTGAATTTACTTAGGTGCTGTAGTGTTATGGGCGTTAACCAATTAATATTTTCTAGTACAGCCGCGGTTTACGGCGAACCTCAAGAAAATCCCGTCACAGAGTTGACTCCCACTCTACCCATTAACCCCTACGGACGCTCCAAACTGATGAGCGAATGGATGATCCAAGACTATGGACTAGCATCTAGTTTCCGGTATGTAATTCTCCGCTATTTCAATGTAGCGGGAGCAGACCCCGGTGGTAGAATCGGACAAAACTCCAAGAATGCAACTCATTTAATTGCCAATGCTTGTAATGCCGCACTGAAACGCCAATCAGAATTCAAGATTTTTGGCACTGATTTTGCCACTTCAGATGGTACAGGCATTCGAGACTATATTCATGTGGAAGACTTAGCCGCAGCCCATGTTGATGCGTTACGCTATCTGGAACTAGATGGAGACAGTCAAATTCTTAACTGTGGTTATGGAAAAGGTTATAGTGTTAGGCAAGTTGTGGAACGAGTCAAAGCAATTTCTGGGGTCAATTTTCCCGTAATAGAAGTAGAGCGTCGTCCTGGAGATCCAGCCTGTGTGACAGCTTATGCAGAAAAAATTAAACAGGTATTGAATTGGCAACCCAAGTATAATAACCTGGATAATATTATCTCCAGTTTTCTAGATTGGGAGAAAGGTAAGTTGTTAAAAAACTAAGAGGATGTTTTAAAAGTTTTCAAGGTATAAATTAACCCCTCTTGTAAACCTCTCTCCGCTTCGGGGAGAGGCTTTGAAACCCCCATTCCCTCGTAGGGAAGGGGGGCAGGGGGGTTAGGTTTTTGGAGATTATTGGTTTTATTTAATACTTTTCAAACACCCTCTAAGGATTTGTGAAAATTTTTAGTCATCAAAAGACAACTTTTGCTATGATGGTGGAAATTTATTCCCGTACGGGTTATGGATTTTACGTTACAGCGGTTTCCGTTTTTATGATGTACATCTTAGCCCCCTCATCGCTTGCGGGGAGGGGGTTGGGGGTGGGGTTCTTGTACCTCATAACACAAAGGAAGTGCTGTAAGTTGAAACTTAAGTTAAAAATACCTTATCTGTTGGCTTCTACACCCGCCCAGAAATGAATTTCCGGGCTAATAGCCAAAGTTTACTAAAGTAAACTAAGGATTTGTGAGAATTTTTAGTAATCAAAAGACAACTTTTGCTATGAAACTGGGAATTCATTCCCGGACGGGCTATGGATTTGACGTTAGGGACTTCCAATTAAAAAAATACCCAAAAAGTTCTTGTAGTGCGGGCATCTTGCCCGCTAATCATCAAGGACGGGCATCTGCTCCCCTAATCATCAAGGACGGGCAGGATGCCCGCTAATCATCAAGGACGGGCAGGATGCCCATCCCACAAAATTGGGTAATTTATTTTTTGGTGTTCCATTAAGTTGAAACTAATGAATAAATCCGTATTTCTACGCTCTTCGCATTCAAGGAATAGAGATAAAATTAACCCCAAAACTTTCTTAGGTCAACTGATTTTTCGCTTAATTAATGTCTGATTTTACACTGCGAAGAGAATAACAGCTTATCGCTATTTAAGAAAAGTTAATTGCTAACAGCGTGAAATGATTGATTTTTGTTCAAACACCTGATCTACAATTTGTATAGCGCGTCAGTTCTATACTTAGGATATTTTATTAAATTAATTTATGTCTATTAACCAAGAAGACCAAGATTCCTCTATTGATATCCAACAATACTGGCTGATATTCAAAAGACGTTGGCTGGTGTCATCAATTGTCTTTGCCTCCGTGTTCGGAATCACAGTCTTTGTTACTTATACAACAAAACCAGTCTACGAATCCGAAGGTAAGCTGGTTTTTACCAAAAAAGGTGTAGCTTCATCACTGACAACAAATATCTCCCAACAGATAGGATCACTAGGTGGACTGACAAACCTCAGCAACCCAGTAGATACCGAATCTGAGATCATCCGCTCCTACCCGATTATTATAAAAACTATTACCGCACTGAAGTTGACCAATGATGAAGGCGTACAGCTTCCCCCGGAGAATTTTCTTAAGAAACTGAAGCTAAAAAGCATCCGAGGAACAGATGTGTTACAGGTTAGTTACAGCAGTATCAATCCCCAGGAAGCAGCAAATGTGGTAAATTCTCTCATGAAATATTACCTGGAGAGTAATATTCTCAATAATCGCACCGAGGCTAGATCAGCGCGAGAATTTTTAGCCAAGCAATTGCCAGAGGTTGAGAGACAAGTTACGAAAGCAGAAATGAGCCTGCGGCGATTTAAAGAAAACAATCGGGTGGCAGTTTTGGATGTAGAAGCTACAACTGGTTTAGAATCTCTAGCAAAATTAGATCAAGCAATTATCGAGAGCCAAGGGGAATTAGCGGCGGCTTCTACTCGATCTGTAGCTTTGCAGTATGAAATGAAACTGGGTACGCAACAGGCAGTGGATCTCAGTACATTAAGTCAATCCCCTGGTGTACAGCAGGTACTCACAGAATACCAAAAAACACAATACGATCTAGCTATAGCGCGAACACTTTATACAAATGATAATCCAAAAGTCGTTGATTTAATCATGAAAGAGGCATCTCTGAAAACCGTACTAAAAGAGCGAGTTGCCCAGACCGTTGGTAGTTCCGATGCCCTGTCTAAACAGAATTTGCAGATAGGAGAACTCAAACAGTCGTTAACTGAAGCACTAGTTAAGTCAGAGGTAGAAAGGTTAGCACTAACAAATAAAATAGGGGAATTGCAGCGGGTATTTATAGTTAATAGGAGACGTTTAGATAGCTTACCTCGACTGGAACAACAACAGCTACAGCTACAGCGACAGTTATCTGTAGCACAACTTACCTATCAAGAATTCTTGAAGCAATTCCAGTTAGTTGCCGTATTGGAGAATCAGAATGTTGGTAATGCGCGGATTATCTCCCAGGCTTTAGTTCCTGAGCGTCCCGTTTCTCCCAAAAAACCCCTCAACTTAGCACTAGGCGGATTTTTAGGCATCCTTTTGGGTGCAGGAACGGCGTTGCTGTTGGAATCCATGAATCAGGCTCTCAAAAATGTTGAAGAAGCCAATCGGCTGTTGGGCTTTCCTTTGCTGGGGATGATTCCCCTATATGGTGGGAAAAATCCGAAAAATCAGGAGGAAAGTCGGCGAGAGTTGCCCTTACTTGATAACATCTATTCACCAGTCAGTACATCCTTTGAAATGCTCCAGACTAACCTGGGATTCACCCTCTCTGACAAGGAATTGCGAGTAATTTTGGTAACTAGTTCAACAGCTGGAGAGGGTAAATCTTTTGTGGCAGCAAATTTGTCTCTAGCAGCGGCTCATGTAGGACGACGCGTGTTGTTAGTAGATGCTGATATGCGTCGTCCCCGTCAGCACCGCATTTGGGAAACACCCAATTTGTTGGGATTGAGCAATATTTTAGCTGGTCAGGCGCAGTTAAAAAATACTGTCCAGGAAGTATCCCCCCTGGTAGATCTGTTACCAGTCGGAAAAATTCCGCCTAACCCGGTGACACTTTTAGATTCCCAGCGCATGGCTGATTTGGTTGAAGAGGCAAGCAATAATTATGATTTTGTAATAATTGACACGCCCCCCTTGACTGCTGTTACTGACCCTCTAATTGTTGCCAAGTATGTGGATGGGTTATTGCTGGTTGTCCGTCCTGGCAAGGTGGAGTATTCAGCGATGAGGTCGGCTAAATCATTACTCAATCAGGCGAAAGTGCCTATTTTGGGAATGGCAGTAAATGGTATTAGCGAGGAAAGTGGTTATGGTGGGTATTATTATTACAAAGGTTATTATGGAGACCAAGTAGAGAGTAAGGATCATCCTTCTGAAACTAATGTGCGTTGACACTCTCAGGGCTAAAGCCGCTGAGATTCTTTGATCAAAGACATGACTTGCTCGTCCAGGATTTCTCCAGCACAAGTAGAGGTCTTATCTCCCAAAGCATTGCTCATGTCTAGCATGAAAGTGACCGTATCCCTACCGTACTCAATCCTCGACTTGTGGATATTTCTAGCTGCATTTTCATCTCTATCCATCACACAACCGCATTTACAAATATGCGTTCTGGTGGATAGAGATTTTTTGACAATTTCACCACAGCCAGAGCATTCTTGGCTTGTATATTGCGGATTGACCGCTACTGTGACTCTCTTGAATACTTTCCCGAAATATTCAAGCCAGACACGAAACTGATACCAAGATGCGTCGTTGATAGACTTGGCTAGACAATGATTTTTCACCATATTTTTAATTCTCAAATCTTCGTAGGATATCAAGTCGTTTGACTGAACTACGCACCGTGCTAATTTCACAGCATGGTCTTTACGTTTCCTACTTATTTTGAGGTGGCGTTTACCTAAAATCTGTCTAGCTTTGCCTCTATTTTTTGAACCTTTGACTTTTCTGGAAACACGACGTTGTGAACGTTTAAGAATCCTTTCTCCAATACGCAGAAATTTAGGATTCTCAATCATCACACCATTGGAGTCAGTGTAGTATTCTTTCAAGCCTACATCTAATCCAACTGTATTTCCTGATGGAGTTATATCTTCTTGGCGATTAACATCAATGCAAAACTGACAATAATAGCCATCAGCCCGTTTAACTAGCCTAACTCGTTTAATTTGATTTATTTGATAAAAATGCAAATCACGAGTCCCTTTGATCTTTAATCTACCAATACCTTTTTTATCAGTGAATGTGATAGATTTACGATCTTCTGAAAGCTTCCATCCTGATGTTTTGTATTCGACAGAACGGCAGTCTTTTTGAAACTGAGGATATCCCTTTAATCCAGGAATATTCTTTTTACAGTTATCGTAAAACCGAGAAATAGAAGACCATGCTCGTTCGGCGCTGGCTTGTCGTGCCATTGAGTTAAGTTCATTAGCGAATGGAAAATTAGCCGCCAAAACAGCGCAATATTTCTGCAAGTCGTTTTTGCCCGTATCTTTTACGTCCATCCATAGCCGAATACAGCTATTCCGAACGAATTGAGCGGTGCGAATTGCATCATCTACTGCGCTAAATTGAACTGATTTCCCGTAAGTTTTGAACTCAAAAACTAGCATCGCTTTTACCTCCAACCTTATACTACTCTTCATGGTGTAAGATTGTCAAGATATTTAGCGGTACAAGATTTAAATAGGTTAAAACCTATCGTGTCGCTTATATCTCAGGGCTGAAGCCACTGAGCTTTACGCTTACCGGATACTTCTGTAAGAGTTGACTTTGTTCCCTGCTCATGCAACACTTAGTTAGATGAAAAGAAAGTTTGCACCATGCAACATTAATAAAATTAGCTGTGTTTTAGAAGTTGAGCTTTGATGGTCTTTTGATCTCAGTTCCTTCCTCGCAACCTGCTCGTAACTGGGAAGGCCAAAGTACGGGAAAGCTGTGTCTAATTATGGTGTAATCTTCGAAACAATCTCTGCGATCGCCAACCAATAAGTACCTGGACAAATCATAAAGATATGACCATCAGTGCCGTAAAAGATATTACATTGGAAAAGTTCTTAATGATGCCGGAGACTAAGCCTGCGTCAGAGTTCTTGAATGGGGATATTATTCAAAAACCTATGCCGAAAGGAAGACACAGCCGACTGCAAGGGAAACTTAGCAGCGAAATTAATTTGGTGAGTGAATCTGAAAAAATTGCCTATGCTTTTCCTGAACTCAGGTGTAGCTTTGGTAATCGCTCAATTGTTCCTGATATAGCAGTTTTCACATGGGAACATATTCCCTTCCTGGCAAATGGAGAAGTTCCAGACCGATTTGAACAGTCTCCAGATTGGGTAATTGAGATTCTTTCTCCTGAACAGAAATCAAATAAAGTGATTGGCAATATCTTGCATTGTATGGAGCATGGGTGTAAATTAGGATGGTTTCTTGATCCTGATGATTTAAGTATTCTGGTATTTTTATGCGATCGCCAACCAATGCTGATGGAAAAAACTGATATTCTGCCTGTATTGGTAGGAGTAGATTTAAAATTAACTGTTGATGATGTATTTGGCTGGTTGAAAATGGCTTAACTAAGCAATACCTTGGACAAAATAAGAGTCTTACTAAACTGGTGACAGTTTTCAGATATGCCAGGAAATATGCCCAAAATGAAAATTGGCTCATGCTAGATAAATTCAATCTTAATAAGAGGTTATCACTGCTCAAATCAAGTGATAAACTGAGGGGGATTATTGCGAATACAGGTTGGTTATTTGCTGACCGCATCCTTCGCATGGGTGTGGGGTTATTTGTGGGGGTTTGGGTCGCTCGCTACTTAGGAGTACAACAGTTTGGGGTTTTTAACTATGCTACTGCTTTTGTTGCCCTATTTAGTACCCTTTCTACCCTTGGTTTAAATGCCATAGTAGTCCGCTCTATTGTCCGTGAACCTGAAAAGAGATCCCAAATTTTAGGAACAGCTTTCTGGCTAAAATTGTTTGGTGGTATTGCTGCTTTAGTATTAGCTGTTAGCTCTATTATTGTGTTGCGTCATGATGACCAATTGACTATTTCCCTAGTAGCTATATTGTCATCTGTAGGGATTTTTCAGGCTTTTGACACTATTGACCTTTGGTTTCAGTCTCAGCTACAGTCAAAGTATACTGTCATTGCTAAAAATACCGCTTTTGTCATTACTGCTTTAGTTAAAGTAGCCTTGATCAGTTTTCATGCTCCATTAGTTGCTTTTGCTTGGTCGGGCTTAGGAGAGGTAATTTTAGGGGCGATCGGTTTGATCATATCCTACAGAGTTAGGGGTTATTCACCTTGGTTGTGGACTTGGAGTTCACCACTTGCTAAGACACTCCTAAAAGAAGGTTGGCCTTTGATTTTGTCTGGTTTAGCTATTATGGTTTATGTGAAAATTGACCAGATTATGCTTGGGCAGATGCTTGGAGATAAAGCAGTTGGTCTTTATTCAGCAGCCACTCGGATTTCTGAGGTTTGGTATTTTATCCCTACAACTATAGTTTCTTCAGTTGCGCCCGCGATTTATGCAGCAAAAAAAGAAGCAAGTGAAGCTATATACTATCGGCAGATAAAACAATTGTTGCGGATATTGTCTCTACTTTCTGTGACTATTGCTGTACCCATGTCCTTTTTGTCTACTCCAATAATTACGATGCTATTTGGTAGCAGCTATGCCCTGGCAGGTACAATATTGGCTATTCATATTTGGGCTGCTTTGTTTGTATTCATGGGGGTTGGAGCATCCCCTTGGTTTATTGCTGAGGGGTTGACTAAACTTCCTTTCCAAAGAACTTTACTGGGTGCAATTGCTAATGTTTTATTAAACCTGATTCTTATACCAATGTATGCTGGAGTTGGGGCTTCTATAGCTACTGTTATATCTTATGGAATTGGTTCAGTATTTGCTAATGCTATAGATTCAAGAACTAGGATAATATTTAATTTACAGATGAAATCACTTGTATTTTTTTGGCAAAAATAGGTTATAAATTTACTAGCAGATAGTAATTTTATATTGGTAATACATTTAATACGGATAAACACAGTATGTACAACTATCAAGTAAGTTTAAAAGGCCTTTTCAGATTTGAATTGATAAGCTTATATGGAAGATTGTTTTTGAACTCAAAACCAAAATTGAACCTTTATGACAAAAATTTACTCAATTTGGGATCTGGAGGCAGCAAATTTGAGAGTTGGATAAACGCTGATTTTTTTTCTCTTGGGGTTAGAAATTTTTTCAAAAAAAATACTAGTAAACCTGATTGGATGATGGATTTAAGATTTCCTCTTAATTGTGATGATGATGTCTGGGATGGAGTTTTTACAGAACATACTCTTGAGCATCTATATCCAGATCAGGCAATTATCTTACTACAAGAATTATATAGGACAATGAAGCCTGGTGCTTGGCTCCGAGTAACAGTTCCTGATTTAAAAAAATATGTAGCTTATTATTCTGGTCAAAAAATACACGAAAAATTTGATCGTTGGGAGACAGGATGTGATGCCATTAGAAGTTTAACTCAAGACTATTTTCATGTATCTCTTTGGGATAGTGAATTTCTAGGAAAATGTTTAAATGACTTGGGGTTTATCAATGTTAAACAAGTTTCTTTTAGGCAAGGAACTGATTTATCATTGTTGAATGATAAAGAGGAGAGAGCCTGGGAAACTTTGTATATGGAGGCTCAAAAGCCTATTGAATCTTGAATGAACTAGTGTAAGAAATAATTATGAAAACTCCAGTTGCATTTATCATATTTAACCGTCCAGATACAACCAAAAGAGTATTTGAAGCCATTCGTGAGGCTAAACCTCCCAAACTTTTAGTTATTGCCGATGGACCGCGTGTAGACCGTCCAGGAGAAGCAGAAAATTGTGCTGCGGCTAGGGCGATTATTGAAGGCGTTGATTGGGAATGTGAGGTATTGACTAACTATTCAGACGTTAATTTAGGATGTGGTAAGCGCGTATCCACAGGTATAGACTGGGTGTTTGATCAGGTAGAAGAGGCTATTATTTTAGAGGATGATTGTCTACCAGATCCCAGTTTTTTTAAGTTTTGCGAATTAATGTTGGAGGAATATCGTCATGATCAAAGGATAATGAGCATTAGTGGAACTAATTTTTTAGGAACATGGAAATCCTCCATTCAAAGTTATTATTTTTCTTACTACGGTGGTATCTGGGGTTGGGCATCTTGGGCAAGAGCATGGCAATATTTTGACTATGAAATGAAATTATGGGAAGAAAGTGAAGTACACTGTCTTATGCGTGATATTTTGGGTAGTGAAAAAGAATATAAAAATAGAGAAAAAGTATTTTCGGAAACTTTTGAAGGTAAGAAAAATATTTGGGGTTATCAATGGCATTTTGCTCGCTTGGTGCAGTCTGGTCTATCTATTGTTCCTACAGTAAATTTAATATCCAATCTAGGTTTTGGTGAAGATTCTACTAATACGAGAAACAAAGACAGTGAAGTTTCTAATCTGAAAACACAGAATATGAAATTTCCACTAATTCATCCACAATATATGATGAGAGATGTTGCAGCAGACAAGCTTTATTTTGAAAAAATGTATAATCCTAAAATACTCAAAAGAATTTTTAACAAAATCAGACAATTAATTGAAATTTAGGCATTAAATAATTGAAGTAGGCATTCACTAGAGATATAATGAAATTAATTGATTCTATTTACAGCTTTTATCTGACAACAAGACCCAAACCGTGGAAATTACAAAAACCTGTAGTTATCCAATTTCCAGTTAATGATATTTGTAATTGTAGATGTCAAATGTGTAATATTTGGCAGCAAAAATTTGATTACCAAATTACTCCATCTGAACTAGAAAAAGCTTTATCGAATCCGCTTTTTTCTGAAGTCAAAACCATAGGAGTTAATGGTGGAGAACCTACCCTCCGTAAGGATCTTGCCGAACTTGTAGATATCCTATTCCGAAAGCTGCCAAAATTATCAAATATTAGTTTAATTACGAACTCACTTAACAGCAGCCAAGTAATAGAACGTATTACTGAAATTGGTCAAGTCATCAAATCTCATAACGGATTTCTAGATGTTATGGTATCTTTAGATGGAGTTGGTGAAGTACACGATAGAGTAAGAGGTCGCAAAGGTAATTTTGAAAATGCGGTCAAAGTAATTGACTTTATTCAACATAATGAATTAGTTTCCAGTTGCAGGTTAGGTTGTACTGTAATTAAAGAAAATATTTATGGTGTTGATGACTTGTTAGAATTTGCACTCAGCAAAGATATATATATAAAATATAGGCTAGGTATACCACATCAGCGCCTTTATTCAAAAAATGTTGTTGAGCCTTTTGATCTGACTTTTGAGGAAAAGTACCATTTCGCTATTTTTCTGGAGAATTTGATTAGGTTTTATGAAAAGTCTGAGAGTCAGGTCTTTTTCTACCAATCTTTAATCGGCCAACTGATATATCAAAAAGCTCGTTCTGCTGGATGTACTTGGCAGCATAAAGGTGCTACTCTCTCTGCGAGAGGTGAACTGTTGTACTGTGCCGTTGAAAGTAAAACATTAGGATCAGCTGTTTCTGAAGATGCGGAAAGACTCTATTTTGATAATAGTCAACATTTAGCAGAGATAGTAAAAACTAAATGTGATACTTGCGCTCATGATTATGTTGGCTTGCCTCCTACCAAAGTTTTACTGAAAAAGTATTCAAAAAAGATTTTAAAAAAGGTCGGTATTTCCAACCAAAAAATTAAGCTTATAAAGGTTTTAAAACCATTACTTTCATTAATACAGAAATCAAGATTTTCTAAAAGAATGGTTACGTTTGGAATAAATCCATCGAACCTTCGTCAACCTATACCTGCACTTCAATTTCCAGCTAATTCTAATAAGAAGCGTAAAGTCTTAATTTGTGGTTGGTATGGGACCGAAACCTTAGGTGATAAGGCAATTCTTGGAGGTGTTATCAACGCTTTATATGTTTCTTTGGAAACAATGGAACTGCATTTAGCGTCATTAGAGCCTTATATTTGCCAGATGACAATCCAGCAAATGCCTGAACTGGAAGGATGTGGATTGCACTCTATCCCAGAAGCCATACAAATTGCCAGTTCAATGGATTTAGTGGTGTTTGGTGGTGGTCCTTTAATGGCTCTACAACAACTTGCTGATATGCTTGCAATCTTTCAGCAAGCAGTAGAAGCAAAAGTTCCTACATTGATTGCAGGATGTGGTGTGGGTCCTTTGGGCGATTCCTATTACAATGACGCGATAAAGTATCTGCTTTTACAAGCTTCTCACCGAATTTATCGTGATCAGAAGTCTAAAGAGATTGCTCAGACGTTAGGTGTGGATACAACTTCAGACCAGGTTGCAGAAGATCCTGCGTTTACATGGCTACGAAGTTGTATATCTGATGAAGATAGATATCACACAGATGTTTTAAAACATAAAACCTTATTATTGGGTTTGAGAGATTGGCCATACAGTGAATACGCTCATAATTTAAGTCAATCTGAATCTGAACTTTTAAAGAGCAGGTTTGAAGGAGAGGTAATCAAAGCATTAGAGCAATTAGTTGAGAAGTATCCCAACCTAAAGATAATTCCCTTTCCAATGTGTACCAATCATATCGGTAATGATGATAGATGGTTCTACCGTAGGTTGTTTAGAAATGCAAATAAAATACATGATTCTTTAGATCTAACTTATTTAGGAGCAGAAATAAGTCCTGTAGAAGCAGTAAATGTCTTTAAGTCGGCTTCTATTGCTCTGACGATGAGATTTCACTCCCTTGTTTTCGCCTTATCCTCCTCTATACCTACAGTAGCAATAGACTATACTCTAGGACGGGGGAAAGTTAAATCTCTGGCAGAAAAATATCAAATTCCATATATGAGCTTAGACTCAATAAATGCTGAATTTATAATTGACTCCCTTTCTGATCTTTTAGATAAAGAACCTTGTCAACCTCACAATTCGCGGACAACCCAACCTCTTAAATTTACAAATGCAGTTACTAAATTTATCAAATCTTTAGAGCCATGATTAAACCCCTGCTAATTAGCACTAGTGACATTAATGGAGGTGCTGCTCGTGCCACTTATCGTTTACATCGAGGCTTACAAGATATTGGTATATCCTCTCAAATGCTTGTACAAAACAAGCAAAGTGATGATTATACAGTAATTAGCTCAGAAGGAAAACTAGGTAAAGGTATTAGCAAATTAAAACCTACTCTCGATAGTCTACCACTACAACTGTATACCCAGCGCGATAATAAATCAGTATTTTCACTTCAATGGCTACCTGATGAATTAGCCACAAAAGTGGCTCAAATCAATCCTGACATCATTAATTTACATTGGATTAATCGTGGATATCTAAATATAGAGACTATCACTAGTTTCAAAAAAACCATTGTCTTGACTCTACATGATATGTGGGTATTTACTGGAGGGTGTCACTACAGTGGAGATTGCATAAATTATATAAACTCCTGTGGTACTTGTCCTCAACTGCACAGCAATAGGGAAAAAGACTTATCACGCTGGGTATGGCAACGTAAAGCAAAGGCATGGAAAAACTTAAATTTAACTATAGTTACTCCAAGCCATTGGCTGGCTAAATGTGCCGCCTCTAGCTCTCTACTAAAAGATGTAAAAATTGAAGTTATTCCTAATGGAATTAATCCAGAACAGTATAAACCCATTAAAAAATCTGTAGCACGCTCCATTTTAGGTTTACCTGAAGATAAGCAACTGATTCTATTTGGAGCTATGAGTGCAACAAGTGATCCCAGAAAAGGTTTTAATTTACTACAATCAACTTTACAAAAGCTTAGTCAATCTGGGTGGGGAGAGCAAGTAGAATTGGTTGTATTTGGATCTTCTCAACCTAAAAACCCTACTGAACTTGGCTTCAAATCACATTATTTAGGTAGATTAAATGATGATATTTCCCTCTCCTTAGTTTATGCAGCAGCGGATGTATTTATTGCTCCTTCTTTGCAAGATAATTTACCAAACACAGTTATGGAGTCTTTAGCTTGTGGTACTCCTTGCGTAGCTTTTGATATTGGCGGTATGTCTGATATGATAGAACATCAACAAAATGGCTATTTGGCTAGACCTTTTGATATAGATGACTTAGCTAAAGGAATTGCTTGGGTATTGGACGATGAGGAAAGATTAAGGAAGTTAGGCGTTAATAGTCGTGAAAAAGTTGAGAATAACTTTACTTTAGAAATACAAGCTAAGAATTATTTATCAATATATAAAGACGTTTATAAAACATAACAGTATCATGGCAATTGCAATGCGCGATCTAAAGTTATGTTTTCCCAATATTTTGCTAAGATACTTCTTTAAGTGTTCATCAACGGACTATAGTTATTTGAACAGAAAATTTAATTTACTCAGAGAAAGAAAAAATGCAAATCACGAGTATAAAAGCCAAAGATAAATTAAAGTTTGTGGTTTTATGCCTTAATTTATTTATCATCGGTTTAGCGATACCTACAATATCTACTTTATTCTTCCTGCTTCTTCCTCTAATTCTGAAGTTTTTTGGCTATTTAAGAATTCCGAAATATCTACTTAAATCCACAAGTATTTCAATATCAATAGTATCATTGATCCTATTTGTTGTAGTCAACTATTATCAAGTTTACTCTTATGGACTCGACTCTGAAAAAGGTGCTGGGAGGTTTATTATAGAAATAGTTACAATTATTTTACTTTTTTTGATGGGTGTTTGTTTAGACTTCAAAAAAATGCCGTTTTTTCCCTCTAATATTGTTTCATTAAACTTATCCTTATTTAGTGGCGGCATTATTTGGGTTTTCTTAAGCGTAGCTCAATACAATAGATGGAATTTTTCACTTATAGGCATTGAGATCGCAAATAGGTCAGTAGCAACTTTTTGGAAAGGTGACGATTTAGTCAACGGACCATCTTTAGATATTTTCTCTTATTTGGGTTTATCATTAGCAGGATTACTTATTTCTAGAGCATCATTTAGTCCTTTTATTGGAAAATTTAGAAAATCAATCTTTTTTATTGTTATATTGATACTGGTATTGATGAGTGGTTACTCATCTATTTCCTTAGGAGCAAGGACACCGATTGTAGTTTTCTTAATTTCGGTTTTTGCTACTTTCATATTTACCATTTCTTTAAAAAAGGGTTTTCAAATATCAAGGTGGATAATGATATTTTTTCTCTCCTCTATAGGTGTTATATTGTTCTTACTACGTGATGTATTAATTGAAACTATATTGCCATTAATCAACAGTTTATTGGAATTAGGTATCGGTAGTAGATTAGCATCTGAAGGACTAGAAACATCTAGATATGAAACTTGGCTACTAGTTATAAATCAAATGTTTGATTTTCCTTGGGGAGGTAGGGCTATGATTATAAGGTCAAGTTATGCTCACAATATATGGTTAGATCAGATGTATGATGCAGGTATATTAGCTATGCTTTTGCTCTTGACATTTCATCTTGTTCAGATTCCAATTCTTCTCCGATTCTTTCGATTAAAGCTGCCGAAAATAATCCATGTATTTGTTTTATGCACTTTGATTGCATTTTTGGCTGCATTTTTACAGGCTCCAGTTATACAGGCTAATAGTGTTTATTTTGCTATGTCTTGTTTTTTCTTTGGCTCAGTGGCAAGATTTACAGATGAATATAAATTTAATTACAACCATATAAAATAAAGGTAAGTATTCGGGTCTAAAATAGAGACTTGAAACGTGATACCATCAGGTATGATGAATATTTTTGTTATTATTAGCTGCCATTCGTTAAATAATAAAGGAATTTAAATAAGATGATAAAATCACACTCAGAACCTTCTTTTTCTGTCATAATAGCAGTCTATAATAATGTACAATACTTACAACGTTGTATTGATAGTTTTATAGCTCAAAGTTATGGAAACAAAGAATTAATAATTATTGACGGTCAATCTACAGATGGAACAGTTGATATTATACGTAACAACTCCACTAAGATTGCATATTGGGAATCTGAACCAGATAGGGGAATCTATCACGCTTTTAATAAAGGAGTATCTCATGCTACTGCTGAATGGATTATTTTTTTGGGAGCGGATGATTATTTTTATAATTCTGATGTTCTAAATAACGTTGCTAAAAAATTAGTTTTAAATAGTTCTAGCGTGCGCTTAGTATATGGTAGAGTAGCTATGGTTTCTGATAAAAATGAAGTTTTACAAATCATGAATAAATCATGGGAAAAGTCAAAGCATAATTTTCTTCAGGTTTTCAATATAAATCATCAAGGTGTATTCCATCACCATTGTCTGTTTAAGGACAAAGGATTGTTTGATGAATCATTTAGATTGGCTGGTGATTACGAATTGTTACTACGAGAGCTAAAAGATAA
Source organism: Dolichospermum sp. DET69 (assembly GCA_017355425.1). Lineage (NCBI taxonomy): Bacteria > Bacillati > Cyanobacteriota > Cyanophyceae > Nostocales > Aphanizomenonaceae > Dolichospermum > Dolichospermum sp. DET69. The sequence continues at coordinate 1,927,849 of CP070233.1, forward strand.
CGATGCCTATTTTTTAGATGGCGATATTATCGCATATGTCCAGATTGGAGGAGTCAGCACTTCACCAGAAAATTACCTGAAAGTATACAAGGAGTTTTACAGAGCAAGGAGTAAAAATGCCGTCAAGGGTATTCCATATAGACTGATGTTTTCGTTTTTAACTGCCTACATAAGGCTGATGATGATCAAAATTCTTGGTAACAATATTACTAATAATATAACCGATTTCTATCGTAAACTAGGTGGTCAACTCCCGCTATGGACTAAGCTCTAAAAATTATATATTTACACATTTCAGTAAGTTATTTAAAATCATTGAAGATTTAAACATAAAACATGAATATTTAAGCCAAAAATGGCAAGGCTTTAATGCTCATACTTCCAATTGACTAATTTTAAATCATCCATTATCAGTTAAAAAAAATTTACCACATGAAAATCTTACATCTTCATACACATACCACCGACGGAGGAGCAGCACGATCTGGTAGGAGTATTCATCTAAGACTTCCTCAATATGGTTTTTCTTCAAAATTTTATGCAGGTAGTGGAATTTCAGATAGCTCCAATAATATTGAAACACTAGGAGTCTCGCGCTGGCAATTTATGGCCAATGTACTGATTTATCGTCTTAGTAGTCTTGAAGCTCCTCTAAATATTAATCAATGGTTAAAAGTTTTACCAACATTATTAAATTGGTCTGATGTTATTCATTTACATAATGTTCATGGTTATTATATGCCAAAGGAAATTTTAGAAAAAGTTTTAGAAAAACCTGTTGTTTGGACAATACATGATGAATGGATTATGAGTGGAAGATGTACTTTTTCTGGAAGTTGCCAAGGTTATCAGCAAGGCTGTCATTCTTGTCCCCATCTAGATAAATATCCTAGCACTTTAGTAGATAGAGCTAAACAAAATTTTATTTATCGTCATGATCTCATAACAAAATCGAAAGCAATTTTAGTATCTCCCTCTAATATCCTCCGCGAAAAACTAATTCACGCAGGTTTTTCATCTGAAAGAATTCAAGTTATTCCTGATCCAACAGAATTTCAACAGTTTTATCCCCCCGAAGAACGTCAGGATATTAAACAAGAATTGAAGTTGCCTGATAATAAAATTATTGTGCTTTTTGTGGCTAATGTAATTGGATCTTATCGGAAGGGATTTGATGTTCTGGAGTCAGCTTTACATCAACTTCCTAACCCTGATGACTTTATGTTGATCATGATTGGAAAATACAATCAAAAAATTCAACAAAAAGTAAATAATTTGCCCATGGAAGTAAGATTACTTGGAACAATTGATAGTCGTACAGAGATTAATCGCTATTATGCGGCTAGTGATGTTTTAGTTGTGCCTTCCCGTGAAGAATCTTTTGGATTAGTTACTACAGAAGCCTTGTCTCAAGGTTGTCAAGTTATCTGTTCTGATATTCCTGTATTTAGAGAAGTAACTGATGGAAAAGCTGTCTTCTTTCCTGTAGGGGATGCAGAACAACTTGCTTCGCAATTGAATAAATTCTTGAATCAAAAGGAAAAATATAAAATTTCAGATTTAGCTATTAATCAAATTCGAGAAAAATTTTCTTTTGAAAAGATAATGAACTCTTATATAGACGCATATTATCTGGCATTTAAGAAATGAGAATAAGTTCTTAAATCAAAAAATATACTTATTAAGATTTGTTGTACACTATTTAAATGTGTTGAGGTTACATAATGTCTATAAAAACTTTCGTAGTTGTTGCTGGCTACTGGTCAACTAATATTGGAAATAGTTTTTTCCAATTAGGCGCAGAGTTTATGCTCCGTCAAGCCTTTCCAAATGATCGGGTTGTATTGTTGAGTGATCAACCAGGATACTGGGATGTTAATATTGGGAATCCTCCTAATTCACTAGATTACTTAGCTCATATTGACATGGATTATCTTGTGATTCAAGGTCCATATTTACGTCCTGAATATCCAAAAATCTGGGAACAAACCTTGCGGAAACTAAAGGAACGAGGAATCAAAATAATTGTTCTCAGTGCAGGTATGATGGATTATTCTCAGAAAATGCAAGAACAAGCAAGAGAATGGCTAACTGAAATACCGCCTTATGTATTTATTACTAGAGATACTGAAACTTATAAATTTTTTGGTGATTTGGCCACTCATGCAATGGATGGTGTTGATGTTGCAACTTTTGTTTCAGACCTCCATCATCCATTATCAACAACTTTACCACCGTACATAATTTTTAATTTTGACCAAATTCCAGAACCTACAGTTGCCATAGATAATGGTACAACTGTTAAAAAGAATGAAGAAGTAATTCAGTTGAACAACCTGGCATTGAAGTTTCGCTTTGCAAGTCGTGAGTTAAATCTGGCTCGTCGATATAAATTTTACCTTTTCCTTCGTTCTTTACTTCCTATGAGACCTTCTCTACAAGAGTCCATAGCAGATCACATTATTGTTCGTACTGACCATCGCTTCAATCCCATGTTGCTACAAAAATCTTATGCCGCTCCCAACTCCTTTACTTCAGATATCCCGCATACATACCTTAACTTGTATGCTAATACAGAAGCAACATTTTCAAATAGAGTTCATGCTTGCGTAGCAACTTTGGCTTATGGCAAACCAGCAAAACTTTTTTCAAACTCACCTAGAGCATATCTACTTGATCGATTAGGCGCGGTCAATATCCGCAAAGAATTGATAAAAATTGATACTGCATGGTTAAAGCAGGAGAAATCAGCAATGATTGACTTTTTGCGCCAGGTTGTCAACTGAATAGAGTAAAAATGGGGTTACTTTTTTAATGCTCTGCGACCCTTTGTGTATTCTGAACACCTCAAACCAATTACGGTTTGTCCTACCCGAGTTGGAGGATTTTCGCTACTCGTCCAGCCTACTTAGGGAACGAATCCGCCCTTAGACCTTCAACCCGTTTTTATTCATTCCCTTGGTTGATTGTTAGTTACCTTATGTGTAGCCAATCAAACTAACGGACTGATTACCGTCATTCAGCTAACAACGAACCGTACATCAGTCTTCAATCGTATCTCTGCTTTAATTATTTGAAAAATTAAATCAATGAAGCAAATTTCTATCCTTACGCAATACTTTTATCCTAGCAATGCTGCCACAGCCCAGTTAATGACTGACCTTGCAAAGGGACTGTCTGAGCATAATTATAACTTAAACATATTTACTGGTACTAAATCTAATTTAGATGTACCTGATTTCTTAACTCAAGTCGAAATAATTCGTGCTTTTTCTCCCATCAAATCCAGCACCAGTATTTTCAGCAAAATCAGTAGTTCGATATTTTTTCTGCTTGGTGCTGTTGGCTATGTAATGTTTAATTTATCAAGCAATACCCCACTTCTAATTGCTTCTAATCCACCCTATGTAGGTATTCTAGGAATATTATTCAATATTGTCCGTCGTGGTAAATATTATTTTCTCCTCCAAGATATTTTTCCAGAGTCAGCAGTAATGTCTGAAATTATAAAGCAAAATAGTATTTTATATCAGTTCTTCAGTAAGCTAATTTATTTAACTTATAAATATTCTGAATATATAATTGTCCTTAGCACCTCAATGCAGGAATTTTTAGAGAGAAAATATCCTGATTTAAAACCCAAGATTAAAGTAATTGAAAATTGGGCAATTGAAGATATTCCGGTTGTCAGCAAACCAGAAAATAATTTTGCTCAACAGCATGAACTTGATGAAATCTTTACAGTTTTATATTCAGGTAATCTGGGGAGACTACATGATATTGAAACCATTACTGAAGCAGCTAAAATACTTAAAGATGAGCCTATTAAATTCGTCTTTATTGGTGACGGAGCAAAAACTAAAATTGTCAAACAAGTAATTGAAAATTATCAGCTAAAAAACATTCTCCTATTACCCTACCAACCTAGAGAATTACTTCCTCTATCATTAACAGCCTGCGATATTTCGTTAGTTAGTCTTATCCCTGGTGCTGAGTCAATTGTTGCACCATCTAAACTCTATGGAATGCTGGCCGCAGGACGGGGGATTATATCTATATCTGTACGCAATTCATATATAGATAAGCTATTAACTAATTCTGGTTGTGGGGTTAATGTTCCTCCTGATAATCCTCAACAGCTTGCTGATATAATTCGTCAATTAGCACGTGACAACCAAAGAGTTAACTCAATGGGGGAAATAGCACGTCAATTGTATGAAACTAGATATACATTCAAGAGGGCGCTTGAAGAGTATGAAAAGCTACTTTTTTAACCTTAAAATCCCAAAATTTGTTCGTTCATTCGTAGTCCCTAGTTTCGTCGTATTATGTATTCTTGTTTAATCCTAGAAATAAAACGTCAAAAACCGAAAGCAGACACGACAGAATTAGAAAGAGAGATAGATGAGATAGTGTATAAATTGTATGGGTTAACAGAAGAGGAGATTAAGATAATTCAGGATAGTGTAAAACAGAAATAGCTGGCGATCGCTATAATAAAACTAGACTAATTAACTTGTAACTTATCATGGAAAACATTACCATTCAAGTTGACCCAGAAATTGCCAAAGCGTACCGAGAAGCAGAACCAGAAAAACAGCAAAAAATCCAAATATTTCTCAACATAATGCTGCAAAAAGCAGTCAGTCAAAAACCACTCTTAGATATCATGGAGGAAGCGAGTCAACAAGCCGTTGCTAACGGAATGACCCCAGAAATTTTAGAATCTATTCTCAAGGATGAAAACTAACCGTATCGTAATTGATACAAATGTAATTGTCAGTGCATTAATCTTCTCTAAATCTACCAAGGACAATAGTAGCGAACTGCTTGCAGCAGAGCTTCGCTATCGCTTTTGACCTCCTAATCTGAAATTCTCATTCCCTGTGCTTGCATCTCATCTAAAACATCCTTAACACTAGCCAACACACCCCGCCGCTTTGCCAATAATAAAACCCCCACAGTCCCAATTAAAGGCAATTTTCGAGCCATAGCCACTTTCCGGGCTGCCTTTTCATCAATTAACAACTCAGATGCACCAATCTCCTCCGCTAAAGCAATAGCTTCTGACTCTCCTAAATCTAACTTAAATGACTGTTGTAACTCCTTAACCACCTGCTGATTATCTACTGTTGCAACCTCTAACCAAGACAAATTCTGTACAAGTTTCGCGGCTGGATGCTCACCTACTTGCAATTCATCAAATACCCCCTGGGTAATCGTGACTTTACCAAAAAGTTTCGGCAATAAATAAAGATGATTCACCTTTGCTAACTCACTAATTGGCGTTGTATCAGAAACGATAATCATTTAAGAAATCTGCTGATTTAAAATTAACTCTGCTTGTTCCACTTCTTGACGTAATTCCTCTAAAGTCTGGGAATCGTCAAAAAGAGAAATCCCCCATTTTTTCATCATTTCTATTACCTCCAAACGAGAAATGGCAAGAATTTTACCCGCCCGTCCACTGCTAATTTATCCTACCTCTAATAGTGTCATTACATAACCTTCCTTCGCTTTTTGTAAAGCCTTTTTTCTCACTTCATCCGAAAGCTGAATACTTTCTAACTGCTCATCTAAAATTACTAACGACATTACCAAAATATCCTAACGCTACATTTTTATTTTAACTGATTATATCCCCATAAACCGTTGGGGTGCGGCTTGTAGTTAGTCCTGTAAGGTATAAGTTCCTTACCAAGCTAGAAATATTTGACTATATTTTTAGCAGGAAGTGGTAAGTAAGTGAGCGGAAAAAAACCGAAATATGTAACGAAAAGTAAAGTTGCCCAAAACCTGTTCCCTGTTCCCTGTTCCCTTGTCATAACGACAATTTTTAACGCCAACCTACTTAGGATGAAAATGTTATAATCAAAATGGCTTGATTGTTTGATTCTAAACCTAGGGGTTTAGCACTGCTCATTGGTGTCAACTTAACGTAAAACCCATAACCCGACTGGGAATGAATTCCCAGTCTTATAGCAGAAGTCATCTGAAGATGACTAAAAGAACTAGAAAATTTTTGAATTGGTAAAAGTTTAGATCTCAGCCGTGTTTAGTATAACACGAAAATTGCTTGAGTACGGCAGTTTGGTGAAAAGCGATCGCGTAAGCACCGCTGCAAGCACTTTGCTACACTCGTTTGTGCGATTTTTGCAAGAGCGATAGCGAAGCGCACCGAAGATATGGCTATGAGATAAAATAGAATCAATCAAGTATTTTGTCTTTCTATAAAAACGAGGTAAACATGACTTATTTAGAACTACATCAAAAAGTTGAACAACAGATATCCCAACTAGCACCAGAACAGCTTTCCTTAGTTAGTGATTTTATCGACTCTATTCAGGAAAAAAGCACCGTAAATCAACGCCCATTACGTCGTATTTCTCCCATTAAGCGAGGTAAAAAAGCAGGTGATTTACTACATTATACTGGAACTTGGCATGGTGATGATTTGGAAGATTGTCTGCGTTTAGTTGAAGAAACTCGTTCTCAAACGCAGTTTTAATTTTTGTCACTATGTCTTATTTGCTCGATACTAATCACTGTAGCTACATTATTAATGGTAATCCTCAAGTTACCGATACCTTAAAATTTTGCTCGTCTGTTACCATTGGCGTTAGCATTATCACTTATGCAGAACTACTATATATGACAGAAAAATCAGCACTAAAATCTTAAAATTTAGGTGCAGTTCAGGTTTTTTTGTCCGACGTTGATTTATATTTTATTGATGAAGAAACTGCCATTATTTACAGTCGTCTAAAATCATCGGTTTTTAATTATTTTGCTCCCCAAGAGAAAAGCAAACGTCGTAATTTTAGCATTGAAAATTTGGGATTTAGCGATCATGATCTTTGGATAGCAGCAACAGCAATTCAACACAATCTCACTCTCGTTTCTGCTGATAGCGATTTTAGGCGTATTCATCAAGTACAGCCTTTTCCCTTGGAATCATGGGTGTAAATTCACTCCATTTTAAAAACAGCTTGAAGAAAATGAGCGATCGCGTCAGTGCTGCTGCAAGAGGTCTATTGAAATCTCGCTAACAACTGCTCACGAGATAAACTAGACAACTGCAACAGCAAAGTAGTATATTCGTGAGATGTTAAATTTAATACAGGCTGAACAACTGCCGCTAATTGCTCGTCTATAAAACCAAATCGCGCTAAAAGCAGGTTTTCTACTATTTGCCGTCTTTCCTGTTCCTTACCTATTTCCTTACCTATTTCCTTGCCGATCTCCTTACCGCGCTCTAAACCACGAAGTTCCGTTATCCGTTCCCACTCTAAATAAGCTGGTGTTAAATTCATTATTAGTTCCCTATCTTCAACATCAATCTCATTGCTTATTTCCATAGTAATCTTCCAAGTCCCTAACAACTTTAACAATTTTGCGTAATTCCCCACCCTCAATGTACTCATAGGGTGGGGATGTAAGCAAGTCAAAAACGAAACGTTCTTAAAATGTTTTTTACTGCAAGTAAAAGAGTTTTGAGGACAGTTGAGTTTTTGACAAAATATTAGCATTAGTTCGCAAGTAAATTATCTATTATCTGACGCAACCATTCACCATAACTTTGGCTTGGGTCTTTTATTGCCGATATCCTTTCGGCGACTTCTTTATCTATCGTTAGCCCAATCCGAATTTTACTCTCTCTATATCTAGCATTATACTTGTTCACTTTGTCTTTGTTTCTCTGTTGCCATTCAGTTTGTGTTCTTGGTTTTTTCATGAGTTGACATATCTATGTGACTAGATATATAATAGTATTTAGAATAAACAAAAACAAGGGGTAAAAACATCAATGGCGTTACGTAGAGCAACTTTCAGGCTATATCCCAATAGACAAGTCAATGAAATGTTGCACTATCACCGCAAACTTCATAAGGACTTATATAATGCCGCTGTATCTAATCGCATTACTTCATATAAAAAGTTTGGTAAATCTGTTTCTTACTTCGAGCAGCAGAATTGTTTACCGGACTTCAAAGAAGTTTGGATAGAATATAAAACAATTAATTCTCAAGCATTACAAGCCACATTGAAACGGGTTGATTTTGCTTTTCAAAGGTTTTTTAAGGGACAAGCATTGTACCCTAGATTCAAGTCAATTCGTCATTATTCCGGTTGGACTTATCCATCTTTTACGGGCTGGAAAGCTCATAGTACAGGGGATAATGGCTATTTAGAATTATCAAAGATTGGTCAAATCCAGATGCGAGGTAAAGCTAGACTTTGGGGGCATCCTAAAGCTTTAGATATCGTTTACCGCAATGGTAAATGGTATGCTTCCATCGTCTTGGAGATTGATGATACTTTGTTAAAGAATAGTCGCAAAACTGATAATGGGATTATTGCAATTGACTTAGGTTGCAACGATGCAATCGCATGGACAAATGGTGAAGAAAATGGGTTAGTCCGGGCGCCTCGGTTTTTCCGAAAAGCAGAACAAAAAAATAAACAATTGGGTAAAGCTAAACGTCGTAAACGTTCTCCCAATTTCCAGAAAAAAGTCAAGGCTTCTAGAAGGTGGAATAAAACGCAGAAATTAGTTAGTAGACTTTCGAGAAAAGTTGCTAACCAAAGACAAAACTTTGTTCACCAGGAAACTACACGAATAATCAGCGGTAATAGCACGGTAGTTACTGAAGTGCGAATCGTTGGCTAGAAACTAAAAACCCGTAAGGGTTTTGGAGGATTAGCCGCAAGGTACAAAACCTTGACAACTGAATGACCATGTAGGTGAGAGCCATTATCCTAGAACCCCTCAAACCCTACCCCGTAGGTGCAACGGTGAAAGCATCACCCCCAGGTTCGAGACTAGCCATCAAAGCCTGAAGCGGGGTGAAAAGGTGTTATTACTGACAGCCTAAGTTGGTAAGCATCGAGCAAAGTACCCATGAGTAAAGCCTAGGCTTGAAGATGCGATTGAATCGTCGTGACTACCAACCAGCGAAATAAGGCTAAAGGCGCTGGAGTCAAAAGACACAGGATAAGGAGTTGGCAATGTTCGGTTTGACCAATTTGCACTTCCAATAAACCCGGCGAATAGCATCACTCTAAAGGTACACAGCATGGTCATTCGGAACGAGATAACCTCTCGCTTGCTCTCAGGTGATCGAATACCTGAGTAGGTGCTAACCGTATGCAACGAGAAGGTGAGATTAAATCAAAAGCGAATGTCTGGGGTAATGCCCAGAATATGCTGACAGATTTACGGTGATTTGGATGATAAAGTCCCAAGTAGTGAGTATATATGTCTAATACACAGTCTCAACAACTGATGGTGGAATGGCACTCTATTAACTGGCGCAAGCTAGAACGTAGCGTGTATAAGCTCCAAAAGAGAATTTATCAAGCCTCCGCCCGTGGTGATGTAAAAGCATATCGCAGACTCCAAAAGACGCTGATGAAGTCATGGTCAGCAAGAGCTTTAGCGGTTCGTAGAGTCACCCAGGATAACCAAGGGAAAAAGACGGCTGGTGTAGATGGCGTTAAATCGCTGACTCCAAAACAGCGTCTAGAACTCACTGGAAATCTAAACCTGGGGTCAAAGGTCAGTCCAACTAGACGGGTATGGATTCCTAAGCCTGGAACGGAAGAGAAACGACCTTTGGGAATACCTACAATGAAAGACCGAGCCTTGCAAGCACTTGTCAAACTGGTATTAGAGCCAGAATGGGAAGCGCGATTTGAGCCTAACTCTTATGGGTTCAGAGCCGGACGCTCATGCCATGATGCAATAGGGGCAATATTTAACGCTATCAACGGGAAACCAAAATATGTTCTCGATGCCGATATTGCCAAATGTTTTGACCGCATCAACCAGGAAAAACTGCTAATAAAATTGAATACATCCCCCACCATCCGCAGACAAATTCGCGCATGGTTAAAAGCGGGAGTGATGGACGGTAAGCAGTTGTTTCCAACATCTGAGGGTACGCCACAGGGCGGGGTAATTTCCCCATTACTGGCAAATATTGCCCTCCACGGGATGGAAGAACGGATTAAGCAATATACAGAAACGCTGGAAGGAAGGAAGCAGCATAATTATCAAAGCCTCAGCTTAATCAGATATGCCGATGACTTTGTTATTCTCCACAAAGACATAACCGTTGTCCAAAGATGCAAAGAGATAATCTCTGAATGGTTACAAGGCATGGGTTTGGAATTAAAGCCTAGTAAAACGAGACTTACTCACACCCTCCATCAGTATGAGCAAGAAAAACCAGGGTTCGACTTCCTTGGTTTTACGATACAACAATTTCCAGTAGGAAAGTATCACTCGAAGCAGGGCTTTAAAACAATCATCACCCCAAGCAAGCAGAAGCAAAAGGTACACTACGACCAAATCGCCAGTGTTATTGAAGCTCATAAGGCAGCACCGCAAGCGGCGCTAATCAGCCGTTTAAACCCAATAATTAGGGGATGGGCAAATTACTACGCGACTGTGGTAAGTAAGGTGACTTACTCAGATATTGACCACCTTATTTACCAAAAGTTAAACGCTTGGGCAAAACACCGTCACCCCAAAAAGAACGGGAAATGGGTGTCAAAAAGGTATTGGCAATCCATAGACGGTGATAACTGGGTATTCGCAACCAGGAAGGAAGGTTCAACCTCACTTCGGTTACTAAATCATGCCGACACGCCAATAGTGCGTCATGTGAAAGTCAAAGGCGAATCGTCACCATACGACGGAAATCTGGTTTACTGGAGTACAAGAATGGGTAATAACCCAGAAATGCCAACCAGAGTATCAAAACTCCTGAAAAAGCAAAAAGGGAAATGTACCCACTGTGAAATGTTTTTCCGTGAAGACGATGTAATGGAAGTTGACCATATCATCCCAAAATCAAAAGGTGGAAAGGATGAGTATAAAAATCTTCAACTTTTACACAGACATTGCCACGATACAAAGACAGCCAATAATGGCAGTCCTGGCACAAAAATCCGGCTGCAATAGTGCCGAGCCTAAGCCCACCAGAAAACTTGAAAAAGTCGAAGGAAAATGGGTAATGAGGTGTGCATGACAAGCACCAAATCATTGAGGAGCCGTGTGAAGGGAAACTTTCATGCACGGTTTTGAAGACCAACGGGGTTGGTGACAACCTCGTTGAGTTTAATAAATTAGAAGTCAAAAACATGAGTGCCAAAGCCAAAAAAGGTAAACGTAAAAAGCAAAAAGCTGGGTTGAATAAATCAATTCTTGATGTAGGAATGGGGATGATAAAGTCCGCTCTAAAAGCGAAATTATCAGACATTGGTGGCTTGTTTGTAGAAGTACCTACTAGCAAGGTGAAACCATCTCAAACCTGTCCAAAATGTGGACATCAAGAGAAAAAAACTTTAGACCAACGAACTCACGTTTGCAATAACTGCGGGTATACCCAACAGCGCGATATCGCCGCCGCAGAAGTCATGCTACTTTGGCACTCAAATAATCTACAGGGGTTAGGAACTAGCCTCTCAGACGTAGATGATTCTAGCTCTACTTCAAACACTAGCAAACGCAAGAATGCTGGAAGTATGAAGCAACTAGGTCGTGTGAAACGTCAAAAATCTCAACTTACTGATGGGGATGTAGAAACCCCATCTTCAACGAAGTAAGATGGGGTAGTTCATAATAGTATAGCGTTTGCTATCATCTTCGGGTAAAGCAATTACTTCATTAATTGCAGCTTGTTGAATTATTCCTTTACCTAAAATCCTCAACCAGAGAGTTTCTGGAGTATTCGCTAACTTATCAATGGCAATTACTCCAGTCAGCAGTAATTGTGACGGAAAGTAAATACCTGGCAACCAGTTTTCATCCTCAGTGGCCATAAATTTATCCGAAATCAGTTAATTTGTAGAATTCAAACTTTGGTAAAGGGTGAACCCCTTGCAGCAGCGCTTACGCTATCCTCACAGGAATTATAAGGGATTTTTAAAATATTCAATGCAGTAGCGATCGCTTTTGACCTTTGGATTTAATGTAGGGGTAGCGCCCCCGTGCCTACCCTGATTTATGGGCAACCACAGGGGGTTTGCCCCTACAAAATTAATTGGTTTAGGGATTTTTAAAATATTCAATGCAGTAGCGATCGCTTTTGACCTTTGGATTTAATGTAGGGGTAGCGCCCCCGTGGCTACCCTGATTTATGGGCAACCACAGGGGGTTTGCCCCTACAAAATTAATTGGTTTAGGGATTTTTAAAATATTCAATGCAGTAGCGATCGCTCACCATAGATGTAAAATTAGTAACTGTATTCGTAGATATGCCATCAAACCGCAATTGGTGATTGGGAACACCAAACGTGCATTAATCTTCTCTAAAACCAGCCTAATCTATAATAATATTAATATTAATCATGGCGATCGCTTTGGTTGTTCAAAATTTTGCAAAAGTTCATTGCCCCATCGTGTTTAGTGTATTTTAGAGAAAGTATTAGAATAAGTTAAATTTTATGGCTGCCAAGCATTTAAGCACTCAGTTTCTAAATGAAATTACTAACCGACTGGTGAGCGCGCTCGAACCAGAACAGATTTTTTTGTTCGGCTCTTATGCTTACGGTGAACCGACTGAGGATAGCGATATTGATTTATTGGTGATTATCTCAAAATCAGATGAACCACGCTATCGTCGAGCGCGTCAGGCATATAAAGCTTTGCGTGGTATTGGTATTCCAAAAGATATTCTGGTGATGACCCGCTCAGAAGTTGAACTCAAGGCTAGTGTAGCCAACTCACTAGTCAATCAAGTAATACATCAGGGTAAACTCCTGTATGGATAACGCAAAATTTGCAGAAACTAGACAGTGGTTAATCAAGAGCCAGCGAGATTTAAAGGCTGGGTATGTGTTACTTAATAATGAAGAATCTCTGTTGGATGCTGTTGTTTACCATTGTCAACAGGCTGCCGAAAAAGCATTAAAGGCTTATTTGACATATCAAGAGCAGGTAGTCAAAAAAACCCATGATTTGGATGTTTTGTTAGATATCTGTTCATTGTTTGAACCTGGGTTTCATGATTTAAAAGATATAGCGGACACTTTGACCCCTTATGCAACAGAATTTCGATATCCAGGGGATGTAATTGAGCCGGAAAGATCCGAAGCTGAGGAGGCATTGGAGATGGCTACTTTAGTTATAGACTTCGTTATTCAAAAATTGCCAAGTGAATTTGACCGTGAGTAAGATACTTCTGGTATTATTATATCGTGGCAAGTAGCAGATTAAGTATGGATCATAGTTATCTGAAAACCTAATCCAACAAATTTATCAAGCTTTAGCAGATAATCCTATCAGCTAACTACTGTTGTTGCAACAAGGGTTAAATGAATTTGAGGTTTATATTTAGCTAATGTCGGGTCAAAGCGTTCAAATGCAATATCTGATTCTATCTGTTTCGCTTTAGCCTCAGCAAGCTTGCGATTTTCTGATGTATCTGACATTCCCAAAGTGAGATACTTTTGTTTCCCCCCAAATAAGTGACATGGTAAACGCAGTTTGAGTCTGTCTTGGAACGTTTCGACACCGACTGAACCTTGAGATGCTTTCTGTTCCACCTTCATTACCATATTCCTTCCGTCCTTTTGACTATCATTTCTCCTCTGCTCTGTATCATCATAGTCAATTCATAGTCAACCCCAAAAATACAAAAACTCCCGCTATAAATTTACTTAATTCCAGCAGGAGTTATCAAAATACCTTGATTAACAAGGATTTTAGCTATTCTAATTAATGCCAGGAACGAGACTTGAACTCGTGACACGTGGATTTTCAGTCCACTGCTCTACCAACTGAGCTATCCCGGCAGGGGGGGTTTTCTTCACCACCGATATTGAATTTAGCATAGGAAAAAAGATAAGTCAAGGGGTTATCTAAAATAATTTTAGCTAACCTTTATTGTCAACTTCACCCAGCTAAACACAGCCACAAATACCAGAAACTGCACAAAAACAATACTCGGTCCAGAAGCCAGGTTAAACAACCCAGAAACCATCATTCCCGCGATACTACTAATAGAACCAACAACCACTGATAGAATCAGAAAGCTGCTGAAATGGTGACTCATGAGTTTGGCTGTAGCAGCCGGAATTACCAAAAACGCATTTACCAATAAAACACCCACAGCTTTAATCGCTACAGCAACCGCGAGGGATAGCAAAACTACAAACCCATAGCGATATAATTGCACAGGTATGCCTTGCACTTGAGCAACATCAGGATTAAGAGTTAATAAAATCTGTTGTGGCAGAGTTGATAATAAAAAAACGCTACTACCCACAAGTACCAACAGCGTCAAAATTAAATCTGTGTTATCTATAGCCAAAATATCGCCAAATAGCACCCCCATTAAGTTACCGCGATATCCTTTAATAAAACTGGTGAGAATGACACCGATTGCTAACGCCCCTGATAGGACTATACTGAGAACGCTGTCACTAGCTAAATCAGTTTTATCAATTAGGTAAAGAACAACAACCCCAAAGATTAAAGTAAAAGGGAGTAACATCCAAGTAGGATTAGTGTTGAGTAGCACGCCTAACGCCACACCTACCAAGGCTGCATGACCAACCGCATGACTAAAAAAAGATAACTGACGTAAAGTGACAAAACTGCCTAGTAAACCGCCCAATATCCCCATTAATACAGCACCCATAATGGCACGCTGCATAAAAGGAAATTGCAATAAATTCACTAAGTCATGATAGTTAATGGTCATATAAGAGGAGTCACCGAGTCAGGAGAAGAAGAAGAAGAAGAAAGAAAAAGTAAAAATTCCCTGATACTTAATTTATTTCATCCATTTTTGATTCTAAATTCTAAATTCTAAATTTTTAATGATGATGTTCGTAGCGAGTAAAACCTGGTCCATAGGTAGCGAGAAGATTTTGTGGGGAAAGGGCTATTTCCGGTTTACCAGAACAAACAAGAGTTTGATTCAGACAGATGACGCGATCGCAATGACGGCTTACCATATCAATATCATGGGAAACTTGCAACACTGTCCAATTCTCTTCTCGTTTTAATTCATTTAATAAAGCATAAAAATCTGTTGTCCCTTGGACATCTACCCCAGCAAAAGCTTCATCCAATACTAACAATTTTCGTGGTGTTACTAAACAGTAAGCTAACAATACCCGCTTCAATTGACCACCACTAAGAGTCCCAATAGCCTGATTTCGCAAGCGATAAGCATCAGTCCGGTGTAAAGCTGCGGTGACTGCTGCTGATGTTTCCCGTTTTTGTTGCCAAAATTTCGGAAAAGATGAGAAAAATGAATGTTTCTTATTACCTATTCCTAAAGCAACTAACTCACTTACCGAAATCGGAAAACTGCGATCAAAAATAAAGTTTTGTGGCATATATCCCAACTGGTTACGCAAACTTCCTAATCGGTCAATTGGCCGACCAAAAACTGCAATTGTTCCCGCACTTCGGGGAATTAAATCTAAAATAGCTTTGATTAAGGTACTTTTCCCAGCCCCATTAGGACCGACTATGGCTGTATCTGTCCCCGGTAATAATTCAAAAGAAACATCTCGCACAGCTAAATAGGTATTTTGGTAGACTGTTAACCCGGAAACTTTTAATACTGGTAATGTAATTTCTGCTTGTTCGTCATTCATGGAAGTTAGGATTTGAATTATATTTCTTAATTTTGAATTACTTACACCCGGTGGCTAACGTCTCTAAATTAGTTTTCATTGCTTTAAAATAATACTGTGGATTGGTATCACCAGTTTCTAAAGAATCCAAAGTCTGCACAGTTAACCCCAAATCCTGAGAAATACTTGTTAGTAATTTGTTGTCTAACCCCGGTTCGCTAAATAAGGCTTTAACTTTGTATTTTTTAACTGTATTTATCACTTTTTGCACATCCGTGGGTGAAAGTTGCTTTTCAGGAATTTCTACCACAGCTACTTGTTTGAGTTGATAACGTTTGGCAAGATAGGGAAAAGCATCATGAAAAGTGATAAAGGTGCAGTTGGGTGTTTGTTTAAGAGTTTGTTCAAATTCCTTATTTAAATTATCTAAT
This sequence comes from Dolichospermum sp. DET69, assembly GCA_017355425.1. NCBI lineage: Bacteria > Bacillati > Cyanobacteriota > Cyanophyceae > Nostocales > Aphanizomenonaceae > Dolichospermum > Dolichospermum sp. DET69. Next base: position 1,943,880 of record CP070233.1, read on the forward strand.
TCCTGAATATATACCGCTGCATTAGCTTGATAATTGACTTTATTTTTGGGATCTGCGGTAATTAAACCATTGCGAATATTAATGATTTGCTGTTTTGCTAAAACTGGATCTAACCAAACATGGGGATTACCAGATGAGTGATTATGATCATGTTCTCCTGTTGCTGTTGTATCTCTCGGGGAACTTTTATTAATCGCTTGAATACCTTGACTAGCATCAATTTCTATTAATTGAGAATTCTCGGCATTTTTAATGGTATCTGTGAGAAATTCCTCCAACCCTAAACCATTTTTTATTAATATACTGGCTGTAGCGATCGCTTTGACATTAGTTGGTGTCCCTTGATATTCGTGTATTTCCGTACCAGGCTTAACTAAAATCTCCACATCTGCTACATCTCCAGCTACCGCTTTAGTAAACAAATAAACTGGTAAAAATGTTGTAACTACTTTGGTTTTTGGTAACTTTTGTGCTGGTGTTTGTTCTATTTTGACAACTTCACTACTATTACTATTATTACATCCATAAACTGCTGACAACATGATTAAGGTCATCAGCGGTAAGAAATTTCTTTTTTTTCTATCTGTTTGGATTTTCTTAGGGCTTTTCACTGTTTCTGGTTGACTATAAAACTTAATTGTGACTATATTATCATAATGAGATTCATTCTCATACAAGTTACAAAAAAATGCTACTGTATCTAAAATTACAGAATGTTTTGGGATTTCAGATAATACTGTCGTATACTTAGATATTACCAAGTCATAAAGATCTCTTAACTTTTCATTGCAAGAAACGTACTTAGAACTGCTAGTATGTTGATAATAATTATTAATAGCTGTACTAAATAAAGTATGGCATGAGCAACTTTAAACACGGGTGTGAGGAAAAATGCAAAAATTGCGGACATCTCTAATTACCAGTTCAACCATTATCAGTGCCATACTGTCTATAACTTCTGGTGCATGGGCAGAAACAGTACCAGCAAATAATTCAGAACAACAAGTTAATAATAATAGTCAAGAAGAGATAGTATCTCAAGTTACCTCCGTATCTCAGTTATCCGATGTCCAACCTAATGATTGGGCGTTTCAGGCTTTGCAATCATTGGTAGAACGCTATGGATGTATTGCAGGTTATCCTAATGGGACTTATCGGGGTAATCGGGCGTTATCACGATATGAGTTTGCAGCCGGTTTAAATGCCTGTTTAGATCGAGTCAATGAATTAATTGCTACTGCTACTGCTGATTTGACGACAAAACAAGATTTAGCCACAATCCAAAAATTGCAAGCGGAATTTTCCGCAGAATTAGCCACCTTACGGGGGCGTGTAGATGCAGTAGAAGCCAAAACTGCTGAGTTAGAAGCCAATCAATTTTCTACTACCACTAAGTTGCAAGGGCAAGTTGTTGCAGTTGTTAGTGATGTTTTATCAAACAAACAAGTTAATGGTACGGACATTACTGGTAAAAATACCACTTTAGGCTCAAGGGCGCGAATTGAACTGGTCAGCAGTTTTACTGGAAAAGATACACTTTTTACCAGAATCCAGGCTAATAATATTCTTAGCCCTGGCATTAATACCTCAGAGGGAAACTTGTTTTTTGCTGGTACTACTGGTAATACCACCGCTGCTATTGATGCTTTATTCTATGCTTTCCCTGTTGGTAAAAATACTCAGGTAAAACTAATTGCTAATGCTGGTGCAGCAGACGATGTTACCAGTACAGTCAACCTGTTTGATGGTGATGGTGCATTTGGGGCTGTGTCTACTTTCGGCACAAGAAACCCGATTTATGGACAATTAGGTGATAAGGGTATAGCCATTAACCATCAGTTTGGTGATAAATTAGCCCTCAGTTTAGGTTATTTGAGTGGTACTGCTAATAACCCCACTCCTGGCAATGGTTTGTTTGATGGGAGTTACGGGGCTTTAGCGCAATTAACTGTTAAACCAAGCGATCGCATTTCTCTGGGTTTAACCTACATCAATTCTTATAAACAACCACTACTCACAGGTAGTAATAACGCCACATCTACCTTTGATGGTGAAGCTTTTTCTAGTAATTCTTACGGTGTCCAAGCATCATTGGGTATTAGTCAGAAATTTGTGCTAGGTGGTTGGGCTGGCTATACCAATAGTAAAGTTTTGACAGGGACAAAGGGAGACGTAGATACTTTTAACTATGCTGTTACTCTTGGTTTCCCAGACTTGGGTAAAAAAGGGAATTTAGCTGGTGTGATAGTTGGTATGGAACCAAAAGTCACAAGTTCTAGTTTTGCTGGAGTTACGAAAGATCCAAATACCTCTTATCACATTGAGGGATTTTATCAATATAAACTCAGCGACAATATCACCCTAACTCCTGCTGTGATTTGGCTAACAGCCCCAGATCACAATGATACCAATGATAATGTAGTGATTGGCGCTTTAAGAACTACTTTCAGTTTCTAATCAAAGCAATCAAATAAATCTCACAAATCATAGTTCAGATGTTTCTGTTCCCCTTGGGAAAAGATGTCTGAACTGTGATTTTTATGATGAGTGTGATTAACGTGATTTTGTCATAGCAATCAAATAAATCTCACAAATCATAGTTCAGATGTTTCTGTTCTTTTTGAGGAAAAATGTCTGAACTGTGATTTTTATGATGAGTGTGATTAACGTGATTTTGTCATAGCAATCAAATAAATCTCACAAATCATAGTTCAGATGTTTCTGTTCTTTTTGAGGAAAAATGTCTGAACTGTGATTTTTATGATGAGTGTGATTAACGTGATTTTGTCATAGCAATCAAATAAATCTCACAAATCATAGTTCAGATGTTTCTGTTCTTTTTGGGGAAAAATGTCTGAACTGTGATTTTTATGATGAGTGTGATTAACGTGATTTTGTCATAGCAATCAAATAAATCACACAAATCATAGTTCAGATGTTTCTGTTCTTTTTGAGGAAAAATGTCTGAACTGTGATTTTTATGATGAGTGTGATTAACGTGATTTTGTCATAGCAATCAAATAAATCTCACAAATCATAGTTCAGATGTTTCTGTTCTTTTTGAGGAAAAATGTCTGAACTGTGATTTTTATGATGAATGTGATTAACGTGATTTTGTCATAGCAATCAAATAAATCTCACAAATCATAGTTCAGATGTTTCTGTTCTTTTTGAGGAAAAATGTCTGAACTGTGATTTTTATGATGAATGTGATTAACGTGATTTTGTCATAGCAATCAAATAAATCTCACAAATCATAGTTCAGATGTTTCTGTTCTTTTTGGGGAAAAATGTCTGAACTGTGATTTTTATGATGAGTGTGATTAACGTGATTTTGTCATAGCAATCAAATAAATCTCACAAATCATAGTTCAGATGTTTCTGTTCTTTTTGAGGAAAAATGTCTGAACTGTGATTTTTATGATGAGTGTGATTAACGTGATTTTGTCATAGCAATCAAATAAATCTCACAAATCATAGTTCAGATGTTTCTGTTCTTTTTGGGGAAAAATGTCTGAACTGTGATTTTTATGATGAGTGTGATTAACGTGATTTTGAAAATGACAACAAAAAGACCAGCCCCTCCCACAGGGCTGGCCTATAAAAAAACGTTGTTCGAGTTATCTTCTCAGTAGAGTCAAAACCAAATTGCGCGTTCCCAAAATTCAACGGGCAACTTTTATTAACAAGATTGTAACAGCCAGTACAGTTTTTTCATAAAAATATCTCAAAAAATATCTGCCCTTGGGTGAATAGGTTTTCTATTCTAGGGAAGATGATAGACTGACAACTAACTAATAATTGGGCGCAGGCCCTGCGCCCCTACGTGTGGTTTTCCCCAAATAATAGTTTCATGTTTATAAATTACAAGTCCTGGTTTTGCTCCTTTGGGTTTATAAACGTGCTTGAGTTGGGTGTAAACTACTGGTACTTGATCACTTTGACGGGCGCGACTGAAATAAGCAGCTAGATTAGCAGTAAATTGTAAATCGGCTTCTTCGGCAACTGTACCGGGTTCTAGACGCAGTAGAACATGACTCCCCGGAATTTCTTGGGCGTGAAACCACAAATCATAGTCTCCAGCGACGCGGAATGTTAATTGATCATTTTGGATATTGTTGCGACCAATGAGGACTTCAAAGCCGCTAGGACTACGGTAACGATGAAAATTAGTGCCGGGGGTGTCATTGCTACTACGACTGCGATATCCTGGATCTTCTAGATATTTTTGCCCAATAAGTTCATCTCGGATTTCTTCTAGGGCCTGTAAATCTTCTGGATTTTGGTATTTGTCTATCTGAGAGATTGTCGCTTCTACTTGTTCGAGATAGTCAATTTCGGCTTGGACTGCAAATAGTAGGGGTTCGACAGCTCCACGGGCGCGTTTTAGCTTTTGGTTCTGTTTGTAAAGCTTTTGGGCATTTTGGACGGCGTTTTTATCTGGTAAAAGAGCGATCGCAATTGGCTGTTCAGTTTCAAAATCTGGTAAACTAATTTCCTGCATTCCTGGTTTCCAGTGTTGCAGGTTAGCCATTAATAAATCAGCTTTTTGACGATATTCCTCAGCTTGATCTGATTGTTGCAAGCGATCGCTAAAAGTTTTCCTTTTGACGCGTAACTTAGTTAAAATATTTAACAATTTCTGACTTAACTGATGACGCAGTTGCACAAATACCTGTTCATTCAGTTGGTCAGTATAGTAACGGTAAAGTAACTCTTGAATATTCTTGGTTGGTGCGATTCCACCCCAACCCATAACTGTATATCCATTTTCTGTCCAAGCAGGTTGAAATTTACCAACATCTAAAGCTTGTAACCATTCTTGCCAGCGTTGAAATAAACTTTGCCAATTCTGGGGAGTAAGTGCATCTGTGTTGGTATCTGATGCAATATTGGCCGCGAAAAGCATGGTATCTAGCAAAGCCGAACTTAAACCACTATAACTTTTAAGTAACTGGCGTTTAATTCCCCCAGGGACTAAACTTACTCTTTCTTGCCAGCGTTCAAGAGATTCGCTTAAATTGGGGATTTTCCCTGGGAGTTTCGGTGGTGTTTCATAATTTTGTCCGGTTTGAATGGGACGAACGCTAGATTGTTGCTGACTAACTTGATGGGCAGCGGTGATAATTTCATTACTAGCATCAGTTAAAATTACATTACTATATTTGCCCATCACTTCCGCATAAACGTGATAAAGAGCATCCTCTCCAGGACGACGGGCAAATTGTAAATCAATAACCCGTTCCCAAGGGGAAATAGCCTCAATTCCCACTAAAGCCAACCCACCTAATTGATGTCTCAACTGTTGACTAAAAGTAAAAGTATCGGGGGCGCGTGGTGGTGGTTCACTAATACAAATATGTGCGGCTTGGGGATGCCAGGAAATATCCAGCCAAACCCGTTGATTTAAGGTTCGTAAGGCAATAGCAATGGTAAAGCGATCGCGTTGATATACTTGTTCTATGCGTGCAGGTAACCAATTTGCGCGGATTTCGCCACAAGCGGCGGTTAAAGCGGTAAAGTCCAGGGGTTGCAAAACAATTACCCCTTTTTGGCTATAAAATTACTTTCTTTAGTATTTTCCTGGTTCATTAAATAAATATTTTTGGGGTTCTTCTTTATATGTTCCCTGATTTCAGATAAAAATTTTGGATTTTGCATCTTTAATCCAAAATCCAAAATTTAAAATCTAAAATTCGGTTATCCTTGCCATGGTGAAGGGATAGGTGTAGTAGAAATCACCTTTTCGGCCATTAATCTTACAGCACTTCTTCCACAACTGGGACATTCCACCTCTAAATACTGTGAAGATGATACATCTACCTCACATAATATCCCTTGTTTGCAGTGCCAACACTCACAAATCACCCTGCATACTGGTTCGTTGCAGTCAAGGATCTTGACGTGCTGAAAATTTTGGGATTCGCTTTCTTGTTTCCTGGGTTTCGGGAATTTTTTGATTTCTTGAACTTCCATCATTTTACCGTCTAACTGCAAGTATGTTTAGAGCTTACTTGATGCTTTCCTATCTTACAACTATGCACTATTGACACTCTCAGGGAAGACAGCCATTGAGATTCTACTGACAGAATTAGATTAAGAGTTTAGTTTAATCTAATCTCGCTGCGACCGCCAAACGCCGCCTAGACGCTCAAAACAACTGCCAATCAAGGTGTTGAGATTGCGCTTACTTTTATTGTTTTTGTGAATCCATCACTAAGCCAAGACTTGGTACGCTCCACACTCTGCCATTACTCGCTCTTTCAAGTCATACTGCCGTTAGGGCTTGAACCTAACCGTTGTTTCTTATGAGCCGGGATTTCTCCGTACTAGGATGCTTCAACACATAGATGTTTTTTGTTCTTACTCACAATTTAATTTTCAGAGGGAACAGGGAATAGGCACACCGGAACAGGAAAAACTCATGTTTAAAAACATGAGATTGAAATAATGACACTGTTTTTTTTCGGGCTACGCATCTTAAAAAACATCTTTTTTTTGACTGAAGCTCTAAACTGGTGCAAATGAGTGTTTCTTATTTCCAGTTAAGAGTTCCCTGTTCCCTTCTATTGTAACATACAACAGGGATTAAAATCCCTCGTGTCGCTTATTCTTACTTTTTGCCTCTTGTCTATTTCCTGTTGCTTGTTTCCTATTTACTAACCAATGCAGGTTGTCTGACAGACTGCTGCAACAGTTGGGTATATAGCTCATCTAGCTGACTAGCTACACCATTCCAGCTAAATTTATTGATAACACGACTTTTAGCAGCTTTCCCCAATTTTTGCTGCCATGCAGGATGACTGAGAATTTTATCAATAGCATGATTAAAAGCCGGGACATCTTGCGGCGGTACTAATAAACCAGTTTCTTCATTGACAACGGTAAATTGCAGCCCACCGACATCACTAGCCACAACAGGTGTACCACAGACCATAGCCTCAATTGCTACTAATCCAAAGGGTTCGTAGTGACTGGGAACAACACAAACATCAGCAGCGGCATAATAAGCTGGTAATATCTCTCGACTCAGACAACCAGGAAAGGACGTGCATTCACTCATCCCTAATTCGTTGACAATTGCCTCAATGCGATCGCGCTCTTGACCATCACTATTTCCAGGTGTACAACCACCACCAATAATCAACTGCAATTGTTTTGATTCATAAAACTTAGATTCACCCATTGCCCTTACTAAGGTTTCTATGCCTTTACGAGGGTCAAATCTCCCCACATATAACACCACTTTAGCTTCTGGATCAATTCCTAAAGTAGCTCTTGCGGCTTGTTTTTCCACTGAACCAAATTGTTGAATATCTGTCCCACAGGGAATAATATCAATTTTACCTTTCTGGGAAACAAGCGATCGCATATGTTCCTGTTCTTGGGGACTGGTAGCAACAATTCTTTCTGCTGTTTCTAATACTTCTTTTTCTACTATTAAACGTTGACTTGCTACCAGAGGAATATTTTCTATGGTGTTGTATTTGATCACTCCTAAAGAATGGTAGGTATGAACCTGTTTAGTTCCTTGTCTAATATTTAATTCCATTCCTACCCAACCAGATAACCAATAGTTAGTATGAACTAAATCATATTTAATCCCGGCTTCTTTTTGGAATTTAATTAACTGATCTACAAATTCTGGCAAATGCTTAAAGCCCTGATCTCTTGGCACAAATTCCACAGGACCTGCTGTTAAACGAATAGTCCGACAATTAGAGTTATGTTGAACTATCGTTTCTTGATCAGCACTAACTTTCCGACTAAACATATCCACTTGCCATCCTAGCTGTGCTAGGGATTCACCCACTTGGCGGACATAAACATTTTGTCCTCCTGCTTCTTCTCTGCCTATTTCAATTGCTGGATCACCGTGAACTGAAATTAAAGCAATCTGTTTTTTAGTGGTAGCTTTCATAGATTTGTTATGTTCCTGATTTTAACAAGATAGAAGGGAGGTTTCAACTTGCACTTATTAAACTGAAATCTGTGTTTTTTGAGGGAACTTTGAATAATTAATATTTATTCTATTTTAATTATTGCCAAAATATTGGTTATTTTCCCCCACGTTCTATATTTATACTTAATACCTTTGATAGATATTTTTATCTATCTTTTTATATGGACAAGCGAATATTATCTATCATGATATATTAGTTAATCAATGATAAAACCTATCTGAAGTAGCAACGCCACATCTTAAGTTAGATATTTACAGTTCATTATTTACAAAGTTCAAGCAATCAAAATAATTTTCATTAAAGTAAACACACCAAAATTAAATTGCCGAAAATATCACCTTAATTGCCGTCATTTTCAAAAGCACTGATCTAATAAAGATAAGTGTATTGGCTTATACTATTCCTACATTGTCAGAATTTTTGTTAATTTAGATACAGTTTTAGCAAAAAATCACAAATTTCGTGTAATTACACTGTCAAACCTCAAAAATTGCCAAAATAAATAGTGCAGATAACCTTATATGGCTACCTGCACTGTCTGTTGATCCTATTGAGAAAGAAATTTCTACACGCTGATGCCGATACACAATAAGCTTTAAGAATTACTCTCAAAACAAATTGATTAAGAGACTTCCAATTAAAAAAATATCCCAAATTTTCTTGTGGTGCGGGCATCTTGCCCGCTAATAATACAAGGACGGGCAAGATGCCCATCCCACAAAATTGGATAATCTTTTTTGTGGAGTTCTCTAAGAGACTTCCAATTAAAAAAATATCCCAAATTTCTTGTGGTGCGGGCCGAAAAGTCCCCTAATAATACAAGGAAGGACCAGATGCCCATCCCACAATATTGGATAGCGTAGAACTAGCGCTACTGCAAGCAGGTCATCTTTTTTGTGTAGTTCTCTAAACAGATAATTTAGTTGGTAGTTTGTGCAGCCAACATCTGTTTTAGCTTTTCTAAATCCGCTGCCCAACGTGGATCTGGACGAAAAGCTTCGTTATCAACGCTAGTAGCAGTCTCACGCGCACCACCACCGCTACCACGGCGAGATTTTTTGTTTCTATCCCGATCTCGATCCCGATCTCGACGGCCGCCTTCTTTGCTACCAGCAGGAACAGGAGAACTACTACCGCTACTACCTTGGATTACTGGTTTGGGGACTGGTGGTTGTTGTTGTTGTTGTTGTTCGTCACCTTCCTCACCTTTAGTCCGTGGTAAAGCCTTTTCTAGCTTGATGGGTGTATCTTTGAACATTTGACCATTATATTTTTCAATAATTTGATCTGCTTGTTCGTCATTATTCACCGTTAAAAAACCAAAACCACGGCATTTGCCTGTTTTACGGTCTTTAATTAGTTTAGTGGTGACAGCATCGCCTTCTTCTGCAAACACAGCTTGCAAATCTTGACGATCTATTTCTTCCTTGGGCAAATTTCCTATATATAGGCGAATGGACATGGACTATACCTCTAGATTGGGATTAAACAGGGCAAGACAAAAACAATCAATTGGCTTTGGTTTTTGAATAAATACTATGGACTAAAACTGCCACAAACCAATTTCTGCAATCCGATATTGTAGCGTGGCTTAAGCCATGCTATCAACTTATAGAATACAGTTTTTTGTTGGGATCAAGCTTATTTGGCACGAAAGCGCGTATGCACCCGTGGCCTAATATGACTTTAATTTTAGAAATTGTTAATTTAATAGCCAACTATCCACCACAGTAAATTCATTCTTGTCAATTCTTGCCCGCAGAACAAAATACCATTGCTTAACATTATCATGGTACTTTCCACGTAGCTAGTTCAGCAGAAACTTTTCCGCTCATAGCCAATAGTATTATCTAATCGTAACATAAAACACATTTTTAAAGCAAGAGGCAAAAAGCATAGAGAAGATGATTTTTCCTACTGACCAGTGAGCATAATATAAGCACCCCATGCTTGGGCAACAACTGCGATGACAGTAGACCAAATAGGATGAGGGCTATTAATTTTTTTGCCACTTTGAGTTTCTAGGGTTTGGATATCAATCCAAGGACTTGCCCCCCGTCGTAACCAACCTGTAACTGTGATTTGTCTGCCAATCAAGTCTTGAGGATTGAATGACTTTCCTAACCAGGGAATATGATGTAATTTCATTAAACCTTGGCTAGTTTGTAGAATTAGGTCTTGCGCTAAACAATTACCAATTCCAGGACGGCCTAACAGTTTACCAGTAAAACAGACTCTAATGCTATCAATTGGTAAAATAGCGGGATCTGCCAATAGGTTGGTGAAGTTTTCGTTTTTTTGAACATTAACAGGCGTAATATCGGGAAATAAAGCATTTATCCGCATGACTGTACCAATGCTAAAGCCGATCAACATACAACCTGTAACAAAAGACCAATTGTCATAAATCCACTTCAAGTTTAACAAATGTAAGCTGTATGCTGTTTGCCAAATTAACCAAATCAGACTAGCAAACACAACACCAAGGGGGATTCCCAACCAAGGAGCAATTTGTAAACAAAAGGCTTGGGGCTTAATCAGAATGGGTTGTGGTGGATTTGTTTGATATAATTCACTGTCTAAATGCCAATGGCGAGCTATTTGACAAAGATGTTCGATGCGATCGCCCATTGCCGGATGACAACTGTTGATGGTAAACCATTGGCGGTAGGGATGAAAATTTTCCCACTTGAAAAATGATTCAAAAGGTAGATGTCCGGCGGCACTGCCTAGAACTATGCTGTGTTGATATGCAACAGGGGCGAGAAGATTCAGGCTTTCTAACTGCCAACAGGTTTGTTCTTTGAGTCCGACATCATGAGCTACACCAATGGATATTTTTAGTAAGGCGCGAATTAATCCATTGGGATTACCAGTGATTTCGGCAGACAGGCGATCGCTATGGTAAAGCCGCAATCGGGAGTTAAGCAAGGCTGTACCCGTGAACAGACACCAACTCATATAGCTAATGGCTGCTAAAACTGTAGCAGGCCAAAGCCAAATTTTACTTTGATGTTGATTTCCCCAAACTGATATTTGCTGGTATATTCCATAGAATGGCATTGTCACCAGTAAAACTAGGGACATCACCCCAAAATCCCAACGACCCAATTGCCCTAAAGATAAAGCATAGATGGCAGCTATTTCATCATCTGCCAGTTGTTGTAATAAACCTTGACTAACAGTGATTCTGGCTGTGCGGGGTAGGTTGCCATAACTGATGATCATGGGGGCAGAAATTGGTAAGATTCTTAGTTGGGGGGTTGGCCAGTGCTGCTGTTGACAGGCGCGTTGTAATACCCTTAATGTTTCTCGGCTGTAGGAATTTAATTTCTCTTTGGTTAACTCTTCTTGACCAGAAAATCTTGTTAGTACCCAGTCGAGTAACCAAGGGGAGAATACCATCAAGATGATAAATAGTCCTAAAAGTAAGTTACTAGGATCACGATATAATATCTGGATGGGTTCTAAGTATGGCAGTTGATATAAAATTTGATTAATTGAAACCAGTACCAATTTTAGCAGCTCTCGTCCCATCCAAAACAGTGCTATGAATGTGAAGATGGCAAGTAGTCGGGAAGGGATAATATTCGGCTTGCGGAGGGGTTGCCAGACTTTAGCACGCCTAGCATTTCGCCAATATATACTAACGGGTTTGATATTGGTGTCACCATCAGCACCAACATAAGCGGTTTGTGGCTGTTGTTGGGCAGGATTTGAACTGGTAACAAGTTGAGTATTAGTTTTGCGGGATTTTTTCTGCTGGTTTTTGCGTTTATGCAGGTGTTCAAGAGCAAGTATTGCCCACTCTTGAACTCGAGGATTACTATTAGCAATTAGATTTTGGCACAGAGCGATCGCCTTAGAGACTTCACCAGTGCGGGCATAGGACATAACTAACCCCACTTGTGCCTGTAAACAAATCTTTTTTTCGCTTTGTTCTTTGGCCAGTGGTTCCAGGTTAGCGATCGCTGTATAGTAATTCCCCTGCTTGAGGGCAGCTAAACCAGCCTCTAAACATGATTCAGCGTGGGAAGGCATACAATTTTTGGTACTCCAATCTGTTTTGGGTGACAAGTAGCACTAAATTGAGATGCCCTGATAATGGGAAGGAGTCAGGAAGAAGGAGTTAATGAACCACGTTCGCGCAAGCGTCCCGTCAGGGATAGGAACGAAGAACACGAAGGAAGAAGAAGAAAGAAGAAGAAAGAAGAAGAAAGAAGAAGAAAGAAGAAGAAAGAAGAAGAAAGAAGAAGAAAGAAGAAGAAAGAAATTTTCTTTCTGTTCCGGTGTTCCCTGTTTGTTCTAATTTTCAACTGGTTGTTGGTTGGAAAAGACGGGAGCGGTAGCACTTAATTTTAATTCTGGATGATCACCTTCTAACTGTTGACAATTCCATTCATTGCGGAATAATAATACTGGTCGTCCCATGCTATCTTTAACAGTAGTAGTATTAAATAAACGTCCTACCTGTTTTAGTGCTTCCCAACCACCTTCAACCCAACGGGCAACACTGTAGGGTAATGAATCGAGAATAGTTTCTACACCATACTCATTTTGTAAGCGGAACTGTACGACCTCAAATTGCAACTGACCAACCGCTGCTAAAATTGGATCACGCTTGGCTTCATCAACTGAGTACATAATTTGTACAGCACCTTCTTCTCGTAATTCAGAAACACCTTTTTGAAACTGTTTAAATTTTGAAGGGTTGGGATTTCTCAACGTAGCAAATAGTTCAGGGGAAAAATAGGGAATTCCCTCATACTCTAATTTTTGCCCTGTATAAATTGTATCGCCAATTGCGAAAACACCTGGATTATTTAAACCAATTACGTCTCCTGGATACGCGACATCAATAGATTCCCTTTCTTGGGCAAATAGTTTTTGTGGACGAGATAGACGGACAACTTTGCCAGTTCGAGCATGATTTACTGTCATATCTTTTTCAAACTTGCCTGTGCAGACCCGGACAAAAGCTATTCTGTCTCGGTGTTTCGGATCCATGTTCGCTTGCAGTTTGAAAATAAATCCTGTAAATTCTGGATAGGTAGGAGGAACGTCACCGACGCTGCTACTATGTATACCTGGTTTGAGGGCAAAGTTTAGGAAGTTGTTGAGGAATAATTCCACCCCGAAGTTTGTCATGGCACTGCCAAAGAAAACTGGGGTCATTTTACCTGCGTGTACTAAGTCTAAATCTAGTTCTGGACAAACTCCTTCTAAGAGTTCTAACTCATCTTTAAGTTGATGGTAGAGTCCTTTTTCTATTAAGGTCTCAATTTGACTATCGCCTATATTAAGGATAGTTTCCTTTGCTTCTTTACTACCATGAGAACTCCGCTCAAATAAATGAACTTGCTGCTGTTGTCGGTCAAATACGCCTTTAAAGCGATCGCCCATGCCAATAGGCCAATTCACAGCATAAGTCTGTAATCCTAATTCTTTCTCAATCTCATCCAACAATTCTATCGGTTCTCTGCCGGGACGGTCGAGTTTATTCACAAAGGTAAAAATCGGGATACCCCGCATTTTACATACTTCAAATAGTTTCCGGGTTTGGGGTTCTAAACCTTTAGCCGCATCTATCAGCATAACTGCATTATCGGCTGCGGCCAAAGTTCGATAGGTGTCTTCACTAAAATCTTGGTGTCCAGGAGTGTCGAGTAAATTAATTTGACAATTGCGGTAGGCAAATTGTAACACCGTTGAAGTTACGGAAATTCCCCGTTGTTGTTCCATTGCCATCCAGTCAGAAGTTACTTTTCGCTGGTCTCTACGGGCTTTTACTGCTCCCGCTTCGTGAATAGCACCCCCGTATAATAATAGTTTTTCTGTTAGTGTAGTTTTACCAGCATCAGGGTGAGAAATAATCGCAAAGTTGCGACGTTGTTCTACCGCTTGACCTAGTTCTGCTTGCAGTTCAATGGACATATTTGTAATTTGTTTTTTTCTAACTTAATTAAATGTAATCTTTTTCAGGACTGGCAAACAAAGTCGTAAATTCTATTAATTCTTACTCTGATTTAATCTTAATATGGCTTACGCCTCACCACGCTATCAGGAAATTATGGATGAGGTAGTTGACAAATCCCAAACTTTTTACTATTATAACAGTATAGTGAAAATCTGTGCGCCCATATATATAGGGACTGAAGTTTTCCAAAAGCATTCGTCTCTATTTAATAAATATAACGCTGGGTAAAATAAAATATTTAGAATAATAGAACGCAGATGAACACAGATAAAGATGTTTCAAAGTCTTTTAATATCTGCGTGTTAGTTGCTGTATGACAAAAAATATCAAAGATAGCCGTTTCCTGCAACAGTGATATAAAATGGAGTTTTGCATACAATGTTTTTAGAGTTGTTGAAAGTTCACAACTGCAAATACTGTGTAAACAAAAACTTAATTTATTCTATACATTTCAATTCCATGAAAGCAGAAGTGATTGAATTAATAACAACGGTTTTACAAGTTTTACAAGTGAATATGCGGTGGATGACTTGGAATCTATTTCTGGCTTTTATCCCTTTGGCTTTGAGTGTTTGGCTGTTTCGCAGTAAACGCGGAGGTTCATGGGTTTGGTGGCTAGGATTTCTGAGTTTCTATGCTTTTTTACCAAATGCACCTTATTTATTAACTGATGTTATTCATTTGATAGATGATATTCGCCGAGTTCAGTCAGTATGGATGATTACATTAGTCTTATTTCCTGTTTATATTGTCGTCATTTTTGGCGGATTTGAAGCTTATGTCATATCTTTAATAAATTTGGGTTACTATTTACATCGAAATGGTAAAAGTAAATGGATTTTTCCTGTTGAGTTGATAACTCATGCTCTTTCTGCTGTTGGTATTTATTGGGGCAGATTTTTGCGGTTTAATAGTTGGGATTTTATTACTCAACCAGATGCCATAATCACTAAAGGTGTAGAGGAAATACTTGGTAAACAGCCGTTGGTAATTATTGCTATTACTTTTGTAATTCTTTGGGGCTTATATTGGTTTATGAAACGAATTACTTTAGCTTTTGTTCATAAGGGTGTTACTTCACAAAATGATCACCATATTCACAATATTAACTAATGACATAATAAAATTAATATCCCTCGCTTCTTAAAGAAGTCGGGGATATCAACAAAAAATTTCATATTCACGATTTAGAATAAGAAAGTACAAATAAACAACTATAAAAAGTGAAATTAGTTAAACAGCGACTAGACACATTATTAGTAGATTTAGGTTTATCTCCCTCCCGTCAGCAAGCACAACGACTAATTCAAGCTGGAGAAGTAACTGTCAATCAACATAAGGTTGATAAAGTCGGAACTGAAGTGGATATTACCGCCAAAATCCAAGTTAAAGAACGTCCTCCTTTTGTTTCTCGTGGTGGTGAAAAACTGGCTAAGGCTTTAGAATTTTTTGCGATTTCTGTAGCTGGACGCATTTGTTTAGACGGGGGAATTTCGACAGGTGGTTTTACTGATTGTTTATTACAAGCTGGCGCAAAACAAGTTTATGGTGTAGATGTTGGCTATGGACAAGTTGACTGGAAAATCAGAAATGATGAACGGGTAATTTTAAAAGAACGCACGAATTTACGTCAATTACAACCAGAAGAATTATATGCTGAAAATGCCATACTTCCTGATTTAATAGTTGTGGATGTTTCGTTTATTTCCCTAACTAAAATTTTGCCCGCTGTATGGCAATTAACACAAGCTCCCAGAGAGGCTGTATTGCTAGTAAAACCACAATTTGAGGTTGGCAGGTCTCGGATAGGGAAAAAAGGTGTTGTCCGCGATCCTCGTGACCAAGCTGATGCAATTTTTAATGTTATGAAAGGGGCGTTAGAGTTGGGATGGAAATATCAGGGTTTAACTTGGTCGCCCATAACTGGACCGGCGGGAAATATTGAATATCTTTTATGGTTGGGAATGGAAAGTGAAATCATACCGCCAACTTTAGCAGCAATTCAAGAAATTACTAAACAAGTAATTCAGGAGTTTGGGAAAAAATGATGAGTAATCAACTCAATTAGCTGAAAAGTTGCAAATTAAACAACCTGCTATTTCTAGATTAGAGAATAGAATTGAAAATAACGGCAAAATTCCCTGATGTAGAATTCAGAGGGAACAGGGAACGGGCAACTTTCTAACAGGAAAAACTCATGTTTAAAAACATGAGATTGAAATAATGACACTGTTTTTTTCGGGCTACGCATCTTGTAAAAACATCTTTTTTTTGACTGAGCTTTAAACTGGTGCAAATGAGTGTTTCTTATCTGTTCCCTGTTCCCTGTTCCCTTCTTTTGTAACAATTACTAATTTTGAAAATTTGGCAATGGAGATTGATAAATAGGGGTCAAAAATAAAGCGAAAGCTAAGATGTTTTAGCTATGAGAGTTTTGCTAAAATGTAAATGGCTATAAAACAAGGAAATATTCAACTATGACACTTGCTAATTTATCAATTCCTCAACAATATACACTTGATATTGAACCAGAAGGACGTTTGACTTTACCTAAAGAAATCCAAACCATGCTGAATTTAGAATCAGGAGATAGATTAATTTTAACTCTTGAAGATAATGGCAAACTTCAATTAATCAGCCTCAAACAACAAGTTAAAAAATTAAGAGGTTTATTAAAATATAAATCACCTGATAGAAACTTGGTAGATGAACTTATCCAGGAACGGAGACAGGAGTATTTAAGTGAATAAATCTGTGTTAGATGCTTCTGCCTTTTTAGCTTATCTTAGAGATGAAACCGGGGCGGAAATTGTAGAAAATGCGTTGATTGATGGGTGCTATATCAGTATTATTAATTGGGTAGAGGTATTGTCAAAAGTTGTTGATTTAGGAGAATCACCAGAGGAAATTATTAAACGATTGAGAGATGAAGGATTATTAGAAAATAGTCTAGAAATTATTGCTTGTAATGAGGAAGATGCTATAACTATAGCTAAATTTCGACCTTTAACCAAAAGTGCAGGATTATCATTAGGAGATCGTGCTTGTCTTGCTTTAGGTAAACGCCTGAATTTACCTGTATTAACAGCAGATAAAGTTTGGAGTAGTTTATCTCTGGGAATTACAATTAATTTAATTCGTTAACGCTCAAACTCATTTATACTTTCGGTAAATTTCGCTAACGCTTCTGCTGCTAATGCTTCCAACTTACCATCTGCAATATCACGTTCTATCTGCTCATCCCAAAGTTCATAATCTAGGTTTAAAAACCATTGTCTCAGTTTCTCAAAATCATGAGATGGAAGTGAGAGAATTGCAGTTTCAATTTGTTCAAGCTGTGACATAAATAGTTTTTACCTCTTTATTCTTGAGAAAATTATAGCTTTATTTTGTCCTAGAGTTCTGAATTGATTCAGTGATAGCATACAGCGCGACCTAGGAATCGCTTTATCTAGGGTGTTTTCTATATGGCGGAGTTTACGGCGGTCTGTCAGGTTTTCCCAGGAGCGAGTTTGAGAGCTTTGTTTGCGCTTCGGTTTGGTCAGTGTTTTGGTAGCCATTATGTACTCAACTCTGATTGCCTTAGAATTAAGCTAACAAGGCTTTGTATGAATTGACATAGACCTATTTGCTATTTATTTATTGTCCAGTTGGCTATTAATGTTTGATCAGTCTTTTGGTAGCTAAAAATTTGTATAAAATACTGCATTGAGTTTTTACTTGTACTTACACTCAGCCTTGCAGTATGCATGAGATATATCAGCGTGGTTCATTTACCTGAAAATAACTGTAATATGAGTTTTAAAGCACATTTAATTGCAAAAAGGCTGGAAACTTTTTTGATCAGCTGGTAGTTTATCATGAAGTATTGACTGCGAATATCGCCAGTTTGGTCTTTCTTTGGGCTTAATTTTTGTTTAAGTCCGATTAAGATGATAGACTTACAATACCTTCGCCAAAATCCTAAAACCCTATTGATATCGTAACGATTTTATTGGCTTTCAGACCTATATTTTATTTGGCAAATTGGCGAAGATATTGATTTATACAGTAAGTCCTATGCTCTTTTTTCCCAGTTATGCACAAAAAACCATATAAAAATCTTCGAGGTTGCTCTTTCAAAGATAAAGACTTGGCTGGAGCAGATTTTAGCGATGCAGATATTAGAGGAGCAGATTTTAGTGGTGCTAACCTTCAAGGTGCTAACTTCACAAATGCTCAAGCTGGACTGCAAAAACGTTGGGCTATTTTTCTGGTCATTGTTTCGTTGCTACTATCTGGATTATCAGGATCAATAGCGGGTCAAGCCGGTTACATAGCTGCACAAGGATTTAATGCCTTTCAATCCAGTAATCAAATTGCTGGATGGGCTGTCATAGCGGCACTTTTCACTTTCTCTTTACTCACTATTGGCTATGGAATACAAGCGGGTTTAGGAGTTATAGCTGTAGCTTTTGTTGTAACTGGAATCCTTGCTGTAATTAATATCGCACCTATAATCGTATTTGGAACAGCAGCTTCCATTGGAATCGGATCTGTGGCTGCATCTGGTGCCGGAGCCTTTGCTATAGCGAGTGCAGGAATCTTCAGCTTGACTGGAGCTATTGTCGGATCTGTTGCGGGAGTTATAGCAGGAATTTTAATTGTAGATGGAGCTAAAGTCTTCACAGCAGCTTTTACTTTTGCCGGAGTAGTAGTGTTACTTAGTTTTTATATTAGTTACCAGGCGATGAAAGGAAACGAAAAGCACATTATTATTCGGAACATCGCTATTGCTTTTAGTGCTTTTGGTGGTACAAGTTTTCGCAAAGCTAATTTAACTGACGCTAACTTTACAGGAGCATCACTCAAAGGTACAGACTTTAGAAACGCTAATGTGGTTCGTACGTGCTTCTATAACGCTCAAATGCTAGACCGTATTCGTCCTGGTTCAACTTACCTTCAAAAGGCACAATTGCGTCATTTGTTGGTTACTAGACTTGGACAGAACAAAAATTTTGATCATCAAGACTTACGAGGAGTGAACTTACAGGAAGCTAATTTAGAAAATGCTAGTTTTATTGATGTAGATTTCTATCAAGCTAATTTATCAAATGCTAATTTATCAAGAAGTATACTTGTACGCACAAATTTTGAAAGAGCTAATTTAAGAGGTGCTTGCTTAACTGGAAGTTGTATCCAAGATTGGATACTTACTAAAGGCACTAATCTTGAAGGAATTGTTTGTGACTATGTTTATTTGAAATGGGTTGATGGCGATAAACGTGACCCAATGCCCCATAGAGGTAACTTTAAAAAAGGTGGTTTTATTCTTTTTGCTAAGTATATTCTAGATACAATTGATATTTACCATAATAAAGATATTAATCCTCGATTAGCTCTAACAGTTTTGAAAAAGATGTCTAAAGATTATGATGAAACTTTAGATATTGTAGCTGTAGGAAAAAGAGGAGATAAAGTTTTTATTAAAGTTAAACTTTCTGAAACTGTTGATTCCCAGAAATTTAAAGAAGATTACTTGTCCAGATATGATGATGGTTTAATATTGATTTCATCTTCCTCCACATCGTTACCATCAGTAGATGAGCTTCTCGAAAACAGACTGGCAGAAATTGCTTCTAATAACACAGATAAAATTCCATATGTTAATGTAACATATATAGAATATATCAACACTCCCCAGGACTTAATTATTCAAGGAGAAGTAACGGTGGAAAATATTGAAACGAGAGGAGACACTATTCGCCAAAGTGGAAGCTTTGGTATTGGTGTTAATAAAGGTACAGTTAATACAGAAAAATTAGCTGGAACTATTAATGAAGCTAACCAACAGAATTTAGCAGAAGCTGCAAAAGAAATCCAGAATTTGCTCAAGCAATTGAAAGAAACTAATCCCACTGAAACTAGTACAGTAATTGCAGCTAAAGCTGCTGATGAGATCAGGAATAATTCAACTTTGAAAGCACGGGTAATTAGTGCGCTCAAGTCTGGAGGTAAGGAAGCATTTAAAGAAGCGGTTGATAATCCACTAGTTAACGTTTTGGTAGCAATTATTGAGGGTTGGCAAGAAGCTGAGTAAACTGCGATGATGTAAATGGACTCAAGCCTGGATAAGTATAATTTTCTGCAAAAATTTGGCAAAATCTCATCCTGCCTCAGTTTCAAAACTTGCACATAAAAAATATCCAAAAAATTCTTGTAGTGCGGGCATCTTGCCCACTAATCATCAAGGATGGGCAGGATATCCATCTTCAATGTACGGTTATAGCAACCGCCAATTTTTTTTTAACTCTTATTCTATGCAACTTCATATTAATTTTTTATCATAATAATTTTGTTTAATTGAGATATGTAAAACCAAAATTGATTAGCTTATACCGACATCTTCTCAACCAAAACCTGATTCATAATTTGCTGTTTCAAGGAAGCCGCCGCAACTGAAGCAATCATTTCCCAATCTTTTTCTGTCAATATTACCCCAAGCAGTTCGCGCAATACCTGATGATTAGAAATAAACTCCTCACCAAAAAGTTCATCCCTCTGCAACACAGCTTGAATATGTTCTTTAACAGTAGGTGTAGGTATCCTGAATCTTTCCAGCAACTTCTCTCTGGCGGTAGCAGATGCTATAGAAGTGGCAGTTCCTAAATTCCAATCTTTGAGTAACAAACGCACTTCTCGATTCAACGAAATCCGCAAAGTTTTTAAACGATAAAACAATTCGGGATTAAGTAACAGTTGATCAAAACCAGAACCCCAATCTAAACCAGCACCAATATTACCCCCTACTTCTTCCTCAGCTTGGATACTTTTTCTCAACCATTCTTCATTAAGTAATAAATCCATCGGGGTTGCTAAATACGCATTTACAAGAGTGCTATCCTCAACACGAATTAGCTGAACTTGCAGTTGCACTCGTTACTCCTTATTGGTGAAAATGACTGTGGTAACAAACTAAAATAGTATCATTAATATAGGACTCCAGTTTGATTGCTGATAGCGTTCACGTAGTGTGCCGAAGGCATAGCGTGGCGTTAGCCATATTTTCCTGCGTAGGAAGGCAAGAGGATTTGACCCGGATTTCTCACAAGTCCTGGCTAAAACTGCTCAACCCCAACCCCCACTGGACTTTCGGCTGATTGTGTAAAATGACAGACTATTTTTTCTGCCCTTCTCTGGAACGCTTATCTGGCAGGCTTATAAGCCATTTTTGAAAATCGTGGTGAGAAATCCGGGTTGAGAATATGAAGGTGTACCGAGTTTTGTATGGCTACGCCACGCAAGCTATCAAAAATCAAATAGGAGTCCTATATTTAAATAAGAGAAGTTTATCTTATTTCTTTAAAATGAGAATTGCTGCCGATCTAAATTAAAGATCGTAAATCAAACACTCCAAAGCGTCTGGATACATTTCACAGTAGTCTTCTAAGGCTGTTTTGCGGTGTTTTGCTTGTTTTTGATGGGCTTTTTCTGCTTGCAATTCTTCGACAATATCCCATGCTACTGCACAATTGGCGGAATTATTGCCATTTTCTGTACAGGTTGTCCGCGCTTCTGTAATAGCTTCAAGAATTGCTTCTTCAATGGGTTTTTTACCATTGATAACTTCGTTTAGGGATACCATGATCATGTTACCTCTGTTGAGGAAAATAAAGGTTAATTAGGAATTTTAAGGATTGCTAATGAAGAGAATTACTCATAGTTGGTAAACTCTTTTTCAGAGTAACAATTCAAATAATTATTTTTAGTTAATTTATATACTTTTTGATTCTATGATGATATAATCATGACTTAAACATTCCGTAATAGGGATTTATTAATGCTAAAGTAGTAGATAATCTAAATATTTTAGTTATAATTTAAACAGAGTATCTGTAACTTATAATTATGCGTGAATTAGCACTTCAATCTCAATCTTTACGTGAAGCCTGGAAGGGTTACAAGAAGGTTTAACTCAAGTTGCACTCAATATGATACAAGAAGGTATTGATTTATCTCTAGTAGCTAAACTAACTAATCTACCACTTAAAAAGATTCAAAATTTGCAAGTTAGTAATGTAGATGATTTGGAAATTTTAGTAAAAGATTTTCTTGAGTTAAGTGAATCATCACTCAATAAAGTTTGGCTTGAACCAGAAGAAGACGAAGCTTGGAAGGATTTATAAATTCCCAAAATTACCGCCTAATTCTTGCTGTAAGCGATACAAAATAGTATTTTTATCAACTTGTGACAAAATTTCTTGAATGACAGTATTAGCGCCCAATTGTCCCCAAGTACAGCCTTTTTCTAGATATAACTGGGCGGCTTTACCGACTGTATAAGCACCATAACCGGCAATTCCACCTTGGGCGATCGCACTTCCGAAAAAAGTAGTAATATTAAAGGGATTATCACCACTAGCTATAGCTGCGGCACTTTTACCTAAACCTAATATAAAACTACTGCCAATTTCACTTAATAATAAACCACCAGAACTAAATAAAATTGTTTTTAATAATTCACTGGCTTCATAGCTAGTCATGGGTAAACCATACAATTTAGCTAAAGCCCGAATTAAAGCTAAATCGGTAATTAAACCACCTATTATATCTAAGAAAGCAATAGGATTTAAACCAATGGCTAGGGCTTTATATTGGCTAAACTTCCAAATTATATCTTCTGCTTCTTTTTCGCGGATATGAACGGTTTTTTGGGCGATATTTTCTTCAGATTCTCTGGCTTGAATTAGTGCATTTAAAGCTAAAAGAGATCGTCCTTCTCGATTTAATATATTTAAGATTGTTTGTTTTAATTCTTCTACTTGCGGTGGTGGTGTTTCCCATTCAGAAGTGATGCTTCCGTCTGGATATTCCACCCTAACTTCCATTGGTGCAGGTTCAGCCGCTATCATGACAATTTCATCAGGTAATAATGGCTGATTTTGGATATTTCCTGCCCCTAATTGTTGCAGATTTTTATAAATTGCATTTTTATCTGTTTCTGGATATAAATCAATTTTGTTAAATACTAAAATTAACGGTTTTTGTGCCTGACGTAATTCTAATAATCCCTGATATTCAGTTCTCGTAATATCCCCAGAAACCACAAACAAGATTAAATCAGCTTGACGCGCTACGTCTCGCGCCATTTGCGCCCGTGAATCTCCGGCAATTTCATCTAAACCGGGAGTATCAATTAATTCGACTAATACTTTATCTCCTGGTTTCCAAGGTACAGAACGTGGCCATTGAGTGACACCATTTAGGGGTCCTGTTTGCAGAATTTTTTCCCCTAATAAAGAATTTAATACTGCTGATTTTCCCCGACTGACTAAACCAAAAGCTGCAATTCTAATGACATTCGCATCTAATTTATTCAGTGTGGCGTTTATTGCTTCTATTTCCGGTTTTAGCAAACTTGCCAATTCTGGATTTGCTGCCATTTGTCCCGATTTACGGAGATATCCATACCAAGATAATGCTTGTCTAAGACTAGCACGGGCGCGGTTTAAATGAGTTTCTTGTAGGTTACGATTACTCACAGGGAATAGGGAATAGGGAACAGGGAATAGGGAACAGGGAATAGGGAACAGGGAATAGGGAACAGAAAAATGTTCTTTATTCTTAAATATTGTACGGGTTTAGCAATGCTAAACCCCTACTGATTGATTTTCTAATTCTATCTTTTAAAGTCCTAAATATGCTGATAATTTTGAAATGTTGGGTTTCCTCGATTCAACCCAACCTACATGAGGATTAAAATTAAGCCGCTGTTAATGATTTGCCGATAATTTGCGGTTCGGGTATTGGTTGTCCGGCTTCTAAATAAGATGAAATCAGCATTTCTAAGACTTCTTGGGCATTTTTTAAAGCCTCTTCATAAGTGTCTCCATGAGTATGACAAAACTCTCCCCATTCAGGAAGACTTACCACAAAGCATTTATCTTCTTCTGACCATTGAATAATGATTGTGTAATGATTATTCATTAATAAATTTTTCAGTTCTCTAATTTTTTTGGGCATATCTAATATAATATCATTGTCCTAAATATGCTTCTAAAACTTTGGTATTATTTTGGATTTCTGTAGGACTACCAACAGCTAAATTTTGTCCTTCGGCTAATACCCAAACTCGATCACATAAGGACATAATTACGTCCATGTTATGTTCAATAATCAAAAATGTCATGCCGTCGTGACGATTCCAATCTAGAATGCGATCGCTAATCTCATCAATTAATCTAGGATTTACCCCTGCGGCTGGTTCATCTAGTAATATTAACTTAGGATTGGTCATTAATGCTCGACCAATTTCTAAAAGTTTCCGCTGTCCCCCAGATAAACCTCCAGCATAATCAGCGGCTTTTTTTTCCAAGCCTACAGATTCTAACAAAAACATTGCCCGTTCTTTTAATTGCTTTTCTTCCTTAGCTACAATGTGGGGTTGAAATTGCACTTGCCAAAAATTCTCACCGGTTTGTTTTTGCGCCCCTAGCAGCATATTTTCTAATACTGATAACTTCGATAAAGCCCGGGCTACTTGAAAAGTTCTCACTAATCCTTGTTGGGCAATCTGGTATGGTTGTAACTGATGAATAGGTTCACCATCAAAAATGACTCTACCCTTATCTGGATGGATAAAATTGGAGAGTAAATTAAATAAAGTGGTTTTACCAGCACCGTTGGGACCAATCAAGCCAGTAATACTCCCTTTGACAACTTCAATATTAGCTTCTTGAACTGCTTTAATCCCACCAAAACTTTTACAAAGTCCAGTAGCAGCTAATAGGGGTAATTGAGGTGACTCGATATTATTTACCATAATGATTTTATGCTCAACTTATTTTTAATGAACTGATTTAGATAAGATACCCAATATTTTTTTGATATCTTTAATATAATATTCACTGAAGTCAATGTAAACTACTTGATCTTCTAGTTTTAAAAATTTCCACATATTGCCTGTGGTGACAATACCATAAATTGTATCTATATAATTACCCTCTTTTTGATTAAATAATTGGGCAGCTATCATTTCTGCTACACATTGACCTAATCCAACTTTAATATTTTCATTCTTGGCTTCAACGATGGTGATAATAGGAGAAGTAATAAATAGTTGTTCTGGTGATTTACTAATGATAAAGTCGCAAACTCCATTTAAACCTTGTGCTGGTTCAACATTAAAATCTACACCTGAAAATAAACTAATTTCCTCACTAAAAAGATTCTTGATTTCAATTAGAACTGGGGCAATTATCATTTCTGAACGAGCTTTTTCAGTGTTAATTGCTAATGCTAAAGCTACATTAGTTTTTAGCACAGCATCTAAAATTGTACTTGATTCTCTTTCAGGTGTATCAGCAAATAAATCTACTTTTTCATTAATAGTTAAACTAAATTTCTTAACTACTTCCTGTAATTTAAAATCACTATAAGCCATTAAATTTACCTCTTGAAAATTGCTATTCTTCCTAATTACCAACTATTTACCAAGAGTCAGTTCTTCCTTTTTGCCTAAAATACCTTGAGGCCGCCAAATCATCAATAGCATTAAAAGTAAACCAATAAACATGATCCTAAAAGCACCAATCCGTTCTACATCTAGGGGAACAATTTTGGGTAAAAATTCTCTGGTTAGGGCATCATAAGTAAAGAAAATGACTGCACCTAAAATAGTTCCTAGATTATTGCCAGAACCGCCTAGAATTACCATGATCCAAGCATCAAATGTGAGTTGAGGTTGAAAATTATCAGGGTAAATTGCTCCTAGTTGCCAAGCAAAAAATGCCCCAGCAATTCCAGCAATTGCACCACCTAACATTAATGATTGTAGTTTATAAGAAAATACGTTTTTGCCTAATGCTTTGGGAACTTCTTCATCTTCCCGGATAGATTTTAGCACTCTTCCCCAAGGAGAATGGACTAAAATTTCTAACCGCCAAAAAACAAAAGCCAAAATTAACAATACCAACAACATTAAACCTGCTTTGGGATTATAATTATATAGTCCGATTACACCGGAAACATAAATTGCCACAGTCAATAATCCTAAACAAAATCCTACTATCAACCGAGAAATAAATTCTTGTTGAATACTATTATTTCTCACTATATTATTACTTGCAGAAATTTGAGCAGTCCGCAGCCAACGCCAAAGAGAAAATAATGTTATTCCTGTTAATAGAGTCAGGACAGCAATCATTACTATCCGCAAGAATAAATTCGGGGTTGTTGATAAAGGGACAACATAACTTTGCACGCCAAAAGAGCCAGATATCCAAGCATTACCCACAGGTAAATCCTGGTTATTCACTATTAATCGAATCAATTCACCCGTGCCAATAGTGACAATTGAAAGATAATCTTCGCGTAAACGCAGAGTGGCAAAACCAATAACTAAACCCAGCAAAGCGGCGACAATTGCCCCAATTCCGGCCGATAGCAGCAAGGGTACGCCCTTTAAACTTAACAAAACCGTTGTATACGCACCCAAGGTCATAAAAGCAATATGACCAAAGTTAATTAAACCTGTAAAACCCCATTGTAAATTAAGTCCTAACCCAAACAGGGCAAATGTTGCGGTAGAAATAGCCAGAAAAATCAGATATTCAATCATAAGTTTGTCAGTGGTCAGTGGTCAGTGGTCAGTTGTTAGTGGTAATTATTTCTTTAATTTGCTTTGCTGGCTCTTGGTGAAATAATAAATTGTAGTCTACCTTGAGGATAATTCACTAAAAGTTTAGAACCTGCTGCTTATGAGCGGGTAGTCAAATTCCTGCGTGTTGTACCGATGCCCGATGTTTAATTCAAAGATTAATTCAGAGGGAACAGGGAACGGGCAACAGGGAACAGGAAAAACTCATGTTTAAAAACATGAGATTGAAATAATGACACTGTTTTTTTTCGGGCTACGCATCTTAAAAAACATCTTTTTTTTAACTGAGCTTTAAACTGGTGCAACTTTTGTTTCTTACCTGTTCCCTGTTCCCTGTTCCCTGTTCCCTGTTCCCTTCTTTTGTAAATTTTTATCAAGCGGTTTCCTGTCAGATGATTAAAAACTGTATAAGACAAAGCAGGGATCGCCAAAACCATACATTAAACTGGAGTTTGAATATATTTGAGATTTCCCTCTTATGGATGCTCAGGCACTTTGGCAACGATACCAAGATTGGTTATATTTACACGAGGGATTAGGACTGTATTTAGATATCAGTCGAATGCGGTTTGATGATGCTTTTGTGGCATCGCTGCAACCGAAGTTTGACAAAGCGTTTGCGGATATGGCAAAATTAGAACAGGGTGCGATCGCCAATCCCGACGAAAACCGCATGGTAGGTCATTACTGGTTACGAAATCCAGATTTGGCACCCACTCCCGAACTAACCCAAGAAATAGTTCAAACTTTAGAACAAATCGAAGCTTTTGCTGACCAGATCCACACTGGTGCAGTGCATCCCCCCAAAGAGCGCAGCTTCACAGATATCATCTCTATCGGTATTGGTGGTTCAGCCCTAGGTCCCCAATTCGTCGCTGAAGCCCTTTCCCCCGATTTACCACCCCTAAATATTCACTTTATTGACAATTCCGATCCCACAGGAATTGATCGAGTTCTCTCCCAAATTGGCAATAAACTAGCTACTACTTTGGTATTAGTGATTTCCAAATCTGGAGGCACTCCCGAACCTCGCAACGGCATGATTGAGGTCAAACAGGCTTATGCAGCCCAAAATTTAGACTTTTCTAAATATGCAGTTGCGATTACTGGACAAGATAGCAACTTGGATAAAGTCGCAAAATCTGAAAATTGGTTAGCCCGGTTTTTCATGTATGACTGGGTAGGTGGACGTACCTCCGAAATGTCCGCTGTAGGGCTAGTTCCTGCGGCTTTACAAGGCATTGATATCCGTGCCATGCTGGATGGTGCAAAAGAAATGGATGATGCCACCCGCGTTCCTAATCTCAAACATAACCCAGCCGCTTTATTAGCCCTTGCTTGGTATTTCTCTGGCAATGGCAAAGGTGAGAAAGATATGGTTGTCTTACCTTATAAAGATAGTTTGTTGTTATTTAGCCGTTATTTACAACAACTGGTCATGGAATCCTTGGGTAAAGAACAGGATTTAGACGGGAAAACTGTATATCAAGGGATTGCAGTCTATGGTAACAAAGGTTCAACCGACCAACACGCCTATGTACAACAGTTGCGGGAAGGTGTTCCCAATTTCTTTGCAACCTTGATTGAAGTTTTAGAAGATCGTCAAGGAAAATCTACAGAAGTTGATCCTGGAGTGACTGCTGGTGATTATCTCTCTGGTTTCTTGTTAGGAACTCGTCAAGCATTGTATGAGAATAACCGCGATTCCATTACAGTTAGCATTCCTCAAGTTAATGCTCGCACAGTGGGCGCGTTAATTGCATTGTATGAACGGGCTGTAGGTTTATATGCCAGTTTGGTAAATGTCAATGCTTATCATCAACCTGGCGTAGAAGCTGGTAAAAAAGCCGCTGCTGTGATTCTGGATTTACAAAAACGAGTTTTAGAAGTGTTACAAACTCAGAAAAAACCACTTTCTATAACTGAACTTGCAGATATTGCCGGCGTTGCTGAAGAGGTTGAAGCAATTTACAAAATTCTCCGTCATTTACATAGTAATAATCGGGGTGTGGTGTTAACTGGTGATTTAGCTAAACCAGGAAGTTTAACTGTTTCTCTCGGTTAAATACAATTAGATCCCCGACTTCTTCAAGAAGTCGGGGATCTTGTTCTCTACATAATTGCTACAAACTGAGATTTATCAGGTACTATGCAATTTGCTGTTCATCCATTGGGGTCAGATGAATTACTACCCGCTGATTAAGAGCATGAGCGATTTTTTGCAGCATGGAAAGAGAATGTCCTTCATAGTCAGCATCTTCTAGCCGTGCAATTACTGGTTGTTTTGTGCCAATCAGTTCAGCCAACTGTTTCTGCGTTAACCCAGCTTTGGTTCTGGCTTCATATATTAATTGTGCCACTTCTGCATTAATAGCAGATACCGCTATCATTGCCTCAAGTTGAGGATCAGTACGAGTCATCTTGTCAATAATTTTAATCGCATCCTTAGTCTTGGCCATCGTCTTCCTCCTCGTAGTAAGTGTGTGCTTCTGGGTTTTCCTCAAATAAACGCTCTCGCGCTATCGCTCGTTCGATATCAATTGCTGGTACTGCTGCTTGTTCTTTTGTAATGGCTTGTGCCAGAATCGCCACGTTTTGCCCATAAAAGAAGTACAAAATCCGGTACTGGACACGAATATGCTTTGCCCGCAATTCATAAATTCCATCTCGCAGGTAATCCGCCCCAGGGCGACGCAGTTCGTATCCTAAAGCCGCAAGTTGCTTGATGCGAGCTACACAGTTTGCATATCCTTTGCGGTCTTCTTTTAAAAGTCGCGTCAACCATTCCAGAACAGGTACTTCCCCATCCTCCTGGTAGAAAACAACCTGGGTTTCAGGCACTGCACACTCTCTCACTATATCAATATTGTTATTATACGCTAACTCAGATACTTTGGCACAATGACCTCCATGTTTGGTGTTTTGCGTACGCAAATATTCAAATATCTAAATATTCAACTACACAATGAAGTGCGGAATGTGGGGTATAACATTCTTCCACAATTATACTCAGCAAGGGCATCAATCCGACAAGCGATCGCTCCAGAATACTCAGAACGGGTTGTCCAGTCCCGACCCAGGAACACTTCCCCTTGTTGGCTTTCCAAAGATAAAAGCGATCGCGCATAGAAGTTTGCTTTGGTTACTTATCCAGCAAACCCTAGTTATTGAGTCGTCTTGAGACGACTTTTGCTATGAGACTGGGAATTCATTCCCAGTTGGGTTATGTAAGTTGACACCATTAAGCAATGCAAAAACGCCAACCGAAAAAAAGAGATTTTAGGTATTGACAAACAATTTTAAAAATGTTATCGTGAAGTTGATAAGGAAGAACTATCTTGCAATTATTCAATTAATAAAAAGACAAAATCCCCGACTTCTTCAAGAAATCGGGGATCTGATTCCAAATTAAATCTTACAGCATGGGGGCAAACTGAGATTTATCAGGTACTTCCGCGTACTCAGCGACAATTTGCCGCAATTCCTCACCGTTAATGGTTTCTTTTTCAATCAACAAATCAACCAAACGGTCGGCAAGACTACGATGATCACGCATGATCTTCTTAGCATTGGTATAACATTCTTCCACAATTATTCTCACTTGGGCATCAATCCGACAAGCGATCGCTTCAGAATACTCAGAACGAGTTGTCCAGTCCCGACCTAGAAAAACTTCCCCTTGTTGGCTTTCCAAAGATAAAGGCCCTAAATCAGACATTCCAAATCGAGTTACCATTTGTCGTGCCATTCCTGACAACTGCTGCAAATCTCCACCCGCACCAGTTGTAACTTCTGCTGCTCCAAAAATTACCTCTTCAGCAGCGCGGCCACCTAAAGCACCTGTAATTCTAGCCTTTAGCTGAGAACGGCTAATTAAACCTTGCTCTTCATTAGGCATAAACCAAGTTAAACCCTGGGCTTGTCCTCTAGGAATCAGAGTCACTTTTTGGACAGGATCATGGTCTTTGAGTAAAGTCCCCACCAAAGCATGGCCAATTTCATGGTAAGCAATCAACCGCTTACTCTTGCTGTCTACCAGGGGAGTACCTTCCATACCAGCAACTACCCGATCAACAGCATCATCAATTTCTAGTAAAGTGATACCTTCTTTCCGTCTTCTAGCGGTGAGAATAGCGGCTTCATTGAGCAGGTTAGCTAAATCTGCACCAGTAAATCCCGGAGTCCGGCGAGCGATCGCTTCTAAGGATACACTCTTATCTAATTTCTTATTTCTAGCATGAACTTGTAATACTTCTAAACGACCTTTAATGTCTGGTGCATCTACCTGTACTTGTCTATCAAAACGACCGGGACGCAACAAAGCTGCATCTAGGACATCAGGACGGTTAGTAGCAGCAATAATAATAATCCCAGTATTGCCTTCAAAACCATCCATTTCTGTTAATAGCTGGTTGAGGGTTTGTTCCCGTTCATCATTCCCACCACCAATACCCGCACCCCGTTGACGACCCACCGCGTCAATTTCATCAATAAAAATGATACAGGGAGCATTATCTTTAGCCTTTTTGAACAAATCACGGACACGGGAAGCACCCACACCCACAAACATTTCTACAAACTCCGAACCAGAAATACTGAAGAAAGGCACACCCGCTTCACCTGCGATCGCTTTTGCGAGTAAAGTTTTACCAGTTCCAGGAGGTCCAACTAATAATACTCCTTTAGGAATCCGCGCCCCTACAGCAGTAAACTTTTCAGGTTGTTTGAGGAAAGTAACAACTTCTTGTAATTCTTCTTTGGCTTCTTCAATTCCGGCTACGTCGTCAAATTTCACGCCAGTTTTCGCTTCCATTTGGAAACGAGCGCGGGATTTGCCGAAATTCATCGCTTGTCCAGGACCACCGGGAAGACTATTAGAACGACGGAACAAAAAGAATAATCCAGTAATCAATAATACTGGGAAAATTAAATTACCCAAAAGTCCCCAGATTGCTCCATCATTCCGCATTGGGTGGGCATCAAAACTGACTTGCTTTTGTTTGAGCTTTTGAATTAATTCAGGAGCATTAATCGGCAAATCTACCCGCCAATGTTGAGTGCGGTTTTCGATGTCTTGGTCATTAGCTTCAATAATTGCTGTTCTACCACCATCGTAAAGATCGACATTGGTAACACGATCTGCGTCCAAATATTCTAGAAAGCGCCCGTAGGTCATGCGGGTATTGGCAGTATTTTTACTTGTATCCGCAGGAACACCTGCAAAAGCACCTTGCCAAAAGAAAAAGCCAATTACCAAAGCTAGGACTGACCAGAGTGCTACGACTCTCCAAGAGAATTTCATCTTTAATTTTCCTTCTAAATGTTAATTGTCTGAACTTAATTGTCTGAACTTAATTGTCTGAACTATGATTTACATGATTAATGTGATTTCGATGATTAATTAGTCTGAACTATGATTTGCATGATTGATGGGATTTCGATGATTAATTAGTCTGAACTACAGCGGTTTCCGCTTTTATGAGTTACATCTTAGCCCCCTCATCGCTTGCGGGGAGGGGGTTGGGGGGTGGGGTTCTTGTACCTCATAACACCAGGAAGTGCTGTATGATTTACATGATTAATGTGATCTCGATGATTAATTGATCGGTTAAAGCAAGCAATTAATCACAGAAATCACCTAAATCACCAAAATCACAGTTCAGACGATGTTCTATGGCAGATCCAGGATTTTTATCAGGAATCTTAATTAAACTTAACTTAATTCTAATACAAACTTGCCCTACAAGCACAAACTTAGGGTAAAAGCTGAACTAAAAAAGGTCAAAAACCTCTTCTTACTTAACTTCCGTAATTTTTAAGGTATAAGGTAGATACTCATTTTGACCGTAAGAACCAATCCAAATTTGATAAGTACCTGGTAGCCATTCCCCAACAATACCGGGATTTTTACCGTCAAAGTCATCATTACACCAAGTTCCACCGGGGCCTTTAATAATCATGGTGGTATCCGCAGGACTTTGGACGACAAACTTTAGGTAGTCAAATTTACTAGTAAGTTTCACAGTATGGTCTGGGGCTTCATCCATAAATCCTTTACAGGGTCCAGTTGGTTGTGTTTCTGCTTTTCCCGCTATTTTGCTTCCCGGTATGGCACCACCACTCATACCCCTGACTGTCAATGGATTTGGAGAAAGTGGATGTTGAATAGTCACATCTTCAAAAATTGGCGAGGCTGGTTGAGCATGAGCCACGGGATTAAATCCGGCTGTAACGCAGAGTATCACTATGATTCCTGTCGTCAACGCTGTTTTTGACATTGCAATTAGAGAAGATTGCTAAATACCTTTAAAGACATGAATTGACGGTCTCAAGTTCCTTTGGAGAAAAGACTTGAGTACCGCTGGGGGAATTTAAATTTTAGATTTTAGATTTTAGATTTTAGATTAAAAAATTTGGTACAAGACCCGTCATTCTCACAACGGAAAAATTGTCAATCCAAAATCTAAAATTTTCGAGTTTCTACACTTTAGGGTAAAGTCAATCCAAAATCCAAAATCTTAAATCCAAAATTGAGTGACCCCATACCCAGTAATTAATTATGGCTAATTGCCTGATTTAAACGGGATTTATCTAAACCAATCTGATTAAGTAGCAGCCAAGATTGGATTAGGTCTGGTCCGTGTACATCCCCGGTTAAGGCAGCTCTGAGCGATCGCATGACTAAGCCTTTTTTCACATTTTCTGTTTTCACAACTTGCTTAATAATACTTTGAGCAGTATCTGCTGATAACTCTGTTTGAGCTTCTAAAGCTGCGATAATTGCTTGCAGTACAGTCTTCACCCCTTCTTGCTGTAGTTGTTGACTGCCTTCTTCCGTCAATTCTACCCCAGCAGTAAAAAATACTTTGGTCATCTCCACAGCATCTACCAACCGAGTCAAACTAGCCGCAATTAACCCCACTAGCTGCTCTAACCAAGGCCGTTCTCTCCCATCTGTAAATTGATAACCAGCTTTTTCCCAGTGGGGAACAAGTAAATCTGTCAGTTTATCAATTGGCATATTATGGAGATATTGACTATTCAACCAATCTAATTTATCCCAGTCGAATTTAGCACCAGCTTTATTCACCCGCTCAAAGCCGAAATCCTTAGCTGCTGATTCTAAATTGAATATTTCCTGAGTAGAATCCGCTGGTGACCATCCTAGCAAAGTCATATAATTGACTAAACCTTCCGCAGTAAAGCCCATATTCTGAAAGTCACAAATGGAAGTGACTCCATCTCGCTTCGATAGTTTTCGCCCTTCTTGATTCAAAATTAAAGGTGTATGGGCAAATTCGGGAATCTTCGCCCCCAAAGCTTCATACAGCAAAATTTGTTTAGCCGTATTGGCGATATGGTCTTCTCCACGAATGACATGACTGATTTGCATATCAATATCATCCACTACCACCACAAAATTATATAGTGGTTGACCAGTACCATCAGTAGTAGCGCGAGCAATGACCATATCACCGCCTAAATCACTACCACGCCAACTCATTTTCCCCCGTACCAGGTCATTCCAAATAATTTCCCGATGATCGGCGATTTGGAAACGAATCACGGAAGAACGCCCTTGAGCTTCAAATTCAGCTCGTTGTTCTGGAGTTAAATGACGGTGACGGTTATCATAGCGAGGGGCTTCGTTTCTGGCTTTTTGCCCTTCTCGTAATGCGTCCAATTCCTCAGAGGTGGTATAACAACGATAGGCTAAACCTTGATCTAGTAATTTTTGAACGGCTTCTTTATAAAGGTCTAGGCGTTGAGATTGGAAAAATGGCCCTTCATCCCAGTTCATTCCTAACCAGCGCAGTCCAGCCAGAATATTATCTGTATATTCAGGACGCGATCTCTCTAAATCTGTATCTTCGATTCTTAAAATAAACTTGCCATCATGGTGACGGGCAAACAAATAATTAAATACAGCGGTTCTCGCCGTACCAATATGTAGATTTCCGGTAGGACTCGGAGCTATGCGGACTCTAACGGTCACAGTTGATTCTCTCTTTTATAAATCATGATTACACCTTCTGATATGAAAGCCTGTGAGCTTTTTTTATAAACTCCCTATTTCATATTCAGTATTTTAGAACGGGACTGACGGGGCTCGAACCCGCAACTTCCGCCGTGACAGGGCGGTGCTCTAACCAATTGAACTACAGTCCCTTGAGTTCGATTTAACTTGCACTCTCACTATCATGCCTCTTCTTTTTCTATTTGTCAAGTAGTTTGAGAAAAATTTTTTTTATATCAGAATTTGGTAGTTAGCTGAATCAGCAGAAGCCCCACTTCTCACTATACCGGAGCATGGGGATGCCAGTCGCCTGCGACGGGAAACCCGACTCGGTGACTCCTTCATCATGCTTCTAGATGCTTTATTATTTCTAGTTGTATTTGTTTGTATTGCTGCTTTAACAAGTTTTTGCTAGTTGTAGTTTCGGTAGAAGCCGTAATATTTTTACTTTGTTGCACCCAATTTTTTAGGTTTTGCGTTTGTGGTGGAGAAATGCTGATACTAAACATATTAGTGCAGCTATATGGGGGTTCTAAGGTAAAGAAAAGTAAAGAATAAGACTCATTTTCTGCCAATGACCACACCAATTTGAGATTTTGGGAATTTTGCATATCTAAATAACATGGTAGCCACTTAGGGGTAAGGTCTCGGTCGTAAAGTAGCGTTATCCATAACAACATCGGATGGGGATATGTAATAAAAATAAATCGAGTGTAGCGTGTAGTATACGCATAATTGGGAATTTCTGATTGTGGCAACATTAACCACAAAGAAGTTGTGAATACTTTTTCTTCACTAATTAGCTGGGGAAAGACAATTTCTTGAATTGGTTTACTTTCAGGCCAAATGAATTGCTCTTCAACCATTATTTTTGTTTTAGATAACTCAGCATTTCTAAAACTCGAAGCTAAAGATACTTTGTCAAGAAATTGTGCTATATTCTCCAAAATTTTGAGAATTTCTGTCATATTTTGGGGACGTTGCTCCGGCTTTTTAGCTAAACAATTTATAATTAAATCATTTAGTTGCTGCGGGATTTGGAGACGGGGTTTAACATCAGATATATGTCTTGGTGGTTCAAATAAATGCACTTGATACCAAGCTCCAAATCCTTCTGCGTCTGGTTGCCAAGGTTTTTGCCCTGTCAACATTTCAAACATCATGACACCTAAGCTATAAATATCTGAACGACTATCTATATGCCCACCGTCTAATTGTTCAGGAGAACAGTATGGTAAAGTTCCATAGAATTCTTCACTGATAGCAATTGATTCTGTACTACTCAGGAATTTAGTAATCCCAAAATCTAATATTTTAACTAAGTTACCCAATATAGGATCTGGGGTGACAATAATGTTAGCAGGTTTAATATCTCTATGGACTAATAGATGAATTTTTCCGTCAATATTGACACCTTGATGAGCGCATTTCAAACCTAAACAAATTTGACGTGATAGATTGAGAAATATTGGTACTGGCAGAGGAATTAATTCCTTTAAACTCTGTCCAGATAAATATTCCATTACATAATATGGGTTGCCATTACTAGTTACACCATAATCATAAGCGTGGACAATATGAATACTTTTTTGGCTTAAAGCTGCACTGAGAAGAGCTTCACGGTTAAAGCTTTCTTGTCTTTGAGGATCAATAACAGTTTGAGATAAAAACTTAATAGCAACTTGTGTTCCTCCTAGCAACATATCTTCTGCTAAAAATACCTCACCCATGCCACCTCTTTCAATTAATGTTTTAATTTGATAACGGTTGGCCACCAATTCCTGATTTTGTGGAGGTAGGTATGGACTTTTGTTCACTTTAGATAACCTCTATAGGTCGGATGAAATACAATCGAGGACGGGGAAACCCAGCCCCTACAGGGTTTGTAATTTAAGATTTCTAAATAACTTTAAAAAGTGGGTTAATTTTTAATGCTATTAAGGCTTATTTTTCGCCAAGCTACGCTATCGGCAACCCCTGATTTTTGTTAAAAGTTAGGTATTCTTAAGCGGCGTAATAATCTAGTCAGTGGAGATTCAGTTTTCAGTTTAAAGGCTAAAATTTGGGTTTGTTGTAACCCATTAAAATTATTATCACTGATTAAAATTAGTGATGGTTGTCCATCAGGTAATTTTGCACCCAGGGTCAGTCCCTCTATATTATCTAATGATACATCTAAAGTTCGTAAATCTAACAGGAGTTTTTTCTCTGCTGGCTTGATTTTATCAGGGTCAATTTTGGCAATGCTGTCTAGGTTATGAATGTCAGTGGCTTTATCTAGGGAAACCTGAAATAGAAAAACCGTAAATCCCAAACCGGTGAAACTTCTTTCTATACTGAGAAAGTGTCCTTCGTTATCGAGAGCTAGTAAATCGGGTAAGCCACTGGCAAATTTACCAGTAGGATTAAACAAGGTTGTAACTGGTTGTGTTTGGTAAAGAAATTCCTGTGCTGGCTGCTTGGTTAAGAGGTTATATGCCAAAATGCGGCTAGAAGTACCAACACCAGATTTAGCTGCTACACTATCTTGAATTAAGGCATTTTCTGTGGCTGTAAATAGGAATTTTTGATTAGGTGTAATGGTGAGACTTTCAAAGGCTAAGTTGTTGCGGATGCCTTTTTGCTTTTGGGAATCTGGTAAAAATTTATCTGGTATGGGTAGGGTACTAATTGTTTTTCCAGAAGCCAGCGCAAATTCTTTAATAAAGGGATTTACCAATCTGTCTACGTGACCTTCAGAAGACACAAATATGGTATCTTGATTGGTGAGGGCAATTCCTTCTGTATCAGTGGTATTGGGAAGAAATGGTTGATTATTGTTACTTAATAAGTTTGTTACACTTACGGACATAACATCGTTATTAGTCAATTTACCTTTACTAAGGTCAATTGTTAAAGTATAAAAACGAGGTGGTGCTTTTTGCCCTGGATCATCGGATATTGCGTAGTATAGATTATTTTTAGGATCATAAGTAATTCCCGACAAACCACCAACTTCGGTTTTTTGGAAAATTAAACCTGTGGGTAAGGTAGCTTGTCCAATAAATTCTATACTATTGACAATTGAAGAGGCGGAAACGAAATTACTAGACAAAAAACTAATGAGAATTAGTGGAATAATCAAGACGAGAATTAAGGGCAGTTTCCGAGGTTTTAAGAGACGTGGCATATAGGAGAATCTAGGAGTTTAGAGAATTCCACAAAAAAGATGAACTGCTTGCAAGCAGTGCTAGTTACGCTATCCAATCTTGTATGATGGGCATCCTGCCTATCATACAGCAGGTTTCGCTTTTATGAGGTACATCTTAGCCCCCTCATCGCTTGCGGGGAGGGGGTTGGGTGTGGGGTTCTTCTACCTCATAACACAAAGGAAGTGCTGTAATATTATTAGCAGGCTGTTTGGCCTGCACCACCAGAAATTTTAGGATATTTTTTTATTTGGGAATCTCTGATGCACTTGCAAAAAAACTGACTAGCCAATCTTTCACTGTCCGGGTGGCGCGACAATCATCTTCGTTGTAGTCTTGGATGATGGCTAATAGGGTGCGATCGCCTGTTTCTAACCACTTATCATACCAGTAAATACATTTAGCACCATTGGCTGCTTGTTCACGCCATTCAAACCCTAACCAACGGGCAATGCTTTTTAACGCATAACTATCTATTGGTAAAGCCACACTTTGAATTAATTGTTCATAGATATCAATAAATCGATTCAGTATGGGATGAATTTGGGAGTATGGTGTGCGATACAGTTTACCAAGGCGTTTGACTGTATCTACTTCATAAGCACAAAAATGATAAATTGGTGCTTGGGGATATTGATTAACTAAATTCAGAAATTGCTGCCAAATTAATGGTTCTTGCTCTGGTGTTTCAGCTAAAAAAGCATAAAATTGTTCGGTGTTAGCTAGTCTATCTACAACTAAAACACCTAAAAGATAATTTAAATTTAAATCTGGCTGGGCTTCAATATCAAAATAGAGTTCAATGGGGGCTTTAAAAGTCAAATATTCTAAGGAAAAGCAATCAGCAAGAATTAAAGGTTGTTTAGTGTATGCTGATTGGGCTTGGATAACTAATTTAGTGGCCACATTACTATCAAATCCTATGAGGTTTTCTAAGGTGCTAGGATGGGTGTGAGCCAGTGATTCTAAAGTGGTGATAGCCAGATTTTGTAGTTGCGTGTAGCGAATGGGTGTTACACCTGGTATCAGGGAAAGGTGTTCCTGAGATTTGGCGATCGCATGACAATAATTATACCAATGACAAAGTGTACACTTTTGCCGAGAAATAAAAATTTCTGGTGCTGCTGCTGAGTCAATGACTTGAGTATATTCATTTAAAATATCTAACATTTGTGGTGTCCATTTATCTAAATCCACCAGGTATGTTTTATCCTTATCTCGCAATATCAGCCCCGCTTTACTGAGAATTACATCCTGAATTGTGGCTAAAACTTGGGCATGAAAAGCAATAACTACTTGATATTCCTGTTTAGGACGTTTACCCAATTCAATATTAACTGGGACATAGTTCCAATTGCCAAAACGGGATTCCCCCGGCTGTTTGACAAGTAAATCCGGACGACTCAGCAAAGTATATTTTTCACGATATGTAGTTAATAGCACACCACGACGAATGTAACTAACTCCTTGCTGCATC
This sequence comes from Dolichospermum sp. DET69, assembly GCA_017355425.1. Lineage (NCBI taxonomy): Bacteria > Bacillati > Cyanobacteriota > Cyanophyceae > Nostocales > Aphanizomenonaceae > Dolichospermum > Dolichospermum sp. DET69. The sequence goes on from CP070233.1 coordinate 1,983,140, forward strand.
AGTTCTAGAGTTGATGCTGCTCCAGCTTGCCAATCTCTTGAAGTATAATTGGGTTCGTAGTAACTTAACTTTTTGACTATTCGCTGATGATGAGCAATTTTGTCTTGTTGTACCTTCAGTACCAATTCATTGGCAATCTCTCGCTCAAGGTAATCACCGTGAACATCTAAAAAAGGTCGCCGCTGACAGCGTTGAAATTGCAGTAAATGTTGAGCATTAATTAACATCCTTACAGCAGATCGCAGATCAATGAGGTACACAATCCAAATTCAAAACTAGACACTAAGCCAGTTTTACTCCTGACTCCTGACTCCTGACTCCTGAATTCTGCCTGATTAAGAATTGAATTGGTTGGCAAAATATTGTAATTCGGATTGTGATTTTTCATGTTCAATAACAAACACATTAGAGTAAAGATTAGCAATAACTTGTTTTCCTTGTTGAGTCAAGGATAGATAACGCAGACCATCTGTAATATAAGGATAAACACTATTCCAATAAAATTTGGCGTAGTTTTTGCGTAAATCCCCAGGATTTTGATATCCCAAAAGTTTAGTTACACCAGTTTCTTCAAATTCATAGTATAAACTGGTGATTTTTTTTAAGTAACGCGGGTCGCTTAATTGACCAATTAAATCAGCAGCGCGGACTAAACTAGCAAAACTATGGGAATCGTGGTGATCATCTACCGCAGGTACGGGAAATCTCGTTAATTCAATATTACTTTTAATGACTTCGGCATCAATGAGCGGATGTCCACCAAAGCGTTCATCAATAAATTGTTTAGCTCTATCTACATGATAGGGGGTAAGACTAGCATCAGAAGCGCCAAAGGGAACAGAAACCATGCCACCATCTTGACCGGTAGCATATAAACCTTCAGATTCTTGATCTTGACGACAAACTCCTTTGACATAGCCAATATCATGACAGAGGAGGGAAATAATGCAATGAAGCCAATCTTCGCAGGAAACTCCACCTTCACGGATATGTTTACCCCGCAAAATTTCTTGTCCTACCAAGGTGACAAGTACGGAATGTTCAACATTATGGTATAAAGCATCACTATTGGCGATGGTTTCTAAAGCCATATTGCCAGCCCAAGCAATAATGTCTTGATAATTAGTGTTTAAACCACCATAGGTGCGTTGATATCCTTCCCGAACTTGACTGACGAAAGCATTAATTATAATTTCAGTGGTATTGAACATACGGGGTTCTCAAACTATATATTTAATATATTCGGGTTTTTTGGCTGAAGCTGTAGGAAAAGGAAATATTTATAACTGATCAACAGTTATTTTTCTAGCTTAAATGATTTTCTGGATTTTTGGCTAGTTTAACCCACTGCTCCGCAAAGGCGGCATCCATAAGATAGAGTATAAATCGTTTTTTATTGATTTTGGCAACTCTTTATCATTTATCTGCCCATTTTTAGGCTAAATATTGCTACACTAAATTTCATACAAAATTATAACTTTTGTCATCTGCACCTTGTGAGAGCATAAGGATCAGCTCTCTGTGTGTATTCAAGATAAGAAAGATAAAAGAGCAAATCAAAACATGGTAGAATCCCTCAGAAAACCAGGCTTTGACGAAATCCGTTCTGGAGTTAAGTCCCCTGCTAAGGAAACCCTTTTAACACCAAGGTTTTACACAACCGATTTCGATGAAATGGCGCAGATGGATCTTTCCGTCAATGAAGACGAATTAGAAGCCATTATCGCAGAATTCCGCGTTGACTACAATCGCCATCACTTTGTTCGAGATGCTCAGTTTGAACAATCCTGGGACAGTATTGATGGGGAAACTCGCAAATTGTTCGTTGAATTTCTCGAACGTTCTTGTACAGCAGAGTTTTCCGGTTTCTTGTTATACAAAGAACTCGGCCGTCGCTTAAAGGATAAAAGCCCTCTTTTAGCTGAAGGCTTTAACCTAATGTCACGGGATGAAGCCCGTCACGCTGGGTTCTTGAACAAAGCCATGTCAGACTTTAATCTTTCCTTAGATTTAGGGTTTTTGACGAAAAGCCGTAGTTACACCTTCTTTAAGCCCAAATTCATCTTTTACGCTACCTATCTTTCTGAAAAGATTGGTTATTGGCGCTATATCACCATTTATCGTCATTTAGCAGCCCATCCTGAAGATCGGATTTATCCAATTTTCAACTTTTTTGAAAACTGGTGTCAGGATGAAAACCGTCACGGTGATTTCTTTGATGCGGTTATGAGAGCGCAGCCACAAATGTTGAATGACTGGAGAGCAAAACTATGGAGTCGCTTCTTCCTGTTGTCAGTGTTTGCAACGATGTATCTCAATGATATTCAACGGAAGGATTTCTATGCTTCCTTGGGTTTAGATGCACGAGAGTATGATATTCATGTCATTAAGAAGACCAATGAAACTGCTGGTAGAGTCTTCCCTGTGATGTTGGATGTTGAGAACCCAGCGTTTTATCAGCGTTTAGATGTTTGCGTCAAAAATAACGAAAAATTGGCAGCAATTTCTAGCTCTAATACTCCCAAATTCCTGCAATTCTTGCAAAAATTCCCAATCTATTTATCTCATGGTTGGCAGTTATTACAATTGTATCTGATGAAGCCTATTGATGCGGTTTCTGCTCACGGTCAAGCTCGTTAATTTGAGTTTAATTTTTTCTTGAAGAGGTGGTTTTGTTTTTGACAGAACCACCTTTTTTATTGTTTATCAAACAGAATTCAGGAGTCAGGAGTCAGAATTCAGAATTCAGTTGGGTATTCTGTGCGAGTGGCGGATGAATAACTGGGTTTAAGACCCCCACCAAATCGCAGATTTGGTGGTCTTTAATCAGTCGCAGGTCTGAATCCTCGACTGATTGATTCTGACTCGGTGGCTACTGACTCGGTGACTCCTTCTTCAACGAAGAAGGGAACATTAAACAGCGGGAAATCTGTCAATAAAGTTCAGTTAAATATTCTGAATCATTGAACGCGGATAAACGCAGATGAACGCAGATAAAGATGTGTTAAATATATTAAGTGAAACCCAAATTTGTAGACTGTCATCCATCATTTACTATGCACAAATGTTTTAGATATCAATTACCATTTCTGCTAACATTTTGTTTATTTACTAATTTATTACCTGCTTCTGGTGTAGTTGTTTGTTCAATCAACGCTAAAGAATCAAAAATAGCTGGATATTATGATAGAGATGGCAGTAGAGGCAGCAATGGCCGGAGTGGTCGAGATGGTCGCAGTGGGACAAATCAGACAGTAAATGCTGATGGTTCGGCGGCTAATATTGACTTATCTGGGAAAGATGGTGAAGATGGGGAGGATGGTGAACCGGGTTCTCGGCCTAGTTGTAGGAATCATCGGGAAGAAGGACGGGATAATATTAATGCCCCAAATGGTGGTAATGGTGGTAGCGGTGGTCAGGGTGGCAATGGTGGTCAGGGTGGCGATCTGACTGCCTATTATACGAATTTGGCAGATTTAAAGAAAATTGCTGTTCGCGCTGTTGGTGGCGAAGGTGGCAGGGGTGGAAGAGGCGCTAGAGGTGCGGTGGGTTGTTCCTGTCGTCAGCGACGTTGGGAGCGGGAAAGCTGTACGGGAAACTCTAATACTCCTAATCGTCAATGTATTCAAAAGGTTTATCGCTGTGATGATGGACGTGATGGCAGTGATGGTAGTAATGGCCGTGATGGTACACCAGGCCGATTAGGAATTTTAAGTATAGTTAATAGTAAAGAAGTTTTAGCAGATGATAAACCAACTGCGGAACTAGGAATTTCTCAATTAGTAAATCAACAATTCAATCTTTCTAAAAATAAATGGCAAATTCGTCAAGGGGCAAAATCTTTACTTGCTATTGGTTCTATAATTGCTGATGAATATCGAGAGTTTGAACGGCGGTTAGAGGCAAGTTTTAAATTAATTTGGTCAGAAAAACAGGCTATTAATAATTTCACTAATCAATCTGTAAAACTTACTTTAAATGATGCTCAACAAATAGATATTGCTTTTACTGAAAATCTCTGGGTTGATGGTACTGCTAAAACTACGGGAGGTTTGACGGAGTACACTGTGAATCATGCTATTTTGCAGGAAGATGTAACGAGGTTAGCTGTGGCTGAATTTGCTAATTCGGGACAAGATCTTAGTTTGAGAATAGTTGATTTAGGCGGCAAATCTGATGTAATTAATACTCAGTTTAAAATCAAATATCGAGCGCAGGATAATTTTGTTGATTCTTTTAATGCTCAAACTGTATATGAAGGAGAAATTCCCCCAGCATTAGTAACTCGTAATTATAATAATTTTACTCTAGCTTTGGGTAAGTTGAAAATTCCTATTCAATCTTTAAATCCTGGTGTAAAGGTTGATATTGAAGTAGTAGCAATTCGTTCTTTAAATGGACGTTCTGCACAGCAAAAAATTGGTTGGCAGGGGGTAATTCGTAAGGGAAGAATTTAGAATTTAGAATTTAGAATTTCACCCATTACCCATTACCCATTACCCATTACCCATTACCCATTACCTACTATTTACCCATGTTACGTTTAAGTTTTTCTAATTCGTCTTGGGTTTCCCAACGGCGAAATGTGTTTTCTAAGTCATCAAAATTACTATTACTATTACTATTAGTGGTAGTATTCCAACCTTGAGTTTCTAAACGTTTTTGGGTTTGGGCTTGAGTTCTGGCTGTTTGGGCTTCGGCTGCTTTTGTTTGTACTTCTTGACGACGCTGTTGAATTTTGCGGAGTAGTTCTTGAGATTGGCTAATGCGTTCTTTTAACCCTTGCATATGTCCCCACATCTGATTTCCTTCCCGTAGTAGTGCTGCTTCTCGTGCTTGGGCTGGTGTGGCTAAATCTTGTCTACCTGCGGCTTGGGCTTTTTGAATACGGATATGCCATTTTTGGATTTCTTGGGCTGTGGAGAGAATTTCATCTTGCGATCGCTTCTCTTGCAATTGTAACTCGGCAATCAACTTTAATGTATCTTCTTCTTGTTCCCGCAGTTGTTCTAAAAGTGCTTCTAATTCTAGATGAGGGTTATTCCGCAAAAATTCTTCTAACCGACTTTCTAAAAACCGACTTAAATCATCAAATAAGCTCACTGTTAAAACTCCAATTTTCGGATATTGTGACTATTTTATATCAGGGAACAGGGAACAGGGAACAGGGAACAGGGAACAGAAAAATTTTCTTCCTTCTTCTTTCTTCCTTCTTCTTTCTTCCTTTTTCTTTCTTCGTGTACTTCGCTCCTTCGTGGTTCATTAACTCCTGACTCCTTCTTCCTTCTTCCTTCTTCCTTCTTCCTTCTTCCTGACTCGGTGACTCCTTCTTCCTGACTCCTAACAAATTAAATCGGTGTTACCCAATATTTAATTCCTTGGATAATTTTTTGTTGTAATCCAAATTTGGGTAAATCATTTTCACTCCAGCCTAAATAAGTCCAATGGGGAAGATCACTAACTACAGTTTGAAACCAGCCATTTTCATTTAAAGCTTGTCCTTGGGCTGATGTTGATACTTGTAAATCAATTGCTAATCCCCAAAGATGCTGTGAAGTCCCTGGGGGGGCAACTAAACCGAGAATTTTTGTTTCTTTTCCGGTTTTTACTCGTGTCAATGTTTCACTATTGGCGTATTTATTCCAAAATCTTAAATTAGTGGCAAAGTTGCGAAGACAATCACCAGCGTAACCTGATTTAAGAGGAATATTTTCTAAACTTTTGGCTTTATTTAACGCTGTTGCGGCTGTTTTTTGTAAATAACATTCTTGAGTACCATCTACTAAAGCTATACTGATTGTTTTTTGAAAAGATTGTGTTTCTGATTCGTTATCTAAAATAACTTTTTGTGGTAAGTTAATTCCTAATGCCTGATTAATAAATACCGTTCCATAGGACCGCAGTAAAGTATATTCAAAAGTATCATTTTGGGGAATTGTGGGTATTTTGTTGGCAATTGCTGCTAAAAACCGCTGTTGATCATCTAATTGCTGATCGGGAATAAATGGTGTATCTACAGATGTCGTTGAATTATGACAAGGCACGTTGGAGTTAGTTGTACATTCTTGAGTAATTTGAGGTGGTTGTATTGACTGACTTTGAGAAATTTTGTGGACGGATACTAAGGTAATACTAACAAAAATAATTATAGTAACAAATGCTGCTATATTCAGAATTAGTTTCATGAAAATATTACTTATTTTGAAAATTTCGCTTTGATCATATCTTAATATCTAATCAGACTTTTGTATTATTAGAGGTTGTTTGATAGCGAAGCTATGAAGTTATGATTGATGTATAAAATATCTTTTTACCCCACCCTAACCCTCACCGATGTATTGGGGAAGGGACAAGATTCTCCTTAATCCCCCCTTTATAAGCTACGGTGTACACACATCTCTAGACAGGATGCTAAACGTGATCCGATCCCCCTAAATCCCCCTTAAAAAGGGGGACTTTGAAGAATTTAGCCCCCCTTTTTAAGGGGGGTTGGGGGGATCTAAACGTTGTGGGGCAACTCTAGAAGACTTGTGTGTACACCGTAGCCTTTATAAGAGGGGATTAAGGGGGGTAAAAATTCACAACGTATTACTCATACTCTTAAACTGATTATATTCATGCTTAATTATTTTTATGAAAACGATGAATTTTAAGAACTCCCGCATCCAAACTTTAGTTATTTATGGAATACTAGGAGCGATCGCTCTCGTGATGCTATTTCCATTACTATGGCTAATCAGTACAGCATTAAAATCACCAACGGAAAATATCTGGCAGTCACCACCACAATTATTACCCAATCAACCGACATTAGAAAACTTCTCCAGAGTTTGGCAATCTCTGCCCTTTGGAACTTATTTATATAATAGTCTACTAGTATCAGCGTTAACCGTTGGTTTGAATTTGCTGTTTTGTTCCTTAGCGGCTTATCCCTTGGCCAGACTGTCATTTGTGGGTAGAAACGGAATTTTCATCGCGATTGTGTCAACAATTATGATTCCGTTTCAAATTGTCATGATTCCTTTATATATTTTGACAGTGCAACTAGGGTTGAGAAATACTTACTTAGGAGTAATTTTTCCTAGTTTAGCTTCTGCTTTCGGGATATTTTTGTTACGACAAGCCCTGATAGGTGTGCCAAAAGAAATTGAGGAAGCTGCTCGCTTAGATGGTAGTTCTGAGTTAGGATTATGGTGGCATATAATGCTACCTGCCATTCGTCCAGCCTTGATTACTTTGGCTATCTTTGTGTTTATTGGTGCTTGGAGTGACTTTTTGTGGCCCTTGATTGTCATCCAGGATGAAAGTTTATATACTTTACCCTTGGGAGTAGCTAAGTTAGCGGGAACATTTTCCTTGGATTGGCGGTTGGTGGCTGCTGGTTCAGTAATTTCTATTACTCCAGTGTTAGTATTATTTTTGTTTTTACAAAAGTACATTGTCCCTACGGATACTGGGAGTGGAGTCAAAGGTTGAATTATTAGCAAAAACATCCAGGGTAATATCTTTGGTAGCCCCATTCTGGCATCAGAATTTATAGCTTTTACTAATAAGTTGGTAATTCCTAGTATTTAGAAAAATAAATGGCCAATTCTCGTTTACAGTTATTAGTCTTAAGCAATGGTCATGGAGAAGATATTATTGCTGTACGGATTATCCAGGCTCTACAAAAATTATCTTCTCCACCAGATATTTTTGCTTTACCAATAGTAGGTGAAGGGCGTGCTTATCAAAAAATCAATATTTCGATGATTGGTAAGGTGCGGAATATGCCTTCCGGTGGGTTTATCTATATGGATGGACGCGAGTTAATGCGCGATGTGGGTGATGGGTTGGTGCAGTTAACCCTTAATCAAATTCAATCTATCCGCCGTTGGGTAAGTTCACAAACAAAGTTAGGTAATCAAAAGGCTGTCTTAGCTGTGGGGGATATTGTTCCCTTGCTATTTGCAGCGGTGAGTGGTGCTAATTATGCCTTTGTGGGTACGGCTAAATCGGAATACTATGTGCGTGATGAAGCGGGACTATTACCGAGAAAATCCAAATCCGCTCGGTGGGAAAATTTTTCTGGTTCAATTTACCATCCTTGGGAAAGATGGTTAATGAGTCGTAGTCGTTGTCAGGCTGTGTTTCCTAGAGATGCTCTGACTACGGAAATTCTCAAAAAATGGCCAATTCCCGCTGTGGATGTGGGAAATCCGATGATGGATGGTTTACAGACAACTTTTACCGCACAACAATTCTATCGTCGTGACGCTGAACATCAAGAAGTAATTCGTCCTTTAATTGTGACTCTGTTGCCTGGTTCTCGTGCGCCGGAAGCTTACAATAATTGGGAAATTATGATGATTGCTGTATCAGCGCTGATGGCTAGTTTACGACAGCCAAATTCTGTATTTGCGACTGCGGGGACGATGATTTTTTTAGGGGCGATCGCTCCTGGTTTAGATTGTAGTATTCTCTCACAAACTTTACACATTCAAGGTTGGCGACTGTGTGATGAATCCCCTTTACCAATTTCTGACCCCGATAGCTTGACTTTTAAACAAAAAAATGCTTATTTTATTTTAACTCAACAAGCCTATAATGAATGCTTACATTTAGGTGATCTCGCGATCGCTATGGCGGGAACAGCAACAGAACAATTCATCGGTTTAGGAAAACCAGCGATCGCCATTCCTGGTAATGGTCCTCAATATAACCCCGGTTTTGCAGAAGCCCAAAGTCGGCTTTTAGGACTATCCCTGACCTTAGTCAAGCAACCATCACAAGTTCTCTCTGCCATCCAATCTCTCTTCAAAAATCCTGACTTTTTACATGAGATTGCTGAAAACGGACTACAGCGCATGGGGCGTGCCGGTGCAGCACAACGGATTGCAGAATGTCTACAGGAAAGATGGGGAATTGATTGAATCATGTCTGAACTATGATTTTTGTGATTATTTTGATGAAGATGATGAAGATGATGAATTTGCCCTCAGAATCACAAAAATCACAAAAATCAGACAAATCACAGTTCAGACGATAATTTCTACTGTCTGAACTATGATTTTTGTGATTATTTTGATGAAGATGATGGAGATGATGAATTTCCCCTCAGAATCACAAAAATCACAAAAATCAGACAAATCACAGTTCAGATGGCAATTTCTACTGTCTGAACTATGATTTTTGTGATTATTTTGATGAAGATGATGGAGATGATGAATTTCCCCTCAGAATCACAAAAATCACAAAAATCAGACAAATCACAGTTCAGACGATAATTTCTACTGTCTGAACATTTTTGTGATTATTTTGATGAAGATGATGAAGATGATGAATTTGCCCTCAGAATCACAAAAATCACAAAAATCAGACAAATCACAGTTCAGACGATAATTTCTACTGTCTGAACTATGATTTTTGTGATTATTTTGATGAAGATGATGGAGATGATGAATTTCCCCTCAGAATCACAAAAATCACAAAAATCAGACAAATCACAGTTCAGATGGCAATTTCTACTGTCTGAACTATGATTTTTGTGATTATTTTGATGAAGATGATGGAGATGATGAATTTCCCCTCAGAATCACAAAAATCACAAAAATCAGACAAATCACAGTTCAGACGATAATTTCTACTGTCTGAACTATGATTTTTGTGATTATTTTGATGAAGATGATGGAGATGATGAATTTCCCCTCAGAATCACAAAAATCACAAAAATCAGACAAATCACAGTTCAGATGGCAATTTCTACTGTCTGAACTATGATTTTTGTGATTATTTTGATGAAGATGATGGAGATGATGAATTTCCCCTCAGAATCACAAAAATCACAAAAATCAGACAAATCACAGTTCAGATGGCAATTTCTACTGTCTGAACTATGATTTTTGTGATTATTTTGATGAAGATGATGAAGATGATGAATTTGCCCTCAGAATCACAAAAATCACAAAAATCAGACAAATCACAGTTCAGACGATAATTTCTACTGTCTGAACTATGATTTTTGTGATTATTTTGATGAAGATGATGGAGATGATGAATTTCCCCTCAGAATCACAAAAATCACAAAAATCAGACAAATCACAGTTCAGATGGCAATTTCTACTGTCTGAACTATGATTTTTGTGATTATTTTGATGAAGATGATGGAGATGATGAATTTCCCCTCAGAATCACAAAAATCACAAAAATCAGACAAATCACAGTTCAGATGGCAATTTCTACTGTCTGAACTATGATTTTTGTGATTATTTTGATGAAGATGATGAAGATGATGAATTTGCCCTCAGAATCACAAAAATCACAAAAATCAGACAAATCACAGTTCAGACGATAATTTCTACTGTCTGAACTATGATTTTTGTGATTATTTTGATGAAGATGATGAAGATGATGAATTTGCCCTCAGAATCACAAAAATCACAAAAATCAGACAAATCACAGTTCAGACGATAATTTCTACTGTCTGAACTATGATTTTTGTGATTATTTTGATGAAGATGATGAAGATGATGAATTTGCCCTCAGAATCACAAAAATCACAAAAATCAGACAAATCACAGTTCAGACGATAATTTCTACTGTCTGAACTATGATTTTTGTGATTATTTTGATGAAGATGATGGAGATGATGAATTTCCCCTCAGAATCACAAAAATCACAAAAATCAGACAAATCACAGTTCAGATGGCAATTTCTACTGTCTGAACTATGATTTTTGTGATTATTTTGATGAAGATGATGGAGATGATGAATTTCCCCTCAGAATCACAAAAATCACAAAAATCAGACAAATCACAGTTCAGACGATAATTTCTACTGTCTGAACTATGATTTTTGTGATTATTTTGATGAAGATGATGGAGATGATGAATTTCCCCTCAGAATCACAAAAATCACAAAAATCAGACAAATCACAGTTCAGATGGCAATTTCTACTGTCTGAACTATGATTTTTGTGATTATTTTGATGAAGATGATGAAGATGATGAATTTGCCCTCAGAATCACAAAAATCACAAAAATCAGACAAATCACAGTTCAGACGATAATTTCTACTGTCTGAACTATGATTTTTGTGATTATTTTGATGAAGATGATGAAGATGATGAATTTCCCCTCAGAATCACAAAAATCACAAAAATCAGACAAATCACAGTTCAGATGGCAATTTCTACTGTCTGAACTATGATTTTTGTGATTATTTTGATGAAGATGATGGAGATGATGAATTTCCCCTCAGAATCACAAAAATCACAAAAATCAGACAAATCACAGTTCAGATGGCAATTTCTACTGTCTGAACTATGATTTTTGTGATTATTTTGATGAAGATGATGGAGATGATGAATTTCCCCTCAGAATCACAAAAATCACAAAAATCAGACAAATCACAGTTCAGACGATAATTTCTACTGTCTGAACTATGATTTTTGTGATTATTTTGATGAAGATGATGAAGATGATGAATTTGCCCTCAAAATCACAAAAATCACAAAAATCAGACAAATCACAGTTCAGACGGTGATTTTCTTCTTCTTCCTCCTCCTGACTCGGTGACTTGGTGACTCCTTTCTTAAACTACTAACCCAGAACGTAAAGCCCGAACTGCTGCTTGGGTACGATCATCAGCACAGAGTTTATTTAAGATATTGCGAACATGAGTTTTTACCGTGCCTACAGTAATATATAACTTCTCCGCGATTTGTGAATTACTGCAACCAGCCACAATCAAGCCTAAAATTTCCAGTTCCCGGATGGTGAGGGGGTAAGTTTCTAAAACTTGTTCATATTCTATTTCCAGAGCTTCAATTTTGACAGTTTTTGGCTTATCCGATGATTGATGATCACCGGGGACACCTTGACGCATTTTTCGTAATACTATACTAGCGATCGCTGGATCAATCCAAGAGTTACCATTAAAAGTTGCTTGTACAGCTTCAATAAATTTATTAACACTTGTATCCTTCATATAATAAGAATCTGCCCCGGCCGCAAAAGCTGCCAAAACGACATTTTCTGCATTATTCATGGTCAAAATCAATATTTTTGTCTGTGATTGTCCTGTTTCCGTCTGATAACGTCTAAATTTGCGCGTCAGTTCAATCCCATCCATATCAGGTAAACCAATATCAATCACAGCCACATCTGGTTTAGTTGTTTCTAAAAGTTTGAGTCCGAGATTCGCACTAGCAGCCTCACCAACCACTTTAAAACCGCCGCGCAACTGCAATTCAGTTTTCAGTCCCATGCGCGTCAAATCATGATCTTCAATTAATAGAATACTAATTTCACTCATTATTACACCCATAATAATTCAGATTACTTCTTGTAATAGTGCCAGTAGAAAGAAAGCAGGAGAAAAAGCCTGTGAATTTAAAAAAAAATTGTATCTAATTTATCCAATCCTCAGCGTATATGATCTCTGAACCAATAAACATCTACCAATAGGAATAATAAATAATAAATAATTAATTTTTAAATTTAAGTAGCTAGTACCGCAAGACGGAATTAAGAATTTAGAATTTAGAATTTAGAATTTAGAATGAATACAGCATAAGCTTTTCACTGATTCGGAATGGTTCATTAACTTACGCCGTACTGTACTAGTACCGCTTTCTCGGAATTTAGAATTTAGAATGAATACAGCATAAGTTTTTCACAGATTCGGAATGCTTCATTAACTTACGCCGTACTATACTAGTAAAAATCTAGCTAAAGATATATACAGATGAGTCCCACAAATGAAATTATTGAGACAACTCAGAAAAATTACAGTTACAGTATGATCATGAAATTTACAATGGACTAAATACAGTAATTAGCAGGTATCATTCCCGAATAAATGAAATTACTAATGTTACGCCGTACTATCAGAGAATAAAAGACTTGTAACGCTGATATTTACCCTCAAAACGTATTTATACCCGTGAAGCGAGTCATTTTTGATCGGATAATCCAAGTGTCTTTAATTTTGAATTTTGAATTATTACCATTGTTTAAGTAAAATTATTTAAGCCAATGGTACATAATGTTTCCATGCAACTCTCACTAATGGGTGAGGACAGTTAATGAATTACTAATTTACAATGTTTTTAACTGGATCAAGTATTTTCTTTTACTGCGGAGTAAATTTGCTAATTTAACAAGAAAGTATGTTTATTTGTATAACCTAGAAACTGTAAAAACAGAAATGCCGAACATAAATCTGTATTTAACAGCAAAAAAAACGATGGAAAAGACGCTAAAAATTTTAGTTGTAGAAAATAATCAGACAAATGGCTCAATAGTAAGTCTAGCTCTGACCCAAACAGATATTAGTATGGAGATTGATGAAGTTAAAGATGGGAATCATGCCTTTTTTGCCCTCATCAATAATCACTATGATTGCGTATTTCTTGATTATAACTTACCAAATCAAGACGGCTTAACATTAATTCATAAATTACAATCTTCAGGAATTAAAGTTCCGTTAGTAATTCTCATAGATTCAGAAAATGAAAAAATAGCCAGAGAGTGGATAAAATTAGGTGCGAGTGAGTATTTTATTAAGTCTAGACTATTTCCAGAAACCATAGCTCAAGTTTTACGCAGTACAATTCGTATACATTATGCTGAAATGCAGCTAAAATTAGCAAATCAACAGCTTCAAGAAAGTCGTGAACAGCTAATTTCGCAGCAAAAAGAATTAATAGCACATCAGCAACATATTAAACAACAAAACTTCAAACTTTTGGCAGCATCCAGTCTAAAATCACTATTTTTAGCCACTATATCCCATGAACTAAGAACTCCCATGAATGCGATTATTGGATTTTCACAAATTCTATTACGTCCCAAATTTGGTCAATTGACAAATCAACAAGTGGATATGGTAGAAAAAATTCTCAATAATGGTAAAGATCTCCTGATAGAGATCAATAAAATTCTTGATTTTTCTCAGCTAGAAGCTGGGAAATTAGCACTAAAGCCAGAAATATTGGATTTATCAACAGTTGTTAGTAATGCGGTAACAAAAATCCGTCCCTTAGCTGAAGCCAAAAATTTATCTTTGCTAGTCAAAACAGAGTTAAAAAATACATCAGTATTTAATGATTCAGTCCGATTACAGCAAATTTTAAGTAATTTACTTGCCAATGCTGTTAAGTTTACAGAATCTGGAACTATTTGGGTCGAAATCCGAGAAACACCTAAAAATCAAGTTACAATAACTGTAAAAGATACAGGAATTGGGATTGCTGCTCAAGATTTTCACAATATTTTTGCAGCATTTCATCAAATTGATCAAGGTATCAGCCGTAAATATTCAGGTACAGGTTTAGGTTTAGCTATTATTGATGCATTAGTGGGCATCATGGGAGGAAAGATATATATCGAAAGTCAATTAGGAGTAGGTTCAATGTTTAAAATAGAATTACCACGAAACATCAATTTAGCAACAGATTTAGGTCATGTCGTTTTTAGTCCTCATCAAAATTATTTTCATTCTGTATATTCTCCTTATAAGGCTTCAATAAATTATCCTCATTTAAAGCTGTAGATTCCCAAAGAAAATAACTATGTCTAATCTAAAAAAAGACCGCATTTTGTCCGTTGATGATGTTCAAGATAATCTGAATTTAGTACGAACACTTCTAGAAGGTGAGGGATATAGTGTTGATTCAGCTCTAGATGGGACAATAGCTTTAGAAAAAATCAGAAAATTACCACCGGATCTGATTATTTTAGATGTGATGATGCCGGGAATAGATGGTTATGAAGTTACAAGACGAGTTCGGAATAATCCCGAAATAAACTATATTCCGATTTTACTACTGACAGCACATCCTGAATCTAGTGCTAGTGTTGTCGAAGGTTTAGATACTGGTGCTGATGATTTTATTCGCAAACCCTTTGAGATAGAAGAACTATTAGCAAGAGTGCGATCGCTTTTAAAATTAAAGCACAGTATGGACGAACAACGAAAAATGACACTACAGCGAGAGGACTTTGTTTCTCGTCTTACCCATGATTTACGCACTCCCCTAGTCGCAGCCAATCGAATGCTGTCCTTATTTCTGCAAGAAGTTTTTTGTCCGATTTCTCCAGATATGAAAACAGCCATTAATATCATGATTCGCAGTAATCAAAATCTCCTGGAAATGGTGAATACATTACTAGAAGTTTACCGTTTTGAAGCTGGGAAAAAAACTCTCAACTTTGAATCATGTAACTTAATAACAATTGCTGCTGAAGTAGTCAGTGAGATCACTCCTTTAGCACTTGAGAAAAACTTAACTTTAACCTTGGATACCCATGAGTTAAGCCCAACAGAAAATAATGGGGGAATAGTGAATGGCGATCGCTTAGAATTAAGACGAGTATTCAATAATTTAATTGGTAATGCCATCAAATTTACGGATACAGGTAACATAGAAATTCGCATTTTTGAAACCTTATCCCCAAGCAATCATAGCAGTCAAGTAATCATCGAAGTTCAAGATACAGGTTATGGTATTGCCGCAGAAGATCAAGGAACAATTTTTGAGCGCTTTCATCAAAGCAAGAATAAAAGATCAGGTAGTGGATTAGGACTACATCTTTCCAGCCGGATTGTGGAAGCACACGGAGGTCAAATGGAGCTTTCCTCAGAAATCGGCAAAGGTAGCATATTCACAGTCAAACTACCTAAAATTACTGGATGATTATTAATGAATCCGTTGCACTGCTAAAGCCGAGCATAGTTCAAATTTTCTCCCTAGTAACCGGTCGATAATTGCTCCTAATTCCTCAATCATATAAGGTTTAATGATGTAATCATCAAAACCAGCTTCGAGAAGACTTTTTTTATCTTCACTCCCAGTTAAAACCGTCACAGCAACCACAGGAATATGACAAGTTAATGATTCGTGTTTTAGATACTGAATAACATCTAGTCCACTCATACTTGGTAAAAAAATATTCAATAAAATTAAATCAGGTTGGTGTTCTTTAGCCATAAATATTGTTGTTGAACTTTCCTTTTGACAAATAGACTGACAACCAAGTAACTCAAGGGTATAACTCATTAACAGTAAACTATCATCATGATTTTCTACCACTAAAATTAAAGGCTGTTGATGTTTTTGCCGTTTCTCATTACTCATGAATGAATGCGCTAGATACATCTGGTCTCCAGAGTAGTTAATGGGGGATTAGTCGTCTTTTTGGGCATAATAAACGCATTTTTAAGTTCTCACTGGTTATTTATGTCAACAAATTTGAACAGGAAATAAAAATCCAGCTTTAATACTTTTAGCAGATATATTTTGATTATATGCAAAAATGTCAATAAATTTATTTAGAAAAATCAATAAATTCCTAGCAACGGAGATTATTGTTATTCTTGTTACAAGTATTTCAACTAATAACTACTAACTAAATTTTAGAATTGGAGGAGAAAAAATTCATAAAACCTCGCGGTATGCGGGAAACTCAGTGGCTAAAGCCGGTGAGAGGGAAGCGACACGAGTGAATTTATTCACTGTGGTATTTAAATGCTGATTTTTGAATGGATATAATCCCGGGAACCAGCAAACCCGTTCAAGTCCCCTCGCCCAACTAATCCAAAATGTCTTGTCTTTAACCAACGACTTAACAAACAGTCTTGCAGATAATCCGATAGCGTAGCGTGGCGTAAGCCATACTGGGGAAGTATTCGGAAGTGCGGATCAGGATTAGTCTCAATGGGCTAGTCGCTGCTTGTGTTGTAAAGTTTGTTCTTTACAAGCTCAATCCCTTTAGGGTTGAGTCAGTGACAATTCATACATTGAAAATATCAAACTTAATTCTTTCTCCTGACTCCTATTCCTAACTAGCAACTGATATATAGGACTCCTATTTGATTTTTGAACATATACTATTGGTGGGCATTGCCCACAATATCCGGGTTTTGGTGGGCAATGCCCACCCTACAATACTTAGATATTGTTCAGAAATAATTTAGGATTCTTATAGAAATCATAAATGATATTTGAAAAATGTTAAGTAGGGTGGGCAATGCCCACCATAATCATGATATTGTGGGTATTGCCCATCCTACGTAATATTATGGCTACGCCACGCAAGCTATCAAAAATCAAATATTAGTCCTATATTATCTATAATTATTGCTCAAGTAGACAAAGATTGAGTAAAATGTTTGGCACAACTTTTTTTATGTAATACAACAGCTTAGAGGATGAATGAACAAGTTTTTAATGTATAAACAAACCCCTCTTGTAAACCTCTCCCCGAAGCGGGGAGAGGCTTTGAAACCCCCCTTCCCAGCCTTCGGCACGCTGCGCTAACGTAGGGAAGGGGGGCAGGGGGGTCTGACTGACAAGTGTAGGTTTTTTACATTGAGATTGATAATAGGGGCCAGACTTGGCAGACAAGGAGGGAAAGTGGACAAGGAGGAAGGAGAAAGAAGAATTAAAACCTATGAAGATAGGGAACATATCGGGCAGAATTTTCCGGTTCTTTTTCTTCATACTCCCTTGTCTACTTTCCTTCCTTGTCTTCTTTCGTCCAGCATAAAACCCAATTGTAAAAAACCTACACCTGTCAGGGCAGGGGGGTTAGGTTTTTGGAGATTATCGGTTTCATCTAATACTTTATGGCTAACGCCACGCTATGCCTGATGCCTCCGGCTCCCGCAGGGATACGGCACACTTCGTGAACGCTATCAAACAACCTCTAATTACCTAACGGCAGTTTATGCCAATAGCGGTAGGCAGTAAAACCATTTTAGTGTAATGCTATATTATGTTACGCAAGTAAGTGTGATCAAAAAGTTGTGCATCATTGCCTGTTTCAACAGAGAATAATTTGACTATGGAATTTGACTATTTCCGAACTAACGAAAGTAATAACACTAATAAGAACTTTCAAAATTTGTTATCTAGTGGTTGGCGGCCATTTCACAGAGATTTTGACTGGGACTATTTTGGTAAAATTTTATTCCATGATACCCAGGAATTAACGCAGAAAAGCATTAATTTAGCCAGTTATTATGCTGATGCCTTAGCCAGAAAAGAGTATGCTTGGTGGGCAAATATTTTAAATTTAGCCTCAGATTATACCCGTGGCGAATTTCAAAAATACTGGAGTTATATCACACCCGATATGCTTACCCCAGAACATCGTCATAAAGACTTTTTAAGTACAGAAACACCTCTTGTCCAATTTGTCAGCCGTAACAGTATTCCTATTGATTATGTACTAAATCTTCTCCAAGAAATTACTGTTTTACGAGTTTTGAATTTGTTAGAACGTCCTGATATTATCACTCAATATTACTCAGAAAGAGATTTTTATTTCCCAGTTGAAAAATTTGTGAATTGGGAAAGATTAGATGTGATTAATACAGTTTACGCTTATTGGTCAGAATATGATATTTGGTTACAAATTGAAGCCTATGAAAGAGGCAGAAGAAATTATACTTTAATGGCCAAAAACATCAAGCCATTAATTAATAAAGCAACCTATGATTTAGCAGTCATGCTGAGTGGATATCAAAGCCGTGTTGGCAAAGTTCATAGTCAGTATCCATTGTCAACATTTCCCCCAGACATTCAAGATTTTACTGACATAGTTCAACAAACAATTTTAGATCAAAATCAATTAGCAGTAGTAGTACATGGCGCACCAGGTACAGGGAAAACAGCATGGACACAAAGTGTAGCTAAAGAAATTCTTGTCCCTTTAGGATATGTAATTTTTATTTTAGATCATGATGCAATTACTAACTTTGTTCCCCCAACATATTTAGAAAAGATTTGTATTATCATTAATGAAGCGGATAATCTAGCCCAAGACCGGGCTTCAGAAGTAGCACAATATAACAACAAAACTGAGCATATTTTAGCCTTATTAGATGGGACATTATACCAAAGCATAATTGATGAATCTGGTATTCAAATGCAACAGAAATTAGTAATACTAATGACCTGTAATACCACGGAAAGATTAGATCCAGCTATGTTACGTAAAGGTAGGGTAGACTTAATATGTGAGTTCACCAAAAAATTTGTTTAATACCAATTAAATATCAACCTACATAGAACTCCTATTTGATTTTTGATAGCTTGTATTCGTAGGCATTGCCCACCGTAGGCTATATACCCAGACAGAGAATATTAACAGTCAGTTTTGACCTTATGAATCAACAAGAACCACCAGTAACACGATTATTTTCTCACTTGGAATTTGACGGGCATAAATTTCAACATCAACCAGGTAGTGTTGTAGGAAATACAGCTTTAATTATGGGAACTACCATTGGTGCGGGAATTCTGGGATTACCAGCACTAACTTTAACATCAGGTATCTTACCCTCTACAACTTTACTCATTGTCGTATGGCTTTACAGTTTAATTTCCGGTTTATTAATTGCGGAAGTAACTTTAAATATAATGCGAATTGAAGGTATTTCCCATTTAGGATTATTAGCACTCATAGAAAAAATCCTCGGTAAAGTGGGAGTAGGAATCGCCGGAATTGCCTATATGTTTAATCATTATGCCCTATTAGTAGCATATATGACTGAAGGTGGAGAGGTTTTAACAACAACATTTAATCAAGTTGGGAAATTACAAAATATTTCACATCAATGGGTAGGAACAATAAGTTTTTTTCTAATATTTGGTAGCTTGATGTATTGGGGGAAAGACAGATTAGTTGAAAAATTAAATGGTATATTTATTATTGTGTTACTAATTGCTTTTTTTGGTTTATTACTATTAGGAGGAAGGCAATTCCAAAGTTCTCAATTTTTAGTGCAAAATTGGCAAGCTGTAGGTAGTTCTATTGCTGTAATGTATGTAGCAATGTTTTTTCATAGTATTGTTCCATTTGTTGTAACTCAATTGGAAGGAGATGTTCCCAAAATTCGACAATCTATTATTATCGGTTCTGTGATTCCCTTATTCATGTTTGTAGCTTGGAATGCCGTTATTTTAGGCTGCATGACTCCAGATATTTTACAGCAGAATATTGGCAATGAGAGGGGATTTAATCCACTGCACATTCTGCGAACTGGTCAAGCTGGAGAATGGTTTGCTGTGTTATTATCAATTTTTTCTGAATTTGCAATTATTACATCATTCATTGGTATTACCTATGGTTTAGCAGATTTTTTTAGAGATATTTCCGTTATTACCAAAAGTGAAATTTCTCGTTTACCTCTCTATTCCTTAGTGTTGCTTCCACCTCTGGGTTTAGGAACATTTAATCCTACTATCTTTTTTCATGCTCTAGAATACACTGGAGCATTTAGTGTTTCTATTTTAGGGGGAATTATGCCAGCATTAATGAGTTGGAAACAAAGTCAAACACCAGAATTTAGTAATGGTAACTATCAAACCTTAGTTCCCGGAGGTAAAATAACATTAATATTTATTATTGTCGGGGCATTATTTTTAATATGTAGACAAATTTTGGCAATATATGAATTCTCATAATGAGTATTGATAAAAAGTGAATAAAACCTCTCTTATCGGGTAATGACAAGAGAGGATTTGGAGCTAAAGTCCGGTAGGGTAATCGGGCTACTTAATATTTAATATTTATCGCGGTTTAATCCAGTCCCCCCTAAGATATAGAAATTGATAATTATCATCTACAATTTGTATCATTTACGAATTTGCATAAAAAAATCCCTTGCTTGTATAGTGCAAACAAAGGGATTTGCTGTTAAAGTTCGTCAGGTGATCGGAATATTTAATTATTTAATATTTATTGGGTACGTCTTGATTCCTCCATTGGGTAGATAAAAATTGGGGACGGGAAGATATTATTGTATATTTTCAGACTATTGAGATAAATACATTTATTCATCCATTATATTCATGAAGAAATCATGAATTTATCAATATATCCCATAAATTCTCCCAAACTAGGAACACTATTAGCAAGGTGCATATATAGAAACTCGTAATCTAAATTAGATGCAAGTCTATTGAGTTGTTTCTCACTCTTATTATAACCTTTATGGACATAGTTATAAATCTTTTCCATATCATCAGTAGGATGAGGTCTTTGTTCCATATCATCAGTTTGAGGATTAAATCCAAACATTGCTTGAATTTTCTGTGGAGTTAGACACGGATCTATTTTTAGAAAATGATTATATTCGGCTAAAAACCATGATTCCACTTCCATAACAGCAAGAACTATATTTATAGGAATCTTTCCTTTTGGTAGGAAAGAAGTTAAATCACTTTGCAACTTAGATTTTTCAGATATGCGTGTTGGATAAACATCTCTTAATCCTATAATTCTCTCATAACCAGATAGTATTAGCTTTGTATACTGTTTTTTTATATCAGAAACCACTCTTTTATCCCCAGAAGAGTTATATATTAAAACATAAAATTTTGTTTCAGAAGTAATAACTGGTTTTTTAATTAAAGAAGTATCCTTGCCAGATTGATTAGCATTTATAGAAATTATTTCTATAGCGAGTCTGTTTTTATCAGCAATTTCTTGAAGTAATGTTTCTATAAAAATTTGTTCTGTTTTACCTTCCACAAAAATAGCTAATTTTTTCACTGTTATATATGCTCCTCATTACCAAATCCTTTGATGTAAAATTGAGTTTCAAAAAAATCAAAATTATTTAACCCAATAAATTTAAAATCCTCAAATATTTGCTTTGAATTATGTATATTATGCAATTTTGCTAATCCTGGTTTTCTCTCAATTACCAACCAATAATCTAAAGGAACACCATTCATAACATAGCTATCATTAGTTGTCATAATTAACTGAACCAATCCACTTCCAGCTTTACTAATAAGCAACTTAATCATTGCTGATGCTCTTTCAAAATCGAGTCCTTCCCCAATATCATCTATTAAAATACAACTAGGCTTTTTAGCTAACAGCGAGTAGTTTATTTGAATAATTAAAGATAATACTCTAAACATCCCTTGAGATATTATTGATTGTTCAGTTTTATCTCTTAAATCACTTTCTTGAACATAAATATATTGCTGTTTTACTTCTGGAAAGTAGGAGTTATCTTCTTGAAAAATCGAAGTTGATGGCGTTTTAGTACCAATTTCATCTATTCTGTAACCAACAAATAACATATCTGACTTGATAGATTCAATAAAACTTTCTCCTAACTCTTTTTCTCCTAATTTGAATATGCGAATTACATGATTTTTATTGTTGAAGTCTATATTTTTTTTGATTATCGCCACGCTTTCGGTGTTAATTGCATCAAGACTACTTCTGCCTAAATCCGTTCCAAATTCGTAATACCTCAATAAATTTGCCCAAATGTAAACGTCTTCAAAAAAAGGATGCTGGATAGAATCTCTTCGATGAAAAGCTGCGACTTCATTAGGAGGTGTTTGAAAATCAATTTCTTTGTCTAATTGTTCAGCCCAAATTTTACCTTGACCTGATTTATCTCTCATCAGGTAACATTTAGATCCAACAGTGTAACTTTCTTCAATTACTAGACTATTCTCAACTTTCAATATGTAGACTTTTTTATTATCTCCGTTATAAGAATCAAAAGTTAGTTTCCACTCTCTTAACCTACCATCAAGTTTACTGAGCTTTTCTTCACCAGATAGAAAATCTGATAAAAATTTAATACTTCTAAGCATTCTCGATTTTCCAGAGGCATTTTTACCAACAATTAAGTTTACATTACCTAATTGACAACCATCTAAACGCCACTCACTTGGCTTATCTTTATCTTGACAATATTCTACAAAGTCTAATTTCATATAGTTTTAGTGTTTATACTTAATTAAGGTAACAATAACTTATTATAGCCTATGATAAATTACTACTTACCCAAAAACAACACCGCGATAAATTTCCCCTATTGGTAATTCAACACCAACTGACTCCAAAAAAATAGATTTTTCTAAATTATTAAAATCACTGAATAACCAACCTTGAGATTGTTTACTATATTTTTCTATAAAAGGTTCATCTTGTTCAACTAATAAATATTCACAAAAACTGCTAATTGAACGATACATCCGAAACTTGCTCTTGCGGTCATAATCTGCTGTTGAAGGAGATAATACTTCCACAATTAAGATAGGATTTAAAACTTCATCACTGCGATTTTCATTTAGTTGCGGTTCACCTGCAAAAACCATCACATCTGGATATAATCCGCGTTTATATTCAGGAATCCATAAGCGTAAATCGCTATTAATTGGCTCAAATTTACTATCACGCAGAAGATATGTTAGATAAGTCAACATATTTCGACCGATACGGCTATGGTTGAGTGATCCTCCAGGCATTGGTATAATTTCTCCATCACGATATTCACTGCGCCCTTCAGCTTTTTCTTCAATGGCGCGATATTCATCTAAACTATAACGACGCTCAACAGTGGTAATCATCATGTTGTAACCGATTACATTGAAGTGATCATCATTATAGCAAAATTGAAACTATTGCTAATGTGAATGTCTAAAATTTTCTGGTAAGGAATGTGAATTAAATAAAGTGCAAAAGCAGGGTGTGTTAGCGACAGCGTAATGCACCATTCCACGTTAAATCAGAATTGCAGGTTATTAAATTTGCGTTCATATGTGAATTACATTTAATTTCGTGCAGAGACGTAAAGAGAAATCAAGGATGTTAGAATCTAACCAAGTACCGCGATAGACGGAGTAAATCTGATGCTACAAGTTAAACATCAATTTCAAAGCTTTGAAGAATATTTATCTTATGATGATGGTACAGACAAACTTTATGAATTATTCAATGGAGAGTTAATTGAAATGCCACCAGAATCAGGAATTAATGTCCAAATTGCCACATTTTTATTAATTCAATTTGTTGCGCTTTTAGGTTATAAAAGAGTCCGAGGACATGGTTTAGAACTGGAAGTAAAAGGAGAACCAAGAAACCGTTATCCTGATCTGACTATTATTCGTGAAGAACATATTCAACAATTAGCTAATCGTAACACTATTCGTTTATCAATGTTACCACCTCTTTTAGTAGTTGAAGTAGTTAGTCCTGGGGAATTACAAAGAGATAGAGATTTCATTGCTAAACGTTTACAGTATCAAGATTGTGGTATTCCTGAATATTGGATTATTGACCCACAAACCAAAAGTATATTAGTTTTAGAATTAATTAATAAAATTTATCAAGAAATTGGTATTTTTTCGGGTGATGATTTAGTAATATCTCCACAATTTAATGGTCTACATTTGCCAGGATCACAAATTTTTGATTAAGTAAAAAATGTAGTTTATTCACCCGAAAATCGCTGTAACTAACTCAACAACTCATCATGGTTATACTCATAGTCATAAGGTCCATGAGTAACAACAGGTAATACTTCCCAGTTTTCAATAATGGGAGGGGAACTGGTTGTCCATTCCAAAGTTAAGCTTTCCCAGGGATTATCACCGGCGAGTTCGCCTTTTTGCCAACTGAAAATGGCGTTTAAAGCGAAGGGAATGACGGAAAGACCTAACAGGAATGCGCCAATGGTGCAAAGCTGGTTTAAGGTGATAAATTGGGGGTCATACATGATCATTCTGCGAGACATTCCTTGTAAACCCAGTTTGTGCATGGGTAGGAATGTTAAGTTTGTACCGATGAAAGTAAGGACAAAATGAACTCGTCCCCATGCTTCATTCATCATTCTTCCGGTCATTTTTGGGAACCAGTGATAGATACCTGCGTAAATCCCCAAGACTGAACCACCAAATAAAACGTAGTGAAAATGGCCGACTACATAATAAGTATCGTGAACTTCAAAGGGGACTGTTCCCATAATTATGCCGCTTAAACTGCCCATGGCGAACATGAAGAGGAAGCCGATAGCGAATAACATGGCGCTGGTAAAACGGATTTTTCTCCCCCATAAAGTTGCTACCCAAACGCAGATTTTCACACATAAGGCAACTGCAACTATCAGTGGAGAAAGGGTGAATAATATTTGCATCCAATTGGGTGTATCATTGGTGAATAAATGCTGTACCCAGACGAATAAACCGACGACGCAGATAGCAAGTGTGGAAAAAGCGATCGCTTTGTAACTAAATATCGGTTTCTGGACATGAGTGGGAATAATTTCCGACAGAATTCCGAAAATGGGCAGAATCATTAAATAAACCGCCGGATGGGCATAAAACCAGGATAAATGTTGGTAAATAACGACGTTACCATCTGCATCTGGTTTGAAGAAGGATGTCCCGAAGTTAATATCAAATAACAGTAAAAATAAACCTACTGCTAATATGGGGGTAGATAAAATTGCCAGGATAGAAGTTCCTAATATTGCCCAACAAAATAGGGGGATTTGATCCCATTTCATGCTAGGAACTTTCATCATTAAAATGGTAATGACAAAGTTGATAGAATCTAAAATTGAGGAAATTACTCCTAAAATGATGGACAAAATCCATAAACTTTGAGCATTGTTGGCGGTAATTAGGCTTAATGGTGGGTAAGTTGTCCAATTAGAGTGATAATTACTAAAGATAAAACTTAGTAATAGTAATAATCCAGCAACTAGATTTAACCAAAAGGCGATCGCATTTAATTTAGGAAATGCCATATTTCTAGCACCAATCATCAAGGGAACTAGATAGTTACCAAATCCCCCAATTGCACTCTTGACAATCCACAAGAAGATTATAATTGTGCCATGATTTGTCATCAAGGCATTGTCCGGAGTTGGATCAAGAAAATCGGCATCTGCTGTGGCTAATTTAGTGCGAAGAGCGATCGCCATCAATCCACTAATCAGATAAAATATAAACCCTGTCACCAAGTATTGAATACCAATAACTTTATGGTCAGTATTAAATGTGAAATAATCTCGAACTTTCCATGCTTCGGGATGAGAAATATGAGAAATTAGCCGCGTGGGTGCTTGACTTTCATCTAGTGGAGGATTAACCGAAAAATCTATTTTTTTCATATTGTTGTTAGTTGTCTTTTGGCAGTTTTCAGTTAATTACTAATGACTCATAACTATAGCGAAATCCCCGACTTATTAAAGAAATTGAGGATCTGAAGGTTGAATTTTTCATAAATCAAATAGCAAGAGAAAAATAGTAGCAAGTATGATTTGTTTAGATGATAACAATTGAAGATTTACGTTTGGTGTTTACCGCTAACTTTTTGATTAGTTTCTGTAAATATTGAGATTCCCCTCTCATTACCTTGCTTAACAAATTGACGAAAATGACCAGTATTTTACAGTACATCACACTGTCGAAAATCAACAAGAATGTTATTTATCTACTGTGGTATGACTGTAACAATTCTTGGAACAAATCCGAGAGCAAGCTTCACATCCAATACAATTTTCTGGGTTAGTAATAACCATTACTTTCCGTTCAACTTCTTCTTCATCTTCATCTACTACAAATTCACCTTCTTCGTTTAAAGCCATTAAGCCTAAAACTTTATGTCCACAAACTTTCATACATCTGCCACAACCGATACATTTATCTTTATCTATTTCTTGGGCAAATTTAGGAGTCCAAGCACTACCTCCAAAGGTCAATCCTGTTAATGCAGCCATGAATAAAACCTCAGCAATTTTAGCTAGATGTTAGTTAATCCTTTCATCTTCATACTAGCCTGATATTTCATCTTTCCAAGCACAAAAAATCACTTTTTTATCAAATTTTGATGACTTGCTAAATAATATTATTTATTTTTGATTGTCTCCTCATCTTAAATGATATTATTCATTAATAGATTCAGGTAGTATTTTTAGCTTAAAACCTGAATAAATAAGGGTTATCAAGTTTTGATTAAAATATATTTTCTCAATAACTGTTGATAAATTAAGTGAGAAATGATTGATTAAATAAAAATAATAATCAATTAAAAGATGTTATTGTTGGCTTTATTAACTTCCTATTTGCAAATATTTTCTAATTAGATAAAAATATTTCATTCACCGTATTTATAAATACAAATTTTAAAAAATCATTTCATCTATTTTTGAACTATTTTATTTTCATCCTAAATTACGTAGATTGGGTAGAGCGATCGCCAAACCTAATAAACAACAAAGTAGTAAAAAAATTGTTTTTTTTGCTAACCTAACTTACTAATATAAGATGTTATTTAAAAACATTTAGCATAATTTATATAGCCCAAAATAAACATTATGACAGTAAATATTCAGGTAAATATTAAGAAATCCTGCCAAGCTCATACCGAACAATCTTATTGAAATCTTTATGAAATGTATAGTTAATGAAGAAGCAATGAAGCCTAACTTTGCAAAATATCAATAGCTACAAAATCTGGCTTCATTAACCCTATGAGTAATTAATCAAGCGAGAAACACATCTTCTCGTTATAGAGGTAATTTGGTAGCGAGTTATGAATCAATTGGACACATTAAGGGGAGACTTGAGCCAAACATCTCAACGATTAAAGTAGGAAGACGGACTATGCCGCATATAATTCCTAACAACAGTTGCGTGGGATGTGACAACTGCCGACCTCTATGTCCTACGGGTGCAATTAAAATCGAAGATGATGAATATTGGGTTGATCCTGCCCTTTGTAATAATTGTGAGGGTTATTATTCACAACCACAATGTGTGATTGCTTGTCCAACAAATGCACCAATACCTGTACACGCAAAAAAAGGCAGATGCAAAGTTGAACCACGAGATGCTACCAGTCCCGATTTATTTCCTAATGGCAAGAATAACCCCTTTGCTTCAGCAATAGTTATCTGGGAAGCTTGCAATCTACTAGCACAAAGAACATCTTTACCATGGGAAAAAGATGAGACAGGTAATTTACATTACAATCGCTTAGTTAATCAAGGACGAGGGACAATTTCCTTTCATCTCCAAGACCTATTTCCAATTAATAACCGCGCTGATAATTTACAAACAATTGATTATTTAGACATCCGTGCTGCTTGTATCCATCTTATTTTTGCTGCTCAAATTACAGCCCTAGATCAACCTTGGGAAGAAGAATTTACCATTGATGAACGACAAATTGAACAGTATTTGGGCTTAGAAAAACGGAAAGACCTCAGCAAAAGCACCAAACTCGGTTTAATTAAAAACATCGTTTATCAAACTTGTTCTCTGATGGTTTCTATTGACTGGCCGCAACAAGGTAGAGTTCCCAGTTTTTCTATTAAAAATAGTTATCTATGGAATTTGACAGATACTCAGCACCATTTTCAAGAAGATGATCAAGGTTGTAAATATTTAGTTGGACTGACATTTACAGTCAAAGCGGGGATTTGGACACAACATTTCTTTAACAGACAAGGATGCAAAGACCGGACTACATTTTATCAATATGGCAGTCTTCCCAAAACCCTATTAACCACAGTTATGAGCCTGTGGCAACAACATGAAGGTGCTGTGAGACTGATGCTTTGGTTATTATTTAAAACCAAAATGGGTAGAGAACAACGCATTACTGTTCCTACATTACTGCGTATTGCTTATGGTGAAGAAAAAGTGACTCAAGCTTCTAAACATAGGGAAGAACGCAAACGCCTACTTAAAGCTTATGAAAATGATTTAGAAGTTCTCAATCATTATGGAATGAAGCCATTATTTGATCCTGTTACCTATCCCCCAGAAATTCAACCTTTGTGGGCAAAATTAGTTGATATTCCTGAAGATCCAGAGGAAGCTTTGGAATTTTGGATTAATGATGGTAGTGGTGAAAATCGTCTTACAGACAGTGGACCCCGTGGTAAATGGAATTTGCTTCTGAATGCCCGAATTTTATCTTTTGAACTTCCCCCAGACTGGGATAAGCGTTCAGAATCAGATAAAAAACAACGTCGCACCACTAAAGCCAAAAGCAATCATCAACAGACAGGTAATTTGCTAGGGGAACAGATTACAGAAGGACGTAAAAAAATGAATCTCTCCCAAAGGGAATTAGCAAAGTTGATGGAAAAAAGCCAAAGCTGGATTCGTGACGTAGAAAAAGGTCGTTTAAAAGCTAAACTAGATGACCAAATGCTCTTGAGACAATTGCTAGATATTTCATAGAAACGCACGGTATGCGGGAAACTCAGTGGCTTAAGCCCTGAGAGGGAAACGAAATTTGTCAACTTTAGATAATATCTAGATATAGGACTACTATTTGATTTTTGACAGCTTGCGTGTCGTAGCCATACTATCTGTAGGGTGGGGAATGCCCACCTACTATTTTCAGGAATCATTTAGTATTGCTATAGGTGTGAATCTGAATTTTTTGAGGAGTGAACATGAGTAATATTATTTTTGGTAAAAGTTTTTTAGCCTTACCAAGTCTTGCCGCTTTATTAGTTTTGGGTAACGGACTTTCTGTAAATGCTCAGACAGTCGCACCAGAAACAATTGTCATCCCCACTAACCAAGCATCAATATCCACTGTGGCGACAGAAGAAATAGCCAATCGGACAATCACACCCATACCAGGAACAGTAGAAACTTCATCAGCTATACTAAATTATGGTTCTACAGAAGTCAGCGAAAAAACAGAACCATCCAATCACATAGCACAATCCAATATGGAAGTAGGTAGACCAACTCGTGGTGGTAGTAGCTACATTGGTGTTGCTGGAAACGTAGGTCTATCCGGTGGCACTTCAGGCTTGAGTGATGGTAATTTCACCGTTATCAGTAAAATTGGTATTACCAAAACCCTATCAATCAGACCAGCAGCAATATTAGGTACTGATACCACAATTCTTGCTCCTGTCACTTACGACTATTCTTTTAAATCAGCAGATCCATTTAGTGAACCTTTAACCATAGCTCCCTATGTGGGAATAGGTGCAGCCATTAAAACTGGTGATAAATCAGAAACAGCTTTGTTAGTAACTGGTGGTGTAGACTTACCTCTAAATAATCGCCTCACCGGTACAGCCGCCGTAAACGCTGGATTTTTCAATGAAACTGATATCGGAGTTCTAGTCGGAGTTGGTTATAACTTCCGTGGGTTTTAGAAACTAGGAGTCAGTAGGGGTTTAGGATTGCTAAACCCCAGCTGATTACTGAATTTGAATTCTGCTGTTTCATTGCAAAGGAATAAAGCCTGATTGTTGGACAATTTGTTGACCCTGGGGAGATAATGCCAGATCAATAAATTGTTTCACTGCGGGACTATTCTGTTTGCGAATTGCTAAATAAACACTACGACTGATGGGATATTTACCAGATTGAATGGCAGTTTTATCTACGGGAGATACTCCATTAATTGGTATAATTCTGACTAATTGCTGATTTTCTAACTGAGAAACTGTAGCGTAACTAATACCATTATTTCCCAGTGTGCGGATTATTCCTGTAGTTTCGTCTTGGGGAAAGGTGATAAAATTAGCACTATCCGATGCAAAGGGTTTTTCTAACAAAACTGTATTTTGAAAGAAGTCCCTAGTCCCACTACTAGCAGCGCGATTAATAACTTTAATGGGAGCATTTGGTCCACCCACTTGTGACCAATTAGTGATTTGACCTTGATAAATTTGTCGTAATTGGTCTAAAGTTAAACTACCTTGAAAGGGATTATTAACACCAACAACAACGCCTACTGCATCACGAGCGATCGCTATTACCTGAATCCCCGCTTGTGCTTCTTGAGGTTTCAAAGGTCGAGATGTTGCGGCCATTACCACTACATTCTTGATTAAGGCTTCCAGTCCCTTACCTGAACCTTTGGGAAATCCATTGGGTTGACCATAGGTAGTAGGAACATTAGCATTTATTTGACCATACGAATTCCGCAAACGCTGGATTAAGCCTACCATAGTTGTACTACCATCCATACTCAAGACAGTAGGATTAGGCAATGATGTATCAATATTAGTAGAATTAGTGCTAATTGGGTTAATAGCCGCAGTAGTGGTTGCTGTGTTCGGTGCTGGAGGCTCTTGGGTTGCAGTTGGCTCTGGTATAGGTACTGCTGGAACTGTAGTCTTAGGAGCAGTAGCAGTTAATTCTGGGGTAGTTTTTGCCGTGAGTTTATCCTTGAAAGCAAAATAACCACCCCCTACAGCTACCAATGCAGCCAAACCTACGAAAACAATAGGAGGAATTGCAGACTTTTTCAATTGATGTCCGCAAATTTCGCATTTCTTTGCATTAACCGCATTTTGATCATGTCCACATTTAGGACACTTGACATTATTAAAGTTATAATCTGCTGTCATAAATACCTCATTTACTAATTATTATTTAGCTGGCAATTCTGCTTGAATTTTTGATTCAATCTGAGCAACTTGTTCATTTGTTAAACCTAACTCTTCTTGCAGTTCTAACAACTGCACTTGTTCTTCTAAATCTATTTCTCCATCATTTCCCCAAAAAGCTTGATACATTAAGGTATATTCCTCAACTGCATTATTAGCAGCAACTGATGGCGTAAATTCAGCAATCATCAAATCAGCAATATCTTGAGAAATATTATATTTCTGGCGAAATTTCTCTACCAATTGTAATTCTGTCGCTGACGGATTACCGCTTTTATAACAAGTAGCCACTAGCTTACGAAATTTTTCTAAATTCTCATCATTTGCCGGAATGGATTTATTAGATATAGTTGTGGTAGGTGCAGTAATTGGGGTATTAGTAGATGCAGTAGCAACCATCAAATTATATTGCTTAATGTAATTTTCAATTGCTGATTCTGCTTTTTGATAATCGGGGTTATCCTTACCACCAACAAGGGTATTTTCTACTTCCTGTAAACAACTCATGAGCTTTTGATATAATTGCTGTTTTTGAGGTTTAGTTGTGGCACTTTCTCCAATTGCTTTTAACCCATCTGCCAAAATATCTCGAATTTTCCGATTTTGGTCACTGAGAAGATTTTCTTCTACTTTTTGCCAATTGTCTCCCAAAACTTGCACTTTTTGTAACCCTGTTTGTTTATCTAGGTAGAAAAAGCGAATTTCCTCAAATCCCGTAACTTTATTTTCTTGGACTACAATTAATGCAAATGCCTTTGCTAAAAGCAGATTTTGTTTAACTTGTCCCTCTTCTTGACTGGAGGGCATAATATCCTGAAATTGACGATGATCTTGATGAGTATGTAAAGGGTTTTTATCAGATTGATTCACAGTCCGATAAATCACTCGCATCTTTTCCATCCCTTCAATTAACCGCAGTGGAAAAGCCCCTACTTCTTGGACAAAGAAAATATAATGGGGATCATTTAATGGCCGAATATCTTTATCAGTGAGGGTACTAGATTTGCGAATTATTGGTAAAACGGCATTTACAGCCGTATCAGATGGTTTAGTACCACCTTGAATCCCAATTAATGTTTGTCGTTTTTCTGCCTTATTTTCCCAACCAAGATTTACCTGTTCTTGACTAAATCGCAAGAAAGATTCACTCTTTTCAAAAGTAGTTTTAATTTGAGCTTCTTGTTGTTCTACAGTTGGATATTGTTCCAAAAACTTTCTAGCTGTTGATATCTGCAATTGGGATTTATCCACAAACTCATCTACGCTGCGATTCAATAGTTTAATAAATAAGTCTTTAATTCGCAGGGGGTCAAATTTGTAAAGGTCAAACAGTGTAATTCCCATATCATCTAATATATCCTGAGATACTTTTTGATATACTGTCTCTGTTTTGCCTTCTAAAATTTGATTAAATACCAAATCTATATCTTTGGGATTATATAGCAAAATCCCATTCACAGTTAAGGTACTTGTTTCTCCTACATAAGTCTTTTCTCGCTCATTCAATTGAGTTTGTAAAGTTTCTAAATTTTGATCAAAAGTCGTTAAATCAACAATCAAACTATTAATTTCTTCCTTGAGAGCATCTAGTAACAGAACTCCTAAAGAGCGAGATTTAACTTCAACTTTAGAAGTATAAATTGATTTTAATGCTTCCATAATGCCATTAAACTCTTGTTCAATCACTGCCTTTTTATTGACTGGATTGAATCGTTTTGCATTATTATCTATTTGTTTGAGGAGAACTTGTAAAGCATTAGCCGCAGACTGTTCTTTTGGTAGCCAATTTTTTTGCCGTTCTTGGTCAAATTGACTGCGGTAATTATTAAAGACTTCTAACAGCCCTTCTAAAAATTGCCGGACAAATTTGGGACCTCGAAATCGGTCTGCAATCATGTTATAAACAATTTGCCGGAGTTCTTGCCTTTTTTGCGTTTTCAGGCGATTTAAGTTGTCCGACATTTTTTGGAAATAGTCACTCCAGCGACGTGGATCACTATCACTATCATTAAAGTGAGGACTGTATTTTTCCTGTTCAACGGAAATAAACCGCTGCAAATTTTCAAAGGGAATATTCAAATCATTGCGACGTTTGCGTAAACCAGCAATCCAATCAGCCACTTCCTTATTATAGGGTTTCATGCTATCCCCCAAGCTGATACTATCCAGAAGTTGATGCTGATTATCTGATTCAGCTAAATTCAAACTTGGCAAGATTTCTGTTTGAATCAAATCCCGCATTGCTCCTGGTGCGGGAGTGGGATTTTGCCACCATGTGACTACTTGTCCTGCTAAACGAGAAGCACAAGCTTGAAGCACTCGTTGAATAGGAAATTGAATACTAGATAGGCCAAAAGCAATAAAATTCTGAGGATATCCAAAAGAGTCAGGACTAGCCCACTGTTTGCGAATGTTATCCCGTACCAGTTTTTTGTATTGACTAAATCCAGAACTGAAATCTAAAAATATATTTTGTCCTACCATTTCCAGCACTGAATTAAGACTGGGAAGGGTGACTTTATCATTACTATTACCAACAAGATAGCAGAAGTTAAAAGGTACGTCTTGACTACTTTGAGTCGTAATCCGATCCGATGAATTACTACTATATTGGCATTCAAATCGAGTATCATTGCGAGAATAATGGTTTAGTTCCATTAATGCAGAATAGGCATTGGCAATAACGCGATCGCCCAACCCGGAAAAAGCTCCTGGAAGCACCAGATAAGCTGATGACTGGGGCATTTCTGAAGGCGGAACCCAATCTCGCAAATTGTAAGCTAAATCCAGCACCATTCCCGATCCCGTACCACCTGACAAGGAACAGACAATAAAAATATTTATACCTTTATCAAGTTGTAAACCCCAACGATCTAACATGAATTTTTCATGTCCGAGAATCCGCGTTTTGGCATTAGTAAAGCTGTTTTTAATAGCTTGATAGTTCACTGCAAAGGCAAATTTACCTAAAGCTCGTATTTGCCCCGCACCTGCCAAAATAGAATCAGTACCTTTTAACTGACTGGGAAACCATTCTTCCAGATAATTATAAGCAGATAACTGATTAAGCATAGCTTTGGCATTCTCCACCTTCGCCCATACTTGCTCGGATGGGCTAAGACCAATGTTTTGCTTAAGAACAGTTTGTGCCTCAGAGACCTTAGCATTTTGTTCTGTATCTATATGCAAAAACGATACAATTGGTAAAGCATCCAAAGAGCCATAGGCTTCGACAATCATCCGCCGGACTTTAATTAATATTTCCTTACCTGTACCACCTAGTCCTATGACTACGGTTGGTGTCATGCCTATATAGTCTGCCATAATCGAAGAATAATAAGAGACTAATGTAATTTACTTATAGCAAGTATACTATACTGCATTTTAATCATGTCGTATCAATAATACTTATTGGCAAAAAAAAAAGCTGATATTGCAGCTTGATCAAAAATCCCCGTCAGATTCACATCAAAAGTCGGGGATTTTTATTAATTAATTACTTGGGACTAACTTTGTCAATCACCTTGATTTTGCCATCATCTCCCACAGTCCAGACATCATAAGTACCAATGACATCACCGTTAGCGTCAACATCTACATCACCGCTTGCGCCTTGGTAATTAATCTGTTTGCCTTCTTTAAGTAGCTTCAATCCTTCACAAACATCACTGACAGGTGTACCTTTGCCAGCGGAGACTTCCCGAATTTTACCAGCTATTGCTGTTCCTGTATTTTCCTTGGCAGCTTGGGCAGCTAATACCAATAATGCCCCAGCATCCCAAGCTTGAGGGGCGTATTCTCCTGGTGAACCACCTTTTTTATCTTTCCACAGTTTATTGAAGTTTTCTAAACCTGGACCACTAGAACCGGGAACTGTACCAATAGCCCCAGATAAAATATACTTGCCATCACTAGCTTTACCTACTTGATCAGGGAAAGTAGGAGATTTTACACCATCTGTGAGTAAAATTTGTACTCCCTTGGTCACACCTTGCTGATAAGCAGCTTTGAGAAATAAACTCCCAGTTTCCGCATATAACACCCCTAAAACTGCATCTGGTTTCCCAGCAAATGCCGCAGTTGCCTCTGTATCAAAGGTTTGTGCTTTAGGATCGTAGCGAATAGGCTTATCCTTATTAATTACTGTGCCACCTAATTTTTCAAAAGTTTCCACAAATGCTTTTTCAAAACCTACACCATAGTCATTGTTAATCACCACAGTGGAAACTCGTTTAAAACCTTTTTTCCGAGCCAGTTGGGCTAAAGCTAAGGCTTGATAGGTGTCAGGGGGAGCAGTCCGCGCCCAAAAACTTTTAAAGTCGCCTTTTTTAGCTTTATCGGTAAATACAGGGCTGGTGCTACCAGGAGAAATCAACATGACTTTATTCGGTACAGCTACGGAAACCGCCGCAGTAGAAACACTACTAGCAAAAGAACCTACTACACCAGCTACCTTATCTAAAGTTGCTAATTTGGTCATCCCCGCAGCGCCGGCTTTGGGGTCTGTTTGGTCGTCTACTTGTACCAAACTAACTTTTTCACCATTCACACCCCCACAGGCGTTAACAGTATCTACAAGCAAGGGAACTGAACCTACCATTTGTTGGCCAATGGAAGCTAAGTCACCAGTTGTTGGTAATAAACTCCCAATTTTTAATCCTTTAGCATCACTGGTTGTAGTGGTAGCTGTTGGGGAAGTGGTACTACTTCCAGTAGATGATGGGGGGGTAGGATTTTCGCAAGCTGCTAAAAGAAAGCCACTGGCTATGGTAGCGATACTCAAGGCTAGGGAAACACGAAGTCTGGACATTGATAAATTTCTCTAAGAATTAACTCTAAGGCATAAATAATAGCACCTTAGTGAAGGAGTTAAAATTATGAAAATTCATCTAACCAGAGGCAGAATTTCTAAGTCAATCAGCTGTTTGGGTAAAAACAGGAATTAATATTTGTGACATTTTTTCTAAAAAATTAACTAGAAAAATTTGGAACTGTAAACTTTTCACCCGGGTTAGGAGTGATGACTTTGGTGTTTAAATTGTTTTTCTCCAGTAATGTCTGAAATTCTGACGCAGTTCCCTGAGTTTGCAGAAATTTGGTTAATATTCCTGTAAATAAAATGTCTCCTCCCGCAGCGGTAGGAAGCATAAATTGAGGTTTGACAGATTTTGCTACTTCCAGGGCGCTACTCATTCCTTTGATAATCGAACCAAGGACAGGTAAGCCTAAATCAATGATTGGTGTAATTACTACGTCAATGGATTCTATTGCTTTGATTTGGGGGGAATGATAACCATGTGGTTCATAATATAATGTGGAATTATTTACTAAATCTTGGAGCAGATAGCCGTTTTCTAATAAAGTTGGGCCAATGGGAGAACCGGGAAAGGCTTTGATTTCTACTTGCTGATTTAAGGTGAAGGTTTCACCATGATTGAGAGTGATGATTTGTTGATAACCCAGTTGTTCTACTACTTTAGCCGCATTGGGGGAAGCGACAACGGGAATATTTTTGTCAAGTTGCTTTAATGTGGGTGGGTGTGCATGATCTTCTAAACCTTGAGAAAGCAGAATTAAATTGATATTATCTGGTATTGACCGATCCTGATGACGAGAACCTTTAAATAACCACTCTAAATTATTAAAGGTTAAATCACCAATTAACCAAGGGTCAATTAGTATCCGTTGTTCGTTGATTTCTATCAACCAGCTATTACTGTCTAACCAAGTAAAGTTCATAATTAGGATTTGCTAAAGAAGTTTTTTCGTAAGGGATAGAAGTAGGGGCGTATTGCAATACGCCCCTACAGGATTCAGGAGTTAATGAACCACGAAGGACACGAAGGACACGAAGGAAGAAGGAAGAAGGAAGAAGGAAGAAGGAAGAAGGCATGACAATTATTTGGCTAGATCAGAAATTATTCAGTAACTACAAAGTAGCTGATTCAACAAATAAGCACAGATTGCACTACCGATAGGAACTGTTAAATTATCAATTCCTAAAAAAGAAAATGCTTCTAAAATTGTAGCAATTAAAGCAACTATTAAAGAAACTATCCAAGTTTGCCATATATTACCTTGAGTAACCAGTAAAAGAGTTACACAAATAAAATAACTAATTAAAGTAACTGTTAAAGAACCTTCCCAGCTTTTTTGAGAACCGAAAACTATATATTTATGTTTACCAAAGCGTTTACCAATTAAGGCCGCTAATCCATCTCCCCAAGCCATAGTCATAATTCCTAAAACAGCATATTGGGGTTGGTGTAAATACCAAAAAATACCTACTAAAACACCAATACTCACAGCATAGAAAAATGTTCCCAAACTGTGACGACCGACGCTATTAATACCGGGAAGAATGGGGAATTTATAAGATAATAAGGTAATAATACTCGCAAAGATTGAAGCTGTAATACCCACATAAGGGGGAATATCTAACCACCAAGCGATGACAATAACGTTACCTGTGCCAATATGCACGATTTTACGGATGATTTCTGGTTCGCTATCAGTAAAACGACTAACTACCCAAGCAATGCAGATAATTAATCCTACCCAAGCCGCAGCAGGGGCAATTTGCAGCGACAATGGGGAAAGGGTTTCCAAAGTGAGCAATGTGTTAAACAATGATGGAATAGAGATATTTTTAACTTTAATTCTACTTTATGGGATTTGGACATGAAAATATTATTGATTTGGCTGATTAAGGGTTATCGCTTCTTTATTTCTCCCCTGCTTCCTCCCGCTTGTCGCTTTCAACCGACTTGTTCTATGTATGCGATTCAAGCTATTGAGCGGTTTGGGGTTGTCCGTGGTAGTTGGATGGCTATTATACGAATTTTACGCTGTCATCCTTTTCATCCAGGCGGTTATGATCCTGTTCCAGATGTGGAAAAAAAGTCTTGTTGTCAAGATGAAGACTGAACACGGATTTAAGGGATTACGGGATTACACTGATTTTTATTGCTAGTGAGTAATTTCTGTTACGGAAATATTTCCATAAGTGTTTGGTCTACTGGGACAAGCATTTTTTGATAACTACGATATCAAAATATTAGATAAATACATCGAATTTCATCAGCGTTAAAAAAAAGTTAAAAATTATCAATTAAAATGCGACCATATCACCAAATTCCCATTATTGAATGTAGTGAACCTTTAGTTAAAATTCCTCTGGAATTGTTTGCGGTGGAATCTCCTCACCCTTATCAAAAGTTAGGTGCTAATTATGGGGGACATTCACCTTATTATTTGCGCCAAAGTGTGATTGAAAATTTGATTCAGGCACAAAATTATTTACAATTACTACATCCTAATTGGTATATTCAAATATTTGATGCTTATCGTCCTGTAGCTGTACAGCAATTTATGGTAGATTACAGTTTTGGAGAAGCTTTGCGAGAAAGGGGTTTGACGGATAAGGAATTGTCACCCCAGCAACGGGAAGAGGCATGGACAGCGGTTTATGAAATTTGGGCTGTACCCAGTTTGGATATGAAAACCCCTCCTCCTCATAGTACCGGGGCTGCGGTAGATATTACTCTAGTTAATGATATTGGGGAAGTTGTGGATATGGGTTCACCTATTGATGAAATGTCCGATCGCTCACTTCCAGAATATTATATTCATAGTCATCCAGAATATCATGCTCACCGTCAATTATTGCGGGATATGATGTTAAAAGCCGGATTTCAACGCAACCCTAAAGAATGGTGGCATTTTTCCTTTGGTGAT
This sequence comes from Dolichospermum sp. DET69, assembly GCA_017355425.1. Lineage (NCBI taxonomy): Bacteria > Bacillati > Cyanobacteriota > Cyanophyceae > Nostocales > Aphanizomenonaceae > Dolichospermum > Dolichospermum sp. DET69. The sequence continues at coordinate 2,022,062 of CP070233.1, forward strand.
CAAATGTGGGCTTGGTTATATAATCAATCTCATCCTGAAAATGTGATGACAGCACGTTATGGGATACACAAATAACGTAGTTAAACCTTGGTCAAACAGCGTCAATTGCTTATAATTCGCTCTCTGATTGACCTTACTCGTAAGTTTGCACTTTAGGTTCTAGAGTCTGGGGCTTATCCATGCCCGTTGTCGCCTCGGTTTCTACTGTCAGAGATTCCCGAAACTTCTGAGTCCGTTCTAGCAAGATTACTTTTACATTGGAATGTTTCATGTAACGAGTGATTTCAACGTCACTCATTCTTGCTAGAACGTTGTCAGCAGCGTTAGTATCTGAGTGCATCACGACCCCATCATGTCCGGTAAACTTGTCACCATTTCTACTACCTGTTAAGGTATTAAATCTGGAGTCAAGTTGTGACGTATACGCACAATTAACACTAACAACCGTACAACCTGTACGGGTTGAAACTTGTTTGAGGGCATCCGCAACCATCCCCTTGCACCATGAAGAAACATTTCTCTTCATGCGCTTTCTCATGGGCTTTTTGCCTTTTAGTGCTTCCGTCAAATCTTCAAAAGCTACCTTGATCGCATCTGTCATCAAGTCATGCGTAGCTGTAAAAACTATTGTTTGAACCCTACCTTTAAAGGATGTTTCCCGATTGTCCCACTTGATTTTACCAAGGTTATTCCGTTTGATTCTATCAGCTTTAGCACTGTTCCCTTTAGCGGTAGACTTGTTAAAAACTGACCTGATTTTATTGCGTTTAACTTGTTTCGCTGTTCTGTAATCGGTTTCTTGGGTTTGGATTTTACCAAAATTATTACCTAAAAATCTAGCACCATCGTTAGAAGATGTGGCATAAACTTCGGTGTAACCTCTATCACATCCAATTATTTTACCCTCGGTCTTTTTTTCAGCTTTTTGGATGTCAGTTGTGTAATGTATTTCCCATCTGCCATTACGCTTAATTAATCTTATCTGACACTTTATTTCTGTTGGTAAAGTCGTTGGTAACTTGAGAGTTTTACATGGAGTTAACCCTCCAAACCGCAACCATACCACGCCTTTATCGTCCATTTTAGTATCATAAGCCTTCACAATAATTTGGTTACAAACTTTTGTGTGTCCTCGATACCAAAACTTTCTAACTAAGGTGCAAAGTTTTGGATGTTCCAACCATTCACGACTTTCTAAGGTAAGTTGTAAAACTGCTTTTTTAGCCTGGAACGGCTGGAACGATTGACCCAAATATTTCATTACCTTTTCGACACAAGCAGCCTGAACTAAATGAATATCATCAATTACGTCATAGAGAGTCGCTTCCCATAACTTGGCAGGTAATTGATACTTGTCTTTTAAGGTGCGTAACTGTTTGTCAATCTCAAATTTAGAAACGCCCCAGGCTTTCAACGACCCGAACTCATTCCACAAATCAGAGCGTAGTTTACCTAAACTCAAAGCAATCAAATCAAGTTCGTTAGATTTCCAGTTATTTAGTTTTTCAGTCCCTAAAATAGCGATTCTCGTAACGGTTAACTGATTCTTTGCTTTGAGTTTCATGGACTTGGTTTGCTACGTCTTTTAGTATTATACCCCCATTGACTCGTATTGACTACTATTTGTTTCATGAATATTTTGCTCTTCGGCTATTTTTTTCTTGTAAGCTCGAAGAAAGTAAAGTTTGGAGGAAAAGCAGTGCATGATAGCCATAAAATCCTGCATCAACTCTTCGTGCGGTGATAGCTTGGCATTGTTCACCACGACAATTTTGCAGCCGTGAAGACTGCAAAACCACTCAACGAACTCAAAGCCAAATCTGCATAACCTATCTTTATGCCCCACGACAATTTCAGAGATTTGATTCTGGGCAACTTGAGCCATTAATTTAAGAAAGTTTTTCCGCTTCCAATTCATGCCACTAGCAACATCCTTGACGACCCGACATCCTGGGTAAGTTTTACCTAAAAATTCTATTTGTGTGTCAAGGTCTAACAACTGGGTTTTTGTGCTGACACGGGCATAAAGAACCCGCTCTTTATCCATTGAGACTGTTTTTATAAATGCTGACTCTGGATATCTCCGATGCCCACCAGGAGAACGGATACATTCTATTTTCCCTAAGTCAGCCCATTCTGCCGTCGTCTTAGGGTGATAGCCAAATTGTTTGTAAACTTGTTCTGGGGTTAGGTATTTCATCTTTCGGTTAAATACGATTAACTCCAGTATACTACGTTATTTTGAGATTAGAGGATGAGGCTGTAGCCCTCTTTGTTTTCGCTGCGCTCAAATACAATTTGTGGCTACGCAACTTAACTCACGCGCATTCATCCCACGCTCCGGTATAGTGAGACGTGGGGCTTCTGCTGATTAAGCTAAAAACTGCCAATGCTCAACTTCCTAATCAAAAAGGTAAACTTACTGCAAAGCCTACTTTAAGATGGATTTTTCAATGTTTTAAGTCAGTTCATCTAGTCTTTATCAATGGGATTAAATCTTCCATTCAACTCACAGATAGACAAAAACTGATTTTGCAGTTCTTTGGTGCATCTTCCCACCAATATTATTTTTTGTCTTAAATTACCTGCTGAATGTGGGATACAAGGACGGGCAAGATGCCCATCCCACAAAGATTGGATAGTGAACGCGAGAGCGTCCTGGAGGGAACTAGCGCTGCTGCAAGCAGTTCATTTTTTTTGTGAAATTCTCATAAGACCTCGCGGTAAGTGGGAAACTCAGTGGCTTTAGCCGGTGAGAGGGAAGCGACACGAGGGATTTTAATCCCTGTGGTATGCTAGAATGAAATCGTGAGTAAGAACAATAAACATCTACGTGTTGAAACATCCTAGTACGGAGAAATCCCGGCTCATAAGAAACAACAGTTAGGTTCAAGTCCTAGCAGCAGTATTGACTTGAAAGAGCAAGTAATGGCAGGTTGTGGAGCGTACCGCATCTTGGCTTAGTGATGGACTCACAAAAACACTGAAAACAATAAAAGTAAGCGCAATTTCGACACCTTGATTGGTGGTTGTATTGAGCGTCTAGGCGGCGTTTGACGGTCGCAGCGAGATTAGATTAGGCTAAACCCTTAATCTAATTCTGTCAGTAGAATCTCAGTGGCTGTCTTCCCTGAGAGTGTCAAACTCATTTAAAACCGGGGTTCTTTAAGAAGTCCGGTTTTTAGTTCTGATAAAAATGGAGAGGGGGGGATTCGAACCCCCGAAGGGATATAATCCCTTAACAGATTAGCAATCTGCCGCTTTCGACCACTCAGCCACCTCTCCAGGTCATGAGTAATAATCGTAGCAGAAGTTTTTGAGCTTGTCAATATTTATTTTGAAAATAAATTTAGTGACCAATGACCAATGACCAATGACCAATGACCAATGACCAATGACCACTGACCACTGACCAATGACCAATGACCAATGACCAATGACCACTGACCAAGCTATAAAACTTGCGATCGCATCCAAGCTGCTGGCAAGGTGCGTAACTTTTTCCATTGGGGAACATAAGCTCGCTGACTGAACACATCATAATCATTGCGCTCAATCACCTCTAAAATCTGCTCATATAGCATAGATGCAGACCAAACAGGCCACCGAGCATCAGCAGCCAGGTAACTAATACCTTTATCTGCTTGAGTATAGAATTTACGGGCGCGATCAATTTGAAATCGCATGAGTGAACGCCAGCGGTCATCCACTACGCCTTGAATACATTCTTCCTCGGTGTAATTAAATTTGGCCAAATCTGCTAGGGGAATATAGATTCTGCCTCGACGGGCATCTTCACCAACATCACGGAGAATATTGGTGAGTTGGTTAGCAATTCCCAAAGCGATCGCTTCTTCTATAGGAAGATAGGGTTCTTGACTTTGATACCAAGGGGCTGTATAGATGCTATTGTCCACGCCCATAATCGTAGTTGACATCAAGCCTACAGTTCCCGCTACGCGATAGCAGTAGAGGTATAAATCCTCAAAGGTTTCATAGCGACTGCGATACAAATCCATGCGCTGACCGGCGATCATATCCCGAAAGGGTTGAATGTCTAACGGAAAGCGTTGGAGAGTATCTGCTAACGCTACATCATAATTATCCAATGGGCATCCCGCAAAAATCGTCTCCAGTTGCTTTTCCCATAGTTCTAGGGTTTCTGGCGTGGTGATAGCAGATGCAGGACCATCCACTAATTCATCTGTACGGCGACACCAGGCATAAATTGCCCAAACAGATTGACGCTTGGCCGGACTCATCAGCATTGTCCCTAAATAAAAAGTCTTAGCGTACTTAGCTGTGAGTTCTCGACAAAGGTTGTATGACTCATCAATAGAGACCAGCGTTTTCATGCGCGGGGGGGAATCAGGCAGTTGCAGCATTCGTGGCGGGCGGTCGGGTTGGCGTTTGCAGGTTAGAGGGATTTGCTACCGTCAGCGCTTGAGATATCGCCTGCGCTGTTAGTTTACCAGAAAGTACCGCCCCTTCCATACTGGCTAGATAGCGCTGCATGGTGTAATCCCCAGTCAGATAGAAATTAGAAATGGGGGTTTGCTGTGAGGGACGGTAATTTTGACGACCTGGAGTAGCTTTGTAAACTGAACGCGGTGTTTTCACCACATGATATTTCAGCATTTTGGTAGGATTATCCCCCCAAAGTGTTGGGGAAAGAGTTTTTCTAACTCAGTAATAGTTGCAGCAACGATTTCCTCATCGGATTTAGATATCCAATCTTTCGCTGGTGCTAGAACTAATTCCAGCATAGAACGGTGAGGATTGGCGTATTCACGGCAAGTATTACTCATATCAGCATAAACGCTGAGGAGGGGAGAACGGGAAAATAGCAGATGATCAATATCTGTTAGTTTACGGTCGAACCAGATATGGACATTAATCACAGGTACGCCTTCTAAACCTTCTAATTTTTGGAAAAAGGGCATTTCTTTCCAAGAACTGGGCAAAATTGGCTTTAAAGGGTCTACTGGTAAGGCTGATACATAGGTATCCGCTGTAAATATCTCATCTTCTGCCCCATTTAAGCCGCGCAGCAGGAATCCTTTTACACTTCCATCCTCCTTGAGGAGAATCTCTTTTAAGGGCGCATTCAGGCGAACTTCTCCACCCCGCTCAGTGATGTGGTCAATGATTGGCTGGCACAATCTTTCTGTGGGTGAACCGTCCAGGAAAGCCATTTTTGAGCCGTTTTTCTCTTGAAGAAAGCGATTCAAGGCTGTTAATAGCACGGTGGCAGAAATTTCATCTGGGTCAATGAAGTTCAAGGCTTTGGACATAGCAATGAATACTTCTTTTTCTACTCTGGGAGGAACATTTTGTTTTTGCAACCACTCCCGGAAAGAATACTTATCCATCTCTTCCACGTACTTTTGCCCTTGGAGGATGGCAGGTAATAAGCCAATCCCAAACCTGATTTTCTCCGCCCAGGTCAGCATATCGTTGTTTCTCAGAATTGCTACCATACCATTGATAGGCGCAGGTAAATCTGGGAAATCAAATCGGCTGTAAGTCCCTGGTGCTTCAGGCTGATTGAAGATCATTGTGTGTTCTTTCCACTGCAATCGGTCTTCAATGTTCAATTCTTTGAATAACTGCAACATATTGGGGTAAGCCCCAAAAAAAATGTGCAGTCCTGTTTCGTACCAATCACCATCAGCATCTTTCCACGCAGCCACTTTACCACCCACTACATCTCGGCGTTCCAAGACAATGGGGGTGTGACCTAGATCGGTTAGATATTTTGCACAGGAAAGTCCTGCTAGACCCGCTCCCGCGATAGCTACTCGCATTTAAACCTACTATTCTTCAATATTTCTTAACTGTTTTGTCGTTCTCATTATACGTTGCAATCCGTTACATTTGCCGATTCTCGTCTGATTGCTTCTGAAAAAAAATTCCCAAAATCTTTCCCTAACTATGTAATTTATCCTAATCTTCAGTCCAGGGATGGATACAGATTTTTTGACGTAAAAAATATTTAGTGTGATTTATAGATCAACCTCAATCAGTGTATATTTTTGGGTAATTGCTGATTACAAATACAAAAAATTGTTTATTTTCTCAGTATTTACACATGAAATGAATAAGTGAGGTAGTAAAGTAAATAGCAAAAAAAATTGTAGTCATAAGCAAAATAATAGAAATATTAGCAATCCCTCAAAATTAGATTTAAAACTTTTATTTATTTAAATCTCCATTACGGTATATGATGATCCCAGACAGTTTAATCATAATTAAGTCTGAAACCGGATAGAAATTATGTAATTCAAAAAACCTTTATTTGTTGTTCAATAAAACTCTTTTTTTATTCAACCTAGGGATTATTCCTCTAGGCATTGTGCATCTATCTGGAGAATAACTAAACTATGATATTAACAGGAATACTATGGGTGACATCCTTCACAGGTGGTGCTTTGGTGTTGACGGCAAATTTATCACTGGGTTTAATAGCTAAGGTATATGCAATACAAGTTCCAGCCAATTTAGTTAAGCCACAAGCTCAATTTCTAACCATTGCTCAACAACATAAGAGGGCTTGGCAAAAAACCTTAATATCAAAAACTTCCTTCACAGTTGACTGGATAAATAGGCGATTATTATCCTATAGAGATAGGTCTATCACAGGTTTAAAGGTAAAAGAAACAAAATTTTGTGCTTCTGTACCAGAAAATATAGCTGCACAACCTCATTTAAAAAATGTTACTAACTTTTTGCCAGTGAAATTCACTCAAGTTAGTATTCCCAAGTTGGATTTATCACCTTCTACTGTTGTGCGATCGCTCCAAAGTTTCTTTAATGTCATCAACAATCCAGTTGAGCCAAATGGGAGTTATGATTACTCGCCAGTATTGATTGTTCAGCGTAATTCATCCAGTTATGAAGTATGGGTTAATAACAGCTTTGTTGCCAGACTACCTGATCAAATTACAGCTAACGTTTTACAAAAACGCTTACAGCAATTAGTAACATTACCAACTGGACAATTTACGCAATTACAACCAGGTTTAGTTGATCGGACTCCCTCCCTAATGGTAGGTAATCGGTTACTATTTGCAATTGATCGGCAAATTTCTGATAAACTTGGTCGCAGCGGTGATATTTTAGCTCTGGAATGGACTAATAATTTGCGAATAGCCCTTAATACTAAGCCGCTGACATTGCTACAAGGACAAATGGAAATGTATGGATTACAGTCCTCAACCACAAAACTTTCTGGGATAGCTTCTTGGTATGGTGGCTATTTTCATGGTCGCTTAACAGCAAATGGTGAGATATATAATCAAGATGATTTCACTGTTGCCCATCGAACTCTACCTTTTAATACCTTCTTAAAAGTTACAAATCAAGAAAATGGTAAATCCGTGATTGTGCGTGTTAATGATCGCGGTCCTTATATTGCACCAAGAAGCCTGGATTTGTCTCGAACAGCGGCTCGTTGTCTCGGTAGTGAACATACTGGAGTCGTAGCTTACAAAGCTGTAATTTTACAACAAAATGCGCCACAAATGACTTTGAAACCATCTCAACCAAGAACTGAAGACATGGCTAATGCCAAAAGTGAGTTATTAGTTTCTAACTTTTATTAGTTGTGAAATATAAAGCAATATGTTCATTTAAGCCTAAAACTCAATCTCTAGGTAGGTTGAGTTGAGCCGAAGAAATCCAACATGATTAGAGGACTCCACAAACAAGATGAACTGCTTACAGCAGAGCTAGTTCCCTCCGGGACGCTCTCGCGTTCGCTATCCAATCTTGTGGGATGGGCATCCTGCCCGTCCTGATATTATTACTCCTTTCCCACTAGAAGAATATAGATTAAATGAACCACGAAGGAGCGAAGAACGCGAAGGAAGAAGGAGAAGGAAGAAGGAGGAAGGAAGAAGATGGTTAATCTTATCCTGGGAAGGGAGTAGCAGGCTGTTTATGCCTGCACTACAACAAATTTTGGGATATTTTTTATTTGGAAATCTCTTAAGACTTTGTTGGGTTGCGCGATCGCTTAACCCAGCCTACAATTTTCCTTAACTAAACTGTATGCCTTATATTTAGCTCACCAAATTATGTCAATATCTCTATCATCACAAAGTTTTGGTAATCATCTGATTCTCGGTATTTCTGGGACAAGTTTAAATGATGATGATAAACGGGCGTTAAATGCATTAAAACCCATTGGTGTCATCTTTTTTGCGAAAAACTTCCTCGACAGTGTACCATATCCGGTCTGGTTAGAAAGGTTTAAAAACCTCATTGATGAAATTCGTCAATATTCTGAACGTGATTGCATATTTACTACTTTAGACCATGAAGGTGGGCGAGTTGTGCGAACACCTTTACCAATTACTCGCTTTCCTCATGCTTATTTATTGCAATCTCACGCTTATGAAGTCGCAAAAGCCACAGCTTTAGAATTAAAATCTCTGGGAATTAATCTTTCTTGGGCCCCTGTTGCGGATATTTTCTCTAATCCCCAAAACCCAATTATTGGACCCCGTGCCTTTGGAATTACACCGGAAGCCGCTAGTCAAGGTGTGCGGGAATATTACCGAGGATTGCGGGAAGAGGGGATTTTAGGTTCTGCTAAACACTTTCCTGGACATGGAGATACTAGCACAGATTCCCATTTGGAGTTACCAATATTAAATTTGAGTTTAGAAGATTTGCGAAACCGGGAATTGATTCCTTTTCAAACTTTGATTCAGGCAGAAATCCCCTTAATTATGACAGCGCATATTTTGTTTGGGCAAATTGATCCGGAAGTACCAGCAACTTTATCTAGAATCATTTTAAATGATATTTTAAGGAAAGAGTTAGGTTTTCAAGGTGTGATAGTTTCCGATGATTTAGATATGAAAGCTGTCTCAGAAATGTTTATGCAATCGGGAACTGTTGCGCGGGCTTTTCATGCTGGTTGTGATTTATTTATAGTTTCTCGAAATATCAATTCTTCTTCTTTGGAAAGAACATATAAAATTGCTGAAGATTTTTCTGCTAGTTTGAATAATGGTAGTTTAGATGTAGCGGTGGTAGGGGCTGCGCGGGAGAGGGTGGAAAAGTTGTTGCAGGTAACTCCTCAATATTCAGTTTCTCTTCTTGATCAGGATACGTTGGTGAGAAATGCAGAATTAGCAATTAGTTGTTGTTTGTAAGGGGATTGAATAGAATTTGGGTGTGAATTATTAACTATTCTTCAATTAACCAACCGCGCTGTATTCCATATTCAATTCCCCCAGTCCAGTCCATTGTTAAATGCTTTCGCACTTTATAGAATAAATGTTGAACTACAGTTGGATTAATTGGATTTTTAATATATTTTTCTTCATACCTAAATTCTCTGTCAGTGTTTTTCTGCTGACGTAGTACATAAATCTGGTCAACTTTGTACTTGCGAAGATTGACATCACTTGTTAACTTGATCCACTCCATTAGTACAATATATAAACTATTGGGATTTCTGGCTTTTAAGTCCTCTGCGGCTCGTGATGAACCTTCAAGCATAGTTTTATCAAGATAAGTTTTACATTCAATGACAATAACGGGAATATCAAAAATATGAGTTTCTATATTACCTGTAATTGTAACTTCTGAGTAATCCTCTGGTTCTTCTTTAAGAAGTGTCAGTAGTTCACCAGAATTTTCTTCTTCCTCTGGTGGTGTAACTGCTTCAAATGATGCTTCAATAGTTGCACCAATGACAAAATCATGGTCTTTTTTTTCAATACGCGCATAGGGACGTTTCAACATCTCAGAATATTTTGGAGGAACAAAGAAAATATCTTTGAACGTATGGGATTTTCCAATGAGAGCATTTTCTCCAAATTCTTTTGCTAAATCTCTAAACAAATAATAAAGAAACTCTTCCAATACACTAGAATGAAGATTAGAACGAGAGTCGAACTTCTCTGCATAATGTTGTTGATCTAAAAAATCCTTATATGCGGTAAAAAGCTCTACTCGTTTAGAAATAATTTCATTATCATTATCAGCAGGTGTTGATGTCGGACCAATTAATTGAATATCAGCTAAGTGCCACTTATCATACTCAATTCTAATCTCTTCGAGATATTTTCTACTTTGTGCATCTCTATATTTTTTGCGGTGTTTTTCCTTTTGTTCCAGATTTGAACCGTGAACTAATGGGTTTCTATCAGTTGTGGACATAGTTCTAATTTTTCTTGAAGATGAACTGCGATTGCTTTAGCAAGTAGAGGTGGTACGGCATTACCTACCTGATTATACTGGCAAAGAAACTTTTCATTAAATCTATTTTCTCGTTGCAATAACTTATGAGATACAACAGTTTTCTTGCCTAAAAAACGATAATTGTCTGGGAAAGATTGAACACGCGCACCTTCACGGGCTGTCAAATTACGATGCTGGAAAGGATGAATAAAATTTGCATAAAAAGAAGCTGCTATGGTGTGGGCTGGTTTACAGGGATTTAAACGTCGGTTATTTTGATCATAGGTTTTACCAGATAATTCACCATTTCCATTACGACGTTTAGCACCATATTCTTTCGCTACATCTGAACTAGATTCACCCCATTTAATTTGTTTAAACCGTTCTACAAGTCTGTCAGAATGTTCCATTGCTACATGATTGTAGAGAGTTTTACTACTATTTCTTATCCATTGCTGATAGGAATTTTGAGCTTCCAATATGTAAGATTGTTCTTCTTTACCTTCACGCGCATTAAGTTGTGGTAAATCTGAGATAGCATCCCATAAACTAATAGCAGGATTTAGATGTATTCCCTCAAGTGATAATTGCCAACTATTAATATTTAATAAATCTAGGAAATGTGTTTTGGGAGGAATACCTATTTGCTTACCTAGTTTATTTCCCACAATAAAGACACGCTCTCTAATTTGTGGTATACCATATTCAGCAGAATTAAGTAACCATATTTCTACAAAATAGCCAATATCTTCAAAAGTTTTCTTAATAATATCTATTACTTTTACACCATCAACATTTTTACGTGATAGTAACCCTTTGACATTCTCCATTATAAATGCTTTAGGTTCAAGAAAACTTATCCATTGAGCAAAGTTAATGAATAAAGTATTTCTAGGATCATGAGGATCTTTTTGGGCTGGTCCTGCAATACTAAAACCTTGACAGGGCGGACCACCAATAATAATATCCGGCTTGAGAAGACAGATTTCTTTAACGCTATTTATATTATTAAAGTCCCGAATATCATTTTGAATTACTGTCATTTCTGGGTGATTGTAGCGCAGGGTATCGCACGCCCAAGCATCAATTTCAATAGATAGAGGAACAGAAAAACCGGCTATCTCAAAACCTAAACCAAAGCCTCCAGCCCCAGCAAACAAGTCAACAGCGACAGGTTGCAGTGTTTTCATAAATTTTTAGTGTATTTACTTGTAGTTTTGAACTTTTAAAGACTCTAATAAGATATCTGTACCTTTAGCAATACCCCGCAGTCGGGACAAATTACCTTTCTTTGATGCTGGTTGAGTTTCCTGTTGTAATGATTCTAACAGGGTTTGTACCAATTGCCAGCGTTGACTCGTTGGTAATTTCAGCACTTGCTTTTCTAGTTCGTGTAATGTCATAAGAAGACATATAAGTTTATTTCATTTTAATTATACATAAATTCGGGTATTTAGATTAACCCCACTAACTTTGCTAAATATAGGACTTACGCACGAAGTAATCAAAAACCCAATTCTTTCGTAGGGGTAATTCATGAATTACCCCTACTTTTGTGATGTTTTACGTAAGTCCTGTAAATATTCAAATCACTTTCTTTATACTTCAAATTCCATGACTTTTCCCAATTACCCAACTACGGCGGAAAAACCGCGCTAATGCCGATTCTTCCAAAGATAAATAAATTGGTCTACCATGAGGACAGGTGCGCGGGTTGCGGGTACGTTGCCAATTATCTAATAATGTCTGCATTTCTGGTAAAGTCATTTTTGTACCATTGCGAATTGCACTCCGACAAGCAACAGCAACTTGAGCAGTTTGTAAATCTCCTCCCCAACTTAATTCTAAAATTGCTTCTGCACAATCTTCTCGTTGTTTTAAGATAGCTGGGATATTCCGCACTGCCCAAAGTTTATCACCAAAAGGTTCAATATCTAAATTGATGCGCTCTAATTGGGAAACCTGCGCTGGTGATAATTGATAAATAATAATTGGCGTTTCCACTGGTACTAATTGCCAATTATCACATAATTGTTCATATAAAACTCGTTCATGGGCAATATGTTGTTCTACTAACCACATTCCTCCAGAATGTTCAGCGACAATATAAGTATTACTGACTTGAGCAACAGCTTTTAAATAGTTTTGATTTTCTTGATTTTGTGAACTTTGAGAATTGAAATTATATTCACCTTTAGATTCGGCAACTTTGAGTAAATTACTAACTCTGGTTGTCTGCACAGATTCTTTAATATTAGTTTCCGAAATCCGCAGAGATTTATTAATAGCTTCGGTAATTTGTTCTTGCCAAAAACTTAGTTCATTTAGATAAATTTCCGTTTTCGCTGGGTTACGATTCCAGTTAATTTGTTCGGGAGAAATAGTTAAGTGTAAAAAACAAACTGGATAGCGATCGCGTGGTAATGTTTTATGAAAAGCTGAAAATATAGTTTGTTCTAATTCTGGTGATTTAATCATTCTGCCATTAATTGCCACCTTCACCCAATCAGGACGATGACGATGACATCTATCGGGTAATCCTATCACTAAATACAAAGATGAATTTTCCAGATTTGGTATTTCTAAATTCACCTCATGTAAATCATCCTGTCGTACCTGGGGGAGAATTTGCGGAATTAGTTTTCCTCCACTTGGTGCCGGACAAATCGTAAACCATTCTTTGTCATTTTGCCAAACTTGATAATTAACATGAGGATGACATAAAGCTATTTGGTGAATTATCCCTTGTACAGCTTTTAATTGCTGATTTGTAGAGGGTAAACCTTGCCGACGGGCTGCACAATTAGCAAATAAATTATTAACTGTCACCACAGTACCAGGGGCAATAGCAGCAAAATCTACTTGTTCTACTTCCCCTTCATTATTATAATTAACTCGCCAGCCTTCACTACCCCCCAAAGGACGACTTAATACTTCTAAATCTGCCAAGGTTGTTAAACTATGTAGAGCTTCACCACGAAACCCTAAACTATTAATTTTCCATAAGTCTGCACTAGAATGAATTTTGCTGGTACTGTGTGCTGTTGCGGCTTGTTGCAAATCATCCAAATTCATGCCGTAACCATTATCAGCCACCCGAACTCGCCACACTTGCGGCCATAAAGAAACGACAATGCGCGTTGCTCCAGCATCTAAGGCATTTTCTACCAACTCCCTGACAACAGATACTAAAGAGTCAATTACTTCTCCTGCCGTAATTAAATATACAACTTCTGTTGGTAAAGCTTGAATAGTAGATGCCATAGAAAGAATTAATAATTAAGAATTAAGAATTAAGAATTGTGGGACTGTGCAGATAATTAGCTTACAATAGTATGGTTACAAAATTATTATTTTTAAATTCTGCTGTCATTCTAAAGAAATACGAATTAAGAAGGGATATTTGGTAGATTTCTGATTAGATTAGCCGCGGAAAAAGCTTATGAGTATTAATTTTGTTGCTGATGTTAATGACTTAAGGACAAGTCTTCTATGGGGTCAACCTGCTTTTACAATTATTGATGTGCGCGATCGCTCAAAATACAATCAAAGTCGGATCACAGGCGCAATTTCTATGCCCCTCAATGACTTGGAATCTCGCGTCCAATATACTCTCCACAGAGAACGCCAAATCTACATTTATGGCGAAAATGACAGCCAATCAGCCCAAGGTGTAAGAACCCTACAATTCCTGGGTTTTTCAGCAGTGGCTGAACTTAGCGGTGGTTTACCAGCCTGGAAATCCATCGGTGGCGCTACAGAAGGTACAGAAGCTTAAATCTTGAGGAGTAGGGGCAATCCCCCTGTGGTTGCCCCTCTTGAGGAGTGGTTGCCCCTCTTGAGGAGTGGTTGCCCCTCTTGAGGAGTCACCGAGTCAGGAGAAAGAAAAAAATTCCTTCCCTGTTCCCTGTTCCCTGTTCCCTATTCCCTATTCCCTATTCCCTATTCCCTATTCCCTATTCCCTACTTCAACAACCCAGTTAATAAAGATGCCGGACGTTGACGACTGTGAGGCCAAGCAAAAGCATGGCGGAAAGCTGCATCTTGACAAGCTTGTAATTGTTGAAAATTGATAATGTCGTAAGTCAAAAGATTTTCATATTCAAAGGGTAGACGCATATTATGTAATCCCGCATTGTCCGTACAAATGGCGATATCAACTCCAGCTTCAAAACATCGGTCAAAAACTAATTTTAGTTCACGGATATCCTGCAAAGTCCCTGTTTTTAAATAAGTTGTCGGACAAACTTCTAAACACTGTCCTCTCCTGGCAATTTCTGGCAGTAATTCAGGATATAAAAAAGGAATTTGGATACCGTGACCAATTCGCATTAAATAGGGTAATAATTCTGGATAACAACCATCTTTTGTTTCATAAAGATGCCCAGTGGTATTAATACCCTGTGAATGAGCATAGTTATATAAACTTATCCATTCTGCCATGCGTTCGGCATAATAGCGATCGCCACCAGCCACATCTACCGCACAGACATATTCCCTATTTTGTGCCGCTAAATCAATAATTGCCTTATTTACCTCAAAAGGTAAACGAGAGTGCATACAGAGAATTTGAGTAGTAACAATGGGATATTCGGGTACATGACTAGATTTACCCACAATATCGACAATTTCTGCCATCTTCTCAATTCTTTCGTTTTGACTTAGATGTTCAGGAGTTCGTAAATAGGGAGTATAACGTAATTCCAAATAAGCCAAATTCTCAAAAATATAAGCGCCACGTAATAAGCGGTAAATAAAGTATGGTAAAGTTTCCACAGTTTGCACACTTTCAACCAGAGTATGCAGTTCTAGATATTCATCTAAAGTATTACGGGGACGAGTATAAAAGTCTTCAAATTCTGAATATTCACTAAAGCGAGAAATCAACTCAGTATTATGACGCTGGAAATATCGCCACAATACACGAGGAACAACCGAACCACCTAGATGCCGATGCAATTCTGCGTATAAAGCCATAGGGGTATTTTGCCAGGAAAATTTCCCTGATTTTAACAAAAACCTCAATAAAAAAAATGGTCCTGCTGAAATTGAGCGAGAATAATAATTTTAATACAACTAACTTGACCCAGATGCCTATATTATTGGGCTTCATTTCTCCTTTGCCAAAATTGCTGGAGAATCTCCCCTGGTTTTCTATCCCAGGTGTCAATATGCTCATATATCAAACCATCTGGATTTAATTTGTAAGTTGAATAACCATTAAAAAGTAACCTTGCTTGCCAAGGAACACGTAAAACACCGCGAACTGTCCATGTGGCTAGAATTGTGTCATTATCAGACTCAGATACATGATGTAAATCAAAAGCAATTTCGGTAAAAAACAACCGAGCATGAAATCGTAAAGTCCAAAAAATTAACCGATAGTTAAATTTACCTTTAAATTTATTAACTGGGTCACGAAAATAGATATCATTTGTATATATTTCATAAGAAATATCCCGCTCAAATAGTGGAGGCAAATCCTGTTGCAGGGTTGTAATTAACTGTTTCATCTGTAATTGAGATTTCATGTAATGTATATTTAGTAATCTGGATTACAAAACTTACGAAAAAAGCCATACAGCACTCTTAACATAAATTATTATCTATTGCGTATTGCCTATTCCTTATTACTGATCTATGAAAAGAAATATCAAACTTGTGATTTAAATCAACATTTTTTAGCCAATTGGTGGGATAATGAATTTGTGAGGCAAAGAACAGATATAACTCCATTGTGAGAGGGGGAAATTTTATGAAACTTCAACTATTAGCCATTATGGCCTTGATAACTCCCCTGTTTCTAGCTAATTCAGTTCAAGCTGGAAGCCAAAAAGATTTACAGAAACTTTTGTCAACTAGAGAATGTATTCAGTGTAATCTATCAGGACTTAATCTCAGTGGTACTCATCTAATTGGTGCAGACTTGCGAGGCGCAAATCTTCAGGGTGCTAACCTTACAAATGCTAACTTAGAAGGTGCTGACTTGACTGGAGCAAACTTAGCAGGTGCTAATTTAACATCAGCTTTTGTTACTAACGTCAATTTGAAAAAAGCCAATTTAAACGGCGCAAACCTTACCCGGGCCACAATTAATGATTCCAACGTCTATCAAGCATCAATGGAGAATATGAACATTTCCGATGCTGGTATATTTAACACAGGAATTGGTATTGGTGGGGAAGATGGAGCTATGTTTCCTGATTGGGAGTAGGCTCGTCTTAAGATGGTGCTGAATTAGTGTATGAATTACAGCAGCTTTCAGCACTTCTGCACGACTTTTACACATTGAAGAACCTCAGCAAAACTGTGAATTAATGTCAATAAACTAAGCTGTTACGCATTTAAATTGTATAACCTGTTAGGAGTCTAAATATTGTGGGGTGGGCATCCCTGCCCGCCCGAATATTTAAATTAGCTGCGTTTTAGCTTAACTGATTAAGCAATTGTCGCTGAACTAGCTTCAGTTGCAGCTTGCTTTAACACATCCACTTTGTCAATGTGTTCCCAAGGTAAATCCAAATCCGTTCTCCCAAAATGACCATAAGCTGCAACGTCCTGATAAAAACGTCCGCCTCTTTCACTTGGTAAGTTACGTAAATTGAACACATGGATAATTCCTGCTGGCCGGAGTTCAAAGTTATCCTTGACTAAGTTCAACAGAATCTCATCATCTATTTTACCCGTGCCGAAAGTATCAACAAAGATACTCACAGGACGAGCTACACCAATGGCGTAACTTAGCTGTACTTCACATTTATCTGCCAACCCAGCCGCAACAATATTTTTTGCTGCATAACGAGCCGCATAAGCTGCTGAACGGTCTACTTTCGTGGGATCTTTACCAGAAAAAGCCCCGCCACCATGTCGAGAATAACCACCGTAGGTATCAACAATGATTTTCCGTCCTGTTAACCCGGAATCTCCTTGGGGTCCACCAATGACAAACTTACCGGTGGGGTTAACCAAAAACTTAGTCTCTTGACTTGGCTTGATAGTAATATCCCCAAATATAGGTTCTACTACTTCTTTCCACAGGTCAGCTTTAATCTTGGCCTGTACCCCAGCATCATCAATAATCTCCCCAATGGTAGCTGTATGTTGGGTGGAAATTAAGATGGTGTCAATACCTACAGGTTTTCCATCTTCATAAACTACGGTAACTTGGGTTTTACCGTCAGGACGCAGATAAGGGAGAATACCAGCTTTGCGAACTCCTGCCAATCTCCGAGCAATGCGGTGCGCTAAACTGATGGGTAAAGGCATAAGTTCTGGGGTTTCGTTGCAAGCAAAACCAAACATGATACCTTGATCACCAGCACCGATTTTATCGAATAGTTCTTCACTATCCTCAGTTCGGGCTTCTTTGGCAGAATTTACACCTTGAGCAATATCGGCTGATTGTTCATCCAAAGCGATTAAGACACTGGCACTATCCGCAGAAAAGCCATTACCAGCGTCAGTATAGCCAATTTCCGCAATTTTTTTACGGGCAAGATTGACATAATTAACATGACCTTTGGTGGTAATTTCTCCAGTAATTAGCACCAAACCAGTATTAACTACAACTTCTGCTGCTACACGGCTATTTGGGTCTTCTGCTAATAGCGCGTCAATGATGGTATCCGAGATTTGATCACAGATTTTATCTGGATGACCTTCTGTAACTGACTCGGAAGTAAATAAATAGCGTCGAGACAAAGGAATTTCCTCCTGATAGAATGTGTTCACTGATGAAATACATCAGTTACTAATTTCTGAAATCATAACAATATTTACAGTTTTTGTAATAAGTATCTTTTATCTCAGTGTCTAAATGCTTGTATGTATAACAAGAGGCACTCAGATCCCCGACTTCTTTGAGAAGTCGGGGATCTTGTTGTTGAGAGTATCTACCAGAAAAGTCCTCAGTAACCTGAGATTTGATCACCGTGACGGTTTTGGTAACTATAAAGGATACAATACTTCAAATACACGGTAGTGGTAACTATATCTTTATAAAACGACGGTGATGAAAAAAATTCTTATTTTAACCGCTAACCCCACCAACACAAAACCGTTGCGTTTAAGTGAAGAAGTCAGGGAAATCAAAAGTGCTTGGGAGCGTTCCCAAAACCGTGAACAATTTATAATTATTGTGGAAGAAGCAGTCCGTCTTCAAGAATTTCGTCGTACCCTATTAGATCATAAGCCAGATATTGTGCATTTCTCAGGACATGGTGGAGGAGAACAGGGTTTAGCTTTAATGGCAGATAATGGAGAAGCCTTTTTAGTCAAAGTTGCTCCTTTAGCTAAATTGTTTAAAGCATTACAAGAAATCTTTTTTATTGATTGTGTTTTTCTCAATGCTTGTTATTCAGATGTACAAGCAGAAGATATTTATCCTTATGTTAATTATGTCGTCGGGATGAATCAAAAAATTGGTGATGAAGCCGCTAAACAATTTGCTATTGGTTTCTACGATACTTTATTTGCAGGACAATCAATTAAAAGTGCTTTTGATTTAGGATGTAATGCGATTGAAATGGAAAATATTCCAGAGCATTTAACTCCGGTTTTGAGGACAAAAGATTCAACAACTAAAAAAGCTATTATTCAGGGTGTACCTGAGTCGAAATCTGAACCTATTCAACTAAGAGATATTAATATTCCTTTTGAAAATTTAGATGGTCAAGTCCCCCTAAATTCTCCCTTTTATGTTGAACGTCCTCCCATTGAAGCTACCTGTTATACTGCTATTGTAAAACCTGGGGCATTAATTAGGATTAAAGCACCTCGACAAATGGGGAAAACTTCATTAATGAGTAGGATTTTAGATCAAGGAGAAAAGCAAGGTTATCGAACAGGATTTATTAATTTATGGAGTCGAGAATTATTTAAAAATCTGGATAGTTTTTTAGAGTCTTTTTGTGCCAATGTCAGTTTAGAATTAGGGATTGAAGAAAAGATAGATCAATATTGGAAACCTCAGCGTTATAGCAGTCAAACTAATTGTACAAATTACTTCCAATCCTATCTTTTAAAAGAATTGCAACAGCCTGTAATTCTAGGATTAGATGAGGTAGATAGAATCTTTCAATATAGTGAAATCGCTGATGAATTTTTCACTATGTTACGTTCATGGCATGAAAAAGGCAAAAATAATGAAACTTGGCAAAAACTGAGATTAGTTATTTCCCATTCTCAAGAAGTTTATATTTCTTTGGATGTGAATAAATCTCCTTTTAATGTGGGTTTACCAATTGATTTAAATAAGTTTAGTTTAGCACAGGTTCAGGATTTAGTTAAACGACATGGGTTGCAATGGTCAGATACAGAAATTAATCAATTAATGGGGATGATTGACGGTCATACTTATTTGGTGAGAACAGCATTATATCATATTGCCACTAACGACTTAACTTTAAAGCAATTTTTAGCAATTGCTCCCACTGAAGAAGGATTATATGAAGACCATTTGTATCGTCATCTTTTAATTTTGGAAGAAAATAAACAACTAAAATCAGCCATGTTAAAATTAGTGAATAGTGATGATGCAGTTACATTAGAACCAATTTATGCTTTTAAATTAAAAAGTATGGGATTAGCAGAATCAAAAGGTAATAAGGTAATTCCCCTGTGTAATTTGTATCGTATTTATTTTAGCGATCGCTTGCAAGATTAATTGATGTCATTTAAAATAATGACAATTAACTAAATTTAACCACTGATAATTGGTAATTGGTAATTGGTAATTGGTGATAAAATCCCCATTCTCATCCTGTTTATCCTTTAATCCTGGAAATCCTGATTCAGACAGTTTAGACATAAAAATGGAAAATTTAAACTCAGTTAATTATGAATATCAAGTAGGTGGTTCGCTCCCAGCTTCTGCTCCTACTTATGTTACCAGAAAAGCCGATAATGAACTATATCAAGCCATAAAAAAGGGAGAATTTTGTTATGTTTTAAAAAACTCCCGACAAATGGGTAAATCTTCTTTAAGAGTTCAAACAATGAAACGGCTTAAAGAAGTAGATGGATTTGCTTGTGCTGCTATTGATTTAACTGATATTGGTTCAGCCAATATTACTCCTTTACAATGGTATGCAGGAATTATTAATGAATTAATTAATACCTTTGAATTAAATGAAAAATGTGATATAGATAGTTGGTGGGATAAATATGACCAAGAATCTTTGTCTGCGGTTAATTTCTTTGGTAATTTTCTCCGAGATATTCTTTTAAAATATGTTGAATCAAATATCGTTATTTTTATAGATGAAATTGATAGTATCATCAGTTTACAGTTTAATGTTGATGATTTTTTTGCTCTAATTCGCTCTTTTTATAATCGTCGAGTTGATAATATTGAATATAATCGTCTGAGTTTTGTATTATTAGGTGTAGCTACTCCCAGCGATTTAATTCAAGATAAAACTCGAACTCCTTTTAATATTGGTTATGGCGTAGAATTAACAGGTTTTACCTTTGCAGAATCTCAAGCATTAGCAAAGGGATTAAGTGTTAAAACAAATCAACCAGAAAAGTTATTAGAATTAATTTTAAACTGGACTGGGGGACAACCTTTTTTAACGCAGAAAGTCTGTAATTTAGTTTTAAATTCTTCTGATTTATCTGAAGGAAATGAAGAAGCATGGTTAGAAAATTTAATCAGAACTAACATTATTGAAAATTGGCAAGCAAAAGATGAACCGGAACATTTACGCACCATTGAAAGACGGATTTTATTTGATGAACAAATGGCAGGTGAATTATTAGATATTTATCAAAAGATTTATCAACAAGGGGAAGTAGTTACTCAGAATACTGGAGAGGAAGCAAAGTTACCGTTATCGGGTTTGGTGGTGAAAATAAATAATTATTTACAGATTTATAATCCCATTTATCGAGAAGTTTTTAATCAACAATGGATTGATAATCAATTAGCTGATTTACGTCCCTATTTTGAGTCTTTCAATGATTGGGTAAAATCAGATTATTCGCATAAGCACCTGTTAAAAGGTAAGATGTTAAAAGAAGCTACAGTTTGGGCAAAAGATAAAAGATTAAGCTCTTTAGATAAACAGTATTTAGATGATTCTCAAAAATTAGAATATAAAAGAAATATTAAGAATATATTTGTGGTTTTCGCAATCGCAAGTGTTGCCACAGGGGTGGTAGTTGGACTTATCGGTGCATTTAGTTGGTATCAGTATAAATATGCTTTTTGTCCTATTGGAGAAAGAATAGAAGGGAGTGATAGATGTGTTAGAAACATCAAAACTAGTGGTGAACAATCTAAAATATTTATCGATGATATAAATTTCCATCTGGATAAGGGAAGCGAATATTTTAAAAAAGGAGATTATCAAAATGCAGAGAAATTTTTTTATTTAGCTAAAGAGGCTAATCGTACTGACCCAATTCCCCAAATATATTTGAATAATACTAAAGCTAGGTTAGCAAGTCAAGCAGGGAAAGGAAAACCTTTAAAGCTGGCAGTTGTAGCTGGAATTGATTTTTACAAATCTACGTCTGAAGAAATTTTTATGGGTGTAGCTGATGCTCAAGATGAATTTAATAAGATTGGAGGAAAAAATGGCAGATTGCTAGAGATAGTTATTGCGAATGATGCTAATCAACCAGAAACATCAAAAAAAGTAGCAGAAAAGTTAGTTAATGAGTCAGATATTTTAGGAATTATTGGACATCATGCAAGTGAGAGTAGTGAGGTAGCAATACCTATTTACAGACGAAAAGGATTAGCAATAGTATCTCCTTCAAGTTCTAGCAGCAAATTGAAGGACGATGTATTTTTTCGAGTTATCCAAACTACAACAGAAGCAGCCAAACTTTATGCAAAGTATATCAAAAATACTTTACATTCAGATAGTATAGCAATTTTTTACGATCAGAAAGGTGTTTATAGTCAAAGTTTGCAAGAAGATTTTATAAAAGCTTTTGATGATTTAGGAGGAAAAGTTGATATTAATGATACTTCTGTTTTTGATCGGGAACAAACAAGTCCACCAGATGTTGATGCAGAAATTGATATAATGATCTCAAACCAAATAAAAACAGTTTTTTTAATACCTGGTGTAAAAACAAATTCAATATTAAGAGCTTTTGCAAGAGCGAGTCAGGAAAAAACAAAAAAACTGAACATAGAAAACCTAAACATAATATTCCCTACGTCTGTTTTTGAACAGCCAACTTTAGATATAGGGGGTGATGCTGTTGAGGGTGCAAGTTTGGCCATACCTTGTGTAAACAAAACATCTTTATATATGAAAGGTGCAATAAAAAGATGGCAACAAAAAAATATTTATTGGCGTACCATGACTGGATATGATGCAACCCAAGCATTTATAGGAGCTATTAATAAATCATCGAATGAACCGACAAGATCAGAAATTCTCAAGAATTTGAAAACTCTGACACTCCCTGTTGAAAAAACCTCTGGCTATGGATTAAATTGGTCAAAGGAAAATGGCTATTTGTATCAATCTAATATTAATAGTTCATATTGTATGTATAAGATTGAAAATGGTCAATTTAAAGAAGTTTTGGTTAAGTAGTCTACCAGAAACTTATCCAATTTATTCCACATTAGCGACAATCATTGATTTTGTTGGGTTTCACTGCGTTCAACCCAACCTACTGATCTGAAAATTGATTTTCTATATCTCTAGATTGATGAAAAATCCTCACAATTTCTAAACTTGCAGAATTTTGAGTATAGAATATAATATATGGCTTAACAGGAAAACTACGAAGTCCTGTTTGTAGTTCGTCTCTTTTTGTTCCCATATTAGGAAATTGAGCTAACATCGGAAATTTATCAAGAATTTGTGCAATTTTTTGGTCTGCTAATATTTCATTTTGTTGAGCGAGATAAATCCAAATATCTTCTAAATCTTTCTCTGCTAGTTTGGAAATCCGAAAGTGATTCATTCAGATATTTCTCCTTGTAGACGTTCCCGACCTCGTGCTTTAATTGAAGTTATGAGAGTAGATAAATTATTTTCATCGTATTCTGTGTATTCACCGTTTTGGAGTTGTTGAATACCTGCGGCTATATCCTGTTTTAAGGATTCAATATTTTGTGTTTTCTGGTGTTCAATTAGTCGAGAGTGTTGAATTTTTTCTACTAAGATTTGATATTCTTCTTGAGAAAGTGAAAGGATAATTTGAGTGAGAGAGTCAAGAAGTCGAGTATTAATTGTAGAAATGAGTTGGTTCATAAGGCAATAATGTTAACAATTAGGTAATTGGTAGAATTATAACACAATCTCGTGGTAATATAATAACTATATCCTGGTATTGAGTCGCGCTTTGGTCGTGGTATTAGATGACTGCTACATTTTAAAAGATAATTTACCTTTATGTCACAACTAACACCAATTCAATTAGAAGACGGAACAATTATTTATATTGAAGCATCAGAAAACGTTGCTGTATCTATTCCCCAACCTCCAAAAAATGAGAACCTAGATTTTCTAATTCCCACCCCTGAACAAGCAGACCGCAGTTTTGGCTTAGAAAAACTAAACGAAAAACTGAATATTAAAGAACAGGGAGACAAACTCCAAAAAACTATTCAATCCTATTCAAAACATATTATTCAATCCTTCAAAGATTTAGCTTTAGCAGAAGTTTCTGAAGTTACCTTAGAATTTGGGGTGAATGTCGGAGGAATGACAGGAATCCCTTATATTGTTACAGGAGAAACAAGCAGTAATATTAAAATTACCGTTAAATGTAAATTTAATCAGAAATAAATTTTGTCAGAATCAGGATATCCACCGATTAAAGGATGTACAGGATGTTATTGTTGAATTAGTCTAGGAATTTTCGGTATTATAGTGTTTAGAGAATGTTGTTTATTTTAGGCATTTACAAAATATTCTTTTTCACTTATCATCATAATCCTTATAATCCTTAATTCTGCCACAATCAAATAATATGCCAATAACAATCCTGCAAATCCTCAAATCTTGGACATCCTGATTCAGACAAAATATTCACTTAATTATGCCACAATCAAATAATATGCCAATAACAATCCTGCAAATCCTCAAATCCTGGACATCCTGATTCAGACAAAATATTCACTTAATTCTGCCACAATCAAATAATATGCCAATAACAATCCTGCAAATCCTCAAATCCTGGAAATCCTGATTCAGACAAAATATTCACTTAATTCTGCCACAATCAAATAATATGCCAATAACAATCCTGCAAATCCTCAAATCCTGGAAATCCTGATTCAGACAAAATATTCACTTAATTCTGCCACAATCAAATAATATGCCAATAACAATCCTGCAAATCCTCAAATCCTGGAAATCCTGATTCAGACAAAATATTCACTTAATTCTGCCACAATCAAATAATATGCCAATAACAATCCTGCAAATCCTCAAATCCTGGAAATCCTGATTCAGACAAAATATTCACTTAATTCTGCCACAATCAAATAATATGCCAATAACAATCCTGCAAATCCTCAAATCCTGGAAATCCTGATTCAGACAAAATATTCACTTAATTCTGTCACAATCAAACAATACAGCAATTCTCGCTCTAATGAAATACAATGGAGGGCGCAGTCCCTGCGCCCCTACGTGCCACAATCAAACAATATCCAAATAACAATCCTGCAAATCCTCAAATCCTGGACATCCTGATTCAGACAAAATATTCACTTAATTCTGCCACAATCAAACAATATCCCAATAACAATCCTGCAAATCCTCAAATCCTGGACATCCTGATTCAGACAAAATATCCACTTAATTCTGTCACAATCAAACAATATCCCAATAAAAATCCTGCAAATCCTCAAATCCCGGACATCCTGATTCAGACAAAAAAAAAGGGAACATCTGCTCTGTTCCCTCTGATCTTTGACACAACTACTGCTGTTTTAGACTTGAACTGCTAGTTTTGCTTCTGTAGCTGTCAACCGCTCATAAGCGGCACGCATTTTCAAACCTGTCAATACTTGGAATAAACCAGTACCATTGTTAGAACCTGGATATTCACGGTGTTGTAGTAACAAGTGAGTCATCTCACCTTGATATTTGGTGGATGTTTTGCTTAAATGAGTTTCGATGTAAATTACTTCATCGAGATTATCAAATTGACCGTCTACTTCTAAAACTGTGACGTAACGACCATAGTAAACATCAGAACCGTAGTAAAGCTGCATACCGGGGTAAGAACAGGTTAATTTGCGACCGCAAGGAGTCCACTGAATTGTTGAACCTTCATCAAACAGGTAACTTGGCTCAAAGCCTTCTTTATCTTCCCGTTGTAACATCCGTACCCGCAAAACTTTACGTTCTGTATCGTTTTTAATTAAGTTTGTAGGTAATACTTGCAGAACTACGTCAGCAAATTCTCTTTGGGGTTCGATGAATTTTTCAAAATCAGGTTTACGAGAATTGATTTGTGCGAGAACATCTTCATAGCGATGGCCTCTTTCAGCCATATCTCGTTGAATTTTCCAAGCAATTTTGACTTCATCACTGATATCAAAATAAACGCTGAAATCTAGCAATTCTCTTACTCGCTCATCATATAAAGGATGCAGTCCTTCTACTACGACAATATGATTTGGTTCAATCCACTCTGGTGGATCAATCATGCCAGTTTCGTGGTTATAAATCGGCTTACTTACTCCATGACCTTCTTTAAGAGCTTTAATTTGCTCATACATTAGGTCAAAATTATTGGCTCTAGGATCAAGTGCAGTTATCCCTGTTTCTTTACGTTGTATACGATCTAAACAATGATAGTCATCTAAACAGATAACTGTCATAAATTCTTCACCAAATAAATCAATCAACCGACGTAAAAACGTAGACTTACCGCACCCAGAGTCTCCAGCTACTCCAATTAGTACCACGCGTTCCGGCTTACTCATAAATTTCCTCTAAATACTAAATGTGTCAATCAATAATTTTTCTCACAGCAGATTTTGAATCTAGGAGCTTACCTCAACGGTATCGTCCTACGTTCTGGCTATCCAGCATAACGATGACAGATTGAAACGGATAACTTATACGCCTATAGCAGTTAATCGTCCTAATTAGCCTAATTTTATCGCTGGTAAGTATTTAATCTTAGTGTTGCACTAGATTTTAACAGAAGGGGGTGTACTCTCACAAGATTTACCTTGAGCAAAAAATCTAGTTCTTTATCAATTATCTGCTTAACATTCTGCCACAGATGATACAGTTTTTATAGTCATTAGTCATTAGTCATTAGTCATTGGTCATTGGTCATTAGTCATTAGTCATTAGTCATTAGTCATTAGTCATTAGTCATTCAATAGCGCAGCGTGGCGTAAGCCATACTGCTGACTGCTGCTGTTTGCACACTGTCATGGTATGCTAGAATGGCAAGCTAGGGTTACGTATCCAGACTAGGTTATAATACACGGTTTCGGGATATTTTCTGAATGAACAGCCTTGTTCTTATAGACGCAAAATTTTTACGGTATTATTCTACTGTAGAATATTTTTTATATGTCTCAGACGATGTAGTTCAAGAAAAAAAGATTAAAGTGATTCACTATTAACATTCTCCCTCAGACTTATCCTCTAATTTAGAAGGTGAGCAGGTGTGTTTTTTGCCATACCTACTGGTCTTGGGCGAGTGGACTGAGCAAGACATCATCATGAATGATGTCGTTTTCCCAAATGGCCAGTTTTGTGATCCGAAAATCCGGTAAACTGAACCTCGAATGAGGATGGGAATGATTTTTTTGATAAACGGTTAAGTAAATATCGGAGTGGTATAAGGAATGTACAATCAAGGTGCTGTTGAGGGTGCTGCCAGTATAGAATCAGGTAGCCGCGTCTTCGTTTACGAAGTTATGGGTTTGCGTCAGAGTGAAGAAACTGATCAAACCAACTACCCAATTCGTAAAAGTGGCAGTGTATTCATCAGAGTACCTTACAACCGCATGAATCAAGAAATGCGACGGATCACTCGCCTGGGCGGTAAAATTGTTGGTATCGAACCTCTTAAAGTTTTAGCTCTAGTCAACAGCAAAGTTGAATTGGCAACTGCTGACGTTACAGTTAGCACAGAAGTCAAAGCTGTTGAATTGGCAATTGCTGACGTTACAGTTAGCACAGAAGTTAAAGCTGTTGAATTGGCAACTGCTGACGTTACAGTTAGCACAGAAGTCAAAGCTGTTGAATTGGCAATTGCTGACGTTACAGTTAGCACAGAAGTTAAAGCTGAGGTAAATGTTAAGAATGAGGCACATGGTAAAGCCACACCTGTAAGTAATACTAGTGAAGCGAAAGGCTTTGCTAAAACACCTGGTAAGGAAAAAAAAGGTAACACCATGACTCAAGCAAAAGCTAAAAAAGATGCTCATATTGATGTTCCTGTGAACATTTATCGTCCTAATGCTCCGTTTATTGGTAAGTGTATCTCTAATGAAACTTTAGTTAAAGAAGGCGGAATTGGTATTGTTCAACACCTCAAGTTTGACCTGTCTGCTGGAAACTTGCGGTATTTAGAAGGTCAAAGTATCGGGATTATTCCCCCTGGTGTAGATAAGAACGGTAAGCCTGAAAAACTCAGACTTTATTCGATTGCTTCTACTCGTCACGGCGACAATCTAGATGATAAAACAATATCTTTGTGTGTTCGGCAGTTAGAGTACAAGCATCCAGAAACTGGTGAAACAGTTTACGGTGTTTGTTCTAGCTATTTGACTAAAATCAAACCCGGTGATGATGTCAAAATCACAGGTCCTGTTGGTAAAGAAATGTTGTTGCCTGAAGATCCTGAAGCTAATGTGATTATGTTGGCAACAGGTACAGGTATTGCGCCAATGCGGACTTACCTGTGGCGGATGTTTAAGGATGCAGAAAGAGCAGCTAATCCAGAATATCATTTTAAAGGATTTTCTTGGTTGCTGTTTGGTGTGCCAACATCTCCCAATATTCTCTATCAAGAGGAATTGGAAGCAATGCAAGCGAAATATCCTCAAAACTTCCGTCTCACCTATGCTATCAGCCGGGAACAAAATAATCCCACAGGTGGCAGAATGTACATCCAAGACCGTGTGGCCGAACACGCTGATGAATTGTGGCAGTTAATTAAAAACGAAAAAACTCACACTTACATCTGCGGTTTGCGCGGTATGGAAGAAGGCATTGACGCAGCTTTGAGTGCTGCTGCGGCCAAAGAAGGTGTAGTTTGGAGTGATTATCAAAAAGAAATGAAGAAAGCTCACCGCTGGCACGTAGAAACATACTAATTGGTCATTAGTCATTAGTCATTGGTCATTGGTCATTGGTTATTGGTCATTGGTCATTGGTTATTGGACAAATAACATAGGATAATCAGTAGGTAGGGCTTTGGCTCTGCCTACAATTGTTTTATTGAACTTAATGTGGGTGCAAAATCTGTGGCTGTCAAATTAGGAATACTTGGATTAGGTACAGTAGGAACGGGGACAGTACAACTGTTGCAAGACAAGGTAGGCCGTCATCCACTGTTACAGGAAATTGAAATCTATCGGGTGGGTGTGCGATCGCTCACTAAACCCCGGTCTGTAGAATTATCCTCAGAGGTGATAACTACAGATTTAGAAGCTATTGTTAATGATCCAGCCGTAGATATAGTTGTCGAGTTGTTGGGGGGATTAGAACCTGCAAAAACACTAATCCTAACAGCCCTAAAAAATGGTAAGCACGTTGTCACGGCTAATAAAGCCGTAATTTCTCGGTTTGGTGCAGAAATATTTACCGCTGCTAATGAAGCAGGTGTTTATGTGTTGCTAGAAGCAGCCGTTGGTGGTGGTATCCCTGTGATTCAACCCCTAAAGCAATCTTTAAGCGTTAATCGCATTAATGCTATAATAGGTATTGTCAATGGCACAACTAACTACATCCTTACTAGGATGCAAACAGAAGGTAGTGAATTTGATGATGTCCTAGCAGATGCTCAGAAATTAGGTTATGCTGAAGCTGACCCGACAGCAGATGTTGATGGTTTAGATGCAGGTGATAAAATTGCTATTTTGGCATCTTTAGGATTTGATGGGCGAATTAATCGTGAAGATGTTTATTGTGAAGGAATTAGCCAAGTTACAAAAACAGATATTACCTATGCTGCTAAATTAGGATTTGTCATTAAATTACTAGGCATAGCTCAACATTTAGATATAGATAACTCCCAGCTTTCCGTCAGAGTTCATCCTACCCTAGTCCCCCAAAATCATCCTTTAGCTAGTATCAATGGTGTTTATAATGCCATTCTGGTAGAGGGAGAACCCATTGGCCAGGTGATGTTATTCGGTCCTGGGGCTGGTGCGGGTGCTACCGCTAGTGCTGTATCATCAGATATATTAAATCTTGTCGCCACCCTAAAAACCAATACAACTAAACCAAATCCTCTCTTAGCTTGTAGACATCAACATTATTCGCAAATTACCCCCATTTCCGAGTTAGTAACCCGGTTTTATACCCGTTTCCTCAGCAAAGATCAAGCGGGAGTCATTGGCAGATTGGGAACTTGTTTTGGTAATTATGGCGTGAGTTTAGAGTCAGTAGTACAAACTGGCTTTCAGGGAGAACTCGCAGAAATTGTAGTTGTCACTCACAATGTCCGAGAAGGGGACTTTAGACAAGCTTTGGCAGAAATTCAAGCTATGGCATCAATAGACAGTATCCCCAGCGTTTTACGAGTGTTATAAACAAGCAAAATATCCCCGATTTCTTGAAGAAGTCGGGGATTTGTCATTCTATTATTAATTGACAACAAGATAGTTCTTCCTTATCAATTTTATGATAACATTTTTAAAATTGTTTGTCAATACCATAAATCTCTTTTTTCGGTTGGCGTTTTTGCGTTTTTTAGCGATACATCATGGGGTGATGATGTATACTTAACACGGCTTAATAATTTGATTCTGTGGGTAGGGGTTTAGCAGTGCTCATTGGTGTCAACTTAAGTTAAAAATGGCTTATCTGTTGGCTTCTACACCCGACAGGGAATCAATTCCCTGTCTAATAGCTCAAGTCTACTGAAGTAGACTAAAGATTTTCGAGTATTTAGTCATCTTTAGATGACTTTACCTATTAGACTGGGAATATGGCTTACGTCACGCTACCCTATCATTCCCAGACGGGATATAGGTTTTACGTTAAGTTGATACTTATGAGCAGTGCTAAACCCCTACAAATCTAGGTTTTTCGTAATTTTGTAAAAGTCCATGTCTCAACCGTGTTTAAATAAATCAGGAATACAGAGAATTTATTCCCTGTCTTCTAGCTAAAGTTCGTTTTAATTGAACAGGAAAGCACCACCAAAGAGGTTGCTACTTAGTCGGTTTTAACCGATTTGAGCTATTAGACAGGGAATTTATTCCCTGGCTCAAGTCTCTGATGACATCGAAATCAGAAATTATCCTATTTATAGAATAAATACCGCCAAAATAGTCGTTTTTAACCGACTTGAGCTATTAGACAGGGAATTAATTCCCTGGCTTGAAGGTATTTGACACTGTTGAGCAATGCTAAACCTTTACAAGTTCTTATCCAAACAGGTCAAGTATGTATATGATGGTAAGATGTGTTATTTATAAACACAACCGTGATCTTTAAGTTATAAATAATCTTTTTGTAACACATACTTTAACTCACGTATGTGACATATTCTAAATTCACAAAAAAACAACTAACTCTTGGCTTTATAAGAGACTAGGCTGAAAACGACCCAGGTTGGGACAGTCTACCACTTCTTCTAACATACCTCTAAGATACAAGGTTGGATTGTTCGCGTTAGCGTTGCGGAGCAATTAGCATGAAACCCAACATAAGCGTTGGGTTGCGCTGTCGCTTAACCCAACAAAGCAGGAAATGGACAAGGTATTGAAAAAAGATACCCGACTCTTGAAAGAAATCGGGTATCTAAAATGATCTAAATTTGTGAGTTAAGATTTAGAAGTGTCCTTACCCACAACTTGAGATTTGAGGGTGGTAATTTCCCCAGATAACTCTTGTCTGCTGGAGGCTTTGAGTAAATAGCGATAGACAAACCACACAGAATAACCAATCCCAATTAATTCAAAGGTAGGTGCTACCAAAGGAACATCATTCAGAGCATCTAATACAGCCAATAGTACCTTAACTGTGACTACTGCTGTCACAACTAAGCCAATACTAACGATAGGCTGCTGATATTGACCAAATACTTTACCTACATAGTCTGGTAATGTACCCAAAAAACCAGAAATTTGTTGTCCATATTTCAGCCATTGTTCTTGAGACTGCACAGGGGGCTGAAGTTTGGTCATATTCCCGGGTTGGGTGTTAATTTCGGGGATGATTGTTTCTTTTGCGGGGGTTTCTTGAAATTCTGGTTCTTGCATTTTCGCTTCCATAATTTTGAAAGTTGAGTTTCTTACTTAGATATTTACAACCAAAAGGCTGTTAAATGACACATCTATCACTAACAAGAGTGAGAGATTAGAGATTATTGGTTTATCTTACATCTAGACTTCTTCTCAAGTATGACAAAACTTGACGCGAAACCTAGTAACATAAGTTGCTATAGCACTCTTATTTGATTTTGGAAATATCTGTAGGGTGGACAATGCCCACAAAATGAGGGTTTTGGTGGGCATTGCCCACCCTACGTACAGTCCAGAAATCAATGAGAATTTTTATAGTTAGGGAACCAGTCAGGATAAAACTAAATAGCCTGACACCTGATCAAATTTCCGCAAAATTTAGGAATTTAAGTAAATTTTTATTGTTTGCCCCGTTACAGCACTTCCTGATGTTATGAGGTACAGTTTTTATTGCCAAACCCGTAGGGGCGCAGGGCCTGCGCCCTCCATTGTATTTCATTAGAGCGAGAATTGCTGTATGCTGCTTTCGTTTTATTCTTTGTACTGAGTTTGATACTGACCACAAGTATCAACTTAACATAAAACCTACATCCCGCAAGGAACTCAAGTTCCTTGCTAATAGCCAAAGTCATCTGAAGATGACTAAACACTGGAAAAATTCCTTAGTCCACAAAGCGTGGACTTGAGCTATTAGACAGGGAATTTATTCCCTGACGGGTGTGGAAGCCAACAGATAAGCCATTTTTGACACTCTCACTGTCTTTAGACACTGAGATTCTTTAATCAATGAGCCGACTTGTTTAAGCAGGATTACTCCAACAAAAATAGAGGTCAATTCTCCTAAAGCGTTAATTCCGGTATGCCCTACCGTACTCGATATTGACATTTTATCTTTTACCAAATCTAGCTTTCCTAAACTGCAATACCGTTAGGTATGACTACGCACTTAACAAATCTAGTTAAGTTTTTACGCTGTTTAGTTATACTTAAATTATGGATTTGCATTCTATTATATCACATCTACTGCGACCAGTTAATTTCTTACGTGACTAAAGTCACTCGAGTCGCTTATATCTCAGCCCTAAAGGGACTGAGCTTTACGCTTACCGGATATTCTTGTAACCCTATAACAAATTGTCCTTTTTATCATTTTTATAGTTTATGACCACAAATATTGATTTCCTGAGTCATCTTAACCCTAGTCAACGTCAGGCAGTAGAACATTACTGTGGACCATTATTGGTTGTCGCAGGTGCTGGTTCTGGAAAAACCCGGGCCCTGACTTACCGCATTGCCAACTTGATTCTTAAACATCGTGTTAATCCTGAAAATATCCTCGCGGTGACATTTACTAACAAAGCCGCTAGAGAAATGAAGGAAAGAATTCAAAAGATATTTGCCGAACAATTAGCGATATCGCAATATGGTAAAAAGTTTGATTTATTAACAGAATATGAAAAAAGCTTACTAAAATCACAGGTTTACCGCAATACTATCAAAGATATGTGGTGTGGAACTTTTCACAGTTTATTCTCTCGGATTCTGCGCTATGATATCGAAAAATATCAAGATGAGAAAGGCAGAAAATGGAATAAAAACTTTTCTATTTTTGATGAATCTGATGTGCAAACTGTGATTAAAGAAATAGTTACTAAAGATTTGAATTTAGATAGTAAAAAGTTTGAACCTAAATCTGTGCGTTACGCTATTAGTAATGCCAAAAATCAAGGCTTATCACCCCAACAATTTGAAAGCGAACAACCCAATTATCGCGGTAGAGTCATAGCTGATGTCTATAATCGCTACCAGGATAAACTTTCCCAAAATAACGCTTTAGATTTTGATGATTTAATTTTAATTCCTACGAGATTATTTCAACAAAATGAGCAGGTTTTAAATTATTGGCATCGGAAATTCTGTCATATTCTGGTTGATGAATATCAAGATACCAACCGGACTCAATATGATTTAATTCAGCTTTTGGTGACGAATGACGAAAAACGTAAAAGTGAATGGCAATGGCAAAATCGGTCTGTGTTTGTTGTTGGTGATGCTGACCAGTCAATTTATAGTTTTAGAATGGCAGATTTTACCATCTTACTCGAATTTCAGGAGAATTTTGGTGATGGTTTAGCAGATGATGATACTCGTTCTATGGTGAAATTAGAGGAAAATTATCGCTCTTGTGAAAACATTCTCCAAGCTGCTAATGAACTAATTGAAAATAACACCCAACGCATTGATAAAGTTCTCAAAGCTACTAGAGAACCAGGAGAAGAAATTTATTGTCATCAAGCTGATGAAGAAATGGCAGAAGCGGCTTTTGTTATTAATCAAATTCGTACTTTAGAACATCAAAATCCAGAGTTAAATTGGGGTAACTTTGCGATTTTATATCGAACTAATGCCCAATCTCGACCTTTTGAAGAATTGTTAGTTAAATATCAAATTCCTTATACGGTTGTGGGAGGAATGAAGTTTTATGATCGTAAAGAAATTAAAGATGCTGTTGCTTATTTAAGAGCGATTAATAATTCAGCGGATACTGTGAGTTTATTACGAGTTATCAACACACCTCGGAGAGGAATTGGTAAGGCTACTATTGATGCTTTGGTGAATGCTTCCCAGCAATTAGGCACAACTTTATGGGAAATATTAAGTGATGAAACATCTGTAAATACTTTAGCAGGACGTTCGGCAAAAGCTGTAAATAATTTTGCAGCGATGATTCACAATCGTCAAGAACAAATCAAAGTAATTCCCGGTTCGGAAATCTTACAAGGGATTTTAGAAGATTCTGGTTATATTAAGGAATTGCAAGATCAAGCTACAGAGGAATCTGATAATAGAATCAGTAATGTGAATGAATTGCATAATGCTATGTTGCAATTTCAAGAAGAAAATGCAGGGGAAGATATTTCCTTACAGGCATTTTTGCAAAGTGCGGCTTTGAGTTCTGATTTAGATAATTTAAAAGAGGGACAAACCGCAGTTTCGTTAATGACTTTACACGCTTCTAAGGGTTTGGAATTTCCTGTTGTCTTTTTGGTGGGATTAGAACAGGGATTATTTCCGGGATATCGTTCTTTACAAGATCCTTCATTATTGGAAGAAGAACGGCGTTTATGTTATGTTGGCATTACTCGCGCTCAAGAAAGATTGTTTTTATCTCATGCCAGGGAACGGCGTTTATATGGGTCTAGAGAACGGGCAATGCGATCGCAATTTTTGGATGAATTACCAGCAGAATTATTAAGTACCCAAAATAAAGTTACCCGTAGTTTTACTAAAGCCACATCTGCAAATACTAGTAAAGAAAGCACTCCTGGAACTTGGCTAGTAGGTGATAGAGTATTACATAAATCCTTTGGACTTGGGGAAATTACCCACGTTTTCGGAGAAGGAAATAAGGTTTCTGTAGCGATTAAATTCCTGAGTTTAGGACAAAAAATCGTAGATCCTAGAGTAGCACAATTACAGAAAGTTGGTTAAAACCGACAAGATTCCCGACTTCTTTGAGAAGTCGGGAATCTGAATTCATATTGTCTCAGAGGTTGTTTGAAAACTTTTTTCTGTGAGATCTGACACCCATAGATCCCCCTAAATCCCCCTTAAAAAGGGGGACTTTGAGGAATTTAGCCCCCCTTTTTAAGGGGGGTTGGGGGGATCTCGATTAATTCTGATACTTTTCAAACATCCTCTCAAGACTCTGGTTTATTTTCTAACCATTGTTCTAAATCTGTGACAGAGGAGAAATCTAAAAGCGCTTCACCAAGTAATTCTAATTGCTCAATTGTTAATGTCCGAATTGTGTCAATTAATGACGATTCAATTTCACCAATTCGCCGATTTAGTTGTCGGATAATTAGCTGTTTTTCTCGTTGTATTCCTTTTTGCTCACCCCGTTCCATAGCTAATTCTTCTGTTGGGCTAATAAAAGGCATTTGCTGTTCCTCCTCAAAATGTTTGATTTTAGCGACTAATCCTGCTTGTAACTGTTTAGGTAAGGTCATCATTTTATCAATGATTTTAAAGAGTTTAACAATTTGCTCCTTTGTTAAACCGCGTTCATAGAGTCCACGAATTAATTGCCATTTCCATTCTTCGCGCTCTGAAAAATTACCAGTAGTGGCTTTAGTTTTCAAATGCGCCATAACTATGATAGCAAAAGGATTAGGATTAGATTCTAATTCATGCCAACGCGATTCATAGTCCAGGAGTTTAGCAATGGGAAATTTTAGCCTCAATTCGCAATCTAACATAGCTTGATTATAACTGTTAGGTCGCCATGTAGGGCTAGTATCACCTAAAATTGCCAGACTAACCACAAATTTATGATAAAGGTCAAAGGCTCGATAATTGTAAATGTAAATCCGTTCTTCAAAGTCAACATCATATTGACTCTGAATTTCAATATGAATTAAAATCCATATTTGTTGTTTATCCAACAACCACACCTTATAAAGCTTATCGGCAATTCGTCTTTCGGTTTTTGCTGAAGCCGTAATTTCTTGCAGTTCTTTATCGAGAGATTCAGGCTTTTGTGTCCAATCAATTGCTTCATGAGCCAAAGGAAAGAAAAAGCATAAGAAGCTTTCAAAATATTCGTTTAATGCTTCTTTCCATGATTCGTCATAATTTGCTGTAACTTCACTCATTTTAATTAAGCTGTTGAGTATTTAAATTGTATAACCTCTTAGCAGTTTACATATTGTGGGGTGTATCCCTGCTCATTAAATTCGCTAGTTTAGGACTGGTTAAAACCGACAAGATTCCCGACTTCTTTGAAAAGTCGGGAATCTGTATTTTTTTGGATGCTTGATGTTAAGTGTATTAACGTAAGTTGCTAGTTAGAGAAACTGTCTGAATCAGGATGTCCAGGATTTAAGGATTAACAGGATTAAAACTGGGATTTTATTACCAATTACCAATTACCAATTACCAATTACCAGCCTCAACTA
Source organism: Dolichospermum sp. DET69 (assembly GCA_017355425.1). NCBI lineage: Bacteria > Bacillati > Cyanobacteriota > Cyanophyceae > Nostocales > Aphanizomenonaceae > Dolichospermum > Dolichospermum sp. DET69. Next base: position 2,058,593 of record CP070233.1, read on the forward strand.
GATAACTAGCAACTTGGGTTATTACCCCCTACTATTTATGTTACTATAAAGTAGGAAAAATATAATTACCTTTTGGTAATACTATGCAAGCTGAAAAACTTTCCATTTCCTTACCATCTTCTTTGGTGCAGTTTATTGAAAATTATAAATTGATTAAAGGCTGTAAATCTCGTTCTCAAGTAATTGAGTTAGCCATAGAATTACTGCGTTATCAGGAGCTAGAACAAGCTTACCGGGAAGCTGCGCTGGAATTCAATCCAGAATGGGATTTAACTGTAGGGGATGGGTTAACAGATGAAACGTGGTGAAATATACTTTGCAAATCTCAGTCCCGCAGTGGGGTCAGAAATGGATAAACGCCGTCCTGTACTCATTGTCAGCAATGATGCTAATAATAATGCCTCTACTACGGTGACCATTTTGCCGATTACATCTAATATGACTCGTGTGTATCCTTTTGAAGTGTTATTAAATTCAGAAGATTCGGGTTTATCTAAAACTTCTAAGGTACAAGCGCAACAAATACGGACAATTTCTAAACAGCGCATTTTAGGGGACGCGCTAGGGTATTTAAGTCAAAATGTGATTGATTTGGTAAATGATGCTATTAAGCTACATTTAGGTTTGGAGTAGTTGGTTAGGAGTTACGCATTGACAAAAAACACCCAGTATGAATAAACGAGAAAATAACATTTATCGTAGGGATTTAGCATTGCTCATTGGTGTCAACTTAAGTTAAAAATACCTTATTTGTTGACTTCCACACCGCCCGGAAATCAATTTCCGGTCTAATAGCTAAAGTGCGTTAAAACGCACTCGAATTAAATAAAAATTAACCTTTATTTTCTAAATACAACAAATAAACTCAAACTAGTCGGTTTTAACCGACTTTAGCTATAAGACAGGGAATTTATTCCCTGGATTCTGGAACTGGAAGAAATCGTTCAATTATTTAGCTCTAGTAACAGCAGTAGCACTTACTGAGTCTGTCGCTGTGCTTGGTTTTCCAGGTAAAGTTGCAGGTAAAGTTCCAACTAAAGTCAAAACAACCTGACGACTAGAAGTAACAGGAGCAGTGAAACTGTCAACCCCATCTACCAATATAGCATCGGTTGGACTACCACTAGCTGGAATTAGCCGTCTATAAATTACATTATTACACGCCCAAAGAGTAGTACTGATATTATTAGTAGAGCAATTAGTAGAAGTAGAAATTATATAGTATTCGTGATTAGGAAATGCAGTATCACTAGGAATAGCTAAACGTAGCTTGCCTATAGCACCTGTAGGTAACGTGGAAGTTGTAGTCGCTGAAATACTATTAGCCGTTCTCACTTCATTGGCAATATAATCTAAAGCCCGATTCAAATTAGCACGTCTGTCACTTTCCGATGCTGCGGTTTTGCTTTGTGAGAGCATTGTTACAACACCAAAACCAGCTAAAGTAACAACAATGCTCATAATTGCTGTTGCTACTAATAACTCTATCAAAGTAAATCCCTCATTCGCATGATGAGAAGATGGACGAGTTTTAGTAGCTTGAAGATAAAATTGGATATTTTTTTTGATATTAAAAGCATTGTTTAACATATTTTTTAAGGGGTACAATTAGATGAATAAGTGTCACTAGCACCAGTATATTTACCAGTTGCAATCAATCCTAGTGGTTGAGATATAACTATACATTTTCTATCCCCAGAATTGCTGTTATGTCGCAATACAATTGTTATAGGTGCTGTTTCATTAAGATTACCAAGAAAATCAAATGTCAAACTAGAGACAGATATGGAAGCTGAACCTGTGACATCTTTATATGCGTTCATGGAAACGTTAGATAAAGTTCGCGTTCCCGTAGATAGACAGTTATTAGCAGTAGTAGGAGTAGGATTACTAATTTCTGGTGGTGTACCAGTAGACAAAGAAATTGTACAGGTTTTACCAATACGCATAGCATCTCTTTGTGATTCCAGTAAAGCACTTTTAGCACTCGCCAAATCATTATTAAGTTGATTATTTCGATTTGAAGCTAAGAAACTAGGAACAGAAACAGCAGCTAAGATTCCAGAAACAATTATGACTATGATTAATTCTAGTAAGGTAAATCCATCTTCATTGTGATGGGCATTGTAATGACGCATAGGGTATTACCTCAGTATAAGATGTGGATAATGGAGTTCTTACAAGCAGATCAATAGCAGTACTCGCATCAGTATACGGACTAGTAGCAGTACCTGCTTGAACTACATAGTTGAGCTTCAAAACATTATAAGGGGCATCAGTAGAGACAGTTTGATTTCTCAATAACCAATAATATTGACTTTTTAGCAGTGTGGGAGTACCTATAACAGCATTATATATAATAGCATTTCCATTTACTGTTACTGTGTAAGCTGTATTACTTATACCTGTTGCGGTAGTTGGTAAAGAATTCATGAAATAAGTTGCCATACCGCTGGAACTAGTGGTAGGGTTACATGAAGTATTTGTTAAAGCAGTAGTTAATGAATAGGTATCAGCAGCACTCTTGATTTTTTCCATATCTTGCTGAATCAAGTTAATGGCAGTTGTGTACTGAGTAGCTTGCTTTTTGAAAAAGCTGGAAACTACAAGCATTTGCAAAGCAGTAGTTGTAAAGAAAAATATCATCAAAATGGCAACTACAACTTCTAGTAAGCTGAAACCTTCATCGGGATTATCTTTGAGGTTTTTCATATATACATAAATTCGGTTTTGTTTTGATAAAGTTTGTATAAAAAATGTGTAATTACGTTCTCATCACCTTGCTTCCTCATGGGAGCATCACAGATATCCAATAAGTAATTATGTTTATTTCACAAACCACTCTTAGTCGTGTCTTGGGACGAAATAGAGGCTTTTAAAGAGTGCGTACATAGAGAATCAAAACAAAAATACCCCTCAAAAAGACTATTTTCTCACTAAGTATTTATGTTCAGTGTAAAAGTGGGATGCCCTCCTTCCTAATTGGGTAAATTGCCAGGAAGAGGCTAAAAGTGGGTTTAAATTATCACTGTACTGGATAGAGAATTACTATAACCATAGTATATGATAATTGTTGGTAGTGATACTGATGAAACTACTGAATTTGGTAAAAATTCACGAAAAATTATATTTGTTGAAGTCTGATTCAGGACTTACGGTTACTGAGCGACTTGTACTGAGCGAGGCACAGGATTCAAGTAGGGGTTTAGCACTGCTAAACCCCTACTGTACTTTAATTAATGATTATATTAATCGTACACAAACCAGTATTTTAGACAGCCCCTAACCCTTTTGAAAACTCATTTATAGCTGATTTTCTGACATCGAACTCACGTGGTATCCTAAAATTCTTGAATTTCAGTATAAATACTATCGTTAAAAAAAGATATAAAGAATATGTTGAATAAAAGCAATCTAGTTAAGTAGCTATACTAAATTCTTTTTATATCTCATTTGCTTCTATTACTCCTGATCCAATAAAGAACACAGGATTTAACAGCATATAATTTTTTAAAATACTCTTAATAAACCATTTAATTAGTTAATACCTTTAACACTAATTATTTCCATCTTTACATCACAACAAAATGTTTTTTTACTATTTTTAACCCAATTAATCACTATGAAAAGAAAAATGTTGATGAATAAAAAACTCAAGCTCGCTCGCATGTATCTCTCTAGCGAAGAAGGTTTTGCCATGCCAATTGCTGTGGGATTGGGATTAGTTATGATCATAACTGGTCTGACAATGATTGTGAGATCTCAGAGCGATACACAAAATGCATCATCTCAAAAATCCACAAAAAAGGCGTTGTCAGTAGCAGAGGTAGGTATTACTCGTTATCAACAGTTCATCAACAATAATAGAGTTCTTTCGGTTTACAATGATTGTGTAGGGACTCGTTCAAATGGGACTTGTCCAGATACTACTCAAAAGAGTTGGTCAAACGCCTCGGTGATCACCCAATTGGATAGTGGTTGTGGTGTCAGTGCAACCACCACCAGTACAATATCAGATAATTCGAATACAGCCTGGAAAGATATCTCATCAACAGATTCAAGTCTAGGACAATACAAACTTGTTAAGTATGAGTACATACCCAATACAGGTGTATCAGACAATACCGCTCCAGGAGTTGGCAAGCTGACAGTTCAAGGTCGAGTTAAGCAACAAGGTAGTGGTAGTACAGCTACATCTGGATTTATGACAGCTACTAGCCAACTCGCAGTAACTTTTCCCGTATCAACTTCACCTAGTACAGCAGGAGTAGCAGGTTTATGGTCTAGTAGTTTTTCTATGGTTGGTAATGCAACGTCAAATGCAGATGTTTTCGATTCTAGTTGTAACTCTTCCACAGCTTTTAACTCAGCTAATCTGGGACCGTGGCTACCTAGTCCTCCCTATACATCTCAGACTGCACCTAAAGTTACTAAAAGTGTTAAACAATTTCCCTCGCTACCTAATAATAATGTTTATACAGTTCCAAGTAGCAATATTAACACCATTTCCAGTATTAGCTTAGGTGCCAATAACACGATGACACTGCCACGTGCGAATGATGTTAATGCAAGTGGAGGTTCATTTAGCACTGGTGCATCAACGGACAATGGTACTTATGTATATAATTTAACTGGTAGCTCTTCTCTTTCATTAACTGGTAATGGTACATTGAATCTTGGCACTACAAATGGTAGTTGCAACCAAACAATAATAATCTATGCAGATGGTAATCTTGATTTAACTGGTAACGGTACAGTTAACCCAACTCAATGTGGCACTGTAGTTAACGGTAGGGCACCGAACTCAACAAAGGTTATTTTTTATCTAGGATCTAATGCTAGTCTAACAATGACAGGTAATGGGACAACTAACCCAAGCAGTTTTCAATTTTATGTCTATAGCCAGGCCGCAAACGCAGTAACTTTTACTGGTAATGGTACATCGAACGCTTTCATATTTGCACCTTTCACTGAGACAAGAATGGTAGGAAATGGTACTATTAATGGTGCTTTATGGTCAAAAAGTTTGACAGCTACTGGTAATGGCACTATAAATCAATATCCAATTGCAGCCAACACTCTACAAGTTCCAATATCCTCCAATGACCAGAATCAGCTTAACTCTTTGAGTTCATGGACAGTTAATCCTGTAAGTCCTTAAATCCTGATAGCCAAACGTGCCGTAAGCCATACAGAAGATTTGCTTTACCCCTAGTAAAGATTTGATTTTTGCTCATTATCTCGTTCCCATACTCTGTATGGGAATGAATTTTAGAAGGCTCGGCCTTCCATGACATTAGAGGCAGAGCCTATATGATAGTATTCCCAGTCAAAGACATACCATGTACACACAAGTCTTATTCACATTAAATCGGCGGTTAGAAACCGCATCTACACAGGCAAAACCCACCTCCGTGGGTTAAAACTCTACATTTTTCTTAGTCCACGAAGGTGGACTTTGTTTGTGTAGCTGCGGTTTCCAACCGCCAGGTCTTGTTACAATATTTACTATATATATCCATTCCCTAATCCATTAGATAGATATTTAAACAAGCGATTATAAAACTGCCGCTATAGGAATATGATATTCATCGTGGTGATAATTCCCATCTCCCACGTTATATCATCTTCTCAATGCCTCGAAAGCGTCGGCCAAACACAAAAAAACAAAGATTGAACTGGTTATTACGGACTGTTTTTGGCACTCCAAAAAAACAAAAAGTAGCAACCGCTGGTTTCGTGTTACCCACAGTCGCAATGGTATCAGTAGTAGTGGTTTTACTGACTACTACCATTATGTTACGTTCCTTTCACAGAGCGCAAAATGCCAGCAACGTCCGCATTAGCGAAGCTGTTCTGAGTGCTGCTACCCCAGCAATAGATCGCAGTAGAGCGAAAATCAATAAACTATTTCAGGATATATCATTACCAAAAGTCACACCGACAAACGAAGAATTATCTAAAGTTGTTGTGAACAACATAGAAAAATATACCTTTGGTGACGAAACCAAACTGCAAATAAGTTTTGATATTAGTGGTAATGGTGCAATTGATCAACCAACTGCAAATACATCATTATTTGATCAGGAAACGGTGAATACAGCCTGGAAATTTCCTGTTGATACTGACAACAATGGCAAATTTGATAGTTATACTCTCTATGAGATTTTATTAAGAACTCCCAGGAATAGTAGTGGTAAATATGCACGAGCTAGAACCCCTTTAGAAACCAGAACATCCCCAATGGCAAAAGGAATTTTAGATGCTGGTTGTACCACAAATACCAACCCGACATTAGTAGGGAATACAGGTTGGATTAAACAAAATAATGAGCTAAAGAAATCTTTTTTTGTGCATACAGCTACAGTACCAATCACAACCGTACCTAGTGACAGTACCAATTATGAAAAATATCAAGGTAGTAAAGGTTTTGCTGCCTTAGAGTATCAACAAGACCGCATCCAAGTACCACCTAGCAATGTTGTTGTTTATAACGATGATCTAGAAATTAATCCCGATACAGCCCTAAATCTTAACGGGGGAATTTTTACTAATAGTAATTTTTTAACTGGGGGTTCTGGTCAAGTTCAATTATATCAAATTAGTAGCAAAAAATCCTGTTACTACAAATCTCAAAATTCTAAAATTATAGTGGGAGGAAATTTAGGATCTGGTGGTTTCAAAATTGCAGGGACAACAACCACTAAAGTTGATTTATTCAAAGGTAAAAATACTAATCCTACTGCTTTGACATGGGAGGCATCAGTTACTGACAGTTCCAGTAACCTCATGTACAATAACCTCGCTTATGTGAATCGGATCAATAAACTGATTGCAACTCAATTTGCTAATGCTATCAGTAGTGATCCAACAGAAGTTAAAACAGGTATTGAACAGAGAAAACAAGATTTAGGTTTATCCAGTTTCACAACAGCAGAACTTGATGCAATTCGTCACCAACAATTACAGCTTTATTTCCAGAAACTGACTCGTCACGTCCCTAATCAAGAAGTTAATTTTGGTGTGACAGAAACATTTCCTAGCCCAGTAATTCAAGGTAGTGATGAGACATTGCGTCCCATTGATAAATGGATATATGCTACAGATCCTAGTGATGGCAAAACAGGAATAGGTTACAGTACATTAGCTCTGAATATTAGTGGTACATCCCTACAACCACAAGCCACAGAACCACAAGCACTCAAAAATACTAGTGGTGTAGAATCTATGTTAGGTGACAGAGTTTTAGTTAGTCACAACTTATCGGAAATATGGTGGGATACAACGCCAGCAGCATCTCCAGGAAATAATGTTCCCGAACTATGGTGGAATAGCAGTAACCAGCCAAAGGGATTTTTAGGTAATGAGATTACTGATACACAAGAGATTAGCGGCATTAAGTGGAATGCAGGAGACACAAGCAAAACTCGGACAAGGCGATCGCTAGTGCAAACAGCAGCATTAGCGAATTTAGGAGATATAAGCAGAGACGGAGCATGGGAAATAGACGCAGCTAAAATCCCCCCAGATATTACAGCAGGGGTTGGTGGTTTACGAGTTGTTACAGGTGCAGGAGTTTATCTGAGTGCAAGTGATACGACAACCACAGTCAACAGCACAGTTAAAGAAATATGGCCAGATACTCTGCCATTTCCTGGTACTGCACCCATGAAAAAAACCATTACACCATATTCTCTGTATGATCCCTCAATCACATACCAATGGCGGGAGATTGCCAATGCTAACACACCATATTTGAAAATGCGGGCTACAGCAGTTTATCACTACAAATCTACTAACTACAACGCCCAAACCCCCATTCCCATAGCCTGTGTGAGTAGTTTTTATATTCCTACCAACAGCGCTACTGCCAAAAATATCACCGGACTGCCTTGGAATAGTGCCACCGATGGTTTATCTAATAGTGGCATAGTCTACCCTGCACCCACATCTGCTAAAGGTGAGAGTTATTATGCCACAGTCTTAAACTATCTATCTCAATTAACCTATCCCAACGGACGATTAATAGATGATGGATTATTAGCCAAAGCATTAGCAAAAACAGCCAACCGAACCATTTCTGAACAGTCGGCAATTGATGCTCAAATCTGCGCTCTACAGATTCTGGATAGTAGTATTAGTCCCAGTAATTCCGTGATTTCTCATGGTGCGATTTACGAAACATCATTATTGGACTCCAGAGAAATTGTTCGTAACAGTTTATCAAACAACACCACCTATGATTATCCAATCATAGACAGACAACCCCTAGAAATTCGGGTTACTGTTTTAGACCTGAACCAACTGCGGACAAAAACCATCGGGACTGCCTCTCCATCTCAAGAATATTTGTTACCCAATAGCGGGATTATTTACGCAACCCGTGATGATGCTTTACCAGATGCCAGTGCGGGTACTTTAGGGGTACAAACAGAGGCACAAAAATCAGTTAGTCCTGTGGACTACATCCTAGATTCTACCCGTCGTCCCAATGCGATTATGCTCATCCATGGCAGTAAGTTAGGAAGGGGAACAACAAACACTTACCGCGAACAAGAAAAAGGTTTAATTTTAGCCAGTGATTTACCCGTGTATGTTAAAGGTGACTTTAATCTCCACACTCAAGGGGAATTTACTGACGTTGCCAGCACTGTCTTCTATAATCGAACTACTGTCAATGCTAACTTTGGCTGTCAGAATGGTGATCCTAGTGTATCTTGTCCCACAGGGGATGAATGGCGACCTGCGACAGTGTTGGGTGATGCTGTCACCTTGCTTTCTGGTAACTTTCGAGAGGGTTTCCGTGAGGAAGGGGACTATGACTGGAATAATAGCTTAGTTGGTACGCCCCCATCAGGATTTTCAGCAGTTAATTTCTTGGGTGCAAATGGTACATGGGTGGATAAGAGTATAAGTAATGCAGGGTTTCCGAAAGATTTTGATCCAGTAAAAACAGGATATCAGGGTAGTTCTTATGTGAATAACTTTGTGACCCCGCTGGTGAGAATGATACCAGCCAGAGAATATGCCTATGAAATTTGTACTTTTACAGTTAAAGATGAATGCTTTTGTAGCGCCACAGATACTGCTGCTCAATGCGCTGTCAAGACTAAGCGCTGGTCAATGACTAATGTGGCTCTCAATGAATACAAATTTAATGAACAGAACAGTTGGAGAGAAGATGGTATCGGTTCAGAAACTAATTCTATTAAAACAGGATTTATTGGTACAAACCCTGACAATGCTTGGAACGCATTACCATTTAAGAGACTGGCTTTTAAAAGGGATATAAATACGACTTTGCTGATTACTCCCCTGACTCTTTACGGCAAAGGTAGTAGTAACAAACTAGAGGAATTTCCCATAGGTGGAGCAACTTTAGCCAACCAAGTCACCCCTACATTGCTCATACCTTGGTTACTACCTAATAGTAGTGGAGTATTTGAACCTGTTTTACAAATCCAAAAACCCTTTGCTACTGAGACTGACCCCAGTAACACCACAGTCATTAGCAATACAAATGATACTAAAAATTGGTTGCAACCAGTATTAGCAGACACAACTTTTAACTTAATTATCGCTGCTGGGGATAGTCCAGCCCGACCAACAGAAGATAATGGTGGTTTACAAAACTTTACCCGATTTATGGAAAATTGGGCATCCTCTATTGGTCAAAAGACAGCAAAGATATTTGGCTCTTTTATCCAGTTGAAAAAGAGTGCTTATGCGACAGGAACATATAACGTTAATGTCGGAGCTAGTAGCATTACCTATCCTATTGACAATGATAGTGGTGCAGCTACTGGTTATCTTCCTCCTACTAGAAACTGGGGTTATGATGTCGCACTGTTATCAAAATCTCCTGATAGATTCGCTAGTAAATTGGTACTCACATCACCCGATTTACCAGATGAGTATTTCCGGGAAGTTGGCAAAGATGACAAATGGTTACAGACTTTGTTATGTGCTAAAACTACCCCTACTGATTATGCCATAGACGATAAAACTCAACGTCCTTCTACCTGTCAATCATGAAACCCAAACCACAAGTAAAAACATCATCTTTCAGTGATTCTGGTTTTACGATTATTGAGTCACTCATGGCCATAGTTGTCGTTGGCATTCTTTTAATATCTATAACACCCATTCTAGTCATGGCAACATCAATTCGTGTCCAATCCCGGCGGATAGAAAAAGCAACTCAGGCTGCTAATACTTTTATTGATGGTGTCAAAACTGGTTCAATTCTAACTGGTTCTAGTGCCGCACCAAGTAAAAAAATTTCTTTAGACCCAGCAACGCTGAGAACGTCAGCAGACTATTTAATTAGTATTACACAAATGCCAGTTCCTACCAGTAAAACCGATGCAGATGTGAATTTGTATCTCTTAAAAAAAGATGGAAATATTTGTATAGCTAGTGATTCAGCTTGTCAAACAGACTCCACAAATCCATTTGACGAGTTTTATATTCAAGCTATGCCCATCATAGTTGCCGGTATTCACACAAAAGCTAGTGGTTATCGTCTAGCAGTGCGGGTATATCGGTCAGATGTTAATTTTAGTAAACCCCTTTTAGCTAGTACAAGTGATGTTAAAAAAGTAGTTTCTCCTCTTGTTGCTGGCATAGGTAATCGGCAAGCACCATTAATAGAAAGAACCGTTGATATCGGCCACAATAGCACTAGATTTCAGGCTCTATGTTACCGTCTGGGCATGACAAAAGATCAGGATGGTAATCACCAAATTTGTTAATAAATTGCTTTGTCGGTTAAGAGGATGTTTGAAAAGAAGTTTTGGGCGACTAGAAGTCGCTACTACACAAACAAAGTCCACCTTCGTGGACTAAGAAAAATTAAGGTTTTTTAACCCACGTATCCCTTACGGGACCGAAAAAATAGGTGGGTTTTGTCTGTGTAGCTGCGACTAAGAAAAATTAAGGTTTTTTAACCCACGAAGGTGGGTTTTGTCTGTGTAGCCGCGACTTCTAGTCGCCAGGTGAGTTATAAATTAGACTAAAATTTGTAAAATTAAAAAGCAAATTATCTGATGATGAAGATACTTGAATTTATCCTCAAAAGTCAAATCAAACTCTCTAAAGTTATTCATGAATGTGACGGTTTTACTCTTATTGAATTGCTGGTAGCTTTAGTGATTTCATTTTTAATTATCACACCACTATTCAGCTTGATGATTAGTGTAATGACTACAGATAGAGATGAACAAGCTAAAGCAAATTCTGAAGCAGAAATTCAACTTGCGCTTAATTATATTTCCCGTGATTTACAACAAGCTGTATATATCTATGATGCGACTGGCATTAATACTATAAAACCTCAACTAGCTTACCAAAGTGATAATACTAAAATTCCTTTACTAGTTTTGTGGAAACGAGAATTAGTTAGTGCTATAGTTCCCACAGCATCAGGAAATGATGATACTTTTGTCTATTCCTTAGTTGTCTACTATTTAATCAAAGATAGTGATACAACTTGGTCAAAAGCTGCTCGTATTGCTAGATGGCAAATTAAAGATGGTGTAGAATTTAGCAGTGGTGTAACTTGTGGAGGAACTAAAAAGTATGTAAATATTAATAATTGTCCTAGTCCAGGTTTTGCTCCATTTAATAATTATTTTGAAGACTCTGATAGTTTAGATATTGGGATGAAAAAATGGCGGAAATCTGGAATTTATACTGCTGATGCTATAGTGCTGATTGATTATGTAGATCAAACCACAGATTCGCCACCAGCAGCCACTTGTTCTGCTGACATCGCAGCTACAACTACAACAGATGGAATTATTTGGTCAGTAATTAAACCACCGAGTATGACGGGTTTTTATGTCTGTGTAGATAGAGCTAATACAACAGCACAGGTATTTATTCGGGGTAATGCCCTAGCTCGGATTGATGATAATGCAAATGCAATCAAATATACAGCTAGTAAAAAAACTTTTTTTCCTACAACCAGTGTGAGAGTCCAAGGACGGGGCTTCTTGTCTAAATAATTTCATCAGTATCCATAAAAAATAAAATACTCGTAAAAAACGGTATATTTCAAGGTGCTGTCCATAGTAATATATATATATACATATATTTGGTTTATAAATAATGAATTACTTACTGAATAATCGCTCTAGTAGCGGTTTTACTTTGATAGAAATGATTGCAGTGGTGTTAATAATTGGGATATTATCAGCAATAGTTGCACCAAGCTGGTTAGCTTTTATCAAAAATCGCCATTTAAATATTTCTCAAGATCAAGTTTATCGAGCCATGCGTGAAGCCCAAAGCCAAGCCAAAAAAGAAAAGTTGACTTATCATGCTAGTTTCCGGGAACAAAATAATATTGTGCAATGGGCAATTCATCCGTCTACAATTGATGCCTCTAATGCTAAATGGAATGACTTAGATGGCAGTGTGCAGTTAGATGCAGAAACTACATTAGAATTGTCTAATGGTGTAAGACGAGTCCCATTTGATTACATAGGTAGTGTGAAAGTCCCACTAGGACGAATCACCTTATCTAGTAAATTTGGCGGGAACACAAAGCGTTGTATCATTGTTTCCACTATATTGGGCGCGATGAGAACCGCTAAGGAAAACCCTACGCCTAATAATGGTAAATATTGCGATTGAATCGTCTGGAACTAAAGTTCTGAGTTGATAGGTGACGTACTCCACACACTCCCTTTCAGGTGAGTGTGGGCAACGAGCGTGACCCCTAATCCGGACATTAACTGACTTGGGGCGTATTGCAATACGCCCCTACACCGTGCGTCCCACGGTTCTTTGGTTTTAAGATTTGTTTTTTGTTTTGTAGGCTGCATTTGGAGCATTTAATTGGACTACACCTACTCTGGTCATAATCACATAAAATTAGAATAAATTTTTTGATTGTATTTTACTTAATTAATTATAAACTCTTATATGCTTGATCAAGTTATTACGGCTTTTGAACATAAAGATTATCAAACAGCAGCCAAATTACTCCAACAACTGTTGGTAGAATCACCGGAAAATCCTTGGGTTCAACTGTATTTTGGTCGGTTGCAGGAAGTTTCCAATCAACTCCAAGACGCTGAAAAAGTATATCGGCAATTACTCCGCAGGACGAGTCATAGCAAGATAATATCCCAAGCCCGTCAAGGTTTACAGCGATTAGAGGAATTTAAGCAAGAAGAAAAACAAAGAGCTATAGCTAAAGCCACAGTCGCACCTGATAGCAACGAACTGGGCATATTAGTGTTAGAACCCATTAGTAACGAACTTAAAACCAGCGCAGTTAGCAATTTTGCCCAAATCATGCAGGTAGATGCTTATACAGCCAGAATCACAATACCGAGTCAGAATTGGCGAGTTTACCGCATGGGGAAAGTGGGAGAATTAGCATTTTATGGAACACAATTACAACAGGCTGGTATTCCCTGTTTCTGGGTCAAAATTCCCCAAATTCAACAAATTAAAGTATTTCAAGTTAAACATTTATCAATAGATAATTCTCAAATCAAAGCAGTTTGTCAAAACGAAGCAAATCAAACTGGTTCTATGAGATTCGATAAATCAGAAATTACCGATAGAGTTGTGGGAGCTTTACCAATTTTTGAACAAGTTGTAGATGTTAACAATAGAGGTAAACTAGAGTGGAAAACTCAAACTCAAGATTATGCTCAATTTTGTGATTTACATTTACCAAAAAGACGGAGTATTTTGCGAATTTATGATCAAGGCTATGAATTTCAGCAAGGTATAGAAACTAAACAAACTACAATTAGGATTAACTGGAATAATTTAATAAATTGGATTGATCAACAGTTGCCTCAAATTAAGGTATGGTCAGATTTTAACCTCTTTGCACAAACAGTTATAGACCAAACAGAAACCCTCAATCAAATTCCATCTCATATTAATTTATTTCGTAAAGAAAACAGTTATTGGGATGCAGCTTTTCATTTATATAGTGGGATTATCTTTACTAAAAATACTGCTGTGCAAATAGCTCAAAAAGATCATAAATAAATATATTATAAATAATATAACGGTTCTTTTGTTGAGTGAGATACAAGAACCCCACCCCCAACCCCCTCCCCGCTCTTCGAGCTACGGTGTACACACATCTCTAGACAGGATGCTAAACGTGATCCGATCCCCCTAAATCCCCCTTAAAAAGGGGGACTTTGAAGAATTTAGCCCCCCTTTTTAAGGGGGGGTGGGGGGATCTAAACGTTGTGGGGCAACTCTAGAAGACTTGTGTGTACACCGTAGCCTTCACAAGGGGGGAAATAAGAAAATCTAGTCCCCTCCCCAACACATCCTACGGTGTACACACATCTCTAGACAGGATGCTAAACGTGATCCGATCCCCCTAAATCCCCCTTAAAAAGGGGGACTTTGAAGAATTTAGCCCCCCTTTTTAAGGGGGGTTGGGGGGATCTAAATGTTGTGGGGCAACTCTAGAAGACTTGTGTATACACCGTAGCCCCAACACATCGGGGAGGATTAGGGTGGGGTATAACTGTGATAAAAATTACAGAATAATACTTTTAAAACAACCTCTGAGGATGTATCTCATTCAAGTGCATACCGCTATAATGTAAATACGTTCCATTGAAAAAGATCATAAATAATAATATAGAGACGTTCCAGGGAACGTCTCTACAATACTTATCCAGGAGTTTTGACTTGACGTGCCATATCTAAAAAGGTACTCATATTTACCCCAGGACGACGACGAGGATTATTAGTAGGAATGAGATATTTAGTAGCAAAATTGGTTTCAGTTGGAACTGCTATTTTAACGGGTTCAGTCTTAGTAACTTTTGCCGCTACTGGTGCAGCTTTTGGTTCAGCTTTTGGTTCAGCTTTTGGTGCTACTGTTGCTGGTACTGGAGTAACATTAGCTTCTTCCTTTAATTCTAAATAGTAGCTATTGCCTTTTTTACTAAACAATCCAGTAATAAAACCCACAATGCCCGCAATGATATTTTTGATAAATCCCATAAAAAATGCTCCTGGTTTGAATAGTTGGAAACGTGACCGAAATTGTTAAAAATTACGGTGTAATATTACATTTGATTGCGCTACTTACTGTCAATTATTAGACTTACTTTTTGCTGATTAAAAGCCTATGATTACTTCTGGTAAGTATTTTTAAGTCTTTTTGCTCTACAACAGTATTCGGTAAATAAGGCAAATTATTAAATTTTATTATAACTATAAGATTATGAGAACTTATTTAATAAATCTTAATAATTTATGTTCACGCCCCTATCTGTTTTATTGTAATACTGAGTTAAATTCTTAACAAGAATAAAAAATTAAGATCATGGCAACAAAACAGCAAAATCCCGTTTTATTAGTGCATGGTATTAACGATACTGGGGCGGTTTTCAATACAATGGCTCTTTATCTCAGACAAAAAGGTTTGTCCGTGCATACAGTAGATTTACTCCCTAATAATGGTACTGAGGTTCTAGATAAATTAGCCCAGCAGGTAGCTAATTATGCAAGTGCTACCTTTGAACCAGAACAACCATTGGATTTAGTTGGTTTTAGTATGGGGGGAATTGTCAGTCGTTATTATCTTCAGCGTTTGGGGGGAATAGAGAGAGTACAGCGATTCATTACTATTTCTTCTCCCCATAAAGGAACTGTAATTGCTTATGGTTCGTGGCAGCCTGGATGTGTACAAATGCGTCCTAATAGTTCTTTTTTGGAAGATTTAAATTCTGATGTGCAGATGTTAAAACAACTAGATTTTACATCTATTTGGACACCTTATGATTTAATGATTGTTCCCGCAGCAAGTTCACAACTAGGGATAGGAAAAGAAATAACTTTACCAGTGTTATTACATCCTTTAATGGTAACAGATATTAGAACTTTAGAAATAGTAGCAGAAACTTTGATAAGATCAGTTAATTGATAAATTTTCAATCACCAAAAAATACACTTCTTTTGTGTTTCTGAAAGATGTTGGCTCAATACAAGTAAATCTTTTTTTGATAGCGTAGATGTACCATACAATACTTGTTTATATCGTCTAGTTGTGTAATCAAAAAATATGGTAAATCTATTTGAGGTTATAGGTGGCTTACCTCGATGAAAAATACTAGCAGTATCAGCAATAATGACTGTGCTGCTAATTCCTGTACATGATTTATAAAATTCTGAAGATACAAACTTTTGCATAATTTTATCTGGGATATAGCCAGATGTGTATTTTAAAGATTGAGCTATTTTTGAGGTTAAAGATTTGGAAATATATTCAAAAGGACCGTCATCTTCGCTAACATCATTTAAGTAAATGATGACTTTTAAAATTTTTCTGTCTTCTTTATCTATATGCCATAATCTTGAACCTGCTTCCAATTGATTGGCAATATCTCGACGAAGATATACACCTTGATAAGCGACTGGTAAGCCAAGAAAATTTTCAACGATATTCAGTAACCGTTGTTCAAGTCCCCACAAAAATATTTTTGGATACTCCATTATTTGTTGAGGACTAGCATAAATAGTAATTTCATTTGAGTGAGACAATATATTTTGTGATATTTTTGGCATGATAATTTGTGCAGATTGCACCAAATCAGGAGTAGATGTAATTCCCAATTTGTCTAAGGTAGTAATGACAACTCCTTCTTTTTTGACAAGATTAACTAAATCTATATCTTCTGGTGAAAGAGGAGGTAGATTTTGAAGATTTTTTTCTATGGCTTTTTGATAAAAGCAGTCAGATTGATATTTTGTTAATGGGTGTTGATCAATTTTTCTTAATATTTTTTGGCGAATTTTTAGCAAAATTTTATCCATAAATTTTTGTCCTTGTGTTATTGGAAATTAGTTTGCATTCCATAGATTTATATTAATTTGAGAATCATGAATGCTTATCAATGGAATTGAGATTAAGGTATCTATTTTAATGATCACAAACATCATTCTAATGATACTTGTTATAAAAAAATGTACTTTAATGGCTAATAATTTACATAAAAAAAGTGAGTAAGAATATCTAACTCACAATATTGGTAAGTAATTAGACAGAATTAATTACAAAAATAAATAATATAAAATGTTAGAATATAATGGTTGTACTTTAATACAAATCACAATAATATTTATTCGAGAAATAAATTCTCTTTCAGCTAAATTACTAGAGCGAATTTATCACTAAAGCCGACATTACAGCGGTTCTTGTATGTCTCTACAAATAAAAATAAAGCACATCTTCATCCAGAAATGGTATAAGAGGGTGTTTGAAAAGTATTAAATAAAACCAATAATCTCCAAAAACCTAACCCCCCTACCCCCCTTCCCTACGTTAGCGCAGCGTGCCGAAGGCTGGGAAGGGGGGTTTCAAAGCCTCACCCCGCTTCGGGGAGAGGTTTACAAGAGGGGTTAATTTATACCTTGAAAACTTTTAAAACATCCTCTAAGTTCCAAGACAATTTATAACTGGTTTGATAGATAGGAATTAAATAAGTTGGATTATTTGGATTGTTTTCTTTTAAATCTTATAGCAGTATGTACTGGAATGAGATATATTATAAGCCCCCTCTCAAAGAGCGGGGAGGGGGCTAAGATGTACCTCATAAGAGCGAAAACCGCTGTATTATTTTTTAAACTTCATCTTCTTCAATAACTGCATTTCTATCTAATATTAATAAATTGCGAAGTTGGTCTGTATCCATTTCCGTTAACCAATCTTCTCCTGCACCTACAACTTGTTCAGCTAGTTGTTTTTTACTTTCAATCATATCATTAATTTTTTCTTCTAAAGTTCCAGTACACACGAATTTATGGACTTGGACATTGCGAGTTTGACCAATTCTAAATACTCGGTCTGTGGCTTGGTTTTCGACTGCGGGATTCCACCATCTATCAAAGTGAAAAACATGATTTGCCCTGGTTAAATTCAAACCTACACCACCAGCTTTTAATGATAAAATCATAATTGGTGGTCCTTGAGGGTCATGTTGGAATCTATCAATCATTTCCTCTCTTTGTTTTTTACTGGTACTACCATATAAAAAGAATATTTCCCGTCCTAGTTGTTTTTCTAAATGAGGCTTGAGTAACTTACCCCATTCGGCAAATTGTGTGAAAATTAAAGCCCGGTCTCCTTCTGCAATTACCTCATCTAACATTTCTTCTAATCGTTGTAATTTAGCTGAATGATGTTTTTCTAAAGTTGCTAATTTCAAATATTGAGAAGGATGATTACAGATTTGTTTTAACTTAACTAATAATCCTAAAATCATGCCCCGACGTTGCAAACCTTCCGCAGATTCAATTGCTACTAAAGATTCATCTACTAATTGTTGATACATTGTCGCTTGTTCGGCAGTTAATCCACAAAATACTGTCATTTCTTGCTTTTCTGGCAAGTCTTGAATAATGTCTTTATCACTTTTCAAGCGTCGCAAAATAAAAGGTTGAACTAAAGAACGTAATTGATTTAAAGAAGCACTATCACCATATTTTTCAATCGGCATAGCAAACCGTCTTTGAAAAAATTGTTTACTCCCTAAATAACCCGGATTGAGAAAATCTAAAATAGACCATAATTCCTGTAATCTATTTTCTACAGGTGTACCAGTTAAAGCAATCCGAAAAGTGGTTTCTAATTGTCGGACTGCTTGTGATTGTTTCGATTCTGAATTTTTAACATTTTGGGCTTCGTCTAAAACAATTATCTGCCATTCAACTGCTTTTAATAACTTAATATCGCGGTGAATCAGTGCATAGCTAGTAATTACTATATCGTGTTTATTAACTGCTTCTGTAAATGCTTTACCTTTAGGGCGTTTATCACCGTGATATTCTAAAACTTTGATTGTGGGGGCAAATTTATTTACTTCTTTTTGCCAATTACCCATAACCGAAGTTGGACAAACTAATAAAGTTGGTTTTTCTAGGACATTTTCTTCTTTGAGGTGGAGTAGAAAAGCGATGAATTGGATGGTTTTACCTAATCCCATATCGTCTGCAAGACAAGCACCTAAACCCCATCTTTCTAAAAACGCTAACCAAGCTACACCACGTTCTTGATAAGGTCTTAATTGTCCGGTAAAATTGCCAGGAGTTGGTAAAGTTTGAATTTCTTGATTATTAGTTAATGTCCCAATTAATTCTTCCAATGCACCAGAAGCTTCAAAACTGACAACAGGTAATTTCTCAATTACTTGGGTATCTCCTTTACTAATGCGTAAAGCATCCTCTAAAGAAAGAGACATTTGCTCTTTCCGGGAAGCAAAAAAGGTTTGAGCAGTTTTAATATCTTGGGGACGTAATTCCACCCATTCACCATTAATTTCTACCAACGGACTATTTAATTTTACCAGTTTATCAAACGCAGCTTTAGAGATTGTTTGTCCACCAATTGCTAAATGCCATTGGAAATTTAATAAACTTTGTAAACCCAAGCGTCCCGATTTTTGTTGAGGAGTTTCGGCACTAATTTTCAACCCTAAACGATTTGCCCAACCTTCCCGATTAGCTAAACTAGGAGGTAAAATTACTCCTAAACCACTATCTTCAAATTTCCAAGTTACAGCTTTGATAAATTCATAAGCTTGCATGGGGGTGAGGTGACAAAATTCGGGAGATGCGGTTTCTAAACTGGGGGTAATTATCGGATACAATCGAGAAGCTAAACCCAATCCTCGCAAAAATGTTTCTTGAGGTTGTTCAATTATCCGATTTTGATAAACTAATTTTTCTACAGATTGATGCCAAATTGTCGCTGCGTCTATTAACAATTCTGGGTTATCTGCTGCTTGGAGAAAATATTTTAAAGTCCAATTTGGTTCTTCATTTTCTGGAGGCAGCAATTGAAAACAAGTTCTAAATAAAGCTTTACCTGTAAGTTGATATTGTAAAGGTAAAGTCCAAGCTTTTAATATAGTTTCTAAACGTTCTCCTCCTGCTGCATCAATTATATTATTTTCATTAATTAATCCTTGTAACCATTGCTGTAATGCCGCAGGTAAAGACATCATGATTCTAGGTTCAAGAGGAGATTGAGAACCAACCATTAACCGCAATTGATTATCTGTAATATTATTGAGAAATGATAATATAATTTCTTGAGGTAATAATGGTAAATCAATTGCTATATTTTCGGTAGTTTGTTGATATGTTCGACAAGCTAAGGGCATTTGTGAGGCGAATTTTTCTAACCTAGTGACATCTACAGCACTATCTAAAAGTACCTGCCATTTGGCAATTAAATTACTATCTTGTTTCTCTACAGTTGGTAAAAATTTACAACGAGAAATTAAGTCTAAATGCCATCTATAAATATGTACCCAAAAATGAATATCTGCACCTAATAAAGCTGCTTTACTATCATTTGCACTCAAAGGTAAAGATGTGAGAAATTGAATTGCTAATGCCGGAGTGAGACAAAAACCATCAATTTGCCAAGGATGTAAATATTGCGAAGATGGAGAATCTATATCTACGCTGACAGAATGAACTGGAGAAATTGTGGTTAACCCTGATTTCTTATTTTCTAAAAAATAAGTTGGTAAAGAAACAATTTGAGAATGAAGAGGTAATTTTATTTCTGTTGGTGGTTTACTTTTAAGTTTTTGTTTAGTAGTAGGAGATGGCTGAATTACATTAGCAATTGATAAATTAGATGCTTCTAACCATTCATTTAATTCCACTGATGTCATAGCCAATGGATGTAAAGGAATTTCCGCAGATACCTCAGTATGTACCTGCGAAGAACGCCAAGTTTCCCCCCAAATAAAGAAATAACTACTTTGATTATTTATTATCCAAGTTCCGTGTAAAATTGCCATGTTTAAATAGACTAATTATTTTTTTAATTGTTCTGTCGCATCTTTAGCTAGAGCGGAAGATACTGAATCTGTTCCTCCAACTTCAATAATAACAAACGTTGGACTGAAACAAAACTTTTACGGTCTGATTTTCAACAATCCCTACTTATAGTAAAATCAAAATATACTGTTATACTTATTCCCTCTTAAAAATATGAGCAGCTACCCGGATTTCCAAGAACAAGGCTATCAGGTTACTAGAGAATTAGGCCGCAACCGGGAAGGTGGTAGAATTACTTGGTTAGCAACAAATATTAACACAGGGCAACCGGAGGTAATCAAACAGTTTTGTTTTGCTCAAGCGGGTTCAAGTTGGTCTGGTTCAGAAGCCCACGAACGAGAAATACAGGTACTCAAAGGATTAGATCATCCTGGTATTCCCAGTTACTTGCATTCCTTTGAAACCTCTGATGGTTTTTGTTTAGTTCAAGAGTATATTCATGCTTCCACTTTAGCAGAGCCTCGCAGTTTTTCACCAGAAGAAATTAAACAAATTGCTGTTAAGGTTTTAGAAATTCTTGTATATTTACAAAATCGAATTCCGTCGGTAATTCATCGAGATATCAAACCCGAAAACATTTTAGTAGATGAACAAATCAATGTCTATTTAATTGACTTTGGTTTTGCTCGTATTGGTAGTCAAGAAGTTGCTGCTAGTAGTGTTTTTAAAGGTACTCCTGGTTTTATTCCCCCAGAGCAAATGTTTAAACCCACAAATGCTACAGATTTGTATGCTTTGGGTGCAACTTTGATATGTTTATTAACAGGAATTAAATCAACAAAAATAGATCAATTACAAGATGAAAATGATCCTTATTTGATTAAATTTCGTCATCTTTTATCCCAGTTAAGTTTGCGGTTTATCGGTTGGTTGGAAAAAATGGTACAACCGAAACAAAAAGAACGCTTTACTAATGCAGAATTAGCTTTAGAATCACTCAAAACACTTGATGTTATTCGTGTAGCGGGAGTTGATTTTAGTGAAACTGTTTTGGAGTTTAAAGCGAAGTGGTTGGGGGAAAAACTAACGCAAAGTATTACTATTGAAAACCCCATACCAGATACTTTATTAGAAGGTAGATGGGAAGTTGCAACGCATCCTCAAGATCCTCCCCATACTCCAGATAATCATGCTTGGATTTCGGTTATACCTGCTCAGTTTAGCAGGAATAATATTCGTTGTCAGGTTGAGGTGGATACAAGTAAATTGATGGCAGATAAGCAGTATAAACGTCAACTTATTTTCCATAGTAATGCTTATCCAACGAGTCATATTTTGATGGTGAAGGTGCTGACTGCGGGTTTACCAATTGAGAAGAGAGAATTTAATTGGGAATTTTTAATTGTGATGTTTTTACTGGTTGTGGTGGTAGCCATGTCCATAACTTGGAGTATACCTTATGTGACAATATCTCATTATCTATTCGGCGTGGTGTGTGGCTGTATAACGTTTATTTACTGTCGAAATGAGGCTATGGCTGCGGCTTTGGGTCGGGCTGTGGGTGTGGCTGTGGGTGTGGCTGTGGGTGTGGCTGTGGGTGGGGATGTGGCTGTTGTGGCTATGGCTGTGGGTTGGGCTGTATATATGGCTGTGGGTCGGGCTGAGGACATGGCTAAAGAGGCTAAAAACTTGTTTACTAGTATACTAATACTACTCATATTAGGATTGGGAATTAGTGTAGGAACGGGAATAATAATAGGCTTTAACACATTTATTTTATTAGCACTAAATGGAACAGGTTTACCGGCACTTTTCATGCTGCTTTATCCACCCCTAAAAAGACGTAAATTAATTGCTAAATATCGTCAATCAGAGGAATCTTTAATTAAGCCGTGAAATTGTCAGTCATGTAGGTTGGGTTAAGCGACAGCCCAACCCAACAAAAGATATAATGAAAATATCAGAATCAGGATATCCAGGATTTAAGGATTTACAGGATGAATGATTTTTTCTGAATAGGATAGATATTATTGGTATCAACTTAACGTAAAACCTTTAACCCGCCTGCGAATGAATTCCCAGTCTCACAGCAAAAGTCATCTAAAGATGACTGAAATAATCCGAAAATTTTTTAGTAAACTTTAGTTTACTTTGGTTATTAGCCCTGATAGCGAAGCGTGGCGTAAGGCATAATTCATTTCTGGGCGGATTAGGTCAGCCAATAAATAAGCCTTCTGTAGCTGAAGTTATGAACGAAAAAAATTTTAACAATATCTCACGGACTAATTGGCAAGCATTAAGTTCAATGTCAGATGAGGACATTGACTATTCTGATATTCCGCCATTAACTGATGAGTTTTTTGAAAAAGCAACTTTGCAAATTCCCGCAGCACAGGAAAAAAAGCCGAAGATTTCTTTAATGAACGAATGATGAAAATGTCTGAATCAGGATATCCAGGATTTAAGGATTTAGAGGATGAAGAGATTAAATATTTTTAATTATCACCAAATTCTGTGAATATGAAAATTCTGTGAATGATGATAAAAATATCTGAATCAGCATGAATAGAATTATATTACTTTCACTATCAAATATTTTATTCAGCAATTCCATACTCTGCAAATCTGTCCATATAAATCCAAATCCAAACAAAAATCCTGTCAGAATCAGGATATCCACCGATTTAAGGATTTACAGGATGAAGGGACTAAATATTCATTGTCAGAATCAGGATATCCACCGATTTAAGGATTTACAGGATGAAGGGACTAAATATTCATTGTCTGAATCAGGATATCCACCGATTTAAGGATTTACAGGATGAAGAGATTAAATATTCATTGTCTGAATCAGGATATCCACCGATTTAAGGATTTACAGGATGAAGAGATTAAATATTCATTGTCTGAATCAGGATATCCACCGATTTAAGGATTTACAGGATGAAGAGATTAAATATTTTTAATAATCACCAAATTATGTTGTTATACCAATTTTGTCAATGATGATAACGAAGCCTGATAGCGTGGCATATTCATATCAGAATGTATAGTATTCAATTATTTTTTGGATTAACTATTTTTGAGAAACACACAATTATTGAAATCTTCAATTCCGAAAATCCAAATTCAAACAAAAATCCTGTAAATCCTTAAATCTTGGACATCCTGATTCAGACAAAAATATTTAATTATTCAATTCCGAAAATCCAAATTCAAACAAAAATTCTGTAAATCCTTAAATCGGTGGACATCCTGATTCAGACAAAAATATTTAATTATTCAATTCCGAAAATCCCAATCCAAACAAAAATCCTGTAAATCCTTAAATCGGTGGATATCCTGATTCAGACAAAAATATTTAATTATTCAATTCCGAAAATCCCAATCCAAACAAAAATCCTGTAAATCCTTAAATCGGTGGATATCCTGATTCAGACAAAAATATTTAATTATTCAATTCCGAAAATCCCAATCCAAACAAAAATCCTGTAAATCCTTAAATCGGTGGATATCCTGATTCAGACAAAAATATTTAATTATTCAATTCCGAAAATCCCAATCCAAACAAAAATCCTGTAAATCCTTAAATCGGTGGATATCCTGATTCAGACAAAAATATTTAATTATTCAATTCCGAAAATCCAAATCCAAACAAAAATCCTGTAAATCCTTAAATCGGTGGACATCCTGATTCAGACAAAAATATTTAATTATTCAATTCCGAAAATCCAAATCCCAACAAAAATCCTGTACATCCTTAAATCTTGGATATCCTGATTCAGACAAAAATATTTAATTATTCAATTCCGAAAATCCAAATCCCAACAAAAATCCTGTACATCCTTAAATCCTGAAAATCCTGTTCAGACAATAAATGACCTTCTTTAAGCCACTCCATAATCTGTATATGGACGTTTATAAGGAGGATGTAAACCCAACACGATATCTTCTCTGGGAACACCCATTTTTACTAAATCTTCAGCGGGATTTTCTTCTGTTAAATTCTGTTGTAACCAAATTTTGCCGTTTTTAATATCGAAGTGAATCACCGTCATATAAACGCGATTTAAATGTTCCCAACCAACATTCATCCACTGATAATGGTCGCGTTCTGTATCAAAGATGAGTTCCACATCTACTTCGTCTGTGCAAATATCATCTTTGGCATAATCTGTTAGTAAGGTTTGAATATATTTTCGATATTTGGCTATGTTATCCATTCTATAATCACCTCATTATCTGGTTCATATACTACTAATAGCACTTGATATCTTTTTAGTGCCACTTGTGTAAACTCAAGCTGAAAAAAGGTTCGATAAACTTCCAATGGAATTGCCATATATAGTATACGATCTGGTTCAAGAGCTTCTAAAGCCAGACGATAGCTGAGAAACTGACCTAAAGCAGCATAAAAGTCTGTAATAGCGGAAGGATTAATAAAACTTTTGATTTCTACTGCTATTTTCTCACTTTCTCTTTCAGCCGCAATTAATTTCTCAGCACCTAAATCTATATTGAATTTGACGTTGCCAAATTTAAATTTTAGTGGATCATCTGTAATCACCCACTGCTCTTTTTGTAAAGCTTTCTTTACTGCGTCGTGAAATATATCTTTTGCAGACACTAATTGCTATTACCTCACGAATCAACTTTAAGTTTTGCTAATATCTCTAAGCGTTTAAGATAATTTTGCATATCTTCCGAACTTTTTGTTGGAAAACAGCCATCGTTGTACAGATAAATTATGTCTGTATTTGAATCACAATTCCAAGATAGTTTTGCTGCCGTTGCTGAACCTATACCTTTCAATTTAACACAAATAGGATAGTCTTCATACTCTATATGTTCTCTGGTATTAAAACCCAGTGGCTTATATCGCCTATTAAGAACTGCATATCTCTCATCAGGTTGTTTCTGAAGGCAATAGGGAAGAAATACTGCTCTGAAATCGTTAAGTGACATATTGTTTTTACTGTCATTAATTTATACTATTTAAATTTATTATATCAAGTAATTAACAAAATGTTATTGACAAACACAACCAAGTTAAATTAACATCGAATTAGATGCTAATTAAATTATTTACCATGATTAACCTTGCTAAAGATATACATTCTCTTACTGACTTTAAGCGTAACACTACTGAATTTGTACAACGGATTAAACAAACAAAACACCCTTTAGTTCTCACTGTCAACGGAAAAGCCGAGTTGGTGGTTCAAGATGCAGAATCTTATCAAGAACTTTTAGATGCTGCTGAGTTAGTAGAAACTTTAAAAGGTATTAAACTAGGCTTAGAACAAATGCAGCAAAGTAAAGGTAAAAAAGCCGAAGAATTCTTTAATGAATTGTTTAATAAATTAGATAATTCCCAATGAATGAGAAATATCAAATTATCATCCAACCAGAAGCACAAAAAACCATAGAAGACGCTTATTTCTGGTTTAGTAATATTTCTCACCAAAAGGGTAGAACATGGTTAGAGGGATTATATAAATCTATATTATCCCTAGAAAAAATGCCTTCTCGTTGTTCTCTAGCATTTGAAAATGATTTTTTTGACCAGGAAATTCGACAACTTATATATGGAAAGGGACGAAACACCTATCGGATTATTTTTACAATTGTTGATGATGATGTTCAAATTCTTTTTGTGCGACATTCTGCTCAAAAACCAATGAGCGACGAATCTGAATAAATCCAAAGAAAAATCCTGTAAATCCTGATTCAGACAAAAATATTCAAATCATAAAATTCCTTTTTAATGACAGGGGTAATTGCAATACAGTTACTTACCTCTTAATTGATTGATGAAATATTATGAAATCGTTCAGCAAAAATATAACTTAGACGACAAACCCAGATATCAAGCCTGTTGTACAGATAACTTAACAAATTTTGTTTTATGTTTGCTCATTACAGAAGCCGTCTAGAGTGCATAAATGTTAAGATTGCCACAGAGTGAGAATCGCGTAAGAGAAGGAAAAAAAACTGAATGGCAGAATTTGAAAAGTCAATATCCTTTGATGGACGGGATATTCGACTAACGGTTGGCCTACTAGCCCCCCAAGCAGGTGGGTCGGTTTTGATACAGTCGGGGGATACAACTGTTTTAGTAACGGCTACAAGGTCAGCAGCGAGGGAAGGCATTGATTTTTTGCCACTGACCGTAGACTACGAAGAAAGATTGTATGCGGCAGGGAGAATTCCAGGAGGAATTATGCGCCGGGAAGGTCGTCCACCGGAAAAGGCCATTCTTACCAGTCGTCTGATTGACCGTCCACTCCGTCCTTTATTCCCTTCATGGTTACGGGATGACTTGCAAGTCATGGCAATAACTATGTCAATGGATGAGGAAGTTCCCCCTGATGTGTTAGCGGTGACAGGTGCTTCAATTGCTACCCTCATTGCTGGAATTCCTTTTAACGGACCAATGGCAGCAGTGCGAGTAGGTTTAGTGGGTGATGATTTTATTATTAACCCTACCTACGCAGAAATTGAAGGCAGTGATTTGGATTTAATCGTAGCTGGTTCACCTGATGGTGTGATCATGGTGGAAGCGGGTGCAAATCAGTTGCCAGAGCAAGATATTATTGAGGCGATTGATTTTGGTTACGAAGCTGTCCGGGATTTAATTCAGGCACAGCTAGATTTACTGGATGAACTAGGTCTTAAACTGGTGCAAGAAGCACCACCGGAAGTAGATCAGACCTTAGAAAACTATATCCGCGATCGCGCTAATGGAGAGATTAAAAAAATCTTGGCGCAATTTGAGTTAACTAAAACTGATCGTGATATAGCTTTAGATGCAGTTAAAGATAGTATCGCTGCTGAAATCAAAGCTTTACCAGAAGAAGACCCCATTCGCATTGCTGCTACATCAAACTCCAAAGCCCTTGGTAATACATTCAAAAGCATTACCAAATACTTCATGCGTCTGCAAATTGTCGAAGACAATGTGCGCGTTGATGGACGCAAACTTGATGAAGTCCGCCCTATATCTTGTCGAGTTGGGATAATACCCAAACGAGTCCATGGCAGCGGGTTATTTAACCGAGGACTCACCCAGGTACTATCAATGTGTACCCTTGGTACTCCCGGAGATGCTCAAAATCTCAACGATGACTTGCAACTAGAAAAAACCAAACGTTACCTGCATCACTATAACTTCCCACCCTTCTCCGTCGGCGAAACCAAACCATTACGCGCCCCTGGTAGACGGGAAATCGGACATGGTGCATTAGCAGAACGGGCATTGTTACCTGTATTACCATCAAAAGAAAAATTTCCCTACGTAATTCGCGTAGTTTCGGAAGTGCTTTCTTCCAACGGTTCTACTTCCATGGGTTCAGTTTGCGGTTCTAGCCTATCCTTGATGGATGCCGGTGTCCCCATTCTCAAACCTGTGAGTGGTGCAGCAATGGGCTTGATTAAGGAAGGGGACGAAGTGCGAATCCTCACCGATATTCAAGGCATTGAAGACTTTTTAGGTGACATGGACTTTAAAGTTGCCGGTACAGATACTGGGATTACTGCTTTGCAAATGGATATGAAAATATCTGGTTTGCCTTTAGAGGTAATTGCCCAAGCTGTCAACCAAGCCAAACCTGCCCGGTTGCATATTCTGGAAAAAATGCTCCAGACTATTGACACACCTAGGGAAGAAACTTCACCCTATGCCCCACGTCTGTTGACGATCAAAATTGATCCTGACATGATTGGTCTGGTTATTGGACCAGGTGGTAAAACCATTAAGGGCATTACTGAAGAAACTGGTGCAAAAATTGACATCCAAGATGATGGAACTGTCACCATTTCCGCAGTTGATGAAAACAGGGCTAAGAGAGCGCGGAACATCGTTCAAGGCATGACTCGTAAACTTCATGAAGGTGATGTTTACATAGGTCGTGTAACACGGGTTATACCCATTGGTGCTTTTGTCGAATTCTTGCCCGGCAAAGAAGGCATGATTCACATTTCTCAACTCGCTGACTACCGCGTTGGTAAAGTTGAAGATGAAGTAGCTGTTGGTGATGAGGTGATTGTCAAAGTGCGAGAAATTGACAATAAGGGTCGAATTAACCTGACACGCTTAGGTATTCATCCAGATCAAGCAGCAGCAGCACGGGAAGCAGCAGCCGTAAACAATTAAATCGCTGACTGGATTTTAGATTACGAACGAATCGCAAATCTAAAATCCGCGATGCCTTGCTAGTAGGCATCGCTGCCGAATTTTTTATAATTATTTGCAGTTTACCAATTACTAATTACCAGCCTAAATTAAGTTGACATTAGACTTTTTATTACGATATAATGGTATGCTATTTAAAGTGTATTGATTGCTGCACTAGGCTAGAAAAGTATATCATATCGGTAGCTGATATGGCCTAAGTAACGCCTAGATGCCAGTTTTTTGTTGTTTATTAACGAGGTGAATATGGCAAAGCGCCGTAACCCCAAAAAAGAAAAGGCGCTACGAAACCAGGCCTACGCCAGAAAGTTTCGTAAACGGACCACCACAGGTAGAATGGGCAGAAGATTCCAACAAAGACCGCCCAAGAGTGAAGAGGAAGAAGGAACAGGAGCAGCAGCAATGGACGCTGCTGATTAATTTAGCTTAAACAGTAGAAGCCTCTCACCTACCCGATAGGGAGGTGATGAGATGAATACGCATAAGTGACGAATTGACCAACGAGCAAAATTGAGTGTGAGCGAAATTAGCAATGTTGGTCGGTGAGGAATGAACACTTTCTTGACTTTTTCCAAATATTTGATATAATTTTCGACAGTAGGTGTAACTCAATTAAATGCTGAAAAGCAGCCTATCAAAAAAGTTAAAAATTATCTCAAAAAGTCCCTAGGGCATAGGGCTTTAAAGCTCGGTCAATGTCTTCATAGAAGAGTCGCAAAAGAAGCCCACACTCACCTGAAAGGGAGTGTGTGGAGTATGTCACCTGTTTAAATTTTACTTTTTCATATTTTGAATTATAAGGGTGTACTCATGTACACCCTTATTTGTGTCAGTTGTCAGTTGTCAAAAAAAAGAAAGTTTCTTGCCTATTTCCCATTGAGTTGAGTCCGGGCATTGAGAATGGCTTGTCTGACTTGTTCAAAGCCTGTACCACCATAACTGTTGCGGGCTGCAACTACTTGACGTGGAGTTATGGCTTCATAAATATCAGCGGCAAATGCGGGATGGATTTGTTGCCACTCTTCTAAGTGCAAATCTTTCAGAAGTTTACCAGCGGCAATACTGGTTTTTACCACTTTACCAACGATGTTATAAGCTTCTCGGAAGGGTACACCACGGGCTGCAAGATAATCTGCGACATCAGTAGCGTTAGCAAAGTCTTCTGTAACTGCTGTGGCCAATCGCTGATAACGAAATTCTAACCCTTCTTGCAGCAAAATTGTCATTGCTTCTAAACAGGCTTTGACTGTATTCACACTGTCAAATATGCATTCTTTGTCTTCCTGGAGGTCTTTGTTATAAGCCAGAGGTAAACCCTTCATAATTACTAACATAGCTTGAAGATGACCAAAGACTCGCCCTGTTTTACCTCTAACTAATTCTGGTACGTCGGGATTTTTCTTTTGGGGCATGATGCTAGAACCTGTAGCACAACTATCTTTGAGTGTGACGAAGCGAAATTCTTCTGATGCCCACAGAATTACTTCTTCAGAAAGACGGCTGAGGTGAACCATGATAATACTAGCAGCACAGAGGAATTCTATGGCAAAGTCGCGATCGCTAACTCCGTCCAAACTGTTAGCATAAACATGATCGAAATGCAATAATTTGGCTGTATAGTGGCGGTCAATGGGAAAAGTTGTTCCCGCTAAAGCACCACAACCCAAGGGAGAGATATTCACTCGGCTACAAACATCCTCCAGGCGTTCCCAGTCCCGTTGTGCCATCTGAAAGTATGCCAGCAAATGATGAGCTAAACTCACAGGCTGGGCGCGTTGCAGGTGGGTATAGCCAGGAATTAGGGTTTCGACATTTTTTTCAGCTATATCAACTAAGACTGTCTGAAAGTCCCGTAATTGCTGGCGGATTTGGTGAATTTGATCGCGGAGGTACAATCTCGTATCAGTACCTACTTGGTCATTGCGAGAACGGGCTGTGTGTAGTTTTTTGCCTACATCTCCGACAATTTCCGTAAGTCGCTTTTCTACCGCAAAATGGACATCTTCGGCATCAATACCGGGCTGGAATTGCCCTTGACGATATTCTTGACGAACTTGTTCTAAACCTGTAAATAGTGCTTCCCCTTCTTCATGGGAAATTATACCAGTGTGAGCCAGCATTTTTGCATGGGCTTGAGAACCAGTAATATCATATTCGATGAGTTCAATGTCAAAACTTATACTGGCATTAAAACGAGCGATCGCCGGATGCAGCGCGGATTCAAACCGCTGACTCCAAGTTTGTTTTTCGGTCATAAATCTGAAGAGGCAGAAATTAGATATAGATGTTAGATTTTGAATCATTATCAGTCCAAAATCTAATATCTAAAATAAATTTAACTAATTTGCCGTAAGTCCCCCACTGAATTTGGTAATCCGAATCAGTGGCGGCATATAAGGCAGAAAAAACCGAAATCGTTCTCAAATGATCCGAGGCGTAAGCCTTGTAAGAGCAAAGAACATTTGAGGTTTTTCCAAATATTATTTTATTTTTACTCTCTACCACAAAATATATATTGTGTTAACATAGTAGACACAAAGGAGGTGCTGTTGAGTGTTACACAAAGCTGTGCAAATCCGTTTATATCCAACAAAAGAGCAACAAGCAATACTGGCGCAGACATTTGGGTGTGCTAGATGGTGGTGGAATTATGCTCTAAATAAGTCCATCGAAACTTAGATGTGAGGAAGTGGACTTGTCCTCACTGTGGTACTCATCATAATCGTGATGGCAACGCCGCCACAAATATTAGAGCAGAGGGAATCAGAATGATCAAGACGGAAGGTTCGTCCGTCTCTGCTGTAGGAGGGGAGATCAGACCAAAACTTGGGCGAAAGTCTAAGTTACGGCACTCCCCCGTGAGTACAGAAGCCAACACTGTACTTGGTACTCCAAGTCAGTGTGGGTAGTTCACCCGTAACTAGTTAACCCTTTGAACATATAGCCAAGGATTATACCAATCAACATTGCCCAAATTTGCCCAGTTTTGACAAAGTTATTCCAATAATTTTGTATTTGACCCAAAACATCCGTCTCTTTTACGAGACCATATAAAAAGTAGTCTGTGTGATCACTAACAAAAAAATTGATATGAAAGTCTAAATTTCCTAAAATGAGGAATAGTGGATCGCTAAGGTGTTCCATCAGATAAATATCCTAATTATACACAGTTTTTACTGTCATACTTTAATGTTTTTCTACAGACCATATAAAAAGTAGTCTGTGTGGTCACTAACAGCAAAATTGATATGAAAGTCTAAATTTCCTAAAATTAGGAATAGTGGATCGCTAAGATGTTCCATGAGATAAATATCTTAATTATACACAGTTTTTACTGTCATACTTTAATATTTTCCTGCTGCCAAGCGTAATTTTTCTGAAGTTCGTAAAATTTGCCCAGCTAAAACCGCTGCCCCAAAGCCATTATCTATATTTACTACACCTATACCAGCAGCACAAGAGTTGAGCATTGTCAATAAAGGTGCTAAACCGGAAAAACTCGCACCATAACCAATACTTGTAGGAACAGCAATCACTGGACAATCGGCTAAACCTGCTACCACACTAGGTAAAGCCCCTTCCATTCCCGCAACAACAATTAATACTGATGCTGATTCCAATAGGTGGCGATTACTTAATAAACGGTGAATTCCTGCCACACCGACATCCCAGAGACGCTGAACAGAGAAACCAGACAGTTCAGCAGTGACAGCAGCCTCTTCAGCAACGGCTAAATCAGCAGTACCAGCGGAAAGAATACCAATATTTCCAGGAAATCTAACTTCAATTACAGAGGGGACAATGGCACAAATTCGGGCTTGTTCGTAATATTGGATACCTCTAACTTTCTTTTGTAATGCGGAATATACTTTTGGTTCAATGCGAGTAGCCATCACCACAGAAGTACGGTGCCGCATAACTTCCATAATTTGAGCAATTTGTTCCGGTGTTTTACCAGGTCCCCAAATTACTTCCGGGAAACCAGTTCTTAATTGACGATGGTGATCTATTTTGGCAAACTCACCGACAGATTCATAATTTAAATCTTTGAGTGAGTCGAATGCTATCTCTGGGCTAATTTTACCATTGGCGACGGCTTCTAAGAGCGATCGCAAATTTTCGGGTTGTGTCACGGGATTGGTAATTGGTAATTGGTAATTGGTAATTGGTAATTGGTAATTGGTAAGAATTTCTTCACTATTACCTATTACCCATTACCTATTTTGTAACTTTAATTTCATGAATATTCCAAAAAGCACCACCAAGGGCAGAAAATTGGATACCCTCAAAACGATTTCTAATTGCTGACATAGCCGAGGAATTCACCAAATAAATAAAAGGTAAATACTCCTGTGTTAATTGTTGACTTTCCCCATAAATTTCCTTGACTTTCACCTCATCAAATTCCTGTGCGCCCTGAATATAAAGTTCATTAATTTTCACTTCCCAAGGTGCAACTTCTCTCCCTTCTATGGGCTTTTGTCCAGCTTGGGGTTTCTGATTAAACATATGTAATCCCCCGTCAGGTGACCAAACATTTGCACCATCATTAGGTTCTAATCCACCAGTTAAACCTATTAAACAAGCATCCCAATCTAAGGTATTGGAAAGTTTATCTATAAAAGTATTCCATGCCAAGGGTGTAAAATCAACTTGAATGCCAATTTTACTTAAATCTTGTTTAATTTGCGAACCCATTGACTCCCGAATTTTATTACCGGCATTGGTGAGTAAACTAAATCTGACTTCATTACCTTGATTATCCACTAAAAGATTTTTGTCATTATATTTGAATCCTGCTTTTATTAGTAATTCCTTCGCTTTATCAGGATTATACTTGTAAACTTTTAAGCCTTTTTCTGGTGATAAAAAATAAGGACTTTGGACAGAAATAGGAGAATCTTGGGGTGTACCCAAACCACGAAAAGTATTATTTAACATGGTTTGTCTATCAATAGCATAAGCTACTGCTTGACGAAATTGGATATTATTAAACCATTGAGATTTAATTGGATCAACTAATGGTTGATTATTTCTTTTCCCCTTATTTAAGTTGAAAGAAATAAAGGAAGTGCTAGAACTTGGACCACCATTATATATTGTAAAATTCCCTTGTTTTTCCTGGACTTTTAACAAAGAAAAATAATCAGGAGAAACACCAATAGAATCTAAATCACCGGAACGAAATTGGAGTAAAGAAGTATCTGTGGATTCCACAATTTGCCAAATTATCCGTTCAATATAAGGTTGTGGTTTACCTTGAGCATCTTTACGCCAATAATAGGGGTTACGACGAAAAATTATCCGTTGACTTGTATCATATCTTTCAACTTTATAAGGTCCATTAACAATTAATTCTTCTGGGGGAGTATCAACACCCCATTTACTCAAAAATTCCAGTTTGCCATCTTTATTTTTTGTTTTAACTGATTTTTCTAAAATGTGAGCAGGTAAAATAGATGCTCCTGTATTCAGTAAAAAAGGTCTAAATGGTTCAGGTACACTAAATTCTACTCTGCGAGGATCTATTTTTTTCACAGTTGGTAATTTGCGATTTTTACCAATTCTCAAAACATCTCTAGTATCTGTGGGAATTTTTTCATTTAAATAAATATCATTGTAGGTAAAGACAACATCATCAACTGTTAATGGTTGTCCGTCTGACCATTTTAAACCTTCGCGCATGGTAAAGGTAATTTTGGTTTTATCTGGTGATATTTCCCATGATTGAGCTAATGCTCCTTCTATTTTGCCGTTAATAGGATTTTGTGTTAGTAATCCTTCATAAGTAAGACCAAAAATATTTGGTGATTCGGAACTCAACGCAGCATTAAATGTTTTTGGGTCACTGAGAATACTTGTGACTAATTGGGGTACTTGAGCCGCTTCACTTTTTAGTTTAATTGGGTTACAAGCAGTAATTCCTATTACTGTAAAAGCAATAACAGTTATGAGTAATAAAAAGCGTTTTGTGTAATTGAATAGTTTTTCTGTTAATGTCATAGGTTATTACCAGAGATTAATATGAGAATAGACAGGATGCTAAACGTGATCCGATCCCCCTAAATCCCCCTTAAAAAGGGGGACTTTGAAGAATTTAGCCCCCCTTTTTAAGGGGGGTTGGGGGGATCTAAACGTTGTGGGACAACTCTAGAAGACTTGTGTGTACACCGTAGCTTTCCAAGGGGGGACTAAGGAAAATCAAGTCCCCTCACCTTTCTAAGGGGAGGGTTAGGGAGGGGGAAAACAATATTTGATACACCATGAGAGACTTTTAAAACATCCTCTAAGAATTTCTTCACTATTACCTATTACCTATTTCGTAACTTTAATTTCATGAATATTCCAAAAAGCGCCACCAAGGGCAGAAAATTGGATACCCTCAAAACGATTTCTAATTGCTGACATAGCCGAGGAATTCACCAAATAAATAAAAGGTAAATACTCCTGTGTTAATTGTTGACTTTCTCCATAAATTTCCTTTACTTTCGCTTCATCAAATTCTTGCGCCCCTTGAATATAAAGTTCATTAATTTTCACTTCCCAAGGTGCAACTTCTCTCCCTTCTATGGGCTTTTGTCCGGCTTGGGGTTTCTGATTAAACATATGTAATCCCCCGTCAGGTGACCAAACATTAGCACCATCATTAGGTTCTAATCCATCAATTAAACCTAATAAACCAGCATCCCAATCTAAAGTATTAGATATCTTACCTATAAAAGTATTCCATGCCAAGGGAGTAAAATCAACTTGAATGCCAATTTTACTTAAATCTTGTTTAATTTGCGAACCCATTGACTCCCGAATCTTATTACCAGCATTGGTGAGTAAACTAAATCTGACTTCATTACCTTGATGATCCACTAAAAGATTTTTGTCATTATATTTAAATCCTGCTTTCATTAGTAATTCCTTCGCTTTATCAGGATTATATTTATAAACTTTCAGGCCTTTTTGTGGTGATAAAAAATAAGGACTTAGAACAGAAATAGGAGAATCTTGGGGTGTACCCAAACCACGAAAAGTATTATTTAACATGGTTTGTCTATCAATAGCATAAGCTACTGCCTGGCGAAATTGGACATTATTAAACCATTGAGATTTAATCGGATCAACTAATGGTTTATTATTTCTTTTCCCCTTATTTAAGTTGAAAGAAAGAAATAAAGTGCTAGAACTTTGACCACCATTATATATTGTAAAATTCCCTTGTTTTTCCTGAACTTTTAACAGAGAAAAATAATCAGGGGAAACACTAATAAAATCTAAATCACCGGAACGAAATTGGAGTAAAGAAGTATCTGTTGATTCCACAATTTGCCAAATTATCCGTTCAATATAAGGTTGTGGTTCACCTTGAGCATCTTTACGCCAATAATAGGGATTACGGCGAAAAATTATCCGTTGACTTGTATCATACTTTTCAATTTTATAAGGTCCATTAACAATAATTTCTTCTGGGGGAGTATCAACACCCCACTTACTCAAAAATTCCAGTTTGCCATCTTTATTTTTAGTTTTGACTGATTTTTCTAAAATATGAGCAGGTAAAATAGATACCCCTGTATTTAGTAAAAAAGGTCTAAATGGTTCAGGTACACTAAATTCTACTCTGCGATTATCTATTTTTTTCACAGTTGGTAATTTGCGATCTTTACCAATTCTCAAAACATCTCTAGTATCTGTGGGAATTTTTTCATTTAAATAAATATCATTGTAGGTAAAGACGACATCATCAACTGTTAATGGTTCTCCGTCTGACCATTTCAAACCTTCGCGCATGGTAAAGGTAATTTTGGTTTTATCTGGTGATATTTCCCATGATTGAGCTAATGCTCCTTCTATTTTGCCGTTAATAGGATTTTGCGTTAATAATCCTTCATAAGTAAGACCAAAAATATTTGGTGATTCAGAACCAAGTGCCGCATTAAATGTTTTTGGATCACTCAGAATACTTCTGACTAATTGGGGTACTTGAGCCGCCTCACTTTTTAGTTTAATTGGTTTACAAGCGGTAATTGTGATTGTTGTGAATGCAATTATTGTAATTAATAAGAAAAAGCGTTTTGTCAGACTGAGTATTTTTTGTATTGTCATGGTTTATTACCAGATATTAATTTTAGGAGCATTGAGAGTCTAACCAACCTAGAAAGTTTCTAGTGTTACTAAAATATTTAATTTTTGCACTATTTAAAACTTCTCTTACTTCCTTTTTACCGAAATCTTTAGTGTTACCACTTATAAATACTTTTTGATTATGAGGATGCTGATTTGCATGAGATACGATACACTGTAATATTAAGTTATCCATAAGATCATTTTTAATTAGTAATGTTTCTGTTGCTATAAAAATATTATCAGAAATATCCTTGATTATGTTATTATCAAAGTTAATGATTTCTGAATTTTCTGTTAACAAGTTAATAATTTCATCTATCTTGTACATCATTTAATAATAGTAGATTTTCAATAGATGCTCTTTCTAAACTCACCTTAAACAAATCTGCATGAACAGAAATTTTATCACGCATTGCTTCATTAATTTATTTCTCCATTTCTGCTTGAAACTTTAACTGATTTTGCTTATCTATTCTATATGTGTTAATGACTTCTACATAACAAATAGCTGGTATAGCAAGACGAATTAAGGGAGAGAGATTCCGCAGAAACTGTGCTGCATCTATGTCTATTCCTTTTGCAACTGCCATTAAAAAATTAGTTTCAATGTAAAGTATCATCACCTAAATTTTCCTGAATATAAGTATGTCCACCTTCTAACAATGGTAATAAACCAATTTTCGCTAATTCATTATACGCTGGTGGTGTATCTGAATTCCAATGATATGATAAATCTCTGAGCCAAGATTTAATAAGTGTTTCTAAATAAAAATCAAAGATTCTTTTATGCGGGGATTCTGGATCATAGTTACTTAGTATATCATTAGTTCTCAAGGAAATTAGATTTTCTATTTCCTGATCATTATTCAATGCAAAAATATTAATTTCCTCTAAATCCACTAACATACCAAAAGGAATATCTGGCTTGATATTCTGCAAGTATGTTTTTAATTGATAAATAGCACTTTGCCTGTTTAATTCTGTCTCTGGTTTTTGAGCTTTTACCTCTACGATTAAGATAATTTCTTCATCTTTATTTGTAAACATAATATCAGGACGATATTTTTGAGGGGGTTGGAAGTTGATAACTTGCATCTTCTTTTCTCCTTGATGTAAATATATGGAAATTGATTAATCACCCGCTACTAACAAAACCACAGCATAAGCACAAATACCTTCTTCTCTACCAGTGGGACCCAATTTTTCATTAGTAGTAGCTTTGACACCAATTTGATTTGGTTCTACTTTTAAAACTGCTGCTAATTTATCCCGCATTTTAGAAATGTGAGGTTTTAATTTCGGACGTTCAGCCACAACTACAGAATCAATATTGCCTATTTTCCAACCTTGCTCCCGAATTAGCTGATGAACTTGATCTAATAATACAAGACTATCAGCCCCAGCCCATTGTGGATCTGTAGGAGGAAAATAATGGCCAATATCCCCTAAAGATAAAGCCCCTAGCATAGCG
The DNA here is from genome assembly GCA_017355425.1 of Dolichospermum sp. DET69. Classification (NCBI taxonomy): domain Bacteria; kingdom Bacillati; phylum Cyanobacteriota; class Cyanophyceae; order Nostocales; family Aphanizomenonaceae; genus Dolichospermum; species Dolichospermum sp. DET69. The sequence goes on from CP070233.1 coordinate 2,097,169, forward strand.
TCCATGATGGCATGAGTAAGGACATCAGCGTCACTATGCCCTAACAAGCCGAGTTCATGGGGAATGTGAATACCGCCTAAAATCAAATTGCGATCGCTCACCAATCTATGTATATCGTAGCCATTACCAATTCTGATGTTCATAGTTATTAGTTATTAGTTATTAGTCATTAGTCATTAGTAAGAATTTATTCTTCTATTCCCTGTCAACAGTCAACAGTCAGCAGTCAACAGTCAGCAGTCAACAGTCAGCAGTCAACAGTCAACAGTCAACAGTCAACAGTCAGCAGTCAACAGTCAGCAGTCAACAGTCAACAGTCAACAGTCAACAGTCAACAGTCAACAGTCAACAGTCAACAGTCAACAGTCAGCAGTCAACAGTCAGCAGTCAACAGTCAACAGTCAACAGTCAACAGTCAACAGTCAACAGTCAACTGTCATCTTTTCCCCTCTCTTCTTGCCATTGTTTGAGCAAATCGGGACGACGGGACGACGTGCGCTCAATTTGTTGTTGAAAACGCCAACGGGCTATTGCTGCATGATTACCACTTAGTAACACATCTGGGACTTTCCAACCGCGAAAATCAGCAGGACGAGTGTACTGAGGAAAATCTAATAAATATTCTTCAAAACTTTCCGTTTTCAGAGATTCCTCCTTGCCCACAGTTCCCGGAAGCAGACGCATAACACCATTAATTAAAACCATAGAGGGAATTTCTCCCCCAGTGAGGATAAAATCGCCCAAAGACACCTCACGAGTGACTAAATTTAGCACCCTATCATCTACCCCTTCATAATGACCACAGACGACGACTAATTGGTCATAATTCGTGGCTAATTCGCGCAGCAAGGGCTGGTTCATCGGTTGCCCTTGGGGACTCATTAAAATCACATCTCTACGGGGTAGAATTGGCAAAGACTCCACAGCCGCAAAAATAGGTTCTGGTTTCATTAGCATTCCCACACCACCACCATAGGGTTGATCATCTACCTTGTGATGTTTGTCGGTGGTAAAGTCCCTAGGATTAGTTAAATGCACTTGAGCAATCTGTTTAGCTAAAGCTTTACTCAATAAACCAGAATTGAGAATTGATGTAAAACAGTCAGGAAAAAGCGTAACTATATCAAAACGCACAGTAATTTGTATTCGATAGAACTAATGTTAAGAGTAGATACTTAGTTAATAGAATAGCTGATAACGGAGTATGGCGTAAATCATAAAAGACTAAAAATCTACTCATAGTATCTAAAAATATCAGTATTCTAAATACTTTAGTTAGATCAAAAGTTTTTCTAATTACTTAATTTATGTTTAAATATTGTCACTACTAAATTTAAATTAATAATCCCACCAAAGTTAACAACTTCCGGGATGCACCTAGCCAGGCTCAGAAGTAAGAGTGTCAAGGCCGACTAAACCCTAAGTCCAGAAGAGAATTATAGTTAATTTAGCACTATAAAAGCTTTCTGGGAAAGTAGATAGGTAAAAAATCAAAATGCTGGCCATGAGAACGACGGACATAAGAAAATGTAGGGGTAGCGCCCCCGTGCCTACCCGCGTGTCCTCTCACAAAAGCATAGGGCAAAAATTCACAAGTCACAAACCTTGTGCAATTAACCTGAAGTTGTTGACTCCCTCAAGCAGAAACACAATGCCGCAGTTAGAAGTTAAATCGCTGGAAATGAGGACACCCCAAGTTACTAAAACCGCCGTTCTGGTTATCGGAGGTGCAGAAGATAAAGTTCATGGACGAGAAATTCTGAGAACTTTTTTTGTTCGTGCCGGTGGTAACAAGGCGTATATTACAATAATTCCATCAGCCTCTCGTGAGCCTGCCATTATTGCTGGTAGGTATGTTCGCATTTTTGAAGAAATGGGAGCAGAGAAGGTTGAGATTTTAGACATTCGGGAACGGGAACAATGCGAAAATCCTGAGATTAAAGCATCCCTCGAAGCCTGTAGTGGTGTCTTCTTAACAGGAGGAGACCAACTGCGTCTTTGTGGAGTCCTCTCCGACACACCAGCAATGGAAATTATCCGTCAGCGGGTGAGAGCCGGACAACTGACTCTAGCAGGAACAAGTGCTGGAGCAGCCGTCATGGGACATCACATGATCGCAGGTGGCGGCAGTGGTGAAACACCCAATCGTTCCCTAGTTGACATGGCAACGGGCTTAGGGTTCATTCCTGAAGTTGTCGTTGACCAACATTTCCATAACCGGAACCGCATGGGGCGCTTAGTTAGTGCGATCGCCGCTCACCCTGATAGATTAGGTATAGGTATTGATGAAGATACTTGTGCTGTGTTTGAACGAGATGGTTGGTTACAAGTTATGGGTAAAGGCAGTGTCACTATTGTTGATCCCACAGAACTTACTCATACGAATGAACCAAATGTTAGTGCTAACGAACCCTTGACCGTACATAATTTACGACTACATATCCTCAGTTACGGAGATCGATTTCATCTTTACCAACGTACTGTTTTACCTGCTGTGCATCGCATCTCTAGCTGACGATATAAAGTATCTCAGGTTACACTGATTTGACCGCATTGTAATTTTTTCTTCTAGATTTATATCAATACCATCTCAGAAGGAAAAACTGCTTCAAATGCCAAGTTTAGTGGTCAATTCCAGCAAAAAAATAGAATTTTGGTTACGAATCTCCATCTACCTATTCCCATGAGAATCCTCAAGATCCAAACCTTACGCGGCCCAAATTACTGGAGCATTCGGCGGCACAAGCTGATCGTCATGCGCCTAGACTTAGAAAACCTTGCCGAAACACCCTCTAATGAAATACCTAACTTTTATGAAGGATTAGTAGAGGCGTTGCCAAGTCTAGAGGGTCACTACTGCTCCCCTGGCTGTCGTGGTGGTTTTCTAATGCGGGTGCGAGAAGGCACCATGATGGGTCATATAGTGGAACACGTAGCCTTGGAACTCCAGGAATTAGCGGGAATGCACGTAGGTTTCGGTCGCACCCGTGAAACTGCCACACCTGGAATTTACCAGGTAGTGCTTGAGTACCTAAATGAAGAAGCGGGTCGCTATGCAGGACGGGCAGCAGTTAGGCTATGTCAAAGTATTATTGACCGGGGACGTTATCCCAAAGCCGAACTAGAGCAAGACGTTCAAGACCTGAAAGACTTTTGGCGTGATGCATCCCTGGGACCTTCAACAGAAGCTATTATCAAAGAAGCGGAAAAACAAGGTATTCCCTGGATGCCTTTACCAGCTAGATTCTTAATTCAATTGGGCTATGGTATCCATCAAAAACGGATTCAGGCCACAATGACCAATAACACAGGCATTCTTGGTGTCGAACTAGCTGGTGATAAAGAAGCTACTAAACGGATTCTTGATGCCAACGGTGTACCAGTTCCTAGAGGTACAGTCATCAATTTCTTTGATGATTTAGAAGAAGCCGTTGAATATGTTGGTGGTTATCCTATCGTTATTAAGCCTTTAGACGGTAATCATGGGCGGGGTATCACCATTGATATTCGCACATGGGAAGACGCTGAAGCCGCTTATGAAATGGCTCGACAGGTTTCTCGGTCAATCATTGTTGAGCGATATTATGTCGGACGAGATCATCGGGTATTGGTAGTTAATGGCAAAGTAGTTGCTGTAGCAGAGAGAATCCCCGCTCATGTTGTGGGTAATGGCAAATCTACGGTTACAGAACTAATTGAAGAAACAAACCTTGACCCCAAGCGTGGTACCGGACATGATAACGTCTTAACTAAGATTGAATTAGACCGTACCAGCTACCAATTACTAGATAGGCAAGGGTACACCATCAATAGTGTGCCACCCCAGGGAGCAATGTGTTATCTGCGAGCTACAGCCAACTTGAGTACAGGTGGTAGTGCTGTAGATCGTACAGACGAAATTCACCCAGAAAATCTTTGGTTAGCAGAACGGGTAGTCAGAATCATCGGTTTAGATGTGGCTGGGATAGATATTGTGACTTCTGATATTAGCCGTCCTTTGCGAGAATTAGATGGTGTAATTGTCGAAGTCAATGCTGCTCCTGGTTTCCGAATGCACGTGGCTCCCAGTATTGGTATCCCCCGCAATGTCGCCGGCGCAGTCATGGATATGTTGTTCCCCAATGAACAATCTGGACGGATTCCTCTTCTCTCCGTCACTGGCACAAATGGTAAAACCACTACGACTCGCCTGTTAGCACACATCTATAAGCAAACAGGTAAAGTAGTAGGATATACAACTACAGATGGTACTTATATCGGTGATTTCTTAGTAGAATCAGGAGATAATACAGGTCCCCAAAGCGCTCATGTTATTCTTCAAGATCCGACCGTAGAAGTGGCAATATTAGAATCAGCTCGTGGTGGTATTCTGCGCTCTGGGCTAGGTTTTGAAAATGCTAATGTAGGTGTAGTATTGAATGTATCTGCTGACCATTTGGGCATTGGTGATATAGATACTATTGAGCAATTGGCACATCTAAAAAGCGTAGTTGCTGAAGCTGTCTTCTCTGATGGTTATGCGGTACTCAATGCCGATGATCACCGGGTAGCAGCTATGGCAGAAAAAACTAAGGCGAATATTGCCTACTTCACCATGAATCCAGACTCGGATCTGGTACGGAAGCATATCCAAAAAGGTGGAGTGGCCGCAATCTATGAACATGGTTATCTGTCTATTGTCAAAGGTGATTGGACTCACCGCATCGAAAGAGCAGAAAATATTCCCTTGACAATGGGTGCAAGAGCGCCATTTATGATTGCTAATGCTTTAGCAGCTAGTTTGGCAGCATTTGTGCAGGATGTCACCATTGAGCAAATTCGCACTGGTTTACGCAGCTTTCGCGCTTCTGTGAGTCAAACCCCAGGACGGATGAATTTGTTTAATTTGGGTGAATACCATGCTTTGGTAGATTATGCCCACAATGCGGCTAGTTATCAGGCTTTGGGGTCATTTGTCCGTAATTGGACAACGGGACAGCGCATTGGTGTGATTGGTGGTCCTGGCGATCGCCGTGACGAAGATTTTGTTACTCTAGGTAAGTTATCAGCAGATATCTTTGACTACATTATTGTTAAAGAAGATGATGATACTAGAGGCAGACCTCGTGGTTCAGCTTCAGATTTGATTATTCAAGGGATTACCGAAGTTAAGCCTAATTACCGCTTTGAATCAATTTTGGATGAAACCACAGCTATTAACAAAGCCTTAGACATGGCTCCTGATGGTAGTCTGGTGGTAATTTTGCCAGAAAGTGTAAACCGGGCTATTCAGTTAATTAAGGTGCGGGGTGTACAGGAAGACATACAGCCACAGCACTCAACTAACAATGATTTCCAAAATGGTTTAGCACCTTCTTCTGTTGTTAATACGTTAATTTAGGAGATCGTCTCTTGTTTGTAAATTGCCCTCAGACTCATGAATAATTTAAGTCTGGGGGTTAATTGACGGTATGTAAGAAATAGTAAAATATTTAATGCCCGCACGATACTAAATTAATTTGACACTCTCAGGGAAGACAGCCACTGAGATTCTACTGACAGAATTAGATTAAGAGTTTAGCTCAATCTAATCTCGCTGCGACCGTCAAACGCCGCCTGAACGAGCTATAGTGTACACACAAGTGATATTATTAACCAAAACAAGTGCTGGCGACTAGAAGTCGCGGCTACACAGACAAAGTCCACCTTCGTGGACTAATGGAAAATCTAGCGTTTCAAACCCACGAAGGTGGGTTTTGCCTGTGTAGATGCGGTTCCTAACCACCGATTTAATGTTAATAGGACTTATGTGTACACGGCAGGACGCGGAAGAGAGGGGAGGAATTTCTCCCCTCAAATTGACCTATTCCCAAACCTAACTTTTAACTGCTAGGGTTAGCAGAAGGTTCACGGTAAGCTGTTTTCAACTTAGGTTTAATACTACCACCACCGCTACTGCGTCTTTCATCGTTACCTTTACCTTCTTTTGACCAAGAAGAACGGACACCACGGACACCACCACCGGAACCACGTCTTTCTGGTTCACGGTCTCCACCACCATCACCACGTTTGTTAATTCTGGGTTTGGGTGTTGGGCTTTCGTCCACAGGTAAATCCACACCTGATATTAACCAAGCGGGACGGGTTTGATCGTAGGCGATTTGTAAAGCAGCAGCAGCGATCGCATGAGCATCATATTGCTCAATCATTTCGCTGATAATGGGCAAGAAGGAAGCTAACCGTTCACCAGTTAAAGCTTCGGCAACTTGTGCTTTCAATTTCTGAATGTGCTGCGCTTCAATCTGTGCCTTGGTAGGAATAGAGAGAATTTGCCAAGTTTGACGATTATGGCGTTCAAATGCCTGTTGTTTGCGGCGTTCAAAAGATTGGACTAAAGAAATTGCAGTTCCTTCTTTTCCAGCCCGACCAGTCCGACCAATGCGGTGAACATAGGTTTCCACACTATCGGGTAAATCAAAGTTGATCACATGAGAAAGTTGATCAACGTCCAAACCCCGTGCGGCAATATCAGTAGCTACAACCCAACGAACTTGACGGTTACGAAAACGAATTAATAAACGTTCCCGCGCTTGTTGGGACAAATCACCATGATATTCATCCACACTATGACCAGCAGATTGTAATTGACTGGTTAATTCGGCGGCTGTGCGACGGGTACGAACAAAGATTAAAGCTGTTTCTGGATCTTCCATTTCCAGAATTGGTTGCAAAGCTTTAGCTTTTGTCCAATGACGAGGAATCATGTAAGCCACTTGATTGATTTTATTCGGTGCGGCTTTGGGTTGTTCAACGGTGACAGTAACCGGTGAGTTCAAAAATCTATTTACCAACATCCGAATTGATGGTGGCATTGTCGCTGAAAATAATGCTGTTTGGCGTTCTTGGGGCGCTTGGGAAAGAATTCTTTCCACATCGTCAATGAAGCCCATGCTTAACATTTCATCAGCTTCATCCAAGACAAACCACTTGACTTGATCAAGCTTCAAGTTACCACGGTCTAGTAAATCTATCACCCGTCCTGGTGTCCCCACGACGATTTGCGCCCCACGTCTGAGTTGCATGATTTGACGGTCAATTGATTGACCACCGTAAATAGCCGCCGCTTTCAAGTAACTGTTACCAATAAACTGGGAAACAGCCGCATGAACCTGAATTGCTAACTCACGGGTTGGGGTTAATACTATTGCTTGTACAGCTTTGAGGTTTTCATCTAATCGTTCTAAAATTGGTAGAGAAAAAGCTGCGGTTTTGCCTGTTCCTGTTTGCGATTGACCAACTACATCCCGACCATTTAATAGTTGAGGAATAGCTTGGGCTTGGATATTTGTAGGTTCAGTAAAACCCATGTTTTCTAACAGTTGAGCACGTTCTTGGGAAATGCCTAATTCTTGAAATGATAAATTCATTAACGCTCCTAGATTTGATTGTAAATTTTGTACTTGTAAACCGATACTTATTTGTAAATTAAGTCTTATACAACAGTAGATAGCAGACGGGAAGATAATCTATCACTATTGATAACTTGACCATAAAGGTCGTATGCATCGGCACTTTGAATCGCTACTTTGACGATGGTTCCTAGCCTGGCCTCGCCTGTAACATAGACTTGACCATCAACTTCAGGAGAAAATCTCCCAGAACGACCGATTAATTCTCCACTTCCTGGATTTTCTTGTTCAATCAGGACATCAACTATTTTGCCGACTTCCTGTTGATTTTTCTGGAAGGAAATTGGCTGTTGCAATTCCATTAGTTGATCATGGCGTGCTGCCATTACTTCTGCGGGAATTTGATTGGGTAGATTATAGGCGGGAGTTTCTTCTTCTGGTGAGAAGGTAAAGACACCAACATGATCAAATTTATGTCGTTGGGTAAACTCTAATAAATGTTGAAAATGCTCCTGTGTCTCTCCAGGAAAACCAACTATAAATGTGGTTCTTAGCACTGCTGATGGTAGGGCAATTTTCAGCCGTTCCATAATCCCATCATTTATCTGGCCTTGCCAAGGACGATTCATGGCGCGGAGAATTTCTGGATGGGAATGTTGGAGAGGCAAATCCAAATATGGCAAACAATTGGGGGTTTCTTGGATAGCAGCAATCACATCCGGTGTAAGTCCGGTGGGATAAGCGTAGTGCATCCTAATCCAAGGTATATCTACTTTTCCTAAAGCCCGCAACAATTCGGCTAATTTTGGTTTCCCGTAAATATCTAAGCCGTAATTGGTGGTGATTTGGGAAATGAGAATTATTTCTTTGACACCTTGACTTGCCAGTTGTTGGGCTTCGGCAACTATTGATTCAATGGTACGCGATCGCTGATTTCCTCGCAAATGAGGAATAATACAAAATGCACACCGATAATCACAGCCTTCTGCCACTCGCAGGTACGCTACTCCTTCAGTTGTTGTCCGATAACGGGGTGTATTTTCATCGGCAATATACGTGGGTTCAGCAGTAATTTCTTTAACTCTTTCTCCCCGTTCGGCTCGCTCGATGACATCAACTATCTTGTGATAATCCCCTGTCCCTACTACCGCTACTGCTTCTGGCAATTCTTCCAATAATTTTTCTTGGAAGTGTTGCGCCATACAGCCAGTAATCACAATTTTCTTATTGGCTTCCGCTAGTTCTACTAGGGTTCTTACTGATTCCTGTCGAGCCGCTTCGATAAAACTACAGGTATTAACAATGACGTAATCTGCTACTTCTTCGTTACTATCAACACCATAGCCTGCTTCTACTAGCAGCCCTAACATATGTTCCGTATCAATTCGATTTTTCTCGCAGCCCAGGTGAGAAATGGCAATCGTTGGCTTTTCACCCATATTTTGAATAAATCTTCCGTTTTTGCTTGTTAATTAACATTCCAGCATTGGATCGGAAATACATAAATATTAGGATATTACAGATAAATAAAGTACACAGTTTTAATCTATGTAACTAAAAATCAAGGAGATTTTACTCCTGACTCCTGACTTCTCCTAATAATTCCCACCCAATTACCCGCTACCAATTACCAGATTTAACCTATATAACTAGCAACTTTAACTAGTAAAAGCCAAACTACAACCTTTGACTATCATTTTGATAGAGGCCATGATACTTCTACTAATTTGTTTCCCAGGGTAATCTTAAGTGTCTTTGGGTAAGTCTGACACTCATAATATTTTTAACAATTCGCTTAATGGTATTTTGGATTACCGCAGCGTGGGCGTTGTTAATTTACCCGTTGGGAAGCCGACCAAGAGGTCTGTTTTGAGAAGCCGCTACCCAACTGGGGAAATCGCAATGGCGACTACGCCTATCAAGCAGTAATGCTACTCGGACATTTATAATTAAATGCCGGGAAGCTGCCTTGCATCTTGTGAGTGGCAAACTCCTCTTGTCATCAGATTCTATCTTAACATATCTTATGGAAGGTTGAAAGTTAATTTCTATCTTGAGGAGGAGGCAAAAACCTGACCATAAAAAAACTGGTGAGGACTGACGCTCCAAAGAAAGGAAAATTTTTACTTACCACCTGCTATATCTAGTTTAAGCAAGGAAATAGCTAATTGGTGAAATTACTATCTCTGATCTGTTTCGGTGTTCCCGAAAGCAATTTATATTAGTACAAGAAGACAAACGGCTGCAATGCCCAGAAAATCTACATTTTTTTGTTTGATTCTCGCTGTCTAGTTATTGATACTATTTTGTTGCCCCCTCGTCTGGAGAGTGGGGATAGACAAGCACTCCAGGCTGTGACAAATAAATTAAAGACGTGGACTTAAATCAGTTATTTACAACCCGAACACCGATTATTGGCGTAGTACATCTACTACCCCTTCCTACTTCAGCCCGTTGGGGAGGTAGTCTCAAAGCAGTGATTGACCGCGCCGAACAAGAAGCCACAGCCCTTGCTAGTGGAGGAGTAGATGGGATTATCGTTGAGAATTTTTTCGATGCCCCATTTACCAAAAATCAAGTTGATCCTGCTGTTGTGAGTGCCATGACTGTGGTTGTCCAACGAATCCAAAATTTAGTAACTGTGCCTCTGGGGTTAAATGTGTTACGTAATGATGGCAGAAGTGCGATCGCTATTGCTAGTTGCGTTAATGCCCAATTTATTCGAGTTAATGTGCTTACAGGTGTGATGGCAACTGACCAAGGATTAATTGAGGGGGAAGCCCATCAATTACTGCGATATCGTCGAGAATTAGGATCTGATGTGAAAATTTTTGCTGATGTTTTGGTAAAACACGCCCGGCCGTTGAGTTCTCCTAATCTCACTGTTGCTGTGAAAGATACGATTGAAAGAGGTTTGGCTGATGCGGTAATTTTATCGGGTTGGGCTACAGGTAGTCCTCCTGACCAAGAAGATTTGGAATTAGCGACTGCTGCTGCTGCTGGTACTCCTGTGTTTATTGGTAGTGGTGCAAGTTGGGAAAATGTGGGGACTCTGCTACAAGCCGCAAATGGGGTGATTGTTTCTAGTTCTCTGAAACGTCACGGTCAAATTCAGCAACCAATAGACCCCATTCGCGTCAGTCAATTTGTAGAAGCTGCCCGCAGAGGAGATATCGTCAGTGTCTGAACTATGATTTTTGTGATTTTTGTGATTTTTGTGATTTAGAGGATATTTTCAACCATCCTCTAAATGACCAATGACTAATGACTAATGACTAATGACTAATGACTAATGACTAATGACTAATGACCAATGACCAATGACTAATGACCAATGACTAATAACTAATATTATGATTCGTCGTCGTTCTACTCCTTGGATTCATAAATGGTCGCGGCCGATGATAGGAGCGATCGCTGGATTTGGTATCCTGAATACAGGTTATCTCACCTATGAAAAACTTACCGGTAGCACTCCGGTTTGTACTACACCGGAAAATGTTAAGAGTTGTGTGGATGTCCTTTCTAGTCCTTGGGCTACGGTTTTAGGTCAACCATTACCTGTATTTGGTTTATTGGCATACATGGGGATGTTCATATTGGCTTTAGCTCCCTTAGCACTAAACCCAGGAGAAAATCACAAAAGTCAAAAACAATTAGAAAATTGGACTTGGTGGTTGCTGTTTGTGGGAGCGATCGCTATGTCAGTTTTCAGTGGATACTTAATGTATGTTCTGGCATTTCAACTCAAAGCTATTTGTCCTTACTGTATTGCCTCCGCCTTGTTTGCATTAACCATGTTAGTGTTAACCGTGATGGGTAAGGATTGGGAAGATATTGGACAACTTTTATTTACTGCTTTGATTGTGGCAATGGTGACGTTAATTGGGACTTTAGGGGTGTATTCTCAAGTCAGTCCATCAGGTAATATTACTGAATCAACTGATGGCAAACCCACAGCAATTACCTTTACTCCTAAAGAACAACCAAATCCTCAATTTGGCTGGGAAATTACCACTAAATCTGGTGCAGCAGAAATAGCCCTAGCCCAACATCTTGTAAAATCTGGTGCTAAGGAATATGTAGCCTATTGGTGTCCACACTGTCACGAACAAAAGCTACTTTTTGGTAAAGAGGCTTATCAAATCATTAATGATAATTCTAAGGTAGAGTGCGCTGGCGATAGTCCCAATGGTAAACCAGAATTATGTAAAGCTGCAAAAATCGAAGGTTTCCCGACTTGGATTATTAATGGTAAAACCTATAGCGGAGTCCAGACTTTAGAGGAACTAGGAAAAATCACAGGTTATACAGGTCCAAAAAACTTTAAATATTTCCGGTAATACCCAATGCTATGGGTCATTATAGCAGTATAAATCCGAACGAGATAAAGTCAGTAAATCAAAAACCCGTAGGGGCGCAGGGCCTGCGCCCTCTGTTATATTGAACTCAACTTTTACGTGCGATTCCAGCCTAAATCTATTTAAGAATAAAGTTTGTGATCTGGATCTAGCCAAACAATATAAAACACATTCTCAATAAAAAAACCATGAACTCTACCATATTCGTTGGATGAAAGTTGAAACTGATATGGTGTATCTACTAACTGTTCTTCATTGAGAAGACCAAAACCATTTTCAGTGGTATCTTTCCAGTTTATAGGATGACAACGCAAATTTTTGGCATTCTTTACCGTCATTTCGTTGACTGTTATACTTGATAAATCCCGCAATCTCTGAAGCAAAGTTTGTAAATATTTAGCATCTTTATCTTTAATTGAAAACTTATTATTATCATATTGAAAATAAGTATAGGAGAAACTAATTCCTTTCGTACTTTCAATTTTTGTAGGGTTTATCCCTAGTGATGAACTTTGATTAATATTCAGTTTTTTAATTTTATTCTTTTTCTGCGGCACGTTGCTTGTAATACTCCCTCATTGACTCTTTACTAATAATTGCATTACAGGGGGCATCCATAGGCAGATTACCTCTAGCATTAATCCAAGGATCTTCTCGATGAATCATTTGCTCTAACTCAAAAGTATCACAACCGAAATAAATTTCTGTTACTTGTTCCAAAAGCTCCTTAATTTCATCAGAGAAACTTGGTTTTTCGACTTCTTTTAAAATTGGCATCCATGCAAATTGTTTATATTGTTCATATAATTTGGGAATTACTGAACCATGAATCCATGCTTCAAAATCATCATCAAATAAAGGTTGATCATAAATAGCTAAATACCAAGCCTGAGCATAATAAACAAGTTTTTGCAGTTTCAAATTGCTGATATATGAGCCTGTTTCCCTAGCTTGCCAAATAAAGTAATTGGCAATTGTTTCTGCTGTTAATTGTGAAGTTTTGACTGTTGAAATCATGATACTAATTTAAACATATAGAGCGGTATGCACTTGAATGAGATAAAGTCAGTAAATCAAAAACCCGTAGGGGCGCAGGGCCTGCGCCCTCGACTGTGTTGCATCCAACCAATAACTGCTACATTCCATTTTATCGAATCGCTGTAAGACCCCCGCCTCAAGGTCTCCTAGGCGGGGGATGTAAAGCGGTTCAAAACGCAGCACTAGGCAGATAAATATTGAGCGTTAGCGAAATAGAATCTGCATAGTAGCTAAGTTTTTAACAAATCATGATATACTATTTATATACCAAAGTTAGACATAAATGATCGTATTTGAGGCAAAACTTGAAGGACTTGACGAGCAGTATCGAGCGCTTGATGAAGCGATTAGAACTGCTCATTCGTCGTCTTGCCTTAGTTGCTGGTGTTGCTACTCTCAGCGCTGTTGCTTTTAGCCCTAAAGCCCAAGCTCAAACTACTAACGTTGATTTTACTGGTTCAATTCCTGCAACTTGCACCATTAACAGCACCACCAATGGAACTTTGGCTTTGAAATCCCCTAGCGCCCTTGTAGCTTGGGGGGGGGGGAAACCAAGCCGCAGGCACACCAGGAAGTATCAATGTTAGTTGTAATGCAGGTACAACCTTCACAATCAACTCTATTACTAATAATGGTACTGCTGCTGCGATATTCTCTAATCTATCCAATAATGCAGCAATATACGACCCATCTGGTAATATCATTGCTAATTATGCTGGTGGAACTCCCACTAGCGCTCTTCAGGCAGGACCTATTGCTAATAACAATTATAGGATTGATGGGACTGTTGACAATTCAGGTGGGGCGCAAATGCTAATACCTTGCAAGAATTAAATTTAAAATTACCTTAGAAGGTATTTTAAAAGTATTAAACCCACTTTCCGTACTTCATTTTGTAATACGCGAATATTTCCATAATTTTATTTTTTATCGTTCAATAAAACACATATTTTATCCATAATTTTAGGTATTAATATTGAACAATCTAAGCCTTATTAGGAATAATTCTTGAAAATATGGATACTACATTGTGAAGTGCGGAATATGGGTTACCAATATTATGATTCGTCGTCGTTCTACTCCTTGGATTCATAAGAGACTTCCAATTTAAAAAATATCCCAAAATTTCTTGTAGTGCGGGCATACTATGGCTAACGCCACGCTGCGCTATCGACAAGCTCAGTACAAGTCTTGCCCGCTAATCATCAAAGACGGGCAAGATACCATTGGATAGCGAACGCGAGAGCGTCCCGGAGGGAACTAGTGCTGCTCCTTTTTGTCAAGCTGCATCCCAATTATTGGGTTTAAAGCCCCGGTAGTATGTAAATTAGTTGTCCACTTAACTCGAATAACCTACAGTCCCCCTGATTTGAGGGTTTTTTTCTCTCTTTCAACTTTCTCAACTTGCTGGGGAGCTGCCGCTACTGTAAATAATATTATGGCTTCATCAAAATTGATCTGACTATTTTTAAAGTCACCCATTTTCTGATATGTTAAACCTAGTTGAAAGTAAGCTTCTGCTAAATCACATCTGTTACCACTGATTTTATGGAATATTTCTATTGATTGTGAATGTTTGAAAAGTGCTTCTTCAAAATTATCTTGGATTCGATACAGTTCTGCTAAACCAGTTAAAGCTTTAGCTACAAGCGGATTATAGTGAGAATTATAGTTAAGTTCTTGAGCAGATTCTATCCATCCATAGGAACTTTCTGCTTGAGAAAATTCTATCGCTGCATTATATATTTTAAAAGATTTTTTAATGTTTCCTAAATTTTTGTAAATTAGACCTAACTTTAATAAAGCATATATTTTACGCCATTTGCAAAAATTCACTTCAGTTTCCAAGCCTGCATTAATTAGTAAAGTTTCTAAATTAAGTATAATATAATATACTATTTCCGCAAAAATTCCTGTAAAAAGCGAATAATATACTTTTTTAACCAAAGATTGAGGAAGAATGTATTTTTCTTCTGTATTAAAGTACGAGTATAACAAAGCTAAATGTAGCCACACGGTTACTTGATATTTTTCTATTTTTAACTTTAAATTTTTATCTCCTTTTTGGATTATATTTTCTATCCATGATTTGGTCGGTTCTAAAATATTTATGGCTGCTTCCAGTTCCCAGATATCTATGTAGTAAAAGGATAAATGGATTTGATTTTTAACTATCAATAATACAATCTCATCATAACTTATGTCTATTTGATTATTTTCAAAATCATTTAAAATACAATTTGCCATTGCTAGTGATTGATTCAAATAATTAAGCGCTATATTCATATTTCCTAGCACTAAATTTATTATGCCTTCAATACTATAAATACTTGCTAGTAGATATTCAGATTTTATCTTCTCTTTTAGTAAATTCAGTATAGATATTACTTGTGTTAATGCTCCCATTCGATAGTAAGAAAAAGCCAGCATTTCATCAAATGACCAGCAACCATTTCTTCGTTGAATAATTATATATCCAGCTTGTTCAAAGTCATGAATACATTCATAATGATAATAAGCTTCAAAAGCTTTCTTCGCATCCTCCATGGTGCGAATGTTTTTCACACTACCTCTCCAAAATTCGGCTGCTTTTCGGTTAACTTCCTCCCATTCTTGACTTGATTTTAACCTTTTTATGCTCTCTTCTTTAATCACTGTATGCAGCCAATACTTGCCCTTGGCAAATTCAAACAAACGCAAATTTTTTAAAGATCTAATTATATAGATACACTTTTGCTGGTCAGGAATATGCCACAGCAAAGCTAGTAAGGCATCTTCAGTCACTTGTGGTATATCCTGATAGCGATAACATCCTAACCGACACAGTAACTTATAAGCATTTGGATTTAAACTTTGCAATCGGTTAAATTGATTAACAACTAAATTTTTTAATCCTGGTTCCACCAAAGTACAATTTTCTTGCCAATAAGCAGTTGCATCCCCTTCATAATCTGTTTCTATTGACCCAAGCAAGATATTCATAGCTTTGGCATTACCCCCATATTTTATGTGCATTTCTTCTAGTAAAGAAATATCAATCTTAACTTCGTGAAATGCCAAAAATTCTTGCCACGCTGATACACCTAATTCACTTAAATAATAATGATAAATTATATCAATACGGTCATCAAATAAACGTTCTCTACTAGTAATTATCGTAAATGACTGCACAGTTGCATCAGCTAAAACCCTGAATAATTCTAGATAACGACTATGATTTTGAATGAACCTACCATGTTTATCTAGTGCAGGTTCTAAGCTATCAATTAATATCCCGACTTGGCGATTTTGCAAGTGTTTTTTTAATCTTGCGAGTGTAATACCAAATTCCCTGCCTGGTTCTTCTTCAAAGTATTGTTTCAGCCATTCTTCAACTACGCTTTCAACGCTAGTGATGTTCTCTGCCTCCCTAGCCATTTCTAGGGATAAAACTAAATCAAACCCTTGATTATCTAAGTATTGTCTAGCTAAAGTTGTTTTACCTAGTCCTCCTGGTGCCTGAATAACAATCATTTTTTGATGTTGATTGATTAGAGTATTAAGTCTTGCTAAGTCATCGTCTCTCCCAAAAAAATTAGAATGTTTGTTCTCAACAGGAAAGAAGTCTTGATGGCAACTCTTCGCATTACTTATATCTTTTACAGCTAGAATAACATCTACGTTGTGCTTGTATGGGATGTTTAATGTCTTAAATAGTAATTTAATTGCATACTCTTCAACATTCTGCTTTGTTAAAATTCTACGAACCGTATTACTACTTATACTTTCACCAGTATTTTCCATCTGTTTCTGTATCCACGTAATTCTATTACGTGGGTTCACGTGGTTTTCACTAAGAGTATTAATTATTTTTTCCTCACCTAACTCGGTTAATAAGTATGTCTGGCGATTTCTGGGGATTTTCATCATTCCTGGAGTTTAGAGGATGTTTGAAAAGTTTTTAATGTATAAACTGACCCCTCTCCAAACCTCTCCCCTGCAAGGGGAGAGGCTTTAAAACCCCCATTCCCTTGTAGGGAAGGGGGGTAGGGGGGTTAGGTTTTTGGAGATTATGGGTTTCATATAATACTTTTCAAACAACCTCTTAGAGGATGTTTGAAAAGTTTTGAATGTATAGACTGACCCCTCTCCAAACCTCTCCCCTGCAAGGGGAGAGGCTTTAAAACCCCCATTCCCTTGTAGGGAAGGGGGGTAGGGGGGTTAGGTTTTTGGAGATTATGGGTTTCATATAATACTTTTCAAACAACCTCTTAGACTAAATCGGTAATTCAACTGAAAAAAATCATGAATTTAAGGAAGTTAAAGACTATTATACCAAGTTTATTTTTTCTTTATAAATAGCTACAACCAAATTATAAAGCGATTTCCAGAATTATTATTAATGAACTTTACTTAACTTGCTTAAATATACACATACCATGCAGAAATAGTGAGTTAATAGCAATTAGATTACTGGTTATCAACAACTATGTGTAATACATGAATTAATACACATAAATGTGTGGGTGAATAAGTACATAAGTAAAAATGTTGCAGTCATGATTGAATTACTGGCTTTTGCAATTCCTGTTTATTTGATGGTTTATATTCGTTATGGTTGGAAATTTTGGCATGGGTTTAGCTGGACTACTTATCATAAAACTCCTTTCAATCGGATCAAACTTACATTGATATGGCCTGTTTTATTTTGCGTTAATAGAAGATTTCGCCGCAATTTTGAAAGGGCTATGAGACAATATTAGCGGTATGCACTTGAATAAAATACAGTGATTAAATTTTAGGCATTGCTGATTTTGGGTATGATAGGGGAAAGGTGCGATTCCTATAGCGATAGCGAAGCGCTGCTGCAAGCAGATCGCTAATTAGGACAATAATTACTATTATTTGGATAAAGAGTTGGCACATCTGCAAATTTGAGATAGTGAATTAATAATTGAATAGAATATCGGAGCATTTCCTTAGACTTAGAATAACAAAGAGTTTTTCGATGTAGCCTAGCCAAATAATGTTTTAATCTTGTATTCTCATCTTCTACTCTAGTCATGTATATTTTGCGCTCATTTTATAGGTATCAGATGGTGTTTATATGTCCTCTCACAATTTCTATTTATTCTCCAATGAAACCTTTTGGATACTTTGGCAGGAGCATCAAAACTACTTATATCGTTGCTGTGTCAAATGGATGGGTAGCTTTGCTGATGCAGAAGATGCTCTCAGTCAAGCGATGTTCAAAGCCCATGAGAAAATCCGTAATTTTAGCTTAATCAGCAGAAGCCCCACGTCTCACGCTTAGGAGCGTGGGATGAATGCGCGTGAGTTGAGTTGCGTAGCCTGACTTATATTTGAGCGTAGCGAAAACAAAGAAGGCTACAGCGACGAGATGAACAAATTTTATTCTTCGGGTTGATTTTGATTTTCAATATATTTGCGTAATGTTGATATAGTAACGCCTCCACAACTAGCTACAAAATACGACCCGTTCCAAAAAACATCTTTCCAGTAAATCTTTGCTAGATGTTCTGAAAATTCTTGACGTAACTTTCTAGAAGAAACTGACTTCAAATTATTAACTAATTTACTCAATTCTATATCAGGATGATATTGGAATAAGCAATGGATATGATCCTCTTCACCGTTAAATTCTACAAGTTTGCAATCCCATTTAATTAAAAGTTCTTCTAAAATAACGTGAAGCCGTACCAGCATCTCACCTGTAAAGGCTTTCCGTCTATATTTGGTTGTTAAAACTAAATGCACTTTTAAATCACTTACCGATCTACCTTTGGACGTAAAATCATTTTTCATGAGCATCTTGACGTATTTTTCTAATCAGCGTATACTAAAAAAGTAACACCAATTATTGAAAAAGGCAATATACAAGTGAGGATTTCGTACCAATATAAAATTAAACCAACAAAAGAACAAGCCGAAAAAATTGATACCACACTAGAAAAGTTGCGGTTTCAATACAATTATTTGCTTGCTCGAAGGTTTGATTGGTACGAACAAAACCGTTCTCCAATTGATAGATGTTCTTTGATTTGTTGCCACTTGCCAGAATTGAAGGATAAGCCGAGTTACTATAGCCAAAAAGCATCATTAACCCAACTTAAAAAAGACCGTCCTTGGTATAAAGACATCTATTCCCAAGTATTACAGGAAGTGCCTAAGAAAGTTGAGTTAGCTTTTGACCGTTGGTTAAAAGGTGATGTTAATGGTAAAAAATCTGGTAAACCTAGATTTAAAGGCAAAGGTCAATACAAAACTTTTACTTATCCTCAATTTAAACGGCATCACTTTGTTAACAATATAATCACGCTATCAAAAATAGGTGATATAAAAGTTATTGTTCATCGTCAAATACCAGATGGTTTTGATATTAAAACTGTTTCTGTCACAAAAAAAGCCGATGGTTATTATATCACTTTAAGCCTTGACGACAAAACAGTTCCAACTATTAAACCTGATTTTGACGCTAATAATATTGTTGGAATTGATGTAGGGTTAATAGATTTTTATGTTGCTTCTGATAATACCAGAGTTGCAGCACCTAAATTTCTAAGGAAAGCGGAACGTAAATTAAAAGCTGCACAACGTCGTGTTTCTCGCAGGAAAAAAGGATCTAATCGTCGTAAAAAAGCTATTAAAAAACTGGGTATTCAACATAAAAAAGTTTCTGATACCCGCAAAGATTTTCACTTTAAAACTGCAAATACTCTACTCAAAAAATATGATGTTATTGCTGTTGAAAAGCTGAATATAACAGGACTCGCTAGAACAAGATTGGCAAAAAGTATCAATGACGCTGGATGGGGACAGTTTATCGCTATACTTTCAAATAAAGCCGAAAATGCTGGTTTGAAAGTGATAGCTGTAAATCCAAATGGCACGAGCCAAGAATGTTCTAGTTGTGGCCACAAGGTCAAAAAGCCGCTATCCCAAAGAATGCACAATTGTCCTGTATGTCATACAAGTTTGTGCAGGGATCTAAATGCCGCTATAATTATCAAGAACCGTGGGACACACGGTCTTAAAGCTCAGTCAATGTCTTCATAGAAGAGTCGCTGAGAAGCCCACACTCACCTGAAAGGGAGTGTGTGGAGTATGTCACCGGTAATATTAAAAGCTTTAAGGCATGGTTAACCCAACTAACCCATAATGTCTGTATGGATATACACAGAAAAGATGATCAGCGAGCAAAACAAGTTGAGAGTTGGGAATTTCAGGAGGAATTAGTTAGTCACGAAGAAACACCGATTCTTTTGACTACCCAAGAAGAACTAGAAAATTTTTTTGAGGTTGTGATAGATGAGTTACCTTCTCGACTGCGAGAAACGTTTATTCTGCACTTTAAAGAACAACTTTCGTACCAAGAAATTGGGGAAAAACTAAATATTTCCTATGATAATGTCCGCAAGCGCATTTCCCAAGCACGGGCAATTTTAAAACAGCGATATCATCAAGATTTTCTGGGAGAAGAGAATAGATACTCCACAGATTTACAATCGTTTAGATATCAGGTTGCTTCCCAGTCTAGAACTAGGAAGAAATCTGAGAATATGATCAAAAGAAAAGTTGATATTGATGATACTTCTGTTTTATCTGATCAGTTAGAAATAGTGCCAATAGTGGAGCAGGAAAAATCAGAACCAGCGGTTACTGTTTCTCCAACTGTTGTCGCGGATGTTCAATCTAATTTGAATAGAGAGGTTGAAGAGATTGAGAAAACATCTGATGTCAATGAAGAATATCTACTTAGAAAAGTTGGAGATTTTTGGCAGTGTGGTAATCTTCAGAAAATTGTGCAGTTAAATCATAAACTTAACTGGGGGAAAAGTCTTGTGAACTCTACCCGTTGGGCATTGTTTAGCCGACTTCAAGAAACTGGTTTACCCGTTTTCACTGGTTCTGGTGGTCCAACTAAGTTCAACCGAACTAGATTAAAGTTTCCTAAAACTCATTGGCTAGATGCTGCTTGTGTTGGACAAATTGGAGAATTGGAAATTTTAACGAACAAGCCTTTGCTAATCAAAGCAACAGGGCATGGAACTCGTCAAATGTGTCGGACTGACAAGTTTGGTTTTCCATCTCGATATGTGCCGAGAATTAAATTTGTTAAAGGTTTTCAGACCGGTGATATTGTGAAAGCAATTGTTACTACTGGGAAGAAAATCGGTAAATATATTGGTCGTGTTGCAGTTAGAGCAACAGGTTCTTTCAATATTTCTGCATCAAAATTAGTTCAGGGTATTAGTTAGTGCGATTCGTTGTTAGCTGAATCACGGTATCCAGCCCGTACATAAGCTAACCAACCCAACTCTAGTAATAGAGGAAAGGTTGAACTCTCGGTCTGATATGGGTGTAAGTCCCATCTACCAGACTCAGGTATGACTCCCTATCTGCCTACGATGACCCGACTCGGTTTCGGGAGGTCGAAGCTAGGAACAGGGCGCAATCAGACATCCGTTGTGGGGTGACACTGGTGCTAATGGGGAGTTCCTACGGTGAAACAGAGCCTCAAAAAGCAACTTATGCCTAAGCAGGACACAACAATAAAACCTGACTTCATTAGAGCTAAAAACCCCGCCGAACCTTTAACTAAGTATCGGCAAGAGTCCAGGGGTTCTAATAGTTGAAATGGCTACACCTAACGGAACTAACAATCAACCGAGGGAACGAATAAAAACGGGTTGATGGTCTAAGGGCGGTCGAACCCTAAGTAGGCTGGACGAGCAGCGGAAATCCCTCAATTCGGGTAGGACAGACCGTAATTGGTCTGAGGTGTTCAGAATACACAAATTGGAGCAGAGCATGATTGGACACAGAGACAACTCTAGTGAATCTTGGAAGACGTTACCGTGGAAGAAATTCCGCCGTAACTTATTCCGCCTACAAAAACGAGTGTATAAAGCGGTTCAAGTTGGAGACAAGCGTAAAGCAAAGTCCCTACAAAAGCTGATTCTGAAATCAACCGCAGCAAGATTACTGGCTATCCGTCAAGTATCACAGCTAAACGCTGGGAAAAAGACCGCAGGAATTGATGGCAAAAAGTCCCTTACCTTTAAGGAACGCTTCGAGCTTAATGAACTGCTAAAAGCATCCGTTAGCAACTGGAAACACCAGCGGCTAAGAGAAATACCTATCCCCAAAAAGGACGGTACTACCAGGATACTGAAAATCCCTACTATTGCGGACAGGGCATATCAGTGCCTTATCAAGTACGCATTAGAACCAGCACACGAGGCAACGTTCCACGCATACAGCTACGGGTTTAGGACAGGACGCTCGGCACATGATGCACAGAAAATCCTGTTTAACAATCTACGTTCAGCTTGCAATGGAAAAGATAAACGAGTTATAGAACTCGATATCGAGAAATGCTTCGATAGGATAAACCACACTGCCATAATGGATAGACTCATCGCTCCTAAGAGCATAAGACAAGGAATTTTCCGATGTCTCAAAGCCGGAGTCAACCCAGAATTTCCTGAACAAGGAACACCCCAAGGGGGCGTGGTAAGTCCACTTTTAGCCAACATCGCCTTAAATGGGATTGAAAGTATTCATAGATATCATGTGATATCTAAGAACAGAATTACAGACAAAACCTCAAGGGAACAGATTATAGAGCCAACAATCCGTTATGCGGATGACATGGTAATAATACTCAGACCCCAAGACGATGCCACAGAAATACTTGACAAAATCAGTCAGTTCCTAGCAGAGCGGGGAATGAAAGTCAGCGAGAAAAAGACAAAGCTAACCGCCGCGACAGATGGGTTTGATTTCCTCGGCTGGAACTTTAAAGTCCAGAAAAACGGAAAGTTTAGATGTGTCCCTTCAGTGGATAACTTTAAGGCTTTTCGCAAGAAAGTAAAACACATCGTCAACAACTCGAATTATGGTGCTACCACAAAGGCGGAGAAATTAGCCCCTGTAGTTAGAGGTTGGAGGAACTACCACCGCTTCTGCAAGATGGACGGGTCAAGGTTCTCCCTATGGCACATCAATCACAGAGCATTTAAGGTATTCAACAAGGAAACTAAACAGAACCGCCTTACTAGCCAGGTGCTAATAAAGAAGGCATTCCCAGCAGTCCCTTACTCCGAAAACAAACATATCAATGTCAAAGGTGAGAAATCACCCTACGACGGAGATTTGAGTTATTGGAGCGAGCGTAACAGCAAGCTCTATAACAACGATACCTCTAAAGCCCTTAAACGGCAAAGCCATAAATGTGGTCATTGTGGACTGAAATTGCTCAATGATGAGAAGGTACATTTACATCATATAGATGGAAACCATAAGAATGGTAAACCTAAAAACCTTCTAGCAATTCACGAAAGCTGCCACGATTATACTCACATGAGCAAACGCAAAAGCTAAGAACGTCGGAAGCTGGGTGCAGCGAAAGCTGCACGCCCAGATTTAACAGAGAGGGGCGGGAAATAATATTCCCCCTCGACTCTACCTAAATACTGCAAAATCATTCACCGCAAAGATGGCTATGATTACGCATTTTAAGATTGACGGGGATTAAAATCCCTTGAGTCGCTTCCCTCTCAGCCCTAAAGGGATGGTTCCTGAGCAGTTCGACAAGCTCACTGTAAGACTTGTCGAAGGACTGAGTTTCCCACTTTCCACGAGGTTTTATGATGAATCTTCGTTGTCTTGCCTTAGTTAGTGCTATTTGGCTGCGGAAAACGTCTAACTACTGAGTAGATAAAATATGATTGCATATTTTGCTGATCTCACTTTCACCTACAAGGGATAAAAAAACCTAATGAAAAATCTTCGTCGTCTTGCTCTAGTTAGTAGTATTGCCGCGCTCAGTGTTGTGGCTTTCAACCCCAAAGCCCAAGCAGAAACTGCGGACGTTACGTACTCAGGTACTATCCCATTCACTTGCTCCTTTAGCTCAACTACAGCTGGCACCTTAGAAGGAAGAGGAGGCTGGATTGAAGCCGCTACTAACATTCCTGGTTTTGATAAAGGTACTTCAGGTACAACAACTCTTAGTTGTAATGGTCCCGCTACGGTAAGCCCATCAGCTCCCAGTAAGTTATCAGCACCTGCGGGATTTGATGATAGCAACGCCCAATCTCTTATTTACATCGAGGACAACGCTAATGGCAGTAAGTTTGTAAGCAATTCCAATGGCAATGGCCCATGGCTGGCTTACGCATCCTATACTGCTGGTATACCTATTCCTACTAATACACCTCGTGTTCTTCAGGTCGGTATGGCTACTGGATCAGGTAATGGTAGTGTTGTGGCTGGGAACTATAGCTATAAAGTTACTGTTACCGCTGTTAGTAACTAGAACAGAGTCCATAAAAAGCCTAATTCCTGAATAAAAGTAGGCTTTTCAAGGACTCGCTTTAGTTATCTTGTTTTTGGCAAGGATTGGATGCCTGGGTTTAAGCTCCAATCCTTGTCCTATTGTATTGCAGATAATTCTAGTTGATAAAAATTAAGTATGGAAATTTCTTGTAAGAAACTAATTTTATACCCTTTGAGTAGTATTGTGTTTTCTACCTTTTTATTATGGGGAAATGCTGCTAAAGCTGATGTTGCTGTTGCTCCACTGGTAATTGAAACCGCAGCTAAACAGGGACAAGCGCAGGGAACAATTACGGTGACAAATGGAGATGCTAAAAGCTTCCGCGCCCGTGTTTATACTCAACCTTTTACCTATGATTTACAAACTGGATTTAAACTTTTAGATGCCAGTCCTTTCGATTTAACTCCCTATTTGCAATTTTCCCCACGAGAACTGCAAGTTCCTGGTACAGATAATCGTCGTATCCGGTTTGTTGTGCGCTTTCCTCCCAGTTTACCCGATGGTGAATATCGAGCGATGTTATTCACAGAAAATTTAGAAGCGACTTTTCAGGAAGAATCAGGTACAAATAATGGGGTGATTTTTAAAACAGCAATTGTCCCCAGAATAGGAGTAGCTGTTTATGTTCACAAGGGCAATATTTCTCACAATTTGACTGCGGTTAATGCTAGATTTGATTCTAAATCGCAGCAACTCCAATTATTGGTTAAAAATAGCGGAAAAGCTAGTGTAATTACTCAGGGAGAATGGACGATTAAAAAGGGAGATAAACAAATTTATAGTGGTAGAGGAATGGATACAACTGTCATTACTGAAGGGGAACGTTATCTCACTGTTGATTATTCTAATCCTGCTAAGAAAATTCAATTAGAACCAGGAGAATATCAACTTTCTGGTAATTTAGGATGGGGTGTAAACCAGACCAATAAAATTCCATTTAGTGTCAAATTTATTGTTCCCTAAAAATTCATTGATTAAGACGATTTTCATTGGCAAATATCCGATAAAAACCGTCTTTTTTTGATTTGACCTAGTTTAACAGTGTTTTTAAAGATTAATAATTATCTAAAAATACTTTGCTTTTTTAATTTAGTTAGTTGTAGTTTTATTGGTAAAAATAATTTAATTTTAGCAGCAGAATTACCTAATCAAATTTCTTTGAATGAAGAAAATAGTCAAAAGCAAATACTCATAAAAACTCTCCTGGAAAATATTTCCCAACCAAAATATTTTGGAGATGAAAAATTACCAATATTTTTAACTCAAACAACTTCAACACCGCCAAAAGATGATCATGCAACAACATTTATTATTGGCTTAAATGCCGGCAAACGCAATATTAGAGATGGGGTTTCGGTGCGGGGTGAAGTTAAGGACAAAGACGCGATTAATTTTGACAATTGGTTAATTCCTTATGATGATGTTCTGCAAACATTAAAGTTTACTTCTAAAAGTATATCAGATCATGAGGTTGAGTTGCGATCGCCTTTTAAAGTTATTCATTTTGATACTAATAAACTGCATAATGATCCAGAATTAGGATTAGTCCTTTCTACCAAAGAAATTAAAGATATTTTCGGCATTGAATCTAAATTTGATTGGCGGGAATATGCTATTGTTTTTGATGTTCCTGAAATCAAGTCTGACAACAGTAATAATATTGAAAAAAAGCCTGTTATCATCACAGGATTACCGAAAATTTCTCCTCCCAATATCACATTGAGTATGGTGGAACAAAGGGCTAATTTAACTGGTACAACCACTTCAGATTTAAAGAACCAGGGTACATTATCAGCGGTGGGAACAATCCTTGATAGTAGTTGGTTTCTGCGGCTAAATCAAAGTGATATTACAGATAGTAAAACTTGGCAATTATCAGATCTACAAATTCTTAAACAAAGAGATTCTAGTGATTATTATTTAGGTTCACAACCAACTTTTTGGACAAGTTCAAGTGGGGGAGATTTTTGGGGATTTACTACTATTAAACGTTACGGTTTTTCTCCCTTTCCTACCTATGGTAGTGGTAGTGCCAATATTGGTCAAAGATTACAACCAGAGCAGATTTCTGGAACTGTAACAGGTCGCGCTCCTCCAGGAACTTTAGCACGTCTTGTTAAAGGTTTATATAATCCTAATCTGATAGCTGAACAGTTAGTTGATAGTTCAGGAACTTACCGTTTTGATAATGTTCCTGTGGGTAGACAAATAGGCACAAATTATCAAGTTTTATTATATGCCGATGGAGTTTTAACTGCTAAACCACGAGTTGAAGATGCCCGGTTTAATTTATTACCTGAACAACTGTCTATAGGAACATCAGCTTTAATAGTTTCTGGGGGGTGGAAACGACATTTAAATAATAATGATTTTCTGGGAGACTTTACCCAATTTAGTGGAGGAATCAAGCAAAGATGGGGATTAACAAAGGATTTAACTGTAGGTTTAGGGGGTATATATGACTCATCTTTTCAAGGTTTAACAGAGCTTTTTTATCAGCCGCAAAAGTCTCCTTTTAGAGCAAATATTTCTGGTTTAATGGGAGATAAGATCAAGATTAATACTAATCTTAGTTGGGAACAATCTCCTTTAAAAGTTACTGTTTCTAGTGTAATAGCAGATGATATCAAGCTAAATACCAATGTAATTTGGGATGGTAATCCTAATTTTTATGCAACATTAAGTAATGATTTAAAATCTACTCGCTATACTTTCGATTTCCAAATCTCAAAGCACCTCAAATTTAATAGTAATGGGGATTTAAGCAAAGATAAAAATTTTGGTGTAGGCTATTCTTCTAGTAGTCGTAATTCTTCTACTTCTGCCCTGGTGAATATTAATACAAATGCTCAATTAAATTGGAGTTTAAATCAAACTTTAGGCAAGTTATCCTTTAATCATAGTGGTAATCAGTCCAGCACTTCTTCCCAACTATCTTATGTATTTAATCCTTCCCAGTCCTTAATTTTTCAATATGAAACTCTCAATTCTTCTCAAAATGCTAATTTACTAAGTACATATTGGCGTTATACTTCTCCCATGCAAACTAAATACGGTGAAAATCTTTGGCAAGGTGAATTAGGTTATAGAATGGGTTCTTTGGGAACAGGACTTTATGGAACGCTGGGAACAACTATTTTACCAGGTATTTTGTTACAGGCACGTTATGAAGGAGTTTCTCTAAATTCTGATCAAAGTAGTTTGAGTATTCAACTGGTTTCTAGTTTGGGTTTTCAAGGGGGGATAACTCCGGGTGATAGACAAATCGAACGTTTTCGCACTCAAGGAGGTTTATTAATTAAACCTTTCTTAGATCGTAATAGCAATGGAAAACGAGATCATAATGAAGAAATATATCATGATAATTCTGATTTTCTCATGATCAATAATGAGCCTGTAACATCTTTGCAACTTGATATTCACAAAGATAATTTAATTGTCCGTCTTCCCCCCGGAACTTATCGTGTAGACTTAGATCCTGCTGGTTTTCCTCCTGACTTTCAACCTGCAATTAGTACCTTTGCTGTGCAAGTGGTTGAGGGAAGTTATACACCTATTCTTATTCCCTTGCAACCTGCCTACACTCTAGCTGGAACTTTGACAGACTCCAAAGGAACCCCTATTGCTGGTGCTAAAGTTGAAGCTATTGATAATAGTTCCAAATCATCAGTTATATCTATTACGAATAATGCAGGTGTTTTCTATTTAGAACAGTTGCGACAAGGAACTTATCAGTTAAAAGTCAATGGTAAATCTGCCGAACCTAATACAATTACAATTAAAGCAGATGCTAATACTTTACAAGAGTTAAATTTAAAATTACCTTAGAGGATGTTTGAAAAGTATCAGAATTAATCGAGATCCCCCCAACCCCCCTGACAAAGCTACAGTGTACACACAAGTCTTCTAGAGTTGCCCCACAACGTTTAGATCCCCCCAACCCCCCTTAAAAAGGGGGGCTAAATTCTTCAAAGTCCCCCTTTTTAAGGGGGATTTAGGGGGATCGGATCACGTTTAGCATCCTGTCTAGAGATGTGTGTACACCGTAGCCTTAAAAAGGGGGGCTAAATTCTTCAAAGTCCCCCTTTTTAAGGGGGATTTAGGGGGATCGGATCACGTTTAGCATCCTGTCTAGAGATGTGTGTACACCGTAGCTTAAAAAGGGGGGCTAAATTCTTCAAAGTCCCCCTTTTTAAGGGGGATTTAGGGGGATCGGATCACGTTTAGCATCCTGTCTAGAGATGTGTGTACACCGTAGCCTTAAAAAGGGGGGCTAAATTCTTCAAAGTCCCCCTTTTTAAGGGGAATTTAGGGGGATCGGATCACGTTTAGCATCCTGTCTAGAGATGTGTGTACACCGTAGCCTTAAAAAGGGGGGCTAAATTCTTCAAAGTCCCCCTTTTTAAGGGGGATTTAGGGGGATCGGATCACGTTTAGCATCCTGTCTAGAGATGTGTGTACACCGTAGCTTACAAAGGGGGGCTAAATTCTTCAAAGTCCCCCTTTTTAAGGGGGATTTAGGGGGATCGGATCACGTTTAGCATCCTGTCTAGAGATGTGTATACACGGTAGCTTAAAAAGGGGGGCTAAATTCTTCAAAGTCCCCCCTTTTTAAGGGGGATTTAGGGGGATCGGATCACGTTTAGCATCCTGTCTAGAGATGTGTGTACACGGTAGCTTAAAAAGGGGGGCTAAATTCTTCAAAGTCCCCCTTTTTAAGGGGGATTTAGGGGGATCGGATCACGTTTAGCATCCTGTCTAGAGATGTGTATACACGGTAGCTTAAAAAGGGGGGCTAAATTCTTCAAAGTCCCCCTTTTTAAGGGGGATTTAGGGGCGGATCACGTTTAGCATCCTGTCTAGAGATGTGTGTACACCGTAGCCTTAAAAAGGGGGGCTAAATTCTTCAAAGTCCCCCTTTTTAAGGGGGATTTAGGGGGATCGGATCACGTTTAGCATCCTGTCTAGAGATGTGTGTACACCGTAGCTTAAAAAGGGGGGCTAAATTCTTCAAAGTCCCCCTTTTTAAGGGGGATTTAGGGGGATCGGATCACGTTTAGCATCCTGTCTAGAGATGTGTGTACACCGTAGCCTTAAAAAGGGGGGCTAAATTCTTCAAAGTCCCCCTTTTTAAGGGGGATTTAGGGGGATCGGATCACGTTTAGCATCCTGTCTAGAGATGTGTGTACACCGTAGCTTACAAAGGGGGGTTAAATTCCTCAAAGTCCCCCTTTTCAAGGGGGATTTAGGGGGATCTGCGGGTGTCAGATCCCACACGAAAAAGTTTTCAAACAACCTCTTAGATTAGTAGGTTGGGTTGAATGAAGTGAAACCCAACATTAGCAGCAGGATAGTAAAAGGTGTTGGGTTATGGCTTGGCCACACTTCGTGAACGTTTCTCAACCCAACCTACAATAAATTTTGTTTTACATAAAGGGAAGAGTAGAACCACCGGAGATAATATTACCCATTACCCATTCCTGATTTTGGACAAGAGTATGAAATTGCCAATTTGGATCAGTTTGAGGGTAATCTAAACGGTAATGTCCACCTCGGCTTTCGGTTCTAAAAACAGCACTTTTAAGAATTAATTCCGCCACATCTAATAAATTACGAGTTTCTGCCCAAAGCCGTAATTCCTTTTCAATATGTGGTTGATGAAAATTAACTGATTGCGTAGGCTGTAAACTCAATAATAATTGACTTAAAGGTAAAGCTGCAAAATCTTCTTGCCAAGATTTAATTTGAGAAATGGCATTTTCTAAACTTGATTTTTCTCGACAAATACCCGCACTTTGCCAAACTACACGGGGTAAATTTTGGCGAATTTCTTCAAGTTGTTTTTGTTGATTTTCCCACTCAGTTAGAGACGGGTTAACTGCCAAACTTTCAGTTTCAATATTGTTAGCAGATTTCTGTTTGGCAACTGGCAATTTTTCATAATCAATATTAGCCATTTGCGCCCCAAACACAATACATTCCAACAAAGAATTACTCGCTAAACGATTAGCACCATGTACCCCCGTACTAGCAGTTTCCCCAATGGCATATAAACCAGGAATATTTGTACAGTTCATCACATCTGCAAGGATACCACCCATCCAATAATGGGCAGCAGGAGAAACAGGAATGGGTTGAGTAAAAACATCAATCCCCCAACGTTGACAAACAGCGATGATATTCGGGAAGCGGTAACGAATTTTATCAGCCGGGATAGGGCGCATATCTAACCAGACGTTTGCTGTAGCCGGGTCAGCAGCCGTTTTTTGTAAATGACTGAAAATAGCTCGACTAACCACATCTCGCGGTGCTAGTTCCCCTGCTGGGTGGTAATCAAAGGCAAAACGTCGCCCAGTATCATCCACAAGATGCGCCCCTTCACCACGCACAGCTTCACTAATCAGAAAACGTCCGGGTTTACTTAGGGCTGTGGGGTGAAACTGGACAAATTCTAAATCCCGGAGAATTGCCCCTGCCCGCCAAGCAATGGCTACACCATCACCTGTACTTACCTCTGGGTTAGTGGTTTGGGCAAAGACTTGACCACCGCCCCCAGTAGCTAAAATCACCGCCCCTGCTCTAATCCAGGTAATTTTCCCTTGATAAAATAGGCTAGTTCCCAAACATTGACCTGTTCCCGGTTCTATCCATAAACTCAGAGCTAAAGCTTGCTGAATTACTTTGATATTTTGACGACGCAGGACTTGATCTGTGAGTGTGGTGGTGACTTCTCTACCTGTGGTATCGGCTGCATGGAGAACGCGAGGACGAGAATGGGCTGCTTCTAGGGTTAAAGCCAAATTACTGTCATGACGATCAAAAGCTACGCCTAAGTTAACCAGGGATTGAATACAACTGGGGGCTTGTTCTGCGAGGAATTGCACAGCAGCGAAATCACATAAACCCGCCCCGGCTTTTAATGTGTCTTCAATATGCAGTTTGGGTGAATCTTCTGGGGCGACGGCTGCGGCTATACCACCTTGGGCCCAATCACTAGCGGAGAGAGAAACTGTTTCTTTAGTAATTAAGCCGACTTGTAACGATTCTGGTAAACATAGGGCTGTGTATAGTCCTGCTGCACCAGCGCCGACTACTAAAACATCAAATTGGTGAGGAATATCTAATAAATTCAAAATTCAAAATTACGGGTAATGGGTAATAGGTAATGGGTAATAGGTAATGGGTAATGGATTCTTCACCAATTACCAATTACCAATCACCAATTACCAATTAGGGTTATCTGTAAATACCGTTGTTAATGCGGTCGTCGCCTTCGTTGAAGTTAGGCTCGTATTCTGTCACTGTGAAGTTGACGAAGTTAGCTTGCAAACGTTCTTTTTGGGTATCGCTCAATCCTGGTAGATTTAATACGTCTTCTACTTTTTCGTAGGGAGCATTAGCGATAATTTTCTTAGCCAAGGTGGGATACAGTCCAGGAAACTGTTGGAAAGCGGCGATATTGGTATTATTCAAATCAATTTTTTTACCAAAATCCGTTCCTAGCTTCATATCTGCTTTGTTTTGACGGGCAACTGCTAATACAGGAACTTGATTGTCAGCAAAGCTATTGAAACTAAGAGCTTGGGCTGTCTGGGTAGTTCCCAACATTCCCCAGCAACCTAGTAACAATGTGAACGCAGTTAATAAACGCACCAATCCTTTCACGATTTTTTACCTCTTTTTTGCAAACAATAATAAAATTTTGCAGCCAAAAGCTAGGAACTATAGGGCATAAGCCAGAAGTTTGGGGAGGTTAGAGCAGTTTCTTTTCTAACTTAATCCTGATTTCTTCATGGTTTAGCTTTATGGTTTAAGCTTGAGAGCTTGCACAACAGTCATCAAAAACTAATATACAGCGTATTAATATCCATAATATTTACTACTATGTGGTTTGATTTGACTTTTGCCAAAAATCTGACCTAACAGCACTTTTGCGCCCATTTTCGGTATTTACCTGCATTGATGGGAATTTTATGCTAGAACCGCTGCTAGTAAGAAGAGACTGTCTACTAGAATTGTACTCAAAACTGCACCTCCAAAGGCATACCAATGGGATTGTTTGTTGAGCAAAGAAGCTGTTCCCACTGTCATCAATATTAGGGCAAGAATGATTGCCAAGCCTACTCCCCAAGGTGTTTGGACTTGTGTTAGGGCATTTCTTAAGATTTGTGAAGCTCCTTCTGGCGCTGTTCTCATAATTTGTCGCCAATAGGGCATCAAATCCACTAAATAAAAATAAATATCGGTTAAAACTGTTCCTAATAAAGAACCTAGATAAAACCAATTGCCAACTTTACCCCAATTCTTGGTTAAACACCATACAGCAAAGGGTAGTCCTAGTGCTTCTACGGGTATATGCCAGATTGGTTCATATCTTAACCAGCCCCAATAAATTGCTCCTGTTAACCAAGTCCAACTAAATCCAAACAATATATCTCCCCAAAGATATGTTTGGGGACTTGACATTAATCTAATACTGAACCACACCCAAAAGCCTGTTATCATTACGCTTAAAATAGGAAATGATCGCACCAAAGGGGCTTCTATAAACACTGGCACTGATACTAAAAATACTGATGCTAAAAATATTAACCAACCCTGTCGGGAAGATATCAAGTTTGGTAAAGAAGGATTTTTTAAGCTGTCATTGATCTCTAACGTGGGGTTAGTGACTGTATAGGAAGAAAATGTCTGATTAATCAAAGTTTTTAATATTTGTTACTAAACTTTACTTATCTTACAATATCATAATTGAAAATCCCCCCCTGGGGCATCTTGATTATACATGAATTTTTTATAGCCTTGGCGATTAGAAATTATGAAACTACGCAAACAAAGTCCGCGCAAGCGGACTAATAAAAGATTAAGGATTTTGCCCTTGTAGATGCAGTTTCTAACCGCCGATTTAATATTAATTTGATACTAATTAGGGATTGCATAAAAGAAAGCAAAAGCTTTGACAGATAAAGGTTTACAGTTTACTGTTTTATATGCACTAGGATCAAGTTCATCAAGCTATCTAAAATCCGCTCTTGTGATAACGGCATCATTTCTTTGCCATACAGCATTTCCTGTACCATCATATAACCCACCAGCGAACCAAAAAATATTTGCGCTGTTGCTTCTGGGTCAGTAATTCCCAATTCTGGGTGAGAAACAAAGTATTGACTCAGTAAATGTCGTCCTCGCTGAATGACAGTTTGAGTATAAAGTTTTGCTAATTCTGGAAACCGTTCTGATTCAGTGATAATAATGCGGAATAGTGCTAAATAATCAGGATTTCCCGCCACTTTCATCAAATAAGTTTCTGCTACTTCTCTTAGTAAAATTGCGGGTTCACCATGCAATTCTCTCGTACAAAATATACTACTAAAATTAGCTATTGTCACCCGTTCTATTAATGCTTTAAACAGTCCTTCCTTATCTTGAAAGTGACTGTATATAGTTTGCTTGGAAACTCCTGCTTCTGTGCTTACTCCGTCCATACTTGTTCCAGCATAACCATCTTTTAAGAAGATCCGCATAGCCCCTTGTAGGATTTGCTCTTGTTTTTGAGTTATCGCAGGTAGGGAAAATAATGTTTCCAATTCAAAAGTGGAATTTTTCGACATAGATTTTAGATTTTTATAGTAGAGACGTTCCATGAAACGTCTTGTGCATTTATTAATGAAAGTAAAATTTTTGCATACTTCTTGCGATATCATACCATACCGTCTAGTATGATATTTAAACTAGATATTTCTAGGGTGCTATCATGTCTCAGACTCTACCAACATCTTCCGATAGTTTTACTAATGTTCCCATACCACCATCTAAGCAGCAGAAGGGTAAAAAACTAATTCCTTTGTTGTTGGGGTTGTTGGTTGTCGGAGGAGGAATTAGTTATGTAGTGTGGCGTAATCAACCTCAAACTTCAATAAATATACTTAAATTAAGTGGCAGAATTGAGGGTTACGAAACGGAAATTGGGGTTAAGCGTTCAGGCAGAATTGAGTCAGTTGCTTTGAGAGAAGGGGCTTATGTCAAAAAAGGACAGGAATTAGTTAAGCTGGATGACAGTAATGATCAACTGTTACAAGAACAATTAAGAGGCAGTGAAGCACGGGTAACATCTGCACAATCTGATGAACAACAAGCGATCGCAGATGTGGATAGAGTGCAAAGTGAACTTGAACAAATTAATAGTCAAATTACTGAAGCAAAACTCAATTTACAGCAGTCTCAAGGGGATACCCAAGGACGAATTCAACAGGCTAAATCTAACGTTGCAGCAGCCAAAGCGCAACTATTGCAAGCACAAGCCCAAATTAAGCAAACAGAGGCAGAAGTAAAATTAGCGAGAATAAACCGCGATCGCTATACCCAGCTTATCAAAGAAGGTGCTATTAATCAACAACAATTTGACCAATCACAAACCACATTAGATACAGTCATAGCCACCCTAGAAGCCCGACAAGCAGCAGTAAATGCAGCAAGAGAACAATTAAGTGCTATCCAAGGGGCATTAACTCAAACTCAAACCACAGGCTTCAATCCTGGTATTCGCAATGCCCAATTAGAAGCATTAAGCCGCAAAAAAGATCAGAGTTTTGCTCAAATGAAATCTGCTCAGGCTAAAGTCAGATCGGCTCATGGTAAAGTTAGGGATGCTTTAGCATCAAAACAACAAATTTTCACCCAGATAGAAGATTCTAAAAAAGATTTAAATGTTGTTAGTCCTTTAGATGGGGTAATAACTGCCCGCAGTGTTGAACCTGGTACAGTAGTGAATAATCAAACTAAGATTTTAACAATAGTTGATCCCAAAAATATATATCTGCGGGGTTTTATTCCTGAAGGTGATATTGGTAAAGTTAGATTAGGACAAACTACTAAAATTTTTCTTGATTCTGCACCTGAAAAACCGCTAATTGGTAAGGTTATTTCTATTGATCCTCAAGCTTCTTTTACACCAGAAAATATTTATTTCCAAAAAGATCGGGTGAGACAAGTCATAGGAGTTCGCATTCAAGTGGAAAATCCTCAAGGTTGTTTTAATCCTGAAAATCCTTATAAAGAGTCAGATTTACCTTGTGCCAAGGTTGGGATGCCGGCAGATGCAGAAATTAAGTTACAGTGAAAAATATGGATTAAATGAACCACGAAGGAGCGAAGGACACGAAGGAAGAAAAGAAGAAGAAGAAGAAGAAGAGAATTAATTTTTTATTGGTAATGGCATGGGAGTTAAAAATTTAGAGATTCAATGTTATGAATAATTACCAAACGGAAGCTATTAAGGTTAGTAATTTACATAAACATTATGGTAAGTTGGCGGCTGTTAAAGGTATTAATTTTACTGTTTATAAGGGCGAAATGTTTGGATTAATTGGTCCTGATGGTGCAGGTAAAACTACTAGCTTTCATATTTTAGGTGGTGTAATGGAAGCAACTGCTGGGGAAGTTTTGGTATATGGTCAACCTGCTAGAGATGCACGTTTAATTACTGGCTATTTAACACAACAATTTTCTCTATATTTGGATTTGAGTATTGATGAAAATTTGCGTTATGCTGGGGGTTTGCGACAAGTTCCTGATGATTTATTATGGGAACGTCGTCATAAATATCTGACTTTAATGAGTTTAGAACAATTTGGCGATAGCTTGGCGGGTGAATTATCAGGAGGTATGAAACAAAAGCTGGCTTTATGTTGTGCTTTGGTTTCTCAACCGCAAGTTCTCTTATTAGATGAACCTACTACGGGTGTTGACCCAGTTTCTCGGCGAGAATTTTGGGATGTGTTAGCAGAATTATCAGCCCAAGGGATGACAATTGTGGTAGCTACACCCTATCTAGATGAGGCTGAACGCTGTCATCGGGTGGCATTAATGTATAGTGGTCAAATTCATGAAATTGGTACTCCAGCCGCATTACGAGCCAATTTAGGCTTGCATCGTTTAGAGGTAAAAACTGCAAATTTGGAAATGAGTGAGCAAATTCTCTTGCAGAATTTACATACAAATATAGTTGATGTGCAGACTTTTGGCGATCGCTTGGATGTCTTAGTAGAAGATATAACTATTGGTGAAAACCAAGTAAATGAATTATTAAAACCACATCATCCTACTATTGAACACGGTGAACCTACTTTAGAAAATGTCTTTGTTACCCGTCTTAGACAACAAGGTTCTGCACCACCATTTTTACAATTTCCCCGTTCTCGTGGTGGAAATAAAAATAAAGAATTAGAGAATGAGATTAATAGAGAAACAAATTCTTCCCAATTACCAATTACCAATTACCAATTACCATCTTCACAAATTGCTATTTATGCGAAAAATCTCCATCGTGCATTTGGTAAATTTCAAGCAGTTAAAAGTGTCAATATCGAAGTCCGTTATGGTGAAATATTTGGTCTTTTAGGTGCAAATGGTGCAGGGAAAACCACCACAATTAAAATGTTATGTGGATTGTTAGCAGCTAGTGGAGGAGAAATTTCTTTAGGTGGAGAAACCGGAAATTTGCGAAGTGCAGAATTAAGAAAACGCATTGGTTATATGAGTCAAAAATTTACCCTATATGACGACTTAACAATTCTGCAAAACCTAGAATTTTATAGTGGTGTTTATAGTGTTCCCCGTAAACTTAGACAAGAAAAAATTGATTGGGTAATATCTACTTGTGGGTTAGAAGGACAAGAAAATATGCTGACGGGACAATTACCAGGAGGTTGGAAACAACGAGTTGCTTTTGGGGCTTCAGTTATGCACGAACCCGATATTTTATTTTTAGACGAACCAACATCTGGAGTAGACCCTTTAGCACGTCGTCAATTTTGGAAACTAATTAATGATTTTGCGCGAAATGGTACAGCCATTTTAGTCACAACTCATTATTTAGAAGAAGCCGAACAGTGTAACCGCATGAGTTTTATGGTAGCTGGAGAAATTGCTGCGGAAGGTTCATCCAGTTATATTAAATCTTCCCAACCAGGAAAACTTATAGAAATAATTGTTAATCAAAATCAAGCGGCTTCAAAACTATTGAAACAACAATTTGATGCTTGGAGAGTTTCCATTTTTGCTAATAGTTTACATATTGTTCTCGACAATCCAGAAACAGAAATTCCCCAAGTAATACAGCTTTTAGAATCAGCCAATTTTATAGTTCAATCCATTCGTCCTATTCCTTTTTCCTTAGAAGATGCTTTTATTGGTATTGTTCAGAGAGTTGGTAATAATTAAAAATTCAGTTTATGTAGGTTGGGTAGAGGAACGAAACCCAACACAATTTAAAAAA
Source organism: Dolichospermum sp. DET69 (assembly GCA_017355425.1). NCBI lineage: Bacteria > Bacillati > Cyanobacteriota > Cyanophyceae > Nostocales > Aphanizomenonaceae > Dolichospermum > Dolichospermum sp. DET69. The sequence continues at coordinate 2,134,576 of CP070233.1, forward strand.
ATGTTGGGTTTCACTTCGTTCTACCCAACCTACAATTTTTAATAACCAAAATTATGAAAAGAATTATTTCTCAGTGTATTAAAGAACTATCTCAATTTAGACGAGATAAATTAACATTAGCATTAGCATTTTTATTGCCATTTATGACACTGTTAATTTTTGGTTTTGCTACCAGATTAGAAAGTAAAGATATTCCTTTAGTTGTCCAGGATTTTGACCGAACAAACTTGAGTAGTAGCTATATTGAAAAATTATATGCCACCAATCAATTTATTCCTAAAGAATGGTCAGGAGGAAACCCAGCCCGAGACGCTATTGATAGAGGTATTGCCAAAGTAGCGGTAATTATTCCTCCCGAATTTAGTCGAGATATTAAAGCTCATAAACCAACTACAGTACAAGTTTTAATTGATGCCACAGATGTTAATAATGCCCGTGTAATTAGAGGAAGTATTCAACGAGTTACTAATTTCTTTATGCAAACAGAAGGACTTTTACCAGCTACCAAAAGAATTACAGCTAGAATCCGTTTATGGTTTAATCCTGGTAGATTAGAATCTTTATATATTGTTCCCGGAGTATATGGCGTAATTTTGTGGATTTTTCCATCTTTACTCACAGCAATTGCTATGGTGCGAGAAAAAGAAAAAGGGACAATTTTACAAGTTTATGCTTCTAGTATTAGTGCTACAGAGCTGTTATTAGGTAAAGGTATGGCTTATCTATTAATTGCCATAACTGAGGCATTAATTGTGATCGGATTAGGATCAATTATTTTTAAAGTATACTTGGTTAATAACCCGATTACTTTATTATTAGGAACTCTAATATTTCTCATAGATAGCGTTATGTTTGGTTTGCTAGTTGGAGTCCGTAGCAATAACCAAAATTCTGCCGTCCAAATTATTTCTCTGGTGGGTTTTATTACTTCTTTGTTATTGTCTGGTTTTATTTATCCCCTCAACAATATTCCTTTTCCTCTTTCACTTGTAACTAATGTAGTTCCTGCCCGTTATTATATTAATATTACTCGTGATGCTTTTTTGCGGGGTACGGGTTGGACAGGAGTTTGGTTTGATTTCCTCATGCTAACAGTTTTAGGCTGGATATTTTTTAACGTCTCCCGGCGAATTTTAAGTAAAATGCAAATTAGTCAGTAGTCAGTAGTCAGTAGTCAGTTGTCAGTTGTCAGTTGTCAGTTGTCAGTTGTCAGTTGTCAGTTGTCAGTTGTCAGTTGTCAGAAAGAGTAGTCAGTTGTCAGTTGTCAGTTGTCAGTTGTCAGTTGTCAGTTGTCAGTTGTCAGTTGTCAGAAAGAATGGAATTTCTCCTCTGCTCCAACAACTATTTTGAACACCAACATACTTAGTGTGCAAGCTATTTTTATAAATTAGACTTTAGTTCTAGTTAGTTCAATACTGATTTTGCCGCTAAAATCAGGAATAGGTGCAGCGGGTTTAGTGAGAATAACTTGTACTTGATTAATGCTGTCGCTATCCTCTAAAATACTATCAGCTATAGCCCCAGCTAGTCTTTCCACCAATGCAAACTTCGAGGTTTTTAGCAAATTTTGAACTAAACTAATGATGCGCCGATAATCTATAGTATCTTCAATATTATCCGTTTTAGCTGGACCAGAAAGATCCAACCATAATTTCACGTCTACCTCAAACCATTGCCCTAACACCTGTTCTTCCGGTAAAAACCCAGTATAACCGTAGCCACGAATTCCTGTTAAATGAATACAGTCCATAATTTCTAATCAATGCAACTTACTTTTAATAATCTTAATCAAGTTTGGTCTTATGTATTAACAGAAACCCTGAAACGCTTAGGTTTAAATTGCGCTGTAATATGTCCTGGTTCTCGTTCTACACCATTAACATTGGCTTTTGTCGAACAAATACCAGATATTGAAGCTATTCCGATTTTAGATGAACGTTCAGCGGCTTTTTTTGCCTTGGGACAAGCAAAAGCAACGGGAAAACCTGTCGTTCTAGTTTGTACTTCGGGAACTGCGGGAGCAAATTTTTATCCAGCGGTAATTGAAGCTAGGGAAAGTCGCATACCTTTATTAATATTAACCACTGATAGACCAGCAGAATTACGAGATTGTCATTCTGGCCAAACTATTGATCAAGTAAAATTATACGGTAATTATCCCAATTGGCAAGGGGAGTTAGCGACACCTTCTCTCGATATGGGAATGTTAGGTTATCTCAGACAAACGGTAATTCACGCTTGGGAACGTTGTCAATTTCCCAATTTCGGCGCAGTACATTTAAATATACCTTTTCGTGACCCTCTCGCGCCCATTCCTGATGGTACAAATTTCACCTTAGATGTGGAAGACTTCTTTTCAGGAATAGTTTCCACCCCATTACCCATTACCAATTACCAATTACCAATTACCTCTTGCCAAAAAGGGATTATTATTGCTGGGGTAGCTCAACCACAAGATCCTCAAGAATATTGTAGAGCGATCGCACAACTAAGCCAATCTCTCCAATGGCCTGTTTTAGCTGAAGGACTTTCCCCTGTGAGAAATTACTCACACTTAAATCCCTGTATAATTTCCACCTACGATATTATTCTCAGAAATCAGCAATTTGCCCAAGAATTAACCCCAGAAATAGTAATTCAAATTGGCGAAATGCCCACAAGTAAAGTATTACGCAATTGGTTAATTTCTACTAAACCTCAACGTCTAATCATTGACAAGTGTGATCAAAATTTAGATCCTTTACATGGAAAGACCACGCATTTAAGGATGTCAGTCACAGAAATTGGAAAATTGGAACTGGGGGAATTACCAAAAAATGAGTATTTACAAAAATGGTGTACAGCAGAAAAGAAAGTGAGAAAAAATATTGATGATAATTTTGATAAGATGGATGAATTAATTGAAAGTAAAGCTGCTTGGTTAATTTCCCAAACTTTGCCACCAGCCACACCGCTATTTATTGCCAATAGTATGCCAGTGCGAGATATGGAATTTTTCTGGAAACCCAATCATTTAAAAATTAAACCTTATTTTAATCGCGGTGCAAATGGCATTGATGGTACACTTTCCACCGCTTTAGGCATAGCACATAATCAACAAAGTAGTGTGATGTTAACAGGAGATTTATCCCTGTTACATGATACGAACGGTTTTTTAATTAGCAATAAATTTATCGGGCATTTAACAATTATCTTAATTAATAACAATGGTGGAGGTATTTTTGAAATGTTACCCATTGCCAAATTCAATCCTCCCTTTGAAGAGTTTTTTGCCACTCCCCAAAATATTGATTTCTCTCAATTATGCGCTACTTACAATGTACAACATAAATTAATTAGTTCTTGGAAAGAATTGCAAAATCAATTAAGGCAATTGCCAAAAACGGCAATTAGGGTTTTAGAGATAAGAACAAACAGGAAAAAAGATGTGATGTGGAGAAAAGAGCATTTAGAGAAATTTAGTAATTGGTAATTGGTAATTTTCTTCTTCTTGACTCCTAACTCCTAACTCGGTGACTCCTAACTCGGTGACTCCTAACTCCTAACTCCTGACTCGGTGACTCGGTGACTCCTAACTGTTTCCATAATTTTTCCACAAGTGCCACAGATAAAGATTAAACTAAAAACTCTTATACAGCAAAACCTGTCAACCAAAATCAAGTAATTATGTCCAAGGTTCTTGTCTCCGACCCAATTGACCAAGTAGGTATTGATATTCTTTCCCAAGTGGCTACAGTTGATGTCAAAACCAGCCTCAAGCCAGATGAACTCAAAGCCATTATTGGTGAGTATGATGCGCTGATGATCCGTTCTGGAACTCGCGTTACTCAAGAAATTATAGAAGCTGGCACAAAATTAAAAATTATTGGCCGGGCCGGTGTGGGTGTGGATAACGTTGATGTTCCCGCAGCTACACGCAAAGGGATTGTCGTCGTCAATTCCCCAGAAGGTAATACCATTGCCGCAGCCGAACACGCTTTAGCCATGATGTTATCCTTATCTCGTCATGTTCCTGATGCTAACGCTTCAGTTAAACGTGGTGAGTGGGATCGGAAATCATTTGTTGGTTCGGAAGTATACAAAAAAACCCTCGGCGTTGTCGGGTTAGGAAAAATTGGTTCTCATGTTGCCAGTGTAGCTAAGGCTATGGGGATGAAACTCCTCGCTTATGATCCATTTATCTCCGTAGAAAGAGCGGAACAACTGGGTTGTCAATTGGTGGATTTAAATTTGCTATTCCAGCAAGCCGACTATATCACCTTGCACATTCCCAAAACTACGGAAACTGCTAACTTAATCAACGCTAAAACTTTGGCGTTAATGAAACCTACCACCAGAATTATTAACTGCGCTCGTGGTGGCATTATTGATGAAGTAGCTTTAGCAGAAGCAATTAAAAATGGTGTAATTGCGGGTGCGGCGTTGGATGTGTTCGATTCCGAACCATTAGGAGAATCGGAATTGCGATCGCTCGGCAAAGAAGTAATCCTTACACCTCACCTCGGTGCTTCTACTGCTGAAGCCCAAGTTAACGTCGCCATAGATGTAGCTGAACAAATTCGGGATGTATTATTAGGACTACCTGCTCGTTCCGCTGTGAATATTCCCGGACTTGGACCTGATATACTAGAAGAACTCAAGCCCTATATGGAATTAGCGGAAACCTTAGGGAACTTAGTTGGTCAACTTACTGGCGGTAGAGTCGAGACACTTAATGTTACACTGCAAGGAGAACTGGCAACTAATAAAAGTCAGCCTTTAGTGATAGCCGCTCTCAAAGGACTACTTTACCAGGCATTGCGAGAACGGGTAAATTATGTCAACGCTACCATAGAAGCCAAAGAGCGGGGCATTCGAGTTATTGAGACACGGGACGCTTCGGCGCGGGATTATGCTGGTTCATTGCATCTACAAGCTACAGGGACTTTAGGTACACATTCTGTTACAGGTGCGTTATTGGGTGATAAGGAAATTCACTTAACGGACGTTGACGGTTTCCCCATCAATGTCCCCCCCAGTAAATATATGGTGTTTACCCGACACCGTGATATGCCTGGTATTATTGGTAAACTCGGTTCTCTCCTCGGCAGCTTTAATGTCAATATTGCCAGTATGCAGGTAGGCCGGAAAATCGTTCGTGGTGACGCTGTTATGGCTCTCAGCATTGATGATCCTTTACCAGATGGTATTTTAGCGGAAATTAAAAAAGTAGACGGCATTCGAGACGCGTATACGGTGACACTTTGATTCTGAACTATGATTCTCGTGATTTATTTGATGAAGATGTCTGAACTGTGATTCTCGTGATTTATTTGATGGAGATGATTAGATAATTATGCAAATCATCTTCATCATAAAAATCAAATAAATCATAGTTCAGACAGCGATTTATTTGATGAAGATGTCTGAACTGTGATTCTCGTGATTTATTTGATGGAGATGATTAGATAATTATGCAAATCATCTTCATCATAAAAATCAAATAAATCATAGTTCAGACAGCGATTTATTTGATGAAGATGTCTGAACTGTGATTCTCGTGATTTATTTGATGAAGATGATTAGATAATTATGCAAATCATCTTCATCATAAAAATCAAATAAATCATAGTTCAGACGAAGATTTATTTGATGAAGATGTCTGAACTGTGATTCTCGTGATTTATTTGATGAAGATGATTAAATAATTACGCAAATCATCTTCATCATAAAAATCAAATAAATCATAGTTCAGACGACGATTTATTTGATGAAGATGTCTGAACTGTGATTCTCGTGATTTATTTGATGAAGATGATTAGATAATTACGCAAATCATCTTCATCATAAAAATCAAATAAATCATAGTTCAGACGAAGATTTATTTGATGAAGATGTCTGAACTGTGATTCTCGTGATTTATTTGATGAAGATGATTAGATAATTACGCAAATCATCTTCATCATAAAAATCAAATAAATCATAGTTCAGACGAAGATTTATTTGATGAAGATGTCTGAACTGTGATTCTCGTGATTTATTTGATGAAGATGATTAAATAATTACGCAAATCATCTTCATCATAAAAATCAAATAAATCATAGTTCAGACGACGATTTATTTAATGAAGATGTCTGAACTGTGATTCTCGTGATTTATTTGATGAAGATGATTAGATAATTACGCAAATCATCTTCATCATAAAAATCAAATAAATCATAGTTCAGACGAAGATTTATTTGATGAAGATGTCTGAACTGTGATTCTCGTGATTTATTTGATGAAGATGATTAAATAATTACGCAAATCATCTTCATCATAAAAATCAAATAAATCATAGTTCAGACGACGATTTATTTAATGAAGATGTCTGAACTGTGATTCTCGTGATTTATTTGATGAAGATGATTAAATAATTACGCAAATCATCTTCATCATAAAAATCAAATAAATCATAGTTCAGACGAAGATTTATTTGATGAAGATGTCTGAACTGTGATTCTCGTGATTTATTTGATGAAGATGATTAAATAATTACGCAAATCATCTTCATCATAAAAATCAAATAAATCATAGTTCAGACGACGATTTATTTAATGAAGATGTCTGAACTGTGATTCTCGTGATTTATTTGATGAAGATGATTAAATAATTACGCAAATCATCTTCATCATAAAAATCAAATAAATCATAGTTCAGACGATAATTTACTTAATTAAGATGATTAATTTATATGGCAAATACTTGGTGGGAACTGAATATCTTATCTGAACCAGATTTAGAAGATACTATATTTTGGCGCTTGGAAAAATTTGGCTGTCGTGGTACAGCAGTAGAAATTAAGGGCAATGTCTCCTTTGTCAAGGCTTATTTACCCAGCTTTAAAACACAATTACTAGATTTGGCTGCTTTAACACTGTGGCTGCGTCAAGATGCAATGTGTGTAGGACTCCCTTTGCCTATCCTCAGTTGGGGTTTAATTGACGAAGAAGACTGGTCTAGTAGCTGGAAACAACATTGGCAACCAGAAGAAATAGGCGATCGCTTTCTGATTAACCCTGCTTGGCTACCTTTACCTGAATCCTTAGACCGATTAGTAATCCGTCTTGATCCAGGAGTAGCCTTTGGTACAGGTAATCATGCCACCACTCAATTATGTTTAGAAGCCCTAGAAATGCGATTCGCTGAAGTTCCCCAATCCTTCCTTGATAGTCCAAAAAAGGGAGAACCCTTAATCATTGCCGATATTGGTTGTGGTTCAGGTATTCTAGGCGTTGGGGCAATATTATTAGGAGCAGGTAAAGTCTATGCCGTTGATAACGATCCTGTAGCAGTAAGATCTACCTTTAGTAATCGCGCTCTTAATGATATCCGTCCAGAATCTTTAATCCCTATTGAAGGTAGTGTGGACATGATCCGGAAAACAATTAATCAGCCAGTAGACGGTATTGTTTGTAACATTTTAGCAGATGTAATTATTGAACTACTCCCAGAAATGACCGCAATTACCAAACCTACTACTTGGGGGATATTTAGTGGTATTTTACTAGAACAATCCAAAGCCGTAGCTGATGCTTTAGAACAAAATGGTTGGATAGTAGCTACTCTCTGGAAAAAGAAAGAATGGTGTTGTTTAAATGCCCGTCGTTCTTAATCATTTTCAAAACATTTATCTCCATTTGAATAATAAGTATATAAGAAGCAGAAAATACCCATTTAATCCATGAATAAACAACTACAAGAATACAATCCCAGTGGTGTAGCCCAAATCAATGGTAATTTCCTCGGATTACCTGATGATTACGATTCTGCTAATTTAATTATTATCCCTATCCCTTGGGAAGTAACCGTTTCCTATCGTGCAGGAACAGCCAAAGGACCACAGCGAATTTTAGATGGTTCACTGCAAATAGATTTATTTGATTTTGATCATCCTGATGGTTGGAAACAGGGAATATTTATGCTAGAAATTCCCCAGGAAATGATCGAAAAAAATAACCATTATCGTCAACAAGCAGCTAAAATAATTGCCCGTCAAGCTGAGGGTAAATCATTAACAGATGAACCAGATTTAACTCATATTCTCGCAGCCATTAACCAGGCTGGAGAGCAGGTAAATCAATGGTTATTTACCCAGTCACAAGTAGCAATGAATCAAGGTAAGAAAGTTGCTGTCATTGGTGGTGATCACAGTTCACCATTAGGGTACTTTCAAGCTTTAGCTCATCAATATGATGACTGGGGAATTTTACATATTGATGCCCATGCAGATTTAAGAAATGCCTATGAGGAATTTGAGTTTTCCCATGCTTCTATTATGTTCAATGCCATAAAAATACCGCAAATTTCTAAATTAGTCCAAGTAGGTGTGCGGGATATTTGTCATGATGAAGTGCAAATAATTAATCAATCGAATGAACGCATCATTGGTTATTATGATTCAGCAATTAAACAACAATTATACTCTGGTAAAACTTGGTTGAATTTATGTCAAGAAATAATCAGCCATTTACCAGAAAAAGTTTATATCAGCTTCGATATTGACGGTTTAGATCCTAAACTTTGCCCCAATACAGGTACTCCTGTTCCCGGAGGACTGGAATTAGAACAAGTTTATGGTCTATTCCGAGAATTGGTAAATAGTGGCAGAGAAATTATTGGTTTTGATGTTTGCGAAGTTGGTGACGGAGAATGGGATGGTAACGTTGGTGCGCGAATAGTCTACAAATTAGCAAATTTACTAAATTTATCCCAGAAATAGGCAAAACGCAAAAGAAGTAATAATACAGCGGTATGCACTTAGATGAGATACAGTTATTAAATTACAAACCCTGTAGGGGCGGGGTTTTCCCACCCTCGATTGTATTTCATCCCACCGAGAACCGCTATAATTTCTCTTCATTAATTACCAATTTTCAAGCTATAATCGCGGACGGGATCAAACCCGTCCTTTATTTTTGGCTATAAAAATGATTTCCTATCAGATTTTAGGCAATTTGCATACATACTATAGGAAGATGCGAAAAATAGATCATAAAAGTTAGATTAATTGGGGATGTTGTTATGCACTGGATTTAAGTCAAGGTTTGGTTGTTAGCCAAACCTTTTTTATTACTTATTTTTTCCAGGTTGGGGATTGGAGAGAAAAATTAGCTGAAACTGTTCTCTGTTAATTGTTCTCTAAGCCTAAAAAATTTTATCAAGTCTTTGATGTATTAATAGTAACTGTAATATCTCCTTGCTGTGTGAATTTAATGACATTACCCATGAGATTCAGCAATATTTGCCGTAAGTGGTCAGAATCCCCTAAATATCTAACGGGTAAATCTGCCATTTCCAGACAAATTTTTAATCTTTTTTCTAGTAATTTTGCAGATAATAAATCTATAATTTCTTGAATTATATCTTTTAAAATAAATTCTCTTATTTCCAAAGATAGTTTTCCTGCTTCTAGTTTCGATAAGTCTAAAATGTCATTAATTATATTGAGTAAATTTTTACCGCTAGATAAAATTATATTTATCGAATCTTGCTGTTCTGGATTTAAATTACTTAGAGGGTGTTTGAAAAGTATTAAATAAAACCAATAATCTCCAAAAACCTAACCCCCCTGCCCTCACAAGGGTAGGTTTTTTACATTGTCGTGAGGGCAAGACTTGGAAGACAAGGCAGACAAGGTGGCAAGGGAGGAAAAGCGGACAAAATAAACCATAAACTGAGTATTTTGTGGATAAAATCCACCTTGTCTACTATCCTTCCTTGTCCTCCTGGTCTTGCCTTTACAGAAAATATTAAAAACCTACACCTGTCAGACCCCCCTGCCCCCCTTCCCTACGTTAGCGCAGCGTGCCGAAGGCTGGGAAGGGGGGTTTCAAAGCCTCTCTCCGCTTCGGGGAGAGGTTTACAAGAGGGGTTAATTTATACCTTGAAAACTTTTAAAACATCCTCTTAGAGACAGGATTTCTGCCATACCTAAAATTCCATTCATAGGAGTACGAATTTCATGGCTCATATTCGCTAGAAATGTACTTTTAGCTTGGGTAGCTGCATTAGCTTTATCTCTTTCTTGCCTCAGTTCTTTAACTAATAAACCTTGCTGAATCGCTATATAAATTTGCAAAATCATCTCATCTAAAAAGTTAATTTCTCTTTGTTGCCACACATGAATTCAATGACAATAATGAATTATTACTAGTCCCCACAGAGGAGAAGATAGAGTATTAATAATAATTGGGAATGCCGCTACAGATTTAATTTGTAACCCCTTTAATAATTCGTAATAACAAGGATCTATTTCGTCCGTTTCGATATCACTAATGACTTGTTTATAGTTATTGTATATATTGATTACGATTTTCTATATTTTGAAAAAATGTATCTTTCCAAGTAAAATCCATTAAGTTTTACCCGATTACACTGGCGCAATGGCACTAAATTTGTCACAATCTATCATTGATGATTTTAAGTAACGTAAAATTACCAGCGCTAGTGATAGTCAGATGATCAACAAACCCCGCAAACGCAGACCAAAAGCCGCGAAAATTAATCAGCCTCTTCAAGGTACAATCAAAAAGAGAGTCAGAAAAATGCCAAAACCTTCTCAACAGTTTAGTTGGTTATGGTCTACATTGGCGCTGACTCTGTTGTTAAGCAGTGCTGGTATCATTATTGCTTTTGGCTGGATTAGTGTCCTTTATATCTTAAATCCCGCACAGGTTAGCTGGGTGAATGATTTTTTACCAAAATGGGCAAAAATATCTATAGGTAAACGAGAAATACCCCAGACCTTGACAGCTATTGAACTCAGTTTAACTCAAAAACAACGTCTAGCTGGCGAAACTCTGCCAATAGATAGTAAATCACAAGACTCTTTTGTATTACCAATTTTCCAAAAACGGACTAAATGTGAATCTAATTGTCAAGAATTAGTAGAACTAAGAATTTATCAACGGGCTGATGATTTAGAGTATAAATATCAATCAGAAAAATATTACTATTTAATTAACAAATTGCCTATTATTGGTCTATCCAAAAATTTCATAGAATCTCCTACACTTATAAGTATTTCCAACTTAGATAATCAAGAAGCCAAAATATATTTACCTTTAACAAAGGTGAAAGTTTTTACAGATACTAACCTATCTCCAGGATTTTGGTTTTATCTGCGAGGTGAACATAAAAAGAACGATGATAATATTATCTATGGTCAAATTATTTATTACAACTCTACTCTGAAAAGCTTACAACAAATGTTATCTTGGAAAACCCAAAACGGGCAATTACCTAAATGGCAACAGATAACAGGTAATGATGCCAAAGAATTAATTATTGATCAAACGGCAAGTATAGAACCAAATTTGCAAGTTTATCAAGTTAAAGCTAGTCAGTTAGTTGTTAATTCTATTTATTTAGAAGCGATTAATTTCCAAAAACCCGCAGTTGATGAATTTGCCTTTCAACAATCTCTATTATTAGCCAGAAATGGACTCTGGACTCCTGCTTTTACATGGTTAAAAGCTTTGAAAAAACAGCGTAAACAGCCTTTTTCAGCAGCAGCACAGGCACAAATAGATGTAATTCGGTTACATTCTGAATTGACAAAAATGCAAGCTGAGAAAAGTTGGGCAAGTCCTAATCAACAAGTTACAGCCGATATTATTGATGGTCGTTGGGAAAAAGCTTTGCAGGTATTGGAAACTTCACCTGATTATGGTCAAGAACTTGCTAATTTACTGCAAACAGATAAAGGCAGAATTTGGAATCGTGCTGCTGTCGCGTTACGACTAGATCCCAATCGTCGGGCAGTTTTAGCTTGGGTAGCACTAATTTATAAAGTGCAACGGGGAGAAGAAAGAGCTAATGATTGGTTGGAATCACAACCGAATATTAACCCAGAAACAGTTAACTATATTCAAGATATTTTAACTAAACTTGATGATGATAAAATAAATGCCCATCCCAGTCGAATTGTTGGGACTGTCAACCAAATTAGTCGGATTAATCAGCAGGATTGGTTGCCAATATCTCTGCAAACTAATTTAAAAATTACTGATAATCAAGTTTGGTATCAGGTAGAAGTTAGTGCATTTCATAATGGTACAAGCTGGTTACGTTATCCGTTTGCTAATTTTGATCAACTGCAAAATCAACCTCGGAAATTTTGGCGAAAAATTCTCGGTATTAGTTCTGACCCCAGTATGCAAATTATTGTCTGGAAACCTAATGGAGAACAGGAAGTTACTACAACTACTATTAAAGCTGTTCAAGTCCAAAATCAGGGTTTGCGTCTGTTAATGTCGGGTTCTGAGTTACCTGAAAGCAAGGTTAAATATCTCCAACCTCGACCTTTAGCACTGACTGTGGATGCTTTGAAATGGGTAGAACCGTCTCCAGTATCTATTAAGGAGTTATATCAACAAAAACCCCAATTAGTAAAATTAATGTTGCCCACTATATGGCGAAAATTACAACAATCGGGTGATATTACGGCTGGTACTATTCCTGATTTACAGGAAATGCGCGAAAAAGTGGCTGACTGGCCAGTACAGCTAGTTGATTTAACTAATGATCAACAGCAAGAGATTGTCTTGACTATTTCTGCTCCGGCCATAGCATCCTTAAATCAGTCAGATAGTCATAAGTTAGAACAGCCAGAGTATCAAAAACGTCCCCGGACTTTGATTTTGTCAGCGGATAGCAACGTAATTTATAGTGATTTTGCCCGTGCAAACCAGCAAACGCTAATAGCGATCGCTCAACTTACCGATGATCAATCTCTAGCGTTACTGGTAGAAAGAAAACAGGGCTATAGTCTGGAACGGTGGTCACAAACTAATCAGCGATTTGAATAGTTACCAGACTGGTACTTTATTCTGCTTCGCTGGGAGTTGCCACTTGTCCGCTTTTGAGACTTTGTAATTTTTCTAAAAGAGAATCTACCTCTGCTTGCAAGTCCATGAACTTCACTTGCTGATCGTCTCGATAGTAAGCCTTCGTTAACTTCTTGACTAAGTTAGCGTGGGATTCGCATTCGGAAACACTGGATGACATAGTAGACATAGTGGTTGGCATTACAAACTTAACTCACACCATTAGAAATGATAGTATTATATACTAATCTTTAACTTTGTTAAAAAATTGTATAGTTTTCATTCTATACTCTAACTAGGTTACAAATGTAGTAATAAGAGACTCCGATCATGATGACGGTGTTCCATAACTAACATATAGACTTGAAAAGTGGGATACTTGAACCAAAAGCATTCCCAATTCCAAATCCTTAATTAAACAATTTTGAATCCCGTGACTTTGAGCCTGTCTGCTGCTAAATCTTATTCTCAACCATGGCCAGGGCTGATCGAAGCCTATCGTCAATACCTGCCTGTCAGCGAAAAAACCCCTGTGGTAACTCTGTTGGAAGGTAACACACCTTTGATTCCCGCGCCAGCGATCGCCGACCGTATTGGCAGACAGGTGAAGGTGTATGTCAAATATGATGGACTTAACCCCACTGGTAGCTTTAAAGACCGGGGGATGACAATGGCAATTTCTAAAGCAGCAGAAGCAGGTGCTAAAGCTGTAATTTGTGCCAGCACTGGTAATACCTCTGCCGCCGCTGCTGCCTATGCTAGACGCGGAGGAATGAAGCCATTTGTCCTGATTCCTGATGGCTATGTAGCTTTAGGTAAGCTCGCACAAGCGTTACTTTATGGGGCGGAAGTCCTAGCCATTCAAGGCAATTTTGACCGCGCCCTGGAAATTGTCCGGGAAATGGCAGATCAGTATCCCATCACTTTAGTTAATTCTGTCAACCCCTATCGTTTAGAAGGGCAAAAAACTGGAGCTTTTGAAGTTGTTGATGCTTTAGGTGATGCTCCCGATTGGTTATGTATTCCGGTAGGGAATGCGGGCAATATCACAGCATATTGGATGGGTTTTTGTCAATACCATCAAGACGGAAAATGCGATCGCTTACCGAAAATGATGGGTTTTCAAGCTGCTGGTGCTGCACCTTTGGTATCTGGTAAACCGGTGGCATATCCAGAAACCCTGGCTACAGCCATTAGAATTGGGAATCCAGCCAGTTGGGATAAAGCCATTGCAGCGCAAACAGCTAGTCAGGGAAGTTTCCGGTCTGTGACTGACGAGGAAATTCTCGACGCTTATCGCTTATTAGCATCATCAGAGGGAATTTTCTGTGAACCTGCCAGCGCTGCTTCTGTAGCGGGTTTATTACAAGTAAAAGACGAAGTTCCCACAGGAGCAACGGTAGTCTGTGTTCTCACTGGTAATGGTTTAAAAGACCCAGATACGGCAATTAAACACAGTCATGCCCAATTTAAACAGGGAATTGCCGCAGATGTCAAAGCTGTAGCCGAAGCGATGGGGTTTGAGTAAATTTTCGGGGTTAAAAACAAGGGTTGGGTAATGACTGATTATCAAGTGCGATCAATTTGGTGGATGCCAACCCGCTTTAACCCAACTTTACGCACAGTAACAGCTAAACTATATTTTAGCCAAGCTATCGCTCCTGAGTTGTAAAGTAACAACCAAACTTAGTTTGTAACCGTTCACGGGGGGTACAAAAAACGCTCTATACGAGATTCAACGAAAACAGTATGAAAAATGGTATAGATTTGATTTTTTTAGGTTATTTGAAATTCGCAAAATCTCTATATCGGGTTGCAAATCGTTTTCTAGCCAATTTAGAAACCATTCGTTAATATGTCAAGTTAGCTGAAAAGCTCAACAGACAAAGCTTTCAGGCTTTCTAATAAATTCTCCCCCCTGTGAACGGTTACCTTAGTTTTTTACTTGACAGTCGGACATTTTTGTCCGATAATTTGTAGATGAAAGGAAATGAGTTTATCAAAAAGGTGAAAAAGTTAGCAAAAAAGCGTGGTATTGAAGCCTATGTTGACACAAAACGTGGCAAAGGAAGTCACGTCACACTGTATTTTGGAGATCATGTCACCATAGTTCGTAACCCAAAAGATGAACTCAAAACCGGCACTTTTCAAGCTATGTTAAATCAGTTGGGAATTGCAGAACATGAAATTTAACACTGGGATTATGATGATTAGATTTGTATATCCAGCCCTACTCACTGCCGATCAAAAAGATGGTGGCTTTGTAGTGACATTTCGTGACTTACCAGAAGCGATTACTCAAGGTGATTCCTTAGAACAAGCATTAAATGAAGCTGCTGACTGCTTAGAAGAATCCATTGCCATGCGTATTGATGATAAGCTAGAAATCCCCCAACCTTCACAACTCAAACATGGGGAGTATTTAGTAGCCGTACCAGCACAAACAGCCTTAAAAGCGGCACTAAATCTAGCAATGCGTGAAAAAGGTATGAGTAAAGTTGAACTTGCTAATACTCTTAATATCCATGAAAAGGAAGTCAGACGTATCCTAGATCCTCACCACGTCACAAAATTATCTACAATGGAACGGACTCTGGTGGTACTCGGACAACGAATAGAATTAATTACAAGTCAGTGCAAATTCACGCCGGCTTGAAAACTTTAGCTTAGTCAGCAGAAGCTTTTTAAGCTATTTTTTGTAGTGTTTGGGGCTGGGGTAGGGGCTTGCCTATTGTTTCATAGCCATACAGCAAATCTTCTAAAACTTCCTTGGCATTTTCCAGTGCTTCTTCATAGCTTCCACCGTGTGTCCGCGCATATTTTCCCCATTCAGGTAAAAAAGCAATATATGCTTGATCCTCTTCAGACCACTGAATCAAAATACTATATTTCATAGTTCATCCTTTTCTTATAATTGCTCGAGTTCTTTTATACTTTCTATTATATCCTTCTCCTGATAAGGTTTTGCATCCTTGCTGTCTTTGCCAGAGAGAACTACAGGTTGTAGTAGAAGTGGATGAATCCAGTAAGAATGACTACCTTTTCCCCGTTTGGGTAAGAGCGTAAATCCTGCTTTCTGCAACATCTGTTTCAATTCTCTAACTTTTTTGGGCATTTAATATTACCAGTAGTGATAAATTAGGAATATAAACCACAAAAAATCCCCTGAAAAGATGTAAAAACAATCCTTTTAGGGGAAAATTATTAAGAAACTACGCTGGGTAAATTCTTAACCGCCGATTGGGTTCATCGCCAAAACTATCAGATTTGAGGCGATAATGTTCTACCAACTCATGCTGCATTTTTCGCACTTGGGAAGAACGGGGTAATAATTCCACAGGCTGACCTTTAGGGATGACAATTTGCTCTACAGCAAGTCGAGCTTCCTCCAAAGCGTCCATTTCATCATCACCACCGTTGTGTAGTAACAGTTGTAATTCGCGGTCGTCGCCAATATCTGGATCATCAATATTCAGTAATCGGCGTAAACTACGAGTAATTTGAGGAATTGTACTAGACTTAATTACATGGATAGGTAAATGACGGGACTTAGCCATTTGTCTTAACTTAGCGTGATTCTTGACGTGCGATCGCAAAGCCAGAATAGCATCAGCACCATCTAAGTCTTTTGTCAATATCACAGGCAAAGTTAGCACATTAATCACCTGTTCCAGTTGGTGACGACTCACCCCATAGGGGTAAATGTACAGTGGTAAATCTTCCCCATTAGGACCTGCTTGTTTGCGGCTGGTAAAATCAAAACTTTCTGAGTAATTGAAAGATTCATCCAACAACCGGTCAAATTCACTACGTCCCGTTGGTCTTTCCCTATCCAGAGATAAAGGTGGTAAAGCCACCATTTGTCCAGAAGAACGCCAACCATTCGGTTTAGCAGCTAAGAAAGAATCTTCCACATTAGCAACGTGACCATTGCCATTGCTATTACCACCATTGACTACAGCCAACTGTCTAGCAACAGCAACCTTGCCATGATCATCAACAGTTCTAGTTTGTGGGGTAGGTTGACGACCACGTAAAAGACTATCAACCGTATCAGCCACACATTCATGAACTACCCAGCGTTGCCGTTCCATCATTTCCACAGCAATCTCAAAAGTCGGTGGAGCTTTGCGTTCCAAAACCGTCTTTTGCGAACCACGCCGTCTAGCCTCATCATCTCCCAGCGTCACAGCCTGAATACCACCAACCAAATCACATAGAGTGGGATTTTTAATCAGGTTTTCAATCTGATTACCGTGAGCAGTTCCTATCAATTGCACCCCCCGTTCGGCAATTGTCCGCGCTGCTAAAGCTTCTAATTCCGTACCAATTTCATCAATGATAATGACTTCAGGCATATGGTTTTCCACAGCCTCAATCATCACTTGATGTTGTAATTCTGGTTTAGAAACTTGCATCCGTCTGGCACGACCAATAGCCGGGTGAGCAACATCACCATCCCCAGCAATTTCGTTAGATGTGTCAATAATAACCACTCGCTTATTTAACTCATCTGCCAACACACGGGCAATTTCTCTTAAAGCCGTGGTTTTACCAACACCTGGACGACCTAGCATGAGAAGTGATTGACCAGTTTCCACCAAATCGCGGATCATGGCAATTGTTCCGAATACCGCCCGGCCGACACGACAAGTTAAGCCAATAATCTTACCACTACGGTTGCGGATAGCACTGATGCGATGCAAAGTTTGCTCAATTCCTGCCCGATTATCCCCCCCAAAATTTCCCACTCGTTGAATGCAATCATCTATCTGGGCTTGAGTAACTGGTGTTTCGCTCAGATACTCCGCTACATGGGGAAACCGAGCTTCTGGACGACGGCCTAAATCCAAAACCACTTCCACTAAATTATCTCCGTTAGGATGATTCTCTAGTTTTTCTTGGAGGTCTTGGGGCAAAATGTCTAACAACTTTTGGAGATCTTCTGTCATCGTCATGGCAATAATTGGTGACTGACGTTTTTAGAGATATGGTTGGAGCGATTAGCGTGACCGCCCAGACTTAATCTGGGAAACGAGATCATGGGCAAGCCTTACAGCCTCCCACAGCAATTCCGGTTCTGCTTCTAAGCGGATGTTACTTTGACTATCAGTGTTAATTACCTCCTTACTTTCTAACTGGTCAAGAATGGGTGACAGCAATACACGGGCGTAGCTACCATAGGCAACCCCAGCGATTTTGGATTTTGGATTTTGGATTTTGGATTTTAGATTGTGTTCTTCTAATCCAAAATCTAAAATCGGCAATCCAAAATCATTGAGCAGTCCCATAGCCTTTAATTTAGGGACGGTGTAGCTATTAGTGCCACCGGCTAACTGCACATATCCCGGTAGGTTTGCTGTCAAAACTTTTTGTCCTAATTTGACTGTGGCTATGGTAGTACCATCACCAATATCACCACTCATAGAACGGCCATCTGTTTGCCAAATTAAAAACTGGGGACGGGGAACAATTAAATCATAAATTGCTTTTAAGTAATCAATTAGTCCTTCACCATCGTTACAACTGATGGCTACTAACTTTAATTTATCTGCCCAAGGTGTCATCGCTGCCCATAACCGTTGGAATTCTGCCAACCGCCCCACTTGAGTATGAATTTCTACGGCTTCTATTCCCGTTGACATAATCAATGGTACGATCTCCCTTGGGGTTGACACATAAGATTTTGTATAAATTATACGATAAGGACAGATAGGAATGCAACGGCCACAGCCATAACATTTTTGAGCAATTACTCCGGAAACATCATCTTTGGTATTGTTAAATGAAATTGCTTGGGCTGGACAAATTTTCTCACATGGTCTGGAACAATCACTAGGACAGTCCTGAGAATTAAACTCAGCTTTCCTGAAATGGGGATCTTCGCCATCATTGAGACTGACCATTAACAAAGGCAAATCACCTGTAAAGGCAAAACCTCGCTTCTGGGCATCATCTGCCAAACTTTTAGCTACTAGTAAGGCTTCTTGAGTAGCAGCAATGACCGCCGGATCTGCTGCAACATCTATACAGTCAGCACCAGCCAAAGTATAGGCCAATGTTAAGTTTCTGACCGCAGGAAGGTGTTGGAAACTGGCTCCGCAAATCAATTTGAACCAGTTGCCATGTTTTAGGGATTGTAAAGGGGTTAATAAATCAGTCACGTTTCCATTATGCAATTATTCCACTGGAAATTGCAGCCTGTGATCAGGAAAATTTAGATTTTTTTTGTTACTAGCTTTATATCAGTACAACGCGATTTTGTGAGGTCGCATCAAAATTTGGATATTTTAGGGGCAAAATTGTGGTTTAGCTACACGAATTGTCGAAAATTTTCCCGTAGCGACAGAAGAATTACCCCCTTGTTCTATTCGTCGAGATTGTCGCTGGTGGCAACAAGAAGGCAAAATTGCTTGTATGCGTTATCCGCAAGTTATTACAGATCCGCATTTAGTATAGATAAAGGCAAGGCAGAGTCTTGAGTAATTCATTCCAATACAGAGTATGGGAAAGAGAATAATGCTGATTCTGAGAATATTTACAAATATTTGTTGATATAATATAATTTTTATATCACAAATAATGCTATTTCCGTTTCATATCAGGATTCAGAGGGTGTTTGAAAAGTATTAAATAAAACCAATAATCTCCAAAAACCTAACCCCCCTTCCCCCCTTCCCTACGAGGGAAGGGGGGTTTCAAAGCCTCTCCCCGCTTCGGGGAGAGGTTTACAAGAGGGATTAATTTATACCTTGAAAACTTTTAAAACATCCTCTCAGAATTGCGATAGCGCAAGCGCTGACTTGTCAGTTCGCTATTTACCATTTTTGGTGACGTACTCCACACACTCCCTTTCAGGTGAGTGTGGGCAACGAGCGTGACTCCTAATCCGGACATTAACTGAGTAGGGGCGTATTGCAATACGCCCCTACGCCGTGCGCCCCACGGTTCTTTAGTTTTGAGATTTGTTTTTTGTTTTGTAGGCTGCATTTGGAGCATTTAATTGGACTACACCTACTCTGGTCATAATAACATAAAATCAATATTTTGTTCGTTTCGTCGCTGTAGCCTTCTTTGTTTTCGCTACGCTCAAATACAATTTGGGCTACGCAACTCAACTCACGCGCATTCATCCCACGCTCCGGTATAGTGAGACGTGGGGCTTCTGCTGATTAAGCTAAAGTTAAGAATAAAGGAATTACCAATATGAATACACTTAGAAGCAAGATAGTACAACGTTTGGAAGTTATTCCTGATGATAAGTTACAAGAAGTTATGAGCTTTTTAAATTATCTGGTGTGGCAAAACGAAAATCCTCAAACTCAAGAAGATACAGACTGGCTAGAAAGCGACTTGTCAGGCTTAGAAAACTATGAACCCTATGAATGGCAAGAAGGGGAACTACAAGAGGGTCTACCTGTTAAATTTATTGTTGAAACAGGAAAAATTAAGATAAGTATATGACAGAGCATATTTTACAAATTGGCGATGTCGTAACCGCAAAATTTCCTAGTCAACTTCCCAGTGGGAGAGAGCAAGAAGGTTTCAGACCTGCAATTATTGTAGGGCTTCCCAGTCGTTTAGGAAAACTACGGTTTCCTGTTGTTTTCGTTGTACCAATGACAACAGATCGAGGGCAAGAATGGGCTATGAACTCTCCTGAGTTATATATGCAATTTTCCGCTGGTGTAGCTGGATTAAAATCACCGTCAATAGGTCAGCAATTGATATTTTGGGTTCTGTAGCTGATTTTGGGCTATTTTGTCCATCATGACTGGGTTTCGGTCGAGTGGATAAGCCCATTTGTTTGAGAAGTCGCTTAAAGTGGCGATCGCTCACTTCAAAGCCAAATTCTTCGCATAGATGTTTCTGCAACCAGTTCACTGTCCAGCGTCGAAAAGCATAACCATAATCACGAGGATTACTGCTCACTAATTCTTTTAACCGTTCTAAATACTCGTCATTTACAGATTTAGGGCGACCAATCGGACAATCTTGCCATTGATGTGCCATCCCTGTCCGCGCTATGTGTATCCAATGTCTGGCTGTTGCCGCACAACATCCCAAAATTTGACAAATTTCTGTTTGTGTTCTTCTCTCATCTGCCAACAACATGATTTGAATCCGTTGACGGTAGGACTCAAGGCAATATTCTTGTAATTTTTTTTGTAGCAGTTGGCGCTGAAAAGGTGTTAAAAACTTACATGAAAAATTGCTTTGCTCTGTGTTACTAATTGTGTCTTGATATTTATACATAAATGGTTCAAAATCTCAACAACTAAACCAGGTAGTCATCATTTCTGCCTATCAATGAGCGCTATACAGCACTTCCCGATGTTATGAGGTACAAGAACCCCACCCCCAACCCCCTCCCCGCAAGCGATGAGGGGGCTAAGATGTACCTCATAAGAGCGGAAACCGCTGTATTTCCATGTCTTGTTTTAAGAAGTGTATTGAATTACTATTACAGGCTTAATATACTACTATGTATCAGCTATATCAATATTATTGCCAAGTTTAATCATTTTCCCCGCTTCTGTAACGGGAACTCTTGTATTCACACTCAACCTATAAAAATGATTAAATTGCGCTGTATTTACATAATTTGGCAGAGTTGCTTGGCGTTTTTGTCCAAATATTTTCTGAAAGTTCGGGTAAACTTCCCCTGAGTAGGAATCCCGCGTGGGGACTACACAACGTTGACAAGGGTTAATTGCTAAAAACTGGACATCTCCCACTTTAAAAGCGACTGTTTCCCCACTAGCAGCAAATAACCCATCTTCCCAAAATGCGGGGACACCATCAATTTCAATATTCGCACGCATTCGCCGCCGCATTTCATCAACACTGATACCAGAGAACCAGGAAGCTACTTCTGTTAAAGTTGCGGTACTAATTATGGTTGCCCCTGGTGAATCTGTATCATCAGGAAAACCCATTACGGTATTTTGCTGTAATTGCACAGGAAAACCCAAAAAATCGCTGAAAGCTGCGGCTATTT
Organism: Dolichospermum sp. DET69; assembly: GCA_017355425.1. Lineage (NCBI taxonomy): Bacteria > Bacillati > Cyanobacteriota > Cyanophyceae > Nostocales > Aphanizomenonaceae > Dolichospermum > Dolichospermum sp. DET69. The sequence goes on from CP070233.1 coordinate 2,156,425, forward strand.
CCGGACGTTCTCTGTCTAAATGAAAAACTTGTTCTGAATTTTTACCGGGAAACTTAATCCTTATCAGCCTTTGTTCTAGAGAAAAATTTGCACGCAACAAATGGATTTTGGCATGACGCTTACCATTGACAAACCTATTTTGTGTGTCAACAAATGCAAACTCTCGGTCATACTGAAGTGCGCCACGGTCGAGAATAGTTGCCTCGTCTACTTCTATACCATCTAGTGATTTAATTGGATATAGCAGAATTTTTCCTACATACGGCATATTGGGAACTGGTAATTGGGTAATTTTCTTTCTTATTTCTCAATTTACCTGTTACCTGTTACCTCTTACCTGTTACCTGTTCCCTGTTCCCTATTTCTAACTATGGCTTTGGAGACGAATAAGCAGGAGCTTTATCAATAGCACCCATTCTATCGAGAGGCCAAAAACGAACCACAGCCCGACCAATAATATTATTACGCGGAACAACTCCCCAACAACGGCCATCAGAACTGTTAGGACGATTATCACCTAGCATTAAGTAAGAATTGGGCGGAATGATTACCGGTTGAGCTAAAAAAGGAGGCTGGAGTCCACTACTATTGCAAGCTTCCACCAATGTCCGCACTGAAGAGGATAGGTAAACATTTTCCTGTAGAGGCTTGCTGTTGATATATACTTTGCCCTCTCTCAGTTCTACTTTTTCACCAGGTAAGCCAATTAATCTTTTAATAAATGCTTCCCGTTCAGGATTATTCTGTATTTCTTGTGGTGGTAAAAATACTACTATATCTCCCCGTTCTGGGTTAGCAAATTTATACTTTACTTTATCAACAATAATTTTGTCTGCCAGCCACTGGTCTTTGACACCATGTAAGGTTGGTTCCATAGAACCAGTGGGAATCCAACGGGCTTCGGCGACAAAAGTACGAATTCCTAGAGCCAGAAAGATACTCAAGATCATCGTTTTACCTAGCTCTACTATCCAGGAATTATCGGGTTCTTGGCTAGAGTTTTTATCAGACGCTTGATTTTGCATGAAATTGTTGAAGTATGTTAACAGACTAGTACCGCAAGGCGAAAGTCAAAAGTCAAAAGTCAAAAGTCAAAAATAATATGGCGTAAGCTTTTTGGCGATTGAGAATGGTTGTTTTATTTACGCCGTGCTGTACTAGTATTGAACTCGGACAAAGAGACTTGATATTGTTAATCTTAACGAGATAGAGGAGATGACAGGTAAATAAAGTAAAAATCTAGTGTTTTTCTTTTATCAGCTACAAACATTCAGCTTTCTAGCTTACTTGAGAATAAACATTTTTAACACAAAACCAAAATTAGCGGTTCTTTGTGCAGATTAAATTTATCTTCAAGAAAAAGTTGTTAGTCATTCAATATAGCCGTATTCAATTGGCATGAGATTCAGAATTTACCCCAAAAGCCTGATGATAAGCAGGGACTTTGACTCGGTGACTCCTTCTTTCTGGCTCGGTGACTCGGTGACTCCTTCTTTCTTCCTCCTGACTCGGTGACTCCTGACTCGGTGACTCCTGACTCGGTGACTCCTGACTCGGTGACTCCTGCTATATTAGTTCCTTTATAGTTGTAAAAAATATAGACAAATATCTTTTACTTTGAAAGTGTTACCAATACTTTAGGAAACTACAATCCCCTTTATCCCATCAGATTTCATCATTAGGGATTGCTTTTATGGTTTTTTGCATTTTATTCTCTGATTGATTATCTCGATCTGATGTGATTTACTTTTTAGTTCCTATAGATTCGGATTGTTTACCGACTTCGCACGCCAAAAGGACTCTCACCCAACATTCAGATGTCTTCGACTCTTGAGAATATAGTCTTATTTTATAGGCAATTTATCATGAATGATAATTTCTATAAAATTACTAGAGTTTTACTAATAATTTTAAGACATTTGTCTATATTTAGCAATCTTTGTCTATAAAATCAGAGAAGTTTACCAATACTTAAAACTCTTAAATCCATGTCAACTCCACAAAGTTTACTAATTCGCCACGCTGAAATTATATTACCCAATGGTGAGTCAATGATTGGGGATGTGTTGACCCAGGGAAGGCAAATAGTCCAAGTAGGGCAAGAAATTACCAACGCCACAGCCACCCATGAGATTGACGCACAAGGGTTAACTTTGTTGCCGGGCGTAATTGACCCCCAAGTGCATTTCCGCGAACCAGGATTAGAATACAAGGAAGATTTGTTTACTGCCAGTTGTGCTTGCGCTAAGGGGGGAGTGACATCCTTTCTGGAAATGCCCAATACAAGACCTTTAACCATTAACCAGGCAGCCTTAGATGATAAGTTACAACGGGCTGCCAATAAGTGTTTAGTTAATTATGGCTTTTTTATTGGGGCTACGGCCGATAATTTACCAGATTTACTTTCTGCCCAACCGACTCCAGGAATTAAGATTTTTATGGGGTCAATGCACGGACAGTTGTTGGTAAACCAGGATGAGGCACTAGAGGCGATTTTTGCCCAGGGAACTCGTTTAATTGCCGTTCACGCGGAAGACCAAGCTAGAATTAATCAACGAAAACAGGAGTTTGCGGGTATTGAAGATCCTGCGGTTCATTCCCAAATTCAAGATAATCAAGCGGCTTTATTAGCGACTCAATTAGCATTAAAGCTTTCTAAAAAATATCAACGCCGATTACATATTCTGCATATGTCAACGGCAGAGGAAGCGGACTTACTACGTCAGGATAAACCTAGTTGGGTGACAGCGGAGGTAACACCACAACATTTACTCTTGAATACTAATGCTTATAAAACTATTGGTACTTTAGCGCAAATGAATCCACCATTGCGATCGCCCCATGATAATGAAGTTCTCTGGCAAGCTTTACGGGATGGTATCATTGATTTCATTGCTACTGACCACGCCCCCCACACTTTGGCAGAAAAAGCGCAAACTTACCCGAATACTCCTTCAGGAATGCCCGGTGTCGAAACTTCTCTACCTTTAATGTTAACGGCTGCTATGGAAGGAAAATGTACAGTTGCCCAAGTGGTGCAATGGATGTCTAAAGCTGTAGCTGTAGCTTATGGTATTGCCAACAAAGGAGAAATTACCCCTGGTTACGATGCCGATTTAGTTTTGGTAGATTTAAAAAATTACCGTGAAGTTAAACGGGAAGAAGTTTTAAGCAAGTGTGGTTGGAATTCTTTTGAAGGTTGGAATTTAACGGGTTGGCCTGTCACAACAATTGTCGGCGGTGAAATTGTCTATGAAAAAGGTCAAGTAAATACCCAAGTTCGCGGACAAGCTTTAACTTTTAGGGAATAGGGAATTGGGAATAGGGAATTGGGAAATATTACCTAATTATCAATGACTGGGCGCAATTATCAATGACTGGGCGCAATTATCAATGGCTGGGCGCAATTATCAATGACTGGGCGCAATTATCAATGACTGGGCGCAATTATCAATGACTGGGCGCAGGCCCTGCGCCCCTACTGATGACTTCCGTAATTTCGGCTTGACGAGCGCCATTTTCACCATAGTTTAAACATATCTTTAAATAACTATTTGGTAGATAGGGCATTCGTTCAGCCCACTCAATTGCTACAATTCCCGGTATTACTTCTATTCCTTCCCAGTAGCTTTCTAGGTTCAAACCTATAACTTCTTGAGATTCTAGACGGTATAAATCTAGATGGTAAAGGGGAATGCGTCCTTCTGTGTACTCATTAATCAGAGTAAAAGTAGGACTGACTATAGAGTCAATAATCCCCAAACCTTTACCAATACCTTGCACTAAAGTAGTTTTACCAGCACCTAAATCACCTTCTAGTAAAATCACAGTACCAGCATTCAAAGTTTGCCCAAGGGTAATACCTAATTGCTGTGTCGCTTCCATGTCAGGAAGAAAAATTTTAGTCAGTAGGGGCGCAGGGCCTGCGCCCATCTCCATCTGCGCCCACCTGCGCCCAGTTATTAGATAATATTTTTCCATTACCAATTACCAATCCCCATTACTTTCCGTGATGCGCCCTACTGTACCATTTCAATAGAACCAGTAGGGGCGCAGGGCCTGCGCCCAGTTATTAGATAATATTTTCCCATTAGAGAACTCCACAAAAAAAATGAACTGCTTGCAGCAGCGCTTCGCTATCCAATGGTATCTGGTCCCTCCTTGTATTATTAGGGGACTTTTCGGCCCGCACTACAAGAAATTTTGGGATATTTTTTAAATTGGAAGTCTCTTACCAATTACCAATCCCCATTACTTTCCGTGATGCGCCCCACTGTACCATTTCAATAAAACCTTAGCTAGTTTCTGTGGGTCATGGCGAACAGCACCATTTTCATCTTCAAATAAAATATTAGCAGGAACTATTCGCCGTCCTAACTTGGTGACAGATTCTCTGTCTAAAAAAACTGGATGGGCATTTTGTTGGGCATAACGGATAAGTGCTTGGGCTGAAGGTGTTTTTTTATGAACTAAGACAGCATTAAATAACCTTCTATTGCCACAAGCATCATCTATGGCTTGAATATGTTCAGCAACACTATATCCATCTGTTTCTCCTGGCTGAGTCATGATATTGCAGATATAGACACTAGGTACATCAGTAGCGGCGATCGCATCGGCAATTTCTTGAACTAACAAATTAGGAATTAAACTAGTGTAAAGACTACCCGGACCAATAATAATGTAATCAGCTTCTTTAATGGCTTTAATTGCGGCAGGTAATGCTGGGGGATTTTCAGGAATACAGCCAATTTTCACAATTTTTCCCGCAGCTTTGGGAATATTAGACTCACCCTCAATGCGGCGGCCATCTGTCAATTCTGCCCAGAGACGCACATCGCTAAGAGTAGCAGGGAGAACTTGTCCCCTCACCGCTAATACCTTAGAACTAGCAGCGATCGCTTGTTCCAAATCTCCAGTAATATCAGTCATGGCAGTTAAAAACAAATTACCAAAACTGTGACCGGTTAAACCATCTCCTGCCCGAAAGCGATATTGAAATAATTCTGTCAGTAATTTTTCTTCATCTGCTAGTGCTGCTAAACAATTGCGGATATCTCCAGGTGGTAAAACCCCAAATTCTTCCCGTAACCTGCCAGAAGAACCGCCATCATCTGCTACGGTAACAATAGCGGTAATATTAGCACTGTAGGTTTTTAAACCTCTCAGTAGAGTTGAAAGTCCAGTTCCACCACCCAGAACCACAATTTTGGGACCACGGTATAAGCGACGATGTGCTAAGAGGACATCTATCAATTCCTCATCATCACCTATAGGTCTTAGCACCTCCGTAATTGAACCTAGAGTTCGGGATTGTCCCCACAGCACCAACAGGACACCGGAGACAAGGAGTATGGGACCACTGATATAGTTGGGTAGAATGTCCGCAAGGAATCCAAAAAGACCTTTCAGTAATTCTAGTATCCAAAAAATGGGGGTTAATTTTACCCAAATAGCCAACCCTAAGCTGGCCAATACAATACCCCCAAAACTGATTAGTAACCACCGTTTTACAGCCAATCCAGGGGATAACCATTTGAACCATTGGTGAACCCGATGGGAAGTGCGACTGTGCGACTGTAGTTGTAGCGAATTAATAGCTTGTTTTATAAAACCGATGAACATACCTAAAAGGGGAAATTGGTACAAACAATATTTAACAGAAACTTTACACTACCTGCATTGAAGACTAAGGAAAACCCGTAAGATTTATTTATTCCTTTATATTTTGATGCCTGATACCCATTACAGAAGATTTCATGAAAAAGCGAATTTTAGGAATAGATCCAGGACTAGCAATTGTCGGATTTGGGGCAATTAATTGGCAAAAAAGTGAAGATAAAGGACAAGAAACAACGGTGCAGATGGTAGATTTTGGTGTAATTCGCACCTCTTCTGATACAGAAATGACACAGCGACTATGTATTTTATTTGACGATTTACACACGCTGATGGAGGAACTAAAGCCAGATTTAGTAGCAATTGAAAAATTATTTTTCTATCGCATGGCAAATACTATTATTGTGGCACAGGCCAGAGGTGTACTGATGTTAGTTTTAGGACAGCGTAAATTGCCTTATGTAGAATTTGCACCTCCTCAAATTAAGCAAGCTTTAACGAATTATGGTAAAGCAGATAAGGCAGAAGTGCAAGAGGCAGTGATGCGGGAGTTAGATTTAGATGAAATTCCTAAGCCAGATGATGCAGCCGATGCTTTAGCGGTAGCACTAACAGCTTCGTTTCAGTTATGAGAATAATATAAAATTGTGACTATAGCCTGATAAGAAATTAAAGGATTTACATACATGAGTGCCTTGGGTTATATTATACTCACCCAAAACTTTTAAAATATCCTCTTAAACCCATTTAAAAAATTTAGCATTATCTTCACAAGGGCAACAAATTGTAGAGCAAGCTGGTTTTACTCCTGTACAATGAGGGCGGGGAAACCCCTACAGAGTTTTTAATTTAATAACTGTATCTCATCTAAGTGTATACCGCTATAGCCTATTCGTAAGCATAGACCGGAATAGAAGTATTCCCAACTTCTCACATTAACTTATCGTTTATTTATAAGATAAAAAAAGAGGTTAGGACTCATATTTCTAGATCAAACACTGAAATCATTACCATCTTGCTGATTTACAGCTAATCGCAAAATAGATAAACCTAAGATAATTAAAAATAGCACCAAACCAATAGTACAAGCATAGCTAATTTCTAAATTACCAAATGCTTGTTCATACAAATAATAAACAATTGTCTTAGAACTATTGAGTGGTCCCCCTTGAGTCATAATATAAACTTCTTCAAAAACCTTAGTTGCCGAAATTGCCGAAATTACAGATACTAAAGCTAAATAAGGTTTCATTAACGGTAAGGTAATATCCCAATGTTTACGAATACTGTCTGAACCATCAATAGCAGCAGCTTCATAAATATCAGCGGGAATGGCTTGTAATCCAGCTAAATAAATAACCATGTAGTAGCCTAAGCCTTTCCAAATCGTTACAGCCATAATACTAGCTAAGGAAATGGGAACAATTCCCAATATTTTATCAGGACTTGTTAACCAGGGAATTCCGTCGGGAAAAATTCCCAAAGTTTTGAGAATTTGGTTAAGTAATCCGTTTTCTGCATATAACCATTTCCAAGCTATCCCAGCGACTACCATAGAAATAACAACAGGAGTATAGTATGCTGTTCTAAACCAATTCATTCCCCGGACTTTTTGATTGACTAAAATTGCTAAAAGTAAGGGTAAAAATACTAAAATTGGCACAACACCAATCAGATAAAGAAATGTATTTTGTAAAGTTTGCCAAAAAACAGCATCTTTCGATAGACGCAGAAAATTTTTCAAGCCAATCCATTGCGGAGGATCTCCTATATTTTCATAGTTAGTAAAACTGAGATAAAAGGCTTGTATTGCTGGCCAAAAAACAGTGAGTGTTAAAATAATTAAGGCAGGTAATAAAAACACATAAGGAGTTATTCTCTGTTGAATTAAAATCCATCGTTTTGATGTTAATTGAGACATATATTTGAAGATAAAGCTCTGGCGACTATATATAGTATCCTATTTCCGAGTCTATATAAGCTAATCAGCATTTAAGTTGCATAAAATGGGCGGGCAAGATGCCCACCCCACAAGAGTTATGTTTAATTCGATTATGCAAATTAGAGTTCTTTAGATTAGGACTCATATTTAATTTTTGATGGCTTGCGTAATGTGGCATATACGTAGGGTGGGCAATGCCCACCTTATCTTACAGCGGTTTGCGCTCTTATGAGTTACATCTTAGCCCCCTCCCCGCAAGCGGGGAGGGGGTTGGGGGTGGGGTTCATGTACCTCCTAACATCGGGAAGTGCTGTATGAGGGAGAAAAAATTTAAGTCTTATTCAAAAAATACAGATTTATTTTACCTTGATAATCTAATTTTTTCTGAGTAAATTGGGAATTGGTTAAATAGTCCTCTTCCCTATTCCTGAACAAAATTATGATTCTGGTTCTACTGTTTCATGGGTACTAATTTTCACCTGTTCTAATAAGCGAGGCATCCAAGGTAAAGCCAGAAAAATTCCTGATAAAACTAATAGAAATACAGAAAGTCCAAAAAGTTGATCGCGGGAAATTTCTAATACACCACGTAAAATTACCTCTCGTAAAGCCGAAACAATGGTAATTTCTACTGCTGCACCTACGGATATACTGCGTTCTTGGAGGTAATCAACTAACAAACGAAACAGTTCTACTAGTATCAAAATAAACAAAATATCAGATGTTACTTGCCGTAAATCTAATGGATGTAAAAATGACAAAAACATATCCCCTAATCGAATGAGCATGACACAAAATAAACTCACGCACAGGGAAATAACAATAATATCCTGAAAAAGTTCTAAGTTACGGACAATTCTATCTCGTTTAAACCAATTATTGACTTCTATAATTATCCGCTGTGGCATGGTATTTCCCAAAAAGATAAATACATCTATCTTTAACAATTAACCATTAAACCAATTTAAATAAAGTGAACAGGGAACAAGAACTGAGCAAGCCCCATTTAATTGGGTCTAACTAATGACAAAAAATAAAGCATGAAACTCATTAATTTTCGTTTCATGCTTTATTTATTTAAACTCCCCAGGCCGGATTCGAACCAGCGACCAATCGATTAACAGTCGATCGCTCTACCACTGAGCTACTGAGGAACGCTTTTCACTTTAGTCATAATAAACCAAAATCCAAATTAATGCAAGGGGTTTTGGGAAAATTTTTTAACTTTTTTTGGCTACTGCTGAAAATCTCTAACTTTAAATACCCCAAACCCTTTCCAGCAGCTATATTCAGAGATTTATGGATTGGAGAATTTATAACCCCATGCGTAATTCCGTTAGCCGTTGTCTGGCTTTAGCATCAATCCCATTCATCAGAAATCTACTTTTAGGTTGTTTTTGCGACTGATACCTATGGCGCATTCGACAAACCGTAGTTTCTACTTCTCCGCATAGTTGATGCGCTGATAACCATTCAGCACCATAACCCATAACTGTTAACTGCTGCGCCCGATCTGATGTAGCGACAATCATGCGAGAAATTAAAGATTGGGCTATTTGCTGACGGAGAGACGCACAGGTTTTTTCTATATATGTGTCTGCGGTCTGGCCAAAATCTGTAAAATGTACCGTTAAGAATTCTGTAATAGTTTCTCTATTACTAGGAGTGTTTTGATATTGAGCATCAAACACCACTTGAGTTTCATAACCTTGGAAAGCACTATAATTAGTCATTGCTTCCACCAACTCACCCCGTGCAGCCTCCAGTCCGGCATAATCACGGGTTTTTATCAAGCAAGGCCAAGCGCCTATAATATTGTAGCCGTCTACTAAGAGAACGGCCGGGACTGTAGAACGAGACATGGTTTTTAATCACAATTATCTAGAGTTAACAAAAATCATTCATAAGACTTATATTAAATGAAGCATTGCTTGTAACCCCATGTTACAAAAAAGAAAAAATGCTGATTACAGTCAAAAATAAACCCTAAGATAGAAGCCATAATTCTGAAAACGCCTCTAAAAATAAGGCTTGCTGAAGTTGTTTTCTCTAAAAAAATATTTTTTTCCAGTCTTCAAAATTTCATGTTTCGTTATATTAAAAAACCAGCTACCTATACAGCATCCTGTATTCTGGCATCTGGTTATTAATTATCAAAATTAGGTATTTTTACTCCTTCTTTCTTTCTCCTTCTTTCTTTCTCCTTCTTTCTTTCTCCTGACTCGGTGACTCGGTGACTCGGTGACTCGGTGACTCGGTGACTCCTGATTCGATGACTAATGATTTACTTGAATTAATCGCTGTTTGAGACGTTCTGCTTCACCAGAATCAACTAAACAGCCTTTTTCTAATAGAAAAGCACCATCACAGTAATTTAACTCTTCTAACCGATGAGTTACCCACAAAGCAGTAATACCGCGACTTTTGACTAGGTTACGCACACTAGCCACTAAATCGAGTTGACTATCTGGATCTAGTAAAGCAGTGGGTTCATCTAATAATAGAACATCACAATGACGAGCGATGGCTCCAGCAATTGCCACCCGCTGTTTTTGTCCACCAGAAAGGGCGTAAATCGGCCGTCGCTGTAGAGACAATAAATTTACTGCCCCCAAAGCTTCCTCAACCCTAGCTCTGACCATAGCAGGTTGTAACTTTTCTGCCACCAATCCAAAAGCTACATCAGCACCAACTGTTGGCATTACCAATTGATGATCAGGATTTTGGAACACAAAACCAACGGGGGGTAAAACCATAACTTCCCCAGATTGAGGAGCTAATAAACCTGCTATTAATCTCAGAAGCGTAGATTTACCACTGCCGTTTGTCCCCAAAAGCATCCAAAACTCACCTTTAGGTACTTTAAGAGAGCAAGATTTAATTACTTGCTCCCCATTAGGCCAAAAGAAGTTTAAATTATTAACTTCGATGCCCACTGCTGTCATGTTTATACCTTGAGTTATTCAGCAGTAAAAGCAGCAAAGCCAGGCGGTTTACCACTGCTACTAGCTGCACTATCTTTTTGGATAATCTGAACTCCCGAAATTTCACTAGCACGGACAGCAATTTTTTTCTCTGTTTTGCCTTCGCACTTGAGTTCCACAATATCAGGGTTGCCAGAGCGCATGGCCGCCAAAATTAGCTGATAGACAGCTTCGGCATCTTCAGTAGACTTACGTTGTACTGATATGGGGAAAGCAGTATTTCTGATGCTTAAATCAATGGTAAACATTTAGAATTAATCAATTTTCACTGTATGACTCATTCTAGCGTCATTAGTCATTAGTCATTAGTCAGGGGTTAAGAATTTTTTTTCTTCCCTAATCCGCAAATAAAATTTTTTTCCCAGTCCACTGGCGAAATTAGAGATTTTCACCTATTATGATAGAAAGCGTAAAAAATTGTAAACTAGGTTGACAATCTAGTTGAATTCCTGTAAAGGACATTATTTGCCATTTGCAGACGCATAAAATCCGTAATTATAAAACATTTTGGAGATTTGCTCTTATGACCATCGCAGTTGGACGCGCCCCTAGTAGAGGGTGGTTTGACGTATTAGACGACTGGCTAAAGCGCGATCGCTTCGTATTCGTAGGCTGGTCAGGAATATTATTATTCCCCTGTGCCTTCCTTGCGTTAGGCGGTTGGCTAACCGGTACAACCTTCGTCACATCTTGGTATACCCACGGACTAGCATCCTCCTATTTAGAAGGAGCTAACTTTCTCACAGTAGCAGTATCCACACCAGCTAATAGCATGGGACATTCCCTGTTGTTCCTGTGGGGTCCTGAAGCTCAAGGTGACTTCACCCGTTGGATTCAACTGGGTGGTTTGTGGCCTTTCGTAGCCTTACATGGTGCTTTCGGTCTGATTGGCTTTATGTTACGCCAATTTGAAGTAGCCCGTCTTGTAGGTCTTCGTCCCTATAATGCCCTTGCTTTCTCCGGTCCTATTGCCGTATTCGTCAGCGTTTTTCTGATGTATCCTTTAGGACAATCTAGCTGGTTTTTTGCCCCCAGCTTTGGAGTAGCCGCAATTTTCCGTTTCCTCCTATTCCTCCAAGGTTTCCATAACTGGACACTTAACCCCTTCCACATGATGGGTGTAGCGGGTATCTTAGGTGGGGCTTTACTTTGTGCCATTCACGGTGCAACAGTAGAAAACACCCTATTTGATGATGGTGAAGGTTCAAACACTTTCCGTGCCTTCAATCCTACCCAAGCTGAAGAAACCTACTCCATGGTGACAGCGAACCGTTTCTGGTCACAGATTTTCGGTGTTGCTTTCTCCAACAAACGTTGGTTACACTTCTTCATGTTGTTTGTCCCAGTTACAGGACTGTGGATGAGTTCCATTGGTATCGTTGGTTTAGCATTAAACCTGCGGGCTTATGACTTCGTTTCCCAAGAATTACGGGCAGCAGAAGACCCAGAGTTTGAAACTTTCTACACCAAAAATATCTTGCTAAACGAGGGTATCCGCGCTTGGATGGCTCCTCAAGATCAACCCCACGAACAATTTGTATTCCCTGAAGAAGTGCTACCTCGCGGTAACGCTCTCTAAAATTCATCTCCGATTCATCCCCATTGAGGATGAATCATTTTGTAGTTGGCCTCCACCTGTTGGTGGGGGTTTTTTATGGCAGAAATTAAAATTAAGATATTGCAAATTTTTGCAGTTGTGTTATAGTAATCTCAGGTTACAAACCCAAAGCATTTTGCTTTGCCCCTTTTGAAAATAAAGCCATTTAGGCAATTAGGAGGTGATGCCCATGATAGAAAGTAGTATAACCATGGGTCATCAAGTTGCAGTTAGCCGGCTGCGCGCCGGGGCTGTTCTCTAAAAGTTAGCTTTAGTTCTCTTGAGATACTAAGTTAGCTCAACTAACTAGGCTTAACATCGGAGTTCCTTCCGGCAGTCTGGTTGCAACTTGAAGACCCGCTAGACCGCCCTGACTTAGATTATCTGATCTAAATCAGGGCGGATAGTTTTTATAGGTGGTTTTTGGTTTGAACCAGTACAGAACCGATTGACACTCTCACCGTCTTTAGACACTGAGATTCTTTAATCAATGAGCCAACTTACAATTGCTGGATTACTCCAACAAAAACAGAGGTCGATTCTCCTAAAGCGTTAATTCCGGTATGCCCTACCGTACTCGATTTTTGTATTTCATTTTTCACCAAATTTAGCTTTCCTAAACTGCAATACTGTTAGGTATGACTACGCACTCAACCAAATTAGTTAAGTTTTTACGTTGTTTAGTTATACTTAAATTATGGAACTTTCAAAAGTATATCACACCTACTGTTACTAGTCAACGAGTTAGGCTAAATATTTTCGCCCGTGTCGCTTATATCTCAGCACTAAAGTGACTGAGCTTTACGCTTACCGAGTAATCTTGTAAGTAAATTAACTATTTAAAAATCCTAAAAAGCTTGTTTGATCTAATTTTTTAATTTTATCCAGCGGTACTAACTAGTTATTATTAATAATCCACATTCGCCAATATTTAGGTATTTATTGACAACGATTAGCTAGGTAAATCATTGTCGTGGAACATTTATTAGGGAAAGAGCATCATCAATATTTGTCAGGTTTTTGGAGTAAAAACGAAATAACCATCATTAACAAATGATAATTAATCTAGAAGGGTTTTGATTGAAAGTATATTTCAAAACTTGTTTAAATGCTTCAATGTTTAAACTTATTCGCTAATCTTCCGCATAAGAACAGTTTGATACTAGTGTAAAAACATCAATCTTACTTTGTGTAACTGCAAACATAATACCAGAAGAATTGATATTTACTTAATCGAAAAATCTGATGTTGATAATTAGAAAAAACTATAATATAATCGCAGGATATGATTAAAAGTTTTTGCATAAGTTAATTGCATCGAAGTTTAACGATTAATTAATCAATTGTTAGCCTTGTGAGAGATATGATTGTGCTATTGATGGCAGTCATGCCTATTCCACAGGTTTCAACAAGACTTCGCATTTGTAAACAGTTAGCTACAGCGAACTCAGTTATCCATATAATGGTGTGAGGAGAAAAGGAAAAATGTCTAATATCTTGTGGAAATCCCTGGTGGTTAGCCCCGCAGTTTTGGCAGCAGCATTGCTAGTATCTTCAACAGCAATTGCCGCGACCAGTACCACTAAGGAAGCATCATCAATTGAAACTTCCTCTGCAACAGAAGTTTCCCAAAAGCCAGAATTATTGGCTACAGAAACCAAAGAAGCCCAAATTTTAGCTCAAGTTAACCGCTACAGCAACGAAAACAATACTTCTGGGTCTCAGGTAACATCAGTTTCGCAATTCTCTGATGTTCAACCTACAGATTGGGCATTCCAAGCCTTGCAGTCTTTGGTGGAGCGATACGGTTGTATTGCGGGTTATCCCAATGGCACATTTCGCGGTAATCGGGCTTTAAGCCGTTACGAGTTTGCGGCTGGTTTAAATTCTTGTTTAGATCGTGTGAACGAACTGATTGCCACAGCAACGGCTGATATGGTGACAAAACAGGATTTAGCAACTTTACAGCGGTTGCAAGAAGAGTTTTCTGCTGAATTGGCAACCTTACGTGGCCGTGTAGATGCCTTGGAAGGACGGACTGCTGAATTAGAAGCAAATCAATTCTCCACAACTACTAAGTTAAAAGGTGAAGCTATTTTTGCTGTCAGCGATACCTTTGGTAATCAAACAGGTAAAGCTAACCGGGCAGTTTTCCAAGATAGAGTCCGTTTAGGCTTGGAAACCAGCTTTACGGGTAGAGATATGTTAACAACCCGTTTGGCTGCTGGCAATGCCACACCCTTTGATTTACGCGACAATGCTAATGGTGCTATTAATCCTGCTAATGCTAGTGGAATACGTAGTAACGCAGTCGGCAAACAGACCTTTGAGGTCGGTGCAACTAGCCCGGCTAACAGTGTAAAAATTGATAAATTGACTTATGAAGCTCCTATTGGACCAGCAAGAGTTTATCTTTTAGCTAGTGGTGGGCAACATAGCGATTATGCTGCTGTTAATAATCCTTACTTCTTTGATAAAACAGATGGTGGTAAAGGGGCTTTAAGTACATTTGCATCTGAAAACCCTATCTACCGAATTGGTGGTGGTTCTGGGATTGCATTGAATGTACCGTTTGGGAAACCTGGTGATAGTTTCTTGAAACCAAGTTCTCTAACATTGGGTTACTTAGCTTCAAATGCTAATGATCCTACGCCAAGTAATGGCTTGTTCGACGGTAACTATGCAGCATTAGGTCAGTTGAACTTTAATGTTGGTAATCGCCTTGCTTTAGCTGCAACCTATGTGCATGGTTATCAAAAAGCAGGTAGTACCTTATTTGATTCAGGATTGGGTGGTGGTGCTTTGGTAGGTACTGCACAAGCAAATAGCTTGGGCGTTAATAGTGTAACTAATGCTGCCAGTGCCTCTTCCAGTAACTCCTACGGTATTTCCGCAGCCATCAAACCCA
Source organism: Dolichospermum sp. DET69 (assembly GCA_017355425.1). NCBI lineage: Bacteria > Bacillati > Cyanobacteriota > Cyanophyceae > Nostocales > Aphanizomenonaceae > Dolichospermum > Dolichospermum sp. DET69. Next base: position 2,171,475 of record CP070233.1, read on the forward strand.
GTGATAAACTGTCTTTGAGTGGTTTCGTTTCCTATCATGATGTTACAGGCTTCGGCGCTAATGATGATAAAGAAGCTTGGAGCTATGGTGTTGGTTTAGCTTTACCTGATTTTGGTAAGAAAGGTAACGTTTTGGGTATCTTTGGTGGCGCTCAACCTTACTCACTAGCAGGAACTACTAGAGAGACTCCATACCAAGTTGAAGGCTTCTATAAGTATCGCGTTTCGGAAAATATCTCTGTAACTCCTGGAGTTATTTGGGTTACATCTCCTGGACAAGCTACTAACAGTAACGATGCCTTTATCGGTACACTCAGAACAACTTTCAGCTTCTAAATAGTTAAAAGTTTGTTGATAAGTTTCAACGTTATTTGACCCTGCCCTAAGGCGGGGTTTTTTTGTGGAGAGAAAAAACCCCAGTTCAGAACCGGAGTATACTGGAAAAGTGAATTTAAAATTAAATCAGTGGTTAGAAACCGCATCTACACAGACAAAACCCACCTGCGTGGGTTTCAAATTGTTGATTTCTCATCAGCTGTTCCGCATTTAAATTGTATAACCTGTTAGGAGTCTAAATATTGTGGGGTGGGCATCCTGCCCACTTTGAATGTTTAAATTAGGTGCGTTTTAGCTTAGTCCTAGTCCGCCCAGGCGAACTTTGTTTGTATAGCTGCGATTTATAATCGCTCAGGCTTCTTTAACCTTTATTATGGATTAATACTTGTGGAACTATCTTGTAAATCTGAATACGCAATTTTGGCGTTATTAGAGATGGCTACTCATTATGAAAATGGTGAACCGATGCAAATTCGGCAAATCGCTACGCAACAAAAGATACCTGATCGCTATCTAGAACAACTGTTAGCAACTTTGCGGCGTGGGGGTATAGTTAAAAGTCAACGGGGTTCAAAAGGGGGCTATTTATTAGCGCGAGAACCTCGGAAAATTAGTATCTTTGAGATTTTAGAATGTTTAGAGGGTTTAGATATGCAAACTGGTGAGCAAAATACTAACCCCACAAGTTTAGATAATTCTGTGGTGTCGGAAATTTGGCAAGAAGCACGTCAGGCAGCAAATTCGGTGTTACAAAATTATTCGCTTCAGGATCTCTGTGAAAAACGCGATTCCCGGCGGCAGTTGGATATAATGTACTACATTTAAGAAAAAAAAATTATGATGCGGATTGTTGAAAATATTACGGAGTTGGTGGGACGGACACCCCTGGTCAGGTTAAACCGGATTCCTCAAGAATTAGGTTGTGTGGCGCAAATTTTGGTGAAGTTGGAAAGTATGAACCCCTCGTCATCGGTAAAAGACCGGATTGGGGTAAGTATGATTACTGCGGCGGAGAAAGAAGGATTAATTGCGCCGGGGAAGACGATTCTGGTAGAACCAACTTCGGGTAATACGGGGATTGCTTTGGCTATGGCGGCGGCAGCTAAGGGGTATCAATTAATTTTAACAATGCCGGAAACGATGAGTGCCGAACGCCGGGCGATGTTAAGGGCTTATGGGGCAGAATTGGAACTCACGCCGGGAATTGAGGGGATGAGTGGCGCGATTCGGCGGGCGCAAGCTATAGTGGATAGAACACCTTATGCCTATATGTTGCAGCAGTTTCGGAATCCGGCTAATGCCCAAATTCATCGGGAAACTACGGCTGAGGAAATTTGGGCAGATACTGATGGCCAGGTAGATATGATTGTGGCGGGAGTGGGGACAGGGGGGACGATTACTGGGGTGGCGGAGGTGCTGAAAGCACGGAAACCGAGTTTTCAAGCGATCGCTGTTGAACCAGCTAATAGTCCGATATTATCGGGGGGTAAACCAGGTCCGCACAAAATTCAAGGCATTGGCGCAGGTTTTATTCCCCAAGTCTTAAAGGTAGAATTGATTGATGAAGTAATTACGGTTACTGATGAGGAGGCGATCGCCTTTAGTCGCCGATTAGCGAGGGAGGAAGGGCTACTATCGGGAATTTCCACCGGTGCTGCCCTTTTTGCTGCGGTGCGTGTCGCCCAACGGACTGAAAACCGCGATCGCTTAATTGTGATGATTCAGCCTAGTTTTGGTGAGAGATATTTAAGTACACCTTTATTCCAAGACCTAGAAGCGAAAACAGTAACTAGCACCAGTTAACAATCTATTCGATTCATGTCCCATTCTAACCATTACGACACCCTAAAAATTACTACCCATGCTACCCAAGCGGAGATTAAACAAGCTTATCGTCGCTTGGTAAAAATTTTTCATCCTGATAGTAATCAAAAAATCACAGACAATGAACAAATTATTCGTGTTAATGCTGCTTATGAGGTTTTAAGTGACAGTAAAAGTCGCCTTAATTATGATGAAAAACTCCGTCACAGTCAGCAAGAATTTCATCATGTTCGCCAAAAACGCGCAGAATCTGCTCAACAACATTACAAAACGGCTAGGAAAACGAGAAAAGATGTTGATGAGAATGTTGAGGAATGGTTACGTTTAGTTTATAAACCAGTAAATCGGATACTTTGTACCATTCTCAATTCCTTAGAATCACAAATTGAGGAATTAGCCGCAGATCCTTTTGATGATGATCTTTTAAACGAATTTCAAGATTATTTAGAGTCCTGTCGAGAAGACTTGAAAGAAGCACAAATTAGGTTTCGTTCTTTACCTAATCCTACTAGTTTTGCTCCCGCAGCAGCGCATATATACTATTGTATGAGTCAAGTGGGAGACGGAATAGAAGAGTTGGCGTACTTCCCATTAAGCTATGATGATCGTTATTTGCACACAGGCCAAGAATTATTTCGGATAGCTAAAAGATTGTATCGTGAAGCGCAAGAGTCGGTTCGTTGATGAGATTATTTTCGGTTTCGCTAGAGAGTTCTTATATTAACCAATAGGATGACATCCTGGTTTAACTGCATGAATAAATTCACTACCGGCTAATGGTCTTCCCCTTTTATAAGCGGCTTCTTGTGGTTGTCCCCAGCCTAATTGCAAAATAATTTCTAAAAAGTTTGGGTTTTCCCATTTTAATAAAGTTGCCCATTCTGTTCTTTGGGTAATTCTCTCAACATCTATTTTAATAACTTTTTGATGTTGTTTACCATTACTAAAACTTAAATACAAATCCATTTCTGCTGTCACCAAATACCAAAATTCTAAAATTGCATCTTTGGTAGATTTCAAGATTTTCAAATCACTTTCTAAAGCGATTAATTCAGCATCAATTTCTGGATAATGCAGATTTTTACCTTTAACAGTCATATCTTTCCAGATGATTCCAGAAACTTGATTTTCTCGTTGATATTCATGAATGGAGGCTTTAAAATCTTGGTAAGCAGTGAATCTTTGAAATCCGTCGGTTTTGACAAACGGATCTATAACGGGATTAATAGAAACAGTTATATCTAACTTTAACCGTTCCCCTTTTAAGCAAGCTTGGCGTTCGGTTGCCAAAATCTGAATTAGCTCTTGGGTATTGTAAATATTAATCATTAGTCAATGGTCATTAGTTATTAGTTATTAGTTATGAAACATCAAAATTATTGATGGAATATTTTAATTATTATCTATTGATAGAAATAGAAATGCGGTATCAGAACCAACTATCTGGACTATTTTTTATCTCATAAAACCAAAATTGATGCAGATTAATGAATGTTGACCTTAGAGGATGAATGAACAAGTCCTTCGTGGTGTATCAAATATTTTCAGATCCCCCTAAATCCCCCCTTAAAAAGGGGGACTTTGACTCTAGTTCCCCCCTTTTTTAGAGGGGTTAGGGGGGATCAGCAAGCGCCTAAGATCACCACCCAAAACTTTTCAAACAACCTCTTAGAGGATGAATAAACAAGTCCCTCATGGTGTATCAAATATTGTTTTACCCCACCCTAACCCTCCCCTTTCTAAGGGGAGGGGACTTGATTTTCTCTTATCCCCCCTTGGAAAGGGGGGACTAAGGGAGGTAAGCAATCATACCTGATATTACTTTATGGCTAACGCCACGCTACGCTATCAAACAACCTCTTCCTCTATTTTACCTTTAGACGTAGAATTAGGATGATGATCAGCCCTTTCAGTGAAGTCAAAAGTAAGAACCCCATAAATAAATTTAGGGGCTTGTACCTTTTTCTTTCTGATCAAAACAAAGCCCAGTTAGGGCTGAATATTTACGAATAATGGGTATAAATTCAGACAAGCTAAAGGTAATGATATTTTATGAAATTTATTCTGCAATTATTTGATAATCCCTTTTGGGCATTAGTACGCAAAGAAATTAATCAGATTTTGCGAAATAAACAATTAATTGTTTTGTTGATAGTTCCCCCAACAGTCCAATTATTACTTTATGGATTTGCACTTAATCCTGATGTCCACAATTTAAAATTGGGTGTGATTGATTATGCTAATGTTGCTGATAGTCGAGAACTAATTTCAGCAATGACTTCTAATCGAATTTTTACTCTAGAATCTATCCCAACTAGCGAAAAAGATTTAAGTCAACAAGTAGAAGATGGAAAACTAGATGTAGGAGTCATAATTCCGCCGGATTTCTCGCGTAAATTAGCACAAAAAACCGCAGACATTCAAGTTTTTATTGATGCGGTGAATGCCAATACAGCGGGGATTGCTGCTAACTATATGAATCAAATTGTTCAACAATATAATCTGAGTTTGGAAGAAGGGAAACGCAGTCCTCCTGTATCACCGCAAGTAGTATTTCTTTATAATCCTGGACTTACGAGCAGTTGGTTTTTTGTACCGGGAGTCATGGGTTTAGTTTTAACATTAATTGGGACATTAGTTTCTGCTGTGACTGTTGTGCGTGAGAAAGATACAGGAACTTTGGAACAATTGTTAATGACTCCAGCCGCGAATTGGCAAATATTGTTATCAAAAATTGTCCCTTTGGTATTTTTGTTAATGGGGGATGTAATGTTAGCTTTAACCTTGGGAACTGTGGTGTTTAATTTGCCATTTCGTGGTAGTTTCTTGCTGTTTATTTCTTTATCAAGTATGTATGTATTTGTGGGAATTAGTTTAGGAATTATGTTAGCGACTGTTTGTCGTTCTCAACAACAAGTTTTACTCACATCTTTCTTTATTAATTTACCAATTGTGCAGACATCTGGGGCAATTTCTCCCATTGAAGCTATGCCTCCTTTCTTTCAAATGCTATCTTTACTAAATCCTCTTCGTCATTACATCACAATTGTCAGAGGTATTTTACTCAAAGGAGTTGGTTTAGATGTGCTGTGGATTCATGTTTTAGCATTACTCGGTTTTGCTGTAGTGTTGTTGAGTATTAGCGTGAGTAAGTTTCGTAATCAGTTGAGTTAAGATAACTTGAAGATTGGCAAAATTCAAAAAAAGATAATCACAAAATCCCTTTCCCTAGCACCCTACGCTTCAATGCTACTATTCTAGGTCGCGCACCTTGACCTGAAAAGCCTAACCCTTCGCGGAAAATTTCAGGAATATAAAATCGCTTTATTTCCTCTTTTTGTTTATCTTCATAAATCACTCCCATTTCTTCTAATAATGTTACTGTTTTTTGATCCATGTCAAAATCTTCTACAGCAAAAGGAATTATCCGTTGAGTTGCAGGATATTTACGAAGTGTATCTTCTACCCATGTTTTGAAAGCTAGATATTCTTCTTTAGCTTCTCTCACTTTTTCTTCACTACACGGTTTCAGAGCGCGACGAATTGCTGGAGGAGGTAAAAGTCGGCTTGTAGACCATTTTGCAAATTGTAATTCTTTACTATTTACTGTAATATCTGCTGCATTATACAAAAAACGGACAATATCTCTGGCTTGGAGTCTACCTTTAAAATCTGTTAAAGCTGCAAATACCCAAGAAGCTGTGTAGGCTTCTTTTGTCCCTAGTCTTTTACCCCATAGTTGCTCTAATTCATCTATGATATTCTCTTGAGTTAGACTGTAAATACTATCTTTTTTTGCACCTATCACATTAGATTCACTACAAATCCAATAAACTAATCTCAAGAAAGAATCTAGATTCCAAGATAAATCATAAGCACGGTAAAGATTCTCAAATTGACTCAAATTTTGAGTAATTGTATACCTCAAAAAATCACGACGCAAGAAAATTATGACACCAAGATTAGATTGCCTAATTTCTGACAATTTCTTTGGTAAATCATCAATTAAAGCTTTTAAGGCAGTCTGCTGTTGATTACTAGAGGCAATTTTGGAAAAAATATCTTCTAAACCGTCAAACAAAAAGATAATTTTTAATCCTTTATTTTTTAAATCTTGATTTATAGTGCCAAGAGTATTAGGAATATCTACATTTGGATTAATACCTATAGCTCTGGCAATTTCACCAACCCAGAATTCTGTCCATTTTGGTTCATTCCAATTTTGCTCTCCAAGTTCCTTTTTAATTCTATCTGCATATTCTGAATGTACAAATTCAGGAATATTATCACCTAAAGCTTCTCTAACTTCAATTCTAGATTCGGTGATAACAGTTTTTGCATTATCCTTAACGTTACTGGACTCAAGTAAAGGAAATATATATGTTTTTGTCTCAGTTTCCTTATGTCTATGATCAATATAATTCAGAAAATTTTCCCAATATTTAAATCGTGATAACTGTATATAATTAAAAGTTTTTCCCGCACCTTTAGCTCCAATTGATACTATATGAGGTAATTTATCTCTAAAATTAGTAGCTAAGTTCAGCAAAGGTTCTGTTATCAGTAAATCTTCTCCTTGTCCTTGTTCAGCGTACTCATATCGCTGACATAAATCCCTAAGTCTTTTCACCTCTTCTTGTTTGTGTGTTTCTGAGGTTAATTCCTGATTTTCGATATTTGGTAACAGTTCTTTAGCCCAATTTCTAGCAATTTTCATCACTGAAGTTGCATTTAATTTTGAGCGTGCATCTTCCCAGTTATTTACATAAAGTAATTCTTCTGCAAAATAAGCTTCTTTTATTTCCAATCTTGGCTCATCTAACTTATTTTCTTGTGATTGTACATAAGCAGATCCTAATTCAAATAAGGCATCCTCATATACTGGTAATTTCTTGAATTCTTCTTTTAACATACTAATTACTATTGATGGATCATAGTATGTTTTATCTTTAACTTCTGCTTCTGGTGGCGCAATTTTGCCAATTTGTTTTAAAACTAGACTTGTACCTTTAATAGATTGATCATTAATAGTTGTAACTAGAAACCGCTGAATTCTAGGATCAAAAATTATTGGACTAGATATTTCACTCAATCCGGCTCTCAAATCAATAAAAACATAATCTGCATTAACAACTTGACCTAAACTATAGATAGCATTGCCATATTCCCAAGTTCCATCTGGACTTCTAACCAAATTTTCAGGTAAAATAGGAGTATCTAGTAGTTGTTCATCATTAAGACAAGCAGGTAAGAAATAAATTGTTAATTCTCCCTCATGTTTAGCTGATTTTTTAACTTCACGGGCAAATAATGAAAGTGCTTCTTCTCTTGCAATGGGAGAATAGTGGTAAACTTCTAAAAAATCAATAAAAGAAACTTCTGGCTGTTGTTTTTCAAAAGCATTCCAATAAGTAAGACCTGGTGCTTCCAAATCAGCATCAATCACTAAGATAGTTATAGATTCATTTAACTCTTTAGCTCTATCTAGCAAAGCAAAAAGATGGGCTGATAAATTTAATGTTCTACCTACACCACCTTTAAAAGAATAAAAAGCTATTAAATTAGGTTTTTCAGAATATGGTTCTGGAAGATCCACTATTTTTTTGACCGCAGTTTCTGTTTCTGAGCCGCTTTCTAGATAAGCAATTTCTTCCCAAAAGGGACGAACATCAATATCAGTTATGTAAGTTTCCTCTTCAGAGATAAATTCTACTGGAAATGTAGCATTACCAAGGTCAAATTGAATAACAGACTCGTCTTCCTGATACCAATCCTTAAACCATTCTTTCAGTGCAATGACAGCATTTTCTCTATTCCGAAAATATATTTCTAAAGCATCTGAGTAACAGTAAATTTTCACTACGCCATCTGGTAGATTAGTTCCATAATTAGTTTTTGTGCGAATAGTTCTTCTAATATCAAGCCATGTCAGTAATTTGGGTTTATTCATAAACTTTTAAGTTCTCCTGCAATCCATTTTGATATTTCTAGTAGTTTATTTTCTATATCTTCATCATTAGCTTTAATTTTTCCATCTTTATTAACTATAGCAATAACTTTTCCTCCATAACGCCACAGTTCGTTAATTTGACCAGGGTTTAATTTTCTATCCTCTTTATTATTTCGTGTATCAAATATTTCCTGAATGACTATTTCACGGGGTAAGCTCAGATGTCCTCCTGCACCTAATTTACTTAATAATTTATTAATATTATGCTTGCATTCATTGATATCTGTACATAAATCAGTACGTCTTGTTTCCTGTCTTGCCATCAAAACTGCTTTCAAACCACATTCAACAGCATAAAATAAAAGTAACCGATGGGCATTAGTACGAGGACTTATCTGAGAAGCAGATAGATTTCCACCCCAAGCTTTCTTCATTTCTTTGTCTGTAAAAGGTATTGCCATTCCCGTTAACTAAGATTTTATTCAGTTATTTTACGTCAAAATCGCGCCACCCATTAACGGGTCATACCGATACTTCAACTCATCCTCTATTAAAGTCCAACACTCCATGATTGATACAGTTGTAATCAACCAAATCTTTATGCGTGTTAAATTAGCTTTACTGGGAATACTAAGTATAGGAATGATTGGATATAAATGACTATGTTGGGTAAAATCAAATTTGCGGCCATTTTCGTAGCAAGTACAGCGGGGATATTGTGGGTGGTAAATTTACCTTATCCTATGATTCGTCAACCTGTAGCTCAAGCAGCACCATTGCTATTGCTACCTAGTTTCATGAGTATGGATCGTCATTATCGGGGTGCTATTGATTCTCTGGAACAGGCAGATCAATTAATTAGTAAAGCTACTAGTTCTGCCGATATTGAACGGGGTGGAGAAAAAGTTAAAGAAGCAAAAAAACATTTAGAGAATTTACCTGTTTGGTTTTTGGGTTATTATCCCCAACGTTATTGCAGTTTAGTTGGTTGTTCCTGGCAGTTTACTTTTGATGAATTTGAAAAGGCACGTCAGCGAGTAGCACGATTAGAAGCAGTGGCTTTCCAGGATAAAAATGCCTTAGTACCATTGGATGAAGCACAAAAGGCACTATTGACAGCAAAGCAGGAATATCAACAAGCTAAAAATACAAAAGATAGAGATAAAGCCATTGCTTCTTGGCAAATAGCTATAGATAAATTAGATCAAATTTCTCAACAAACTTATGCTGGTAAAAATGCCCAAACTCAACTCGCAGCATACAAACGGGATTTTGAAAATGCACAAGTTGGTAATTTTATTGCCGCGGCACAGGAATTTGATTTAGAAGCCGAGAAAGTTAAACTCACAAAATCTGAAGCTGCATCAGAATTGTGGCAACAGGCCATTACTAGACTCGAACGAGTACCAAATGAAAATCCTCGTTATTTAGACGCACAAAAATTAATGGCTGCATATCAAGTTAAACAGAAAACAGTTATTGATCCCCGCAGTTCGACTTTAATTGAAGCTGGCAAACAGTATGCTTTAGCTGCTGCCAAAGCTTCTCAAAATCCCCCCCATACAAGTCAGAAATGGGAACAAATTGGTGAATTATGGGAAAAAGCAATTCAACAATTAGAAAAAATTCAAGTTAGTGAACCTAGTTATGTAGAAGCACAAAAACTAATAGCACAATATCAAACCAATGTAGGAACTATTAAAAATCGTCGGCAAATGGAAAGTGATGCTGTGGATATTCTGAAAGAAGCTAACAAGGAAATTCAAAGATTGATTGCTTCTCCACCAACAGATAAAAATCAAATTAGAGCCGAAATTCATGGAGTTATAACTCAACTTAATAACGTCAAATCGGGAACTACTGCGTACACCGAATCGCAACGATTATTAACATTAGCAAACAAAAGAATTCAGCAACTAAAATAATTAATCTAATGGTTCAACAAGTAATCTAACACTAATTTTGAAATATTCGTAGGGTGGGCAATGCCCACCGGATAATGGTTGAGATTCAATCTAAAATATCCGTTTTCTTGTCCGATTTTCCGGCTGTGTTTTTCTTAAAGGGACTACCTCAGCTTCACTACCCTCTCTAGCTACTCTAATTAATAAAGCAGAAGATACCAAACTGGCAATCATCGAATTACCACCATAACTAAACATGGGTAAGGGTAAACCTGTCGTTGGTAACGCACCTGTAGTTACACCAATATGTAATAGTGATTGGCCAACCATGACAACTACTACACCAATTGCTACTAATTTAGATGTGAGATTTTTGGCCTTGAGGGCAATAATTAATCCTAAAGTGGCAAATATCGCCAACATGATTAATAACAAAATCCCCCCAATAAAGCCAAATTCTTCCGAAAAAATTGCGAATATAAAATCAGTATCTTGAATTGGTAAATAGAATAACTTTTGTTGAGAAAGTCCAAATCCAGACCCCCAAGTTTGACCTGAACCTACAGCCAATAAACTTTGTACTAACTGATAACCATCTCCTTGAGCATCTGCCCAAGGATTCATAAAGGACATAATCCGTTTCCGTTGATATTCTTTAATACTAATACTCAATAATGCTAACATCACCCCACCAATAGCTGTTCCTCCCAAATATTTAGATGGTAGTCCTGCTGCTAAGGCAATAAACCAAATTGTCATTCCGCAAAGTGCTGTTGTACTTAAGTTAGGTTGTGCCAAAATTCCTAAGAGAACAAGACCAAAAACACCCAACCAAGATAACCGAATTCCCCAACGAAGTTTATCCCACTGGCCGAAAAGTGTCGCACTTTGTAAAACTAAAAAAGGTTTAATTAATTCTGATGGTTGGATAGGAATCGGTCCAATGGCTATCCATCTAGCTGCGTCAAAGGCTTTTTTTCCCAATCCTGGGATTAAGGTCATAAAAATCAACATCAGGAAAAATATCAAAAACCAATGAGATACCCCCAAAATTTTCCGCAATGGCAGATTAACAATGATGTTGAAAATAATCAAGGAAGCTATAGCCCAAAGGATTTGCCGTTTGAAATAATATAAACCATCACCCTGACGGACATCAGCAACGGGATAGGATGCGGAAAAGAGGATGATTAAACCAATAAACATCCACATTAATGTTAGCCAGCGCAATAATCGGGCTTCTAAACCCCAGTTAGAAACGGAATTATCAAAAATTGGGATTAATCGGAGTAGATTCACAATTGTTATTAGTTATTAGTTATTAAGTAGGCACAATTAAATATAATATGGGCAGGCAGGATGCCCACCCCACAAGAATATTATACTTATTGTGGGGTGGGCTTCTAGCCCGCCCAGAGTCAACAATATTATTTTGATATTATTTGAGCCAATCTACTTAGTTATTAGTAATTAGTCAATTTAAATCAAAACTAAATTATCGCGGTGAATTATGGTGTCTGCACCTTCATAACCTAAAATTGCCGGAATTTCCCGTGAATGTTTGCCGCAAATTTTCTGCAATTCTTTACTATTATAATTCACCAATCCTCTAGCAATTTCATGACCATTACTATCACATAATTGCACTGCTTCTTGACTGTCAAATTCCCCTTCTACGGCTTTAATTCCCGCTGCTAATAGGGATTTTCCGGCTTTAACAACGGCAGCGATCGCTCCCTCATCTAAGTATAATTTTCCTCCAGGTATCAAACCATAGGCTATCCAGCGTTTGCGGGCTGAAGTTGGTTCTGGTTGCGGTGCAAAGTGTGTACCGATGAGTTCCCCTTGAATGATTTTTTCAATGTTCCGGGGAAATTGCCCTTGAGTAATGACTGTGCGGATACCAGCAGCGATCGCAATTCTGGCCGCAGATATCTTAGTCATCATTCCCCCAGTCCCCCATTGAGAACCCTGTCCCCCTGTTTGAATCTGCAATTCTGTCAGTTCTTGCATACTGCTAACTAAACTAATGGGTTTAGCATCAGGTACGGAACGAGGATCGGCAGAATATAATCTATCAACATCCGTTAATAAAAATAGCCAATCTGCTTCTACTAAACTAGCTACCAATGCAGAAAGGGTATCATTATCTCCGAATTTTAATTCTTCTACAGCTACGGTATCATTTTCATTGACGATGGGAATTACTCCCAAATTTAGTAATTCTTGAAAAGTATTATTGGCGTTAAGATAACGGCTACGTTCTACCAAATCTGCCCTAGTTAATAATACTTGAGCAATGGGCTGTTGCAAGATACTAAATAAGTCATCATATATACGCATTAATCTACCTTGCCCAACTGCTGCTACAGCCTGTTTTAAAGCTATAGTTTTGGGACGTTCTGTTAAACCTAACCGCGCACAACCTACTCCCACAGCGCCAGAAGAAACTAAAATTACCCGATGTCCCTGTCGTCTCAAATCACAAAGAGTTTCGGCTAAGGTTGCAATGCTAGAAAGGGCTAATTGTCCCGTTTCCGGTTGAGTTAGGCTAGAAGTACCGATTTTAACAACAATTGTTTTGGTCATTGATCATTGGTGATTTATCCCCAAAAAATTATACAGCGCCAATCCCTCTATAGTGAAGGTTGACGCTGTACGGGTTTATATTTATCTCTTATCTGCTAGGGTCTTTTTTTGGCTGACCTTGATGTTATTAAAATTTATTTTCAGCAGCTTTAAGTAAATCTCCATTTGATAAATTAGACCATCCCTCTTCATAAGCTGTTGTTACAGAATGCTCTATTAAATATTTCCTTAGTGGTACAGGAGTTCCCTGATCAAAAAGAATTTTCATATCTAAGCAGTTAACATATTAAGCTCATATTTACCATTTACTTGATACATTAGGAACATTAATTGAAGTTTATGAAACAGAACATTATCCTCTTCCTAATTGTCATGAAAACGATGTATGAGATTAATTACCAAATCTCACGCAAATCTAAAACAAATCCCGGTAAAATATCCTCACCATTTAATGTTTGTGGATGATCTAATTCTTCCACAACTTGACCAGGACGATAAATAAAAACTTTACCTTGTTTTCTATCAATTAACCAAGCTAATTTAACACCATTTTCTATATATTCTTGCATCTTTTCTTGTAATGGTTTTAAGTTATCGCTAGGAGAACGTAATTCAATCACAAAATCAGGTGCAATAGGAGCAAATTTATATTGTTGTTCTGAGGTTAAACTATCCCAACGTTCTTTTTTAATCCAAGCAACATCAGGAGAAACATCTTTACCATTGGGTAATTTAAAACCTGTGGAAGAGTCAAAACCTTTACCTAATTTTGTTTGTTTATTCCAAATTCCTAATTCTACAGCAATATCAAAATTACGATTGCCAGTATCGCTGCCAGTTGGTGGCATAATTATTAATTCCCCTGATGCTGTGCGTTCAAATTTTAAATCACGGTTGTTTTGACAGAGTTGAAAAAATTGCTCATCCGTTAGGTTGATGTTTAATGTGAGGTGAGGAGGTAAAGTCGTTATAGCAGTGTTCATGATGTTTACCTCAAGGTGTTAGTTTCAAGTTTAGTGAATTTAGCTAAAATAGTAAAGATAAACTCACCAATTTAGAACTACAGATTTTTACTTTTTGATTACCTTACCTGTAATAGATGCACCCAGAATTTCCGATATCCAAACTTCAATGTTGCGGATAGGATGGGAACGGAGGGCTGTAAAATCAGGATGAATAATAGGCTCAACTAAAATTGTAAACATACCCAAGCGATTACCAGCTAACACATCTGTAAACAAGCGATCGCCTACCATACCTACTTGATGTGCAGGTAAATCCATCTCTTGCAATGCTGCTCTAATTTTCCGCCGCGAGGGTTTAGCCGCACCCAAATAGTAAGGTAAATTGAGAGAACGAGCAATCCCACCAATTCGCGCTTCACTTAAATTATTACTGACTAACCACAATGATGTACAAGTCCGAATTTCTGCTATCCATGCTTGCAATTCTGGGAAAGTAGAACTTGTTGTCATCGGGACTAAAGTTTCATCCACATCTAATACTAGCCCTTTCAGCCCATATTGTTGGATTACATCCGGTGTCAACGTCAAAACCGAACCTGCTAAAATCAAGTTAGGCTCTAATAGATGGTTGCGAGTCATAATATTTTATAATTAAACTAAGCCTGTTGATATTCTTAACATATCTCGTTGGTCTCGTTCCCAGTCTGTAACCTACCTTGTACACACGAGTCCTGTTAATATTAGATTGGCGGTTAGAAACCGCAACTACACAGGTAAAACCCACCTTCGTGGGTTGAAAACAAATAGTTTTTATTAGTCCACGCAGGTGGACTTTGTTTGTGTAGCTGTGATTTATAATCGCCAGAACCTATTAATTTACCTTATACACACAGGTCCTGTTAATATTAGATTGGCGGTTAGAAACCGCAACTACACAGGCAAAACCCACCTTCGTGGGTTGAAAACAAATAGTTTTTATTAGTCCACGCAGGTGGACTTTGTTTGTGTAGCTGTGATTTATAATCGCCAGAACTTATTGATTACTCAACTTCATTAAACAGATGTTCTTCTAACAGGGGTTGAAATTTACGGAACTCTTCAGGAGAAAGTAATTCTGGTTCCCCCGTTTTAGTAATTCTGGCAAAAAAGAGCAGAGGATCAAGGGGAGTATAAATTGCATACTCCTGATCATCATGATAAAAAGTGGCAATTTCCATTAATTGTTCTGGTTCTAAACCGTTTTCTTCATCTTCAATTTCTAAAGTAAAGAATTTCGATTCATCTTCAGGAGGCAACTCACCTGCTACAGTCAAAGCATGAGCAGTATTCTTGAGAATCAGGTTTTGCTCAGAAAGAACAGCTTGAGCAGTGCCGAAAATTTCCTCAATCATATCATCATCTTCGACTAAGACGGCTTCTTCGTCATCGCCATCAACTTGCCAAGCAAAAATTTCTATTGGTGCATCCACAGGGAGAAGGAGAACATATGTCTCACCCTCCACTGAGAGTGTATGCTCAATGTAACATTCTAGGGTTCGTTTTAGCTCATCTGTTAAAATCAGAGAACTCTCGGAATCGTGATCATTGTCTTCAGGAAATGGAGATGAATTCATAGGTAAATTATGTAACTTTAACAATACTCTTACAATATGGAAATCATTGAACCGCTAAATGACAGCCGATGTCAACCATAAATTCAGAGATACAAGTAATAGTTTTTAGAATACCATGTTAAAAGGGATCACTCGTCAGTAAATGTTACTGATCTCTGTAACGAACTGCGCCTAGCATCCAACCACTGTTGTAAAATCAATGCAGCAGCCTTACGATCAATTAAACCCTTGTTCCTGGACGGGGAGCGATTTTCAGCTATTATCAGTTGTTCTGCTTGATAAGAAGTTAATCTTTCATCCATATATTCCAAAGGAAGTTTGAGCGCCTCAGCTAGTCTAGCCGCAAATTTTTGGACATGACGGGCTTGAAACCCTATAGTACCGTCCATAGAATAAGGTAAACCAACAACGAGAAGTTGCACTTGTCGCTCATTGACTATTTGCTGGATTTTCTCCACATCTTCCACAAAAGATTTGCGCTCAATCGTAGTGATACCCGTAGCAATCAAACCAGTACCATCACACCCTGCCAGTCCAATGCGTTTACTACCAACATCAACACCTAAAGCGGAGATAAATGATTTTGATTGCTGTTGAGAGATCACTATTGTTGCTCCTGGGTTGGATCTGCGGCTGAATCTAATGGACAAGATGTATCTATTATATTCGAGTTTTGATGAGAAAAAGCTACAATTTCCGACTGCACTGGTATAGCTCTTTCTGGCTGTACCTGCTGTGGTTGCGGCATCCATGACATCCCCCCAGGTATGGGCTTCCGGGTTGGTTGCAGCCCTTGTAACATTTCTTGCCACTGAATCCCCTCTAAGGAGACAAATTTCGATTCTCGCAGTTTATGCCAGACTGAACGAGACATGATTAGGGTATGTTCTCGGCGTTTAGCCCCAATGCGTTCTAAATATTCTTCTCTTTCTGGTTGATAGTCTGAAGAGGCTAATTGTAAACCTTGTTGGGGAAAATCTTGGGCAATCCGAGCTAATTGAGACAATAGTTCTGGATATAACCAAGTATAAGCCGGATGAACCGTCAGTGTAGCTATATGGGGATTTGTGCCTGTGCGATCAAGTTGCACCTGGAAATAACCAATAGCTGCTTTCCGCTGGGGTTCAAAGACATAACCACTCACAACTTCTGTTTTTGTCATCCACTGCTTGAGCGCGTCACCAATAGCCCCAAACAAAGTAGTTTTAAAGTCGTGGGTATGACGATCAAATACTTGCCTTACCAAAGGTGGCATTGCTGCTGTATCTAGTTGATATAGCAAGGGAGCATCAGCATTACTGACTGGTAATAAATTGGGTAAATCTGGCTCAGTTTGGATTAATTCCGCTAATAGCTGGGGACTAATTTCCCAGTATGTCATTTCTGCCAGCCGTTGAAATCCATTGTGGCGATAAAGTGCTAAGGCATCAACGTCATTGATATTAACTTCTAATATCCACGTCCGCGCTTCTAAAATTGATTCAAAGCAATGGCGCAGGAGTTGTGAACCTACCCCCATCTTGTCGCCAGTCCCTGCTAACATTACCCGGTCAATTCGCCAAGTGCTGCGAGTCCGGTTAAAGGGCGATACTTGAATCATTCCCAGTAGTATCCGTCCCTGTTCGGCAACATAGCCCCAGAAGCGGTACTGTAGTGGGTTGGGAAACCAGCTTAAGAATTTGAGTAACCCATACCAGTGTCGTAGCCATTGCATTTGCCGCATGGCTGCACCAGCTTCTTGGGGAGAAAGATGGGACAATGATTCTTGAGTTAAGCGGTCAATTCCGTCCAAATCCCTATGTTGGACTGGCCGGATAACAACGCTGAGGTTTCGAGGGAGTAGTGAGGTCATGTTGATTCAAGCCGCCATTTAACCTTTACAAAATTATGAGTATTGATGTAATGCTGCAATTATTCTAACGGTCTTCTGCTCTTAGGTCTTGTTCCCAAAGAGTGATTTTCTTAACTAGATATGTAAAAAAATATCAAAAGCAGAAACCGCGAGTACACCCTTGGGGTGAAAACCACAATATCTGCTTCTATTTTATGTTAATTTTGGTAAAAATGCTTTTAAATCTATAACCCTTGGCGAGAAGCGAATTTTTCAAAATCGGCTTGGGTTTGATGTAGTAATTGTTGACGACTATCTTGTATTGTTTGTTTGAAGTTGGGAACCAAGTTACGAGCTTGTAATGTCATATGCAGTTGTAGATGAGCAACGTATTCACTTGTATCTTGGTTATCTACAGTTGCGCCTGTTAGTACATTTGATTTCATTGCCACTGGGTTCTCCTTGGTGAATTCGGTGTAATTGCTTTCCTAGCCTAGATTAGAAGTTATCATTTTTTTTACCTAACTGCCTATTTCGCAATGAAGTGTAATGATTGGAAAGGAGGGAACAGCCAATACAGCGGTTCTTGATTGAGTGAGGTACATGAACCCCACCCCCAACCCCCTCCCCGCAAGCAAGGAGGGGGCTATGATGTAACTCATAACAGCAGGAAGTGCTGTAATCAAGATCAATAACCTGATTTTTTACCAAATAAAAATTTTCTAATCCTCCCAAAGTGTATAAGTTTCGTTAAAAACTTCATCCCAACTTAAAGCAATAATATCTGGTTTTTTGCCCATTTCATCTCTAGCATCCTGTTTTGCAGCCAGAAAACAATTATTCCAAATAGATTCCAAAAAATCTCGATTGAGACTTGGCATTTCTTCTTGACTGGCAGTAATTTCTGCCCTAGCTGAACGAATAGAAATTACCCAACTAGCACTACGTTTTTCTGGTTGACATTTCCACTTAATTATATGCAGTATCAATCGAGTTAGGCGATTAATTACTGCTCTTTTTTCTGATCGCCCCATAGACTCGGATAAACTCTCTAAAATATAATCAACTTCTTTCATTTTCCCCTCCTCTAGCAGTTGTTTTGCTTTCACTACAGCTAAATATGGTGATTGAAAAACCAGTTCATCATAAGGTACTGTCATAATTGATAACTCCTTGGCTTGTTTTTTCCTAAATCTTGCATAAAAGATGGTACTGTTTTAACAACTTATAGAAAAATATCCCTTTGTGATTAGATACAATTAACGATAACCTCCACTTTAAGAGTATTGTAGGTTTACAAATCAGTCAATAATCTTACTTTCCATAAAATCATCATAAACACATCATATTATTAATTTTATATGCCTATACTTGACGATTAACGATAGACTGTTAATTATAGATAAGTAACTCAAAACTCAATACACAAAATGATTTCAGAACTCTCTCCCAAAATTCCTTATTTAGTGGGAATGTCTCAACCAGAAACCCATCTGTTTGAGGTGACTTTACACATTGTCAACTATCCATCAACAGTTCTCGATTTGAAAATGCCAGTGTGGACTCCTGGTTCATATTTAGTGCGGGAATATGAGAGACATTTACAAGATTTTGTGGCTGTTGCTGACAGTGAACCTTTATCTTGGCATAAAGTTAGTAAAAATCATTGGCAGGTAGAAAAGGGTGCTGTTTCAGAAATAACTATTAATTACCGTGTATTTGCCAATGAACTAACAGTTCGGACTAATCATTTAGATGCTACTCACGGTTATTTTAACGGTGCAGCGTTGTTTTTGAGAATTCCTGGGTGGGAAAATTTACCCATGCAAATAACAGTAATTCCAGCCAACCCTAAATGGCAAGTAACTTCTAGTTTACCACTGGTTGCAGAAACAGTAAATACTTTTTTAGCAGCAGATTTTGATACTTTAGTTGATAGTCCTTTTGAAATTGGTTGTCATCAATTATATAATTTTGAAGTTTTGGGTAAACCCCATGAATTAGCAGTTTGGGGAAAAGGAAATTTTCAACCACAACAAATGATTGCTGATTGCCAAAAAATTATTGAGGTAGAATCACAAATGTTTGGTGGTTTACCTTATGATAGATATGTGTTTTTTCTGCATTTACTTCAGCAAGGTTTTGGTGGTTTAGAACATAAAAATTCTTGTTCTTTAATTTATCAAAGATTTGGATTTCGGACTCAGGATAAATATGAACCGTTTTTACAATTAGTTGCCCATGAATTCTTTCATTTATGGAATGTTAAAAGAATTCGTCCCCAAGGGTTAGAGGTTTTTGATTATGATCAGGAAAACTATACGCCATCTTTATGGTTTTGTGAAGGAACAACCAGTTATTATGATTTAATAATTCCTTTACGAGCAGGTATTTATAATGCTAAGGCATATTTAAACTATTTGAGTAAGGAGATTACTAGATATTTGCTAACTCCCGGACGAAAGGTACAACCTTTATCAGAGTCCAGTTTTGATGCTTGGATTAAACTTTATCGGCCAGATGCTAATAGTGGTAATTCACAAATTTCCTATTATTTAAAAGGGGAAATGGTGTCACTTTTATTAGATTTATTAATCCGCGTTAATCATCAAAATCAGCGTTCTTTAGATGATGT
Source organism: Dolichospermum sp. DET69 (assembly GCA_017355425.1). Classification (NCBI taxonomy): domain Bacteria; kingdom Bacillati; phylum Cyanobacteriota; class Cyanophyceae; order Nostocales; family Aphanizomenonaceae; genus Dolichospermum; species Dolichospermum sp. DET69. The sequence continues at coordinate 2,191,121 of CP070233.1, forward strand.
AATGCGGCAAATGTGGAAGCAGTTTGGAAAAGCAGAAATTGGTTATACTCCAGAACAGTTGGAGGGTGTAATTGAGTCTGTAGCGGGTATGGATTTAGGAGATTTCTTTAAACGCTATCTTCATGGTTTGGAAGATTTACCATTTAATCAGTATTTACAACCTTTTGGTTTGCAATTAGTTGAAGGAAACAATGAAGAACCTTATTTAGGTGTGCGGATAAATACTGAAAATGGGCGAGAGATAATTAAATTTGTCGAAGCGGGTTCACCTGCACAAAAGGCGGGTATTGATGCAGGAAATGAGTTATTAGCTATTGATGGCATTAAGGTAGGAAATCAGTTAAATGAGCGCTTAAAGGATTATCAAGTAAATGATTCTATCCAAGTTACTGTTTTTCATCAAGATGAATTGCGGACTTATTCTGTGAATCTAGCTGCACCAATTGCTGGTAAGTATCAACTCAAAGCTATGGAAAATCCTTCTTCTACAGAAATGGAGAACTTTGCAGGTTGGTTAGGTGTACCTTTGACAGCTATTGAGTAATATTAGAGATGAAATTGTCTGAATCAGGATGCTCTGGATTCAAGGATTAACAGGATAAGAAAATATAGATAATTTAATTAAATCTTGTAGATCTTTAAATCTTTTAAATCCTGATGCAGATGATTAATGACTTTTTAATACTCCTAGTTCTTTCTGAATTGGTAAAATGTCTAAAGTATCAGTTTGGGAACAATATTTCAGATCTTCTAAACATTTTAAACGTAATAATCGTTGACCATGACTAGCTTGATGAAGTAGTCCTAATAAGTCATTTTGCCATTGGGAATAAAGAGCGATCGCACCAATCGCCTCATCATTACCACTAATTTCTTCTAGGGAACAATTAGTTTGTTGCCAAATACTATGAGCGATCGCTCCAGCACACACTGTATCCTCTAAAGAATAACTACCTTCCCAGCCAGAACCAACAATCCAGACGGTTTCCGGTTGTTTTTCTAATAGAAATTTAACTACTGCTGCCCGATTAATCAAAGCTGCTGCGAGGACAATGGGGGCATTTTGTATCCGTTGTAAAGCCCGTGTACCATTGGTGGTACTAATAAATAACCGTTTTCCTGCAACTAATTCTGCTGTGCAATCTAAGGGTGAGTTACCTAAGTCGAAACCAGCTACTTTAGCGCCACCCCGTTCTCCAGCCCTGAGTCGTTTTTCTGGAGGCCATTGTTCACTGACTGTCATCAGTTGATCTAAATCGCTGAAAACTTGCACAGCTTCACCTCCAGCAGCTAAAACTGTGGACATTGTACTAGTTGCTCGTAGAACATCAACGGCGATCGCACATTCTGGAACTGTATCAGTTGGGGTTAATTCGGGAGTGTGATATACAAATATCTTCACGTGCTGGCTACACCTATTTCATAAGACTGCGCTAATATTTTACCTACTTGATGTCACTAACTGATGATAATATTTACTAATAAGTAGGTTGGCGTTAAAAATTGTCGTTATGACAAGGGAACAGGGAACAGGGAACAGGAAGAGAGTTTTGGGCGATTTTACTTTTCTTCACATACCTTTAAATTTTTATGTTCACCTACTTACATAAGAGAGATAAAGACAATAGGCAAGAGTTAACAGGGTATTTTGAGTATTAATTTAGACCTGACTCAAAACTTGCTACTTATTAAAACTTGGTAGTTGCCGCAGCCACAGCCAAAGCACCCCAACCCAGCATTAATGCCAATCCTCCCAATGGTGCAACTGCTCCCAAGGATTTGATCCCTGTTAGGCTCAGAGCATACAAGCTACCGGAAAAAATCATCACACCAATAATAAATAACCAACCACTAACTACCAGCGTAGTCGATGGAGTTTCTAAACGACTCATGAGCATGGCAACTACTAAAAGTGCTAGAGCATGATACATTTGATAACGAGCGCCAGTATCAAATATTTCTAGAGAGCGCTCGCTAATTTTTTCCCGCAAAGCATGAGCGCCAAAAGCACCACCAGCGACAGATAAACCGCCAAAAATGGCGGCTATAGTTAAGAAAAACTGTGTCATCTGACCTATTAAACATCAAAATGATATGATAAAGCCCCTTCTTCGTTTACTTGAAAATTTGCATTAAATTCTTTAGCTTTCTTATCTAAATATTGTTTAGCTTCCGCTGCTGGTAATTGGGACTGCATGGCAAAACTTAATAAAGTTACGCGACCTTGATTTTGTAGTAACATTTGATAAAACTGGGCTTGCAATTGTTCGCTGTTTTGTTGCTTTAATGCTTTTTTCTCTTGTTGACTTTGTTTATACAAGCCTAATGCTAACCAACTCCCCACGATGGCACTAGGAACACCAAAAATTATCCCTCCCACAATAGTATCTTTACTCTCCTGAGCCGCATTGGGAGGTGAAAATACCTGTTCCCCCTCCACAGGATATATCGTTACTCCTGACTGAGCCGATTTATCTATGGCTTCTGATACTGATATCGCCAAAAACATGAATCCGAGTGTGAGTAACCAACCAGCAGCCAGTTTTTCAGCCGTCTTCATAGTTCTACTTCAGATTTAGACATTGCTTGTAATTTTAACCTTACTTATCTGAAGCTTCCAGTAATATTGCGAATTGTTGACGATTGATTTATGATGACTATCAGGACTTACAAGATTACTCGGTAAGCGTAAAGCTCAGTCACTTTAGTGCTGAGATATAAGCGACACGGGCGAAAATATTTAGCCTAACTCGTTGACTAGTAACAGTAGGTGTGATATACTTTCAAAAGTTCCATAATTTAAGTATAACTAAACAACGTAAAAACTTAACTAATTTGGTTGAGTGCGTAGTCATACCTAACAGTATTGCAGTTTAGGAAAGCTAAATTTGGTGAAAAATGAAATACAAAAATCGAGTACGGTAGGGATACGGTCATTAACGCTTTAGGAGAATCGACCTCTGTTTTTGTTGGAGTAATCCAGCAATTGTAAGTTGGCTCATTGATTAAAGAATCTCAGTGTCTAAAGACGGTGAGAGTGTCAAGTGATTAATTAATTGCTTTCACAAATTAATTAATCAGATAAATCACATTACAGCGGTTCTTAATTGAGTGAGGTACATGAACCCCACCCCCAACCCCCTCCCCGCAAGCAAGGAGGGGGCTATGATGTAACTCATAACAGCAGGAAGTGGTGTAATCACGCAAATCATAGTTCAGACCATAATTAATTGCGTTCACAAATTAATTAATCAGATAAATCACATTAATCACGCAAATCATAGTTCAGACCATAATTAATTGCGTTCACAAATTAATTAATCAGATAAATCACATTAATCACGCAAATCATAGTTCAGACCATGATTAATTGCGTTCACAAATTAATTAATCAGATAAATCACATTAATCACGCAAATCATAGTTCAGACCATGATTAATTGCGTTCACAAATTAATTAATCAGATAAATCACATTAATCACGCAAATCATAGTTCAGACCATAATTAATTGCGTTCACAAATTAATTAATCAGATAAATCACATTAATCACGCAAATCATAGTTCAGACCATAATTAATTGCGTTCACAAATTAATTAATCAGATAAATCACATTAATCACGCAAATCATAGTTCAGACCATAATTAATTGCGTTCACAAATTAATTAATCAGATAAATCACATTAATCACGCAAATCATAGTTCAGACCATGATTAATTGCGTTCACAAATTAATTAATCAGATAAATCACATTAATCACGCAAATCATAGTTCAGACCATGATTAATTGCGTTCACAAATTAATTAATCAGATAAATCACATTAATCACGCAAATCATAGTTCAGACCATGATTAATTGCGTTCACAAATTAATTAATCAGATAAATCACATTAATCACGCAAATCATAGTTCAGACCATAATTAATTGCGTTCACAAATTAATTAATCAGATAAATCACATTAATCACGCAAATCATAGTTCAGACCATGATTAATTGCGTTCACAAATTAATTAATCAGATAAATCACATTAATCACGCAAATCATAGTTCAGACCATGATTAATTGCGTTCACAAATTAATTAATCAGATAAATCACATTAATCACGCAAATCATAGTTCAGACCATAATTAATTGCGTTCACAAATTAATTAATCAGATAAATCACATTAATCACGCAAATCATAGTTCAGACCATAATTAATTGCGTTCACAAATTAATTAATCAGATAAATCACATTAATCACGCAAATCATAGTTCAGACCATAATTAATTGCGTTCACAAATTAATTAATCAGATAAATCACATTAATCACGCAAATCATAGTTCAGACCATAATTAATTGCGTTCACAAATTAATTAATCAGATAAATCACAAAAAAGACCAAAGGGATCTGGACGTACTACTGTCATCCCAATTAATCGCATAATCCCTCTATTAGTTGGGATAACTTCACAAATTACTTCTGTTTTACTATTGGGTAAAAGTGGTGGTAAATCTATAGCATTAATTGTTCCACATTGTTTGCGAGAAACTAGCCATAACCACCGATAAGAGCCTAATTTTATATCAAGAGAACTCCGGTTACTTTCTTCAAAAATATTATATTGATAGTAGAACCAAATACCAAACATTCCCCAACTGTTAACCACAAATGGAGAAAAAAGACTTGTCTAAATTGTTGTTATGCGTAAAAATCGGGGCTAAGAAATTAATAGGATATTCTCATTCCAATTACTTACTATCTGGAAAAGATTCTGATCCACCATTAATTGTCGTCACTGGGATAACTAATCCTTCCTTAGCCATAATTGCCCCGGGAAAACTCGCATAGGCATTGTCACCCACACGATCTAAATAATCATCATTGTGGGCTGGATCATGATGGTAAATTGCTAAGGTTTTCACATTGGCAGCTTTAGCAATTTTTATAGCTTCTTGCCATGTGGAATGTCCCCAACCAATTTTCGATGATTTGGGGTTGCTGTATTCTTCATCAGAATATGTAGAATCATAAATTAGTACGTCAGCATTGCGAGCTAACCACAATACATTTTCATCTAAATGATCAGCATAATGTTCTGTATCAGTGATATAGACAGCAGCACCACCTTGCCAATTAACTCGATATCCTACTGCTTCACCGGGATGATTTAAAGGAGCCGTTTCGACGATGATGTCATCAATATAGATCGGCTGTCCTGGTTGTACATTGTGAAAAGTCAAGTTGGACTGCATAATCTGTAAAGGTACAGGGAAGTTAGGATGCAGCATTTGGTCATTTAACCGCTGTTCTATGGTTGAACCGTCTGGGGCGATCGCTCCATAAATGTCAAATTTATTACCATTGATAAAGGCTGGGGTAAAAAAGGGAAATCCTTGAATATGATCCCAGTGGGAATGGGTAAAGAATAAATGACCCTCTACTGGCATTTGTGACAATAGGGATTTTCCTAAAACGTGTAATCCTGTACCAGCATCAAAAATTAGTCTTTTACCGCCTACTTGCATGGAGACACAAGGAGTATTACCTCCGTAGCGGACAGTATCTAACCCCGGACTGGGGATACTGCCCCTAACGCCCCAAAATTGCACATTAAATTGGTTCTCTATCCTAGACATGGGTATTGTTGGCTGGCTGGACTGAGCAAAAGAGGAATGAGTGCGATTCGTTGTGAGTGAATCACTCTCAGCAGAGTTTAGTTAGAATCAGTAATCAGGAATTATTATATAGTTGTTTTTTCATCAATCCTCTTGTACATAGGTTACTACACTTACTTAAGTAATAGCTAGTAAAAATCCAGTAAAGTTACTGAAAATAATTCTTTCTAGCTTAAAAAAATCTCCCTAAACCTACGGGAATTTCAATTCCCATGTAGATAGCTGATTAAGTCCATGACCATAAGTCAGATTATATTGCAACGGAGTAATACTGATATATTTCTTCTGAATAGCATGAACATCAAGGGGAATATGATTTGGTAAATTTAACTCCATTGGTGGTTCTACATCCTCGATGACCTCTCCAGTTAACCAGTAATAAGTTTTACCTCTGGGATCAGTTCGCTTATTAAAAACATCCACGTAGCGTCTCACTCCTTGTCTGGTGAAACTGACACCAGCAATTTCTTCCTCAGATAGGGGAGGAATATTGACGTTAAGTAACATTGACTCTGGCAGCGGTTGGGCGGCAATTTTAGCAACTAGGACTTGGGCAAATTTAGCTGCTGGTTGAAAGTCCTTGTGAGTATGACTGGTTAAACTAAAAGCAATACTGGGAATACCTTCGATCAAACCCTCCATTGCGGCCGAAACAGTTCCAGAATAAAGGATTTCTGTTCCCAAATTTGCGCCTTGGTTAATGCCAGATAGCACTAAATCCGGTGGAGAATCTAATAAAGCCCATAATGCTAATTTTACACAATCTGAAGGCGTACCATCACAAGCCCAAGCTTTAATATCAGGATGAAAAATAGATTCGACTATTTCAGCGCGAATAGGTTGCAGTAAGGTTAATCCATGTCCAGTTGCCGATCTCTCTCGATCTGGACAAACTACTGTTACTTCATGACCCGCTGCGGCTAGGGTGTTAGCTAAGGCACGAATACCCGGAGCAGAAATTCCATCATCGTTACTAATTAGTAATTTCATATTTTATTATTCATTAGTCATTGGTTATTAGTCATTAGTTTAGAGTCAGTTGTCAGTGTCTGTTGTCACACTAACAAAAAATAAATGTAACTTCCTGTCACTAATTCCTCTATTCCCTGTTCCCTGTTCCCTGTTCCCTGCTATAGACTAATGACTAATGACTAATCACCAATGACTAATGACTAACAATTTAGAGGATCAACTTTTAGCATTACGCCAAGAAGGAGAAACAGCGATCGCATCTGCTGATACCTTGGAACGCCTAGAAGAACTACGAGTTAACTATTTAGGTAAAAAAGGGCAATTGGGGGCGCTATTGCGAAGTATGGGGCAAATGAGTGCAGAGGAACGGCCTAAGATTGGGGCGATCGCTAACACTGTCAAAGAAGCCATCCAAAACAGCCTTGACCAGCAACGGACAACCTTGGAGTCTGCTCAAATTCAGGCACAGCTAGAGGCGGAAACAATAGATGTCACTATGCCCGGTATTTACCGTCCCCAAGGTCGGATTCATCCTCTCAATGGCATTATTGACCAAACCTTAGATATCTTTGTCGGTATGGGTTACACCGTTGCCCAAGGTACAGAAATGGAAACAGATTACTACAATTTCGAGGCTCTTAACACTCCTCCAGATCATCCAGCCCGTGATATGCAGGATACCTTCTATTTACCAGATGGTAACTTACTGCGGACTCATACTTCCTCGGTGCAAATTCGCTATATGGAAAAGGAAGAACCACCTATTCGAGTTGTTGCCCCAGGTCGAGTATATCGCAGAGATGATGTAGACGCGACGCACTCCGCAGTTTTCCATCAAATTGAACTTTTAGCAATAGATGAAGGACTAACTTTTACAGACTTAAAAGGAACTGTGAAAGTATTTTTACAATCAATATTTGGCGATTTACCAATTCGCTTTCGTGCCAGTTATTTTCCCTTTACCGAACCTTCAGCCGAAGTAGATTTACAGTGGAAAGGGCGGTGGTTAGAAGTCATGGGTTGCGGTATGGTTGACCCGAATGTTTTGAAATCTGTGGGTTATGATCCAGAAGTTTATAGCGGTTTTGCTGCTGGTTTTGGTGTAGAACGGTTTGCAATGGTATTACATCAAATTGATGATATTCGTCGTTTGTATAATAGTGATTTACGCTTTTTACAACAGTTTTAACGGAGGGGCGGAGTTTCCCCGCCCTTGATAAAGCTTCCTGTTCCCTGCCATAATCATGAACCAAAACTCAACCAACCAAAAATTTCCTTAACTGTCAATTCTAAATTAATACCTTCCAAAATTGGTAATTTATCATCACCTTCATATATTTCTATTTTTTGTCCAGGAAATACAGTTAATACACTTTCTTCCTCTGGATTTAGTAACCAACCTAATTCAGTTCCATTTCGGGAACAATGCAATAATTTAGTTAATACTTTTTTCTGTTGTTGTTCAGGAGAAAGAATTTCTATTACCCAGTCGGGATGAATTTCAAACCGGTTAGCAATTCTCCCAGACTCAGTTTTAGGAATTCTCTCCCACCGGAACACCGCAATATCAGGAACAATGGTGCTACCACCAAAAGTACAACGTAGTTCTGAGAAAGCTATGGCAATTTTTTGACTTCTGGTTAGTCCATTGACAACTTCAATAAAAGTAGTCTGAATTAAGCTGTGTTCACCTTGTGGCATAGGTTTTTGCAGGATTTCCCCGTTAATAAATTCTGATGCTGGCTTTGTTTCTGGTAACTTGACAAAATCTTCTAGTGTAATCTGGCGTTTAATGGCTATAGTCATAAGACCTCGCGGTATGCGGGAAACTCAGTCCCTTTAGGGCTGAGAGGGAAGCGACACGGGCGGTTTTAACCGCATTGAATCTTTTTTCATTACCGCCTTGGAGTTGGGAAATTCGGGGTACTGTTGTGATGTACTTTCAACGGGACAATTACCGATTCAAATTTCTCAACTCTGTACGCATAATGTGTTGCACGCGATGTGCCTCCCTTTCGGGGTGATGTTAGCTTCGACCTGTTATAAGAGCTTGTTAGGCTTGCAACACTGTTCCAGTGACCTTACAACTGTTTAATCACAAGCGACAGAGCAGGGAACTAGCTACGCATTCCGGGGTGTCGTGACTCAAATAACGGCTACCCTGAGACTATGCTCAGGGTGGTCTGGTCAGTACAGCTTGTTTGATTTCTCTTGCAAGCTCAGTCCCTTTAGGGCTGGGTTACTGACAATTGGTAACTAGAAAGCATAGTTATATTATTAACGATAATGTTTAAAATTAGTTTTCAGGAAATATCTGTAAAATCAAGTACATTGGGTATGTAATTACTACCTAAAAAAACGTGAATAAATTATTTATCAGTATTGGAATGTTTTTCGGTTCTACTATTGGTAGCTACATTCCGCTTTTATGGGGTGGGAGTTTGTTCTCATTTACCTCAATTCTATTTAGTGTGATTGGGGGATTTTTGGGAATATGGCTAGGTTATCGCACTTCCAAATATTTGGGGTTTATGTAATTTGCTAGAATTATTCACCGTTAATTAAGTAGAGGTTTAGCAATGCTAAACCCTTTATTTTCCCCATTTTTAAACTGCTTATTTTAAACTCAGATCATGTTGAGAAAGTAACTTCTCAACCTTTGCTTCTTCAATGCGGGAAGTTAACTTTTTGCTTTCATAAGCATCTCTAGTAGTTTTTGCCAAAGTAAAAGTAGAACCAACAGAAAAAGCTAAACCCATGCCCATAAATCCTTTGATCCAGTTATCTGCGGGTAAATTAACAATACCAAAAGTAGTTAGAGAAATAGATAAAACAAAAGATGCCCATGTTTGTAAAACCCAAGCTGGATTCTCTTTTTGTTGATTAACTGTTGACATATTATCTACTGTTTAATTAATTACTTACTTGCTAACATAACGATTGTATCATAACGATTGTATGTATTGGTGAAAAAAGTAGTGAGAGTAACTTACCAGTTAAATAACTGTACTCAATTAAAATCACTCAAAAGGCATAAAATAAAGCAGTTATGGATACAAGATTTGTACCAGTTTTGCAAGTGGCACAAACTTGTAGAGACAACCGCAGTTTTTATTTAACTTCGCTGCCAAATTTTAATTGTTTTATCCAAACTTCCACTAACTAACATTTCCCCAGAAGCAGTAAAGGATAAAGCTGTAACTGTATTTGCATGACCTGTAAATGTCCCTAATAATTCCCCAGATCCTAAATGCCACAATTTGATAGTTTTATCAGCACTACCACTAGCAATAATTTGTTCATCAGGACTTAAAGCAACTGCATTGACACTATCTCGATGTCCTTTGAGAGTGTGAACTAATTCCCCAGTGGCTAAATTCCAAACTCGAATAGTTTGATCTTGACTACCACTGACTAAAAATTTAGCATCAGCACTCATAGCTAAGGAATTGACAATATGGGAATGACCCATTAGGGTGTATATGGGTTGTATATCTGGCAGATTTTTCTGATTTCCTGTAGCGGATGTTTCCCAAACTTTGATTTTCCGATAGCTACCTGTAATCAAAATTTTCCCATCTTGACTTAACACCATTGAATGGGCTGCGGTATCATCTAAAGATAGGGTATTTTCCACTTGGCGATCGCGCAAATTCCAAAATAAAATCTTGCGATCATGACCACCAGTTGCTAACATATTACCATCGGGTGTAAACGCCACACAACGTACATCTCCATGATGTTTGTGGAGAATATCAATTAAATCTAACGCCCCCGTATGCCAAATTTTAACTGTGGAATCTGCACCTACACTCACTAATGTTTGTCCGTCGGTACTAAAAGCTAAGGAATTAACTTCATTAACTAAGCCAGAATGAATCCAAGGATATTCCGATAATGTCTCGATTAATTCACCTTTGGCTAAATCCCATAATTTTGTTTCTCCCCTACTACCACTCGCTAAAATGGGAATAGTTTTAACATTTTTACAGTCGGCATCTTTAACTTCTAAAGTTTTGATAGCATAGGCTAAACAATTAATACCTCTGGTATGTCCTTTTAATGTTTGCCAGCATTCCCAATCACCAACAATTTTCTTTTGGGGATGATCTGATGGTAAGGTTTGAATTGTTTCTACCATCATTTTCTCATCAGTTATTGGCACATCATCTTGTTTACCACTCAGAGATTGTAAATACCAATTTAATCCCCCTGCATACAATAAACTACTGGGAGTTAGATATATCTTTGATTCTGGAAAATCCAGTTGATTTGTGGGTAAAAAACCAGTAATCACGGTTTGTTTGTGGTATCCTAGTTCGTTATTTCCGGGATAAAACAAACAAAGAAAAATTAATACTTGATGTCTATTGATATCTTGTTGACTAACAGACCAACGGATTTTATCTTTTTTGATGCCGTTAAAACTTTCTCCATCTGCTACGTGAACTTGAATACTGATCTTTGGGTTATTAGTCAATAAATAAGTAAATTTACTTTCACCACGTAAATTTCCCTCATCATCCAAAACCATATTTTCTAAAGTGTCTTGTGGCACTTTTCTGACTAATTTTCCCAACCGTTCCATAATCATCCAATCTACAATTTGTTCACGGACAAAATAATCTTCGGCTTGACGTTGAAAATAAGTAGGAAAGGGAATGATCCAATCAGGATATTCAGGGTATTCAGGTGGTATCGGTGGCGGATTTTTAGCGAGAATTTCGGCTTGTTGACGAGAACATTCGAGAATTTTCGTGAATGAATCCCCCGCAAATGCCATCACTTCACTGTGATAACCTTTAACTCGACTTTCTAAAAGAGAAAGATCCGCAGTTTTGGGTTTTTTCACCCGGTTTAAGAAGTCAGTTTGTTGCGCTTTTAGTAAACTAATCCAATTCATCTGCATGATAGTGGCACACCATTGCATACCCAAGATAACTTATCCTAATGCAATAATTACTCAATTTATAACTTCAGCAAAAATTCAGTAATCATTACAGTCTCATAGAATACAAAAACTAGCGAAATTTAATGGTAAACATCAACCCCTACAGTGATTAAGCACAGCTTAATTTTATATAGTAGGTAATAGAGATTTCGATGATTTCCCTAAATTCTAACTAACCTAACCCATGATTTACTGTTTCTCTAGAAACACTTCTGGGTAGAAAAATGAAAGATGTATCCTACTTTGCACACTTCCCAGATATCAAATTCATAGAGGGGGTTATTGAACGGAGTTGAAAGATGACCACTGAGTTTATATTCACTCATTGGTGTCAACTTAAGCTCAAATCCTTGTCCCCTCATACTACTATGTATACACAAGTGATTGAATCGCCCCCTAACCCCCAAAATTGGGAGATTTAGGGGGCGAAATAGGCCGAAACGAAGACAGGTAGGATTTGTGTGTACACCGTAAGCCCCCTCATGAGGGCTGACAGGTGTAGGTTTTTAATATTCTCTGTAAAGGCAAGACCAACTGATGACAAGGAAGGAAAGTAGACAAGGAGGATTTTATCCACAAAATACTCAATTCATGGGTTGTTTTGTTACTAATTATACATTCATTTGTCCGGTTTTCCTCCCTTGTCACCTTGTCCACCTTGTCCACCAAGTCTTGTCCTCAAGACAATGTAAAAAACCTACACTTGTCAGCCTTATGAGGGGAGGGAAAGCACGTAGGGTGCGTTAGTGCCAGCGTAACGCACCGTTAATCTTGGATTTTTCAAAATTCAAATACTATTGGTACATAACTTCTTATTGATATTTTCAGCATAACTTTATTAAAACAATAAATACTATTATCTAGGGCTTGACTATTATAAAAATAGTTGTTTTCGTTTATGGGAGGCATCAATATTTGTCATCCACAAAACTTGAATTTCATCTTGAATCAATTTTAAAGTTATGAATCATAAAAAAGCACTAATATCCTTAGAAAAAATAATTCCTAATAAATTGCTAAATCAGATACAATATATTCATTGTAGTTTAGTTTCATGGTGGATTTTGCATTGGGGAAGTCAACCTTTAGAATTTTCAGAAAAATCAGCAATGGTTTTTTCTCCTCATCAAGATGATGAAACCTTTGGTTGTGGAGGGATGATTGCAAGTAAAAGAGAACAAGGAATAGAAGTAGGTATAACTTTTTTAACTGATGGTAGAGGTTCTCATGGGTCAGATCCACATATTCAAAATCAAGTTATCCATATTCGTCAACAAGAATCTTTGATAGCTTTAGATATTTTGGGTGTAAACACTTCAGATATTCATTTTTTAAATCATCAAGATGGCAGTTTAACTTCCTTGAATATAGAAAAAAAGCAACAGATAATTACGCAAATTTCCGAATTGCTTCAGTTTTATCAACCGGGAGAAGTTTATGTTCCTCACCGCAAAGATTGTCATCAAGATCATGAAGCTACCTATAACTTAGTCAGAGAGGCAATTAGCCAATCTAAAATTACTACAGAACTACTTCAATATCCTATTTGGGTATTTTGGCGATCGCCATTATTTATTCTTTTGAAGTTACAAGATATTGCAGCGGCTTATCGCTTATCAGTGACATCAGTAAAGGATAAAAAAGCAAGAGCTATTGCTGCATATCCTTCCCAACTGCAAATGTTACCTCATGGATTTATTAACCGATTTTTAAATTCAGAAGAAATATTTTTTAAATCCGAGTAAAGTTTTTGGGGATAGGCATCTGAAAATTAGCTATAAATAATTACGGTAGGGGAAATTTAAATGCGGATTCTACATATTACTAATCATGTTCAAAAAATCGGCAATGGCATTGTCAACGTAGCAGTAGATTTAGCTTGTTTACAAGCAAAAAGTGGTCTTGATGTTGCTGTAGCTTCTGCTGGTGGAGAATATGAAAAATTATTAACAGATCATGGTATTGAGCATTTTTATCTCAATCAATGCCGCACGCCATTAAATCTTATTAAAGCTGTTGGGCATTATCGCCGGATAATTAAAGAATTTCAGCCAGATATTGTTCATGTCCACATGATGACAGGAGCAATTTTAGCCGGTATTTGGCGAAAAAATCGAGAATATCATTTAGTTTCTACTGTCCATAATGAATTTCAGCATAGTGCTATATTAATGGGATTAGCTGATCAGGTAATTGCAGTCAGTAAAGCAGTAGCTAATTCCATGATTCAACGGGGTATTCCATCTCAAAAGTTGCGAGTAGTGAGCAACGGGACTTTAGGAAGTCCTCGACATAAAAAACTGCAAGATTATCAACCAGTAGCAATGCAACATCCATCTATAACTACTGTGGCTGGGATGTATACTCGTAAAGGTATTTATGAATTAATTGAGGCCTTTAAAATAGTTTCTATAGACTTTCCGCAAGCACATTTATATTTAGTAGGAGATGGACCAGATCGGCCGATGTTCGAGGCTATGGTGCAAAATACAGGTTTGAGCAATCGCATTCATTTTGAAGGATTTCAGGCAGAACCGCAATGCTATATGTTAGCAACGGATATCTTTGTTCTAGCTTCCCATTGCGAATCTTTTGGCTTAGTGCTGACAGAAGCGCGGGAAGCTGGTTGTGCGATCATAGCTAGTGATGTTGATGGTATTCCGGAAACTTTAGATTATAGTCAAGCGGGAATTTTAGTACCACCCAAAGATATTTCCACTTTAGCTAAGACTTTGACACAGTTACTGAGCGATCGCCAACTTTTAGATCAATGGAAAGTCCGCGCTCAACAAAATCTAGAAAGATTTAGTGCCGCACGAGTGCATGAAGAAACACTAACTATATACCGTGAATTAATCAGAAAAGACAATATCATCAGAGTTATAGAAACCAGAGAATTAGCTAATCTTAATTAATTCTTTTTCGCTAATGTGCATGGCAATTCCTTTCTCATAATAGGCAGCTTCATTAATGAAAATGGGATAAACAGTGGAATTGCCTTGATACAAAATTTCCTCTCCATTAAAAGTGAGAAATATAGGATCACCAGGATGCAAGGGTTCATAATCTCTGAACTGAAGTTGGGGGTGAATCATAGCCTGAATTTCTCCGACTTCATTTCTAGGATAATCAATAACACCAATTGATTTATAAACTGTCAGCAAATCATTTTTCGGCAAGTTTTTTCCTTGATTATAGTCTTCAAAATAATCTAAAACACTATAAATAAGTTGCTCAGTTTGTTGAAACAATTCAGCATTTAAAATTCCCTGGGGTACAGCACCAACTTCAATAGCAAAACCCAAATCACATAAAGAACGCAGAAAACCACTGCCTTTGGGTTGTTCATGAATATAAACTTTTACCAAAGGATTCATTGCACTCAAATCAGCCGCTAAGTTAAGTAATAAAGGATGCCAATTTCCCAGAATAATACATAATCCCATATTGGCAGTAGTAGTATGTAAATCAATAATTGTATCTACATTTTGTTGGTTTTGTGGTTGTAATATTTGTTGAATTTCTCGCGCTCTTAATTCCTCATAACTTGAGGTTTTTGCATCTGATAATTTATTATTATTAAAACACCGATTTAGGTCTACATCAATATATCTTGTCCGTGCAGTAATAGCTTTAGGATTGCCAAGTAATGATAAAGTTTCAAAACTGGTTCTATGAATTAAATGGGGATATTGCTGAAACTTTTTAACTAAATAAACTCCCGTTAACTCATTACCGTGATTTCCGCCGACAATTGCCACCCGATGAATTTGATTCATAAGCACCTCATTTATAATAGTAGGGAATAGGGAAAAGGGAAAAGGGAACAGAGAACAGAGTTGAAAGTGTTTTGGTGTATGGGTTTTTAGATAACTTTTGTATCTGATTCCAGTAGATATCGTTAAAGTAAATTAGTTATGAAAGTGAACACATTCTATCAGTCCATAGCACTTTCATTGAATTTATGGAAATTCCCAAACGCAGATCCCCGACATCTTGTTGAAGCCAGGGATCTTACAGTTTAATCCATCAGTCAAATACTATACCTGTGGTCTGCTATAGTATTTATGTCCTGCCATAGCCATAGCCAAGAATCCCCACATAATCATCCCTGCAATACTTAGCATCCCGCTATAGATAATTAATTGAGCGCAAGAACTGATACCAATAGCACGGGCAGCACTGAGAAAGCTATCAAAACGACCTTCTGTATAATTACTAACACTAAAAAGTATTAATAACAACCCACTAATATAAGGTATAGCACCAATCCAACCCAAGGTAAAAAACATATCTAAAATGCCGCTATCAATGACAATTACCTCTATTTGTCCAGTTTTTTCATTCACCTTCCAGACATTTCCAAAGCCGTTACCAACAACATTAGAAAGAGCTAAACTCAAGTTTCTGTCATAAGTTGCTGATCTATCCCTAAAACTACCATCTTGTTCTAGATTAGAAAAACTTTCAAATCGAGAGGTAATAACTTTAGAAAGAGGTTCTATAGTTACCAAGGGGACAATACACATTGTCATCACCAAAATTATGGTAACTAAGCGCATTTGAATTTGGGGTTTTACTGAACCAAAAATCAGAATTATGCCTAACAACCAGCCGCCCCAACTTGTCCGCACTTGGGAAAGTAAAAATGATAAATAACCCACAGCAGAAGCCGGAAAAATTAACGGGCCAGCACTGGTAAATAATAATAGTAATCCAGTCATCATCACCGTACCAAATGGACCGGGTGAGTGTAATGTACTCCAAACGCGCATTCCAAAAGGGATAGGGTGTCCAGCACTGGTAAACATTTTAGATTCTACAAGCCAATATCTATCCCATTCAGGAGCGACAACAAATTGATAGACCCCGTAAGCTCCCAGGATGAGTACACACCAAATAAATGTGCGTTGCAGATGCTGGCGATAACTGGGATAATCTCGCCAATTAGAAAATAGGTGAAAAGCAAAAATTATCGGACTTAGCCAATCTAAAAAACTCCGCACTACAGGAAGTGGTTGATTGTAAATTAAACCCACTAAACATCCATAGCAAACTCCTATAAAACCTAAAAGAAATGGTAATCCCCCTTGACGAACAGTGCTAGGTAGATGTTTTAGGAAGGTAAATACAGTTACAAATACTACCAAGTAAGGTGCAATTAACATTTGTCGGGTAGGGTCCCAGCCAACCTTATAGTCAACTAAACGAGTAATTAAGGGGGTGAGAAACCATATCCACCAGGTGAAGCCGATATAATGAATGGGATGCCGTAAGTATAAAAACAGGGCTACTAGAAGGGCTGTAGCGGGAAAAACGAGGCGTAAACTGGATGTAGTGGTAAAGTAGCAAGCTGTTGTGAGAAAGATAAAACCAAGAATGATGATCCAACTTTGGGCAGATCGATCTTGAGGAGAAAATTGTTCTTTTAAAACAGTATTAAAAAGTATTGGTTTAGAAATCATTTTGATCTCAATGTTGTTTAAAAATTTTGGTATTTGTAAATCTTAATTAATAACTAAGATGGGATTTTTCCATCTTTCTATATTGTTGATATCCCAACCATCTTCCCTGTAAGGATGCGTGCAATTTTTTACTAGCAAGTTGTCTTTGTTGGGGAAATAGTCGCAGCCATTGACATATTCCTAAACTTTCCTTAGTGCCGATTAAGACTGACCAAGATAAAAACACAGCCTGACGCAGGGGAGAAAGATGTTCTAATAAAACTAAGGTTTCGTTATGGACTAGGTTAATTAATGCCGTGTCGTTGAAGTTATGGCGTTGATCTTCATCAAATCGTTGGGCTGGATAGTGATCTACAGCAATACTAGGATCATAAATCATTGTCCAGCCAGCGCGTTTGAGGGTAAGGGTGAAGGACATTTCAAAATGTACTTGTGCGCCTGTTCCTTGCATTCTGTCATCAAAGCATAGTTTACCAATAGCTTGGGTGCGAAAGCTCATGTTCACACCTTTAAGGACATCAACTTCACGGGGTACACCTACCCCTAGATGATGGTTGCCAATAACACGTCCGCACCATTGCAATTTACCAACTATGGGACGAGAACCATTTTCTAATTTGTCTCCTTGATAAACCCAATCACGGCCACCAACGCCACCAATAGCCCGATTAACGCTGAAGTGAGTATTAATTTTAGCTAACCAATCAGGGTGGGGGGCAGCATCATCATCGGTGATGGAAACAATGTCTCCCTGTACTTGTGCCAGTCCGGCGTTGAGGGCGGCGACTACTCCCGGCTGGGTGACGGTAACAATTTGTAAGGGGAGAATGTGGGGCGGGAATTGATTTAGGAATTGCTGAGTTTCTGTGTCTGTATCTCTGACAACAATGATCGCCTGATCAACTGATTTAGTTTGCTGTTGCAGTGCTTTCAGACAGCGGGCTAGGTCTTGAGGACGGCGATAGGTGGGGATGAGAACGGTGTTTCTCATTGGTCATTAACTCCTCAAATATATCTAAATAGGTTTGTGCCATTGTTGACCAGCTATATTTTTCGGCAATGCTACGGGCAACTTTACCCATTTCTTGCCTCAGCGAGCGATCGCTATTTAATAAACCAAGGGCATGAGCTAAAGCGTTAACATCGTTGCAGTCGTCTAAAACAATGCCACAATCAGAATTAAGTAAGTCAGCCGCACCAGTAGTAGTAGCTGTAATTACTGGCAAACCTGAAGCCATAGCCTCAATCACTACAAGTCCAAAAGGTTCATAACGGGAAGGAAACACAAATAAATCTGATGCCCGTTGAATTTGCGGCATATCATGGCGATAACCTAAAAAATGCACTCTTTCACTAATATTTAATGCCTTGGCCATTGCCGGATAGGGGCTATCTTGAGTACCACCGACAACTGCTAAATGTAATTCAGGAACTTTCACCAACCCATGAAGTACAGTATCTAAGTTCTTCCGAGAAATCCGAATATCACCCGCAAATAATGCCAAAGTCACACTTTCCGGCAATCCTAATGCAGTCCGAGAACTGACACCAGGAGCAAATTCTTGTAAGTCTACACCATTGGCAATTACCTGAATTTGCAAAGGAGGTACACCAATATCTATTAATTCTTGAGCAACTTTTTTTGAGACAGCAATAATAATTTTAGATTGGCGGAAAGCTTGTTTTTCCCAATAAGCATTAGCCGCTGTAAATAACCATTGATAAAAACCATATAAATCTTTGCGCGTCCGGGAAATATGTACAGAGGATTTCAACCAAGAATTATGGACAAAATGGACAGCATTTACATCAGCCGCACCCATAGTAATCGCACCATTAACTTTAATTAAATCCAAATTAGCCCGATTTTTTTGCAACCAATCTCCGCTTTTTTTCGCAAACATAAAATTGCGAATAAATTCTGTAGGATATTTTTCTACTGGAAGATAAATACAATTAACAGCACTATTTTCTGCTAACTCTGGAGCAATTTCACTAGCTAATAATGTCAGGTTATGACCACGACGAATTGCTTCTTGAGCTACTTCATAATTAACTCTGCCTTGACCATCACCTTTTCTAATTTTGTGGGTAACAATACAAATTTTCACTCATAACCTCTCTTGATTGATTAAATTAGGAAATTTTCCAGATTTTACTTGTTAAATTTGCGGGAATAAAACTGATAATTAAAGCTACTAAGGTTCGCAAATTAAATTTTTGTTCACTTAACGTCTGCCAAAAATAACGACGAGCATCTGTAATTTTTTGATCTCGTAATAAGCCAATTCCTAAAGTTGTATTAGCTTCTAACCATTTGCTTTTAAAGTAAGATTTAAATTCCTGTAAACGTTGATCTTCCATAAAGGTTTGATAACAGAATAATTCACTTTTACCTTTACGAATTTTTGCTTGAATATTGCGACTACCACTGAGCATAGTATCAGTTTGTTCATGCTCTCGATATTTAGTTAATTTTTCAGGAACATAATAAACTCCATAGCCAGAAATACAACAAAGATAAGTTAAATATAAATCCCACATTCCGTCAACTTCTGAAGGAATACTATCCCAATTTAAGACACCATTTCTAATTACACAAGCAGCCGCAGTGGGAATACTTTTATCAATTAAGCCAATTTGAGTAAAATTTTCATGAATTCCGAGAGCGATTTGATCCCGTTTATAACTGCGGGTATTGTTTTCAGTGGCAGCAATATTAATTTTACTATCACCATCTATAATATATTGGTCACAAAATGCCAGAATTAAATGAGGATTTGCTTCTAAATTAGGTACAAGTTTAGATAAAAAATCCTCATTCCACATATCATCATCATGGAGACTAGCTACATATTTACCTGTAGCAATTTTAAAACCATGAAACTGATTACCCAACATTCCAATATTTTCTTCATGTCGGAAAAATTTGATGCGTGAGTCTTGAAATGATTCCATCAGAGCTTGAGGATTTTCTAAACTGCAATTATCAGAAACAATAATTTCTAAATTTTGATAAGTTTGGTGAATTGCGCTAGTAATTGCTTGTTTGAGGTATTCTGGGCGATTATAGGTAGGGATAATCACACTTACCAAAGGTGCAGAGGAGTTAATATTTAGCATTGACTGTAGGATGATAAAATGAACTAGTGGGAATATTTGTTTGTTTTTGGGAAACTATTTCTAAGAACCGTAAAGCTGTTGGTACAGGACTATAATTTTTAATTGCCCAACTTCTACCTTCTTGAGCAATATATTCGAGAATTTCAGGATTTGCTGTAATTCTATCTATTGTTGTCTGAACGTTATCCAAATCTATACCAATATAATGTCGCCAATTTTCAGGCATTACGGGTAAATCAATCCCATATTTTTCAAAATCTAGATGAAATGTCACACATCCTGCGGCTAAAGATTCCCAAAATCGCCAACTATCCCATTGGACAATCGTGTTAGATTTCAACATCAATTTTTTCATTACTCGCTGAATATTACGACTAATTAAACCACCTGAATTTTTCGGCCAAGCAGGAACAAAAAAACCACCAAAACAAGCACAGGCAGTGGAATTTTTTAGGCGGTTGTAGTAATTTGGATAGTGCCGTTTACCAGTTTGTAACCATTGGAGATAATGATATGGTTCAGTTGGATATTCGGCTTGGTTATCAACACTATTATTCGTCTCCAAAATATTACTAATGTGTGGCATTAATAGCCTAGAACTAATATTCCTCACTGGATGACCAGTGCGCCAATGTCGAAAATTAATGAGTATTTGTCTTTTTTTATCCTGGAAATTTGGTACTTCCTTTAATTCATTTAATATCCGGTTACTTAATCCAAAAGACCAGGGATAAAAATTATCTAGATAATTGAGTTGTTGATTTGAATGTGTCTTGAGGATGAAATCAAATTGTTTATATTCTGGTAATTTATGATAATTGTTATCATTATCATTACCATCTAAATAAACAGTTAAATATTTTCTTCCTTCATGAAATAAATTATCCGGCAGAGGATAATTAGCATTAAACCAGTTATTGATAAATACTACAATAGAGCAGTCATCGGTTGTGATAGCTGGATCATGACGAAAGAGATATTCTTGTTTTTCCGGTGACTCTTGCCAGTAATTGATATTAGAAAAAAAGGATATCCCCAGTTCTCGAAAACCTTCTGCTAAACAAATAAATAAATGCTGAAACCTATCTCCTCCATTACCTTCCTCTCTAGGTAAACAAAAAAAATATATTTTACCCTTAAAGTTAGCTAACTGTTGATCTTTCATATTTTTGGCAATCTTTATTGGTTAAAACAAACAAAAATGTCTCTGCATCTTGTTCTATCAACATTTAACATTCAGTTAATTAAATGTTGAATTATTGTTTATCTGTTCTTGGAGGTTGCATTTATTCTGACTCGGTGACTCCTGACTCCTTATATTTATCTCACTTCATTTTGAATTTGATAATATTGCCAGAACTTGCCACGTTGTTGAAGTAGCTCTTGATATGCCCCCTGTTCTACAATCCTTCCTTGTTCAATAACTACAACTTTATCCGCTTTAGCAATAGTAGAAAGACGGTGAGCGATCGCAATTACTGTGCGGCCAACAGAGAGCTTTTCTAATGAGTCTTGAATTAACCGTTCAGACATAGAATCTAAAGCACTTGTAGCTTCATCTAAAATCAGAATCTCTGGATTTTTCAGCAATGCCCGAGCAATAGCAATTCTTTGTCTTTGTCCTCCTGATAGTCTGACTCCTCTATCTCCTAATTGTGTATCAAAACCTTCAGGCATTTCTAGAATAAATTCTAAAGCATTTGCTTGTCGTGCAGCTTCTTGAATTTCTGCTTCTGTTGCCGTTGGTGTACCGTAGGCAATATTATTCCAAACAGAAGTATTGAAAATAAATGTATTCTGACTAACAACAGCTATCTTAGAGCGGAGAGAGTTGATTTCAAATTTGCGAATATCAATCTCATCTATATAAATATAGCCATCAGTAGCATCATGAAAGCGCGGAATTAAATCTGCAAGTGTAGTTTTACCAGCCCCAGATGAACCCACCAAAGCTGTCATTTCACCTTGTTTAATTGAGAGAGTAATATTATGTAAAATGCGTTTTTCAAGACTATAATCAAAATCTACAGATACTAAATCAATTGATCTTGTGAAGCCAGGAAATCTGAGTGCGCCATTTTGAAAGTAGATTTTATCATCAGTTTTCAATAAATTCTTGATATTTTCTACTGCTCCTGCTTGGGTACTTAAAGAAGCTACGACTCCATTCAAATCTTGAGTCATGGGGATGATCCTAAACAGCACAAAAAAGAAAGTTAATAAAGCCGAAACTTTCATTAAACCTGTGACTAGAGCCACAATAATCATACTGATAAGAATTACAGTAGATATACTCTCAGCTAGAGGCTTAACTAGCAAAGAAATCCAATAAACACTTTTCCAAGTATTAACTATTTTTTCACTAGCTTGATAATAGCGTTTTTGCTCAAATTCTTGAGTAGAAAAAGCATGGATTGTGCGAATACCTTCGATCAACTCTAGCACCCTAGCAGTAAAATTATCATTGGCAGAAGTAATAGCAAAACTTCGTTCTCTAATTTGTTTATTTAGTGTAGATAGTGCTACAGCTAAAAGACTAAATAGCAAAATAGAAACTATAGAAAGTTTCCATGAAAGAATAAACAAGGAAACAGAATAGACAATCAGTGTAAAGCTTCTAGTAACTAAAAAAGCTAGTCCACCAAAAATTTGTCTAATTCTCTCCATTTCACTGGTGAGTGTATTAACTAATTCTCCAGATTTTTTATGACTAAAATAACTGAGAGCTTGAGCCTCCAACTGTTGAAAAATTCGTTTACGGAGATTATCTACTAAACTTACTTCACTAAACTGGATGCAAATCTGTCCTATATAATTGAACGAAGCCCGCATACAGGTTGTGATTACAATTAAAGCTGATATGCGATATAATCGCTCCATTGCTGAACCATTAATGCCTAAAATTAAAATATCAAACCACTCAATTCCTGTTTTCACTGGTTCAGCACCAGGAGTAGTTAAGCTTTGGAGGAACACCAGCAAAAATCCTAAACCAAACCCTTCAAAACTTGCAGCTAAAACTGAAAACACTACAGCTAAAATTGCCACAAGTCGAAAGTGTTTAAATTCTCGTAAAATTAACCGATTATTTTGCCATAAATTTGTAGCTTGCAATATTTTCACAGTTGATGGTAGCAATGTAAAATCCATAAAAATTTTGGCCGATAATTTTGATAATTAAGTACAGAAGCATCAATCAAAAGCAAATAAATATATTTACATAGAAGCACGACGGATAAAACGACCAAGAGCAGAACCACAGAGAATTTCAAATTTTTGCCATAGTATTTTGGCTATTGAATATAGTTGAATAGGTGTTTGGCTATGTCGCCAATACAATTTATCGGTGATGGTTGGAGCGCTACCTTCTAAAGCACTAATAATTATTTTCTTGCGCCAAGGTTTAACATTTGGGACTGTGGCATGAGACATGATAGTCCCACCAGGAATAAAATCCATGCCGTCAGGGCCAACGGTACTTAAAGGATAATTAGTCAGCATCAATGCTAAGTTTAAATAAGTCTGATCTCCATAAAGATATGGGTAGTGATGAAAGGTATTATTGTTATAAAGATCCTTTAAATTGGCATATCCTGCCATTTCAGCTATTTCTTCTAATTTCTGCCAAACTTTTAAGATAGATTTGTGATTTTTATGAACGCCAATAAAGCCACTATTGTAGTGATAATCTAATTCCCGTTCACAAGCAAAACCATTATTTTCAGCAAATTCTTTCCATGCTAACCGTCGAGGATGATTGGCCGGAACAAGATACCAAGAATCACCGCAAAGAGCAATTCCCCGACTTACCCAATTTTCATAAAAATTCCACTCACATTTATTGACAATATCAGGATCAAAGTAAAATAAGGCATCAATATCTGGACAATAATTTTCCCATAGCTGGGACATAAAATCAGGTTTGTAAAAACCTAAATGTTTTGGAGTTGTTAGCTTCACAAACCGGATTGCACAACCTTCACCTACAGAAAACTCTTGATAACCATTTTCTGTTTTCAAAGATTTAGCCCAAGGTGGCACATCTCCCCGATAACCAGCCCAAAATATGCCTCGAAACCCGTGGTGATATAAGGAATTTACTAAAGCCCCAACACCATAATGATAGTCTTTTTCAAATACTGTACAAATCGCTGTCTGCATGGTGTTTTTTACTTTTTTAATTAGGTACATAATTCATAGTTACCAATATGAGAACAGGAAATAATCATCACTTGGGTAAAAATGCTTGAAGAGACAGGGTTAATATATTTATCCTAACCCATAGATATTTTGTCTTTGGTATCTATTTGCCATAAACTACTGAATTTATGTTGTTTAGCTAACTTTTTATCCTGTTCTTCTAAGCTTAATTTAACTGCATCCTCTAAAGACAAACAACGATTGTTAAGTAAGCAAAATTTTCCTTGAAATAGATTCAATCCATTAGACAAATTATTCAGAAAGAATGTGCCTAAAATAATACTAAATTTTGTCATTTCCTGTTTAGCTATTGAGCTAAACTTAATAGCCCGAAAAAGTTGCCCATGTTCTCCCACGTACCACTCATAATCAAACAGTAATTTTGGGGAATATATCTGTATAGTTATCAATCCTCCAAGAATAACTGGACTCATAAATAGTAGTAAAAGTAAAGCCCAAGTCCAATCAATTATTATTTGTAAAGTTCTGAAAATTTGATTCCCTTTTTTTGGCAATTCTTGATGACCAGAAATGTTCATAAATATGGGCTTGTTAGCTTTTTGACAAGCATTTGCCCAAACTTTTAATAAAGAATTACCGATTTTGGGATCTATGCTGACTAAACTAGCTGGAGAATGTTTTAAGCACTCTATTAACGATTCTTCATTTTCTAGTGCCGCTAAATGAATCTGTGGTAATTTTCCCAAACTTTTCACCAATAACTTTCCCCTGCGCCATTGTAAGCTGCATGATAGGAAGCTAATATTTTCAGATGGTTGAGGGACAATAGAGTTATTATTTAGACTGGAAATGACTGAGATGGGCATATATTGAAAGTAATAAAGTAGTAAAAGATTGACTTGATATCTACGACTAGGAAATTAAAATTTTCTCAATCGTAAAAAAAAATATAGTAAAGACAAGTAGATTAACTTTTATTGCTAACCAGCTTTCTTCGTGATCAGATTTGTGTATATCACAATAAATAGCAATAATTAACTATAACAGTCGGGAATTAGGGATACTTAGTATTTATTTGCAGGAGCAGTAATCCCGGTGAAGATACTGAATTTTTACAGCCCTTGTCAAATCATCTCGCTCTCGTTCTTGAAAGTTTGAGTATGTGTTTCAATCTCTAGAATATAAGACTCTTGATAAATAAATCATCAAGAAACAACTTCTTTATTCACTCTTTAAATAAAGATTACTTTTTCCACATAATATTAAGATATGATAAATTGAATCAGTAGTAACTAAATAAAATTAACCAAGATTTTGTGCTTACAAAACATATTATAGATTATTGATCAAGTCAATAAAAAATAACTTTAGAGTAAATTAATCACTCGGAAAAATATTTTGTACAACGAATATTCTTCAGCCGTAATACACCATAATTAGTTTTTGTAGGTTGGGTTAAGCGACAGCGCAACCCAACAAAAGTTTCTAAGACAACTCCAAAAAATAAATTATCCAATATTGTGGGATAGGCATCTTGCCTGTCCTGGTATGATTAGCAGGTATTAAATATTGTTTTACCCCACCCTAACCCTCCCCTTAGAAAGGGGAGGGAACTTGAGAACTCCAAAAAATAAATTATCCAATATTGTGGGATGGGCATCTTGCCTGTCCTGGTATGATTAGCAGGTATTAAATATTGTTTTACCCCACCCTAACCCTCCCCTTAGAACTACGGTGTACACACAAGTCTTCTAGAGTTGCCCCACAACGTTTAGATCCCCCCAACCCCCCTTAAAAAGGGGGGCTAAATTCTTCAAAGTCCCCCTTTTTAAGGGGGATTTAGGGGGATCGGATAACGTTTAGCATCCTGTCTAGAGATGTGTGTACACCGTAGACCCTTAGAAAGGGGAGGGAAGTTGAGAACTCCAAAAAATAAATTATCCAATATTGTGGGATGGGCATCTTGCCTGTCCTGGTATTATTAGCAGGCAAGATGCTTATTTACTGATAAATGATTAATGTTAGATTAGTCAATGCAAAACCCCTGTGGAGTGCAGGGGTAAATCTATTGTATTTGGTCGAATAGTAATCAAATATTCTAGTTTATTCTTCCATTGCTGGTCGTAAAACTAATTGTTTTGGCTTTACATAAGGTACATAGGTGCTATCAGATGAAGATACGCCATTAGCGACAACCCCAATTAAATTTAACCTACTTAACATCCCTGTAGCTTGATTAAGTTGAGTGCGCGTCACCTTACCCATGCTTGCCATCATCACCACACTTCGACAAGATGATGCTGTGAGCATAGCATCCACCAAACCAAGAACTGAGGGGGCATCTATGATGACCAAATCATAATTTTCTTCAAATGCAGCCATCAATTGGATCATGCGGGGAGAACTCAAAAGATGGGCAGGATCGCTTGGTATTGGTCCGGCTGTTAAAATATCAATGTAAGATGATCCAGAGTAAGGAACACTAATGTGATTAGGTAGATTAATTTCACTTTCTAACAAACTTGAAAGTCCCTGATCATTAGGAAGATTTAACTGTTTGTGCAGACTAGGATCTCGTAAATTGGCATCAATTAGTAAAACTTTTTTATGTAAGCGAGCCGCACTCATTGCCAGACCTAATGCTAAAGCTGATTTACCATCATCTGGTAATGCTGATGTCACCATTAATGATCTTAAATCAGAGACATTATTCAGCAGTTCAATATTTTTGTAAATGAGATCAAGCGATTCCCAGCGAGGAGAAGATTGTAATACTTGAATTGTCCAAGGTGCAAGAACTTCTGGTTTGCCAAATGGCAATTTGATCATTGATTCTCTGGGTCTAGCAGGAGGCAATTTAGGAGTTGTTCCTAATAATGGGAGGGCAGCCTGTTTTTCTAATTCTGCCGTAGTATGTACAGCGTCATCAGATGCTTCACGAATAAAGGCAGCAACTCCTCCTAACATTAAACCAATTACTCCTCCTAATAATAGGTTTTGTCTCAGGTTTGGTCCAGTTTGAGAGCCTTCTTGAGGTTCTTCTACTACTTCCCAATTAAAGCCACCTTTAGAAAGTTCCTGGCGTAATTTTTGTTCGGCTCTTAATAATTGTTCTAATCTTTCTCTACTAAATTGTAGTTGAGGAAGGATGCGATTGTAATAAGCCAATAGAGAAGGAAAGCGCTTGAGGTCTGCTTGTAATTCTTTCTCTTTTGTTGCTAAAGTTTGATCGCGGGCGCTTAATGCAACTATGGTAGTTTGTGTTTCTACTAATTGACCTGTGAGATTAAGATCAATTTGCCCAAGTTGTCCTTGTTCTAAAAGATTGTCTCCAGAACTAAAGACAGGATTAGTCCTTTCTCCTAATGTTCTGCTAACTTCTTTTTGTAAAAGTTGTTTTTGACTTTGGAGTTGTTCGGTCAATTTTTGAACGTTGGGAGTATCATCAGTAAAACGTAAGCGTTCTTGTGCTAAAGCCAGTTCTGTTTTTTGGATTTCGTTGAGTAAGCCTTGGTAGCGGGTAGACTGACTCAGACGGGAAGAAACTAAGGCGTTTTGTGGAGAACGGTTAAGTTGTGTTTGCAAAGATTTTTGCTTTGCTAAAGCTTCCTCATATTGGGAACGAGTTGTTTGTCGTTCCTGTTGGACAGTATTTAAAGTTATCTCTACAGTTTTAGCTTGAGCATCTGGATCAATTAAATTTTGACTTCTGCGAAACCGTTGGAGATTTGCTTCTGAAGCAGTTACTTCATCAGTAGCTTTTCTTAATTGGTCTCTGATTACTTGTAACCCTTTTTGCAGGCGCGAATCTTGCTGTTGTTTGTTGTATTCTAAATAAACTTGCTGAATGGTTTTGAGAACTTTTTGGGTTTTCTCTGGATCATTATCCGTATAATCAACCTGAAATATTTTAGTGACAACATTATCCTGTGGAGTCTTAATTTGAGTTAAGACTAAGGATTTTTTTAAATCCATGACAGTTAAGTCTGGATATTCAGCTTTGAGTTTATCAACTGCTTTTTTAATAAGTCCAGAACTTTGCATCAAGTTCAATTGAGTAGCAGTATCTACCTCTATGTTAGCATCAGTAAATTGACTTTCAGTGTTATCAGTTTCTTTCTTTCCTTGATAGTTAGCTTCTACTAATAATTGCATACTACTCTTAAAACTGGATGGTGTTTTTAAGGTAATGATGCCAGCAATAGCCGTAGAACTCAGCAATACTAATAATAACCAGGGAAATCTTCGCAGAATTACTGCAAATATTTGTCCATAACCTGGTTCTGTTTCTGACACTGGATTTATATTTGGATTTAGACTAGTTTGAACCACTTTTATTATCCTTATCTGCGATACACTACGCAAACACCTAAAAATTAAATGAATTAGCGATGCACACCTTAATTACCGCAGGGCAGAATTAAAAATCAAAAAAGCCAATTACACAAGCTTTCTGGAAATTTTTAATGATTAGTTATTTTAACTATGCTGCGCTGGTTTTACCAATAACTTGCTCAACTTTACTAAAGAATGTCTGTTCTGAGAAATTGCTAACAGCGTGATTACGGATGGTTTCGTAATCCCACGATATTCCTCCAGCCTCTAGTAAAGCTGCTTGTAAAGAGCATGGTGTTTGTCTTTTGAAGAACACACCAGTTTTACCTGGTATTTGAGTATCTAATACTCCACCTGCTCCATAAGCAATGACTGGTGTACCACTAGCATTTGCCTCGACTGGAACTAATCCATAATCTTCTAAAGCCGCAACAATAATTGATTTGGCTTTAGAAAATAAGTCTTTACGTTCTCTATCACTAACATGACCTAGAAATTGGATGTTGGGTAATGCGTGGGCTTTTAGTCTTGCTTGTTCTGGTCCATCACCTGATATTAATAAGTTCCAGCCTAACCAATTAAAAGCTTCGACTATTATATCAAGACGTTTATAACTTATCATCCGCGCCGATGCCAAGTAATATTCTTCTTTGGTATCGGAAAAAACAAAGTTACTAGTATCAATTGGATAGTTAATAGCAATGGCTTGTTTCTTGTAAATTTTTTGAATTCTTTGGGCAACAATGCTAGAGTTAGCAATGTAGAGATCGGGTTCTTGAGCATATTTCAGGTCTACATTTCTCATCATCTGAAAGACTTTTTCGATGAGAGGAGCAAAGTATCTATAGTCTCCGTATTCCCGTAAATATGTTTCTGTGTCCCATAAAAAGCGGGTAACATTATGACAGAAACAAATATGTCTGGCTGTGGGTTTTTTCCGTACTGCTTTAGCAAAACTCGTGCTACTGCTGATAATTAAATCATAATCTTGGAGATCCAATGAACGAAAGGCAGGAAAATATAGGGGAGCTAACATCCGAAAATATTTGGTTGCACCAGGAATTTTTTGTAAAAATGTGGTATTGATAATTCTTTCACCTAAATCAATGCTTTTCTGTGCATCATATAATGAGGTAAAAATGTCAGCTTCTGGATAGCGTTTACACAGTAATTCAAATACGCGCTCTGCTCCACCGCGTTGGGTTAAATAATCATGGACAAGAGCAATTTTCATACCGGATTCCCTATAATTTTGTAATTGACGATGGGTTTTAATATTTATTCTCTAGTCATTTAATTTTTAATGTTGCATTTCTAGGTTGTATCGCTTGTTTTGTATCAATTAATTTATCTTGTTTAATAGAAGTTGGCATCATGAAAAACCTCACAATATTATCAAAATAATCTCTGCTATTTACTGTATATATGTAGATTCAGAGGTTAAATGAATAGATCAGGAAACCTCTGATAGTGATATTATTTTGATGCTAAGGAACGCAAATTTAATAACCTGCAATTCTGACTTAACCTGAAATGGTGCGTTAGAGGATGTTTTAAAAGTTTTCAAGGTATAAATTAACCCCTCTTGTAAACCTCTCCCCGAAGCGGAGAGAGGCTTTGAAACCCCCCTTCCCTCGTAGGGAAGGGGGGCAGGGGGGTTAGGTTTTTGGAGATTATTGGTTTTATTTAATACTTTATGGCTAACGCCACGCTATGCCTTCGGCACACTTCGTGAACGCTATCAAACACCCTCTTACGCTGTCGCTAACACACCCTACTTTTGCACTTTATTTAATTAATATTCCTAAGAGAATGTTTGAAAAGTTTATGGCTAACGCCACGTTACGCTATCGGCGAATATAATATGGCTTTGCCTCCCGCCAGGGATACGCGACTACACAAACGAAGTCCACCTATTCAGGGATACGTGGACTAACAAAAAACCAAGCTTTTTAACCCACGAAGTGTGGGTTTTATCTGTGTAGCCTTCCAGTCGCCAGGCTATTTGGCGATCGCTAAAGTTTTCGCAGGAGCAAAATAAACGGCTTGTTCAGCCCGTAATTGATCGCAAAGTCTGCCTTCAGGTAGTTCTACATCATCGTAAGTGAGGACATGATCTTTAGGAATATCGCGTTTCAAGCGGCATCCTTCAGCTATACCCATTGGGAGTAAGTTTTCTTGTTGCACAATGGGAGAATTTTCACATTGTCCATAGGTCATGTAATAACCAATACCGTCCAGGGTTTCTCCGGCTTGCAGGTCAATCTTGGCGGTGGTGACGACATCAACAACGGGACCAGCGATTGGTGCAAGCACAGCATCATGGAAGAGGACAGCACGGGCTACTGACAGGGGAACTTCAAAATGGCAGAGGTGATAGGGGGTGTAAAAACTGTAAAGGGGTCCTTCACCTAATTTATAAAGGTTGAGATAATGGCGTTGTTTGGGGTCTTCGTGGGTAGCAAATACGAATACTCCGGGACCTGGTTTCGTCCCAACTACGTAATCAACGATACCGCCTAATTCTTGCAGTTGGTCAATATCATACATTTTGGTCATTTCATCCACATGACCTGTATAGTCATATCCCAACATCCCCCGCTTGGCTACTTTCATGCCTGTGCCATTGGCTACTATGGCTTGCTCAAAGGAAATTTTCGTACCATCGGCAAAGCTTGTTACCATTGCTGGATTTTGACCCCAACGTTGAGCAAATCCGGCTTGGGTGGTGGGGTTACGGTAGGGGTCTTGTAAACCTTTAATGTTGCCGCACAAGAGGGGTTTTAAACCGATGCTTTTAACAAAGCGGTAGAGGTTCATTTCTACTCCTGGTTGGTCGCCATCACAGGCACTGAGAATCACGCCAGCGCGGTCTGCGTGGACTTTGAGGATGGGGCCAATTGTGCCATCGAGTTCGGCATTCATTAAAATGATATGCTTGTAGTGAGCGATCGCACACATAACTAAATGAGCAGCGTATTCAATAGTTCCTGTGACTTCAATGATTGCATCTATACCATCTGCTTCACATAAGAGCATTGCATCTTCAGTGATGGCATATTTATTTTCAGCGATCGCATCTTCTAAAGCAGCTAAATTATCAACAATCTTGATATCTTCAACGCCTGCTTCTAAATAAGCTCGTTTAGCTGAATCAATGTGACGATTAGAAATAGCCACCAACTCCATTCCTGGCACAGAATTGATAATTTGATTGGCAATGCCTCGACCCATAAAACCAGCCCCAATCATGGCTACTTTCACTGGTTTACCCAATGCAGCACGGGCTTGTAAAGCTTTATCAACAATAATCATGATTAAACTCCTATTAAAATAGATTCTAGTAAAGGCCAATTGCGATCTTTATCAGACATTTCTGTTGCACTTAATGGCCAAGAAATTCCTAAAAGTGGATCATCATAACGCAAACCACGCTCATAACCAGGAGTGTAAAATTCACCCACTTGATAGACAACTTCTGCGCCATCTGTTAATGCTTGATAACCATGAGCAAACATTTCTGGTACATAAAGAGCGCGGCGATTTTCTGCACTCAGTTCTATACCAATATGCGCTAGATAAGTGGGAGATTCAGGACGCATATCAATAATTACGTCATAAATAGCTCCTTGAGTGCAGCGAATTAATTTTGTTTCGGCTGCGGGGAGAGTTTGATAGTGCATTCCTCGCAATGTGCCTTTTTTATGATTGAAAGAAAGGTTACATTGGGCAACTGTTGGTTTTAAACCATGAGCGACAAATTCATCAGCACAGAAAGTCCGAGCAAAAAAACCACGAGAATCAGGCTTTTCTTCTAAGTCAATAATGAAAGAACCAGCGAGTTTAGTAGAGGTGAAAATCATAAATTTACCAAAAGTTTTTATGCAAAATTAGAGAGGTTTTTAATTTGAGGTTTATACCTTTAATCCTATAGCGCAGCGTGGTGTAAGCTATGTTGAGGACTTATTTTGGGAAAGGTATCATCATGATATTGTGTACAAAGTTCAGGGCGTTTAGGAGCATTAGCTGTGTATGTAAAAAATAGTGTTGAACGCTCTTCGGTTCTGATAGTACCGTGATGTAAAATATTTCTTACATCTGCAAAAATCACAGTTCCAGCTTGACCAGGACATGATTTCCAAGCGGATTTAGGAATTATTTTCCTCATTTTTTCGTCATTAATTCCTAGAAAATTAGTCCGCCATAGTTGATAATCAACTTGATAATTTTTAACTTTTTCTAGAGCATTAGCTGGTAGTGATATATATTCAAATGGTCCATGTTTGTCCGTGACATCATTTAAATACATAATCACTTTAATCATCCGTCTATCTTCAGAATCTTTATGCCATAGTAAAGTTTCTAATTGTTTTTCATTCGGAAAGTCTTTCCGCACATGAACACCATGAAAGGCGATAGGTAAACCTATATAATTTTCAATGATGTTTTGTAGTCGGGTTTCGATTCCCCAATTGAAAAATTCTGGTAAATCTGTAACTGTATAGATTTGTGGTAACTTATATCCTGCATGAATATCTCTGGGATTTACCATAGTATCTACACAACTATTAGCAGTAGCTAACATTTTCGCAGTAGATGATAAACCTAACTCTTGTAAAGATGTAACGTAAACACCTGTTTTTTTGAGAGTATCAACAATTAATTTATCTTCTGAAGTAAGAACAGGTAATTTTTTTTTGTGTTTTCCAAGTGATCCTCGATAACTTAACTCAGAATTTAAAGTTGATATTTTGTCTTTAATTTTGTTAAGCATGACAGGAATTTCCTTCCTAGTTGAACTTAATTAACTTGTTTGGATAACTCCGGTTTGGGAAAAGTATCATCCCAATATTGAGTACAAAGTCCTGGTCGTTTTGGAGGGTTAGCCGTGTAGACAAAAAATAGTGTAGATCGTTCTTCTGTGCGGGCAGTTCCATGATGTAAAAGTCGGTTTGTATCGGCTAAAATTACTGTACCTGCTGCACCTGTACAAGATTTCCAAGCTGATTTGGGGACAATTTTATTTAATGTCTCATCATTAATTCCTTTATTGTGAATTTTGTAGTAAAGACGATAAAAATTCAGTCCCGAAGTAAAAGATGATGGTACATATTCAAAAGGTCCTTGTTGTTCGTCCACATCATTTAAGTAAATGATGATTTTTACAATGCGGCGATCTTCTGAATCCCTATGCCATAGCATTGTACTAAATTGACTTTGATTAATAAAGTCTTTGCGAATTTGGACACCGTGATAAGCAACAGGAAGACCAATATAATTTTCTAGAATATTTAGGAGTCTTTTTTCATTTCCCCATTTGAAAAAGTTAGGTAAATCTGTAACTGTGAAAATTTCTGGAGGATTTTGATCAGAAGATTTATAGTTAGACTTACCCATACTTGGTAAGAAAGTGTTTGCAGCATCCAGCAATTCTGAAGTTGAAGGTAATCCTAAATCTGCGAGTGTCGTTATACAAATACCTTCTTTCTTAAGAGATTCAGCAATTAAGCGATCGCCTCCTGTTAGTATAGGTAAATGATGATAATGTTGCCGAAGTTTAGCTCTATAAACCAACTCATCTTTTAAGACAGAAATTTTTTCCCTAACCCGATTAAGCACAGCACAATTTCCTTAATAATTAGATATTGTGATGCAACCCTAACGACCAATCTATGACTCATGTTGTCTCATCTCTTGAGGAGGAAATTCTTGTAATTCTGCTACTTTAAATTCTCTCATTGGGATGAATTCTAATGCTGCTACAGTAACTAAACCTAAAAAAGGAACTACTGTTTTTATAGCTGATATAGGCCATCTTCTCATCGCCCCTAAAAAGACTTTTAAGTTTACTTCGTGGTAGTTTTGTAAAAGCATCCGAGAACAATATGCTTTAGAATATCCCACTTCCCCAAGTTTTAAAATCACTTCAGGTATGTGTTGGTACTGCATTAACAGTGCAGATTTTGGCTCTTTTTGCCAATAACTAACACCCACAATACATTCTAAATAGACATCTTTAGTCACAATTACTTTGCCATTAGCCGCACAATACCCGGCTAAATATGCTAAAGATATCCAATTATTACTAGCAGTTGGCCAAATTTGCAGAGCGCGTTTAACTAAATCAGTCCGGTATACTGTAGCAGTCAGAAAAATTACTGCTCCTACACTTTTACTAAAACAATGTTCAAATATTGCTTTACCGTCACTTTCACCATCTTCACTATCCGCATCAAACCAGCGATTACCAACTATTTTTGGTGGATGTACTGCTTCACCCGTAATTTGATTTCGTCCAGAAAAATTCAGAAACAATAATGATAAATCATCAATATTTTTAATTTTCTCCATCACATAGGCAACTGCTTTTTCCTGAATTGGATCATCATCACCAATTGTCCAAACATATTTTGTGGTGACAGCACTTAGGCAATAAATAATGTTTCGCATTACGCCTATGTTTTCAGGATTTTTATTTGATTTAAATGTGATATTGTGGAGAATATTTTGCCATTTACTAATGATAGATTGAGTATGATCAGTAGAACAGTTATCAGAAACTAAAATCTCACACTCCGATTCAAATCCTCTAATGGCTTGAGACAACCAAGTTAATTGTTTATCTAGTAAATTGGCTCGATTGTAAGTAGGAATAGCAATAGTTAATAGTTTGTTCATGGTTTTTTACGCAAACAATATTGGTAGTTATTCTTGAGATGGTTAATACAAGTGGATTTTATATGTTATTTAATTACATGACTTACACCCCGCTGTACTATCAGATATCTATTTCTGATTTTTTAGCATTAAAATTCAGTTGATAGATGAATTTTCCTAATAATTTCAAGTAGGAAATGATAATATTTGTGGCTAAGATAGGCCATCTTCTAAAAGCGCCCAATAATATTTTCCAATCACTAAGTTTGAAAATATTTTCTAGAATCATCCGTTGACAAAATTTAGCAGAATATCCTAAATTTAATAATTTCAGATAAATCTCTGGTATATAAACATATCGCATCATTAATGACCACCGGGGATTTTCTTCTAAGGAACTAGCGTGCATTGTGCATTCCAAATAATTATCTTGGGTGACAATAACATTGCCATAAGCCGCACAAAATCCAGTCCAATATGCTTGGGATGCCAAATTTTTAGAAGAAGTAGTCCACTGTTGTAAAGCTTGCTGGACGAGTTCGGTTTTATAAATGGTAGCCGTCATGAATAGTACCCCACCAAAACTGTTCTGTAAATACTGTTCAAATACAGGTTTACTATTAGTAATGATTTCATCACTATCACTAGCAAACCAGTGTTTTACCAAAATTTTATTTGTGTGATGATCACGTCCACAACAGTTGAGAAACATTAAGTTTAAACTGGGATTTTTTTTAATTGTATTGACGACATGAGCCAGGGTTCTTTCCTGAATTGGATCGTCATCACCTACAGTCCAAACATATTTACTACTAGCAGTTTGAAGACAAAAACCAATATTTGGCATTAACCCTATATTTTCACGATTCCTATTTGCTATAAATACAGTATTACTAAAAACAGATTGCCACTTTTTTACTACTCCTGGTGTATTATCTGTGGAGCAATTATCAGAAATAACAATTTCACATTCCGATTCAAAACCTTTGATTGCTATTGCTAACCAAGCCAGTTGTTTATCTAACAATGCAGCCCGATTGTATGTAGGAATAGCAATAGTAAGTAATTTCTTCATCATGGTATGGTACTCAATTCTAAATAATTAGAATTTCACTTAGTAAAAATATGAACTTTGTTTGATATTTTCAAGACTTCCAGATCAAAGATATAGTGTGATTACTTGATCTTTGATATAGATGGTGGGCAATGCCCACCCTACATCTATTTCAAAAATCCCAGACAATACCTATATTTGATTTTTGCAAATTGCCTGAGTTTCTTGTCAATTTATTGTTGCTTCCAGAAAAAATCTTTATCAATTTGTTCTGTACGAATTAGATATTCTAATTGTTTCAAGCGAGTGAATCCTCTAAACAAGAAAGTATCTTCATTCATGTCAATTTGCTTGAACACATTTAATAGTTGTTCTGCCCCCAGTTGAGCATTCCAATCACACTTAAATCCAGGAAGAATCGTGTTAATCTTTTCAAAAGATACTCGATAGCTACGATTATCTGCACCATTATTACCAAAGGATAATTGACAACCTGGAAAAACATTGGCAACGATTTCTGCTATTTCTTTAACTCGATAGTTATTCGCCGTATCACCAACATTAAAGATTTGATTGTGAATAATATCTCTTGGTGCTTCTAAAGCACAAACAATGGCTTTGCAAATATCTAAGGCATGAACTAATGGCCGCCAAGGAGTACCATCACTGGTCATTTTAATTTCCTTGGTAGTCCAAGCTAACCCCGCCAAGTTATTTAAAACAATATCAAATCGCATTCTAGGGGAAGCACCAAAAGCAGTCGCATTCCGCATGAAAGTAGGTGAGAAATCATCATCAGCTAATGGTTGAACATCTCTTTCTACTAATGTTTTACATTCAGCGTAAGCTGTTTGGGGATTAACTGGTGATTCTTCTGTAATATCACCTTCACTAGCCACACCATAAACACTACAGGATGACATATAAACAAAGCGCCGGACACCCACAGTTTTTGCCAGATTAGCTAGACGAACTGAACCTAAATGATTAATATCATAGGTAATAGTAGGAGATAATTGTCCAGTCGGATCGTTGGATAATTCCGCCATGTGAACAATAGCTTCCACACCCTCTAAATCTTCAGGATTGATATCACGAATATCTTTATTGAGGGTTTTAGCTGTTACGTTAGTTCCATTATATAGCCAACCAACCTTATAATAACCAGTGTCAACACCAATAACTTCATGTCCTTTTTGCATTAATAAAGAAGGCAATAAAGAACCAAGATAACCTTCTGTTCCAGTTACTAAAATTTTCATGATGGTTAAAGTTTTTGATGTGTGAAATTAAGTTGCTTTTTGAAGAATCCGCAAATAAAATTCTCTTGTAGGGCGCGTCAGACTTAGAGAACTACACAAAAAAGATGAACTGCTTGTATGCAGCAGTGCTAGTCCCCTCCGGGATGCTCTCGCGTTCGCTATCCAATCTTGTGGGATGGGCATCTTGCCCGTCCTGGTATTATTAGGGGACTTTTCGTCCCGCACCACAAGAAATTTTGGGATATTTTTTTAATTGGAAGTCTCTTAGTTTTGTAGTAATTATTAACAGATTCTTAGAATCTGACGCACCTTACTAATATACTAAACTGTGCAAATGAGTTGGTTCTGGTATTTGCTGAACTATAGCTTTACCAATTTCCAAAGAAGAAGTTGCCGCAGGTGAAGGTGCATTACAAACATGAATAGAATTTTCACCTTCAACGATTAAAAAATCATCTACCAGAGAACCATTATTCATCAATGCTTGGGCGCGAACTCCTGCATGGGTAGGAATTACATCTTCCGCTTGGACTTCGGGAATTAGTTTTTGCAAACTTTTGACAAAGGCTGCTTTACTAAAGGAACGAATAATTTCTTGAATCCCTTCGTCAGCGTGTTTTGCTGCTAGTTTCCAGAAACCGGGATAGGTAATCACTTCGGCAAAATCTCTGAAGTCAAAATCAGTTTTTTTGTACCCTTCACGTTTGAGACTGAGAACTGCATTTGGTCCTGCATGGACACTGTTATCAATCATGCGGGTGAAATGTACACCCAAGAAGGGGAAATCTGGGTTAGGAACTGGATAAATGAGAGTTTTGACCAAATAGCGTTTTTCGGGGGTTAGTTCGTAATATTCGCCCCGGAAGGGAACTATTTTGGCTTGAGGGTTAACCTTACCTAATTTTGCAATGCGATCGCTATGCAATCCGGCACAATTGATCACAAATCGAGTTTCAAAACTGCCTTTGTTAGTTTCTAATACCTGATTTTTTCCACTGCGGGAGATTTTGAAAACTTGGGTATTGAGACGTAAATCTCCCCCTTGCTTGCCAATTAATTCCGCGTATTTTAAACAAACTTTTTTGTAATTAACAATCCCTGTACTAAATACCTGAACTCCACCGACACAACTAACATGAGGTTCAATTTCTTTAACTTCTTCGGGGCTAATTCTTTTAACAGGAATATCGTTTTCTAGCCCGCGGATGTAAAGATTTTGTAAGCGTGGTAATTCTTGTTCATTAGTAGCAACAATGACCTTCCCACAAACTTCATGATCAATAGCATGGTTTTGGCAAAATTCTACCATTGACCGACTACCATCACGGCAAAATTTAGCCTTAAAACTTCCTGGTTTGTAGTAAAGACCAGAATGGATTACACCGCTATTATTACCAGTTTGATGAAATGCCCATTCACTCTCTTTTTCTAACACTAATATTTTGGCATTTGGATAGCGTTCGCCTAAAGCCATGGCGGTGGAAAGTCCCACTATTCCTCCACCAATAATCGCAAAATCATACAGTGAATTCATTTTTTAAATTTTAAATTTTGAATTTTGAATTTTTACCACACTTGCCAAGGAGCTTGACCACTTTTCCATAGATCCTCTAGATAGTTTTTATCTCTTAATGTGTCCATTGGTTGCCAGAAACCATCATGTTTGTAAGCAGATAATTGTTCTAAATCAGCTAACTTCTCTAATGGTTCTTTCTCCCACACTGTTGAGGTATCAGCAATAAAATCAATTACTTGTGGTTCTAGGACAAAATAGCCGCCATTAATCCAAGCGCCATCACCTTCAGGTTTTTCTTTAAAACTGGTAATTTTAGTTTGTTCTTGTCCTAGAGAAATTGCCCCAAATCTTCCTGCTGGTTGTACCGCGCTGAGTGTTGCTAATGTCTTTTGTTCTTGATGGAATTTAATTAATTCTGTAATATTAATATTACTTACACCATCACCATAGGTAAAACAAAAGGTTTCATTGCCAATATGTTCACGAACTTGCTTTAACCGTCCACCTGTCATTGTATTATCACCTGTATTTACTAAGGTGACGCGCCAAGGTTCAGCATATCCAGAATGGACATTCATTTGATTGAAACGCATATCAAATGTCACATCTGACATATGTAAAAAATAGTTGGCAAAGTATTCTTTAATGACATACCCTTTGTAACCGCAA
The DNA here is from genome assembly GCA_017355425.1 of Dolichospermum sp. DET69. Lineage (NCBI taxonomy): Bacteria > Bacillati > Cyanobacteriota > Cyanophyceae > Nostocales > Aphanizomenonaceae > Dolichospermum > Dolichospermum sp. DET69. Next base: position 2,230,956 of record CP070233.1, read on the forward strand.
CAGATAATGAAATCATTAATACCGTGAGCAGAGTAAGTCTTCATTATGTGCCAGAGAATTGGCTTACCACCAACTTCAACCATTGGTTTGGGTCTGATACTGGTTTCTTCACTTAACCTTGTACCCAGACCTCCTGCTAAAATTACTGCTTTCATGTAGTTACCTCAAAGATTTGCAGGTGGTTTATAATTTAAATTGATTGAAATGAAGAGAATGCACAATAATTTTTTCTTTCTCTTGATTCGGTAGATAAATATAATTTAACTGTAAATTTCTAGAAAATGATAAAGAACAAATAAACTAAGATATTTTATATGTAAAATATTTCTAGCAGGAGTCAAAATAATCTAACCCGTTAAAAAGAGCTAAATAATAATAGTTAATATGATATCCCTGACTTCACTAAGAAATCAGAGATATTTGTTTTTGTAATTAAAATTACTACAATATAATGTGGGTTAAATAAAGTACAAAATTTCCGAAAAAAGACAGCTAGTTCCTCCTTCTGACTTGTGTACGGGCGTATTGCTATACGCCCCTACTTCTAACTCATCTACGGGCGTATTGCTATACGCCCCTACTTCTGATTTGTGTACGGGCGTATTGCTATACGCCCCTACTTCTAACTCGTCTACGGGCGTATTGCCATACGCCCCTACTTCTGATTTGTGTACGGGCGTATTGCCATACGCCCCTACTTCTGATTTGTGTACGGTCGTATTGCCATACGCCCCTACTTCTGGCTTGTGTACGGGCGTATTGCTATACGCCCCTACTTCTGACTTGTGTACGGGCGTATTGCTATACGCCCCTACTGACTCTTTACCCCCAATGTATCAATTACTTTTTTCCAGTTATAATTGGGTTAGACAATAAACTGTCACATTTATTAGCGACTACAATACAAATGCTACTGAGAGACTGTTGATAATTATCCATATCATTTTCCTCTTGAGAAACTTTAGCGGCTGCTTCTAAATCTGAAACTGCTCGCACATGGTTTTTATCAGATATGCCTGCTCCATATTGTGCTAGTTCATAGTAAGCCATACCACGTTTCAGATAAATTTTAGCCAATCGGGGATTGATTTTTAATGCTTCTGTAAAATCAGCGATCGCTTGTTTATATTCTGCCGCATAATTATTGCTATATTGAGCCATTTGATAACGAACTAAACCCCGTTGAAAGTAAGCATCTACTTTAGAAGCATTGAGTTTAATTGCTTTAGTAAAATCGGCAATTGATTTTTGGTATTCCTGAAAAGAATTATTGATGTATTTGTTAATTTCAAATCGGACAATACCCCTTCGGATATAAGCTTCCGCATCATTTTCATCTATATTAATAGCAGTATTAAAATCAGCGATCGCTTGTTTATATTCTTTATTAGGATCATTACTATAGTCAGCCATCATATAATAAGCATTACCGCGATTTATATAAGCTTTAACTTCTTGGGAGTTTAGTTTTAAAGCTTTATTATAATTAGCTAATGCGCCTTCATAATCATTCAAATTGTATTGGGAATTACCCAAATTTATATAACCTTTAGCAGATTGGGGATTCTTTTTAAGAGCCTCAGTAAAATTGACAACTGCTTGTTGATAGTCTTGCTGTTGATAAGCAGTATCACCGCGCTGATAGTAATCCGAAAAAGAAAGATTTGTCAGATTAGGAGCTTGATTAGCGGAACGAGGCATCAAACTTTGTTGAGTGTAAGGATTTTGGGAAACAAAAGGACGGGTGAATTTAATCATTACATCTAAATAGCCCAAAATACCCAATCCCACCACACCAAAAATCACACCATATACCTTCGGGTTTAATTTTTGACGAGAGGGAACAGGATAAACCCGCTGGTTAGAAGTTGGTTGCCAATGATATACCGGAGACTTTGCTCTGAATGGCTGGGTAATCCGTGGAGTAGGAATATAGCGACGTTTAGATTTAGGTTTTTCCCGTGGTTGCAGATGTTGTTTAGAAGCGATCGCCGATACTGAGGGAAACGGATCTCTCCCACCTAATCGTCTAGTCCGTTCACACCAAGGACATTTATCCAAATGATTATGATAAAGATGCTGGGGATTAGCCGGACAAGTCTCCAAACTCTGCTCCACCGCAGTTAATGCCGACAACCAATTTTGAGCATTAGGGCGTAATCTGGGATTGTCATGACCTTCTTCAAAACAACGCACAAATAAATCCTGCAAACTGGGATGAAGCAGATCCCAACGCGGAGAAATAGGAGTTGGCAAATAGGGAACCTGTTTCTTTTGACTATAGGTAAAATGACCAGAAAGTATCCGCCCCTGATAAGTCGGAGGTTCCATCCCACCTTGAAATATCCCAGAAAACGGGTGCGTTCCTTCCATTAATAATTGGAAAATCAGTACCGCCAACCCAAACAAATCATGAGAAATTTCCCGGTCATAGTCAGCAAAAGTTTTATTCTGTAATTCTGGAGGCGTATATTCAGGCTTACCCACAGAACAACGATAAACAACATTCTCTAATGGTTCGGTCACTTGGAAGGAGTCTGTATCTACCAACGTCACCAAAGCCGTATCACTAACCAAGATATTTGACTCATTCACATCACCAATACAGTAATGGCTGGCGTGCAAAGCCGCAAAAGCCGCCGCCAGGTTACGGGCAGTCCGCAATAAATACTGATAATTAAACAATGGGCAATTTTGTCGGCGAATCCCTGGATTATAAAAATCCATAATTGGTCGCATTCCCCGAATTCTGGGCATCACAAACCCAACAATCGTATCGCTACCATCTGCCGCCTGCAACAACTCCTGCGGCCAAGCAATGGCAATATGCCCTAAATTGTCCGTCGGATTAACTGGGGGATTAGCAAGCATCGCCCGCAGTTTTTGGGCATAAGAGATAGTTGGTTTGTGATAGATTTTCGCTACTAAATTATGATCCGATGGCACTGCATATATACAAGCTTCACCACCATGTCCTACACTGACAGAGAGGTTAAGAATTTCCGGGTTGGGAAGACGACGTAGTACCTGCATGGCAGAATTAAGGTGATGTGAAGTGATTGGAATCAGTCAAAAGCTTAGAAAATTCAGAAGATAGCTAACACCACGCTGTTTTTAATCCCTAATTAATAAAACTTATGAGTTGATAAACGCAGCTAAAATTAGGGTCAAATCATCATCAGTCCGCTGGGTAATCTTCTCAGAGCTTAAAAACCTGATTAAATGTTCTTTTGCTAATATTCTATCTTCAGCATTGGCAACAAACTCAAATAATGGGAAAAAGAAAGGTTTGTGAGGTTCACCAACAATCATATTCAAAGCTAACATCTGCAAACCATCAGTCAAAACACCAACATTCACAATCTCTTCCCGCAATATTTTAATTTGTGCTGTCTCCACAGCATTAACAGATGTTAAAAAGGTCGTTTCATTGATATATTCACCATTACTAGGGATGGTTAACGCTATCAGGTTGCCCATACTATTCCTAGCTACGGCCAAACCATCACCAATTTGCGCTACCGCGACAATTTCTGGTGTAGCAATCATGAGAATTAAGGTAGTTGCTAAATCTTGAGGTTGATGATGACAAACATCCGCCTCAGTTTCTATGGCATTGCGGGCTACTAACATGGTATCAGTTAGCAAATAACGCAAAACATCATCATTAGCAAGGGTATCACTGGTAATCTCTTGGCGAGAAAGATGTTCTATTGCCGTTTCTACCGCAATCATTGATCCCACCTTTCCTAGTTTAGCAGAACCAGCACCATCTGCTGCTGCTATCACCAACACATTATTTGCCAATAGCTGCCAATGGTGAGCATCCTGACAAAGTTGCTGGTTTTTGGAGTGACTAGTTCCGCATACAGATGCAGCTACTATCCGCCATTGAGAAATCTGTTTTGATGTATTCATATAATTTTTTTTCCACAGCTAGTTCAGTTTAAACAACAAGCTGTAATTTTCATTAAACAGATCCCCAACCAATTGGTGGTAGTGCTACCTGTTCATCTAGCTGAGAATGAGATACGGCTGACATACTGGCAGACAGCCAAACAAACATCTCAATAAAGTTCAATCCTTTTAATTTCAGGGGACTACGCACAGCGATTTGACTTAATTGGCTCATATTCGCATTTTCTACGCCCACAGTAAAGAAAGCTACGCGCTTATTAGACTCATCTGCTTGCAGTCTTTGGGAAGCTTGTACCAATGTTGAATCAGTTTCACCTTGGGGTTCACCATCAGTAATCATGAACACCCAAGGACGGTAGTAAGCAATCCCATTAGTGCGATATTGGGATTTGCGCTCTTGAATAATATCTAATGCTTTATGAATTGCCGAACCCATAATTGTTAAACCCTGGGCTGTGAGAATGGGAGGGTTAAATTGATCGGCAGTGATAAAGTCCTGCACGACATTGACATTACTATCAAATGTAATAATTGCCACCTCTACCCTTCTGGATGCTAGGGAATTTTTGACTAGTTCATCCTTTAAACTTAGCAAACCTTGATTTAAAGCTTCGATTCGTTCCCCTTGCATTGAGCCAGAGGTATCTAGCAATAGCACGCATGGACAACGTGGTTCGGGATTTTCAGCAAATTCTACAACTTCGTCAAGATTAAATGTATCAATCATAACTTCTTGTGTTATGTTATAATTCAAAGTTTTATTTTCCTTTTACTCTAAAGTATATAGTTTCTGGCGTTAGTATGACTAAAATTATGGTATTTTGCGGGAGATACTTGAGTTTTTCCGTAAAGATATGGATTTGGGGTAAATTCACCAAATGTCTCTCCTACTCCTCATCACTACTTAGTCACTGGTAATTTATGAGGATATTTAATCTTACTTATAGCGGTTCTCCGTCGGATGAAATACAATCGAGGGCGGGGAAACCTCACCCCTACAGGGTTTGTAATTCGATGACTGTATCTCATCTAAGTGCATACCGCTATATTGTCAAGTGTCTGCCATAATTGAACTTTGCCAAAGTTAAAATGAGAGAAGTCAGGAGTTACTAAATTAGGAGTCATCGAGTCAAACAGCGTGAAGGCCTAGTTTTTTACCTAGATTCTCCAGTCTGTTGAGTTGCAATCTGATGCAATAATCAATATATACATTTACCTCCATAAATTTTTAAAGCTTTTATGTGGGATTTCCTCTGTCTTTAGGTAAATAAATTCATTATTGTTAAATCCAGAAAAAGGAGGAAGATTAGTCTGAAAATTGATGAATTTAAATCACCAAAAAAATCTCAGCATACTCAATAGTATCACTATATAGTTTATCAAGATGAAATAGCTATAAAATATGACAGGACGGAGATTTGTATCCAAACAACGGGTAAAAAATCAAGATAAAAAACTACAAAAACTGTTACATTCAAAGTCCAGGAGAATTTTCAGAAGCTGTTTTTCATTGATATTCATAATTTAATAACTTGTGATCATGACCATATTTCTCGATGATATCAAATTGCAGCCTGATATTTAATCTTTTCCAATACTATGTTGATGTATCCGCCAAAAAAAATTGTAAAAATATGAAAAATACTGGCACTTTTACCAAATTATCTCCCCCAGGTTTATTAAGACAATTAGGCAATTGTTATGAAACTACCTGTTTACAAGCATATAGCAACTCTGTATCTTGGTTGATATATATAAAACAAGGAAAAATTATCTATGCAACTCATTCAGTAGAACCCTTTGATAGATTAGAACGACAGATGCGTCGTCTCCATCAACAAATTCCTCTTGTAGATAATGAAGTGCGTGTACAAATGCGCTTAGTGTTTGAGCATGAAGATAACCATCATTTACCAAACCAATTTCCAGAATATGAAGCGATTAATTGGCTTGTCACAGAACAACATCTTCTTCCTGAGCAAGCAACATTACTTATTCAAGAATTAGTTAAAGAGGTAATTGAATCATTTATCCTCATCAAGACAGGCACTTATGAACTAACAGACCCACTGGAAAATTTCCCCATAATTTGTAAATTAGATGTTACTGATATTATGGAAAAATGTCAAAATCAGTTACAAAATTGGCGGTATCTTGGTAGATATATATCTTCTCCCTATCAGCGTCCCTATTTATTAGTTAGTAGCAAATTTCAGGATAAAAGATTACCACCCCTAAAAGATAATATCACCAATTGGATGAAGGGTTTTAGCTTGCGTCATCTAGCGATTATTATGAATCAGGATGAATTGCAATTAGCACTAAGTTTATACCCCTATATTGTCAAGGGTTCGATAGTATTACATGAGCCAGATCCTCCATTTGATAAATTGCCAAAAACCTGTGGCAGTTCATTGCTATTTTCTGAAGATAGCACAGAATTAATTAGAGGTAAATTATTGGTTCTGGATGTAGAACGAAGTAAAGATACTTCTACAGAAACTCCAATTATTTCTCAGCATAATGTAGCAGTTCAGCAATTAGTACCAGATATTGCTGAGTTACCTCCAGAGGATTTTTCACTCTTAGCTGTTGATAATAACATAGATGCCGATTCTCAAAAAGTCAAAGTAAATACCAAAACTACACAAAAGACTTACAAAATTATTTCTGTAGATGATAGTCCCACAATTCTCAAGGAAATCAGCCGTTATTTAGAAGATGAGAATTTTACTTTGGTGACTATTAATGAACCTGTGAAAGCAGTAATGTCAATTATTCGACATAAACCTGATCTGATTTTACTGGATTTAAATATGGCAGGAATTGATGGTTATGAACTATGTCGCATTATCCGCAATAATTCCCTGTTTAAAACTATTCCCATTATTTTTGTAACTAGCAATAAGGGGATTATAGATAAGGTGAAAGCTAGATTTGTCGGTGCTTCTGGATATCTAACTAAACCTTTTACTCGTGCTGAGTTGCTCAAAATGATTTTTATGCACTTAGCATAATTAACCTCGTTCCCAGTCAGAGACTGGGAACGAGAGAAAACGAGAGGAAGGAACTTATCGTTACCGAGTGATCCTATAAGTTTTTTAAATGGAAATTTCTACAAAATTGAGGAAGTTGATGTTTATTGAGAATAAGTAGCCTATATTCTCATATTTATTGAGAATACTATCAATAAGTTAACGGAAATACGTTTTTACAGGATTGATAAATCCCCTTGACTTTTTGTGCTATTATTAGAGGTAAAATCTGCCTGGGCTTTTTTGTTAATTATCGAAATTGATGGAGTTGGGTAACATAAGCGTCAACCCAATCTACTATTATGCTGCTTCGCGCAGTTGGGTGGGTACAGATGCTTCTGGAAACGGTAGAGAAAGTTGTTCTGGTGATGGTGTGGATGCTTCTTGTAATACTGTGACTTCAATATTTACACTGACTAAATAACTACCTGTTTCTGCTCCTACGGCTTCGGAAATTAATTTAGCTATATCTGGACGTTTTGCGGTAAGAGGATCACGGATAATACAACGATCCCATTCATGCTTGGCGGTGGGGTTAAGATTGAGAATATAATGCTTCATCATAGAAATAGCCCTTAAAATCCGTGTTCCAGAAGTCTTTTCAGTTTTGAAGACTATTTTGATAGTATAGTACAAATTTACTAATATGACAAGGGGATTATCAAAAATTGCCTCTGGGAAGAGAAGCTACTTTATAGATAAAAATACAAAAGCGCAAAGACGCTATATCAAACGCCTCTACGATTTTCTTTCCTAACGGGGAAAAAGGGTAATGTAATTAAAGAAACTTGAGAATTTAAGTGTCTGATGTTGCACTTGTGGAAAACTCGGACTGAGAATTTAATAACTGCACTTCATTAATCCAATTCGCTTGTTGGGGTACAGGAATATAAATTCCGGCTGCGTCTAAGGTGATTTTCAGCCGCCGACGATATTCTCGCGCTACAGCCCATTGCTTGAGAGGCTGGGTTTTAATCCAAACGCGAATCATCAAACCGCGATCGCTAAAATGTTCTACTCCCAAAACATTAGGTTTTTCGAGAATTTGATGTTGCCATTCGGGATCTTGACTCATCTCCAAACCCACATCTTTAATTATCTCCAAAGCCTCATCTATGTTCGCTTGATAAGAAACGGGAATACTTAAATCAGCGCGTGACCAACGACTGGAAAGATTAGCAACAATCTTGACTTCACTATTGGGAATGGTAATTAAGCGTCCTTCCGAATCTCGAACTTGAGTCATTCGCAGATTCAACTTTTCCACCAAACCGCCTACAGTGCCGACGGTAATCATATCACCGAGGGCATATTGGTCTTCAAAAATAATCAGAAAGCCGTTAATTGCGTCTTTGATTAAGTTTTGGGAAGCGAGGGATATAGCTACACCGACTAAACCAGCACCAGCTAACAGGGGAACGATATCTATACCCAAAGATATCAAAGCCAGTAAACTACCTGCACCTACAAAAATAATGGTAGTGATACTTTTGGTTACGCCGGAAAATGTGGATATTCTCAACTGCAAGCGTTCGGATGTTTCTGGGGTGAATAAAGCACCACCACTAACTATTGTTGAGGTGAAATGATCTATTAAGGCATAGGTAAACCGCACAGCGACATAAGTTCCCACAGCTACAATCGTTAACTTGATGGGAATTTGGGCAATGGTAATAATCCCAATTTGCCAGGCTCGTGTGTAGGGAAATAGTCCTAAAATAATTAAACTACCGCTGCCCCAAATCCCTGCTTGGGCTATTTGAAATAGTCTGGTTTTGACTTCTTGAAGATGCTGCTGTTGTTGTTGATTTAATAATTTGGTAATTGGTTGAGCATCTGTGACAGTGGACGGAATAGCATCAGCTATATTTTTGCTTAAACGCTTTTGCCAACGTCTGACACCCCAACTGATGATGATCATTGCCAGTGTGCCGACGGCAGCTATTTCACCTTGCTGAACTAAAAACCGAGTTTGTCGTTCTTGCTTGGCTTGTTGTAGCTGTTTTTGCAACCCATCACTAATTTGATTTGCTAATGTTAACGGGTTTTCCTGTCCAGTATCTTCATAGGTGATGGTCATCAGGTACTGGTCATTAACATAAATGGTCGGTAATCTTTTGACTATACGGGTCTGGATTTTAACTTCTATTGCAGATGTCTGTAAATAGTTGTGGGTAATTTCCTGTAAGTTCTGTTGAATATTTTGAAACCGTTCGGGAAAATTGGTTTTTGTAGCGGTGATGGGAAATAAAGGACGACCATCTAAAGAAATCCAGCCAGTCACCATTTTATCATCTACCTTATTGGTCAAACTACTAGGAGTTGGCAGGAAAGGTAAAGGAGAAAACTGGGCTGTGGCTTTGCTGGCAGAACCAATGGTAATTACCATTGTCCCTGCTACTGCTAAAAATCGAAGTATCACTAAAACACCTCCTTGTGTCAATGAGGGAATAGGGGGGAAGAAGCAAGGGGGCAGGGGGAGAATAAATTTTTATTTTCTATTCCCTTTCCTCAATTACCCATCACCAATTACCTATTCCCTGTGGTGTTGCTATATTCTTACCAGAGAATGATGAAAAAGCCAAAAGCCATATAGGGTATTGTTCTTGCTTATATCAAAGGTGAAGCTAGTTGAAATAACTATGAACTATGCAAACAGGTATTTACGAGAAAATATGGCTAGTTGTCAAAAAATATTGTTAAAGTACGTAAAGGTTTATAAACCTGTTTCATTTTTTAGAGGATAATTTTCATGACTGCAACTACTCCCAGATTAAAGCACGAGGTTAAAGACCTCGGACTCGCTCCCTTGGGAAGACAACGTATTGAATGGGCTGGACGGGAAATGCCCGTATTGAAGCAAATCTGCGATCGCTTTGAGAAAGAAAAGCCCTTTGCTGGATTACGCATTTCAGCTTGCGCCCACGTGACCACAGAAACTGCACATTTAGCGATCGCCCTCAAAGCCGGTGGTGCTGATGCGGTTTTAATTGCTAGTAACCCTTTATCAACTCAAGATGACGTAGCTGCGAGTCTTGTAGCTGATCATGAAATTTCTGTATTTGCTCAAAAAGGCGAAGATGCGGCCACTTATAACCGCCACGTGCAAATCGCTTTAGATCATCGCCCCAACATCATTGTTGATGACGGTAGCGACGTGGTAGCAGAATTAGTTCAACACCGTAAACATCAAATTGCTGATTTGATTGGTAGCACCGAAGAAACTACAACTGGCATTGTGCGTTTACGCGCCATGTTTAATGAAGGCGTTCTTACCTTCCCCGCAGTTAACGTTAATGACGCAGACACCAAGCATTTCTTTGATAACCGCTATGGTACTGGTCAATCTACCTTAGATGGCATTATCCGCGCTACAAATATTTTGTTAGCTGGTAAGAGTATTGTAGTAGTCGGTTACGGCTGGTGTGGTAAGGGTACAGCCCTCCGCGCTCGTGGTATGGGTGCAAATGTCATCGTTACCGAAATTGACCCCATCAAGGCTATTGAAGCCGTCATGGATGGTTTCCGTGTCCTGCCAATGGCGGAAGCTGCATCCCAAGGTGATATCTTTATCACTGTGACTGGTAACAAGCACGTCGTTCGGGGTGAACACTTCGATGTAATGAGAGACGGGGCAATTGTTTGTAACTCTGGTCACTTTGATTTGGAACTTGATTTGAAATACTTGGCTGCTAATGCTAAGGAAATCAAGGATGTCCGTCCTTTCACCCAAGAGTATAAGTTGAGAAATGGTAAGTCCGTTGTTGTTCTCGGACAAGGACGTTTGATTAATTTGGCTGCTGCTGAAGGACACCCCAGCGCAGTTATGGATATGAGTTTTGCTAACCAAGCTTTGGCTGTTGAATACCTGGTGAAGAATAAGGGTAATTTAGCTGCTGGTTTGCACTCTATTCCTGTTGAGGTTGATCAAGAAATTGCTCGCTTGAAGTTACAAGCTATGGGCATTTTCATTGATACTTTGACCGCAGATCAAGTTGAGTATATCAATTCTTGGATGTCTGAATAGTTGATCTTTTAGTTGATTTTTTGAGGGATAGGCGTTTTGCTTATCCCTTTTTTTTCTCTCGCAGAGGCGCAGAGGCGCAGAGGCGCAGAGAGCGCAGAGAGAGGATAGAATGAGAATTGGTTTGTTTAGATTACAAATCTTTTTTGTCTGAATCAGGATGCTCAGGATTAGAAGATTTACAGGATTTTGTATGAATATTTATCTGGGGATATTTCCGATTTTAAAGATGAGTTTTCTCTTCATCCTGTACATCCTTAATTGTCTGAATCAGGATACCCAGGATTAGAGGATTTACAGGATTTTGTATGAATATTTATCTGTTAATATTTTGGGTTTTAAAGATGAGTTTTCTCTTCATCCTGTACATCCTTAAATCCTGGAAATCCTGATTCAGACAGGAGATTGTTTTATCCTATCTTCCGCACCCTCAACTGTCACAATCGGTTTTTACTGTTTTTTATGATGAAATGAGGATGTATTATATACCGAATCTCAATGAATTAACGGATACATGATGCCGACAAGGCATAATTTATATCCAAAAATCAAGAGAAAATCAAGTGATAATACTATGTGACACCCCAGGGTGCGGAATGTGGGTTTTATGGAAGGAATGAATTATCCTGAATTGGTAAAAACTGTATTAGCAAGACATACAGAAAATCATGCTTCCAACGGAACAGAAAAGGAGTTAATTTTTGATTGTGAAAGAAATAGTTATTTAGTAGTTCATGTAGGATGGGAAAATAATGAAAGGGCTTATGGGACAATTATTCATGTAGATATTAGAGATGGAAAAATTTGGATTCAGAGAGATTTTACAAAGGAAGGGGTAGCTAGTGAGTTGGTAGATTTGGGAGTACCAAAAACGGATATTGTTTTAGGTTTTAAGCCACTTTATATGAGACAGTTTACTGATTTTGCGGTGGGTTAGGATTTAAGGATATAACCTATCTATACCTCATCAAACTATTTAGTGTTCCTATCATACCGCGAAGATGTTTGATTTTGCATTGTTCTTCATACAGAAGGTATTTTAAAAAATCAATAATATCAATATCAATACCTATAGAAATTCTTGATCTAAACGAGCTTGTGTATATATAAATATATTCGTCATAAAAATAATCATGTATCTTATTAATATACTCAGTAAACCAAAAAGTTTTTTCCTGAAGGGAGATCGCCAAATACTGTGTAGTATAAAATACTTTTTTATTCCCGATACTCTAATCAGCAGACATAGTATAGATAATAATTACTTATGATTAGCTGGTTAATAATTTCTTGACGCTAACCGGATGGAATATAAATGCTTTCAACGACTTGATATTTCTTCTGTAGGGCTTGAGATAAAAAGGCTAACATCTGTTTGAGTGTAAAAAGTGTGCGATAAATTAATCTACTACCTTTCCTTTTACGACTGATTTTGAGCCATAGTAGATTCACCCAGATGTTAATTAGAAGAAAGGATATTCCAATGAATAGTAATCTCAAGACTGGATTTTTGTTATTCGTCTTAATTCGACAAATATTTTTCAGACGATAACTGGTTTCAATGCCAAATCTTTTTCGATAATCTTGATAGATATAATTTAAATTTGTTTTGACCTTATAAGCAACATAAACAAAGTATTGAACCCCATGCTTTTTATGCTTTCCCTTTCTATATTTACAGACGATCCATAAATCAAATGTGACAAAATCATCTTTGTCTCTTGTAATAGTATAGGTAGTTTTATAACTTTTTTTACCCTTGAGGAATTGTTTGATTCCTCCTTTTTTTCCAGTCTTGATAGCAGGCATAAGAAAGGGAATATCTAATGCCTGTAACCATCTAATTACAGGAGTATTAAAAAATCCCCTATCCAAATAGAGTTTTTTTACATTTATTTTTAGGGATTCAAGTTCTGCTAATAAATAAGTAATTAAAGCCACACTAGTATCTAATTGGCGAACACCTCTTATTGCTAGAGTTACACGCTTATTATTACTAATAACATATAAAGTGGCATAGGCATAAAATGAATTAGTACCAGATTTAGCTTCACTTCGATATATGTAGGGTAATTCTGACGATGTTGGTTGACCATAATAACAAATTAAATTTAAATCAATCGCTATTTTCAAACACCCTTTTTTTAATCCTAAAGGAATTCGACTTTTTAATGCTTGATTTATTTGCGCTTCTAATTCCTCAAAATTGTTAATTTTATTGAGATGATATCTAATATCATTAGCTGTCGGAATATTTTTTAACAATTTAGCTGTGTTTTCAATACTGTCTCCAGTGCTGGCTGCTTTAACCAGAATCTCGAATAAAGTTTGTTGGTCACAGGCTCCTTGCGTTTCAATCGAAAAATTTTCTACTAAACACTGAATAACCTCATCAAGAGTTTCTGAGTCGGTTAAAACGAGTTCTTCTGTAGACTCGCCCCGCGTGGCTTTTGTTAGAGATGAAACAGTCAATTTTTTCAGCCAATATGCTACACACTACTTTCATCATTTCATATTTTGATCCAGTGCAAATTATGATAACTATTTCTTATATATTTGGTATTCTATAGTACATGAGTATCTGTCGTATTTTGTTAGTGATGCCTGCTGCGTCTGTAGCAATAGCGTCAGCACTCCGTAAAAATCACTCTTTGGGAAAAACTTTTTGGTTTACTGATACTGTTCTAGCTCCTTTAAAGACTGATTTTCCAAAAGAAGACTTATATAAGATTTCAAATTCCTAATACAATTATCTTTCTCATTAATTTGTTTTTGTAACTTCTCTAATTCGTTGATATCAGGAGTATCTGAATAGGGTTCTAACTTCTCTAAATAATAATTTTCTAAATCTTCTGCATATTGTTCTAAATCTTCCACATACTTTTCTAAATTTTCTAGATCCTGTTCTAATTCTTCTAGATACTGCTCTAATTCTTCTATAATGTTTGGTTTTGGCATTATCTCTATTATCTCTTCTAATTCACTAATTTCTGATTCTCTATCTATTAACCTATCATTTAAAAATAAAATATCCTGCTGTAATTTACTAACTTCTGATTCTTTATCTCTTAACTTCTGAATTAAAAAAGACTTTTCTCCTTCCAACTCTTTAACACGGTTATCCAGATAATTTTTCTCTCTTGTAACTACTTCTTTCTCTCTTGTAACTACTTCTAGTTGGTATTCTTTCTCATTAAAATTACTTGTTAATTTATTGAAATCCTCTGTTAATTGACTGAAATCCTCTGCCAATTCATCAAAACTTTCTGCTAATGAATTGAGACGTTCAAGAATTTCAGATTTTTCAGATTCCAATTTTTTAATCACAGTATCTTTTTGAGCAATTAAAACGCTACTACCACTAGTCTTCAATACACTTAATTCCCATTCAACGTCTCTTAAATTTCTAGTTAAAGAGTCTCTTTCCTTTTCTAATTCTTGAATACGATTATCACTATCTTCTATAGTTGTTTTTAACTGTGATTCTTTTTCAGTAAGTTGTATTTCTAACTGATTAATTTTTTGAAGATTTTGATTTTTTTCAAATTCTAATTTCTTAATCTCATTATCTTTTTGAGCAATCTGAGATTCTAACCTTTCTATATCACTATCTATAGGTTTATCATTTAAAACTTTAATTTCCTCTTCTAATTGTTGAACAAGACTATTCAAAATCATTTTCTCTTGTGTCAGTGATTCACAATTAGATTTTTCAGTAATAACAATCGCTTCTAATGACGATATCTTTTGTAAATTCTCACCTTTTTCGATTTCTAAATGTTGAATGAAACCATCCTTTTGAATTATTAAAGATTGAACCTTATTTAATTCACTTTGAATATTCTGTAACTCAATATTATGATCATGTTTAGATTGTAACTCATTAATTTGTGATTCTAAAACTCTCAACTTCTGCGTTAAGGAATTAATATCACCATCTTTTGTAGTGATTATAGACTTGAGAATTTCTTGAGATTGATTAAAGTTATTTTTCTCTTGAGTAAGAAATTTATTTTCTTGTTTAAGAACTTCATTTTCTCGGTTAAAAGCTTGAATTTTTATCAATGCTTCATTTCGCTCATTCATTAACAACTGAGTTTTTTCCAAAACTAAATCCCATGTTTTGTCTTCTAAATTTTCCTTATAAACAATACCACCTAATTTTTGAATAAATGATTTTTGGTTTGTTTCTAAGTCTTGATTTCTTTGATTAAAGATAGTATTTTGTATCTGTAATTTATTAGTCAGTTCTAATATTGTTTGATATTCCTGATGTAAAATAGTAATTTGTTGTTCAAATTTCTCAATCTTCTGTTTTAAAGATTCATTGTCACCAGTCAATTTTTCAAATTTTGTATTCAACTGCTGAGATTGAGAAAATATATCTAAAAAAACTTTAATAATTAAATTATATTTAACTGCATTCCGAAAACCTTGCGTGTCAATGTTCTGTTGCTGGTTGTTATCCTTTGTAAATAAAAGATAGCTCATAATTAAGATTATGGCTATCAAAATGGTAATGATATATATCATAGAAATACCTCTTTAATCACTAATTGAGTAAAGTTAGCTTATTCAACCTTGTTTACTTGTATATCATATATTATGATACTTGTATTACTTTGCGTCTTTGCTCCTTTGCGACTTTGCGCGAAACAAAAAATATTTAAACACCCAGCGAATATAATTCGCGTCTACACAGACTAAACCCGCCTTCGCGGGTTCAAAAATCTTGTTTTTAGGGACTTCCAAATAAAAAAATGTCCCAAAACTGACGCAAAAATTCTCTCTCTGTGTTCTCTGTGCCTCTGTGGTTCATTTATTGGGATAATTTATTTCTTGGAAGTCCCTTAGTCCACGAAGGTGGACTTCGTTTGTATAGCCGCGATTTCTAATCGCCAGGGCTGTTTGTAAATTCCCAAATTAATACACCATCATGTATTGTAGCATTGTAGATTACGTTAGTATAAAATAAGTAACGCACCATTATCAAGATTTTGGTGCGTTACGCGATCGCTAACATACCCTACGTATCTTTCCAAGAATCAAACCGGATTCCTATATAATGGGATGGAGGGTGTTATTGTAAGTTTTTATGTCAGCGAAAGATTTTTTTCATAATGCAGTCAGGTTAGCTTTAGAAAAAGATGGTTGGTTAATTACTAATGATCCTTTATCATTTACAGTAGATGGTCTTGACTTTAGAATTGATTTAGGAGCAGAAAGACTTTTAGGAGCAGAAAAAGAAGGTCAAAAAATAGCAGTTGAGGTAAAATCTTTTTTAGGACAATCTGAAGTTACTGAATTTCATACAGCTTTAGGACAAACACTTAATTATCGTACTGTTTTAAGAAAAAAAGAACCCAACCGTATCTTATATTTAGCAATTGGTAATGACATATACAAAGAGTTTTTTCTAATTCCGTTTATTCAAGAAATAATTGCTGAACATAAATTAAAATTATTGATTTTTGAAATTATTAAACAGGAGATTGTTTTATGGAAAGAATGAATTATCCTGAATTAGTAAAAACCGTGTTAGCAAGACATACCGAAAATCATAGATCAGAAGGAACAGAAAAGGAGTTAATTTTTGATTGTGAAAGAAATAGTTATTTAGTAGTTCATGTAGGATGGCACAATAACGAAAGGGCTTATGGTACAGTTATTCATGTAGATATTATCAATGAAAAAATCTGGATTCAGAGAGATTTAACTGAAGAAGGTGTAGCTAGTGAGTTGGTAGAATTAAGAGTACCAAAAACCGATATAGTTTTAGGTTTTAAATCTCCTTTTGTGAGGGAATTTACTGGTTTTGCAGTGGGTTAGTTGTAGGTTGGGTTGAGAAACGAAACCCAATATTTTTATAATTTGATTGCGTTGGGTTGCGATGCAGCTTAACCCAACTTACAAATATAATACAGAGCCATTACTTAAAAAATAAGGTATTATCTAAGATAAAATATCACTTTAAATTTTTATGTCAGCAAAAGATATATTTCACAATACAGTTAAAATAGCTTTAGTCAAGTTATGTAGGTTGGGTTGAGGAACGAAACCCAACATCTTGATAATGTTATTGCGTTGGGTTGCGATGCAGCTTAACCCAACCTACGAATTATTACTAGGTAAAGAATAATGATAGTAGGATAAAACTTGATGTGAAACAATGATAAAATAAGGTAATGTCAAAAAAGCGTAAGTTACTAGAGAAAGTCCTTTCTGGCTCTAGAAATATTCAATTTGATGATTTAGTGACTTTAGTTGAAGCCTTTTGTTTTTCGTTATCACGTATCAACGGTAATCATCACATTTTTACTCATCCAACTATCCCTGAACTTATTAACTTACAAAATCGCAATGGTAAAGCTATTCCTTATCAGGTTCGTCAATTTTTGATTTTGATTGAAGCATAAGCACTCACTTTGGAGGATGAGCAATGAAGCAGTATCACATTAATATTTTCTACAGTAAAGAAGATGAAGGTTATATTGCTGATATTCCTGATTTAAAATATTGTTCAGGATTTGGTTTAACTGAAGAAGAAGCACTACAAGAAGTTTTGAAAGCTAAAGCTGCTTGGTTAGAAGCTGCGGAAATAGAAGGTAAACCGATTCCACCAAGCAAGATATAAACCTGTAATTTATCAGATAGCTTCATAACTTTATAGTCTTATGGAAACCTTAGATTATCGAGAAATAGTAAAAGATATTATCTCTAAATATGAAAAAGACCAAGCAGAGGAAGATTTACTAAGTGTTTTCGATAGAATTGGTGAAAATGCTCAAGCTAAAGGACTTACAGAAGAAATATTGGAACAATTATTATCTGATGAATCATAAATTAATTATCATTGACATTGCTACAAAATCATCTCATGCTAACCGTAACCATTGATGAAATCCAGAAAAACTTCACCAGCTATCTTCACCAAGTAGCAGCAGGAGAAACTATTATTATCATCGAATCAGGTAAAGCAATTGCAGAAATTAAACCAGTTCCCAATGTTATGGAAAAATTAGATTACCCTGAATTAGTACAACAAGTGTTAGGAACACATACAGACGGTCATTGCTCTGAAGGAACAGAAATCGAGTTAATATTTGATATTCAAAGAAATCGCTATCTAGTAGTTCATATAGGTTGGGAAGGTGAAAATAGAACTTCAATATTCTTAATTCTAAACATCTATCCCTTTCAAGGTGAATAAAAACTTGAGTGAAAAAAAGATTTTCGAGTCACCTTGAAAAGTTATTATCACCCTTTCCCCAATTCCTGAGCGCGTTCTTTCGAGGCTTTGACAGCTTCGATGATAGCGGAACGAAAACCGGCTTTTTCTAAGGCGCTGACACCGGCAATGGTTGTCCCTCCAGGACTGGTAACTCTGTCTTTAAGTTCGGCTGGGTGGATTTTTGTTTCTTGTAATAGTGTAGCTGTGCCTAATACTGTTTGGATAGCTAGTTGTTGAGCGATTTCTAGGTCGCGCTTCGCTATCGCTTTTCTAGGCTAAGTGAATGAAATTGAGGACAGCGATTCCTAGGTCGCGCTTCGCTATCGCACTATATTTTAGGGTACGTTAATGAAATGATTAAATAAAGCTATGATATAGAGACAAATCTTTGATTTCTTTCCTTCCTGCTTGTGTATGGAGATATTAAGATGACCATACAGTTCAGAGAAAAAGCTTTGATGGCTTATGAAACCATGCCATCAAGTCAGAAAAATAGGGTTTCTAAAGTAATAAAGCAGCTAGATGTCGATAAATCACAGAGACCCTATTTAATGAACCACGAAGACGCGTTCGCGGAGCGTCTCGATAGCTTGCGTGGCGACCCAGGAGCCATAGAGATAGAGCGCGAAGGAAGAAGGCAATGCTGACCAAACTGATAGCATAGTTTTTTTGGATTCTAAAACAATTATCCATAGGCAATCGCGCAATACCAGTACATCTATTCGACTCTGTAGAGTTTCTTCGCTATCAGCTACTGTTATTTGCACAGATTCTTCAGCTTTGATGAGAAAAGGTGGATCATCTAAACCTGCAACGGTCAGCAATGGAGAAACAAGTAATAGCATCACTGTACTTTCTAACAAATGTCCGTTAGAACGGTGATAAATATAACGCTGCCATAAAATTTCTAGGTTGGTGCGGTCATTGGGATTAATCTCAGGTAATTGATTATGCCATTCTGTAAAAAAAATCCTCAGATTTACTTCGGGTTAGTCCAAATCGTGTTTCTGCTTCAGAGATAGTGGTGATAGTTTCAGTAACGGCTAATCCTTGCATAGTATATTTATTTATGTTTGACTCGTTGTGTTTATATCGTAATTGCAACTTTTTCAACTACGATAGAATAATTTCAGCTATCCCAGTATGAAAAATTATGATTAACCCTCAAATTTTGGAAGCAATCAAGGAAATGCCTAATGTCGAAAGACTAGAGATGATTGAATTTGCATTACAACTCATCCGTGAAGAAATACAGAAACCCAAAAAACTGAGCTTAACTGCTGCTGCTGAAATTATGCGTTCCTACTATGAAGAAGGAAGCAGATTGACAGAGTTTGTTGATAGTTGTGATGAAAATTTTTATGAATATCATGATTATGCGTAGAGGTCAAATTTGGCTGTATAATGCCGATCCCACAGTAGGTGATGAAATTAGTAAAATTCGACCTTGTGTAATAGTTAGTAATGATGATTTAGGTATTTTACGCTTGAAGGTTGTTGTACCAATTACAGGATGGAATGAAGTCTTTGTACAAATACCCTGGATGATACAGATTGAACCAACACAAGAGAATAATTTAAGCAAGTCATCCGCAGTAGATACTTTTCAAGTGCGTTCAGTTTCTCAACAACGACTAATCAAGCAAGTTGGAACAGTTTCCGATGAAATAATCAAAGAAATTACTAATGCTTTAGCTATGGTTTTGAATATTAACGGTTAGTATAATACTATACTCTTAGTCACTGCAACTTTATTTACCAACTTGGGTAAAAGGTTCGGGTATGGGTTGTCCATCTTCTTTCAATACTTCTAGATACAGTGCGATGCCTTCGGCGAGCGTAGCTATCGCTTCTTTAATATTTTCCTGTACTTCTGCCAAAGTGTCACCAATACTGACACAACCAGGTAAGTCAGGAACATAAGCGCCCCAGTTTGTCTGTCCACGTTCATAGATGACTGTGTACTCAATCATTTTTTCGTTCATAATTTTGCTTGATTCCAAATTGATGAGAGTGTACCGACTGGAATGTCATCACTTGGTTTTCCAGGTACAACTACGATACCTGATTTACTTTGATGTTTGAGGATACGATGACTACCTCTGGTGCGATCTATATACCAACCATCTGCTTCCAGGATTTTGAGAACTTCTCTAACCTTCATAATTTACAAGCAGACTATTTGCCATCATAACTTGATTAGTGATTTACTATGTTGAGAGGAAAAGCACAAATCGTAGCCTGATTTACTATTTTAAAGACAATCAATCATTTTGTGTTTAATTATACAGTTATATCTTAAACATTAATTTTTGCTTATTCTTTGGTCAAGAGCTAAAATGCTTGTCATGCAAGCTCAATCAAATATTATTTCGGACTATGGTGGTGAACCCATTCAAAGACTGGGAAAAAGTTTCACAGATATTTTTACTAAAAGAGATAAGACGGGTAAACCAGTCATGGATTATGTCTGGAGAGGAACAAATTACCAGTATGTCTTTGAGTCAATGCCCGTTAAAGGCTTAGGTAATGAAAAACTTGATATTGATGGAAATGGGTTGCAATCAGATAAACCTTTTGATAGTCTTAAACGTGACATGACGATGATTTTGCTTTATGCCAGCACTTCTGATGTATCCGAACAAGCTGGCTTAGAAGTCTGTCTTCTTGGCTCTTTGCTTGGTGATGAAGCTAGTTTAGAACGTCATATAAAGCAAAGATATATTGTTATTAGTAGAATAACAGGTGGTGCAAATGCAAATTCTTTAGGGCAATTAGCACAACGTTATATTGTCAAGTACCTGAAAGAAAAATTGGGAAATGAATTCAATATTACCAGTAATGGATCAATTATATTGCATGGTTATGGTAAAACCACTGGAATGCCTTTTGATGTAGTTGTCACAAAAGGAGGCAAAAGTGTTGGAATTGAAGTTAGTTTTCAAGTAACAACCAACAGCACAATAGAAAGAAAAGCAGGACAAGCAGCCGAAAGACAAGCTCTGATCAACGCTGCTGGTCACAAAATAGCCTATGTTATTGATGGGGCTGGAAATTTCCAACGCTCTGCTGCTATCTCTACAATTTGCAAGCATAGCCATTGTACAGTTGCCTATTCTGATAGTGAGTTTGATATTTTAGCTGATTTTTTGCGTGAGAGTTTGCCATGATTCGTTTTATTGATCTTTTTGCAGGTATTGGTGGAATGCGCCTCGGTTTTCAGCAAGCGTGTGATGTTTTGGGCATAGAATCTCAATGTGTACTTAGCTCTGAAATTGATAAAAAAGCTATTGAAACATATATACTAAACTTTGATGATCAACCTACTGGAGACATCCGAGAAATTGATCTAATACCTGAATTTGATTTTATGCTTGCTGGTTTTCCCTGCCAATCTTTTTCCTACGCGGGTAAACAACAAGGCTTTGGAGATACCAGAGGGACGCTGTTTTTTGAAATTGAAAGACTACTAAAAATTCATAAGCCACAAAGTTTTATGCTTGAAAATGTCCGTGGTTTAACAACACATGATCAGGGTAGAACCTTTAAAACAATTATTCATGCTTTGGAACAACTTGGTTACGGTGTTCATTATCTTTTACTCAACAGTAGTAACTTTGGTGTACCACAAAATCGTGTTCGTATATACATATTAGGGCTACTTGGTAAAAAGCCAGTAATTACACTTATGTCAGATAAAGGTGCTACTGACTCTCATACTTTTAAACAACAGCAATATCAGCTAAGTCTTTTTGATCAAACTGATTCAGTTATCAAGGTTAAACATATTCTGGAAAAAAAATGTTCTGAAAATTATTATCTCTCAAAACAATTTGAACAGCAACTTTTTGATGCTGTAGATGGTCAATTTGAAAAGCTTCATGGTGTTCGGCTTATTGACTTTCGTGGAGGCAATTCTATCCATTCTTGGCATTTAGGGATTAAAGGCAAGTGTACAAAGGATGAGCGTGATTTTATGGATGCCTTAATATCCCATAGAAGGCATAAAGAATTTGGTGATCACCAAGATGGTAAAAGCTTAACTCTAGAACAAATTAAGACATTTTTTGATCATGAAAATATCGAAAATATTATTAATTCACTCATTGAAAAAAAATATCTTAAGGAAATGAATGGAAGATATAATCCTGTGAGTGGAAATATGTCTTTTGAAGTTTTTAAGTTTCTCGATCCTGAGAGTATTTCCATAACCCTGACATCATCAGATGCGAATAAGTTGGGTGTAGTCCAAAATGGGCGACCCAGAAGAATAACGCCTCGTGAATGTGCAAGATTACAAGGCTTTCCAGAGTCTTATATTCTTCATTCAGATGATAGTGCAACGTATAAACAGTTTGGTAATGCTGTAAGTGTGCCTGTAATTCAAGCAATTTTAGAGGACTTCATAGCAAATAATAGTCTCACAAAAGTAACTTTCTATTCTCCTGTGATAGCTCCGCTCGCGGAAGGCAACACATCCAGGTAAATCTGGAATGTATGCAGAATAGTTACTACCTGCCCACTCGTAAACTACTGCATAATTGCTGAACAGATTTATGCACTTGTCAAAACTCTTCCCCAAGATCAAGCTGATGAGATTTTGACTTTTGCTGAATTTATCCGTGCCAAACATCTAAATACTAAGCAAACTGTCAACAATATTGACCAGTTACCTTGGTCAGAATTTGTTTATTCACTTGCTGGAACTTGGAAAGATGACTTTCCTACTTTAGAAGAAATTCGCACCGAATCAGGACAAGACATTCTGCGGGAGAGCCTTTAGATGTACGTTTTGGATACCAACACCCTGATTTATTATTTTAAATGATGTTTCGGGATAGGAGCGATTACTTATAATCTAAGATTTAGAAGGGAGTTTGTGAGGAGGTTAAGATGAGCGGAAGTGGTGGTAATGGTGGATACGAATATCAAGCAAGGGTAACAGCTTATGTTGCAGCCCATATATTAACTCAGCAAAAATTAGGCTGGATTGAACACTCAAATCCTGATATTCCGATTGCTGTAGCAGCAGAAACTAATGGACCTGGGGACGATATCAAGATTACGCTTGAAGACGGTACAACAGTAGAAGTTCAAGTCAAACATCGTTTACAGAAGAATGAAAAGTTTTGGAAGGCAATTCTAAAGTTAGCCCACGGACTCGCAGAAAATCCCTATCTGTATTGCATTCTGTTAACTGACTCTACTGCAAGCGGAACTTTTAAAGATGAACTCCGCCAAGATTTAAAGAGACTTGGACAAGGGCGAACAGATGACCTCACAGGAATAACGGATGAGGTTATCAACGAATTTGCCAAAAAGGGTATTCCAGATAATCAATCACTTTTCAGGCGGCTTTTGATTATAGTTGTTGATCTTGAAGATGATACCCAAGGAGCAAAATTTGCACAGGAAATGCTCTTACACGTTTTAGCAGACAAGAATCAACTAAGTCAAGCCTGGAATATCCTTGTGGCAGATGCAAGTAAACTTATTACCAATAGAGGCCGTCGTGATGCAGAAGGGATAGCACGACTATTGGGTAGTAAATCTATTCAGCTATCTGCAAACAGTTCAAATCCGGCTATTACAGCCAAACTTTATAGGAAATGGCTTGAAAAAACTACCTCTGACTTTATTGTTTTGGGAATTGAAAAAAAGCTGTCTATAGAAACTGATTGGATATCACTCAAAGTAAAGCAAAACAACGGTGATGATGATCAGGCAATTTTTAAAGCGGAATTTATTCCTGAACTTTACGATCTAACTGTTGTAGTAGGTAATCCAGGAAGCGGAAAAAGTACCTTGTTAAAGTGTTTAGCTCATCAGCTATGTGTTTTAGAGAAAAAAGTTTTGCGTGTCAGTCTAAAGCACATTAGTAACCTATGCCGACAGCAAGGTAAAACATTTGAAGATGCAATTTTTAAAGCTGCTGCTGACAGTTCTGGTGTTAATGAGGATCAATTAAAATTTTCATTGCGTTGTCCTGATTATCTTTTATTAGATGGGTTTGATGAGTGTGATGACGGAGCTAATATCGCCAGCAAACTAACAGATTGGGCAATAGGCAGCACTATGACTAAAATTATCATAACTACGCGACCTGGTTACGGGCTAGAACATTTTTCTGATTGGGAACAGGTAGAAATCCTACCTCTAGAAATATCAGACATCTTAAAATTTGCCAAAAGAATTTTTGAAATACATTCGATTAATAAAGAAACTCTCAAAGAGCAAGAAATTTTATTTGAGAATTGGCTAATAAATACTCAAACAGCTTCATTAGCAGCTAGAAACCCGCTATTATTGGGGTTTCTTACTCAACTATTTTTATTTGACGCAAATAGTATTTTAAATCGCGCAAGTATTTATGGAAATATTGTGCATTTGCTTTGCCAGCAAGACACACAAGATAGAGAATCTATCAAAATCAACAAACAAGATGAGCCAATTGCACAACGTACAATCGAAATAGCAGGTTGGCAATTAATGTATCAACCTGAAGTTTTAGAAAGTGAATTTAATAAGATATTAACTAATGCTTTATTAAGTGAATTAAACAGCTTTACAAAATTAGAAATGCAAACTCAGGTTAAAAAATATATCTCTTTTTGGGAACAACGTCGCATCTTTGAGAGAAACAAAGTTGGATTAAACGATACAATTAACTTTATTCATCTTACTCTCTGTGAATATGCAGCAGGGAAGTATGTTTCTAATTTAGATGATCAAAAAATATGCACATGGTTAGAGGGCGTTAGACAGGATATTAAGTGGCAAGAAGTCATACTATTTGCGGCTGGATTAGGTAAGGTAGACATAATTGTTAACCATTTACTTGAACTTGATAATCTAGAAAATATAAATTCAACAGATATTTTGCTGGCTGCTAAAGCCTTAACGGAAGTAAATGATGCGCCATTTGAGCTTGTAAAAGCAGTAGTTAATCGCTTACAGATACAACTAGAATCACCAAATCCTTCTGTGGTTATTAACGCAGCTAAAGCACTGCTTAGTTTAATACCTCAAGCTACAGACTTAATTGGAAATATTGCACAAAATTTATCTAATCATACTCAATCATGGACACGGTTAGCAGTGGTTAGACTGGTTTTAGAATGTGGCGATAAATATGTAGATTTAAGTATCTTAAAAGAAGTTATTGATGAATGTATTGCTGAACCAGCAAGAATATATAGTCCATTCACACCGCGAAAATTGAAAGATTATGGAAAATATGGAAGAGAGTTCCAGAACCAAGTTTTGCTTCAAGGGTTTCAATTACTCCTCAAGAAACAGCCAAATTTAGAAACAGCTAAACATATTAAAGAAGAAATTAGGAGTAAAAAATTGAGTTCTGGAATAATAATAGATTTATCCAAAATTCTCCACAATCATATTTCTGAACAGCTTAAGAATAATGATCAGAAAGAGGATAGAAAAGACTGGAGTATCTTTTCGAGAGAACTAATACAAGATAACGCATTCATGAATCCACAAAATTTATTAACCAGTGTGAAGCGCAGAGAACAAATAAAGTATGCAGATAAATCATTTTTAGAAGCTGTACTTCGTGTAACTGATAATAAATCAAATTTATCTATATCTCTCCAGCAACAACAGGAACTAATTGCATTAGGTATTCTTGTCAAAGGTATGGGTTGGTTGAAGATGCCGATTTGGGATTGGGATGTTCTGAGTGAAAATAACGATTTAGAGGCAGTTGACTCTGTAATCAAGGGTGTAATTACCGCGCTAAATATTGAACTTCAGAAAATAGCTATAGAGGCACTAATAGCTCTAAAACAGATAGAGTTTCACGACTTGGATATTATTGAATCTGCATTAAATGGAGAAAAAATGAAATTGAAAAATAGTTCACAAACATTTGATTGGGCTTGGGATAAAATTCTAGAAATTAGTGATCAAAATTATATTTCACTGCACTCTAAAATACCCGAAGTACCTGCTGATCCAAAATGGGAACGTGCTAAAGAGATTTATATTTCTCCAGAAAATTTGGTGCGAGCTTTAAAACATCCCTCTCAGGGGATTTATCAAAATGCTACACTCTTGTTGATGAATGGAGTAGGAGGATCTGAAGCTATCAACCTAATTGAAGAACTTTTCAAAGAAAATAAGGATAACGAGCAAGTGGTTTGGGCTGTTTCAAATATAGCACCTCATCTATTGGAAGATGAATGATTGATATTCACCAACAAATTTACCAAATACATTTAACTTATGGCTTCCAGTGATCACAACCTACCCATCTCCCGTAGATTCTTAATATCTTGTTCAAAATCTTCTACACCATAATGCACCGGGATTTGACGACTTGCTAATAGATGTTGAAAAGCAATCCGGTTCATCCCTGCAAATCGGCTTGCTTGAGCCAGAGTAAGTTTGTCCTTCTGAAACAGCAAAACGGCAATTTCTTGCTTCATTTCCCCTTCATTCATTCGAGTCGCGGTTAGAAGTTCATCAGAGATGATAATACTCATAACTAAAGTCCTCTTCAATATTCTTAATTCTAAACATCTATCCCTTTCAAGGTGAATAAAAACTTTAGTGAAAAAAAGATTTTCGAGTCACCTTGAAAAGTTATTATCACCTTCTAGGCTAAGTGAATGAAATTTAGGACAGCGATTCCTAGGTCGCGCTTCGCTATCGCATTACTTGTAGGGTGCGATAATAGAAAAGATTAACGCAGCCTTTTTAGGTTGACCAATCCAATCAGCCATAGTGAGGCAACAGCCATGCAAAATCTTACTAGAATTACCCGCAACCCTGAAGTAATGGGCGGCAAACCCTGCATCCGGGGAATGCGTGTCACAGTTGGTACTATCGTTGGACTAATGGCATCTGGACACAGTGCGAATGATATTCTCAAGGCTTACCCATACCTTGAAGAAGCAGATATCTATGAAGCTCTTGCCTATGCTGCATGGCGGGCTGAAGAAATTGAAGTCCCGTTGATAAGTGCATGAAAATTTTGATTGATATGAATCTTTCCCCCGATTGGGTAGCGGTTTTTGGGAGGTATAACATTACCGCTGTCCACTGGTCTACCGTTGGCGATACCCGTGAGAAAGATTCGGTAATTATGGAGTGGGCAAGAACTAATGGATATATTGTCTTTACCCACGATTTAGACTTCGGTTCTCTGTTAGCTGCCACGGGTGCAAATACTCCCAGTGTTATTCAGGTTCGGACTCAGGATATTTTGCCTAGCAGCATTGAAAATATAGTAATTTCAGCCCTGAACCAGTTTGAATCTTCTCTTTTTTCCGGTGCGTTGCTAACAGTTGACAAAGCTCAATCTAGGGTGCGTATTTTACCCATTAAACGTGGTTAATCGGGAGCGTATATTTCTGGGTTAGCAACCAGAAACCGCCGTGTTTTGCAATTTTCCGTGTTGCACTATCAGAAAAACAACCTCACCTATCACCCTTTCCCCAATTCTTGAGCGCGTTCTTTCGAGGCTTTCACGGCTTCAATGATAGCGGAACGAAAACCGGCTTTTTCCAAGGCACTGACACCGGCAATAGTTGTCCCCCCAGGACTGGTAACTCTGTCCTTGAGTTCAGCGGGGTGGATTTTTGTTTCTTGTAAGAGACTTCCAATTTAAAAAATATCCCAAAATTTCTTGTTGTGCGGGCATCTTGCCCGCTAATAATACAAGGACGGGCAATATACCATTGGATAATTTTTTTGTGGAGTTCTCTAACAGTGTAGCTGTTCCTAATACCGTTTGTACAGCTAGTTGTTGAGCGATTCCTAGGTCGCGCTTCGCTATCGCTTTTCTAGGCTAAGTTAATGAAATTGGGGACAGCGATTCCTAGGTCGCGCTTCGCCATCGCTCATCGTAGTGAAGTATATTAACAGTAAGTATGAGTTGTGATTTTACTGGTAGATTGGATCAACAACCTCACCTCTTACGCTGACTTTGAATTATGCCAAATCTTCACGAACTAATTGACAGTAATTTCCGTCATCCACACTACGGACGCTTACTACAGCATCGTGATCATCGCAATCATAGTATTTTGCATTACTCGATCCAACTTAATGATTGGGATTCTCTAGCGTGGGAACCGATTCATGCTGGTAGAGAAAAAGATACTGGAAGGCTGGCAATTTGGCCTATTGATTGGAATCATTTTCAACCTGACCAAGCACGAAGTTGGGACAGAGAACAGATACATCAGGCTTTGCATATTTCTGTAAAAGAATTTCACGAAAATTGGCATTATGAACTTTATCGCTTCAATTGTGAACATTGGGCGCGAGTTGTATCAACAGGGGATTGTAGATGCTACCAGATTGCTGAGTTCAAAAAGTTGCAAGATATTCCTGTTCTCGGTTTTCTGATTGTCAGTATTGCTGGAGCAGTAACAGGCGCATGGGAACATAATGGATATGCTCAACAAGTAGTTGAAAAAGTTTGTAGTGCAGCATAATCTATCCCTTTCAAGGTGAATAAAAACTTGAGTGAAAAAAAGATTTTTGACTCACCTTAAAAGGATTATTATCACCCTTTCCCCAATTCTTGAGCGCGTTCTTTTGAGGCTTTTACGGCTTCAATAACAGCAGAACGAAAACCGGCTTTTTCTAAGGCGCTGACACCGGCAATGGTTGTCCCCCCAGGACTGGTAACTCTGTCCTTGAGTTCAGCGGGGTGGATTTTTGTTTCTTGTAACAGTGTGGCTGTGCCTAATACCGTTTGTACAGCTAGTTGTTGAGCGATCGCTCTGGGTAAACCCACAGCCACACCCCCATCAGCTAAAGATTCGATCATCAATGCCACATAAGCCGGTCCACTACCAGATAATCCTGTGACTGCATCCATGAGGCTTTCCGGTACTTCCACAACTTCCCCCACAGCGGCAAAAATCTGCTGTGCTGTTTGTTGGTGAGTGGGGCGAGTGTAAGCACCTAGAGAAATTGCCGTTACACCTGCACCTACTGTAGCGGGAGTATTAGGCATAGCCCGAATTATGGGAACTTGAGGAAAGGCGGCTTCTAATTGTTTTAAAGTTACACCCGCCAGGATAGAAATGATTAGGGGTAAATGTTCTCTGGGGAGAATATCTGCTAATTCTTGAGCTACAGCGCTAAATATCTGAGGTTTGATTGCTAACATCACCGCTGTTTTTGCTTCCCCTAACACCAGGCTATTATCTGTGGTGACAGCTACTCCATATTTCTGCTCTAAATAGCTGCGGCGTTCAGCCTGGGGTTCACTGACTATAATTTCTGATCCTTGGTAAATGCCACTTGTAATCAGGCGAGATAATAGAGCTTCTCCCATTATCCCACCGCCAATTAGTCCAAATTTTATATTCATTATTTATTAGTCACTAGTTAGTGGTCAATTATAAGAGCATCCGGTAAGCGTAAAACTCAGTGGCTTGGCTCCCTGAGATATAAGCGACATGAGGGATTTTAATCCCTGTGGTATGTTACAATTAAATTGTGAGTAAGAACAAAAAACATCTATGTGTTGAAGCATCCTAGTACGGAGAAATCCCGGCTCATAAGAAACAACGGTTAGGTTCAAGCCCTAACGGCAGTATGACTTGAAAGAGCGAGTAATGGCAGAGTGTGGAGCGTACCAAGTCTTGGCTTAGTGATGGATTCACAAAAACAATAAAAGTAAGCGCAATTTCAACACCTTGATTGGCAGTTGTTTTGAGCGTCTAGGCGGCGTTTGGCGGTCGCAGCGAGATTAGATTAAACTGAACTCTTAATCTAATTCTGTCAGTATAATCTCAGTGGCTGTCTTCCCTGAGAGTGTCAATAATAGTTAATCATCCTTATCAATAAATTGGGGATTTAAAACTATCAACGAATAGATAAGTAGGTGGTAAAGAGATGTAGAGACGTTCCATGGAATATCTCTACAAGGGTTATATAAACCGCATATTTCATTTCTACCAGATGTCTAATGACTAATTGAGCCTTACTGTGCCATCCGAGCTGGTTCATTTCCCCAAGTGGTCGTTGCTGCGGTAGCTGCGGGACGAGCAGGACGGGCTTGGCTAATAGGTACTTCATGTATCAAACCGCCTTGAGTGCTAACTTGCACACAACTGGGAGTAAACAAGAAGATGCTTTCACCAATTCGTTCTTGATGTCCGTCTAGGGCATAAGTACCACCAGCAACAAAGTCAACTGCACGTTGAGCTTGATCGGGGTCCATAATTGTCAAGTTTAATACTACTGATTTGCGTTCGCGCAATGCTTGAATTGCTTGGGGCATTTCTTCAAATGTGCGAGGTTCGAGAACTAGAACTTCAGAGATTCCATTAATTGCGCCTGGCATACCAATAACATTACTCATAGGTTTGGATACTGTTTGTGCTACTTCTTCTGTAGTGGTAGGTGAATTTTCCCGCCAACGCCGATTGGTAGGAGTGGTTTCCTGTGGGGCTGGTTGAGGATTTTCTTGTTGGTAGATATTCTGATAATTATCGGCTGTATCAGCTTCTTCTTCGTAGTATTCGTATTCTACTTGCTCATTCAACCCAACAAAATCCCTGAGTTTAGAAAATATATTGCTCATGTTGTACGCTCCCAGATTTAAGTTCCCCTAATTGTCCTGACTAGCTAGTAAGTTATATGAAAGTTACTTGTAGGCAGTAGTCGTAACTATAGTAGATGTTTGACGTAGCAATTGTACTACTGATTTTAGTCTTTAGCACAAATCACTAATTCTTAACAGATATTCATGTTAATGCCTGTACATTAACGAATTTGTAACATTGAGTTAAAATTGTACCCTAATGATCATTAAAAATAAAGGTGGTCAGACCCCTCTTGGCAATTAAGCACTACTTATGAGAGTATTATATTTTTTGACAATTATCAATAGTTGACAGCATAAATTCTCAAATGATTGTCCATCATGCTGTGCAGAACCACGGCTACAGCCATATCTAAGCTCGTTGACCAAACAAAATTGTACCTAATCTTACCATCGTTGCCCCGGCTTGCACTGCCAATTGGTAGTCTCCAGACATACCCATTGATAACTGCTGCATTGTAATATTTGGCCAATTTTGTGATTGGATGGTTTGTGATAATTCATACGTACTATTAAATAAATTCAATATTTCTGCATCCGTCAATCCTTGCGGCGGGATTGTCATTAAACCTTGAATTTGTAAATTTTGACATTGGTTGAGTGCTGCCAAGTCAGCAAATAATTCTGGAACCATCCAACCAGATTTATTTGCGTCGGGGAGAATTTTGACCTGTAAGCATACATTCGGAGTCACTCCTAGTTCTTGCGCTAGAGTATTTAAGCGTTGTGCCAGCGGCAAGTTATCAACGGAGTGAATCCATGAAAATAGCTCTAAGGCTTTTCTGGCCTTATTAGTTTGGAGATTTCCAATTAAGTGCCAGGTAATATCCGATAGATCTTGCAATTCGGCTTGTTTACTGGCAGCTTCTTGGATGCGACTTTCGGCAAAATCACGAATTCCTGCGGTGTATGCTTCCCGCATTAATTCGGTGGATACTCTTTTTGTCACAGCAATCAACCTCACTGTAGGTGGGAGTGAGGCGTGAATGTGAGCGAAGCGATCGCTAATTGAACTACTCATTGGAATGTACGCTGGAAAACACCTTGAAGTTGCTCGTACTCCTGAGAGTTACCACTACGGCGTAAAGTCCGTAAGCGATTTTCTAGCATCATTCTGGCTTCAGTCCGGCCAATTGGCTGAAATTTCAGGACTTTTAGTTCACTTGTTACTAGAAAAAACAAGCGTTGGGCATAGAGTGTGGTAAACAGATCCTGGTTCTCATCCACCATACAGATCCTATAGAGTAAACCCCAAGTTGGATGATTTATGTAAGTTTCTGAGTTTTCTGGATTCATTTCCTAGTCAAGGTGGGGAGTATATGTAGCCGGGAATGGAGAACAGGCTTAAAAGTCATGAAGCTGAATAAGTTTTATGATAACTATATGTTTTCATGCAACTGACAACCCCTATAACTTGTTCTGCTATTAACTTAACATTCAGCGGATGGTATATCCCTTCCGCTAAAATTTTCGTTGACAGTGCAAAACTAACGATCTCCTTGACAGTTTCTCATGCGAACACCCTGTTGAGTCTGTGATGTTGCACAAGCTTCTTTCCATCCTGCCACAATTCTCTCCCAACGGTGCAAAGATGGACATTTATCCAGCCGGCATATAAGTAGGGTTTACTGATAGTGTAGCGTCGCGTAAGCCATAAAAATCTTTTTTTGACACTCCCCGGTCTAAAGACACGGAGATTCTTAATCCAATACTGCTCGGTTAAGCCTCGAAAAGTTATTAAGTAGGTTGGGTTGGGTCACGTGAACGTTCGCGGAGCAATCGGAACGTTCACGAAGTGTGGCGAAGCCATAACCCCACGAAATCCTTGGTAATGTTGGGTTTCGCCGTCGCTCAACCCAACCTACATTTCCTTAACCGACAAGTATTGCCATAGAAAGTCTCTACATCTAAATTCATACTTCGATTATGCAACACTCCTATTCTTCAAAGAAGGAAAATTTTTCCCACCTAATTCAATTTGTCCAGTTACGCACCCAGCTTTTAGCCTAGTTACTAAATACTCTAAATCGCTGGCAATAAAGTTTGTACCATGATCGGGTTCTACTAAGCTAATTAAATTGACATCATTGATTATCTGCTCACCTAAATCAGCAATTCCTAGAAAATTGAAAACTCCTGATTCATACGTACCGCAGGGAACAGAAGGATTATTTACACCAACACAATATTCATTTTCTTGAAACCAATCAAAATCAGGATAACCATGAAAGTGAACTATGGGCGCACCATTGGCAATTAATTCTGGTGTGTATAAAGCCGCTGCTAGACTAATAGCCAACATCACATAGATATCATAGGAAGGTTTGATATCTGCCTTTTTTGAGCTACTTCCTAATGGTAATTGCAGATGTAATTTATCTTGCAAACCAATCCGCAGAATATCAGAATCAATGTTTAAGTCTGTTTTATTCGCCCCAGAACGAGAACTAACTAACCAAATATCAGGTATTTGCTTAAATCTATTTTCGGCGTTGATATTTAGTTTAATATAACGTCTACCTTGTTCATTTTGACGAAGTTCATAATTACTAAATCCGACTACAGGTAATAAATTTTCCCATTCATCAATAGTGATTTCTGGCTTACCTACATAATGAGGAGGTTCAGCATAAGCCACAAAACCATAAGATACTCCTGTTCTGCCATTAACGATGACATTAACAATGTCTCTATGGGATTTTCTTTTAATAACTTCATCTAATTTAAATCCAGCCGGAAATAAACCTGTAGATGCTAATTCTTGCCCTAATTTTACCAGCTTTTCGGCATAGTTTGATAAATGAGGATTATATTCTCCTAGTTCAAAGCGACTAATTAATAATGGAGTAATGGGGACAAATACTTTAGGAATAAGTGATTTTAAAGCAAAGTTTTCCATGTCACTAGGAGCAAATTTAGAATCAGAAAGATTCATATTTAGAATCGAAAATTTTTCATCAGATACACCAATAACAATTTCTGAAAAAGTTTTAACTAATGTATTGATACCAATGCGAATTTTTTCTGCATAAGGTGTGAGTGGATTAACAAATTCATCATCTATATCAGTGAGAATTACTACTTGTGTATTTGTCGGATCTTCCACATATTTGGCAGCATGATCTTCAGCCCAACTACTTAATTTCGCAATTTGTATAACGGACATTTGCTGTTTTTCTTTTAGCCATGTATAAGATAACTTATACCAAGTTTCAGCCACAAATATTCCTAATTTTCTTAACCATGAATTTGGTCTTTCTACATCTATCACAGCATCAATATCTGCTCTAACTCCTGGCATTTTTAAAGATTTGTGCAAATTGATAATGGGAATTTTAATAGTATGTTTTAATTCAGTTGTGGCTTCTTTCCAGGGAATCACCTTGACTCCATGCTTTTGGAGATAGAACATTAGTTGTTGCCGAAATCTCACAATAACGTGATTATAGTAATTATCAGGTAAGGGTCTAAAGGTAATTTTTAAGTTTTCAGCCATGAACTGAGGATTAATAATGGGCGGTTGATATCCTGTGGGTGATTCTCCAGAAAAGCCACCAACTAATTTACCAATAGTTTGTAAACTAATACCTTGAATTAAAGGTTCATGAGCATAGTTACTAGTAACATTCATTTCTTGGATTAATGCTAAAATATCTTCTTTGTATGTGGCTATTTCTATTTGTATTTCTGGAGTAATTACTCCTTTGGGAGAACGAATATTAAGTTTGCTATTTTCTGCCCAAAATAGTACACCTTGTTGAGTGAGTTTTGCTAAAATTTCCGCTGCGTTCATAATAAAATTTTCCCTATTTAAAAATAAGAAGTTAGGAAAGAGGACACCTAGCTGAATTAGGGTTGTCCTAATCTAGCGAAGTGTCCCAATAATCAAGGAGGAAAAACTGGTTTGTCAGTAATTAAACAGATTTTGTAGAGGTTATATCTGGATAATTTCTGACTGGGAATTTTCTAATTCTTCAGATAGTCTGAGAGAAAGTTCTTCAATGGTGGGATAATACCAAAGATGGATAAGTGATAATTTAAATCCCAAAAATTTTTCGGCTTTACTGGCGATAACTATGGTTTGTGCTGAGTCTAAACCGTAACTATCCAAAGGTTCACGAATATTTATTTCTTCTGGGTTAACTCCCAGTAAAGAGGAAATTTCAGAAACTAACCAAGCTTGAATTTTAGTAGCGTTATCTTGGTTATCAGGTTGAAAATTAGAGAGCTGATTATTCATTTATGTACCTCCCGGTATTAAGTAATGAGATGAAATTTCCATAATATAAGCGATACAATTATCAACAAGTTTTTCCATGGTGGAGCGATTAAGTGAAGGTTGTGAAAAGACAAAGTTTAGAGTCATTTTTTCTTGAAAGGTAGCAGCATGAACAATAAACATCCCTGCATATAACCCATGAGAACCAACAAAACTGATTTCTTCTAGTTCTAATTCACCATAAGTATGGGGAATATTGACTTTACCAACATTGGAAACTGAAACTGTAGCAGATACTTGATTGGGGAATAGCAAAGAAAAATTTATCAACTGTTTAGCGAGAAATATCATTTGAAAAATTTCTCCTTTTTTAATTTTCGTATTCAGATTATGTTTGACTTTTCGCGCTAATTCCCAAAAAGCTATATTATTGGTAATGCTATAAAATCCCAGTAAAGACGCTGCTAAAACCGTCATATTTTCTTCACTAATTTCCGGTTGTAACCGTCTTCTTAAATCAAGATATGATAAACAACTAACTCGAATATTATCTTCATAGCTTTTAGTAAGTTGTTTGGATACTGTCAACATTAGTACCGCACATAAAGCACTTTGTACTGTAGTATTTTCTTGTCTGCATTGTTGAATAAACTGTTGTGTTGATTCTTCGCTAAGTTGTCTATGAATGATTTCGCAACGACGCTGAGAAATGGGAACATATTTTTCTACTCTTAATGTTTTTGGTTGATTCCAGTATTTTTGAAATGCGAGATTTAATAATAAAAGAATTCTACCTAGCTTTCCTTGAAAAGTATTTGTCCATGCAGGTAATAGTTTTTCAATGGGTGGGAGTGCTTCTAAAGTAGTAACGGCTGGAATAGATTTACCTTCAGTAATTTTTTGATAATAGGTGAGAATTTCTGAGTGAAGTTGGATGCTTGATAAACCGTCTGTAATAGCATGATGTGTAGTTGTAATTAGATAATTGATATTCTGCTGGTTTAATATTTTTATAAGTACAACTCGCACCAAGTATTTATTACTATCAATTACCTGATTCATTTCGGCGTTAACAACTGCTTCCCATTCCTGAATTTCTTTAATATTAACAACTTCTAGAGGAAGTTTTCCTATATCTTTAGACTGATAATAGTAAGATTTTTTAGAGTTAATAATGTGAGAATTAAGCGCAGGATGACGATACTGAATAATATCTAAAGACCGTCTGAGAATTGTTTCTTGAATATTTCCTTGAATTCGGCTAATAGTAACTAAGTTCCATGTTTTAGCTCGTTGATTCAGGGTTTCCATTGTTTCTTCTAGCTGTCCTAATTTTCTATTTATAGTCATATTTATGAAGATAGATAATTAATTTTTATGTTGCGTTGTTGCTTAAATCAATCTACTTATTAATTAATTTGTGGTGGGCAATGCCCACCCTACTAAATATTTCACCAATCAAATATAGCGGTATGCACTTGAATGAGGTAAATCATAGCCCCCTCATCGCTTGCGGGGAGGGGGTTGGGGGTGGGGTTCTTGTATCTCACTCAACTGAGAAACCCTATAGAATTGTTGGATACTGGATGATATTGACTGAATTCTTCTGGCATTTGTAACCCTTGAATTTTTAAGTTTTGAATGCGATATAAATATGCTGCTCCTGTCATAATTTGATCAGCTATATCAACTACTCGACGATTTTTGATATCAGCTAAATAAGAATCACGTACCCAATTATTAAAACTTCCCATTGCTGGTCCACACCAAATTTGATAATCAATTTCTCGACCTTTTTCCCCAGTATTTGACCACCGGGAAGATAATCCTAAATACCAGCGAAATATTAATGCCATTTTTAATTTAGGATTGTTGGCTGCTTTGCTTAATTTTTCAGGGTTACGTTGAGATAAATAATTTGATGTTTCTTGCCAAATTTCGGCAATTGTTTTTCTCAGAATTTGTTTTTCTAATTTTTCTATTTCATCTGGGGGAATTTCAGCAAATGAATTATAATTTTTATATAATTCTCCTAATTTTTGAGCGCGGAGGGGGAAGAGTTCCCCGTTTAAGAACTTGCAATTTTACGCCCATTTCAAACATATCAGCCGCTGGAGCCATCATTACATCTGTCATTTCTGCTTCAGCTAGGAGCTTTTTAGTATGTTCAGAAGTTCCGGCTTCAATGCAAGATTGATTAATAGAACCAGTGACAATATAAGCTGCACCCATCATTAAAGCTGCTAGTGCTGATTGGGGTGTAGAAATTCCCCCAGCTACACCGATTCTGACAGGGTTTTCATAACCATATTTGCGTTGAATTTCGTCTCTTAATTCTAAGATAGAAGGCAATAAACAAACTAAGGGACGATTATCTGTATGTCCTCCTGAATCGGCTTCTACGGTAATATCATCAGCCATAGGAATTTTAGCGGCAAGATTAGCTTGCAATTCAGTAATTAATCCTTGTTGAACTAATTGGTTAAGAATTTTTGTGGGTGCGGGTTCGAGAAATTTAATGGCAACTTCTCGACGGGAAACTTTGGCGATGATTTTATTTTTGATTTCGATTTCATTCGCTGAATTTAAACTCAGTCCAGCGGCTCGATAGTAGACTATATTATCACTTAAATCTAAGAATGCTGAGGCTTCAATTATTCTAATTTGATGTTGTAAATACAAATCAATTGAACGACGTTCAATAGCGGGTTCACTAGGACTATGAAGTAAGTTAAAAGCAAAGGATTTGTGCTGTAAAGCTTGTTTGATTTTGTGAATTGCTGTTTCTATCCGGGCAGGTGATAAACCTCCTGCACCAAAGGAGCTTAAAATATTGGCTTTCCCTAGGGAAATTACCATTTCTTCAGATGCAATCCCTTGAGCCATTGCTCCAGTCATATAGGCATATTTTACGCCATAAAACTCTAGAAAACTCGGATTACCTAATTGATGAAATCCGATAGCAGGAACAGTTAAAACCATTTCTAGCTTCTGAGTTTTACCATTAGCACTATATGATAAACTGCCTTGATTGCTAATACCAATTTGTCCTTCTTTATTCAGAATATAACAAGGTGAATTTAAATTCATCAGTTTATTTTTAATATTTCCTGCATCAAAAGACACAGTATCTAAGTCACCTTGCCATCCTTGATAATTGTTATTCATTGAAGAGGAAAATCTGAGTAGTTGTTGATGTTTATTCAAGGTATTTTCTGAATTAAACACGTTATTTAACCTCTGGTTTTTATGAATTGAGTGGGAATACTTTAGACGGGTTTGGTGGGCATTGCCCACCCTACTAATTATTTGATCTTTTTCGCTTCTATTACCATTCTTTTGTACAAATCTAATTGCTGCTGAAGAAAGAGACTAAGTTGTTGCAGTGATGTTTGCCGGGACTGTAATAAAAAGCCGTGTGCTTTAGCTAGGCGGGTATTATTATCATTTAAACTTTGATAATGAGGAATAGATTTCATTTTGCGTTCATAATTTAACAAAGAATTATTTTGCGAAAATGACTGATTTTTGTATGCAATGTCTTGATCAAATTTGATGTCCGGCAGAGCATATAAAGGTGATAAATCCAACTCTACTCTGTGACTAAATAGCTTGGCTAAGGCTTTGATAATAGAGGTATGATCATCTACACCTCTTCTATTTACAGATACAGTCAAATGTTGTTTATGTTTGAGAATTTCGCTAATCCAACGGCTACAGTTACCACCAACACCGACTTCAATAAAGATGCGGATATTATCATTATAGACATGATTAACTAGGCGAGGAAAATCAAGTTGGTGACAAAGGGCTGTAGCAATATTTTTGCCAATTAAATGACTATCAATGTTAATTGGTGAATATTTGGCAGCAGAATAAAAAATTGTGTCTGAATCTGATTGAGTTGGCAAGGTATTAACTTTCACTAATTCATCATATTCAGATTGCATTGGTTCACAATGAATTACATGATTGATTGATGTGGGAAAAGCATCACATTTTAAGGTTTCAATAACTCTTTGGCAAGCTTTAGTTTCACCAGCAATAACTACTTCTTCGGGTGTGTTAATTAAAGGCATATAAACCCGGTCTTCATGTTTCAGCACTTCTCGTACTTCTGAAGGTGAACATATTAAAATGTAGTTACTCCAAAACTCTTCGCTTTTACCTTCATAAATTAAAGGTAATCCCCAATGCTGACGAACTGCATTTTTCGGACCAGATAGCTGGGTTTTAAATAATTGAGATGAGTTCAAATAATCACTGGTACTTTTAAAGCTAGTCCAGATACCTTGGGATAACATCATACTAGTTTCACCAAGGCTATAACCAAAAGCATAAGGTGATTGAATCTGGAAGTAGTTTTTAAGAATTGCTGTCATTAATCCGGCAATACCAACTTCTGATTCCAGCATAGAAACTGGATCATCTATTAATGTTTGTTCTATATTTTCTAGTTGTCTTCTGGATAATTTGTTGATACTCCGAGGATAGAGAATTTTTTCAATGTTGGCAACTCGATTATAAACACTTCTAATCACAACATCATCATACAGTTGAGGGAAAAGCCGGAAAATATTTCTGCCTAGTCCTATATAAGAAGTAAAAGAACCAGGATAAACAAAAGCAACATGACCTTTTTTTCCTTGGGGATTAACTGTAAAATAACTACCAAGGGGGGTTTGCCAATCTTTGCCAGTAGCGAAAGCAATTTTTACTCCCTGAATTGCCCTTTCAATTTCTTTTTTTAATTCTTCTGGATGTCGGGCAAGAATGGCTAAAGCGTAGGTTGATTGTTGATATTGCTGATATTTTTGGAAATAATCACTAGCAAGTTGAGAAAGTGAAAAAATATCTGTTATATTTTGTTGAAGTGTGGTAATTTGTGTTAATAAAGAAGCACGATCATCAGCCGCAATGGGAAATAAATAATAAGGCATTTCTGCTAAATACTGACTACTGCGTACTACTTGGCTGATTTCTTCTGACAAAATTAAATGTCCATAAATATTATCTTCTGCCATCATATTTACCGCAGCGACTCTTTTAGTCGCGCCTGGTTCTAAAAACCAAGGTTTTGATTCTACTGCTACATAAAAGGGACTTCCGCGCCAAATTTCTGGCTGTTTAGGATTAGACCATTGGGGAACACCAGGAATATAACGATGATATAGACAAAGTGCGGTTTTGATGAGGCTAAATAGTCCGGCTGTGGCTTGTGTGTTGCCAATATTGGCTTTGACGCTACCAATGCCACAACTAAGATTTTCTGCCCCTGTCTGATAGGCTGATATTAAACCTTGAATTTCGGCTGTATCTGCGTCGGGAATCCCACTAGCAACAACTTCCAAATAACCAATATCTGCGGCTTTGACATTGGCTATTTGAAACGCTTTCTGACAAGATTGGGTAACAGTTGCTGAGTGATTTGGAGAATGTTTCACCAAACTCAAACTATCAATAACTGCATAGATGCAATGATTCTGTTGCTTGGCTGTTTCATGTAGTTGTAATACTACTGCGGCTGCACCTGCTGTTTTAATTGTATCTTTGGCGTTTTCGTCATAACTGAAAGTATATACACCTGTATTAATTTCTATAGGGTAATTTTCATCTATCCCTACAATTAAAACAGCTTCAACTTGCTGGGTAGTTAATAATTTGTGACTGACATCCAAAGCTGATAAAATAGACTTCTCTTCCGCAAAAAATGCTAATTCCGCATAAATATAATTAGCTAACTTGGCGGAATCTTCTGTAGGAGAAATGATGATTAAAGCTATTTTTGTTTGTGGTTGAATTTTAGCATCTTTCAGCGCAGAATTGATCATCTCTCGACTTAATGAAATTTGTTGATAATCTGGAGAGGTAATTGAATTTTGTTTGCTTTCATAAATCAGGCGTTCAAATTTATTTAATGTTGGTGAATTACTAACAAAACAATCCATACCGATAATTGCTAACTTTTGATTTTGTGAGATTACCGTCATGATCATTATCCCTTTTTAAGAAACGAACCACAGAGTTCACAGAGGACACTGAGAAATAAGAGTAGGGGTAATTCATGAATTACCCCTACAGGTAAAAACATCTAGTATTTGGCTATTTGATTCGGTAGAATTGTTCCTTTTGCGCCAATCATGCGATTATAAATTTGTCCTTGACGATTATAGGTAATCACATCTGTAGTTACTGATGATTCTGTTTTTGATTGGACTTCACAAGTTACATAAAATGTTTCCCCAAAGGGAACTTTTGCAAATTGTTCAAAGTTCTTAATTTCTGATGGTAAACATCCAACTTGATGAAAGTGTTGTGTCCAAATCCAGAGAGAATGAATCTGGACATCTGCTATGTAGGGATTAAATGTTTGCACTGGAAACTGTCCCTGTTGCTGTGCTGTTGGTTCTGGTAAATAACATTCAATGGTCATCTGACTAGGGCTGGTATTTAGAACTGATTTTACCCCTTGAAAGGTGACTCCATGAAATAAGCTAGAAGCAGTTACTTGATACAATTCTTGATTAGTTTTTAAGAAGTTTTCATCTTGATTAAAGTTCAGACTTCCGTAATTTGGAGGTGTGGGAATTTCTCGTTTGAGAATCAGATTTGTGCTGAAATGATATCGAGTTTTTCCGTCTGGTGTCCTACTACTAATCTTAGCAGCAAATTCTATTTCCTGATTTTCATGTTTCGCAAGTTCTTGAATTTCTAAAATATATTCACTTGCTGAGTTTTCCTCAAAAACTATGCCTTTTAAAACTTTGAAATCTGGAGAACCAAAGGCTGTAAATCCAGGATAGAGTTGTTCACAAGCATTAGTCATCCATAATAACCCACAGGTAGCGGGAAGTACGGGACGACCAGCAATAATATGATCCTGTAAAAATGGATTTTCTGCTAATGTTAATTGGCGTTTAATCCGATAGGTTTTCAACTCATTGGATAAAGTCGAAGGAACATAAATTAAGGGACTACCAATCACTAACTGAACTGTATCTTGATTAGCGGTGGTTAGTTCATCAACTAATATTTGTGTCCCT
The DNA here is from genome assembly GCA_017355425.1 of Dolichospermum sp. DET69. Classification (NCBI taxonomy): domain Bacteria; kingdom Bacillati; phylum Cyanobacteriota; class Cyanophyceae; order Nostocales; family Aphanizomenonaceae; genus Dolichospermum; species Dolichospermum sp. DET69. The sequence continues at coordinate 2,273,015 of CP070233.1, forward strand.
GTTTCTACGGGAATAACCTCAATTCCTCTTTCTGCAAAAGCTTTCTTTAATTCTGTTGATACCATACCACTTTCCCAAGGTCCCCAATTGATAGCCATGACATGACAATTAGGGTAATTGTGTTTAATTAAATGGGCGGATTTATTGAGGATTTCATTAGCTATTGCATAATCTGATTGTCCCACATTGCCATAAAATCCCACTACGGAAGAAAACAAAACTAAATATTGCAATTGACTTGCTGGTACACAGTGCAGGAGATTTTCTAACCCTTTAACTTTAGCTGTATAAACAGTTTCAAAATCCTGAATTGATTTTTTTTCAATGCGTTTATCAGCTAAGTTTCCTGCACCATGAATTATGCCAGTTATCGCTCCAAAATTGGCAATTACATCTGCCAGTTTTGATTCTAGTAATACTGCATCTGTAATATCTGCACTCAGATATTCTGCTTCTCCTCCGGCTTCTTGAATAGCGTTGAGAGTGTTTTGAATTTCTCGCTGTGAGGAAATGACTTGATACTTTTTCTGCACCATTATTGGTGTTGCTTTTTCCCCTTGGGCTTGGAAGTTTTCTAAAATTCGCTGTTTTAATTCGGCTTCATTTTGGCAATTTTCTGCCCAAACTGGTTCAGGTTCTGGACTAGAACGCCCTAAAAGGATAAATTTACATTGATATTGTTGGGCAATTTTAATTACACATTGGGCTGTGATTCCTTTTGCACCACCACTAACTAGAAATACTTGATCTTTGCTAATTTCTCTGGGAGAACTGGCAGTTGGTAATGGGGTGAAATCTGCAATTAAATTGACTCTACCTTTGCTGCTATATCCTACTTCTTGAATTAACAAATTTGAATCATGAATTTCAGCGAGGATATGTTTTACAGATGTTTCTGAATCTAAGTCAGGATTTAAGTCCAGGGAACGACAAAATACATTTTCCCATTCTTGATTAATACTCTTACTAAGTCCGAATAATCCTCCTGCAATTGCACTAAAGTTATGTGTTTCTCCTAATCCAAATTCTCCATCTAAACGCGCAACGTTAATGAAACAACTACGTCCGAATTTTGCGGCTTGGTTGAGTGGTTCTTTCAGGTATTTAGCGATTAAGAAAACATGAAGAAGAATAGATTTATCTACTTCTAATGGTGTGACTGGGTGAAGATGAATAAATGCAGCTACAGCACCATAATTATCAGCAATCTGTTTTAACTGTTGTTGTAAACTGTCTTCATTCCAATCAGTTAAAACTACTCTATTAATTTCTTTGCTGACAGTTGAATCAATCCCAGGAAAAGTTAAAACTACAGTTTTCCAACCTTTAGCGTTTAAAGACTCTGCTAATTTTTCAGTAGTAGAAGAACCATCATCAGTTATTAATGCAATGTGGTTTTCAGTAAGAGAAAATTCTAAACTATCTGGTGTGGGAAGTTGCTGTAATTTTGCGATACTGCGGCGGATATTTTGATGAGATTTAGTTGTTGTGATCTCTACTATGTCTTCAGTCAATAACTTATTAATTCCCTGGGACTGCTGCTGCATATAATTGGCAATTTCGCCCAAAGTTCTCAATTCTCCAATTTCTTCAGGGTTGGGTTTAGGTAAGTCAGGATATATTTCTAATAAACCTCCTAAAATTTCTACTCGTTTGATAGAATCAATTCCCAAATCTGCTTCCATATCCATTGACAGTTCTAACATTTCTACTGGATAACCCGTTTTTTCACTCACAACTGTGAGGAGAATATCGCTTAAATCTCCAGGAATTTCTACTGCTAATTTCTGTTCTTCAACTTCAGAAATTGATGTTATTAATTCCGGGTGGGGAACTTCTACTAATACCTCTGTCGTAATAATTGCTGCTGATACTTCTACCTGTTGATTCAAGATATCTGGAACTAAAGTTTGCATATATTCGGCAATTTGTTCCAAGGTTCTTAATTCTCCTAATTCTTCGGGATTAGGTTTAGGTAAATCAGGATATATTTCTAATAATCCTCCCAAAATTTCTACCCGTTTGATAGAATCAATTCCCAAATCTGCTTCCATATCCATTGACAGTTCTAACATTTCTACTGGGTAGCCTGTTTTCTCGCTGACAACCTTTAGCAGAGTTTGACTCAAGGTAGCTTTATCTATATTAGTTGGGATTTTGGGAACTACAGTAATGGTTTTTTGATCATTTTCTAATTCCTCGGAAACTTGAGCAGAAAAAACAGGTTCTTTAACTGCAAAATTAGCAGTTTGAGGATTATTTACATAATTGATGACTCTATTTTCTGAAGTCAGTAAATGATAATGTTGTTGCAAAAGTTGAAAATAATCCTGGGTATATTCTTGTTGATATTTGAGATATTTTTCATGAATGCGGAGAGTATCACCTTGATGATCATGAAACCGCATCATATTCCGTTCAGAACTGGAAATCGCTAATTGCTGAGTTTGAGATTGATGTTCTGTAGGTTCACTATTTCCCAACAATGAATACTGTTGTTGCATTAATTGAGAAAATGCTTTTGTGTATTCTGTTTGACTGTGTAAAGACTTTTCATGAACGTGGATAATATCTCGTTGTTGCTGGCTAAATTCTGTGATGAATTTTTCTAAGCTGTGAATAACTTTTTCATAATTCTGGGGCTGAATTTCGACTTGTTCTAATTTACCATTGAGTGAAGTTGGAGGCTGTTCGTTACCTTGTATTTGATGATTCCTACTGAATGAAGTTGGCGGCTGTTCGTTACCCTGTGTTTGATGATTACCATTGAATGAAGTTGGAGGTTTGTCATTACCCTGTAATTGATTATTCCCATTAAATGAAGTTAGGTTATTTTCGTTAACTATTGGTTGGGAAGATACTACCTCTACATGATGACCATTTTCTAAAGCTTTCGCAAAGGCTTTTTGAGTTCTTTCAGTAACGTTGGTACTATTTAACCGCACATTCAAAACTTTTTGGTGAGGAACTTCGGGAATTTTAGTTGCAACTTGGTAAGGGTCTAAATTGTGCAAAAATAACCCAGCTACCTGCAATTGAACTATGGCTTCTCGGAGTGTGCGATCGCTATTTTTGGTATGATTAGCATTTACAGCTATAGCTATGTGGGGTTGACCACGTAAAATCTCTTTTACCAAATTGGTAAGTACATTTTTAGGACCAAATTCCACAAAGCAACAACCACCAGCAGCGTAAATATTTTCAATCTCCTGTTGAAATAATACCTGATTTAACAATTGTTCTTTGAGGATTTTTTGGATAACGTGAGGTTCTTGAGGATAACAACCACCTGTAACATTAGTATAAACAGGAATTTGTGCTTCATTGAAATTTACCTTTTCCACAGCTTGGGCAAAAGGTTTTTGAGCATGAGATACTAATGGTGTATGAAAGGCTGCGGAAACTCCTAATAAAAAAGTAGCAAAGCCTTGCTTTTTGAGAACATCTTGAACTTGATTAATTTCCTCTTTCTTCCCAGCCAATACTACTTGTTGCTGAGAATTTCTATTAGCAACTGCTACCTGAGGAAAGTTTTTAATTACCTCCGTTATTTGCCGAATATCTCCTTTAACAGCTAACATTCCCCCGGCATCAAAATTAGGATTTGCAGGTGCAGCCATAGCTTGTCCTCTAGCTTTTGCTAAGAACAAATAATCCTCTTCACTTAACACACCTGCAACCCACAAAGCTGTTAATTCCCCGAAACTATGACCAGCGACAAAATCGGGTTTAAATCCAGCTTGTTGCAATATTTTATACAATCCCGCACTAAATACCCCAATTGCAGGTTGTGCATATTCAGTTTGTTGCAACGTTGCTAACTGAATTTGCTTTTGTGCTTGATCAAAAACAGGCTGAGGAAATACTACAGTTGATAAAGGCTTTAACCCGTCTTCACACAGCAAACTATCCATGTGAGTATAAGTTTGGCGCAAGCAAGGAAAATTCATTACCAACTCTCGCCCCATTTCTAAGTATTGTGAACCTTGTCCAGAAAACAAAGCCACCACTTTACCTGTTGTATCTATCCCTGTTTGGCGGTAGTAAATCCCGTGAGGATGTTCCCATAATTCGGCTTCAGGCTGCTGTTTTAGCCTCTCAATCGCAATTTGCAGAAATTCCCTAGCTTGCGTTAAATCATTAGCCACAAAGCCAACTCTGGCATCATTAACGGGAATTTTCTCAGTTTGAGCATCAGCAACTAATTTTTGATAGTGTTTTTCTTTACCCTCAGTCTGTAATTGTTGCTGGATTTCTTGACAACGAGATAACAACTCTGAAGGTGTAGAAGCAAATAACAGCAAAGATTCTGGAGTATGGTGTAAACGATAAGGGTGATGATGTTCATGCTCGTATTCTTCCAATACAACATGATAATTTGTACCACCAAAACCAAAAGCACTGACTCCAGCCCTTCTCGGTTGGGTAGGATGACTTACCCAAGGTCTAGTTTCCGTATTTAAGTAAAATGGTGAGTTCTCAATGTTCAGTTTAGGATGGGGCTTACTGACATTAATTGTCGGTGGTAAAACTTTATGATGCAGCGCTAAAGCCACTTTAATGAGACTTGCTGCACCTGCGGCTGCTTTAGTATGTCCAATTTGGGATTTAACAGTTCCCAAGGCAATATGCTGTTTTTTCGGGTTATTTTCGCTAAAAACGGTGGTAATAGACGTGAATTCTGTGGGATCTCCTATCATCGTTCCCGTACCATGTGCTTCCATTAATCCCACACTGGCAGGAGAAATACCTGCATCTTTATATGCACGAACCAAGGAGTTAATTTGCCCTTCCACACGAGGTGCATAGATACTTTTATACTTACCATCGCTAGAACTGCCGACACCTTTAATGACTGCATAGATGCGATCGCCATCTCGTTGGGCATCTTCTAGGCGCTTGAGTACCAGCATTCCCACACCTTCACCCAACATCATCCCATCAGCATCAGCATCAAAGGGTTTCACCTTATCCCCTGGAGAAACAGCAGGGGTTTTACTGAAGCACATATAGGCGAAAATGGAGTTATCGGTATCCACACCGCCAGTGATCATCATGTCGGCGCGGTTTTCTACTAACTCGCTAATAGCCATTCTTAATGCACCCAAGGAACTCGCGCAAGCTGCATCAACTACGCAGTTCATCCCCCCCAAATCCAGACGGTTTGCAATCCGTCCAGAAATCACATTCGCTAACATTCCAGGAAAGGCATTTTCTTCCCATTGCACATATCCACTTTTGAGTTTTTCAATAATTTTCTGGCTATCTTCGTCTGATAAACCACTATTTTTGAGAACTTTTTTCCAAAGTGGATCTTGCAATCTTGCACCCAAAGGCACGGCTAATTGTCTACCAATTGCTACTCCTAATACTACCCCTGTTCGTTCGTGATTAAATTGGCGAGATGTTCCATAACCAGAATCTTCTAACGCCTCTTTCGCAACTACCAAACCGAGTAATTGAGAAATATCTGTCACCTCCAAAATATTAGGAGGTAAGCCAAATTCCATGGGATTAAAATCAATATCTGGTAAAAAACCACCCCGTTTACAATAGGTTTTATCTGGGGCTTTGGGGTCAGGATCATAATAATCATCTATATTCCACCGGGAAGCAGGAACATCAGTAATACAATCCACTTTCTGAATAATATTTTCCCAGTATTCCTGTAAATTCTTCGCCTGGGGAAAAATAGAAGCCATACCAACAATTGCTACATTAGTAGTTTGCAATTTGGCATTAATTTCATTTTTAAGCTTTGTGGTATCAGGCATATTTTTTTTCACCGTTATCATTTTGAGTACAGACTTTTCACAGTTACTAATTTCAGCTTGTAACTGTGTAAAAGCAGCTTCAAATTTGGAAGCAGCCATGATCATATTTCCCTCTTTTGATCGAACAACATAGAGGTGAATAGAAGCTTTTTTTACTAAATCAGAATTGTTAAGCTAATTAATTTCTGAGAATATAACTTTTGTGATTGATAAATACTCCGGCGGTTTAATATGAATAGGCTAATTAATTATGTAGCCTACAAATTAAATGTAAATGAAATTTCCGCCTACATTAATCTGAGCTTGGTGACAACTCTATTGCAACTCATAAGCAACTTACGTGCAACTTTATAAAAGTCTTGCAAATGTAAAATTGATAGAGCTATCTGAAAAATATGTTTGCTTATCCAATACAGTAATTATTATCTAAGTTTTAGCCATTTTGACCAAAGTTGCATATAGATTGCATATTATTAGTTGCAACTTATTGAAAACTTTATTTGGCAATAACTAAGAGTAACAAATCCTCTTGATATAAATAGAATTTTTAATATGTAATTATTGTCTATTAGGTTCTAATGCTAAATAGTCAATTCTTGCATCTATCCCCAGAAAGATTTTTTTGCCTTTGTAAAATTAATCACAATCAAATATATCTAAAGAGTTAAAAAAATATTTTTTGTCAACTTAAGTCCGAAATTTGAGATAATGAAAAATTAGTAATTCTTCATCTATTTAAGGAATTGAGAATTTGAGACTTGCAATTTTTACAAATCTAAGATAGTGCCATAAACAAGGTTTCATAAAACAATTAGTTGCATATAGGTTGAAATTCCCCAAAAATAAGTTTACTCTAAATTATTAAATCAGGGAAATTTAGACTGTGAATTTTAAACAGTCTTTCAGCATAAAATTAGTCAATTAAACTTTATTGCATTATTTGGCTTCTGCAATATTGGAATTACAAAAACTACAAGGAATTGCTGGCATGAGACTATCTGAATTAGATCCACTCATCCCGCTGAATGAGTTACGAGAAGACCTCCTCAAATTACCAAAAGGTTACTCATTTCATGAAGATGAATTGGTAGATTTTTTATCACGGAGAAGATGGCCCGAAAGCAATCGCCGAATTGATAGAACAACATTCTGGCGGTGGCGTAATGACAATGCTATTGAACATCAAAAAATCTTCAGTCGCTTGGATCTTCTCAAACTATGTCAAATCTGTGATCATTACCGAGTAGACGGCACACGCAGCGAATACTTGGCAATTGTGCGGAAGAAAAAAGAGAAAGAGGTCATGCTAAATAAATAAAACTTTGATACTGGTAATGGGTAATAGTCAGCAACTAATTACCCATTACCTATCAAAATTTTATTAGTTAAATACTTTATATAACTGCCGGACTAACCAACATGAGTAAATAATTTTTGTCATTAGTAGTGGAAACATAGTTTTAGATAATCAATTTTTGATTAATCGTATTTTACTGGATATTGTATTAGGCATAAGGTTATCAAGAGATACTATCAGGTGTACTGGCTTTTTGCCTCTTATTTAGAGTCAGAATTACTGTCATATCCCTAATTTAAAAGACAGAATTATGGTACACAAAGAAAAGCACTTATTTAGCAAATCTATAAGTGTGTGGCCAATAATGTTGGCAAGCACTGGGATTGTAGCTACTGGTGTAATATCTATTTATAGTCTTTCATATTTTCAGAAAACTTCTAAATCAGCCCCTGCCATATCCTCTATTACTGCCACACCTACTATCACTGCTGTTGCTGCTTTAGGACGTTTAGAACCCCAAGGAGAAGTAATTCGTCTCTCCGCACCCAATTCTCAAACAGGGATAAGAGTTAATCAACTCCTAGTTAAAAAAGGAGACAAAATCCGTCAAGGACAAGTAGTAGCAATTCTTGATAGTTATATACCTAATCTTGCAGCCTTAGAAAAAGCAAAAAGACAAGTAGAAGTTAGTCAAGCGAATCTTCAACAAGTAGAAGCAGGGGCAAAAAGAGGTGATATTTCAGCGCAACAAGCCACGATTTCCCGTTTAGAAGCTGATTTACGAGGCTCGGTTTTTACTCAACAAGCCACAATTGCTCGTTTAGAAGCTGAACTAAAAAATTCAGAAACCGAAAATAACCGATATCAGAAATTATATCAAGAGGGTGCTATTTCTGCTTCTGATGCAGATACTAAAAGATTACGAATGGATACTGTAAAAGAACAGCTTAATGAAGCTAATGCGAGTTTGAAACGTACCATAGAAACTTTGCAAAAACAGTTAAATGAATCTCAAGCTAGACTTAATAGTATTGTAGAAATTCGCCCTACAGATGTCCAACTAGCTCAAGCAAATGTAAAAAGTGCTATAGCATCTGTTCAACAAGCTCAAGCCGAGCTAAATTTAAGTTCTATCCGTTCACCTATTGATGCTCAAGTCTTAAAAATTAATACTTGGACAGGAGAAATAATTGGCAACAAAGGCATATTAGAATTAGGACAAACTCAACAAATGTATGTAGTTGCAGAAGTCTATGAAACTGACATTAAGAAAGTTCGTTTAGGTCAATTGGTAACTATTACAGGTGAAGCTTTTACAGGAAAATTAAAAGGCACAGTTACAGATATTGGTTTACAAGTTGGTAGACAAAATATCTTTAATACTAATCCCGGTTCAGATACAGATAATAAAATAGTTGATGTGAAAATCCGAATTGATAAATCAGCAGATAATCAACGAGTTTCTAGCTTAACTAATTTACAGGTACAAGCACTTATTCAACTATAAGACTCCCGTTTAATTTCTTAATCCACTTAGGGTGGGCATTGTCCACCTGATACTATTTAATATTTATCAGAAAAACTTGAGAATTTCTATATTCTAAGAAATAAGGAATAGGAGTAAAAATATGATTTTAAATATACCCTTGCCTTGGCTACAATTGGTGAAACAAAAAGTGCGCTTTTTTGTAGCTTTAGCTGGTATTGCTTTTATTTCTGTGTTAATGTTTATGCAAATTGGGTTTCAAGATGCTCTTTATGCCAGTGCTACTCAAGTACATAAACATCTTCAAGGTGATTTGTTTTTAATTAGCTCCCAATATAAATCTTTGACTTCTACTCAAAGCTTTCCTCGCAGTCGTTTATATCAAATATTAGGTTTTAATGGCATAGAATCAGTTGAACCGTTATATGTGCAATTTGCCAAACTAAAAAATCCCATAAATGGCCGCAAATATCCTATTTATGTATTAGGGTTTGAACCTGTAAAATCTATCTTTAAATTACCGGAAGTTGAACGAGATTTTCAATTGCTAAAAATTCCGGACCAAGTATTTTTCGACCGGGCTGCACGTCCAGAATTTGGTCCCATTGCTGAATATTTTCAAAATAATAAACCTATAACTATGGAAATATTTAGTTATTTGGGAACTATTGGTTACAAGGTTAAAGTTAGCGGATTATTTACTCTTGGACCTTCCTTTGGTGTAGATGGTAATTTAATTGTTAGTTCTTCTACTTTCTTGAAAATCTTTCCAGAACACGGAGTAAATAAAATAGATATAGGCTCAATTCATCTGCAACCTAATGCTAATATTAAAACAATTTTGGCAACTTTATCTAATAGTTTACCCAAGGATGTCACAGTGATGACACGCCAAGACTTTATTGACTTTGAAAAAAGCTATTGGACATTAAGAACACCCATTGGATTTGTATTTAATTTGATGGTAATGATGGGTTTTGTAGTTGGGGTAATCGTTGTTTATCAAATCCTTTATAGTAATATATCCACTCATTTCGTCCAATTTGCTACACTCAAAGCCATGGGATTTAGAAATAAATATCTTTTGAATGTCGTATTTCAGCAAGCTATAATTTTAGCTGTCTTAGGTTATATTCCCGGTTTTGCTATTTCTTTAGGACTATATGATATTGCGAAAGATGCAACTAAATTACCAATTGTTATGGATTTAAGTAAGGGATTATTAGTATTTACGTCTGTGATTGTTATGTGTTTAACTTCTGGTTTCTTTTCTACAAATAAATTACGTAAAGTAGATCCAGCAGAAATCTTTAATTAACTATCTCAAATTGTAGGTTGGGTTAAGCGACAGCGCAACCCAACAAAGTTTTAATCATGTTGGGTAACTTATATTCAGCGCAACCCAACAAAATTTGAATCAGATAATCATGTTGGTTTTCCTATCATCAACCCAACCTACAAATTTAATTAGCCAATGATGCAATATTTAACTAATAACAATATTTTGGAAATCACAAATCTTAATCATTACTTTGGTCATGGTAAATTAGTTACTCAAACTTTGTTTGATATTAATTTGACTATCAAAGCTGGAGAGATTGTGATTATGACTGGACCTTCTGGTTCAGGAAAAACTACTTTATTAACATTAATTGGTGGTTTGCGTTCTGTACAAGAGGGAAGTTTAAAATTTAATGAACAGGAATTATTAGGTGCCAGTAATGAAGAATTAGTTCAAGTCCGTCGAAAAATTGGCTATATTTTTCAGGCTCATAATTTACTAGATTTCCTGACGGCTATGCAAAATGTCCAAATGTCTTTGGAATTACAAGACAATATTTCTCAATGGGAATCTTATATCCAATCAGAAACAATGCTTAATGCTGTGAAATTGGGAGATAGAATGAATTATTATCCCGCTGATCTTTCCGGGGGACAAAAGCAACGGGTAGCCATTGCTCGCGCTTTGGTAAGTCATCCTAAGTTAGTATTAGCCGATGAACCTACGGCTGCATTAGATAGTAAATCAGGACGAGATGTAGTTAACTTAATGCAGCAATTAGCAAAAGAACAGAATTGCACTATTTTAATAGTTACCCACGATAACCGCATTTTAGATATTGCAGACAGAATCATTGATATGGAAGATGGTCATTTAATTCGTTAACCACTAGATCCCCCCTAACCCCCCTTAAAAAAGCTACGGTGTACACACATCTCTAGACAGGATGCTAAACGTGATCCGATCCCCCTAAATCCCCCTTAAAAAGGGGGACTTTGAAGAATTTAGCCCCCCTTTTTAAGGGGGGTTGGGGGGATCTAAACGTTGTGGGGCAACTCTAGAAGACTTGTGTGTACACCGTAGCTTAAAAAAGGGGGAACGGTCATCAAAGTCTCCCTTTTTAAGGGAGATTTAGAGGGATCTAAAACTTTTGATACCGACAAGAGAACTTTTCAAACATCCTCTAAGAATGAATTATAATAAACGAGCAGAATTGATATCTAAAAATAAAGTAGCTTGAGGTTGTTGACGCAAAATAGAAGCGGGACAATTAGTATTAATATCTTCTGTTAACATGATTTTAATTACTTGAGCTTTTCTCGTTGCTGGTGCTAAACAAATTATTTTTTTAGCGGTACAAATCATGGGAATAGTTAGAGTAAATGCGTATTGGGGAACATCGGCTAAATTGGCAAAATATCCTGTATTAACTTGTTGCTGACGGTTAACATCATCCAGTTTGACAAGTTTAACTCGAGCAGGATCTTGAAAATCTGCGACTGCTGGATCATTAAATGCTAAATGTCCATTTTCACCAATACCTAAACAGCATAGGTCTATCGGTTGATTTTCTAAGAGTTGAGTATAGCGATCGCACTCGGCAATTGGTTGTAATGTATCCCCTTCTATATAATAGAATCTATGAGGAGATATCTTTTGTTCCACCCGTTCCCGCAAATAACGCCGAAAACTGGCAGGATGATCGGATGTAATGCCCAAATATTCATCTAAATGAAATAAAATTATCCGTGACCAATCTATTCCCCCTAAAACAATCAAAGCATCCAAAAACCTAATTTGAGAATTTCCTGTAGCTAATAAAATCGCCACTTTATCCTGTTTATCAAGCAGGTTTTGTAAATACTGATATGTAATTTTAGCCACATTTTCCGACATTTGAGCTTCTGAAGCGGAAATCTCCACTAACAAATGATCAACATGGAAAGATTTTGTAAGTTCGGTCATTTGTTTATTTTCAATTAACTATAGGAACACTATTTGATTTTTGAACTGTAAGGTAAACCTTGCCCATATTAGAAAGGTTTTGGTAAACATTACCCACATTAACACAGTTATTGGTGGGCAATGCCCACCCTACTTATAATCATCTAAATCAAATCAATCAAAAAAATCAAAGTTCAGACTCAATTTATAATCATCTAAATCAAATCAATCAAAAAAATCATAGTTCAGACTCAAGATTATCAAAAAAAAAGACAGGCAAAAAGCCTGTCAAGTACCTAATGATTTTGGCGATTAATTAATCATCCAAATCAAATCAATCACACAAATCATAGTTAGGACTTAGAAATTCATTTCAGCAGCTTGGACTTTTTCTACTTGTTTCTTCTTGAGAACTAGCATTACTTGTGCCAACATCACTAAACAGATGAAAGCAATTAACCATGCCACTCTGGAAGAATCTTGTAAAACGATTTCTACATCTCTTTGACCAAATCCACCAACATTGGGGTTATTAGTCAAAACATCACCAGTTGCAACTGCTTGTCCTTCAGCTACAATTAGTTCAGGCCCAGCGGGAACTGTATCAGTAACAACATCACCACTTGCAGTTGTAATGCTAATCAAATTCTTAACGTTACCGTCTTCATCTTCTGTTTGAGCAATTTTGCTAATTGTTCCCGTAGCAGAAGCGTTGAACACGTTATTATTGCTCTTCTCACCTGTGGGGTAAACTTGTCCACGGCCGCGATTACCGCCTACATGAACAGAGTATGTGCCAAAGTGGATATTTTTGTCTGTAGCGGGGTTAGGAGAAAGAATAGGGAAGATGATTTCTTGATATTCTTCACCTGGTAATGGTCCAACAATCACGACATTTTCGCTATCGTCGTTGTAAGGAGTGAATGTCATATCACCCACTTCTTTCTTCATTTCTTCAGGAATGCGATCTTCTGGCGCAATCTTGAAACCTTGAGGCAACATTAATACAGCACCAACATTTAAACCAACCTTAGAACCATCAGCACCTACTTGTTGCACGCTGGTATTGTAAGGAATCTTGACAATGGCTTTAAATACAGTGTCAGGAAGTACAGATTGAGGAACTTCTACTTCCGTGGGTTTAGCCGCTAGGTGACAGTTAGCGCAAACAATTCGTCCTGTTGCTTCCCGGGGGGTAGCTGGAGCAGTTTGCTGCGCCCAGAAGGGATAAGCAGCAGCAGTTTGGGGGACGGCTATATCGCTAGTGAAGAAAAAAGTAACAGTAGCGATCGCTATTAGCAAGGTATTAACCATTGCTTTAGCAGTGCGAGTTAACCTCGCAAATGTAAGGGCATTTCTCATTTCTATAAAGTCATTTGTCGGTTGTTAGTTGTCAGTTGTCATGAGTGAATTTGAGACTTAGGACTAATGACTCAGCACTCAGTAACATAGGAATTAAGCCCACCAAGCGGCATCCCCAGTGCGGAAATCGGTTTCTGTCCAAGGTGTGAGGACAATTTTGTCTTCTTCCACTTTGGCATGAGCCAGAGCCAAAGATTTGGGCGCAGGACCGCGAACCACCTTACCAGTAGCGTCATATTGTGAACCATGGCAAGGGCATTTAAACTTATTCTCAGCCACATTCCAAGGAACAACGCAACCTAAATGGGTACAAATAGCATTAATTCCGTAGTCAGTAATCGCTTCTTTACTTTGCACTACAATATAAGTAGGATCTCCCTTGAGTCCTTGCACCAAAGTGCGATCGCCTACATTATGGCTGTCCAGAAATTGACTAACAATAACATCATTACCCAATTCATTCTTGGCTACTGTACCGCCACCAGCGCCACCACTAGCAGGAGGAATGAAGTAGTTAACAACCGGGTACAATACACCTGCGGCCACTCCGGTAACAGTGCCAAAAGTGAGCAGGTTCATAAACTGACGACGACCCATATCGGGAACATCTGTGATTTGTGAAAATTGAGCCATAATCTCCGCGCTGTTTGTGTAATTTATTAATCATTTTGACAAGAGTACCAGCACAAAAGCCACTCTTATCTGAGTCGAAATCATAACGCTCACAGCGATGCCATAATCCTTAGTTGCAAGACATAGTGAGCATCTTTTCTGTTAGCATTACATTTCTTTATATCCTTATCATACTAGAGTCACGGAACTTAATATCTTGACTAATTGTAAAATCTAAATAAGGGCAGGGGTAATGGGAAATAGAGGAATATAATTTTCCCAACCAACAACTGACCACTGACAACTGACCACTGACAACTGACCACTGACAACTAACAACTAACCAATGACTGGAAAAGAATTACGCCAACTGTTAATTGATAAATGGGGACAACCTTATGATGTCCAGTTTCGCCGCACTCATGGCAAAATATTTCTGCAAGTCATGTGGAAATACTTTGGCCAAGCTTCTTTCCCCTTAAGCGAAACAGATTACCAAACCCATCTAGACAGCATTGTTAATTATCTCAACGCTTTAGGAGGAACACAACAAGTTGAGAATTTTATTACCGAAACTAAAGAACGTCCCCGACTTGGTAAAGCAGTTAGCATTCCACTAGATTTGGGTGAACGAGCTTCAGAATGGATCGTTTAAAAATTTGGTCATTAGTCAGTGGTCAGTTGTCAGTGGTCAGTGGTAATTTTAATTTTTCCTGATAGCGCAGCGTGGCCTAAGCCCTACTTCCTACTAATTCCCAAAATTAAGACTTTAAACTGAAGATATAAAAAAATTAACGGCAAAAAACAAGATATCTGTTACTATCTACACTTATTGTACTAGGTCAACACGGTATTAATCGAGCTATGATTATGGGACGGTTTTAGAAGCCTGGAACGCTCCGGGTGAATTATGTCAATTTCTACGAGATGCTACGAGAACACAGTGCAGGGGACGTAAGCTGTGCGAATTCCGCTTGATTATTACCGAATTCTAGGATTACCGTTGGCGGCAAGTGAGGAACAATTGCGACAGGCATACAGCGATCGCATTGTCCAATTGCCACGACGGGAATATTCGACTACATCCATATCTTCTCGCAAGAGGCTGATTGAAGAAGCTTATATGGTTTTATTAGATACCGAAAAGCGCAAAGTATACGATCAGCTTTACCTAGCTAATGTTTATACTCCTAACAAAACTGCTGATCCAGTTCCACCAGAAACCCTAGCAGATAATAACTCTAAAGATCAAGATGCTCAAAATCTGAGCATTGAAATCACCCCAGAGGGATTTGTCGGCTCTTTATTAATACTCCAAGAACTAGGAGAATATGAATTAGTATTAAAGCTTGGTCGTCCGTACTTAGTTAATAAACCTAATTTAGTTAGTCTCAAAACAGGTCATCGTGTTAACCAAACAGAAATTCCCGAAAACCCAGACTTACCAGATATTATCCTTACCGTCTCCCTAGCTTGCCTAGAACTAGGACGGGAAGAATGGCAACAAGGTCACTATGAAAATGCCGCCGTATCCTTAGAAACTGGTGAAGAACTATTAGCGCGGGAAGGCTTATTTCCCAGCGTCCGCGCCGAAATGGCTGCTGATCTTTATAAACTGCGTCCCTATCGCATCTTAGAACTATTAGCACTACCACAAACACAGATCCCCAAACGGCGGCAGGGGTTAGAATTATTACAAAGTATTTTAGAAGATCGTTGCGGCATTGATGGAACTGGCAATGATCAATCAGGGTTAAACATAGATGACTTTTTACGATTTATCCAGCAAATTCGTCATTATTTAACAGTATCAGAACAGCATAAACTCTTTGAATTAGAAAGTAAACGCCCCTCAGCCGTGGCTACATATTTAGCAGTATACTCCTTAATTGCTAGAGGTTTTGCTCAACGCCAACCAGCTTTAATTCGTCAAGCCAAGCAAATGTTAATGCAATTAGCCAAACGGCAAGATGTGCATTTAGAACAATCACTTTGTGCTTTACTCATGGGACAAACCGAAGAAGCCACCCGGGTTTTAGAACTAAGTCAAGAATATGAAGCTTTAGCTTTTATTCGGGAAAAATCCCAAGATTCACCAGACTTATTACCAGGACTGTGCTTATACAGCGAACAATGGTTACAGCAAGAAGTATTTCCCCACTTTCGGGATTTATCGAAACAGCAAGCCTCTTTAAAGGATTATTTTGCCGATAGACAAGTACAAGCTTATCTAGAATCTTTGCCCACAGATGCCCAAATCACTAATGAATGGGCAGTAACTAATCATCAATCCTTTCCCCAACCAGATATTAATCATTTCAGACACCATACTAATAACAGCACAGAAATACAGCAATATCATCACCAAACATCCAATCCTGAGTTACCAGAAACACACATTCGACCTCACCCTGAATCTACTCAGGTTTCCATACCAAGATGGAATCATCCATCAACAGATGGAAGTGCGGGAAATCAAACATCACAAATACCCTCAACAGCAGTAACCCCAAACAGAAGACCACATCCAGCCAATGGGACTCCGACCGCAGCGACAAACCACCAGTCTCCAAAACGCAGACGACGCAAACCCAGCAGTAATAGTATTCCCCAGCGGTTTATACAGTCTCAAACTAATTTTCTCAGTAGCCTAGACCCAAAAATCCGCTTAGTTTGGCTGGTTCTCTTCTCACTGGGAGGATTATTGGTTTTTTCACTGTTAGTATCAACAGCTTTTGGCTTGGTAAAAAATATCTTGTTTCCCAGTTCATCATTACATGGGGAACAGTTAGCAATAGAACTGAATCAACCACCAATCACTATTCCTGACCCCAACAGCCAAACCGAACCAAGCAACGAAGAACTAACAAAGGAGACAGCAAAGGAAGTAATTGAAACTTGGTTATCTGCCAAAGCCGCAGCTTTAGGACAAAATCATGAGATTGATGGTTTAAATGAAATTTTAACAGGCGTAGTTTTATCACAATGGCAGTCAGTAGCCCAGCAAGAACAAGAAGAGAAACGCTATCGCCAATATGAACATAATGTAGAAATAATAGCTGTCTCTAAAAAAGGTACAGATAAAGATTATGTAGCTGTAGACGCTAAGGTCCAGGAAGTTACTCAGTTCTATCAAAATAGTCTGCAAAAAAAATCCTCCAATGAAAAATTGCGGGTTCGCTATGATTTAGTTCGCAAAAAAGATAAATGGCTGATTCAGCGAATGTCAGTTGTCAGTGGTCAGTAGTCAGTTGTCAGTAGTCAGTTGTCAGTTGTCAGGTGTCAGTTGTCAGTTGTCAGTTGTCAGTTGTCAGTTGTCAGTTGTCAGTTGTCAGTTGTCAGTTGTCAGTTGTCAAAAGCAAGAGATTAATTCTCTTTTTGTCTAAATGTCATGAATTCTTGATATTAAGTCTCTAATTCAAATCAACTTGTCATGAAATCTTGATATTTTGATCCCCGCAGGGCTGATAACTACGTGAAATATAGTAAAACCTATCTTTAGACCCCTTGATCCCTAGATAGTTTTACTGGTTAATATTTACTTAACAACTTTTTGCAATCTCCAAGCAATGCAAAAATTATGCAGAACTAGGAATTAGAAAAGTTGGTATATAAAAAACAGACAGTAAACAAATTTAAAACTGGGACAAAACCAGGAGTCAGGAATAAAAAAATCTGGGTAGATGAAATATCATCAAACTTTTTTAACCCGAAAAAATGATTTACCTTGCAAATTACTGGAGTCCAAATCAATGGCAAAAGAACGCCCACCGCTAGAGGAGATGACATTACGGCAATTACGCAAAGTTGCCAGTGAATACTGTATATCTCGCTATAGCAGAATGCGGAAATCGCAGTTATTAGCATCAATTGAAGACGTTCAACATAGTAAATTTTCGCTCAGTTCATCCCCTAATCTGGAGGCACAAGAAACCGTGGAAGCAGCAAAATTTGAATTAGGTCAAGAAGATCGGACTGGTGGTTCTCTCGCTGATGTTGATGAAGCATTAGCGGATTTACCGGCTGGTTATGGTGATAGTCGGATAGTTTTATTACCCCGCGATCCTCAATGGGCTTATACATACTGGGATATTCCTAACGACCATAAAGAAGCACTGCGTCGTCAAGGTGGACAAACCCTAGCTCTGCGGATTTATGATGTCACCGATCTTGATCTAGATTATCAAAGTCCCCACAGTATTCAAGAATACCCTGCTGATGAACTAGCTAGAGAATGGTACTTGCCAATTCCCGTGAGCGATCGCGATTATGTAATAGATGTAGGTTATCGCACCGCTGATGGTGGTTGGTTAGTATTAGCGCGTTCTGCAAGAGTGCATATTCCCCCCGTCTATCCTTCCGATTGGATTGAAGATGTCTTCATCACTGTAGACTTTGAAGAAGACCTGCGCGGTAAAACCTTCTACGAACTTGTTCCCCCATCTAAGAAATTACCAACCGCTGCTACTGCTGGCGCTAATGGCAACCCCATTTACGAACAAATCTTTGATCTAGCAGAATCTGCTGAAGCTCAACGGGTAGCAGGTTCCATATTCGGTTCTATGCAGCACGTACCCGGTTCTGCTGCTCCTGAGCAAGCTCTCAGTTCCTACGTTTTCCCATCTGGTGTGGGTATGTGGGCTATTCCTAACGTATCTGGTTTAACCATGTCCGGTGTGGGAATGTCCGGTGTCGGTTTCTCCGCTTCCGCTGTTCCTGTGCGTCCTCGCAAATTCTGGTTAGTTGCTGACGCTGAATTGATTGTTTATGGTGCAACGGAACCTGATGCTACTGTCACCATTGGTGGTCGTCCCATTAAACTTAATTCAGATGGTACATTCCGCTTCCAAATGTCCTTCCAAGATGGTGTAATTGATTACCCAATTCTAGCTGTTGCGGCTGATGGTGAGCAAACCCGTTCTATTCACATGAAGTTTGAGCGCGAAACACCTTCTCGTCATACTAATACTAAAGATGAAGCTGTTCTAGAATGGCTTGCATAATTTTTGTATTTGAAGATTAACCATAACTGCAATTGTTAATTTTACCCGCTATAGTGTTCCTGTAGCGGGTTTTTATAGTTTATGTTTACCAAAAAACTAATTTTTCTCTCTTTGTTAACAATAACTACAGCTTTAATATCTGGTTCTCAGGATGTGAGAGCTAATTCAACAGCAAAACAATCTGCTAATTGTCCTGGTAAAAATTATAAATTTAGTATTGAGTTTTTCCAAACTAATAATAATGGTGAAAGATATCCTAAAGGAATAAATCATGTCATTATTTTTAATCCTCAATCTCCAGAGTTAGATTTTCAAGTAAATATCCAGTAAAGTCTATGTGGAGAATTTATGACCCATTGGTTCCGTATTTTTAATTTATAAGAAGTGAATCACAAATAACAAGATACCTGACTTATTTTCAACAATCATCAAATAGCGAATTTATTCATTATGTTATCAGTCAAAGATGCAGAAAATATTATTCTCAATGCTGTAGAATCTTTAAATCAAGAATGTAATCTGGAAATTGTTGATTTATTAACAGCGTATCATCGCATTTTAGCAACTCCTGTAATTAGTTATTTAGATTTTCCCCATTGGGATAATTCCGCAATGGATGGTTTTGCTGTCCGTTATCAAGATGTGCAAAATTCCAGTTCTGAAAATCCCACATTTTTAGAAGTTGTGGCAGAGATTCCCGCAGGATATCAACCCCAAATTACTATCCAACCAGGACAAGCAGCAAGGATTTTCACCGGTGCAATTATGCCAAAAGGTGCAGATACTGTAGTTATGCAGGAAAAAACTAATTTCCAGGGAAACCAAGTTTTTATTCTTGCTACTCCTGGACCCCAAGAATTTGTTAGACACCAAGGGGATTTTTACCAAGCAGGAAAGGAACTTTTACCAGCGGGAATTCCCCTCAATGCCACAGAAATTGCTATTTTAGCCGCAGCACAATTATCTAAAATCAGTGTTTTCCGTCGTCCACGGGTGGCAATTTTTTCGAGCGGTGATGAATTAGTAACACCAGAACAAACGCTACAACCTGGACAAATTGTGGATTCTAATCAATATGCTTTAGCAGCTTTGGTAAAAGAATTAGGTGCAGAGGTGTTAATGTTAGGAATTGTTAAGGATAACCCAACTGCTTTAACAGAGATTATAAACTATGCCATTAATAATGCTGATATAGTTCTTTCTTCTGGCGGAGTTTCTGTTGGTGATTATGATTATATTGATCATATTTTAGGATCTTTGGGGGCAGAAATTCATTTTCGCGCCGTGCAAATGCGTCCAGGAAAACCTTTGACTTTTGCAACTTTTCCCAATTCCCTATATTTTGGTTTACCAGGAAATCCGGTTTCGGCTTTAGTGACATTTTGGCGATTTGTCCAACCGATAATTAAAAAACTTTCGGGAATTAATAAAGGTTGGGAAGCAAAGTTTATTAAAGTTAAATCCCATTCTGAATTAAAATCTAACGGGAAAATGGAAACTTATATTTGGGGTAATTTAAATTTAAGTAATGGTATTTATGAATTTTATCAAGCTGCTGGTAATTTAAGTTCTGGAAATTTAATTAATTTAGCTCAAACTAATGCTTTAGCTGTTTTACCAGTAGGGAAAACCTTAGTTTCAATAGGAGAAGAAGTTTTAGTTTTAAGTTTATGATTTTTGTGGTTTTTAAAACCCTTACATTTTCACTAAAAATAATCGGATAAATTTGAGGACTCATCAGCAAACCCCTTTCTTCTTTCTTCTTTCTTCTTCCTTCTTCCTTCTTCCTTCTTCTTCTTTCTTTCTCCTGACTCCTGACTCCTGACTCCTGACTCCTGACTCCTGACTCCTGACTCCTGACTCCTAAGTAGGTAAACGGATTTGAATTTCCTGGTAAAATTCTTGTTGAAATAGCTCCACCTTAGATTGACTACAGAGCAATAGTAACGCCCAAAAAACGCTAACTATGTCACCGTGTTCTGATTGATGATGAGAAGAATTTTTCTCTGGTTTCTTTGTCTTTATCCACAAATCTATCAGTTGTTCTAGATTCCAACATTGTTCCTCTAAATTTTGCTCTTTAACAGCACTGTGTAACACCTGCTCTATTTCTAACGCGACTTCCGTTAAATTTTCTTGGTGTGCTAACTCTAGAGCTTCCCGCATGGTTTGCACAGTAGACTGACGTTTAAGCCGCTTAGGTTTATCTACGGTTTCTACCAGCTTTAACTGGTTTGCCATAATTTGCAATTGGTCTATTAACTCTTGCAACGTTACTCGACGTTTTGGAGGTGGCATAGCTGCCGGACGACGGCGCAACTGTTGCTCCAAATGCAAGCGATGTGGATGTAACAACCCATCTTCAATTTCTAATAGTGTATCATCTACAACTTCGTCTGGAGTATTATATACTGTTGATAGCTGCATTAATGTATTTGCTTTAAATAAAACGAGCATTGATGCTGATAAAAAAGCTTGTCCAGATTGAGATAAATCACTTTCATAGCCTCTGCTATTTGCCTCTGGAGCCATTAATTCTAAGTAATGGTCAATGACATCAATAACTCGCACGTCCCAAGGATCAATTTCCCCTTTTTCAGCTTGCTCAATGAGGTGTGTAATTGTTTCTAATAATTCAACTGCATTCATTAATTTAAAATTTAATATATGAGAAGAAGGAGTCACCGAGTCACCGAGTCAGGAGTTAGAAAGAAGGAAGAAGAAAATTATTTAATGACTAATGACTGGGCGCAGGCCCTGCGCCCCTACTGACAAACTTATTCATTTTCTGCAACTTCTGAGCCATAACTAGCCCGAAAATTTGAGACAAAATCACTATGGTTACTGCTTTTGATGGCATCAAATGTGCCTTTGATAGTCCCAGCAATTGGCACAGCAACGAGTGTTCCTAATAATCCGGCAATTTCAAATCCCATTAAAATAGCGATAAAAATCCACAGGGGGTTGAGTCCAATGAAATTACCCATTAGTTTTGGAGCTAACAGATTATCTTTAATTTGTTGCATAATAACTGCTATTGTAGCGACTGGAAAGGCTAACCACCAATTTTGGATTAATACCAACATTGTGACTAAACCAATACCTAAAGTTGCACCAACAACCGGAATAAGTCCAGAAATACCGATGATAATAGCAAATAAGAGGGCAAATGGGACTCTCAGAAATAAAAATATGGGTGTGAGGGCTATGACCATAAATAGTCCTAGCAATAATTGACTCAGAAAAAAGTTTTGGAAATTTAACTGCAACGACCGACTAAAGGGAAGACCAATATTAGATGGTGAAAGATTAATTAAACCTGACCAAACGCGATCGCCATATATTAGCATATAAAAAGCTAGAACGATTACTAATACTACATTCAGTAATCCTGATAACAGCGTTCCGGCGAATCCTACCGCCCCTGAAGCTATTTGTTGTACCAGGGTCTGAATATTAGCATTTATTTGGTTTGTTACCAGCTTTAAATCTATAGATAACCGTCGTTGCTTTGCCCAACTTTCTAAATGATCTAAATTGGCTTGACTAGTCGCTAACCAATCTGGAATCTTATTTAAAAGTTGAATGGTTTGGTCAATTAGCAGGGGTACGAGAGTGACACCCAAAACAATAAACAAAGTTAAAGTCAATACTAAAACGATGATGACAGCTTGAATGCGAGTAATTCGGACTCTTTCAAAGAGTTTAACTGGGTAATTCAGCAAAAAAGCCAGAATTGCGGCGATACTGAGGATAGTAATCGGATTCTGGAAAAAACGAAATAATACAGACAGTAGCCAGATATTGAGGGCGATAATTGGTCCACTAAGTCCATAAATTAAGAGAGTTTGCAGAGAAGCGAAACGGCGCATCTGATTTAATATATAAACGTAAGGATTCAGGGGTAGAAGAGGAGTTAAAGATAAGTAACTTCCATTCCCTATTGTCTAAACAATTTACTGATTGTGATCATAAATATTTTTTCTATTACAGCGCCCCCTCAAGAAGCAACCATTTAAAATAGGTAAAAAGCCTATTTCATCAGACTTTTGACTTCCGAGAAAGCGGTACTAGCTGATCTAAATTTAAGGAAATAACAAAAATGGAAACAAGCATAGCGGATATTCGCAAAGACTACACATTACAAGATTTAAGTGAAAAAGAAAGTGATCCTAATCCATTTATACAGTTTAAATCTTGGTTCACTCAGTCCATAACAGCCCAGCTACCTGAACCTAATGCTATGACTTTGGCTACCTGTACATCCAATGGTCAGCCTTCTGCAAGAATGGTACTACTCAAGGATTTTGATGACCGGGGTTTTGTTTTATTTACTAATTATAATAGCCAAAAAGGACAAGAAATTACAGAAAATCCCCATGCAGCTTTGGTATTTTGGTGGGCTGAACTAGAACGCCAAGTCAGAATTGTGGGAACAGTAGAAAAAATTTCCTCAGCAGAATCTGATGGCTATTTTGAAATTCGTCCTGCATATAGTCGGTTAGGTGCTTGGGCTTCTAATCAAAGTGAAGTAATTGCCAATAGGGAAATTTTAGAAGCACAATTGCAAGAATTTCAGCGCAAATATGAAAATCAGGAAGTTCCTCGTCCTCCTCATTGGGGTGGTTTTCGCGTCATTCCCCAGACAATTGAGTTTTGGCAAGGAAGAACCAGTCGTTTACATGATCGCCTATTATATAGTCGTGTAGATGGTGGAGGGTGGAAAATCGAACGTTTATCACCTTGATTTTTTGTCGCGGATTACAAAATTTACAAACCCCATAAATACATTTAGGGGCTTGTATACTTGCCCTCTTAGTTAAGCAAGAGCAAGAATGGAAAAAAGAGGAAGTGTTTACTTTCTTGACACTCTGCGGTCTAAAGACACGCAGATTCTTTAAGACCTGCTTAAAAAGGATAGTCAATTATCCTCCTAGACGCTCAAGACAACTACCAGTACGACAGGTATTGCAATTGCGCTTACTTTTGATTTTTTTTGCTGCTTTTGTGAGTCCATCAATTTTTAATGTTAAACGCTCCATGATTTACCATTGCTTGTTTACCCAGGCTACGGCTATGCCGAGACGAGATAAATCAGGGGTTTCTCCTTAATAAAACACTTATGAGCGTTGATGGTTATTCTTACTTGCTAATTAAGGGACTTCCAAATAAAAAAATGTCCCAAAACTGACGCAAAAATTCTCTCTCTGTGTTCTCTGTGCCTCTGTGGTTCGTTTATTGGGATAATTTATTTCTTGGAAGTCCCTAATTTTATCATGTCACGGCGAATAAATTCTAAGTTGGCACTTCCTTCACGCATCTATTGCCAAGTGGCTTCCGTGCCTTTCATTCTATTTGGTGAGGTTATACAAGTTTTATTGCTGTACTTCCATCTTTAAAGCTGATAACTGAAGGCTAAGATGATAATTAAGAGGAAGATCCTGACCAGAGCCAAAAACAGTGATTAATTAATAGTATGATATAAGTTAACTAACCAAAATTATGTTTGATATATGTTTCTTAACACACAGTTAGATAATTATGAACTTCTATATAATCAACAAAAGTTAGCAAGAAAAAACGAGTTAGATATATTACAAATTCATGAAAAATACTTAATAGTAGAAGTCGGAAGTAAAAGTATCTTTCTCCATAGCTTTTATAAGTAAATTCTGCATCTCATTCAAGTGCATCCGCTACAAGTTCTTAGTTACTTGTAAAATAAAAGGTTTAAAATTGATCTACTGGTTACTTTATTCTTGATCTTTTTTTGCTGAAATGTATTTAAGTTTTGATACACATTTTTAACTTTATGCGAATCATACATATATTAAATCATGTCCAGGAAATCGGTAACGGTATTGTTAATGTAGCTGTGGATCTGGCTTGTTTGCAATCCCAAGCTGGTGATGATGTGGCGGTAATTTCAGCGGGGGGAGAATACGAAAAATTATTAAATCAATTTGGTGTTAAACATTACAAAATTAATCAAAATCGCCAGCTAATAAATATAATTAAGGCGGCAGTATCTTATCGAGCAATTCTCCAAGAATTTCAGCCAGATATAGTTCATGCTCACATGATGACTGGTGTGGTTTTAGGGCGGGCTTTGAGATGGGAAAATAAATATATTTTAGTGGCTACTGTCCATAATGAATTTCAACGGAGTAGTGTGTTGATGGGTTTAGCTGACCGAGTAATTGCTGTGAGCAAAGCTGTCAAAAATTCGATGGTACAACGGGGAATTCCTGAACAAAAATTACGGGTAATTTGTAATGGGACTTTGGGTAGCCCCCGGACTCGGAAAATATCAGATTATCAACCTTTAAATTTACAAAGTCCAGCGATCACTACTGTGGCTGGAATGTATAAACGAAAAGGGATTACTGAGTTAATCGCTGCTTTTGAGGAAGTTGCTCAGGATTTTCCCCAAGTCCATTTATATTTGGTAGGAAACGGCCCTGATAAACAACTATTTGAGTCTCAAGCCCAAGCAACGGCTGTTAGTAATCGGATTCACTTTGAAGGATTTCAGCCTGAACCCCAACGTTACTTACTAGCCTGTGATATTTTTGTCTTAGCTTCCCATCGTGATCCCTGTCCCTTGGTGCTTTCGGAAGCGAGGGAAGCAGGATTGGCGATTGTGGCTACTGAAGTAGACGGTATCCCAGAGGCGTTAGATAATGGGAAAGCGGGGCTGTTAGTTCCGGCTCAGGATAGCAATAAACTGGCTCAGGCATTAATACAACTATTGAGTAATAAAGATTTACTTCAGGAATGGAAACAGCGATCGCAGAAAAATTTAGAATGGTTAAATGTTGCTCGTGTACATCAAGAAACGTTGGCTGTGTACGAAGAGCTAGATTTTCAGGCAAATTTTTCAACCTATACGCAACCGGATTAATACAGGTCTTTCTTCTGTCACTCTAGGGCTTGCTGAAGGTGAACCCTTCTCTTCCTTCTTCCTTCTTCTTTCTTCTTTCTTCTTTCTCCTGACTCGGTGACTCGGTGACTCCTTCTTCTTTCTTCTTTCTCCTGACTCCTTCTTCTTTCTCCTGACTCCTGACTTCTTCTTCTGACTCGGTGACTCGGTGACTCCTGACTCCGTAGTTATTTTTTTCCCATTTACCATCAAGAGTGCAATTAAAACTTTTAAACTAGTGGATATAAACTGCGGTTAGATTTTTCTATCAGCAGTTACTTCCAATTGAGCGTAAAAGATTTAAGATATATGGCATTTTCTTCTATTGTGCGTGCTTTGGCGCGATCGCCTCTTACCGCAGAACTAATTATTAAACTCAATAAACAACAGGAATTGCGGTTAAATGGGATTTCTCGTCTTCCCAAGGGACTGGTAGCTTCAGCATTAGCAAATTGTGAAGATCAGGATTTGTGTGTCATCTGTGCCACTTTAGAGGAAGCTGGGCGGGTTTTTGCCCAAATGGAAGCAATGGGATGGAAAACTGTGCATTTTTACCCCACATCCGAAGCTTCTCCTTATGAACCCTTTGACCCGGAAAATGAGTTGAGTTGGGGTCAAATGCAGGTTTTAGCTGATTTAGTTAACTGTCAGTCGTCAGTGGTCAGTGGTCAGTTGCAAAAACAAAAAACTGCCATAATTGCAACTGTGGGGGCGTTGCAACCACATTTACCACCACAGTCAGCGTTTAAATCATTCTGTGTCACTTTACAAAAAGGGATGGAATTTGATTTAGATGGATTTGGTGAAAAAATCACGATTTTGGGATATGAACGCGTTCCCCTGGTGGAAACGGAAGGACAATGGAGTAGACGCGGGGATATTGTGGATGTGTTTCCGGTGTCTTCGGAGTTGCCTGTGCGCTTGGAATGGTTTGGGGACGAAATTGAACAAATTCGGGAATTTGATCCCACTACACAACGTTCTGCCCTGGATAAGGTGGAAAAAATTACTCTCACCCCAACAAGTTTTGCACCGATTGTTTTAGATGCACTGAAGGATTCTGCTGATTTCTCTAACAATGTAGAGATGTTCCATGGAACGTCTCTACAAGAATCGGATTTAGCATCATTAGAAGGGAGTCGGCGGTTTTTGGGGTTGGCTTTTGCAAAACCTGCTTCATTACTGGACTATTTATCAGAACATACGCTCGTAGCCATTGATGAACCAGAACAATGTTATGCTCATAGCGATCGCTGGGTGGAAAATGCTGGTAGTCAGTGGTCAGTTGTCAATAGTCAGTTGTCAATTGAATTACCTAAGATTCATCGGACTTTTGATGAGTGTATAGCGGAAATTACCAATTTTAGAAAGTTATATTTATCGGAATTGTCGGAAGAAAATAGTGGTTTAAATTTAGCTAGTAGACCTTTACCAGTTACACCTCACCAATTTGCTAAGTTAGCGGAGACAATTAGACAAGAACGCAATCGCAATTTTGCAGTTTGGATACTTTCGGCTCAACCTTCCCGTTCGGTTTCTCTCCTCCAAGAACACGATTGTCCCGCACAATTTATTCCTAATCCTCGTGATTTTCAAGCCATTGATAAACTACAAATTAATCATATACCTATTGCTCTTAAATATTCCGGTTTAGCAGAATTACAAGGATTTATTTTACCTTCTTACCGTTTAGTTATTGTCACCGATAGAGAATTTTATGGACAACATTCTTTAGCTAATTTTGGCTATGTCCGCAAACGTCGTCAAGCGACATCGAAACAAGTTGATCCTAACAAATTACGGGAGGGTGATTATGTTGTGCATCGTAGTCATGGTATTGGTAAATTTGTCAAGTTAGAAAGTTTGACAATTAATGATGAAATCCGTGATTATTTAGTTGTCCAATATGCGGATGGTTTGTTAAGAGTTGCTGCTGACCAAGTTGGTTCTTTGTCTCGATTTAGAACCAGTGGAGATCAAGCCCCATCATTACATAAAATGACCGGAAAAGCTTGGGATAATACTAAAAATAAAGTCCGCAAAACCATTAAGAAATTAGCGGTAGATTTGTTAAAGTTGTACGCAGCGCGATCAAAACAAGAAGGTTTTTCCTATCCCGCAGATATGCCTTGGCAAGAAGAAATGGAAGATTCTTTCCCTTATCAACCTACCACAGATCAACTAAAAGCGGTACAAGATGTCAAACGGGATATGGAAAGCGAAAGACCCATGGATCGGTTAGTATGTGGAGATGTGGGTTTTGGCAAAACTGAAGTGGCAATTAGGGCTATTTTTAAAGCTGTCATTGCCGGAAAGCAAGTCGCACTTTTAGCACCAACAACGATTTTAACACAACAACATTATCATACAATTAAAGAACGTTTTGCCCCTTATCCGATCAATGTGGGTTTACTGAATCGGTTTCGTAGTGCAGAAGAAAAGCGCAATATTCAAAAACGCCTCGCTACTGGAGAATTAGATATAGTTGTAGGTACACATCAGTTATTAGGTAAAACTGTCGAGTTTAAAGATTTAGGACTTTTGGTAATTGACGAAGAACAAAGATTTGGAGTTAATCAAAAGGAAAAAATCAAAAGTCTGAAAACTCAAGTTGATGTTTTAACTCTTTCTGCAACTCCTATTCCCAGAACCTTATATATGTCATTATCGGGAATTAGGGAAATGAGTTTAATTACGACTCCACCCCCAAGCAGAAGACCAATTCAAACCCATCTCGCACCTTTAAATCCCGAAATTGTTAGAAGTGCAATTAGGCAAGAATTAGATCGAGGTGGACAGGTATTTTATGTAGTTCCGCGAGTAGATGGAATTGAAGAAACCACTACAAAATTGCGAGAAATGGTTCCAGGAGGAAGATTTGCGATCGCTCATGGTCAAATGGACGAAAGCGAGTTAGAATCAACCATGCTAACTTTTGGGAACAATGACGCTGACATTCTTGTTTGTACAACAATTATTGAATCTGGTTTAGATATTCCGCGAGTGAATACAATTTTAATTGAAGATGCTCACCGTTTTGGATTATCTCAATTATATCAATTACGGGGACGAGTAGGACGGGCAGGAATCCAAGCTCACGCATGGTTATTTTATCCTAAACAAAGAGAATTATCTGATGCAGCCAGGCAAAGATTAAGAGCAATTCAAGAATTTACTCAACTTGGTTCTGGATATCAATTAGCAATGCGAGATATGGAAATTCGCGGTGTAGGAAACTTGCTAGGTGCAGAACAATCTGGTCAACTGGATGTAATTGGTTTTGATTTGTATATGGAAATGTTAGAAGAAGCAATTCGAGAAATTAGAGGTCAAGAAATCCCCAAAGTTGCAGATACGCAAATTGACCTGAATCTCACCGCATTTATTCCTTCAACTTACATTACAGATCCTGATCAAAAAATGAGTGCTTATCGCGCTGTAGCTACAGTCAAATCAAAATATGAATTAAAACAAATTGCTGCTGAATGGACTGATAGATATGGAACTATCCCAGTTTCTGCAAATCAATTATTGCGAGTTATGGAATTAAAACAATTAGCCAAAAATCTGGGATTTAGCCGCATTAAACCAGAGAATAAACAGCATATTGTTTTAGAAACTCCCATGGAAGAACCTGCTTGGAATTTGTTAGCAGAAAAATTAACTTCAAACATGAAAACTCGGTTTGTTTATTCTCCCGGAAAAGTAACAGCAAGAGGTTTAGGAGTATTTAAAGCAGATCAACAATTGCAGACTTTAATAGACACTTTCACAAAAATGCAAGGAGCAATTCCTGAAACTACTTGAGTGTAGGGTGGGCAATGCCCACCATTTTTTATATATTTCCGAAAATATAGTGTAAAGTATTAACATAACGGGTAAGGTAAAAATAATTCTATTTTTGGGAGGTTACGATGTTTAAACAAGTTACTTTAGAGAATTTTAGAACTCACAAATCAACGACTATAGAATTATATCCAGTAACTTTGTTAATTGGTAATAACAATTCTGGTAAAACAAATCTTTTAGCAGGAATACAACATTTTTGTAATCTTGTCAGACGAGGAAGTTCTAACAATGAAATAGATCAAACTATAAATGCTAATAAAGATTTATCTCCACATAAATACAGGCTTGCTAAAGATGATGAACCGATGTCATTTTCCATTTTATGGAATAATCAATATGGAGAAATTAATTATAAAATAGAAATATGTAAAAACTATAATTTGATGAGCAATGCTAGTTGTAAAGAAAAAATAATTGTCCAATTAACTAATAATCAAATATCGAAAGAAGTTGAAAGTGGTTATGATCAGCCTACAAATATACTAGAATTAAGAAAGAAAATACAATTAGATCAAGATTTAGAAAGAATAGAAAAAAGACTATGTGAATTATTTTTCCTGGATTTTGATAATATATTTAGTTATCATTTTCAACCTACATTTCTTAAACAGAAAGATCATCAGGATATAGATCACAAACAAGACTTTGAAACAAGTGCAATCCCCGTATATTTGAGAGATAGGTTAATCCCAATATATTTGAAAGAAACAGGAAGTAACTTTCAGTCACTTCTCCGTCATGTAAAAGAAAAAGAAGAACGTATATTTTCATCATTTATTGCCAAAATGAGAACCGTTGATACAAGTTTTATTGGAGTTCGTTATGATCCCAATCGTTCCAGTCTCATCTGGGAATTTGACTTAGGACGTAAGGGTACTATTGAAGAATTCATGCCAGAAGTTGTATCAGACGGCTTTATGAAAATTGCTGCAATAAGTTTGCTGGCATCATTACGAAGACCACCAGCTCTAATTATGTTAGAAGAAATAGAAAATGGTATTAATCCAGGTAATATACAACAATTGATGAATTGGATTTGGCAAGCAACATCACCTAGTCAAGATGGCTTTACAACATCACAATTTATTTTAACTTCTCACAGCCCCTCTGTTTTAAGAGAATTTAATCAACATCCTGATCATGTTTATACAGTTCGTTTAGATAAACGTAGTCGTCAAAGCGATGTGAGAAACTTAAATACTGCACTTGATACCCTTGTAGGAATTGGAGCAATTAAAGATGATGAAGTAGAATATGAAATTGAAGAAAACACAAATAAAAAGTTAATAAAAATACCAAAATATCAGTTAGCAGAACTTTGGTACACAGGGACAATTGGGTAAAATATCATGAATACTATTAATGTGGGAATTGTTGGAGACGGGCTAACTGACTATAAAGTGTTTGGAAAAATTGTTGAATGTATTTTATTAGAAGAAATATCAGAAAATATCAAATTTGATATCATCCCACTGATTAGAAAAAATATTTTTGATCATGTTCAAAAATACAAAAATGCCTGTCGCAAAAATCCTGAAGGGTATTACTTACCCAATAAAATAGCAGTAGAACTAAGAGATAGTATATGTGCTACAATTATCCAAGCTTTTGAGGAGTTTAAAGATAATGTAGACATTTCTTATAGTGATATTCTTTTAATAACTACAGATACAGAACATATTCTTAAAGATAAAAATCAATATTTTGATACTTGGGCAATTAGTTTATCTCATATTTTGAGAGAAGCAATTGAAAAATTTTATGCTTTTCAAGCTAGAAATGGATATCCTAGAAAATATTTACCCATAATCATGCCTTTAACAACATTTCCCTCCATAGAAGTTCTTGTTGCTGCTGCGAGAGGAGAATTAAATAAAAATTATGGTAAAAATCCACGCGAGTGGAAAGTTTTATTGTACAAAACCGAATATCCTCAAGATGAAGAAATAAAAATACAAGCTTTAGATTATATCACACCTGAGAGTATAGACTATATTTTTAATGATTTACCTGAAGCAAGATTCTTTATTCAAACATTATCCTTGGGATTGAAACGTTGTTTTTTAAATAGTAAATCTAATTGTGAAAAATACATCTGATTGAGAGTTCTATTTTAGTAATTTAGTAATTTATTAAATTCTTCAGTCATCTTAAAAGGGCTATTTCTAATATACACTTACAGGGTTGCAATTTATGACATCACCTTTTGAACCATCCCAGAAAATTCCCATTAAACTACCATCTAATCATCCTGACTTATTATTAGGATTAGATGACTTACTAGAACTCGGTTTAATATCTGATGATCAAGTTAAACAAATAGCCCGTCAATATCTCACTTGCACTGTAGTATTTACACCTCAGACTGCATCAGAACCAGAGGAAATTTTCACCCCTAGCACACCCCCACGAAAACCATTAATTGCCACTTTACCTCCCATACCAACAGTACCTAAAAAACCCAGCTTTGTTAATTCGATGTTGCAATCTTGGGGTGAAGAATTAAGTGTGCGGTGGTTGCTGTTTTTAGGCGTATTTTTAGTAGTGCTTTCCTCTGGTGTTTTAGCTGCAAGTCAGTGGGAAAGATTCCCCGCAGTTGGACAGTATGGGGTTTTATTTGCATATACCTTGAGTTTTTGCGGTTTTACATTTTGGGCAGGTAAACAAAGCAATTTAAGGTTAACTGCACAGACATTATTAATCGTCACCTTGTTATTAGTTCCTATCAATTTTTGGGCAATGGATAGCTTTAGTTTGTGGCAAAATCCATTAACCTTAATTGTCATGGGAATTGCCTCTGTGACTCTCACATTTATTACTAATCAACTTTGCCAAAACCGTAATATTATTACTAATTTTCCCAGTGGTAAATTACCTTTAGTCAATATTATTGGTTTGAGTTATTTACATTGGGGTTGGAAATTATCAGGTTTTCCGCTAATTGCTGTTTATTTAGCAATGATAGGAACAACAGCTATTACTGTTTATAATCAATTAACTCAACCTCAAGAAAGTACAAATGCAGAATCTCCACAATGGGGAATCAGTTTATATTTTACTTTCCTAATTTATGCCTTATTAACTTTACTGACTAGGGCTATCTTTATCGCTGGAGTTAGTGTTACTCAATTAGGTTTAGCAATTGGTATTTGCGGTGGGTTGATAATTTGGTTATCAGAAAAAAATCTCTCTCCAAATCCTTCTCTACTCTGGGAAAAACTGGGAGGAAGTTTATTATTATTAGGTTGGTTAGTTTCAGTAACAACGCAACCAGCCCAAGCAATGATAGTCAGTGGTTTGAGTTTGTGGTTTTTTAGCCGTCGGTTACAAAGATATAGTTTAAAAACCGATTTTTTAGCTATTTTCTTAATTGGTTTACAGACAATTTTCCTAAGTTGGCGGTTAGTACCTTATGAATTACAAAAATTAGTAATTAGTACAGCTACTAATTTAACTAATTGCCAAAATGAACCTTTAGCATTATTGAGTATTGCTTTATTTCCCTACATCATTTTGATGTTATGGCTAACAGATAAATTAAATCATCAAGAAAATCAAGAATTAGCAAGTTTTGGAGAACAGCTAACTTTATTTTTAGGAATTTCTTCAACAATAATTAGTTTAGTAAATCCGACATTAAGAACAATCAATCTTCTTTTATCTACTCTTACTCTAGCCACCTTTATTCAACGTCGGGCAGCTTTTTATCTTCCCTTGATATATCTAACTCATAGCATGGGAGTATTGACGCTGATTTCTAGCATTAATTGGTTTTTACCAAGTTTAAATCCAGAAATTTGGGCAGGTATTTTATTAGCTGTAATGATAGCTGAATGGGGATTTAGTCTGGGTGATGGTATCTGGCAACGTAGTGCATGGTATATTGGTTTAGTATTAGCTGCACTTAGTTTTTCTTTATTGTGGATAAATGCTCAAAATTACTGGCATGGTAATGGGCAAAATCCCAACTCTTTAGGAATAATTTGGTTAATTACTCCTTTAGCATTGACAGGTTTAGCAATTCGCACCACTGAACCAAATCGCACTACAAACAGTTTTTTAAGTGTTTTATCTATAGGGATTTTGCAATTATTAACTTTACCATTACCAGGAATTAGATTAATTGGTTTGGGTGCAGGTGTCGCAGTGATGTTAGTAAATACTCGCTATTTAAGAAACCAAATATATGCAGGAACAATTATTGGTTTTGGGCTAAGTTTTCTGACCGCATTGTTAGCAGAAGGTGTATTTGGTTTAATAAAACTAACAATATCAGGTTGGTTTGTCGTTACTGCATTGACAGTTCTGAGTTTATGGCTATGGCGTGGTGTACTTTTACGCAAAGGTACAGAATTAGCGATAATTTATGCCGCAGCCAGTGATAAATGGGCGATCGCATTATGTACAATAGAATTATCAGCTCTGACTTTGCATTCCAGTTTAATTTATCAAAGCATTATCAAAACAGAATATATCTATGTTATTACCACAGCGATAATTTTAGCATCAATCATCTATCGCAGTTGGGGACAATCGAAAGAATCGGCATTTTATGGTATTGGTTGGTGTTTAGAATTATTAACAGCCGAAATCTTAGGATTTGGCGAACATTCAATTATGAGAATCGCCATAGCTAATATCATTTTGGGTTTAACAACTCAGTTATTTGGCGAATGGTGGCGACGCAAACATCAATTACAAACATTACCCAATAGTTTCCATATTCTCCCCCTTATTTATGGTGTATTTAGCGTTATTTTACGGTTAAACACTTTTGCTAACTTTACAGGTTTTTGTTCCTTGGGTGTAGCCTTAATTCTGATTGGGGTAGGAAGACGAAGGGAAGCTTTTAAACCCCTCCTTTATTTTGGTATTATTGGGGTATCAATTTCCGCCTACGAACTCCTATTTTATCAAATGTCTCTATCGAGAGGAGGAGCTTTAGGTGATGGATTAATTGCCATGTCAGCCCTGGGGACTAGTATTATGTATGCTTACCGTATCCTCACACCTTGGTTGATTGGCTACCTGGGATTAACTCGTGGAGAACTCAAAAATATTGCCCATCTCCATTGGGCTTGGAGTAGTATTTTATTCCTATCTGCTATTAATTTACCTAGCGAAATTAATTCCTCTATAGTATTAGGAACAGGATTATTTTTAGTTCGTTATGCTATTTGGCAAGGAAAACAAAATTCTCAGGAAACAAATCAGGAAATCTGGGTTTATTTGGGTTTAATAGAACTAGGGGCATTAGGTATTTATTCACGAAATTTACCAATAGGGCAATTACTATCTGAGCAATTACTACCTTGGAATGGAGCAATATCTTGCCTATTTGCCTACTTCCTCTATATCCTCCCTTGGCAAAGATTAGGTTGGTCAAAAACACCTTGGCAACGCACAGCATACATCCTCCCACTAATCATTCTAGGAACAACGGGACTGCAAACTTATCCTATTACCTTAGTTATCGTTGCTGCTTACTACGTCTTTTTGGCTAAAGTGGCCACACAAATCCGGTTTACATATATCAGTTTAGGATTAATTGACTGGGCATTATTTACTTGGTTTCATGATTTAAACTTGAGAGATTCCCTTTGGTACATTACACCCATTAGTTTATCTTTACTATATATTGCCCAAGTAGATAAACAACTAACATTATCAACAACCAAATCTCTTCGTCACAGTTTGCGAATGTTAGGAAGTGGTTTAATTTGCGGTTGGACAATTTTGTTTTATCAAAATCTGCCTTTTATTCCCGGTATTTTCAGTCTCATTACCATCTTCGCCGGCTTAGGTTTAAAAATCCGCGCTTTTCTCTACGTTGGTACAGGTACTTTCTTGATTACCAGCATTTATCAATTAGTAATTTTTAGCCTCAGTTACTCCTTCCTAAAATGGATTGTTGGCTTATTACTTGGTATTTTGTTAATTTACATCGCTGCTAACTTTGAAACCCGACGCACCCAAATAACCGCCCTTCTTCGGAATATGAGCGATGAATTTGCCAATTGGGATTAAAAAGATTTAATATATATCAATATATTAGAGGTTGTTTGATAGCGTAGCGTGGCGTTAGCCATAAAGTGATATCAGGTATGATTACTGACCCCCCTTAGTTCCCCCTTTCCAAGAGGGGATAACAAAAAATCAAGTCCCCTCCCTTTTCTAAGGGGAGGGTTAGGGCTGACAAGTGTAGGTTTTTTACATTGTCTTGAGGACAAGACAAGGCAGACAAGGTGACAAGGGAGGAAAACCGGACAAATGAATGTATGATTAGTAACAAAACAACCCATGAATTGAGTATTTTGTGGATAAAATCCTCCTTGTCTACTATCCTTCCTTGTCTTCCCGGTCTGGCCTTTACAGAGAATATTAAAAACCTACACCTGTCAGGAGGGTTAGGGAGGGGTAAAACAATATTTGATACACCATGAGGGACTTTTAAAACATCCTCTCAGAGAATCACTGAAAATACTGAAAATACTGGATACTAAAAAGATATCTGATTTGGTGATCACCGAGCGACTTCTCATCACTGTATACTTGTACTCTTTATACCAGCAATTTTAAAATGTCTTCCTTCACGTTTGAAATTTTAACGATTTTGGTGCTAATTTTCGCCAATGGCGTGTTTTCCATGTCGGAAATGGCCGTAGTTTCAGCCCGGAAAGTTAGACTACAGCAATTAGCTAATCAAGGAGATGTCAACGCCAAGGCTGCATTAAAACTTGCAGAATCTCCCAACCATTTTTTGTCTATTGTCCAGGTAGGAATTACACTCATCAATATCCTCAATGGTGTCTTCGGCGGTGCTACTATTGCCAAAAGACTAGAAGAGTATGTGAAGCTAGTTCCCATTTTAGCTAATTATAGTAATGCGATCGCCTTTAGCATAGTAGTCTTACTCATTACCTATTTTTCCCTAATTATCGGTGAACTTGTCCCCAAACGCTTGGCTTTAAATAACCCCGAAAAAATCGCTGCTTTAGTAGCTATACCCATGCGGGCTTTAGCAAGAATGGCCTCACCCATAGTTTATCTTTTGAGTGCGTCTACGGATTTGGTACTGCGAATTTTGGGAATTACACCCTCTACTGAACCCCAAGTTACAGAAGAAGAAATTAAAATTTTAATCGAACAAGGGACAGAAGCGGGAACATTTGAAGAAGCCGAACAGGACATGGTAGAGAGAGTATTTCGGTTAGGCGATCGCCCCGTCACCTCTTTTATGACCCCCCGCCCTGATATAGTTTGGTTAGACTTGAAAAATCCCCCAGAAGAAAACCGCCTGAAAATGGCAGAAAGCGGTTATTCTCGCTATCCAATTTGTCAAGAAGGATTAGATAACGTCCTGGGGATTATTCCTGTCACCGACTTATTAGCCAGAAGTTTACGCAACGAACCCTTAGACTTAACTCTAGGATTACGTCAACCCGTATTTGTCCCCGAAAGCACACGCGGTTTAAAAGTCTTGGAATTATTCAAGCAAACCGTGACTCACATGGCCTTAGTCGTAGATGAATATGGTGTAATTCAAGGATTAGTCACCCTTAATGACATCATGAGTGAAATCGTCGGTGATGTTCCCACAGAACCAGGACAAGAAGACCCCCAAGCCGTACAACGGGAAGATGGTTCTTGGTTAGTAGACGGAATGTTAGGAATAGAAGAGTTTTTAGAACTATTTGATCTTGAAGAATTGGAAAGTGAAGAAAGAGGAAATTATCAAACATTAGGTGGTTTTGTCATCACCCATTTAGGCCGGATTCCCGCAGCCGCAGATCATTTTGAATGGGATGGTATGCGCTTTGAAGTTATGGACATGGACGGAAATCGGGTTGATAAGGTATTAGTTGTACCCCAAGGTAATGGGTAATGGGTAATGGGTAATGGGTAATGGGTAATGGGTAATGGGTAATGGGTAATGGGTAATGGGTAATGGGTAATGGGTAATGGGTAATGGGTAATGGGTAATGGGTAATGGGTAATGGGTAATAGGTAATGGGTAATGGGTAATGGGTAATGGGTAATGGGTAATGGGTAATGGGTAATGGGTAATGGGTAATGGGTAATGGGTAATGGGTAATAGGTAATAGGTAATGGGTAATTTGTGATTTCCTTCTTCCTTCTTCCTTGTTCCTTGTTCCTTGTTCCTTGTTCCTTCTTCCTTCTTCCTGACTCCTGACTCCTGATTCCTGACTCCTGACTCGGTGACTCCTTCTTCCTGAACAAAAAATAACCCCCTCATACCTGTAATAGAGGGGGTTTACAAAACTTAATATCCGCCTTCTTCCTCGTATTCCACTTGTCTTTCCTTGACCTTTTTGGGAATATTTATAGGCTTCGGTGCATCATCCCAAGCATCAGTTTCTAAATCATCATCAAAGTCATCATACTGGTCAGCGTAGGTCTTTTTGACTGGCTTGGCTGCGGATCTTGGTGCTTCCTGATAACTATCTCTTACCGTTGCATCACTCCAGTTATCTTCTTCATCTTCTTCGTACTGAATTGACTCATAAGAACGGGCTTTCATGACTTGACGCTGGGGGGGTCTTTCTTCTTCTATATAGTCCTCAGTCCATTCCTCCTCCTGCGCTATGGGGTCAGGAATGCGGACTTTTGGCCTAGGTGCTTGGAGGGGGACACCACTAGGTAATTGATTGCTGGGTGCAACTGTGCGAGGGGCGCTATAGCCAAATTCTTCTTCTGCGTCTCTTTCCCAAGGAGCTTTACCAATACCCAGCCGTTCTAAAACGCCTACCGTTAACTGGTTTACTCTTTCTTCAGCACCTTCAAACACAATTAACCGACTTGGACCAGTGCTGACTACTTCATCTATGGATAATTCGTATGTACTCAAAAACTGGTCAGGAATTTGGGGTAATCCCAAAGAAGCAATGACGATAGAGTATATTTTACCCGTTTCGCCATTAAATTTAAAGCCTCTTACCTTGCCTAATACTTCACCTGTTTCCGTGATTACTTCCCAGTTCATCAGATTACTGAGAATGTCTACTTCCACATCTTCGATGACATCTTCGTTATCAACTAAGACGACATCACCGATTTGGTTGATCGTATTGAGATACATACTGCGAGGTAGACTAGACATAGAGATCAGGCTGTCTCGCAAACTAAGCGCCACAACCTCTCTTTGATCCACATCAACCCAGACTTGACTCACGATACCCAACCGCTTACCGTTGTCGCGGGTGATTACCTGAGTGTTTAATATATCGGAACGTCTAATTACTTGTTCTGAAGTCATTCTATAGGTCTTCCTGTTCGCTTAGCGTGCCGAAGGCAATCTCGAATCCGTTTTATGTATAAACTATTTTTAACAGAAACTTGACAATTTGTTGGTTGTCAGTGGTCAGTGGTCAGTGGTCAGTGGAAAGATAAGTTTTTATTAAACCTTTTGCCATATCAATTAGATGATTATAGCTTAATACCCAAAACTTGAGTATCCGCGCTTCTGGCTTGAATTACACCAATTGTACTTTGTGCTAATTATATCATCGGACGGCGAAAACTCACAAAAATGAACTGTGCCTGTTTTTGCCTATTGTTTGATCATTCTAGCTAATCGTTCTCCATTTGACCCATCTAAAAATATATCCACTTCGTCAAAGGCGGAAAATGCAGATAGGTAATAATGTTGCTAGGGAATGGAAAAGTCATTCTTTAGAAGGAAGAAGTAAGAAATTTTATTTTTAAAATTATAACTATATATCTTTGGGGCTAAAAGAATATGGCTTTACATAAAGTTGAAGACTTTGCTGTTGACCCTAACTATGGTAGTCCAGAGTTAGATCACAATGAAGTTGAAAAGATTAAGCATTTTGATGTATATTCAGACATAGATGATGATAAAGTCGGCGCTGTCAAATACATCTTGGTAGATGATTCTGGGCGTTTGCGTTATTTAGTTGTGGATACAGGTTTTTGGTTCTTTGGTAGGCAAGTATTGTTACCAATTGGACGTTCCCGAATTGATTACAATCAGCGAAGAGTGTATGCAATTGGACTGACGAAAGAGCAGGTAGAAAATTTACCAGATTTTAAAGATTTGCAAGAAATTGATTACGACTATGAGGAACGGGTGCGGGGAGTTTATCGTCCACCCATAGCACAAGCTCCTTTAGAGTCATCAACACCCCTAGAGTCACTTGTACCTGTAGATGCTCCACCAGTTTTTAGTGATGCCTCCGTCGCGCGTAGCTCTGGCACAATAATACCTATTGCACCTGTTATACCTGTTACTCCTATTACACCCGTTACGTCTGAACACCATACATATAAATATGACGAAGAACCAAATCTTTACAATGTAAATGAGCAAGATCACCAAAACCTCAAACTATACGAAGAACGTTTAGTGGCTACTAAATCTCGTGTGAAGACAGGAGAAGTAACTATTAGTAAGGAATTATATACTGAGATGGTAACAGTTTCTGTACCTGTTCAAAAAGAACGCATAGTCATTGAACACACCAACATTAATGGAAAAGGGGGTACTAAAACCGTATTACCTGCTCAGGATGATTTCCATAAACCATAAGTGACTTGGATTAAATTGTCTGAACTGTGATTTTTTTGATTTTGATGATAAAGATGATGAAAACTTGTGCTTAAGTAAATCATCAAAATCATCTTCATCACAAGAATCATAGTTCAGAATGATTAAATTGTCTGAACTGTGATTTTTTTGATTTTGATGATAAAGATGATGAAAACTTGTGCTTAAATAAATCATCAAAATCATCTTCATCACAAGAATCATAGTTCAGAATGATTAAATTGTCTGAACTGTGATTTTTTTGATTTTGATGATAAAGATGATGAAAACTTGTGCTTAAATAAATCATCAAAATCATCTTCCTCACAAGAATCATAGTTCAGACTGATTAAATTGTCTGAACTGTGATTTTTTTGATTTTGGTGATAAAGATGATGAAAACTTGTGCTTAAATAAATCATCAAAATCATCTTCATCACAAGAATCATAGTTCAGAATGATTAAATTGTCTGAACTGTGATTTTTTTGATTTTGATGATAAAGATGATGAAAACTTGTGCTTAAATAAATCATCAAAATCATCTTCCTCACAAGAATCATAGTTCAGAATGATTAAATTGTCTGAACTGTGATTTTTTTGATTTTGATGATAAAGATGATGAAAACTTGTGCTTAAATAAATCATCAAAATCATCTTCATCACAAGAATCACAGTTCAGACTGATTAAATTGTCTGAACTGTGATTTTTTTGATTTTGATGATAAAGATGATGAAAACTTGTGCTTAAATAAATCATCAAAATCATCTTCCTCACAAGAATCATAGTTCAGAATGATTAAATTGTCTGAACTGTGATTTTTTTGATTTTAGTGATAAAGATGATGAAAACTTGTGCTTAAATAAATCATCAAAATCATCTTCATCACAAGAATCACAGTTCAGAATGATTA
Source organism: Dolichospermum sp. DET69 (assembly GCA_017355425.1). Classification (NCBI taxonomy): domain Bacteria; kingdom Bacillati; phylum Cyanobacteriota; class Cyanophyceae; order Nostocales; family Aphanizomenonaceae; genus Dolichospermum; species Dolichospermum sp. DET69. The sequence continues at coordinate 2,314,025 of CP070233.1, forward strand.
AATTGTCTGAACTGTGATTTTTTTGATTTTGGTGATAAAGATGATGAAAACTTGTGCTTAAATAAATCATCAAAATCATCTTCATCACAAGAATCATAGTTCAGAATGATTAAATTGTCTGAACTGTGATTTTTTTGATTTTAGTGATGAAGATGATGAAAACTTGTGCTTAAATAAATCATCAAAATCATCTTCATCACAAGAATCACAGTTCAGAATGATTAAATTGTCTGAACTGTGATTTTTTTGATTTTGGTGATAAAGATGATGAAAACTTGTGCTTAAATAAATCATCAAAATCATCTTCCTCACAAGAATCATAGTTCAGAATGATTAAATTGTCTGAACTGTGATTTTTTTGATTTTGATGATAAAGATGATGAAAACTTGTGCTTAAACAAATCATCAAAATCATCTTCCTCACAAGAATCACAGTTCAGAATGATTAAATTGTCTGAACTGTGATTTTTTTGATTTTGGTGATAAAGATGATGAAAACTTGTTCAGAAACAAATCATCAAAATCATCTTCCTCACAAGAATCACAGTTCAGAATGATTAAATTGTCTGAACTGTGATTTTTTTGATTTTGGTGATAAAGATGATGAAAACTTGTGCTTAAATAAATCATCAAAATCATCTTCCTCACAAGAATCATAGTTCAGAATGATTAAATTGTCTGAACTGTGATTTTTTTGATTTTGGTGACAAAGATGATGAAAACTTGTGCTTAAGTAAATCATCAAAATCATCTTCCTCACAAGAATCACAGTTCAGAATGATTAAATTGTCTGAACTGTGATTTTTTTGATTTTGGTGATAAAGATGATAAAAACTTGTTATTAAATAAATCATCAAAATCATCTTCATCACAAGAATCATAGTTCAGAATGATTAAATTGTCTGAACTGTGATTTTTTTGATTTTGATGATAAAGATGATGAAAACATTCTATGATAACTTAATCCCCAAAACTTGAGTATAAGCACCTCTAGCTTGAGTCACACCAATTGTCCGCTGTGCTGCTTCTATCATCGGACTGCGTAAACTTACAACTATAAACTGTGCCTGTTCTGCTTGTTGTTTAATCATTCTTGCTAATCGTTCCACATTTGACCCATCTAAAAACATATCAACCTCATCAAAGGCGTAAAATGGGGACGGACGATAACGTTGTAGGGCAAATATAAAACTTAATGCAGTTAAGGATTTTTCTCCCCCAGACATAGAAGCAAGACGTTGTACAGGTTTACCTTTGGGGTGTGCGACTAGGTTCAAACCACTGTTAAAGGGATCTTCATTATTATCTAGTTGTAAATAACCGTCACCATCAGAAAGAATAGCAAAAATAGATTGGAAATTCTCATTTACTGCATCAAAAGCTTCTTTAAATGCTTTTTGACGCAACGTGGTAAAATTTTCAATTCTTAACAATAATTCTGTCCGTTCACCTTCTAATGTCTCTAATTTTTCTGTCAGTTCTTGAAGACGACCTTGGACTTTATCGTATTCTTCCAAAGCTAACATATTTACAGGTTCCATTGCCTGTAAACGTTTGCCTAAACTCCGCAATTCTTTTTGCAAGTCCTCTAAATCAACTTTATTCGGAACTTCTGGGAGAGGACTGGGTAATTCTGCACCTAAATCTCGCAACTGGTTTTGGAGTGCGGTTAAATCTTCTCGGCGTTTTTCTTGAGTTTCTTGGAGTTTCTCAATCTCCCATTGTAACTGTTGTTGACGCAATAAGAGCGATCGCAATTCCGTTTCTGCTGTATCCCGGTTTTTCTTTTCTTCTCCTAAATTTTCTTCCAGTTTCCGCAAATTAGCTTGAATTGCAGTAATCAAATTATTCAATTCTAAAACTTGATTTTTGACAGTTACTTCTTGTTGTTTATTATTTGTCTCTTCTTGTTGATATTGAATAACTCGCGCTTGAGCCTCTTCTATTTTTTCTTGTAACCGCTGTTGTTGATTTTCTAAGTTCTTTAATTGTTGTTGTCCGTCTCTTAATGCGGTTTCTCGTTGTTGTAATTGCTGCTCTTGGATTTTAATGGTAGCTTGGATTTGTTGCCATTCGCTGGGGGTTTGGGAAGATTCCAACTCAGCCAAAGTATGTCTCAATTGTTGAAGTTGAGTTTCTTCTGTCGGTAATTCCCGATTTAAAATTTCTAACCGTGATTGTGCAGATGTGAATTTTTCCGTATTTTGGGAAAGTTGAGCGCGAGTATTTGTTAGTTGCGCGGTTAAACTTTTAATCTCTTTTTGCAACTGTTCTAAATATAATTGTTGTTCCCTGCGTCCTTGCCGGGCTTCCGTCAATTCTTGGGTTAATGTTTTAGTGCGAGTTGCTAAAGTAGAAATTGCTTCGCCGCAGCGTTCTAAAACACGATCAATATCTATTAAGCGAGATTTTAAATTAGCGACTTCTTCAGATTCCCCTGCGTCTCCCTTTTCAAATCGCAAAGATGAACGTTGATTACTGCTACCACCTGTCATCGCTCCGCTAGTTTCTAATAATTCCCCTTGCAAAGTGACAATTCGATATAGTCCCATGTTTCTTCGAGCCTGTGCCAGACTAGCAAATACTACTGTTGCACCAAAAACATAGGCAAAGACATCATGATAACGGCGATCGCATTCTACCAAATCTACCGCATAACTCACAAACCCATCAGCTAAACGCAGAGTTGCATCTTGAGTAAATTTAGGAACTTTGATTTTATTTAAAGGTAAAAAAGTTGCCCTTCCTGCCCGTTTTTGTTTCAACAGTTCAATCCCCGCAGATGCTACACTATCATCATCAACAACAATATGCCCTAAACGTCCACCAGCAGCCATTTCCAATGCTAATTGATGTTTAGGTTCAACCTTACCCAACTGCACTACCAAACCGCACAAACCTGGCATTTCCGACTGTAGAATTACTTTACTGGCTTGTGTTCCTTGAATTTCCTGTTGTGCTTGGGTTTGTGCTTCTAATTTATCTAACTGACGTTGTTTGTCTCGTTGTTCTTGTAAAAGCCGCTTTTGAGTATCTTGTTGAATTTGTAACTCTTGTTCTGTCGCAGCTAGATTTTCAGCTAAATTCTGAATAGGTTGAGTAGAAGCATGAAATTCCATTTCTAACTGCACACATTCAGCTTGTTTTTGAGCTAATTCCGGTTCTAAAGTGGCAATTAAATCAGATTGTTCAGAAATAAGTTGTTGTAATTGAGTATTACGTTCTTGTAGTTGTGCTTGTTCAGTGCGTTGAGGTTCGAGAATATGCAGCAAAGATTCAATTTGCCGATTTAAAGCTGTTTGTTGTTGTACCCAAGCTTCGGAAGCTGAGGCAATTTCCGCAGCAGCTTGACGAGAAGATTCTAAATTCTGTTGTGCGGTATTTCTTTCTTGTTGTAGAGACGTTCCATGAAACGTCTCTACATTTTGTTGTTTTATCGCTTTCTCTAAATCAAGTTGATATTGTTGAATTTCTTGATGAGTTTGATTTAAACGTCTGGTAGATTCTTGAATAGATGCTTCTAACTCTCGTTGTTGACGTTGGAGTTGTTTGCGTTCCGCTTCCTGGGTAGCGAGATTAGACTGAACAGAGAGAACTTCATCCTCTCCCAAAGCCTTAACACGGAGATTAAGCTGCTCAAGTTCAGTAGTTTTCTGATTAATTTGGGAATTAGTTGTAGTTAATTGACTAGTAAAATCACTGAAATTGCGATCGCCATCTTCAACTTGTTTAACCAGCTTTTCCTGCTGTGATTGGAGAGAACGCCAAGATAACACCGCTTCCCAAGACTGCTTTTGAATAAATTCAATTCGCAATAATTGATACTTTTCCGCTTTGGCTTTGTCTTGAGATAGGCGATCGCATTGTAAACTTAACTCAGTTTGAATAATTCGACAACTATCTTCCTTATCCTTCACCTCATCCAAAGTAGACTTAGCTTGGACAATCTTCCGATCATAGGTCGCTACCCCGGCCAATTCATCAATAATTTCCCGCCGTTCCTTGGCATTCATCGAGATAATGCTAGTTACATCCCCCTGCAACACCACATTATACCCTTCAGGATAAATCCGTAACTCCTCCAACTGCTCATGCAACTCAGTTAGAGTAGAAGCCTCACCATTAATATAATAATTCGACGTATAACCCCCTTGCTGAGACACCCGCAAACGGCGAGTTACACTCCAATCAGACGATTTTGGATTTTGGATTTTGGATTTTGGATTTTCTTCCCCTACTTCCCCAACCGATTTTGGATTTTGGATTTTGGATTTTGGATTTTCTCCCCCAACTTCCCCAACTTCCCCAACCTCCCCAACCTCCCCAACCTCCCCAACTCCCCCCACTCCCCTACTCCCCCCCTCTGCGCCTTTGCGTGAGACATCGGAAATATCAAAAGTTACTGTTACACTAGCTTCCAGTGCCGAACGCCCCTTATGTTTTTGAGCATTATTCACCAAATCCGGTAACCGTTCTGCCCGCATACCCTTAGAACTAGCCAGTCCCAAACAAAACAACAAAGCATCCAGAATATTTGACTTCCCAGAACCATTAGGCCCAGATATGACCGTACACCCCGGTAACAAAGGGACAGAAGTAGTCCCACCGAAGGATTTAAAATTGGTAAGTTCAACGCGCTTGACGTATACCATGAGGCACTGGTTAACTGTAAACTGGGGTAAGTAAACAATTGTACCAATTATTTATCGTTTCGTGACGAAGAAGGAGGGGAGAATTTGATAAATGATATTTTTTGACACTCTCAGGGCTAAAGCCGCTGAGATTCTTGGTTCAACGAGTCCACTTAGTTTAGATCCCTTGCAGTATCTAAACCAGAGGTGGTTCTCTCCCCAAGCGTTAACTTTCCCTCTGCCCGAAGGTAGTCGCATTGCTGCAAATTTTGCTTGCTAGGGGCGTATTGCAATACGCCCGTACAATTCTGTGTTGTCTAGCTCCCATTAAGATTTTACCTATTCGGAGGGTAGTCACTAGAACTATGGAATAGAACCCCATATCAACAAGAGTCAAGGACCAGAAAAGCCGTTAGGCAGTTAGGTTTTTATACAGGTTGATTACCATTCCTGTTGTGGGCAGTATAACACCATTAGGAGCAAAGATGACAAAACTTCATGTACCTCAACCAATCTTCATGAGAAGAAAGACTCTATGCGCTTTATTACCGCACGAGTCGCTTATATCTCAGGTCTAAAGACACTGAGCTTTACGCTTGCCGGATACTCTTGTAACTCGATGAGCAGGAATAAATAATAAATAGTATTGTTGACTAGGGCAGGCTAGAAGCCCACCCCACAAAATTAATATATTAATTGTGGGGTGGGCATCCTGCCCGTCTATCTTATTTCTAATAAATACATAAATTTATGCAGATTAACACACCAGATTGGGTGAAACACGCAGTTTTCTATCAAATCTTCCCCGACAGATTTGCCAGAAGTCAACGTTCTCACCAAAGCTTCTTAAATAATGCCAATTTAGAAGATTGGGACGCACCACCCACATATCAAGGTTATAAAGGTGGTGATTTGTGGGGCGTTTTAGAACAATTAGACTATATCGAAAGTTTAGGAATTACGGCGATTTACTTTACACCCATTTTTCAATCTGCTAGTAATCATCGTTATCATACCCATGATTATTACCAAGTTGATCCCATGTTGGGGGGAAATCAGGCTTTACGAGAATTACTAGATGCAGCCCATTCACGAAATATCAGAATAGTTCTGGATGGCGTATTTAATCATTCTAGTCGAGGATTTTTCTTTTTCCATGATGTCCTAGAAAATGGTTCTAATTCTCCTTGGGTAGATTGGTTCAAAATCCAAGACTGGCCGCTTGCACCCTATGATGGAAAATTACCTGCTAACTATGATTCTTGGATAGGAATTCGCTCTTTACCAACCTTTAACCATGATCATCCAGATGTTAAAGAGTATATCATGAAAATTGCCGAATATTGGTTAGAATTTGGCATTGATGGTTGGCGATTAGATGTACCCAATGAGATTAAAACTCCTGGTTTTTGGCAAGAATTTCGCCAACGAGTCAAAGCCATTAATCCAGAGGCTTATATTGTCGGTGAAATCTGGTCAGATGCCCGTGAATGGCTCGATGGTACACAGTTTGACGGGGTGATGAATTATTTATTTAATGAAGCTGCCATTGCCTTTGCAGTAGGCGATAAAGTAGTATTAGACTTAGTTAAATCTCAAGGTTATTCTCCCTATCCTGCCCTAGATGCGACTGAATATGCGGATAAAATTCACAGCCTTTTAGAATTGTATCCTTGGGAAATTCAACTAACTCAATTAAATGTCTTGAGTAGCCATGATACAGCTAGATTAATGAGTATTGCTGATGGTGATCAGGCAAGTGTAGAATTATGTAATTTGTTATTATTTACCTTTCCTGGTGCGCCCAGTATTTATTATGGCGATGAAGTGGGTTTAGTGGGAGGAAAAGATCCTGATTGTCGGCGTGTTTTTCCTTTAGAATCTGACTGGAATCAAGAAATTTTCAATACTCACAAAAAATTAATTTCTCTGCGTCAAAATTATCCAGCTTTGCGAATTGGTAATTATCAAGTTCTCTATGCAAAAGCAACAGTTTATGTGTTTGCGCGAACTTTAGAAAATGAAGTATTAATTATTGCTGTGAATGTTGGTAATGAATCTATAACGGTGAATATAGATTGTAGTAATTTGCAACGTCAACCGAATCAAGTTTTATTTGGAAGTGGAGAAATTACCTGGAATGGTGAGAATGTTTGTTTAACTATTCTTCCTCGTAGCGGCTTGATTTTGGGATAAATGTTAAAATTGTAGAGATGCTCTTATAAAACGTTTCTACAAGGGTTTCAGAAAACGATATTTAATTTTCAAGGTCTATTGGTGATATTTTTTCTAGCGTTGTGGGTATTCTAATGACTAGGAGCAATGCTGCAATTTAGAGAACAGCAATTTTTGATATATGGCTAATTCCGGGAGTGATTATTTAACTCAACGCGCTAATCAGATTAAGCGGAAGCAAAAAATTGTTACATATATTTCTTTATTAGGCTTTGGTGGTTCAATGTTGTTTGGTGCGGTAAATACGCTTAAACAAGCTTGGGAAAAACCTCAGCAACCAGTAGCAGTTAAATCGGCTGAAACTGAGTTACAAAAACAGGTTAAGGGTTATGAGTTGGTTTTACAGCGTGAACCAAATAATCAAATGGCACTTGAGAAGTTGTCTATTTTTCGGTTACAGTCTGGAGATAATCGGGGAGCAATTACCCTAATGGAGAGGTTGGTAAAATTGCATCCTGATAGACAGGATTATAAAACTGTTTTAGCAGATATTCAGAAGAAAATGGCAAAGTAAGCGCGATCGCTCTTAGAATATAGTTCAGAAAACCTGTTGATGGAAAATTTAGTTAAATTGGGATTAACATCATTCATAAAATAATTCCCTCTTTTCTCACATTAAGAAAAAACGGAGTATTTTTGGATTGAAAATCATTAGTCTCAGTAAAAACACGTGAAATAACCAAATCAAATTCTAAAGATAATTCTGCAATAAAAACGCTAGTTTTTTCGATTTCCTGAGAATAGTTAAAAGGTTGTTTTAACACAATTAAAATATCTAAGTCAGAATCAGCATGATGATCACCTCTAGCGCGAGAACCAAACAAAATAACTTGATCTAAATTATCTTGATAGGTTTTCTGTAGAAATATTTTAGTTTTTTCTAAAATTTTAGTTATAGTTGGTGACTCCATATTTAATAACCTCGTTGAATTAACATTATCAGTGATTACGTCAAGAAATGGTTCAATTATCTTCTAGATATTGTATCACAAAACATAAATATATGTAGCAAGAGTAAAAAGACACTAGTATTTTCACTCGCTACAATTGTAAAGATTTATTAAAACTAATATTTGTATTTTTAGAACATGATATGATTTTAAAAAATATGGGTATTTTAAAATTCAGGGGATACTTGAGGAGCGATCGCTTTGATAGAAAGATTGCTGAAGCTGCATCCTGATAGACAAGATTATAAAACTGTTTTAGCAAATGTTCAGAAGAAAATGGCAGAGTAAGCGCGATCGCTCTTAGAATATAGTTCAGATGGATGTAATACCATACCCCATCCTAGCGAACTTAAACATATTCTTCCACAGTGGGAAATTATGAATAATCTCAAACTTGATATTGCCAGTAAGTTACCAGATCATACCCAGTTACCCTGTGAAAATGGAACAATAGTAAAAAATTTTCAAGAACATCCTCAAAGTATTTTATTAACAGAATCTATCTGGTCAAAATTACAAGATATTCACCCAGACAAGCAATTTTGTATAGGTCAGGATAGTGGTATTTATTGGCGGATTACTGACCCTCCAGAGAAGGGAGCAGAAGCACCAGATTGGTTTTATGTTCCTGATGTGCCACCTGTATTAAATGGTCAAATGCGCCGTTCTTACGTGATGTGGCAGGAATTTGTAGCACCTTTAATAGTAATTGAATTTGTGTCAGGGAATGGTAAAGAAGAAAGAGATGAAACTCCCTATCAGGGTAAGTTTTGGGTATATGAAAGAGCAATTAGAGTCCCTTTTTATGGTATTTATACAGAAAAGAAATCCTCTTTGGAATTATATCATTTAGTAGAGGGACAATATCACCTCATGCCTCCTAATCAAAGGGGTCGTTATCTAATTGAAAAAATGGGTGTTGAATTGGGTATTTGGCAAGGAATATATAAAAATGTAGAATTACCTTGGTTGCGCTGGTGGGATTTAGAGGGTAATCTACTATTAAGTGGACAAGAACTAGCTGAACAAGAAAAACAACGGGCTGAACAAGAAAAACAACGGGCTGATAAATTGGCGGCAAAATTGCGAGAATTAGGGGTGACAATTGACGATTGAACAAAGATGTTGTTAGAAAAATAACCCCACCATCATAAGTGTCAACTTAACGTAAAACCTGCATCCCACAAGGAACTCAAGTTCCTTGCTAATAGCCAAAGTTGTCTTTTGATGACTAAATACTTAGAAAATTCCTTAGTCCACTTTAGTGGACTTGAGCTATGAGACAGGGAATTTATTCCCTGACGGGTGTGGAAGCCTACAGATAAGTCAAATAATTCAGATATATAGTACAAAATATAGAGGGATTTTGCACAATGAAAACTTTGGTAAAATGGACAATTAGCGACTACCATAAAATGATTCAATCGGACATTTTAACAGGTCGTAATTGCGAATTAATAAATGGAGAAATTATAGAAATGAGTCCAGAATTACCTCAACATTATAATACTGCTAAAAGGAGTGTGAGTTATTTAGAAAATCTTTTAAAAGAAAAAGCAGATGTACGCTTTAATGGTCCAATCACTTTAGCTAATTCTGAACCAGAACCTGATATTGCAATTGTTAAATTACCTGAATCTAAATATAATCAACATCATCCATATCCCGATGATATTTTTTGGTTGATTGAAGTTGCTAATACCAGTTTAAGTAAAGATTTATCAATTAAAAGAAAAGTTTACGCCCAAGCTCAAATAGCTGAGTATTGGATTATAAATTTACAAACTCAAGAGTTAATGGTATTTCGTCAACCTGATAACGGTGATTACTTGGTGTCAATAAAATGGCAAGCATCTATAATTAATCCTTTAGCTTTTCCAGAAATTGAGATTATTGTTAGTCAGTTGTTGACCTAAATAAGTGATAATTTAAGAGGAAAATAATGAGGTAATTATGTCTTTTAATCAATATAAAAGTATTATGGATGTTTTACAAGAATTTCCACTCATTTACACAGAAAAAAATTTTGTTGAACAAATACATATTGAAATTGATCCATTCTTTAAAAATAGATTAGATTTTATATTGCAAGAAGGAGTTGTTTTCAATTCAGAGTATGCTATTTGTGAAAGTATTATTCACCCAGTGCTTGTGGAATTATGGCGACTATATGCTGATAAGTTATTACTGTGGAGTCATCAAGCTTTAAATTATAATGATAATTTATCGGGGATTCCTGACTATATGGTAGCTCAACGTTCTGCAAGGGGAAAAGTTATTTTAGAGAAACCTTATTTGATTATAGTGGAAGCAAAGAAAGATAATTTTGAGGAAGGTTGGGGACAATGTTTAGCGGAACTAGTTGCTGCACAAAAAATGAATAGCGATGAAAATAGTCGCTTATTTGGGATAGTATCTAATGGGAAGCTATGGGAATTTGGTTTGTTAGCAGGAATAGAGTTTACCAAAAATATTAAATATTATGTATTGGAAGATTTACAATCACTCATGGAGGGTTTGAATTTTATATTTACTAAAAGTTTTGAACAGACGAATTTTTAAATTAATAAAAAGTATAACCTACGGTTGATAGTTTAATTATAACTATAGGAATAATATTTGATTTTTGAAAAATTTTAGGTCTTGTAGGGTGAGTATTGCCCACCAAAACCGTATATCTTCAAAAATCAAATAGGAATCCTATATAATCACTTTTCAGTAATTTATGAATTTTTTAAACAATTAATAAATTCTGTTACTGCATCATATTGATCATGATAATTAATATATTGATTTAACACTTTTAAATCTAATTCTGGTAATAATTGACTTTGATTAACTTTATTATATTGCTCATCTTTTAAACCATAAATTGTTAATAGTCCATTTTCCCAAAGCCACACTTCAGGAATACCAATTCTTTTGTATAGTTCTAATATTTCTATACCTTCACTGCTAAAAATAACCTCAATAATTAAATCAGGAATATCTTTTTTGCTGTGAATAGTATAGGATTCATCAGGTTCTTTACGTCCAGTTATATTTTTATTTCCTAAAGTAGCACTACCTCCGGTATAAAATCTGATTCCTTTTTCTCTAAGGTATGCTTCTAACAACAAACTAATTGTTCTTTTATAATATTCATGTTCTTTTCCTAAATTTATAATAATTTCTAAATCTCCATCTAAATAAATCTGACTCCTGTAATATCTTGAAAAGTTGTTTCTATTTGCTCAAATTTTTCCCAAGTGATCCCTGTGAGAACTAAATGATTATTTGGTACAATAGCCTTCTCTAATGTAGTTGTCATAGTTTTTATTTTTCCAATACATTATAGTAAGAGTTATACCTGCGACTAGAGAAGCTATTTCATTGACGACTTTGTTATCTCATGGTAACTGTATCGCAAAACATCGTAAGATGTCATAAGGATAAATTTTATCTTCCTTTCGATGAAATTTTATTCTTATTTTCTAGGTATTTATTTACTGCTCATAGTTCAAAAATAGGTAATTTTTCTGCTTGAAATTTATTAATCACCTCTTGATTTTCTACTTCTAATAAAATTCTTTTCTGTAAATATGGTAACAGTTTTTGCCACTGCTTTTCACTGAGTTTTTCAATTAAAGAAATTTGCATTCTTTCGGTAATATCTATTTCATCTTCTATCATTAAGTTCATAGCAATGCTAGATAATATTAAATCAGCCGTTTCAGGATCGGTATTACTTACATAAATAAGTAAGGTGGTTTTATCCGCATTAGCATCAGTAGCTAGTGTTTTGATTACTTCTCCTAACTGCATATATATATCATCTTCTGATTGAGTCCAATCAGGAAACATGATTAAATTAATCTCTCGGAGGTTGAAAGGTAAAGATTCAAGAGTTTGATTAATTAAAACGTTGCTGATAATATCGGCCATTTTAGACCAAGAAAACTTCTGAGCTTGTGCTAATCCTGCTGAAATTAAACTACGTCTTAAGCTGGGTTTTTGGACATCACATAAAGCATTAGCCATACCCTCAATGTCATTATCTTTAACGTAAATTACAGCATCTCCTCCAACTTCGGGTAAAGAGGCATTAGGAGTGGTAATTACAGGACAGCCACAAGCCATAGCTTCAGCTACTGGCATTCCGAAACCTTCATATTGAGAGGGATAAACTAATGCTACTGCTCCAGCATAAGCTAGTCTTAATTCTGCATCACTTAATTGTAATCCGTGAAATGTGCATCCGGCAGTATATTGTCGCCATTCAGGTGATAATTGACTACCTGCACCAGTAGCTACTATATCAAAACTGTGCTTATTACTTAATTGGGCAAATGCTTGAAGAAAGAGAATTTCGTTTTTATATCCTCCTAAGCCACCTAATAGGAAATAGGGTTTATTAATGCCATATTTATATTTAAAGGCATTAATTTCATTTTCAGAGGCAGGACAAAAAAGAGGATCAACTCCACAATGGGCAACAGTAATTGATTCTAATGATATATCTGGGAAAAATTCACTTAAATCTTTGGCTGTATTTTCTGATATGGAAAGAAATGTGGATGCGTGTTTGATTGCATTATGCTTTTCTCTCCACATAGGTTGATTTAACTTACCTCCTAATACTTCCGGTATCATGTCATAAGCCATAAATACTGAAGGTGTATGAACGGGGGTAGTGTAATAGGTAGAAATAAATAATTCTGCTCCTTCTTCATCACAAATTTGCTGGAGCATTTGGCGATCGCTTTCTGTATCGTTATAATTATATAGAGATACCACACGATAGCGAATACCGTTAATTTTGGGTGCAGTATTTGCCCGATCTAAGACCAATATGTGATCAGCAAATTCTGTATTTGCCCATTCCTCTAAAAGGGATTTCCAGACTCTAGCAATTCCAGTTTTATAGAGTTGGAAAAATACCCCATCAATAATTATTTGTGTTTGTTTAAAAGATGATGATTGTAGTGAACTTTTTAAATTGGCTTCATTAATGATAGGTGACAGTTTATCTTTAATTACTTCAGGTGAAAAATTCTCTGCAATAGTTTTCCTTGCAGCTATTCCCAATCTTTCACATAATCCTCTATCTTGCCATAATTGTATTGTATATTGGGCAAATTCATCAGCATTATTAGCAATGAATCCATTTACACCATGTTCAATGGGAGAAGAATGAGCCACATTACTTAAGGCTATAACAGGCAAACCATGAGCCATTGCTTCTACTATTTTAACTTGTTGTCCTGTTCCACCAATTAAGGGACATATAGCAAAACAACTATTGCTATAAATGGATGTTAAATCAGGAATGAACCCAGATAATTCTACTCCGTTAACAGGAGCTAATTGTTCACAAATCATTCCCACTACTTGTAGTTCAAAATCAGGAATAAGTGCTAATAGTTTTGGTAAAACTTGCTTAGTAAAGTATAAGTATCCTTGAATATTGAACCGATTAGGTCCTACAGCAAAAATAGGTTTTTCTTGATAAGAATTGCTCACTACTACGGGAGCATAAGTCATGGGTATATAGATTAACTTAGTATTTTGGGTATGATTAGCAATTTGTGAAGTTTCTTGATTGGAAATCACCAATGTATAATCATATGTGTCAAATATTTGATATTCTTTCAATGCTGGTTGTAAATCTTGTTTTAAATAAAAATTTTCTTGGATTGCTTCTAAGTTAATTTTGTCAGGATGATAGGGAGGAGATGATAAATAATTTTGCAAATAATTTTGCATTTGAGTATTGAGAGTGAATAAATCAATAGCATCTAATACTGTTAGTGATTTTGAAAATTTATTGTTATTTATCAATTCTCCCCATAGAGAATAGTTAACAACTACTAACTGTGGTGAGATTTGATCAAATATCTGTTCAAAAAATTGTTTTAATCCTGGTGGTGTATAAATTCCAAAAGGATCACTATTATTTTGTAATTGTATGGTTTGTATAAATTGATAATCTTCAGCAGTTCCTTTGTAAACCAAAACTTTTACATTTAATGCAGATTCTATGGTTTTTAAGGCTGCTGTATCTTGAGGATAATGATGATCCGTAATTATATTCCAACCACACAAAGTAATATTATAACCCCAGGCTTGTAAAGCTTTAATTAAAGATAGGCAACGATGATGCGCTCCTGTTTTTGCAGGATAAGGATTATGAGGGAAGAAAATTAAAGCTTTTTTGTTGTGATCATTTGATAAACCACTAACTTGATAACTATGCAAATATGAGGGTAATTGCCAATTAATATTGGGATCAGGTATGTGAGTGATTGGTTGAACATTACCCCTCCAAGCTACTCCCATAATTTGCATAGTTTGATAAATTAGAGTATTCCATCCTTTTGATCTGAAATAATTTAAACCTTCTGCTACATCAGGAGAACTTAAATCATGAAATAAAATCATTGCATCTTCTTCAGCATAAGGTTCACAGGTGATTGCATCATTTAAAGGATAGGGTGCATCATGATTACCATCAATAAAAATCAATGACCATTTACGTTGATTTTCTTGTACGATTTCGTGGACTTTTTCGGGACTATATCCAGGTATTAAATTTACATGATCAATAACTCCTGCATCTTGCAGAGAATTACTCACACTTGTATAGAAATCAGGATTTTCTAGAACTGGATCGATAACATCTAATTCTACTCCTGCTAAAGCTAAATGGCAGGCTGACCATCCTAACCAACAACCTATTTCTAAGGCTCTTTTACCTGCAAATTGTAAGGCATTATTATACAAAATACTGGCTTCATCTCTTGATAGAAATCCTATATAGGGATGCCTTTGATCTACATACCAATTATGGGGAATTTCTCTCCGTAGATATTGCCATCCACAAGTATTAGTATTCCCCACAATCATATTAGGAAATGCTGCATCTGGTTTGATAAATTGTAGCTTTTGCGACACATAATCACCGACTGGTAGTAATGCTCTTTCAATCACATCTTTAGTTTGATTGATCATTCTTTCTTCGGTGAATAATGCAGATGCTCTTTGTTGGCAATTTTGTCCTATAGTTTGGCGTAAATCTTCATTGCTTGTCCACAATTTAATTGTTTCCGCTAATTGATTAATTGCAATTTCTGGTTCTACTTTAGGATCTGCTATCAATTGACCTGTATTACCTAATTCTTCAGGAATACCACTGACAGCAGAAGCGATTACTGGTAATCCTTTTGCCATAGCTTCCATTATTGCTAATGGCATTCCCTCTAATAAAGATGGCAATATAAAAATATCACTAATATCTAATAAATCTGGAATATCAAAACGTTGACCTAATAATTTAATTTTATCTGTTAGTTTTTGCTGATGAATTTTCTCTTTTAATTCAGTTTCTAATGAACCTGAACCTACCCAAATAAAATAAAGTTTTTTCCAAATTTTAGTTAGTTTTAACTGTTCAATAGCTGCTAATTGAAAATCATATCCTTTAATTTTATCATAGCGTGCTGATGTTAAACAGACGATAGCATCTTTGGGAATATCTAACTGTTGACGTAAGTTATTTCGTGTAGTTTTATTTTGAAGTGTAAAATATTCTTTAGGTCTGCCATAATAAATAACTTCCCCTTTATTTTTAGGTAAGCCATAACCTTGATATAGTAAGTTTAAGTTATTTTCAGAAACTGCTATTACAGCTTTTGCATAATGATAAACTTCAGACATTAATTTTAAAGAAGCATTAGGAAGACCACCAGGATAAACTCCCACTAAACCAACTATGGCAATAAATGGAATATTATATTGTATTGCTACTTGTTTTGCTCCCAAGTTGGCTAAAGCCCAGCTATCACTAAATATGATTAAATCAGGTTTAATTTCTGATAAAATTCTTTGAGATGAAGCTGTATCTGTTATTTTTCGTTCTTCATCATTGAGGGTATCAAAATCTAACCAAATATGTTTAATACCTAGGTTTTCTCTTACTTCAATCAAGGGTGTATTATATTCACTTTGAATACAAGTGATCTGATAACCTAATTGCACTAATCCACGGAGTAAACTATGATTATATTGAGCTACTCCTCCTAATCCGGGATCATCTGTATATAACAAGATATGTTTTTTCATTGTTGTTTCCTTTAGTAATAAATAATTAAACTTGGTATTGGTCTATTTTTTCTATGGTCTCAAATGCGGTTGCTAAACATTTATGAGATTCTAACAATTTATTAGTGCTTAAATTAGCAACTCCATCCCCATAAATTACCATAAATGTTTCATTCTTTAGTAATCTTTTGACTCTACCAGCCGTCATAGTGTCTAAACCTGTGTCCATGAGGTGAATAATCCAATTTTCGACTACGTTATTATGAACATCTATATGGCCATCTTTCAAATCAATAGTCATACTAGTACCGCAGGGCGGAAGTCAAAAGTCAAAACTAATATACAGTAGGCTTTTTGGCGATTGAATATGGTTGCTTTATTTACGCCGTGATGTACTAGAATTTAGATGATAATACTCTAAAAAATAGCGTTTGATATAATCGCCTTTATAACCCAAAGCAATATAAAAATCTTTAAACCCATAATGAGCATAGATTTTCATAATATGCCAAAGTATAGGACGACCACCAATTTCTACCATTGGTTTGGGGACAACTTCTGTTTCTTCTGCCAGACGAGTTCCTAATCCTCCAGCTAAAATTACAACTTTCATTTTGTTTTTTCTTTACCTACCAAACTTTCTAACTGTAATAGACTATTATATAGGTTGGTTTTAAATGTTGCAAAAATTACTTTTTGTAAGAATTTGTTACAAAACATCAAAAATTTAACTTACTTGGATTGTTTTAGATAGAAAAGATACAATGTCTTAAGTTTAGCCTTCGTAGTCAGCACTTCAGTGCAAAGCAAATGGAAGCATCCCAGATATGCAATAAATAATTATACTTAGTCAAGAAAACACTCTTAGTTGTGTCTTGGGACGAAATAGAGGCTTTTAAAGAGTGCGTACATAGAGCATCAAAACAAGAATACCCCTCAAAAAGCCTATTTTCCTACTAAGTATTTATGCTCATTGCAAAAGTGGGATGCTCCCAAAGCAAAATTTTTACCAATTGTCTTATTTAGTAATTTGAAATTTAAGGTCAATTATCATGGATCATCAACAATTTTACTTGCAATTACCTCAACTATTTAATAACTGGGGAGAAGCATCTTGTCATCCCAAATCAGACATTTTTCAATCTATTAGTACCACAGTTAATAGCATGATATCACCCAACGTCATGCAGCTATTAAACTTTGCTGTATCTTGTTTGGATGAAAATGAGATTTACTGTGAAATTGGCACATTTACAGGAGCAAGTTTAATCTCAGCTTTAGTCAATAATCCCGATAAAATTGCTTATGCAGTAGATAATTTTTCAGAATTAGATTCAGAAGGGGAAAATTTTGATAAATTAACAAATAACTTAGAAGAATTTAACATTAGTGATCAGGTATTTTTCTGTTATCAAGATGCTGAAGAATTTTTGAGAGATTTGAAAAATCAAGAATTGACGGAGAAAATCGGTATATATTTTTATGATGGCAGTCAAAATTATCGTTCCTATTTGTTAGGATTAATTGCTTTAAAACCAATTATTAGTAATCAAGCTCTAATTATTATCACCAATTGTCAATGGACATCTTGCCAACAAGCAGTGAAAGATTTTCTTGCTACTCATTCTCAAGCCAAATTAATGATAGATTTTGCTCAAGCAGATTATTTATTATGGAATGGTATACAAATATTAAGTTGGGATAGTCAGAGAGAATATCATAACAATTCAGAATCAGAAGATGATGTGAACGTTGATTTACCAGTGCAGGAAGCTATTGCTAATATCACTAAAGTAGAAATAGCAAATTTTGTGATCTCTATGGAATCTCAAGCATCATTATTGTTTCAAAATAAAAAATATTCAGAAGTAGAAAGAATATATTTAACATTATTACAATTTAATAAAAACAATGCTCCCCTTTGGCAAAATTTAGGTTCATTATATTATGAAGAAGGAGAATATTTAAAAGCACTGGATTGTTTAAATAAGACATTAGAGATAGATGATAGTCAAGGAATATATCATTATACTATCGGTTTGATATTAGAGAAACTTGATATTAACAAAGCTATTCAGTTTTATCAAACAGCTATTGAAATTTATCCTGACTTAGTTGATGCTTATAATAATTTGGGCAACATTTTATTATCACAAGAGCAAGTAGACCAAGCAGAAATTGTTTTCAGAAAAGCTATAGCTGCAAACCCGTTTCATTTTAGTGGTTATGCTAATTTAGGTAATTTATTATTAGATAAGCGTCAGCAGATTGATGAAGCAATTTCATCCTATAAAAAAGCCTTGAATTTAAATCAAACGAATCATGATATTGCAAATAATCTGAGTCTTGCTTACAAACTAAAAAATAATGAATTTGAGTTTCTATACTACCAAGCATATTCTTTTTATCATCAAGGTGAATATGAACAAGCAATTAAAGTATATAAACAACTAATCAATATTGTTCCTGAAGCTAAAAACTTATATTTATATTTATTATTGAGTTTCCATTCGCTAGGAAAAACAACAGAAGCCATTGAGGAAATAAAATTAGGATTACAATTAGCACCAAATAATTTACTAATTCAAATGGCAAGTTTGCAAATAATACCTGCTATATATCAAGATACTGAAGAACTAGAATTTTGTAGAAATTATTTTTGTGAAAGTTTAGATTCATTAACTCAAACTCTTTCTTTGGATACAGAAACAGAATGTAAAAATGCCTTCCATGCAATCAGTAATAGTAAGCAAACAAATTTTTATTTAGCTTATCAATGTAAAAATGATTTAGATTTACAAAAACAATATGGGCAAATTCTCCATAAAATTGTGGCTGCTAATTATCCTCAATGGTGTCAAGATTTGCCATGTTCTCAACTACGTCCAGGAGAGAAAATTAGAGTAGGTTATATTTCGAGTCATTTACACAATCACAATGGCGCTAAATGGTCTTTAGGATGGATTAAAAATCATGATCGCCAGAATTTTCAAATTTATTGTTATCATTCTGGAGTAAACATAGATCAAGTCACAGAATACTTTCAATTGTATAGTGATAGTTTCGTCCATATTCCTAACGATTTAGCAGCAATTTGTAACCAGATTATCTCTGATAAATTACATATTTTAGTATTTCCTGCCATTGGAATGGAAGCTATGGATGGACTAATTGCTAGTTTACGATTAGCACCTATTCAATGTACTGCTTGGGGACATCCTGTAACTTCTGGCTTACCTACAGTTGACTATTATTTATCTAGTGAATTAATGGAATCTGAAAATGCTCAAGAACATTATTCAGAAGCACTAATTCGTTTACCAAATATAGGCTTATGTTATACTAAACCCATTCTACCGGAAATTAAGAAAACTCGGTCAGAATTGGGAATACCTGAAGATTGCATTTTATATTTGTGCTGTCAATCTACTTTTAAATATTTACCGCAATATGATTATATTTTTCCAGAAATTGCCAAACAAGTAGGTAATGCCAAATTTGTATTTATATCAGCACCACAAGGTAAACATATAACCAATATATTTCAGCAACGTTTGGAAAAAGCCTTTGCTAAATTAGGTTTAAATAGTGAAGAGTATTGTATTATCTTGCCAAGACAAAGTAACTATGAATTTTTACAACTAAATCAAATTTCTGATATTTTCTTAGATACCTTTGGCTGGAATGGAGGAAATACAACCTTAAATGCGATTGTTTGTAATATTCCTGTAGTTACTTATCCAGGTGAATTTATGCGAGGTCGTCATTCCTATGCTTTTTTAAAAATATTAGATATCACCGATACTATAGCTAATTCAGAAATAGAATATATAGGAATAGCAGTTAAATTAGGATTAGATTCTGAGTGGAGAAATAGCATTGTAGAAAGAATGAGTCAAAATCATCACCTTCTTTTTGATGATAAAACCTGTGTTGAGGGTTTAGAAGCATTCTATAAACAGGTTGTACAAAATAAATCAGCTTCTATCTAGTATTCAGCAGTTGATTCGGTGTTTGATTTCTTAATTTTCATCTAATTAAACCTCACGATTTAAAACTTCTGTAATTCCATAAGGACAATCCAGGGGAAAGTCTAAATCAGTTTCCTTAGTAGCATCTAAACTCGCATTCAGATAAATCTTTTTTAGCCAATCATCAGAAAGATATTTTTGTAAACTAGGACTATCTTCTAAATAGAAAGCAATATTATTTCTCTCTCTTTTAATGGTTATTTGCCAACTTTTTGAACGTTTTTGTGGTTGATAATCCCATTTGAGTAGATGATGAATGATTAAACGAAGACTACTAAGGAGTTTATCTCTTTCTCGTTTTGACAAATCTTTAATTTCCTCGACTAAGTTTTCAATATCTAATTCTTGAAATTGTTTCTGTTGTAATTTTGCAGCCATTTCTTCAGCCCAACAGGCATAATCTTTGTCGTAAAGATTAGTCATTTACTTCTCCTTCATAAAATAACGGTAGTAAAATACGCCCTTCGATTAAAGATTAATTATAACATAATTTTAGAGGTTCTGCTTCCTAATGCTAAATACCAAGAATTTTATCAATGCCTATAATTAAAGCTCTCTCAGCAACCGCTTGAGGTGAATAATTTTTTAAAGCCCATTCTCTGCCATGTAAAGATATTTCATCTAATTCTAATTCAGATAAAGATAACAATCTGTGTTTTAATATTTATTAATGAAGGTTAACTATTTTTGACGATAAACGTCTTTACGATGTTTTACTTTAACTATGGTTACTAATACAATATCATCTTGTATTTGATAGATAACTCGATAATCACCTACTCTAATCCGGTAAATTGACAATTCACTTTCTAATTTTTTCACACCATCAGGACGTGGTTCAACTGATAATTCTTGAATTTTTAAATCAATTCGTTCTCTAATATCAATTGGTAGTTTTTTAAGTTGTTTTACAGCACCCCTAGTTAATTCGATTTGATAGCTCATAATTTTAATTCTTGTTTATACTGCTCCCAAGATATTGTACCGTTGACTTTTGCATCTTCTAATTCAGCAACTGCATCTGCGATGTCCTTTTCATCTTCATGCTCACAATTATTTAATAGTTCTAATATGTCTTCTAAAGTACCTTCATAAACTTGTTCTAGCCGTTCATAGATTGCTTTCAATAAAGCTTGTTTTTTACTTGTGGTTTCCATTTTTACACCTACTGCAAAATCATTTGAAAAATATTGCTAAGAGGATGTTTGAAAAGTTTTGGGCGAATATAATTCGCTACTACACAAGCAAAGTCCACCTGCGTGGACTAACGAAAAATTAAGGTTCTTTAACCCACGAAGGTGGGTTTTGTCTGTGTAGCTGCGACTTCTAGTCGCCAGGTGGGTATAAATTAGACTTTTCAAACACCCTCTAATAGTCTGAAGCTGTTGCACATTTAATCTGCATATTACTTAGAAAAAATCTTTGTAGGGTGGGCATCCATGACAGGTGCAGGTTTTTTACGAATGTATCTGAAGTAGGGTTTTTCGGTTGATTGAACACTCAACGTTTCCCCTTGTGGGTTTCCATTCAAGAACGAAATTTGGCACTTTAAACCTCATCTATTTTGAAACCTGAAGTAATGCGAGCATACTATGGTTTTCATCTTAGATGGGGTTTAACACAGAGTTTAAATTTTGTTTGAGAGTGTCAACTCATACCCAAATTAAAAACCTACACCTGTTAGGGTATCCTGCCCGCCCTAATTATGCAAATTAAAAGCTTATCAGGTTACTCAATTCTAGCATAATCTATTTTTCACTATCAATATACTTTTGCCACATTTGTTGATAAGCATTTTCCATCTTCCGTGCAAATTTCTTACCATTCCACAGGGGTGATGTTTGTCTTGACTTTTTCAGTTTCCAAACAATTTCTTGTCTTAATTTCTCATCTTTACCCAACTTCACACCCCAATCTACATACTCTTGGTCACTCCAAGCTAAACCTTCAGTTACACCTACATTCATCATCATTGTATAACTATTACGCGCTGCAAATTGTTCTCCCACCCTGGTAACTAGGGGAATACCCATCCATAATGTTTCTAGAGTTGTGGTTGCACCGTTATAGGGATAGGTATCTAAAACAATATCAGCGATCGCTAAATTAGCACGATGTTCCATATCTGTATCCGCAGAAGGTAGAAACCTTAACTGTTTGAAATCAACACCTTCCGCTTCTGCAATTGGTGCAATAAAATCTTGTAAATCTTGATGATTACTGCGATGACTTTTGAGGAGAAAATAACTATGAGGAACTTGTTTAATAATTTGCATTTGCAAACGAATATTATGGGGATTACGTTTTACTCCTGTTTGGGAACTAAAATAAATAATCCCATCATCAGGAATATCTAAAGATTCTCTGTTGATAGTTGGTGTTCCGACAATAAAGCCATCAATACCAATATAATTTTCAGGGAGGCGCCAAATTTTTTCCGTATAATAATCCTGTGCTGATTCTGGTAATACATAGTTATCAGCAATAAAATAATCAACTCCGGGGAAACCAGTTGCATCATACCCCAACCAAGTAACTTGAATTGGTGCAGGTTTCAAGGCCAAAATAGCACAATTCCCATAGGATGTTAAACTATCTAAATCAACTAATATATCTATTTCATCTTCGTTAATTTTATCTGCAACTGTGGCTATAGGCAAACCTCCTTGATAAAAAGAATCACCAAATTCCTTTTTATAAGCTTGTTGTTGTGGATCTTCTGAAAGATCACCTAAAGAATATAAACGAACATCAAATTGTTGGCGATCATGATATTTTAATAACCACCAAGCCAAAAAACCCACAGAATGAGTCCGAAAACATCCTGATAAATAGCCTATTCTTAAAGGACGTTCACTCAAAGAAGGACGAGGTGAAAGAAAACGTTTTTGATAAGTGCTAATATATTCAGGAAACTTTTGCGATATAAATTCTTGACATAACCCTGCTATTCTATTGCGAATTAATCTATTTTCACCAGGATTATCTTCCATGTATAGTAAAAAAGCACCCACAGCCAACATTTGTACTAAACCTTCACCTTGTATCTGACTGCTGACAAGATTCGCTAACAAGAATTTATATTGTTGGTAAGATTGAACTGTTTTTTGCCAATTATTACAGGAAGTTAAAAATGCTTCCATTAAAAATTGATTACCCATAATTTGATCAATGGGTTGTTGAGCAAGTTCTAAATATTTATGAGACCAATCTATAGAATCTTTACTATAATTTCTTCCTAGTCTTTGCAGAGGAGAAATAATTTTGTTCATACAATTGATAGCAGTTAAATTATCAGTTGCTAAACAGAGGGCAATTTTAGCAAAATAAACTGACATCTGCTGGTAGAAAAAATAATGATAGGCATCAGCTTTTTCGAGTAATAATTTAACAATATTCTCAGAACTTAATAAATTAGGAATCAATACTTCCAAAAGTTTATTTATAAACTCAGGGATATTAACTGGATCAGCAAGAGTAAGAGCTACTTTTTCAATAGCTTGAACTAATAATTTTTCATCAAAAACGAGAGGTTTTGTTAATTGAGATAAGGTTGCAGTTAATTCATTAACATTTATTTCTAAATCCTGAATTTTTAACTCATAATTTAGATCGATTATTTTTAAAAGATTATTAATATCATCAGCAATAAATTCTTTAATGTGTTGACGAATTACCCAAGCCAATTTAAAATTGGAATTTTCTTCTTGTTGTTGAGCAGTATTTAACAAAATTGCTGTTAATTCTTGCAGCCATTGTTCTGACTCTTCTTCACCAAATTCAAGAAAAGGAGTCATCCAAGTAATTTGCGCTTCTTCTTCTTTTCCTGTTAATAATAAAACTAATCCTAAATACCAATAATTAGCAACTTCCCTAGGATTTTCAATGATATTTTGTTCATATTGTTCAATGGTTAATAAGATTGGCATTGCAGAAATTTTATTATCTAACTGGTTAGTCATGATTGAAAACCTTGAACTTGGTTTTAAATAAGCTTTAAAATCAAAATAAATTTAGGTATTAAGAATTTACAAAATCCGTTAACACCTAAACTATGGCAATAAATTATATCAAAAAAAACGCTAGATGAATTTGCATCTAGCATTTTCAAACATAAACAATAAAGAGATTTACTTCATGTTTTCCCCACTAGCACAGGCTGCATTCGCACCTGTTCCGAGTGTAAGTGTAGGAGGAGTAGTAGTAACAACAGTTGTCTGGCAAGCAATAGCAGAAGTTTGTCCACTAGTAAGAACGACTACACCACCAGAAAAACTTTTGAGAGAGCCAGCATCTTGAGATGTTGCTGTCACACTTGTACTGACAGCATCAGCAGTAGGGATTGCATAAACATAGTTAGTAGTTTGGGTAGGAATACCAATTTGCAGATTAGGAAAGGTAGCAGCAAAGGATGTATTTTCAATCCGGTAGGACTGTTGCGCCCTGTTAATTGAACCAATATAGGTTTTAGCTTCTGACTGTTTAGCTTTTGCCGCTTGGTTGAGGAAAGAAGGTAGAGCGATCGCAGAAAGAATACCGATAATAATGATTACAACTAACAATTCAATCAGGGTGAAACCTTCGTTATCTTTCTTTTTACCGAGGAGGTGTTGGATGAATTTAGCTTTTAGTTCAGTTTTCATAAGAGTTTTCCTTGGGGTTCTGTGTTGCTTGTTTCCTTATGTAAATAACTTACCCACTTCTGATCAATTTCATATCACCTCCGAAAAAAATTTTTTTACTAGTTCTAAATGTGGGTGGAAAATAGGCTAGAATGCCCATATAGAGCTACTTTCACTATGTAGAGAATAAAGACTGATCAAAGTCAATGAATTTTATTATGCTTCTGTTCAGGCTGAAAATAGACATTGCTACTATATTTGTCACTCTTAAGCTCTTACTCTCTGTGCCTGGAGCGTCTCTGCGTGTTAGCGAAGCGGGGCGAAGCCTGATAAATTCATCCTTGATTTGAGCGATCAATCGCTGACTACGAACTAGAATCAAGCATGATGTAATCAAAATCCTGTAGAATCAAGAGTAGCTTTTGCAATAGACGGAAAACTGTCACTTTCTCTATAGGTGCTGCTGTGACAGGATTAATCGGTCTAACCTGTTGCCAATATTCCACCAATGACATCATTGATAGAGGTTTTTCAAACAAGGGTAATAAGCAAAGAGTCATTGAGCTATCTACATGAATCACTTCTTCATCTAAAGCTAGATATTTACGGATAGGAAAAGTTTTACCTTCGCTGAGATAACCAATAATTTCTGTTTTCAACTCAGAAGTATTTAACTGTGGATGCAGATATACAGTTGCATTTTCCCAGTGAGAATCAGACCATTCGGAAACTGGTACAAAAGAATGTGCTGCTTGGGGATGTCCACACCAAAAATCTAATAATCTATGAACTGGGTGAAGTAGTTCAAATAAATGTAAACTATCTTCGGTAGATATTTCTAGTAACCCCATTGCTAGAAAAGCAGGTAAATTATCTGGTTCTTTAAATAATTTTATTAAGTCCCATTGTCGCCAGTTTCTCATTTTGATAAACTCTAAATCAGCCGCTCTTAAAGACGAAAACATATCATTAATTGTGTAACCTGTATCTCCTTGAAATAAGAAATTCATGAGAATATTCTCTTGTCTGTCTTCTCCTTCATAGATAGAATTCCAAGTTGCAGCTTTAAGATTGACATCATCCTTCAACGCTTGCATTGTTTCCACAACCATTTCCATCTCTAGTTCTCCTGGATTATCATCCATCAAACCCATCAAACTGAATAGTTTTTGAGCGCGAAAATGGGAGACTCTTTGCAGTGAACTATGTAGATTAGCTCTAATAATGCCCTCTGGCTTTAATACAGATTTCATAGCTTGTAATGCCACATCTATATCTGGGAAAAGATAGAGAACTTCATCACAATTAATATAATCAAATTTATAATTTAACTTAGCTATATCATAGATTGATAAAACATGAAATTCGGTATTGTCAAAACCATGATATTCTAATCGCTGACGGGCTAGTTTAACAGATGCTTCTGATATATCAACACCCACAATTTTTGCACCAGGATTAGCTTCTGCTAAAATTAAAGATTTATAACCAGTACCACAGCCAGCATCTAAAATTACTTTCTCTTTGCTGTCTATAACTTTTTGATTTCTGAGATAATAAGACGTGACTATGTTATGAATATACAGAGCATTTGCATCATCTTTAGGAGATTCATCAAGAGGACGATTTGGATATGGTGCGCTATCAAATTGCTTACGGATTTTATCCCATAAATCAGAGTTGGAATTATTCATAAAAATTATTATTACACCTAAAATTTTCGATAGTAACTATGAATTAGTTGAAACCATACATGATTTTACTTAGCCAACACAATGAAGTAACAAAACTTAATTAAAATAATTGAGGATCTGTTATAATGCAATTTGCATTATATGTCAAAAATAGGGTGAGTCAATTATGGTTCAAGCCTTACCTCAAATCAAATTAGTCACCTTTGAAGAGTTTATAGAGTGGTATCCAAATACAGGTATCCGCTATGAACTACATGATGGAGTAATTGTAGAAATGACACCACCCGGAGGAGATCATGAAGAAATTGTCGGGTTTTTGGTTGGAGAAATAGTTACACAATACAAACAGCTAAAATTTCCCTATTTTATTCCCAAAACTGCTTTAATTAAACCACCAAACAGCAAATCAGCGTACTCACCAGATATACTGCTGTTAAATCGGTCTAATCTGGTGAATGAACCTTTATGGAAAAAACAGTCTACCATTAGTGAATCTGCTTCTGTCCCTATTGTGGTGGAGATTGTCAGCACAAATTGGCGTGATGATTACTACAAGAAATTAGCTGACTACGAACAAATGGGTATTGTTGAATATTGGATTGTTGATTATGCTGCTTTAGGTGGTAGAACATTTATTGGTAATCCTAAACAGCCTACTATTTCTATTTATCATCTGATAGATGAGGAATATCAGGTTAGTCAGTTTAGAGATGATGATTTGATAATATCACCAACTTTCCCACATTTACATTTAACTGCTAATCAAATTTTTAAAGCCGGTGTTTAAATTATACTAAACGCCTGCGTGGGTTAAAATTTGAGTCCGCGAAGGCGGACTTTGCTTGTGTAGTAGTGATTTCTAATCGCCATATACTTTTTACCTCAATGACAATTACAAAAAAGCAATTACCAAGTTTCCTTAAATTTACGAAAAATCCCACACTATCCCAGCGATTGATGGCAATTGGGATCGGTATGACCCTATTTTTCATCTTCTTAGCCTTTTTTGCACCTGTATTCCAAAGTTGGGGGTGGTTGCAAAACCCGAAAGAATTTCTTTCTAACCCTATTCATGAACCACCTTCGGCTAAACATTGGTTTGGAACAAGTCGTTTAGGTTATGATGTCTTTTCTCGGAGTGTGTTTGGGGTACAAGCCGCGCTGCAAGTGGTGACTTTAGCAACATCCTTGAGTATGATCATTGGTGTGCCTTTGGGAATGGTCAGCGGTTATTTGGGGGGGAAATTAGATAAAGCCCTGTTATTTCTCATGGATAGTATTTATACTTTACCAGGATTGCTACTGTCAGTGACCTTGGCTTTCGTGGTGGGCAGAGGAATCTTAAATGCAGCGATCGCCATTAGTATAGCCTATATTCCCCAATATTATCGCGTAGTCCGTAACCACACCGTCAGCGTCAAAACCGAAGTATACATCGAAGCTGCCCAAGCAATGGGGGCTTCTACCTGGGTTGTTTTATCCAGATATCTATTTTTCAACGTCATTCAAAGCGTCCCCGTTCTCTTTACCCTCAACGCCGCAGATGCCATATTAGTTTTAGGCGGTTTAGGATTTTTAGGGTTAGGATTACCCGAAGAAGTACCAGAATGGGGATATGATTTAAAACAAGCTCTAGAAGCACTACCTACAGGCATTTGGTGGACTACCTTATTTCCTGGTTTAGCAATGACAACCTTGGTAGTAGGGTTATCACTACTTGGTGAGGGGTTAAATGAATTTGTCAATCCTCGGCTGAGAAGAGAAAATAGGCAATAGTTTGATGATAACTGTAAAACAAAAGAGATAATTGTGAACGATAATATTACATTAATAGCGGCTGCTACAGGTGGATTTATGATTTCTGTAGCTTTATCGGGTATTCTCAAAGGCGCACCTGTAACAAATTGGCAGCAGGCACATCATAATTCACACTCGATTGTTAATGTGCAGATAATCAGTAAAATAATTGACTATCTATTTGAGCATGAACGATTAATCAATAGTTGATTCCTAGTATAGTACGGCGTAAGTTAATGAATAATTCCGAATCTGTGAAAAGCTTATGCTGTATTTATTCTAAATTCTAAATTCATAAAAAAGCGGTACTAGTCCATATTTCTCATCGTTCCTGTACAAGCTGCACTAGTGGAAGTTAGACTAGGGGGAGTAACAGGATTATTAGCTTCTGTCCCGGCTGTTTGACAAGCAACTGCCAAGGTTTGTCCTGCTAAAAGAACAGTAACACCTCCATTAAAGCCTTTAAGAGCATTAGTATCATTAGGTGTTGCTGTAATAATGGCTGTATTAGCATCTATTGTCAGAATATAAATATAGTTATTAGTTGATGCTGGAATACCTATTTGTAGAGTATCAAGACTATTAGTAAATAATGTATTTTCCATTCTGTAGGCTTGCTGCGCTCTATTAACTGCACCAATGTACATCTTTGCTTCTGATTGTCTCGCTTTTGCGGATTGGTTAAGAAAAGATGGTAAAGCAATAGCAGATAGAATACCGATGAGAATAAATACAATTAACAGTTCAATAAGGGTAAACCCTTTATTATCTTTATTTTTACTCAGAATGTGTTGAACTAATGTGGTGTACAGTTCACTTTTCATCGTAGTTTTCCTTGGGGTGGAGTCTTATTTGTTTCCCTATCCAAATAAGTTACCCACATTTAATCAATTTCATAAATATGTAGACACAATTAAATATAAAATGGGCAGGCAGGATGCCCACCCCACAATAATAAATATATAACTCTTGTGGAGTGGGCTTCTAGCTTGCTAAGAGTCCAGAATATTATTTGATATTTATTTCAGCCTAAGCTGTTCCGCATTTAAATTGTCTAACCTGTTAGGAGTCTAAGAGGATGTTTGAAAAGTCTAATTTATTACTTGCCTTGGCGACTAGAAGTCGCGGCTACACAGACAAAACCCACCTCCGTGGGTTTGAAACCCTTGATTTTTTTGTTAGTCCACGCAGGTGGACTTTGCTTGTGTAGTAGCGACTGACCGTCGCCGAAAACTTTTCAAACATCCTCTAAATATTGTGGGGTGGGCATCCTGCCCGCCCGAATATTTAAATTAGGTGCGTTTTAGCCTATCTACTTATAACAATTTGATCTGATTTGTGAAAATAGCAAGATTCACATTTCCGAATTATTAAAGAAATTAGGTATCTTATTATTCACATATTTGTAATAATTTTAATAAATCCCTCACATTTATCACTATATCTTCTGAAAAATCTTGAGGATAAATGAGATGATGAAAATGCCAACCCGGAAGAGTTTCCCCCAGTAAGTAATAATAATCTAAACTGACTAAATTACTAATCCACCAATAACAATGATAAACATAATTGGGCGCAAATAACTCAATCACTTTAGTTCCAGGTTGGCAAAATACTAAATTTGTTAAACCACTACCATGCGGAGATATAATAATTTCCGCTTGCGAGAATAAAGCAGCTTGTTCTAATACAGACAATGATTCTAATATTATTTCTTCAAAACCATAAGTAGCAAGTAATTTTAAAATTTCATCTTCATTCAAAACTCTGCGACTTTTAGCTAATTTACGAGTAATATAAATCCTTTTTTTAGAAGATGGAAGTTTGGTATTTTCTAAATTTAGAAACCGCTGCTTTAAAAAATCACAAGTCCATTTTGGCATCCATGCAACCGTACCAGGAAAAGAGGGAACAATTAATTGTGTTGCTTGAAGATGATGAATTTTGTTAATATTTATTTGTTTGTGTTCAGGAATTGCTAGTAATTTTAAAGTTTCCCGTTGAAATGATAAACTATTATCAACAACAAAATAATCAATTTCATCAAAATTACAATTATTTATTCTTAATAATTCCCATCTGGGTAAAATATCTAACATCCAATGAAAATAAATATTATTTGTTAACCCAGCTAAAACAACTACCTTACCTGTAATACAATGAATAGGAGGTAACTTATCAACTTTAAATATAGAATGTTGACTGGGATGTTTATCAGGATGATGAGGTTGTAAAATGGGAAAATCTGGAGAAATATCCGCTAAAAAATGTGATTCATCTGTGATAATTACAGATTGAGTTTGATCATCACTTAACCAAAATCTACCTTGGGGAATTGTGACTATAAATGAAGCAGGTAATTTAACTACTTTACCAAATCTAAAACTAAAATGTACTTGATTCTCTAGGGATTTAGGATAATTTAGTTTTACATCTATTTCTGGATATATTTCTATATAATTATCAATAACAGTTGATTCATAAAAACCAGTAGGAGGTAAAATAGATTGAATTTGGGAAAGTTCAAAAATATCAACATCCTGAGTTAATATCTTAATTAGATTATCAACTAACCCAGCTATTGATGAATTAATTTCTAAGGCTTTTTGGAAACAATTAATTGCATCTGCTATTTGATGTTTTTGTCCAAAAAGAAAACCTAAATAAACTAATGCTAAAGAAGAATTAGGTTGTATTTGCAAATGTTTCTGTAAATTTACTACTGCTTGTTCTATATTGCGAATATTAAATAATATCATTCCTAATAAATAATAGGCTTCAGCAAAATTGTGATTAATAGCAATTGCTTTATTTACATAAAAAATTGTTTCTTCATAATTGCCAAATCTTAACCAACATTGACTAATTATATAATTCAGATTTTCATCTTCATGAATATTGATTATTTTCGTTAAAATAGTGATTAATTCTCTAATTTGTTCAGAGTTATTTTGTTCTAAAATAATTTTACTGTATGCTAAACAAACATCTAAATTATGATAAAAATAATCAATATCTATTTCTCTTACTTGTTGTAATAACTTAACAGCAAGTGCTGGATAATCTTTGAAAAGAGTTTGACTTAAATGAAAATACAAGTCTAGTTTATTATGAATATCTGAAAAATTCAGCAAGTTAATTAATTTAATTCCCGCATTATTAGCATTACCTAATAGTAATTTTCCACTGTTACTAA
Organism: Dolichospermum sp. DET69; assembly: GCA_017355425.1. Lineage (NCBI taxonomy): Bacteria > Bacillati > Cyanobacteriota > Cyanophyceae > Nostocales > Aphanizomenonaceae > Dolichospermum > Dolichospermum sp. DET69. The sequence continues at coordinate 2,345,260 of CP070233.1, forward strand.
TATCTAGGAGAGGTTGTAAGAATTCTGGTTGGGATTGAACTACTTTTTGTAAATACTCAATTCCTTGATCAAAATGCTCTAAATGAATCAATGATATTGCTAAATCACTATAAGCTGCTAAATATTCTGGTTGAATTTCTAGGGATTGCTGAAAATATTGAATAGCTATATTCCACTGTTGTAAATGTGTATAACATAGTCCAATTTGATAGAAAACTAAATAATCTTGTTTTTTGATTAATAGTGCTTTTTGATAACATTCAATTGCTAATTCAAAATTTTCTAATTTCTGCCAGATATTAGCCTGATTTAAATAAGCATCAATATAATTAGGTTCAATTTCAATTAATGTTTGCCAATAATCAATTGCTGCTTCCAGATTTCCTTGCATAGCCACTGCATGAGCTAAATTATCATATACTTGAATATTACTATCATCCCAATTTAAAATAGCTTCATAAATAGTTTGCGCTAGTTGATAATGATCATGATCTAAATATTCATCTGCTTTATTTTTGAGTAAATCAATAAACTCTATTAAATCATTGTCTTGTAAGTCTAAGTCGCTATTAGTAAAAGTTGATAACCAAATTGATTGAGATTCAATTTCATTTCCTTGCAATAACCAAGCTAATCCTAAATACCAGTAATTAGAAATTAAGTTAGGAGCTAATTCGATACATTTTTCATAAATATTGATAGCTGCTATAAAATCTCTTTGTTGTAAATAAATATCAGCTTGCTGTTTAAGTTGTGTAATATCCATTTAATTAATTATTATAGCGGTTCTTGGTCGGATGAAATACAATCGAGGGCGGGGAAACCCCGCCCCTACAGGGTTTGTAATTTAATAACTGTATCTTATCTAAGTGCATACAGCTATATCTAAAAATAACTAAACATTTAGAAAATTCCTTAGTCCACTTCAGTGGACTTGAGCTATTAGACAGGGAATTAATTCCCTGTCGGGTGTGGGAGCCAACAGATAAGCTATAACTACAATATTATTTTGATATTATTTCAGTCCGTCTACCTACAAAAATACCAAAACCTTAATAACGCTGCGTTACCAACTTCGTTCTAACATACTCTACAATACCAATGACTAATGACCAATGACTAACAACTAATGACTAAACAAGTAATTGGAATTGATTTAGGGGGAACTGCGATTAAGTTAGGACGATTCACAGCAGATGGTAATTGTTTACAATCTATATCTGTGGATACTCCCCAACCAGCAACACCAGAGGCTGTATTATCTACAATGGTAGATGCGATCGCCCAAATTGACCCTCACAATGAAAGTATCGCTATTGGTTTAGGTACTCCTGGTCCTGCTGATGCTACAGGAAGAATTGCCAAAGTTGCTATTAATCTAGTAGGATGGCATGATATCCCCTTAGCAGATTGGTTAGAGGCTAAAACTGGTAAACCGACAATTTTAGCTAATGATGCTAATTGTGCTGGTTTAGGAGAAGCTTGGCTAGGTGCAGGCCGAAATTTCCCCAATTTGATTTTACTGACTTTGGGAACTGGTGTTGGTGGGGCAATTATTATTAATGGTAAATTATTTGTAGGACACCAAGGTGCAGCAGCAGAATTAGGTTTAATTACCTTATATCCTGATGGACCAATGTGTAATAGTGGTAATCAAGGTTCATTAGAACAGCATACTTCAATTTCTGCTATCCGTCGGCGTACAGGCAAAGAACCCGCAGAATTAGGCGCACTTGCCCAAGCTGGAGATGTAGAAGCCTTAACCTTTTGGCAAGAATATGGTAAAGACTTAGGAATTGGTTTAACCAGTTTACTCTATGTCCTCACACCCCAAGCAATTATTATTGGTGGTGGTGTGAGCGCGAGTTTTGAGTTTTTCTTACCGTCACTGAAAGCAGAAATCGAAAACCGAGTTTTACCAACTTCCCGCGCAGGGTTACAAATTCTCCCAGCAGAATTAGGAAATGCAGCGGGAATGGTAGGCGCTGCTAAATTAGCATTAACAACAGTTAACAGTTAACTGTTAACTGTTAACTGTTAACTGTTAACTGTTAACTGTTAACCGTCAACCGTCAACCGTCAACCGTCAACCGTCAACTGATTAAGAAACCTCTACTGGCTTGGGTATAGTAGTTGTAGAATGAGATTGAGAGAGAGCAGCCGTCATAAACCCTTTGAATAAAGGATGAGGTGCGTTGGGGCGAGATTGGAATTCAGGGTGAAATTGACAAGCGATAAAGAAAGGATGTTTGGGATATTCGATGATTTCTACTAATCTACCGTCAGGAGATGTCCCACTCACCAAATAACCCGAATTTAACAACTGACTTCGATAAACGTTGTTAAATTCATAACGGTGACGGTGGCGCTCATAAATGACTTCTTCTTGATAAAGTTGGAAAGCTAGAGTATTGGGAAGTACCCGACAAGGATAAAGTCCCAAGCGCATTGTTCCGCCTAAATCTACTACATCCTGCTGTTCTGGTAACAGGTTAATAACAGGATTTTTGGTATATTGGTCAAATTCTGCACTATTGGCATTAGATAGTCCCTCGACGTTTCTCGCCCATTCAATCACAGAACACTGCATACCTAAGCATAAACCTAAAAAGGGAATTTGGCGATCGCGTGCATATTTAATAGCCGCAATTTTCCCATCTATGCCCCGATTCCCAAAACCACCGGGAACAATGATACCATCAACACCTGAGAGATAGTTTTCCGGGGGTTCATTTTCTAAAACTTCCGAGTTTACCCACCGTAGCCGCAAATCACCATGAGTTGCAATAGCCGCATGACGTAAAGATTCTACCACAGAAAGGTAGGCATCACTTAACCGCACATATTTACCAACAATGGCAATTTCCACGGTATATTTAGGATTATACATCCGGTCTACCATCATTTCCCATTGCGTCATATTGGGTTGACGTTGTTCCATTTGCAGTAAGTTGAGAACTTGTTCTGCTAGTCCTTCCCGTTCTAAAAGGACTGGAACTTCATAGATACTGCGGGCATCTGGGCTAGTAATAACACATTCTACAGGGACATCACAAAACTCTGATAACTTTTGTTTTAAGCCGGTAGGAATGGGGCGATCGCTGCGACATACTAAGATATCTGGTTGAATGCCAATTGATCTTAATTCCTTCACAGAATGTTGAGTCGGCTTAGTTTTCATCTCTCCCGCCGCAGCAATCCAAGGCAACAAAGTAACGTGCAAATATAGAACATTGCGCCGTCCTACCTCTTTCCGCAATTGCCGAATTGCTTCTAAAAACGGTAGTGATTCAATATCACCCACAGTCCCGCCAATTTCCGTAATCACAGCGGAAGGATTAGTTTCTTTAGCAACTCTGAGAATCCTCTCTTTAATCTCATTGGTAATGTGAGGAATTACCTGAACAGTGCCGCCATTATAGTCTCCTCGGCGTTCCTTATTAATAACTGACTGATAAATCAAGCCAGTAGTAACACTATTGAGCCGAGACATGGAAGTATCAGTAAAGCGCTCGTAATGTCCCAAATCCAAATCCGTTTCTGCACCATCTTGAGTTACAAAAACTTCCCCATGCTGAAAAGGACTCATTGTGCCGGGGTCAACGTTAATATAAGGATCAAGCTTGAGAATGGAAACCGAATAATCCCGCGATTTCAGCAAACGTCCCAGACTTGCTGCTACAATGCCCTTACCAATACTGGAAACAACGCCCCCAGTAACAAAGATAAACTTAGTCATAGTATTTTCAATTTCTAGCAACTTCTAAATATAGATTGCGTCTCCAAAGAGGAGAATTTGTGTAGACAATTTTGTAGGCTTGTATGAAGGATGAATTTTCCCCCATGACTAAATTCCCTTATTTGCGGCCAATGTATTGCGACTTTTACGTTCATGTATAATTCCATCTTGACCATTGTGCCACAGTCCCTATACTGAAATATAACTGTGTTTGTCCATGAAAAAACTCTTAGGATTAGTATTATTTAATTTTGTATTTACCTCCTCAGTTGCGTTAGCACAAGAACCTCTTTTAGTAGTTTTTCCCCCGACAAACTACCAAACCAGCACAGAAAAAATATTTTTTATCGGTACAGCACCACCGGACGGGCAAGTTTTAATTAATGGTAAACTCGTTAACCGTAGCAAGGCCGGGCATTTTTCCCCTAGTTTTCCCTTGCAGATAGGAGAAAATATATTTAAAGTCCGTTATCAAAATCAAGAACGAGAGATTAAGATCATTAGGCTGTCTACTCAACCTCAGTTACCCCAGGGCTTGGGCTTTGCGAAAGATTCCTTGACTCCTAATGCCGATATTGCCAGATTACCAGGAGAACTAATTTGTTTTAGTGCAGTTGCACCACCTCAAGCAACTGTCTCGGTTAACCTAGTGAATCAAAATATTGCCCTTTTACCCCAACCTCCACAAGCACAATTACCTCCCAATTCGAGTATTTTGACGGGGTTAAATCAACCTAATCTATCTAGTCTTACCAAATACCAAGGTTGCACAACAGTCACAAATGCTGCTGATTTAGGAAAACCTCAATTTAATTTACAACTGAATAATCAAAGAATAACTCAAACTGGTTTGGGCAAAATCGAAATTCTGTCTCCCACACAGTTAGCAGTTGCAGAAATTACATCGGAATCAGGCGTTGCTCGCACGGGACCCAGCACCGATTATTCACGACTAACACCATTGCCAAAAGGGACTAGGGCAAGTGTGACGGGGAAAGAAGGTGAATGGTTGCGCTTAGACTATGGAGCTTGGATTAATAGCAAAGAAACCAAAATTATATCAGGTGCGATCGCTTCACAGATAGCCATTCATAGTGTAGGTTATCGGCAATTGTCTGAAGCGACAGAGATTCGTTTTCCTTTAGAAGCTGCTGTGCCGGTGAGTGTAGAACAGGGAAATAACTCTTTTATTCTCACTCTCTACAATACCACTGCTAAAACAGACACAATTCGTCTAGATGATGACCCTCTGATTTCTCGCCTAGATTGGCAACAGGTAAGTCCTACACAGGTAAAATATACTTTTAACCTCAAAAAGCTCCAACAGTGGGGCTATAAGCTGAGGTATGATCATACAACTTTGGTTTTAACTTTACGTCATCCACCCAATCTTGAAAATAACAAACGCCTACCTTTATCTGGCATCAAGATTTTACTTGATCCAGGGCATGGTGGGAAAGAATCTGGTGCTAGTGGTCCAACTGGGTATTTGGAAAAAGATGTGAATTTGATAATTTCTAAATTACTGCGAGATGAGTTGGCCAAGCGCGGCGCTAAGGTAGTAATGACCAGAGAAGATGATCGAGATGTGTCTTTGGTCGAACGTCAGGTAATCATTGGTAAAGAAGAACCTGCAATTTCTCTTTCCATCCATCATAACTCTTTACCAGATAATGGTGATGCCGAAAGAACCAAAGGATTTTCCAGTTTTTGGTATCATCCTCAAGCACATGGTATCGCCATATTCTTACATAATTACGTAGTCAAAAACCTCCGTAAACCTTCTGCTGGCGTATTTTGGAATAATTTAGCCCTGACTCGTCCTAGTGCTGCACCTTCGGTATTATTGGAGTTGGGGTTTATGAGTAATCCTGATGAATTTGAGGAGATAGTTAATCCTCAAGCACAGAAGAAAATGGCTAATACGTTGGCTGACGGGATAACTGAATGGTTTAAAATGGTGAAAGAATAACACCCCACCCCTAACCCCTCCCCGCAAGCGAGGAGGGGGACTGGATTATTTTTGGTTAGGTGTCAAAATGTCTGTGAAAACGATTGTCAATTTTATTGGTTTTCTGTTGGTTGCAAGTTAAACAGAGTGTTTGTAAGTTACTAATATCGTTTTTTCCCCCACGAGATAAGGGGATAATATGATCAATGGTGAGTTGAGTTTCTTGGGAGATTTTACCACAGCTTTGACATTGATATTTATCTCTTTGGAAAACATAGTTTCTGACTTCTGGGGGTATGGGGATTCGTGGGGTTTTGTTCATGTTTTTTGTCTGAATCAGGATAACCACCGATTACAGGATTTACAGGATTGTAATTTGATGATTGATAGATGAGATTCATATATTTATTCTTCCATCTCACTTTATAAATATTCACTTTTCTCTATACCAATTATCAACAACTAACGAATAATCAAACAATCACATCCTGTACATCCTTAAATCCTGGACATCCTGATTCAGACAATAATATGCTATTTTCAATACAGCATACATGAAACGAGAAAATTTTTTGTCTGAATCATCCCTTGATTTTACCTGCCATAGTTGTTGCTCCTCAGATTTTTTCTGGCCAGTTGGAAATTGGTAAATTTGCCGAAGCACAAGGAGCATTTAACCCACATTCCGCACTTCAAAAGTAGTATAAACAAACTACATTAAGAGCCAATTAAAACTTATGATTTTAACAATCAAGTATCAATGAAAAATAAAATTATCAACGCAAAGAATTAAGCTTTTATTGGGTTTTAAAAGCTATTTCAACAACAATATTTAATTGGATGTGTGAATCAAATCTCAAAAAATTAACCGATAAGACCGTAAAACCAGAGAGAAAAACTAAGACAATAAATAATATTTTTGACAAGCCCTAGGTAGGAATTGCAAGATATGAAAATGCGAATCCGTTAAATTAAGAATTCGTTGAAATCCTTGTGTCATCAAAAGATGAATACCTTGGAAACATTGAAATATCCATCTTAATGTAGGAGATTCTGTGGGTCTATTCAGTTGATTTTTAACTGTGGCTTTTTGTGCCTTCAATGACATTCTTAATTGTCTTTGTCCTAAATTATAAACCAAAAGGCATAATGCCATTAACATCATCATTGTCTCTACTCTTTCAGGATTTTTCACAAACAGACTATCCGCGAAAAATAACGGGTCTTTGATAAATCTAAATCCTCTTTCTGTAGATTGTTGTTCTTTATATATTTTGAGGATTTCTTCTGACTCTAACTCAATCGTATCCAAAATATTGGTGGCTAAAATAAATCTGCCACAAGAGTTTTGCTGTTGTGTAATTAACTCCTGATTTTCTCTTAATTTACATTTCACTCTATAAACTGTTGTTTTCCCTTGATTGGTTTGAGTAATTTCCCAGTCTGATATTTGATGATATTTTAATTTGGCTGTTATTTCTTCGATTTTTAATTCTGTCAAAGATTTATCTGGAAATTCTTCCTGTTCTAATTTCGCTACTTGTTTGTTAACTTTCAAAAACTCTTCTTGGATTTTTTTGTCTAGTTTATTTAAGTCTGCTTTTTTCCTCTCTGCACTTTCTACTAATAACCATCTTTGCTCTATTCCTCCATAAGATACTTTCTCTTCGAGATAGCTATAACCCTTTATTTTAGAGGCTTTCAGGTCATTATTTATGAAGGCTTTCACTAAATTTTTCGCTTTTTTAATGGATAATGGTACTCGAGTTATCCATTTCATGTTCGACATTAATTTTAAGTTACTTTCGCTATACAATGCACTGTCAGCCACCATGATACTTTCAAAATCTACTTGTTTAGAATATTCTACTAAGATGTGAGCGAATACTGCTTTATCTGATTCGTTTCCTGATGCTCCTCTGAAAAATAATGGTATATCTCCATCACTACTTACTATTAAATCTAATATACATTGTTTTAAGTCGGGGCGATGGTCACGGGAATACCCCTGTGTGATATTAATCGGATTTTCTTTGTTTATTCCTAATTCTTTCTCTGGATTATTGAGGCAATTATCATATTTTCCATGTAAATGTAATGAGCTTGAGTCTAAATGGGAATATTTTGTGTCTATTCCATATTTCTTTACTACTTCTAAGGCAATGATTAAGAATAATTTAGTTAAGCCATATTTGTAAAGTTTATCCATGACTCTACCTATTTTATCGTCATTTAAATCTTCCGCTTTTATCCCTCCTCCTATTAAATTTTCTACGGCTTTGTCTTGAAAGAATTCTGGAAATAAATATAGTGGTCTTGATACAAAACCTAGTCCATTGAGAATAATTGCTTTGACTACTTCTCAATAGTTTACTTTCTCTCTACTATCCACCGAAAATATTTCATTGATTTTTTCTACTATTCCTATCTCATCTATTATTCCTGTTATTATTCCTAAGTGATCTATATTTTTACTCTCAATATCTTCTTGTTGGTAATTCATAATATGAAGGCATTTTTATGTAATTCAGTCTCATTCTCTCATTTTTTCCTGAATTTATGATCAATGCCTTATGAATTTCTATTTAGTAGTCAAATGGAAATTAATGTCTATATTTTTACTGGCTTAATTGCGTATTTGTGTTTAGCCCTCTATGCTGCTTATGATACTTGTATATGTACTACAAATTGAAGTGCGGAATGTGGGTTATTAATTTGAATTCGTTGGCAATCTTTATATTACTGTCTATATTTATTACTAACTAAACTATGTGTTTATGTTTAACCTATTTCTGCTACTTATTACACTCATGACTGTACTACACAATGAAGTGCGGAATGTGGGTTTAAACTCATCATCCTGAAAATCCTGAAAATCCTGATTCAGACATATTATTTAAACTCTAAGTAGGGTGCGTTACGGCTATGCCAACGCACCTTAGGCTAGATAAGTGGTGCGTTACGCTGTCGCTAACGCACCCTACGTGCTATATCAAAAATCAAATATTAGTCTTATAGTTTGGATTGATATTATTATAAGTAAATACCCTTGGTTTAACATGAACCGTTTTGATGTACAGCTTTTAATTAAGATGCAATACAGTTAGTAATTTTATGACCCGTCTCAACAGTGGCTGTATTCCACTCAGAAAACTTTCAGATAGAAGCATTACAGGCTATATGCAGGTTATAATTCTTTTTGCGGAGCAACTTTACAAAAATTTATGAGTAATCCCCTTGTGCAAGCCTTTTTCGTAGGCAGAGCAGTAGCTGAAGTGATTAATGAGCGTGTAGAAGTCGCCTTGACTGATGCTTTGAGTGAACTGGGTAAATTTGATGCTGAAACTAAAGAGCAACTACGCCAGTTTACAGAAGAAGTGATGGCACGAGCTAATCGAGCAGCGGAATCGTCTGCAACTGGAACAACCACAGATAACACATCTGGTGGAGATTCAGGAGACTTACAGACCGAAATTGACGAATTAAGGGCAGAAATCGCTTTATTAAGAAGTGAATTACAGAAGCATCGTAATGCTGCAAAATAGGTAATAGGTAATGGGTAAGATCAAGATTTTACCCTTCCCTGACTTCAACTCAGATGACTCCGTGACAACCCGACGGTATAAAAAAAATATGGAACAAGGTTACTCAGACAAAGCATACCGTTGGAATCGGGAAGAATACTCTAGCAAGCGCCGCTTTGTGGATATTTGGTCTTTTGTCTTGACCTTGATGTTCAAAATTTGGCGCTACAACAAGGCTTGGAGTTACTCCGGTGGTGTAACAGAATCCAAGCAAGCCGCTAGACGCAAAGCCCAAGCAATCTGGATTAGAACTACGTTTTTAGATTTGGGTCCGACTTTTATTAAGATTGGACAATTGTTTTCCACTCGTGCTGATATTTTCTCTGCTGAATATGTAGAGGAATTATCTAAGTTACAAGATAGAGTCCCAGCATTCAGTTATGAACAGGTAGAAGCAATTATTGAGCAGGAATTAGGGAAGAAAGTTTCCGTACTGTTTCAAGATTTTGAACCTGTCCCCCTGGCTGCTGCTAGTTTGGGTCAAGTCCACAAGGCTATTTTATATACTGGTGAGTCAGTAGTGGTCAAGGTGCAACGGCCTGGACTGAAAAAGCTGTTTGAAATTGATTTAGGCATTCTCAAAGGTATTGCCCGCTACTTTCAAAACCATCCTAAATGGGGCAAAGGTAGAGATTGGATGGGTATATATGAGGAATGTTGTCGCATTCTCTGGGAAGAAATTGATTATTTGAATGAAGGTCGCAATGCCGATACTTTTCGCCGGAATTTTCGCCCTTACGATTGGGTAAAAGTACCGAGAGTTTATTGGCGTTATGCTACTTCCAGAATAATTACTTTAGAGTATATGCCGGGGATTAAAGTTAGTCAGTATGATGCTTTAGATGCTGCTGGTGTAGACAGAAAAGCGATCGCTCGTTATGGCGCACAAGCCTACCTACATCAACTTCTGAATAATGGCTTCTTCCACGCTGACCCTCACCCTGGTAATCTGGCAGTTAGTCCCGACGGTGCTTTGATTTTCTACGACTTCGGGATGATGGGAACAATTAAATCCAATGTCCGCGAAGGGTTAATGGAAACTTTATTTGGCATCGCCCAAAAAGATGGCGATCGCGTGGTAAAATCTTTAGTTGATTTAGGAGCGATCGCCCCAACTGAGGACATGGGACCTGTCCGTCGTTCAGTCCAGTATATGCTGGATAACTTCATGGATAAGCCCTTTGAAAACCAATCTGTGGCAGCTATTAGTGAGGATTTATATGAACTCGCTTATGATCAACCATTTAGATTTCCCGCAACATTTACCTTTGTCATGCGTGCCTTTTCCACTCTCGAAGGAGTTGGTAAAGGTCTAGATCCGGAATTTAACTTTATGGAAGTTGCCCAGCCTTATGCAATGCAGCTTATGACAGATAACAGTAGTTCAGAGGGGAATAGCTTCTTGAATGAATTAAGTCGTCAAGCAGTTCAAGTCAGTAGCACTGCTTTAGGATTGCCTCGGAGATTAGAAGATACCCTGGATAAAATAGAACGTGGGGATATTCGTCTGCGAGTTCGCTCTGTAGAAACAGAACGCCTGATACGGCGACAGAGTAATATTCAACTGGCAATAAGCTATGCTCTTATTATCAGTGGTTTTACGATTGCTGCCACAATTCTCCTAGTTAGCCATTATGTATGGTTAGCGAGTTTTATGGGTTTAATTATCGCATCAGTTTCATTCCTGCTGATTCGGTTGCTTTTACGCCTCGACCGTTATGATCGGATGTATTAATTAATTGTTCACGAAAAATCTATGAAACTTGACTCTACCGGTTGTACAGATCCGGGGCTTATTCGTGCTTATAATCAAGATTCCTACTATATTGATCCCACCGGGCGATTCTTTATAGTTGCTGACGGTATGGGGGGTCATGCAGGAGGAGAAGAAGCTAGTCGGATTGCTACCGCAGAAATTCGGTTATATCTAGAGAAAAATTGGCAATCCTCCGAATCTTCTTCAAAACTCCTAGAACAAGCTTTATCCACAGCCAATCGAGCCATCGTTCAAGATCAGCAAAATCATCCTGAACGCTCTGATATGGGAACCACAGCCGTAGTAGTAGTTATTCGTCCATCCGAATCCCCTGTCTGTGGTCATGTTGGCGATTCACGTCTTTATCGGCTGCGAGAATCACAATTACAACAAATTACGGAAGATCATACCTGGATTGCCAAGGCTATGAAAATGGGTGATATTAATGCTGATGAAGCCAGGGTTCATCCCTATCGCCATGTTTTATCCAGTTGTTTGGGTAGGGAAGACCTGAATCAGATTGATATTCAATTACTGAATTTAGAAAATGGCGATCGCCTACTTCTCTGTAGTGATGGACTGACAGAAGAACTCATAGACAAACAAATTCTTGGACACATCAACGGCGTACCTTCTCTAGAACAAGCTGCTCAATCCCTAATCGAAGCCGCTAACCAACAAGGTGGACACGATAATATTACAGTCGTCTTAGTCTCGGTAGAAACCTGATTTTCCAGTTGTTCCCTAGGTAATGGGTAATGGGTAATGGGTAATGGGTAATGGGTAATGGGTAATGGGTAATGGGTAATGGGTAATGGGTAATGGGTAATGGGTAATGGGTAATGGGTAATGGGTCTGCGCCCATTCAGGAGTCAGAAGTAGCTTGTTTTGGTCGTACCTCATTCAAGTGCATACCTATTACTTCTTCCCTGTTCCCTAACTAAAAAAGTAAATATACTTAACAATTTGTTCAAATTGAGCATTTTTTATCTCAACAATTTGATAAAAATATTTTTAATCTCCAAAAATTATCACAGCAGGAGCTTAAATTTCTATAATTTCCACAATTGACATATTGCACTTTGTAGTGTGTCTTAAATAAACAGCAAATAAAGGGTTGATAAATCAGAAAACTAGATAAAAATCAAGCATCAAACTTGTCTTCCTCTTAATTTTTTGATTTTTCATTCCATGACTTCTGAATATCAGCGAGTCTATAACTACTGCTACTAAAAGGATCTTCACCAAAATTAAACTATCCCAATTTGCATAAACTCGCTTTTAGCGGGGTTAATTATTGTATCAATAGATTCATTGCAAATACATACCTCAGAAAAATAAATCAAAAAAGATGGGTAAATTGTCAAACATTTGTTATCTTTCTTAATATAGAGACACAAATGTCAGGGAAAATCTAGCCCAATAATTACCTTTTAGGACTTTTACGTAATTAAGCAGATTGCAAGCAAAGGAAGTAAAGAATTTAATCCTGAATCCTGACTTCTAACTCTTCAATTCTGTGATCAATTTCGATTTTATACCTTGTTTGTTTTGGAGTTCATTATGAATCAACGAACTGAACTGTCTTTGGAACAGCAATTTAGCATTCGCTCCTTTGCCACACAAGTCCAACACATGAGCCACGAACAAGCTCAAGATTTTTTAGTCAAGCTTTATGAGCAAATGGTTGTCCGTGAAGCGACTTATCAAGAAATGCTTAAACAACAGTGGGGTCTAGACTCAGATTCCACTATGGCATAGAGTCTTCTTCTATCGCATTGACACTCTGCGCTCTAAAGAGACGCAGATCCTATAGAGAGTTTCAGTCTATATCCCTCAGTTATCCCAGTTTCAGGCATTGCCTTAATATTGGGTTCTTGCCCTGATTTCGTTTGCCCAAAAGGGCGAAATCATATCTGACAAGCGTATACTTTCCGAGAGTCCCCCGGTAGGTTTTTATGTCTTGTACTGACAACTCAATCATACCACAATATTGAAGGCGAATAAATTCGGCATTTGTCGGTTTTCCCCTTCGGTCTGAAGACACGAAGCTCCCAACCTTCCCGTGTTCCTCTTGTGGGCGACCTCCTTCTCTTGCTAGTTTCCCGCTAGGAAAAAAGCTGGGGATGTTGGGGCGTTAACTTCGATTCTCATGGCAAGCTTCGCTATCAAAATCTTAAACAATGATTCCATTTTATATTTTAAGCTGAGACTCACAGTTGTAAAATGTAAACTTATCAACCAGAAATATTGAATGGAGAATCAGTATCCATTGTTTCTAACTTAGCTAATATTTTGGGTTTAATTTTTTCATATTCTTGTTTCAATAAATTTTTACTAATCTGAGCATCCGTTAATAAAGTAGGAAAATTACTAGACTTTAGCCATTCTTTTAGTCGTTCTTGTTGAGCAGTAGCAATACTTGACTGTAATATATGTGTGCAAGGATTAGGAGTTTCTTTAGTAAAGAATAATAAAAGATACTCCCCAGTATTTTGTAGTAACTGAGTGATTTCTTGACCAAAATTAGTTTTGAGATCCAAATAGTAAGGCAACCATTTAGCCCCATGTTGACGGGTATAAATAACTGTAATCCATAATATGACTGGATGGGGAGAAGAAATAAACAGAAATTGATTGTAGCGAGTACAAACTAAGCGTTTTTGAATTTCTTCTTGGGGTAGCATCACCCATAGTGCCGGTAACAGGTTTTTATCTTGGTAAATGGGTTGAATAAAAACGATATTCGCAATTGGTTTATTCTCTGGCCAGGAAAAAAGTTGGGTTACATCATCATTGACTGAATATCTTGGTGGTTCGACTTGTGTATCCTGGTTAGGAATGGGAGATGCCGGTAGATTGGTTTTAATTTTCTCTACTGGTACGGGAAGTAGAGAAAAATTAGTTTTAATAGTTTCTTGGGAATCTTTATATACAAGGTTATTATTAATAACAGGAGTATCTTTGATGATGTTTTGAGTATCGTTCTGCTGCTCTACGGTAGTGAGAATATTAATAATTTCATTAATGCTTTGGGGACGTTCACTAGGTTTTTTGCCTAGACAACTCATAATTACATCTTCCAATTGCTTTGGTATGAGCAAATTAGGAGAAATTTCTGCAAAGGAACAGGGTTTTTCAAAGGTATGGGCTTTATACCATGCGCCAAAGGTGTTGGTTGATGCCACTAAAGGAATTTGTCCAGCCAGCATTTCAAACATCAAGATCCCAAAACTGTAGATATCAGAACGACTATCTAGTTCTTTACCTTCAATTTGTTCAGGAGAAGAATAAGCCAAAGTCCCTAAATAAAACTTTGTATGGTCACCATCAGATATCAGTAACTTAGCAATACCAAAGTCTAAAATTTTGACTAATTCCCCAAAACTGGGATCTTCAACTACCATGATATTGCCCGGTTTAATATCACGATGGATGATTGGGCAAATTTCGCCATCTACAATAATACCATCATGGGCGTACTGTAATCCTAAACCAATTTGCTTAGACATACTGAGAAATCTTGGTAAACTCAGATGTTTTCTGCGAATGATCTGACCTAAGGTTTGTCCTGGTAGATATTCCATCACATAGTATGTTTCATCTACTCCATAGTCCATTACTCGGACAATATGGATGCTTTTTTGACCTAGCAAGGCGCAAGTTTTTGCTTCTCGCTCAAATCGTTCTTGCAAACGCATCCTTTCGTTTTGGATTGATAAAGTGAGAAATTTGACTGCAACAGGAACACCTCCCAGCAAGGTATCCTTAGCACGATAAACTCGTCCCATTGCTCCAGAGCCAATAAGCTCTTGAAGTTGGTAACGGTTTCCGAGTAAGCGACCAATGTTGGGGTCTGACATAGAAAATTCGACTCCAATGTTTAAAAATTCAGGGGATAGTTTTGTAAGTTTTGCTTATTTTAGTGGGGATGTATTTAGTTATCAATTTTAGATTAGATAAATTGTGATTTAGTGCAACTAATATGGTTGGCGTTCTAAATTAGCTTCCATCGTGCTGTCTAAAAAATGACCAATAAGAATGCCACTAGTTAAAAAATACTGATGATCATTAATTCGATGTAGAGTTTCAAAGCCACTACGTCTTTGCAGATTCTTAAGGTCAGTGGAATTATCTCCAATTACCCAATAACGCTGCACAATTGTATCTGGACAAATCCAACCTTCACCTTCTATCTTGCCTAGATAACTATGCTGAAGCAAAAAATTGTACTGACGTTCTTCCTGATGGAGTCGTCCTTTATACTGAAAAGAAATCTCTGGGCGATCGCCGTTAGGAAAAATTAATTTTGTGGCCATAGAGAACCAATTATCTCGATTCCAAACTACTAATGTTAAACCTTTTAAGGGAATTGGTAGACTATTGCGCTCCAACCAATTCCCTTGCATTACCCAACGTCCTGGTTCTAATAAAAAAGTATGGTTCACTTGCTAAATCCTAGGTTTTAATCCAGCAGAATCGAATTTTTCAATAGTCTTTCCAGAAAAAGAACCGGGAGAATATAGTTTTAATCAGCTATAGTTACCGTGAATTTCTCCTAAAAGCATTTCTTTAGATGCGCCTGTAACTGCGGGTAAGTTACCAGGAATACCTATATTGCGCCAGTATGCTAAAACTGCAAAGGCGATCGCTTCTTTAAATGCGGCACTTACGCCAAACTCATCGGTAGTAAGAACTGGAACGGTTGCCAACAATAACTCAAGCCGATTTTTTAAGTAAAGATTGCGACTACCACCACCACATAATATTACTTCATCTGGTCTTTTGACTAGAAAACTGTCATAACTATGGACAATAGAAGCCGCTGTTAATTCTGTAAGAGTTGCTAAAAAATCTGCGGAGTTGAGTTGGTAGGGCTGGGCATCCTGCAAACAATCATGCAAGTAAGCAAGACCAAATAACTCACGTCCAGTAGATTTAGGCGGTGGTAAGTGGAAATATTCGTGATTTAGCCATTGTTCTACCAATGGGTAACATGGTGTACCACTGGCGGCCCAATCACCGTTTTCATCATAGCTTTTAGTCCCATTGGTAAAATACTGTACGGCTAAATCTAATAGGCTATTCCCCGGACCTGTATCCCAACCGCGAATTTGCGACAACCAATGATCACTCTGGACGGGGAGATAAGTGACATTCCCAATACCTCCAATATTTTGAATACAACGTTCTTGGTGGGGATGACTCAGTAAATAGGCATCTACTTTCGGAACAAGGGGCGCACCATGACCGTGAGCAGCTATATCTGCTGTTCGGAAATTACTCACAGTAGTAATACCAGTTAGATGGGCAATCAACGCCCCCCGTCCTAGCTGGAAACTATAACCTAGTTCTTCTCCGTGCTGGGGTGGGCGATGGTAAACAGTTTGACCATGAGAACCAATGAGAGTAGCTCCCTGATGACTAACTTGAATATGTTGAGCAGCTTGGGCAAAATTCCGAGCGATCGCATCATCTATTGCGGCTAAATCTGCCATTGATACAGCAGTACCAGCCCCAATCTCCAAAATTTGTTCTCGGAGTTGAGAGGGGTAGGGATATGTTTCCCCTGCTAGTAATTCCACCTTCAGATCCCACTCTCGACCAGAAATTTCGACTAAAGCGGTATCTATCCCATCTACAGACGTACCGCTCATTAAACCAATAACGCGAGTCGGTTGCATGGACTCAAATACTTTTATGAATTTGCGATCGTAGTGTAATTCATCCCATTCCCTATGTCAAAACTACTATGCCAATTAACTATGCTTCTACAGCCGTTTAATCCTCATAAATTAGCTAAGATATTGATTGTATAAAGATAATATAAGGATTATATAAAAATTGTCTACTGAATAATGCAATACTTAAATGTATGAGTTGAATTTATACTAAGAACTATATTGAATATACTAACTAATTTATTAGCATAAATATTACATATTTATGATATTTTTATGAAGTAACAAATTTATGTATTGATATATAAATTTATACGTAAATACATTAAGCTGATTTTGTGGCTATCGAGGAAAAGTATAGTGAATTCAAGTTTTCTGATTGTAAATGTATTTTTATTCAAATCTTGACAGCATTCTTCTGTGAGATTTTTTACTAATTACTGTCATGTACTGACAGCAATTTAACTCATAACAATTATTTTTGCTAACTAAAGATTACCACATTATTTTTACAAATTATTAACTAACTTAGTAAATGAAATACTTAACAGAGGGCATAAAGAAAATACTTGACAGAACGCGTAAGTCCTATAATAGTAATAAGAAGTATAAAGTTAAGTGTAATAGCAAAGAAAAAGTATGAAGTAAATTCTTTTGTCGGAGAAAGTACATTGTCCTCAATCTAGTCATCATATTTAGGGTTTGCAAAAAAGAAAGTGAAAGAGTTAATAGATAAAGGTTTGCATGGTTTTATAACCAAACAAGTGCAAGATTATTGACAATAGATGTTTAAAACCTTGGCATTTTCATCAAAAATAATCGCGTAAATTTGAGGACTAATTGTCCAACCTTCTCTTCCTTCTTCCTCCTCCTCTTTATTCCTCCTGACTCGGTGACTCCTATTATCGGTCAATTTTTTCTGGAATGGTTGAACATAAGGATCATTTTTATCGAACAGAATTCAGGAGTCAGAATTCAGAATGAATTCTGTGCGAGTGGCGGATGAATAAACGGGTTTAAGACCCCCACAAAATCTACAATTTGGTGGTGCAACAATTCAGTTGTGAGTCTGAATCCCCGACTGATTGATTCTGACTCCTGACTCGGTGACTCCTGACTCCTTCTTTATCTGTTTTTCAACCCATTAGTGACTGAATTTATCACGCTCTAAGCTGGTCATAATGTCTTTATAATCACAGTATCCAACTTGATCTTCACCTGTTCCGGAAAATTACATTCTTTTTTAAACGAGGAAAATAATGAAAAAAGATTCAAAGCCTTTACAGCATTTCCTGCTGTTATGAGGTACATCATAGCCCCCTCTCGAAGAGCGGGTTGGGGGTGGGGTTGATGTACCTCACTCAATCAAGAACCGCTGTATTACCGCCCGTGTCGTTTCCCTCTCACCGGCTTTAGCCGCTGAGTTTCCCACTTACCAGGTATTCTTATGAAAGACTTTGCCATAAATAATCGGAACTTACTCAGCAATAGCTTCAATGAAGCTAAGTTAGATCTACGCGCACCTAGCTACGCTATAATCAGTAAAGGAAAATGGTGGCTGCGATTACTAATACTTTTTTCAGTAGATATTGCTCTTTTATTAATCAGTTGGATATTAGTTGAATATCGTTTACCTTGGCTGGGACAGTACGAATATTCATCTATGTTGATAGCTATTTTTATTCAAATAGCATCACTCTATGTTCAAGGTAATTATGAATTACGTGAACGGCAGCATAACTATGGAAACATTATAAAAACACTATTTTTTGCTCATTGTGTGATATTAATGTACTGCTTTTTATATGAACCAATTGAAGATATTACACAATCAACATTAATATTTTTCTGGCTGTTAAGTACAGTTTTAATTTGTGCCGGTAGATTGGTAATAAACATCAGTAAGTATCTGGTACAGAAACAAAATATTGCTTGTAATCCAGTTTTTATAATTTGTAACTCCCAAGATAAAGAACAAGTTTTTAGCTTTATCAAACAAGAAAATCGTTACACTATAGCGGGAAGTGATAATGCTAAATCCCTTGATAGAAATAATCGCCAAAAAACTTTAGAGAAACTCAATCAACTTGGAGTCACAGAAGTTTTTGTTTCTTGGGATGCTATCCGAAATAGAATGTTTCTATGTTGGTTATTTCAATCATCAGGGATTACAGTACATCTTTTGCCTGTAGAACTTAAAGCAATTTATCGAGATGTGGAAATAAACAACGTCGGAGGCATGAATTGTTTAAGTTTTACCTGTCCATTAATTATTGGTAAAGATTTCTGGACTAAGCGTATTTTTGATATTTGCTTTGCAACTTTATTTCTAATCTTCACTTTTCCTATATATCTAGCCATTGCTATTGCTATCAGATTAGACTCTCCAGGTTCAGTATTTTATCAACAGACTCGCATAGGATTACATGGTGCGAAATTTCAAGTTTGGAAATTCCGTACTATGAGAACTGATGCTGACAAAATGCAAAAAGAATTAGAAGCATTAAATGAAACAAAAGATGGCGTTTTATTTAAAATCAAAGATGATCCTCGCGTGACTCGTATAGGCAAATTTCTCCGTCGTTATAGCCTAGACGAGTTACCTCAACTATTTAATGTTGTTTTGGGAGAAATGAGTCTAGTTGGTCCTCGTCCTTTACCGATTAGAGATGTAGAGAAATTTTCCCAAAGTCATTTTATCCGTCAAGAAGTATTACCAGGAGTCACTGGGATGTGGCAAGTTTCAGGACGTTCTGATATTTTAGACTTTGATGAAGTCATAAATCTTGACCTCAGATATATTGAGAATTGGTCACTGTGGTTGGATTTTCAGATTTTGTTGAAGACTGTACAGGTAGTTTTGAATAAGGAAGGAGCGTATTAAAAAACAACAATTATTAGCTGATTACGAAAAACTATATGTGTAGAGGTTTGGAATCACTCATTGGTGTCAACTTAAGCTAAAAATGGCTGATTTGTTGGCTTCCACACCCGCCCTGAACTTCAGTTCAGGGCTAATAACCAAAGTCTACTAAAGTAGACTAAAAATTTTCAGGATATTCAGTCATCTTCATAGGTTGGAGCGAATTAGTAACTGGAGATGTAGAAATTCATTCTATTTCTGGCGATCACTCTAGTATCTTGAGAGAACCTCATGTTCGAGTATTGGCTAAAAAATTGAAATCTTGCCTAGAACGGTTATAATCGGACTCAAAACAATAAATGTTACACTATGATATAAAAAAAAACTAATTTTTTGGTTTTAGCGATTGCAAATTATTCACCCATTAAAAAAGGATAAAAGGAGTCAGATATGGAACCCAGAGGACAGGAACTGATAACTCTTTACAAGCATAACTATCGTATCCCTGCTGCTGCGGAAATAACCGAAGAAATGATACGTAATCACTGGGAGTTAGAAAAAAATTTGGTAAAAAACCTTTGGGAATCAACTCCAGAAAATCGCTGGGAAGTATTTGAAAAATCCTATACGACTCTTTATAGTGACTTAGAATGGCTAAACAACTTTTCTGTAGAAAATACACAACATCTCAATCAATATGAAACCTGGTTAGGAATCCTAGTCTCTCCACCCAAGAAAATTTATGAGGTCGGTTCTGGCAAGGGAGAGATGATAGAATATTTCGCTAAATGTGGGTTTGAATGTAAGGCTACAGAAATCACCAAGGAACGTGGTTCAAAACATATAACTGATTCATCAAATAACTTGTCTTGGGGTAACTCCGACGGCGTACATTTAGATCAATTTGAACCAACGGATTTTTATGATTTCGTCGTTTCTAATCAAGTAATTGAACACTTTCACCCCAATGATCTAAATACCCATTTTCAGAGCGTCTATCAAATTCTTAATCAACAGGGTAGTTATATTTTTACTACACCTCATTGTCATACAGGTCCCCATGATTTATCCGTGGTTTTTGGATACGATTATCCTCAGTGTATGCATCTTAAGGAATATACATATCATGAATTGCACCAATCTTTAAAACTTGCTGGATTTAAAAGTATTTATAGTGCCGTGCCTGGTAAACTTAGGAAATTTTTATCAAAACTAGGGTTGGGAAATGAAAAAAAAATCCGAAAGGTTGGTATTTTTTACTTCCATTTGATGTTAATTATGGAAAATTTGCTTTTGGTAATTAAGAGCAAAAAACAGCGCCGTTCTTTGAGTAAATTTCTGAGGAAAATTTATTTGTTCGCAGACAATATCTTCTTAGTTGCTCAGAAATAAAGTAAATAATTCTGTACAATTACTTAGTAAGTAAGTGTACAGAATCAAAGCGAAATTTATCTTTTTTCATGATTTCTAGCTATTTATTCAAATCATCTTAATTACCAATGTCAGAACAACGCAAACTAGCAATCAACTCTATATCAATGTTAGTCAATAGGGTAGCCCAAGGGATTGTTAGCTTTGCTATCACTGCTGCTATAGCTCGTTCTCTAGGAGCTTATGCATTGGGTCAATACCTACTGGCATTCAGCTATTACTACATTTTTGTTAATATTTTTTCTCAGGGTTTTAAGACTTTATTTACCAGAGAAATAGCTTGCAATCCGGAGACAACACCGGTTTATTTGGTAAATGGTACTTTATTGCAGTTGGTTTTTAGCATTATTGGTTATATAGCACTAGTTATTTTAGTTTTTATACTGCCATATAATACTGATACTTCATCTATTTGTTATATCATGGGTTTAACTGTGATACCATTTTCTCTTTCTAATATTACGGAGGCAATTTTTCAAGCTCAAGAAAAAATGCACTTAATTGCCATTTCTACAGTGCCAATTTATATCTTACGTTTATTGGCAATGATTTGGATAATACAGTTACACTATGGAATTCAACATATTTCTATCATTTTTGTAATTTCAGAAACATTAATTTTCATTATTCAATGGTTTTTACTTACAAAAATAATTCAGCTAAAATGGAAAATTAATCAAGCTTTTATCTGGGAAACTATCAAATCAGCTCGGACATTTTTTGCTATTGAGACAATTGGAATTATCGCTATTAAAATGGATATACTAATTCTCTCTCTTTTAGGTAATGAAGTGCTAATTGGTCTTCTGGGTGCTGTTGTACAATTACTACAACCTTTTTATCTTGTTTCTACTAGTGTAAATTTGGCAGCATTTCCTGGTATTTCTAGAGCAGTATCTTTAGGAAAAGAAAAGCAGCGTGAAGCAGCACAGAATGTGATTGAAATACTACTTTGTATGAGTTTACCTTTCTTGCTAGGAATTTTGTTTTTTGGAGATGAATTAGTATTATTTGTCTATGGTGATAAAAGCTTTGCACAAGCATTAATAGTTCTACATATCAGTTCTCTATCATTGATTACATCTAGTTTTTCTCGGACTTTTAGCTATTTACTACTAGCAAATGGTTTTGAGAGATTTAATCTCATAGAAGTGTTCATTACTACTACTGTCGGGGGTTTAGCTGGTGTAGTTTTGATTTCTAAATATAATTTATTAGGTGCGGCTTCTATGAATTTAGTTCTTAGTATTACTAATTTTAGTATATTTACTTATGTAGTGTATAGATACATTTTTAGTTTACAATTATGGCGAATTATTCGTCGTCCCCTACTAATTAGCGGTTTAATGTTAATTGTATTTTTAATTCTGAAAAAGATTTACCTAAACTTTTTATTAACCATGATTTTAGCAACTTGCTTTTATATATTTTTTGCAGGATTACTTACTATTCGCCAATCTGGTGGATTTAATTCTGTATGGAAAAGATTGCAGAAAAAAGGGTGAAGCTATTGAAATATAATTCAGATGAAATAAACATTAACATCAATATCAGGTTTATAAGTTGGCATCAAATAAAATACGGAAAAAATCTTTATGAAAATCGCCTTGCTACATTTTTGTTTTGAAGACTACACCATTGAATTAGCGAATGCTCTCATTAAATATGTTGATTTAACCCTGATTCACCCGGAAAAAGTCTCTGATGTATGCCGCGATGCTCTTAATCCCAATATCCGGGTGATTAGCTTTCCTAAACCAAGAATTCGTGAGCTAGGTAATATCTCATCTATGGCGACCATGATGCGGATCATCAAACAAGTGCAGCCAGATGTACTGCACGTTCAAGAAACCAATGATCCTTGGTATGATTTGACCTTATTGTTCAACAAAATGCCACCATTGGTGACAACCATTCATGATGTATTTCGGCATCCAGGCGATCGCCAGAGTGTATTTGGTTCAGAATATACTAAGCGCATTGCTTTTTATCGTTCCCAACAATTAATTGTGCATACTCAGCAATTAAAAGATATTCTGCATCAACAATTTCAGATTTCTCAAGATCAAGTCAGTGTTTTACCTCATGGGGAACTTGGTAGTTTATATCAGCGGCGCAGTCATCAAAAAACTCAAGAACGCGAGCCATATACATTACTATTTTTTGGCCGAATTTGGCCTTACAAAGGGTTGAAATATCTAATAGAAGCAATGCCATTAATTGCTGCCAAAATTCCTGAAGTTAAGTTAATTATTGCTGGACGAGGGGAAAACATTCAAGAATATTTCCCTAATGGTTATGACAGTAACCAAATTGAATTATTAAATGACTTTATTCCTCCAGAAGAGGTAGTAGAACTATTTCAACGCAGCACAATTTCGGTTTTACCCTATATTGAAGCATCCCAAAGTGGTGTTGTTACCCTATCTTACGGAATGGGAACACCAGTTATTGCCGCTGATGTGGGGGGATTAAGTGAGATAGTGAAACATCAAAAAGATGGATTGTTAGTACCACCACGGAATGCCCAGGCTTTAGCTGATGCCATTATTTTTTTGTTAAGCGATCGCAATTTACAACAGCAGATGCAAATAGCAGTTCTAGATCGATGCCAACAGGATTTAAACTGGTCGAATATTGCCAAGCAGACTCTACAGGTATATTATAAAGCTATAAACAAGTAATATTTAATTGGATAAAATTTAGTTATGAACAAGGTACTAATTTTTAGTGAACAAGTATTTACCGTAGCAGCAGTAATGATTTATTCAGGGGCAATTTTAACGCTGATTCTATCGGGAGGAATGCAGGAAAATGAGTTTGTCGACTTTGATAGCTCTTTAATCCAAATTATTAATTTATTACTTTATATAGTTACTATTTTCCTCTTGGTATTACGTTGGCGAAAGACTTTTTATTTTCTGACTCTAGATCGTTGGATTACTCCTTTAGTTCTGTTGTCTGCTGTTTCTATTCTTTGGTCATTTGAGCCAGGAACAACATTAAAAGATAGTATTACTATGATCGGTTCTAGCTTATTTGGGCTTTATTTAGCATCCCGTTACACCTTAAAGAGGCAATTAGAATTATTGACTTGGGCATTTGTGATTATGGTAGTATTGAGTTTTATTTTTGCCGTAGCATTACCAAAATATGGTATCATGGGCAGTATTCATCAAGGAAAGTGGCGAGGAGTATTTCTACACAAAAATGGTCTAGGAGCGAGGATGGTTTACAGTAGCTTACTTTTTTTAATCCTGGGTTATGAAAGTAAAAAGCACAGTTTATTGATGTGGGCAGGGTTGGCTTTATCAGTCCTGCTGATGTTGCTGTCCGCGTCAAGTTCATCTCTGCTTAATCTAGCCATCATCATCTTCATGTTTTTTGTTTCTCAAACTGTGCGTCTGCCATATTTAGTGATGCTACCAGTGCTAACTATGATCATAACTATAGGTGAATTATTCTATTTTTGGTTGATCAACAATGCCAATCTTCTTTTCGCATCAATTGGTAAAGATGCCACCCTGACTGGTCGCACAGACTTGTGGCCATTGGTGATAGAGATGATTTGGAAACACCCTTGGCTTGGTTATGGTTATGGTGGATTTTGGAGAGGATGGAATAGTGAAGCTGCCTACATTTGGCGTGCTTCTGGATGGACACCAACTCACCCTCATAATGGCTTTCTGGCTCTTTGGTTGGATTTAGGTCTCTTAGGATTAGGGCTATTTGTCTTAGGACTTTGGCGCGCTATTGTCCAAGGATTACATTGGTTGCGTGTCAGTAAAACATCTATTAACACATATCCGATTTTATATATAACTTTTTTAGTGATCAGTAACTTGACTGAAAGTAATTTATATGCTTCCAACAGTCTGACCTGGATACTTTATGTTAGTACATCCTTCGCCGTATCACAAAAATTGAATGAGCTAGTTAAAAATCCGAGCTTAAATTATCAATCAATTGATGAATAATTGTCTATAAAATCAATATCAATAACCATGGATAAAATGCGAATTATCATGTTAGGGGAAAGTTTAGATAGGCAAGGTGGCATAGTTTCAGTGGAAAAACTGATCATCAAACAAGCTCTTGCAGAAATGACAATTAGCCATATACCTACGTTGCCAAAAGGATCGGCAATACGTAAAGTATTAGTCTTTATCAAAGCTTTAATATTATTATCTTGGCAACTCTTAAATCAAAAAATTGATCTTGTTCATATCCATGTTTCTGAGCGAGGTAGTGCTTTTCGTCAAGCATTGACTACTATGATTGCTTGGCTACTACGTAAACCTGTAATTCTTCATACTCATAGCGCTGATTTTCATGTTTTTTACGCCAACTTACCACAAATTATTCAATTTGGATTAAGTTGGATATTTTGCAAATCCACTCGGTTTATAGTTTTATCAGATAGTTGGAAAAAATTCTATATAGAAAATCTCAGTTTGCAACCAGAGCAAGTTATTGTTTTACCTAATCCAGTTAAATTCCCTGTAGAAGTTCCCCAACGGATAAACTCTCAAAAAGTTAATTTTTTATTTCTGGGTAGGATTGGAGAACGCAAAGGAGCATTTGATTTAATTACAGCTTTTGCTAATCTTCCTTTAGAACAAAAACAAAATGCAGCATTGATTATAGCAGGAGATGGAGAAGGAGAAAAAGCTAAGGATATAATTGCAAATCTAAATTTAAGTGAATACATTACTATTTTGGATTGGGTAAATGAAAAACAACGGGATGAACTTTTGGACAAAGCAGATGTTTTTGTATTACCTTCCTATAATGAAGGTTTACCTATGGCACTTCTGGAAGCTATGAGTTGGCAATTGCCGGTGATTACTACACCAGTTGGAGGTATACCAGAATTAGTAATTAATAATCAAAATGGCTTGCTCGTACCACCAGGGGATGTTCAAAAATTATCAACAGCAATGCAGTCTTTGATTTCTGATCAAGAGTTAAAACAGAGATTAGGAAAAAATGCTAGGGATAGCGTTAAGTCTTTTGATGTCAAAAATTATCTTGTTTCTTTATCAGAAATTTATCAATTAATATTGAGTTAATAAACTCAATTAAGCGTAAAGTATTTCTATTTTATTTCTGCAAATTCTATGACAATCCAAAATTTTCCCGAAATCAATGTCTTAAATACAAGGTTTCATAAATTAACAGTACAAGATTTAATTAACTACATCGTACAAGTTGGCAAGATTGATAAAAAAAAAACAATTATAGGACACGTAAATGTCCGAGGGATGAACTTTGCTTGTCAATTACCTTGGTATCGAAATTTCATGAATAATGCTGATTTAGTCTTTTGCGATGGCATTGGTGTGATTCTGGGGGCAAGAATTTTGGGTTACGAGATAGAATCTATCCATCGCATGACTTGTCCCGATTATATAGAAAGTTTAGCCCTTGCTTGTGAGCAAAAAAATGTTTCTCTATTTCTACTGGCTGGTGAACCTGGAGTAACGGATAAAGCAATTAAAAAGATGCAAGTGATCGCACCTAATTTATCTATAGAAGGACATCACGGTTATTTTGATAAAACTGGCAGCGAAAATGAGGCAGTAATTCAGAAAATTAATCAATTTAAACCTGATGTTTTATATATTGGTTTCGGGATGCCATTACAAGAACAATGGATTTTGGACAACTTCAATAAAATTGAAACTCGCGTGTTTTTACCATTAGGTGCTTGTTTAGATTTTTATACTGATTCCGTGTATCGTGGTCCACGCTGGTTGACGGATAATGGTTTGGAATGGTTAACCCGCTTAATTACTGAACCTACTCGTCTTTGGGAACGTTATGTTGTCGGTAATCCTTTATTTCTTTATCGAGTATTCAAACAACGAATTAATGAGGGGATAATTGTCAATCAATCAAAAAAACTATAAATCATCAAATGAGGAAAATTTTAAAATTAACTAATAGACGGAATTTTCTATTCGGCTTAAGTAGTTTAGCTGCTATCAGTGCAGGAGTAATAAGTCGAGATTTTGATCGTCATCAGAAGATAAAAGCACTAGATCATCCTCAAAGAGATTTTACAGTTTCTCAGGGATTATCTTTAAAAGAACGTGCTGCTAAAAAAGGACTGATTTATGGGACAACTAGTACCAAGAACTATCTAACATCCAATCCGGCTTATATAGCTGCTATAGTCGAAAATTGTCGAATGTTCGTCCCAGAATGGGAATTTAAGTGGACTGCGGGAAATGCACTGCTGCGTCCAGGATTTGATCGGTTTGATTTTAGTGCTGCTGACTGGATAGCTAATTTTGCTGCCACGCACCAACTTCTCTTGCGTGGTCACACTTTAGTTTGGCATGATTCTTTACCTAAATGGTTTAAGGAGACAGTTAATAGTGAAAATGCAGAACAGTTATTACAAAACCACATTCAAACCTTTGTCAAACGTTATGCTGGCAAAATTCATTCCTGGGATGTCGTCAATGAAGCTATAGAAATCAAAGATGGTAGGGATGATGGTTTGCGAATCAGTCCTTGGTTGAAGTCTTTAGGTACGAATTATATTGACTTAGCTTTTCGTCTCACATTGGTAGCTGACCCTCAAGCATTGTTAGTTTATAATGATTTTGGTTTAGACTACGACACGCCCAAGGATGAAGCTAAGAGGAATGCTGTATTGAAGTTGTTAACAGGTTTGAAATCTCAAGGGACTCCTATTCATGCTCTCGGTATTCAAGCTCACTTATCACCAGGGGGTAAAAATAAATTTAACCCAGAAAAACTCAGGCAATTTCTGCGGGATGTGGCCAGTTTGGGCTTAAAAATTATGATTACGGAAATGGATGTAACAGATAAAAATCTGCCTGTAGATATAGAGATCCGTGATCACATTGTCGCTGGAGTATACGAAGATTATCTTGCAACCGTTTTGGATGAAAAAGCTGTGATTGCTGTGATTACTTGGGGATTGAGCGATCGCTATTCTTGGCTAAGTGAATTTGAACCCAGAGGTGATGGCACTCCCGTTCGTCCTCTCCCATTAGATGCTCAAATGCGGCGTAAACTGGCTTGGAATGCGATCGCTCGTGCTTTTGATCATGCCCCTCAACGATAAGAGGTTATTTGATAGTTTAAGTGGTATTGTCATAAAGTGTTTCGCTGTGACTTTAGGCACTTTTAGATCCCCCCTAACCCCCTTTAAAAAAGGGGGAACGGTCATCAAAGTCTCCTCTTTTTAGGGGGATTTAGTTTTAGATCCCCCCTAACCCCCTTAAAAAAGGGGGAACGGTCATCAAAGTCTCCCTTTTTAAGGGAGATTTAGAGGGATCTAAAACTTTTAATACCTATAAGAGGACTTTATGGCTAACGCCACGCGAGCTATCAAACATCCTCTAATACTGATTTATTTCTCGCTGCTCAAATAGCCAAAATTTAGTTAGTTAGGGCTTGCATAAAAGAAAGCAAAAGGGTTGATAGATAAAGGTTTGCAGGGTTTTATAACCAAACAAGTGCAAGATTATTGACAATAGATGTTTAAAACCCTTGCATTTTCACTCTTCTATAACCGCGTAAATTTGAGGACTAATTGTCCAACCTTCTCTTCCTTCTTGCTTATTCTTCCTTATTCCTCCTGACTCCTGACTCGGTGACTCCTAGTCCTTACGAAAAGACTTATTCCGCAAACCCTAGTTAATTAACACATTAAAAAAAATTATGTCCAAAATATCTATGGAATCTAGAGCAGATATTGATTTAGATTTGGATCGTTACCTGTTGATGATCAAACGGCAATGGATACCGGCTGCTAGTATTTTTGTAGCTACAGTTGTTCTTGGTGCATTAGCTACAACCCGTCTTAAGCCATCCTATGAAGCAGAAGGTAAATTATTATTTAAACTTCCCACTTTTCAAGTCTTAGGTAATAATCTTTTATCTAGTAGCTCTGAGGGAGGATCAGGAGATTTAAAATCTCTGGTATCCACTCAAAATCCTATTAGTACAGAGATAGAAGTAATTTCTTCCCATCCTGTGTTACAGCAAACAATAAACAAACTGGAACTCAAAAACAACAAAGGTGAAGTTCTACAAGTCGAAGATCTAAAAAAGTTGCTGACCTTGAAAATTATTGGTGGTACAGACGTATTAAAAGTAAGTTATCAAAGCGTTGATGCCAAAGAAGCAGCCGCAGTAGTGAATACGGTAATGAATCTTTATCTAGAAAATGATATTCAGACAAATCGTACTGAAGTAGAAACAACTTATAAATTTATGGCTAGGCAGTTACCTCAAGTGCAAGCAGCCGTTAATCTGACTGAAGTAAGATTACGCAAATTTAAACAGAAAAATAAGATTATAGATTTAGCAGAAGAAACTAAATCAGTCGTTACGATTATTGGCAATTTAGAAACTGAGATTAATACTGTTAAATCACAGTTAGAGGATGTTAATGCTCAAACTAATACACTACGCCAAAAAATAGCGTTAAATTCTCAGCAAGCGATCGCTATCAGTTCCCTAAATAATTCACCCGCAGTCCAAGGAATTCTGACACAACTTCAACAAATAGACCAACAATTAGCAATTGAACGTAGTCGCTATTCCGATGATAACCCAGTAATTATCAGTCTTGAATCCAAGAAAGCTAACTTAAATAATCTCTTGCAAACTCAAATTCAAAAAACTCTTGGTACTGCAACACAAGTTCCCGAAGACCAATTACAAATTGGACAACTTAAACAACAATTAATTCAAAGTTTCCTGCAAGCAGAAATACAACGCACTGGTTTGACTCAAAAAATTGCTTCTTTATATAATTCCCTTTCTGTACATCAACGCAGAGGTAAAATCATACCCCTGTTAGTAGAAAATCAACGTGATTTAGAACGAAAATTTGACGTTGCTCAATCTACTTATGAAACTATTTTAAAAAAGGCTCAAGAATTACAGGTAGCACAAAATAAAAACACAGCCAACGCTAGGATTATTAGTCAGGCTGAAGTTCCCCAAAAACAAACGTCAGGCAAAAAGCTAATTATTTTAGTAGCAGCTATAACATTAGGGGCATTTTTTGCCACGACTACTATTTTACTAATTGAACTTAGTGATAAATCTTTAAAAACACTTCAGGAAGTTAAAGATATATTTGAATATCCTTTTTTAGGGATAGTTCCATTATCAAATAAAAAAGGGAAAAAGCGGCATCAAGGAAAAGAAGGACAACGAGAAGAGATTATCGTCAGAGATGCACCTTACTCTTTATCAAGTGAGATGTACAGAATGATTCAAGCTAATCTTAGAATGTTAAGTTCAGATAAGCTATTCAATACTATTGTTATTACTAGCGCAGTCGCAAAAGAAGGAAAATCTACCGTTGCAGCTAATTTATCAGCAGTTCTAGCTCAACTCGGATATCGAGTATTATTAGTTGATGCAGATATGCGGATTCCTTCACAACATCGTCTCTGGCAAGTGAATAGTTTAGTTGGCTTGAGTGAAGTCCTGGTTTCTCAAGCTGAATTTAATCTTGCCGTATGTAAGCCTATGGATAATCTTGACCTGTTAACTGCTGGTGTTAGACCTCCTAATCCTTTAGCTTTGCTTGGTTCTAAACGGATGGCATCACTAATTAAAGAATTTTCTACTCAATATGATTTTATAATTATTGATGCTCCACCATTACTTGTTGGGGCTGATGCTTTAACTTTGGGCAAAATGACAGATGGTATTTTGCTAGTTGCTAATCCTGGTATCCTTGATTTTAAAAGTGCTATGAGTACCAAAGAAATATTAAATAATTCTAAATGTAATGTCTTAGGTTTATTGGTTAATGGCGTAAGTGATCAAGATGATACTAACTATAATCATTTATATAATTTTGAAGAATCTTTTAAAACCCAGGCTCTTAATAATCCTTTTTTGTCAATATGGGAAAAGATTAAATAGGGCTTACTTTCTTTCAGCAAGCCCTATCTATCACTGATAAGGTTGTAAAAGATGTTCACCATTGAAGTGAATTAAATGAGTTGCATCTTCCGCTACCCATACATCAGTCTCCCAAGAAATGTCTGGTAAATACTCCTTCATTGCTTTACGGTTAAGAAAAGCTGTCACCATTACAAGCGGTATTTGAGAGTTTTTAAATAAAGTTTTCAGTTCAGTCTTACGTTTAGCATCAATTGGACCATGTGATGTTACAGCTTCAATGAGGACTAACCAGTTTTGAAGTTGGAAATGAATAATTATATCTGGCATTTTTCCATGAGTATCAATTTTAATTCCTAATTTCCATAAAGCTGATTTATCAAAATATGCAAATTTTTCATCTGTATCACCAACATAAATAATATGACTATTAAATGTAAATCGCGGACAAAAATCATTAATTATTTTCTCGATTAAAATATTTTTACACCTGGTGAAAGTGAGATTAATTTCAGGTTATTCATAATCATTTTATATGGAGATATTTATATGTAATCGCTAAAATATGTTAAAAATATAATCTACTTGAGATTTAATTAAAAAATAATTAACAAATTTCTTGAGCGCAATTTCATAAAAAAATAGTATAATTAATACAGGCTATTAACAAAGACCTCTATTATTATGTCAGTAACCCAGCCCTAAAGGGACTGAGCTTGCAAGAGAAATCAAACAAGCTGTACTGACCAGACCACCCTGAGCATAGTCTCAGGGTAGCCGTTATTTGAGTCACGACACCCCGGAATGCGTAGCTAGTTCCCTGCTCTGTCGCTTGTGATTAAACAGTTGTAAGGTCACTGGAACAGTGTTGCAAGCCTAACAAGCTCTTATAACGCAGTCGAAGCTAACATCACCCCGAAAGGGAGGCACATCGCGTGCAACACATTATGCGTACAGAGTTGAGAAATTTGAATCGGTAATTGTCCCGTTGAAAGTACATCACAACAGTACCCCGAATTTCCCAACTCCAAGGCGGTAATGAAAAAAGATTCAATGCCTTTATTACCGCCCGTGTCGCTTCCCTCTCAGCCCTAAAGGGACTGAGTTTCCCGCATACCGCGAGGTCTTATGACAATGGTTCAAAAAATTGCCTTATTTAATCACAAAGGTGGTGTTAGCAAAACGACCACTACTTTTAATTTAGGTTGGATGCTTGCTGCAAAGGGGAAGAGAGTTATCCTTGTAGATACAGACCCCCAATGTAATCTTACAGGAATAGCACTGAAAGAAGAAACTGAAGATGATGAAGCAAGAATAGAAAATATTTACAACACACATTCTAATATCAAGACTGGTTTAGCTCCTGCTTTTGAGTCACAACCACGGGCTATAGAAGCTGTAGATTGTATTCAGATAGAAGGTCAAGAAGGTCTATTTTTGTTACCTGGTCATGTGGGCTTTGCTGAATACGAAGTAACATTAGGTATAGCTCAAGAACTTACTGGATCAATTCATGCACTTAAAAACTTACCAGGTGCGATTTCTGATCTTTTAGAAAAAACTGCTAATAAATTTAATGCTGACTACATTTTAATTGATATGAGTCCCAGTTTAGGAGCAATAAATCAAAATTTATTAATGATTAGTGATTTTTTCTTAGTACCCACAACTGCTGATTTCTTTTCAGTAATGGCAATAGATTCTCTGGCTAGAATTTTACCAAAATGGTGTGCTTGGGCAAGAAAAGCAAGCGCAAACCCTATATTAAAAGAAGCAAACTATCCATTTCCTGAATTTAGTTTGAAATTTTTAGGAACTATAGTTCAAAACTATAGAATTATCAGAGGTAAAGAAACAACAGCATTTCAAACATGGATAGAAAAAATAGAAAATACAGTTAGTAAAACACTAAAACCAATGCTAGAAAAAAATAACTTGTTGTTACCTAATCAAGTTTATAATCAACAGGGTATAAATGGTAGTTTTACTATGACAAAAATTTCTAACTTTAACAGTTTAATTGCTTTATCACAAGAACACTGTACACCAATTTATGCCCTAACACCTGAACAGTTAGACCAGCACGGTATAGTTTTAGAAGCCAATCAAAAAAAGCAAGAAGAATTTAGAGAAACTTTTTCAGATTTAGCAGACAAAATTATTGCCCTATCATCTACCTATGCAGTCAGCGTGTGAGCAATTTCGTATTAGTATTCAGCGTGTTCGTGATTTAATTTCTATTCATAATTCAGTTAAAGCTCAAGCTACTGCTGCTTTGGATATTTCAGATATTTTACGATCTGCTCTAGTGCTAAGTGTGAGCGCCTTGGATTATTATGTCCATGAAGTTGTTACATTGGGAATGTTGGAAATACATCGAGGAACACGCTCAGAACCAGCAGCTACGGCTAATACAAATCAATCAGCGTTTTCAAAATTTAAAGTTTCGCTGGGTAGTGCTAATCAAGATAGAAAAGTTACTATAGATATTGGTTCATGGATAGAGAGTGAAATACAGCAGAATTATGGAGATGATTTTTTACAGCAGTCTCATAATATTTCCAGTTTAATTCCTATTATTTCCAACACTATTTTAAATAGATTAAATAATAATTCATGGTTAGAAGCTGAAATTAGAGAAAGTCTGAGTTATAAAAGTTTTCAAGAACCAGAGAAAATTGCTGAAGCCATTAGGTTGATATCAAATAAGAAATTGTGGGATGAAGTCGCTAATAAGATGGGTAGAACAGCTAAAGATGTTAAGCAGCAAATAAGTTTAATTGTAGATCGTAGAAATAAAATTGCTCATGAAGCAGATATAGATCCTTCTTTGGGTTTAGGTAGTCGCTGGAATATAGATGAATCAATGGTTAATGATGCAGTAGATTTTATTGAGCAAGTGGTTGAGAGTATTCATCAAATTTTATAGCTGCGTTATTTCCCCACCAACAGTAAACCAATTTAGATACAATTTATAGACTGAACATAACCATGACTTAACCAAAATGACAAGCATCTCCACTCCTACCCTCAAACTCCCCGAACTCCTAGCACCTGCGGGTAACTGGGAATGCGCTCAAGCCGCAGTAGAAAACGGTGCAGATGCGATTTATTTTGGTTTAGAAAAGTTTAACGCGAGAATGCGGGCTGAGAATTTCACAGCAGCAGATTTACCGGAATTAATGGAATTCTTGCACCTGCGCGGAGTCAAAGGTTATATCACGCTAAATACCCTGATTTTCCCCCAGGAACTCACAGAAGCACAGCAATACCTCAAAACCATCATTTCTGCGGGTGTTGATGCTGTCATCGTTCAAGATGTGGGTATTTGTCGGCTGATTCGGCATCTTTCCCCTGACTTTCCTATTCACGCTTCTACTCAAATGACTATTACCAGTGCTGCGGGGGTAGAATTTGCCAAATCGTTGGGATGTCAATTGGTCGTTTTAGCGCGGGAATGTTCAATTTCTGAAATTAATAAAATTCAGCAACAAATATCTCAAAAAAATACTTCCTTACCTTTGGAAGTTTTTGTTCACGGTGCTTTGTGCGTCGCATATTCTGGACAATGTTTAACCAGCGAAGCATTAGGAGGACGTTCTGCAAATCGGGGAGAATGCGCTCAAGCTTGCAGAATGCCTTATGATTTAATTGCAGATGGAGAAATTGTCAATTTAGGCGATCGCAAATATTTATTAAGTCCTCAAGATTTAGCTGGTTTGGAAGTTTTACCAGAGTTAGTTAAATCTGGAGTTACTTCTTTAAAAATAGAAGGACGTTTGAAAGCACCGGAATATGTTGCTAACGTAACTCAAGTTTATCGTCAAGCATTAAATAGAATTATGGAAACAAATGTAGAGACGTTCCATGGAACGTCTCTACAAACATTTTCTATTCATAAAAAAGACCAATACAATTTAGAAATGGCATTTTCTCGCGGACTATATACTGGTTGGTTTGAGGGAATTAATAATCAAGAGTTAGTTCATGCACGATTTGGCAAAAAACGTGGTGTTTATTTAGGAGAAGTTACCAGGATTAACAATGGAGAAATAAGCGTAAAATTAGAAGCACCTGTTAAACCGGGAGACGGGATTGTTTTTGATTGTGGACATCCTGAAAGCAAAGAAGAAGGAGGAAGAATATATGGTGTTATTCCCAATGGTAAAGAGACAATATTAACTTTTGGCAGAAATGATTTAAATTTCCATAGTATCCATATAGGTGATAAAGTTTGGAAAACTAATGATCCAGAACTCGATAAACAAATTCGTCAAAGTTATACGGGAGAACATCCCCAATTTACTAGACCTATTAATATAGAAGTGCATGGAGAAATTGGCGGAAAATTAATAGCTATATCGCGTGATGAATCTTGGAATATAGTTCAAGTAGAATCAGAACTATTCATAGCTGAAGCACATACAAAACCCCTCTCTACAGAAAGATTAAAAGAACAATTTGGACGGTTAGGAAATACACCTTTCTATTTAGACACTTTTATAAATAATCTCAACGGTAATATTATGTTACCCGTGAGTGAATTAAACCGAATGCGTCGGGAAATAGTCACTCAATTAGAAGAATTAAGAAGCAGACCCAAACTTTGGGAATTAAATCATCAGGGAAAATGGCAAGATTTAATTACTTCTACATTAGCATCTATTCCAACTTCTCCTTCCCTAATTGTTTTAGTTAGAAACATTGCACAATTA
Organism: Dolichospermum sp. DET69; assembly: GCA_017355425.1. Lineage (NCBI taxonomy): Bacteria > Bacillati > Cyanobacteriota > Cyanophyceae > Nostocales > Aphanizomenonaceae > Dolichospermum > Dolichospermum sp. DET69. The sequence goes on from CP070233.1 coordinate 2,380,889, forward strand.
GAAGCATTATTGACAGCAGATATCAAAACAATCTACTGCGAATTTGAAGATCCTCGCAACTATAAAGAAGCAGTAAAAATGGTACGAAAATCTGAACAGGAAATCAGTATTTTTGTCGCACCACCACGAATAACAAAACCCGGAGAAACCTGGATTTTAAAACAAGTTAAAGATTCTCAAGCTGATGGTTATTTAATTAGAAATTATGACCAATTAGAATATTTTGCCACAGAAAGATGTATTGGTGATTTTTCTTTAAATGTAGCTAATCCTTTAACAGCAGATTACTTTAAAACCCGCTTTAATTTAGAACGATTAACAGCATCTTACGACTTAAATATTAACCAACTTGAAGCTTTAATTACAAATTATCCACCGCAAAACTTTGAAGTGACAATACATCAACATATACCAATGTTCCACATGGAACACTGCGTATTTTGCGCTTTTCTATCTGAAGGAACAGATTACACTAATTGCGGTAGACCTTGCGACACGCAAGCAGTCACAATCAGAGACAGGGTAGGTAGTGAACACATTCTCAAAGCTGACGCAGGATGTAGAAATACAGTATATAACAGTACGGCACAAACTGGGGCTGAATATGTGCAAAGATTAATTAGTTTAGGTTTACAGCACTTGCGAATTGAATTTGTGAATGAAACACCGGAACAAGTGCAAAAAACAATACATAGTTACCAGAAACTACTTCAAGGAGAAATTATCGGTTCTCAACTTTGGAGAGAATTGAAGCTACAAAATCAATTAGGTGTAACTCGTGGTGCGTTGGGGATGATGTAGCTAAATATAGGGGGTTTCAATTGAAATACAAGAACCCCACCCCCAACCCCCTCCCCGCACGCGAGGAGGGGGCTATGATGTATCCTATGCAAGTGAATATTGCTATGGCAACAAGTAGTATTACAATACTTATGCACCTTGTTTACTACTTTATATGTCAAGTTCAATGCCCCAGTGTCAGCAATTGCAAGTACAAGTTGAGACAATTCTCCAACTTTTACACCAAGAAGCAGCTTTGCGTTCTCAAGATATCACATCTGTGCAAATTTCTTTGGATAAAGCCATTTCTCCCAAGTTTGAAATTGTCTTTGCTGGTGCTTTTAGTGCGGGTAAATCAATGTTGATTAATGCACTTTTAGAGAGAGAATTGTTATATAGTGCTGAAGGACACGCGACTGGGACAGAATGTAAAATTGAATATGCACCGGTAGATTCTGAAAGAGTTGTTTTAACCTTTTTGAGTGAAGTAGAAATTCGAGAACAAGCGGTTTTTTTGTGTCAACAATTGGGATTTAATACTGTAGACAAGATCAATGAACCTGATGTAATTGATTTATTGTATAAATGTTGTCAAGAAATTATTAAAAAAGAAGGAGGAGAAAGTAAATCAGAACGTGCAAAACAAGCAAAAGCGTTGATTTTATTGTTAGATGGATATGTAGGAAATAGAGATCGCATTAATACTATTAATAATGCGACATATTCAATGGAACAATTTAATTTTACAAACCTCAAAGAAGCCGCAGGATATGCGCGAAGAGGTAGTAATAGCGCAGTTTTGAAACGAATTGAATATTATTGTTATCATCCACTTTTAGAAGATGGTAACGTGATTATAGACACACCAGGAATTGATGCACCAATAGAAAAAGATGCACAATTAACTTATGCAAAAATTCAACATTCAGATACGTCAGCAGTAGTGTGTGTTCTCAAACCTGCGTCAGCAGGAGATATGACAAAAGAAGAAACAGAACTATTAGAAACTATGCGGGAAAATGCAGGGATTAGAGATAGGGTTTTTTATATCTTTAATCGCATAGATGAAACTTGGTACAATAACCAACTCAGACAACGTTTAGAAAACTTAATTAATAGTCAATTTCGAGATACTAGCAGAGTTTATAAAACTAGTGGTTTGCTAGGTTTTTACGGAAGTCAATTAAAACAAACAACGAGATTAGATAGATTTGGTTTGGATTCGATTTTCACCGAAAGTGTTAAAAGTTTAGATGGTACAGAAGAAACACCGCAATTTATTAATGAGTTTAACCGTTATTGTGCTAACTCTGGGAAATTATCACCTAGTCAATTCCGCATTTCTGTTAATAGCTTTGAAACTCCTAATGAAAACTATGTGAGAATTTTAAGCGAACAAGGAACAGCATTAATTAACCAACTGATTCAAGATAGTGGAATTGAAGACTTTCGTACTTCAATTACTCGCTATCTCACTGAAGAAAAACGTCCCCAGTTATTTAAAAATCTCGCTGATGATTTAGAAGATATTTGCATCAAAATCAAAAAACACTATCAAAGTGTGCAAATTGACTTAGATAGTCAACCGCGAGAAATTGAGAGTATGAAAGAATATGAGTTGCAAAAATTAAATCAGCAACTTCAACAAGTTGGGAGAGATTTTAGTCAACATATTCATGAGGAAGTCAATAGGTTAATCAATAATAACTGTGAAGAATTTGAAAATGATTTTCGACTATTACAATCAAAAATGATTCGTCGTCTTGATGAATTACTCGATACATTTTCTGTGGCTGATGCTTATAAACGTGCAACTTCAAGTCATCCTCGTAACTCAACAGCACCTTTATTAGCTATTTTAGTAGAGGCTTTTTATTACCTATCAAATCAGTTGGAAGACATTTTAATAGAGTCTTGTAAACAAGTGACTGATAATCTATTCCAACAGATAATGGAAAAGATCAGAAAGTCAGAATATTACCGTCAATTATATCGTTTGTTAGGGAATGATGGTGGAATTGAAGCAGAGATAAAAATGATAGAAAAACAAGTTTCTCAAGCTTTGGTAAGTGCTGCTAGTGTAGAATGCGATCGCTTTGTTAGAGAAAGTCCCAGATTTTACAATGAAGGGACATTTTCTATCTATCAATTTCGACAAGTATTAGAACAAACATCGGAAGCTTATGGTGCAGATAGTATAGTCGAAGCTGAACCTGCAATTAGACAATTATTGAAGTTAGACTTTGAACCCAAAGTTTCCAATACAATTCGTAAATCCTTCCGTCAAACTATCAACCAAACGATCAAAATTCAGTTGTTACCAATGGGGGAAAAACAAGCTGATGAGATTTTACAACAATATCCTCATGCGCGGGCTTATTTAGAGAAGACTTTGCAACAAGAAGCTGAGGAAAAGATTGCTAATAATCAACGTTTGTTGAGTCAGGTTCAGGAGAAAATTCAGGAATATAATTCAGCAGTTGCGGGAATTAATAGTTGTTTACAAGCGATGCAGTTATATGAACATTTACTGCCGATAATTGGGGAGGAAGAGGTATAATATAATCTTTGGGGTGAATACAGAGTTTTTCTGTGTTCACCTAATTTTATGGTTTTTTAAACTGGATTTTATTAAAAGTTAATTTATGTTAAAACTAATATTTTGTCTGAATCAGGATTTCCAGGATAATTAATTGTGAGAGTCTGGATTTTATCAAAAGTTAATTTATGTTAAAACTAATATTTTGTCTGAATCAGGATTTCCAGGATTTAAGGATTTTCAGGATGATTAATTGTGAGAGTCAGGATTTTGTTAAGAGTTAATTTATGTTAAAACTAATATTTTGTCTGAATCAGGATTTCCAGGATTTAAGGATTTTCAGGATGATTAATTGTGAGAGTCAGGATTTTGTTAAGAGTTAATTTATGTTAAAACTAATATTTTGTCTGAATCAGGATTTCCAGGATTTAAGGATTTTCAGGATGATGAGTTTAAATAATATGTCTGAATCAGGATTCCCAGGATTTCAGGATTTTCAGGATGATGAGTTTAAATAATATGTCTGAATCAGGATTTTCAGGATTTTAGGATTTTCAGGATGATAAGTTTAAATAATATGTCTGAATCAGGATTTCCAGGATTTCAGGATTTTTAGGATGATGAGTTTAAACATTTTTGATGACCACCAAATTCTGGTAATCTGAAAATTTTGTCAATAATGATAACAATGTTTGACTCAAGATGTCGAGGATTAAATTATTTTTAGTCAGAAATTTTTTTGATTCAGACAAAATTATGTAAATCTTCAAATCTGCTAAATCTAGATACTAAAAAAATCCTGAAAATCCTTAAATCCTGGACATCTTGATTCAGACAAAATTATGTAAATCTTCCAATCTGCTAAATCCAGATACTAAAAAAATCCTGAAAATCTTCCAATCTGCTAAATCCAGATCCAAAAAAATCCTGAAAATCCTTAAATCCTGGACATCCTGATTCAGACAAAATCCTGAAAATCTTCCAATCTGCTAAATCCAGATCCAAAAAAATCCTGAAAATCCTTAAATCCTGGACATCCTGATTCAGACAAAATCCTGAAAATCTTCCAATCTGCTAAATCCAGATCCAAAAAAATCCTGAAAATCCTTAAATCCTGGACATCCTGATTCAGACAAAATTATGTAAATCTTCCAATCTGCTAAATCCAGATCCAAAAAAATCCTGAAAATCCTTAAATCCTGGACATCCTGATTCAGACAAAATTATGTAAATCTTCCAATCTGCTAAATCCAGATCCAAAAAAATCCTGAAAATCCTTAAATCCTGGACATCCTGATTCAGACAAAATTATGTAAATCTTCCAATCTGCTAAATCCAGATCCAAAAAAATCCTGAAAATCCTTAAATCCTGGACATCCTGATTCAGACAAAATTATGTAAATCTTCCAATCTGCTAAATCCAGATCCAAAAAAATCCTGAAAATCCTTAAATCCTGGATATCCTGATTCAGACAAAATTATGTAAATCTTCCAATCTGCTAAATCCAGATCCAAAAAAATCCTGAAAATCCTTAAATCCTGGACATCCTGATTCAGACAAAATTATGTAAATCTTCCAATCTGCTAAATCTAGATACTAAAAAAATCCTGGACATCCTGATTCAGACAAAATTATGTAAATCTTCCAATCTGCTAAATCTAGATACTAAAAAAATCCTGAAAATCCTGAAATCCTGGACATCCTGATTCAGACAGATTATAATGTTGGGTAACATGAGCATCAACCCAACCTACTGAAAATTCACACCTTCATAAATATCGCTAAAAGGAATTTGAAAATCTATTGATTTTAATGACAATATATCATTCACTGATTCATATTCAGTCAATACCCATTGTCCTTGGGCATTTTTAGCAAATTGTTCAATAAAATATTCATATTGATTAATCATAATATATTCCTTTAATTCAGGAAGAGAACGATAAAATCTAAATTTGTCAGTTTTATCATAATTTATCGTTGATTTAGATAACACTTCTACAATCATTAACGGATTTGTAACTTGAGTAATTCCAGTTCCTTGATATGTTGGTTCTCCTTGAATTACCATAATATCTGGATAAGTATAGATTTGATAACGTGACATCCATAACTTAACATCACCCATGTAAATCTTGTAATTTTGATTCCGCATTTTTAATTTAAAATGTAGATAAAAATTACCTGCTATTTCATTATGATTTGTAGTTCCACCACTCATTGGTATAATTTCTCCGTCTATATATTCATTTTTAACTTCTGATTTTTCCTCTAGTTCTAAATATTCTTCTGGAGTGTAGTATTTGCTGGATGTTTGAATTTGCATATCAACCTCATATTTTCAATTTTAATTACCGAGGATAATACTGAGCTAAAAATTCTTGTGCTTCAGCTTTATCTTTAATTATACCATCTACAGTAGCAGTTAATAAATCATCAAGCATTTGCTTATATTGGGGACTAGGTTTATAACCCAACTGTTTTAAATCATTCCCATTTAATAGCGGTTGCATATTTCGCCAGTTTGTTAAATATTGCCAAATGCGTCTTCTAATTTTCCTGTGACTTTGTAAAGCAATTAAAATTAAAGTTTGCAAATCATATTTTCTGAGTAAATAAACAGTTTGACTAGGTTTTTCAAAAGTAGGTAATAATCTCATTACCTCAGATTTAATTTGAGATAAATTCTGTAATCGGATAATACTATCATCAACTAATTGCAGATTTTTAGCTACTTTTCCCCGATATTCTGGTTGTAAATAAGCAATTAATACTTCTAGACGCATTTGCCAATTTATTAAAGTTTGTTTTTTATCGAATTTCCTTAAACAGTGTTTTAATAAATTTAATTGCCGAGAAAGTTCTGTATCTAATTTTAAGGAAGGATGAATACATTGTAAAGCCCCTAAATCATCAAGTAATTCCAAGGCAGATTGCCAATAAGGTGCTGCTAATATATATTTTAATTCAGTTTTGAGCCGAGTTTGTAAAGCCGGAGTTTTACTATTTTCCTGACTGGTACGGTCATAAACTCCGCTATTTATCGCATAACGAATATAAGTTTCTGTTTGTGGTTCTAGAGAAAATCCAAACCGCACCGCAAAACGCACACCACGATAAATCCGCGTCGGATCTTCAATAAAACTATTAGCGTGTAAAATCTTAACTTGCTGATTTTGTAAGTCTATCAAACCACCAAAGAAATCTAATAATTCACCAACACGAGGAGAAGTTAATCTCAAAGCCATTGCATTAATCGTAAAATCTCTTCTATATAAATCCTGACGAATAGAACTAGCTTCAACCTCTGGATTTGCTGCGGGGTAAGGATAAAATTCAGTTCTTGCTGTGGCAATATCTACCCATAATGAATCTAATACTGGATCTTTATGCCATAATAAAGCCGCAGTTTGAAAAGCACCATGAATTTCTAACCTAGCATTTTGATAAATTTTCTGTAAGGCTTTAGCTAATTCTACACCTGCACCCACATTTGCTGTTTGATGAAAACCATCAACTACTAAATCAATGTCATTAATCATCAAAGCATGAGTTTCTGTTTCTGCTAATAGCAAATCTCGAACTGCACCACCCACCAAATAAAGATGCCAACCTCGTTTTTCAGCTTCTTGAGATGCTATAGTTAGTAATTGCCAAAGTTGAGGAGTGAGACAATTTTCTAATTTACTGTTCAGTCCTAAATTTTGAGTATAACTTTCAGTTGTTAATTCTAAATTTTTAATTGTTAATTGATGGAATTCTCTTAAAACATCGGTGCGAGTAACAATACCAACTAATTGCCCATCATCTAATACTGGTAATCTGCCGATATCATAAGTTACCATTAAAGATTCAATTTCTGGTAAAGAAGTACCAGGGGTAATTGTCTTTAAATTACTTGTCATATAACCTTTAACTGGTGCATGACTAAAACCATGGTGTAAAGCAATATCTAAATCACGACGGGAAATGATTCCGATTAATAAATCCTGACTATTAACTACAGATAAACCTGAATGTCCATAACGTAATAAAATCCGCTGTGCCTCAGCTATAGTAGTATCAGGACGAATTGTTCGCACTGGAGAAGACATCAAATCTCTGGCTGTGGGAGGATGAGGAATTTGTGCTTTTAAACTATCTAATAGTTGTTGTAAAATTGGTTGTGAATCTGTGGTGCGGAGGTTGAAAGATGCCGCTTGAGAATGTCCTCCACCACCATAAGGTTGAAATAAGTAATTAAGATTTGTTTGAGGAATTTGTGTTCTCCCAATTACTGTTAACCGTAAATCATTTTCATCTAAAGAATATTCATTTGCTAACAGGACAGCATCAGATTCTGTTAAATCAATAATTTCTGAAGCTAAACCTGATAAACCTGGGACAAAACCATCGGTTTTTAGTATTATCCAAGCAATGGTATATCCTCGTAAACATAGATATTGTAAATTTTCTAAAGCTGTAGTTAATAATTGTTGTAATTGTGGTGATAAACCAGGATCACGATAAGTAGAAATTACTGATAAATTTGCTCCTTGCTGCATTAGCCAAGCTAAAGCTAAAGCATCTCTGGCTGTAGATTGTTTATATGTTAATGAACCTGTATCAACATGAATACCCAAAGCCATAACGGTTGCTTGGGCAGAATTTAAAGAAATATTATTTTTTTGTAATTCTTCTACCATCAAAGTAGTTGTAGCACCCACTTCATCAATGTATAATTGAGTAGCGGGAATATCCCGATCTTGTCCAAGATGATGATCATAAACTATGATTTGCTGGACATTGGCTAAATCGAACCATTCAGCGGCTTTACCCAGGCGATCGCGCTTTTGAGTGTCTACAACTATCAAAGAGCGAATTTTTTCAGGACTTACCGAACGTCTTTCAATCAGCGGATACTCGTCTCGATGTAGCGCTAAAAAGTCCCGTACAGGAGGATGCGCTCCCCCAGTCAAAACGATTTTACTTCCTGGTTTGAGACAAGTTAACCCCACTGCTGCCCCCAAAGCGTCAAAGTCAGCAGTTGTGTGACAAAGAATTAAATCCATATATTATGTAGGAGTCACCGAGTCAGGAGGAAGAAGGAGAAGAAAAGAAGGAAAAGAAAGAAGGTAACAGAGAATATAATTTCTATCTTAATCATTTTCTCAATTCTCAAAAGAAAAAAACAGATTGCAAGATTAGAAGTGAGCAACTGTGACAAAGCAGACGTAAAATATTAATTGATCAGGCGATGCCTTGTGAGTTCATAAGGTTCACTGAAAAACCCAGACTCTTTATACAGTAGCAGTTCTGGGTAACTAAGATTTAATTATGTTGGGAAAAACAAAATGAGCATAGTATTTCAAATCGCTTTAATATCATTAGTCTTGTTCTCCTTCGTGCTTGTGGTTGGTGTACCCGTTGTTTACGCCACACCTCAAAATTGGGTAGAATCTAAAAAACTACTCTGGGTTGGTTCGGGAATTTGGACGGTTTTAGTCGTGTTAGTTGGTATATTAAACTTTTTTGTGGTTTAGTCGAACGCTTTAACTATTCACTAACGCATACCATAAACATTCTTGTGAGCAGAAAAGCTCAGTAAAGAGTCAAAAAAGAAAAATCTTTCTTTTTCTAAACGACTTTTTCCTGATTGTGCTTTCCTGCTCTTCTATTTTGATTATGGAAAAGTATATTAGTAAAGCAGTTACAGCGGTTTTCGCTCTTATGAGGTACATCTTAGCCCCCTATCGAAGAGCGGGGAGGGGGTTGGGGGCTGACAGGTGTAGGTTTTTAATATTCTCTGTAAAGGCCAGACCGGGAAGACAAGGAAGGAAAGTAGACAAGGAGGATTTTATCCACAAAATACTCAATTCATGGGTTATTTTGTTACTAACTATACATTCATTTGTCCGGTTTTCCTCCCTTGTCACCTTGTCTACCTTGTCCACCAAGTCTTGTCCTCAAGACAATGTAAAAAACCTACACTTGTCAGGGGGTTGGGGGTGGGGTTCTTGTACCTCATAACACAAAGGAAGTGCTGTATTGTAAATTTATTTAGAGGCAGTTATGGCAGTTTTTGAAGGAAATTTTCTGCAAACCGAGTCTTTTCGGTTTGCATTGGTAATCGCTCGCTTTAATGATCTTGTCACCCTGAAACTAGTAGAAGGATGTAAAGATTGCTTAAAACGCCACGGTATCAATCCTGACCCTGAAGGCGAGCAAGTAGATTATGTATGGGTTCCCGGTAGTTTTGAAGTTGCTAATGTAGCCCGTCAGTTAGCCATGTCTGGGCGTTATGATGCCATAATTTGCCTTGGTGCAGTGATCAAAGGACAAACACCACATTTTGATTATGTATCGGCAGAAGTTTCTAAAGGCGTTGCTGCGGCTAGTTTCCAAACAGGTGTACCTGTAATTTTTGGTATTTTGACCACAGATACCATGCAACAGGCATTAGAACGAGCCGGCATTAAGAGTAATTATGGTTGGGAATATGCCATGAATGCCATAGAAATGGCTAGTCTCATGCGTCAATTACGCCCGAATTTAGCGAGTTAGTCAGTTGTCAGTTGTCAGTTGTCAGTGGCAAAATTATTTCCCCCTGCACCCTGCTCTCTACCCCCCTGAAAAAAGAATTTAATTTAGGGGTTGACAACTGAGAGTAAATCTGGAATAATAAATTTATTGGTGAAAACGCGGGTGTAGCTCAGTGGTAGAGCGCAACCTTGCCAAGGTTGATGTCGTGGGTTCGAATCCCATCACCCGCTTTTTAGTTAAAGAAAGTATATGAAAATAAGACTAACTGCTTTTCCATATCTACTAACTTAGTAGATGGAAAATATTCCAGATTCTCTTGTAGTGCAGGCATAAACAGTCTGCTAATAATACAAGGACGGGCAGGATGCCCATCCCACAAAATTGGATAATTTTTTTGTAAAGTTCTCTTAGTAGACTTTCCGAACTATATCATTAGAAGTAATTTTAGGTTTACCCGTGCTGATTTTCAGGAAAATTGAGGAATAATGTAAAAACCGCCCAAGTTATTTAGCTCGCTTGTGCAACCTCAAAAACCAGATAAAATTGATTTAAATACGGAATATGCTTGTCCTTGTCGTCGCAAAGGACAGTTAATTCCTATTGTACTAACAGAAGCCTTCGGATGCGATCGCTGTCAGCAGATTTTTGTAGTCGAAGGAAATGGATATGTATTAGAACAACTTACTACCACCCATCCCTATAAGCGGGCTTGGCGCTGGAAAGGTAATACTTGGCAAGTTGTTCAACCTCGCTTAGGACAAAGTTATTTACCAATAGCACTAAGCGTTATTTTTGTGTTAGTCATTATATGGCTACCATTAGCCCTGCGGTTGGCTACGAGTTCCAGTATTCTCGCTTGGGCAATGGTAGCGATACTATTGGCAATTCTACCCGCACTAATGGTCTGGCTTACTTACAGACGATAACCCATGATAGGTGAAGTGATTGATGATTACCCCGAACCTATGACAAGTGCCAAACGCGCTTTTCAGGCTTCCCTGAAATTGGGAACGACTAAGGGAATAGAGAGGAGTCGCGCTGTGTTAGCAATGGCACAAGCGATAGAAAATGATTTTGATGAAATTCTCGAAGCTAATACCCTGGATTTGGAAGCCAGTCGAGAAATGGCAGTTCCCGAATTAATTTTGGACTGGTTGAAGTTAACTCCTTCTCGGTTGGAGAATACAATCAAGATTCTTCAACGATTGGGAGAATTATCTGATCCTTTGCGACGGGTAAGAACTGCTGATTATCAACAGGAGGATTCTCAAAGTTATACTCAGTTAATGCCTTTAGGGGTAATTGCTTTTATTTATGAGGCTTTCCCGGATCTAGGGGCGATCGCTGCTGGTTTTTGTATAAAAACTGGCAATAGTATTATTCTCAAAGGGAGTACAGAATCTAGTAATTCTAATACAGCGATCGCTAACGCACTGCAAACAGCTATTACTAAAGTCGGTTTACCAGAAGGTTCTGTAGAATTAATCACCGATGAACATGGTGCTTCAATCCGAGATTTAGTCACCCAGGATCAGTATTTAAATTTAGTTATTCCCTACGGACGTTCCAGTTTGATTCAACAGGTAGTTAGACAAGCAACTTGCCCAGTTTTAAAATCAGCAATGGGCAATTGTTACCTGTACTGGTCAGTGAATAGCAGCTTAGAAATGATCCGCTGGATGATTATGGATAGCCATGAAAGTGAACCAGATCAAGTAAATGCCATTGAAAAAGTATTAATTCATCGTCAGGCATTACCTTCTTCTTTATCAGTGCTGTGGGGTAGTTTAAAAGAAAAAGGTTTTGAACTTAAAGGTGATGCGGAATTAGTGGCGGCATTTCCTCAATTACAATTAGCAAAGGATGAAGAATGGGGAATACCTTATTTAACCAAAACAGTAGCTTTTAAATTAGTAGATAGTTTAGAAAGTGCGATCGCTTGGATTAATCACTATAGTAGCAGTCATGCTGACAGTATCGTTACCGAATCCTACCAAGAAAGTCGCCAATTTGCATTAGGAGTAAATAGTGCCTCTACTTACATTAATGCTTCCCCTCGCTTTTCCCGTCATTCCTCACGGGGAGAAGCTGTATTTTTAGGAATGTCCAATCAAAAAGGACATCGCAGGGGATTTATTAGTTTGGAGACTTTAACCACTGTGAAGCACATCATTCAGGGGAATGGACGGTTTTAGTAGTGAGGAGTGAGAAGTAAAACTGTTATATATTTAAAATAGTCATTAAATATATTCAGCTATTTCTCACAGTCCGCACAATTTTATAAATAGGGAGTTTCAGTTATATGTCAAACCGACTAAAGCTTTTTCGAGAAAGAATGGCAGCTTTTGAAGGTGCAGCAAATCCATCTGAAGCAATTGAAAGCGGTTATTATGTTCACGCACCAGGAAAATTACTGGTAGATACTATTTCCGGTCGCATAGCACTACGTCCATCTTCTTCACATCTTCTTTTAGGGGGAATTGGATCTGGTAAAACAACTCAATTATTAGTTGCTTGTCAACAAATTAATGAAATAGAAGATACCCATGCAATCTATGTAGACGTTAGTTTATATACAGATATTTCTAAAATAACAAGTGGTGTTCTCACTGCGATCGCTGGATTAGAACTTGCTAAACTAATCGAAGATAGTGAAGATGAACATATTATACAATCTATAGATTCAATTCGTAATCTGGCAAATGGTTATACATACTACTATGATCACAATGATGACTATGATAACTACGACTCAGACTTGATCAGCAGAAAAGGTATTATTCCGAAAAAATCAGAAGGATATGGTATCAGTTTAGAGTTACTAGAACTGGTTAGCAAATTAAGTAAAGCTGCTTCTGAAAAATATGGAAATATCGTTTTTTTATTTGATGGACTTGATAGATTAGACGATACTAAAGTCTTTATGCAGCTTGTGTATTCTGATGCAAAAGCAATATCATCTGTGGGTATTGGTTTAGTATTAGTAGGTTCATTAACTGCAATCTATGGTAATTATCGTGATACAGTTGATAACAGTTTAGATTACTTTTGCTATCAGCCATTCTTTGATGTAGAAAATGATTTAGAAGCTTATAATTTCTTTGAAGAAATTATTCAAACTCGCTCATCTGAAGATTTTATAGAAAAATCTGCAATTAGAGTATTGATTCTCTCTTCTGGTGGAGTTTTACGAGACTTCATTACTTTGACACAAGCATCTATTGAGGAAACATATCTGTCAGGAGAAAATCAGGTAGGACAAAAACAAGTGTTAAAGGCTGTTGATGATTTTAGTAGAAGTCAACTACTCGGAGTTTCAGATAAAGAGTTAAATATTCTTGAGCAAGTTATCAAAACTAAAACATTTATTCCTAGAACTGATGAAGATTTGAGATTACTGGTAAGAAGACTGATTTTGGAGTATCGAGAGCCAAAAATAAGTTATGCAGTTCATCCAGCAATTAAACAAATATTAGAACAAATACCAGTTTAAAGCTATTGTTAAAATGATTAATTTACTTACATCACTTTCTATTGATGAATTTTTACAGCGAATTGGCTCACAACCAAAGGGAAATACTTGGTCAGCACTCATTACTTCAAATTTAGATAGTCAGCAATTAGTAGATGATTTACAAGAAACACTTACCATTTTTGCAGAATGTAAAGTGGGATGTTTCTCTGCAAATAATGAAGCTAATACTCTAGTAAAACAAATTATTAATGCAACTGAAGATTATTTAATTCTTGGGAACTTTAGAAATATTTCTAGTTTATTATTCTTTCATCCTAAAAATCCTCAAATCCTGAAAATCCTGATTCAGACAAATTAATATTCTTCACATCCTAAAAATCCTCAAATCCTGAAAATCCTGATTCAGACAAATTAATATTCTTCACATCCTAAAAATCCTCAAATCCTGAAAATCCTGATTCAGACAAATTAATATTCTTCACATCCTAAAAATCCTCAAATCGGTGGAAATCCTGATTCAGACAAATTAATATTCTTGACATCCTAAAAATCCTCAAATCCTGAAAATCCTGATTCAGACAAATTAATGTTCTTGACATCCTAAAAATCCTCAAATCCTGAAAATCCTGATTCAGACAAATTAATATTCTTCACATCCTAAAAATCCTCAAATCCTGAAAATCCTGATTCAGACAAATTAATATTCTTCACATCCTAAAAATCCTCAAATCCTGAAAATCCTGATTCAGACAAATTAATATTCTTCACATCCTAAAAATCCTCAAATCCTGAAAATCCTGATTCAGACAAATTAATATTCTTCACATCCTAAAAATCCTCAAATCCTGAAAATCCTGATTCAGACAAATTAATGTTCTTGACATCCTGAAAATCCTCAAATCCTGAGCATCCTGATTCAGACAAATTAATATTCTTCACATCCTGAAAATCCTCAAATCCTGAAAATCCTGATTCAGACAAATTAATACTCTTCACATCCTGAAAATCCTCAAATCCTGGAAATCCTGATTCAGACAAATTAATATTCTTCACATCCTGAAAATCCTCAAATCCTGGAAATCCTGATTCAGACAAATTAATATTCTTCACATCCTGAAAATCCTCAAATCCTGAGCATCCTGATTCAGACAAATTCACATCCTGAAAATCCTAAAATCCTGGAAATCCTGATTCAGACAAAATTAATTCTCTCCTCCCAAAATCAAATCCATAGCTTCCTGAATAACCTCATCTTGATTAACAAAATCCCCCAATTCATCTGCTGTATATCTCCCTTCAAAAGCCTCCAAAGCAGCCTTTCTTAAAGCCGATTGGTAAGCATCTTGTAAAGTTTCTAATAACTCATCCTCTTGCAAATAAAAACCCTTATCCTTGGGACGTTGATTAGTGCGTTGAATTTGCTTAACAGAATTAAAAATAGAAGTTTCCCAAGACCTAGTACAACGTTTTTCAGCCCCTTGTTTAATCAAATGCAATAACAAAATAATCCCATAACTAAAAATCTTATTTAACTTATCAGACTTACTCATTTCCTCTAACTCTTCCACCAAATCCAAAGCTTCTAAAACTTTTCCCTCATGCAATAATTCTTTTAACATTAATAACTCTTCCATACTCCCTTTCCTCCTCTGAGTCTCTGTTGTTAAATTGGAATAAGACATACATATATTTTCTAGCATAAGCGATCGCTATCAACACAGCTTGACAAATTCCTATCCTGAAAATCCTAAAATCGGTGGAAATCCTGATTCAGACAAATTCCTATCCTGAAAATCCTAAAATCGGTGGAAATCCTGATTCAGACAAATTCCTATCCTGAAAATCCTAAAATCGGTGGAAATCCTGATTCAGACAAATTCCTATCCTGAAAATCCTAAAATCCTGGACATCCTGATTCAGACAAATTCCTATCCTGAAAATCCTAAAATCCTGGACATCCTGATTCAGACAAATTCCTATCCTGAAAATCCTAAAATCCTGGACATCCTGATTCAGACAACTTCACATCCTGAAAATCCTGATTCAGACAATTAAATCTTATATAGTAGTTTACAGGTAAAAACCATGAATACACTGTACAATTCTGATTTTTATGGATGGACAAAAACACAAGCACAACTACTAAGAGAAGAAAAATGGGAAACACTAGATAAACTCAACTTAATTGAAGAGATAGAAACATTGGGAAGACAAGAAAGAAGAGAATTAACTAATCAGTTAGCCTTGTTATTAGGACATTTATTAAAATGGCAATATCAACCAGAAAAACGTAGTAATAGTTGGTTAGCAACAATTCGAGAACAACAGACTCAAATCAACCGAATATTAGCAGATAGTCCCAGCTTAAAATCCTATTTAGAAGAAGCCTTTTTATTAAGTTATCAAGACGGAATTAACTTAGCAGTCAAAGAAACCAACCTACCGTATGAAACCTTTCCAGAAAATTGTAATTATGCAATCACAGAAATATTAGAAACGGAATTTTTACTAGAATCATAACCTTCTTCCTTCGCGCCTTTGCGTGAGAAACAAAATCAACCCAACCGTTCTCTTAACCACAAAGCTAACAAAGGCATAGCTAACCGATAACCATGTTCAGCATCATAAATTAAACCCTTGTGCTGTAAACCAATTAACGCACCTTGCAGACTTCCACCCCGTGAAAGTCCATGCTTTTGAATATACTCCTTACTCTGCGGTTTATCAGTCGGATCAATAGCCAAAGATTCTAATAAATGTACCTGATTTGCTGGTAACAACATCAACAAAGATTCATAAATCATTGATAAATCTTTCAACAGTCCTGATATAGCCTTTTGGACATCTTCTTCCCTAATTAAACCATCTGCACAACGCGACGCAGATAACCGCCGAATAATCGCCATACCATCGCCAGTATGTCCCTCTACAGCCTCTAGAAATAGCTGTAAGGCTTGACTATGACAGTCAAACGTGAAGCCTTCCGTATGTAAAATTTCTCTAGCCCACAAAGCCACAACATCTTTAGATAAAGGTGCTAACTGGATAGTTTCTAGCGGATCATTAGTATCATCTGGATGTTGGCTAGACTCAGCAATAGTGGCTATTAAAACATAGCTAACATGAGGATAAGCCTTAACTTCCCGTCTAAATGTAGTTTCCCACAAACCTTGACGATCCCAAGAACGAATATGGGGAAAACTTTCTAAAATTAGCAATATGCGTTGATTTAAATCAACCGCCATTATTTCTAACAATTTTAACAAATTGGCGAAGGCTTGCCAAAGTTGTTTTTGTTCTAAAGAACGAATCAATTTGAGTTGGTTTTCAGAATTAAATTCAAAAAATTCTAATGAATTTTGATGCACCCACTTTTGAATTTTTCCTATTTCCCAGTTTTCACTAATTGCTTCTACCAATAATTGCACAAATCTTTCCGCTTCTGTAGCCCGAATACAGTCTATTTCCAACATAACTGTATTAACTTCCTGTGCTGCACCCCTAACTAAAGTCCGTCTCCCACTCCCAGGAACTCCAGTAATCAATAAATCACCATCTTTAGCAAGTATTTCAATAATGCGCTGAAATTCTCCAGAACGCCCAATTAATTGTAATGGAGTAGACAAATTCAAATTCACTCATTTCTCACTTTTGTATTCAACAGCTACTTATCGCGGTATGCACTTGAACGATATACATCATAAGCCCCCTCCTCGCTTGCGGGGAGGGGGTTGGGGGTGGGGTTCTTGTATCTTATTCAACCGAGAACCGCTACAATAAAGTATAAAATAAAATCAACAGTATAATACTAATATAAGCTAAATTTGAAGGCATATATGGTTAGTACAACAACTAAACCAAACAAAATTATCGAGGAAACTACCCCAGCAGAACAAAGAGTAGTTTTTCACAACATTACTTGGCAAAATTATCAGCAAATTTTAGCAGCACTAGGGCAAAGTCGTTCTTCTCGACTTATCTATGATCAAGGAACACTAGAAATTACCATGCCTTTAGAAGAACATGAAAGTGCTACCAGATTAATTGAATTATTCATCCGCATTTTGGTAGAAGAAAGTGGATTAAAAATAAAAACAATGGGTTCAACTACCTTAAATCGTGATGATTTACAAAGAAGTGCTGAACCTGATAACTGTTATTACATTCAAAATCAACCTCAAGTAGCAGGTAAAAAAGTTGATTTAAACGAAGATCCTCCACCCGACCTAATTGTAGAAGTAGATATTACTCATACTGACATCAATAAACTGAACTTTTATGCCAGCATGGGTGTACCCGAATTTTGGCGTTATAACGGTGAAATATTGCAAATTTATCAACTTCAAAATCATCAATATGTTGAAGGAGAAAAAAGTCCCACATTTTCTATAATCACCAAACCAAAACTTTATCAATTTTTGCAAGATTGCCAAATAGATGAAGTTCAAGCTAGTAAATCCTTTCGTGCTTGGGTACAACAGGAAATACAGAATTAAGATATCCCCAAACAAACTGTAGGGGTGGGGTTTCCCCACCCTTGTAATCTCTTTGTAATTCGCTTAACTAGCTAACAGTGTCTTTTCCAAAGGAGTCCAGCGGAAAGTGCGATCGCCACCTCGCTCAATTACCACTTTAACCCGTGGTTCTAACTTAGGCAAATTCATTAAATACTCAACTTCCTGATCAGAAAGAATATATCCCTCAATAATCCACAACACCAAACCCTTAGACTTAGGTGGTAGTTGTTCCAAATGAGAACTGATCATTGGTGGTAAGTAATATACATCACCCACAGCCGCACCACTACTGTTGCTTCTTTTACCTAAATGAGGTGGTCTGACACCATGAACTTGAGTCAGATAAGCAGCCACATCACCCAGTCCCCTAGCAGTAATATGCAGGCCAACATAGCCAGCAGCCCGTAATCGGCGGAGATACCGACCTTCATAGCCCCCCTCCAGAGGGACATAAACACCCAACGCCCCAAATTTCTCCAAATTGCGGATGAAACTGTTGCCAGTAGTAATTAGTGCCATAGATTTTCTTCCTATCCCACCGAGATATCTCTATTATTCACTCTCTAGTCGTAGATTGAGTTAAATGAAGCTGCATATTTTCCATAATTTAGCAAATTCAAAGTCAGAATCTGGGCAAAATCGTCCACCCCCACCTCAGCACCCCATAAACATAGCAAAAAAAATACTAGACAAAAATTAATAAATGATTTATACTATTAGATTGTAGCCGGATAGTATAATTAGATAGCCATCTTTCTTATTTAGAGTTTCTAGTTAGTCCTAGCATCTGAGTTTCTAGTTAATTTCCCCAAAAGAATAAAACTGGCTCATCTAGTAAGAGACTGCTAAACTAAAAAAGCTTTCAGGTCAAATCAAGAGCGAAAGTCAAATTTAAGCTCCCACGCCAAATCACTCCCGTAAATCCTAAAAAAAATTAGGCAAGACCTCAAACAATAGTTTAAGGTATTAGAAGAAGTAGTTCTTGAGCGATAATGTTGGTTTAATGGCATTATGTTAAGTCTCAAGAAGTGGATACTGAGTGGAAATAACCATTTAAGTCCGACTACAACGGTAGAGTGCCAAAGCAATTGCTTGGACAAAAGCATTGCTGCACACAGCGCAAAGCAATAAAGCCTCGCATTGGATTGCAGAAGTAATACCTTCTCTGTAGAGCAGGCAGTTATTACTGTTATTTTGATTGAGTGAAAATAAACAAATTCACTAAAGCAAAAGGGACAAGAATTGTTGCGTCGCCAAGAATTTGCACTGTCTAACGCCAGTCCAAAATTCACAAAGGTAAAGTTTACACTCAAGCGACAGCGACAAAACCTATCCCCATTCGACTTCCAGGGCAAACCCAAAAAATAAAACGAAAGGAGAACCAGTAACTGTGTCTGTAGGTATTCTCGGCACCAAGCTGGGCATGACCCAAATCTTTGATGAAGCAGGAGTCGCTATTCCTGTCACTGTCATCAAAGCCGGTCCATGCACCGTTACGCAAGTTAAAACGAAACAGACCGACGGTTATGCTGCCATTCAAGTTGGTTATGGCGAAGTTAAACCCAAGGCACTGAACAGACCATTGTTGGGACATTTGGCTAAATCATCCGCCCCAGCACTCCGTCACTTAAATGAATATCGTACCGATAACTCTGGGGATTATACTTTAGGTCAAGAACTTAAAGCAGATCTTTTTAGTGCTGGTGAAATTGTAGATGTAGCTGGGACAAGTATTGGTCGCGGTTTTGCCGGCAACCAAAAGCGTAACAACTTTGCTCGTGGTCCCATGTCACACGGTTCCAAAAACCATAGAGCGCCAGGTTCTATCGGTGCTGGTACAACCCCAGGTCGTGTTTATCCCGGTAAAAGGATGGCAGGACGTTTAGGCGGTACCCGTGTCACAATTCGCAAACTGACAGTAATCCGAGTAGATGTAGAACGCAACTTAATTCTGATTAAGGGAGCTATTCCTGGTAAACCAGGAGCCTTAGTGAGCATTATTCCGGCAAATTTAGTTGGTAGAAAATAGTCATTGGTCATTAGTCATTAGTCATTGGTCATTAGTCAGGAGAAAAGACAACGAACAACTGACAACTGACAACTGACAACTGACAACTGACAACTGACAACTGACAAAGGACACAAAGATGGTAGAGAGTGTAATTAAAAATTGGCAAGGGGAGCAAGTCGGCCAGACAAGCTTTGAATTGCGAGTTGCCAAAGAAACGACAGCGGCGCATATCGTACACCGCGCTCTAGTCAGACAAATGACCAATTCTCGCCAAGGAACTGCCAGCACTAAAACTCGTGCAGAAGTTCGTGGTGGTGGTCGTAAACCTTGGCGGCAAAAAGGCACAGGTCGCGCCCGGGCTGGTTCTATTCGTTCACCATTGTGGCGGGGTGGTGGTGTAATCTTTGGACCAAAACCCAGAGATTTCAACATCAACATGAACCGCAAAGAACGCCGTTTGGCATTGCGGACAGCCTTTATTGGCCGTGCTGAAGATTTAATAGTTGTTGAAGAATTTAGCAACGAGTTACAGCGTCCTAAAACTAAGGATCTCGTAGCAGCATTAGGTAGATGGGGTGCTACACCAGAACAAAAGACACTTTTGATTTTGTCTGAAATAGCAGAAAACGTGCTTTTATCAGCTCGTAACATCGAAAACTTAAAACTGATTCCTGCTGACCAGTTAAACGTTTACGATTTACTCCATGCTGACAAAATTATCGTCACATCATCAACTCTAGACAAGATTCAGGAGGTCTATAGTGCCTAAAATAGTTGCTACCCGTGATTTACCGGATTTAGTGCGTCGCCCCATTCTCACCGAAAAAGCGACCATGCTCATGGAACAAAACAAATACACATTTGAAGTAATTCCTAAAGCCACTAAGCCACAAATTAGAGCCGCAATTGAAGACCTGTTTGCAGTTAAGGTCGTCAAAGTCAATACCGCTAATCCCCCACGCAAACAAAAACGTGTAGGTAGATTTATTGGTTACAAACCCCATTATAAGCGAGCTATTGTCACTGTTGCTCCTGGAGATGAAGAAAAAATTAGAAAAGTCCTCTTCCCAGAAGTTTAAAAATTTGAGATTTAAGATTTGAGATTGTAAACATTAATTAGTCCAAAATCCAAAATCTAAAATCCAAAATTAATTAATCCAAAATCCAAAATTGAACTATGGGTACTCGTTCTTATCGCCCTTATACCCCCAGTACTCGCCAAGTTATCATTTCTGACTTTGCCGAAATTACGAAAACTGAACCAGAAAAATCATTAACTGAATCAGTTCATCGTCCTAAAGGTCGGAACAATCAAGGGCGGATAACCAGCCGTCGTCGGGGTGGCGGACACAAACAACTTTACCGCATTATTGACTTCAAACGAGATAAGCGGAATATATCTGCTACAGTTACAGCCATTGAATACGATCCTAACCGGAATGCCCGGATCGCTTTGTTGTTGTATGAAGATGGCGAAAAACGCTACATCTTGCAACCAAATGGCATGACTGTCGGCACAAAGATCATTGCTGGACCTGAGTCTCCTATCGAAGATGGTAATGCCTTACCTCTATCGAATATTCCTTTAGGTACTGGTGTTCACAACGTCGAAATGATCCCAGGTAAAGGTGGTCAAATCGTCCGTGCTGCTGGTGCAGTAGCGCAAGTTGTTGCTAAAGACGGCAACTATGTCACTTTGAAGTTACCTTCTGGTGAAGTCCGGTTGATTCGCCGTGATTGCTACGCCACCATTGGCCAAGTTGGTAACACAGACGCAAGAAACCTGAGTGCTGGTAAAGCTGGACGGAATCGCTGGAAAGGCCGTCGTCCCAAAGTTCGTGGTAGTGCCATGAACCCAGTAGATCACCCACATGGTGGTGGTGAGGGTAGAGCGCCTATCGGTAGAGCTGGTCCTGTGACACCTTGGGGTAAACCAACCTTAGGTGCTAAGACTCGGAAGAAGAAGAAAGCCAGCAGCAAGTTAATTATCCGTCGTCGCCGCAAATCTTCTAAACGTGGTCGTGGTGGTCGTCAGTCTTAAGAATTTTAGATTTTAAATTTTGGATTTTAGATTGAGTCTATGTTTAAGTGTTCAAAGTTTTTGAAGCCTAAGATGAAGACAGCTTAATTATCCAAAATCCAAAATTAAGAAATTCAAAATCCGAAATCCAAAATCAAAAATTGAACTATGGGTCGTTCTTTAAAAAAAGGTCCTTTTGTTGCTGACCATCTGCTCAAGAAAATTGAGAAGTTGAACGCAAAAGATGAAAAACAAGTGGTCAAAACTTGGTCGAGAGCTTCGACAATTTTGCCCTTGATGGTAGGTCATACTATCGCTGTTCATAATGGACGGCAGCACATTCCTGTATTTGTCAATGAACAAATGGTCGGTCATAAGTTAGGAGAATTTGCTCCTACCCGTACCTATAGAGGTCATGGCAAAAGTGATAAAAAATCAGGGAGATAATCATTAGTCAGTAGTCAGTGGTCATTTAGTCCTCTTGCAACTGACAACGGACAACTGACAACAGACAACTGACAAAAACAGAGCAAGTTATGAAAATGGCAACTGACACTATTGAAGTTAAGGCGATCGCCCGTTTTATCCGCATTTCTCCCTATAAAGTGCGCCGTGTACTTGATCAAATTCGCGGGCGTTCATACCGAGAAGCACTAATCCTGCTCGAATTTATGCCCTATGGTGCTTGTGACCCAATATTAAAGGTTCTCAGAAGTGCCGCAGCTAATGCAGAGCATAATGCTGGCTTAGATAGATCCAGTTTGGTGATCAGTCAGGCATACGCCGACCAAGGTCCAGTGCTAAAACGGTTTCAACCCAGAGCGCAAGGTCGAGCTTACCAAATTCGCAAACCAACGTGTCATATCACTGTTGCTGTTTCCGCTGGCACTGCTGCCGAGTAAACAGCCAGATAAACACAAAAAAATTGCGTACAGTAAGAAATTTTAGAGGAAGCATTTGTGGGACAAAAAATTCATCCAGTCGGTTTTCGACTGGGTATAACTCAAGAACATCAATCCCGTTGGTTTGCAGAACCTGACCGTTATCCAGAACTTCTCCAAGAAGACTACAAACTCCGTCAGTACATTGAACAAAAACTAGGTAGATACGCTCAAAATAACGCCGGTATTTCCGAAGTAAGAATTGAGCGCAAAGCTGATCAAATCGACCTAGAAGTTCGGACAGCTAGACCAGGTGTGGTTGTAGGTCGTGGTGGTCAAGGTATTGAATCATTGCGGCTAGGATTGCAAGGAGCTTTGGGTGGTAATCGCCAAATTCGCATTAACGTTGTGGAAATCCAACGAGTTGATGCTGATGCTTACCTGATTGCTGAATACATTGCTCAACAATTAGAACGTCGCGTTTCCTTCCGTCGAGTTGTGCGTCAATCAATTCAACGCGCTCAAAGAGCAGGTGTACAAGGAATTAAAGTTCAAGTCGGTGGTCGGCTCAACGGTGCAGAAATTGCCCGCTCAGAGTGGACACGTGAAGGTAGAGTTCCTCTCCATACTTTACGCGCTGATATTGACTATTCTTCCTGTTCAGCTAAGACAACTTACGGAATTCTCGGCATTAAAGTTTGGGTATTTAAAGGAGAAATTATTCCTGGACAGGAACAAGCTCCCGAACAACCAGCTAGAGACCGTGACCGTGACCGTGACCGTGACCGTGGTGACCGTGACCGCGAACCCCGTCGGAAACAACAACGTCGCCGCCAACAGTTTGAAGATCGCTCCAATGAATCCTAGTCAATGCTCAATAGTCAGTAGCAAAACAAACTGACAACTGACAACTGACAACTGACAACTGACAACTGACAACTGACTAATCATGTTAAGTCCTAGAAGAACTAAATTCCGCAAACAACAACGCGGACGCATGGAAGGTCTTGCCAGCCGGGGAAGTACCCTCAATTTTGGTGATTTTGGACTCCAGGCACAAGAACCATCTTGGATTACCTCACGGCAAATCGAGGCTTCCCGTCGGGCAATGACTCGTTATATTCGCCGGGGTGGCAAAATCTGGATTCGGATTTTTCCTGACAAACCAATCACCATGCGTCCTGCTGAAACCCGGATGGGTTCTGGTAAAGGTAATCCAGAATTCTGGGTAGCCGTAGTCAAACCAGGCCGGATCATGTTTGAAATTGGTGGCGTTACTGAAGAAATTGCCCGCGAAGCTTTCCGTTTGGCTGACGCTAAGTTGCCAATTAAAACCAAGTTTATGGCCCGCTCTCAGCCACAGGAGCAGGAGTAATTTATGCCTCTTTCCAAAATTTCCGCAGCTAGAGAATTAGATGACGAACGGTTAGGTGAAGAAATTGTCGCTGTTAAACGACAACTATTCCAGTTGCGCTTGCAAAAAGCCACTAGACAACTAGAAAAGCCTCACCAGTTCAAACACGCACGCCACCGGCTCTCCCAATTACTGACAGTAGAAGGAGAACGGAACCGGGCAGCAAGTCTTTCAGACCAAGAACAAAAGTAGGAGATTATGGCAGTCAAAGAACGAGTTGGCTTGGTAGTGAGCGATAAAATGCAAAAAACTGTGGTAGTAGCCATAGAAAACCGCGCTCCTCACCCCAAGTACGGCAAAATCGTAGTTCAAACCCGCCGCTATAAAGTTCACGACGAAGAGAATACGTGCAAAACAGGCGACCGGGTAAGGATTCGGGAAACTAGACCCCTTAGCAAAACCAAGCGTTGGCAAGTTACAGAAATTCTGAACACCAAAGCTACATCGTAAACAGTTGTACTATCAGGTACAACGACCCTAAAAGAGAGACCAGTTGTGATTCAACCCCAATCTTATCTGAATGTCGCAGATAATAGCGGTGCTAAAAAACTAATGTGCATCCGCGTATTAGGTGCAGGCAACCGCCGTTATGGTGGCGTAGGCGATAAAATTATCGCTGTTGTCAAAGAGTCTACACCCAACATGGCTGTAAAAAAGTCTGATGTTGTAGAAGCAGTAATTGTACGTACACGTAAAGCTATTAGTCGTGATAATGGGATGTGTATCCGTTTCGACGATAACGCCGCAGTGATCATCAACAAAGATGGTAATCCTAGAGGTACACGGGTATTTGGACCTGTAGCTCGAGAACTGCGCGATAAGAACTTTACTAAAATTGTTTCTCTGGCTCCGGAGGTGCTCTAATGGCAAAGCGCCCACAACCCAAAGTTTTTTATAAAATGCACGTCAAAACTGGTGATACTGTGCAAATCATCGCTGGCAAAGATAAAGGTAAAGTTGGTGAAGTGATTAAAGCACTACCACAACTAAGCAAAGTCCTTGTCAAAGGTGTCAACTTTAAAACCAAGCACGTGAAACCCCAGCAAGAAGGCGAATCAGGGCAAATAGTCACTACTGAGTACCCCATTCATAGCTCCAATGTGATGCTCTATTCCACCAAGCAAAACGTTGCTAGTCGCGTTTGCTACACTTTCACCGCCGAAGGCAAGAAAGTGAGAATGCTCAAAAAAACAGGTGAGATTCTGGATAAATAGTTATTAGTCATTCATCATTGGTCATTAGTAAATAACAACTGACAACTGACAACTGACAACTGACAAAGAACTTTCCCTGACCAAGACCAGGGGATATAAGGACAAACACTATGGCGAAAACACGACTCAAAACTGTATATCAAGAAACGATTACCCCCAAATTGATTACTCAGTTTGAATACACCAACGTGCATCAAGTGCCGAAGGTGACTAAGATAACTATCAATAGAGGTTTGGGAGAAGCTGCTCAAAACGCTAAATCACTAGAAGCATCTATTAGCGAAATTGCCCTGATTACTGGACAAAAACCTGTGGTAACACGGGCCAAGAAAGCGAT
Source organism: Dolichospermum sp. DET69 (assembly GCA_017355425.1). Classification (NCBI taxonomy): domain Bacteria; kingdom Bacillati; phylum Cyanobacteriota; class Cyanophyceae; order Nostocales; family Aphanizomenonaceae; genus Dolichospermum; species Dolichospermum sp. DET69. The sequence continues at coordinate 2,406,600 of CP070233.1, forward strand.
CGCCGGCTTTAAAATTCGTCAAGGGATGCCAGTAGGGATTATGGTGACACTAAGAGGCGAACGGATGTACGCTTTCTTAGATCGTCTAATTAACCTCACACTGCCTAGAATCAGAGACTTTCGCGGTATCAGCCCCAAAAGCTTTGACGGCCGTGGTAACTACACTCTGGGTGTGCGCGAGCAGCTAATTTTTCCAGAAGTCGAATATGACAGAATCGATCAAGTCCGCGGTTTAGATATTTCTATCATCACCACGGCAAAAACCGACGAAGAGGGCCGCGCCTTACTTAAGGAAATGGGAATGCCCTTTCGCGATCAATAAGTTCATCTAAAGAGGGAACGATGGCGGCTAACGACACAATTGCAGATATGCTGACGCGCATCCGCAATGCCAATATGGCGAGACATCAAACTACGCAAGTACCAGCTACAAAGATGACTCGTAGTATTGCTAAGGTACTTCGGGAAGAAGGCTTTATTGCGGAGATTGAAGAAGCAGGAGAAGGAATCAAGCGGAACCTAGTTATTTCCCTGAAATACAAAGGTAAAAATCGCCAACCCTTAATTACTGCCCTAAAACGAGTGAGTAAACCAGGTTTACGAGTTTACTCCAACAGAAAAGAATTACCAAGAGTGCTAGGCGGTATCGGTATTGCCATTATCTCTACATCTAGTGGGATTATGACTGACCGCGAAGCACGCCGCCAAAATTTAGGTGGTGAAGTGCTTTGCCACGTTTGGTAATCGTCATTGGTCATTGGTCATTGGTCATTAGTCATTAGTCATTAGTCAGTGGTCAGTAGCAAAGATAAAGACAACTGACAACGGACAACGGACAAATGACAACGAACAACTGACAACGAACAACTGACAACTGACAATAGACAAAAAACAAAAAATCATGTCTCGTATTGGTAAACGTCCAATTACCATTCCCGCCAAAGTGCAAGTGGCGATTGATGGTCTCAAAGTAGTGGTGAAAGGTCCAAAAGGTGAACTTTCCCGTCAACTACCTAGAAATGTCATCCTCTCCCAAGAAGGAGAAACATTGCTAGTTACTCGTCGTGATGAAACCCGTACCTCCAGACAAATGCACGGTTTGAGCCGCACCTTAGTGGCCAATATGGTGGAGGGAGTATCTCTTGGTTTTCAACGACGCTTGGAAATTCAAGGTGTGGGTTATCGCGCCCAACTTGAAGGCCGTAACCTAGTTTTAAACATGGGTTTTAGCCATAAGGTACAAATTGAACCACCCGAAGGAATTCAATTTGCAGTAGAAGGGACTACTAATGTCATAGTCAGCGGTTATGACAAAGAAATTGTCGGGAACACAGCAGCTAAAATTCGTGCCGTTCGCCCACCTGAACCCTACAAAGGTAAAGGTATTCGCTATGCGGGTGAAGTGGTCAGACGCAAAGCTGGTAAGACTGGTAAGGGTGGTAAGAAGTAGATATGAAACTTACACGCAAAGAATCAAAGCAGCGTCGTCATCGGCGCGTTCGTGGCAAAGTCAGCGGTTCGACCGAACGTCCACGTTTGGCTATATTTCGATCCAATGAGCATATTTATGCTCAAGTAATTGATGATGCTAAACAGGAAACTATTGTAGCCGCATCAACTGTAGAACCAGAATTGAAATCTAACATAGGTTCTGGTGCTAACTGTGACGCATCAGTACAAGTTGGTAAATTGGTAGCTGTCCGCGCCCTAGAAAAAGGCATCACCAAAGTCGTTTTTGACCGTGGTGGTAACCTCTATCATGGTCGCGTTAAAGCCCTAGCTGAAGCAGCACGCGAGGCTGGTCTAGATTTCTAAAGTGATTGGACATTAGGCATTGGGCAAAAGTAATGACTAATGACTAATGACTAATGACTAATGACTAATGACAACTAAAAGAGAGCATTAATTATGGTAACTGGTCGTCGCAAGCAGGCCCGTGCGAAAAAAGAAGAAACCACCTGGCAAGAGCGAGTTATCCAAATCCGCCGGGTGAGTAAAGTCGTAAAAGGTGGTAAAAAGCTCAGTTTCCGTGCCATTGTCGTCGTCGGTAATGAACGTGGACAAGTTGGCGTAGGCGTTGGTAAGGCATCAGATGTAATTGGTGCCGTGAAAAAAGGTGTTGCTGATGGTAAAAAACATCTAATTGACATCCCTATCACTAAAGCCAATTCTATTCCTCACCCCATTGATGGTATTGGTGGTGGAGCTAAAGTAATGATGCGTCCAGCCGCACCAGGTACAGGGGTAATTGCCGGGGGTGCTGTACGAACTGTACTAGAGTTAGCAGGAATAAAAAATATTCTGGCCAAACAACTAGGTTCAAATAATCCTTTGAACAATGCCAGAGCCGCAGTCAACGCTCTATCTACCCTGCGGACATTAAGTGAAGTTGCTGAAGATCGCGGCATCGCCATTGAAAAACTCTATACCGTTTAAATAGAGTAATTTTTGGCAAGTATTAGTTTAAAAACTTACTAATTACATCATGAGACTGAACGATGTTAAGCCCCAAAAAGGCTCTAAAAAACGCCGTAAGCGCGTAGGTAGAGGTATTTCTGCCGGACAAGGTGCCAGTGCTGGTTTAGGGATGCGTGGTCAAAAATCCCGTTCTGGTAGTGGGACAAGACCAGGTTTTGAAGGTGGTCAACAGCCATTGTACCGCCGGATACCTAAACTGAAAGGCTTCCCCCTCATTAACCGGAGAGTTTACACTACGATTAATGTAGAGAAGTTAGCTAACCTACCCCCTAACACAGAAGTAACTGCGGCATCTTTAAAAGCAGCAGGTATCTTAACCACTTTTAAAGGTGAATTGAAAATCTTGGGGAATGGGGAATTAAATGTTCCTCTTCATGTTAAAGCTGCTGCTTTCACAGGCCAAGCTCGGATCAAAATTGAGGCTGCTGGTGGGAGTTGTGAAACTGTGTGAAATTCTGAACTATGATTTTTATGATTAGGATGATTTATATGATTAGGATGATGAATGTGATTTTGATAATCATCTTCATCAAATAAATCACAAAAATCACAGTTCAGACGAATGAATCACGTAAATCATAGTTAAGATTTCAAAGGTAAACTCTATGATCAGTCGAGACAAAGCCCCAACGGCTCAAGAAACTTTTATGCAGATGGCGCAAGCAGCCGGACTCAGAGGTAGGCTGCTTGTCACTGTCGGTATTTTAATTTTGGTTCGCTTGGGTATCTTTTTACCTGTTCCAGGCATTGATAGACCTAAGTTTGCTGAAGCTATATCGGGCAACAATTCCATCTTTGGTTTGTTGGATATATTTTCTGGGCGGGGACTCTCTACTTTGGGTATCTTCGCTTTAGGGATTTTACCCTTTATTAATGCCTCCATTATTATCCAATTGCTCACTGCTGCTCTGCCATCTTTAGAAAATCTTCAGAAAAATGAAGGTGAAGCAGGTCGGCGGAAAATATCACAAATTACCCGCTATGTGACTGTAATTTGGGCAATTATTCAAAGTGTGGCTTTTTCGGCATTATTCCTCCAACAATTTGCCAAAACACCAGGTCCGATATTCGTAGCAGAAACGGCGATCGCTCTGACTGCTGGTTCAATGTTCGTCATGTGGGCATCTGAACTGATTACAGAACGGGGTATCGGTAATGGCGCATCTTTGTTGATTTTTGTCAACATTGTGGCATCTTTACCTAAATCACTAGGCGATACCATTGACTTGGTACAAGTTGGTGGACGAGAAATTGTTGGTCGGGTCATCGTCCTTGTAGTAGTGTTTATGTTCACTATCGTGGGCATTGTATTCGTACAGGAAGGAATGCGCCGCATCCCCATTATTTCTGCCCGTCGTCAAGTAGGTAGAAGGGTGTTAGCAGAACAGCGGAGTTATTTACCCCTCCGGCTCAATTCTGGGGGCGTAATGCCGATTATTTTTGCAGCAGCAATCCTAAGTTTGCCACTTTTAGTCGCCAATTTCACTAAAAATCCCGAATTAGCAAACATTGTTAATACCTATTTAAGTCCTGGTGGTTCTGCACCTTGGGTATATGCCCTCGTTTACTTAACTTCCATTGTTTTCTTTAGTTACTTCTATTCTTCGTTGATTCTCAACCCAGTAGATGTAGCTCAAAATTTGAAAAAAATGGGTTCTAGTATTCCCGGTATCCGTCCCGGAAAAGCTACTAGTGAGTATATCGAAAAGGTAACAAACCGACTCACTTTTTTAGGAGCTATCTTTTTAGGCTTGGTGGCGATTATTCCTACAGCCGTAGAAAGTGCTTTGAAAGTTCCCACCTTTAAAGGTCTGGGAGCAACATCTTTGTTAATTTTGGTTGGTGTAGCAATTGATACGGCTAAACAAATCCAAACTTATGTTATCTCTCAGCGTTATGAAGGAATGGTGAAACAATAGTGACGCGATTAATCTTCTTGGGACCACCGGGTGCTGGTAAAGGAACTCAAGCTCAAACCTTAGCTGCATTTTTGCAGATTCCCCATATTTCTACAGGTGACATTCTCCGCCAAGCGATTCAAGAAAAAACAGATTTGGGCAAAAAAGCCCAAAGTTTTATGGATCAAGGCGAATTAGTCCCCGATAAATTAGTAGAAGATATGGTTGAAGAACGCCTGAAAAAATCAGATGCCCAAACAGGTTGGATTTTAGACGGCTTTCCTCGGAAAGTTACACAAGCAGAGTTTTTGGCAAAATTGCTCAATAGTCTAGGACAGGGTGGTGAAAAGGTAGTTAATCTGGATGCACCAGATGAAACTGTCATTACTCGGTTACTAGGACGCGGACGAAAAGATGATACTGAAGAAGTTATTCGTCGGCGCTTAGAAGTCTACCGTGATGACACTGCACCCTTGATCAACTATTACAGCGATCGCCAAAAACTCCTAACTGTCAACGGTAATCAGTCCCAAGAAGAAGTTTTTACTGATTTGAAAAATATCATAGCTGCTTAAAGAAACAAGAGGGGCAGCGGTCTATGTCGGCAGATAGAAAAAACAAAATTTTCCATTGCCTATTACCACTCCCCTATCTTCCAAGCCAGGCGTGAGTCGGTTTTAGCTAGGATATATTAATAAACTGTTGATATATTTCTCCAATCGTGTTCTTTATGCCCATGAAAGTGTACAAGGAAAACAGGAGATTGTTGAGTTGAGGAAAAAACTTGTCTAAGCAAGATTTAATTGAAATGGAAGGGACAGTCACCGAATCGTTGCCTAATGCAATGTTTCGTGTTGACTTAGATAACGGCTTTAATGTCCTAGCACACATTTCTGGGAAAATTCGCCGTAATTACATCAAGATTTTACCTGGCGATCGCGTCAAAGTGGAATTAACACCCTACGACTTAACTAAAGGTAGAATCACCTATCGCCTGCGGAAGAAATAAATCTACTAGAGAATCTTACCATACATAACTTAACTGGTCTTTTTCTAGTTACATAACTGAAATATTTCTTCTAAAAATGCTATAATTTACTATTTGGAGTCAATTTTAAAGGCATGAAAGTCAGAGCCTCAGTTAAGAAAATTTGTGAAAAGTGCAGCGTGATCAAGCGTCGTGGTCGCGTTATGGTGATTTGTGAAAATCCCAAACACAAACAACGCCAAGGATAGAAATTATCTATTCCCCGCAAAGTTAAACCCGCGACAATCAAACAGCTAAGTTCACGATATCGCACTTTGCTAACTGCAACTACGAAAACAATAGGGAGAGATTCATTGTGGCACGGATTTCCGGCGTAGACCTTCCCCGCGATAAGCGTGTAGAAATTGGTCTAACATACATTTACGGAATTGGCTTAACTAGATCACATCAAATTCTTGCAGCTACTGGTGTAAACCCAGATATCCGCGTAAAAGACCTATCTGATGCTGATGTGGCTGCCCTCAGAGGAGAAATCGAAAGCAACTATCAAGTTGAAGGAGATTTGCGCCGCTTAGAAGGACTAAATATTAAGCGTTTGATTGATATTGGCTGTTACAGAGGGCGTAGACACCGCATGGGCTTACCAGTGCGTGGGCAAAGAACTCGTACCAACGCTAGAACCAGACGTGGCAGAAGACAGACAGTGGCTGGTAAGAAGAAAGCCCCAGGCAAATAACTTTTCTAAACTTGCTTATTACAGCAAGTTGTACCTTAAATTCACTAAAGAAATATGGCCAGACAACCAACGAAAAAATCCGGGAGCAAAAAGCAGAAGCGGAACGTACCCAGTGGGGTTGCCTACATTCAGTCTACCTTCAACAATAGCATTGTCACGATTACCGATCAAAATGGAGATGTGATCTCCTGGGCAAGTGCTGGTTCTAGTGGATTTAAAGGGGCAAAAAAGGGAACTCCCTTTGCGGCACAAACCGCTGCTGAAAGCGCAGCTAGACGAGCCACAGACCAAGGAATGCGGCAAATCGAAGTGATGGTGAGTGGTCCCGGTGCAGGTAGAGAAACCGCTATTCGGGCGCTTCAAGGTGCAGGATTGGAAATTACACTCATTCGAGATATTACCCCAATTCCCCACAACGGTTGCCGTCCACCCAAGCGCCGTCGAGTTTAAACAGAACTTATTTGGCTCTGAAGCCAGAAGATTAAAAGCTCTGGAAAATGACAAATAATGCCCTCTGTGGCTTGTCAATTTGAACTATTTCCCCAAGCGAATACTTGTCACTCGATTTTGGATTTACGATTTTGGATTTACGATTTTGGATTTTGGATTGACTCCACCTTAAAGTGTAGAAGCTCGAAAATTTTAGGTTTTGGATTGACAATTTTTCCGTTGTGAAAATGACGGGGTTTGTACCAAATTTTTTTAATCTAAAATCTAAAATCTAAAATCTAAAATTCCCGGTTAAATTTAAACGCATGGGGTAAATAAGTTCACGTAGGAAAACAATAGCGTGTCAGCTTTTCTCCTGGAGAGGGTTGCCATACCTTGTAGAAATCAAACAATAATGCCTGTGGTCTAAATTGAGGAATCAACGTTGATTAACCAGTTGTTAATCTTTTTGAACAACCTTAACAAAAACTTCAGAGCATTCCAGAAAATTCGAGAAGCAATTAACTTTGTCTTCTAGCAGCACCTTAAAAAAGGGAGGCTACTCCGTGGCGCAGTTTCAAATTGAATGTGTAGAGTCTAATGCTGAAGAAAGTCGGAGCTATTACAGTAAATTCGTTCTAGAACCCCTAGAGCGTAGTCAAGGGACAACTGTTGGCAACGCGTTGCGGCGGGTTTTACTTTCTAATTTAGAAGGGACATCAGTAACAGCAGTGAGGATTGCTGGTGTTAGCCACGAGTTTGCGACAGTTCCAGGGGTAAGAGAAGATGTACTGGAAATCCTCATGCGAATGAAGGATGTGATTCTCAAGAGTTATTCTTCTCAACCCCAAATTGGTCGCTTACTCGTTAATGGCCCGGCAACAGTTACTGTGGCACATTTCGATTTACCTAGTGAAGTAGAAGTGATTGACCCGACCCAGTATATCGCCACCATCGCTGAAGGTGGAAAACTGGAAATGGAATTTCGGATTGAGAAGGGCAAAGGTTATCGGACTGTAGAACGAGGCAGAGAAGAAGCCACATCTTTGGATTTTCTCCAAATTGACTCAGTGTTTATGCCTGTACGGAAAGTCAACTATAGTGTTGAAGAAACCCGTGACGATGGTTCTTTGAAAGACCGACTACTGTTGGAAGTATGGACTAATGGTAGTATTTCTCCTCAAGAAGCACTATCATCTGCCGCTGGAATTTTGGTAGATTTATTCAATCCATTGAAAGATATCTCCTTAGAACCATCGGATACAGGTTCAGATATTCCAGATGATCCTACCGCTCAAATTCCGATTGAAGAGTTGCAGTTATCTGTAAGAGCTTATAACTGTCTAAAACGCGCTCAAGTAAATTCCGTAGCTGATTTATTGGATTACACCCAAGAAGACCTTTTAGAAATCAAAAACTTTGGTCAAAAGTCAGCAGAAGAAGTAGTTGAAGCTTTACAGCGTCGTTTAGGTATTACTTTACCTCAAGAAAGAAGCTCTAAGCCCAGCTAAAGCAAAACCATTAATAATTCACTTTTGCATTGTTATGCGTCATCGTTGCCGAGTCAAAAAACTTAGTAAACCAGCGGATCAACGTAAAGCTCTTCTCAGAGCTTTGACCACAGAATTAGTCCGTTATGGTCGAATTACTACAACTTTAATCAGAGCTAAAGTTGTCCGCAGTGAAGTAGATAAAATGATTACCCTAGCTAAAGATGGATCTTTAGCATCGCGTCGGAAAGCACTAGGTTATATCTACGACAAAACTCTAGTTCATGCACTATTCGAGCAAGCTCCTACTCGGTATGGTAACCGTCAAGGTGGTTATACTCGCATTCTGCATACCGTACCCCGTCGCGGTGATAATGCTCAAATGGCGATTATTGAACTAGTTTAAAGTTATTAGTTATTAGTCATTGGTCATTGGTCATTGGTCAGTAGCAAACAACTGACAACTGACGACTGACAACTGACAACTGACAACTGACAAAAAACTATGTTAGAAATCAGCCAGCATAATTCTACTCAGCGAGTAGCCCTGGTTATTCAGTACATAGGTACTAATTTTCACGGCTGGCAAAGACAAAAAGGACAGCGCACTGTCCAAGAAGAGATAGAAAAAGCGATCGCCACTGTTCTAGGGTATCATGTGACACTCCACGGAGCAGGTAGAACTGATTCTGGAGTCCATGCTGCCGCTCAAGTAGCCCATTTTCAGGCTACAACTTTAATTCCTGCTCATAGGTGGGCAAAAGTTCTTAATGGCTATTTGCCCCCAGGGATATTGATCAGGGCATCAGCAGGTGTAAGTGATAGTTGGCACGCTCGTTTTAGCGCAGTTTACCGACGATATCGCTACACCATCTATACTGAAGATTTACCGAACTTGTTCGCAAAACCTTTCAGTTGGCATTATTATTATGCCCCCTTGGATGAATCCCTCATTACATCTGCCCTGAAACCACTGCTGGGAAAACACCATTTATCTGCTTTTGAACGGGCTGGGTCAGCGCGATCGCATTCCTGGGTGGAAGTGCAAGCAGTACAATGTCGTCGTAGTGGACAATTTATCCATATTGAAATTCAGGCTAATGGATTTTTATATGGCATGGTGCGGCTGTTAATAGGAATGCTAGTAGAAGTTGGTTCTGGTCAGCGGACTATAGATGACTTCACCGAAATCTGGCAACAAGAACGCCGGGAAGAAGTGAAATATTCTGCACCTGCTCACGGGCTATGCTTGTTGAGAGTCGGTTATCCCGATTTTCCCTTTTCGCTAAAAATTTGGTATGACACCCAACCATACCTAGTCATGGGTCATGAATAATCATCTGAACTATGATTTTTATGATTTGTGTGATTAAGATGATTAAGCGTTATCCCGATTTTCCCCTTTTCGCTAAAAATTTGGTATGACACCCAACCATACCTAGTCATCTGAACTATGATTTTCATGATTTGTGTGATGAAGATGATTAAGCGTTATCCCGATTTTCCCCTTTTCGCTAAAAATTTGGTATGACACCCAACCATACCTAGTCATCTGAACTATGATTTTCATGATTTGTGTGATGAAGATGATTAAGCGTTATCCCGATTTTCCCCTTTTCGCTAAAAATTTGGTATGACACCCAACCATACCTAGTCATCTGAACTATGATTTTCATGATTTGTGTGATTAAGATGATTAAGCGTTATCCCGATTTTCCCCTTTTCGCTAAAAATTTGGTATGACACCCAACCATACCTAGTCATGGGTCATGAATAATCATCTGAACTATGATTTTTATGATTTGTGTGATTGAGATGATTAAGCGTTATCCCGATTTTCCCCTTTCCGCCAAAAATTTGGTATGACACCCAACCATACCTAGTCATGGGTCATGAATAATCATCTGAACTATGATTTTTATGATTTGTGTGATTAAGATGATTAAGCGTTATCCCGATTTTCCCCTTTCCGCCAAAAATTTGGTATGACACCCAACCATACCTAGTCATGGGTCATGAATAATCATCTGAACTATGATTTTTATGATTTGTGTGATTAAGATGATTAAGCGTTATCCCGATTTTCCCCTTTCCGCCAAAAATTTGGTATGACACCCAACCATACCTAGTCATGGGTCATGAATAATCATCTGAACTATGATTTTTATGATTTGTGTGATTGAGATGATTAAGCGTTATCCCGATTTTCCCCTTTCCGCTAAAAATTTGGTATGACACCCAACCATACCTAGTCATGGGTCATGAATAATCATCTGAACTATGATTTTTATGATTTGTGTGATTGAGATGATTAAGCGTTATCCCGATTTTCCCCTTTCCGCCAAAAATTTGGTATGACACCCAACCATACCTAGTCATGGGTCATGAATAATCATCTGAACTATGATTTTTATGATTTGTGTGATTAAGATGATTGTGATTAAGATGATTAAGCTATCGCCTTGAATTTTGACAAGGCACTGACAAAGGACAAAAAAAATGACTAAAACTTACCTTCCCCCTCAAGCATCTATTGAGCGCGATTGGTACTTAGTAGACGCTACAGATAAACGTCTGGGTCGTCTTGCTACCGAAGTTGCCATGATCCTCAGAGGCAAAAAGAAACCTGAATTTACACCCCACATGGATACGGGGGATTTTGTCATTATTATCAATGCTGAGAAAGTGGCAGTTACAGGTAAAAAACGGACTCAAAAACTTTACCGTCGTCATTCCGGCCGTCCTGGTGGAATGAAAACAGAAACCTTCGCTAAGTTACAACAGCGCTTACCAGAAAGAATTATTGAACACGCTGTCAAAGGTATGTTACCTAAATGTAGTTTAGGTAAGCAATTATTTACCAAACTTAAAGTGTATGCAGGACCAACTCATCCTCATGCAGCACAACTACCTAAAGAAATCACAATTAATACAATTCCTGGAGAAAATTAATGCAAGTAGCAGAAACTACTAGCGGTCGTGCCGTTTACTGGGGTACTGGTCGCCGTAAATGCTCAGTTGCCAGCGTCCGTCTAGTTCCCGGTGAAGGGAAAATGACTGTTAATGGTAAAGATGGAGATTTGTATTTCCAATTCAATCCCAACTACTTAGGAGCTATCAAAGCACCTTTGGAAACCTTGGGATTAGAAAGCGAATACGACATCTTGGTGAAAGCCGAAGGTGGTGGTTTAACTGGACAAGCCGATTCTATTCGTCTCGGAGTGGCTCGGGCATTGTGTCAACTTGACCCAGATAACCGTTCACCTTTGAAAACTGAAGGCTATTTAACTCGTGACCCACGAGCTAAAGAACGGAAGAAATACGGTTTGCACAAAGCCCGCAAAGCACCTCAATACTCCAAACGTTAATCGCCTTTGGATTTTGGATTTGGGGTTTTTCTCCATCAGCCATAGCGGTAAGATGTATCGTCTTTGCAGGATAATAGAGATATATAATAGCAAAGCGTGGCCTAAGCCATAGAGATTTATCTCACAGTCTAAAATCTAAAGTGTCAAAATTTATAAAAATAGATTCACAACACAAAAACAATGGCTAAACCTGATATTCATCCCAAATGGTATCCAGACGCTAAAGTCTACTGTAATGGTCAAGTTATTATGACCATTGGTGCTACCAAGCCCGAATTACACGTAGATGTTTGGTCTGGAAATCACCCCTTCTACACTGGTACTCAGAAAATGATTGATACTGAAGGACGTGTAGAACGCTTCCTCCGTAAATATGGTATGTCCAGCACTCAAACTGAAACTCAAACTGAAGACGATAATCAAAAGTAGCTGGTTGGCTGTAGCTGTTGATAGCGTGGCGTTGCCACAGACGACCCTGCATAGTGCTGGGTCGCTTGTCATTTAATGCTTGAGCCAATTTGTTATTTTTAAGGAGTTTATTTAGTCATCATGGCAGAATCATATTTACTGGAGAAACTGAAATCTGTTGAACAAACTTTTCATGAATTAACACGTCGTTTAGCCGATCCTGATACTGCTAGTAATCCTGATGAGTATCAAAAAATTGCTAAGTCTCGTTCTTCTTTGGAAGAGGTGGTTGATACCTATGAAAATTGGAAAACAGCCCAGGATGAATGGGTAGGGGCGCGTCAGATACTCAAGGAGTCTAATAGCGATCCAGAGTTGCATCAAATGGCAGCCTTGGAAGTTGGCGAACTAGAGGACAAGCTGAAATATTTAGAAAGTCGTTTAAAGGTGTTACTGCTACCCCGTGACCCCAACGATGATAAAAATATTATGTTGGAAATTCGCGCTGGTACTGGCGGAGATGAAGCTAGTATCTGGGCAGGGGATTTACTGCGGATGTATTCCCGTTATTCTGATGTCCAAGGTTGGAAAGTGAAGCTAGTTAGCGAATCTTTGGGGGAAATGGGCGGGTTTAAAGAAGTAATTCTAGAAATTCAAGGGGATAGTGTTTATAGTAAACTGAAGTTTGAAGCTGGTGTACATCGTGTACAGCGCGTACCAGCCACGGAATCTGGGGGAAGGGTTCACACTTCGACTGCTACTATAGCGATTATGCCAGAAGTGGATGATGTGGAAATCCATATTGACCCCAAAGATATTGAAATGAGTACGGCGCGTTCTGGTGGTGCTGGTGGACAAAACGTGAACAAGGTGGAAACAGCGGCTGATTTGTTCCACAAACCTACTGGGATTCGGATTTTCTGTACGGAAGAACGGAGTCAGTTGCAGAATAAGGAACGGGCAATGCAAATTCTCCGGGCTAAGTTGTATGAAATAAAGTTGCGAGAACAACAGGATGCTGTCAGTTCTTTGCGGCGATTGCAAGTTGGTACAGGTTCTCGTTCTGAAAAAATTCGCACTTACAATTATAAAGATAGCCGGGTGACTGACCACCGTTTAGGTCAAAACTATACTCTGAACCCTGTTTTGGAAGGTGATTTAGAAACGGTGATTCAATCTTGTATATCTCAAGATCAACAGGAACGTTTAGCGGAATTAGCTAATTCTGGTTCTAGCAGTTAATTGACTTCATAAATATCTTAGAAAACCGCTTGTTGTGAGATTGATTTTTGTACGTACAGGCGGTTTTCTCATGAGGATTTTTAGTGACTATCTTACTTTTAAGTATCTACTAAGTAGGTGTACATAATAAAAGCGAAATTTGTTGCGTTTTGTAAAATGGCTGAAACTCAATCAGAATATCGCGTTGAGACAACTTTACATACCGTTACATACCTTTAAAATTTTCCATTTACCTACTTATTAAAAATAATTAAACATATGTTAAAGTGATTACAGAAAATAAATTTTTTCTTTTGTGTTTAATTAACCAAGAAATTGACTAATATTTTGAGAGGAGAAAAATATGAGTAAACCTGTAATTGCTGATAAAAAACCTGCGGTTTTAGATTTAGAAGCTGGTACTTATTTCTGGTGTAGTTGTGGACAATCTCAGAATCAGCCTTTTTGTGATGGAGGTCATAAAGATACTGATTTTACACCGATGAAATTTGAATTAGCTGAAAATAAAAAAGTTGCACTGTGTCAATGTAAATACACCGCAAATAGCCCTTTTTGCGATGGTCAACACGCTAAACTTTAAGCTCTAGGTTATCTGAGGTTTAAGGACTAAACACCTTAAACCACTTATTTAAAACTGTATTAATTGTTTTTTTTATTTGATGGTTGCGATTCCAATTTTGAAAGGCAATTTCATAATCTTCACCTTTAGTTTGAAAAGTATTCCAAATATCTAGGGATATGGCTAATCCGCAGCCTAGTAATATATAAAGTGACCAAGAAAGACCACCACTAATGGAATTCATCGCTAGGAAGAAAATATTAAGAATTGCATAATTTCCCAGTCGTTTTTTTAATTTGCTTTGACGATAAAGGTTAAAACTTTTGCGTTGTTCAACTTCGCTTTGTTTGGTTAACCAATCTCGTTCTGCTTGTTGTAGGGTATCAGGTGATATTTGTAACTCTGTAGCGATTTCTAGTATCTGCTGATAGGAAAATTCTTGATCATTATTGTCTACTTGACGAGTAATTGCTAATTGGAGAATTTGCTGGACATCTTCTTGAGTGTAGGCACGCAGGGTGTTAGGGTTGAACGTTGTCATAATTGTTGCTCAAATAAAAGTTTTAATAGAGAACTACACTAACATTAGCAATATTCACACTATTCTTACAGTAACAAATTTAGATAAAATTGGGGTTGATCAGAAAATTATTCTGGAATTAAGCGATCGCTAATCTACTGAATATAAGATAACTTACTTCTAGAGAACGCCACAAAAAAAATGAACTGCTTGCAGCAGCGCTAGTTCCCTCCGGGACGCTCTCGCGTTCGCTATCCAATGGTATCTTGCCCGTCCTTGTATTATTAGCGGGCAAGACTTGTACTGAGCTTGTCGATAGCGCAGCGTGGCGTTAGCCATAGTATGCCCGCACTACAAGAAATTTTGGGATATTTTTTAAATTGGAAGTCTCCTATTAGTCTCAGTAATGGAAAAACTAAACACCGGATAAGGGTTTTGGTGAGCATTGCTACGTATATTATGGCTACGCCACGCAAGCTATCAAAAATCAAATATTAGTCCTATAGATACTATAGCAATTCCTTAAATTTCTAAATTTATAGAAAGGTTCATCAATTTATCCAATAACTTATAAACTTCTGTACCAATTTTATTTTCTGGATAATCTGGATCATTTATGTTTAATTCATCAAGCATTTTTGCTCTGGAAATTGCCTCTGGTATATATTCAATAATTTTTGTAAAAGATGGTTGTTTCTTACTTTGGTGAATTATATTCCATAATTTTTTACAAATTCCTGGTCTTTTTTTGATATATTGATTTTGAATATAGTTTTTTAAGCTAATAACTTCAGTAATTTCTAAAATTCCTGCATCTTGTAAATTTGTTTCTAAATCAAAAAAGTGAAGAATTAACCAGATTTCAAAGCAGGGATTACTAATACATAATTTATATATAGGATTTTTAAAACACTTTTGTGCTATGTCAGAAATAGTTTGTTTACGGTTATCATAGTCGTCAGTATCTATGATGATCCATAATTCATCATATTTTTGAAGATCGTATTTTTTCTCTAATTCTTGAGAAAATTGAAGTAAAGTTTGATATACATATTTAGGATCTGAGTTACTAGCTTTTTCTTCTTCTCTATCTATATACTCTACATGAATTTTACTAATCTGAAAATCCTCCTTATACTTGATTGTGAAAGCATTAAAATATTGAGGTTCAGTTTTATCACCTTCCGCAGCTATGATGTATAGTTTCCATTTTCTATCTTCACCGCATTTACTCGTAATATAACTTGATCTACCTTGATAATCTGTATTTCTTTCTCTTCCCATATTATTTTTCCTCTCTCAACTCTAGTGATTTTAAATCCTTGATAAAAGGTATTGCTCCAAATCTTCCATTCAGATATCCAGCAGCTAAATCCAGATTTTCAACATCTGTATTAGCTAAAGAATAAAGTGCAGATTGTCCATATTTATCTTTTTCTACAAACCAAATTTCATCTTTTCTAAAAATATCTTTGATATCTAATAAATAAACTTCATGGGTAGTAGCAATTAACTGACTGTTTAAGTTTCTATTTTCAGAATTATTTAGAAAATAATCAAATATTTTCTTCATCAGTAAAGAATGTAAACTTCTTTCAACTTCATCTATTATATAAACAGCATTTCCTCGCGCTAAATGTATTAACATAGGGAATAAATCTATTAGTCTTTGTGTTCCATCTGATTCTTCTGATATTTCAAATTTTACTTCACTATTTTCTTTGTCAAATCTTACTGGTGATAAATTGAGAACTGTTAATTTATCAGTTTCGTCTTTTGCTTGAGAGATAATACATTGTAAGCTAGGCATAAATATTGCATTTACTTCTCCTTCTTGATAAGGAAAATCTTTTTTAATATCTTCTTTTATTTCTGTGGGTATTTCTTTATATTCATCTAAATCAGTTGTGGTAATAGTAAGTTTTTTAATTCCTAAATCTAATGATTCTAAAAACTTGCTCAAAGAATTTTGAACTGATTGAGTGAAAAAAGGTAGAAGAGGTTTGGAGTTAGGAAAAATAATTGTTAAAACATCATGAAACCATTCATATATAGGTTCTATTTGTTTGATTTCCCGTTCTTGTGAATTAGTCAAAAACAATAAATTTTCTCTTGTACCTATTGCTTCATAACGAATTCTATTTTTTTCATCTTCACAAATATTAAAAAAAACCTCGTGATTAAAATCATGAAAATCAAAATCTTTTCCCTTTCTTTCATAAATTGGAATTTCTGTATTTACACCAATTTCAAATAACCATTCTTCATGAATTTTATGTTTATCAACTAAAAAACCATAAGCATACTGTTTATTATGAGTTTTAAACTCAAACTCAAACCTAGATGGTTTTGTATAACAGGTTTTATCGAGTTTAAAATTATTAATATTTATGTTTCTATTTTTTTCAACACCATCTACAATAAAATCTCTGGCAAATTTCATGGCTTTAATTAAGTTAGACTTGCCAGAAGCATTAGCACCATAGATTATAGATGTTCTCAGTAATCTTATTGACTCTTCAGAATCATCTTTAACTACATGATGACTATGATGTCTATCATCTGAAGCAATCATATTAAAATCTACCCTTTGGTTAAAGGATAAGAAATTTTCTACTGTAAATCTGATTAACATAATTATTGAAGTATCTAGTTAATTTCTTCTATCATACTTATAAAAAAGTTCTAAAGTCTCATGATTTTATCAATTTTACTGCTTTTATTCAGATTCAATATAGGAATTAATAGTGTAATGCAGTAATAATATATTTAAATCCAGTATTAGTAGAATAATCCATACTATGTCTTTTTAGCAATTAGATATCTGGTGAAAATTAAATGTGTGTTTCCTAGAAACCTTGTAGAGACGTTCCATGGAACGTCTCTACATTTCTTCCTGGAGATGTCTATTGAATAGACAAGATCATAAAAACTATTGAAACATCTCCTGTTAACAGCAATTTATCAACGCATAAGTAACCCAGGAAGTTGTAGTAACAGGAGTAAATCTGATGATGGAAGATAACGGATCTATTCGCACCTTATCTGTAGATATCGGTGGGAGTGGTGTAAAAGCGATGGTATTAGATATGACAGGCAAGCCTTTAACCGAAAGAGGTAGATTAGAAACACCCCAACCCGCGACACCGGAAGTAGTCATTAATACGGTTGTGATTTTAGCAGCCTCTCAAGGTGAATATCATCGGGTATCAGTAGGTTTTCCTGGTGTCGTGCGCTGTGGAGTCACAGAAACCGCTGCAAACCTCCATTGTGATTGGATTGGGTTTGATTTAGCCACAACACTCTCGGAACAGTTAAACAGACCTGTAAAAGTTATTAATGATGCCGATATGCAGGGATTAGGGGCTATTTCTGGTAAAGGTGTGGAATTGGTAATTACCTTGGGTACAGGTTTTGGTTCAGCATTATTTGTAGATGGAAAATTAGTCCCAAATATGGAAATGGGACATCATCCATTTCGGAAAGGAGAAACCTATGAAAAACAGTTAGGAAGGGCTGCGTTAGACAAGATTGGTGAGAAAAAATGGAATAAACGATTACAAAAAGCGATCGCATCTTTGCAACATTTATTTAACTATGATTATCTTTACATTGGTGGAGGTGAAGCAGTGAGAATCAACATGAATCTGCCCTTAAATGTGAAATTAATTCCCAATATCACCGGCTTGTTGGGTGGTATTGCTTTGTGGAAAGATTAGACAAAATTCAAAATAATGATGATTGCCTGATAATAAAATATTTAGGGCAATCATTTACCAAGAGGTTAAAAAATTCCATCCTTCTTTTTCTTCCCCTTCCTGTTCCAGTGTGTTGACATTTTCTCCTTGAAGTACATGATTATATTCTCCTGAATCAAACCATTTTAATAGTTCACTAGTTCGCATAATTGACCAGGAAAGATGAGATTCAGAATAACTTAATATTTTTGTAAATTGATCTAAATTATCAAAACTATTCAATGTAAACTCACGGGACTGAATTAGGAAATCTTCAATAACATCATTAGTCAAATATTCTTCTGGTAAACCAGCAAGTTTCATGAGTGCAGTAGTTGCCACATCAATATTCTGACAAGTCAATAAACCAGCCCTATCAGCAGTGAATTTTGCCATCATTACCCAGTTATATAATGCTAATTCTAGTCCCCCAGCGATTAATCCTCCTAATCCTAGCGTGGTACTACTTAACCACATTTTTAAGGTCGGCATCACAAGGGAAATCTGATAGTAAATTATATGCTGGCTTTTAATGCGACCAATTTCACATCCAAAAATAAACAGAAATTCATCATAATTTAACCATTCCATGGCCTCAATATTAATGCCAATCATAGATTTTTCTACTCCAGTAACATAGGTTTTAATATGTCCTGTACCTCGAAATAAATATAATTCGGGAATAGTGGTCAAATCAAGAATCTGACAAGCTTCTAACAATGGTTGATACAATTGGGGAAAATTTCGCGGTGTGACTCTGATTTCACTAGCAATACTTTGTAATCTGAGCAAACGATCAATACCATATTCATTGACTTTTTTGAGCAAAGGAGAAATACCCGGCATACTTTGTAAGGAAGCTAAGGATTTACGATCAAAAGGGTGTTCGTAAGTTTGTGAACTAAGTCCAGTTAATATTTTTTTTGTCATGGGTAGTAATTTTAATTAAATCGGTTGATTCGATAGATTCTATAAAAAAGATAAAATCCAGGGAATTGATTCCCAGGCTTTCTTTTGTTAGCCAGTTCCAATACAGGTTGTGGTTGAAAATGTTCCATCACATACTCCTTAATAACAATGTAAGGGTTTAGCTGTGCTAAACCTCTACCATATATCGAAGTTAAGGTAATTCATGTTGATTTAATATCAGGACTTACGCAAAATATTCCTCAAACCCTCATTTCTCTGTGTTCTCTGTGCCTGGAGTGGTTCGTTATTCCGTGACTCGTGCGTAAGTCCTAAGTACCACTAAAATTAATAACATTGACAAGTTATATATCACTTATTTGTCAATTTGTCAATAAGAAATTTTTGCGATCGCTCAAATTAGATCATTTCTGAGCAAATTCATGGCTAAAATTTTTGTAAAGTTTTGTATCGGACTGGGAAATTAATTTCTAAAACCACTGTCAATAAAGGGTTTGAGACTAACATCTTTTGAAATATTTAAAATTGACAATAATAGGCCAATTATGAAATTCTCTGAAATTATAGCAAATCGCTGAAAGTATAGCAACCTCGTTGATAAATAGAAAAGATTATCAATTAATTATTAAGGAAATCTAAAGGCAAATTGCTAAAAGTTATAAATATTAAAAGTATTATTGATTTTATATAATTCAAGCTTATCATACAGCCATAAGAAATGATCAATAGCATTGATGATGAGAATAAATAGAATCTGGAATTATACTCAAAACAGCTAGAAGCTGGACTTTTTTATCATACAAAGAATCAAGTTCAAAGCCTCTCTCCGCTTCGGGGAGAGGTTTACAAGAGGGGTTAATTTATACCTTGAAAACTTTTAAAACATCCTCTAATGTTAAAACAATTAAATAGATTCTATTGCATCCGACCGATAACCGCTATATGGTATTTATTGCCTTGAATATTGTATAATCAAGAAAAATATAACTAAAGGCATATATAATTATGAATACATTAGAAAAATTAGAATTGTTGAGTGAAAACTGTAGCGACAACACAGAATTAGATAGAATTATTGGACAACTTTTAAATTTAATTTTAACTCGTTATCGTCAAAAAATCGCTATCTATAACTTAGATATAGATAAATTTGAGAAAAAATATCAACTCGCTTCTGAACAATTTTTAGAACAATTTAACTCAGGAAATTTAGGAGATGAAATGGATTTTTTTGAATGGTTCGGCTTATGTGAACTACGCAAAGATATTTTCCAAAAAATCCATAAATTAGAACAAGCTTCATGAAAAATGTTAGAAATGCCGATGACTATTTGGCATGGATAAAATCTGTAATTGCACTTTGTCCACAAGTCGTAAATGTAACGATTATTCGAGAAGAATCACAAACTGATAAAGGACTATGGCGTTATCGTCTGACATTAAAAGATGGTAGCTTTTTAGAAATGTTTGAATTCTTGCAAATAGCATTAGGAGAAGTAGAAATAATTAAATATAGTTTCCATTGGCAAACTGAAAATAGAGAACTAATAAAATGTTGGGATAACGCACCCCATCATCCTGAAATTTCAACCTATCCCCATCATGTACATGATAGTTCTGAAGATTCCGTTTTTCCTTATTTACCTGTGGATATTGAAGAAATTTTAAGACAAATTTCTGAACATATCAAATCTCAATTAAGTTAGTGCGATAGCGAACCGCGACCTACTAATCGGATCAAAATCATCAAAAATATTAACCTTTCCTTGCTAAAAACCCCCAATTCTCGCTCTAATGAAATGCAATGGAGGGCGCAGACCCTGCGCCCCTACGGGTTTGGCGATAAAAAACCGTACCTCATAACATCAGGAAGTGCTTTCTTAGCACCAGACAGGGTAGTTAGGACGTTCCGGCGGAATATCTCTACTTAATGGCTATAGCTATAATTATTACCAGAAATAGCGATTTTTTCACCAAATATTGTAATGTCATTGTCATTACAATATGCTAAAATGATTTAATCAATAATTACGCCCAAAAAAAATCCACCATGACCAATAAAACAAAAAATATAACTGTGCGTAACACCCTAAATTTACGCATTAAGCCGGAGGAACGTGATTTGATAGATATGGCCGCCAAAGTGTTGGGTAAAAATAGAACTGATTTTATTTTGGCAGCAGCGCGGAATGCTGCGGAGGAAACTTTGCTGGAACGGACTATTTTTTGGGCTAGTCCAGAGGCTTATGCAGAATTTATCGCCTTACTAGATGCACCACCCCAACCTAATGAGCGTTTACGCAAAACCATGCAGACAACTCCATCTTGGGATAAAGAATGAGTTTAAAACCACCTGAAACTCTCTCTAGTCATCACTCCTGCTCTGATTTTTCCTGTGGAATCGCTTCTCTTGAGGATTGGTTAAAACGTCGAGCTTATACTAATCAAATCAGTGGTGCAACTAGAACTTTTGTTATCTGCGTTGACAATAGAGTAGTTGGGTACTATGCCCTTGCTTCTGGAGCGATTAGTATACAATCAGCGTTAGGTAAATTTCGGCGAAATATGCCTGACCCTATTCCGGTAGTAATTTTAGCAAGATTAGCAATAGATAGTTCTTATCAAAGTCAAGGTTTAGGACGGGCTTTATTTCGTGATGCGGCACTAAGGGTTGTTCAAGCTGCTGATACAATTGGTATTAGAGGAATTATTGTTCATGCTATTTCTGAAGAAGCTAAGGATTTTTATTTGGCTTTAGGTTTTATTTTGTCTCCTCTGGAACCAATGACGTTGATGATTACTCTTAATGATTTACGTGATTCTATTACTTAGAAATAAATATTGAAACTTTATGAAAAATGCTGCCACAACTCCCAAACGCATTTTAGCGTTAAACCATTCTGTAATTGATGCGATATATGGTAGGGGTTTAGCAGTGCTCATTGGTGTCAACTTAACGTGAAATCCTTGTAATGACGTTATATCAAACTTTATCATTTACCAATCAATCCCGAAGAACCCCACCCCCGTTTTTGCTAACGTAAAACCTCCCCTCCCCTCTTGAGGGGAGGGGATTGAGGGGTGGGGTAGAACGGTTGTGGGACAATGATTTGAGCCTAAGTTGACACCTATGAGCAGTGCTAAACCCTTACCATATATCGAAGTTAAGGTAATTCATGTTGATTTAATATCACTAAAATTAATAACATTGACAGGTTGAATATCACGTTTTTGTCAATTTGTCAATAGTAAATTTCTGCTCTCATTCAAATTAGATCATTTTTGAGCAAATTTATGGCTAAAATTGTTCAAGGAATAGCTATTAATTTTGTAAAGTTTTGTATCAGCCTGGGAGATTGATTTCTAAAACTACTGTCCATAAAGGGTTTCAGATTAACATCTTCTAAAAGATCCAAAATTAACAATAGTAACCCAATTATGAAATTCTCTGAAATTATAGCAAATCGCGGAAAGTATTGCAACCTCGTTAATAAATAGAAAAGATTCTCAATTAATTATTAAGAAAATCTAAAGGCAAATTGCTATAAGTTATAAATATCAAAAGTATTCTTATTTTAGGATAATTTAAACTTATGATAAGGCGATGAGAACTGATCTATCTGAGAAAGAACGCTGGGGATTAAACTATGAGCATATTATTGGATTATAGCGGTTGCAGTAGCATCTCGTATCCCTTGCGAGAATTTCAGATCCCCGACTTCTCTAAGAAGTCGGGGATCTTATGGATCTTATTGTTGAGCATAATACCGGGCATATCTCCCTTCTAATTTTAATAATTCCTCATGATTTCCCGATTCGACAATTTGCCCTTTTTCTAACACCAAAATGCGATCGCACTTCCGCACCGTTGACAATCTATGGGCAATAATTAACACCGTACGATTTGACATCAATCTTTCCAATGCCTCTTGTACCAAAGCTTCTGATTCCGAATCTAACGCTGATGTGGCTTCATCAAGGATCAAGATTTGCGGGTTGAGCAGGACAGCGCGAGCGATCGCAATTCGTTGTCTTTGTCCCCCAGATAAATTCACACCCCGCTCTCCTACCCAAGTATGATAACCTTCTGGTAATTGCTGAATAAATTGATCAGCATTGGCGATTTTTGCAGATTCTTCTACTGCGTTCATATCAAAATTATTTTGTCCAAAAGCGATATTTTGGGCAATAGTTCCCGAAAACATGATCGTTTCTTGGGGAACAATCCCAATCTGTTTTCTTAAACTATTTAAAGTCACATCTCGAATATTGACACCATCTATGAAAATTTCCCCAAATTCAGGATCATAAAATCGAGGTAACAGATTTACAAAAGTAGTTTTCCCAGCACCAGAAGCACCAACAAGAGCAATGGCTTGACCGGGCATTACTAATAAACTAATATTATTTAATACAGGTTCTCCTGACTTATAGGCAAAAGTAATATTAGAATATTCAACTTTACCATTAACAGCAGGTAGCGTTATAGCATTGGGTTTTTCTAATACCGTTGGTTGAATTGCTAATAACTCAAAAACCCGATCAACTGATGCCTCACCCTGTTTAAATTCATTATAATTGTTAGTAGTATGACCAATAGGATCAATTAACAAAGCCGCTGCTGTTAAATAACTAAAAAATTCACCTACTGTTAAATTGCGTTGAGATATTTGCCAAGTTCCTACCATTAGTAAAGATAAAGCACTGACAGCTTCTAAAAATCCGACAATGGGAATTTGAATCGCTTTTAATCTTTCTAATGAATATTTAGCTTTAAAACTGCGTTCTGCTTCATGACTAAACCTATCAATTTCGTATTTTTCCGCAGCAAAAGCTTGAATTAATCGAATCCCGCTAAAAACTTCCGTTAAAATAGCTGATAAATCAGAAATACGACTTTGACTTTTGAGAGAATATTTCCGTAAACGTTCCCCAAACCAACCAATTAAAATTCCCATAATTGGAGCAACAATTACCGTCGCTAAGGTAAGTTGCCAATTCAAATAAATCATGTAAATGGGAATAGCAATTAATTGCAAAGCACAGGGAGTAAAATCATGAAAAAGTTTATTAATAACTTCTCCCACCCTGTCAACATCTTCCGTAAGACGATAAGATAAATCTCCAGCTTTAGCAGTTTCAAAATAGCTGAGATTGAGTTTTTGTAAATGAGTATAAACCTGTTGCCGGAGATAAAAAGCGATTCTTAACGCTGCCTTAGCCATGTATAAATCTTGTACAGACTGAAAAAAGCCTCGCACAAGAAATATAGCAGCACTTATACAAGCTAATTGAGCGATCGCTAATACATTACCATTACCAAAAGGAACTGCCAACTTACCTGCGACATTAATCAGGGTTAAAGTTGCCAGTACATAACCCAAAATCCCGACAAAACCCTTAGCAATAGGTTGCCATTGGGTGCGGATATAGGGTAAAAGTTGCCAATAATTAGAACGAGTTTTCAAGTTGTAACATCCACAAAAAATATTTTCCTTTGTTTGACGCTACCAGTTTTTGGTTACATTTGGGAAAAAGTCTTGTTCAGAGGGAACAGGGAACAGGAAAAACTCATGTTTAAAAACATGAGATTGAAATAATGACACTGTTTTTTTCGGGCTACGCATCTTGTAAAAACATCTTTTTTTTGACTGAAGCTCTAAACTGGTGCAAATGATTGTTTCTTATTTCCAGTTAAGAGTTCCCTTCTTTTGTAAACTTTAATTTTCATAAAATTTTTTATTGTTTATTAGCTCTATTTTCTTGAATTACATGAATAATTGATGGTAATAAAGAAACAACAATAATTAAGCCAATTATTGGTAATAGATACTTATCTAATTGTTCCGCTGGTAAAGATTTTCCTAAGAAAAACCCTAACAAAGTAATGCCAAATGTCCAAACAAAGCCACCAATTAAATTATAAGACATGAAAGACTTATATTGCATAGCTCCAATCCCTGCAACAATTGGCGCAAAAGTCCTCACAATTGGCACAAATCTTGCTAAAATAATGGTTTTTTTCCCATGCTTTTCATAAAAATCTTGAGTTTTGACAATATGTTTTTTATCGAATAACCAGGAATCTTCCTTATCAAATAATTTTCGGCCAAATTTATGTCCAGTAAAATATCCGACGTTATCACCTAAAACAGCACAAACAAATGCACCAAAAATCAGAACCCAAATATTCAACGAATTTTGAGAAGCAACAAATCCCGCTGTAAATAATAGACTATCACCAGGCAGAAAAAAGCCAATCAATAAACCAGATTCAGCGAATATAATTCCCCATACTCCAAAGTAACCAAGTGATTTAGTTAATTCTAGTAAATTAAAGTGCATAAGATTCAATTTGTTTAAGAACTTGCATTCAATATTTTAACGTTTATAAAGTTATAAAAATAAAAAATGATGTTAAATTTAAATAAAGTTATTTTATATTTAATAGATATTGGAGTAAGGACGAAAAATGCAAAGATATTTAAAAGTGTTGAGATTATTTTGGAGTACGGCTCTGGCAGCGGAAATAGAATATCGTATCAATTTTATCATTTCTGCTTTCAGTAGCTTAGGTAATTTGGTGGGTAGTATCTTTGGTTTGTTTTTATTTTACCGCACAGGCTACACTTTTACGGGTTGGTCATGGGAAGCAGCTTTAGTAGTCTTAGGATTTTTCACCTTATTGCAAGGCTTTGCTTCCACCTTTCTAGCTCCCAACTTAAATCAGATTGTGCGCCATGTCCGGGAAGGGACTTTAGACTTTGTATTATTAAAACCTATTCGCAGTCAGTTTTGGTTATCTCTTCATACCCTTTCTCCGTGGGGAATACCAGATTTAATCGTCGGTTTGCTGATCATTGTCTATGCTGGGACAAAACTTAATTTAGGCATTGATAAATACTTGCTGACTATCTTCCCTTTGGCTTGCAGTGTAGTCATTCTTTATAGTCTGTGGTTTATACTAGGAGCAACTACCATTTGGTTCGTTAAAATATACAATGTTACTGAAGTATTAAGAGGGTTTTTAGAGGCTGGAAGATACCCAATTACAAGTTATCCGGCTGCTTACCGCTTTTTCTTTACCTTCGTAGTTCCAGTAACTTTTTTAACTACAGTTCCTGCCCAATCCATGTTAGGTCAAATACAATTTACATGGTTATTAGGTGCAGGATTTTTAGCTGTTATCTTATTCTTTATTTCTACTCAGTTTTGGCGATTTGCCCTCCGATTTTATACTAGTGCTTCCAGTTGATTGGACAGCAGGAGTGATTAGGCAAGAATTAAGATCCCCGACTTCTGCTGTCATCATCTCCAGAAATTGTGATTTGTCTTGAGAAGTCGGGGATTTGGGAAACCTAACGATTACAACATATCTGGATTTTCACCCAATTCTCGTAATCTGGCAGCTAACCTAGCTGCTTTTGCTTGAGCTTCCTCCTCTCGTGATTTAGCTGCCTCCTCTGGTAATAAAACTAGATTGCCAGCAACATCATAAAACCGCACCCAAATCGCAGTTTCCCTATCTATAGTTCCTTCCCAAGTTCCCAACCATAAACCCAAACGTCTACACCATAGCCAACCGTTTTCATTTGGTCTTAATGGCTGATACTGTTGTTCATGATCTAAATGCCATCCTTGTAAAGAATTAGCATCAAATGGGTCATAGACAAAATAATCGGAGGTATGGAAAGTCTGTTCATAAAGGTCTTTTTTAATTCCCTTATCTATTCCTGCTGTAGACCGTGACATTAATTCCACAATCACATCAGGATAGCGACCATTTTCTTCCCAAACTACCCAACCTTGTCGAGGGTTACTACCATCAACATTGAGAACAGCAAAGAAATCGGGACCGCGAAAATCACGATTACGAATTTGGCTACTGCTGTAGTAAATAAACATATTGCCCCCAGTAAAATAATCATTGCGGTCAGACCAAAGCTGCTGCAATGACCGAATGAGGACATTCATGGCAATCCGGTGTCTATTTGATTCCAAGACTTCACCATCATCAAATATTAAGTCAGCAGGTGGATGATGGGGTTCCCAGTCCACAATGGCTAGATTGTTTTCGGTACTCATGAGTGATTATCACCTTTTTCATCAGGCCCCCTAAACTTCTATAATAATCTGCCTAGAGCTTTCTCAAAGTCTTTAACTATAGCGGTAATTGCGTAAAAGTTATAAAAATTTCCGATTTTATCCAGTAAAATTACAGACAAGCATATATTATATAGTTAACTACTTAACAAAGTTTAAAGGTGCAAAATGAGTTCAGAATCTAATGTTAAATTCACAATTACTCTTGCCAATCCAGATTTAGATGCACAGGAGCAGGAGCGGGAAACACGGAATCTGCTGCGAGACATTAATGACTTAGATGTGGAAAGTGCTGGATTTGTAGAAGTGACAGAAATACCAGAAGGAGCTAAATCTGTTGGTGGTTTTTTGGTCGGAGCTTTGCAAGCTGAGGTCACTATTAGTAATTGTTTTGACACTCTCAGGGCTAAAGCCGCTGAGATTCTTTGATCAAAGACATGACTTGCTCAGACAGGATTACTCCAACCTGAGTAGAGGACTCATCTCCTAAAGCGTTACTCATGTCTAGCATGAAGGTTTCGGTATGCCCTACCGTACCCAATCCCCGACGAAGGATATTTCTAGCTGCATTTTCATCTCTATCCATGACACAACCACACCGACAAACGTGGGTGCGAGTAGATAGAGTTTTCTTCACAATTTCACCGCAACTAGAGCATTCTTGGCTCGTGTATTGCGGATTAACCGCAACTGTGAGCTTCTTGAAAACCTGACCAAAGTATTCCAGCCAGACACGAAACTGATACCAAGATGCGTCGTTAATAGACTTAGCTAAACAATGATTTTTCACCAAATTTTTAATTCTCAAATCTTCATAAGCTATCAAGTCGTTAGACTGAACTACGCACCGTGCTAACTTCACAGCATGGTCTTTACGTTGCCTACTTATTTTGAGATGGCGTTTTCCTAAAATCTGTCTAGCTTTGCCCCTATTTTTTGAACCTTTTACCTTTCTGGAAACACGACGTTGCGAACGTTTAAGAACCTTTTCTCCAATCCGGAGAAATTTGGGATTCTCAATCATTACGCCCTCAGAATCGGTGTAGTATTCTTTCAAACCTACATCCAACCCAATTGTATTTCCTGATAGTGCTATATCTTCTTGACGGTTGACATTAATACAAAATTGAACATAAATACCGTCCGCACGTTTTACCAATCTTACCCGTTTAATTTGGTTAATTTGGTAAAAATGCAGATCACGAGTTCCTTTAAGTTTTAATCGCCCAATCCCTTTTTTATCGGTGAAGGTGATAAACTTACGGTCATCGGTTAGTTTCCAGCCAGAAGTTTTGTATTCGACAGAACGACAATCTTTCTGGAATTGAGGAAAGCCCTTTTTACCGGAAACCCCTTTTTTGCAATTATCATAAAACCGAGAGATAGAAAACCATGCTCGTTCTGCACTGGCTTGTCTTGCCATTGAATTGAGTTCATTCGCAAAGGGGAATTTAGCAGCAAGTACGGCACAATATTTGTTTAAATCATTTTTGCCTGTGTTTTTCACATCTATCCATAGCCGAATACAGCTATTGCGAATAAACTGTGCAGTCCGAATTGCATCACCTACTGCTTTTATTTGCGCTGACTTCCCGTAAGCTTTAAACTCAAAAACAAGCATCTTTTTCCCTCCCATTTTGATGCTACTCTGTCTAAAATAAAATAGCAAGCCCAGTAGAAAGATGACTGCGACTAAAGTCGCAGGAGTCGCTTATATCTCAGCCCTAAAGGGACTGAGTTTTACGCTTACCCAGTTATTTTATAAAACTCGTGCTGAATTGAAACGTCTTCAGCAAGTGTTAGGACTTAGAGATGAAGATACAGTCAAAATAGAAGCTTCTCACAAAAGAAAACTTAATCTAGGTAATCAATTTATAGGAATATTGAGTCTAGGAATTATTAGTTTTGCGGTAGCATGGTATATTAAGCCAGATAAAGAATGTCCTCCATGTAAGTTACCTCCAATAAAAATTACCAACAAATTTGCAGAAGTCTGCAATATACCTAAAGGAAAATTTAACTACGGTGGCAGCACTTCCTGGAGTTTTATATACCCAACGTCAGAATCAAAAATTAAAAAGACTCATCCTCAATTTGAGATCAACATAAGAAAGGACTTAGTACAAGGTTCTGGAATAGGTATTGAGAAGTTAATAGATGGTGAACTGGATTTTGCTCTATCATCTCGTGATGTTTCCTCTGAAGAGAAGGACGAAGCTGGAAAAAAGCATTTTAGTCTTAAAGCAATTCCGGTTGTTAAAAGTGGTGTAGCAGTAGCCGTTAACCCCAAATTAGAGATCAATTCTCTGACCAAAGACCAAGTAAGTGAAATCTATAGTGGAAAGATTGACAATTGGAGACAGGCTGGTGCTCCAGCAGATATCCCAATTAAGCTTTATATACGTAGTAGGAATTCAGCAAGCACTGATGAGTTCAGAAAAACTTTAAACATCGTAAGTTTTGGTAAAAATATTAACTATGTTGATACAACTAATGAAGCACTCCAAGAAATCACTAAAGAACCTGGGGGAATCTTTGTAGGACCCATCTCAAATATAGTGCCACAGTGTCGAGTTAAGACTTTACCTATTATTAATAAGGGTAAAACTTTCTATCCATACCGAGACAAAGAATTCGTGCCACCTGCTCAATGTAGACCTGGCAAGCGTAATAAAGTCAACATAGAAGCGATTAACAGTGATGAATATCCATTCCCTGTTCGTTTTTACGTGGTGGTTAAGGAAAATGGTCAAAAAGAACAGCAAGCTGGTGAAGCGTATGCAAATCTACTTCAGACAGAACAAGCTAAAAACATGATAAGACAGCTTCAAGAAACTGGAGGTCTTGACAAAAATAAATAGTTGCTAATGCTTCACTTTACTGAATCTTCGTGCAAAGTATCTATTAAGCAATTACAATTTTTCAATTGATGGTGCGATAGGAAAAATTCAGTTTTCAGAATCAGGCGATCGCATAAACAATAGCATCTTCTTAATCAAAGTTCAACAAAAACCTGGAACTGATAAATACGAGTTTGTGCCAATTCCTTAATTTAACAACTTTACTAAATAGCGATTACAAATTATCCCTAACCCAGCTCCTAAAATTCCGCATAGCCTGACTTCTGCCAATACTTAAACATTGCCGTACATACTCATTAACTAATTCAATAATGGGAATATCAGGAAAATTAGGACTAGATTGAGATTTTATATATTTCCCTTCCTGCAACAAGAAAATCTCCAAACCTTGTTGTTGATATCGCCACAGTTCAGGAACTCCCAAAATCTCATAATTCTCAAATCTAGTCCGAGAAGTAATATCAATTTCAATGGCTAAATCTGGTGGTGGATCTATATTTAAATCAATTCGATTTTTCCCAATTACCGCCCCTTGATTTTGAATATAAAAACTGGTATCTGGTTCTACAGCTTGCCGCATTCGCTCATTTTTCAGTGTTGTCGAACCAAAAGGCTCAAAATCAATTTCGAGTTTGTCTAATAAAATTCTGACTAATTCACCAAATATCTCTTTATCTTTTTCATGTTCAGGTAAAGGAACCATAATTTCTAACCAACCATCACTATAAGAAATACGCGCTGCACGCCTTTCTCCCATTTCCTCTAAAATCTTTTCCAACTTCTGCCAACTAATATCCTTGAGTAACATTTGTTGACCTGGATTGACGATAATTTGTTGCAGTTCTAAAAGCATATCACCTCAGAGATTGTCAAATTTTTGAGAGTTGCCTTTCTTTATAATACGATCGCTCACCCCTAAAATTGGTATTTTCGCTAGAATCAACATCTAAGGATTGTTGAACAGGAGAAACTAGGCGTGCCTACACTCGGTGTTAATATTGACCACATTGCTACCATTCGCCAAGCACGACGGACAGTAGAACCAGATCCCATAGCAGCAGCCATATTAGCAGAATTAGCTGGTGCTGATGGCATTACCGCCCATTTACGCGAAGATAGAAGACATATCCAAGATAGAGATGTGCGGCTATTACGGGAAACCGTGAGAACTCATTTCAATTTAGAAATGGCAGCAACGGACGAAATGTTAGCCATAGCACTAGATATCAAGCCCGATTATGTTACTTTAGTACCGGAAAAGCGGGAAGAAGTAACTACAGAAGGTGGTTTAAATATTGTTGGACAAATTGCTAGAATAGGGGGGATAGTTGATAAGTTGCAAAATGCCGGCATTCCCGTAAGTTTGTTTATTGATGCCGAACCACCACAAATCGAGGCATCTGTCAAGGTAAAAGCCAAATTTATTGAACTGCATACAGGGCAATATGCAGAAGCCAAAGATGAAACAACTCGTCAAAAAGAACTAGCTTTATTAGCCCAAGGCTGTGAACAAGCCATTAAAGCTGGCTTACGGGTGAATGCCGGTCATGGACTCACATACTGGAACGTTTACCCCATAGCCGCACTTCCAGGCATGGAAGAACTAAACATTGGTCATACTATCATTAGTCGAGCTGCTTTAGTAGGTATAGAAAGAGCAGTTCGAGAAATGAAAGAAGCCATACGGGGTAATTGGTAATTGGTAAAATTCATTCCTAATCTTTTGCCTTTTACTTTTTGCGTCTTTGGACTAGTACACTACGGCGTAAATAAACCAACCATGATAAATCTCCCAAAAGCCTATACTGTATTCGTTTTGACTTTTGACTTTTGACTTTTGACTTCCGCCCTGCGGTGCTAGAGGGGTTGTAGCTGCGTAATTCCAAAAAATTAAACCTAAATTTGGAAACTTCAAACTTCTATGACTTCCACACAGCCTAACAACCTACCTCTATGGGTACAAGATAGAGATAAAGTAATTGCAGCCAGTAGTGATGCTCAATGGCGTTATCAAAAAACCCCCGACTATAGCCGTTCTAAGCAAAACTTAGCAAAAGAGAGTATCCATAATCATCTAGAAGGTACACTAGAAGCTATTGTCGAAAATCTGGTGAGAACCTTTGAAATGGAAGTGTCATGGAAAACTAACCCCCAACAGTGGTTATCTATCGTCAATGACAAATTCCGGGTTAGTAGCAATGGTGGTCAAGAATACACTGCTGCTGACATAGGCGCTCAAGGTACTTATAATTTATTCATGGCTGATTCTGAACATTACAAAGCTTCGGAAGAAAGTTTTGAATCCTCCCATGAAATATTTCATAGTACCTTTCCTCAAGGATTTCCCTGGGAAGTATTAGCGGTTTATTCTGGGCCACCTAATGTTACATTTAAATGGCGACACTGGGGACATTTTCAGGGTAAGTATAAAGATTATGCACCCACAGGAAAAACAGTAGAAATTATCGGTATGAGTGTTGCTCAAGTTACCGACGATTTAAAAATTGTTTCCTTGGAACACTATTTTGATAATGCCCTATTCTTGGAAAACCTCACAGCAGGTGGCAAACTAGAAGATAGTGAAAATAAGGGCAGTGGTTGTCCTTTTGGTTCTTGGTTTAAGGGATTGAAGAAAAGTTAATTGCTCAGGGTACAGATTCAACACTGTACCCTAAAATTATAAATTAGTCAGCAAACAAAGAAAATGCAAACATACTATTACATTTTGGCCAGTCAACACTTCCTCATGGAAGAAGAGCCGATAGACGAAGTTCTCAAAGAACGGACTCGTAATTATCACGAGCAAGAAAAAGAAATTGATTTTTGGTTAATCAAGCAACCCGCTTTTTTAGAAATATCGAAAATGGCTGATATTAAAAAGAAATGTCCTCAACCCGCAGCAGCCATTATTTCCACTAATCCCCAATTTATTACCTGGCTAAAACTGCGGTTAGAGTATGTAATTACTGGAGAATTTTCAGCCCCTTCTGACACCATACCTAATCCATTGGCATCTCTGAGTACAGTTTCTTAATAGGAAGTAGGGAACAGGGAACAGGGAACAGGGAATAAGAATTAGAGGAAGATAATTTTTACCAATTACCAATTACCAATTACCAATTACCAATTACCAATTACCAATTACCAATTACCAATTACCAATTACCAATTACCAATTACCAATTACCAATTACCAATTACCAATTACCAATTACCAATTACCAATTACCAATTACCAATTACCAATTACCAATTACCAATTACCAATTACCAATTACCAATTACCAATTTATGCAAATATTAAAAATATTACCAAGTGCTTTACTAATAGCAGTAGTTCCTTTAATTAGTAGTATCAATCCTATTATTGCTCAACAAAATCTTGCTAATTGTCAACCACCAAATACAGGGGAATACCTATTATTAGTAGTAAGTCCTACATCGGAAAATCAAAAGCAGTTGCGTAGTGCATTACCGACCGAACTAAAAACACTTATTTGCAAATATAATAATCAAACAGTAACGCGAATTGGTGGCTTTAAAAAGATTGATGATGCCAATCGCTGGGCCAGGTATATTCAGAATATAGTTGGTTTGTCTGCCATTATCACCACTCGGTCAACACAAAAAACACCACAGACAACAGCAGTACAACAATCACCACAAACAACACCAAAAATACCAACTCAAAAAATCAGCTATAACCCCAGAATATTAGGTCAAGGTTATGCAATTCTGGTAGATTATTTTAACCGTCCAGAAATGGTTAGTAGCCTCCAAAAATCTGTAGGAGGTGATGTAGGTTTTGTATCCTATGGAGAACGCCCTTACTTATTGGCAGTTTATACTACCAATCAAAAAGAAGCATATAACACATTACAAAAACTCAGCGAAAGCGGATTTGTTGCTATCTTAGCAGATGGTTCTAAAGTGGTCTTACTACGCTCAATTGTCCGCTCAAATTGATTCAACAACTGACTAATGACTAATGACTAATGACTAATGACTAATGACTAATGACTAATGACTAATGACTAATGACTAATGACTAATGACTAATGACTAATGACTAATGACTAATGACTAATGACTAATGACTAATGACTAATGACTAATGACTAATGACTAATGACCAATGACTAATGACTAATGACTAATATACAGCCCGCGCTAACCAAGAAATAGCTACACCTAAAACCGCACCAGCAATAACTTGAACTGGTGTATGTCCTAATAATTCCTTGAGACGGTCTTGAAAAAAGTCCGGTTTTTCATGGAATAATTCATCAATCATTTGATTGAGTATTTTTGCTTGCTTACCAGCGGCTTGACGCACTCCAGCAGCATCGTACATAACGATGATAGCAAAAATCGTAGCTAGAGCAAATTCTGGAGATGCCCAACCTAAAGTTTGGCCAACGCCGTCTGCTAGGGCTGTTACTAGGGCTGAATGGGCGCTGGGCATACCTCCAGTAGTCACTAAAACACGCACGTTTAATTTGCGATGTTTAACTAACTCAACGATAAGCTTTAATCCTTGAGCCACAAAACAAGCTACAAGCGCAACCAGCAGCACGCGGTTGTTAACAATTTCGCCTATGTCCTGCATGGTATTTTGGTGAGGGTAGTAAGTGTGAGTAGTGGTTGTATGGAGTCAGCAATTCAAAATCCAAAATCTAAAATCTAAAATCTAAAATTGGATTTAGTGATTCCGACTGGTGATAAAGTGAGCGAGCGCTTGCAGAGGAATGGCTTTTTCCCCATAGGATTCTAATTCAGCACAAGCTTCAGCAACTAGTTGTTGAGCTTTGGCGCGAGATTCGTCAATTCCCCACAGACTAGGATAGGTGACTTTCTTGGCTGTGAGGTCTTTACCAGCGGTTTTACCTAACTGCTCTTGAGTAGCAGTGATATCTAGAATATCATCAATTATTTGGAAAGCTAGACCGATGTTTTGAGAATAACGGGTTAATTTTTGCACATCTTCGGCAGATGCACCAGCAATAATTCCCCCACAAACGACACAAGCTTCTAACAGGGCTGCGGTTTTATGATTATGAATAAAATTCAGGGTTTCTAAGGAAATATCTGACTTACCCTCTGACTCTAAATCTACCACTTGACCACCGACTAAGCCAGCCGCGCCTAATGCTTTACCAAGGCGAATAATGACTTGTAAAACTCTATCCCTAGGTACGTTTGTAGGTGTTTCGTCGGCTACGTGTTCAAAGGCTAAAGCCAATAAACCATCTCCTGCCAAAATAGCAACATCTTCACCATAGACTTTATGATTTGTCAGTTTACCGCGACGATAATCATCATTATCCATTGCGGGTAAATCATCATGAATCAATGACATGGTATGGATCATTTCTACTGCACAAGCCGTAGGCATAGCCATTTCAATTGTGCCACCAATCATGTCAGCAGTCGCAAGACAGAGAATAGGACGAACTCGTTTACCTCCAGCTAGTAAAGAGTAGCGCATGGCTTCATAAATCTTTTCTGGATAAACGACGGTAATGGAATTATCCAAAGCTTGTTCACAAAGCTGTTGTCGTTCTTGTAGATAAGTAGCGAGGTTAAACCTAGCCGACTGTGATTTTGTTTGGGGTTCAAATTTTTTATCCGTTGCTACCATGCTTTGTATTCCTCTTGACTGTTCAAAATATGGGGCTGTTATTTGTGTGTGTCCCAATTTTACGGGGATTTGGGGCGGAAATGCTCACACTTTGGGTGAGAAATCATGAATATTCATAAAAATTATTTCTCAATTGCCTGTTGTTTGTAAATAGCTAGAAACAGTATTTTGCAATAACATAGCAACTGTCATTGGACCGATACCACCAGGAACAGGGGTAATATATTCTGCCACATTAGCGATCGCTTCAAACTGAATATCACCAACTAAACGACTTTTGCCATTGCTATCTGTAACCCGATTTATCCCCACATCTACCACAACTGCCCCATGTTTCACCATATCAGCGGTAATCATACCAGGAATACCTGTTGCGGCAATAAGAATATCAGCATCTTGGGTAATGGTGGATAAATCTTGAGATTTAGAATGAGCAATTGTGACTGTAGCATTAGCCTCTAATAGCATTAAAGCCATAGGTTTCCCTACTAAAATACTCCGGCCGATCACAACTGCTTTTTTGCCTTGTAAAGGAATTTTATATTCTGCTAATAATCGCATGACACCAGCAGGAGTACAACTGCGTAAACCTGTCTCACCCCGCACCAGTCGTCCTAAATTCACAGGGTGGAGTCCATCAGCGTCTTTATCAGGGGCAATTTGATGTAATAGACTGACAGCATCTAAATGATTGGGGAGGGGTAACTGGACTAAAATCCCATCTACCCTTTCATCTTCATTCAGTGCAGCAATTACTGCTTCTAGTTCGGTTTGGCTAGTTTGGCTGGGAAAATGTTGACCAAAAGAGGTAATTCCGACTTTGGCACAGGATTTTTCCTTGTTGCGGACATAAGCGGCTGACGCGGGATTATCACCAACCATCAATACTGCTAACCCAGGCGATCGCCCAATTTTACCTTGTATTTTCCTAATTGTCTCACTCAGTTCTTGTTGAATTTTATCGGCTAATGCCTTACCGTCAAGGATTTTCGCAATTTGTTTCATAGGGGAATAGTTGACAGTTGACGGTTGACAGTTGACAGTTGACAGGTGACAGGTGACAGGTGACAGGTGACGGTTGACAGTTGACAGTTGACAGGTGACAGGTGACAGTTGACAGTTGACAGGGAATAGTATTTACCACTGACAACTGACCACTGACCACTGACAACTGACATTTCCATTTTCTCATTTTCCCAGTCGCCTAAAATTTAATTTTTAAAGTACAATACTTAACTGCTGATTATCACCAATTTTATAGACGTAAGTTGTGTGAATATAAGCAAAAATCGCATACCTCAACCAGCTACCCATCGTGCAAGATACCGACTCCATGAATGATATTGCTGCTGCACTCCAACAGCCAGCAGATTTAGACTTTGCATTACCTGATCCAGAAGATGAACAAATTCCTGAGTCTGATTTTATCCAGCAGCTAGATGTAGCATGGCAGGTATGCGATCGCTTTGACTTGCAAACAGAAATATGGCGAGGCCGGATTCTCCGCGCTATCCGTGACAGAGAGAAAAAAGGCGGAGATGGGCGCGGTACTGGTTTTCTTAAATGGCTCAAAGAACGAGAAATTAGTAAAACTCAAGCTTACAGTTGGATTCAATTAGCCAATAGTGCTGATACCTTGATTTCCGATGGCAAACTGAACCCAGGTACTGTTAATAACTTTAGTAAACGGGCATTTGTAGAAACCGCCAAAGCTTCTCCAGAAGTACAACAGATGGTTAGTGAAGCCGCAGAAAAAGGCGATCGCATTACCCGGAGAGAAGTCCGTCAACTTAGTGACGAATGGACGGCTATGTCCTCCGATTTATTACCAGAAGAAGTTAGGGAAAAAGCCGCAGATAACAGTCTGCCACCGCGCTATATTGCCCCTCTGGTCAAGGAAATGGAAAAACTGCCCGAATTACACCAAAAGGCATTACAAAGGGATATAGCGGCCAATCCTGACGTTGATACTGTCAAACAAGCCACTTCAGAAGCCAGGCAATTAGGCAAATATCTCAAATCTGCCGCTCAAGTTCAAGCGTTAATAGCGGAAGACGTAGATATTGAAACCGCATTAGAGGAAGCCCAAAGAGTCGGTTGTTTAAGTATTGCCGCTGACTTAGTAAATCAAGCCTCTCAAATTGAACAAACTATTGCCAAGTTGTATATGACTTGGAAAAAAATTAGTAATTTAGCGGATAGGTTATACGTAGATACTGGTGCGAGTACACCCAATTTGCGATCACTTCTCACCTGCATAGAACCCCTTGGTGGTGAAATTATGGAACTGCAACTAAGTGGCGTAACCGAACACACTATTAGATTGCAGATTCAGGAAACCAGTTAGAGATTTCCAAATCAAAAAATATCCCAAAATTTCTTGTGGTGCAGGCATCTGTCCCTGCTAATAATATTAGGACAGGCAAGATGCCCATCCCACAATATTAGGACAGGCAAGATGCCCATCCCACAATATTAGGACAGGCAAGATGCCCATCCCACAATATTAAATCATCTTTTTTGTGGAGTTCTCTTAGGTAATTGGTAAAGCCTAATTTATTGGAGAATCTTAAGTGCAATGATCCAGCAATTTAAGAATCGTGTGGTTGTAGTCGCCACAATGCACCAGAAAGAAAAAGTAATTGCCCCAATTTTAGAGCAAAATTTAGAAGTTAAGGTAATAATTCCTAAATCGCTGAGAAGATCATTCTATAATCATTTTGACTTTCGAGCTTATTTAGATAACAGAGGTGCTGCTAATTCATCCATTTTTTTAGCAAGTTCCACATCCAAATTACTGATAACATGGCCTAAATCGTAAGTCAGGAGACTCACTTCAACCAGGTTATAAATATTCAGCCATATTGGATGATGTTTAACCACCTCTGTATGAATCGCCACACTAACCATCCAACCCATTGCTTCATTAAAAGAACGAAATTCAAACTTTTTCCATAACTTACCTTCCTTAACTATCCAACCCGGTAGAGTTAGTAAAGCTTCTTGTATTTCTGTTTCCGTGAGTTTATGTCCTGTCATTTGTTACTATGCTCCTGATATTTCAACTTATTCTCAATTAGAATTAATTCATGGTTAAGCGAAAAATATATGTTTCAATCCCATTTGCTTCCTGCTTTTGTTCGGCGATTTTTTCGACAACAAAGTTTGATGGAATTTCATTAAGTAGTTTTACATCTCCCAAATTGGAATAACTAAAAAATACCTCTCCTTGAGGTGCAAGATATTCAGGAATTTGTTTAATAAAATTGAGAAATATTTGACCGCTGGGATCATTAGTTGTCAACTCTCCAACACTGGCAATGGGTTTATCTAACAAAGGAATGTTAAAAACAATAACATCAAATCCAACTTTAGGTAAAGATTGGAACAAATCCGAACGGTAAATTTTAGCTTTACGGAAATTTATCAACGTATTCAATCTAGCGCAAAATACAGCATGAGGAGCTACGTCTGAAAGATATATTTCTTCTGCGTATTCACTTAAACTCAGTCCCACAGCCCCAGTCCCACAACCTAACTCTAAAAGTCGTTTTTTCTTGGTTTTGACATTTTGATACATTTCCCGAATAGAGTTCAACAGAAAGAAAGAGGTCGCACGAGGTGAAGGATGATAGACATTAGGTAAAGTAATAATATTCATATTATTAACTTTATAAATAGCAAATTGAGACTGTTTAGCGAGAAACCCCTGATGAAGTTCTGAGAAGTTTGATATTTGTTGCATTTTTAGATTAAGTTAAATTTCGATGTAAATAATTGTACAATTATTCCTGACCCTTCTTGTTTATTTTGCGCCAGAATCTTTTTAACCGTATCCTCAAATAACGGAAACTCAAATAACGGCGATACTTTTGCACTACTTCTTTTCCCAACAGCAGCGCACCCAACCAAAATAAAACTTCAGCTAAAACTAATAATGCTGGTACTAAGAAGGCTTTTTGAGCTACGGAAATTGGCAGAAATGGGACAATTATAGCGATCGCCAGCCAGGGAGAAAATGAGACAATAATTAAAATCAAACCCAGCTTTTGCATATTTTCTGTTGGTGACAGAATCTGAGTAGTTAGTGATTTTGTCAAGGGTGACATTCTATTCATCATCACCAAAATCGGGTTCAACACCAAGAGCGCGTAATTGTTCTGCTAATCTTTCTGCTCGTCGTCTTTCTCGCTCCCCTTGTTTTCTTTCCCGTTCTTCCGGTGTGAGAATCCAGTTACCCGAACCATCATACCAGCGTAACCACTGCCGTTCAATGCCTTGATAGTCACCTATCCATA
Source organism: Dolichospermum sp. DET69 (assembly GCA_017355425.1). Lineage (NCBI taxonomy): Bacteria > Bacillati > Cyanobacteriota > Cyanophyceae > Nostocales > Aphanizomenonaceae > Dolichospermum > Dolichospermum sp. DET69. The sequence goes on from CP070233.1 coordinate 2,446,283, forward strand.
GTCCCATACCTAATTCAATGTCATTTAGCCACACACGCAGTTGATTGATTTCTAATTCAGAATAACTACTTCCTTGCAATTGAAATGCTCTTAACTGGTCGGTGTAGCGGTCAAAAACTATATAATAAGGTACTCTTAAAACTCGTTCGTAGACTTCCCACTTAGTTGGAGGTTGGTTAGCATCTCTTAACGTTTTTCCTAAATCTTCCTTTTCTGTTCCCGGTGAAATAAATTCTACTACCACAAAGGGATTAACGCCTTCTTGCCAAACTACATAACTAAGACGCAGTTCTTGTTGTTCATATAACCTTGATACACCAACAACAGCAAACCAGTCAGGGCGTTTATACCACAATGGATGATGCACATCGTAATAAAGATTTAAGTCAGTAGCAATAAATATCTGATCTTTCGGGAAGTTAGGAGGAAAAAAGGTTTCTCGTAATAACTGAGGTTGTAAAAAGTGAAATTCGTCTGGCAAACCGGTTTCCTCTGGGTTTTCACTAGGGAGATCATACATTGTCGGTAGGAAATCTTTAGCAGAAAGTGGTGGATCAGTTTGATACATAATTTTGGCACAGATAGCAGGGAATAACTGGGAATATTTGATCAAAACAGCCAGTTACTAATTTTGTCAGCATTGATTCTTTGAGCCTTGGCGATTTGTGCGTCTTTGCGCCTAAAAGCAACGCTTATCTGCCCCTAAATTTTAGTCGTGCGAAGGCGTAACCGACTAAAGCTGAAGTGAAAATTTGAAAAGCCGTAACTGCGATCGCTACTAAGGTAGAATTAGCAAAGGCCAGTGAAAACTTCCCTCGTAAAACGATAAATCCCCCAGTAGTAGCACTAACAGGTTCAACAAATTGGCATTTTTTTAGATTCCAGTTTAGCTTAGACATTGGCTATGACTTCATACATTTGTTTTTCTGGTAGCATAACCATCAGTAAAAACTAATCTAATTACTATAGTTTCTTGTTAAGTTAAATTAAATCACAATGATAATTATCCCAAATTTACCGGGTAAGTTCAATTTTCGGATCAAATGACCAGGGTTAACGGAGTAATACAGACTATGCAGCAGCTTGTAGACCAAATTGAAGAACTTGATTTTGCCAGTGAAATATATAAGGACGCTTATAGCCGCATCAATGCCATCGTCATTGAAGGGGAACAAGAAGCCCACGAAAATTACATTACCTTAGCTCAACTGCTACCGGCACAGGAAAAGGAACTAATTAGCCTCTCGAAAATGGAAAGTCGTCACAAAAAAGGTTTTGAAGCCTGTGCACGTAATTTAAAAGTGACTCCAGATTTAGAATTTGCTAAAAAGTTTTTCTTGGGACTCCACGACAATTTTCAAACTGCCGCTAAAGAAGGTAAAGTCGTGACTTGCCTCCTGATTCAATCTTTAATTATTGAATGTTTTGCGATCGCTGCCTATAACATCTATATTCCCGTAGCTGATGATTTTGCTCGTAAAATCACAGAAGGAGTAGTAAAAGAAGAATACAGCCATCTCAACTTTGGTGAAGTGTGGTTGCAAGAAAACTTTACAGAATCCAAAACCGAATTAGAGGAAGCTAATCGCCAAAATCTGCCCCTTGTCTGGAAAATGCTGAACCAAGTAGCAGACGATGCCAAAGTTTTAGCAATGGAAAAAGATGCTCTAGTAGAAGATTTTATGATTCAATACGGTGAAGCTCTAAGTAATATTGGCTTTACTACCCGTGACATCATGCGTCTTTCTGCTTACGGACTGGCAACCGTTTAACAACTGCCCACAGGGGTGACGACTTTGTTACCCCAGGGAAATAGAAAATCGGAGTCACCGAGTCACCGAGTCACCGAGTCAGGAGGTAGAAAGAAGAAAGAAGGAAGGAAGAAGGAAGAAAAAAGGAGTCAGAGTATAATTACGAATTATATTGACACCTTATGTAGTATTTTTAATAGTTAGGTATTATCTTTAATCCCGCGTTGGCATATTATAGTTTGCGATTTCTTCAAAATCTAAAACCTAAAATCCAAAGTTGGTATTGCTTAATAATTTCACAGTTTTGCACCACCGCACACGCCTAATATATCACTCCATGTTTGGTTTAATTGGACATCTGACTAGTTTAGAACACGCTCAATCAGTAGCTCAAGAATTGGGATATCCAGAATATGCCGATCAGGGGCTAGACTTTTGGTGTAGCGCACCGCCGCAAATAGTTGATCATATAACTGTTACTAGTATCACTGGGCAAAAAATAGAAGGAAAGTATGTAGAATCATGCTTTTTACCAGAAATGCTGGCTAATCGCCGCATTAAAGCCGCAACCCGCAAAATTCTGAACGCAATGGCTCATGCTCAAAAGCATGGCATTGATATTACAGCTTTGGGCGGATTTTCTTCAATTATTTTTGAGAACTTTAATTTAGAACAATTCAAACAAGTCCGTAACATTAACCTAGATTTTGAACGCTTCACCACAGGCAATACTCATACAGCCTATATTATTTGTCGGCAAGTAGAAGAAGCCTCTAAACAACTAGGGATTGAATTGTCCAAGGCAACTGTAGCTGTGTGCGGTGCAACGGGGGATATTGGTAGCGCAGTTACCCGCTGGCTAGATAAAAAAACAGATGTCCAAGAATTACTATTAATTGCTAGAAATCAAGAACGTCTCCAAGAACTGCAAGCAGAACTAGGACGGGGTAAAATCATGGGATTACAGGAAGCATTACCCCAAGCAGATATTGTTGTCTGGGTGGCGAGTATGCCCAAAGGCGTAGAAATTGACCCGACAACATTAAAACAACCCTGTCTATTGATTGATGGTGGCTATCCTAAAAACTTAGGAACAAAAATTCAGCATCCAGGGGTGTATGTATTAAATGGTGGCATTGTGGAGCATTCCCTAGAGATTGACTGGAAAATCATGAAAATTGTCAACATGGATGTACCAGGCCGTCAATTATTTGCTTGTTTTGCCGAATCAATGCTGCTGGAGTTTGAGAAGTTATACACAAACTTTTCTTGGGGGCGGAATCAGATTACCGTAGACAAAATGGAGCAAATTGGTCAAGTGTCCATTAAGCACGGTTTTAGACCATTGCTAGTTTAGTCATTAGTCAGTGGTCAGTGGTCAGTGGCAAAGAAAAGACAACTAACAACTGACGACTGACAACTGACAACCAACAACTGACAACTGACAACTGACAACTAACATAACTATGGCAACAACTGAGCGCAAACCGCTACTGTTAGATTTTGAAAAGCCTTTAGCAGAACTGGCTACGCGAATTGATCAAATTCGCCAATTGGCTGATGAAAATGGTGTTGATGTTTCTGGGCAAATTCGCCAACTAGAAACACGGGCAATGCAATTGCGGGAAGAGATTTTTAGTAGTCTGACACCATCTCAACGACTGCAAGTAGCTCGTCATCCTCGCCGTCCTAGCACTTTGGATTATATTCAGTCTATTAGTGATGAATGGATGGAGTTGCATGGCGATCGCTGTGGCGGAGATGATCCCGCTTTAGTGGGTGGTGTGGGTCGGATAGCCGGACAACCTGTAATGATGTTAGGACATCAAAAAGGCCGGGATACCAAAGATAATGTCGCCCGCAACTTTGGTATGGCTGCTCCTGGTGGCTACCGTAAGGCTCTACGCCTCATGGAACACGCCAATAAGTTTAGTATGCCGATTTTGACATTTATTGATACTCCTGGGGCTTGGGCGGGCATAGAAGCTGAACATCAAGGACAAGGAGAAGCGATCGCCTATAATCTGCGGGAAATGTTCAGTTTTGATGTCCCCATTATTTGTACAGTTATTGGTGAAGGTGGATCTGGTGGGGCTTTGGGTATTGGTGTAGGCGATCGCCTATTGATGTTTGAACACTCAGTTTATACCGTAGCTACCCCGGAAGCCTGTGCCGCAATTTTGTGGAAAGATGCTAGTAAATCACACCTGGCAGCCGTGGCATTGAAAATTATCTCCCACGACCTCAAAAACTTGGGCATTATTGACCAAATTATCCCTGAACCCTTGGGTGGCGCACATTCTGACCCCTTGACAGCGGCTACTAATTTAAAACAAGCTTTGTTAGAAAACTTAGACGTACTGAATCGTTTCACCCCAGCCGAACGCCGTCAACTCCGTTATGATAAATTTCGCAATATTGGCGTTTTTACAGAACTCGCGCCTTAAAAATATTCAATAAAATGGCATAGCAACAGAGCAATGCTATAATTGCCTATGGCTGCTTAAAGATTTTTAACAATTTTTTTCAGCTATAGGCATTTGTTATAAATATCTGTGGGCTGACAGCATTGCCAAAAAGCTGGAAAATATTATGAATGTTGAGCAAAAAAGACGCGCCTTGATTACAGGTGCTAGTAGTGGAATTGGGAAAGCAACAGCTTTGGCATTTGCAAAGGCTGGCATAGATGTGGCTTTAGTCAGCCGTTCTCAAGATAAGTTAGAGTTAGTAGCCAAAGCTGCACAAGAGTTAGGCGTTCAAGCTCAATCCTTTTGTGTGGATTTATCTGAAGTTGCCCAAGTCAAAGCTAAAATTCAAGGGATCGCTGATGAATTTGGCAACATAAATATTCTCATTAATAATGCTGGTATTGGATATACAGGTAATTTAAGTGAAACACCCTTAGAAGACTGGCAACAAGTAATTAATTTAAACCTTACCAGTGTCTTTCAGTGCATGATGGGAATTTTGCCAGGAATGCGGCAACAAGGCCAAGGGACAATTATTAACATTGCTTCTATAGCAGCCAAACAAGCTTTTCCGGGTTGGGGAGCTTACTGCGTCAGCAAAGCCGGACTTCTTTCCCTATCCCAAACTCTTGCCAAGGAAGAACGGGCCAATGGTATTCGCGTCATCGCAATTTGTCCTGGTGGTGTGAATACTGAAATTTGGGATACTCCCACAGTCCAGGCTAACTTTGACCGTTCTCAAATGTTAACTCCAGAAGTTGTGGCCGAAACAATTTTGCACACTGTCTTATTACCACAACAAGCAGTAATTGAAGAATTGACTATCATGTCTAATGCTGGTGTTCTCTAATCGGTGATTTTGTCATTTATCTTTTTGAATGACAACTGACAACTGACAACTGACAACTGACAACTGACAACTGACAACTGACAACTGACAACGTACCAAAATTCAATCATGACTATCGCTAGTTCAAACGGTTCTAATCGCGCTCAATCTCCTCTGATTCCCGACTTAGCAGAAGCTATCAATGTCCGACCTGATCGCAATACCCATGATGGTAGAGAACCAGAGTTACATCAACCATCTGAGGAAATCATGGATGACATGATGGCAGCGGTGCGAACAATGATCGTCGGAGTAGGAGAAGATCCTGAACGGGAAGGACTCCTAAAAACGCCCAAGCGTGTAGCTAAGGCGATGAAATTTCTCACCAGTGGCTACAATCAATCTTTAGAAGACCTCATCAATGGAGCTATCTTTGATGAAGGACATGATGAAATGGTGTTAGTTAGAGATATTAACTTCTTTAGCTTATGTGAACATCATATGCTGCCATTCATGGGCAGAGCGCACGTTGCTTATATTCCCAATCAAAAAGTGGTGGGATTAAGTAAACTAGCGCGAATTGTCGAAATGTATTCTCGCAGATTGCAAGTCCAAGAAAGACTAACTCGACAAATTGCCGAAGCACTGCAAACGGTTCTTGAACCTAAAGGTGTTGCTGTTGTCATGGAAGCCAGCCATATGTGTATGGTAATGCGCGGAGTGCAAAAACCAGGTGCTTGGACTGTTACCAGTTCAATGGTAGGTGTATTCCAAGAAGAACACAAAACCCGTGAAGAATTTTTTAACTTGATTCGTCACCAAGCGTCATTTTATTAATGAGGGAATAGGGAATAGGGAATAGGGAATAGGGAATAGGGAATAGGGAATAGGGAATAGGGGTAAGAATTTTCCTGATTACCAATTACCAATTACCAATTACCAATTACCAATTACCAATTACCAATTACCAATTACCAATTCTCTAGCTTTTGAAATAATAGAGCTACTTTGTCTAAATCTTTGTTACCTGGTGAGTGTTCGACACCACTAGATAAATCAATCCCATTGGGGTTAATTTGATTTAAAGCAGTCAGAATATTATCTGGTGTAAGTCCACCAGCTAAGAACCAAGGACAAGTGGGGTTAAATTCCTGCAACATTTGCCAATCTAAGGTTTGTCCTGTTCCTCCTAGCTGTTGGGGATGGTAAGCATCAAGTAGTAGGGTATCTACATAATCAATGTAATTCTTAGTGGTTTGTAGATGCTCGAAACTGCGGACTCGCATCGCTTTGATGATTTCTACTTGTGGTAGATGTTGACGTAATTGATGGCAAAATTCCGGTGTTTCATCTCCATGTAACTGGACACCTGTTAAACCGGACTCTTTCACTATTTGACTAATTTCCGAAATAGTAGTGTTAGCAAAAACGCCGATTTTATCAATGTTTTGGGGAATTGGGGCAATAGCTGCCTGAATTTGAGCTATGGTAACATAGCGAGGCGAAGTGGAGACACATATAAATCCTAGTGCAGTTGCCCCCAGGGAGACTATAGCTAGAGATTGCTGTGGTTGAGTAATACCGCAAATTTTAACCCGCATTTTTATCAGAAAAGTTACAAATAATCACAAAAGTATCTTATTTTCAATTAAAAACGTTTGCTTTGTCCTGAGTAATTTTATAATTCTCTAAGATTATATTCATTTTTTGGTTTAGGAGAACACACTTTGATGTCATCAATCTTATTAGCCGCAGCATCTGTTCCTGTTACACCAGTGTGGAGTCCTACAGTCGGTATCATTATCAGTGCCAGCAGTGCTGTTGTACTTTTATTCACTTTTGCCCTGAAATCGGCTAAAGTTGGACCTGCTATGCCTTTATTACCTGTAAGTATACCAGGATTCATCGGAGCTATGGCTTTTGGTCATGTGATCGGTATTGGTATTGTTTTAGGATTAACTAACATTGGTCGCTTGTAAGTTGGATTTCATCCTCTCTTAACCATAGAGGGTAAAAATTCAGCGGTAGGTAAAAATAAAATTACTTACCGCTGTTGTCCTCACCTCCTTGGCGGTTAATATAATTAATACTCAATATTCATACTTATGTTTTATTGTAGGGTGGGCAATGCCCACCAAAACCTTTCACGGTGGGCATTGCCCTACGGATATTTCAAATATAGCGGTTATCGTTCGGATGCAATACAATAGAGGGCGGGGAAACCCCGCCCCTACAGGTTTTGAAATTTAATCACTGTATCTCATTCAAGTGCATACCACTATATCAAATATCAAATATTAGTTATAATTAATATTCATACTTATGTTTAATTCAAAATTGAATAATAAATATTTTCAAATTAAACTTTTATGCATTCTAGTGGTAGCAATTAGCATTTTTTTGAGATTTACTGATCTTAGCCATAAAGTTTACTGGGTTGACGAAGTATTTACATCATTAAGAATTTCTGGATATTCAGAAAAGGATGTTAGTCAAAAATTATTTAGTGGTTCTTTACTGAGTCCTTCAGAATTACAAAAATATCAATATCCTGCTCTAGAAAAAAGTGTATTTGATACTATTCAAGGACTAGCTGAAAAAGAACCGCAACAAACACCTTTGTATTTCATTATATTAAGATTTTGGACGCAACTATTTGGTAATTCTATTCAAGTAATTAGAAGTTGTTCCGCTTTTTTTAGTGTTTTGACTATTCCTGCTATTTATTGGTTATGTCGAGAATTATTTGAGTCAGTATCAGTAAGTTACTTTGCTATTGCCTTAATTTCTGTTTCTCCTTTTTATCTTTTATACGCACAAGAAGCCCGTGCTTATAGTTTATGGGGATTGACAATTGTATTATCTAATGCTGCTTTATTGATGGCATTAAGAGTTAATAAAAAAATTAGTTGGGCTTTATATAGTTTGACATTAATTATCGGATTTTATACATTTTTATATTCCGTTTTTATAGCTTTTGGGCAAGGAATTTATGTAATTTTTCAGGAAAAATTTAATTTCAATAAAACTGTTAAGTTGTATTTGTTGTCCTTAGGATTTGCCATAATTGCCTTTATTCCTTGGCTGAATATTATTATTACTCATAAGCAAGCTGTATCAACTTATACTGAGTGGCAAGATGGTAGAATAGGCTTATTAGATTTGGTTTCTACATTAATTGGTCATCTTGGTCATTTATTCATTGATTTTGATATCAATGCAGATATTAATATTCTTAGTTACTGGCTTTATCAAGGTATTAATTATTCAATTGTTGTTTTAATTATTTATGCAGTATATTTCTTGATTTGCCGAACTGAAACTAAAATTTATCTATTTATTCTGAGTTTGATTTTACCAACAGGATTAGGAATTATTTTATTAGATTTAATCCAAGGAAAGCATACTGTTGTTGCTGCAAGGTATTTTATGCCCTGTTATTTAGGGATAAATCTGGCAGTAGCTTATTTAATTGATAAACAATTATTTTCAGGAATTTCACAACAGGTGAGAAAAGGTTGGAAACTTGTGGTTATATTTTTAATATCTCTGAGTTTTCTATCTTGTATTAATATTTTGCAAGCTGAAACTTGGTGGAATAAAACTAATGGTTATATTCCCCAAATGGGACGTTTAATTAATAAATCTGAAAATCCCTTAGTGATTAATGAAGGTGATTTTTGGTTAATATCTTTAAGCTATTATCTTCAAAATAAATCTAAAATTATGGTAGTTGATGCTAAAAATGGAATAGATCAGTTACCAGCAGGTTTTAGTGATTATTTTGTCTTTAATTCATCTCCTGAGTTAATAAAAATATTGCGAAATAGTCAAAATCACAGGTTAATACCTTTAGAAAATATCGACTCATCTGTTTTATTTAAGATTCAATAATTATCTAAACCTTTGAGGACTTTCAGATGAAACTATATGAAATCAGATTTTTATCATAGCTGACCGCAGATAAACGCAAATAAACGCAGATGAAGACGGATGAATGAATAGATTTTATTATTCTGTGCAAATATAGCTCTCAAAGCCAATAAAATCGTTAGGATATTAATGGGGTTTCAGGATTTTGGGCAGGTATTGAAAAATTAGATAAATTGATGTTATGCAAACTAATTGGAAAATCGGTTCTTTATTTGGCATTCCTTTATTTTTAGACCCCTTATGGTTTGTGATTTTGGGGTTAACTACTCTGAATTTTGGCTTTGCTTACCAGCAATGGGGGACTGTCGCGGGTTGGAGTGCGGGTTTGATTATGGCACTGCTGTTATTTGCTTCAGTGCTGCTGCATGAGTTGGGACATAGTTTGGTGGCACAGTCCCAAGGAATTAAGGTAAATTCGATTACTTTGTTTTTATTTGGGGGAGTTGCTGCTATTGAGGAAGAATCAAAAACTCCTGGTCAAGCTTTTCAGGTAGCGATCGCTGGCCCTGCGGTAAGTGTTATGCTATTTTTCTTACTGCGTTTAGCTGCAAGTGTAATTCCCGATAGTAACCCTCTCAGTGAGATGACGGCAGATTTATCGAGAATTAACTTGGTTGTGGCTTTGTTTAATTTGATTCCTGGTCTACCTTTGGACGGGGGACAGGTGTTAAAAGCGGCTTTGTGGAAAGTGACAGGCGATCGCTTTCAAGCGGTACACTGGGCAGCAAAGGCTGGACAAATTTTAGGTTATATTGCGATCGCTTTAGGATTTGCCATTGATTTCTTTACGAGAGAATTTATCACGGGTTTATGGATTGTTTTGATTGGCTGGTTTGCAGTGCGTAATGCTAACAGTTATGACCGTGTAACCACATTACAAGAAACTTTACTCAAGCTAGTTGCAGCCGATAGTATGACTCGTAATTTTCGGGTAGTTGATGCTAATCAAACATTGCGAGAATTTGCTGATTCCTATCTTTTGGAGACCACTACACCACAAGTTTATTTTGCTGCATCTGATGGTCGTTATCGCGGTTTGGTTGCGATTAATGATTTACGGACAACCGAAAGAAGTGCATGGGAAACTCAAACTTTACAAAGCATTGTTCATCCTCTGAATGCAATTCCTACTGTTATTGAATCTGCTTCTTTAGCAGAGGTAATTAACAAATTGGAAACTGAACAATTACCTCAAATTACTGTTCTTTCTCCTGCTGATGCTGTCGCTGGTGTTATTGATAGAGGGGATATTGTGCAAGCATTAGCAGAAAAGTTAAATTTGCCAATTGATGCTGCTGAAATAAGACGCATTAAGGAAGAAGGTAGTTTTCCACCAGGTTTGCAATTAGGGGTGATAGCAAAGTCATTGGATAAATGAATTTGTCTGAATCAGGATATCCAGGATTTGAGGATTTTCAGGATTAATGAATATAATATTGTCTGAATCAGGATTTCTAGGATTTGAGGATTTTCAGGATTAATGAATATAATATTGTCTGAATCAGGATGTCCAGGATTTGAGGATTTTCAGGATTAATGAATATAACCCACATTCCGCACCCACAACTGTCACACCCCAAGCAAACGGATGTATTTAGTACATAAGAACTAAATGTTGAGAGGATTTGTTAAAGCTAAATAGGAATTATTACTATTAAGTTAGAGATACAGTTAAATATTCACGACTAAGTACGAAATTATTGGTTCTTAGGTTATTTTGATAGAAAACTTAGTTTAAAATCATTGAAAGGTTTATCCTCAATGACAATGAAAAAACTAAAAAAATGTGTTGACTCAACAGAAAAATGAGAAAATACAAAACAGATACTTTTGTGGAGTTTCTGTTGTCATGTTGAATATAAAAGACCTTGAATTGAAGAAGATTGACCATTTAGGAATAGTAGCAGGAATAGTAGATTCAATTGGGATAGTAGAAATAATTAATAATTTACTAGGGTCAGAACCAGAAGAAAAAGTCAGTGCGGGTCAGGTAGTAAAGGCGATGATTTTAAATGGATTAAGCATGATGTCACAGCCTTTATATATGTTCCCAAAATTCTTTGAATTAATCGCTTGTGAACACTTAATTGGTGCAGGAGCAAAACCAGAATATTTCAACGATGATAAGCTGGGAAGAGTATTAGATAAATTATTTATAAAAGGACTAGATACAACATTTTTAGCAGTCAGTTTAAATGCGGTAAAAATATATCAGATATCACTTTCATCATCACACTTGGATTCGACATCATTTCATGTAGATGGAGAATATGAAAATAGTTTACCATCAGTAATATTTAAAAATCAAAAAGAATCAGGTTCATTGGAAAAAGAAAATGAAGAGAGTCAATCACCTCAAGCGATAAAGCTGACCTATGGTTATTCAAGAGATCATCGTCCAGATTTAAAACAATTTATTACACAATTAGTATGTTCAGGAGATGGAGATATACCAATATATATAAAAGCAGTATCAGGGAATGAAGTTGATTCTAAAAAATTTGGAGAAATCGCAGTTGAATATCAGAAAAGAATACAAGTTGATAGTTTGATAGTAGCAGATAGCGCATTATATACAGAATCAAATATCAAGTTAATGTCGAGTCTCAAATGGTTAACCAGAGTACCCTTAACGATAAAATCAGCAAAAAACTTAGTGATGAGTTTAGCAGAATCGGAATTTGTTAAAAGTGAAAAAGTAGGATATTCTTATGCCGAAAAGAAAATAACTTATGGAGATATAGAACAAAGATGGTTAGTTGTGCAAAGTCAAGATAGAAAAAAATCTGACTTAAAGAAATTATCAAAGAAAATAGAAAAAGCTTTGACTAATACTCAAACTAAGTTAAAAAACCTATCGCAAGAAAAATTTGCTTGTGCTGCTGATGCTAGAAAAGAATTAATCAAAATAAGTAAAGAATTTAAATATCATCAAGTAGAAAATATCGAAGTTATCGAAAAAAGTCCTAACATCAAAGAAGAAAATCAATCAAAATACTATCAAATCTTAGCAACAGTTGCTGAAAATAAAGATGCTATTGACCAAGAAGTATTAAGTGCAGGAAGGTTTATAATTGCCACAAATGTTTTATCAGAAAAAGAACTGAGTAAAGAGAAAATGCTGTCTGAATATAAAGCACAGCAATCCTGTGAACGAGGATTTAGTTTTCTCAAAAATCCTTTATTTTTAGCAGATAGTATTTTCCTGAAAAGCCCAGAAAGAATAGAGGCATTAGCAATGATAATGGGGTTATGTCTGCTAGTTTATACTCTAGCACAAAGAGAAATTAGGGCTGCTTTAAAATCCTTAAACTATACTGTAAAAAATCAATTGGGCAAAGCCATCAACAATCCAACAATGCGGTGGATATTTCAATGTTTTCAATCAGTTCATCTTGTTACTTTTCAACAAAAAACAGACTTTTATAACTTAACATCTGAAATGAAGTACATTCTTCTATTTCTCCCAGAAGCTTGCCGTAATTACTACAGATATATAAGTTGATTTATCAACATTATTAATAGTTTAATTATACAATTTGACTCATTAATTTTATTAATGAGTTTAAGTTTTAATGCTATTTTTAAGTTTATTTCTAGAAGGATATAAGTTATGATTAAGTCTTGATAGACTAACAATAAAATTATATTATATTTTTTGCCAGAAACCACCCTTATTCTTTATTGCTTCTTATTGAGAATACATCTGAATCAATTTTCCTATCTAAAATTTGTTTTTTTATATATCAATGTATTCTTTTACTCCTTCTTCATCAATTTACCTCCGTAATCACCGTTTGTGACAGTCAAGGGTGCGGAATGTGGGATATAATATTGTCTGAATCAGGATGTCCAGGATTTGAGGATTTTCAGGATTAATGAATATAATATTGTCTGAATCAGGATGTCCAGGATTTGAGGATTTTCAGGATTAATGAATATAATATTGTCTGAATCAGGATGTCCAGGATTTTAGGATTTTCAGGATTAATGAATAGAACATCCTGTTAATCTTTAAATCCTCTAAATCCTGATTCAGACAATTAATTTGAAAATGTTTGAATCAGGATATCCAGGATTTTAGGATTTATGGCTAACGCCACGCTACGCGAACAGGATTAATAAATACAACATCCTGTTAATCCTTAAATCCTCTAAATCCTGATTCAGACAATTAATTTGAAATTATCAGAATCAGAATAGCCAAGATTAATGAATAGAATATCCTGTTAATCCTTAAATCCTGTAAATCCTGATTCAGACAATGAATTTGAAATTATCAGAATCAGAATAGCCAAGATTAATAAATATCACATCCTGTTAATCTTTAAATCCTGTAAATCCTGATTCAGACAATGAATTTTAAATTATCAGAATCAGAATAACCAAGATTAATAAATAGAACATCCTGTTAATCCTTAAATCCTGTAAATCCTGATTCAGACAATGAATTTTGAAACTGTCTGAATCAGGATACCCAGGATTTGAGGATGTTCAGGATTAATGAATATCACATCCTGTTAATCTTTTAATCCTGTAAATCCTGATATGGCTTGCGCCACGCTACGCTATCAGACAATTAATGTTATAATTAATAAATAACTACTTGGTGTCATATTATGATGATTACTCAAGAATTAGAACTTAAAGAAAACATCTCTCAAGATGTGATTTTTCCTCCCAATGATTTATATAGTGATGAACCTCCCGTGGAAACAGAACTACATCTAAGACAAATAATTCTCCTTTTCAAATGTCTAGAATGGTTGTGGAAAGATAGAAGAGATTTCTATGCTGCGGGAAATCTCACCATTTACTATAGTCCTAATCAGAAAAAATCAGAATTTTTCCGAGGTCCTGATTTTTTTGTGGTGTTGGGAACAGAACGCAAAACTCGGAAAAGTTGGGTAGTTTGGAATGAAGACGGTAAATATCCCAATGTAATTTTAGAAATTCTCTCACCAACTACAGCTAATACAGATAGAGAATATAAAAAAGAACTTTATCAAAATACTTTTCGCACACCGGATTATTTTTGGTTTGATCCTTATACCTTAGAATTTGCAGGGTTTCATTTATTAGATGGAGAATATCAACCTTTAGAAGCAAATGAAAAAGGACATTTATGGAGTCAACAATTAGGTTTATATTTGGGAATTTATGAGGGTTTATTACGGTATTTCACACCAGAAGGAAAGTTAGTATCTACAGCAGAAGAAACCGCAGAACGTTTAGCAGCAAAATTGCGAGAATTAAATATTGACCCAGAAACAATCTAATCTATAATCACAATAATGTTGGGTTTCCTTACGTCAACCCAACCTACGGAAGTTCTTATGAAAATGAGTTTAATTAATGCTATATCAATAGCTAACTATTAGTAACTTATACTCTGCTGCTTCTTTGCCATAATCCCCATAAATAAATGGCAATAATTGCCCCAATTACTGCCACTATTACCCCAGGAATACTTAAAGATGCAGATGTGAGTTGTAAAGTCCCCGTCCGAAGGAGGGTAAATAAAGTACCACCGATAAAAGCACCAACAATACCTAATATCATGGTGGATATCATTCCCCCACCTTGATAACCAGGATAGATTGATTTGGCGATTACACCAGCTAACAGTCCCAAAATTATCCAAGTAATAATATTCATGGATTTCCTCAAAAATTTGACTCAGTTATGTCAAATCTATCAAGGCTTAATGTTATTTATTTCTATCTAATGACATAAACCGGATGAATCAAAAGGTATGTAGTTTTGCTCTCCCCATTAATCATCACTACATACCAATTGTCATTAAATAGAACGGGAGAATTTTGTCTCTCTTGTTCTTGTATGAGTATCGAAAAGAACCGCAATATTTCTGACTAGCAATCTACCAATATCAGTAATATGGATTTCATTTATTAAGACATTGACTAATCCGTCGGCTTGTAGTGGTGCTAATTCTTTGAGTTCATAGCCAAAATATTTATCAAAATTGATATGATATTTTTGCTCAATCTCTGATTTATTGAGATGAAAGTGTGACATTATGGACATAATTACATCCCGTCTAATAATGTCATCTTGAGTTAGTTTAATGCCTTTACTGGTAGGAATCACACCACTCGCAACGGCTTTGTAATAATCCTTTAATTCCTTGTGATTTTGAGCATAGGCATCTTCTAACATACTAATAGATGTAGCCCCAAAACCAAATAATTCCGTTTCTGCGTGGGTAGTATAACCTTGGAAATTACGTTTGAGTGTGCCTTGACGTTGTGCTATTGCTAATTCATTGTTATTTTTAGCAAAATGATCCATTCCAATAAACAAATACTCGTTATTAGTTAATTCCTCAATTGTCATTTTGAGAATATCTAACTTTTCTTCTGCTCCCGGTAATGCTGCTTGGGGAATCATTTTTTGGACAGGTTTAATCCAGGGAACATAAGCAAAATTAAAGACGACAATTCTATCAGCATCTAACGCCATTGTCTTGTGTAATGTTTCCCGGAAAGTTGCCAAAGTTTGATAAGGTAAGCCATAAATTAAGTCTACATTGACACTATCAAATTTAGCTTCTTTAATCCAATCCATGACATCATAAAGTAGTGCTTCTGGTTGAATCCGATTCACTGCTTTTTGGACTTCTGGGTTAAAATCTTGAATCCCAAAACTAATCCGGTTAAAGCCAATATCTCTCAGAAATAAGATATAGTCTCTATCTACATAACGGGGATTAATTTCAATAGAAACTTCGGCATTTTCAGCAATATGGAAATTACGGGTAATATTTTTCCAGAGAAATTCTACTTGATCAAGTTCTAAATAATTTGGTGTACCTCCACCCCAATGAATTTGCAGAACCTCGCGGTTATTGTCAATTAAAGCTGCGGTATTTTTGATTTCCTGTTCCAAATGTTCCAGATATGGTATAGCCATATTCTTGTTATTGGTAATCACGGTGTTACAACCGCAGAAATAACAAGCACTTTGGCAAAAAGGAATATGGAAGTACAAAGATAGGGGAGTTTTTCGTTGATTAGAAGCAGTAATTGCCGCTTGGAAATCTGTTGCGGTGAAAGCTTCGCTTAATTCTGTTGCTGGAGGATAACTCGTATATCTAGGAGCGCGAGTATCATACTTTTGAATTAGATCAAAATCAAACTTAACACCAGGTAGTAGAAAAACCATTACAGCCTCCAATAAATGTGAGTATATTTCTGTGTAGTTGGGAAACAATTAATTTTCCCAATTTAATGTTGTAATTTAGGATTTAGCAAATAGAATATATTTATTCTATTTGTTTGTAGTTAGCATTATTTTTAACGAACCACAGAGGCACAGAGAACACAGAGGAAGAGAATGAATAGATGTTTACTTCTTGTTTGGGATTTTTATATAATTCATCATTGCCAAGGTTAATTGGGTGATGAATTATATTTTTGTAAGTTATGCGGAGACTTAAACTAAATCATTGTAAGTGGCGCGGCCAAGAGCTTCGATTAGAATACCTTCTAGCTCTTTAAGTATCTGCATATTGAGTTTGAAAGCATGGTTAGCTTCTGCCACAATTTTGTCAGTGGTTGTATCATCAACTGAGACTTTATCTAATGCTTGACGATATTTTTCCTTAAAAGCTTGCTTGTCTGGAATTTGCTGAAAATTGTAAAAGGAAGTTCCTTCATGTCCAGAAAGTTTTAAGGCTGATTGAGCAATTTTTTGTAGCATTTGTCCACCAGAAAGATCACCCAAATAACGAGTATAGGAATGAGCTAACAATAGTGCAGGTTCATGTTCGGAAATTTGGTTGATACGCGCAATATAAGCTTGAGCAGCGGGTGAAGGATTGATGCGTTTGTGCCACTGACTCCCATAATAGAATAACATATCTTGTTCTAGGGAAGATTGGCGATTTAGTTCAGGAAAATAAATCAAACTAATAACAGGATGCTGTTTATGTTTCTCAATTGCTACTTCTAGTTCACTGTAAACAAAATAGAAATTTCTCAACAACTGAATAAAACAATCCCTATCCACAACTCCTTGCACAAAACATTTCATGAAGCCAAGATTTTCTGAATCTGTATGTGCCTGTTGTGTTCCTACACGCAGTTTCATCGCTAAATCGTTACTCATTATTACTTCCTTCTTGTTTACGTGTCAGGGTTTGCAAATTTCATCGGCTTGTTTATCAGTTCATAGCCGACATCATCAGAAAAAATTGCTATTCTAGGAGGATATGGATTCTGCATAATTTTCCAGCACAAATTACTACCGATGCAGATTCCGGCTGTTTTTACGACTCCTAAAATTATTTAACTCTTATTCTTTGTATAACTATAAATCCATTCATATTTATTTATGGTTTCATAAATACATTTGGTTAGTGAATAGGTATTTTAACTATACGAAAATGATAGATAATTCAGTAATTTTGTAATAATTAGTTTCAATAGTTTAACTGATGACTAATAACAAATAATTATGCTTATATAATTTTAAGGCATATAATGGTAAAGGGACTACTTATGGTCAATTCGTTGGATAACCCCTCTGTGGAGTTATCGAAATCAGGCGTAAAAGCACCAGTTCAAGAAACATTATTAACACCCCGTTTTTATACCACTGACTTTGATACAGTGGCAAAAATGGATATTTCTGAAAATGAACCTGAATTAAGGGCTATAATTGAGGAACTCAAGGCAGATTATAACCGTCATCACTTTGTGCGAGATGATGAATTTAAGCAAGGTTGGGATCACATTGTTGGTGAAAAACGACTTGCTTTTATTGATTTTTTAGAACGTTCTTGTACTTCGGAATTCTCCGGGTTTTTACTGTTTAAAGAATTATCTCGTCGGCTCAAGGATAGTCAGCCTTTGCTATCAGAAGCATTTGCTTATTTAGCACGAGACGAAGCCCGTCATGCGGGATTTTTGAATAAGTCAATGGCAGATTTTAACCTTTCCCTTGACTTGAGTTATCTCACTAAAAATCGTACCTATACATTTTTCCCCATAGAGTGGGTTATTTACACAGTTTATCTATCGGAAAAAATAGGTTATTGGCGTTATATTTTGGTATATCGTCACATGGAAAAAAATCCAGAATACCAGTTTTATCCTTTATTTCGGAAGTTTGAAAGCTGGTGTCAAGATGAGAATAGACACGGTGATTTTTTCAAAGCTTTGTTACGTTCTCAACCTAAATTATGGAATAATTGGAAATCTCGGTTATGGGTGCGGTTTTTCTTGATAACTGTATTTGCTACCCACAGTATGACAGTATTTGAAAGAGGAAATTTCTATGAAATATTAGGTATGCACCCTCGCAAATACAATAATCAGGTAATTGAGGAAACCAACAGAACCGCAGCCAAAGCATTTCCGATTATTTTAGATACCAATCATCCTTACTTCTTCTGGTATTTAGAACAATGCGCTGTCTACAATCAGAAAATAATTGATCTCAAAGATGTCAATGATTGGAGAATTGTGAAATTTTTCCAAAAAATTTCCTTCACTTTGATGATTTTTTGGTATATGTTCAAGGTCTTTCTAATTAAACCCATTGACACAGAAGCAACTCGTAAACAGGTTTGTTAATTAGGTAATGGGTAAACAGGGACGGGCAAGATGCCCATCCCACAAAATTGGATAGCGTTCGCGAAAGCGTCCCGGAGGGAACTAGCGCTGCTGCAAGCAGTTCATCTTTTTTGTGGAGTTCTCTTATTTAATTGAAAAGGCGTATATTTCCCCCCCAAGGCTTCAACAATAGCGCGGGTATTTGCCTCCATCATTTTTATATAAGTATCACCATTACTCCCTTTTGCCCCAATAGAATCAGAATAAAGTGGAGTTGGCGCTAATTTTACCCCTGCTTCTTCGGCTACTGTTTTAATTAAAGCTGGGTTAATTGTCGTTTCCGCAAATATTGCGGGAACGCCAATTTGTTTGACTGATTCTACTAACTTTTTCACGGTTTGGGCGCTGGGTTGTTCTTCCGTACTAATGCCAATTAAAGTTCCGGCAATTGCTATTTTATAAGCATTGCCATAATATTGAAAAGCATCATGGGTAGTAATTAATTTACGTTTATCTGGGGGAATAGTTTGGATTTGTTGAATAATCCAAATATGTAATTGCTGTAATTCATCAATTAGCTTTTGGGCATTTTGGGTAAATTTATTTTTATCCTCTGGTGACAATTCAATTAAACTATCTCGGATTGCTTTCACCATAGATATAACATTTTCTGCACTTCCCCAAACGTGAGGGTCTGGAACAATTTGCCCTTTACCTTTATCTAACTTTAAAGATTTAACAACTTCCCCCACAGGGATTTTTTTTGCTTTCCCTCCAGTCGCATTCATTAACTTAATCAGTCCCGGTTCTAAATTGTAACCGTTATATAAAATCAAATTAGCTTTTTCCAAAACCCGACTATCTGCGGGGACAGGTTCGTAAACGTGAGGGTCTGCACCTGGTTTGAGAATACCCGTAATTTGTACTTTTTCTCCTCCCACCTCTTCAGCCAAATCAGCAATAATGGTACTCGTTGCTACAACCTGCGGCTGAGTATTTCCCTGGGGTTGACTGTTGGGAGTACAACCAATTAAGGACAAAGATAACAACATTCCTAGACAAAGGCGATTAAGTAAAGAAAACCTAACCCCCAACCCCTTCCCTGCGAGGGAAGGGGAGTAAGAATAAAAGCCTCTCTCCTCACAGGGGAGAGGTTTGGAGAGGGGTTTCAGTAATAAGTCATACATTGTATTAAGCATTAGTTTCATTTATCTTACTGATTACTTCTAATTATAGATATTCTCATATTTCTCTCATTTTTATGATAAGCTCAAAAATAAGTATTTTAACTAGGGTTATGCAAAACGTTTCTTTTTACCAAAAATTTAGCCTATCTCCTAAAAATCAAGTAGATATACCGACGCAAGTTGTCAAACCAATTGATATGAAATCCTCAACAGCAATTAATATTACTCATGTAGGCGTACATTACCGCGCTCAAGAAGCACTTAGAGATGTTAATTGCATAATTAAACCAGGAAAAATCACAGGGATTTTTGGGCCTAATGGTGCGGGTAAAAGTACATTAATGAAAGCTATTTTGGGATTAGTTCCCATGAGTAGCGGTCAAGTTTTATACGAAAATCAGCCTTTAATGCAGCAACTAGAGAAAGTTGCTTATGTGCCACAACGTAGCCAAATTGACTGGAATTACCCCGCTACAGTATGGGATGTAGTGATGATGGGACGTGTTAAAAAGACAGGATGGTTACGTAGTTTCTCCACAGTTAGCCGTCAAGTAGCAAAAGCAGCATTAGCAAGAGTGGGAATAGAAGAATTAAAAAATCGTCCCATTGGTGAACTTTCAGGAGGACAACAACAACGGGTATTTTTAGCCAGAGCTTTAACTCAAGAAGCGGATATTTTCTGTTTTGATGAACCCTTTGTAGGGATAGATCAAAAAACCCAAGCCATCATATTTAAAGTCTTTCAAGAACTAGCAAAAGCGAATAAAATCGTCTTAGTAGTTAATCATGATTTAGGCGAATCCATCACCCATTTTGATGATTTAATCTTACTAAACTGTGAATTAATCGCCACAGGTTCACGCCAAAAAGTCTTAACAGAAGAAAACTTACATCGCGCCTATAGCGGTAAAGTCATGTACTTTTCCGACGCAGCATAATAAGAACCCCACCCCCAACCCCCTCCCCGCAAGCGAGGAGGGGACTATGATTTATTTATTTCATACAAATAAATACCGCTATATCTTCTCTTCCTTCGTGTCCTTCGCTCCTTCGTGGTTCATTTTCATTTATGCTTCAAGCACTAATAGAACCGTTGCAATATGGCTTCATGCAGCGTTCCTTAATTATCGCCATATTAGTAGGCTTATTGTGTGCCATAGTCGGTAGCTATTTAATGGTACAACGCCTGGCATTGCTGGGTGATGCTATTAGCCATTCAGTATTACCAGGACTAGCGATCGCCTTCATGATCGGTGCTAATATCTTTGTAGGAGCGTTTATTGCTGGTGTTTTGAGTACAATGGCGATCGCCTTAATTAAAACACGTTCCCCCATTAAAGAAGATGCCGCTATGGGCATAGTTTTTTCTGCCTTTTTTGCCCTTGGTGTCACCTTAATCACAGTCATTCAAAAAGATAATAAAATAGATTTGAATCATTTTCTTTTTGGTAACATTTTAGGGGTGACAGCGGACGAAGTAAGAGATACAGCTATTATTGCAGCTATTGTTTTAATAGTAGTTTTCCTATTATATAAAGAACTGTTATTTTACACTTTTGATCCTTTGGGCGCACAAGCTGCTGGTTTACCAGTTAATCGCTTAAACTTTGGTTTAATGTTGTTAATTGCTTTAACTATTGTTGCCAGTATGAAAGCTGTGGGAGTAATTTTAGTATTATCACTTTTAATCACTCCTGGTGCAACTGCTTATTTATTAGTAAAGCGGTTGCATGAAGTGATGATTTTAGGGGCGGTAATTGGGGTGATTTCTAGTATTAGTGGAATGTATCTCAGTTACTTTTATAATTTACCTTCTGGTCCGGCGATTGTGTTAGTAGTTTCTGCTTTGTTTACGTTGGCTTTGTTGTTTAGTCCTCGACATGGGATTTTGATTCCTAGTACGAATAGGAGATAAAATTATTAAATCGGTAATTTGATTACATTTAATGCTTCTTTATATTTACGTTATTCCACGTAAATGGACTTTGTTTGTCTAGTAGCGATCGCTAATTGCCGTTATTTTACTAAGAGACTTCCAATTAAAAAAATATCCCAAAATTTCTTGTGGTGCGGGCATCTTGCCCGCTAATAATATAAGGACGGGCAAGATGCCCATCCCACAAAATTGGATCATCTTTTTTGTGTAGTTCTCTAAACTGGAAAAGTGTTCACAAGTACCGCTATTATAATTCTTGAGGTGTCAGATTAAGGTGCAGCAACCCAGGTGAAAGAAAATGAATGAGATTCAAGGACAACTCCCGATTTTAGCTGGAAACAAAGGAAGATACCAACTTCTCAGGCCTTTAGGAGGAGGAAGTTTTGGGGACACTTTTTTAGCTATTGATTTAGATACGCTTACTCAGCGCCACTGTGTGATCAAGCGATTACGAATTGATAATCATTATTCTTCTGAAATAGTTGCAGCGATTAAAAAAGCCTTTGAAAGAGAGGCTCAGGTTTTGGAAGATTTAGGGGATAGAAGCGGTAACATTCCTTGCTTGTATGATTATTTTTCCTTAACTGTAACTGACCCTCAATTAAATACTCCACAAGAGTTTAATTATTTAGTTCAACAATATATCGAAGGTGAAGATCTAAGTAAAGAACTGGAACAACAAGGACGTTTTTCAGAAGCAAAAGTTTTGACTCTATTAAATAATATTTTACCTGGTTTGGACTTTATCCATAATCACAATGTTATTCACCGGGATATTAAACCTAGCAATATTGTGCGCTCCAATGCAGAAGATAACAAATTCTATTTAATTGACTTTGGAGCAGTTAAACAAGTAATTAAAGGTGATATTTCCACCACAGAAAAATCTATAGTGTTTGGAACTATTTCCTATGCTCCCCCAGAACAAATCAAAAAGGAAAAAGTTGATTATTCCAGTGATTTATATGCTTTAGCTGCTTCTTGTGTGCAATTATTAACAGGTGAATTTCCAGACGATTCTCGTGACATTAATAATCTTTGGAATTGGCAAAAATATCCCTATATTAGCGAACATTTAGGTAAGATATTAAGGCGTATGCTCCAAGAAGATCCTTATTATAGATTCCAGTCAGCACGGGAAGTAATGGAAGCTCTGAATAAACCTGATGATAAACCACCGGGATTCAGTCCGCGTACAAATAATGGTGATAAGACAAAAGTTATCCCTGCTTCCCAACCTCAATTTATTAAAGTTTTATTGATAACAGCAATTATTTTGACCGTTACTGGGGTTTTCATAACTTTGTATCGCTATCAAATTCAAAACTCCCAAGGAAGTATTAAAACCATTCCTGGTAAACTATTTGCAGATCAACAATTTGGAATTGAGATCAAATATCCTCAAGACTGGAAGGCTGAAAAACAAGAATATAGTCCGTTAACCGGGGGAACTATTGCCAAAATATTCCCTAATACTTCTAGTCTGAATCTCGAAGTAGGGCTATTTATCCGTATTGAAGATATACAAAAATCTCAGACTTTATCAGAGTATAATCAGGCTGCTATCGAACAAATTAAAAAATCCGTTAGAAACGTCCAAATTCTCGAACAACAACCAATAAAAATAGACAATCGAGAGGGATATCAAATAGTTTATACAGGTCAAGAGCAAATCGGTAACTTCAGGTTTAAAGTCATGGAAGTTTGGACTATTCGTGATTCAAAAGTTTATATCCTCACCTATCGAGCCGAGGAAAAACTCTATGATCCCTTTCTTAAAGATGTAGAACAAACAATAATTAGGTCTTTTCGTTTGCAGTCTACTTTAGTTATATGATGTACGGCCTGGTAATATACCTTATCAGTTGACATTTAGACACTAGTTATATTAACATAGGATTGACTCAAATCACCAGCTTTTTGTAACCTTCTTAATAACCTGATTTCTTATGGCTTTAGTTGTCACTGACTCAACCCTAAAGGGATTGAGCTTGTAAAGAACAAACTTTACAACGCAAGCAGCGACTAGCCCATTGAGACTAATCCTGATACGCACTTCCGAATACTTCCCCAGTTCGGATTATCTGCAAGACTGTTTGTTAAGTCGTTGGTTAAAGACAAGACATTTTGGATTAGTTGGGCGAGGGGACTTGAACGGGTTTGCTGGTTCCCGGGATTATATCCATTCAAAAATCAGCATTTAAATACCACAGTGAATAAATTCACTCGTGTCGCTTCCCTCTTTTGGGAGCCAAGCCACTGAGTTTCCCGCATACCGCGAGGTTTTATGAAACAAGATTCAATGCGGTTAAAACCGCACGAGTCGTTTCCCTCTCAGCACTGAAGTGTCTGAGTTTCCCACTTACCGGGTATTCTTATGAAAAATAACCTATCAGCACCCTTAACTGGTCTGGCTTTAGCCTTGAGTGTTACTTTAGCCAGTAATCAACCCAGCCAAGCTCAAAGCCCTCAATTTAGTTGTGGTTTGAGTAATAACTATCCAGTAACCGTGGTTCGTCACCCAACCAGAGGTAGTGTCCCCTTAATTGTGTGGACAAACACAAGTCAGATTAGTGGTACATGGACACCTCAAAAACGTTGTCAAGAGGTATCAGATCGTTTCCAGAAACTGCAAAATAAAGGTGAACTGAAAATCCTGAAAACGGGAACAGTTAACGGTCAATATGTTATCTGTGGTTTAGGAACTAATCAGGGAGCTTGTGATAAGAAAAATGTTTTACTGACCATGACAAAGGATCGTGACCCTAAGCAAGTTCTCGAACAACTATTGAATACCCGTGTTGCCGCAAGTGGGGAGGCTGTTTACCTCAGTGGCGACCAAGAAGGACACATTAAACCAACAATCAACCGTGATGGCACTGCCAGCGTTGACATTGATCAGGTGATCAACGGTAAAAGTGAGCCGATCTGGTAAATTTGAGATGATGGGGGGAAATCATGAGTTGGCGGATAGGAATGGTCACTGTTTTTGCACTAGCTGGTTCTGTTTTGCCTTTGGCAACTCCAGTGTCGTCAGTTCAAAAACCCCCTTTTTCAATGGTTAATTTGTGGTCTGGACAGGAACAAATTCAACTTGAACAAGAAGCCCGTTTAATTACAGTTAAGATTCTGAGTAGCCCTAGAGAAAAGCGCGATCGCTCATTAGGTTCTGGTGTACTATTTTATCAAGATAAATTAACCTCAACCTATGGAGTAATTACCAATAATCACGTTTTACAACCCGGTGAAGCTCCCTATTCTATTCAAACTCCCGACGGAAAAATTCACCGTGCTAACTCTGTGGTGCGGAAAAAACAACTGAGGGGAAATGGTTTAGATTTAGCCTTATTAGAATTTGTAGCTGACTCAGAATACAGGATTGCTACCAAATCAAATCAACAAGCTGCCATTGGAGCTTGGGTAATGTCCGCAGGTTTTCCCCTCAAAAATAGCAAAAGCAAATCTGGGGGGTTTGTGATTAAACCCGGTAAAATTCAACTGGTGCTAGATAAAGCCCTAGAGGGAGGATACCAAATTGGCTTTACCAATGATGTAGAAAAAGGGATGAGTGGCGGACCCCTATTAAATGGCGCGGGGGAATTAGTGGGAATTAATGGACTTCATGCTAACCCAATTTGGGGTGATCCTTATGTTTTTGAAGATGGTTCTTACCCAACGGACGCACAGCGAGAACAAATAAGTCAATATAGTTGGGGTATTCCCTTAGAAACAGTCAAGCAATTATTGATTGCTAAAGGCAATTACTGATGCTTGTAATTTTGCGTGAGACAAAAAATAGAATATATAAACAAGTTTAAATCTGCTGTAAGTCTTTTTCTCAAAAAAGCCCAAGCAGATTTTACCTAAAAAAATTGTACAAAAAATAGTTGAGAATTTCAAGCCCTGAAATTAACTTTTTTCATCAGCTTATTAAGAAAATTCTCAAGATTATTGAGAATATAGGGTACTTGTGCTTTTTTGCCGAAAAATGATTTGAATAAATTATTAGATATATTCAGATGTATAAGAATCATTGATAATGGTGCGTTACGCTGTCGCTAACACACCCTACCTAAATGAATCTCATTTTACCCATAATCCTTGATCATGGTGTATTACTATTGAGCGAACCCAATAGACCTCTGGTGAAAATGAATGTAGAGACGTTATATAGAACGTCTCTACAAGGGTTTCAAACCACGCACATTTAATTACCGGAGATGTCTAATCAAATCCCCAGTCGGTTTTAACCGACTTGAGCTTTCAGACAGGGAATTTATTCCCTGGCTGTCTGGCTGTCTAAATCTAAATCAAGCTTTTAAAACCTTACATCTTGGCGTGAAGTACAAAGAAAGGGTATTATAAAAAATAGTATATAAAAAATAGTATTATAACAGACAAAGAACTATGAAATTTTCCCAGGGATTAGGAGTAATTCTAGGGACAACAACCCTAGCTTTAGTACAATACCAACCCGTATCAGCCTTAACTTCTGTACAAGTTAATGATATTGCTAAACCAATCACCGTCATGATTGGAGGATTAGATGGTAAAGGTTCAGGAGTAATTATTGCCAAAAATGGTAATACCTATACTGTGCTGACAGCCAATCATGTGGTTAAAAAAGCGGGATATGGTATTTATGAGCTTATCACCCATGATGGGCAAAAATACTCCATGGAAAGCGCTCAAACTCTGGGAAAATTGGATTTAGCTTTAGTCAAATTTACCAGTTCCAAAAATTATCCCCTTGCTAAAATTGCTGATTCTCGGACAGTTAAAGAAGGATCTACGGTATATTATGCAGGGTTTCCGGCTGAAACCGCAAATCAACCGCGTAATTATCGTTTTATACGAGCCGATATAACAGGCAGGAGTCAAAATCAAGAAGGGTATGAATTATCCTATAATGGATCAGCTTTACCGGGGATGAGTGGAGGTCCAGTATTAAATGAAGAAGGTCTTCTAATTGCTATTCACGGTAAGGCAGAAACCCAATCTATTATAATTCAAGGTGTTCAAAGAACTGAAATTGTAGGAGTTCAGGGAATCCCGACGGAAAAATTCCCCAATTTAATTAGTAATATTCAAAATAATAACCAAGCTAATACCCCTCGTAATAATATTAGTCCTACAAATGAACCTACACCTGTCATATTTCAGAAATTAGAATCATTGTTAAAAGCAGGAAAATGGCGAGATGCAGATTTAGAAACTTGGGAATTGATGAAAAAGTTAACTAAACGAGAACAGGAAGGATGGTTAAGACTTGAAGATGTGAAAAATTTTCCCAGACAGGAATTGCGAAAAATGGATCAATTATGGGTAAAATATAGCAATGGTAAATTTGGCTTTTCTGTACAAAAGCAAATTTGGCTGGACTTGGGAGGCAAGTTAGATGGAGAAACCGACTTCGATACTTTTAGGAAGTTAGGCGATCGCGTTGGTTGGAGAAAAAATAATGATTGGCTTTGGAGTTACGATAGTTACACCTTTAGTACAAATGCACTACCGGGACACCTGCCCCTGCCGGGGGCTTTGCGGGTGGGAGGTTATGGTTTTGGGATTGGGGGAGTGGTTTTGGAGGTTGAGGTTAGGTGGGAGGTTACTCTTTTCTCTTCTCTAGACTATAACCCATAAGCGTTACACAAGATTATAAGTATTTCTTATCAAAAAATAAACAACCGATTTATTAGGCTTTGGGGATTTCATTACCAGGCAGTTTGTAGTATACCTGTAGTAAATTTGTAGGTTGGGTTGAGGTACAAAATCCAACATGAGCGTCGCCTCTTAAGCGGGCTTGTAGGTTGGGTTGAGGTACAAAACCCAACATAAACGTCGGGTTGCGCTGTTGCTTAACCCGACCTACAAAAAATAGATAAAGTATTACCTAATACAGAAATGATTGATTAAATAGGCATAAGACAACACCTAAAAAACCTAGTTTATAGGTTGTCAATAATAAGAATAATTTTGCAAAAACTCCCCAACATGATGAGGATTGTAACAATTAGCAAAGATAAACTTTTCCGCAATCTTGACTATTTCAGGATTATTTTCTTGCCAAACTTCATATAATCTTTTAGCATCTTCATCTGTTTGCTTTTGTTGACTTTTTTTCTGATTTTTATGGCCATTCTTTTTTTTATTTGTTAATTTAGGTAATAATTTATTCCCCCAATAAAACTTCTTAACTTTTTTCTCTTGGGATTTATATTGATGACAAAATTTTTTATATTTGCGACTACATTCCTCTAAATCTTCTCCTAAAGCTAAAAAAGCAGGGTGCCAAGTGGTAATTCCATCATCACCTAACCTTTCATAAACTCCATAATTACTAAAATCATAGAAAAAACCATTTTGCATACCGGCGGCTTGGGGATTAGCATGAATATATCTGATAAGTAGGTGAACAGAATAAAACCAATCTGTGTAAAGAAAAGTAAAATCGCCCAAACCCTCTTCAATCTTGCCTTTTGCCTCTTGCCTCTTGCCTTGCCATAACGACAATTTTTAATGCTAACCTACTTAGTATTTAAGGCTCTGGTTATATCATTGTTAGAAAAACTTGTACTATGGTATCTTTTCTCCCAAAAATGTCCAGTTCTGTTTAACATTCGATTAAAACACATAGCAGAATACCAGTTAATATAGTGCATTATTTTGGGTATTTCTTCTGCCTTTTGTGGTTCAATTAAATAATGAATATGATTACTCATAATACAGACACTATAGAGTTTAAAATCATATTTCTCTATGGCTTTTTTAATCACATATAGAAATATTTGACGACATTCTAAACGGGTTAAGCGAAATTCTCTATTGTTACAGCGAACTGTAATATGATAGGAATAGTTACAATGAGTTTGAGTTTGTGATGACATCAGTAAGTGAATTTTAATTTCTGCGTTTTGCTGGAGATAGAAACAGTGAATGTAAAAATAGTATTATAAAAAACAGTGCTGTGTAACAACTTAGTTGCTATAACCCATATCTACTAATCAAAGTCAAAATAAATGACTCGCTTTATACATGATCAATTTGCCAAACAATATCTAACAGAACTATTAACACCTTATGGACAAGTAGAAACCAGTAAAGACATCACCGCAGAAGTCAGACAGATTGACGTATTATTTATCCCCTCATCCCCACCCACCAACCTAGCAACACTAGGCGTATTAGGGAAAATGGCGGCTAATTATGCGGTATTTGAACCATTTCGCAATGCTGTGAGTAGAAGTGAAATCCGCAGTTGCATGGGTAAATTATTTGACATTCATGCCCAGGTTGAACGTCAAGCTAAACGCAATGATACGCGAATAAATGAATCCGAATTAGCTAATTTGTGGATTTTGACTCCTACGGTATCAGTAGAAATCCTCGATAGCTTTAATGCTAGTTTGGATGAAGAAAACTGGAGTAAGGGGATTTACTTTTTTGGTAAAGGATTTAAAACCGTCATTGTGAGTATTCATCAATTACCCAGTACACCCGAAACCCTGTTTTTGCGGATATTAGGTAGGGGAAAAGTACAAAGACAAGCGGTGGAAGAATTAGAAACACTGACAAATAACAATCCATTTCTGGCAGATGTCATAGAATTAGTACATAACCTAATTGCTGTGTTATCGGCACGTCAGCGTCAAGAACAAGATATTGATCAAGATGATCAGGAGTTAATTATGAAATTATCCCAAATGTATCAACAACAATTAGAAGAACTGAGAAAACAAGGACTCCAGGAAGGACTCCAGGAAGGAAGACAGGAAGGAAGACAAGAAGGACGACAAGAAGGACGACAAGAAGGACAACAGGAAGGACTTAGGACTGGTGTAGAAAGAGAAAGACGCGCTATGATTGAGAGTATTCTGCAAGTGCGTTTTGGTGAAGTTGATGCCGAATTGACAAGAATTATTAACCCCCTGATTGCCATGAGTAGAGAAGAATTTACTCCTTTACTTCTACAATCATCTCGTGAAGAGTTATTAGCGAGATTTTCGGCACAATAGTAATTCATCGGTTATGGGTAATTCATAAATTACCCACTACATCCACAACCTTGATCAGATTTGAAGATACTAGCACCGCAGGGCGGAAGTCAAAAGTCAAAAGTCAAAAGTCAAAACGAATACAGTATAGGCTTTTGGGAGATTTATCATGGTTGGTTTATTTACGCCGTAGTGTACTAGTATAATATTTCTTGAAAACCCATTGACGATAATTAAGGTTTTTTCTTTTCCTAAAAAAAAGCCCAAGCAGATTTTATCTAAAAAAATTGTACAAAAAATAGTTGAGAATTTCAAGCCCTGAAATTAACTTTTTTCATCAGCTTATTGAGAAAATTCTCAAGATTATTGAGAATATAGGGTACTTGTGCTTTTTTGCTGAAAAATGATTTGAATAAATTATTAGATATATTCAAATGTATAAGAATCATTGATAATGGTGCGTTACGCTGTCGCTAACACACCCTACCTAAATGAATCTCATTTTACCCATAATCCTTGATCATGGTGCATTACTATTGAGCGAACCCAATCAAATCCCCAGTCGGTTTTAACGTGCATTACTATTGAGCGAACCCCAATCAAATCCCCAGTCGGTTTTAACCGACTTGAGCTTTCAGACAGGGAATTTATTCCCTGGCTGGCTGTCTAAATCTAAATCAAGCTTTTAAAACTTTGCATCTTTGCGTGAAGTACAAAGAAAGGGTATTATAAAAAATAGTATATAAAAAATAGTATTATAACAGACAAAGAACTATGAAATTTTCCCAGGGATTAGGAGTAATTCTAGGGACAACAACCCTAGCTTTAGTACAATACCAACCCGTATCTGCCTTAACTTCTGTACAAGTTAATGATATCGCTAAACAAATCACCGTGATGATTGGTGGATTAGATGGTAAAGGTTCAGGAGTAATTATTGCCAAAGATGGTAATACCTACACTGTGCTAACAGCCAATCATGTGGTTAAAAAAGCGGGATATGGTATTTATGAGCTTATCACCCATGATGGGCAAAAATACCCCATGGAAAAAAGCGCCCAAACTCTGGGAAAATTGGATTTAGCCTTAGTTAGATTTACCAGTTCTAAAAATTATCCCATTGCTAAAATTGCTGATTCTCAGACAGTTAAAGAAGGTGCAACGGTATATAATTCTGGATTTCCTATTCCTTCTAGTTCTAATAGTCAACAGCGAATTTACTTCTTCATTACAGCCCAAATCACAGCTAGAGGAAGGGGAGAAAATCTGGGATATGATTTATTTTTGAGTGGAAGTCCAAGACCGGGGATGAGTGGGGGACCAATATTAAACGACCAGGGGGAAGTAATTGGTATTTATGGTAAGGCTGAATTTGGCAGAAGTGAATCAGCGTTAGCAAGAGATGGAGTTCAGGGAATACCGACGGAGAAATTCCCCAATTTAATTAGTAATATTCAAGATAATACCCAAACTAATACCCCTCCTAATAATCCTAGTCCTACAAATGAACCTACACCTGTCATATTTCAGAGATTAGAAGCATTGTTAAAAGCAGAAAAATGGCGAGATGCAGATTTAGAAACTTGGGAATTGATGAAAAAGTTAACTAAACGAGAACAGGAAGGATGGTTAAGACTTGAAGATGTGAAAAATTTTCCCAGACAGGAATTGCGAAAAATGGATCAATTATGGGTAAAATATAGCAATGGTAAATTTGGCTTTTCTGTACAAAAGCAAATTTGGCTGGACTTGGGAGGCAAGTTAGATGGAGAACCTGACTGGGATACTTTTACAAAGCTAGGCGATCGCGTTGGTTGGAGAAAAAATAATGATTGGCTTAGTAGTTACGATAGTTACACCTTTAGTACAAATGCACTAACTGGTCACCTGCCGATTTTTGCCGGGTTTGCCGATTCAGTCCTTGGCAGACACATCATGTACCTCACATTTACCTTATTATTTTCTCTTCTCTAGACTATAACCCATAAGCATTACACAAGATTATAAGTATTTATTATCAAAAAATAAACAACCGATTTATTAGGCTTTGGGGATTTCATTACCTGTAAGCGGGGGTTAGTGGAGTGTAAGCAATATAGTATTATTATCATTCTCAATTTTTGTCAGATTGATTTGTGGTTTTATAGAAAAAATAGTATTACCTGATACAGAAATAATTGATTAAATAGGCATATAGATACACTACACCTAAAAACCTAGTATTGTAGGGTGCGTTACGCTGTCGCTAACACACCCTACTTAAATGAAGGTCTTTCTTGCTAATTATTAACGGCGAATTTTCCCAGCTATACCAGGCCAATTTTGATCAGCTTTTTGAATATTTCCAGGAATGTCCTTTTCCCAGCGTTTTTGAGTGTCCAAATTAGCATTTAAGTACAGCTTACCCGCCACAATTTTCCACGCATTAGGGTCAATAGGTGCAGTATATCCTCTACTGACAGCCCAAGCACAAAATCCTCCATATTGAGGAGCGTATTTTTCAGGATTTTTAATAAATAAGTTGCGGTTTTCGGCTGTGGAAAATCGCCAATTTACATCCTGCCATTTATAGGTGAAATTATCATTACCTGGAATGGCTTTTCCTTGTTGAAAATAGGCTACAGCATCAAAACCTTTTAAAACAAAAGAGTCTTGGACATTAAACACCTTAGCAGCCAGCTTTAAAGGGGTATTCTGCCCTTGAATAGCATTTGGAGCAAAATTACCATTGGCAGCGGGTTGAAGGACGGGAATAACGGTTGTAGTGGTTGCATGAGAACGACAACCTAAACTTAATCCCACCATGAATATTGAGGATGTGATGAAAGCGAGAAAGTTCTGGTGATTCATAACATAAAAATGTTTATTTGTTTTAGGACAATATCAGGTTCTTACCCCACCCTAACCCTCCCCTTTGTAAGGGGAGGGAACTAATTTTTCCGGTTTCCCCCCTTTACAAGGGGGGACTAAGGGGGGTAAATTCCGGTTTCTTTACAAGCTACGGTGTACACACATCTCTAGACAGGATGCTAAACGTTATCCGATCCCCCTAAATCCCCCTGAAAAAGGGGGACTTTGAAGAATTTAGCCCCCCTTTTTCAGGGGGGTTGGGGGGATCTAAACGTTGTGGGGCAACTCTAGAAGACTTGTGTGTACACCGTAGCCTTTACAAAGGGGGACTAAGGGGGGTAAATTCCGGTTTCCTCAAGAGGGAATTTTTTGAACAGATGTTAAATGGAATTATGGAAAAGTGGCAAGAATAAATCCCTAAGAAATTCTCGGCCATTTACCAATCCATTCTCCACCGCGAAAACGCCACCGGGGAAATAATAACCGCATGACTACCCAAGCAGATAAATAAACTGCTAACCAAACTAAACCATAATGTTGAATAAATCTGGTTAAGTCAAATTCGGTTTTAGGAATATGCGGTAAACCGATATTGGCAATTATTAAAGCCAGAAATACCCCTTCTATAACTCCTGCATAAAGTTGAAATACTCCAGGCCAGTCATGGTCCCAGAGATATTTTTGCAGAAAATCATACAAAACATCCCAAGCAATGCCAAATAAACCTACATAAAAGACGACCCAAAAGTAAACTAAGTTGGAGGCAATGCCTAAATATCCCCCATAGAAAAGCAGAGAAACTAACATTCCCACCGTTGCTAACAAAAAAATTCGTGTTTGCCAGCGTCCGAATAAAGTTGGAGTCATGATGATTTTATTATCCTATAATATGTGTAAGAGGGTGTTTGAAAAGTTTTTAATGTATAAACAAACCCCTCTTGTAAACCTCTCCCCGAAGCGGGGAGAGGCTTTGAAAACCCCCTTCCCAGCCTTCGGCACGCTGCGCTAACGTAGGGAAGGGGGGCAGGGGGGTTAGGTTTTTGGAGATTATCGGTTTCATCTAATACTTTTAAAACATCCTCTAAATTAAGGCTTTTGATTCAATGCCCATTTTAGCCATTGCCAAAGAGAATAAATTCCCTGAATATAGCGGACTCCTGGAGCTTTTGCAGCCGCCAATGCTTCCATAGAACGATGGGCAGCATATTGTAGTCCTAAAAATGTGTCTACGGGGGCGTAGGGACCGCCTAATGTGATAATTCCTGCCCCATATATGCGAGAACGATTATTTCGCAGTTTTTTGACTTCAAAGTTGTTTTCTACATGAAAACGTCCTTGTGGGTTTAGTTCTAAATCGTAATGCAGTATTAGGTCTTTTAAAAATGGACTTTCTAAAGGATTGGAAATCAATCCTGTACAGTCAATAACAAAATCAGCAGTTAGGGTTTTTTGACCTTTATTAGTGACTACATGAGTAATAACTTGACCTTGGGAATTACGTTCTAGTTTTGTGACGAAACCATAACGAATTTCATACCATTTCTGGGCTATTCCTTGACGAATAATGTCGCGCCATTGTTTACGACTGGCTGTGGTTGTTCCCCCCCAACCCTGTAATAATTCCCTTCGTCTTAACGGGTCAGCAGCTTCTAACATTGTCCGCATATCACCCCCCCAAGTTCCTTTTGGCCAGTTAAAAGGTTGAAATTCCCAATCATTTTCTACATAGCGTTTAGCTTGCTCAAATTGATTACCTTTGCGCGGTTCTCGGTTTAAATGAATTACCTGAATATTCCCTTGCATTTTTCGGGCTTCATACAACCTTTCTAATATTTGTGAAGCTACAATTCCCGACCCTCGAAGGACAATAGTACCGCCCTTTTTTTCTAATTGTTGGTAAATATGATCATGGGGTTCATAACCTTGAACTACTGTTTTGTAATTTCCTCTTTCTTCGGGATATTCTTGACGATATTGTTCTAGGTCTTCTAGTAATTTGATTGCTGGATAACCTGTGCAGAGATGGACATATTTAGCTAATAAAAATTGGTGATTTCCGTCTTCTTGATTGGAAGTGGAATAGGCAATACAATAACGCCCATCTTCCGTTTGTCGTAGACTGCGGATACTGCCATACTCTAACATTTTACCCCAACCAATGCGATCGCTCTCCCGGTCCATGGACTCAAATACATCTTTTCCACGAGGGGTGTAAGTATCTGCATAAACAGGTTCGGCAAAAACTTGCCACAAAAATCCTAAAGCTGCACCAACTTGTCCAGAAAAAAAGGCTCTCCAAACATCTCTTAAAGCATATCCTGGCCATCCCCAAATATTATCAGGACAGGAATCTGAACCAGAACGAATCCGTTTATGTCGGGGAATTTGACAATTTTTTAGTAGGCTTTCATAGCGCTTATAAGGTTTGTCTTGAACACTCAAAACTTTAATATTTTCTGGTTTAACTCCCGCAATTCTCAACATATCCACCCAAACAAAACTGCCCATTCCTCCCCCGCAGGCCACATATTCTGTTTCTCTGACTAAAATACCACTGCGATGAATAGCTTCTGGGGAAACCTTTTGTCCATTCCAAAAGTTGAGATTATAGGGAAAACCCGCAGGTTGACTAGGTACAGCATCGGGAGTTTGCTGTTCTAAAGCATCCGTATAAGGGTTAAAAATGATGGATGATTGAGAATCTGGTAATTTCCCCACCCTAGATACGGGAATAATCTCAGATTGGGGGTTAAAAATTGTGGAATTATTTTCCAGTACAACGGTAGCATTCTCATCCCCAGATGGAATGAGAATAACGGTAATGGTATGATTACCTATTCCCAGTCTATCCCCACTGTTTAAAGTCTGACGTTGATTAAGTAGCTTTTGACCGTTAACTTGAGTCCCATTGGCGCTCTTGTCTTCTACATAAAGCTCATTGTTGTCTAAGGTAATTTGAGCATGAAACCGAGAAATTTGCTTATTAGAGTCCAATAAAACTACAGGAGACACCGTTTCACCATTGAGGACGGCAGGAAGTTGAGTTATATCTCGTCCGATAGCTACCGGCAGGGTAAAAACCTGTTCTTCCTGCTCTTCTGTCAGTTTATTTTCGGAAATCAGCTTGATTTGCATGGTTTTGATGCTCCTATTTACACCTTAATATCTGATGGTCTGACTCGGTTTGAGTCAGTTGATAATATTAATACATCAATATTTTCCCCTATTTCCATAAAAATACCGAAAAAACCTTAAAAAAACTTTATTTTTTATTCCCTATTTCATAGATTAATCGCTACATATCCAGAGATGAAGATGCGGTAAGCTAACAAAAGCAGTTTTTAACCTCAGAACAATGACAGCAAATAGTCCCACGATTTTGGCTTTAGACTTTGATGGAGTGGTTTGCGACGGACTAATTGAATATTTTGAGGTAGCGTGGCGTACCTACTGTCAAATTTGGTCGCCGATTAACGATACACCACCAGATGATTTAGCTTTGAGATTCTATCGCTTACGTCCTGTAATTGAAACTGGTTGGGAAATGCCTGTTTTAATTAAAGCCTTAATTGAGGGTTTTAATGATGATCAAATTCTGCAATCATGGACAAACATCACTCCCCAAATCTTAGCAGCAGATAAGTTAGAGGCAAAAGCAGTTTCTACCAAATTAGATCATCTACGAGATGAATGGATTCAAACAGATTTAAATGGTTGGTTAAGTCTCCATAGATTCTATCCAGGTGTGATAGAAAGACTCAAAATAACTCTTGAAAGTGAAGTTCAGTTATATATTGTCACTACCAAAGAAGGGCGATTTGTCAAGCAATTGTTACAACAAGAAGGAGTTAATTTACCACCAGAAAATATTTTTGGGAAGGAAGTAAAACGCCCAAAATATGAAACTTTGCGTGAATTAATTGAGAAGGCAAATACCCAAAATGTAAGTTTATGGTTTGTGGAAGATAGACTAAAAACATTACAATTAGTCCAACAGCAATCAGACTTAAATCATGTGCAACTTTTTCTAGCAGATTGGGGTTATAACACTCAACCAGAACGGGAAGCAGGAAAAAATGATCAACGCATTCATTTAATATCACTTTCTCATTTTGCTCACGATTTTTCCACTTGGTTGTAAACCTAATAAACCTAGATCCCCGACTTCTTTAAGAGGATGTTTGAAAAGTTTTTAATGTATAAATAAACCCCTCTTGTAAACCTCTCCCCGAAGCGGAGAGAGGCTTTGAAACCCCCCTTCCCTCCTAGGGAAGGGGGGCAGGGGGGTTAGGTTTTTGGAGATTATCGGTTTCATCTAATACTTTATGGCTAACGCCACGCTTCGCTATCAAACAACCTCTAAGAAGTCGGGGATCTAAATCTTTTGAATTAAATCAATTACCTCTTGATAATTAATAATTCTTTTTTGTTGTTGAAATAAGTTAGCTGCTGTTTTTAAATCAGTAATTGCTCCCTGTTTATC
The DNA here is from genome assembly GCA_017355425.1 of Dolichospermum sp. DET69. Lineage (NCBI taxonomy): Bacteria > Bacillati > Cyanobacteriota > Cyanophyceae > Nostocales > Aphanizomenonaceae > Dolichospermum > Dolichospermum sp. DET69. The sequence continues at coordinate 2,483,289 of CP070233.1, forward strand.
ACCCAAAAGATTGCGAATAATGCCCCGATTTTGGTAAGCTTCAGGAAAGTTAGGATTAAGACTTAATGCTTGGTTGAAATCTGCCATAGCACCTTTTAAATCTCCCAAATCACGGCGTGTAAATCCGCGATGATTGTAGATACCAGGATAATTAGAATTAAGACTGATTGCTTGATTATAATCTGTAATTGCCCCTTTTAAGTCTCCTAATTTATGGCGAGATATGCCTCGTTTATAGTAAACTTCAGGAAAATTAGGATGCAGCCGCAAAGCTTCATCATATTCTTCAATTGCCCCTTTAATATCTCCAGATGTATGTTTATTAATTCCTCGATGAAAATAAATTATTGCCTCTTTAAGATCAGATTGTGCTAACAACGAGAATTTTATTTTGGATTCAGAAATATTTGCTAAATTTTTAGCCCTCACCTTTGGACTATATAATATAGTTCCTAATATGAGAGTTACAATTGTTAATTTCCATTTTTTCATAACACTATTTTTCCAATTATTAGCATATAGTTATTAATTATAATAACATTCACACAAATACAATCAACTACCATGCTCAATTTAACAAAAATATCTAAACAAATGCAAGGTTTTAGTCAACATTTAACCTCAGAAGTGGCAGCAAGTCATCAGCGGTTGGAATTGGCACAACAATATTTAAAAACGGCTATTGAATGTCAAGAGGAGTTAGTTAAACGGCAAGAAGAATGGCGACATCGGATTATTTTTGCTAATGCTACACCCATTGAACCTCTCGACACCTGTATTACTATTCCTGTTCCCCCCAAAGTTCATACTGTCATTTCAACAGATGGTTCGCAAATCTCCCCCAATCATCACGAAATCGCCTATTGTTATTTACTAAATATCGGTAGAGTTGTTTTACACTATGGTCAAAATCTTCACCCTGTTCTCGATAGTATACCGGAGGTATTTTATCGCCCTGAAGATTTATATATATCCCGTCAGTGGGGAATTAGAACAGACGAATGGATGGGTTTTCGGCGTACCGCTTCTGAGGCTACAGTATTAGCAGAATTGGCTTGTAGTACGAAGACAGAAGCCCCGACTTTAGCGATGATAGATGGTTCGTTAATATACTGGTTTTTAGATCAGTTACCGATGGAGGCCAGGGATCTCATTTTACCCCCCGTTTTAGAATCTTGGCAACAACTCCGGCAGGCACAAATTCCCATAATGGGTTATCTTAGTGCCTCTCGTAGCATAGATGCTACCAATTTTTTACGCTTTTTAGCTTGTCCTCATCCCGTTCCCGACTGTATCACTCATTGTCCCAATCAACTAGAATACGTGCCTTGTAAAAAATTTGATACATTGCGAGATACGGCATTATGGACAACCCAACTCCAACCCGGACAGCGTGGACCACTATGGCGAAGTAATGCGCGGATTTTAGAATTGTACGACGATCAAATTATTTATTTTTGTTACGTTCATGTCGGTACAGAAATAGCCCGCATTGAAGTTCCCGCTTGGGTTGTGGAGAATTCAACCATGTTTGATCAAGCACTAGGGTTAATGCTGGCACAGGTACATAAAGGATATGGTTATCCTGTGGCCATTGCGGAAGCCCACAATCAGGCTGTAGTCAGAGGTGCTGATAGAACTCGTTTCTTTGCCCTTTTAGAACGACAAATGATTAAAGCCGGGATAAAAAATGTTGGTATTTCCAACAAAGAAGCCAGAAAACGGGGTAGCATCGCTTAATTTTTCGATAATTTTTTAACTTTAACCAACAAGTTAAATTACCCCCCTTAATCCCCCCGATGTATTTGGGGGAAACCGGAAAAATTAGTTCCCTCCCCTTCATAAGGGGAGGGTTAGGGTGGGGTAATTTGAGAAATAATAGTGATTCGATAACTTGTGTGTACACCGTAGGATATATTGGGGGGAAACCGGAAAATCAAGTTCCCTCCTTTTTTCAATGCTACCAGCTAAAGGTGGGTACAACCATTCGTTTCTGTCAAGAAACCGGAAAATCAAGTTCCCTCCCCTTTCCAAGGGGAGGGTTAGGGTGGGGTAAAAAGATATTTGATACATCAATCATGACTTTTAAAACATCCTCTTAGAGAAGTCGGGGATCTTTTTCTTCCTTTTCCTTCTTTAACACCGCTTTAAATTAGCTAATAAAACCACAATTTCATCTATTGCTGTTCTCATAACTTTACCAGGTTGTTCAGATTGATTCACCATAATACTAAAAACTAATGGCTCATAGTTATGTACATTTATATACCCAGAAAGGGCGGAGATTCCTGTCATTGAACCTGTTTTTCCTTGTACAATTCCCGCAGCGGCAGTATTCAGAAACCGATTTTTTAGCGTCCCTTTGACACCTGAGATAGCTAAGGAAGCACGAAAAGTTTCTGCTTGAGGTGATTTGGATATTCCTTGTAAAAGTTGTACTAAAGCTACTGGAGTCGTTAAATTTTTCCGAGATAAACCAGAACCATCTACAATTACATAACCTTCTGGTTCAACTCCTATTTGAGTTAAACTTTCTCTCAGCATTTGTAATCCAACATCAGCAGTATTTTGATTTCTTTCTTTTGGTTTTTTAATAGCTAAACTTCTTAATAAAGCTTCAGCATATAAATTATTACTATTCACATTTGTCTCTATTAATAATTCAGATAAAGGTGGTGATTCTACTGCGGCTATTTCTTTATCATTTCTACTAAGATGACTGTTCACAGTTTCTTTAACAGTAATTCCCTCTTTAGTCAAATTCTGACGAAATTGTCTGATAAAATTAGCAATTGGATCAAATACAGCTAAACCTGTAATATCTGGTTGAGAATCTACAGGTAAATTTCCCTTAATTCTCAGAATCTGTCCTTTTAAGTCACGATTTACTTCAACAAAACCAGGTTCATTTGCTGGAGTAGTTAGGGAATTATTTTCAATTTTCCATCTATATGCTTCTGTTGGTTCAGTCCATTTTATTTTTAATGGTTGTCCGACAGTTTGGGGTGAAAAAGTTAATATAGCAGCATTTTCATTGAGAATTAAACTATTAATTGGTGCGCCATAATCAGCTTGTATATCTTCCCATTGCCAACTAGAATTAACTACTTCACCTTGAAAGTAACTATCATCAGCAATTAATTGATTAATTTGCCGAATTCCTTGTTGATATAATTGTTTTGATAATATTGTTAATTGAGTGTTTTTGAAACTAGGATCTCCCCTTCCCACCACACGCAAAACACCATTACCATCATCATAAATGGAAGTACGAATCCGAAAATCTGCTCCTAATTGTTGTAATGCTGCTGCGGTAGTAAACAGCTTTATATTAGAAGCAGGAATAAAGTATTTATTAGCATCTTGGCTATAAAGAGTTTCTGCTGATGATAATTTTTTAACTAAAATACCCCAACGAACTCGACTAAATTGAGGACTATTAATAATAGTATTGATTGCTGACGGTAATTGAGCAGGACAAATTTGTTTAGTAGTATTAACTTGGGCAACTGGTGTTTGTGCTTGGGCTATTTTCTGAATACTACTAATATTAATAGAAATAAATAGTAATATCAAGCTGAAATAATTTTTTTTTGACATATTACCAATTATTATTTGGTTTAGCTAGATTCTTAAATTTTGTAAATTGTGGATCAAATAATAGTTTAATTGTTCCTGTTGGTCCATTTCGATGTTTGGCTATGATTACTTCAGCAATTCCCCTATCTGGAGTATCTGGTGAATAATATTCATCACGGTATAACATCATTACTATATCCGCATCTTGTTCAATTGAGTTATGAACAATAATATTATTAGCAATAAAATTATGTAATTTATCAACTGTTAAATCAAATACTTCTTCTTCTCCATCTAATTCAATTGAGATAACCTCATCCCAGTAAACATCACTATTAGCAAGAGCAATTAATTGTTTAGATTGAACAATATTGCCAACTTTCAAAGCTCTATCTCTACTTAAGTTTGCTTTGTAAAGCGTAGAACCACAATAGGATGTTTCCAAAGAAAATTGTAGTTCTCTCGTTGTCATATTAATAGCTTGTATTGAAGGGACAACAAGTGTTTTCCATACCTCTCTAGGAATTACATCTCTGTTAGTGTTATGAATAGAGTTTTCAAGATGCTCATAAATTTGTTGTAATGAACTTAGTTTGTATTCTCCTACTGCCTTAACCTTTTTAATAAATAAATCAAGGTCTGGCTTACCAGTAATTGTTACATGATATTGATTTCTACCCTTACCAGGCTGAGGAATCATTTTGAGTTTTGCATTAATTCCCAATCTTAACAAAAGTGTCTGAACATCAAAAGCTAGTCTTTCACTACTGCTTGCATAATATGCAATCGGTCTTGGACTTTTCCCTTCTACTAATTTTACAGATCCATCTGTACTCCATAGGTGTTTTAGAAAGCAGGCTATTAAATCTTCAGGCTGCTGAAATAACACTTGAGGAACAAATTTCTCGTAAGACCTTAATCCAAAAATATCCAGAGAGTCCAGCCATTTAGCTATTGGGTTTCTAACTCCATGAGTTAGTCGCTCTGTTGCAGGCAAATAAACCTGATACCAGTTATGTTCAGGTGAAATTCTGGGAGAAATCGCATCACCAAATAATTCTTTCGCCAAAGATACAACGGTTTCAGCCAAATCCATTTCTCTTGTAGTGTACTGTATGACATGACGTGGTAATGTGCAACCATCACCAATTAAATGCCCTAATAACGCAACTTCAGCATAAGTCATGGTTTGTTCGCCAGAACCAGGTAAATACCTTGGTAAACAAAGATGTTGATTAGTGCTTAATTCATCAAGCCTTTTCCAGCCATGAATCGTGAGGAATTTGTGGTTGGCTGTAGCTCTGATTTTTCTTCCTAATCGAGTTTTTAAAGTAAATACCGATTTTATGCCTGTAGAAAAAGCATTGCTGACAATCGCCCTTTCTAGCTTCATTGTATTTTCGTTCAATCCCCAAACAGCAAAATTGGATTTATCTACCAATTCTCTAATTGGTGATTGTAGTCCGCTATCTGCTAATGTGACTAAGCTGTCGCCAGTCAAACAGCCCGATTCTCTCAAATCAGATAACATTGGGCGTTTATTAGTTCTTGCTTCCACTCCGCGACTTAACTGTGATAACGCAATTATTGGTACAGATAATTCTCTCGCTAAACCTTTTAAAGAACGGGTAATTCTCGATAATTCTTGGACACGATTATCACTACTACCTTCCATTAATTGCAAGTAATCAATTACTATTAATCCCAACTCTTTAGTTTGTTCGGCTTGCAATCTTCGTGCTTGACTCCGCATTTGTGTGACTGTAATATTTGCCGTATCATCAATAAAAAGTGGAGTGTCTGAGAGTTTATCAATGGCACGACTTAAAGGTTCCCATTGGGTTTGACTGATACGGCCACTTCTTAAATAACTGCTTTCAATTCCTGCTTCACTAGCTAATAGTCTTTGTACTAGCTGTTCTTTAGACATTTCTAAACTAAAAACTGCAACGGCTAATTGATAGCCCGCTGCAATGTTATGTGCTAGGTTTAAGCAGAAGGCCGTTTTCCCCATTGACGGTCTCCCAGCGACGATAATTAAATCAGAACGCTGGAAACCGCTAGTCATAGCATCTAAATCATAAAAACCACAAGGTATTCCTGGTAAAGCAATACCTTGATGACGAGTTTCAATATCTTGAAAAGTATTAATTAAGGTATCACCAATATGAACTAATCCTGATTGGGTTTTTTGTTGGGTAACATTAAAAACTTTTTGTTCAGCATTATCCAGAACAATTGGTAATTCTGTTTCTGTTTCAAAACCAAGATGAACAATTTCATTCCCGGCTTTGATTAATTGCCGTCGCAGGTATTTTTCCATGACTAACCCTGCTAAGGCATCAATATTTACGGCTGAAACTGTACGATCTACTAATGTTGCTAATTTATTTCTGCCACCAATTTGAGTTAATTGATCATTGTCTGTCAACCAACTGGTTATGGAAAGCAAGTCTGTGGGTTTTTGTTGGGTATGGAGACGGAGGGCGGCTTGATAGATGGTTGTATGGGCGCTAAGATAAAATGCTTCGGGAACTAGGCGATCGCTCACTCGCGCAATTGCCTCTGGATCTAGTAAAATACCCCCTAAAATAGCTTCCTCTGCTTCAATATTTTGAGGAGGTAGGCGATTACTACCATCACCTTGAAAACTTAGTTCTTCAGCCATAAAATTTAAATAAGAGATTAGTGATTTTGGACTCTTAACCTAATTATCCAAAACCAATAAAAAAATATTGATAACCACAGATATATCATCTGTGGTGATTAATTAAGTCACCGTTAGTTAGAGACGACTTCAATGTTAATTACTGCTGTTACTTCAGAATGCAGCTTGATTTCAGCTTGGTAAGTACCCAATTGGCTAATATCGGGAATGGTAATACCACGACGATCTATTTCTAGACTAGCTGCTGCTTGAATCGCATCTGCTATGTCTTGGGTAGTAACAGTACCGAAAATAGCTTCATTTTCACCAACTTGCTTGGCAATTTTTAAACCAGCAATATTTTCTAAAGCTGTTTTTTGCTCTGTTGCTTGTTGTTTGAGTTCTAATTGTCTTTGATATTCTTTTTCACGTCTACGTTCTACTTGTTTGAGCAGACCTGGTGTAGCACGAGCGGCTAAACTCTGAGGGATGAGGTAATTACGAGCATAACCGGGAGCTACTTCTACCAAATCGCCGAGTTTTCCCAGCTTGGTAACATCTTTTGTTAAAACTAATTGCACACGTTTCGCCATTGTTTTTCGCTTTTCTTTGTAAAATCTTAGTTATTTGGGTATCGCAGGGTGGCTCATAAAAAGTGTAGCTTGATCCTCAGCGATTTTGAACGTACCCACAGCCTTGACATTGTAGCGAAGTTTGGGAAGCGATCGCAACCTGAAATGCTAGAAATTTGCAAACAGCAATAATAACTCCCGGTTTGCTGATTTGAGAAGTCCTAGAATAAATGTACTATTATGTTATGCTGATTGTCTTTTATGTATCTTTACATCTTCGTTTTATACGTTAGTATAGGCTGTTTTTAACCACGATTTAAGAATGTATCAATTAAATTATACTTGTTCATGTTTGACTCCTGAATCTGTACGGAGGTAGGTTTCTAAAGCAGATTTGCTTTGCTCAATCATATCTTTTTCACTAAGAGTCTGAAAATTTAACTCTGTATTTATCTCACCATACTCAAGTGATTCTGTTGCTAAATTTTGTTGTTCTTGAGCTAATTCTGTAGCTAAAAATTGAATAGCTTTGATTTTTTCTTGGTGAGATAATTTTTGCAGTGAGGGTAAAATTTCTGTTAATTTCATAGAAATTCAGGGGTAAAGCTATTTATATTATACTGTAATTGCCCTTTATTTTCCATAGATACAGGAAAGCGTTAGCGTTAGCTTACCGAAGGTATCGCTCTTTTGATGTTAAAGTAGCTAGATGTTAGATGACTTTTACAGTTTACTAATAACCTAATCGTTAGCTTATGCTGATAACGGGATTTTTTGCCTGAGATTAAAGAAGATTTCCGAGTTTGAGTCAACTCACAAGAAAGTTGATGAGTTTCTGATAGCGTAGCGTGGCATTATCCATAACCTGCGGAATGGTAGTAAATGTATAAATTGCTTTACCTGACTACTTGATTAATTTTTTTAAGTATTTAACCGTATAGTTGCTCCAAACGATAGATAGTTGTATATTATATAAATGTAAAAGACTGATATAAATACTTTCAGTAACAATGCTTGGACGTTAACAACACCCATAGTTAAGTTAATGGCAAAGGAAATCTTAGTTACTGATAAGCATAAAAACGCAATTACCATAGAATAGCCTATGACTGAAAATGATGAACAGGAACTTAATAAACTACTAGCAAAACCCGATAGTGAGTTGATTAAGGACATTCTTGAATACAATCAAATTTCATCTTTTGTATTATCTGGAGTGCTAACTGTAAGCCTACGTAATGAATCATTAGGATATTTTAAATCTGTTCTTGATCATAACGGACGAGAAATAAAATATCCTAACGGTGATGATCTTGATGATATATTTATTTACGATCCTTATGAATTAGAAAAAGGTGAACGGTATTATTTTGAGTGTGAATTAGCCAGCCTAAATGAAAAGAAAAAAAGGAACAATCCTTATTTATTAAAAACTACTGTTGATAGAGTTCAACAGGGAGAAAAATTAAATAGTCTTGTCAAAGCTATAAAGGAAAAGAATGATCAAATTAACGAATTAAATGAGATAATTAAAGATTACGAGGAAACAATTACTCAAAAAATTACCGAAATTTCAAAAAATGATGGTTTCATATCGGAACTGAGTGAAAAAATAGAGTCCAATAAAATACAACTTGACCAAATAATAAATCAAAAAACGGAAATGGAAAACACCATAAAAATTCTTCAGCAAAAGATTAATATTTGCCGAAATTTAGAATTTTTGAGCGAGGATGAGGAAAGACAGTATATTTCACTATCCAGAGAAAAATACGTCATTCCTAATAATTATTTAAGTTTTGACAACGAATTAGAAAATAATTTTTCACAATTAGCAGATCATGTACATCAATATTTATTTCATCAGAAAAATCTGATTTATACAAGATTTCAGATCAGAAATTTTTTGACCCTATTAAGAACAAATGATTTAATTGTTTTGAGTGGTTTGTCAGGTTCGGGTAAAACCCAAATTGTCAAAGCATTTGCGGAAGCATTGGGTGGTGTTGCCAAGATTATACCTGTTAAACCTAATTGGACAAGTTCAGATGATTTGCTTGGATATTATAACCCTATTCAGATGTCTTTTCTGCCCACCCCTTTCACAGAAGCAATAGTAGAGGCTATTCACAATCCAGATCAATTATATCTCATTTGCCTGGATGAGATGAATTTAGCAAGAGTTGAATATTACTTTGCAGACTTTCTTTCAAAATTAGAAGAACGCAGTAATCAACCAGAAATTGAATTATATGCCAAACATGAAGAAGAATTATTCATATCAGAATTTAAGACTTTATTAAACCTGCTTGAAAACAGTGCTAAGGATATTGAAATAAAATCTTGGCAGGACTTTTTAAACAATGATAAGGCAAGAACGCGCTTTTTAGAAATTTTTGGTAACAATGAGAAAGAATCTCTTTTGCAATTACACACCAAAACAAAAAGACGTTTAATGGATATTTTGAAATTTCCATCTACTATCAAGATACCAAATAATGTCAGATTTATTGGTGCTATTAATGTTGATGAAACCACAAATTACTTTTCACCTAAGATATTAGATCGTGTACATATTGTAAAGTTTGAAAATCCACTACTTTATGAAGAAAAGGTAAGAAGATTTCTTGAAAATTCAGAATATGATCTGAAGTTAGCACCGGTTTATGTGAACCCAGTTGTTTTTTCCCAAAGGGAAGAATATCCTAAAATGGATGATTCCTACATTAGTAGGAATTTAAAAGAAATAAATGAAAAATTTCTGTTACCTTTAAATATTGACTTTGGTGTTAGGTCTATTCGTCAATCACTGAACTATGCTAAATTTAATCACCAGGTTTATGAAAATTACGCTAACAATGATAAAATTTCCCTAAATATTATCATTATTCAAAAAGTCCTACCTCGCTTTTCCTTTGATAGTAGCAAAATTTCCCAAAATGGTAGTAGTAAATTAGAGATATTAGAACTTCTCATTTCTCATCTCAAAACTCTGTTTAAAGATTATTACCATAAAACAGACGGTAGTGAAGAAATAGGTAAAGTCTCACATGATTTTCTATCAGAAATGATAAAAAACGCCAAAAATAACCCTCAAATTGACTCTGAAATTAACTTTTTTGCATAATATAAAGGAAAGACATGATGAAAGATTTTGAAGTTTTAATGATTTCTGTTGAATGGGAGTCACGCGACAAATATTTAAGTATCACCAAAAGCGCAAGGCCATTGAAACCAACAATAAAACCTGGCAATATAAATACTTATGAATATGATATTGTTCTCTATACCAAAGAGGATGGTAAGTATTTTCAGTTTTGTGTAAAAACACCGCACACACCATTTTTAAAAGGTAGTGATGGAAAATATCATGATTCTCTTTTTAAGTTGAAAGATGATTTGTGGATAATTAAAAAAGAAGAATGGGAAATAGGACAAAGGGGAATTGGATATCATCATTGTCCTTCTATAAATACAATTGGTAAAATTGAAATTAGCATTTTAAACAATTTTATTTCAATTGATATAAATAGCAATATTCTGGATTTTGACTTTGAACAACTTAAAAATGATTTTGAGGGTGAATTATGGAATTTAATTACCTCTAAAAAATCAAAAATAACTTCTAGTAGATCGGAGTTGAGATACCATGATAAAATATTCCGTTATTCAGAAAGTAAGTCAATTATTGATTTTTTAAAAGCTTATGATGCAATTGAAAAAAAACCTAAATCTGAATTATTAACCTCAAAAGGTATTGCCAAAATAGAGAAAGTAAAACCTATTGCTGAAACTTACAGAAAATTAGTAAGTGTTAGTGGTAGTTCTAGGATATTACCTTCAAAAACATTTATTGAAAATTACAATATTTATGAAAATCGCTATTTATGTTTGATGTTAAATAGTATATATGAAATTGTTTCAAAAAATGTTAATTTTAGTGATAGACAAAAACAAAAATTAATGTTTGATATAGAAAGAAGAGAAGAAACTATTTTAAAGTTAAAAGAACCTTTTATCAAAGTTGATGCTGATTTGCTACTATCTGAAATGAGTGAGAAAGAAAGTGATTTCCAAATTTGGATGCAAAATTGGGAAATAAATAGAAATATATTTTTAAGCAAATATAAAGGGGTAGGGGATAATTTTTATTATGCTAAAATACAAGTAGTAAGTAAAAGCGTATTCAGAGGAAATATAAGTTGGTGGGTTAATTGTTGTTGGCAAAAAGATGACTTAATTCATATACAGGAAGAATTTTGTGTTTTTGAGTTTCATGAAGATACAAATAGTATTCTTGAAGAAGGCAAATTGATGGAAATAGAAATTTATTTTGCTTATGAAAAAATTATTCTTCCACCAAATATTCGGGGAATAGTAAGAAATAAGTACATCATTACCAATGTAAAAGCAAGTAGTTTAAAATATTTAACTTCCAGTCAAGAAAAAATAATTCATAAACAACGTTTAAATTATAATAATTTTCAAAAAACACATTGGCAAAGAGAATTAGAACCACAAGAAAAAATAGAAAGAGAAAACCAAATCAAAACTCTAGAAAATGATATAAAAAAACTTAAAAAGCAAATTAAAGACTTAGATGAATTGGTAAAAGAACAACAAAAATTATTACCCTTAATAGAACAAAGAAGAAAAAAGACATTTTTTAAAACTATTAAATGGCAAAATATTCAAGGTTTTACACCTTCAATGACTTTTATTCAAAATATAAGTTATCGAAATGCCTTAAACTCATATAAAGAAATATTAAAATCTGAAGGAATAGACTTAGAAGTTTTTGATCTTTATGAAAAAGCTACAACTTATGGTATGAGAGAAATACCTCAAGTTTATGAATTGTGGTGTTTAGTTTCTATAATTAAGACATTAAAAGAACCATACGGATTTAAATACAAGTTACAGGATATTCGTACACTTCTAAAAGTTATTAATCCTGAAAATAATAACTTGAATAATCAGGTAACTATTAATTTTGAAGGAAATTTGAATGGGAGAACAATTACTTTATATTATCAAAAAACACTCCCAAATAATAAAAGACCTGATTTTATTCTGGAAATATCTATTAATGATAGCAAAATTTATCTTGTGCTTGATGCTAAATTTAAAAATTATAATTATAAAAAATCTTTGAACTATGAGATTAAGAATTTAAATGATAAATATAGTGACAGTGATCATTATGTTTTTATCCTACACCCCTGTAATGATTTAACTGGTGAAAAGAAACCAGTAAAAATGACAAATCATGGAGGTGATAAAATTTATTTTGGTGAAGAAGAACAAAAACCCACATTTCCATTTCACAAATATGGATATATTACGCATAAACCAAATTTTACAGATAACCTTAAAAAATTAATTGGAATGGCTTTTGAGTATCTTTTAGAAAGTAATAAAAATGCAAACAATGGAACTACAAAAGATCCAAAACCTACTAATAATTTATTTTGTTTGAATTGTGGTAGTACCAGCATAAATCTTAACCCAAAACAAGGTGCAAAAAAATACACATCAGACTGTAGAACTTGTGGGCATCAAACACACATAAACTATTGCTGGAATTGTTCAACAAAATTATTTAAACATGGCTATTATTGGGACTATCATAAAACATCTGTTTGGAGTAGCTTTGATATTCATTGTCCCAATTGTGGTATGGCATTTGTAGATAAACCGTGAAATTTGCAGATAAACATGACTAGGATTATATTGAGCGTGTTTTTTCACAATACTAACTATAATTTGTCTGTATTTCTCTAACTTATCCATTGTACAATTACCTCCTGAAAAGCCGATATTCCGAACGAATAAATCCTATTCATGAAATAAATCTGCTTCTACATGAAAAAATTCTCCCAGTTTTTGGGCTAACTCTAGAGTTATTTCCTCTCTGCCATTTAAAATGTTATCAACAAAGCTTTCTGAACCCAAAACAGCTTGTAAATCAACCTTGCTTTTGTCAGATTGTTCCAAAAGAAACAACAACATAGACTGAGGATTGTTTTGTTGATTAATCTCATAATATTCTTGTTCAAATTTTTCAATTAAAGTAATTAATAATTGATAAAGTTCATCTTCTTCAGGACTGCGTTTTCGGTGCATTAAATCTTCCACAATAGCTAAAGCTTGCTCATTTTCAGCTTGAGTTTTGATAATTTTGGGGAGATATGCTGTTAATAATTCCTTGTACTTCTCTGGATTAAAAGTAAGGGTCATTTTTCCTTATTTTAACCATTACTATTCTTCCCAAAATCTCTTATTTAACAAAGCATCTATATTACTAGAAAATGGACAAACATCAGAAAAATAAACATCAGGATAACCATCTCTGACATTTTCTAAAGCCATTTCATAACTTTTTTCCAAAATTTCTAAAACAAACCCTTTTAAACTCGGTGAATCTTCTAATTCAATTTGTAACCGTTGCCGAAAGTTCCTAATTTCAATTTCCCAACCCCGATAACAGTCAGACATTGGTACATAACACCGCTTTAATAAATGTTCCAATAAACGCACCAAAAAACTCCGCACTGTTTTCCGCTGACTTTTACCCAAAGATTCTACCTCTTCAATTAAATTATCCCAATCTAAATGCTCATTGTCTCGTGCTTTCAACTTATTAACAGTATCCTCAACCCAAAGATAAAAATCTTGATCGTAGAGATTTTTTACTGATGTTGTGTTCATAAAGTTTATCTACTACTAACGTGACCTTTTTAATATATTGATAAGAATGATCTTTATTCTATCGCTAATTTTTAGTGATAGCGAAAAGAGGAAATAGCTGTTTTCTAGTCTTATTATAATACAAAGGGTTTAGCAGTGCTAAACCCTTACAAATCAAATAAATCATCAAAATAACTAAAAATTATCCTTCATGCCGCGAATTCGGGCAAAGGTTTGGATACTATCATCACTCTTCGCTGTTGCTTGCAATGATGGTTCTTCCCAACGTAAAAAAGGATTAGTGAGTTTTTCCAGTCCTAAAATTGATGGTACTGTTGGTTCTAATTTATCCCGTTGAGCTTTAACATCTTGGTAACGTTTTTGTAAATCTGCATTTTCAGCATCTACAGTCACAGCAAAACGCAAATTACTTAATGTGTATTCATGGGCGCACCAAATACGAGTATGATCAGGTAAAGCCCGGAGTTTACTTAAAGAATCTACCATTTGCCCCGGTGTACCTTCAAACAAGCGACCACAACCGCCAGCAAACAATGTATCACCACAAAACAATTCTCCAGGCTCTCCTGAACTTACTGGGGGGAAATAGTAAGCAATATGAGCGCGAGTATGTCCAGGTACAAAGAATATATTAGCAGTGCGATCGCTAAATTGGATGCGATCGCCTTCTTGCAAAAATACCTCCTGTCCCGGAATTCTCCCTCTATCTTCCGCACCTCCATAAACTTTTACATCAGGAAATGCCTTCATTAATTGTGTATTTCCCCCCACATGATCACCATGATGATGAGTATTAAAAATCGCCACTAATTCAGCCTGAAGTTTAGTTAACTCCTCTAAAACCGGTTGAGCTTCGGCAGGATCAACAACAGCCGCAATATTCCGCAGTGGATCATGGAGTAAAAATATATAATTATCCGAAAGTACCGGTAAACGAATGATTTGCATAAGCTTTTCCTCACAAAAATTATGATTATTAATTAAAACAGTCATTTATCTAGTTGAGACTGGTAATAGGTAATAGGTAATAGGTAATAGGTAATAGGTAATAAGATACCTGTTTTCATCCTGTAAATCCTTAAATCCTGGAAATCCTGGAAATCTTGATTCAGACAATGTATTTTTCCATCCTGTGAATCCTTAAATCGGTGAAAATCCTGATTCAGAAAATGTGTTTATTAATCTTGTTAATCCTTAAATCCAGGAAATCCTGATTCAGACAATGTGTTTATTAATCCTGTTAATCCTTAAATCGGTGGAAATCCTGATTCAGACAATGTGTTTATTCATCCTGTTAATCCTTAAATCGGTGGAAATCCTGATTCAGACAATGTATTTATTCATCCTGTTAATCCTTAAATCGGTGGAAATCCTGATATGGCTCACGCCACGCTATCAGACAATGATATTGATATTACTAAGACCAAGAATCTAAATCTAAAGACTGCATTCCCTCACTTTTAACATAATCCAGCAACCCTCCCAACTGCCACCAAAGAAATAAACAAGTTAGTAAACTCATTGGTAAACCCACACCTAAAGCCAATTGAGAGGGAAAACCAAATATCTCTAAACCGGAAGACAGAAACAAACAAACACCACCTGTTATCCCAAAAAATGGCACTAATAATTGTTTATAAAACGAACGGGTATTACTCTTTTCTTTAGAGGACTTATCCTGTGGCCATTGCTGGACAATTACCTTTAGTGTTCCAGATAAAGCTAGTCCAGAAGTTAAAGCAGTGAGAAAACCAACTAATAGTAAAAAGTAAGGCGGTTGTAGAGGGTAGTAGTACATCAAAACTCCTGATTGTTATTAAAATTCGTTTTTATTTGGTAACAGATTATTTGGCTAAAATAGCCGCTACCCCTTCCCTAGAAAACTCTGTTAACAGGCTAATTGCCACATTTAGTAAGCGATTTGGGGGTAAATCATTTTTGACTAAATCCCATAGCCGTTGGACTTCTTCTGTGTGCAAACGGTCATCTTCAGTAATGGCTAATACCAACTGACGACGCAGAAATTTACCCTCTTCGGAAAGGATGAATTCTAAACCCATTTTTGCTGTTGGTAAAACATCAAATTGACTATCAGTGCGAGCAATGGCAATGAGGTTTTCTAACCGTTGCCACTGGAATTTACCATCTTTAAACAACACATTCAATAGTCGTCGCCGTAATGCGGGAGATTCCCCAGTTAGTAACCGCCGTGCTATATAGGGATAGCCCACTTCCACAATTTTGAAATCTGGGTTGAGACTCAGCGCAATCCCTTCTTGTGTCACCAAAGACCGAATAATCAAAGCGAACTTTGCCGGCACACGGAAAGGATATTCATACATCAATTCCGAAAACTCATCGGTAATGGTTTTGAAATTAAAATCCTGGACATTTTTACCAATAGCGTTTCCTAGTACCGCTTCTAATGCTGGCACAATCGGAGCAATATTAGTGTTTGCTGCCAAAAAGCCCAAATTGACAAAATCTTCGGCTAAGTCAGCGTAATCCTTATTTACCAAATGCACTAAGGCATCAACTAAACTTTCTTTGGTTGTTTCCTCCAATTGATCCATCATCCCAAAATCAATGTAAGCCATGCGACCATCGGCCATAGCGAACAAATTACCAGGATGAGGATCGGCGTGGAAAAAACCATGCTCTAATAATTGTTGTAAACCAGTAGTTACACCTATTTGAATGATTGCTTCTGGGTCTAAACCTACAGATTGGATATTTTGGGTATCTGTGAGTTTAAAGCCATTAATCCATTCCAGAGTTAAAACATGATTACTAGTATAATTCCAGTAAATACCTGGAACTTTTACTTGAGGGTCATTACGGAAATTATGAGCAAACTTTTCCGCATTCCGTCCTTCATTGATGTAATCAATTTCCTCAAATAACTTTGTGCCAAACTCGTCCACAATTAAAGTTAAATCGTGACCGAGATTCAGAGGTAGCCAGGGAGCAAGCCAACTGGCCGCCCAACGCATGAGATACAAGTCTTTTGTCAGTAACGGGCGTAAATTAGGGCGTTGTACCTTCACAGCCACTTCTTCACCACTAAGTAAGCGACCCCGGTAAACTTGACCTAAACTAGCTGCTGCTACGGGTTGAGGGGAAAGTTCCCGAAAAATTTCGCCAATTGAGCGGTCTAGTTCGGTTTCAATAATCTGATATGCCAGATCATTGTCAAAAGGTGGTAACTGGTCTTGTAGCTTGATTAGTTCTACTAGAAAATCTTTGCGGATTAAGTCGGGACGAGTGGAGAGAGCTTGACCAACTTTGATAAATGTCGGACCCAGATCCGTAAGAAGGGTTCGCAACTGGGTAGCGCGTTTCCCTTGATTTTCCTCCACCTGGTCTTGCCAGTCGTCCCACTTAAGACTGAATATAAATCCGGCAAAAGACCAGATGATTACCAGTAGTCGTCCCCAAGCTAACCAGGGACGGTAACGAAAGTAACGAGCGATCGCCTCTGGATTATACTGCTTTAATTCAGCAAGTTGATACTGACCCACGCCTTTATTTACCTCTCAAACTGGGAAATTTACATACTGAACAATCTCCTGAATGCTAACTTGGTTGTCGGCACAGGAAAATAGTTGTTTTTGGTTTAGAAACAAACTTTAACTATATCTAGGAGCAATAGGCGACTAACTAGGCCTATTTCCCTAGATTTATTTATCTATTTCTTAATTATACTTTATAAAAGTACAAACTTTTTGTGTGTATTTGGGGTATTTTATCTTTTCTTAATGAATAAACCCTTTCGATAAGGTAGTTAATTTGGAAACAAACAAAGTCCACCTGCGTGGACTAAGAAAAACTATTTATTATTTATCTTTAACCCACGGAGGTGGGTTTTGCCTGTGTAGATGCGGTTTCTAACTGCCGATGTAATGTTAACCCTACTTTGATTTTGCTTCCAGATTTTCCAAACGGCTTTTCAACTCCTGATTTTGTTGTTTGATTTGATCAAGTTCCTCACGTAACTGACGCAGAGTTTTGTCTGTACCAATATTCTTTTGCACTTTACCAAGTTCTTCTTCCGCATGGCGACGGACACGACCATCTGTGGTTTGATTAGCTAAAGATTGCAAAATACCAATGGCTTTTGGCGTTTCCATTTGTCCCAAGGCTGTCAAAACTGCCATCTGTGTTAAAAAGAAAGTCTCTCTGGCGATTTCCGCTAACCGATCTAAAATCCGTTCTATATTCGCGGGAGTTTGACCAGTGGAAACTTTTCCGACAGCGCGAATTGCACCGAGACGTAATGGTTGAGGGATGCCAATTTTTGTGTATTCCAGCAGTAAATTTAAAGCTGCTTCCGAAGATTTGAATTCAGCTAAACCGGCTATAGCCCCACTACGGACAACTTCATTCCAGCCAGCCCTTTCTTCCAAGACAGATTTCAGTAGCTTGATTACCTTATCTTCATTGGGTTTATCTTCTAAATGAGCGGCTGCTATCACCGCAATAGTCCGACAAGCCGCAGCTTCTACATAGTAACTTTCATCCCCATCTTGCACAAAACTCTTCACAGCTTTATAGCTACTATGGGTTTTGATTTGCGAGAGAGAACTGATTACCGCTCGTCGCACAAAGGGACTTGAATCATTTAAACCGACAACTAAACCATCAAAAGCTTGATCTAATTGAATTTCTGCCAGTTCTTTGGCAACTTCGACCCGCACACCCCAAAAAGGATCATTTTTCAAAGCTGAGGAGAGGGCTAGAGTTGCTTCTAAACCGCCTTTTTTCGCCAAAGCTTCCGCAGCATAAATGCGAGAAATAGGATGAGGATCAAATTCTAACTGAGCTTTTAATTCAGCAATAGGGAATTCTAATTGGACAGTTTTTAGGTAATTATTGCCAACATCAAAGCTAATAAAATCAGGCTTTTGTGTTAATGGGAAATAAAAACTTTGTTCATGTTCATAGACCCGAACTGTAAAAGTTGTTAGTTGTGAATTTTCTTTATATCCAAAACCAATGGGAATTTTCAGATTAAATAAATCCTTACTTTCGGCTTTAGCTTGGGTTTGGGTAACTGTCACCTTAGCCAAGTTTGCATCACCATCCCAGGCGTAAGCGACTTTAAAATCAGGATGACCACCACGATAGACATATTGATCAAAAAGGAAAGCTAGATTGCGTCCAGTGGCTTTTTCAATTGCCCTCAATAGGTCTATGGTTTCGACAGTTTGATGGGCATTGTCTTGGACAAATGTTTGCACAGCTTGCCAAAATAACTCATCGCCCAGTTCTGCCCGAATCATGTGATAAACACAAGATCCTTTTTCATAAATATGGCGGTCATAAAGTTCAATCGCTTGTCGGTAAACATGAGTTACCATTGGTCTACGGTAACGACTGCTATCTTCACTTAAATAACTCCGCGCTTCCGACAACCGATAATATGCGGCTTCTTGGTCGCCATATTCACGTTCTGTCCACATTACCTCAGAATAGGAAGCCATCCCTTCCTTAATCCAAGCATGGGACCAATGTTTAATAACCACCAAATCCCCAAACCATTGGTGTGCGAGTTCATGGACTACTAAACTTTCGGTATTGCGATTATCTAATATTGCCCGTGCATCTAGTAAACAGCGGTCAGTTAGTAGAGTGGTGGAAGTGTTTTCCATGCCTCCAAAAATAAAATCATCTACACAAACTTGGGCATATTTGGCGAAAGCATAAGGATAACCATACTTTTCGCTGAGAAATTCAATCATTTGCGGAGTTTTGCCCATACTCCTTTTAGCATCGGCTTCCCGTCCCTTTTCGACGTAGTAGGTAACAGCTTTATCATGCCACTCGTCCCGAATTTCCGCAAAATCACCAACCGCCAAAGTCATCAAGTATGTAGGATGGACTTGTTGTTGTGACCAATGGTAGGTTTTGTATTTGGCCTCTTCTACGGTGTCAATTAGTTCACCGTTGGAGATGGCTACCAAGGGGTTAGGAACGCGGACGCGAATTTCTGAAGTTGATAATTGTCCAGGGTAGTCGAAACAAGGAAACCAATAGCGAGAATCTTCGTCTTCTCCTTGTGTCCAGACTTGGGTAGGCTTGTGGGGGTAGTGTTTGTCTGGTTGAATAAAGTAAATCCCGCGTTGGGGTTTTTCGGCTGCGTAGGCGATCGCAATTAACAAGCGATGACCGACTTCTGTGGGCTGTGACAGGTAAATACAAATTTTTTCACCGTCATATTCAAACTTTTGCTCAACTTCGTTGACCTGGACAGCAGTGATTTTCAGATTTACCGCATCCAAAGTTAACCTATCAATCCCATTCCGCACTGGCAATAGACGAATACTACAACTGCCGTAGCAACTTTGATTAGGGATATCTAAACTGATATCCAGAAAAATATGTTCTACCTGTCCAGGTCGGTCAGGGTTATAGTGTGGTTTTGCCCCTGGCAACTCAAAACGTTTGTGTCCGGTTTTTTCGGTATCAAAATAAGACTGCAACATTTATTATTTCTAGCCTTTTAATCCTGAAACATTTAATGGGATGTAAGTCATATAAATAACGAACTGTAGCGTAGTATGACATTTTTTGACTGTTTGATCTTAGAGCGTGTTTGAAAAGTCGTGATTGATGTATCAAATATCTTTTTACCCCACCCTAACCCGCACAGATGTATTGGGGAGGGAACTTGATTTTCCAGTTTTCCCCCAATACATTAGGGTAAATACACTAGCAATACCAACTTTTTTGAGCAACAGGGAACTTGATTTTCCAGTCTCCCCCTTTACAAGCTACGGTGTACACACATCTCTAGACAGGATGCTAAACGTTATCCGATCCCCCTAAATCCCCCTTAAAAAGGGGGACTTTGAAGAATTTAGCCCCCCTTTTTAAGGGGGGTTGGGGGGATCTAAACGTTGTGGGGCAACTCTAGAAGACTTGTGTGTACACCGTAGCCTTTACAAGGGGGGATTAAGGGGGGTAAAAAATCACAATGTATTACTTTTCAAACAACCTCTTAGTAGTGTCAGCACTATCCGATCTACAGATTGATACAGCTAATTTAGCTACTGCTGTCACACTTAAAACCCCAGGTATCGCCCTCTTTGCTGCCTCAGTTCAAGAGGATCTTGAACCATGAGCAATGTTTATCGAGTACAAATACTACTAATTTTCCATATAGTTTTAGAATAACTTGGAGGTGACAAATTGACTATTGTTCTTAAACAAATAAGATATCATTTGCGGATTCAGTCCTGACCATAGTGGAGTATTATTTAAAGCCGATTACAACTTTTTAATGACCACAAGCCTGGGATTATATCAGTAAATACCGTGAAATTAGCGGCAATTAATGATAAAAAAGGATTCATAAATCAGAATTTCATAGAAATTGTGACCAAATTTACAGTTATAAGGAGCATTTATCAATGTCTGAAAAGAAATCATCGTTCTTAATTCCCGTGATTGGTACTGCTGTAATCATAGCAGGTGGTATAGCAGCTTATATGTATCTCAAGGGTGGTGCAAATAGTTCTAGTCCTTTAGGTAGTGCTAAATTAGTACCTGCAACGGCATTAATGGCAACTTATATTGACACTAATCCTGAATCTTGGAATAAGTTACAGCAGTTTGGGACACCAGAAGCACAGAAATTACTGGACAAAGAGTTTCAGGATTTCAACCAACAAATGTTGAATGATAGTCAGATTTCTTACGAAGCAGATATCAAACCTTGGGTTGGTGGTGTGATGATTGCTGTACTACCACCAGAGGCAAAAAAAGTATCCCAGGAAAACTTCCGTTCACCCGAAGCCCCAAATTTTTTGTTAGTAGTAGATATTAAGGACAAAATAGCCGCTCTGAAATTTGCCAATAAGTTGAAAGACAAAAAGAATGTCAAAATTCAGGAATCGGACTACAAAGGTCAAAAAATTATTGAATCTCCAGGTAAAGGTCAACCGACTTATGTAACGGTTTTGAATAATGACCATTTACTTTTAACATCAAGTAAACAATCTGTAGAAAAAGCTATTGATACCTATAAAGGCGAACCTTCCTTTGCAACTAAAGAAGGTGCAAATGAAATTCTGGGCAAAGGTGTGGATGTTAAAAATAGTTTAGCGCAAATTTATGTACCTGATTATGCCAATATGGTACAACAATTAACGGCTTTCAATCCCCAATCTCAAAAATTACCCCCACAAACTCTGGCGCAAATTAAGCAAGTTAAATCAATGACAGCAGGTGTGGGCATAGATGATGCTGGATTAAGATTTAAAGCGATTGTGAATTTAGATCCTCAACTGAATAAATTTCAATATGAAACTACTTCGGCCAAGATTGTGGAACAATTTCCTAGTGAAACTTTGGCTTTAGTAAGTGGACAGGGTATTAGTAAAAGTTGGCAAACTTTTGTTGAGCAGTCTAAAGATTATCCTGAATTAAATCAAGGATTGCAACAAGCGAGAACACAACTAAAAATCCTCCAACTTGATGTAGATAAAGATATTTTCGGGTGGATGAATGGAGAGTTTGGCTTAGGTGCAATTCAATCTAATCAAGGTTTATTAGCTAATGTGGGTTTTGGAGGTGCGTTAGTATTAAATACGAGCGATCGCAAAACTGCTGAAGCTACTTTTACTAAACTCGATAATTTTGCCAAACAGCAATCTCTTAATGTTGCTCAAAAAAGCATTGGTGGTAAAAATGTCACAGAATGGCAAATTCCTCAACAAGGCGCTCTTATAGCTCATGGTTGGCTCAATGATAATACGGCATTTCTAGCTATTGGCGGCCCTGTTGCAGAAACACTAGTAGATCGTAAAGGTGCAGCACTTGATCAAAGTGATACTTTTAAAACTATCACGGGTTCTTTGCAAAAACCCAATGGTGGTTATTTCTATTTAGATATGGACAAAACCAAAACCATCATTGAGCGCTTATCTGCTCAAAGTCAACCGCTACCTCCAGACGCTACTGCTATTCTCACTTCTATTCGTGGTATTGGTGTGACTGTTAATAGTCCTAGTAAATCAATGACTCAAATGGAGTTGTTGTTATCTCTCAAACCTAGTAAGGGTAAATAAATTTTTCTCCCGCAAAGGCGCAATCACGCTTCGTGATCTCGAAGAGTAGTTTGTAGGGTGCGTCAGACCCGATAATTTGGTAAAAAACAGATATCTTCTCTCTGACGCACCTTATTGATGAGGATAGGTTACGCTTTTCCTAACTAGACATCTGGTGAAAAAGAATGTAGGGACAATTCATGAATTGTCCCTACAAGGGTTTCAGGCTACGCATATTTAATTTCTACAAGATGTCTAGTGCAGTGAGAGCATAAATTGGATTAGCCGAGTACCATTAACCATCAAAGCATCTCAAGAATTAACTCAAATTTTAATGTTGCATTGCAGTGTTCATTGGTAGCTAATAGATGAATGATTGTTTCTAATGTTGCATTATCAGCAGCACTACTATCTATTCCCAACCAATCAGCATCTTCTACTAAATCAATTCCTTCTAAAAGTATTGCTAATTGTGATTTTGGTGCAGAAATTACACTACTCCAATCTAAGATAATTTTATGTTGATGGAGTTTTTGATTTATCTCTACTAAATTAAGTTCACCGGGGAGAATTGCAGGAAGTTGGATAATCATATATTGGGGAATTGGGAATTGGGAATTTTGTTTTTTAGGTTGCTAATTTTTATTCACCAGCTTGGTGTTTAAGTATATTAACCATACTATCTGATAACCATAATCCAGCATTACGTAAAGCCTCAATTCTAGGAGATACACTAGAAATTAATCCCCTCCTTTTCGCTAATATTAATAAACCTCCTGTACCCATAGTAATAGTTGACTTTTAAACAACACAATTAGAGGTGAGGAATTAATAATACAGCACTTCCCGGTGTTATGAGGTACACCATTAGCGGGCAAGATGCCCGCACTACAAGAGTTTCATGATTCAACTTTGTACCTCATAAGAGCGGAAACCGCTGTAATGCGATCAATCAACATTTGACATTTCCTCAGCTAATTCTTCGGCTGTATATTGCATAAAATCAACTCGATAACGAGATAAAGCATGAATAAACTCTGTACGAGTTAGTCCGGCTATTTCTGCTGCTTTATTTTGCGATATATCACCTAATTCGTACCATTTTACGGCGGCTGCAATTTTCATTTCTTGTACAAATTCTTCAGGATTTTTTCGCAGTGCAGAAAATGCGGTTTCTGGTAATTGAATAGGTATGGTTTTCATGGTTTGGGAATGGGGAATTGGGTATTTATAAGATGTTAAAATTAGGGAGTTAGCATATTTTTTAACATAATCAAATTATACATCATATTGGTGAAGTATTAGTAATAGTATAACTTATAACAAAAATTTAAGCTAGATTACAATTATTAAAGTTTATTTAAAAAATGTCAGAATCAGGATTTCCAGGATTTAAGGATATGCAGGATGTGGTTTTTAGTTTGGTTGTGTAGTGTTTTTGATTTTTTTGTCAGAAATGGCTAACGCCACACAAAAAATTTATCAACAACATCCTGAAAATCCTATAATCCTGGACATCCTGATTCAGACAATTACCAATTACCAAACACCAAACAGAAAATTTATCAACAACATCCTGAAAATCCTATAATCCTGGACATCCTGATTCAGACAATTACCAATTACCAAACACCAAACAGAAAATTTATCAACAACATCATGAAAATCCTATAATCCTGGACATCCTGATTCAGACAATTACCAATTTAAGTTATAATTGAAAATACTATATAAATTCTGTTCAAGCTGTGAGTTTTGACAACATTTGTAAGCTATTAGCTGAAAAATATCCTCTTGATTTTGCCCGGTGGTTACTACCAGAAGAACCACAAAGCGTCAAAGTTTTAAAAACCGAATTGAGTATTGAACCAATTCGTGCTGATTTTGTCACGTTTCTGAAAAGTGAAAACCAAATTTTACACATCGAATTTCAGACACTATCAACTTCTCGAAAACCCATTCCTTTGCGAGTCATAGATTATTATATCCGGTTAAAAAGACTCTACCCCGAATGTACCATTATCCAATTTGTGATTTTCCTCCAGGAAACAGAAGATAAAAATGCTTTTATCAATGTTTACCAAGATGTAAATACTACCCACTATTATCAAGTAATTAGAATGTGGGAACAAGACCCTGTTTTATTTCTTAATAATCCCGCACTCTTACCATTAGCACCATTAACCCGCACAAATGCACCTCAAGATTTATTATCGCAGGTTGCTGAAAGTGTTGCTAAAATTGAGGAAATAGAAATCAAGCGGGATATTGTAGCCTGTACTGAGATTTTAGCAGGTTTACGGTTTGAGAAAAAGCTGATTAGTCAATTACTTAGGGAGGACATTATGCGAGAATCAGTAATTTATCAAGATATTTTCCAAAAAGGTGAGAAGCAAGGTGACAAACGAGGTGAACAACGAGGTAGAGAATTAGGTGAACAACGGACAATTATCCGTTTACTTAATCGTCGGTTTGGAGAATTAGATTCATCATTGGTTGATAGAATCAAAACTTTGAATATTGAAAAGTTGGATAATTTAGCAGATGCTTTATTAGACTTTTCTAATATCAATGATTTGGGAACTTGGTTAAATTCAAATCAAGATTAATCATCCCCAATATTGGTCATTTTATCATCATTCTAGTCAGGGAATAAATTCCCTGTCTAAAAGCTAAAGTCGGTTGAAACCGACTATTTTTTTACAACATCCTGTAAATCCTATAATCCTGGACATCCTGAT
This sequence comes from Dolichospermum sp. DET69, assembly GCA_017355425.1. Lineage (NCBI taxonomy): Bacteria > Bacillati > Cyanobacteriota > Cyanophyceae > Nostocales > Aphanizomenonaceae > Dolichospermum > Dolichospermum sp. DET69. The sequence goes on from CP070233.1 coordinate 2,508,589, forward strand.
TCAGACAAATAACAATTACCAAACACCACACAAAAAATTTATCAACAACATCCTGAAAATCCTATAATCCTGGACATCCTGATTCAGACAATTACCAATTACCAAACACCAAACAGAAAATTTATCAACAACATCCTGAAAATCCTATAATCCTGGACATCCTGATTCAGACAAATAAAATTACCAAACACCAAACAGAAAATTTATCAACAACATCCTGAAAATCCTATAATCCTGGACATCCTGATTCAGACAATTACCAATTACCAAACACCAAACAGAAAATTTATCAACAACATCCTGAAAATCCTATAATCCTGGACATCCTGATTCAGACAATTACCAATTTAAGTTATAATTGAAAACACTATATAAATTCTGTTCAAGCTGTGAGTTTTGACAACGTTTGTAAGCTATTAGCTGAAAAATATCCTCTTGATTTTGCCCGGTGGTTACTACCAGAAGAACCACAAAGCGTCAAAGTTTTAAAAACCGAATTGAGTATTGAACCAATTCGTGCTGATTTTGTCACGTTTCTGAAAAGTGAAAACCAAATTTTACACATCGAATTTCAGACACTATCAACTTCTCGAAAACCCATTCCTTTGCGAGTCATAGATTATTATATCCGGTTAAAAAGACTCTACCCCGAATGTACCATTATCCAATTTGTGATTTTCCTCCAGGAAACAGAAGATAAAAATGCTTTTATCAATGTTTACCAAGATGTAAATACTACCCACTATTATCAAGTAATTAGAATGTGGGAACAAGACCCTGTTTTATTTCTTAATAATCCCGCACTTTTACCATTAGCACCATTAACCCGCACAAATGCACCTCAAGATTTATTATCGCAGGTTGCTGAAAGTGTTGCTAAAATTGAGGAAATAGAAATCAAGCGGGATATTGTAGCCTGTACTGAGATTTTAGCAGGTTTACGGTTTGAGAAAAAGCTGATTAGTCAATTACTTAGGGAGGACATTATGCGAGAATCAGTAATTTATCAAGATATTTTGCAAAAAGGCGAAGAAAAGGGTAGAAAGGAAGGTGAGAAACGTGGTGAACAACGAGGTAGAGAATTAGGTGAACAACGGACAATTATCCGTCAACTTAATCGCCGATTTGGAGAATTAGATTCATCATTGGTTGATAGAATCAAAACTTTGAATATTGAAAAGTTGGATAATTTAGCAGATGCTTTATTAGACTTTTCTAATATCAATGATTTGGTAAATTGGTTAAATGACAATCAACATGAAGGTCAAAATTAATCAACACTAACAACTGTAATTTTATGAAAGTCCGTTTTAACGGACTTTCTCTATAAGATGAGGACATTATGCGAGAATCAGTAATTTATCAAGATATTTTCCAAAAAGGTGAGAAGCAAGGTGAAAAACTCGGTAGGACAAAAGGTGAACAAAGGACAATTATCCGTCAACTTACTCGCAGGTTTGGAGAATTAGATTCATCATTGGTTGATAAAATAAAAACTCTGAATATTGAAAAGTTGGATAATTTAGCAGATGCTTTATTAGACTTTTCAAATATCAATGATTTGGTAACTTGGTTAAATGATAATTAGTTAGGGAATTGCGTAATAATAATTTTATTTTGTCTGAATCAGGATATCCAGGATTTAAGGATTTACAGGATGTTATTGGTAATTTGTTTGTGAATATTTGAGATTATAATAAAATTAAGTTACACTAGTAGTCAATCAATAATAGCAAATAAATTATCAAATCATTTATTCATTATATATCATCCTCAAATCTGTATTTCTCATAGACAATAAAACACTTACATCCTGAAAATCCTATAATCCTGGACATCCTGATTCAGACAATTACCAATTACCAAACACCAAACAAAAAATATCAAAACAACATCCTGAAAATCCTATAATCCTGAAAATCCTGATTCAGACAATTACCAATTACCAAACACCAAACAGAAAATTTATTAACAACACCCTGTAAATCCTATAATCCTGGACATCCTGATTCAGACAAATAACAATTACCAAACACCACACAAAAAATTTATCAACAACATCCTGAAAATCCTATAATCCTGGACATCCTGATTCAGACAAATAACAATTACCAAACACCAAACAGAAAATTTATCAACAGCATCCTGAAAATCCTATAATCCTGGAAATCCTGATATGGCTAACGCCACGCTACGCTATCAGACAATTTCCCCATTCCCTAAAACATCTCAATCTGTTTCATATCATTATTCACTTCCTCCTGTACCTTCTTCTTCCCCCCACCTTTCGCTTTTTTCTTCCCTTTATCATGCAAACCTTGGGCGACTTCTTGGGCGTATCTTTGATGATTTAATTGCAATAATCTATCTAATATTTCTCTGCGGGCATTTTCGCAAATCGTGAAACGGATACCTTGTTTTGTATCATGAAAATCATGATCTAATTCTATATCTTCCCAATCATAAGCAACAGCTACGGCGTTATCCATTTCTATGTGTAATGTGCGTAATTGTTCAATATCTGGGTTGGTTTCGTCGGGGTTGTGAAAACGGTTATAGGTTTTGGTTAATCCCTCTTGATGGGTTAACATGATTTTTTGGCGGTGAGTGTAATATTTTTCGCCTATTTCTTCTAGGTTTGCGGTTGATGTGGGGAAGGTGAATGTTTGAAAACAATCTGAAGGAGAATAATTAACAGTAAACCAAAAAGTTTTTCCCAAAGAGTGATTTTTACGGAGTGCTGACGCTATTGCTACAGACGCAGCAGGCATCACTAACAAAATACGACAGATACTCATGTACTATAGAATACCAAATATATAAGAAATAGTTATCATAATTTGCACTGGATCAAAATATGAAATGATGAAAGTAGTGTGTAGCATATTGGCTGAAAAAATTGACTGTTTCATCTCTAACAAAAGCCACGCGGGGCGAGTCTACAGAAGAACTCGTTTTAACCGACTCAGAAACTCTTGATGAGGTTATTCAGTGTTTAGTAGAAAATTTTTCGATTGAAACGCAAGGAGCCTGTGACCAACAAACTTTATTCGAGATTCTGGTTAAAGCAGCCAGCACTGGAGACAGTATTGAAAACACAGCTAAATTGTTAAAAAATATTCCGACAGCTAATGATATTAGATATCATCTCAATAAAATTAACAATTTTGAGGAATTAGAAGCGCAAATAAATCAAGCATTAAAAAGTCGAATTCCTTTAGGATTAAAAAAAGGGTGTTTGAAAATAGCGATTGATTTAAATTTAATTTGTTATTATGGTCAACCAACATCGTCAGAATTACCCTACATATATCGAAGTGAAGCTAAATCTGGTACTAATTCATTTTATGCCTATGCCACTTTATATGTTATTAGTAATAATAAGCGTGTAACTCTAGCAATAAGAGGTGTTCGCCAATTAGATACTAGTGTGGCTTTAATTACTTATTTATTAGCAGAACTTGAATCCCTAAAAATAAATGTAAAAAAACTCTATTTGGATAGGGGATTTTTTAATACTCCTGTAATTAGATGGTTACAGGCATTAGATATTCCCTTTCTTATGCCTGCTATCAAGACTGGAAAAAAAGGAGGAATCAAACAATTCCTCAAGGGTAAAAAAAGTTATAAAACTACCTATACTATTACAAGAGACAAAGATGATTTTGTCACATTTGATTTATGGATCGTCTGTAAATATAGAAAGGGAAAGCATAAAAAGCATGGGGTTCAATACTTTGTTTATGTTGCTTATAAGGTCAAAACAAATTTAAATTATATCTATCAAGATTATCGAAAAAGATTTGGCATTGAAACCAGTTATCGTCTGAAAAATATTTGTCGAATTAAGACGAATAACAAAAATCCAGTCTTGAGATTACTATTCATTGGAATATCCTTTCTTCTAATTAACATCTGGGTGAATCTACTATGGCTCAAAATCAGTCGTAAAAGGAAAGGTAGTAGATTAATTTATCGCACACTTTTTACACTCAAACAGATGTTAGCCTTTTTATCTCAAGCCCTACAGAAGAAATATCAAGTCGTTGAAAGCATTTATATTCCATCCGGTTAGCGTCAAGAAATTATTAACCAGCTAATCATAAGTAATTATTATCTATACTATGTCTGCTGATTAGAGTATCGGGAATAAAAAAGTATTTTATACTACACAGTATTTGGCGATCTCCCTTCAGGAAAAAACTTTTTGGTTTACTGATTAATATCTTTTCGCATTGTAGAACTATATTCCCAAGCCCAATGATAATGAAAATTAGATTGTATGACAGCAAATGATCTATATTCTTTAAATGGAAATACAGCCAATCTGTGAGCAAAAACAATATTTTTTGAAGCAAAAGCAAATCCTAAATGATTATTAACAAGTGAAAGAACTAACACTCGTTCCATTTTTGCGATCGCACTATAAAGTTCTGAACGAATTCGCCAAAACTGCCACCAAGGTGCAGATGCAACATCAGCAGCTTTATTTAATCTTTCTGATTTAACTTTTTCTTCTAAAATCGCTAAACAATCAGGATAATCACTTGCATAGGGTCTACCTTTAGGATTTTTCAGGTCATCATGTTCAGCATCTAAAGGCCAATCTTTAAAATTAATTACCCAACGATTTGGAGACTGATCAGGATTGGTATTCAAATCTTGTCCATTCAAATAAGGAAATAAAACATCTTGATTTTTTGCATCCTTTTCAATTAATGCTTGTGCCTCTTCTGGAGTCAAAACAAAACCCATCCCCAAAACTAAAGTACCTTGAAAAGATTTATCTCGATTTGCTGCTAACTGATCAGGATTACCAGATGTTTTACCAGGAATTGTTAAAAATGCTGTAATTCCATCAACAGGCTTTTCATCTAAAATAAAATCACCATTCCAATTACCTTTTCTTGACCAAACATAAGCCACTTCTAAACTTGCAATACCCGGACAAGTTCTACTAGGTACAGCCCGATAAATGGTACAATCTTCTATTAACTGGTCTAACCCTACTTCCCTTGTATCACCTTGAGAAATGGTATTAGTTGCAATTAACCCAAACCCACCATTTTTATTTAATAAATGTTTAGCTTTGAGGAAGAAGTAAGCACAAAAATCAGCATTACCTTTTTTATCATTCCCAATCCATTTAACAATAAAATCTCGATAAACAGTACCCAAACTACCAGTAATTTTCTTACCACCCATAAACGGCGAATTTCCCACAAGTGAATCAAAACCTTTTTGGGAATGGGGAACACTTCGACTTTGTTCAGTACGAGTTGGTAATGAAGAATTGGTAGATTTTGATTTTGACGACTTTGATTTTTGAGAACTCGAAGAATTAGCAACCAAAGATAAAGAACTATCAATAAAAACTTCAGGAAATTCTAACTCCCAATGAAACGGACGCAACTTATCAAAATCAGGTAAAGCCTTACCCATACCATCAGGAATATCCGCACTTTCCCGAAACGCATTTAACAAAGTCTTCCTTAAACCTTCCCTTTCCTTCTCATTCCAATTATTCAAATAACTCCCCACCAATAAATTACAACCTTGACGTAAATCAAAACTAATTGCTTCAGCCTTTGTCAATAAAAACGCCTTGCGATTTTGGTCTTCTGGAGTCAATACAGGTAAAGCCGCAATTTCTCGCCGTAACTCCACCATCTTATCAATTTCTCGGCGAATTTCCTCTGCAAATAATTCCAGTGTTCCAGTAATATCCAAATTCCAATAACCCAACTGTTCCAAACTCACACCAATTAACGAATCACCACATTTAAAAGCATGATCTAAAAAAGTAAAGGGACGGTTTTTTTGCAACGTTATCAACCATAAAGATAACTTCGCCATTTCCACCGCCAACGGGTTTTTATCCACCCCATACAAACATCTATCCGCAATAATCCGCCTCGCCACCGTCAAGCGTTCATCAGCTTCCTTGGGAATTACGCACTCCTGTGGTACAGATTTTGACAGCGTACCCTCCGGCGCTACCACCACCTTACCAGGATTGGCCTTTTCCGCATTTTCCCAGGCTTCCACCAACCTTTCCGCCAAATAGCGACAAGTCTGCACTAAAAACGCCCCCGAACCCATAGCCATATCGCATATTTTCAACTGTAATAACTCAGCCGCAGATTTAAGTTGCCATTCCTGCTGCGGTTTCCCCTCCGCTACACCCTCATATACCAAAGGTTCTAAAGTATATTTGACAATTTCCTCAGTTAAATTCCGGGGTGTGTAGTGAGTTCCCGTTTCCCTTCTATCAGTCCCCTGAGTCACATACACACTACCAGCAGGAATCACCACCGGATAACCTAAAGTATCCAACCGCACCAACCCCGCCAAGGGACGCACCTGGTTAAACAAATCCAGATCATTATTACAAGCAGTTAATAAACGTTGTTCCTCATAGCTTGTTAATTCCACCTGCAAAGCCTTTTTTAAAGCCGTCTCTGACCTGCCAGTAGCTTTTTTGAGAAATTTAATCAAATCCTGATTATCTTCCAGCTTAGGCTTTTTATCCGGGGTTTCTTCCCCATTTTGACTGCCATTTTTTTGACTTTTGACTTTTGACTTTTGACTTGAATTTTCCCCATTCCCAATCCCCAATTCCCCATTCTCCAATTCCCCAATTCCCAATTCCCCCAACCCAATTTCCGGTTCTTGATACTTAGTCCCCACCAGTCCCAATACTGTTCGGTTAAGGCTAAAAAAACGAAAATACGTAGGTTGGGTTGAGGAACGAAACCCAACATTTTCCATAGTTTATCAGTTTTATTAATAGGTTCTTTAGGTGGAAATTTTCGTTAACCGAACAGTATTGTTTGTGGATGGGATTAAATCTTCGATTCAACTCACAGATAGACAAAAACTGATTTTACAGTTCCTTGCTGAATGTGGGTTGAACGCAGATAAACGCAGATAAGAACGGATGAATTAATGGATTTGATGATTCTTTGCATTACTCCATAACGGCTAATACTGATTTTGGTAGGAGTTTTTCTTTAAACCAAATTATTCTCGCAGGGACGTTATCTAGTTTGACTCCAGCTTTTTCTAAATTCAATCTTTCGGAAATTGCTAAAATCAAATTATCACAATTTGCCTTTCTTACTTGAGCAAATTTCTTTTGTAAATATTCTGGTCGCCAATAACCAACTATTTCTAAAATAAATACGCGTCCGTCTGGATGAACTAGACGAAAATCGGGAATCATGACACTACCAGGAATGGGGATTAAATCTACTTCTCTTTCTAAAATCCAACCACTTTTTAAGGCATCCCATTTACTCGCAAATGATTCCTCCAACATACTATCATAGGGTTTACCTGGGGGATAGTGGGAGACTAATCCACATTCAGAATTAAGGGTGAAACGTCCTGTTTTCCATTCATTTGTGTAAAAATCACGGGTTTGTAAGGTGGCTGATAAACTCCATTTTGTCACATGAAGTAAAGCGGGAATTAATTTGGCTATAGCTAAACCGTAGCGAGTGCTGGGAGTAAATAAACTTGTCGGACCATCCACACTAATTGTAAAACCATGATCGGCATCACCTTCAATATAAGCCATTAATTGAAATAGTTTTAAATATCGAAATAAGAGTTTATATTCTCCGGGAACATTCCGATGAGCATTTAATATTAATTGACTGGCTTTATAAAAAATTCCTTGCACTTGAGATAAGTTATAACGATGTAAAACATCTTCTGGTTTAGGAACATCAAAAGCAGTTAAAATTTTATTTTCTGATAAATCAGCATAAAGTCCATCTCGGATTTGAGCAGGTAAAACTTCTTGGTTGAGTTCTTGGCTTAAATCATCAGCTATTTTATTTAAAGTCATATCCGTTGATTCCCGACTAGCAACGGATTTTGTTGCTAAAGCAAATACCCTCGCTCTTAACATGAGTGGTTCGAGGGGACTGACTATTTCAAAGGTGCAAAAACTACTTTTGAGAATATATGCTAAACCCCGCTTCATGCGATAATCTGTCGTATCTCCTTCAAAGTCAGTTAATTGACGTTCTAATAATCCTTGAGTTTTACCAACTGCTTCTTGAAAAAAACTAATTAATTCAGTCGCTAAACTCAAATGTTTTTGATCAAGTTTCAGTCTTTTTGGGATAATTTCCTCGCCGTTTTGGCGGTGTATCAGTAGTTCTGTTGGTAACATCTTTCTTTTGGGTTGAATAATTAATTTCTAGTTGTTCTGCTGCTTTTAAATCGCTTTTCTTTTCACTACTATAAATAACTTGTAAATTTGCTTTTTGCGGCTTTTCTTCCCGGCTGTTATTTTCTCCCCTGCGTCTAGCTGAAGTCTTTTCTTCGCTGGTATCTTCGGCTATAACTTCATATAAAATTGCTTGTTTATTTTCTAAATTTCCTTTCCGTAATATTCTCCCCAATCGTTGAATATATTCCCTGGTTGAACCTGTCCCTGATAAAATAATGGCAATACTGGCTGCGGGAACATCTACACCTTCGTTTAAGACGTTAGAAGCAACTAAAGTATTATATTCACCTGATTTAAATTTAGTTAAAATTTCATGTCTTTCTTTGACTGGTGTTTGATGAGTAATTGCGGGAATTAATAAGTCTTGAGAAATGCGGTAAACTGTAGCATTATCAGCAGTAAAAATTAAAGTTCTTTCTAAAAAATGCGTGGCTAATAAATCCAGAAGTACCCGGATTTTTCCATCTGTGCCTAAAGCAATTTCTTTAGCTTGACGATGTGCTAACATTGCTTTCCTTCCCGGTTGAGAACGCGCACTCATTTGCACAAACATTTGCCAACCTTGGAGACTTCCTAAAGAGATTTTTGACTGCTTCAAAAAATCATTGCGAGTTTGAATTAACTGATTGTATTTTTCCCGTTCCAATTGGGATAATTTGACTTTAATTTGCACAATTTCATGGGCTGCTAAAGCTTTACCAGCCAAATCTTCAGCGCGTTGACGATAAACCTCTTTACCAATGAGAATATTTAAATCAGCGTGTTTTCCATCTGTGCGTTCTGGGGTTGCGGAAAGTCCTAACCGATAGGGAGCGATCGCATATTCAGCAATAACTCTGTTAAAATCTGTAGGTAAATGGTGACATTCATCAAAAATTATCAAGGCATATTTATTACCCAAACTTTCTGCATGAATGGCTGCACTATCATAGGTAGCAACTAGAATTGCGGTTCTATCCCGTGAACCACCCCCAAGTAAACCCACTTCCCCGTCAGGAAAAGCCGCTACTAAGTGGGCATACCACTGGTGCATTAAATCCAAAGTAGGGACGACAATTAATGTCGTGCGTGGTGTGGCTTGCATCGCCATTTGGGCTAAATAGGTCTTACCCGCTGCTGTCGGTAGCACAACTACCCCCTGTCGTCCTGCCAGTTTCCAAGCCGCTAACGCCTCATTTTGGTGGGGATAGGGAGTCATTTCCAAACTAGCAATCAACTCTAAAGGATAAAAAGCCTTAGCTTCATCAATAAAATCTGTGGCTTCTGCTTGCAGGGCTTCAACTAAGGAACGATATCTAATTGCCGGAATACGGAATTTTTCAATTCTATCATCCCAAATTGCATAGTCTATCCAATTTTTACTGCGTGGTGGTGGGTGTAAAATTAACGTACCACGATCAAAAGTTAACGTCGGGGGACGAGCCATTTATTTTTCCTCAATCCGGCTACACTGGTTTAACTACTCATAACGCAAAACGGGCATGATGACTAATATTAATGCTATCAAAACCCAGCTAGAGGCAATTATTAGACCAGAAATATGCGACTTCGAGACAAATGAAGATTTTGCCCAATCTTATCGAGAACAAAGACAAACTTTCCTGCTTAACCGCTTAGAATTACAAGCCCAACTGATGATGATCATTGGCTTAACACTGACTGCTTTTTTTATGTGGGTAAATGAAGGAATTACTAAAAAAATATACGCGCTTAAAATTGGCTTATTGCTAGAATTTTTTATTGTTGTCTGCTGGTTATTATGCAAAACACCTCTAGCACGTCGTTATTTAGATATGTTTTTTTTGGGTTTATGCTGGTCTGCAACTTGTACTGTTCAAGTTTCTACAGCTTTATTATTTAACTATGTTGAACCCATGACAAATATTTGGAACTTGATGTTTCTGACTCAAGCCACAATTATTCCTGTAAAATGGCGGATACATTTAATAGCACAAGTGGGAACAATTATCTGGTACTTAGGATTATATCTAATATACAGACCTACATTTAAATTTACAATTGATCACTATGTAGAGCAAGGTTTATATTTATTTTGGACGGGAACAATTTGCATTTTTTCAGTTTATTTATATGAAAAACTCAAGAAAAAAGAATTTCGCGCTAAAAGAGAATTAGAAATAGCTCAAGAACAGTCAGAACGGCTATTATTAAATATTTTACCTGCGGTAATTGCTAAACAATTAAAACATCATCCTACAACTATTGCCGACAGTTTTCATGCAGTGACAGTATTATTTGCCGATATTGTCGGTTTTACAGAATTATCAAGTCAGACATCACCAGCAGAATTAGTAGAATTATTAAATCAAATCTTTTGTTTATTTGACGAATTAGCAGAAATTCATAGCATAGAAAAAATTAAAACAATTGGTGATGCTTATATGGCTGTTGCTGGTTTACCTAATTATCGCAGTGATCATGCTTTAGCTATAGCAAATATGGCATTGGATATGCAAAAATCTGTGATCTATTTTAATAAAGAAAATAACCTATCTTTTCAACTTCGCATGGGTATTAGTACGGGACCAGTAGTTGCTGGGGTAATTGGTTTAAAGAAATTTGCTTATGATTTATGGGGTGATACTGTGAATACAGCTAGTAGGATGGAATCACATGGTATACCTGATCATATCCAAATTTGTGAAGCTACTTATGAGTTGTTGAAAGATAAATATTTGCTAGAAAAACGGGGTTTAATTAAAATTAAAGGTAAGGGGGAAATGATGACTTATTTACTACATGGAAGGAAGATATAATCTAGTAGAAGTCAGGAGTAAAACTGATTTAGTTTTAGATAAATATCCTCCTCATAATGATCATTACAGCAAATGTTCCCATCAGAACTCCTAGCATAATGATAAAATCTCTTTTAGCTATATTATCCACTTGAGTTGTAGGAACATAAACAACCTTAGCTCCGATAACTGTATTCAATTCCCAATCAAATCCTTGATTACCAAGATATTTGCCCTGTTTGTAGAGAAGTTGTAATGATTGAGGTGCTTTCTCTATAGTTGAATGACAACTCAAACAGTTCTTATCAGTAATTTTTATGGGACGAGATGTATAGAAATATTTCTTCCCATTTATCTTTGCATATCCTTGATTGATGTTTGAACCTGCTAGTTGATTTTGATTACCTAAATCTTGTTGTTTCAATGTCTCAATAATTTTGAATTCCTCAAGCGTCGCTTTATCATTAGGATTAGTCGGATTAATCATCGCATCTTTATAACGGTAATCTCCATAATCATCTTTATAAACATTGGTAAATATATTAAATACTTGATTTACAGCAAAGGTGGGAATGCTTTCCCTCAAAAATGTTTGTTCTGATTGTGTTTTTAATAAAGGTGTAATTTTATCATTATTATATTTGCGAACAGAATCCATTGTTGAAATCAACATATTTGCTTGGGACTTCAATTGATATTCCGCAGAATTCAAACAAATATGATAATAAATAAGACTAGCAACAATAATTATTCCCCCAATAAAAATGACTTTTATAGTTTGATTGGTATTCCTAATTTCAGATTGTGTAGGCTGAATTCGCGTTGCAAAATGTTCCAGTAACATCCTATGAATAAAGATGTAACCACCCCCCACTTTTTGCATAAAAATCCGCTCACTGGCATAATCGAGGAAGCGAGCCAAATTACTAGGGATAAAACCGTTAATCCAGAGAATAAGTCGTAAGTTTAAGTGTTGAATACAGGATATTCCACCGCCAAAAAGTAGCCCTAAAATTAGTCCCCAACTTATTATAGAAGTTTTTGATTGTACCCCTTGAGGAAACCACTTATAAATAATTGGGAACAAAATCAACCAGCTAACTAATGTAATAATCCCTGCATTAAAAGCAGATATCCAAATTCCCTGATTGGGAACAGTTTTTGTCTCTATTTCTGCGCCTCTCAACCCACGAATCAATCCTATAAGTAGCGCAAAGATTAATCCTAAAATTATTCCAAATACTATTATTTTCTCGTAACCTTTTGGCTCTTTCCAAGTTAGACCACACCACACCACCCCAATCGGGGACAAAATTAGACTCCACTTTAGTCCAGAGATTAAGCCATCAAGTAGCTCTTTTCCTGTTTTTTTCCAAGGCCATGTCAAAGTTTCAAAAGTTTCTATTTCTGCTTTACCCCTGCCGAAATTCCACCATAAAATTAGACCCCAGATTGCTGCATCCATCGTTACTACGTTGGAACGGGTAATCATGTTGTTATGTGAATCTAAAGTCTCACTTGAAAACAAGATCAATCCAATAATCAGTATCCCAATTAGGATAGTTCCAATGCGATAAAGTCTTCTTTCCAGAGGAGACTGCAACCAATTAGGCTGTATTTTCTCAATTAAAAAGTTAGATTGAGATGTTTGAGACATCCCTTGCGCCAGCCAATTTAGCCAGTGTATTGCCTGATCTTTTGGGTATTGCTGATTAACTCCCCTGCGTTTGAACATTCGCTCAATATAAGCATTGAATAGGTGTTCGCGGCGTGCTTCTACCGAACCCGTTTGAGATAGTTCTGCCACATTTTTACCTTGATAAGCCAGAGTCATAACACTAAGCGTTAAAGGAGACTTGGCTAACTCTTGCAGTGCGGTATCTTCCTCAAGCAAAGCCTTGACTGCTTCTAGTTGTTCACCGGCACTATCCAAATATTGGTTAACCTGCTCAGGAGTCAAAGAACGAATGCAAATTGCGCCTCGTAATTGCAGACGATGAGAAAGAGCTTCATAATCAGCAATCCGACTACAAACCACCATTTCCGTTTGTCCGTAATTTTGCATAAATTGGTTGATAGCTTCGACACAAGCTTCTCGCAGATCAACTTTTACCTCGTCTAAACCATCCAGCAACAGTAGCAGTTTTTGATTTTTAACCCAGTCTTTACCTACTTCTTTAGGAACTTGGTATTTTTGCCAAAGTTCTTGTACCAGCCACTCGGCAATGGTTTGCCGTTTACTCCCCCAAGAAGATAAATTAAACACCACTGGAATCAGCCGACTCAAATTTGCTTCCGCACGAGCAATCAAATTCTGTGCTAGTTTCAGGAGGGTTATGGTTTTCCCAGCCCCTGGTTCTCCTAAAATTAACAGAGTTCTTCCCTCTCCTATTTGATTGAAAACTTCAGTTGCACCTGTTCCTTTAGGTAAAATTTGTCTAGACTCTTCTGGTAATTCTTCAAAGCCACTAAATGGACGCTCTACTGCATCTAATCGCTTTTCTAGACCAAGTTTAATCATGGCTTGGGTATGCAATGACTTTTCTAAAACCCCTTCAATCCAATATTCTTTGACTTTACTGAGTAAAACTTTCCTCTGTCCGTATTCTACTTGAGTTAAGGGCTGTTGTGTACCAGATATTTGCCCACTAAACAACTCAGATACTTGGGAAATAAAGTATTGAGAGACAATTCCATGATTTTCTTGGATAAACCCCTGAACGTTACCTCCAGAGATATTAACAAAATTATCGTCAGTCATTTTCTAAATACTCTATAAATTAACTGAAGTTCTGAGTTATTGTTCCAGGATTGTTCTGTGTCAAACCCTGAACTGTACCTCCAGAAATTTGCACACTAAACTTTCCCTCTGCTGCTGCTTGAGGATTTAATTGCTCCATTAATTTTTGAGCTAGTTTAATAATTTCTTCATCCTTATCAGCCCCAACCTCAGTTAATTCATCTTCTAAAAGAGCTTTCGTCTTTTCGGGCTTTTGTTCGTACTTATCCAAAATAGTAGCTGAATCTGTTTTGCCTTGGCTCTCGAATTTACGCTTAATCAAAGCTTTCAATCCGTCGTAAGTATCTTGAGCTACACTGCCAGCCGTTTTTGCTGCGCCAGCTACCAATGCTGCAAGAATAAGAGAAGTCGGGTCCATAAACTCATTTCCTAAATATGTTTGGCCTATTATCTCGAATTTGCTCCATAATTAAATACATCCTAATGATGATTTTGATTTACTTATGCTTATCCTTTCATAAAGAAAGTGGTAAAAACCGGATAAATTAGTTGAAAATGCCACTTAAGAAATCAAAATATTAGTTAGTTAAAAACCTTACAAACTCATTGCTTATTACATCCAGGAATAAATGAGATTTTCGAGAAAATTATCAAGAAACAACGAGAAAATTGATCACGAATTTATCGGATAAATATACTGTAAATATTACCAGGGATTGTATTAATTTTAGACAATATATGTCCCTGAGTAATTGCTTGTATTAGGTGTAATGTTATAGCTTTAGAAAATTTCCACTAAAACAGAGGTATAGAAAATCCAGATTTAGGTAAAGATTCAAAAATTATCAGGTCAAATATGATTATCATCGGGACTACAATAGGAATTGTTGTCATGTTCTCTATTAGCTAAAGTGTCAGACTCTTTACCATTACGCGATCATTATCTCGCTTTAATTAACGACATTATCGAAACCACTCTCAAGGGTAAAATTAGCTCTGTAGAGCAGGTTTATCAAATGTTGCTCAAAGGTATCACTTCCGGTACAGGGGAGGTGTTTGAGTTAGTTTTGAGCGATCGCTTGAATACTATACAATCTCAGGTAGACTCGGAAACGGATGAACTCAGAAAAGCCAAAGCTACCCGGAGTTTACGCGCTGCTAAAACGATTCAAACTCAATGGCAACGGTGGCAAGAACAAAATAAAGCCACTGAAGCGATTTCTTTGTCTATGCGGGAAATTACCACAGCTACCGCAGATGAACGATTAACGGCTTTATTACGAGCTACAGATCCCAATCAAAAGTATCCCTTAAATTTGTCCCAGCTTCAACAGTTAGCTCAATCTTTACAAAAATTTACTAGTGCTAATGAAGATTTTGGACAAATTGCTGACGGTATTACTCGTGGTATAGCTTCTTGGCAAAGAATCCAAGCAAATTTACTGAATTGGATGTATGAACGCAAAAATTCTTTAGGATTTGGTGGTGTACCAGGAGAAAATAGTCCCTGGGCAAGTTGGGCTAAAGTAGTTAATAGTGAAGTTCCCCAAGCCTTTTTTCATACCCTAGCAGTAGAACAATCAGCTTTGGAATTTGCCGAAAAACAACAGACAATTAGTTTGAGTAATTGGGTAGAATTAACAATAATTTTACAGCTTTTGCAAAGGGGTTTAATCAATTGGTTTGATGAACAAGCTTATGATATTCAAGCAGGTCCTAAACTATCTATTTCCACATTTTTAACATTTGCAGTCATTTGGAGTCAATTAGCCAGCGGTTTTCAAAATCAGGCTTTAATATATAGTAACGGTGCATCGCAAATCATGCTGCAAATTTTGCGAACCTTTGCCCAACGTCCTTATTTTCCTCTTTATGGGGGGATTTTCGCCTCATTTTCTGGTAGTTATTTGCGGGATGCTTTGGATTATTTAGATGCCCCTTTACGTTCTGCTGAAGGTACTCAGGAAAAAGCCCGGATTTTAACATTATTGGGTTATTCTCAAAGGGGTTTGGGTAGATATGATCGCTCCCTTGATTTTCATCAACAAGCCATAGAAATAGCTAGAAAAGCTGGAGATAAAACCTGTGAAATTGCTAATCTTAATCATCTTAGCCGGACTTATGTACAACAACAAAATTATGCTCAAGCAATTAATTATAGTCAACGGGCATTAATTTTTAGTAGACAAACAGGAGACAAAACTGGAGAAGCTAATGCCTTGGTAAATCTAGGTTATAGTGAAGTTATGCAGGCAAAGCAAACAGAAATTAGTGAACCTGAAGTTTATGAATCAGCGATTAACTATCTGGAACAAGGGTTAAAATTAGCAGAAAAATTAAGTGATTTACAAAGTCAAGCTTTATGTTTTAGTAGTTTAGGTATTGCTTATTTAGTTACAACACAATACACCACAGCAATTAAATATTTAGAAAATGCCTTTAGAACTGCTCAAGTTTCTGGTGATTTGTATTTACAAGGCAGAAATTTAGCATATTTAGCTGAAGCTAATTATCAAATCGCTAATTATGAAAAAGCAGTTTATACTGGTAGTTTAGGAATGTATCTTTTAGAACAAATTGCTGCTGATGAATGGCGACAACCCGCTGGTTTATTGACAATTATCAGGGGACAAATGGGTATAGATAAATTTCAATTATTACTGCAACAAAATCGCCCAAAAATGATTGCTGTTATTGGTGTTGATGGCTATGATCACATTCCTAAATTGTTAGTGAAATATCAAGAAGATATGTAATTGCAAATTTAGATTCTAATCCGTTTAGTGCAAAGAAAATTATAGGTTGGGTAAAACGAAGTGTGCCGTGGACACAACCCAACCTTGTGTATTATATTGGAGAAAGTTATAGAAGCTAATTTTATGGATAAACAGCAATTAAAAAAATTGCTTATTGGTGATTTAACCTGGAAACGAATGTTAAAATCTCTTATATTTATTTACGCTTTTTTTGCTGTCTATGTTTATTTCCGCGCTGACAGCATGATTTTTCTGCCTCAAGCATCTAGTTATCAAGATAACCAAGATATTTTCAAATTAAAAACCGCAGATAATAAAAATATTTCGGCAATTTATTTACCAAATCCTCAAGCTAAATATACCATTCTTTATGCTCATGGTAATGCTGAAGATTTGGGATATATTAAACCACATTTAGCAAAAATCCGAGATTTGGGTTTTAGCGTCCTTGCTTATGATTATCGCGGTTATGGTACAAGTGAAGGAACTCCAACAGAAAAAGCTGCTTACCAAGATATTCAAACAGCTTACAATTATTTAACTCAAACTTTAAAAATTACTCCCCAACAAATTATAGTATTTGGGCGTTCTGTTGGTGGTGGTTCAGCAGTAGATTTAGCATCTAAAAAACCCCTAGCTGGGTTAATAGTTGAAAGTAGCTTTACTTCTATTTTTCGGGTAGTTGTTCCTGTGCCACTTTTACCCTTTGATAAATTTACTAATCTCGACAAAATCAAAAAAGTAACCTGTCCAGCTTTGATCATTCATGGTAAAAGTGATGAAATTATTCCTTTTACTCATGGAGAAAAATTATTCGCTGCTGTATCATCTCCCAAACTTTCTTTTTGGGTAGAAAAAGCCAGCCATAATGATTTATCTTCAGTTGCAGGAAAAAAGTATTGGGAGATGTTAAAAAAGTTTGCTGATTTAGTAGACAAAAATCACTAAAATTCAGAATTCAGATCCCCGACTTCTCCAAGAAGTCGGGGATCTAAGGATCTAAGTAAGTATTCTATTGACACTCTCAGGTCTAAAGACGCGCTCGATTCTTTAATCAATGAGCCAACTTACAATTGCTGGATTACTCCAACAAAAACAGAGGTCGATTCTCCTAAAGCGTTAATGACCGTATCCCTACCGTACTCGTTTTTTGCATTTCATTTTTCACCAAATTTAGCTTTCCTAAACAGCAATACCGTTAGGTATGACTACGCACTCAACCAAATAAGTTAAGTTTTTACGTCGTTTAGTTATACTTAAATTCTAGAATTGTTTACATTGTATCACATCTACTGTTATCAAGTCAATGAGTTAGGCTAAATATTTTCGCCCGTGTCGCTTATATCTCAGCACTAAAGTGACTGAGCTTTACGCTTACCGGGTAATACTGTAACTATCAACCAGATATCCATGTACCATGGAATCCATAGGGTACACGTTGAGGAATCATTACCCGCGCTACAGGTTGACTGGTCATATCTTGAGCATTAATAACTACAAGTTCTGATGTTTGGGAACTTTCATCGTAAACAAATGTTACCAGCCATCCTTCATCTTCTGCGGTGGAATTAAGACATGGTGCAAATACTGCTTCTCCACCATAACGATGCTTACCAAATTCATGGGTTTGGGATTTACCATTGATAAAATCGTATTTGATGACACCACCAAATAAGGGATTTTGACTATGTGCCATTTTTCCCACATAGCCATATTGGGTTTTTCTTCCTAACAGGTTTTCGTTGACACGGGGAAATTCTCCCGGTACATCATCTAGTTGTTCTTCTGTAACTGTACCTGTGCTGAGGTTAAAGCGCCAACGGTGTAAAAAAGGCGTTTCTTCCAGGGTATTTTCAGCCATAAGAACACTAGTAGAATTCATTCGACAAGCAATAAGCACCACTTCGTCTCCGGCTTCGTAAGCATTGAGGGTGTGGAAGACGTAGCAAGGGGGACATTCAAACCAGCGAATATTGCTGTTGTCACCATGACGAGGCATTATACCAAACCGACTGGGGCGATCGCTCTCAAACATCAACATTGGTTCTCCCCGCTGCATTCGTTCCATACTAAATGTCAGCGGTAAATCCATGAAAATAGTATAATTTTCCGTAATGGCGAAATCGTGCATCATCACCGCCATTGGTATCTCCACTGGTACTGTTTGTAATAACTCACCTTGGGCAGAAACTACGCCATATTGTAGATAAGGTGGTCGAAAACCGTAACCAAAAAACATCATTTCCCCTGTAACAGGATCTACCTTGGGATGGGCGGTAAAAGCAGAAACTAGTTTATCATTATAAGTATATTCCCCAATAGTTGCCAAATCGGGAATATTGATGTGATGGGGCGCACCTCCTTCCCATAATGCTAAAAGTTGTCCATTGTGCCACACGAGGGCTGTATTAGCGGTATTTTTCCCAGGTCCGTGGGGGTTATCCATTTGGGGTGGTTCTAAAAGTCCACTCCACACAGCTTTACCAACTTCATTTTCAATATTCCAGCCCCTAGTTCTCACATAGCGATTGTGATAAGTGGCTTTACCGTTATTAATTTGGACACCATGTAACATTCCATCGCCATCAAACCAGTGATATTGACCAATAGGACTCCATTGGGGGTTGGGTCCATTACGGACAAACATCCCTGATAAATCTGGAGGTAATTCTCCGATGACTTCTAAGGTATCAGTGCTGATTTCTGTGTTTATAGGGGCAAAGTTGCCCGCTAAATAAGGATTTACTGCTGTTGATGCTATGGTCATAATTCAGGGAGCTAGATAAAGACACTGTACTTAATATAATTATGGTTTGCTATTTGTGCTAGAAAAAACAGTAGGATTTGGCTTTATCCTTTTCTATCATTTCCATGAATAAGTAGATGGGCTGAAATAAATATCAAAATAATATTGTTGACTCTGGACGGGCTAGAAGCCCATCCCACAAGAATATTATACTTATTGTGGGGTGGGCATCCTGCCTGCCCAGATTATATTTAATTGTGCCTGCCTACTTATGTAATAGTTAATGTATCTTTAATTTAAAAGATAATTTCCATCAAAGTCAAAATAATCTATTAATCATAACTGTAAACAATGCAAGTAGAATCACAAGTCTCTAATATTGATAATAATAATATTTTTACTGATTTCGGTGGGGTAATGATTCCCCAAGCGCCTGCTGGATTTAAATCAGGTTTTATCGGCATTATCGGCCGGACTAACGTGGGTAAATCCACCTTAATGAATGAACTGATTGGGCAAAAAATATCCATTACTTCCCCAGTATCCCAAACCACTCGAAATCGGTTAAAGGGGATTTTAACTACAGAAACAGCCCAATTAATTTTTGTAGATACACCGGGTATTCATAAACCCCATCATCAATTAGGGGAAGTGCTAGTAAAAAATGCCAAAATTGCTATTGACTCAGTAGATGTGATATTATTTGTAGTTGATGGTACAGTAGCTTGTGGTCCAGGCGATCGCTATGTGGCTGAATTACTAATACATAGTCAAACACCTGTAATTTTGGGAATCAACAAAATTGATGAGCAACCAGAAGATTTTCACAGAATAGATGAAAGTTACATCCAATTAGCTAATACATATAACTGGCAAAGTGTGAAATTTTCTGCTAAAACCGGAGCGGAATTATCGCAATTAGAAGAGATATTAATTAATCATCTTGAACCCGGACCATTTTATTATCCACCAGACTTAGTTACAGACCAACCAGAACGGTTTATTATGGGTGAATTAATTCGAGAACAGATATTATTATCAACTCGTCAAGAAGTTCCCCATTCTGTCGCCATAGCCATTGATTTAGTCGAAGAAACCCCAAAAATTACCCGTGTTCTTGCCACCATCCATGTTGAGAGAGATTCTCAAAAAGGTATCCTCATTGGTAAAGGGGGAGCAATGCTCAAAGCAGTCGGTAGTGCAGCGAGAGAACAAATTCAAAAGCTAATTGCTGGGAAAGTTTATCTAGAATTATTTGTCAAAGTCCAACCCAAATGGCGACATTCACGGGTGCGATTAGCAGAACTAGGTTATCGTGTCGAAGAATAATAGATTTGTCAACAGGTAGGGGCGCAGGGCCTGCGCCCAATTATCCTAACCTGCGCCCAATTATCCTAACCTGCGCCCAATTATCCTAACCTGCGCCCAATTATCCTAACCTGCGCCCAATTATCCTAACCTGCGCCCAATTATCCTAACCTGCGCCCAATTATCCTAACCTACGCCCAATTAGCCTAACCTACGCCCAATTAGCCTAACCTACGCCCAGTCAGATAAATAAACCACCATTTCCTGCTCTATTGTAATTTCAAAAATTTATTCAAAGCTACTACCATACTCGGTGGCCAACGGCGGATATTTGTTACCCAATTCATATCTTTATAACGGGTATCTAGTCCATAAGCTGCTACCCAATTACTTTCCGCTTCACCGATGTTTCCCGTTACCCAATAAGCGGCTGTTAAAGCGGCTCGCATATCGGCAAACTGGGGATATTTACGAACTATATTCCGCATTTCACGGATAGCTTTATCTGTTTGACTAGTTTCATATAAAGCCAGGGCATAATTAGCTCTCGCAAAGGCAAAATTCGGGGCAATTTCTGTGGCTTTTTGGTAGTCTAAAATGGCTTCTTGCCATTTTCCTAAACCTGCTTTGGCGTTACCACGATTATTATAAGCCATTTCATCTTTAGGATCTAATTCTAATACACGATTATAGTCAGCGATCGCTTCTTCCCATCTTCCCAAACCTTCTAATGCAGTCCCCCGATTCAAAAAAGGGTCTGTAACATTGGGAGCGAGTTCTACAGCTTGGTTATAATCTGTCAACGCTGCTGCTAACTTATTCTGACTGACACGAGAATTACCGCGATTACTCCATGCTCCGGCATTAGTGGGGAATTTTTCAATAATTTCTGTCCAATAAGCTTCTGCTGTGACAAAATCACCTTGATTTGTAGCTGCAAAGGCTTTAGTCGCTAGTTCGTCCCCTGCTTGTAACTCTTGGGCAGTAATAGTTTGAGATTCTGCCATAACTGGTGTATTCCAGCCAAAAACCAGCAACAGACTCAGGAAAATACTAATTAGTTTCATTATTTAACTCTGACGTAATATACAACAAAATTAATGATATAGCAGATAACAGCTAAGAAAGAAGATTCCCAAATTTCTGGACTCATTGGTCAATTAGTCAAAGATTGAGTTAAAATAAGGGGTCGCAAACTAAGTAAGTAAAACCCGGATATTCCCCGGAGGTGTAATTGACCAAGTTCATTTTGAAAATTCTCTGGTTAGACGAAAACGTCGCTCTCGCAGTTGACCAAGTTGTTGGTAAAGGTTCTAGTCCCTTAACCAAATACTTCTTTTGGCCCAGAAATGATGCCTGGGAAGAGCTAAAAAAAGAGTTGGAATCCAAACACTGGATTACAGATGTTGATCGGGTGGAGTTGCTCAACAAAGCCACTGAAGTGATTAACTACTGGCAAGAAGAAGGCAGAAAACGCCCCATGGCAGAAGCGCAGTTGAAATTTCCAGAAATCGCCTTCACAGGTAGCGCCTGATTATTTTAAGTTGGTAAGAGAACTACACAAAAAAGATGATCCAATCTTGTGGGATGGGTATCTTGCCCGTCCTTCTATTATTAGCGGGCAAGATGCCCGCACCACAAGAAATTTTGGGATATTTTTTTAATTGGCAGTCTCTAATGGGTAATTGAGAGTTGAGAATTGAGAATTGATAATTGTCAACTATTAATTCTCAATTCTCATCTAAGCCACAATTTGATTGTCTTGTCCTTACTGCCACTGGCAATCAATCCTACATCATCATTCATGGCAACGCTAGATACTGAGTCTGTATGACCTATAAGACTAGCAATTTCTTTTTTTGTGCTAATTTGCCAAATTTTTACCGTTTTATCCCAACTGCCACTAATTAGCGTTTCTCCATCGGTACTAAAAGCCACAGCTACCACTGACCAGGAATGACCTGAAAGTGTGCTAATTAACTCACCAGTATTAACATCCCATAAATTGATGGTATTATCACCGCTACCAGTCGCTAACATTTGACCATTAGGACTAAAAGCAACTGTCAAAACTGCCCAAGTATGACCTGAAAGGGTTGTTAATAACTTAAATTTTCCCTCTGCTAATTTCCAGATGCGAACCGTGCGATCATAACTAGCACTAGCTAAAAGCTGTCCTTGGGGACTAAAAGCAACAGCATTTACTTGTAATTTATGTCCGGTTAAAGTATCCAGTGCTAAACCTGTATTTATATCCCAGATTTTAATAGTTTTATCCCAACTTCCACTAGCTAAAATTTGTCCTTGGGGATGAAATGTTAGGGATTTAACAGCGTGTGCGTGTCCAGAGAAAGTATGAATTTTTGCTAATGTCTTTACATCCCACAAATTGATAGTTTGATCATCACTAGCTGTAGCTAAAATTGTATCATGATCATTAAAAATAACCGCTGTGATAGCTTGAGTATGTCCAGAAAAGTTCGCTATTAATTGCTGATTGCTTAAATCCCATAATTTAATCCTTTTATTATCTTCACCACTAGCTAATATTTTACTATCATGGCTTAATGCCACAGTATTAATAGAACTATGAATTTGATTTTCGAGAGTATGGGAAATTTGCCAAGAATGATTTTTATTTGGGGATAATAAAGGTAGATAATTATCCTTAATTCCCAAAGTATAAATAAGTTGTTCTACTGATTGCCAACGTTCTTGTAAATCATACTTTATTAGTTTATCAAGGGTTTGCCCCAGATATTCACTAATTTTATCGGTAAGATAATCTCGCCATACCCAGCTATTATTAGTAATATCAAATAATTCAAAAGGTGGTACTTGAGTTAATAGATAAATACAAGTTACACCTAAACTATATAAATCGCTGGCAAAGACTGGTTTACCTTGTGCTTGTTCTGGGGAAATATATTCTGGACTACCAAATATATCATTTGTTGATTGATTTGCACTAACAATCTTCATTTCCGTAAAATCAACCAAGACCAGATTCTCTAATAAATCTTGATTTTGATTTAGAGAATGTAAAATAATGTTTTTTGGTTGAATATTTCGATGAATAATTTGATGATCATGAATAAATTTGATTATTGGTAATAAACTTTTTAAAACTTGCCAAATCTGAGTTTCATTAAAAACACCTTGCTTTGCTAATAAGGTATCTAAATTATCACCATCAATAAATTCTTGAACTAAATAGTAATATTCATTTTCTGTAAAATATGTAATCAATGCAGGAATTTGAGGATGTTTACCTAATTCCGTTAATTGCTGTACTTGATATTGAAAATATTCTAGTGTTTGATGTTGAGATGAAAATTGTTGAATAACACAGGGAATTGGTGGAAATTGACTTTCATCTACAGCGAGAAAAGTTTGGTATAATTCCCCTTGAGCAATCGGCTTGATTAAACGGTAAAATTCTTTAATTAACACAACTTATTTTTTAGATTTCTCTTGACATCTCTGCGTGAGAAAAAATAGTTACTAATCAACTATAACAATTCCTGAAAAATAGTCATGTAGGGTGGGCAATGCCCACCAGAGACTACGTAGGGTGCGTTAGCACCAGCGTAACGCACCTTTTATTGAGTTTAAAGTGCGTTACGGCTATGCCTAACACACCCTACAAATACTTAGAGACTTCCAAATAAAAAAATACTCCAAAATTTCTTGTAGTGCAGGCATCTGGCCCTGCTAATAATATTAGGACCGGACCAGATGCCCATCCCACAAGATTGGATAATTTTTTTTGTGGCGTTCTCTTGCTATCCGATTTCTATATATCTTGAAAATATTGGGTTGACCAAACCAGACCAAAGGGTAACAACTTAGAGATATTTTTGTATCATGAATTAAATATTTTGTCAATTCGTAATTCCCATTATTTACAAAAATTACGATCATTATTAAATTAATTTACATAGAACATTAAGTTAATCATGAACATTTTTAGCTTAATTCTTGATAGCGATTAATTAACAAATTATCTGGGAGATTCCGATTGTGGCTTTAACTATCCAGTCTGCTCAAACTATTTTTTCTAATACTCAAGTTCCTAGTCCTATTCCCGCAACTATAGCATTATTTGATCAACTTAACGCTGATGATCAACTAGCTTATCTTTGGTATGCTTATACTGAAATGGGTAAAACCATTACTCCCGCAGCGCCTGGAGCAGCACGCTTACAACTAGCAGAAAGTTTGCTGACCCAAATTAAGCAAATGTCTCGTGAAGATCAAACCAAAGTTATGCGGGATTTGGCTAACCGTGCTGATGCTCCGATTAGCCGTTCCTATGGTTTCTTTAGCGTTAATACCAAACTAGCTTTCTGGTACGAGTTAGGAGAATTGATGAAACAGGGAATCATTACTCCTATCCCCCTTGGCTATCAAATGTCTCCTGGCGTAAAGATGGTATTAGAAGCCACACAAAAACTTGATCAAGGTCAACAAATTACCGTGTTACGGAATACCGTAGTAAACATGGGATTTGACACTTCTGAGCTTAGTCCTAGTGCTTACCCCAAAGCAAATACAGAACCTGCTTTCCAACGGACAACCCCAGTTATTTCCTCTGTTAAAATTGATGGGATTATAGAACCCGCTGTGTTAGGCTACATTGAAGCCATGAATGCAGATAAATTTGATGCTGCTATTGCGCTATTTACTCCTGACGGTGCGCTACAACCACCATTCCAAAAGCCCATTGTTGGCCGGGAAGCGATCGCTAAATATATGCGCGAAGAAGCACAAGGACTAAACATGATGCCACAACAAGGTATCTGTGAAGTTCAACCAGACGGTTCTAAGCAACTTAAAATCACAGGAGTAGTACAAACTCCTTGGTTTGGTGTCACAGTTGGCATGAATATTTCTTGGCGGTTTTTAATCAATCCCGAAGGACAAATTTTCTTCGTAGCGATTGATATGCTGGCCTCTCCTCAAGAACTCATGAATCTGCGCCGCATTTAATTAAATCCAGAGGCTGTCGAAAATCAAATTTATTTGTCAATTCTACAGCCTCGCAATAATAGAGTGAAAGCTATTGACACCGACCAGAAAATTTGTTATCATAGAACCGACGAGGAAGAACTGCCCCTTTCGCATAAGCGCAATCAATCAAGCTAAGTCAGCAAATAATGAAAAAAGCTATTTAATGTGTAAGTTATAGACATTTAGGGCTTCACTACCTCTAATGCCTTTTGGATATTTTGATTTTAAAACTGTTGCTATATGATGATTTAAAGTCCCAGCATCATTAAACTCTTTTGATTCCTGTAGTGCCTCATATAATGAGCGGATCTCTTGTAGTGACAGATTCGTGAATGTGCGTAATTCGGTAATGTCTAATCTATGGTTGAACTCATTCACAGTATGCCGCCATTGATGTAGAAGCGAAAACAAGTCACTATCTTTGCGTTCTGCAAAAACACCAGATGCGATCGCTGTTTCATTGACTGATATAATTAGTCGTGGAAAGACTAGAGGTTGCCCCAAAATATGTGAATTTGATGTGAATCGCGCATCAGATAAAATTGCCTCATTTGCTATGCACTCATTCAGTAAGGCTTGCAGCAATGCAGTCTTCTTTTCGTAAGCTGATACCCACCGTTCGCCAACAATACCTGTAATTGTTGCCAATGCTCCGAGAGCCGATAGTAGTGCATCAAAATCTGGTTTTTTAGTCAACCAGACAATGGCTAAAATAAATCCAAGAAACAGAGGGAAAAAAGTGGCAAATGTGACTAAGTTTTTCATACTGACATCATCTGTTATTCGTCTAAATGCTTCTAGCGTTTTGGTGTCCATACAGTCACCAGTGGAGTTCCTGAAATGCCAGGGGTAACTCCCGATGACTCAGGAGCAAGCAGAATTAAATCTATACCAAATCTACTCTGAGAACGTGCTTCAAAAGGTGTGTGTAGTCTATCAACAATTATTAGGTTGCTATCTGATATGCTTTTCTTGATACCATCTGAGGTATACTTCCTAGTCAGCAATAAACGAATAGTATCTTGAGGTTCAAAATTCATAACTGAGCGGTCAGGTAACATAACGTCAATTTTTTTGCCAGTTGAATTTTGATATAGGACTTTTATCAGAATTGCTTTATTTGTTTCAATAGAACCTTGAAATAAAATACTATTCAAGTCAATGTTTAAATCAGTGTTTTGAAACAAAGCACTTGTAACAAACTCTTTGAATAACCTAGTTTTTGCATATTCTTTCGCTGCTGTTTGTGCCGCTTCCTCGTTTAAGTCTTCAGTGGTTGCTACTTCTATAAGAAGTCTATCTTTAGGTCGCATTAGTTTAGAAAGAAGTTGCAGTAATTCTGTGTCTTGTTGGAAATTAGCTAATGTATTTCCAAGTAAAGAAAACAGAACAGGATTATCATTGGGAATTTGGTCAAACAGTTCGCGTAAATGTCCAATATTTCTCTCAATTGAGAAGTCAATTTGAATTGTTATTACATCATTCTTCAATTGCAATCTTTCTGTTGCCTTTTGAACACCGAATCTTAACATCTCCGAACTCATATCAATTGGAAAATAGAGTAGGTCAGGATTTGTGTTGAGTAAAATACTCAAAATATGCTGGTCTTTTTCTCCTGTACCTACACCTAAACTAACGTAATGATATTGTTTATCTTTTATGTTGTTAGCATGAATTTGTTGCCATTGAGAGTTAAAAAATTTTATGCTCTCTTTCATGACAAAATAGAAATTATCTTTACAAGCATGATCCCAAGCAATAGCTGAACCTACACTCCAATAGGCAAAACCAGATAATATCTCTTTACCATCACCTGTAGTCGAAAATTCCCCTCTCAATCCCTGGGTGAGTTCTGCCAGTTTATTAGATTGATCTTCTCCTATCAAGCAGAGATTCCATCCTTTTCCTGAAGTCTCTAATGCAAAATTTATACCCATTTCGAGCCTCGCTTGTTAAGCAATTTATCTGAATTAATCCTCTACTTATGTATAACAAATACCACATGGTATTTGTTATTGTCAATCAAATATTATGTCTGCCGTACTATAGAGTAGTTTAAGTAGGTGAACACAATAAAACCAAACTGTGTAAAGAAATGTAAAATCGCTGAAAACTTCTTTACTCTTGCCTCTTGCCTAGTGCTATGACGACAATTTTCAACGCCAACCTACTTAATTTGCTTATTCAGTGTTCAGTTTCTGTTTGACATTCTTGTTTTCAGGAAATCAATCCTTCCCCAAAACAAACCAACCCAAACTCGTAGATTGTTCATAAACCTTCTTCAAAGTATTGACATCACGCACAGAAATAAACGGTGGTTTACGAACTTGGGAAAAATACATAGTGTCAGTTTCGAGAAGACTATGACCCCAAATTCCCAAAGCATGGCCAAGTTCATGACGGGCTGCTGATAATACATAATCACCAGTTTGACTAGGACTCAACAGAATTGTAAACCGGTGAGATAAAATATTATTTTCAGTATATAAATCATAAGTAGTTAAAGCCGAACGCGCCCGCAGTATTTTACCATTAGGTTCACGTTGCAAAGCCGGTGCTTTTCGGGAGATTGTAATATCAGCAATAGCGGATTTTTCTACTACCTGTAAAGGTAAATAAATATTCCATTCTTGAACAGCTTGGAAAACACTATTCACCCATATTTGTGATTGCTTTTCATTAATATTTGTTGGTGTTTCTATCTTCACTTTCACTGGAAAATTTGACCAAATTAAATAACCAACTTTCGTAGGTTTGATTTGATCAAAATAATCACCACTATTTATTTTATCTTGCCACTGAGCCAGAGTCGGTGGTAAAGGATGATGTTTTTGGAGAATAGGTAGAGAATTTGATAATTGAATCTTTCTTTCCTGTTCCCCAACAACAGCATTAACTGAAAAGTTAGCGAAAATAACTAGCAGTCCTGTACTTATCACTAAAGTCAGAACTGCTATTAATCGGCGCTGAAATCGTTGATTTTGGGTAATTTTTCCCATGTTCAGTTTCAATTATTTGGGTAACCAATTAGCACTTAAAACTACAGTTAAACCCATAAAAACCACAACTAATGCCCAAGTAACTCGATTTAAAGTATTTTCGGCACTTTTGGTACTACTAAATAATTGTGCCTGTCCACCGATAGCACCAATGCCATCACCTTTAGGACTATGTAGTAAAACGAGGATAATCAAACCTAGAGCGGAAAACGCCCAAATGCCTTGGATGATGTTACTAATTGCCATATTTAGAAATGTTGTTGATAAGAAATTTGAAATTAATTAATCAATTTTGTAGGGGTTTAGCAATGCTAAACCCCTACCATTTTACGATTTTACAAGCCTAGTTGTACAGGAGTACGAGTTAGTTGTAAATCATATTCTGCGGCTGTAAGTAATGATTGCCCGGTCATTTCTTGGGGTTGGGATATTTGTAATATATCCAGAATTGTGGGGGCAATATCGGCTAATTTGCCATCATTTCTTAATTCCACATTTGTTCCATATCCGGGTATTTTGGCTTTTTCGCCTTCTACCAAAATTAAAGGAACTGGGTTAGTAGTATGCGCTGTCCAAGGATGACCGTTTTCATCCAGCATATACTCAGCATTGCCATGATCAGCAGTAATAATTGCTGTACCACCAGCTTTACCAATAGTATCAATGAGACGACCTAAACAGCGATCTACAGCTTCAACGGCTGTGACTGTCGCTGGAATTTGCCCTGTATGCCCTACCATGTCTGGGTTAGCATAGTTCATCACTACTAGGGAGTAAATGCCCTTTCTAATGGCAGCGATCGCCACATCTGTTACAGCTTGTGCTGACATCGCCGGGGCTTGATCATAAGTTGCCACCATGGGACTACTGACTAATTCCCGGTCTTCTCCCTCACAAGGGTCTTCTAGTCCCCCATTAAAGAAGTAGGTGACATGAGCATATTTTTCAGTTTCGGCCGTTCTAAATTGCTTTAAACCACGATTAGCGATAACTTCACCCAGAATATTGCTCAGATTTTGAGGTGCAAAAGCCACCGAAACTGGCAATTCTGGATCATACTGGGTAAAAGTTACAAAAGAAAGCGGCTGAATTGGCTGTCTTTCAAAACCGTTAAAAGTTTTACTGACAAAAGCCTGAGTTAATTCTCTGGCCCGGTCGGGACGGAAGTTAAAAAATATCACTCCATCTCCCGATTCTACCGCACCAGGTTGAAGACGGACAGGGAGAACAAACTCATCAGTAATACCTTCAGCGTAGGATGCTTGCAATACCTCTACGGCGGTAAGTCCATTGCCATCACTATCTGTTGTCATCACATCGTAGGCACGTTGGACTCGATCCCAACGGTTATCACGATCCATTGCATAATAGCGACCGCTGATGGTCGTGATTTCACCAATGCCAGTTTTATCCATGTAGTCTGCCAACTGCTGGATGACGTTAATAGCATCTGTCGGTTTGGTGTCACGGCCATCAGTAATGGCGTGGATACAAACTTGTGAAAGTTGCTGTGCCTTGGCTAAGTCAAGGAGTCCAAATAGATGGGTAATATGGGAATGTACCCCGCCATCAGAACAAAGCCCCACTAGATGTAACTTGCCATTAGCTGAACGCACTTCTTGGCAAATTTTGACAAGGGCTGGGTTTGCGGCTAAAGAACCGTCTTCTACAGCATCTGATATCCGTACCAGTTCTTGGGGTACGACTCGACCAGCGCCAATGTTCAAATGACCAACTTCCGAGTTGCCCATTTGTCCTTCTGGTAACCCTACGGCTTTTCCTGATGTGCGAATGAGGGTGTGGGGATAAGCTGCCCATAAACTGTCCATGATTGGCGTTTTGGCAGCGGTAATGGCGTTTCCTCGGGTTTCCTCACAGTAGCCCCATCCGTCTAGAATGACTAGCACCACAGGAGCAACAGGTGCTTTGGTCATAGTAAAATTGCCCTTTACTTTTTGTAATAGTTGTAAAAAATATAGACAAATATCTTTTACTTTGAAAGTGTTACCAATACTGGAGAAACTACAATCCCCTTTATCCCATCAGATTTCATCATTAGGGATTACTTTTATGGTTTTTTGCATTTTATTCTCTGATTGATTATCTCGATCTGATGTGATTTACTTTTTAGTTCCTATAGATTCGGATTGTTTACCGACTTCGCACCCCAAAAGGACTCTCACCCAACATTCAGATGTCTTCGACTCTTGAGAATATAGTTTTATTTTACAATACTATTGCCAAAATAAGAGCCTTGATAATTTTTGGCAAAAACGGCAAAAATAAGCATATATAAGCGTTTCGACGAAAAGGTAATTTAGAATCTAAAACCCTTATCTACCCCGTCAATACATTTAAAAAATCCTTGTCGGAAACCTTTAAGGAATTTTTAAGGCTGATTGTTTTTGCCAAGCAAGAGTGAGAAACGGGAGTTCATGGTTAAAGCATTATCATCTCACCTTCGTAATTTGGCTAAGGTATTGATTTTATAGGCAATTTACCATGAATGACAATGTCTATAAAATTACTAGAATTTTACCAATAATTTTCATATATTTGTCTATATTCGGCAATGCCTGTCTATAAAATCAGAGAAATTTACCAATACCATTGCTAACTGACTCTGGAGGTTAATTTCTGCTTATCTAAGGGCAGTTAATAGTCAGCAGTCACCTAGTATGTTAATTTTGTGTGTTTTGGAGCGATTTCCTGGGAAATTATTGGTGTTACCGTAGTTTACACCGAAAGCATCTGTTCCAGGCACTTTCTCATAAAAATATGCGACACATTTTGTGCATGAAGTCTTATGGGATAAGGGATTCAGAATTAACACACTAGCAGTCACCTGTCAGGTTTTTAAAACTTTTGTCTGACAGATATTTCAGTAGGGTTGGCAATGCTCACTTTACACTTTTTATTTCGAGCAAAGACGCAAATAAGAGTTTACAGGATTAATTTCAGGAAGCGTTTATGCTTAATAAGTTTAATTCATTACTATATCATACCTGTTGAATCATATTTGAATTTAGTTATTACAAGTTAATTCAAATAAAATTTTGTCAATACACAACTAATAAATAACCAGACTTGTCCAATCGAGAAATAAAATTGCGGCTCAATCTGTGTAAAAAAAGTTGCTAAAAACACTTGCATTTTAAAAAAAACTATGAAATACTTTGAATGTACGATAACTCGACTGAGAAACCGGACTTTAACTTGATTAGTATCAATAATTTCCCATTTAAAGCGATTTCGTACAGAAATTTTAACAGTTCATCATGAGGTACGTATGCCTAATTTAACATTGAAAGGTTCCTATGACACGGCTGGTGCTGCTTACCGTACTCAACAGGTAGGCAACTTACTCTACGTAGCTGATTGGGATAAAGGATTAGTAATCCTTGATGTCACTAATCCCATCGCACCAACTCCAGTTGGCAGTTATGATACTCCTGGCAATGCGAGGGGTATCCAGATAGTCGGAAACTTAGCTTACATATCTGATCAGGATTCAGGACTACAAATCATCAATGTCAGTAATCCTGCTACTCCCACCCTAGTTGGCAGTTATAATACTCCTGGCAATGCCTATCGCGTCCAAGTAGTAGGCAACCTTGCTTATGTGGCTGATGACACTTCAGGACTCCTAATCCTCAATGTCAGCAATCCTGCTACTCCCACCCTAGTTGGCAGTTATGATACTCCTGGTGCTGCGAGAACTGTCTTGATCTCTGGCAATCTTGCTTATGTAGCAGATGATACATCAGGATTACAAATCATCAATATCAGCAATCCTGCCGCACCTACTCTAGTTGGCAGTTATGATACTCCTGGTAATGCGAATAGTCTCCAGATAGTAGGCAACTTGGCGTATTTAACTGATCAGGGTTCAGGACTCCTAATTCTGGATATCAGCAATCCTGCTGCACTCACCCTAGTTGGCAGTTACGATACCCCTGGAACTGCTCGGAGTGTTCAGGTAGTAGGCAACTACGCCTACGTGACTGATAGCGCTTCAGGTGTGCAAGTTATTAACATCAGCGATCCCGCCGCTCCCACTTTGGTAGAAACTTATGATACTCCTGGTACTGCGAGGGGTATACAGGTAATAAACACATTAGCTTATGTATCTGATGATATTTCAGGGATACAAATTCTTGATGTGAGTCCCTTAGATAATTTAATCAGTACGACACTGCAACAAGATATCATTAATGGACAAGCTGGAGACGACACAATTACTGGTACATTAGGCAACTTACAACAAAATGACACCATCAACGGTGGCATTGGTACAGATACTCTTGTCATCACAGGTGTGAATGCTGACGACAGTATCGCCATAGATGCTAATAACAGCACTAGTCAAGTTTTAGATATAGCAGGTACATCTGTACTTGGATTTGAACGCTTTGATTTAAGTGGGTTTGCTGGTACTTTTAGCTTTAACGGTACTGCGGCTAATGATTGGGTTAAAGGTGGGACAGGAAACGATGATATTGCCACTGGAGACGGTAATGATTACCTGGACGGAGGATTAGGTGCAGACTTATTAATCGGCGGTACAGGCAATGATACCTATGTAGTAGATAATGTTGGAGATATTGTTGCGGAAGGTCTAAATCGGGGAATTGATACTGTTGAATCTTCCATCACTTGGACATTAAAAGTCAATCTGGAAAACTTAACCTTAACTGGCACGACTGCTATTGATGGTACAGGTAATCAACTGAATAATACTATTAAAGGTAATAGTGCTAATAATATCCTCAACGGTGGAAAAGGCGCAGATACCCTGATTGGTGGTTTAGGTAACGATTCCTACTATGTAGATAACGCGGGAGATAGCATTACTGAAAATTTAGGAGAAGGCACAGACAGTGTTTTCAGTATTATCAACTACACATTAAGTAACAACGTAGAAAACCTGACCTTGCAAGGAACAACTGCCATTAATGGTACTGGTAACATCTTAGATAACACCATTACTGGTAACGCTGCCGCTAATATTCTCACAGGTGGTGCAGGTGTAGATACTCTCATTGGTAATGCTGGTGCAGATACTTTTATTGGTGGTCTCGGTAACGATCAACTCTATTTGGGTTTAAAAGATAAGGCCATAGATATAGTTAATTATGCCTCTGGAGATGGTGCAGATACCATTTATGAGTTTGTGCGTGGTGTCGGTGGTGATAAAATCCAGTTTACAGGTATTGCCAATATTGATGTGGTAAAATCTGGAACAAGTACACAACTTCGCGTTAGTGATGGTATTGGTGGTAATTCTGGTTTTGGCACAGGTGATATCTTAGCCACTTTATCAGGTACAACTGGGTTTACTAAATCTGACTTCAATGTGAATCTGTTTGGTGCTAATTTCTTGCTTGTTTAGTTAATTGGTTAAAGTGAAAAACATCTAATTTGCATAATCGCATTCAGCATAACTCTTGTGGGGTGGGCATCTGGTTCCCCCAGCTTATGCAACTTAGAGAACTCCATAGAATGATTAATCCTGTTTTAATATCATTCTCCTAAAGCTTGTTGCCACAAAAGTAGGGGTAATTCATGAATTACCCCTACGCTATTGGATATCAAAGCGCTGCTGTAAGCAGTTCATGTTTTTATGGAGTTTTTTTAAATTAGCTTATATTCCAAAAGCCCATTGTTGGCCGGGAAGCGATCGCTAAATATATGCGCGAAGAAGCACAAGAACTCAACATGATGCCACAACAAGGTATCTGTGAAGTTCAACCAGACGGTTCTAAGCAACTGAAAATCACATAAGTAGTGCAAAATCCTTGGTTTGGTGTTACCGTCGGCATGAATATTTCTTGGCGGTTTTTAATCAATCCCGACGGAAAAATCTTCTTTGTAGCGATTGATATGCTGGACTCTCTTCAAAAACTTATGAATCTGCGTCGAGTTTAAGAGAACTCCACAAAAAAGATGAACTGCTTGCAGCAGCGCCTCGCTATCCAATTTTGTGGGATGGGCATCTGGTCCCTCCCTGTATTATTAGGGGACTTTTCGGCCCGCACCACAAGAAATTTTGGATATTTCTTTAATTGGAAGTCTCTAATAGACATATTATGATGTAGAAACGTTTCATGGAACCTCTCTACAAGGGTTTCGGGTTACGCATATTTAATTTTCACTCCTATGTTTAATCAAATTAAGAGGCTGTCAGCAATTAAGTTTGCATAAACATAAAACTATTTCTACAGGGTCGCAATAATAAGGTGAAAGCTATTGACACCGACTGAAAAACTTGTTATCATAAAATGGACGAGGAAGAACTATCGCTATCGCATAATCACAACCAATCTCTTCTCTTTGCGTTTCTGTGTGAGATAAACTCAATCCTGCCCAAAACTCGTAGATTGTTCATAAACTTTAAACCTCTTACCTGATAAAGATTTCAATAGGGTGAGTAATACTAAATTTAAACTTTATGCATCAGCATAAGGAAACTACACTCTGTTATCAAGTGCAAAAACCAAAACTATCTTAAACAACTCTTTTTCAAGTCAAACCACCACAGTTGTCTTCATTGATGCTTCGGTTTCCGACTACAAAACCCTACAAACAGGAGTTGTCAAAGGTGGAGAAACAATCATCCTTTCCCCAAATAGAGACGGTATTGAGGAAATTACAGACTTTTTACAACAGCATCCCCAAATAAGGTGATTTCCAGAATAAAAATTACCACACAACATGATTTCATCGGAGGAGAGAACTGCTGTTCGCTCTCCTAATCGGTAAAATTATTTTGAGAAATCGCCTTGGTAACGGGAAACTTATCAAGCAACAAAATCGTCAAAACAGATGATTTCCGTGAACTGTATGCTTAATTTTACATCATTTTTGAGGACTAGATACTAAGTGTATAGTAGTATAAAATTGCAATCTCTATGGCATTTCTGCATTGGGCTGATACTTGTTATTTGCTGCACTACATTAGGAGTAAATGCCAGTTCGACACCACTAAATTTATACGTTTCTCCTCTAGGAAACGATAGCTGGTCAGGTAATATTGCAGCAGCTAACCCAGAGAAGACCGATGGACCATTCCATACACTTGAGCGTGTGCGCGATCAAATCCGTACTCTGAAAAAGGCAGGTAAATTCCCTAACTCTGGTGTTATTATTAACCTGCGTGAAGGAATTTATGAACGGAAGGTACCCTTTATTCTGAATGCAGAAGATAGTGGCACAAAGGAGTCGCCCATTGTTTACCGTCCATACTTAAATGAGCAAGTTCGCTTATCTGGGGGAAAGGAAATTCAGGGTTTCTACCCTGTTAATGATGAGAGTATCCTGAAGCGGATGCCATCTGTGTCCCGTGGCAAGATCCTGCAAGTTGATTTGAAAGCACAGGGGATTACTGATTACGGACAACTCTCGCCACGCGGCTTCGGGAGACCCGATCATCTTTCTCCCTTGGAACTGTTTTTTGCAGACCAACCCATGCAGATAGCACGCTGGCCTAACCAGGGTTATCTAAAAATCGCAGATGTGCCTGCGGGAAAGGATGGTGGTAAGTTCAGTTATGAAGGTGATCGCCCTCAGCGATGGAATAATGCACGTGATATTTGGTTACATGGTTATTGGACTCGGGATTGGGCGGACTCCTATGCAAAAGTCAAGTTGATTGACACACAGACTCACGAAATTTCTACTGAGCCGCCCCACGGAGTCTATGGTTACACAAAAGGCCAGCGTTATTACGTCCTCAACCTCCTAGAAGAATTGGACACCCCTGGTGAATACTATTTGGATAGTCAAACTGGCATCCTCTATTTTTGGCCACCTTCGCCAATGGAAAACAACCGGGCTATTGTTTCTATGATGAAAGAGCCACTGGTTTCCCTAAATGGTGCATCTTATATTACCCTGAGTGGTCTGATATTTGAAGATTCCAGAGGTGCAGGCATTAGGGTAGTTAAGGGGGAGAACGTCTTGGTTGCAGGCTGTCAAATTCGTAACTTTGGTACTAATGGGGTAGAGATTAAGGGAGGAATCCGGCACGGTGTCATTAGCAACGATGTATATAATATTGGTGAAACGGGTATAGTGTTGAATGGAGGCGATCGCAAAACCCTGACACCAGCAAAGCACTATGCTATCAATAATCACATCCATAATTATGCTAGATGGGTAAAGACGTACCGAGCAGGCATTTCTATTCAAGGTGTTGGTAATCTGATCTCACATAATTTAATTCATGACGCGCCTCACAATGCTATCCTTCTTAGCGGTAACAATCATATCATTGAGTTCAACAATATCCACCACGTTTGCTTAGAAACTGGTGATGCTGGAGCATTTTATATGGGTCGAGACTACACCCAGCAAGGGAACATCATCCGCTATAACTATTTCCACAACCTGTCCGGAATTCAAAAGCAAAAAGGTTTTACAGAAGTTATGGCAGTGTACCTTGACGACGGTGCTAGTGGGACAACAATCTATGGTAACCTATTCTATAAAGTACAGCGGGGCGTGTTAATCGGTGGCGGACGTGATAACACAGTCGAAAACAACATCTTTGTTAAAAATAAGGTTTCAGTATCTGTAGATGCCCGTGTTTTAGGTTGGGCAAAAGTCGGTGCTGCTCGCGGAGGTAATTGGAGAATGGTGGAAAAGCTTGAAGATATGAACTATAAACATCCGCCCTACAGCACCCGCTACCCTCAATTGGTCAAAATTCTAGAAGATGAATATGGCGTTCCCAAAGGAAACAAAATTATAAATAACGTCTATTTTGGTGACGGATGGTTAAAGTTGGAGAACAAACTGACTGATAAAACTATTACTATCGAGGGAAATTTAATTAAGAATGATGTGAGCTTTGTGATACCAAATGATAATCTCTTGCAACTAAAGTCTGACTCAACTGCTTACAAGTTTGGCTTTAAGAGCCTCCCAATCAATAAAATCGGGCTATACAAGGATAAGTATCGTAAAGCTGTTTTCTAACTCCTTAAAAAATGGGCGAACCGGGATGCTGAGAAGTTGCTCATCCCGATGTCGGATATTAAAGCCTGTTCACAATCAAGACTGATAGATATTAAGGTCAAGGACAAAGTTAAGCCAGTGATAGGAAAGTTAAAGGATAAAGTTTTGACAGTTTCTAGTTTTCAAGGAAATATTATTTGGTGTAAGGGTGAGGGACGCGGTGCGACACCTAGTGAATTTTACATTGAAAGATCGAATCTCTCAACTGTGTGAACAATCCGGTATCAAGTTTATTGAAACTGAAGAATCCTATACTTCAAAAACATCGTTCCTAGACCATGATTTTCTACCTATATTTGGCGCAAAACCCGAAGGGTGGAAATCTAGCGGAACTAGAGTAAATCGCGGTTTGTTTCGTTCTCAAGATGGTACAAAAATCAATGCAGATTGCAACGGTCCAGCCAATATTTTCAGAAAAGTAGCGGTAAAGCTGCTAAAGCCATCAGACAGGTACACTGATTTAGTAGCATCCGCGTCCTATGCGGCTTGTGTGGCTACTTGTTTTGCAAATATAGCGATCGCCTATTTACTGTTAATGGTGTAAGTGTGATCAAGTCTGCTTTTTTGATTACTATGTCAGTGGCAGTCTGGGTGGCCTTTGGTCTGAGCAATTCCGTGTTTCCTAATTTAATTAATTAACTAGTAAATAAGTACCAGCTAATATAATACATCAAGAATTTAATGAGTAGCAAAAAAAATAGCGATCGCGTTTCCAGAAATAAAGGATATCGCTCATCAAAAATATTGATTAGAAACGAATATGGTTTTAATTAAATTTAGTCAGAGCTTTAGCTGTATTTCCTAGGAAAATCAAGCTTTTTGGATAGGGGTATTTCCTGATTTTAGGCAAGATTTAGTCAGGGGCAAAAAACCAAAACGCTGAAACCTAATGGGTGAGGAGGGAATCGAACCCGCAACCAATTGATTAAGAGTCAACTGCTCTACCGTTGAGCTACTCACCCGTTGATAAAGCCATAATATCAGACTTTTGACTTTGGCGCTAGTGGTGCAGTTAAAAAACTGGAAATAGTGGAAATTGCATGATAAATGCAATTTGACTCTTAGTGCTTACAACATGAATTAGTCCATTTAAACGTTGTACCATTGTTTTTACCAAAGCCAATTCTAAGCCAGTGTTCTGTGCTTGCCAAGATGAATGTTTGGGAATGCGGTAAAATGGCTGGAACACTTGTGATAATTCATGGTGAGGAATCTCCACACCAGAAATACTAACTTCTAATTCTACTGTGTCTGCATTCAGATCAGCGGTAACTGTAATGGATTTACCTGCGGGAGCGCATTGACAAGCTTGGTTGAGTAACAAGGTAATAATTTTTTCTAAATCAGTAATATCTGTGGAGAAAGGGGGAATTTCTGGAGAGATATCCAGGTGTAACTGTTGTTGCTGACAATTGGTAACATCTCGAAAAGATTCAACAATGGGAAATAACCAATTTGAAAAATCAATAGTAATTAAAGTAGGCGGTTCAGGATGGTTTTGGAGATATGTAAAGCTAAGAAGATCGTTAAGTAATTTATTTTCTCGTCCACATTCATAATTCAGAATTTGTAATAGCTGGGATACTATTTCTCTATCTAAACTTCCGGCTGGTGTCATGAGACTTTCTAAGGTTTGTACAGCTAGACTAATATTAGTAATAGGTGTGCGTAATTCTTGGGAAAGATGTCTGATAAATTCGTTTTTATGATGTTCTCTTTTTTCTATTTCCTTAATCTGGGATTTGGTTTTTGCATATAGTCGAGATTGACGAATTGCGATCGCACATTTATTAGCTATTTGTTGTAAAAAGGCTATTTCTAATTCTCCAAATTTAGCTTCTGTGTGGCGAATTAGCCAAATATTGCCGAAAATACCTTGATGATCAAAAATCGGACAAGCCAGTTGACTCATAAGCTGTAAATTAGCATAATGTCCTGGCAAAATTTCTATAGATTGCCAAATTTGTTTTTGCAACAGAGACTGATAAATTTGGGGAAAGTCAGCAATTGCTGTTATTAAGCCTTGAAAATGGGGTAGATTAGAACTGTATTCATAAGTAACTGTAGTGGCAGTTAGGCAGGGATTATAAAATTCAATTTGACACCGATTCAGTGATAACAAATCAACTAATTCCTGAGTAACAATTGTTAATATTTTCCGATCATCTAGACTATCTCGGATTTGTTCAGTTATATGTTGCAATAACCCTTGAAATTTCTGAATTTGTTGGATCTTTTCAGTATGTTCCTGTCTTTCCAACTCTAATTGGATTTGTAAATATTCTACCTGCTGTTGTAATTGTGATACTGATATATCCACACCCAATTGCATAGATACTTCCTCAATAAATATTGCTGAAGACGGCAATTGCGTCCATTTGGAGATGGATTTAACTTGATTTAGATTCATGCAAGAATTTGGGAAATAATGGATAGTTGATAATTTCGGAAGAGGTAAGTGGAAAGAATACTTACTCATGACTGATCTTTCCATCTGCCTATTACCTATTTCCTAACTAGGAAATGACATGAGTATGGAAAAGTATACCAAATATTGTGTATTGCTGATAACAACCCTTGTGACGGTTTGTAAACAGGTACGTTAAGTTACAGCTAATTCTATGACATTAGGACTTACGCACTGTACAAATCAATCATGATATGCTTTCACCAAAATACCTTATTTCCGGCTGCAAGGAATTGTATTTTTGCGGATAAATTAACCGTGGCGTAAGGGTTTAGCAATGCTCATTGGTGTCGGCTTAAGTAAGGGCGTATTGCAATACGCCCCTACCTGAATTATTTGCGGGATGTAGGTTTTAATAGCGTCTGTCTCTATTATGGTAGGTGGAAAATATAGTAGTGAAAATTAAACATACGTGATATAAAACCCTTGTAGTAGAGACGTGACCTGGAACGTCTCTACATTTTATCCCCTATTCCCGATTTCCTTATGACTAACAATACAGATTTTCGCATTGAAAAAGACTCAATGGGCGATCGCCAAATAGCTAACAACGTTTATTATGGTATTCAAACTCAAAGGGCTATCGAAAATTTCCCCATTAGCGGCATCAAACCTTTACCTACTTATGTAGATGCTTGTTTATATATTAAAAAAGCTACCGCTATTGTGAACGGAGAATTAGATTGTATTCCCGCAGATATTAGTAAAGCGATTATTCAAGCCACTGATGAAATCCTAGCAGGTGAATTGCGTGATCAGTTTGTTGTTGATGTTTATCAAGCTGGTGCGGGAACTTCCCACCACATGAATATTAACGAAGTTTTAGCAAATCGGGCTTTGGAAATTCTCGGTAATCAAAAAGGTAATTACAAACTCGTTAGTCCTAATGATCATGTAAACTACGGACAGTCTACCAACGATGTCATCCCTACCGCTATCCGCATTGGTGGGTTATTGGCACTTTCTCGCACCTTGCATCCCGCTTTAGACCAGGCAATTTTGGCTTTAGAAGCCAAAGCCACAGAATTTCAAGATATCGTCAAATCTGGCAGAACCCACCTCCAAGACGCTGTACCAGTGCGATTAGGTGATAATTTCGGGGCTTGGGCGCAAATTCTCTCAGAACACCAAAACCGTCTTTATATTGCTTCCGGGGATTTAATGGTATTGGGTTTAGGTGGTAGTGCGGCGGGAACAGGTATGAATACTCACCCTGAATATCGGCAAAGAGTTGTAGATATCCTCTCGCAATTATTAGAATTTCCTCTAGAACCTGCACCCCATTTAATGGCTGCTATGCAAAGTATGGGGGCTTTTGTGAATGTTTCCGGGGCTTTGCGGAACTTGGCACAGGATTTAGTCAAAATATCCCACGATTTGCGCTTAATGGATTCTGGACCGAAAACCGGATTGAAGGAAATTCAACTTCCTCCTGTACAACCTGGTTCTTCAATTATGCCTGGAAAATATAATCCTGTGATGGCAGAAATGACATCAATGGTATGTTTTCAGGTAATGGGATATGATAATGCGATCGCTTTTGCTGCCCAAGCTGGACAATTAGAATTAAATGTGATGATGCCCCTGATTGCCTATAATTTAATTCACAGTATTGAGATTTTAGGTAATACCATTTCTGCCTTAACTACAAGCTGTATTCAAGGAATTACTGCCAACAAA
Source organism: Dolichospermum sp. DET69 (assembly GCA_017355425.1). Lineage (NCBI taxonomy): Bacteria > Bacillati > Cyanobacteriota > Cyanophyceae > Nostocales > Aphanizomenonaceae > Dolichospermum > Dolichospermum sp. DET69. Next base: position 2,550,317 of record CP070233.1, read on the forward strand.
GAACGTTGTTTGGCTTATGCTGAAGGCAGTTTAGCATTAGTCACCGCTTTAAATACCCACATTGGTTATTTAAATGCTGCGGCTGTGGCTAAAGAATCTTTAGAAACAGGTAAATCTCTCCGGCAAATAGTTTTAGAAAAAGGTTTCATGACAGAAGCACAATTAGCAACTGTACTTGATTTAGAACAAATGAGTGCAATTGTGCCTTTAACATAAATACAAGATTCCCGACTTCTTGAAGAAGTTGGGGATATGATAGAATTTAAATACTCTCACTAGGTCAGAGTCATGAAAACCATTACCGACTTAAAACAACTCTATGAAATTGATGATTCTCAATGGCTAGAAGAAACAGTGAACTTGCTGAAAAATCACCAATTTAAAGAACTAGATTTGGAGAATTTAATTGAGGAGTTAGAAGATTTGGGAAAAGAAAAGAAAAATGCTGTAGTCAGTCTTCTAGAACAAATTATTCGGTATTTATTACTATGGCAATATTGGACAAGTGAATCTGAAAATAATTCAGTTCACTGGCAAGGAGAAATTTATACTTTTAGAACTCAATTAAATCGAAAAATTACAACTAATCTTCGTAATTATTTAGATTCAGAATTAGATTCTATCTATAAAGATGCGTTAGTGTTTATAAAAATCAACACTCAAAATTCTGTCAATTTTCCCTCAGAATGTCCGTACTCACTGGCACAACTGCTTGATATTCAATGGTTATACCATTAAGAAATGTAAATTAATTGTAAAAACCAGCTTAATTCCTTTGTGAATATAGGCTTTGTGGGAATTTTTCATTACTTATTAGCTAAGGCTTGACATTATTTATGGTGAATACTACCATAAATGAAGAGACATTCTTGGTAGGGGAATTTCCAATGACAACTTTCCCAGATATAGACAATAAGAGGAAAAGCTATGAAAATCCTGAACTAAATCTTAGTTCTGAGGATTATAGCTTGCTAACAGATCTTTATCAGCTAACAATGGCAGCTTGTTATGTTGGTGAAGGGATAGAACAAAAACAAGCCAGCTTTGAATTGTTTGTGAGGCGCTTACCTGATGGTTTTGGCTATTTAATAGCAATGGGTTTAGCGCAAGCTTTGGAATATTTGACTAAATTTCGGTTTAATGATTCGCAAATTGCCGCTTTGCAGTCAACAGGCATTTTTACCCATGCCAATGAGCGTTTTTGGCAACTTTTGCGAAAAGGTTGTTTTACAGGAGATGTGTGGGCAGTTGCCGAAGGAACAGCGGTATTTGCTAATGAACCTATGCTAAGGGTAGAAGCACCTTTATGGCAAGCGCAAATAGTAGAAACATATCTTTTAAATACTCTCAATTATCAAACTTTAATTGCCACTAAAGCCGCAAGATTACGGGATATAGCGGGAGAAAAAGCCACACTTTTAGAATTTGGTACGAGAAGGGCTTTTAGTCCCCAAGCCTCTTTATGGGCGGCGCGGGCGGCTTTGGCAGGTGGTTTAGATGCCACTTCCAATGTGTTAGCTGCGCTACAGCTAGGACAAAAACCGAGTGGTACAATGGCACACGCTTTAGTCATGGCTTTATCAGCTTTAGAAGGGAGTGAAGAACAGGCTTTGACGACATTTCATCAATATTTTCCCGATGCACCATTATTAATTGATACTTATGATCCGGTGGCTGCGGCGGAGAAATTAGCAGAAAAGGTTAATTCTGGCAACTTAGAATTATCGGGAGTGCGGTTAGATTCTGGGGATTTAGTTAGTTTATCAAAACAAGTGCGATCGCTATTACCTAATATCTCAATTTTCGCTAGTGGAGATTTAGATGAATGGGAAATTAGCCGACTGAAAAAAGAAGGTGCAGAAATTGATGGTTATGGATTAGGCACAAAATTAGTTACAGGTTCACCAGTAAATGGCGTTTATAAACTTGTAGATATTGATGGTATTCCTGTAATGAAAGAATCAATTGGTAAATTCACTTATCCGGGTAAAAAACAAATTTTTCGTTCCTTTATAGATGGTAAAATATATAAAGATAGATTAGGCTTAATCGCCGAAAAATCAGAACATGAAAAACCTTTATTACAGTTAGTAATGAAAGAGGGTAAACAATTACAAGCACCAAAAACTTTAACAATAATTCGTCAAAGAACTGCGGCTTCAGTTGCTAGTTTACCAGAACAAACACGCAGATTAGAAAATCCTACTTCTGTTAAAATCGAAATCTCAGAACCATTACAGAAATTGACAGAAAAAACCAAACGAAGAGATAAATAATATAATTTTCTTACCTCTGTGAACTCTGTGCCTCTGTGGTTCGTTTAAATTAATCTAGAAATTCTCAGCAAGCAGCATCAAAAATCATGAAAATAGCCTTATTTGGGACAAGTGCAGATCCTCCAACTGCTGGACATTTGATAATTCTTAAATGGTTATCTGAACATTATGATTGGGTAGCTGTTTGGGCTGCGGATAATCCTCTCAAATCCCAACAAACGCCTTTAGATCATCGGGCAGCCATGTTAGAGTTGTTAATTAAAGATATCAATGTTTCTAGACAAAATATTGCTTTAGAACAAGATTTAAGTAGTTGGAAAACTATAGAAACCGTAGCCAAAGCAAAATTGCGCTGGGGTGAAAATATTGAATATACTTTAGTAATTGGTGCTGATTTAGTCAATCAATTACCTCGCTGGTATCATGTTCAAGATTTATTACAACAAGTGCAATTATTGGTAATTCCCAGACCAGGATATATTATAGATGATTCCAGTTTAGACAAAGTTAAACAAATAGGAGGAAAAATTGCCATTGCTAATTTAATTGGATTAAATGTTTCCTCTACCGCTTTTCGTGAACAAGGAGATATTAATAATCTCACACCTCCTGTCATTGCCTATATTCATCAACAGCATTTGTACGAATGCCAATACGTAACCCCAAAAAGATTTTGAACCCTATAAATCAACAACCTTTAGCTGACTTTAAAGTTGGTGTTGATAATGTGATTTTTTCTGTAGATACTGCCCAAAATAGGCTGTTAGTTCTCTTAGTCATGCGACAACAAGAACCATTTGCAAATTCTTGGAGTCTTCCTGGTACTTTAGTTCGTCAAGGAGAATCCTTAGAAAATGCAGCTTATCGGATTATGGCTGAGAAAATAAAGGTAAATAATCTTTATTTAGAACAACTTTATACTTTTGGTGGTCCTAACCGTGACCCCAGAGAAGAAATTGATAGTTATGGAGTCCGTTATTTATCAGTTAGTTATTTTGCCTTAGTCAGATTTGAAGAAGCAGAATTAATTGCTGATAAAGTTGCGGGTATTGCTTGGTATCCTGTCAAACAATTACCACAATTAGCATTTGACCACAATGAGATTATTACCTATGGACATGGAAGATTAAAAAACAAATTAGAATATAGTCCCGTAGCTTTTGAAGTCTTGCCAGAAACTTTTACTTTAAACGATTTGTATCAACTATACACTACAGTTTTAGGTGAAAATTTTGCAGATTATTCCAATTTTCGAGCGCGGTTACTCAAATTAGGTTTTTTATCTGATACGGGAATTAAAGTATCAAAAGGTGCAGGTCGTCCTGCGAGTTTGTATAGGTTTGATAAGGAAGCATTTGCACCATTTAAAGATAAGCCGTTGGTGTTTATTTAATGAAGGCAAGAGGCAAAAGGCAAGAGGCAAAGGGCAAGAGTAATTTAAGATATCATATTACTTTAAAAGAGGAAGTTTAAAATGGCAGAAATAAATGATTTTAAAGATTTATTTATTTGGCAAAAAGGTATGGATATAGCTGAAAAATGCTATTTACTAACTAAACACTTTCCTAAAGAAGAAATTTATGGCATGGTTCAACAAATTAGAAGATCATCTGTTTCTATTCCTGCTAATATTGCAGAGGGTTATGGAAGAAGATCATCTAGAGATTACGCAAGATTTTTAAATATAAGTCAAGGTTCAATAAATGAGTTAGAAACTCATCTTATTTTATCAGAAAGAATCGGGTTATGTACTTTGAATGAAATTGATTTGATTATTAAATTGCTTCACGAAGAAACTCGAATGATTATTGCTCTTATAAAAAAATTAGAGCTATAAACGATCTGATCTATTCCCTATTCCCTATTCCCTCTTGCCTCTTGCCTCTTGCCTCTTGCCTATTCCCTCTTCCCTAACTATGAAAATCGCTATCGCTCAAATTAATCCTATTATTGGTGATTTACCAGGAAATGCTCAAAAGATTCTGGAAATGTCACAACAAGCAGTATTAAAAGGTGTGCGTTTATTATTAACACCTGAATTATCTATTTGTGGTTATCCACCTAGAGATTTATTATTAAATCCTACTTTTGTAGAAGCAATGGATAAAACTTTGCAAAAGTTAGCTGAAGATTTACCAGCAAATTTAGCTGTATTGGTGGGAACTGTTGTGATAAATTCCCAAGCGCATATTACTGGAGGTAAAAATTTATTTAACAGTATTGCTTTATTAGAAAATGGAAAAATTCAGCAAATTTTTCACAAAAGGCTATTACCTACCTACGATGTCTTTGATGAAAAACGCTATTTTGAACCTGGACTAAAACCTAATTATTTTATATTAGATGATTTGAAGATTGGTGTGACAATTTGTGAAGATTCATGGAATGATGAGGAATTTTGGGGTAAACGGAGTTATGCGGTTAATCCTATTGCTGATTTAGCAAATTTAGGTGTAGATTTAATTGTGAATTTATCGGCTTCACCCTATACAGTTAGTAAACAATATCTGCGAGAAGCGATGTTAAAATATAGTGCAGTTAATTTTCAACAACCGATTATTTATACAAATCAAGTTGGCGGAAATGATGATTTAATTTTTGATGGTCGGAGTTTTGCTTTAAATAAACAAGGTGAAATTGTCTGTCGTGCTAAGGGTTTTATTTCTGATTTTCTGACTGTTGAATTTAATAGCAATAAACAAGATTTAGAATTAGGTGATATTTCCCCAGTTGATAAATCTGAAGAAGAGGAAATTTGGAATGCTTTGGTTTTGGGAGTTAAAGATTATGTCGGTAAATGTCGCTTTTCTAAAGTCTTGTTGGGGTTAAGTGGTGGAGTTGATTCGGCTTTAGTTGCGGCTATTGCTGCTGCTGCATTAGGTAAAGAAAATGTGATTGGTGTTTTAATGCCTTCTCCCTATAGTTCTGAACATTCTATTAGTGACGCTTTAGCATTAGCGGACAATTTAGATATTCAAACTCAGATGTTACCCATTGGGGAATTAATGCAAGGTTTTGATAATTCTCTGGGTGAGTTATTTACAGGAACAGAATTTGGTATTGCCGAGGAAAATCTGCAATCTCGGATTCGTGGTAATTTATTAATGGCAATTTCTAATAAATTTGGTTATCTGCTTTTATCTACTGGCAATAAATCAGAAGTTGCTGTTGGTTATTGCACTCTTTATGGGGATATGAATGGTGGTTTATCAGTCATTGCTGATGTTCCTAAAACCCGTGTTTATTCACTTTGTCAATGGTTAAATTCTTATCATCAACAAGAAATTATTCCCCAAAATATTCTTACCAAAGCACCTAGCGCGGAACTTAAACCTGGTCAAGTTGACCAAGATTCCTTACCAGCTTATGAAATTTTAGACGATATTCTCGACCGTTTAATTCATCAACATCAATCAACCGCAGAAATTATTATTGCAGGTCATGACCCAGCCATTGTTGATAGAGTATTACAATTATTATCGCGTGCGGAATTCAAACGCCGACAAGCCGCACCAGGATTAAAAATAACTGACCGTGCATTTGGAACTGGTTGGAGAATGCCTATTGCTAGTAGTTGGTTAGCATTAAGAGGGTGTTTGAAAAGTTTTTAATGTATAAACAAACCCCTCTTGTAAACCTCTCCCCGAAGCGGGGAGAGGCTTTGAAAACCCCCTTCCCTCGTAGGGAAGGGGGGCAGGGGGGTTAGGTTTTTGGAGATTATCGGTTTCATCTAATACTTTTAAAACATCCTCTAAGAGGATGTTTTAAAAGTTTTCAAGGTGTAAATTAACCCCTCTTGTAAACCTCTCCCCGAAGCGGGGAGAGGCTTTGAAACCCCCCTTCCCAGCCTTCGGCACGCTGCGCTAACGTAGGGAAGGGGGGCAGGCTGACAGGTGTAGGTTTTTAATATTCTCTGTAAAGGCAAGACCAGGAAGACAAGGAGGGATAGTAGACAAGGAAGATTTTATCCATAAAATACCCAATTTATGGTTTGTTTTATGACCAATCATCCATTTCTTGTCCGGTTTTCCTCCCTTGTCACCTTGTCTGCCTTGTCTTCCAAGTCCTGTCCTCACCCAATTGTAAAAAACCTACACCTGTCAGAGGGGGGCAGGGGGGTTAGGTTTTTGGAGATTATTGGTTTTATTTAATACTTTTCAAACACCCTCTAAAAAATAGTTCTTGTTGATCATTTCCTTGTCATACCAGTTCTATGTGAGGTTGCGCCAAATAAATGTAGAGCCGAGAATCCCTACCCAGGTCACGTCTCTACAAATAAAAATAAAGCGCATTTTTATCCAGAAATGGTATCACTTGTTCCTAAAGCTATAACAGCATTTTGTCCACCAAAACCAAAACTAAAACATAACCCTTGCTGAATTTTACTTGCTTGTGCTGATGTGATCAAGTTTAAATTGAACTCTGGTTGCTGTAGTCCCACACAAGGAGGTAAAATTCCCTGCTGTAATGCCATTAATGAAAAGGCTACACCTAAAGCTCCAGATGCTCCTAATGTATGACCTGTGCTACCTTTAGTGGAACTAATCGCTAATTTTGTCGGAAATAAGCTTTGGATAATTTTGCTTTCAATGCGGTCATTTAACTGAGTCGCTGTACCATGAGTATGAATGTAGTCTATGTCCGTGGGTGTGATCTGACTACGTTCTAAACATTGTTTAATTGCCATAATTGCACTTTTACCCGTTGGTTCTGGTGAATTTCCATGATATGCGTCCGCTGTTAGTCCAAAACCTAAAATTTCTCCATAAATCTTGGCTTGTCTTTGAGTTGCTAACTCCGCAGACTCAAGCATCAAGACAGCACCACCTTCACCTAATACCAACCCTTCCCGCTGCAAATCAAAGGGATAAGCCCCTGTTTTCGCTAAAGCCCCCATTTGCTGAAATCCGGCAATTGTCAGTGGGGTAATAGGTGCTTCTATTGCCCCTGCAATTACTCGTTGATATTGTCCAGATTTAATTAACATAGCAGCTTGAGCGATCGCCCAAATTCCCGTTGCACAAGCCGCCATTGGTGCTAAAACTGCCCCTGTTGCCCCAATTTGTTGTGCCACAGCGATCGCATTCATATTAGGTAAAGTATTTAACCAGTGATCTAAATTTACTCCGTTTTCTTGCCCATACATCTGTCGGGCCATCATCTCCCAAGATGCTTGATAACTCCGACTAGAACCAATAACTACAGCACAATCAGCCAATGGTGCTACTAATTGGGCATCCTCTAAAGCTGAGGTAACAACTATTTCCGTTAGTGTATTTAATAAAGAGGGTTTTTCAGCAATTAATCCCAGGGGAATCATTCCCAATTCAGGAAATAGTTGATGTAATTTAATCCCAGTTTTTCCTAATAGTAAATTTTGCCAACTAGTCTCTAAGCTTTTACCTAAAGCGGAAACTAGACCAATACCCGTAACAACAACCCTAACCAATTTTAGATTTTAGATTTTAGATTTTAGATTTTAGATTTCAAGGAAAAATTCACAAAAGTCAGTAGCCAGAATCCTTATAAAACTACTATTTGCAACTGACTACTGACTAATGACTACTGACCAGGTTGGAAATTTTCTGCACCTTTCGTAACTTTAGCAGACTCAATGCGATCGCCTTGCTGGATTTTGTTAACTACATCAAAACCTTTGGTAACATGACCAAACACAGCATAGTTACCATCCAAGAAGGATAAATCTGCTAAAGCAAAGTAAAATTGAGAAGAAGCAGAATCAGGGGATTGTGATCTGGCCATAGCGATCGCCCCTTGCTTATGCTGTAACTCAGGCTTCTCAGTAATTGTCTTACTGTAAATAGGCTGTGTTGCGCCTTTGGGCTTAATTTCTAAAGGTATACGGCGCTCACTTCCAGTTTTAGAATCAATATAACCACCTGTTCCCAGTCTATTTTCGGGGAATTTTGGATCTTTGCCTTGTGGATCTCCACCTTGAACTACAAAAGGTTGAGGATCACGGACAACGCGATGGAATACTAAACCGTCATAAACGCCTTTTTGTACCAAATCCACAAAATTACCAGCAGTAATTGGTGCATTTGTGCCATCTATTTCCATCTCAATTGGTGCGCCTTTAACGGTCATCACCACCGTAGCTTTACCTTCAAGACGTGGTAAACCTTTCAGACCAGGAACACTCTCACTAGTAGTTTCTGATACTGTTTTTGCGCTAGTAGTAGCACTGTTAGTTGTTGCTGAGGTAGCTGTTGCTGCTGGGGATGTACTAGAGGATGTTGTATTGCTTGTACATCCTCCCAAGGTCAAAGTACCAATCATCAACAGAACTACAAAAAATTGTGGAAATTTTAACCGCATTGTTAGTAACTGCATTAACCAAAGTATTTTAATTTTTAGATCCCCGACTTCTTTGAAAAGTCGGGGATCTTATTATTCACAAAAATGCCTAGAGTCCTTCTAAGGATACTCCTAAAAAACGAGCTAACTGGGCGCCTTGGGTTTCCAAATCAGCCAAAGATAATGGTTGACCTACTCTTGTGAGAGGAATATCCCTTCTACCCTTAACCCGAAGATACAAAGCCCGTTGAGGATTCAGACCTTCTTTAATCACAATTCTGACAGATTGGACATCTTTGATCCGTCCGTCAATTTGGATTTGACGGTTTTTCCCTGGAAAACCCCAACGAAAAATTTTTAATGTCCCTGTTTCCTGATTGAACTCATTATAGCCGCCGCCTAAATCCCATAAAACTACTAGCCATAAATATGTGGCTAATAGCAAGCCAGCAGTACCATATAATCCCATCACCAATCCTTGAGGGACAAATATTAGTTGCGTTGCATCAGTAACTATGAGTAAATTAACTTTGAGATAACTAGAGATACCAGCTAAGAAAAAACCAGTGGCTCCCATAGTCACAATGCTTGCCCACCAGTAGTTACTAAACCGACGGGAACCAAGGACTTTTTTATAAAGGAGGTTCTCGCTTTTGTTGATTGATGTTGATACCGTCATTAAACTACCTTGGACAATATTCTCAAGTCTGCCACTGAAGCAGCCTAGATTGCAAGTTATCAATGGGATGAGAACGAATGTTATTCTGTAATTAAGCGCACATTTTCCGCGCCTACACCAATATTTCTGAGAAAACCTGTGTCAAATTGTTAAAATTCTGATATTAGTAGTATTGAAGATCCTAAATATTTAACTTTCTGTCTCATATCCAGCGCAAACTCTGACGAATGTGATAAGTTAAGAATCATTACGGTACCACAATCTAGATTACTAGTTAATGGTAGCTACTCATGTCATGGGATAATTTATGAGAAATGATCACTTTGTCAAGTAGTCAGTTCTCACAATCTTAGTATCTGCAAAGCTGCCAAGATTGTCAAAAAAACGTTGAATTCCTCACAGCAGGTCAGTAACCCAGCCCTAAAGGGACTGAGCTTGCAAGAGAAATCAAACAAGCTGTACTGACCAGACCACCTAGAAATAGGTAGCCGTTATTTGAGTCACGACACCCCGGAATGCGAAGCTAGTTCCCTGCTCTGTCATTTGCAATTAAACAGTTTTAAGGTCACTGAAACAGTGTTGCAAGTATAACAAGCTCTTATAACAGGTCGAAGCTAACATCACCCCAGAAATGGGAGTTGGTTTTTCAGGTTTCCAATCAAAAAACCTGACTAAAATTTAAGATTCAAAGCGGTTAAAACCGCCCGTGTCGCTTCCCTCTCAGCCCTAAAGGGACTGAGTTTCCCGCATACCGCGAGGTCTTATGATATAAATCGGTAAAACACTGAAACACTGCTTAAAAAAAACGTTGTACTTTTAGTAAAAAAACGAGGATTTTAGTTAAATGACCATCGCAGTTGGACGCGCCCCTAGTAGAGGGTGGTTTGACGTATTAGACGACTGGTTAAAGCGCGATCGCTTCGTATTCGTAGGCTGGTCAGGAATATTATTATTCCCCTGTGCCTTCCTTGCGTTAGGCGGTTGGCTAACCGGTACAACCTTCGTCACATCTTGGTATACCCACGGACTAGCATCCTCCTATTTAGAAGGAGCTAACTTTCTCACAGTAGCAGTATCCACACCAGCTAATAGCATGGGACATTCCCTGTTGTTCCTGTGGGGTCCTGAAGCTCAAGGTGACTTCACCCGTTGGATTCAACTGGGTGGTTTGTGGCCTTTCGTAGCCTTACATGGTGCTTTCGGTCTGATTGGCTTTATGTTACGCCAATTTGAAGTAGCCCGTCTTGTAGGTCTTCGTCCTTATAACGCTCTTGCTTTCTCCGGTCCTATTGCCGTATTCGTCAGCGTTTTTCTGATGTATCCTTTAGGACAATCCAGCTGGTTTTTTGCCCCCAGCTTTGGAGTAGCCGCAATTTTCCGTTTCCTCCTATTCCTCCAAGGTTTCCATAACTGGACACTTAACCCCTTCCACATGATGGGTGTAGCAGGTATCTTAGGTGGGGCTTTACTTTGTGCCATTCATGGTGCGACAGTAGAAAACACCCTATTTGATGATGGTGAAGGTTCAAACACTTTCCGCGCCTTCAATCCTACCCAAGCTGAAGAAACCTACTCCATGGTGACAGCAAACCGTTTCTGGTCACAGATTTTCGGTGTTGCTTTCTCCAACAAACGTTGGTTACACTTCTTCATGTTGTTTGTCCCAGTTACAGGACTGTGGATGAGTTCCATTGGTATCGTTGGTTTAGCATTAAACCTGCGGGCTTATGACTTCGTTTCCCAAGAATTACGGGCAGCAGAAGACCCAGAGTTTGAAACTTTCTATACCAAAAATATTTTGCTAAACGAGGGTATCCGCGCTTGGATGGCTCCTCAAGATCAACCCCACGAACAGTTCGTATTCCCAGAGGAGGTACTCCCACGTGGTAACGCTCTCTAATAGAGTTATTAGTGGTGGACGCGACCAAGAATCCAGCGGTTTCGCTTGGTGGTCCGGCAACGCCCGTCTAATCAATTTATCTGGTAAACTGCTTGGCGCTCACGTAGCCCATGCTGGTTTAATCGTCTTCTGGGCTGGAGCAATGACTTTATTTGAAGTCTCTCACTTCGTCCCAGAAAAGCCCATGTATGAACAAGGCTTGATTCTGCTTCCTCACATTGCCACATTGGGTTGGGGCGTTGGTGCGGGTGGTGAAGTTTTTGATACATTCCCATATTTTGTTGTCGGTGTACTTCACTTAATTTCCTCCGCAGTTCTAGGTTTTGGCGGTATTTATCATGCCGTTCGTGGTCCTGAAACCTTAGAAGAATATTCTTCTTTCTTTGGTTATGACTGGAAAGACAAGAACAAAATGACCAACATCATCGGCTTCCACCTGATTATCTTAGGATGTGGTGCGTTGTTGTTGGTGCTGAAGGCTATGTTCTTCGGTGGAGTTTATGATACCTGGGCTCCAGGTGGTGGTGATGTGCGTGTGATTACTAATCCCACACTTAATCCAGCCATTATCTTCGGTTATCTAATCAAAGCTCCTTTCGGTGGCGAAGGCTGGATTGTGAGCGTTGATAACATGGAAGATCTTATCGGCGGTCACATCTGGGTTGCTTTGATTTGCATTGCCGGTGGTATCTGGCACATCTTCACTAAGCCTTTTGCTTGGGCGCGTCGGGCTTTGATCTGGTCAGGTGAAGCTTATCTTTCCTATAGCTTAGGCGCTCTTTCCTTGATGGGCTTTATCGCTTCTATCATGGTTTGGTATAACAACACTGCATACCCCAGCGAATTCTTTGGTCCTACTGGTCCTGAAGCTTCTCAAGCACAAGCTTTAACCTTCTTGATTCGTGACCAACGCTTAGGTGCTAACGTCGGTTCTGCTCAAGGTCCTACCGGTCTAGGTAAATACTTGATGCGCTCTCCTACTGGTGAAATCATCTTCGGTGGTGAAACCATGCGCTTCTGGGATTTCCGTGGTCCTTGGTTAGAGCCTCTTCGTGGTCCTAACGGTCTTGATTTAGAAAAAATCAAGAACGATATTCAACCTTGGCAAGCACGTCGTGCCGCTGAATACATGACACACGCTCCTCTGGGTTCTTTGAACTCTGTGGGTGGTGTAGCTACAGAAATTAACTCCTTTAACTATGTGTCTCCTCGCGCTTGGTTGGCGTGTTCACACTTCGTTTTAGGATTCTTCTTCCTCATTGGTCACTTGTGGCACGCAGGCCGCGCCCGTGCTGCTGCTGGTGGTTTTGAGAAAGGTATTAACCGTGATACAGAACCAGTCATGTTTATGCCTGACCTTGACTAGGATTTTCTTAGTTCGATTTCATTACTGACAATATAATGTTTTTTATAGCTCTTGCATGACAGCAAGGGCTTTTTTTGATGGTTTGTTTGAGGATTTTACTCACCTATATAGCGGTATGCACTTGAATGAGATACATCATAGCCCCCTCCTTGCTTGCGGGGAGCTACGGTGTACACACAAGTCTTCTAGAGTTGCCCCACAACGTTTAGATCCCCCCAACCCCCCTTAAAAAGGGGGGCTAAATTCTTCAAAGTCCCCCTTTTTAAGGGGGATTTAGGGCGATCGGATCACGTTTAGCATCCTGTCTAGAGATGTGTGTACACCGTAGCTTGCGGGGAGGGGGTTGAGGTTGGGGTTCTTGTATCTCACTCAACTAAAAAACGCTACATAACCCATATTCCGCACTTCATTTTGTAATATGCGAATATTTCCTTAATTTTATTTTTTATTGTTTTTAACAATACATATTTTATCAAATATTTTAAGTTTTAATACGTAATCTTTTAACCCTTATTAAGCATAATTCTTGAAAAGGCTCATACTACATTATGAAGTGCGGAATGTCGGATATAAATTTATAATGTGTTTAGTATTTTCATGTATAAAATTATCTTATATAGATATAATTATTTATACATTACTGATATTATGCGATTATACGAATAAATTCTGTAGAGAGTGAACTCATGAATAAGTTAAAGTTCGGCACATCTGTATTAACAGTTACTGCTAGTTTGTTAATGGGAACATCAATCAATCAAGTAGTTATGGCTGAGGAAGTTGTTGCAGAACCAATCACTCAGCCCGCTGTTATGGATGAAGTTGTTGCGACATCAATCACTGATGAAAAAAGTGAACCTCATCCTCAAGCAGGAACTTTCACTTATAGCGCAGGTGATTTATTTGCAAATGTACCACTAGATTTAAATATATTTTGCAAAAGTTATCCTTTAAATTCTCGCTGTACTGAGCGTTCTATTCCAGCAAAACCACAGACGGAAGAATCAAAACCACAGCCAGAAAAATCTCAACCTACAGAAGAAACTAGCCAAACTCCTAGAAAAACTAGTGGTTGGGCAATTACACCTGAAATTAGTACATTAGGTATTGGTGCAACAGTTACCAAATCTATCACACCTAATATCAATGCTAAAGTTGGGATTAATGGTTTAGGCGTAAGTGGAGACTTTGACGAATCTGGTGTCAAGTATAATGCTAACCTCAATCTATTCAATGTTTCTACTTTAGTTGATTACCATCCTTGGAACAATGCTGGTTTTCGTTTGACTGGAGGCTTGGTATTTCAAGATAACAATATAGAAGGAACTGGGAAAGCTACTGATAATGGAACGATTCAGATAGGTGACAACACATACACAAAAAATCAACTTCCATCAGTAAAAGCCAAGGTTTCCTTCGCCAATAGTGTCGCACCATATATTGGACTTGGTTGGGGTAATGCAGTTAAACCTGGAAAACATTGGGGATTTTCAGCTAATTTGGGTGTAATGTTTGCGGGTTCTCCAAAAGTAGATTTAACAGCACCGGGAGCAGACCCAACCGTCCTGGCACAAGTTCAGGCTGACATCGAAAAAGAAAGAAAACAACTAGAGGATGATCTCAATGGGTTCAATATTTATCCTGTTCTTTCTCTTGGTATTTCTTACCAATTTTAGATAACAATTTGGGGGTGCGTTAGATGTTGAAAATGTGTTCATTATTACTTAGTTATCAAATTTGACGCACCCTACAATAAATGTTTAGTATCATATTTGCGTAAATCAGACTTTTAATATTCCCACTGACCAGTTGCTATAATTAAATTAACTTGTATTTTATTCTCAGATATACAAATGATAATAACCAAACATCGGGCTAATAGAGTGATGCTTTATAACATCAGTTGGCAACAGTTTGAAAATCTCTTAAAAGATTTAGGAGAAAACCGTGCTGCTAGAGTGGCTTATGATGATGGAACTTTGGAAATTATGACACCTTTACCAGAACACGAATCTTATAAAGAAGTAATTAGTGATGCAGTTAAAGATATCGCTGAAGAGTTGGATTTAGACTATGAAAGTTTAGGTTCAACTACCTGGAAAAAAGAAGGCAAAATGGTAGGAATAGAGGCAGATAATTGCTTTTATTTTCAAAATGAAGCATTAGTTAGGGGTAGATTAGATTTAGATTTACAAAGAGATCCACCTCCTGATTTAGCACTAGAAATTGATATTACTAATAAGTCTTTAAATCGGTTTCCGATTTATGCTCGGTTGGGAGTTCCTGAAATTTGGTGTTATGATTCGGGTGAATTGAAGATTTATCTTTTGCAACATGGGGAATATATAGAATCTGAGAGAAGTTTAGTATTTCCTAGTTTAGAAATTCGGGATTTACCTAAATTAATTGAACAAAATCGGTTAAATGGTAGACGGGCAATTAGAAAAGCAGTGCGGGAATGGGTACATCAAAAGAGATAAAAATAGGAAAAATATTTATCCCCCTACATTCATTGCTGCTAAAAATGCTTTTTGACTGACATCTTTATAAATTGTTTGCAAATATTTCATTACCAAATCACCAGCAGGTGAATTAGTTGTATTTTCCTCATCTTTTGCTAAAGGAATTGTTCCTAATGTATCTAAAACTGTTTCACTTACAGCCGGGGAAATTACGACTAAAGACGATTCTAAAGGTTCTGCATATTGCCAAAAATCATCTATTTTAACGGGATATTGATTTTGAGAAATTTCTGGTTGAATTTCTGCTATTTCCTGAATTGTCTCGACGTTTTTACTACTGCGTAATTGACGTAAATCGCTGATAATCCGCTCTTTTGTCCGTCCACGTAATTGAAATAATACAAAAGGATCTTCACTAAAGCGATCGCCTAATTGATAATATACTGCACCTATATGTTTACAAGGAACCACTTTATCAGGACAAGAACATTTACCATGAACATCACCCAGAGTAAATGGAAACAATGATAAACCGTTACTAATAAAAACTTCTTCAATATTTTGTGGCATTTCTCCCGCTAATAACTTAGCAGCAAACAGCGCCTTTTGGGACATTGTTTCCACAACATAACCCCATTCTTCTTCAGTAAAAGCATCAAGAGATAAAGAAACTTTATAAGGTTCTACTTCACTCCCTTGGACTCTAGCTAATACTTTGGCAGCTTTAAATTTAATACTCAGAACATTTCCTTGTCGAGAATAATTTCTGGCCCGTTCTAAGCGCTTTTTAAATCGGTAAGAATCTAGTAAATCTAACCATCTTTGTGACCACCATTCCCGACTCGCTTGTAAAGTTTCGTTGCTCATAATTAATGCGAAAATAAAATGATTTTAGCCTATAAAAAAGTATTATGGTGGGCAATGCCCAGCCTACTTTAAATTTTTTATGTATTATTGAAGATTCTGCTATCAAACATTTTTTTAGGTGCATCTGAAAATATTTGATACACCATAAGAGATTTTTAAAACATCCTCTAAATCCTATCACCAATTGCAGTATATTCAGCATTGCCAAATATCGCCTCTGGATAGCGATAATACTTAAATTCCATTAAATTATAAAAAGGATCTTCTAGAAAAAAAGTGTAATGTTCTAGAAGAGAGTTAGCAAAGCGGTATTTGGGTTCTTCCCGAAATTTTAAATGTTTGCTTTTTGCCCTTTCTAATAATTCTTGCCAATTTTCTTCTTGGGTAAAAATTAAACCAAAATGTCGGGGATAAATTGCTTTCTGAGGTGTTAAAGTATCCTCGGTAACGTGGGCTACTAATTGATGTCCATAAAGATTGAGAATTAAAGCATGGGGGCTTTCACGTCCGGGTATACAGCCTAAACCGTCAACATAAAAGGCTTTGGTTTGGGGGATATCAGCGACGGGAAAAGCAAGATGGAATATGGGTTGGTTCATGGTGTGGGTGGGTAAATATAGCTATTATCAGATGCAAATTCTCGTTAGTGACTTTGGGCGTTACCTAAGTTTACTCTGTCCGCAGAATCTCAGCAACTTTAGCCTTAAGAGTGTCAATGTGTAGCTACTGTCTTGATTGTCAAGCGATCGCATTCTCAGAAAAACCAACTTGACAGCAATTCTCATTTTGAAACGAGTTTGCGCCATTTCAGCGAACTGCTTGCAGCAGTGCTTCGCTATCCCCTGATTTGTTAAGAATTGTAAAACCCTATGAATGTAAGGGTTTAAATGTCATGAAACCTTAAAATGAGAATTGCTGCTATAGGAGTATAATTAATTTTGCTTTATTACTTACTTCTAATAACGCACTTATGAGACTTACCCCCTTTACAAAGCAACGCTAAATGATATTAGACAATGAAAAATATAGGAAAGTTCATGAGTGGATTACAAAATATACAGAAGAAGGTACTGTAGATATTGTTACAGGTTATTTTACTGTTGGGGCTTTAGCTTATCTTTCTCAGGAAATTAATCATAAAATTGCTAAATTTCGATTAGTGCTTGGGGATATTGTTAATTTAGATCAAGTCGAGAATAGACCGTTAGATTTACTAAATGAAAATATTACCATTGAAGCGGCTCTGAATCTGAGTATTTTGGCACAGGAAGCTGTGATGTTTTTGAAACAGGACAAGGTTAAAGCAAAAACTTTAGAGCCGAATTTTTGTCATGCTAAGTGTTACTTATTTGAGCCATTTAAGGATGACGATCGCAACAAGTATTTTATTTCTGGTAGTTCCAATTTAACTGAAGCTGGAATTGGCCGAAAGCATACAAATAATTTAGAATTGAATATTGCTGAAACGGGAAATAATCATCAATATAAAGAGTTGGTAAAATGGTTTGATTCACTTTGGCATAAACCTCAAGCTCATCAAGAAAAAACTCTCTTGTTGAAAGATGGAACAACTAAAAAGGTAGATTTTAAGCAATATCTAATTCAGGAAATTGAAAAAATATTTATTAAATATACTCCCAGAGATATTTACTACAAGATATTATTTGAGTTATTTGGTAATCAAGTTTTGGAAATTGCGAATGATCCAGACTTTAATCGCCAAGTGGGCAGATTGGAGAATACGGCTATTTTTACTGCACTTTATGACTTTCAAAAAAAAGGTGTTCTGAGTCTGATTCGGATGCTCCAGAAATATGATGGAGCTATTTTAGCAGATGCGGTAGGTTTAGGAAAAACTTGGAGTGCCTTGGCTGTGATGAAATTTTTTCAGATGCAAGGACGAGAAGTTATATTACTTTGCCCCAAAAAATTAGAGAGTAACTGGAGACGCTATAAGGAAGATCAAGCATCAAAATTTGAAACCGATAAGCTTAAATTTTTCATTCGTTTTCATACCGATATGAATAGCGATCGCCTAAATTCCTATAATGATCGGGCTGATAAGTTTTTTTGTGATGACAAACCCAAGTTAATTGTAATTGATGAAAGTCATAACTTGAGAAATGATAAATCTAATCGTTATAAATTTTTAGTTGATAATATTTTAAAAAAGAATCAAGATATCAAAGTTCTGCTCATATCAGCAACTCCCATTAATAACTCCCTGAACGATGTCAGAAATCAATTTAAATTAATGGTTCAAGGTGATGTGCATGGCTATGATGCAAAATTAGGTGTAAGAAATATTGATTATTCCTTTAAACAGGCACAGACTATATTTAACGAGTGGCGCAGAGATGCCAAACCTCAAATCGGTAATTTTATTAAAAAGCTCTCAGACAATGATTTTTTTAGGTTAACAGATTCTCTATTAGTTGCCAGAACTCGAAAAATGGTAGAAAGTCAGCAAACAAATTTAGTATTTCCTACCAAAACAAAACCTAAAAATTTATTTGTGACACCACATCAGCTTGGTAATTTTGAAACCTTTGAGGAATTGTTTGATCATTTGCCACCGATGCTATCAGGATATCAGCCAGCTTTTTATTGGGATGATGAATCAGATAATAAAAAAGATGCTAAGAAAGATATATTACGGGATGAAAAGTCACGCGATCGCTTTCTAGTTAAGATGATTTATATCTTGATGGTGAAGCGATTGGAGTCTTCTTGGTTTTCTTTTTACTCAACGGTTGAGAAAATCAAAAACCATCATCAAAATGCTTTAGATAAGATTAAAGCATATCAAGCAAATAAAGTAAAAACGGTATTATTAGAAGATGATGTTTATACTTTAGAAAATGATGAAAATGATGATTTTACTCAAGTAGTGGAAGAATATACATTAGGTAAAAAACGCCCGATTAGTATCGCGGAAATTGATCAAGCTGGTAATTTGCATAAGTTTAAGGAGGATCTAAAAAAAGATTTAGATGCTCTCGATAAGCTTTCTGTCAATTTACAAAAGTTTGCTATCAAAATTGATAAAGAGATCAAGAACCCCAATCAGTTTAAATCCTGTGATGATAAGTTGGAGAAACTAATTGAAGAGATTATCAAAAAGCGCAAATCAGGAGCAAATAACCATAATCAAAAAGTGGTAATTTTTACAGTCTATCGTGATACAGCGCTGTATTTGTTTAATCAGCTTCGAGCTAGAGGTTTTGACAAGATGGCAATCGCATCGGGAACAGATTCATACTCAGATGATAGCCAACATAAACAGAAAATGGAGGCAATTTTAGAGAGATTTGCACCATATACCAAGCTATTTTGTGAAAAAGAATGGTCTTTTAGCTGTGAGAAACAAGGGTTAGAAGCTTTTGCAGAATGGCAAGAATGGGTTAAAGATAATCACCCTGAGACGTATCAAAAGCTGAATAATTCTATTGATATCTTGATTGCTACGGATGCTCTCAGTGAGGGACAAAATTTGCAAGATGCTGATATGGTGATTAATTACGATATTCATTGGAATCCTGTGCGAATTATCCAACGCATGGGAAGGATCGATCGCTTGGGTAGTCCTAATCAACAAATTTTTGGAATTAACTTCTGGCCTTCAGACAATATTAATTCCTATCTCAATTTGCAAGGACGGATTGAGCAGCGGATGGCAGCGATGAAGTTGGCAGGAGCCGAGGTAGATCATCAATTTTCTGATAGCTTTGCGAAGATGGTTCATGATGAAGAATTTGATCAAAAGATGAATGATTTGATGATGCAGCAAATGCAAGTCACTTGGGATGATATTGAAGTAAGCGATCAAGGGTTAGGCTTTGATAGTTTGTCTTTGGAGCGATATCGTCAGGATTTATTGGCAGAATTTAATCGTGACAAGGATAAATATCGCCAAATGCCAAAGGGTGTATATACGGGATTTGCAGCAGAGCAGAAATCTGGTGTTAGTGATGATTTGAGTGATGGCATCATTGCTTTGTTGGGGTATCCTGCGAAACCAGCTAAGAAATTAGATCATCAGTATCAGGTGTTTGATTTAATTTACATTGATAAATCAGGCAAGTTAATTTTAAAAAATCAAAAGGAAGTTTTAGATTTGCTAACCTTGTATAAGGAGAAAGAGCGTTCTGTACCTGATGCAATTGATCGTGGTGAGGCGGTGGTAATTGCAGAGTTGGTGAACGCGCTTAAAACTTGGTTAAGCAGTCAAGCAGTGCAAACTGAGGAAATGGCAGATGGTTCTATCAAAGAAACAATGGGTAATGAAACGCTGGGAATTTTGCAAGGCTTAAAAAAAGGTAATAAGGCTTCTATAAGTAGGATTAAGCAAAATGTTACAGTTGATGGTAAATATCAGCTTAATAATTTCGATTTAATCAGTTGGGTTTTAGTAACGGTATAAAATTATGCAACTAACAAGATTTAATGAAATAGATTTTTTACCTGCTTTAAAGGAGTTTTTTGGTAAGTCAAATCTAAATGTACCGATTAATTATGTAGATGATAAGCCGGTTTCGGCAAAAAAAATATTACAGAATACTTATAAAGATAATGAGGCTTTTAGGTTAATTAATGATGTTTATTTTGTTGGGTTAGTAGATGATGCAGCTTTTAGAGGGAATCAAAGTTTAGAGATTGATAAGATTAAATCAGATTATGATGGAATTTTGATTTTTGGGGTGACTTTAAATAATCGTGATCATGGACAATTACCAACGCGGTCGCATTTAGCAGAAATATCACGGGCTTTTAATCGGGAATTTTACTATACACCTGTAGTAGTGGTGTTTAAGTACAATGATGCAAATAGCGAATATCTAGCCTTTGCAAATACTGAGAGATTGAAATACAAGGACAATCGAGAAGGCGAAAAAGCGGGGAAGGTGACACTGTTACGGGATATTGATATTCGACAACCGCATTCGGGGCATGAACGTATTTTAGCAGAGTTAGCAATTCCGAAGACAGGTAAGGATCGGGTTGATTCTTTTGCTAAGTTATATGCTTATTGGCAGAAGGTACTTGATGTCAGCCTGTTAAATAAACAATTTTATCAAGAGATTTCGACTTGGTACTTTCATGCTTGTAAGCAGGTGGTTTTCCCAAAGGATGCTAAGAACGTTCAAGAAAGTTTGATCAGGTTAATTACGCGGTTAATGTTTGTTTGGTTTCTCAAGGAGAAAGGTTTAGTTCCTAGTGAATTATTTGATCGCGCTGATATTAAATCTATTCTCAAAAGTTTAGAGCCGCAAGAAAGCACTTATTACAAGGCGATTTTGCAGAATTTATTTTTTGCAACGCTGAATACGGAAGGTAAGCGCGAGTTTATTAAAAAAAGTTCGGGCGGGCGTAATTCGCAGCACATGGTACATAATGTGTTTCGCTATGAAGACTATTTTCAGAAGTCTGATCAGGTTATCAAGAAATATTTTGACGATATTCCTTTTTTAAATGGTGGTTTGTTTGAGTGTTTGGATGTTCCTTCAGAAAAAGACAAACCTGATACAGAAAAACGTATTGATGGGTTTAGCAATCATTCTTCTAATGTGTTATCTGTGCCAAATGAATTATTTTTTGGTGATTTTCAGGATGTCGATCTAAATGCCGATTTTGGCACGAGTCGCAAGAAATATCAGGTACGCGGCTTAATCGAAATCTTTAAAAGCTATAAATTTACGATTACAGAAAATACCACCTTTGAAGAAGATGTGGCGCTTGATCCTGAGTTGTTGGGGCAGGTATTTGAGAATTTATTGGCGGTTTACAATCCTGAAACACAGACGACGGCAAGGAAGCAGACGGGTTCTTTTTATACGCCGCGTGAGATTGTTAATTACATGGTGGATGAGAGTTTGATTGCTTATTTTAAGAATCATTTGCCCTCACCCCCAGCCCCTCTCCCTAGGGGAGAGGGGGGTAAGAAAGAAGAGGAGGGTAAGAAGCAAGAGCAGAACCAGAGTCTTACTCCCCCTTCTCCCTGGGGAGAAGGGGGCGGGGGGGATGAGGGCGATCGCCTTACTGGTAAGTTACGATTAATTCCTAAAGCGTTGTTGATCAGAGCAAGAGAGCTAAGGCAACAGCAAACCCCTGGCGAACAAGTGCTTTGGGAATGTTTACGCGATCGCCGTTTTTGTGATGCAAAATTTCGTCGTCAACACAATATTGGGCGATTTATTGCTGATTTTTACTGTCACAGTGCCAAATTGGTCATTGAACTAGACGGAAGTGTTCATAACTCACAAGTTGAGCAAGATCAAGAAAGAGATGCTTGGATGCGATCGCAGGGAATTACAGTTTTACGTTTTTCTAATCAGGAAGTTTTTGATGATTTAGAGAGAGTTTTGCTGAGAATTGCTGAGATTTTGCCCTCACCCCCAACCCCTCTCCCTAGGGGAGAGGGGGGTAAGAAAGAAGAGGGGGGTAAGAAAGAAGAGGAGGGTAAGAAAGGAGAGGAGGGTAAGAAAGGAGAGGAGGGTAAGAAAGGAGAGGAGGGTAAGAAGCAAGAGCAGAGCCAGAGTCTTACTCCCCCTTCTCCCTGGGGAGAAGGGGGCGGGGGGGATGAGGACAAACTTCGCCACTTACTTTCCTATACCGATGAGTCACACAAGTTTACAGAATCAGAAGTGGAGCGTTTAATTAAGGCTTTGGATAATTGCAAGATTCTCGATCCTGCTTGTGGTTCGGGGGCTTTCCCAATGGGTGTTTTGCAGAAAATGGTGCATATTTTGGCAAAGCTCGATCCGCGCAATCTGAGTTGGAAGCAGAGACAGATTGATCGCCTCAACCAATTAATTGTTGATGCAGAAGATATTGAAGATGAGAAAACGCGGACGGATACATTAACTAATCTGGAAGCGCAAAAGAAGAATTTAGAACGGGCGTTTGCGCGGAATGGGTTAGACTATGGGCGGAAGTTGTTTTTGATTCAAAATTGTATTTATGGGGTGGATATTCAGGCGATCGCTGTTCAAATTGCTAAGTTAAGATTTTTTATCTCTTTGATTATTGATCAACAAGAAGATCAAGATGAAACAAATCGAGGAATTTTACCTTTACCGAACTTAGAAACGAAATTTGTGGCGGCAAATTCATTAATTGGAGTTGCCAAAGTGCAACAATTATCAGTTTTTGATACCCAAGAAATTCAAGCCAAACGAAAACAATTGGAGCGGTTGCGACGGGATCATTTCTTTGCCAAGAGTTTGGAAACAAAGCGGAAGAAGCGCCAGGAAGATGAGCGTTTATCTCAGGAAATTGGTGAGATTTTGCGGCGCAATAAGTCGCCAAATGTGGAGTCGTTGCAATCATGGAAACCTTACGATCAAAATGCTTCCGCAGACTTTTTTGATCCTGAATGGATGTTTGGGATTAAAGACGGTTTTGATATTTGTATTGGTAATCCGCCCTATGTGAGACAGGAACAGATTAAAGAGTTAAAACCTGTATTTAAGCAAAACTTTCAATGCTTTACAGGTGTTGCAGATTTATTTGTTTATTTCTTTGAGCGTGGTTATCAATTGCTAAAAACTGGCGGTGTATTGAGTTATATCTGCTCAAATAAATATTTTCGTTCCGGTTATGGCGAAAAGTTGCGCGATTTTCTTGGCAAAAATACAACAATTCAGCAGCTTATTGATTTTGGTGATACGGATGTTTTTACAGCTATTGCTTATCCCAGTATTATTTTATTTAGTAAAGAAAAGGCTAGTAAGGATAACCAATTTAAAGCACTATCTTGGCAGCAAACAGAAGCATTAAATGAGTTTCCAACAGTGTTTAATGCTCAAAATTTCTTGATGCTGCAATCTGCACTTAAAGCTGATGGTTGGCGATTAGAAGATACACAGGTTTTAGATTTGTTGGCTAAGTTGCGAAATGCGGGTAAGCCTTTGGGAGAATATGTAAACGGTAAATTTTATCGTGGTATTTTGACAGGTTTTAATGAGGCTTTTGTAATTGATCGAGAAACAAGAGATAAATTAATTGCTGAACATCCATCATCTGCGGAAGTAATTAAGCCTTTGCTTCGTGGTCGTGATGTTAAAAGATGGTGTGTTGATTATCAAGATTTATATTTGATTTTCACAAGAAGAGGTATTGATATTAAAAAATATCCAGCAATTGAAAAACATCTAGGTCAATATAAAAATCGTTTAACTGCTGGTGTAGAAGGTGGACGTAAAGCAGGTAGTTATCAATGGTATGAAATTCAAGATAATGTCGCTTATTGGCAAGAATTTGAACAGCCTAAAATTATTTATCCCAATATTTGTAAACGTAATGAATTTGCTTGGGATGAATCAGGCTATTACACCAATCAGAAAGCCTTTATTATTCCTTGTGATGATAAAACTTTACTCGCCATTCTTAACTCTAGTGTAATGACATTTTTATTCGATAAGTTATTACCAAAATTGCAAGGTGATTTCTATGAACCAAGTTCGATCTTCATGAAAGATTTTCCTATCCCCACCGCCACCGAATCAGAACGTAAAGCAATAGAAATTCTTGTAAATTATGTCCTCCACCTCACTGCCATCCTCAAAGACATTCCTAATAGTAGCGACTCCTCCATGGACAAACTCATGACGCGATACTTCGAGCAAATCCTTGATGCCGCAGTCATGGAGCTATATTTACCTGAAGAACTGCATAAATATGAATATGACAAACACTTTATGCGTCATTTATTATCAGAAAATATACCAAATATTGATACAATCAAAGGCGATAAAATTCAAACATTGCGAGAAATATTTAATCGCCTATTTGAAAAAGATCACCCGATTAGAGTAGGAATATTTTTCTTAGATAGCATCCCCGTTGTGCGTACCATTCGAGGTTTAAAATGAGAATCACTAAAATTGCCCTTAAAAACTTTCGCGCCTTCTACGCAGATCATGAAATCGACTTGGGGAAAAAAGGCAGAAACTTACTTGTTTATGGTGAAAATGGCAGTGGTAAATCATCCTTACTCAAAGCAATTGAACTTTTTATCGACTCCCATGTACGGAATTATCAGTTTACTAATTATCGTAACTTTCACCGCATAGATACTGATGGCGGTCATGTCAAAATCTCCATGCGGGCTACCAAAAACGATCCTGAAACCACCTATGAATGGTCAGACACAACCCGCGAAACCGATGCCCCATTAATTCTCCAAGCCGCAAAAACGAGAGGTAGCCTAGATTACAAATCACTCCTAAAAGTTTATTTCCTGACACAGGATAACTCCGAAATTGATTTATTCAAACTATTAATAGAAGAAATTCTAAATAATACTCGCAATAATTTTACAGATAGATTGCTAAGTGAGGAATGGGAAGAAATTATTAATTATCCTATTCCCCGCAGTGCTAAACATACAAACAGGATTCAAGAACTGCAAAGCATATTAGATAACTTTAATAATGGTTTAGACAGCATCCTACAACTACTCAAAAACGAAGCTATAGACATCCTTAATCAATTTGACAACTCAATTATTATTGATTTTAACTTTAATAGACTGGAATTTGACTTACCCAATAAGTGTTTAACTGGAGGCAATGTTTATCTACAAGTTCACGTTAACCAAATTAACTTTACTTCGCCCCATCAATTTCTTAACGAAGCCAAACTTTCAGCGATCGCTCTCTCCATTTACCTAGCTGCCCTAAAAACTAATCCCAGTAGTCCCCTCAAAATACTTGTACTTGATGATGTCCTAATTGGCTTAGATATGTCTAACCGTATTCCCATCATTCATATCCTTAAAGAGAAATTCAATGATTATCAAATCTTTTTGATGACCTATGACAAAGAATGGTATGAATTGCTAAAGCGTCACTTTAACGACTGGAAAACTATAGAAATCTATGCAGGACGAGGTATTGATTACGAAATCCCAATTTTAGTTGAAAACAAAAAATATCTGGAGAAAGCCCAAAACTATTTGCAAGCCCACGATCACACAGCCGCCGCTGTTTATTTACGCAAAGCATTTGAGGTAAGAATAAAATCTTTCTGTGAAAAAATGAATCTTCGAGTCAAATATCGAGAAAGAGCTAAAGACCTTGATACTAATGACTTTTGGGAACCAATCATCAACGCTAAAAACTCGGATGGCACTCCCAAAAACTATATCAGCACAGCTTTAATATCATTACTTGGGCAACACCGCACTTTTATCATGAATCCCCTAAGTCATGCCACCCTTGCCTTTGCCCCTGCCAGGGAAATACAAGACGCAATTGACAGCATGAGACAGTTAGAAAATGAGCTTGATGCGATCGTCAATTCACGAAATAGCAACCTCTAGAAATGTTCTCTTTTCACCACCGAATTAGAATGAAAAATACAACAATAGGAGCTAAAGCAATGCAAAGCATACAAATAACTGCCCATGTCAACGATCAAGGCGTACTTCAGATTCCCCTACCCAACCACTCAGGCGAAGAACTAGAAATTTTACTTGTTTATCAACCCATCTCTAAACCCATAAAACGTCAATGGTCACAGCAATTTCTTAGCACCTTTGGCGCGTGGCAAGGCGAACCGCTAATTAGAGAACCTCAAGGAGAACAACCAGAACGAGAAGAACTCCTATGATTTATCTACTCGATACCAACACCTGCATTGGTTATATCAACCGCCGAAATCCTTCAATCTATCAGCATTTTCTAGCCGTTTCCCCCGATGATGTCTGTATTTGTGATGTCGTTAAATTTGAGCTTTATTATGGAGCTTATAAAGGTTCACGAACCACCGAAAACTTACAAATCCTAGATAAATTCTTTGCTGATTTAACTAGCCTTCCCTTTGAGGCAAAAGCCGCCCAAATCTGCGGACAAATACGTGCCGAACTACAAGCTAAAGGGACACCTATCGGAGCTTACGATCTACAAATTGCAGCGATCGCCTTAGCAAACAATCTCACCCTGATCACCCATAACACCAGAGAATTTGAACGAGTTGAAAACCTAGCCCTTGAGGATTGGGAGTAATGAACTATTGGCTAGTAAAATTCGCCCCATTCCGCTACAGTTGGCAAAAAATTCTATTACATGGCAAATTTGAAATTTATTCCGATGTTTGAATGTTGGAAAGACATAAAATAAATGACTACTTTACAAAACTTTACGTCGTGCTAAATTTTGCGGGTATCTTGTCTTTACCCCGGAACGACTAGCAAACGGTCAAGAAAGTCAAGAAACCAGATCAGAATGGCTTCAGGAAAATTCTATTAAATATTAATAGGTGAAAATAAGTTTTTTATCACAATTAAACTTGCTTGGACTTATCCCCTAAACTCATAACCTGATAACCTCTAAATTTTTGAGTGAAATTTGCCAGGGTAAAAGAAGTGGAGGAAGAACCGAAATTAAAAGCTATTCCCCGTCTTTTCAAAATGGGGTTAACTGTAGAACAAATTGCCGAAGCACTAGAATTAAAAATTGAAAAAGTTCAACAAGCTATGGAAAAGCAATGTAGAAAAGAATCTTAATATTAATGTGGTAAAAGAGGATAAAATCGTTTTATTAGCATAAAAACTTGAAAATCCTCATAATTTATCACTGATGTTATCTTTAATAGATTCTATAAATCCCTGGTTAATGGGATTAGGCTTAAATACGATTTTACTAGGAATAGTCGCTATTATTCCCAAAAAGTTGCTTACCCCCGCAGGTATACTTAATGCTGGGTTATTGGGAATTATCATTTGGGGAACACTAGGTTGGCAAGGATATCTAGTGGTAGTGTTTTATTTTATTGTCGGTTCTGGGGTAACACGCATTGGTATGGCAGAAAAAGAAGCCGCAGGAATTGCCGAAAAGCGTGCCGGTGCAAGAGGACCTGAAAACGTTTGGGGTTCAGCATTAATAGCGGCTTTGTGTGCCTTGGGAGTCTTGTTTTTCCCTGATTTTAAATATTTGCTATGTTTAGGTTATGTTGCTAGTTTTAGTACCAAACTATCGGATACTACTGCCAGTGAAGTTGGTAAAGCTTATGGTAAAAGCACCTTTTTAATTACGACACTGCAACCAGTTCCTAGAGGTACAGAAGGAGCAGTAAGTTTAGAAGGAACTGTTGCTGGTATGGTAGCATCAATTGCGATCGCTCTGGTTGGTTGGGGAGTAAATTTAATTAATCCCCTAGGTATTATTTGGTGTATCTTAGCCGCATTTATCGCTACCAATTTGGAAAGTGTTATTGGTGCAACTTTGCAATCTAAATATACCTGGCTTACCAATGAAGTTGTGAATATTATTAATACTCTAATTGGGGCAACTGCGGCAATCATACTGGCATTAATTTACCAAAATATTTTTGTTTAATTTTTCAGATCCCCGACTTCTTTAAGAAGTCGGGGATCTTGTGATTTGTTATTTTGCTTACAGAACTAAAAATTATGATCATCTAATATTATTTTTTAACAAAAATCAGGATATTTTATTACCAAATATTAATTACACATTTAATTTATCGAATCTTTATTATTGCTAGATATAGTTTTCTACTGTTTTCCCTATTATTTAATGGAAAGTCTTATAGATGTTTTAGTATTATTCTCAGAATTACTTCATGGAATCTTCATCTTTTTTAACTGTAAATAACCAAGAAATTGCCCTAGCTGAAGTAGTCAAATACCTACAAATATCGGGTAAATTAGGGAATTTTATCAGTGATGTCCTGCGTCAGCACGTAATTGAACAAGAAATTAATACCAGAACAGATATTGAGATTAGTTCTGCATTAATTGAACAGACAATTATTGATTTTCGCCTCAAAAATCAACTAACTGATGCACAAAAGTTCCAAGAATGGCTAACAAATAATGGTACAGATTACACAACATTTCATACATCTATTACCTTTAGCTTTCAATTAGAAAAACTCAAAGTATTAATCACAGAATCAAAATTACCAGAATACTTTATTGAAAAGAAGCTTTACTTAGATAGAGTTGTCCTTTCGCGGATTCTCGTTGATAGTCAAGAATTAGCAGAAGAACTACAAACTCAAATTGAAGAAGGAAGTAGTTTTGAACAACTAGCAAAAGAGTATTCATTGGCAGATGAACGAGTGTTTAATGGCATGATGGGACCTATTAGTCGGGGAACTATACCGGATGTATTGCGTGCGGCTGTAGATGCAACTACCCCTGGAAAATTGATCAAGCCCATAGAAATAGAAGGACGTTTTTCTTTATTTAGATTAGAACAAATTCTCCCAGCATCTTTAGAAGATCCTCAACTACAACAATCATTAACAAATGAATTATTTGAGAAATGGCTAGGGGAAAAGATTCAAAATCTTGCAGTCAAAATTCAAGTAAATTAATCCATCTAAAAAATCAATTTTAACTAATAAATGTGTTAAACAATTTACCCTGGAATGAACCGCCACTATCCTGGCTAAATGCTGAAGAACAAAGCGAATTAAAACAGCAAGCAGAAATCCATCACTACAAATTGGGTGAAAAAATTTGGTCACAAAAATTAGGTGGTGACCAGTTTTTTATTGTCACTGGTAAAGTTCGGTTACGAGAGGAAGAAGAAAATCAAACTGTAGCTACTTTAGAAACAGGAGATTGGTTTGGTAACTGTCAACAATTATTTGCTGATTGTAAAGCTGTCGCTGCTAGTAAGGAAGTTGTAGTAGTGTGTTGGAATTCGGCTTTATGGAAAAAATTTTTAAATCCTCAAGTTGATGAATTCTGGACGAATACAACAGAGGTAACGGAAAAAGAACCCATTCTAGCATTAACTAATTCTCCCATTTCTTTACCTGCTTCCACACCTCCTCAAGCAATAATTTCCAATTATCCCTTTGTGGGAAGTGGGAATACAGGTGCAGCTTGTTTAACAATGGTAGCGCAACATTTACAAAATCCTGTGCAATTAGAATGGGTACAACGCCAATTGCGGGGACAAAAACCTAAAAACATAGTAGAAGCAGCAGAAAAATTAGGGTTAGTATTGCGAAAAATCCAGGTAAATTGGCGTGAATTACGCCAATTATCTTTCCCCGCTTTATTATTGTGGAATCAAGATAATCAGGAAAGTAAAAATCCTCAATTAAATTGGGTTGTAGCTTATGGAATGAAAGGCAATCTTTTAATTATTGCCAATCCCCAAAATCCTGATTATTCTTGTGAACAATTACCTCAATCTGTGGTAGAAGATTGTTGGGACGGTACATTATGGCAAGCTGAATTAATTTCCC
This sequence comes from Dolichospermum sp. DET69, assembly GCA_017355425.1. NCBI lineage: Bacteria > Bacillati > Cyanobacteriota > Cyanophyceae > Nostocales > Aphanizomenonaceae > Dolichospermum > Dolichospermum sp. DET69. Next base: position 2,580,417 of record CP070233.1, read on the forward strand.
AACAAGAAAAATTTAATTTAGCTTGGTTCATGCCCGCAGTTTGGAAATATCGGGGCTTATTGGGTGAGGTTTTACTAGCTTCCTTTACCTTACAATTATTGGGTTTAGCTTCCCCATTAATTACCCAAGTCATCATTGATAAAGTGATGGTACAGGAGAGTTTAGCCACATTAGATGTCATGGCGATCGCTCTCTTGCTAGTTGCGACATTTGAATCTATTCTGGGTATGCTGCGGTTATTCATATTTACCCACACAGCCCGGCGTTTAGATTTGAGTTTATCAGCCCAACTTTTTCGCCATTTAATGCGTTTACCCTTGGCTTATTTTGAGTCGCGGAGAGTGGGAGATACAGTCGCCAGAGTCCAGGAATTAGAACAAATTCGTCAATTTCTCACAGGGACAGCTCTAACAGTAATTCTGGACAGTATCTTTGCTGTGGTTTACCTGGGATTGATGTTTTATTACAACATTCCTCTGACATTTGTAGCCTTAGCAGTATTACCATTATTTGCGACTTTAACCATTATCGCTACCCCAATTTTGCGAAATTGGCTAAATGAAACCTTTAACCGGAGTGCGGACAGTCAATCATTTTTAGTAGAAACAATTACTGGCATTCATTCAGTCAAAGCCCATGCAGCAGAACCAGTAGCTAGAGAACGCTGGGAAGGCTTATTTGCCCGCTTTATTCGCACCAGTTTTAAAGCCTCAACTACATCTAATATTAGTAGTAATATTGGTGACTTTCTCACTAACTTTTCTACATTAATCATTCTGTGGTTTGGGGCAAAATTAGTAATTGATCATCAACTGACAATTGGTCAATTAATCGCCTTTCAAATGTTATCTGGGAGAGTCACAAGTCCCCTATTACGGCTAGTACAGTTGTGGCAAAATCTCCAACAAGTGCTATTATCAGTAGATAGAATTGGTGACATTCTCAACGCTGCACCAGAAACAGAAGCAGGAACAGGTTTAGTATTACCACCCCTCAAAGGTGAAGTTAACTTTGAGCAAGTTTTCTTCCGATATAATGCCAACACTGAACCAGTATTAAAAGGAATTTCTTTTAATGTTGAACCAGGACAATTTATCGGTATTGTCGGCCGGAGCGGTTCAGGAAAAAGTACCCTTTCTAAAATTATCCAAAGGCTGTATCAAATTGAATCAGGACGCATCTTCATTGATGGATTTGATATTAAAAGTGCTGACTTAGCATCTTTACGCCAACAAATTGCTGTGGTTCTCCAAGAAGACTTTTTATTTAATGGTTCAATCTTGGAAAACATCACTTTAGGAAATCCAGATATTACCTCAGAGCAAGTTGTCGAAGCAGCCAGATTAGCAGTAGCCCATGATTTCATTAGTCAACTACCTTATGGTTATGAAAACAACGTTGGAGAAAGAGGTACAGCATTATCTGGAGGACAAAGACAAAGGATTGCCTTAGCCAGATTATTTCTAGCTTCTGCACCCATTCTCATCTTAGATGAAGCCACCAGTGCCTTAGATAGTGAAACCGAACAACAAGTATTACAAAACCTCAAAAATGTTTCCTCTAACCGCACCGTCTTTTTAATTGCCCACCGTTTTGCACCCCTCAAACGAGCCGATTTAATATTAGTCATGGAAAAAGGTGTAATAGCAGAACAAGGAACCCATTTAGAACTCTTAAAACAAAAAGGTTTGTATTGGTCACTTTATCAAAGACAACAGGCAAATATTTAATAATCTTGAAAATACCTAAACCAATAAATTAGGTAGGGGCAAACCCCCTGTGGTTGCCCTCAATCCGGGGTAGGCACGGGGGCGCTACCCCTACATCAAATCCCCAATCTTTTATCTTAATAATTTTGAAAATACCTAAACCAATAAATTAGGTAGGGGCAAACCCCCTGTGGTTGCCCTCAATCCGGGGTAGGCACGGGGGCGCTACCCCTACATCAAATCCCCAATCTTTTATCTTAATAATCTTGAAAATACCTAAACCAATAAATTAGGTAGGGGCAAACCCCCTGTGGTTGCCCTCAATCCGGGGTAGGCACGGGGGCGCTACCCCTACATCAAATCCCCAATCTTTTATCTTAATCATCTTGAAAATACCTAAACCAATAAATTAGGTAGGGGCAAACCCCCTGTGGTTGCCCTCAATCCGGGGTAGGCACGGGGGCGCTACCCCTACATTAAATCCCCAATCTTTTATCTTAATCATCTTGAAAATACCTAAACCAATAAATTAGGTAGGGGCAAACCCCCTGTGGTTGCCCTCAATCCGGGGTAGGCACGGGGGCGCTACCCCTACATTAAATCCCCAATCTTTTATCTTAATAATCTTGAAAATACCTAAACCAATAAATTAGGTAGGGGCAAACCCCCTGTGGTTGCCCTCAATCCGGGGTAGGCACGGGGGCGCTACCCCTACATTAAATCCCCAATCTTTTATCATCAATGTGGAGGTTAAATTTGTTTGTCTACCCGCAAATTCCTTAATCCAACACATTCAAACCCAAAGCAACAGCCCCCCATAAGGGTGCATCATCACCCAATAATGCTCGCACAACCTCAAAATTCACCTCTGGTAGTGCTGTTTCCCTAGCTACTTTCCGCACCACAGTCCAGAAATTATCCCCAGCTTTGGTGACACCACCACCTAAAATAAACCGTTGGGGATTCATGAGATTGGCTACATTGCCAATGCCTACACCCAAAGCCCAAGCGCCCCTGTATAATACTTCTTGTGCTATTTCGTCCCCGTTTGCTGCTGCGGCACTGACGACTTTACCTGTAAGTAAGTTGAGATCATTACCTGTCAAATACCTGAGTACGTCACCTCTGACTCTGGCATTAGTGCTGGGTGGTTCATTCTCCAACATTTCCCGCGCATTTTGCGCCATGTAGGGACCAGAAGCCAACCGTTCTACACATCCCCGTTTTCCACACAAGCATAAAGGACCTCTAGGATCTACCACCATATGGCCGATTTCTCCCGCCATTCCCAATGCCCCCCGCCAAAGCTTACCGTTAAGTATCCAGCCTCCACCCACGCCAGTGCTAATAGTAATGTAGAATAGGCTATCATATCCTTGTCCAGCCCCAAAGCGATGTTCACCAACAGCCGCAACATTAGCATCATTGTCTATACTGACAGGTGCGTCATAATCATCTTCCAGAATTAGTTTAAGGGGAACATTTTCCCAGCCAGGAACATGATGAGATAGTCGAACTAAGCCAGTTGTGGCATCCACTGGACCGCCAAAGCTGACACCAATAGCATCCGGTTTCCTTCCTCTTAACACAGAATCAATGAGCGATCGCATGATTTCTAGATCAGTCAAAGCATCACCATTTGGAGGAGAAAACCGTGATTCATAGTCCAACCACTCTTTCGCACCATTCTTGACTGTCGCTGCTGCCAATTTTGTCCCGCCAAAATCCAAAGCTAAGATTAATGTCATATAATTAAAAATAAGGAATTTACGAAACAACTATCAAGCATTCACCATTATTACTTAACAAGTATTTTACTGTAGTTCATGATGAAACCGTCTTCACTATTTGGATATAAAATATTTCTGCCTTAATTATCCTTATGTCATATATATAACCTAATCTATCACATTTGTGAATCCTATGATAATCATCATAACTTTTGGTTAAATAATGGAAATCGTTAAGTTTCATGAACAATAAATTAATACAAGGAGGTATTTTTGAAGAATTTACCTAAATTATAGAAATAGCTGCTTTAATAATTATGTTGGGTTAGGCTAAACTCAAAATACTTGACCAATTGAAAATAAAGTCTTATGGCTTTATATTTTTTTTACAAATAATTGAGAATATTTCTCAATATGAACAAATTAAGATATAATTTACCAACTAGTGAATCTATGCCACGGAGTATACAGACAAAAAATAGAAAATTCTATTTAGATTATGTAAAGCTAAAAATTCAACAGTTAAAAGTGAGGATTGATCATATCTATCAAACAAGTCATAAATTAGCCTCAAATATTCCAGAAATTATTCCTGTAAAATCTAAAAAAATGCTGTATTTTAACTTATTGGATCTTTTTTTAAAAGTATTTATTTAACCAGAGGCATTTTAAAAAACAAGATTTTTATTAAGTGCTTACCTAAATTGTTCCGAACCATTGTCCATAAAACCTCTATTCGAGTCAGTATAAATGAACAAATTTTTTTGTGCGGATAATTCACGAGAAATAGAAGAAGATATAATTGGTACTGCCACCAACTACCAAACCTATATTTTAGTAGAATGTCCTACCCCTTGGGTTTATGAAGCCTTTAACTCTAAATGGGTTCCAGATAACTTACGAAGTTTAGTAGAAGAGATCCAAAATGCCAAACTACCAATTCAATTTTTACTAGTTGCCAATGATGAATCCCATAAAGGAGAGGAAACAACCTTATTAATTTATCAGCAGCAAGAGGGATTCAGCCAAGGATACCGAAAGCGAGAATTTAAGTTACCAAATATTGAACAAGTAGCAGGATTTGTTAGTAAATGGTTAGCAGGTGTAAGTGTTGATTATGAAATAGAATCTGGTATCACCAGAGATATATTAATATGTACTCATGGTAGCCATGATCAATGTTGTGCTAGATATGGCAATCCTTTTTACTTTTACTCTCAAAATACCATTGCTAATTTACAATTAAATCAGACAAGAATTTGGAAATCAAGTCACTTTGGGGGACATAGATTTGCTCCCACAGCTATAGATTTTCCTCAAGGCAGATATTACGGACTTCTTGATCAAGATACTTTTAAATCAATTCTCACCCACACTGGGGATATACAATGCTTGGATAAAGTTTATCGTGGTTGGGGAATTTTACCAAATCCGCTGCAAATTTTGGAAAAAGAACTAATGCTGCGCTTAGGATGGAATTGGTTTAACTATCAGGTAACAGGGAAAATTCTCGAAAAAAGCTTAGATAATCAGACAATTCTGGGTGAATTAAGCTTTGAAAAACCTTCTGGTACTCACTATACCTATCAAGCCAAACTTGTCAAGGATGATGTAAAAACACAACCATTAAAAATTTCTTGTCATGTGCCAGGAAAGGTAGTATGTGTGAAATATGCTGTATCTCATCTTTGGCTGGTGGCTAAGAAGGTGGCAACTTATAGCTAAGATATAGCAAGAATAGAAAATAAATATATAAGATTAAGTTTTATGGAGTAGAAAACCCAAAAAATGTCTAATAATCGTTCTGGAATCTTTATTGGTGGTTTGATGCTAGGAGCAGCTATTGGTACTTTAGCCGGTTTACTAGTTGCTCCGCGCACAGGACGCGAAACCCGTAAACTAATTAAAAAATCCGCCAATGCTATCCCTGAATTAGCAGAAGATATTACTACCAGCGTCCAAATTCAGGCAGATCGTCTTTCTACTAGCACCCTGGAAAATTGGGATGAAACCGTAGACAGATTACGGGAAGCGATCGCTGTTGGCATAGATGCTACCCAGCGCGAAAGCCAATATTTAAATAAACAAAATACTGTAGATGTCAGCAGCACAGCAGACAACACCGATCCTCTGACTGAAAAATTAGAACGTTCATAAATGGCATAACCGTGATTGATCCTTTATTTTGGCTGGGACTATCCATCCTCTTAGTTGCTGCCAGCCTAACAGCCGTTTTGGTGGCAGCCATACCCGCTTTGCAGGAATTAGCCCGTGCTGCTCGCAGTGCCGAAAAATTCTTTGACACCCTTTCACGGGAGTTACCACCTACTCTCAGTGCTATCCGTAACACCAGCTTAGAAATCACAGACTTAACAGATGATGTTAGTGAAGGTGTCAAAAGCGCAGGTCAAGTTGTCAAACAATTTGATCAAAGCCTAGATAGCGCCAAAAAACAAGCAGAAAATATGCAAATCAGCACCCGTAGCGTCCTGATTGGCTTTAAAGCTGCTTGGAAGAGTCTTTCGCGGAAAAAACCCACTCAGAGAAATACTGAACGTTTGCCAACCAATGACAAACCATCAATGAAGAAAAATTCAGGAGTTAGGAGTCAGGAGTCAGAATGAATCAGTGGTGGATCAGAATCCCTCACTGATTGAAGACCACAAAATCTACAATTTGGTGGGGGTATTAAACCCGCTTATTCATGCACTAGTCATACAGATTGAATCTGACTCCTGTTAAATATTCACCCGTCCCAATTTCCCATCAGGTTTTGTTAAGATACCGAATATTAGAGTAAAGTAAAGAAGTGTAAAGAAATATCACTTTTACATTACGCTTTAAAAAGCACTCGTTACATTCTTCTCTTAATAATAGTATAAAAACGTTCATGCACCTGTGTTATTGGCGAAAAATTCTAGTATCAATTGCCGTATTTTGCTTTATTGGCTCGATCTGGGCAATTAATTCCCCATCTGCCCTAGCTTATGAAAATCCCGATTTACTACCCAGCTTTGTAACACCAGTAGTAGATTTAGCAAAAACTCTCCCTGACCCCCAGGAAAAAAAGTTAGTTCAAGAATTAGAACAATTTGAAACTGATACTGGCTGGAAATTGCGCGTCTTAACCCAATACGACCGTACCCCAGGGAGAGCAGTAATTAAATATTGGGGTTTAGATGATAAAAGCATTCTCTTGGTAGCAGATGCCCGTGGAGGCAATATTCTCAGCTTTAGTGTTGGTGATGCGGTTTATGAATTCTTACCCCGCACCTTCTGGATTGAACTACAAACCCGCTTTGGTAACTTATACTTTGTGCGTGAAGAAGGAGAAGATCAAGCCATTCTCCAAGCCCTAAATTCAGTCAAAGGTTGCTTACTCAAAGGTGGTTGTAACGTCGTTCCTGGACTGCCTAGAGAACAATGGATACTCACCCTTGTTACTTCCGCTGTTGGTGGGATTATTTGTGGTTTTGCGGGTCAATCCCGTGGTGACAAGAAAATACTTGGTTGGCAATGGGCATTAATTTTCTCACCTTTATGGGGAATTTTATTTATTGCCTTCGGTATTGCTCCAGTAATTACCCGTACAAGCGATTGGGTGCCTCTAGTTCGCAATATTTCCGCTTTTGTCATTGGCGCTTTAGTAGCTTATTTATCCCCCACGTTTAGTCGGCCTTCCTCCGGCGCTGAATCCTGAAAAGTTTTCACCACAGTTTGGGGATTAGGAAAGGGAATTTTGGCTTTTAGAGAACTCAAATCTTCATAGTTCAAAATCCCAAATTTCCTGATCCAAAAGACTGATAAGCTGAGAACTAATATATTAAGAAGCTAAATAGCAATGGAATGGCACGTGACTGATGCTCAAAGTTTGGCAATTATTGATAGTGAAATTGGTGATCATATTTTTTCACCAGCAGAGTATGAAATCGTCCGCCGCGTAATTTATGCTACGGCTGATTTTGAATATCAATCCTTAATTCGATTTTCAGAACACGCATTACAAGCTGGAGCAGCCGCCTTAGCTGCACGAATCACTATTGTGGTAGATGCACCAATGGTACAGGCAGGTATATGCTCCGATATTCAAAATACATTTGCTAATCCAGTGTATTGCAGTATGGAAGCACTAACACGACCCCAAAAAGAAAAAACCCGTGCTGCTTGGGGCATTGAAACTCTAGCTCGGCGTTATCCAGAGGGGATATTTGTAGTTGGTCAAGCACAAACAGCATTAACTGCACTAGTTGAATTAATTGAATCCGAAGAAATTAGACCCGCTTTAATAGTTGCTACTCCACCAGGGTTTATAAATTTAGAAACGGCAAAAGAACGATTACAAGAATCTCTAGTTCCTTATATCACTATTGAAGGTCGCAAGGGTAACGCTGTCGTCGCTGCTGCCATTGTTGACGGCTTAGTGGATTTGGCTTGGCAAGCCTATGGACAAGATCGGAATACGGGGGGTTGAAGATTATTTTTCCCGATTACCTATTACCCATTACCCATTACCTATTACCTATCTCTGTGTCTTCGGTGAACGGCGGCGGGGTTTTCTTTCCTGGTCTGCACGCAAGCGAATACTAACTTCATTGAAAAAGTCTTGGCGAACATAGGGATAATCACTTACCCACAGGTCACGACTAGGAATATATATATCGCTGAATTCTGCAATTGTGCTTAAATCAGAACTATTTGACATCACCACCATTTCGGCTATTTGACCACGAGCGATAACTTTGTGTTCGTTGCGGAGTGGGGCTTCAAACTCAACACTAAATCCTGTATCGTCGCCTATTTCTAAGTTAATCCGCTTTTCGCGGTTTTCGATGATTACTAACTCACCTTTACCATTAACGGTTTCCTGTTTACCCATTAATTTATCTGTAATCCACCAATCTAAGACTCGTCCCCGGAAAAAGCCACTGTATTTGTAACGGCGGCATTTTCCATTGCGGATACTTGCTTGGAATATGGGATACCAAAGCCAAAAGAAAGCCCCAAATATCCCAAAAAAGAAGATTAACCCAAATTCCAACCTAAACAAGAATTGAATGAGCAATAGCACAGCTAAGGTAACTACGGAAATTAGTATTCGCTGCAAAAAACTGCTTAACTTCCCCCAATAGTATTTATATTGTGGTCCAGAGGCAACCAGGGGGATGATTTGTTCAAATTTTTGGCGAGTTAAGGGAACGAGCATATTTTTGGCTTTTGGCTTTTAGATGGGAAAATCGCAATTTTAAAGAATTTTTTCTAATCCATATACTAATGACTTTAGCTGGTTAACTTTGCGAATGGCTAATAATACTCCTGGCATATAACAGGCGCGATCGCTGGTATCATGACGTAAGGTATAAATTTGCCCTGCTGCTCCAAAAATCACCTCTTGGTGGGCAATTAGTCCTGGTAAGCGGACACTATGAATTCTAATCCCTTCATCTGCTAAACTGCCTCTAGCTCCGGCTATTTTCTCCGTTTCTTCCACAATAGCAGCGTTAAAAGTTTTACCCAGTTCGCCTAATAATTGAGCAGTTTGAATGGCTGTACCGCTAGGAGCATCAGCTTTTTGATTATGATGGAGTTCGATAATTTCTACATGATCAAAATACTGGGAAGCTCTGACAGCGGCTTCTTGCAGTAGTACCATCCCAATGGAGAAGTTAGGAATAACTAAACAACCTGTACTGGCTTTTTCGGCAAAATCGGCTAATTCTTGGAGTTGTGCGGGACTTAAACCTGTAGTTCCCACAACTGGACGAATTCCATAGGCGATCGCACTGCGAATATTATTATACACTGCATCAGGATGGGTAAAGTCAACTAATACCCCTGGTTGCATCTGTCTTTCTCCAGCTACATACCCCAACATGGGTTCTAATTGATTGGTAATGGGTACTTCTAAGGGTTCACTTAAACCCGCTAGTTCCCCAGCGTCTTTACCTTGATGTTCGGGAGTCGTATCAATTGCACCCATTAAAGTTAAATCAGATGCTTGGGCTATTGCTTTAATTACCTCACGTCCCATTTTACCAGCAGCACCGTTGACAATGACTGGGATAGTAGATTGATTGCTCATAGATTTAACTATTTTTAATTCAACAATGAAATTGTCTCACAAATGCAAGTTTTATAAAAATATACTGGCAGTAAAGTTATCCAAAATGAATAATAATCCTTCTAATTCACTACCGTGTATACATCCTCAAATCCTGGATATCCTGATTCAGACTAAATATTCAAAGAAAATGTCAGAATCAGGATGCCCAAGATTAAAGGATTAACAGGATATGTTTTGATAAATTATGGTTTTATTGAATGATAGATGAATATATTTTTATTGTTCAAAAAAACAACTCATTAACTATTCACCGAAAATCTATAAATTGCCATCCTGTAAATCCTCAAATCCTGGATATCCTGATTCAGACTAAATATTCAAAGAAAATGTCAGAATCAGGATGCCCAAGATTAAAGGATTAACAGGATATGTTTTGATAAATTATGGTTTTATTGAATGATAGATGAATATATTTTTATTGTTCAAAAAAACAACTCATTAACTATTCACCGAAAATCTATAAATTGCCATCCTGTAAATCCTCAAATCCTGGATATCCTGATTCAGACTAAATATTCAAAGAAAATGTCAGAATCAGGATGCCCAAGATTAAAGGATTAACAGGATATGTTTTGATAAATTATGGTTTTATTGAATGATAGATGAATATATTTTTATTGTTCAAAAAAACAACTCATTAACTATTCACCGAAAATCTATAAATTGCCATCCTGTAAATCCTCAAATCCTGGATATCCTGATTCAGACTAAATATTCAAAGAAAATGTCAGAATCAGGATGCCCAAGATTAAAGGATTAACAGGATATGTTTTGATAAATTATGGTTTTATTGAATGATAGATGAATATATTTTTATTGTTCAAAAAAACAACTCATTAACTATTCACCGAAAATCTATAAATTGCCATCCTGTAAATCCTCAAATCCTGGATATCCTGATTCAGACTAAATATTCAAAGAAAATGTCAGAATCAGGATGCCCAAGATTAAAGGATTAACAGGATATGTTTTGATAAATTATGGTTTTATTGAATGATAGATGAATATATTTTTATTGTTCAAAAAAACAACTCATTAACTATTCACAGAAAATCTATAAATTGCCATCCTGTAAATCCTCAAATCCTGGATATCCTGATTCAGACTAAATATTCAAAGAAAATGTTAGAATCAGGATGCCCAAGATTAAAGGATTAACAGGATATGTTTTGATAAATTATGGCTTTATTGAATGATAGATGAATATATTTTTATTGTTCAAAAAAACAACTCATTAACTATTCACAGAAAATCTATAAATTGCCATCCTGTAAATCCTCAAATCCTGGATATCCTGATTCAGACTAAATATTCAAAGAAAATGTTAGAATCAGGATGCCCAAGATTAAAGGATTAACAGGATATGTTTTGATAAATTATGGCTTTATTGAATGATAGATGAATATATTTTTATTGTTCAAAAAAACAACTCATTAACTATTCACAGAAAACCTATAAATTGCCATCCTGTAAATCCTCAAATCCTGGATATCCTGATTCAGACTAAATATTCAAAGAAAATGTCAGAATCAGGATGCCTAAGATTAAAGGATTAACAGGGTATGTTTTGATAAATTATGGCTTTATTGAATGATAGATGAATATATTTTTATTGTTCAAAAAAACAACTCATTAACTATTCACCGAAAATCTTTCAAAATAGTCAAAGTTAATAATAATTAGGTCAGTAACCCAGCCCTAAAGAGACTGAGTTTCCTAGATACCGCGAGGTCTTATGAAAAGGCGGGGAAACCCCGCCCCTACAAGCAATTTTGCCGGAATAAATGGCAAGAACTAACTTTAAAGCTTAACCAGAAGGATCTTACTTCTGAGCTTCAGCAATGGGAACCCACTCAGTGTGGAAACTGCCTTCTTTGTCAGTCCGTTTGTAGGTGTGAGCGCCGAAGTAGTCGCGTTGTGCTTGTGTTAAGTTTTGTGGCAAGCGATCGCGGCGGTAACTATCGAAGTAATCTAAAGAAGCACTAAAAGCAGGAACAGGAATACCCAACTTAGCAGCGGTCACAATTACTTCCCGCCAAGCAGCTTGTCTATCCAGAATTGTTTGCTTAAATTCAGGTGCTAACAACAGGTTAGGTAAAGCTGGATTTTCGTCAAATGCTTTCTTAATCTTATTCAAGAAGCCAGCCCGAATAATACAACCACCTTTCCAAATCCGCGCCATTTCGCCCAAATTCAATTCCCAATTGTAAGTTTTGGAAGCTGTAGATAACAGAGCCATACCTTGAGCATAAGAACAAATTTTGGAACAATAAAGAGCATCACGCACCATGTTCACAAAAGCTGCAATGTCGCCACCATACTTAGCGTTAGGTCCAGTGATGATCTTAGAAGCAGCAATCCGTTCATCTCTAATAGAAGACATAATCCGGGCATTTACAGCGGCTGTAATTGTCGGAATCGCTACACCCAATTCTAAAGCAGTTTGTACAGTCCAACGACCTGTTCCCTTTTGACCGGCTGCGTCAACAATCAAGTCAACAAGCGGAATCTTGGTATCTGGATCAACGTAGGGGAAAATATTGGCGGTAATCTCAATCAAGAATGAATTGAGTTCGTCAGTTGTATTCCATTGAGCAAACACTTCATGAAGTTGTGCTGCATTTAAACCACCCACATTTTTCAGCAAGTCATAGGCTTCTGCAATTAACTGCATATCACCGTACTCAATACCGTTGTGAACCATTTTCACATAGTGACCAGAACCACCGGGTCCAATGTAGGTTACACAAGGACCGTCATCAACTTGAGCCGCTATTTTATTGAAAATTGGGGATAGGTACTCGTAGGAGCTTTTTGTCCCACCAGGCATGAGAGAAGGACCATTTAACGCGCCTTCTTCACCACCACTCACACCCATACCGACATAGCGTAAACCAATGGGTTCTAATTCTTGAGTCCGTCTGTCGGTATCTTCAAACCAAGAGTTACCACCGTCAATAATGATATCGCCCTCTTGTAATAAAGGCTTAAGCTGTTGAATTACCGCATCAACAGGCTTGCCAGCTTGTACCATCACCAAAATTTTGCGGGGACGTTCCAATGAAGCAACAAATTGTTCGAGGCTAAAAGCAGCTTTGACGTTCCGTCCTGGAGCGCGGTGTGCCATGAAGGCATCGGTTTTTTCACGAGAGCGGTTGTAAACTGTAATGGGGAAGCCATTTCTTTCCACATTGAGAGCGATATTTTCGCCCATAACCGCTAATCCAATCACACCGAAGCTTTGTAGTGTCATAGTTCAGTTCAAATCTTTTGTTTAGGTTTGGCTCTTCTGCTTGCAGATCCTTTCCCTTTAAGGGTAGTCTGAGATTTTGGCTTCACTCCTAAAGAAGATATTAAGAGTTTTTCAAGAATTTTAAAAAAATTAGAAGTAACATCAATAATTGATTTTAATTTGTATCCAAGTCCACAATTTAGTGACAAAATTTGCAAAATTAAAATACTAGCACAATTGCAATAGTAAGGAGTATGAAAAAATGCTGGCTTATCTTCTAGCTTTGGTAGTCGCTTTTGGTAGTCTCACCATTTATCTATCAGCCTTCTTTTTTCCAGAAATCCATCGCAAGAATGATTTCATCTGGAGTGGAGTTGGGCTATTCTACGCTTTAGTATTATGGATTTTTACACCTCGAATTACTGGGGGTTTGTTACTGGGTCATGTAGCTAGTGTGACGCTTTTGGTCTGGTTTGGCTGGCAAACCCTCTCATTACGGCGACAGTTAGTACCCGAAGGACAACAAACGCCTCTCCCCAGTCCTGAGCTAATTAAGGCAAGTTTCCAGGAACAAATGTCAAAATTTTCTGTGAAAGAGAAATTTGGACAATTAGCACAGTTCATTGGTAGTGTGTTTAGTGGTGCTAAAGCGGAGCTACAGCAGACTGTGAATAAAAAGCCAGTTATTAAAACTGCTGAGGAGATTTTGCAAACAAGCACTACTGAAGTAGCACAACCGTCAAAGTTACCAGATGAGTCCGTAACTGTTACTCCAGTAATTGTAACTGAAGCTTTGTCTGAGGAAACTGTTTCCCAATCTCCTGTTTTGGAAATGGTAGAACTAGCACCGACACAACCGTCTGTGAGTGAGGAGGAAGAAAAAGAGGTAATTCCGTCCACAGAATCACCGATAACGGCGGAAACTGAAATTGTGCTAGAGATAACTCAAACTGAGGTTGTGATTTCTGAAACTCCTACAGCAGCAGAAACTGTGGTGGAGATAACTCAAACTGAGATTGTGATTTCCGAAACTCCTACGGGAACGGAAACTGAAACTGTGGTAGAGATAACTCAAATTGATGTGGTGGTTGCAATAGAAGAAACTAGCGAAACTGCAAGTGAGCCAGAAGTAAGTTCCTCAAATCCAGTTACATCGGAGTTATTAACTGTAGAAACAGCCGAAAAATCTGATATGACCGTTGAGGAAGTTAAACCAGAAGGGGAAGCATTGCCAGAACAGATACCACTTAATAAACCAGTCGGGGAGTAATTAAGAGGATTTACGCTGCTGATTCCTATAAGCAAATTATGATAGTGCTGCCGCTGGATTGAATCCCAATTGGGATAATAAACGGTCAATATCAAAATGCTCAGACATTAATTGACGAATGCACTCTATTTTAATGGGTTCATGGACACGAACTTGACCAAAGGTGCGATCAATTATCTCTACTGTGGTGAGAGTGTCTAAATCCACGGATAAAATCGGGATTTCTAACTCTTCAGCCCGGTTGAGGATAAACGCAGGAGGTGGTAGTTGTCCAGTCAGGATGAGACATTGAGTCGATGTTTCTAAGGCTGCTTGTTGAATTTCAACGCGATCGCCTCCTGTCACTACTGCCATATTCCGGCGTTTACGGAAGTATTTGACGGCAGAGTTAACGTTCATCGCCCCAATGGCTAGACTTTCGACTAATAAATCAAGGCGATCGTTTCGACAGAGAACCTCAGCGTTTAACTGCTTGACTAATTCCCCTACACTCACACTGCGGAGGATATCGCTTTTGGGCAATGTTGCTAGTACGGAAATACCCTGTTTTTCTAGAAATGGGCTGAGGAGAGTTTGCACTAACTCCAATTTTTCGTGAGGAACTTCATTGATTACCACACCCATTAACCGTTTACCTAATTGCTGTTTAGCGAATAACAACGCCTCCACAGAGGTTAGTGATTGATAACGGCTGATTAATAGTACAGGAGCATCTAATTTTTCTGCTAATTCCAGTAAGGATAATCCAAATAAATTTCCTTCTGATAAGTTAGCAGGGCCTTCTAAGAGTATCAAATTACTCTTTGGTATTTGTGAATACTTCTGTACTAGTAACTGTTGATAGTTGGTTGTATCTTCTCCCTCTAAGCGTTTCTGGACGGTAATTTCATCCAAAGACAATAAGGTGGGAGCAATGCGGTTGTCTGGAAGGTTGAGGTTATGAGTAATGAACTGGACATCTTCTTCAACTACTGTTCCGGCAGATGTCTTGACAAAATTACCCAAAGGTTTGCCATAAGCAATATCCAAACCTTTTTGTTTTAGCTGATGAGACAAACCTAAAACTGTTGCAGATTTGCCACTATAAGCTTCAACTGATCCAACCAGCAAATATTTAGCAAGTGTTGGCACGTATGCACTCCTAATTTCAAAAGCTTGTAAAACTCAGCTAGGTGTCTACTAATTTTAGTGCAATAGGCGGAAGGTAAATAGCAATAGCTTTCCTAATCAAGTAAATTTTTAAAATTAAATGGGAATAAATCTAGCTGTGGTAGCTATTGTAGCGATTTTGATGAAGATAAAAATATCTGTTTAAATAAATAATTTATGTTTCTTGGTATATAGAAGCGATTATATTGAAGCTTTGATTTCTTCTCATGTCATTACATGATCTGGATTTGCTTCGTAATCAGTAATCCGAGGCTTGATAGATACTGTACAATAAATTATGTAGCTGGCTAATAAAATATGCAAGATACCCTAACTATTACAATTAATCCAGAACTAAAAGCAGCACTTTTATAAATTAAATTACTCAAGCTGAAGGTATATCTCCTGATAGTTTCATTGGTAAAGCTATTGAGGATTACATCTTTACCCACAAATTCCGCGCATTGCGTTCTTATTTAATGGAAAAGAGTCAAACAGTTTATACCGATGAGGAAATTTTTGAGATAATTTCATGAAGCTAGTTCTAGATACTAATGTTCTGATTCAGAAAATATTAGACAGAGTTTTCTCAATACATAGTTATTCAGCGAGTATTTGATTAAAATAATCTTGGAGGAGTAGTTATGTCCGCAAAATACTTTAATCCTTATACAGATTTCGGTTTTAAGAAACTGTTCGGAGAAGAGGGTAGTAAAGATTTACTCATTGATTTTCTCAACCAACTTCTACCAATACATCATCAAATTCAACAATTAACCTTTAAAAATCCAGAAAATCTAGCCGATACCATAGCAGAACGTAAAGCCATATTTGATATTTACTGCGAAAGTAAAACTGGTGATAAGTTTATTGTGGAAATGCAAAAAGCAAAAATCAAACATTTCAAAGATAGAGCCTTATTCTATTCCACATTCCCCATTCGTGAACAATCAGAAAAAGGCGATTGGAATTTCTTTTTACTACCCGTCTATTTTATCGCCATTTTAGATTTCGAGTATGACGAAAATACAACATCTAAATTTAGGCGCGATGTATGTCTAAAAGATCAAGATGGTGATATTTTCTTTGATAAGTTAAACTTTAAATTTTTACAAATGCCATTATTCAATAAACAGGAAAATGAATTAATAACGCATTTTGATAAATGGCTGTATTTTTTGAAGAACCTAGAAAGTTTTAATCATATACCCGCGATATTAAATGAACCAATATTTCAGAAAGGGTTTGAAATAGCGGAAATATCTCACTTAAATGTGGAGCAGTATGAACAATATAAGAAGAGTTTAGTGCAGTATTTAGAAGTGAAAAATGTATTTGATACAGCCTTTGAGGAAGGTGAAAAGGTCGGTATTGAGAAGGGGATTGAGAGGGGTATTGAGAAGGGGATTGAGAGGGGTATTGAGAAGGGTATTGAGAAGGGTATTGAGAAGGTTGCCAAAGCATTGAAAGAGCAAAATATAGCTATAGAAATTATTGCAGAATCAACTGGTTTATCTTATGAAGCTATTAAAAGAATTTAAGCGAATTATACCAATTGATAGACTTGCGCCCATTTTTTGTACTATACAGAAAATATTAGACAGAGTTTTCTAAATACATAGTTATTCAGCGAGTATTTCATTAAAATAATCTTGGAGGAGTAGTTATGTCCGCAAAATACTTTAATCCTTATACAGATTTCGGTTTTAAGAAACTGTTCGGAGAAGAAGGCAGTAAAGATTTACTCATTGATTTTCTCAACCAACTTCTACCAATACATCATCAAATTCAACAATTAACCTTTAAAAATCCGGAAAATCTAGCTGATACCATAGCAGAACGTAAAGCCATATTTGATATTTACTGCGAAAGTAAAACTGGTGATAAGTTTATTGTGGAAATGCAAAAAGCAAAAATCAAGCATTTCAAAGATAGAGCCTTATTCTATTCCACATTCCCCATTCGTGAACAATCAGAAAAAGGCGATTGGAATTTCTTTTTACTACCCGTCTATTTTATCGCCATTTTAGATTTCGAGTATGACGAAAATACAACATCTAAATTTAGGCGCGATGTATGTCTAAAAGATCAAGATGGTGATATTTTCTTTGATAAGTTAAACTTTAAATTTTTACAAATGCCATTATTTAATAAACAAGAAAATGAATTAATAACACATTTCGATAAATGGCTGTATTTTTTGAAGAACTTAGAAAGTTTTAATCATATACCCGTGATATTAAATGAACCAATATTTCAGAAAGGGTTTGAAATAGCGGAAATATCTCACCTAAACGTGGAGCAGTATGAACAATATAAGAAGAGTTTAGTCCAGTATTTAGAAGTGAAAAATGTATTTGATACAGCCTTTGAAGAAGGTGAGAAGGTCGGTATTGAGAAGGGTATTGAGAAGGGTATTGAAAAGGGCATTGAGAAGGGTATTGAGAAAGGTATTGAGAAGGTTGCCAAAGCATTGAAAGAGCAAAATATAGCTATAGAAATTATTGCAGAATCAACTGGTTTATCTTATGAAGCTATTAAAAGAATTTAAGCGAATTATACCAATTGATAGACTTGCGCCCATTTTTTGTGCTATACAGAAAATATTAGACAGAGTTTTCTAAATACATAGTTATTCAGCGAGTATTTCATTAAAATAATCTTGGAGGAGTAGTTATGTCCGCAAAATACTTTAATCCTTATACAGATTTCGGTTTTAAGAAACTGTTCGGAGAAGAAGGCAGTAAAGATCTACTCATTGATTTTCTCAACCAACTTCTACCAATACATCATCAAATTCAACAATTAACCTTTAAAAATCCAGAAAATCTAGCCGATACCATAGCAGAACGTAAAGCCATATTTGATATTTACTGCGAAAGTAAAACTGGTGATAAGTTTATTGTGGAAATGCAAAAAGCAAAAATCAAACATTTCAAAGATAGAGCCTTATTCTATTCCACATTCCCCATTCGTGAACAATCAGAAAAAGGCGATTGGAATTTCTTTTTACTACCCGTCTATTTTATCGCCATTTTAGATTTCGAGTATGACGAAAATACAACATCTAAATTTAGGCGCGATGTATGTCTAAAAGATCAAGATGGTGATATTTTCTTTGATAAGTTAAACTTTAAATTTTTACAAATGCCATTATTTAATAAACAAGAAAATGAATTAATAACGCATTTTGATAAATGGCTGTATTTTTTGAAGAACTTAGAAAGTTTTAATCATATACCCGTGATATTAAATGAACCAATATTTCAGAAAGGGTTTGAAATAGCGGAAATATCTCACCTAAACGTGGAGCAGTATGAACAATATAAGAAGAGTTTAGTCCAGTATTTAGAAGTGAAAAATGTATTTGATACAGCCTTTGAAGAAGGTGAAAAAGTCGGTATTGAGAAGGGCATTGAGAAAGGTATTGAGAAGGGTATTGAGAAGGGCATTGAGAAGGTTGCCAAAGCATTGAAAGAGCAAAATATAGCTATAGAAATTATTGCAGAATCAACTGGTTTATCTTATGAAGCTATTAAAAGAATTTGAGTGAATAATTCCAATTGATAGACTTGCGCTGATTTTTTGTGCTATACAGGAAATATTAGACAGAGTTTTCTAAAGTTATTCAGCGAGTATTTCATTAAAATAATCTTAGAGGAATAGTTATGTCCGCAAAATACTTTAATCCTTATACAGATTTTGGCTTTAAGAAACTGTTCGGTGAAGAGGGTAGTAAAGATTTACTCATTGATTTTCTCAACCAACTTCTACCAATACATCATCAAATTCAACAATTAACCTTTAAAAATCCGGAAAATCTAGCCGATACTATAGCAGAACGTAAAGCCATATTTGATATTTACTGCGAAAGTAAAACTGGTGATAAGTTTATTGTGGAAATGCAAAAAGCAAAAATCAAACATTTCAAAGATAGAGCCTTATTCTATTCCACATTCCCCATTCGTGAACAATCAGAAAAAGGCGATTGGAATTTCTTTTTACTACCCGTCTATTTTATCGCCATTTTAGATTTCGAGTATGATGAAAATACAACATCTAAATTTAGGCGCGATGTATGTCTAAAAGATCAAGATGGTGATATTTTCTTTGATAAGTTAAACTTTAAATTTTTACAAATGCCATTATTTAATAAACAAGAAGATGAATTAATAACGCATTTTGATAAATGGCTGTATTTTTTGAAGAACTTAGAAACTTTTAATCATATACCCGTGATATTAAATGAACCAATATTTCAGAAAGGGTTTGAAATAGCGGAAATATCTCACTTAAATGTGGAGCAGTATGAACAATATAAGAAGAGTTTAGTGCAGTATCTAGAAGTGAAAAATGTATTTGATACAGCCTTTGAAGAAGGTGAGAAGGTCGGTATTGAGAAGGGTATTGAGAAGGGTATTGAGAAGGTTGCCAAAGCATTGAAAGAGCAAAATATAGCTATAGAAATTATTGCAGAATCAACTGGTTTATCTTATGAAGCTATTAAAAGAATTTGAGTGAATAATGCCAATTGATAGACTTGCGCTGATTTTTTGTGCTATACAGGAAATATTAGACAGAGTTTTCTAAAGTTATTCAGCGAGTATTTCATTAAAATAATCTTAGAGGAATAGTTATGTCCGCAAAATACTTTAATCCTTATACAGATTTTGGCTTTAAGAAACTGTTCGGTGAAGAGGGTAGTAAAGATTTACTCATTGATTTTCTCAACCAACTTCTACCAATACATCATCAAATTCAACAATTAACCTTTAAAAATCCGGAAAATCTAGCCGATACTATAGCAGAACGTAAAGCCATATTTGATATTTACTGCGAAAGTAAAACTGGTGATAAGTTTATTGTGGAAATGCAAAAAGCAAAAATCAAGCATTTCAAAGATAGAGCCTTATTCTATTCCACATTCCCCATTCGTGAACAATCAGAAAAAGGCGATTGGAATTTCTTTTTACTACCCGTCTATTTTATCGCCATTTTAGATTTCGAGTATGACGAAAATACAACATCTAAATTTAGGCGTGATGTATGTCTAAAAGATCAAGATGGTGATATTTTCTTTGATAAGTTAAACTTTAAATTTTTACAAATGCCATTATTTAATAAACAAGAAAATGAATTAATAACGCATTTTGATAAATGGCTGTATTTTTTGAAGAACTTAGAAACTTTTAATCATATACCCGTGATATTAAATGAACCAATATTTCAGAAAGGGTTTGAAATAGCGGAAATATCTCACTTAAATGTGGAGCAGTATGAACAATATAAGAAGAGTCTAGTGCAGTATTTAGAAGTGAAAAATGTATTTGATACAGCCTTTGAAGAAGGTGAGAAGGTCGGTATTGAGAAGGGTATTGAGAAGGGTATTGAGAAGGGCATTGAGAAGGTTGCCAAAGCATTGAAAGAGCAAAATATAGCTATAGAAATTATTGCAGAATCAACTGGTTTATCTTATGAAGCTATTAAAAGAATTTGAGTGAATAATGCCAATTGATAGACTTGCGCTGATTTTTTGTGCTATACAGGAAATATTAGACAGAGTTTTCTAAAGTTATTCAGCGAGTATTTCATTAAAATAATCTTAGAGGAATAGTTATGGCTGCAAAATACTTTAATCCTTATACAGATTTTGGCTTTAAGAAACTGTTCGGAGAAGAAGGCAGTAAAGATCTACTCATTGATTTTCTCAACCAACTTCTACCAATACATCATCAAATTCAACAATTAACCTTTAAAAATCCGGAAAATCTAGCTGATACCATAGCAGAACGTAAAGCCATATTTGATATTTATTGCGAAAGTAAAACTGGTGATAAGTTTATTGTGGAAATGCAAAAAGCAAAAATCAAGCATTTCAAAGATAGAGCCTTATTCTATTCCACATTCCCCATTCGTGAACAATCAGAAAAAGGCGATTGGAATTTCTTTTTACTACCTGTCTATTTTATCGCCATTTTAGATTTTGAGTATGACGAAAATACAACATCTAAATTTAGGCGCGATGTATGTCTAAAAGATCAAGATGGTGATATTTTCTTTGATAAGTTAAATTTTAAATTTTTACAAATGCCATTATTTAATAAACAAGAAAATGAATTAATAACGCATTTTGATAAATGGCTGTATTTTTTGAAGAACTTAGAAACTTTTAATCATATACCCGTGATATTAAATGAACCAATATTTCAGAAAGGGTTTGAAATAGCGGAAATATCTCACTTAAATGTGGAGCAGTATGAACAATATAAGAAGAGTTTAGTCCAGTATTTAGAAGTGAAAAATGTATTTGATACAGCCTTTGAAGAAGGTGAGAAGGTCGGTATTGAGAAGGGTATTGAGAAGGTTGCCAAAGCATTGAAAGAGCAAAATATAGCTATAGAAATTATTGCAGAATCAACTGGTTTATCTTATGAAGCTATTAAAAGAATTTGAGTGAATAATGCCAATTGATAGACTTGCGCCCATTTTTTGTGCTATACAGAAAATATTAGACAGAGTTTTCTAAATACATAGTTATTCAGCGAGTATTCCATTAAAATAATCTTGGAGGAGTAGTTATGTCCGCAAAATACTTTAATCCTTATACAGATTTCGGTTTTAAGAAACTGTTCGGAGAAGAAGGCAGTAAAGATCTACTCATGGATTTTCTCAACCAACTTCTACCAATACATCATCAAATTCAACAATTAACCTTTAAAAATCCAGAAAATCTAGCTGATACCATAGCAGAACGTAAAGCCATATTTGATATTTACTGCGAAAGTAAAACTGGTGATAAGTTTATTGTGGAAATGCAAAAAGCAAAAATCAAGCATTTCAAAGATAGAGCCTTATTCTATTCCACATTCCCCATTCGTGAACAATCAGAAAAAGGCGATTGGAATTTCTTTTTACTACCCGTCTATTTTATCGCCATTTTAGATTTCGAGTATGACGAAAATACAACATCTAAATTTAGGCGCGATGTATGTCTAAAAGATCAAGATGGTGATATTTTCTTTGATAAGTTAAACTTTAAATTTTTACAAATGCCATTATTTAATAAACAAGAAAATGAATTAATAACGCATTTTGATAAATGGCTGTATTTTTTGAAGAACTTAGAAACTTTTAATCATATACCCGTGATATTAAATGAACCGATATTTCAGAAAGGGTTTGAAATAGCGGAAATATCTCACTTAAATGTGGAGCAGTATGAACAATATAAGAAGAGTCTAGTGCAGTATTTAGAAGTGAAAAATGTATTTGATACAGCCTTTGAAGAAGGTGAGAAGGCCGGTATTGAGAAGGTTGCCAAAGCATTGAAAGAGCAAAATATAGCTATAGAAATTATTGCAGAATCAACTGGCTTATCTTATGAAACTATTAAAAGAATTTGAGCGAATAATGCCAATTGATAGACTTTGCGATAGCGTAAGCGCTGCTGCAAGCAGTTCGCCTAATCACCGCCGAAGAAAAACACGCGATCTCATTACCGACTTTAACCCCACGGAAGGCGATTCCTAGGAATCGCACGCACCACATCCCAAACATCACTTCACGCTTATAGTAAGCATAAATATATTGATCGTCTTAATATAAATAGTGCTGGCTACCTTTTATGCTACAACATTATGGTAAACAGATGATTAACATATATGACAAGCATACTCAAAGAACAAGCATTATTCCTTCTGCGTCAGGCTTTGAATAACCCAACTGCTAATTTTCGTGATGGACAATGGGAAGCTGTTGAAGAATTACTACTGAACAAATCGCGGTTACTCGTCGTTCAACGCACAGGTTGGGGAAAAAGTCTAGTTTATTTTTTAGCAACTCGCTTATTAAGAGATCAAGGTGGTGGTTGCACTCTTTTGATTTCCCCTCTCCTAGCATTAATGCGAAACCAAATTACAGCCGCACAACGCATTGGAGTAAAAGCCGAAACAATTAACTCTAGTAATCCAGATGATTGGAGATTTATAGAAACAAAGTTGTTAGCAAATCAAGTAGATATCCTTCTAATTTCCCCTGAAAGATTAGCTAATGAAGATTTTAGAGACAATATTCTTTTACCATTATCTCAAAAAATCGGGTTATTTGTAGTTGATGAAGCTCATTGTATTTCTGACTGGGGACATGATTTTCGTCCTGATTATCGCCGGATTGTGAGAATTTTACAAGCATTACCGCAAAATATTCCTGTTTTGACTACAACTGCTACAGCTAATAATCGAGTAGTTGATGATATTAAAACTCAATTGGGAGAAAATTTGCGTATTTCTAGAGGTGATTTAACTAGAAAAAGTTTGCGTTTACAAAACATTTATCTTCCCAGTCAAGCAGCAAGATTAGCTTGGTTAGCTCAACATCTGCCTCAATTACCTGGAAGTGGTATTATTTACGCATTAACTGTCCGTGATGCTCAACGAGTTGCTGATTGGTTAAAAACCCAAGATATTAATGCTAAAGCCTATTATGGGGATGTAGATCCTGAGATTCGCATAGGATTAGAAGACGAATTACTCAACAATAAAATTAAAGTATTGGTCGCAACAACAGCTTTAGGTATGGGTTTTGATAAACCAGATTTAGGCTTTGTCATTCATTACCAAAGACCTGGTTCTGTTGTCCACTATTATCAGCAAGTAGGACGAGCAGGTAGAGCGGTGGAAACAGCCTACGGTATTCTGTTAAACGGTGATGAAGATGATGAAATTACTAACTACTTCATTAATACAGCATTTCCTCCCCAAAGACATACAGAAGAAGTATTAGCTGTAATTAATTCTGCGGAAAATGGAATTTCTGTTAACCAAATAGAACAACAAATAAATCTTTCCCAAGGACAAATTAATAAAGTTTTGAAATTACTATCTTTGGAATTTCCCACACCAGTTACTAAGAGAAATACTAACTGGTATGCTAACCCAGTTAACTATCAAATTGATCATCAGAAAATTGCAGAAATAACCCAAATTCGCCGAAATGAACAACAGCGAATGGCAGATTATATGCAAAGTCAAAAATGCTTAATGGCTTTTTTAGCAGCAGAATTAGATGATCCAAATCCACAAGAATGTGGTAAATGTGCTGTATGTTTGGGTAAGCCATTATTGCCAGAAAATTTTTCCAATGAACTTGTAAATCAAGCAATTTTATATTTACGTCGTAGTAATCAAATTATTGAACCGCGCAAAAAGTGGATTAAAGAATCATTAACAAATTATGGCTTTTCTGGAAATATTAAAGAAAATTTAAGAGCAGAGGAGGGAAGAATCTTATCTCTCTGGGGTGATGCAGGTTGGGGAGAATTAGTCAAGAAAGGAAAATATCGAGATAATCATTTTGATGATGCACTTGTACAGGCTACTTTTGAGATGATTCAACGTTGGAAAC
This sequence comes from Dolichospermum sp. DET69, assembly GCA_017355425.1. Lineage (NCBI taxonomy): Bacteria > Bacillati > Cyanobacteriota > Cyanophyceae > Nostocales > Aphanizomenonaceae > Dolichospermum > Dolichospermum sp. DET69. The sequence goes on from CP070233.1 coordinate 2,605,030, forward strand.
CTCAAGCTTTTCCCACTTGGGTAACTTGTGTTCCTTCCTTAAATCGGCCAGAACTTGTACCTGATTTTGCGAAAAGACTTGCTGAAAAATTAGGTTTACCATTTAAACCTGTTGTCCGCAAAATTCGTCCAACACTGTTACAAAAACAGATGAATAACAGTTATCAACAAGCTCATAATTTAGATGGATCTTTTGCAATTGATTATTGGGAAGGAATGAGTGGTAATGTATTCTTAATTGATGATATAGTAGATTCCCGTTGGACTTTTACGGTCATTGCAGCACTTTTGCGTAATGCTAGAAGTGGATTAGTTTATCCTGTAGCATTAGCTCTTAATTCATTAGGTCAATCAGATTAGAAAATTATGTTAAATCATATCCTAGCACCAGATACTCAAGCAATTTTGCTGTTGTGCGCCAGTTTTGGACAAAATCGTCAAATTGAACCCCTACCTCTGACTCTGGGTGAATATAACTTGTTAACAGATTGGTTGCGGGAAAATCAAATGCGTCCAGCAGATTTATTGGAAACAACAGCAAAAGCGCAGTTACAAAAAATAACTCACAATAAACTTAACCCTGATAGGCTTTTAGCTTTATTAGAACGGGGTGCAATGTTAAGTTTTGCAGTGGAAAAATGGACAAGTCGCGGTTTATGGATATTGGGACGCAGTGACGCTAAATATCCCAAACGTTTTAAGCAAATATTGAAACATTCAGCACCAGCGATAATTTATGGGGTTGGGAATGCAGAATTATTATCTTTAGGAGGATTAGCAATTGTAGGTTCTCGTGATGTAGATGAGGATATTATTCACTACACACGCAAAGTTGCCCAAACTTGTTCTCAACAAAGCATACAAGTTATTTCTGGTGGTGCAAGAGGAATAGATCAAGAATCAATGTTAGGTATTTTGGATCATGGAGGAACGTCTATTGGTGTGTTAGCTGATAATTTGACTAAAGCAGCAGTCAATAGTAAATATCGTTCTAGTATTCAAGAAGGTAGATTAACTTTAATTTCTAGCTATGATCCTGATGCTGGTTTTAACACAGGTAATGCAATGGGACGGAATAAATATATTTATAGTTTAGCAGATTATGCCTTAGTTGTTAATTCTACTTTTGGAAAAGGTGGAACTTGGGCTGGTGCGGTAGAAGCATTATCTAAACTGAAAGAAATTCCTATATTTGTAAAAATGGCATCTTCAGTACCAGAAGGAAATCAGCAATTATATAATCAAGGTGCAAAACCATTTCCTTCAGACTTTGAAAATGGTGATTTGCGGGAGATGTTAACAGAAACTATAGCTAATTTTGAATCTGTAAAAAATGAAGTTAATCAAGCAGATATTCAACTTTCTTTGTTATAATTCAATAATATCAACAACCTTGTTGTCCTCTAATTGAAGCTTTAATTTCCTCTCATGTCATTACATTACAGCACTTCCTTTGTGTTATGAGGTACAAGAACCCCACCCCCAACCCCCTCCCCGCAAGCGATGAGGGGGCTAAGATGTACCTCATAAGAGCGGAAACCGCTGTATCTGGATTTGCTTCGTAATCAGTAATCCGATGATCAAGTTCTCGTTTTTGCGCTGCTGTTAAATCGGGATAAGCTTATTCTGCTGCTATACTTTCTAAAATCTCTTGTACAATCTGAATTCTATCTGCAATACTCAGGGCTTTGATTTCATTTAAAGTTAAATTGATGTCCATGTTAATTTACCTTAATAGGAAGATAAGGCATACATCTATTTTCTAGTGTAGGCGATCGCTCATTATTTGCCTCTAATTGAAGTTTTAATTTCCTCCCATGTCATGACATCATCTGGATTTGCTTCGTAATCATTAATCCGACGATCAAGTTCTCGTTTTTGCGCTGCTGTTAAATCGGGATAAGCCTGTTCTGCTGCTATACTTCCTAAAATCTCTTGTACAATCTGAATTCTATCTGCAATACTCAGGGCTTTGATTTCATTTAAAGTTACACTGATGTCCATGTTAATTTACCTCAATAGGAAGATAAGGTATTTATCTATTTTCTAGGATAAGCGATCGCTCATGGGATTTTGAAAGTATTGATCAACTCCAGTTTTTCTGACGCTTGAGTCTAGAAAGTCCTTATTTTCAAGCATAGCTGATTGCTCTACACATTGAGTTAATTTAATTGAGCGATCTCTTACTTCAACATCACTATCTTAGAGAACTCCACAAAAAAATGAACTGCTTGCAGCAGTGCTTCGCTATCCAATCTTGTGGGATGGGCATCCTGCCCGTCCTTGTATTATTAGCAGGCAAGATGCCTGCTCCACAAGAGAATTTGGGATACTTTTTTTTTTGAAAGTCTCTTACAGTTAAAGTCTTCCTTGATGTTGGGTTTATTTATCCTTGTATAATCGTAAGAAATCTCAAATGTCTATGGCTCAACGTCATAGAGCATAATTAAAAGTAGTATTAATGACATTTTTTATCCCTTAATGATGAGAGACATTTATGTTATTACCTATTAGTAAATTCTGTACCTTGATTTGAGTTAGAATAAAAATTAATTTTCCCTTGATGTTTTTTAAAGACAATTCCATGAGTAATTGCTAACTCTAAACCAGTACAAAAACTTAATATATAAATACTAAATTTTATTATTCATGCCCTTATCCCGCATAGTTACACTGATTGTTGGCCTGATCGTCATTTTGGCGTTAACCCTATGGCTAATTGATTCTCTCTCCCGGCTTTACTGGCAGTTGTCCTATTCGCCATTGTTAGGTAATTTACTGTTATTACTGCTAGTTTTACTGATTGGTGGTTTAATTGCTGCTTTTGTTTATTATGTCTTGGTGCTGCGGAAAGGAGAGGAAAAATCCCGTCGGCAACGTCCCAGGGTGACTGCTGCCCAAATCCCTGCGGCTAAATCCGATGCAGCTTCTTCGACTTTGCAAGCTGTCCGTCAACAAGTAGCCCAAATTCAAGATGAAGTCACCCGTCAAGCTTTATTGAGTCGCACTAAGGAAATTGAGGCAAATTTAGCTAGAGGTGAGATTCAAGTTGTGGTTTTTGGCACAGGGAGTGCTGGAAAAACTTCTCTGGTCAATGCCATTATGGGGCGGATAGTTGGTGAAGTCAATGCGCCAATGGGAACAACTCAGGTAGGAGAAACCTATTGTTTACGCTTGAAGGGTTTGGAACGGAAAATATTAATTACTGATACTCCAGGGATTTTAGAACCAGGGGTAGCGGGTACGGAACGGGAACAACTGGCCAGGGCTTTAGCGACGGAAGCGGATTTATTGTTATTTGTGGTAGATAATGATTTACGCCGTTCTGAATATGAACCATTGCGGGGTTTAGCGGAAATTGGCAAGCGATCGCTTTTAGTTCTCAATAAAACAGATTTATACACAGAGACTGATATAGAATCCATCTTGGCCAGATTGCGGGAACGAGTTCGGGGTTTTATTGCTACTAATGATGTGGTAGCGATCGCTGCTAATCCCCAAATAGCACAATTAGAAACCGGCGAAACTTTCCAACCAGAAGCCGATATTATCCCCCTACTACGACGCATGGCTTCTATTTTACGCGCCGAAGGTGAAGACCTGGTAGCAGATAATATTCTCTTACAATCTCTGCGTTTAGGAGAAGAAGCCCGCAAACTGATAGACTCTCAGCGTCGCCGTCAAGCTGATAAAATTGTTGACCGTTATCAATGGATTGGTGCAGGCGTAGTTTCTGTCACCCCATTACCGATGGTAGACTTACTGGCAACCGCTGCCGTTAATGCCCAAATGGTCGTAGAAATTGGTAGACTCTACGGTTGTGATTTAAACATGGAACGGGGCAAGGAATTAGCCCTATCTTTAGGTAAAACCATTGCCGGGTTAGGTATCGTTAAAGGGGCAATTGAATTATTATCAACGGCTTTACAACTGAATGTGGCTACTTTTATTGTAGGGAGAGCAATTCAAGGGGTGACAGCCGCATATTTAACCCGGATTGCCGGGAAAAGCTTTATTGAATATTTTCGTCATGATCAAGATTGGGGTGATGGGGGAATGACAGAAGTAGTGCAACAACAATTTCAAATTAATCGTCGAGATGAGTTTATCAAAGTTTTTATTCAAGAAGCGATCGCTAAAGTCGTAAAACCATTAACTGATACTTTTGCAGAAAAAGAAGATCATAAGTAAAAATACTGGAATTATTATGAAATATTTCACATACTGAATTATTGTCTAGAATTCCGGAAAATAGCAGCCGATGTCAGAAAAGATATATAAGGATTTCTGAGTAATTAGGATCATGAACAACCAGATGATCGGCAAAGTATTACAAGAGCGTTACCAAATTGTTCAACCACTTAGCAGCGGAGTGTTTGGACAAACATTTATCGCTATGGATATGTACCACCCAGAAAAACCTAGATATGTTGTCAAACAACTCAAGGTTAATAACTATCAATCTACCTCTTATTTTGACTACCTCAGATTGCGGTTTTTAACAGAGACTGAAACCCTTAAACATTTAGGTCGTCATCCCCAAATTCCTGAACTGATTAACTGCTTTGAAGAAAATGAACGTTTTTATTTAGTCCAAGAATTTATTCCTGGAGAGTCTTTAGCAGCGGAATTACCAAGTAGCCCCCAAAGTCGAGGTAAGTGGAGTGAAATTGATGTGATCAAGTTTCTAGAAGATGCTCTATCTATTCTGGAATTTGTTCATTCTCAAGGCTTTATTCATTGCGATATTAAACCAGAAAATTTAATTAGACGAGCTATAGATGCCAGATTAGTATTAATTGATTTTGGCTCAATTCAACCAATAGACTTTAGTATTGAAACAGAATTTTTCATAGATCAAATTCCTGTCACATCCTTGGGTTATATTCCTCCAGAACAATTCATTGGACAAACTCAACCCAATAGTGACCTGTATTCCTTGGGAATAATTGCGATTCAAGCTATTACAGGACTTTTACCTCTGCAATTAGAAATTGATGCTGAAACTAATGAAATTATCTGGTGTGATGATGATACACATATTAATGATTATTTAGTTGCTTTCTTAAATCAAATGATCCGTTATCACCATCAGGAACGGTTTCAATCTGCTCATGAAGCACTATGGGTACTTAAGCATATAGAATGGGAAAATAACCCAGCAGAAATACAAATAGCCGAGTCTCAATTATCTTATAAAACTAATGAAAATACATATCAAAAATCACAACCACTACTAGCAGGATTGCGGTTAGGTTTATTGGTTAATTCCGTGCTGCTAGGATTGGGAGTATATTCTTTATTTAATAATTCGCAAGCTTACTCAGCTACAGAAACTTTATATAAAGCCATAGCCAGATATCAATCTGGAGATCTACAAAAAGCGATTAATTTAGCTCGGTCAATCCCGCTTGATAGTAATGTTTATCCAGAAGCTCAAGCCTCAATTGAAGAATGGCAAAAACAATGGCAACAAGAAGCAGCACATTATATTTTAGCTGAAAAAGCTCTCAAAGAAAGTCGGTGGACAGATGTATTATCTCATGCTCCTAAAGCTCCAATTAATTCCTATTGGCAATCAAAAATCCAGCCCCTAGTTAAACAAGCAAAAGTAAATATTGAAGCACAAACACAAGCTTTATTAGCAAAAGCTTATGCAAAAGCCGAAGAGAGAGATTTCTCAACAGCTTTATATTACTTACAACAAATACCAGAAGAAAGCTCCGCTGGTGCTATGGTTAAACAGAAATTAGCTGAATACAATCAAAAACGTCAAGTTAGATCAGGATACTATTTATATCAGGCACACAATCAAGCATCTGTAGGTGACTTTTTTGGAGCTATTAAACTCCTCGAAAGAGTTCCCAAAGATACTCATGTCTATGCACAAGCAAAAGTTAAACTACAAGAATATGCCCAAAAATTGCGTTTACGTGATCAACAACAAGAATTAGCTACACTAAAAACAGTTCCCCTTGCTGAAGGGCAACACACACATACTGAAAAAAACACCATTCAGCGGAGAGTATCTTTTCAACCAGAAGATTATTTACAGGAAGTAAATATTCGTAATTAAGTTTAAATATGGGGAATAGAAGATAATTTTCCCAATTTCCCCCCATGATTTATTTTTACGTATTATAACTGAGCCTTGTATTGAGTTTGACGGAAATTTCAGTAAAATAACTATAGCTTATTTAGCCTGAACTAAGGAGAATGTGGACAGGCATAAAAATAATATACGCAAATCCATTATTTGTACACAGAGATTAATACAAAGGAATTAATATGACATTCAATGAGTTCTCTAGCCGTTCTGATGGTATTGATCTATTATACCTGTATCACCAAAATCCCTCTATTCAGCTACGTAACCAGTTAGTAGAATTACATAAGGGGTTAGTGCGAAAAATCGCCTCTAAATTTAGCCAAAAATGTTATGAACCTTATGAAGATTTGGAGCAAATCGGATATTTTGGCTTAATTAGAGCAATTGAACGTTTTGATCCTCATCAGGGATGCGCTCTTAGTTCCTTTGCTGTACCGTATATTCGTGGTGAAATTCTTCATTTTTTACGCGATAACTCTACTTTATTAAAAATTCCCCGTCGTTGTCAAGAACTTTACAATCAAGGGCAAAAAATTCGCAGAGAATTAGCCATATCTTTAAATCATCCCCCCACAGAAATTGAAATTGCTAACAAGCTGCATATATCCCTGGAAGAGTGGCAAGAAACCAAGTTAGCAGCCCAAAATCGAATGCCTCTGAGTCTAGATAATACAACATCTAATTATGTAAATTCCCCAGTCACCTGGGTTGATTTGCTTCCCTGTCAACATACTACCGCACTTCAGCAACAACAAGAAGAACAACAGCAGCTAGAAGGAGCAATAAGTATGCTAGATGATAAACCTAGAATGGCAGTGGAGTTAGTATTTGTTGAACAATTAACTCGCAAGGATGCTGCTAAGAAGATTGGGGCTACACCAATAACAGTAACACGATATCTGCAACAAGGTCTGCAACAGTTGATTACTTATTTACAACCAGCTACTATTGCTACTGGATCTTGAAATACTGGCAAAAAATACGGAGGTTGATAGTTTTTGGCATTTTGGCATTTTTTCGACTTGGTGCATTGCTATTCTGGGTACGCGAATGTCTTTGTGCGATAATTCCGACTTGCAGAATCCCTCGGTCCACAACTGAGGGTCTTTTTTTATCTATTTAGGGCTTGCTGAATAAAGCAAAAGAGTTGATAGATAAAGGTTTGCAGGGTTTTATAACCAAGCAAGTGCAAGATTATTGACAATAGATGTTTAAAACCCTTGCATTTTCACTCTTCTATAATCGCGTAAATTTGAGGACTAATTGTCCAACCTTCTCTTCCTTCTTCTTCCTCCTCTTTATTCCTCCTGACTCGGTGACTCCTGACTCCTAGTCCTTACGAAAAGACTTATTCAGCAAACCCTATTTATATTTTACACCTTCTCAATAAGAGTTTGGTGGGCATTACCCACCCTACGAAATCATCATGGTATAAGAGGTGAATCTATTCAATTAGACAGAAATGAATTAAATTTAAACTTGACTAGAGATAGAGATAATTATATAAAAATAAAGTTAAATTTATAAATAGAACTAGTCCACATTCTAATGTCTTTAATTATAGCCTCCAGTTATTTTTTAAGCTGGAGGTGATTTTTTTGTCAATTTTTTCTGGCAAAGATTTGAGAAATAAATTTCTATCTCATCATTGAAATACTTTTTCTAAATTATATTGTTCTTTTTGTAATAAAGTGGTTATTTCTATATATTCCTTAAATAAGGAGGCATGATTAAGATTATCTATTAATAAATCAAATTTATATACTTCTTTGGTGTCACCATGAGCTAAGACTAAAGGACGAATAGATAACCAAGTGCGACTTATTTTTTTCGCAGTTTTACTTAACCAGGGTTTATTTCCTGTGGGAATCCAGATTTCTAATTCTCGTTCATAGTAGTTCAACAAAGTAACTTCCACTGGTATTTTTTCTGGGAAATTTTTATTCATTTGAGCTACTACAAAAGTAATTTGATTAGAACTACGCATTGCTATTTGGAAATCTTTATTGGCAATAGCGTTATCTAATAGATAAATTTTAGCAATTAGTTTTTTGAACTGGAGTGTTTTGAATGGAAATGTTGTTTCTAAATCCTTAGTAAAGGTTTGGATTTTTTTGTTCTCAGCTTGGGCTTTTCTCCAATGGTGAACTTTTGCTAATTTATAAATATGTTGACTGGATTGAGATATCTTAGTTAAATCATCTGCACAATGATTTTGATTTTTAGAACTATCAATATTTGGTAATTTTTCCAGGAAAAGGTGATTGACTTGTATTTCTTGCTGTTTCGGTATATTGCTATATGTATAATTATTCTTAATTACTTCCCAATTATGAAAATTATCGCTAGTTTCCATATTATTGTCATGTTGAACCATAATTGCAATTGGCGATCGCACTTCGTTATTAAATATAACTTTTATGAAGCCATAAAATCCTAATATGACTAATAAATGTACAAAAATAATTATTTTTACGAACTTTTTCATCGCCATAGATTAAAGACCAGTATTAACTAAATCGTAAATCATGATTGTCAAGAAGTTGAAAAGATTTCAGCTATAGAGTCTATGGCTTTCAATCAAGTCTCCGCTACTACACAAACAAAATCCAGATGGTGCGTAGACTTGATAGAACAAGCAGCATAGGCGTGTTTGCTCATGCACTTAAGTCACTGATTTGGATACGGAAAGGGACTTTTACTGCTAATTTCCTCATGGGATAGCTATTAGCTAACGCCTGAATGCTGCGGTATAACTATACTTTCTGAATTTTTTAAAATATTTTAAAATCTTTCCGAATTCTTTACTTTTACTTCCTATAGTTAAAAGTAAGCAAGAAAACAACCTTGCACAAAATCAATATTTAAGAAGAGATAAAACAATGAAAAGCACAACTAAAGCAATTTTCAGTCTTGGTTTAATCAGTTTCTTAACTTTGGGTGGAATCTGTCAGAATGCTTTTGCTGCTGAAGCTCAACCTGGTAGTCACCACCATTCAATGATGAAAAAACACACAGTGAGAAGCCACAAACATAGACCAGCTCATGCCAAAAAGCATCGTTCTTCAGTTAAACATACTATGGTTAACAAATAATTCTGTTTCCACTTTTTAGCATTTCAAAATTTATAGTCTTACACAAAATCAACATCAGGAAAGGATAAAACAATGAAAATCACAACTAAAGCAATTTTCAGTCTTGGTTTAATCAGCTTCTTAACTTTGGGTGGAATCTGCCAGAATGCTTTTGCTGGTCAAACTCACACTAGTAATCATCATTCAGTTACGAAAAAAGCTAAACATAAAGCTAAAAAACCAGTTAAAACACCAGTTAAAACACCAGTTAAAACACCAGCAACTACAGCACCAGGAACTACAAAACCAGCACCAAAAAAATAAGTTATTTTCCGGATATTATCCTTTCATTCTCTTAGAGGATGTTTGAAAAGTATCAGAATTAATCGAGATCCCCCCAACCCCCCTTAAAAAGGGGGGCTAAATTCCTCAAAGTCCCCCTTTTTAAGGGGGATTTAGGGGGATCTGCGGGTGTTAGATACCACACGAAAAAGTTTTCAAACAACCTCTTAACTACAGGACTAATATTTAATTTTTAAATATTATGTATGGTGAGAATTACTGGCGATATCATGGTTTTGGTGGGCATTGCCCACCCTACATTACTTAAAGTTTTATCAAGTAATGCAATATTTTATTATATTAATTAGGTTGGGTAATTATTAAACTCAATCTAATTTTTTAGTGAAGTTAATAATAAGCGTGTTGTAAAACAACTACCAAATCCTAATTCACTCTTGACAGTAATTAATCCACCATGTTTTCTGGCAATGGCTTGAGCAATAGCTAAACCCAAACCCGAACCCCCACAATTATAACTGCGAGATTCATCGGCTCGCCAAAATCTATCAAAAACTTTTTCCAAATTATCTGGAGAAATTCCTACACCTGTATCTTTTATACTGACGTAGACATGAGAACCTAGACTACGAGTTGTAATTTCAATTGTACCTGCTAAATAAGTATAGTTAATAGCATTTTCTAGCAAATTAGTAAATAATCTTTTTAATTGTTCACAATCACCAAGTACATATAAATTTTGATCTAATTGTAATTTGATCTGAATTTGTTTAGTCTCAGCTTGAGGTTTATATAATTTATATAAGTTATCTAAAATTTCTATTAAATTAACAGGATTTGGCTCTTCATTGGGGATGATATCAGTCCGCGCTAAAAGTAATAAATCTTCGGTTAAACTAGACATTTGTTTAGTCGCGCTGAGAATAGCTTGAAATTTTTCTAAATCTGTTTCTCGAATTGCTTCTGGATATTTAATTGCTACTGAAGCATTACTTTTAATTGCCATTAATGGACCTCTGAGTTCATGAGAAGCATCAGCAGTAAATTGTTGAAGTTTTCGTAAACTTTCTTCGATTGGTTGCATAGATTGACGAATTAACCATACTCCACCAATACCGCTAATTAGGAGAGCAAAACAAATTCCTCCTTCTAAACCCCAGTCAAGTTTATTTAAAGTTTGATTGAGATATTCTAGTGATTCACTAGCTCTTACATATCCAATTAGTTTACCATCTTCACTCCCAATTATTGGTAATGTAATAGCAATAATGGGATTTTTACCTGATTGAATTTGTTTTTTCACATGAGGATAAAGAGGTAAATTTGCCAAATTTTCACCTTGTTGTTGCAGAAAATTGCCGTCTTTGTTAAACCATTGTAAACCTTGATGTCTATTGGTAATATCTTGAATAGGAAAATCATTATCTAATTTAATTTTACCATTAGTGTATTCTGAATTAGCAGCAGCAAGTTCTCCTAAATCAATTAACTTTTCGGTAATTTCTTGTTCAAGACTTTGAGTTACAAAAATTCTGACTGCTGATGTAAATACTCCTAATACTGAACCAACTACTAATAAATAAGATAATAATAAGCGATACTTAATTATCCACAACATTAGTTATTCCCTAAACGATATCCGACACCATAAACAGTTTCAATAATTTTTTCAGATGCCCCAACAGCTTTTAATTTTTTACGTAAATTATTAATATGGGTTTTGACAGTATCTTCACCAGAAATTTTATCAAATTCCCATAATTTATCTAAAATAGATGTGCGAGTTAAGACTTGCTGGGGATTTTTCATAAAATACTCTAAAATCATATATTCCTTAGGTGTTAATAACAGAGTTTTATCTTGATAGCTAATATGAAAACTACCAGGATCTAGTTGTAAGTTACCATAAACTAATATGGATGGACGAACTTCTAAATTCCTCCGAGATAAAGCGCGAACACGGGCTGTTAATTCTTCTAAATCAAATGGTTTAATTAAATAATCATCAGCCCCTGCATCTAATCCAATTACTTTGTCTGCTGTAGTATCTCTGGCTGTGAGCATTAAAATTAGGGCATTATATTTAATAGATCGTAAGCGTTTACATAAACTAATTCCATCTAACTTTGGCAGCATTAGGTCTAATAAAATTATGTCATATTGTGTTGATTGACTATATTCCCAACCTTCAATTCCATCCTTAGCAATATCTACAACATAACGTTGATGTTTTAAATCTTCTGCTAAGGGTTTGGCAATACGTTCATCATCTTCTACAAGTAAGATTCTCATAATTAATGGCAAGATTAGAACTAAAAAATTTATTTTAACAAAGTAGAAGTAGTATTAATTATAATTTGTGCTGCACCTGTAAAAAATTCCCTTTGAATATTTTTGGGAACATCACTAGGTTGATGATAATGAGGACTACGTAAATTAGCAGTATCCGTTACTAGCACAGCCCCCACTCCTTGATACCAAAATGGGGCATGATCACTGCGGAGGGTATCTGGTGTTAATAAACCTTTGAGGGGAATAGGTATTTTGAGGATCTTGGGGAGGTTCTCGCTAGAGTTGGCAAAAGCTTTTAATAAAGATAAGTTTTCTAGATCACCGACTACGGCTAAAAAATCTCCCTTGTCACCAAGTGGAGTTACAGGCAACCCAGCGGGATATTTTTGACAGCCAGGAATGTAACAAGCATAACCCACCATATCCATAATAATTACGCCTTGGAGATTTTTTAAATGGGCTGGTTGATTAACAAAAGCCTTACTGCCTAAAAGTCCTGCTTCTTCTTGATCAAAAAAAGCTAATTGTAATGTTTTTGGTGTGGAAACAGAACTAAAAAGTCTGGCAATTTCTAATATTACAGCTATACCAGTGGCGTTATCATCTGCACCAGGAGAGGCCGGAACTGTGTCATAATGAGCAGCAACCAGAATTGCCCCAGCGGTTTTGTCTGTTCCTAATCGTTGGGTAAAAATATTCACACCGTCCGTAAATTTTTCTAGCTGAGGTTGCCAACCAAATTTTTGTAGTTCCTTTCTGATATATGTACGGGTACGTAATCGCTCCATTTGTGAATAACGCCGAAAATTCAACTTTTGAACATGAGCAAAAAGTTGCTCACCATCAACCAATAGAGTATTATTCACATTTCTGGGTGGTAACTGAGGTGGAGACAGTTGTACAGGAGTATTTTTAACTATTGGTACAATCTCCGGTTGGTGAAAAAAACCACCTATAGCCATAAAGACTATTATCCCTATCAGCACCCATAGCCATTTTTTGATCATGATTTAACTCGACCTAGAGGTAATACAATATCAAAGCTCCACCAAGTTTGACAGGTTGTCTTTTGACATTGGCGGACATCATGGTAAGAGTTCATAAAGGTATGCTTTCCCAATTGCCAATTCCCAGTTCCCATAATTAATATGCTAGATTTATTACTCATTATGCTTCTTGGGTTTCTGGGCAGTTTTGGCCATTGCTTTGGGATGTGTGGACCTTTAACAGTAGCTTTTTCTCTTTCTCAGCAGGAAAATCCGACTTGGCAACAACAATTAAAATTTCATACCTTGCTCAACTTGGGGCGAATGTTAAGTTACGCTTTAGTTGGTGCTGGTATTGGCGCAATCGGTTCGGTATTAGTAGAAAGTGGACAACTGGCAGGAGTTGGTAGTGATTTGCGGCGCTGGATAGCTATCATTACAGGTATGATGCTGATTTGGTTTGGTTTAGGACAGGTAAAACCAGATTTTTTACCGCATATTCCCTTGTTACACCCCATATTAAAAGGGAATTTACATAACCGTCTCAGTGCGGGGATGATGAAGTTATCTGCACAAACTCAATGGTGGACACCGGCACTTTTAGGTATGACTTGGGGATTAATGCCCTGTGGTTTTTTATATGCGGCTCAAATTAAGGCTGCGGCTACAGGGAATTTGTGGGAAGGTGCAGCGACAATGTTAGCTTTTGGGATGGGGACGCTACCCATTATGCTAGGTGTAGGTGTTTCCACGGCGTTAATTAGTAAAGATCAGCGTAGTCAATTGTTTCGCTTGGGTGGGTGGGTAACTCTGATCATTGGTGCTATTACTCTGTTGCGAACGGGGGATACCATGACAGATTATAGTGGACACGCGTCCCTATTTTGTTTAATTCTCTCATTAATTGCCCGACCTGTGCATAGTTTTTGGTCTGCACCTCTGCGTTACCGTCGGGCTTTGGGAGTGGGGGCTTTTGTTCTCGCGGGGGTGCATACTATCCATCATTTTGAACACGCACTGAATTGGAATTTCACCGCTGTTTGGTTTTTACCGTTAGAATTACAATGGGGAATGGGTGCAGGGGCTTTGGCATTGGTGTTAATGATTCCCGCTGCTTGTACAAGTTTTGATTTTCTGCAAAATTCTTTAGGTAAGCGTTGGCGACAAATTCATCTTTTGACTGTACCCGCTTTGTTATTGAGTGCTATTCATACGGTGATGATTGGTTCTCATTACCTGGGTGCTTTTAGATTAAGTTGGCAAAACCAGTTAGCAGCCGTGTTGCTGGGGATAATTATTTTTGGTGTATTATTAGTGCGCTCACGGTATTTTTGGTTATATTTACATCTAGAAAAATTTTATGTTCCTCCCAATAAGTCGCGGTAAATTGACTCTTTCGACTTCATGTAACAGCAAAATCAGATATCTATTATTATTAATTTTATCTAGTTTGATAGTTACTACAAATACTCAAGTTCTAGCCCACACGGTGAAAATATCCGCAGATGTGGGTGGTACTGTCCATTTAGAACCTAATGATAATCCCCGCGCTGGGGAAGTTACTCAAACTTGGTTTGCCCTGACGCGAAAAGGTGGTAAGGTAATTCCTTTAAAAGATTGTAATTGTCGGTTAGCTATTTATGCTGAACCTCATGTAGCCGGAGAACCAGCCTTAATTGAACCTCGATTAAAGTCTCTTCAGGTTGAACGCTATGAAGGTATACCAGGGGCAGAAGTTACTTTTCCCAAACCAGGAGCTTATCAATTGCAATTGAGTGGTAAACCTGTGACTGAGGGCAGTTTTAAACCTTTTGAGTTAAAGTTTGTTGTCACTGTAGCTACAGGAAAGGCTGTAGATATTTCTCAACCGGGGCAAAATGTCAACGAGAATCAGCAAGGAACAACCATTGGGTTAGCACAACCTTTAATTGGGTTGGGAGTTTTGTTAATTTCTGGAGGTATTGTAGTTTTTTTGAGACAAATTAAGTAAGTTGGCGTTAAAAATTGTCGTTGGCATAAGACAGGGAGCAGGGGAAAAAGGGTTTTAGCATCAATTAAGGATTCGGTAGTTTTAAATTTAATTCTTGCAAAGTAGGAAAATCTGAATTAATTGTCATCCTATTTGGTTCAACGGATTTATTATTAACTTTTAACTCATAAGTTCCTTGTCGCAACTGTTCCAAATAGAAAACACCTGAACTATTTGTAATAGATGCAAATGATGATTTAGTATTATCAATAGCTTCAACCCTAGCGCCAACAATGGGTTTTCCTTCAGCATCTTTCACAGTTCCCGCTAAAGTATAAGAAGCTTATTATTTTTATCTAAAAAAGGTTGAATAAATATACCACCTTCACTGCGTAAACTTTCAGATTGAGAGTCTCCAAATCTTAAATTAGGACTGAAATTAACTACTGAACCAATTTCAAGCCGATAAGAAGTTGTATCTGATGTCATAGAAATTCCGTCATAACGCAAACGCAGAGATAAACCGGGAATGAAAAAAGTAGAAACAGAAGCTAATAAACCACTACCTTGAGAACCGATACCATAACCAAGATCAAAATCCCAGAGACGAAGTTGATTAATATAGGGTGATTGATATTTCCATTTTAATGTTAATAAACTATTACTACTTATTGAAGTGCGGAATGTGGGTTAGAAGTGTAGGTGGTACGGAGAATAGGATGACGCGCAATAATTTTTTTCCAGGCATGACGCAAAGCTTCAATATCTAATTTTGAGCTAATTCGCACAGTTGTAAAAATATTGTAAGCAACGCTTTCTGGGTCAATTTTGTAAAGAAACCACAGAGATTGCTGACCAGAAGAAAGAGGATAAAAGGCGGAGCTTTGCGGATTATCTAAGAGAGATGTTTCAGTCATAATTTTTTGTTTTTAGAGTATTTCAACTAAAAAAATGCCCAATAATCATGATCTAGAATCAATACTATTGCCAATTTTCCCAAATATGTCTGAAACCCAATAAAATCGTGACGATATCACTAGGGTTTCAGGGTTTTGGCAATAGCATTGAGAATAGAACAAACTAGACGACCGCTCCAAAGGAGAAAACCGCATCATTAAAATCGTAGTCACTTACCCCCACACCCGCAGGTAAATCTTCAAAACCAAAGGTATTATTCCCAAAACTTCTCAAATGAGCCGCACCGTCCGGGTTAGCTACCCCAAAGCTAAAATAGGCTCCGTTGGCTTTGTCTAAGATGCTGCTGTTGAGGATTTCAATCGGCGGTAAGGTACTAAAGTTCCCTGCTTGCCATTCTTGTTGTAAGGTTTGGGCAAGGACGGAGTTGTAGTTTGTGCCGAAGATGCTATTAAGAATTGTCCAATACTCCGGGGATTGGGCAACGGTGTTGAGTTGGTTGTAGGCGAGGTTGAGGGCAAGCTGGAGGTTCATATTCATATAAGTTAGGGTCACTTAGGTAGCAATGGATTATTAGGTATGCAATAGGACTTACGCACTGACAGAATCAACCAAATATAGAACAGTACCGTTATCAGCAATACTAGTGGCATGGTCAAGACCATGCCACTAGTGTGAGTAATATTTAAGACTGCTGGTTTAGGGTCATCACCTGCCAAATTTGCGTTAAGAGAACTCCATAGAATGATTGATCCTGTTTTAATATCATTCTCCTCAAGCTTATTGCCGCGAAAGTAGGGGTAATTCATGAATTACCCCTACGCTATTGGATAATGTTTTTTATGGAGTTATCTAAGAGTCTTCTGAATAGAACCAGAACTGGTGCTGTTAATCCTGAAGACAGATGGTATCGTACCTATCAATACTATTGCCAAATTACGAGGGTGAGATGATAATGCTTTAACCATGAACTCCCGTTTCTCACTCTTGCTTGGCAAAAACAATCAGCCTTAAAAATTCCTTAAAGGTTTCCGACAAGGATTTTTTAAATGTATTGACGGGGTAGATAAGGGTTTTAGATTCTAAATTACCTTTTCCTCAAAACGCTTATGTATGCTTATTTTTGCCGTTTTTGCCAAAAATTATCAAGGCTCTTATTTTGGCAACAGTATTGAGAGACGGGAGTTCCTCAACAAATTGAGAAAGTTCAAAAAGCAATTCAAAAACAATAACCCCCCAAGGGGAAGTCTTGTAGGTTGACGGAGTGCGGGAGCGAAATCCCCCTGAAAAGAAGGATTTAGGGCAATATTTGTCGGTTAAGGAAATGTAGGTTGGGTTGAGCGAAACCCAACAAAATCCTTGATAATCTTGGGTTATGGCTAATGCCTCTGGCTCCCGCAGGGATACGCCACGCTACGCTATCAGCAAACCCTAAATAAACCCCTCTCCAAACCTCTCCCCGAAGCGGGGAGAGGCTTTGACTCCCCCTTCCCTGGTAGGGAAGGGGGTTGGGGGGTTAGGTTTCTGGAGATTATCTGTTTCATCTAATACTTTTCAAATAACCTCTTAGGGAACACCAAAAAATAAATTACCCAATTTTGTGGGATGGGCATCTTGCCCGTCCTTGATGATTAGCGGGCTTTTCGGCCCGCACTACAAGAAATTTTTGGGTATTTTTTTAATTGGAAGTCCCTTAATTTTGACTTCCGCTCTGCGGTACTAGGGTTTTTATTTATGCCTTTGTTGATGCCATTGCCAAGCGTGAGAGACGATATCTTTAATACCTGGATATTGGGGTTGCCAATTTAAGATTTTTCTGGCTTTTTCACTTGTACCAATTAAGGCTGGAGGATCTCCAGGACGGCGATCGCATTCTTCTACTTTTATGACCATACCTGTTACCTCTTCAGCCGCAGCAATGACTTCTCGGACTGAGAAACCGTTACCATTCCCTAAGTTAAAAACGTCACTATCTCCACCATTCAATAAATATTCTAAACCCAAAATATGGGCATCTGCTAAATCATTTACATGAATATAATCCCGAATACAAGTACCATCAGGAGTAGGATAATCAGTACCAAAAATACTAATAGCTTCTCTTTGACCTAACGCTGTTTGTAAGACTAAAGGGATTAAATGGGTTTCGGGATGATGATCTTCTCCTAGTAATCCTTCTGGGTTAGCACCAGCAGCATTAAAGTAGCGGAAACGCACTGATTTAAAATTGTATGCCACATCAAAATCAGTTAATATCCTTTCTACCATTAATTTAGTTGCACCATAGGGATTAATGGGATTTTGGGGATGATCTTCTGTAATCGGAATAAAATTTGGGACACCATAGGTAGCACAGGTGGAAGAAAAGACAAAATTCTTAATAGAAGCTGTCAACATTGACTCTAGTAGTGTCAGTGTTCCTAAAACATTATTACGGTAATACTTGGCTGGATCAGTTACGGATTCGCCTACATAAGCATAGGCGGAAAAGTGCATAACTGCGGCAAAATGGCGACTCTGAAAAAGATTATCTAATAAAGTGCGATCGCTCGTATCCCCTTCTATCAATTCTACCTGTAAAACCTCTTCTACCAAATCCCGATGTCCATATACCAAATTATCCAGGATTACCACCTCATAACCAGCTTGCTTGAGTGCTAACACCGTATGAGAACCAATATATCCTGCTCCCCCTGTTACCAAAATACTAGGCTTTTCCGCTGACATAGTTTCTCCTTGATAGTTATTTTATTGATCTAATTTAGCTTAATACCATTTCTATATGAAGATACATCTATGAGATTTTTGTAAAGTTGCACTTTAGATTTCAATACTTTTTAGTTAGAGGATGTTTTAAAAGTTTTCAAGGTATAAATTAACCCCTCTTGTAAACCTCTCCCCGAAGCGGGGAGAGGCTTTGAAACCCCCCTTCCCTCGTAGGGAAGGGGGGCAGGGGGGTTAGGTTTTTGGAGATTATTGGTTTTATTTAATACTTTTCAAACACCCTCTTAAGGAGTGTAGAGATGTTCCATGGAACGTCTCTACAAGGGTTTTAGGTTCACGAATTTAGTATTGCATTAAATTTCACTAAAGTATGCTCATATAGCCGCCCCAGTATCTATACTAATTGCTTACTCATATTTACACCTGCTGCAATAGCGTCAAAATTTGGGGGAAAATGGGTATTAGGATCGCAATCTGCTTTTTCCAACTGCGTTCCCTGTAAATTAGCTTGACGCAAATTCGCAGAAAATAGCATTGCACCGCGCAAATCTGCATCTTGTAAATTAGCTTCACTTAAATCAGCATAACTCAAATCACATCCTCGCAGATTTGCCCCACGTAGGTTAGCCGTACTTAAATCAGCATAACTGAAATTAGAGCCTTTCAAGTCCAAGTTTTGTAAATTAGCCTCTGCTAATTCTGCTTTTTCAAAGTCTCGTTTTCCGACTGAATATTCTTCTATAATCCTAGCAGCACTATTAATTGACTGTTGAAAATTCAATTTAGGCATAAAACAGCCTCACAATTTATCTCAAGTTTTTACAGAGTCTTCACACTACCCACACTGATCATATAACTAATAAGCTAGAAAATAAATACCCTGTTTACATAAGTTTGCATTTCACTTTTTTATGTTTATTGATAAATTTCTCCCATTTTTCCGCTATTTATCAAGTTAATGATAAATTATGGTTCTACTGCAAGAGCCGTAAAAATCAAACTGTGACGTACTGCCTTATGGTTACGAATGAGGATTCAGACCGGGAATAAAACTTAATTCCTAATTTTGTGGTATTTGATCAAATTCAATTTTGCCATAGTCTAGTTTAATAATTCTATCGGCTAAATGAAAATAATGATCATCATGGCTAATTACTAAGATAGTTTTTCCCTGTGATTTCAATTCTGGCAACAATTGAGTATAGAATATATGTTCGCAGAGATTAAGAAATAAACAGCAAGAATCACTATACAATATTTTCCTGTATATATATCAAAAGAAACATTGTATAGTGATACAGTTTACTCAGGGGGCTTACAATCTTCAACCAATGGGCAATTTTATATCTAATCCTGCAATATTTAAGGATTCTTGCAAGTCAAAAAGATTAAAATTGAATGCCTCTAAAAAACCATTTATTGCTGGGTTTAGAGGAATATAACTGGGTAAAGGATTTGTTATGCCAGGTGTAGTCACACCACCTACTATATTTTCTTGTTGTTCAATAGCTATATCTGTGAATACAGTTATATCTGTGATTAATATATTAGACATTGTGGAAATATCCTTAACTTTGATTAGTCCCGCTAAATTTCACGGTTAATTTAAATAGTAGAAAAACTAATCACAGCAAGTCAATAGGATAAGCAACTACAAACAACACAATTTTATACAATATAGCAACAGATTAGTCCCATTTGTTTAATTACGAATTACTCGATGTTTTTGCAAATCTACTAAATTAGAAACTTCTAATGCTCTAGCATGGGTAGCTTCTAAAACTACGTTCGGTGCAAACCCCATCTTCTAGGGCTTCTTGCCATCTTGCAGCGCATAAACACCAACAATCACCGGGTTTTAAACCGGGAAAACTAAAATGAGGTACAGCACTTTGCGCGACTGAGACAGGTTTCATCTTGATTTTTCAAATTATTCCTTTAATTATTGTATTTAACTGTTACGCAAAGTGCTGTAATCATGAAGATATAACCGGAAACTGTGATGATATAATTGATATTTAGTTTCTTTATTTGTGTGTATTTCTTGCAGAAATTCTAACCAAGTTTCCATAATTTCGGCTACATCAAAAACATCAGCTTTGATAATTTGACTAATAGCTACCGTTGACATCGCTGGAGTTTCTTCAGCAGTTAAAACCCGCAATATATCCATCGCAACATCAGAGAAACCCTGACCTTGCATCTTTTGCCAATGTTGTTGATAATAGGTTTCTAAATCTGGGGGAATTTGCTCAAAATCATTTGCAGAATAAAAACCATTAGCCATAGCTTTTAAAACTTGCTGCACATACATGAAATTATCTTCATTTTCCTTAAACCTCTCCCCCAACCCCTCTCCTGCGAGGAGAGGGGAGTTAGAAAATTCTTGTTCCCCCCTTCCCTCGTAGGGAAGGGGGGTTAGGGGGGTTAGGTTTATCTGAATATATGCTTTAATATCTTCATTTTCAGCAAGCAGATTTGACCTCTCCCCCAACCCCTCTCCTGCGAGGAGAGGGGAGTTAGAAAATTCTTGTTCCCCCCTTCCCTCGTAGGGAAGGGGGGTTAGGGGGGTTAGGTTTATCTGAATATATGCTTTAATATCCTCCCGATTTTCCACCGGATAATCTGCTAAATCTAAAATCTGTGAAGGTGCTTCAATTAACAAACCAGAATGAGATTTTTGATAGGGACGACGAGCGAAAATAAAATAAATTTGATCGGGTAAATATCGCGGTAGATAAAATAAATTCGTGCCTACAGCTTGACTATTTATATCAATTCCATCCAAACCATCAATAACAATAATTATTTTCTGATCTGGTAAATTCTCGCTGACTTGTTGCAATAAATTAGAAAATAACCAACTTCCCTCATTTGCATTGATAAATCCTGTCTCTGTCATCGTTTGCGGGGAGGGTTGGGGAGGGGTGCTAGATAAATTCTCTAACAATAAATTTAACTGTGTACAAACCTCTGGAAAAAATGCCTCAACTCGATTTTTACCGGACATTTGGGCATTGTAATAAATAGTATGGGGATTTTGGCGCACAAATTGGGCAAGAATGGCACTTTTACCGCTACCGGGAACACCCACAATGGTAAAATAACCCTTGGGGTAACGGTGGAGAAAATTATTAATTGCAGTGAAGACAAAATCACGACCAACAAAATTTTCTGTTTTGCTGAGGATGATTGATTGTAATTCTGGGGAAGAGAAAGATAAGGTATTCATTTTCACTTTCCTTGCAGACGCAGAAAATGTAACCTTCCTGATTCTTCTCCTGCTACGATTGTGACACCATCGGGAGCAACTGCACAGCATAATATAGGACTTTCTCCTGTGAAAGTTGCTATTTCTTCACCTGTTCCCAAATCCCATATTTTGATAGTAGAGTTAACTTTTTTCTTCCTATTGCTAAATTCCAGATTTTGATAGTCTTGTCAAGTGAACCAGAAATCACGGTTTTTCCATCGGGTGTCAGTATTTTCATAGATATTACATATTGTTAGAAAAAACGAGTTCTTGGAATTGTTTTTGCATCTCATGATCTAACTTTTTGGACTCTTTGATAAAATTTAAATTCCTCGTGGTTTTAGCAATTTCTAACAGAGATTGATCAATATTATAATCCTTAGACTCAATCAACCAAGTAAGAATTTCAAAAAGATGCCAGACCAATTGCGATCCTTCGTAAACAGTTAAAGGAAGGTTTGAATTACTTTTTGATAGTAATTTTTGGATATTTTGTCTCGAACATCCTATAAGTTTTGCAACATCCGTTATACCAACAAAATCAGGTGAAGCTTCTATAAATTCTGCTTGTGGAATTGCTTTTCTTACATCTTTTATTGCACTGGACATCGCCTCACACGCAGATGATGCCTCACGAATAAAATCAAGTCCAATAAAACCTTTCATACCAATACCAATAATTGCATCATCACAGCCTGATTCATAAAGGACTTCAATGTACATATCAGGATCAGTAACAGGGTTGGGAAGTTTGAATTTTAGAGTGAATTCATA
This sequence comes from Dolichospermum sp. DET69, assembly GCA_017355425.1. NCBI lineage: Bacteria > Bacillati > Cyanobacteriota > Cyanophyceae > Nostocales > Aphanizomenonaceae > Dolichospermum > Dolichospermum sp. DET69. The sequence goes on from CP070233.1 coordinate 2,627,425, forward strand.
TTCTTGCATTTTGCATTATCCTTCATTAGAAGTAGTCGGTTGTTTTTCCTCTAAACGAATACACTTATCAACTACTTTCCGAATTAGTTTTGCGTGATTAGTAGGATTTCTAGGTGTACTCCAAATACTATTGATACAAAATTGTCCACATCTGCATTCAGAATCATTGTAAGGGCAATAAATTTTACCCCAAGCGTGAGAACCTCCTACTTCTACAGACCAGCCTTTCGTAACCGCATACTCCAATGCAGCTTGTATTTCTTTATTAGGATGTTGTTTATTTGCCATTATTCTAGACACCTATAATCTTAGTCTGTAAAAAGTAGGTTGTCAACTGACAACTTACTTTAATTGTTTTATTTAACAATACCTTATAGCGGTATGCACTTGAGTGGGCGTAGAGAGCGGGTGGGGAATACCGAAAAATAGAGGAGATAAGCAAGAAAGTTAGATAACCTAAGCGATCAGGGCTATTTCATTAATGCAAAAGGAAACAGGTGATTTTCAAGTAATTCGTTAATTATAGGTAAAATTTATGACCATCACAGAAGGCTTCTAGAGGTGATTATTTAAGGCACAGGGATAGCATCAATCATAAAATAGCAAAAGCTCTATATGAGATGAAAATGCCTGAATCAATTGAATTACCTGGATTACAAGCCCTGTAGGGCTTAATTAAATCTTGCGGGTTAAAAATGAGCGAACGGACAGTGAAATAGCCCTGGTATCAGCAATTTTAACATTATTTGATGTGGGTATTCTTTCTAGGTTAATAATTTTTAAATCTACAAATGAGTACAACACCATTAATCAAGTTTAGTGTGCGTTACGCCTTTGCCTAACACACCCTACAAATACTATATTTACTAATAATTATTAACCATTTTCCTAATTACGAATTACCCGATGTTTTTGCAAATCTGCTAAATTACAAACTTCCAAAGCCCTAGCATGAGTAGCTTCTAAAACTACAGGAGGTGCAACACCATCTTCTAGGGCTTCTTGCCATCTTGCAGCGCATAAACACCAACAATCACCAGGTTTTAAACCAGGAAAGCTAAAATAAGGTGCTGGTGTACTCAAATCATTGCCTTGGGATCTAGTATATTGCAAAAATTCCTCTGTCACTTGAGCGCAAACAACGTGCATTCCCGTATCTTGTCCACCGGTGCTACAAAATCCGTCACGGTAAAAGCCAGTCATGGGAGAAGTGCAGCAAATTTCTAATTTTGTTCCCAGTACGTTTTTAGGTTCTGTCATGATTAATTCCTCACAATTCTAATTTATTACGGAAAAACGAACCACAGAGGCACAGAGTTCACAGAGAAAAGAGGGTTTGAGAGATATTTTGGGTAAGTCCTGATTTTCTAAGTTTGTGGGAGTTGATCAAATTCAATTTTGCCATAGTCTAGTTTAATAATTCTATCGGCTAAATGAAAATAATGATCATCATGACTAATTACTAAAATTGTTTTTCCCTGGGCTTTCAATTCTGGCAGTAATTGAGTATAGAATATATCTTTGAACAATGGATCTTGATCAGCAGCCCATTCATCAAATAAATAAATTTGCCGATTTTCTAAATATGCTGTTAGTAATGCGAGGCGTTTTCGTTGTCCTTGGGAAAGGGACGTAGTGGAAAGTTGCCCATTTTCGATTTTGACTTTATGATCAAGTTGCAATTTCTCTAAATATTTTTGGGCTTGAATATCTAAGTTATTATTTTCTAATCCTAGTAGTTCTTCAAATAAATAAAAGTCAGAAAATACTACAGAAAAATGTTGACGATACCATTCACGGTTATTTTCTGTAATCAAATTTTCATCTAAGATAATTTCGCCATTTTCAGGAATGTATAAACCAGTAATGAGTTTAGCTAAAGATGATTTACCACTACCGTTACCACCAACAATAAAAACTAATTCTTGGGGATAAAGGGTAAGATTAATTGGACCAAGAATAAAACTACTATCTTCTTTATCTGTGTAATAAGTGTGAGTAACATTTTTGAGTTGTAAACTGTGCCAATTTGTGAGAGCATGAGGCGGTGCAGTAGCAACTTCTGCACGACTGGCTAAAGACAAACCCAAGGATTCGATTTTTTGTAAAGCTACGCTGGCTTTACTAATTAGGGGTAAATTATTGGAAATATTATCCATAGGCAACATTAAATAAGTAAAGGTGAGAATGTAACCAGATAAAGTTTCGGCATCAATGGCAAATAAATGTGGTAAAATGAAGAGAACAAAACCAATGGCAAAGAAAAATACTAATTTCCCCCAACTGGTAGTTGTGGCAAATAAAGTTAAACCTTGAACATTGTGATTTCTAAATCTGCTGGCTGTGGCTTCTAAACGATTAGTTAAGAAAAATTGCCGGCGTTGATAGTGCAGTTTGAGTTCTTTAATTCCTGCTGTAATAGTGCTAAAGTTATTAAATAACGCATCTTGATCTTCACGGGCTAAAGCTAATAATTGTTCTCCTCTATCTAATAACAATTTGCAACTACCAATAGCTAGGATCATTAAAATCACAACCATGATAAATACTAACCAAGATAGCCAAGTTATATATAGTAAACATCCCAACGCCATGGATATATCAATACATAAAAATGGGATGACATAGACAGCATTTGCTACTGCTTGCACATCTTCTGTTAAAGTTGCTAATAAGCGGGAATTTCCTACTTGTTCTAAATGACTTAATTCAGATGCTAATATTTGCCGACTTAACTGCATTCGTAGTTGCAAAACGGCATTTTGAGATAAACGAATTAACATGATTTGGGAAATCACGCCGGTAATTAAGGCCACGGTAACTAAACCGACGAAACCCCAGGCTATAGTTGTCAGAGGTGCAGCATTGCTTTTACTCGCAGCACTACTAATAAGGGCTATTAATCCCGCGCTACTACCACCACTCAAAAAACCTGTGGTAATAGCGATCGCTACCATTGTCCACGAAGAACGTAAAAGAAAGTAAATTAGATTCATTAGTTAGTAGGGGCGCAGGGCCTGCGCCCAGTCATTAGTTAGTAGGGGCGCAGGGACTGCGCCCAGTCATTAGTCATTAGAAAAAATTTTCCTGTGTTTATGTTCATTTTCTGTTTATCAGCCGTTCTATTTTACACCTATGGGGTTTATACAGCGATCGCATTTTTGCGTTCCGCTCCTCCCATAAACCCAGAATTTCATCCCCCTGTCACCATCCTTAAACCGCTGTGTGGTGTGGATAAGGGGACTTACACCAACTTAGCTTCATTTTGTCAACAAGATTATCCACAATATCAAATTATTTTTGGTGTCCGCAGTTCTACAGACCCTAGTATAGAAGTAGTTGAGAAACTAATTCAACAATTTCCAGAAATAGATATTAGTTTAGTAGTGAAAGATCATACTATCGGGGCAAATTTGAAAATCAGCAACTTAGCTAATGCTGTCACCGCTGCCAATCATGCTATTTTATTAATTGCTGATAGTGATATTCGTGTTAGTTCAGACTATTTGCAAACAGTTGTTCAACCATTACAAGATGAAAAAGTTGGCGTTGTTACCTGTTTATATCGTTCCACAGCCGAAGGAATAGCTACTATTTTAGAAGCTATTTGTACAGCCACAGATTTTCAACCTGGTATTTTAGTTAGTACACAATTAGAAGGAATAAAATTTGCTTTAGGTTCAACCATTGTTATTCGCAAAACTACATTAACAAAAATTGGCGGTTTTGTAGCCGTAGCTGATTATTTAGCAGATGACTATCAACTCGGATATTTACCAACCCTAGCAGGTGAGAAAGTAGTATTATCTAACTATATTGTAGAACACGGATTAGGACACAGTAGTTTATTAGATTCTATCAATCGCCAAATCCGTTGGGCGCGTTGTATTCGTGTTTCTCGTCCTTGGGGTTACACGGGATTAATATTTACTTTCGGCACAGTTTCTAGTTTAATATTATTAATAACTAGCAGTGGTTCTATTTTTTCTTGCTTAGTTTTCTCCATAACTTTACTCATGCGCTTGATCATGGCTTGGGTAATAGGAATAAAAGTCCTTAATGATGCAGTTACTCAAAAATTCTTTTGGCTGATTCCTGTTGCGGATATAGTTAGATTTATAATTTGGTGTTGTGGGTTCGTGGGTAATACTATTGAATGGCGAGGGACAAAATTTAAATTGGTGAAAGATGGTAAATTGGAAATAATCAAAAGTTAAGAATATTTTTTTAATGGGAAGTCTCTAACGTAAAACCATAACCCAACTGGGAATGAATTCTCAGTCTCATAGCAGAAGTCATCTGAAGATGACTAAGAAGATGTTTGAAAAGTTTTTAATGTATAAATAAACCCCTCTCCAAACCTCTCCAGTATTAAATGTTATTCCTTTTCCCTCTCCTCGGGGAGAGTCTTTGAAACCCCCCTTCCAGCTAAAAAAAGTTTTTTCCTTTTCCCTCTCCTTTTAGGAGAATTCCACAGGAGTTAAACTCACAACTTCAGCTATGGAAGAACTGGAAACACAGATTCACCGCCTTCCTGATCTCAAAAAATGGGTTGTGGAAATTTTTGCTAACCCAGCATAGTTATTGGATCATATTTTTTGTGGAGTCCTCTAAATTTGATAACATTATAGGAAAGAATAATGTCTAGAAGAGATGATTTACATTTTCCTTTACGCCGTACCCTTGAAAAAGATGGATGGATAATTACCAGTGATACCTTAATCTTAGTGCTTGGACAAACACTCTTAAAAGCTGATTTAGGAGCAGAAAAACTATTCACAGCCGAAAAAGAAGGACGTAAAATAGCTGTTGAGATCAAAGATTTTGATGCTTCTTCGGTAATCAGTGAACTGGAGAAAACAATGGGACAACTTCAACTTTACCAATGGGCATTAGAAGGACAAGAACCAGAGCGTCAATTGTTTTTGGCTATAAGTCAAGCAGTATATATCAAACATTTTCAAAAGCCAATCTTCCAAATTGCCATCCAGCGCAGTAAAATTAATTTATTAATCTATGCTCCAGAGCAGGAGGTAATTATCCAATGGATAACTCACTAAATTATGCAGAAATAATCAAAAAAACAGTGAATGCTGCCACCATTGATCAACCTAGTATTCAAGCAATTAAACTCTATCCAGTTTGTGACGTTGAATCTGGTAACTTTGTTGTTCTTGCTACAGGCTTTGATAAACAACAATGGATGGATAATGTAATATTTCATGCCAGACTCATCGAAAAAGATAACTGCGATCGCCAAATTATCATCGAAGAAGACAACTTTGAGGAAGGATTAGTTGATACACTCATCGAAGCAGGAATCAAAAAAGAGGATATCGTTATCAGTTAACAACAAGCGAGGAAAGAAAGTTTTGCGCGGCTTCAGGAAACATCAAAGAGATTAAGAGAGGGTGAGACTACGTTTATACAATAACAATTGGGCATTTTTTTATTTGGAATGCTCTAACACTATAGAACGCAAAAGATAAATTCTCTGATCTTTTTAACCCACCTTTGCTAAAAAGAAACTCTATGCGGTTAAAACCCGCTCGTGTCGCTTATATCTCAGCGGCTTTAGCCACTGAGCTTTACGCTTACCGGATATTCCTGTCACAAGAATGAATTTTGAACAAAGTCAGAGTATAGAGCAAATTGTGATTTAATTTTTACAGTCCCCGCTGCGGCTTTTGTTTGATTTTCTTAATATGCAACTTACCAACATTACAGCTTATCTTTTAGTATCTCATGGGAGTCGTGATCCGCGTCCAGATGTATCTATGCAGCAATTAGCCAGGCTGTTAAGTGAGATATTACCCCAAGGGAAAAATTTCCTAGGTATTGCTACCTTAGAAGCAAATATCCAACCTTTACATCTGCAAATTCAAGATTTTGCCGATCGCGTTCAGGCTTTTGGCTGTAAAATGGTGCAAATTATCCCCCTATTTTTGTTACCGGGATTTCATGTTATGACTGATATCCCCGCCGAAATCACCCTTGCAGAACAGGCTATCAGTGAAGGAATGACAATAGAATTGCGTCCTTATATTGGCAGTTATCCTGGATTAGAAAGGTTTTTTGCGAAGATGATGATGACAGTAAAATCGGATATATCAATTATTTTGGCTCATGGTAGCCGTCGGGCTGATTCTCATACCCCTGTGGAAAATATAGCAGCTAGTGTGAACGCAGTTACCGCTTATTGGTCTGTACCTCCTAGTTTAGAAGTAAGAGTACAGGAATTAATCGCCGCTGGTTATGGACAAATTGCGATTTTCCCATACTTTTTATTTACAGGTGGCATAACTGATGCGATCGCTTTGGCAGTAGAAACGCTAAAATTACAATTTCCATCAGTAAGTTTTCAACTCGCACCACCTTTAGGAACAAGTCCAGAATTTGCTAATTTACTGTGGGATTTAATTAAAGAAGAGGAAAAAGTTGTTGGGTAAAGTTTATTTAGTCGGTGCAGGTCCTGGAGATCCTGGACTCATGACTCTCAAAGGAAAAGGTTTATTAGCTTGTGCAGATGTTGTTATCTATGATGCTTTGGTGAGTCCAGAAGTTCTGGAAATGATTAATCCCGAAGCCGAACAAATCAACGCGGGTAAACGCATGGGTAGACATTCCTTATTACAGGAAGTCACTACTCAATTACTAATTGAGAAAGCGGAAAATCATGCTATTGTTATCAGGCTTAAAGGTGGTGATCCTTTTATCTTTGGTCGTGGTGGGGAAGAAATGGCGGAATTGGTAGCCGCAGGTATTCCCGTCGAAGTTGTCCCAGGAATTACATCAGGAATTGCCGCAGCGGCCTATGCTGGTATTCCTTTAACTCATCGTCTTTATAGTTCTTCCGTAACTTTTGTCACTGGACATGAATCTGCTGGTAAGTATAAACCCCAGGTAAATTGGCAAGCGATCGCTCACGGTTCAGAAACTATTGTAATTTATATGGGTATTCACAATTTACCCTACATTGTTGAACAGTTTACTCTAGCTGGGTTGAGTTTAGATACACCCATTGCCTTAGTCCGCTGGGGAACTCGGCCAGAACAAGAAGAATTAATTGGTGAATTGGGAACAATTATCAAACAAGTAGAAGAAAAAGGATTTCTTGCACCAGCGATAGCCGTAATTGGTGCAGTCGTTAAATTACACGATATATTATCTGGTTCTCGGATAGAACAGACATCTGGTGGGAATGAATGTATCCCGTAGGGTGCATTAGCGCCAGCCTAATGCACCATTTATCAATATTAGGATGCGTTACGGCTATGCCTAATGCACCCTATTGGTGGGAATGAATGTATCCCGTAGGGTGCATTAGCGCCAGCCTAACGCACCATTTATCAATATTACAGCAAATTGTCATCAAACCTGGAACAAGAACCCCACCCCCAACCCCCTCCCCGCAAGCGATGAGGGGGCTAAGATGTACCTTATATGATTGGAAATCGCTGTAGGATGCGTTACGGCTATGCCTAACGCACGCTACAAATACTGCCCAAAGTCAGATTACACAATATGTTGAAAAATAATTTTCAGCAAATCTCCCTGAGAAAAAGGTTTTTCTAAATAGCCATTAGCTCTCACAAACTTGGCTTTTGCTCTATCTCTCAATCCCATTCTTTCTGTCATCAAAATTACAGGAATATTTTGATAATGTGTGTGCTTCCGTAATAAAGAACAGATTTCAAACCCATCTAAATTTGGCATTTCTATATTTAGTAAAATAATATCAGGTTGCACGCGCAGAATTTCCATTAAAGCTTGGGAAGAATCCATAAATTTAATCACGGAAAATATTTGCTCATCTAAAAAATCTTCCACAGCATTTAATATGCTATAATCATCGTCTACACCCAAAATACTGTATTTCTTTCTCTCTCTAACTTGAGGGTTATTCGGCTGATTTATATTTGGTTCAGAATCAACTTGATCAGCATTACTTCTGGGTAATTGTTCCTGATGTTTTTGATGTGACTGATGATTATTTTCAAAATTCAAATTTTCCTGAATATCAATCTTTACCCCTGATTGACATTTTTCCACTAGAGTTCTTAAATTCAAATGACAAAATTTAGGGAGATCATCTAAAAAAGTATTAGGAACAAATTCATAACTGCCATATTCTAAATTCAGTAATGATTGTAAAACTTCCAGTGCTAATTGCTCAATTAGTAAAGCAGCCTGAAAATGACTAATATATTTTTGATTAACTAACCAACAAATTGCTAAATAATCTGGATTTGGGATTGACTGATTTTCAATATCCTGTTCAAAAATCATCCGTACCTGTTCATTGATACCCATAGGAAGAGTAGAAATTTGCTGACTCAATTGCTGTAAGTTCCGGTAAAGAGGTTCAAACGTTTCCTCAGAGTAACCAGCGTAAATTAGCTTACCCTGATCCATATATATTGACCATGCACCCGACTCACTAAATACTTGGAAACAACCAGTAAAAGAATTATTAGTAATCTTCTTTAATAAATTAATTGGTTGTATTTTTTGAAAAAATCTATATCTACTAATAGGAATTGTATTCATATGCTGAGATTGATCATTAGAATTTTCTCTCATAATCAGTTAATTACTGGATTTTATAAACGGTTTAAATTCTGATTCTGGAAGGCTTAACTTTTAGGTTACTATAGATTTTTTACAAGAAATAAAAAAGTATGTTAAACCGATTGTAAAAAAATGAAGTAGACAGATTTTCCCAAAAAGTCTCTAAGAGGGGAATTAGAGTCAAAGTCCCCCTTTTTAAGGGGGATTTAGGGGGATCTGAAAATATATGATCCACCATAAGAGACTTTTAAAACATCCTCTAGTTTTTCATCTCAATGTTTCTTAAATTACCCAATACTTAATCGTGTCTGCAATTAATATCCAAGTTCCAGAAAATAGCGATCGCCTAGATCGCTATTTATCCCAAGAGTTATCAGATTTATCCCGTGCGCGCATCCAGCAATTAATCCAACAGGGCTGTGTTCAAGTCAATGATACAGTTTGTACATCTAAGAAGATTAATCTGAAAACAGGCGATCGCATTATCCTAGAAATTCCCGCAATTCAACCTTTAGCACTAATCGCAGAAGATATTGCCCTAGATATTCTTTATGAAGACGACGAGTTAATCATTCTCAATAAACCCGCTGGTTTAGTAGTCCACCCCGCACCAGGACATCCGGATGGAACTTTAGTTAATGCTTTATTAGCACACTGTCCCAATTTACCGGGAATAGGTGGGGTTCAACGTCCGGGAATTGTCCACCGTTTAGACAAAGATACAACGGGAGCCATTGTTATTGCCAAAACAGACCGAGCCTATCAACACTTGCAAGCACAAATACAAGCAAAAACCGCTAGAAGAGAATATTTAGGCTTAATTTACGGTGTCCCCAAAATGGAAACTGGGAGCATAAACTTACCCATTGGTCGGAATTCCCAAGACCGCAAAAAAATGGACATTGTTTCTGTAGAAGAGGGTGGACGCGCTGCAATTACTCATTGGCAAGTAAAAGAGAGATTTGGCAACTATACATTAATGCACTTCCAATTAGAAACAGGTCGTACCCATCAAATTCGTGTCCACAGTGCCAAAATCGGTCATCCCATCGTCGGCGACCCCATTTATAGTTCTGCTCATTCCGTCGGCGTAAATTTGCCAGGACAAGCATTACACGCTTGGAAACTCCAGTTACAACATCCCGTCTCTGGTGACTTAGTAGAAGTGACCGCTCCTCTTCCCCGCAGCTTGACAACTTTACTGGAAGTATTGCGCCGTCGAAGTGGTATTTATTAAGAATTTCTGAAAAAATAGCGATTTACTCTCAATTTGTGAATATAGGCCTTTGAGTATTTATATCCCCCCAGGGGGGAAAAAAAATAGAACATTTTTCAAATATCTAGAAATGTAAACTTAACATTTCTTAACAAAATTCAGCTAAATCATAGACAAGACAACACGGCTGTAATCCTTTTATAGTCAGAATTTTCCAGAAAATTAAAACAATCTTTAGTTACCTAATATTGCGGTTTCTTTCAAAAAATGTAAAGTTGTGTAACACAAATATCAAATTTTTCTCAGCTATATGCCTTGTATATAATGAGTTTGAGGCTTCTTTTGGGTGATCATTTGATCTATTCATAATTTGTAACAAATAAAGGCTCTATGGCATTGTATAAACATAAACTGTAGGGGTTAAACAACAGAAGAAAGTTGAAAAAGCAGGCAATTCATTAAGTTTGCCGGTTTCTCATAAAATTCCCCTCTGACTCTCATAATTTCTGGTTTGAAAACTGTAGACTAGTAAATGAGAGAATAAATTGAGAAACGCTTTGATTTGACTCTGTTGCAAATCAATCCGAATTAGTTTTAATTTAGAGATCTCTCAACTAAGTAATTTAGGAGATTAGAATCCATGACATTAGATGTATTTTCCAAAGTTGTTTCCCAAGCTGACGCTAGAGGCGAATTCCTCAGCACCGAACAACTAGATGCTTTAACCGCAGTTGTAGCTTCCGGCAACAAGCGTTTAGATGCTGTTAACCGCATTACAAGTAACGCTTCCGCTATCGTTACCAACGCTGCTCGTTCTTTGTTTGCAGAACAACCAAACTTGATCGCTCCTGGTGGAAACGCTTACACCAACCGTCGGATGGCTGCTTGCTTACGCGACATGGAAATCATCCTCCGCTATGTAACCTACGCAGCGATCGCTGGTGATGCTAGTGTTCTTGATGACCGTTGCTTAAATGGTTTGCGCGAAACATACCAAGCTTTGGGTACTCCTGGTAGTTCCGTAGCAGTTGGTGTTGGCAAAATGAAAGAAGCAGCAATCGGTATCGTTAACGATCCTAACGGTATCACCAAAGGTGATTGCAGTTCTTTGGTTTCTGAAATTGCCAGCTACTTCGACCGCGCTGCGGCTGCTGTTGCCTAACAATTCGTGACAAATTAGCTCGAATCTCAATTGAGCTTTTCCCATAGCCTGCGTGGCGTAGCCATACAAAACAAGCAAGAAACTATCTAGGAGATTTTCACCAATGAAAACACCAATTACCGAAGCAATCGCATCTGCTGATACCCAAGGACGCTTTTTAAGCAACACCGAATTACAAGCAGTTAATGGTCGTCTAGTTCGTGCCGCTGCCAGCATGGAAGCTGCTCGTGGTTTGACAGCTAACGCTCAAAAATTAATTGATGGTGCTACCAGCGCCGTATACAGCAAATTCCCTTACACAACCTCCACACCAGGCAATCAATTTGCATCTGATGCTCGTGGTAAATCCAAGTGCGCTCGTGACGTTGGTCACTACCTACGCATCATTACCTATAGCCTAGTTGCTGGTGGAACAGGTCCTTTGGACGAGTTCTTGATTGCTGGTTTGACTGAAATCAACGGCGCGTTTGATTTGTCTCCTAGCTGGTACGTAGAAGCTTTGAAATCTATCAAAGCTAGTCATGGTTTGAGCGGTCAAGCTGCTAACGAAGCTAACACCTACATTGACTACGCAATCAACGCTCTTAGCTAGATAGCGTCATGCCCGGAGAGGGATACAATTGTTAGATGGAGTTACCCCTCAAGGGGTTCGCCAGTCGTTCATGGGGAGTCACTGCGTAAGTTGGAAAATATTCCGACGGGAAATTAAGTGGCGTTAAAATCTCCAAGATCACTCTGGTTCACCTAGCAATTGGATCTGGCTCCGGGCATCGTTTTATCTCCAGATAACTAAAGTTGTTAATCAGAGCGTGAAAATCACTTTTTCAGGTGGTTTTGGATGGAAATGAAAACAATAAAGGGGAAAAAACATGGCAATTACAGCAGCAGCATCCAGACTAGGCACAGAGCCTTTTAGTGACGCCCGCAGAGTTGAACTGCGCCCTAACCCCAGCCGCGAAGAAGTCGAAGCGGTAATTCGTGCTGTTTATCGGCACGTTTTGGGAAATGACTATATATTGGCATCAGATCGCCTGATTAGTGCAGAATCACTTCTGCGCGATGGCAATCTAAGCGTGCGGGAGTTTGTTCGCAGCGTTGCTAAATCAGAACTCTACAAAGCTAAATTCTTCTACAACAGTTTCCAAACTCGGTTAATTGAACTCAACTATAAACATTTGTTGGGTCGCGCACCATACAATGAGTCTGAAGTAACTTATCACTTAGACTTATATATTAACCAAGGTTACGAAGCAGAAATTGACTCCTACATTGATTCTGAAGAATATCAAAACAGCTTTGGTGACAATGTAGTTCCTTACTATCGCGGTTTTGATTCGCAAACAGGACAAAGTACAGCCGGTTTTACCCGGATGTTCCGTTTATATCGTGGTTATGCTAACAGCGATACTGCTCAAGTCGAAGGTGATAAATCTCGTTTAGCGCGGGAATTAGCTAGTAATAAAACTTCCTCAGTTGTTGGAGCATCTGGTAGTAACGATAATTGGGGTTTCCGTGTATCTGCGGATAACGCTCCTAAGCAAAATCTAGGTAATGCTGTAGGAGAATCAAATCGCACTTATCGAGTTGAAGTTACAGGTATTCGCAATCCAGGATACCCTAGCGTCCGCCGTAGTAGCACAGTATTTATTGTCCCTTACGAGCGCCTTTCTGAAAAAATTCAGCAAATTAACCGAGTTGGTGGCAAAATTGTCAGCGTAATTTCCACGTAAGATCCGGTGCTGTTCACCGACAAAACTCATCATAGGAGATATAGAAGTAATGTTCGGTCAAACCACACTTGGTGCTGGTAGTGTTTCTTCATCTGCAAGCCGCATATTTCGTTACGAAGTTGTCGGCTTAACACAGAACCAAGAAACCGACAAAAATAAATTCGACATTCGCCGCAGCGGTAGCATATTTATTAACGTCCCCTATAAGCGGATGAATGAAGAAATGCGCCGGATTACCCGTCTAGGTGGCAGAATCGTCAAAATTGAACCTTTGACTGTAGCAGAATAAGCATAACGCCCTGGCAATGATAGAAACCAGTGGAGAAGAATATTCTGTAGAGAATGCACCAAATCTGACACCAGAGATAGCGATCGCTAACCTGCAATCATCAGATTTAAGTCTCCGCTATTATGCTGCTTGGTGGTTGGGTAAGTTCCGGATCAGTCAGCCAGAAGCCATTGACGCACTCATTGCAGCGTTAGAGGATGAAGCCGACAGAACAGAACTAGGTGGTTATCCCTTACGGCGTAATGCCGCGAGGGCGCTTGGTAAATTAGGCAACTTAAAAGCCGGACCAGGTTTAATTAAGTGTTTAGAATGTGCTGATTTTTATGTCCGCGAAGCAGCAGCCCAATCTCTAGCTATGCTCCGGGATAGAACAGCATTACCAGCCCTGATTAAACTGCTAGATGGGGGAGTTGCCAATGCCGTCCAAGTCCCTGGTTTTCCCCACCTTGCCCAACCCTATACAGCAGTATTAGAAGCCTTGGGAGCTATGGGTGCAACTGAAACTATTTCCCTTGTTCAGCCTTTTCTCCAGCATTCAGTTCCTCGATTGCAATGCTCCGCAGCGAGAGCCATGTACCAACTGACACAAGACTCTACTTATGGTGAGTTATTAGTGACAACCTTGGCAACAGGTGATTTGAAAATGCGTCGCGTTGTGTTAGGAGACTTGGGAGCAATTGGGTATTTAGGCGCAGCCGAAGCGATCGCCTTTGCACAAGTAGAAAATAGCTTTAAACTTATTGCTTTGAAAGGATTATTAGAGTATCAACTGCCAAAACAGTCTGATACTTTTGGTATATCTGAACAAGCTATCCGAGTAATGAATCTCATGGATTCGCTTTTGTAGTCATTAGTCATTAGTCATTAGTCATTAGTCATTAGTTATTAGTCATTAGTCATTAGTCATTAGTTATTAGTCATTTGTAAAACTACTGACAACTGACAACTGACAACTGACAACTGACCACTGACAACTGACAACTGACAACTGACAACTGACAACTGACAACTGACCACTGACAACGGAAAAATGGATGAACTAATTCGGGCTATTACCGTAGCAGAAACACCTTCCCAAATGGTGACAGCGGTGAAAAATCTGGCAGCAGTCACAGATCCATTGGCAATTCCCACCTTAATTGCCGTCTTTGGTTATAACAATCCAGAAGCGGCGATAGTGGCAGTAGCAGGATTGACGGAGTTGGGAGAAATAGCAGTTCCACAATTGCTAGACCAAATTGATGATTATAACTATGGCGCCCGGTCTTATTCAATTCGCACACTAGCTGCGATCGCAGATCCCCGGGCTTTGGATATTCTCATCACTACTACATTGACTGACTTTGCCCCCAGTGTTCGCCGTGCTGCTGCCAAGGGACTAGGAAAATTACAATGGCACAAATTAGAAATTTCTGAAGCTGAAATAGCTATTAACCAGGCCTTAGAAACACTTCTGTTTATCTGCGAAGATACAGATTGGTCAATTCGTTATGCTGCTATTGTTGGGTTACAAGCCTTAGCAAAAATAGCGATTGTGCAAGCGTCTATTTCGGCTAAATTTAAATTAATACTGACTAACGACACAGAAAAAGCAGTTCGCGCTCGCGTTCAGTTGGCCTTAGGTCAGTAAACTGATTTATATACCATATAACAAGGTAAAAGTAAAGATGTCAATACCACTACTAGAATATGCGCCCAAAACGCAAAACCAGCGAGTAGAAGGTTATGAAGTTCCTAACGAAGACACTCCCACCATTTATCGTTTAGATCGTGCTACCTCAGATCAAGATATTGATAGCACCATTTGGGCTGCATACCGACAAATTTTCAGCGAACATCTGATTTTAGCCAGCTATAAGCAAAGCGCTTTAGAATCACAACTGCGAAATCGGGCGATTACCCTGCGTGATTTTATCCGCGGTTTAGGTAAATCAGAAGTTTACCGGACCCAAGTAGCGGATACAAACACCAATTATCGTTTAGTTGACATCACCTTAAAAAGGTTCTTAGGCCGGGCTGCTTACAACAAAGCGGAAGAAATCGCTTGGTCAATTGTCATTGCTACCAAAGGTTTGCACGGTTTTATAGATGCTTTGTTAGCATCAGATGAGTATATAGATAACTTTGGTGATGACATTGTCCCCTTCCAACGTCGTCGTTTTGGCGATCGCCCATTTAACCTAGTTAACCCCCGTTATGGTGCTGACTGGCGCGATACTCAAAACATTCGTGGTATAGCTGGTAGTTCCTACTACAGCATCCGCACATCAGGACAACTGACCACAGCCGATATCCGTCGGGCAATTCCGGGCAACTTCTTCGTTATGGCTGGATCAATTATTCCCAACGAAGTTAACTACCAACGCAGTTTAGCTACCGCCCAATCTTACGTTAGTAACACAGAAATCCCTGATACTAGCAAAGATAGTGTCGAACAACCCACCATTAAACCTGTAGCAGTTTCCTTACCTTATCGTTACATTCCTGCTAACGCCAAAAATTAGTTATTAGTCATTAGTCATTGGTCATGGGTCATTAGTAAGAACAACTGACAACTGACAACTAACAACTAACAACTGACAACTAACAACTGACAACTAATAAACATGACAATACCTTTACTAGAATATAAACCCAGTTCTCAAAACCAGCGTGTTGCTGGTTATGAAGTTCCTAACGAAGATACACCGACAATTTACCGCATTGAAGATTATGCCTCTGGTGGAGAAGTAGAAGGATTGATTTGGGCGGCTTATCGGCAACTTTTCAGCGAACACGTAATTCTCAAATTTTACCGCCAAGTTCATTTAGAATCCCAGGTAAAAAACAAAGCCATTACCGTTCGTGATTTCATTCGGGGTTTAGCTAAATCTGAAGCTTTCCAAAGTTTGGTAATTCAGAGTAATTCCAACTACAGATTAGTAGAAATCGGACTAAAACGGTTATTAGGTCGCGCACCTTACAACAAAGAAGAAGAAATCGCTTGGTCAATTGTGATTGCTACTAAAGGTTGGGGTGGTTTTGTTGATACGTTGCTAGGTTCTGAAGAATATCAAAGCAACTTTGGCGAAAATATCGTTCCTTACCAAAGACGACGTTATAAAGATAGACCCTTTAATTTGGTAACACCACGATACAGCGACTACTGGCGCGACCAACTAGAAGAAACTCGTTATAAATGGGGCGACATCAAAAACTTTTTGGATATGGCAAATTCCATTAAGATTAAAACAGTGACCTACACACCAGTTAGCACTGCCAATATCCAAATTCCTAACACTACAAGGGAAACTACATCAACAGGTATTCCTGTTTCTATTAGTCCTAGTGCTGGGTTTCCTGGACGCTAAATAGTTTTTTAACTAGCTGGGGAATTTCGGTGGCAAAAGTAACAAAGTTTGGATTTTTTTAAGGATTTTAATTCTAGTTAGTTTGCTAAATATTACGACATTTTAAGAGGCCAAATTTACCAAAAGGCAGGTTCTTTAAAATGGCAATTCCTTTACTTGAATACAAACCTACAACTCAAAACCAACGAGTTAGCAGCTTTGGTACAGCAGATATTAACGAAGACAATCCTTATATCTACCGCATTGAAAATGCCAACTCTCCCAGCGAAATTGATCAACTAATTTGGGCAGCCTATCGCCAAATTTTCAACGAACAGGAGATCCTCAAATTTAACCGCCAAATTACCTTAGAAACTCAACTCAAAAATAGGTCAATTACGGTTAAAGACTTCATTCGCGGTTTGGCCAAATCAGAGCGATTTTATCAGCTAGTTGTGACACCTAATAACAACTGTCGGTTGGTAGAAATGTTCCTAAAAAGGATCTTGGGTCGTTCTCCCTACAATGAGCAAGAAAAAATTGCCTGGTCAATTCAAATTGCTACTCTGGGCTGGGGAAAATTTGTGGATGTTCTAATTGATAGTAGCGAGTATGAACAAGCATTTGGCGAGCATACCGTACCCTATCAACGCAAACGCATGACCACAGACCGACCTATCAGCTTTACCCCTCGTTATGGTGCTGATTACCGTGACCGAGCAGGTATTGTCCAAAAAGGTCGGTATATTAATCAATGGAATGGGTTTTTCTATCCAGGCTCAGGGCAAAATGTTGATTGGGGGGCGTTATCTGCTGTATTACTGGTAATAACCGCAGGCATCACTTTCTTATTTATCCTCAATTGGTTAGGAATTAGTAATATTTACTAACCTGCTGGGAAGACAATCAGGCAATACTTTTCGGTTAAGGGGAAAAGGGTAAGGGGTAAGAAGAATATTCCCTATTCCCTATTCCCTATTCCCTATTCCCTATTTCATCTTTAGTTTAATTTGATCATAAAAGGAGAAAAATAATATGGCATTGCCATTACTTCAATACAATCCCAGCAGTCAAAATCACCGAGTGGGCAGCTTTGGCGTTGCTGACCAAAATGAAGATACACCTTATATCTATCGGATTGAAGATGTTAGTTCTTACACTGACATGACCAACATCATTTGGGCTGCTTATCGCCAAGTTTTCAGCGAACATGAAATTCTCAAATTTAACCGGCAAGGAACTTTAGAATCTCAACTTAAAAACGGTTCTTTGTCAGTTCGTGACTTTATCCGGGGTTTAGCTAAATCTGAAGCTTTCTATCGTTTAGTTGTCTCTGTTAACAACAACTACCGTTTGGTAGATATCACCCTCAAACGTTTATTGGGTCGTTGTGCTTACAATAAAAAAGAAGAAATTGCTTGGTCAATTGTCATTGGTACAAAAGGCTTTAGTGGTTTTGTTGATGCTTTAATTGACAGCGAAGAGTATAACCAAAACTTTGGTGAAAATACTGTTCCTTACCAACGTAAGCGGTTTGTAGATCGTCCCTTTAACTTGGTAACACCTCGTTATGGTTCAGACTTCCAAGAAACAGCCGGTACAGTCAAAACCGACTGGCGCTTTACCTTGGAAAACTTCTACAGTGCTAAAGCTAAAGAAAAGCGCATGGCAGAAGGAGATCCTCGCAAGTTTGCAGCTATGGCAGCTTCTGTCTCTGGTAAAGGTAACTACGCTCAAAAGTTATCTTCTTTTGACATTGATTACTTAAATGCTGTTCCTTATCGTGGTAGACGCTAGTACCGCAGGGCGGAATTAAAAGTTAATAATTAAAAATTAAAAAAGCAGATATTACCAGCTTTTTAGTTATTTTTAATAGTTAGTTCACTTCCGCTTTTGTGTCCTAAGTTTACCAAAAAATTTTCAATTTATAGGGTGTGTTAGGAAGATAATTCTTGACGCACCCTAAAATTTTCTATAACTCAATTAACTTAAAGCCCCAAATTTTGAGAACTGTGGTGGCTATTTCTGGATCTATGCCATCATAGGCTTCCCATTCAGACTGCGGATCTTTAGGATGCCCCTCACCGACATGACCTGCAATTTTTATGACTGGAATATTCACTAAGTAATCACGTTCCATTCCTTTAGGGAGTGCTAGTTGAATTCTGCGGCCTACAAACTTTGATGCGCTGGATTCAGCCACAGATTCACGAACTAAACAAATATCACCAGCAGTCCCCCAAGTAGTTTGGTAGATGTGGAGAAATGATATATAACTTTCTGGCTTGATGGATCTTTTGAGAACTTGCATTATCTAATCCTTATTTATCCTTTTTTCCACAATTTCATGGAGATACTACCTGCTATATTACAGTTTTCCGCTTTTAATAAAATAAAACAAGGGGTTTAGACCCCTTGCAAGAGTTTAAAAAGTGAACCGTATTAGTAATCTACGCAGGTGTAAACTGTAAAGATACACCATTCATACAGTAGCGGAGACCAGTTGGTTTAGGTCCATCATTGAAAACATGGCCTAAGTGTCCACCACAATTACTGCAATGAACCTCAGTTCTCGTCATAAACAATGCTCTATCTGTAGTAGTAGCGATCGCTCCTTCAATGGGTTTAAAAAAGCTCGGCCAGCCAGTGCCACTATTAAACTTAGTATCTGAAGTAAATAAAGCTTGTCCACAACCAGCGCAGACATAAGTACCAGGTTCATATTGTTTATCGAGGGGACTGGTATGGGAGCGTTCTGTACCATGTTTCCGCAACACCTGAAACTGTTCTGATGTGAGGATACTCTTCCATTCATCTTCCGTTTTAGTCACTGTAAACTCTGTATTAGAAAGTGCCATCGTTTCTGAACTCCAATTGATATAGCGGGAAAAAAAGGCTGTACCGATGATTACGGTACTAATTTGCAAAAAATAGCGTTTGTTCATAATCTATTATTTGCTATTTTTCCTTTCTCGGACAACCAACTCCAGAAAGTCCTGAAATTTTCCCGGAGAAATTAATGAAAATTACCTGGAAACGCCTTGCTTTGCTGAGAAAAATATGTAATGCTCTTAAAATAAATTCAAAAGTACGGTATCCCTATCGAGTTGTCGGTATTAATGGACGAAAGATTTCGTCAGGGTTAATTAACAGCTACTTGGGTATTACCTGACTACTAATAGCTAAATGCCTACTACAAATTAAAAATTACCATGAGACAAGAATCTGATTTATTATCTGAGCTATGTGATTTTCTCTATCCTCGCAGTTCATATTATGGTCAGTTCAAGCCAGAATATCTAGTTTTTAATGCCAGTCTCTGCATTTAATCTCATAAAATTGTAGTTTTCCGTAGTCAAAGGTAGCTATATCCGTCACTACAATGAACCTTAGTAATATCTTTCATTGTTGAAAATTCAACTCTAAAACCATTGATAACAATCTCACATCCGTTTTTTGTGGGAGTTTTAACACGACTTACATAGTTTCCAGAAGTTATGTTTTTACGATCTTTGTGCAAAGTAGCCTTAACAAAATCTCCTGTAGAAACATGAGTGAATATTTTTTTAGGCTCGGTGCAAGGAAAACCAAATTTATTGATCCTACAGAATCTTCTGCAACTATGCCCCGTGCTTTTTACTATTAAAATTTTTGTTGTAAGTATTTTGAGAGTTTCAACTTTCCCTACACAAGCAGCATCAATCCAATGAGTTTTAGGCAATCCTAAACGAGTTCTATTAAACTTAGTTAAACCTCCTGAACCTGTTGTTATAGGTAATCCAGTTTCTTTTAACTTATTAAATAAAGCCCATCTCGTTGAATTTACAGCAGACGCATCTTTTAGTGTCCGCTTGGCTTGGGATAAAATTTGCTTCAACAACTCAGGCTTTTTTACTAAAAACTTCTCAATATCTTGAGTACCTTTTTTGATATTACATTTCTCACAAGCTAGACACAAATTAGAAATTCTATTAGTTCCTCCTTTGGCTTTTGGTTTAATATGCTCAACTTGTAAAGGGACATTTTCAGCAGTACAGTATGCACATTTTCTATTCCATTTATTCAAAAGATATTCACGGATTTCATACCCTTGTAACTCTCCCTGTTGATACTCAAAGCCTGATATCTCTGGGTTTTCTAGCTGCTGTAGGTCAAACCTAGCAAGCTCTTGAACTATGTCAGTTATTGGAGCAAAATTACATAATCTTTTGACCCACGTGTTAATAGTTAAAACTCTATGGCTTAAAGAAGGTGCTAACCAACCTTGAGGTTTAGTGCGGTTAAGAAATCTAGCTTGACGATAACGAGTATGTCTAAAACGTCTTCCTCGCCTTACTCCTTTTCGAGTTTCTAGGCTTTCTTTAATAGCTAAACCTCTGTGTTGTAATTCCATACCCCAGATGACTTTATTATTTTGAACTAACGCAAAACCTGTAGTTTTACTCCCTGGATCTATTTTTAATTCAATCGGTTGAGTGGGAACGTCAGATTTAGGTTCTTTCAAAATTATGGTAAATGGAAATCTTCTAAATACAGCAGCTTTTTGTTGATTTAATAAAAAACGTGCATCTCCTGGATGGATTGGAGTAAGTGGTTTTTTGTTGGTATCAAGAACTAGAACAAAATTAGACATTTAAATTTCACCTTTTCAGGGTAATGTTTGCTTCAACCTTGTTATCTGAGCTTGTTATGCTAAATACACTATCCTTGCGGATTGTTTAATAAGTAGCAACATGGCAGGGGACTAGCGAATCCCAAGGTGTTATGACCTAGATAACGTTTACTCATGTTTTGAGTGGTTTGGTTCACATAAACTACAGATTACTCCGTTTATTTATGCTCTCTTCAAGAGTTTTCCCAACGGGTAAGCTATATTTGTAATTTACAAACTGCTGGTAAAATGTCTCCAGAGGATGCTTACAAACAAATTCACATTTTGTGGAAACAATTAAAACGTGCTAAAAAACAACTAGAAACTCAAGAATTTGGAAGTTAGGAGCAAGGAATAGTCAAGAGTGACAATTAAACCTTTGCAACCCTGATTGTTCTTGCCTTTATACCTTTAGGTCAGATATAATTCATATATTTTATAATTAAATGTGAGCATTGTAGCGATAGCCTCAAAATTAATCAGTTATTCTTTAGTTTAGTTTTATAACTACAACACTAATGTGCCAATTGCTAGGAATGAACTGCAACGTACCCACAGACATTTGTTTTTCTTTTGAGGGTTTCTCTGCAAGGGGAGGAAAAACAGATGAACATAGCGACGGTTGGGGAATTGCTTTTTTTGAAGGAAAAGGATGTCGAATTTTTTTAGACGCTGAAGCCTCTATAGCGTCACCAATTGCCAATTTTATCCGTCGGTATCCCATTCATTCTACTCATGTTATAGCTCATATCCGCAAAGCTACCCAAGGAGAAATAGCCTTAGAAAACTGTCATCCTTTCCGTCGGGAACTTTGGGGAAGATATTGGGTATTTGCCCATAATGGCAATTTACCAGATTTTAACCCCGAAAATAATGGTATTTTTCAACCTGTGGGTGCTACGGACAGCGAAAAAGCATTTTGCTTAATTCTTAATACTTTGCGATCGCATTTCCCCCAAGGACAACCTCCTCTCAAGGAACTTTACCAAACATTACATGAAATTACCAAAGAAATAGCAGCCATTGGATCTTTTAACTACATCTTATCAAATGGTGAGCATTTTTTTACCCATTGCTCAACTAAACTTTGTTACATTATCAGACAAGCACCTTTTGCTGCGGCTCATTTAATTGATGAAGAGATGACTGTAGATTTCAGTGAATTAACGACACCAAGAGATTGCGTTGCTGTTATTGTGACTACACCCCTAACTGATAACGAAGTTTGGACACAAATCCAACCAGGAGAATTATTAATATTTCAGGATGGTTTACCCTTGACAATTTCCTAATTCTCAAGAATCAACTTCTGAATAAGACAAAGCGAAATTCTGGCAATATTTATTCATAGAACCTGTATATAAATACTTATTCAATATTGCAAATACGCGATCTTTTTCTATAGGCTTGTTAATAAAGTCAGTCGCACCAAATATCTTAGCCCTAACTCTATTAAATGCTCCATCACTAATGTCAAGTTCTGGGCAAATTAAAGCGATATTTCTCAACCAACGTCTACGAGGATGAATCCCACCCGTTGCCCATACTATCTGTCCCAAATGGTAATAAAACGTCCATTCATTTCCCAGTGTATCTTTAAAATTTAAATTTCCATTATATTGAATTTGAACACACTCCTCAAATGCGCTCAACAAAGTGTCTAATTCCATAATGTTTGATTTAATCACAAATTGAAGACATACACATTTTTTAATGTAACCAATCTGTGAGGTTAATAGACGGTTAATAATATTAATAATGTGCTTATTATATACAATTTGTGCAACAGATCTCCAACTGCTTTGAGAAGTCGGGGATATATATGGGGATCTATATTCTGATGATTTTTGATTTAACGTCGTCCACGTTGAATTTTGTCAAAAATAGTACCATCAGCAAAGAACTTCTTCTGTACAGCACTCCAACCACCAAGATCAGTTATAGTGTAGAGTCGGGCAATATAAGGGAATTTATTCTTAACTTCTTTGTTTACAGTTGGATCAACCGGACGAAAACCAACTTTAGCAAACTCACGTTGTGCTTCTGGAGTAAACAGGAACTTGACAAAAGCTTCAGAAACCTCACGATTTCCATGCTTATCAACATTTTTATCTACAACAGCCACAGGTGCATCTATAGAAATATTCACTGGAGGAACTATGTAAGAAGTATCTGTTTTACCTTGCTGTGCAGCTAAAATGACTTCGTTTTCATAGTTTAGTAATGCGTCACCCTGTCCTTTTTTGTAAAAAGCGTCACTGGCTTCCCGGGCATCTTTGGGTAATACAACTACATTTTTAAACACATCAGTCACAAATTTCAAAGCCTGGGTATCATTGCCACCATTCTTAACTATAGCACCCCACAAAGCTAAGAAATTCCACTTAGCACCACCGGATGTTTTAGGATTTGCAGTAACAATTTGAATACCAGGTTTAGTTAAATCAGCCCAATTTTTAATCTTTTTCGGATTACCAGCGCGAGTTTCAATAGCAACTACTGAACGGGTAACAATTGAGTTATTGGGACTTTCCTTTTCCCAACCTGGTTGAATTAAACCTGCTTGCTCAATTTTTTTAATGTCTCCCGCTAATGCTAAAGCTACCACATCTGCGGGTAAACCATCAATAACAGCACGGGTTTGAGATCCAGAACCACCGTAGCTTTCACGAATTCCCACATCTTGACCTTTTTCCTTTTTCCATTTCGCTACAAACTGGGGAATAATTTTTGCGTAAGCAGCTTTGGTAACAGCATAAGTAACTAAAGTAATTTCAACTTTCTTACCACTTTGACTCAATACTTGTGTTTTCTGGGCTGTACCTGCAAATACTGGCATGATAGTGCTTAGACTTAAACCTGTTGCTAAGAACAGCGCAGGAAATAATGGCTTTGTTGTTGGAGAAAATTTCGCAGTGTTTGAAGAAATATCTGTCATGGGATGTCCTTGAATTGGTCTTAATGCAATCTACGGTAGTTATATCGAGATACCGTATTTACCGTCTTGAAAAAGAGCATATCAGATGTAATAAATAAAATCAATAGTTTTTGCACCTAAAAACAACTATTTTCCCATCGGGTATTGTATGTATTAAATATTGCAATTGCTTTTAATGATTTAATTGCCTGAAAAGGTTTTAAAATAGATATTTTACCAAATTAAATTCTATATTTACTGTTAAAAGTTTATTTTTAAAGTATTTAAAATATCAAACTAATTAAGTATATTTTCTTCTTTGACTGACATAAAGATGATCGAAAATTGATACTTGTCAATTAGAGACGTTGTAATTTATCCGGAAACTGGTAAAATCTCCATATTCCCTATCGTCAATATGCAGTTTTAGCTGGTGTTAACAACTAGGCATTACGCGCTAAATTGCAACTGCAAGCTCAAAGATTAATTAATCATAGTTTCACAGGAGGAAAAATCATGAATTTGTGGCGACTATCATGGAAAGAATTGCAACTTAGGTTTAGTATAAATTCGCTTAAAGGCTTTGTATCACTTTTTTTAGTTGGAGCGGTATTGAGTGTATCTCTTGCTGCTTGTACTGGGACAAACAATAGTAATCCCCCTATTACAACTGCTGATACTGGTAAAAAAGGGACTGTAGAATTAACTCTTGTATCATTTGCTGTGACTAAGGCGGCTCACGCCGCGATTATTCCCAAATTTGTAGAAAAATGGCAAAAGGAACATAACCAAACTGTCGTATTCAAACAAAGCTATGGCGGTTCTGGTTCGCAGACCCGCGCTGTAGTTGATGGTTTGGAAGCCGATGTTGTTCACCTAGCACTGGCTTTGGATACGCAAAAAATTGAAAAAGCGGGATTAATTCAGCCAGGGTGGGAGAAAAAATTTCCTAATAATGGCATTGTATCTAAATCTGTCGCAGCTTTAGTAACTCGTGAAGGCAACCCCAAAGGGATTAAGAATTGGGCTGATTTAGCAAAAAATGATATTAAACTAATTACCGCAGATCCCAAAACTTCTGGGGTAGCGCGTTGGAACTTTCTCGCACTTTGGAATTCAGTCATTAAAACTGGTGGAGATGAAGCAAAAGCCACGGAATTTTTGACTAAGGTTTATAAAAATGTCCCTGTCTTAACAAAAGATGCTCGTGAAGCTACAGACGCATTTTTTAAACAAGGTCAAGGTGATGCTTTGATAAATTATGAAAATGAAATTGTTTTGGCAAAAGACAAAGGTGAAAAAACAAATTACATTCTTCCTGATGTAAATATCTCCATTGATAATCCTATAGCTGTTGTTGATAAGAATGTTGATAAACATGGTAATCGTGAAGTAGCGGAAGCTTTTGTGAAATATTTGTTTACTCCTGAAGCACAACAGGAATTTGCTAAAGTCGGATTTCGCCCTGTAGATGAAACAGTAGCTAAGAGTAAAGAATTTGCTGACAAATATCCCAAAATAAAAACTTTAGGTACAGTTCAAGAATTAGGCGGTTGGGATGCAGTTCAGAAAAAATTCTTTGCTGAAGGGGCAATCTTTGACCAAATTCAAGCTAAGAATAGAAAGTAATTGACAATTGACAACTGATAGTTAACGAAATTATGGGCGGATCTTCTGTTGTAAAAACTGACCTTAAACCTCCGATTTGGAAGGTGGTTCTAGATAGTTTAATTCGTCTTCCTTGGACTTGGCGAATTACTTTAGGATATCTAACTTTTATGTTATTTATTCCTATTACTGCCATGTTTCTCAAGGCTAGTACGGAATCTCCAGAAAAGTTTTGGGAAATTGCAACTAATGATTTAGCATTGGCGACTTATAATGTTACCTTTGTGACTGCATTGTTTGCGGCTTTGCTGAATGGTGTGTTTGGAACTTTGATTGCTTGGGTATTGGTGCGTTACGATTTTCCTTTAAAACGGATTATTGATGCGACAGTAGATTTACCCTTTGCTTTGCCAACTTCGGTAGCAGGTTTAACACTAGCAACAGTTTACAGTGAGAATGGTTGGTTGGGTTCACTATTAGCACCAATGGGAATTAAGGTATCATTTACTCGCTTGGGAGTTGGGGTAGCAATGATATTTATATCTTTACCTTTTGTGGTGAGAACTGTACAACCGGTATTGCAAGAAATGGAATCGGAAATTGAAGAAGCTGCTTGGAGTTTAGGCGCTTCTGAATGGCAAACTTTCTGGAAAGTAATTTTACCGCCTTTATTTCCGACAATTTTAACTGGTGTGGCTTTGGGTTTTTCCCGCGCTGTGGGAGAGTATGGTTCAACAGTAATTATTTCTTCTAATACACCCTATAAAGATCTAATTGCACCTGTGTTAATTTTCCAAAAATTGGAACAATATGACTATGCTGGTGCAACTGTCATTGGTGTAGTTTTATTAGGAATTTCTTTGGTGATGTTATTAGCAATTAATTTCTTACAAGCTTGGGCAAGAAGATATGACAATAGATAAAGTTAAAAATCCAAGAAAACAAAGTTGGGTTCCAGCAGTATTAATTGGGATTGCAGTTGCTTATTTATTTCTGGTGCAATATATTCCCGCTATTAATGTTTTTTTTGAAGCTTTCAAAAAGGGATCTGGACCATTTTTGTCTAATCTGACAAAACCGGAATTTCTCCATGCAGCTTGGTTAACTCTATTACTGGCTGCGATTTCTATTCCTGTGAATGCCGTTTTTGGTTTATGTGCAGCTTGGGCGATCGCTCGACATAAATTCCCTGGACGCGCTATAGTTCTCAGTATCATTGATTTGCCCTTTTCCATCTCCCCAGTCGTTGCTGGGTTAATGATAGTCCTATTGTACGGGAGAAATGGCTGGTTTGGGCCTTGGTTACAGGCACATGATATTCAGATTGTCTTTGCTTTTCCAGGAATGGTACTAGCTACCGCTTTTGTGAGTATGCCTTTTGTTGCCAGAGAAGTAATTCCTGTCTTAGAAGAATTTGGTAAAGACCAAGAAGAAGCTGCTAGAACATTAGGTGCAAACGATTGGCAAACTTTTTGGCGGGTAACTTTACCGAGTATTCGCTGGGGTTTACTCTACGGTTTAATCTTAACAAATGCCAGAGCCATGGGTGAATTTGGTGCAGTTTCTGTAGTATCTGGTAACATAGCCAATACAACCCAAACTTTACCTTTATTCGTCGAAGATGCTTACAAACAATATGAAACTGAAGCTGCTTTTTCTGCCGCTGTGTTGTTAGCATTCCTAGCAGTAATCACCTTAATAGTCAAGGAAATTGTGGAACGAAAAACCCAAATTAAGGAAGTTGAATAATTGATAATTAGTAATTAAATACTGGCAATTAGCAATTTTTAGACGACTATTAAATTACATCTTAGGAGTTGTTATGAGTAGTGAAAATACCCTGACAAATAAGAGAATCCGCGTCAGAATTTCCCAAGATCATCATCAAGAACCTGTAATTTCTCGCCTAGTTTCAGAATATGGCTTGATTGTAAATATCAAAGCTGCAATTCTCGGACATGATGCTGTAGGTGATGGTTGGTTTGATTTAGATTTACAAGGAACAGAAGCACAAATTCAAAATGGATTAACCTATTTACAAGAATTGAAATTGCAAGTCTGGGATGAGAATAGTAGCAGTGATTGGTGAAACCATAAATTTTCAGAGGGAACAGGGAATAGGCACACCGGAACAGGAAAAACTCATGTTTAAAAACATCTTTTTTTTGACTGAGCTTTAAACTGGTGCAAATGAGTGTTTCTTATCTGTTCCCTGTTAAGAGTTCCCTGTTAAGAGTTCCCTTCTTTTGTAAAAATTAAAAGTTGGGATATTATTTTAAATTAAGTCTCAACTTTTGATATACTTTAGTTAATTTGCACAAACATTTCTAGTTGAGGGTCAATTAAATGGTTCTCCAAATCTCATCTCCTCAAGCTAAACCTACGATTACCTGGGAAACCCTACCAGCTAACTTTATATTACCCGAAGAGCCTGTGGAAAATATTCAACAACCTTCTCTGGCCGCAGCCCTCACAGATGCCTTGGGAGCAGCAGGATACATCCAGCCAGAAATGCTAATTGGCTCTAATTTGGGTTTAGTAGCTACAGTTAATAAAAAGATTGTTGTTAAAGCTCCAGACTGGTTTTATGTACCTCAAGTGCATCTTGTCGCAGAGGGGGTAATTCGTCGTAGTTATACCCCGAATACGGATGGTGCTACGGTGGCAATTGTGATGGAGTTTCTTTCAGACGGAGACGGAGGAGAACTATCCATCAGATCAACTCCTCCCTATGGTAAACTGCACTTTTACGAACAGGTTCTACAAGTTCCTACTTATGTCACCTATGACCCCTATGAAGGTAATCTGGAAGTGCGTTATTTGCAAAATCGCAAATATGTTTTATACTCAGCAGATGCACAGGGACGTGTATGGATTCCAGAACTAGAATTATATCTGGGGATTTGGTCGGGGGAAAGATTGGCACAAACCATGAACTGGCTACGTTGGTGGGATAAGTCAGGCGATTTGTTGCTGTGGAGTTCAGAACAAGCAGAACAAGAACACCAAAGAGCAGAACAAGAAAACCAAAGAGCAGAACGATTAGCGGCTAAGTTGCGCGAATTGGGAATTGATCCAGATTTATCAGCGTAATTTCAAAGTAGTTCACTCGGTGGTCTATTTGATAAAACAATTGATTGTCTAAATCAAAAAATCAAATAGCACATAGAAAATCAATCTAAGTGCTTTTAAAATAAGTTTTTAGTTACGGACTAAAAACTTATTTTATGCAAGTTTATAACTCACATAGCGATTTAAGCTAACTTTTTCCTCTGCGGCTTCTATAGCTAACTTACGATGTGACTCTGGGGTAATACGAACTTGGAATTTACCACTATAAGTTTTTTCTGCAAGAGGTTCTGGAACTATCTCTCCATTAGATTCCATATCGGTTACTACATCTTTTATTAAATCTGTAATACCTTTGAGTATGGCATTTTGGTCTTTATCAAGATAAGACATACTAGGAAATTCAGCGCACAATCCTACAAATTCTTGATCTTCTTCTGACCAAGTAACTTTATATGTATAATGGGTGTAGTTAACCATTTTCTATTTCCTCAATTTTTTCAATTGCAGCTAAAACCTGCTTAACTTGATAAGCCTTTGCTCGTCCTTTTTCTTCTTGAATGTTATACTCAAAACGGCTAGAAGGTGGACTTTTTTATCATACAAAGAACCAAGTTAAAAGCCTCTCCCCGTTGCGGGGAGAGGTTTACAAGAGGGGTTTCATATTTGGTTAAACTATGAACCGTTTGCAGTATAACTTAGTCTCAACTTCATTTGATTAACCTTAAATAAGTAATAGTATCAATAGTAATACTATGTCAATGGGAGCCTCAAACTAATTTGACGTATAAAATCACAAAATCTTTATTTGGTACTTCCACTGTGAGGAATCTAGATTTTTAGCGATCGCATATTTGTTACTTTACGCGATCGCTCATTAGGGACTTCCAAGAAATAAATTATCCCAATAAACGAACCACAGAGGCACAGAGAACACAGAGAGAGAATTTTTGCGTCAGTTTTGGGACATTTTTTTATTTGGAAGTCCCTTAGTGAATATTATAGAGTCTGTCTATGGAAAGACTCTATAGACTAGAAGTTAAACCCACACGGAAAGTAAAACCAGGACTATAGATGCGATTAACTCGCTCATATTGTTCACCCAGAATATTTTCTAAGTAAAAAGTTAGTCCCAAATTTTTACTGACAGGAATACGGCCACTCAAATCTAAATTAAAGAAAGACGGCGCAAAATCTGTACTTTTATCTCCAACCCCAGCATTATTAAAAATAGAACGGCGAGAACCACTATTATAAGTAGCATATAAGTTACCTTGCCATCCATTCTTTTGATAACTAATGCCAGTTTGTAGCAAAGAGTAGGGAATTAATCCTAACTGTAACCCTTTATCAGTTCCCGTTTTGATTTGAGCATCTGTATAAGTATAGTTGAGAAAAGTTGCCCATTCATTGGCAATTTTCAACTGCAATGCTGCTTCTAAACCATTGGTATCTACTAACCCAATATTTTGCCACTTTCCAGCAATTACTCCCAATCTATTATCTAAACTATTCCCAAAATATGTAAATTGTCCTAACAAATTATTTGACAATTTGACATCTATTCCCGCAGTCCAATTAGAACCAGTTTCTGGCCTTAAATCGGGGTTTGGTAGCCAATTATGAACCGTATCAAAAACATATAATTGATCTAAACCAGGATTGCGTTGCGCCCCTGCCCAACTACCACGCATTGCAACTACTGGATTAACAGCATAACGTAAGCCCACACTAGGATTGAAATAACTACCAAATTGGCTATCAAAATTTTGTCTGACTCCTAAATCAGCTTGCAAAGCATCACTAATTTTCCAAGTATTCACAGCAAATAAAGCTGTATTCAAAACACTTCTATCTTCTTTTTCATTATTAGCAATTTGACTAGGATTTGTACTCAAAACATCGCCAATTAAATCGGTATTCTTTAAATCTAAACCCCAGCGTAATTGATTATTAGGGGTTATTTTCCATTCATGATCTATTCTAGCTTTGAATTGTTGGGTATCTAAAATTCCAGTTCGGTAAAATGTTGCTCCTGTTGGACCATAAGTGCTAAAGTAATCTCGGTTATAACCCAAAGTAGTTGTTAAGTTGGAATCGTTTTCTTTACCAAGTCGGGTTTTCCAAGACAATCCCATATTTAAACCATCATGATCTAATCGGTCTTTTTGTAAAGGGAAACCGAAATAAATTAAACCCCGACGGCTGCTTAAAGTAGTTAAATCAAAATTCAAAGAGTTTTTTGGATCTAAATCTACTCCAATACTTCCAAAATAAGTGCTTGTAGCTGTATCCGCATTAAATAAATATCCTTGACTATCTCTATTTGCAGCCCCAATAGGAACGCGGTAACGGTTATCTATAAAAAACCTTTCAAAGCTAAAATTGTATTTTACTTTATTTGTTGAACCACCATAAGTTAGTTGTTGATTATTTAAATTTAATGAGCCAAATTCTGCACTAGCATTTAATTTTGGTTTACCATAACCTTCTTTAGTAATGATATTAACAACTCCGCCAAAAGCTGAAGAACCATATAACGAAGAAGCAGTACCACTATATAATTCGACTCTTTCAATGGCTTCTATCGGAATACTATTTAAATCAGTTCCACCATGATAAATGTTGATATTTGTATTAATTGATCTGCCATTAATCAGAAATACAGACTGATCAATTGAAGCTCCTCGATAGTATGTACCTGTGTGAATATCTGCACCATGTCCCACATTATTAATTGCAAAACCTGGCATTTTTTTCAAAACATCAGCAACGCTGGTTGCACCCTGTTTTTTAATTTCTTCTTTCTCAATTATATAAGTGGGAGTAGATTCGGGAAGAACGTCTTTTTCTCCAATGGTTTCTATGAAAATATCTGCATCATTTTTAGGAGTTAAATCCGGTTCTAATGTAGGTTCTGGCTTAACTTCATTTACTGCTGGTTGTTGAGTTAATAATTCAGCATTTGTGGCTGGTAATTGAATTTCACTTAAACTAAGAATATCTGAATTTACTGTATTCTTATGATCTTTATCATCAGCAGCTATAGCAGGAAATGTCACCAGTAAACTTAGTAAATAAACTGGCACGAAAGAACTCTTGTTCATATTTTTTAACTCACACCCGGTAGAAACAATGACTAATAGGTATTTTCCCTATTGATAGCAACAGTGTCAAAAGACAAGCTGTCATAGTTTAATTTATTACACGCCTAGCGACTAGAAGTCGCGTCTACACAGACAAAACCCAGATGGTGCGTGGGTTAAATTTAGTCCACGCAGGTGGACTTAGTTTGTATAGTAGCGACTTCTAGTCGCCCAAAACTTTTGACTATTAGCCCCAGTAGGTGATGTTGTCGCAGGTTCGGGTGGTGTGGGTACTTCCGCTGGTGGTGAGTCAGAGGGCTTTTGACGACGACGGAGGATTTCTTCTAAGCGTCTCCGGCTTTTTTGTACTCTCTCCGTTCTACCTTCATCCAGTTGATTATTAGTATCAGATTTTACAGGCTCAGGTGAACGACGACGGGGTGTAGTTTCTTCTGTTTGCTTAGGTTTATCAGGTTCTATCCGCTGACGGGGTGGTGAGACTGGTTTCCTTTCAGAAGGTACAGATTCTTGTTTACGTCTAGTGGTATTTTCGGAAGGAATATCAGTAATAATAGGAGCTTTTTTTCGTTGTGATGATTCTATAGGAGTGTCAGTAGAAGCTGCTTTTTCAGGTTTGTTTTGTGGGGCTGCTCGCTGTTTTTCTATTTGCCGTTCTTGAAGTTTGCGGTGACGCTGTGATCCTTTGATAGCAAAGTTAACTGAAGCTTTTACCCCTTCTCTTCCCCCTTCTGTGGGTGTTAATTTCCACTGTTGTGCAGCTTGTTGAGCCGCTTCATCTAGTTCGCTATCACCACTGGAACGGATTAATCTTACCTGCGTTACATTACCTTTAGCATCAGTATTAATAGCAACTTCTGGATTTCCTTCTGCGCCACGTCGTCTGGCTCTATCTGGGTACTTAATTTGACACTGAATACAATCTGCACGATTCAATTTAGAACTATTTTCTATGGGAGGTTTGGGTGCGGTAGCTACTGGTGTATTTTCTGGTTTTGGTTTATTTCCAGAGCCAATACCATTACCGACACCGTTTCCAATACCATTACCAATACCGTTTCCAATACCATTACCGACACCGTTTCCAGTCCCATTACCAGTACCTAAACTATTTCTTAAGCGATCGCCTAAATTGCCTAAAATATTTTTATTCTGCGGTAACTGTGTGGAAGCGGTGGAGTTGCTAGGGATATTATTGGAACTAGCATTGGGTTGAATTTCTGACTTTAATGGTGTGATTGTTGTGGGTTTTGTCTGCACTTGGGGTTGAGTAGACGCTAGGATATTTGCGTTTTCATCTAATTTTTGTATTGGTTTTGTTTCTACTGGGGGTGGTGTTGTCGCAGGTTCAGGATTTGTGTTTTCTATTGGGTTAGTTTGTACAGGAGTTAATGTTTTCGCAGGTTCAGGATTTGTAAGTTTTTGAGATTGTTTGCTGATAAGGCTATTAGTGATTTTTAGTTGAGGCTGTTTGGTTACGGGTGCGACAGAAGACTTAATCATATTCAGGGCTGTTTCTGTTGGTGTGGAAATTCCGCCACCTTTATTTCCACCACCACCACCGGAATTTGTTTTTGGTAGGGATTTTATCTCTACTGGTAGTTGAGCAACTTCCTGGGGTATAGTTTCCAGAATTGTCACTTCAATGGCTTCTTCTTTAACTTCAGGAACTCTGTGAAAAAAATTGTTAATAGCTAAAGCTAGTAGTCCAATATGTAATACTAGTGAGCCAATGAAACTAAAGAAAAGGAAAGTCTTTAGTGCTTCAGTTTCTTTTTCGCGCTGTTCTATAGTGACACTTGATAAACTCATTTTTTATTATTAGTTATGATCATAATAATTTACTTGATTAGAATACAGAAAAAAATGAAATTATGACTATCTGTTATTTGGTAATATTACCTTTTGCAGTAGGAATAATTTATTTTTTTAATTCCATAAATGCTGATAATTAGTCTCCAGAAATAATTTATTAAGAGGATGTTTAAAAAGTTTGCGGCGATTAGAAATCGCAACTACACAAACAAAGTCCACCTGCGTGGACTAATGGAAAATCAAGGACTTTGAACCCACGAAGGTGGGTTTCGTCTGTGTAGCCGCGACTTCTAGTCGCCCAGGGAAGTATGAATTTAGACTTTTCAAACACCCTCTAACATCTCCTTTGATAATTTCAGTAGTCCAGATAGATAGCGGGACAAAAAGCCCCGCACATCATTAAACCATCAAATTAGATGTAAACTTACTTTTTCCAGCCTTTATCAGCTTGTTCTAGGACATAAGCAGCTATATTTTCTATTTGCTCTGCTTTTAATTTCTTACCAAAGGCTGGCATAGCACCTTTACCATTAGTAACTTGATAAATAATTGCTTCTGCTGAGTACATATCGTACTTTTCCAAAGCTTCCTTCTTCAAGGTTTTAGCAGCATTAACTAAATTTTTGCCCCCCAGGTGACACTGAGCGCAATTAGCCTTAAATAATGCGGCTCCACTAGCGGTATCTGCGGCCAAAGCTGGACTACTGAAGGCAAAGGTGAAGATAGCTATGCCTAATAATAATACTGAGATAATTTTTTTCATCTGGTGTTCTCTCTACAACAATGTCTGAATCCGTGCAAATATCCTCTATAATTTTCATTTGATTTAGTTGCATTAGTCAAATGACAGCTTGTCAAACTTGGCTCTCAATAATTGTCAATTTGAGATTGATTGATTGTCATATCAAGGGTTGAGGAAGAATGTAAAATTATATGAATTCAATTTATTTTGTTTATATTTGGGAAAATTTGAAGATAATACCCCGAAATAATTATGTAGGATGTTAAGAAATCTTTTTACAGAACTTTATCTAAAAACTGTTTAGCGCGATCGCACTGAGGACTACTAAAGAACTCTGCTGGAGGTGCATCTTCTGCCAATTTGCCCCCATCTAAAAAGATGATGCGGTCAGCAACTTCTCTCGCAAACCCCATTTCATGAGTCACAATTGCCATTGTCATCCCACTTTTAGCCAAATCTCCCATGACGGTTAACACTTCTTTCACCATTTCTGGATCAAGAGCGGAAGTAGGTTCATCAAACATGATCATATCCGGTTTCATAGCTAAAGCGCGGGCGATCGCTACCCGCTGTTTTTGTCCACCTGATAACCGCGAAGGATAGACATCAGCTTTATTTTCCAATCCTACTTTTGATAATAAATCCATCCCTATTACCCGCGCTTCCTGTTCAGAAATACCTTTGACCTGCATCGGTGCATATATAATATTTTTTAGCACTGTCTTATGGGGAAACAAATTAAAATGCTGAAACACCATGCCGATATTTTGACGGATTTTCCTCACATCAGTTTGAGGTGCAGTAATTTCTATGCCATCTACATAAATTTTGCCGGAAGTTGGCACTTCTAGCAAATTTAAACAACGCAAAAAAGTTGATTTTCCTGATCCAGAAGGACCAATAATAGCAACTACTTCACCTTTGGGAATCTCTACAGAAATCCCTTGCAAAACTTGAAGTTGCCCAAAAGATTTATATAAATTTTCAACTTTAATAGCTACATTGCCATCCTGATTTAATTGCATATATATTACTCCGCTTTCATTTTTTAACTATCCGTAGGGTGGGCAATTCCCACCCAAAAATCTCTAAACTTGCACTAACTTGGAAATAACACCCCACCCCTAACCCCTCCCCGCAAGCGAGGAGGGGAATAATAAGTTTTTTCTTGTTTTACTGTATCCGCAGTTCATGATGGCTATTTATAGCGTTTCCTGATTTGATCAGATAAATCATAGCCCCCTCCCTGCTTGCGGGGAGGGGGTTGGGGGTGGGGTTCTTATAACTCACTCAACCGACAACCGCTATAATCTTTAAAAAAAATCACTTTTCAACTACTACGATGTAATCTTACTTCCAGTTGAGAACCAACCCAAGTTAATCCCATGACCATTAAATAGTAAATCATCCCAGCAAGTAATAGAGGCTCAAAGTAAATATACTTTTCTGCACCGACAATTTGAGCGCGACGCAAAACATCTACTACCCCAATTGTTGATACCAATGATGAATCTTTTAGTAAACCGATACTTTCATTAACTAAAGCTGGCAAAATATTTTTTACGGCTTGAGGTAAAATAATATCCTTCATCATGGGTACATAAGCAATACCTAATGATAAAGAAGCTTCCATTTGTCCTTTATCTACTGCTAGAATCCCACCGCGAATTGTTTCCGAAACATAAGCACCGGAGTTGAGTGTAAAAGTAATCACACCTGCTAACAATGCTGGAATATCATAACCTGTTAATTGTGGTGTCGCATAGTATATTAAAGCAATTTGTAGTAAAAGTGGTGTTCCTCTAAATATAGAAGTATAGCCATTGGCAAAATATAGTAAAGGTTTAATTGGAGAAATTTTACACAATGCTAAAATTATGCCCCAAATAAATCCAAAAAATGTGGATATGAGCGTAAATTGTAATGTTACTAATATTCCTGCTAAAATAAAAGGAATACTTGGTGCTATCTTGGTAAAAGATAAAGGAGATTTTTTAACAACTGGCTGTTTTGTATCAGTGGCTATTATCGCAGAATCACCAAACCATTTTTTTACTAATACTTCAATTTCTCCGCTCTTTTTCATCTCCTCAAGAACGGGATTAAATTGCTTTAATAGCGGTGAACCTTTCGGAAAAGCAATCGCTGAACCAATTTCTTCAGAATCACTAGGAATCAAATTAAATTCCAAATCAGAATTATTAGCAATAAATCCTTTAGCGACTGTATCTTCCATAATAGCCGCATCAATTCTACCTGATTTAAGTTCTTGAATGATATCACCTGTTTTATTCAATGATATAACCTGAACACTTTGCCATTTTTTCGCTGTATTGGCTTGAATTGTCCCTAATTGAACACCTACTTTTTTGCCAGCTAAATCTTCAGGTGTTTTGAGATTACTTGGTTTTTTAGCAACAATAGTATTTTTCGATTCGTAGTAAATATCAGAAAAATCTATACTTTTTTTGCGTTCAGTTGTCGGAGACATTCCTGACATAGCAAAGTCAGCGCGACGAGATTGTAAAGCGGGAATAATACCGCTAAAATCTGTATCTCTAATTTCCAGTTGATATCCTAATTTTTGGGTAATATATTTGGCAATATCTATATCAAAACCAATAATTTCATTATTGCTACTAGCAGTTTTCCGAAATTCATAGGGTGGATAGTCGGC
This sequence comes from Dolichospermum sp. DET69, assembly GCA_017355425.1. Taxonomy (NCBI): domain Bacteria; kingdom Bacillati; phylum Cyanobacteriota; class Cyanophyceae; order Nostocales; family Aphanizomenonaceae; genus Dolichospermum; species Dolichospermum sp. DET69. Next base: position 2,664,305 of record CP070233.1, read on the forward strand.
AGAAGTCACCATAATTAAACTCTTCCCTGTTTGTGATTGTGTAGCTACTGAGTCACGTGAAAAGTTACCACAGATCAAAGTAATTGCTAACATTGCCACAAACAGCAAAGCAATTACTCGGTTTTTTGGGAAGATTTTGGCAATTATTCGAACCATTAGACCAAATATTTAATGTTTTATAATCAATAATCAGATCCCCGACCTCTTGAAGAAGACGGGGATCTAAATTTGAATTTATTTTGCTAATTTAATTAAATTATCTCCATTAACTCGACAAATTCGCCAATCTTCTAAAATATCCGCTCCCATATTTCGGTAAAATGTTTGGGCTGATATATTCCAATCTAAAACACTCCACTCTAAACGCCCACAATCCCGTTCTACTGCTATTTGAGCTACCCGCGTCAAAAGTGCTTTACCAATACCTTGACGGCGATATTCTGGCGAAACAAAGATATCTTCTAGGTAAATTCCTGGCTTGGTAAGAAATGTTGAATAATTATGAAAAAATATAGCAAAGCCGACAGCTTTACCTTGAAATTCAGCTAAAATTGCATCTACGTATTTTGGTGAACCAAATAAATGCTCTTTTAGTGCTTCTGCATTGCCAATAACAGCAGCAGATAATTTTTCATATTCTGCAAGTCCCTGAATTAATCCAAACAGGGTATGAGAATCACTTGCTTCGGCATCACGGATAATTAAATTAGTCATTAGTCCTTAGTCATTAGTCCTTAGTACATAGTTTATATCCAACTGCATGATTTTTACTAACTACGGACAACTGACTAATGAATGGGCGCAGGACCTGCGCCCCTACTGACTTAAACCAACCAACCTTTTAAACGCTTGGCTATGTGAGGACGGCGTAACTTTCGCATGGCTTTACTTTGGATTTGGCGAACTCGTTCACGGGAAAGGTTAAACATATTCCCCACTTCCTCTAGGGTGCAGGGTTCGCTGCTGGTAAGTCCATAGCGCAGGGAAATTACATCTTTCTCTCGTGGGGTGAGTACGTCTCCTAAAACTTCCCAAATCTCCTGACGCATCATGTTTTCGTTCATTTTTGCTTCGGGAGACTGGTTATCTTCATCTTCCAGCAAGTCCATTAACTCTGTGTCTTCTTCTTTACCGACACGGTGGTTAAGAGAAAGCGCTTGTCGGCGGAGTTGTTGAAGTTGACGCAGTTGGTGAACCGTAATTTCCAAAGCTTCGGCCATTTCGGCTTCTGTTGGGTTACGCGAGAGTTTTTGCTTGAGTTCCCGTTGGGCTTTTTTTAATTTATTAAGTTTTTCAACAATATGGATTGGTAAGCGAATAGTTCGGGCATCATTAGCGATCGCTCTGGTAATTGCTTGTCTAATCCACCAATAAGCATAGGTAGAAAACTTATATCCTTTATCGGGATCAAATTTTTCGGAAGCGCGGTTTAAACCCATTGCTCCTTCTTGAATTAAATCTAGAAAAGGAACACCACGATTTAAATATCGTTTAGCAATAGATACTACTAATCGGAGATTAGAGCGAATCATTTTCCGCTTGGCCACTCTCCCCTGATACAAACGGCTTTCCAGTTGTTTTTCTGTAATCTCTAATTGGGAAGCTACCTGGATTTTACTAGGGAGTGCCCCTAGTTCTAATTCCAAAGCTGCTTGCAATTCTTTGATTTCTTCTAAAAATCTGACTCGTCGGGCTAATTCCACTTCTTCATCGGGTTTGAGTAGTGGATAACGCGCCATTTCTTTAAAAAACGCGCCCACAGCATCATCATTTTCGGTTTTATTGTATCCCGAAGGACGGGCTGCGGCCATGTCATCGCCATTTCGTTCTTCTGATTCCAAGTTTTCGACAATTGCAGTATCTTCATATACTACCTGATCTAAACTCTCAATTGATGGTTCTTCATGATCAGTAATATTCTCTAGTATTTCCATTGTTCCCAATTCAGCAAGATTCATAGTTTCCTTTAGGGATGGTTGCTTTGTTTGGTACATAATTTAATGACAACAGCCTGTTTCAGACTGGGTAGTTTTCCCTTCCGGACAAATACAGATTTTTTCTCTAGTAAAAGACTCTCTTTTTAATCATTCTTCATCTAGAACGTAAATCAGTATTTGTCCATTATTTTTAGTTTTGGCTAGATACAACCTATAATCATTAATGGCTTTAGCACCCACAAAAAACTATCTTTTTCAGAAGACTAATAGACATATTCTTCATTAAAAAAATGGGTTAGAAACCCCATTATTTTAGGACGACTTTAGATTATTACCTTGCGGTTCACTGGTTTTTAAATGCCTATAAGCATGAGAAAAGAGCAACCTCGTTTTAGTCCCTTACCCCAACATAGCTAAGATGTCCTTTCCAAAATCACCTAACTAATTAGGGTGACAAACACTCCCAACTAGGGAAATATTTGGAAGTTTATACTAATCTGTGTCTCAACGGGGTATTCACCTCTTACCGTTACCTAAATTAGTTTAGGTAATCCCCGTGGTTTTAAATCGGAGTTGGTAAATCTTTTCTTAATGATCAAATATGTCAAACCCCCTGATAATAACTTTAACAAATATCCAAAATGTAGATAAACACTCCTATATATCCATCCTAAATGATCTGTGAAAAAATTTGTTGCTTGTTGCCTGTTGTCTGTTCAACACCTCCACCAATAAGCAAGGAAAGCTATATATTAATTCTTTGTGTATTTTTTGCAAAGTTTCTATGTTTATCCGGTTTGGTTAATAGGAGTATTTGCATAAATCGCCATTTTGGTACTTGAGTTATTTATTTATCCGAAAATTTACTAAATGATCCAAAATACAAAAATGAAACCTTACAATCCGGATAATATTTATCGTTTTAAAGCATCTCATATTGAAAAAGTATTTAATATCTATCAATGGGTGGAAAAACCTGATACTTTATTTAGTAATTCAATCTTAGCCTTGATTAATAACATAATTTTGGAAGAATTTAGGAATCAGGTGTCAGAGCTAGATCCACTCGTAGTATCGTCATCTCAGTGACTATTTGGGAGTCAGAATACTTATTGGATAAGCATTTAACAAAAAAATTGTCTCATGTTTATTCTGTATTCTGAATTCTTACTGCATTGCCTATTATTTATGATTACTCATTCCTTCAACGTATTTCTAAAGATAGGTTTGGCAGTTTTAGGACACAAGTATATAAATAAATTTTCTATTATCAATTATTTATTACTCAGATGCGAGGAGATAATTTGTCTGGTAGATTACATTAATTCCAGATTATCAAGTATCATGAGTAATTGAAGTATTGTAAAATACTATTTACATCAAGTAAATCCAAAGGATATAGTTAAATCAAATTGGACAATATTAATTAAGTGTGTAAATACAATATTTGTTGATAAATTGAGAAATTATGTATAGTATTAGTACAAATTTATCGGTTATGGCTGTAGCTGAACCTAGGGGCTCATATCAATCGCAAACAAAGTTATCTCAATGGGTTGAAGTGCTTGTAGACTGTCCAGGATGTTCAGATTTATTTACCTATAACATACCAGAACAGTTAGAAATCAAACCAGGGGATATTTTAAGTGTTCCTTTCGGTGCAACACAGGTAGGTGCGATCGCTATTCGCTTATTAATTCAACCACCAGCAGATTTAGCACCAGAAAAAATTCGGGAAGTAGAAGATGTAGTTAGTGAAGGGTTTTTTCCCCCTGGTTATTGGAATTTACTTAATCTTGTTGCAGAATATTACTATACACCCTTAATTCAAGTTATTCGCGCCGCTTTACCGCCGGGATTGTTAGGGCGATCGCAACGTCGTTTGCGCTTAACTCCCTTGGGTAGAGAAAATCCCTCTATTTACATCAGTCCCACAGCCCAACAAGTTATTACACTGTTAGAAAAAACCACCACAGCAGATTATAGTTATCACTACATCCAACAAAAAGTTAAATCCGCATATCGGGGAATTCGGGAATTAATCCGGTTAGGATTAGCAGAAAATTATTTAGAACCGCCACGACTCACTAAACCTAAACTACAAAAAGCTGTTACACTTCTCAATAATAACGATGACGATTTAACACCCCGTCAAAAAGAAATTGTGGAAGTTTTAAGACGACAAGGCGGAGAAATGTGGCAAAGTGAATTATTGCAACTTTGTAGTGCCAGCAGTTCTATACTCAAAGCTTTAGTAGATAAAGGTTGCGTAGTCATTGAAGACAGGGAAGTATTACGCAGAGATCATGGTGTAGCCGTCGTTGGGGATCATAATAAATCCTTAACACCAGCCCAAAATAACGCCTTAGAAACTATTAATTCCTTAACCGGATTTGCTCAAGTATTGTTACATGGGGTGACAGGTTCAGGGAAAACAGAAGTATATTTGCAAGCTATTTCTCCCGTACTCGCACAAGGAAAATCCGCCCTTGTCTTAGTTCCCGAAATCGGACTCACACCCCAACTCACAGACAGATTCCGCGCCAGATTTGGGAACAAAGTCCAGGTTTATCACAGCGCCCTTTCCGACGGTGAACGTTACGACACTTGGCGACAAATGCTTACAGGAGAGCCGCAAATCATCATTGGGACTCGCAGCGCCATTTTTGCCCCTTTACCCAACTTAGGCTTAATTATCCTGGATGAAGAACACGATAGTAGCTTTAAACAAGATAACCCTACTCCCACTTACCACGCCCGCACCGTCGCGCAATGGCGAGCCGAATTAGAACATTGTCCCCTCATTTTAGGTTCAGCAACTCCTGCTTTAGAGAGTTGGGTAAGCAGAAATCATCAATATCTATCTTTACCAGAACGCATTAACTCCCGTCCCTTACCCCCTGTGGAAATAGTGGATATGCGTCAAGAGTTGAAGGAGGGAAATCGGTCTATTTTTAGCAGGAAGTTACAAAATGCTCTCCAACAATTAGAAGAAAGACAACAACAGGGAATTTTATTTATCCACCGTCGCGGACATAGTACATTTGTATCTTGTCGCAGTTGTGGTTATGTGTTGGAATGTCCCCACTGTGACGTTTCCCTAGCTTATCATCACGTTGAAGAGGGAGCGCCGGAATTATTACGCTGTCATTATTGCAACTATGGGCGTTTACATCCTCCCCATTGTCCCGAATGTAGTTCCCCTTATTTAAAATTTTTCGGAAGCGGTACTCAACGGGTAGCACAGGAATTAACTAAGCAATTTCCTAACTTGAAACAAATTCGTTTTGATAGTGATACTACCAGCACGAAAGGTTCACACCGGACTCTCCTCACCAAATTTGCTAATGGTGAAGCCCATTTATTAGTGGGAACACAAATGTTAACAAAAGGGTTAGATTTACCCCAAGTTACTTTGGTGGGTGTGGTTGCTGCGGACGGATTATTGCACTTATCTGATTATCGCGCCAATGAACGCACTTTTCAAACTTTAACTCAAGTTGCAGGGAGAGCAGGAAGAGGAGATGATCCGGGTAGGGTAATTGTGCAAACTTACACTCCTGAACATCCTATCATCGCAGCGGTGCAAAAACATGATTATCAATCTTTTGCTGATGCAGAGTTAGTAGAAAGACAAGCTCTGAATTATCCTCCCTATGGAAGATTGATTTTATTGCGGTTAAGTAGTTTAGATCCCATTCAAGTCCAAAATACAGCCCAAATCATTGCTACATTTTTGAGCGATAAGGAAGGCTTTGAGATATTGGGACCTGCACCAGCTAGTATTTTACGAGTTGCTAACCGTTATCGCTGGCAAATATTACTCAAGTTTGCTCCTGATGCTTTACCTAATTTACCAGATTGGCTGGAAGTGCGATCGCTCTCCCCGACTTCTGTTAGTTTAACAATTGATGTAGATCCGATTAATATTATGTAGTCGGGGAAAATAAATTATTGTCTGAATCAGGATTTACGGTTTATTATCCAAATATTATGGCAAACTTCGGTTGTCTAGCGATCGCTCTTTAAATTAGTGGATACTACCGGAGCGATCGCTGCTATTATCGCTATTTATTGGTAATTTTTCAGCCAAGTTTCTAAATCTGTAATTGAAGTAAAGTCTAATAAAGCCTCTCCTAATTCTTCCAGTTTCTCAACAGATAATTGCTGAACTTTTTGAACTAATAATGAATCAATTTCCCCAATTCGGCGATTTAATTGCCGGATAATTAGACTTTTTTCTTTTTGCAGTCCTTCTTGTAATCCTTCTTGTAATCCTTCTTGTAATCCTTCTTGTTTAGCTAGTTCTCGGTCTTGTTGGTAAAGTGGTGCTAATCGCATAATCAACTCCTGATCTTCTGTTTGTGAACTTTGATTGATTTTTAAGTTTTTCTGGAGGTTGTAGAGTAGTTCTAAGGTGATTTTGACGTAAGGTTGATTTAATGGTAACGCAGCTAATTCATCAATAGCTCGTTTTTGGACTGTACCTCTACCTAAAAGTCTTAACCACAGTGTTTCTTGAGTTTGGGGTAATTGATGAATAACGACAATTGCGGCGTGTAATGATTTTGCTAAATAGTATATTCCGGGTAAGGAATCTGGTTTTGTTGTCTCGCTAAATCCTGAGATGATGTTCTTTGATGCGGTGGGGGTGAGAATCCATAATTTAGGGATCTCAATTTTTATTTTGGTGGTTTGTTCCCGTTTGGCTGCTCTTCTTAATGCACCTCTGACTTCTAATGATTTTAACAGACAATCACAGATTTCTTCTGTTGATGCTGGGTTACGAAATGGCTCAAAGATGGCTGGTGTTGTGGCTAATTTGCCTAATAATCCTAATAATTCTACGTTGGTTGTTTGATTGGGAAATGGTGTAAATAATACATCTATTTCTCGGATTTCTCCAGCTACTTGACTAGCTGCTTGCACTTCTCCATAAGGTTTGAGTAATTCTTCTAAATAATCTTTGGCAAATTGATCGTGTATAAAGCGTGTCATTTTTTGTTGGGCAGAGTTAGTTATACAATTTTAGCCAAGTTTCTAAATCTGTAACTGAAGTAAAATCTAATAAAGCTTCTCCTAATTCTTCAAGTTTTTCAACAGGTAATTCTTGGACTTTTTGAACTAATAATGAATCAATTTCCCCAACTCGGCGGTTTAAAAGACGGATAATTAGACGTTGTTCTTTTTCCAGTCCTTCTTGTAATCCTTCTTGTTTAGCTAGTTCTCTGTCTTGTTGGTAAAGTGGTGCTAATCGCATAATCAACTCCTGATCTTCTGTTTGTGAACTTTGATTGATTTTTAAATTTTTCTGGAGGTTGTAGAGTAGTTCTAAGGTGATTTTGACGTAAGGTTGATTTAATGGTAACGCAGCTAATTCATCAATTGCTCGTTTTTGGACTGTACCTCTACCTAAAAGTCTTAACCACAGTGTTTCTTGAGTTTGGGGTAATTGATGAATAACGACAATTGCGGCGTGTAATGATTTTGGTAAATAGTATATTCCGGGTAAGGAATCTGGTTTTGTTGTCTCGCTAAATCCTGAGATGATGTTTTTTGATGCGGTGGGGGTGAGAATCCATAATTTAGGAATCTCAATTTTTGCGCTGGTGGTTTGTTCCCGTTTGGCTGCTCTTCTTAATGCACCTCTGACTTCTAATGATTTTAACAGACAATCACAGATTTCTTCTGTTGATGCTGGGTTACGAAATGGCTCGAAAATAGCTGGTGTTGTGGCTAATGTGCCTAATAATCCTAATAGTTCTACGTTGGTTGTTTGGTTGGGAAATGGTGTAAATAATACGTCTATTTCTCGGATTTCTCCAGCTACTTGACTGGCTGCTTGGACTTCTCCATAAGGTTTGAGTAATTCTTCTAAGTAGTCCTTGGCGAATTGATCGTGTATAAAGCGTGTCATCTTCGGGGTTGCTTTAGAGATATCTTAGATGCTACCAGATCCCCGACTTCTTAAAGAAGTCGGGGATCTATTATATGCTATTGACTTGACTAAATTCTAAGTTTTCTGTATTAAGGGTGAAGCGCTCATCAAACATCCAAAAATTGAATAAGAGAATTTTGGCGTTGCTGATTAAGAGTATGATTTTATTTCACGCAGAGGCGCAGAGTCTCAGAGAGCAAGAGTTTCATTTTTTTGATTTTCCAATTTCATACCTCAATTCAGCAACGCCCCCATAACCCTTGTAGAGACGTTCCATGAAACATCTCTACATTATTTTTTGGAAGTCTATTAAAAAAACTCTCAATTCCCTACTTTCAACTTCCCATAGGCATAACGGGTTAAACTACCTTCATTGAGATTATTCCACGCATACATCCGATCTCTAAAAGGTTTCCATTGTTCATAAATAGCTTTAAAATCAGCGTCTTTAGCCGCAAATTCATCATATAAAGCAAAAGAGGCTTTTTCCGCTGCTGCCAAAATTTCTTGACTATAAGCACGCAGTTGAACTCCGGTTTTTAATAGTTTCTCTAATGCTTCACTATTGCGGGTATCATAACGAGCTAACATTGTTGTATTCGACTGATATGCAGCGGTTTCTAAAGCTGCTTGGTATTGAGGTGGTAACTTTTTCCATTCGTCCAAATTAATTTGTACTTCTAAAGTTGGACCTGGTTCCCACCAACCTGGATAATAATAAAATTTAGCGACTTTATTTAAACCCAATTTTTCATCATCATAGGGTCCCACCCATTCAGCCGCGTCAATAGCCCCCGTTTGTAGTGCTTGGAAAATTTCCCCACCAGGGAGATTTTGGACAGTTACTCCCAGTTTAGCCATAACTTGCCCTCCTAAACCAGGAATCCGCATTTTTAGCCCTTTGAGATCATTGAGGGTTTTCACCTCGTTGCGAAACCATCCCCCCATTTGTGTACCCGTATTTCCCGCAGGAAATTGAATTACATTAAATTTACGTGCGTAAATTTCCCGCAGTTTGGCTAAACCTCCGCCTTCATATAACCAAGCGTTTTGTTGTTGGGCATTGAGTCCAAATGGTACTGATGTCCCAAATCCCAAGGCGGGACTTTTACCAATGTAGTAATAAGCGGCACTATGTCCTGCTTGCACAGCACCTTGAGAAACCACATTGAGAACTTCTAAACCGGGGGCTATTTCTCCAGCCGCACGGGGTTCGATAATAAATTTACCATTAGTGAGAACTTTAACGCGCTCTGCTAAAACCTGCGCCCCGCCAAAAATAGTTTCTAAAGATAATGGCCAACTTGTAGCCATTTGCCATTTAATGATAGGTAAATTACTGGTGTCGGTTTGACCTGTGGCAGCTTGATTTTGAGCCTTTTGACAACCACCAACAATTGCTACTCCGGTAGCTGCGATCGCACTTTGAGATAATCTATTAACAATAGTTCGACGTTTCATAAAAATGAATATTATTGACTAAGTGTAAGATTTCCCTAGAATATCATAATGATGTGAAATTTCAGCCACCACAAAACAGGTTGGTATTAAAAATCTTCGTTGGGATTAGGTAGGGGGAAAAAGGTTTTAGACTTATTTACTTTTTGTTATCCAGTTTGACTTGATTGTGTTGATATACTTAAAACTTATTATTTCTTATAATTTGGCCAATTGCCGATCATTTCAGATTAGTATAAAAATATTAATTCAGAGGGAACAGGGAACGGGCAACACCGGAACAGGAAAAACTCATGTTAAAAACATGAGATTGAGATAATGACACTGTTTTTTTCGTGCTACGCATCTTGTAAAAACATCTTTTTTTTGACTGAGCTTTAAACTGGTGCAAATGAGTGTTTCTTATCTGTTCCCAGTTAAGAGTTCCCTGTTCCCTGTTCCCTGTTCCCTTCTTTTGTAATTTCTAACTAAATTTAACGGCTATGTTAGAAACTGTTTTGGTTGTACCTAGTATTAAATTGCCACCCACTCAGGCAGAACTTCCTTGTGATGATGGTATCCCGATGGAGACACAAAGACATAAATTACAAATGGATATTTTAATTGATACCATTCAGCCTTGGCTAGATCAAAGGGCTGATGGGTATGTAGGTGGCAATATGTTTGTATACTACAGTTTAGCACAATTAAAAAATCAAGATTTTCGAGGTCCAGATTTCTTTGCTGTTTTGGATGTGCCGAAAACAGAACGATTATCTTGGGTAGTTTGGGAAGAAGGAAAACCACCAGATGTAGTAATTGAATTACTTTCAGAAAGCACAGCTAGTAATGATAAAAGTGCGAAAAAATTGATTTATCAAAATCAAATGCGGGTTTCTGAATATTTCTGGTATGACCCTTTTAACCCCAATGATTTTGCAGGTTTTGATCTGAATAGTGGTGCATATCAACAGATTGCTTTAAATGATAAAAATCACCTGATAAGTAAAGTTCTAGATTTAGCTTTGGTGCGTTGGCAGGGTAATTATAGAGGTGTTGATGCCACTTGGTTACGTTGGGCAACTTTAGATGGTGATTTATTTCCCACATCTGGGGAAATGGTAGAAATTGCACAACAACGTGCAGAACAGGCTGAATTGCAATTAAGACAAGTTGCTATTAATTTGTCACAGAATGGAATGTCTGTAGAACAAGTGGCACAATTGACAAATTTAGATATTTTGGAGGTAGAAAGATTGATTAATTAATATTAATAATTCAGGAGTCACTATAGATTTTCTCGTTCCCATACTCTGTATGGGAATGAATTCCAGAAGGCTCTGCCTTCTATAACGACAGAGGCACCAGTCTCCGTCAGGGCATTCCCAATCAAAGACTGGGAACGAGATAAAAAAACTTTTTCTACCTGAATTTTGCACAATATTTAAAGTATTATTTATACTTAATCCCCTACTTTCCATTCTGTCCTTTAATTTATATGTTCTATGCGTAACTCAAAAAGATTTGCTTTCATTAGTAGACTGTTAAAGTTTTCGCAGTCTATTGACAATTTTGCTGATAAATTGGGATGGTTATCCAATTGGCTGGTTTTACTGACAATTGGAGTCGGTTTCTTTAACGTTGTTGCCCGTTATATGGGTCGCTTCATTGGTGTACAATTATCTTCTAATGGCTTATTAGAACTGCAATGGTATTTATTTTCTCTAACTTTCTTATTCGGCTTTGTTTATATTTTACGTCATGGAGAAAATGTGCGTGTTGATTTTCTCTATACTAATATGAGTGAAAAAAAACGCGCCTTAATTGATTTTGTTGGCACAGTTTTATTTTTAATTCCCTTTTGTTTAATTGGCATTTGGGTAACATTCAACCCGGTTTTACAATCTTGGGGAAGGTTAACTGATGGTAGTTGGGGAACATGGGAAATATCTTCTGACGCGAATGGGTTACCCCGCGCACCCATAAAAACTATGGTTCCTGTGGCCTTATTTTTTCTGCTTTTACAAAGTATTTCTCAAACAATTAAATATTTAGCCGTATTATTAGGCTATCAACAAGTAGCAGAACAAATTCGCTTAGAAACTTCCGAAAATATCAATATTGAATAGGAGAAATTATGGGTTTTGAATGGTTAGCAATTTTAATGTTTGTCGGCTTTTTCTTTATTCTCATGAGTGGCTTTCCTGTCGCTTTTTCCTTTGCTGGTACAGCCATTGTTTTTGGACTTATTGGTACAGCAGTGGGGGCTTTTAATCCGGCTCGTCTCCTGCTTTTACCTAATAGTTGGTTTGGCACAATGTCGAACTTTACTTTACTAGCTATTCCCTTTTTTGTCTTTCTGGGTGCAGTTTTAGAAAAGTCAGGATTAGCAGAAGAGTTATTAGAAACTATCGGCATTATTCTAAGTCGTGTTCGCGGAGGATTGGCTTTAGCAGTTGTTTTAGTGGGAACTGTTTTAGCCGCCACAACCGGAGTCGTAGCCGCTACAGTAATTGTCATGGGAATGTTATCATTACCCATGATGTTACGCTATGGCTATGATAAAAAATTGGCAGCAGGAGTAATAATTGCTTCCGGAACTTTAGCCCAGTTAATTCCTCCCAGTTTAGTTTTAGTTATTCTTAGTGATCAAATTGGTGTTTCCGTTGGAGATTTATTTTTAGGGGCATTAATTCCCGGATTAATGTTATCTGGTGCTTATATTCTCTATATTTTAGGACTGGCATTTTTTCAACCGGATAAAGTACCAATGATTCCTGATGATGTGGTAATTCCTCAAGGTACTCAATTAATTAAACAAATTTTTAAAGCTGTTGTTCCGCCAATTATTTTAATTTTTGCGGTGTTGGGAAGTATATTCTTTGGTGTAGCTACTCCCACAGAAGCCGGGGCTGTCGGTGCTGTTGGGGCTTCTATTCTCGCAGCGTTTAATAAACGGTTAACACCACAATTAATTCGTGATGCTGCCCATTCTACCGCAGTGATTACCGCTTTAGTGGTGATGATTTTATTCTGTTCTTCGATGTTTAGTTTGGTGTTTGATGCTTTAGGTGGCAAAACTCTGATTACTAATTTATTAATAGGTTTACCCGGAGGATATTGGGGATTTTTAATTGTTAGTAACATTGTGATTTTTATTTTAGGAGCTTTTTTAGAATTTATTGAGATTTGCTTTATTGCTATGCCTTTATTTGTGCCAGCGGCACAGGCTTTACATATTGATATGGTGTGGTTTGGTGTGGTCATGGCAGTGAATTTACAAACGGCGTTTATTTCTCCACCTGTGGGATTTTCTTTGTTTTATTTACAAAGTGTTGCCCCTAAAGAAGTGAGTACATTAGATATTCATAAAAGTGCGATTCCTTTTATAGTTTTACAGTTTATTGTGCTGTTAATTGTAATTGCTTTCCCGCAAACAGTTCGCTGGTTAATTGATATTTCGGCAGTAACTGGAACTTAAAGAAAAATCGGCTGTAAATCTAAAATAAAACCTGGTAATACATCTTCTCCAGATAAATTTGTAGGAGATTGTAAAACTTCCATTTCTTGATTTTGACGATAAATTTCTACTTGTTTGGTTTTAGGATTAATTAACCACCCTAAACGTAAACCATTGGCTATAAATTCCCGCATTTTTGCTTGAGTATCTGCTAAATTATCACTTTCAGAAACTAACTCAATCACAAAATCAGGACATAAGGGCAAAAACTTTTTTCTTTGTTCTTGTGTCAGTGCATTCCATCTTTCTATTTTTACCCAAGACACATCTGGGGAACGGGTAGCACCATTAGGTAATTTAAAACCCGTAGAAGAATCAAAAGCTTTTCCTAAGCCATTTTTGCGATTCCAATACCCTAAATCAAGACACATTTCAAAATTACGATTTCCTGTTTCTCCTCCCGTTGGTGACATAACAATTAATTCTCCTTGATGTGATAATTCTAAACGTAAATCTTTATTAGCAGCGACTATTTCCACAAATTCATCGTCTGTGAATTTTAATGATTTTGGTATTTGTAAAGTTACAGCATTCATGATTTATACCTCTTGACTATAACACCCCACCCCTAGCCCCTCCCCGCTCTTCGAGAGGGGAACTGGACACATCGTTCCCAGTCAGAGACTGGGAACGCCTTTCAGGAGGTTCTACTTCCCATTTTAACGAAATTTCGAGAAGATGGCGACTGGAAGCCGCGGAGCCACACAGACAAAACTCTTGATTTTTCATTAGTCCACGCACTATCTGGACTTTGCTCGTATAGTAGTTTTTGCCCTTGATGTGATGAATAGAAGTTGATAAAATCGGCGGTTGGAAACAGCGTCTACACAGTAATAGCGTTACACTGTTGAATCCATGTCAAAATCATGAACTAAGGAGATAAATAAAATGTCAGAAGAAGAGTTTCAACAAAAAATCTTAAATTCACTCGAAGAATTAAAAACTGATGTGGCAAAATCAAATGAGAAATTTGAAGTATACAGGCAAGCTACACAGTCACTGGTTAATTTGGCTTTCGGTTTGATTGCCAGCGCCACGATAATTACGGTGGTGTCATCAGTTTTCAAGAGGTAATTTCTGAACGCAATCTGAACACCAAGAAAACATCGCCAATTTGTTGATATTGTTGTGATAAATCGAAGAGAGGAATTTTATTCACGTTGAAACGATTCTAGATTGCCTTTTCAAAATACACCATAGATAGATAGAAGTTGATAAAATCGGCGGTTAGAAACCGCTTCTACACAAACAAAGTCCACCTGCGTGGACTAAGATAAGAAAAAATTAAGGGTTTGAAACCCATGAAGATGGGTTTTGCCTGTGTAGCTGCGATTTCTAACCGCCAAAGCTAAAATGATTTTTCTTCAACTAAAACTACTACAATGACTGTTGATGCTAGATAATGGGAAAGCCTTGACATTTACCCAACCTAGCCCGGAACCAAAGAACTAACAACTATGCGAACTCACTATTGCGGCGAACTCCGAAAAAAACATATTGGTGAAACTGTTACCTTTTACGGATGGGTAGACCGTCGCCGCGATCACGGTGGTGTGATATTCTTAGATTTGCGCGGTTCAGTTCTTAGTTGGGCTTACACTATTTAATCCATATCAAAATCCTTAACTAAGGAGATAAATAAAATGTCAGAAGAAGAGTTTCAACAAAAAATATTAAATTCACTGGAAGAATTAAAAACTGATGTGGCAAAATCAAATGAGAAATTTGAGGTATACAGGCAAGCTACACAGTCACTGGTTAATTTGGCTTTCGGTTTGATTGCCAGCGCCACGATAATTACGGTGGTGTCGTCGGTTTTTAAGAGGTAATTTCTGAACGCGTTCTGAACACCAAGAAGGCATCGTTAAAAATAAGCTAATAGGGAACACTAGATTCTAAATCATTGACTCCGTGTGAGGAGAAAATTAAGCCGTTATTAATTAGGATTGTTTCGATTGTTTGTTGACTCACCATGAAATATTCGGATGCGTCTTCTATCGCAGATTCTGAGTAGTCGTTATTCAAATAAGTCTGCAAGCTATCAATGGGACAAAGAAACTCTGCTGCAAAAGCTCGCTGATATTTTTGCCTTGATGTTCTGATGTCAGTGCTGGCAAGCCATGATTTCCCACAGTTGCCATAAAGCAAATAATCACCAATAAGCCTGGCAAATTCAAATCTTTTAGCCAGTGGATGGCTTTTTCTCGGATGATAGTGAAACCCATTGTTCTCTAATGGGACTGCAACTGAGATAGGTTGTCGCTTTTGAGGCTGCCAGGCATCATATTCAGATTCCTGTAAACCAAGCAAATCGCAAAGGATCTTGTTGGTGAGAGGTTTTTCTTCGTTGTCAATTTTCTTGTGCACAAAAGATACAACTCCCTTTGCTCGTTGCCAAGGCGCTTTTACCGTATCTTGATTTACAGGCAAATTACTCCAATTAACGGGCTTTCCTTTGAGTCCAGTGGATTCGATGAGTTCTTTAATTGCGCTGAAAGGTTTGGTTTCTAATGATTCTTTACCGCAAGTGGGAGCTAGTTCAGAAAGCGTTTCATTTCCAACTCGTTTAGCGAGATCCAGAGCATCTTTCACGATCTCATCGGGACATTCATCGGCATCAAAGCCTAATTCTGCTTCACGACGACGGTACATTGTTGAATATGGGTCAGATCGTTCTTCCTGAACTTCTTCCCAAAGGTGAGCTAAAGACGTTCCATAAACTCCTGTTTCATTAAGACGGGATATAACAGACTCAATAAATGCTGCTGCTATGCTATCAAATTCAAGGAAGTTTTCGGAAACTGCGCGCTCAAGACCATTTATGTATCTAACTGACTGTTTATCAGTAGGATGTGATGGAGTAGCCCATATTTGCATAGATTCAGT
Source organism: Dolichospermum sp. DET69 (assembly GCA_017355425.1). Lineage (NCBI taxonomy): Bacteria > Bacillati > Cyanobacteriota > Cyanophyceae > Nostocales > Aphanizomenonaceae > Dolichospermum > Dolichospermum sp. DET69. The sequence goes on from CP070233.1 coordinate 2,680,023, forward strand.
ATCTGAAGCGCATAAGACCCTCGGACAAATAAACCCTTGATTGGATGCAGTTAGTTCATGCGCCATTTTCCAATCAACTGAGGGTTTGATTCCTGGGGGTGGAAGAGGCTCGAAAAGTAATCGCCACCATGACGATGCCATCCATAATGCAAGGGGATAGGCAGAAAGTAAAACGGTAGGGCAAATCTTTTGAGACCAAATATTCTCATTCTCCGTCAGATTAACTTCTCCCACTTGCAAACTAAACATCCCCATAGTTTGCTGAATTTCGGGCGAATTATTACCATTAGGCGACCAGTCAAAATTAAGATTTAGCTTTTTCACTCCGAATCCCCCATTGCTTAATGACCTCTTCACAGAAAGGATCTTCTTTTTGCATAGGATAACCATGATACGATCCTTGCTCAGACGACTCAAGCTGTGCTTCTAGTGGAATTCCATCATCCATGACAGACCAAACGTTTTTTGGCCACAAACCTGTAAAGCGATCGCTAACTAATCCGTTTTCAATGCCTTGCCTGAGCAGAGCTAGAGCCTCCTTTTTGGTGAAAACCTTAACGGAGTCACAAAGGGACTTACCGGGTCTAGGATAACTAGGGGGCGTAAGATTGAAATCACCTGGATTCATTTTATGTTCAGGATTTCCGCCATATTGCGCTTGTGATGCAAGGTTTAAAAGGTCTTGAAAATCACATTTCTCCAAATCAAGCATTTTGCGTTTGGGGTTGAATCTGCCGTTACGTTTTTTCATAAAAATAAAGTTATGGCTAAACTTTAGCACATTTCAGTCATCCAGTAGCTATCTCACGGTACTTTCAGTTTTAAACTCTCTTTAAGTATGGATTATACAGAAATTTTTCAGATAATACCCCTAAAGGGAAGATTATAAACACTGAACTGCCATTTTCGACATAATCCATAATGTCGTTGATTTTTCTTCAACTAAAACTACTACAATGACTGTTGATGCTAGATAATGGGAAAGCCTTGACATTTACCCAACCTAGCCCGGAACCAAAGAACTAATAACTATGCGAACTCACTATTGCGGCGAACTCCGAAAAGAACATATTGGTGAAACTGTTACCTTTTACGGATGGGTAGACCGTCGCCGCGATCACGGTGGTGTGATATTCCTAGATTTGCGCGATCGCTCTGGTATTGTCCAAATCGTTAGCGACCCCCAGCGCACCCCAGACTCCTACGAACAGGCTAACTCACTCCGAAACGAATACGTTGTCGCAATCACCGGTACAGTTAGCCAACGTCCCCCAGAATCACTAAATCCCAGGCTACCCACAGGCGAAGTGGAAATCTATGCTGATAAAATAGAACTCCTCAACGCCGTCCGCAAACAGTTACCTTTCCAAGTTTCCACCGCAGACACGGAAAATGTGCGCGAAGACTTGCGGTTAAAATATCGTTATTTGGACTTACGACGGGAACGTATGGCGCAAAATATGCAATTGCGTCACCAAGTCATCAAATCCATGCGGCGCTACCTGGAAGACTTAGAAGGTTTTATCGAAATCGAAACCCCTATTCTCACCCGTTCTACCCCCGAAGGGGCGCGAGATTATATTCTTCCCAGTCGCGTCAATGAAGGTGAATGGTTTGCTTTACCGCAATCACCCCAACTATTCAAACAATTATTGATGGTATCGGGAATGGATAGATACTATCAAGTAGCGCGATGTTTCCGGGATGAAGATTTACGCGCAGACAGACAACCGGAATTTACCCAATTAGACATGGAAATGAGTTTCATGTCTGAAAATGAAATTATTGAACTCAACGAAAAGTTAGTTTGTCATATTTTCAAAACTGTGAAAGGAATTGATTTACCTCGTCCTTTTCCTCGTCTTCCCTACGCCGAAGCCATGAATCGCTATGGAAGCGATAAGCCTGACACCCGCTACGATTTAGAATTAGTTGATGTTTCCGACGTTTTAAAAGATTCGGGTTTTAAAGTGTTTCGAGAAGCTGTTGCTAATGGTGGGATTGTAAAAATTCTCCCCATTCCTAACGGTAACGATGCAATTTCTAATGTTCGCATTAAACCAGGTGGCGATATTTTCCGAGAAGCCGCAGAAGCTGGTGCAAAAGGTTTAGCTTATGTCCGCGTCCGGGAAAATGGCGAAATTGACACTATTGGCGCAATTAAAGACAATTTAACACCGGAACAAAAGCAGGAAATTTTAACAAGAACAGGTGCAAAAGCTGGACATTTGTTATTATTTGCGGCTGCTGATACGGTCACTGTCAATAAAACTTTGGACAGAATTCGTCAATTTGTGGCTAAGGAATTTAAGTTAATTGAAAAAGATAAAATTAACTTCCTCTGGGTGACAGAATTCCCCATGTTTGAATGGAATGCAGATGAAAAACGTTTAGAAGCATTACATCACCCTTTTACAGCACCTCATCCTGATGATATCAGCGATTTAAAAACCGCCCGCGCTCAAGCTTATGATTTAGTTTTAAATGGGTTTGAAGTTGGTGGTGGAAGTCTGCGAATTTATCAGCGAGAAGTTCAAGAACAGGTGTTTACAGCCATTGGTTTATCAACGGAAGAAGCACAAAGTAAATTTGGCTTTTTGTTAGAAGCTTTTGAATATGGTACTCCTCCTCATGGTGGTATTGCTTACGGTGTAGATCGTTTAGTAATGTTGTTATCTGGAGAAGAATCTATTCGTGATGTGATTGCTTTCCCCAAGACTCAACAAGCTCGTTGTTTGTTAACAGATGCTCCTGCAAATGTGGACGTAAAACAATTGAAGGAGTTGCACGTTGCTTCGACTTTTAAACCTAAGGTGTAATTCAATGTTATATTAAACCCCCTGCTAAGTTTTAGTAGGGGGTTTAATTTTGGTTGGGAAATTTCCCATATACAATTTTTTGATTATTAATCTTACTCGTACTTACAAAACCCGTAGTTATACTTCGTGTTAATAGAAGTTCAACTACGGTATTATTTGATTCAGTTTATGAAAAGTTAAGGCTGGTAATGGGTGATGAAATCCTTCTTTTCATCCTGTTCATCCTTTAATCGGTGGACATCCTGATTCTGACATTTTACCTAATTAGCAACTTACGTTATTAAATTAATTCTTTTTCAATAACTTCAATTAATTCCAGAATATTATGAGATTGGCTAGGTTCTACATTAGACTCTTCAATTATGTGGACATGATGGGGAAAATTAGGTAAATTTGGAAAATGCTGCACATTATCCCAACGTTTTCTTAATTTTTCCTTTTGTTCATCCATCCACTGATAACGATAACCCAGGGTTACAAAATGTCCCTCAATAATAGTAAAGGACTCTGCTATTTCTAAGAAATCATTATTAACTAAAGTTAGTCTAGCACGAAAATAGCCACGATCCAATAAAATCTTTTCTTCCACAATAGCGATTTTAATAATGATGCGGCTAGTTGCTAACTTAATTTTTACTGTATTAATATAATCTTGTATTTCCATTGTTTAACCAGCTATTAAATTTGTATTTATCTGCATATTATTTTGAGCATTAGTCCACATTTCATAAAATACGCTCCATTCAAAAAAATCTATTTCATCTCCTAATTTACCTGCTTTAAACTCTTGATAAAAGTCACTAGAAGACATTTGATATTTTGTCTCAAAATTCTTTAGCCGTTGTTCTAAATCTGAAATATCTTGTTGTATTGAATTTGCTAAATGCGAAGATGATTTGACATTATTAATTTTGCTTTCTAAAAGCTGCCTTTCTTCTGGAGATAAAGAGAGGATGATTTGAGTGATAGATTCAACTAGTTGGGTATTCATAAGACCTCGCGGTATGCGGGAAACTCAGTGTCTTTAGACCTGAGAGGGAAGCGACACGGGCGGTTTTAACCGCATTGAGTCTTATTTATTATAATATATTTCTTTAGCACGGTGATGTAAAAATACTGCAAAAAAAATACAAAAGTATGGTATAAAAAAGTAATACATTAATTTGGGAAAAATGACTATTCCTGATTTTCAAGCTATTATGCTTGTTCACCTGATTTTTTTGAAAGATTAGTGGTAGATTTACTCGTAAAAATGGGTTATGGTGGCTCAAGACGTGATGCTGGCAGAGCAATTGGTAAAAATGGTGATGGTGGAATTGATGGTATAATCAAGGAAGATAAATTAGGTTTAGATATTGTTTATATTCAAGCTAAAAGATGGGATAATACTGTTGTCGGTAGACCAGAGATTCAAAAGTTTGTCGGGGCTTTACATGGACAAAGAGCAAGAAAAGGTGTTTTTATCACTACTTATAGATTTTCCCAAGAAGCTAGAGAATATGTATCTATTATAGATAGTAAAATTGTGTTAATAGATGGACAAGAATTAGCCCAATTAATGATTGATAATCATGTAGGGGTTTCCACTGTCTCTATTTACGAAATTAAAAAAATAGATTCTGACTATTTTACAGATGAATAATTATTAAACAATATACAATACATGAGAACAAACAATTTAAAAGCTGTAGAATTATTTGCTGGTATCGGTGGTTTTCGCTTAGGGCTGACAAATGCTAATATTGAAACTATATGGGCTAATGATATTAATGAATTGAGTTGTCAAGTTTATGAAAGCAATTTTGGTAAAGATTCTATAGTTTTAGGAAATATTAATAAAATTCCGATATCAGATATACCCAATCATGATATTTTAATGGCTGGTTTCCCTTGTCAACCATTTAGCCCTGCTGGTAAAAAATTGGGTGTGAGAGATAGTGTTAGAGGAACTTTATTTGAACGTATTGTAGAAATTATAGCCGAAAAACAACCCCAATATTTTTTCTTAGAAAATGTTAAAAGACTTTTAACAATGGAAAATGGCTATCATTTTCGAGTTATTTTAAATGCGCTATCGGAATTGAATTATTTTATAGAATGGAGAATCATTAGTCCCATTAGCTTTGGTATTCCTCAAAATAGAGATAGGATTTTTATTTTCGGAACTAAGTTGAATGAAGATAATATAAATTCTCAACTTTTACAAAATAAATCAGTTTTCTTAACTCAATCAGATTTAATTAATTTACAAAATATAGAAATATTAACAGAAAAAGATATGATGCCTATAGTTGCAAATCAAGGTAAGAATTATAATTGGGGAATTGCTTATAAAAATAAAATGTTAACTTTGAATCTTCCTGCTTTACCGGATATCAAACCTAGACAAAAATTAAAAGATATTCTCCAAGATGATTTAATGGTAGATGCTCAATTTGATTTTACATCTGATACTTTAGAACGAATTAAGCAAAGTAAAGCTGTAAATCGTTATTGTCAAGGTGTGGAATTATTATATAATCAAGATGGAGGTGCAAGATTAGGTTATACAATATTTGGAATTAATGGAATTGCATCAACTTTAACTGCTTCTACATCAAGACATTATGAACGTTATCAAGTAGGTGATAAATATCGGCGTTTAACGAATATTGAATATGCGAGATTGATGGGGTTTCCTGATGATTGGTGTCGGGTAGCTAGAATTTATGATCAATATGCTTTATTTGGTAATGCAATTGTTCCTACTTGTGTAGAATGGGTATGTCAAAGAATTGGTAAAATAAATATCGAATTTACTAAATCTTCTTGGCAACAATTAAGTTTGGCTATTTAATTTAAAAATGGAATTACTAACACTAGAATCTTTAAAAACGGCAGCACGTAATTTTTGCTCAGAATTAAGTGTAACACAAATTCATAATCTGTATGGGGTTACAGATGGTAAAGCAGTCGGTACTTATGTTGAGTCTACTTTTAATCAATATTTATCTACAAGGTATGAATACACTCTTGGTAGTGCTTAATACATTAATTTGGGAAAAATGACTATTCCTGATTTTCAAGCTATTATGCTTCCTTTATTGCAATATGCAAGTGATGGTAAGGAACATTCTTTAAGAGACGCTATTACATTTTTAGCTGATGTTTTTAATTTAACTGATGACCAAAGAAAGGATTTATTACCTAGTGGACAACAAACTGTTTTTGATAATAGAGTAGGATGGGCTAGAACTCATTTAAAAAAAGCTGTTTTATTGGAATATCCCAAAAGAGGCTTTTTTCAAATTACTGACAGAGGTAAGGATTTATTAATTCAAAATCCTACGAAAATCAATATTAAGTTTCTTAATCAGTTTCCAGAGCATATAGAGTTTCTAAATTCTAAAAAAGATAATAATAAACAAGAAACGGAAATTATAGAAATAGCGGAAACTACACCCCAGGGGAAACGCATCTTATCAATAAGGACTATTTAATCTCAATAATGACCCAAAAATTCGCATTAACGTCTACTTATTGACAATAATTTAAACCATCACGATGACTCTGAAAAAATCAATCAAACGATAAATACCGATTCCTTCCTTTATACACAAAAATGGTGTTTTGTCAATAAAATTTAGATGCGTTTCCCCTGTACAATACTGTAATCGTTAAGGAATAATACACTTTAAATTACCTAAATTAACCATTTGTTCCTGAGACTGGGGAATAGTTAGCTCAAAATTACAAATACCCCCTTCATAGTCCACATTAGCTGGATATTTTCCCGGAGAAACACTGTCTAAATAGAAATCTCCTTCCTTACCAATAGGTGAGTTAATAATTTGATTATTCACAGTTATATTTAATTGACCATAGGACGGAATCACAGTTTTTCCTGATGTTTCTACCGACAAAGTACCGACAAGACTCTGAATTAGTCGCACAGGAAAACGCACAACCGCCCCACCTCGAAAAGGCGGAGTAATTACTTTTTCATTAGCATCAATTTTGTAGTTTAAAGGAATATCCTGATCTTGGATTTTCAAATTATTACCATTGTAGGGGCGCAGATTAGTAATCATTAAATTACCCTTAGAACCAGTGCGTCCAACTTCCTGATTATTACTGTAACCACGCACACCCCTCACCCCTGGAACTTGTATGAGTGCAAAGCTTTGGGTAACAGGAGGGGCAAAGAAGACATTATTCCCTATGCCGATAATACTACCAGAGACATTAACAGAGCCGCTATTTGTACCATTACTGCGGTTGAGGTTTAACTCATAAACGCCAAAAGGAGCGCGATACTGGATATTACCATTGGCGGGAATTTTTTCCCCGTTGGGGTTAACCTGAAGACGGTAGCCCAAGCCATTACCAGCCGGTGGAGATTTCTGCACAGATACAGTTGAGTTAATTGCAGTTTTACCATTGGTATTTTGCCGATTAATACTAGCTCTAGCATTACCTAAAGTATAATTGAAACCTAGAAATAGTTCATTTGTGGTTGGTTGTGTAGGTTGGTCAGACCGGCTGAGATTCATAGATAAATCTGCATGGGAATTGAGACGCAAACTACTAGTGAGAGCTAGGCGGTTACTGTGTCCTTTATCACGGAAGTCAGAGGACGCATACTGCAAACCTAAGCTTAAATTACGGGTGGGAGAGACAGAAACAAAAGCATTATTTTCTAACTTGGCTCTGTCATCTAATGCTGTCAAACTTAAATTAGCATATCGGTCACTCAACAGCCGCACCGAACCACCAAAACCGATATTACGACGAGAATAGCTATAAGTCAGAGCAGCCGCAGCCCCCGGTATTCCTGATTCACTACTGGCGGCTAGGGATAGTCCTAAAGCCCCAAAGGGCAGGGTAGTGGTTAGACTAGAACCACCACTAATTAAATTACTAGCAACCTCCAAGCGCCCGCCCAGGGTCAGGGAGTTGGTAATACCCTGACGATAGCGACCGAGAAAAGCCGGAGAACCATAATTAAAATTATCAGAGTCTAGTTTAAATCGCCGTAAACCTAAATTAAAACTGTAGTCAGATAAACCGGGTTTTAGCAACCCCGCAGCAAAATAAAAAGGTGAAGTAATTACCTCTTCTCGACCTAAAGCATCACGAATTACAACTTTTGTAGAACCACTACCAGTGGGTAGGAGTAAATTATCAAATTGAAAGCGACCGGGGGGTACTTCTATTTGATTTACTCTTTGTCCATTAACAAAAACCTCTACTTTGGCAGGTGTTAAGGCCGCACCAGATAAACTAAAAGTTGGTTGTTGGATGACATTAGGATTTAGGCCAAAATCCCGTGACCCACTCACACCAGCCATAAACATTCCTCCCCCTAAATCGCCAGTGCTGACAAAGGAATCACCAACTACCCATTTAGTCAATTTGTGGGGATTATCTAAGGTGAAATTTGTTAAACCTCGCAGCCAAGAACCATCAGTTTTGCGGGAAAAACTGCTATAAAGTAAATTTTTATGAATGCTTAATCCTGATTCTCCAAAAAATGTATAATTGTTGAAGTTGAATTTTTCAATGTCAACAGGTAAGTTAAAAGCATAATTAAAGAAAACACTAGTGTTTTGACTATAAGTAATATTTTTCGCTGACTCCCGACCTAAATTAAATGAATTACTGCTTAATAATTCAGGTTGGGCTGTTATCTTTAAAGTTAAGGCTTTTTCATCAAAAATATAGCTCACCTGGGGAGATAATGAAACCAGAGAAACATAAGTTTCATTATTAATAGTTTCTCGACTACCAGCGAAACCTTGTAACCCGGCTTTTTCTAAATCGGAACGAGTAATAAGAATATCCTGGGGGCGTAAAATCACAAAAATTGCTTCTTTAGCTACCTGATTAACGGTAAGTTCCAAAATGGCATTTTGTTCTTGTGCTGCAACCTGAGAACAGACTACAAAACTCCAAGCAGAAACCAACAGCAACAACCAGCCATTATTTACAGACATAAAACCATGAAAGTGCGCCCTTCTTTATTAACTGTTTTGCTACTTATGGCTAGTTCCTCTGCTCCCGTAATGGCAGGTAGCGCAAATGCTAATTTGAATGTTTCTGCTTCAGTAGTTCCTAGTATTATAATTACCCCACCTGCTGCTCCTGTGCCAATACCAGTGGAGAACATAACTAATCCGTCTACTCCGGCAACGGCAACAATACCAATTGCTATCACTTTACCGAGTAATACTACTGGGAAAATTACCCTTGGACAAGGACAAAATGCCTCTTCTGTCTCCAATGACACTAACCCCGTGCGCCGCATGACTGATGGTGCAGGAAATTACTTATTGTATGAATTATATCAAGATGAATCTAAGACAATAATTTGGGGCAATACTGATAACACTGGTTTGTCATTGACTGGTACGGGTTCAGCCAGTAGTATCAATGTTCATGTTAAAATTCCGGCGGGGCAAAATGTGCCAGCGGGAAATTACCAGGACACGGTGCAATTGAAGGCGACTTTGTAAGTATTTTTAAATTAACCCCACCCTAACCCTCCCCTTGCTAAGGGGAGGGGACAAGATTCCAGTCTCCCCCCTTGGCAAGGGGGGACTAAGGGGGGTAATTCCCACAAACAATACCCCACCCTAACCCTCCCCTTGCTAAGGGGAGGGGATAAGATTCCAGTCTCCCCCCTTGGCAAGGGGGGACTAAGGGGGGTAATTCCCACAAACAATACCCCACCCTAACCCTCCCCTTGCTAAGGGGAGGGGATAAGATTCTCCAGTTTCCCCCCTTGGCAAGGGGGGACTAAGGGGGGTAAGCAGCAGCACAAGCGCCCTGGGGAGTGTCTAGGGTTTCTTTAAAGGTGGTTTTTGCGGTTTTGACTTCCACTACCAGTTTCTTGACCCCATTACATTTTTCTTTAGGTGGTAATTCTACACTGTAGGATTTAGTATTACCCGCTAAAATATACCAACTATTAACAGCAGTTTCAATAATTTTTTCCCCTGTGGCACTTACTCCTTGCACTGTAATTTGCTGTGGACGAAGATTGACATTACCAGTATTATTAATCTCAAAAGATAAATTACCTTTTTTGATTGCTAGTTGTCCCATTTTTCCTGACTGGTTGATTTGGCTCGGTTGTAGAAAAATAGGAATACTTAAATTAGTTAAGACTTGGATGGCATTCTGAGTGGATTGACTGGTTTTTATCGGTAGTTCTTCCACAATCAGTCGGTAAGTCTTTTCGACATTATTAATGGGAACTTTAGAACCGAGTCTAATTTGCCGTTCTGCCTGGGATTCTACGGAAAGTAGAGATGGAAACAGAATAATATCTTCAGTAGGAGTGAGTTTGTCTTCTCCTTGGGCATTTTGTTCCCATTTGAATACTTTGAATTGAAAACTGCCAGCAGTGGTATCCTGATTACGTAATTTCAGCAGCACAGTGGAAACTTTGGGAGAAAGAACAACATTAATTGGATTAACGCCATAATTTCCCGCGTCGGCTTGGGATGTTTTAAAACATAAGCCCAGGAATAGGCTGAGAAACAGCAGTAATTTTAAGCGGGAACTGAGGGTAAACACGAGAATTAACCTTATTTGTAAGGTGCGTTAAGACAAAAGCCCGTAACGCACCAAGATTTTGCATCGTGGGTTACGGATATCGCTTGCGTAATTTTTACCAGATGTCTTTTGGATGATCAGGGCTTAGAAAGTAATAGTAGCTACTACAGTATCATAATAATTACCCGATGCAACGGTCTGACCTGCGGGAATTACACCGTAAACAGATTTAGATTTATCAAAACCCTCACCCGTAATGTCTACACCAGTGCTGGAACTATTTCCCCAAGTCGTAGTCTTTTGGTTATCTTGGTAAAGGGCATAATTGAGATGAAAATCGGCATAACTATGTTTAAGCCTACGCTGTGATTGTTCAGGATAGACGCCTAGACTTAACGTAATTACTGCATTAGCCAACACAGTACAATTTGTTGTCACAGTTCCAGTTACACTTGAACCCGTTCCTGGATCATAAGAACCAAAATTCAGCGCACTAGTTGAAATAGTGCAGTTACTAGGTACATTAGATGAGATACTAAGGTTTGAAGTAGCAGTATCAGCAACAGCCATTGAGGGAGCAGCAGAACCAACAGCGACAAAGAGCGCGGAGGCTAAGGCTAAACGACGCATCATAGTGTAAGTTCCTTGGAAAAAATATTGAGTTAATAAAATCTGTCTTTTGGTAGATGACAAAATTTAAAAATTTTATCTATCTACTGTATCTGTATCATGCTACCCCCCCCCAAAAAACAGTATATATACTTAAATTAAATAGTACATATATTTAAGCTATGGATATATTAAATACATATTTTTGTGGACACATCCTACATATATAGTAAGGACAAAATACTTTATTTATGAAGACTTGTGGCGATATTTACCTCTCCCCATTTTTGACAAATAAATATTTGCGTATATTGTCAAATAAGTGACATAGCTTGCATTGTCTATCATAATGTAACAGCTTAATCGCTACATCATAGATACGGAATTAATTCCCTTTTCCATAGGTCTCTATCAATACCCAACTATCTACCCCACAAATTACTGCACAAATCGCAATGGTAACTATAGGAATCCTAAATTATTTTTGAACAATATCTAAGTATTGTAGGGTGGGCAATGCCCACCAATAGTATATGTTCAAAAATCAAATAGGAGTCCTATATATCTATTAATTTATGCCTTTTTGTTCTCTCAACTCTTGTGTCTTCTAAATCTTTAAAGTGATCTACTATTGTGATTTTTGGGTGAACAGCATCAACAGAACCTGATTGATCACTATATATTATTTTATTAAAGCTATCCTGTACAGGCGAAATATCTTCTTCTTCACTTAATATTGATACTGCACTTTGAAATGGAGACAGCTTTGGTAGTGGTTGATTCTTGAATTTTATTTCTTTATCATTTCTTTCAATCAAAATTTTACCATCAATTGATAAAACTTCATTGATTATTTTGAATTTATCTTTTTCATTCTCTCCGTCATCTAAAATGAGAGGAGCGATTTTCTTAGTTTCAAATTCTCCATACCAATGGTATTCCAGATTATTATTACCTATAAAATAAATATCCCATTGTACATTGATTTTTGAACATATACTATTGGTGGGCAATGCCCACCAAAACCCGGATATTGTGGGCATTGCCCACCCTACAATACTTAGATATTGTTCAGAAATAATTTAGGATTCCTATAGATGTCTAGTAAATTTGATTACCCATTACTACAGTTCAACCATCAAGAAACCTTATATTTGCTACAATTAAACAATAACTGATACTTTTAACCGAGACATTCCCCGACATCTGAGATATCGTGAATATCCAGTATAACATCACCAACTGAGTTAGTGAAGGTGGTATCCCACATTGCCACAGAACATAATTCTAAGGCTCTTGATTGTCTATCAACGAGTTCAATACCCAAATTTTCTCTAGAACTACCAAGTTTTCTAAGGAAAGGTTTATTTTCTTTGTAGCCATTCAAGTCTATTCGGAACCATTACAGTTACTCAAAATATTTATTGACTTTAAATTAACTACAAAACTCTCGTATATTTATAATATTATGAACCTATTGTCGGGAAATGTCAATAGATGCCTGAAGATTTGATGTCCTATTCTTTGCTCTCTCGTCACTACCTCTGTAACTAAGCTAGTAAAAACTGCGATCGCCTCTAAATATACGCTAAAATACTGAACGTAACTAGCTTTTTAAACTTTTAATTTTTAATTCTTAATTGGTTATGACCATGCACAATTCCCCTGAATTCCGAGACGCTTATGATGTGATTGTCGTCGGTGCAGGTCACGCCGGTTGCGAAGCAGCACTTGCTACTGCCCGCCTCGGTTGTCGGACACTGCTATTGACCCTAAACTTAGATAAAATCGCTTGGCAACCTTGTAACCCCGCAGTGGGTGGTCCGGCCAAGTCTCAATTAACCCATGAAATAGATGCTTTAGGTGGGGAAATTGGTAAAATAGCAGACCGGACATACCTACAAAAACGCATCCTCAATTCTTCACGGGGTCCTGCGGTATGGGCATTACGGGCGCAAACTGATAAACGGGAATATGCGGCAGTAATGAAAGGAATTGTCGAAAATCAAGAGAATTTGACAATTCGAGAAGGCATGGTAACAGATTTAATCTTAGACGCTAATGATGAAATCATTGGTTTAGAAACTTATTTTGGCGTATCTTTTCACTGCAAAGCCGTCATTCTCACCACAGGCACATTTTTAGGTGGCAAGATTTGGGTCGGGAATAAATCAATGGCCGCAGGCCGCGCAGGAGAATTTGCAGCGGAAGGATTAACACAAACTTTGAATCGTTTGGGATTTGAAACCGGCAGACTCAAAACCGGCACACCCGCACGGGTTGATAAGCGTTCCGTTGATTACAGTAAAATGGAACTGCAACCAGGAGACGAAGCGGTGCGTTGGTTCAGTTTTGACCCGGAAGTCTGGGTAGAACGGGAACAAATGCCTTGTCACATGACCCGCACTACTACAGAAACTCATCGTTTAATTAGAGAGAATTTGCATCTGTCCCCAGTTTATGGTGGTTGGGTAGAAGCAAAAGGACCCCGCTATTGTCCGAGTATTGAAGATAAAATTGTTCGCTTTGCCGATAAAGAAAGTCACCAAATCTTTATTGAACCAGAAGGCAGAGATATTCCTGAATTGTATATTCAAGGTTTTTCCACTGGTTTACCCGAAACGCTGCAAATTTTCATGTTGCGGAGTTTGACCGGTTTAGAAAACTGTGTCATGTTGCGTCCTGCCTATGCGGTAGAGTATGATTATTTACCCGCAACTCAGTGTTATCCTACTTTGATGACCAAGAAAATACCAGGGTTATTTTGTGCGGGACAGGTAAATGGGACTACCGGTTATGAAGAAGCTGCTGCTCAAGGTTTGGTAGCGGGAATTAATGCAGCGCGGTTTGTACAGGGTGAGGAAATGATTATTTTCCCCCGTGAACAAAGTTACATTGGCACTTTAATTGATGACCTGTGTACGAAGGATTTACGCGAACCTTATCGAATGCTTACCAGTCGCTCAGAGTATCGTTTGTTACTGCGTTCTGACAATGCTGATATCCGCATGACACCGTTAGGAAGGGAAATTGGTTTAATTGACGACCGCCGCTGGGATTTATATACTAAAAAACAAGAACAAATTACAGCAGAGAAAAAACGCCTGCATTTAACTAGAATAAAAGAGAATGAGGAAGTTGGGAAAGCGATCGCTCACGATACCCAACAAGCCATTAAAGGTTCTGTCACTCTGGCTGATTTACTGCGTCGTTCCGGTATTCATTACGTTGACCTAGAACGTCATGGACTCGACAACCCCACCCTCAAACAAGCGGAAAAAGAAGGAGCAGAAATTGATATTAAATACGCTGGTTATTTAGCAAGGCAGCAACAACAAATTGACCAAGTTGCCCGTCAAGCAAATCGCCAACTACCTGGTGATTTAGACTACTCAACCATTGAAACTCTATCTAAGGAATCTAGAGAAAAGCTCAACAAAGTTAAACCCCTCACTATTGGACAAGCCGCAAGAATTGGAGGAGTCAACCCAGCCGATATCAATGCTCTCTTGATATATTTAGAAATATCTAAAAACAAGACTCTGCTATATAAAACATAGATAAAGAAGTAGGGGCGTATTGCAATACGCCCCTACTTTGCCCCTACTGACTCGGTGACTCCTCCTATAAATTTTTTTAACTAATTTCACCAAAATTTCCATAACAGAGTACAATCTAATACCATCAGCTAATCAAATCCTGAACTCTGGCAAGAAAAATCAGCTGTTTAATTAAAAAAGGTAGTTGATTTCCACAGCAGTAGCGACTTTGTTTCCCCATTATTTTTAGCTACAACCGAAAAAGCCTATGTTACCCAAGTCCAGCACTGATTTACTTGTTTCAGAAGCATCTGATAGCACCAGCATGGCCTTAGCCATAGATTTCGTCAACAACGAGCCTTGGACGATAGAAAACTATGCTGAAGGCTTAATGGACGAACTTTTTAATGATATTGACAACATTTTAGATGGTCGAAGTAAGCGGAATCATCATAGGGACAGGAACGAATCTATCCCCGTACAAACCATGACATTTCAAATGCCAGATGTAATTTTACCATCAAAACTTAATCGCCCATTACAGTCTGCTGAACCTATTAAAAACGTTCAAACCACAACACTGGTAGTTAATTCGCCTACTGTCAGAGCAATTACGACCACAACAAAACAACAAACTAGTGATTTAAGTAAACTCATATTCGTGGGATTAGGCTTAACTGTGGCCTCCTTCGGTATGCTCTACTTAACGGAGTCTGGTTTATTAACTACAATAAATGCCCAATTAACTTCCCAAAGGTTGCCAAATTCCCAAATACCATCACCAGTGTCTGTAACAACAGATCCTCAGTTGGAACTGGTAAATTATATGTTAGAAGCCTTGGCAGTTATAGAACAGCAAGGGACCACTAATGATAAAACAATTACCAAGCCAGGATTTCCTACTGTTAATCTCAACCAAACAACTGCCTTAGCTTTACCAAATACCCAACCAACTGAAACTTTGCCTTTGCCTATAGCAGCAAACAATATACTAACTGCTACTAGTCGGCTAACTCCCCCTAATGTGGTTGAGCGCATATATATTCCAGTTTATCAGTCTTCTACGCCCCAATATCAAATACCAACTGTTCCCGCAGTCCCCATACCACCAACTTTACCTTCATCTTCATCTTTAGTAGTGAATCATTTCCCTATCAATACTATACAACCAGCAACTAGACCTATAGCAAAAACGACACAGGTTAATTTAAAACCAGCAGCGGTTAATTCTCAATCGCTGAAAGTTGCACCACCAAAATTGCCTATTGTTGTACCTGCACCAGTAAAAGAACCTGAGAACAAACCACAACAGGTTTCGACACCAATGATCTACTCCGCACAATTAGACGGATTATTGGAGTCGGGTAATAAATCTGTAGCTTTGTTTAAAGTAGATGGTATTAGTCGCCGGATTAATCTAGGTGAAAATATTGGTGCTACAGGTTGGACATTAGTAGAAGTCAGTAATGGGGAAGCTATTATTCGTCGTAACGGTGAGGTGCGATCTATTTATACAGGACAAAAGCTTTAACTCTCCTCTAGCTTTCTTCAGTACCTTAATAAGCTCTAATTATACATTTTTCAAGCAATAAGAATCTCTGTATTCATTGACTACTACCTTGAAAATTTCCCAAAAAGCCTATGTAATTTGCTTTGTTAGTTTTTAGTACCGGACTGGGGTGCTATCTTTTTATAATCTTTCAATAAGAATCAATTAAAACAAGATTGTGAAAATTATGTGAAAATTTAAAGATTTCAATAAAAGTGATTACAGTCGCGCCCGCCATAGTAGAGATAATTGGGAAACCTATCGGTATTAAGATAATTAATAGCCGGACTCTATGTAGTCTATTGTATCTATAGGAGTTGCTGATTCACAAATGGGGTTTCTGAATTCAGGGTAAAAGCCGTAAAATCAGGTAGAATCTCCTAAGTTGAGATGCAATAAAAGATGTTCACAGAGAAAAGCTGGAAGAATTTTAAAGTATTTGCAGGTGTATTTTGTACTGTTGCTCTGACACCATTTTTTGGAGTTAACACCTCTGCACGTGCCGCAGATACAGTTGTGATTCGCTATGGGTCTTTAGAGGAATCTGTATCTTTAGAAGAGTTAAAAAAGTCGATAGAAACTGGCAAATTACCAGATAGTTTAGGAACTTATACCAAAAGAATGACGGAAGAACAACGTCGTTTCTTGGTGGAGGGACTAAAAATCCGCATCCCCATAAATGTTGTTACTTTAGATAGATTAATCAATACCCAAATTGGCACTACGATTCTGAGTGATATCTCTACAGCTATTACCCGTCGGGATCAAGCTGGGTTACAAGCTATGAGAAGCGGATTGATTTTAGGTGCTAATTCTCCACAGGGTTTATCTGTGCTGAGTTTTATTGCTGCATATCCCAGCAAACAGCTAGGAATTAACTTACCCCAGGCTATCACCGTAGCACGGAGTATGAACAGTGCATTTATCCGCACTCAGCGGTTTATGTTTGGTCTTTCACCTCAAGTGAACCCCAAAGATATCAAAGTTGCCTCTTCTCTAGATCCCACTCAAGCGGGAAGCGCACAGGTACAGACAATCAAGTTAAATTTCAATGACCAAAAGCGTCAACGGCAAATTCCCCTAGATGTTTATTCCTCCACCGCTGCAACTGCAAACAAACCTCTAATTGTCTTTTCTCACGGTTTCGGTTCGGTGCGGACTGACTTGCGCTACCTAGCCGAACATTTAGCCTCTCATGGTTATGTTGTGGCTGCTTTAGAACATCCTGGTAGTAATGAAACCAGTTCTAAAGTAGTCAGCAAAGGTAAAAAACTACTGGTTGAACCCCAAGAATTTTTAGACCGTCCGCGTGATATCAGTTTTATTCTTGATGAATTAGAAAAACTTAACCAAACAGCTAATAATCCTTTACAGGGAAAACTGGCAACTAATAATGTTATGGTTGTGGGTTATTCCTTTGGTGGGGGAACGGCTTTAGCATTAGCTGGGGGTGAATTACAAATCGAAAACCTCAAACAACGCTGTCAACAGAACTCAGCTAAGACTAATTTGAGTCAAGGTCTTCAGTGTGTAGCGCAAGCATTACCAGAAAAAACTTATCAATTGAGAGATTCTAGAATTAAACAGGCGATCGCTCTCAATCCTACCACGTCTTTAATGTTTGGGGAAACTGGTTTAACAAAAGTACAAATCCCCACATTAATTCTCTCCAGTTCCGCAGATAAAATCACCCCACCATTAACTGAACAAGTCATGGGTTTTGCCAAAATTCCCTCTCCAAAATGGTTAGTGGGTGTAGTTGGTGCTTCTCATTTAAGTGTGATAGATCCTAGTATCACCCCATATCAAGAAGGGAAACCACCTATCTTGAATAAAGAAGTAACTGGAGAAAAAGCTAAAGACGTGCGGAAGTTTCTCAAAGGTATTACCCTAGCAATGGCAGCACAGTTAACCCCTGAAGCTAGTCAATATGCTCCCTTTCTGACTTCCGATTATGCTCAAATTTCCTCAACTCGTCTATTTCCATTGCGGACAGTGAGAGAACTTTCTCCTGAGATGATAGAAGGAATGGGTAATTGATAATGGGTAATTGGTAATAGCAAAAGAAATAAAAAGGCTTGGAGGGTAAGCCAAGCCCAACTTCACTCAGGGTAAAATATACAATCCATCTTATAGATTATTTATATTTTCAGAATCCTTCTCAAGAGAGAAATTTGAAAATCTCAACCTCTGCACCTGAAGCACTAAAATTATTGGGTGAGTATACTAGAGACTGTGACACGCTTATTTAATATATTGATATTCATTTAATATACTGCAAACGGTTTATAATTTAACCAAATATGGAACCCCTCTTGTAAACCTCTCCCCGTTGCGGGGAGAGGCTTTGAGCCTGTTCGTTGTATTATAAAAAAGTCCAAGTTCTAGCCGTTTTGAGTATAAATAACAGGATTAATAAATTGAAATTTAATTTACTCTCTATTACGGATAGCAACATAATTTAGCTACCAAAGTGAAAGTTAATGTACAATAATATAATAATCTGTAAATTAACAAAGTGGTGATAATTATGTTAGAACAAGTGTTGTTAGTGGCTTTTGCTCAAGCTCAAGCAATTTTAGAAATTGAACAACAAAAAAAACAGTATCAAAATACTGTAGAATCATTGTTAGATTTCCTAAAAACATCCCCAGAATGGGCAGGAGACGATTTTGAAGAATGTTTAGAATATGTCAATCAAGTGAGAAGAGAGTGAGGTTGGGGTGTATTTGCTAGACACAAATCATTGTAGTTTTATTATTATTCAAAAAGACTTAACCTGCATACAAAAGTTAGCTTCGCTACCCAAAGAAACCAGAATATTTATCAACGCCATTATATACGGTGAATTGATATTAATGGCGGAAAAGTCAAACCAGAGAGAAGAAAATATCCAAATAGTTAATCGGTTTAGTCAAAGTTTAACAAAGATACATCCCATAGATGAAGAAACATCTCAAATATATGGTCAATTTCATGCAGAAATAATTCATACTTATGCACCTAAAGAAAAGGAAAAAAGAAGAAAATTTAAAATCAAAGATGCAGGAATACATCCCAATGATTTATGGATAGCTTGTACAGCAATACAACACGATTTAATTATTGTATCTCAAGATAACGATTTTAAACAGATGAGTAAAGTAAGACATCTAAAATTAGAATGTTGGAAACCTGAAAATACATCAATTTGATTGATGTTGGGTTGCGCTTTGCTTAACCCAACCTACGGTACTAATTTCCGAAAATATTTGCTTTTGGAATGTTATATTTTAAAAATAGATTACATAGAAAATAAACATGAAACCTAATAGCCAATTTGAAGAAAGGGAAATAACAAGTTTTTGCGCTTTAAGATTTGATGGGTACAAATACGAACGAGAAACAGCTTTTAATCAAGACTTAACATTTGACAAACTTTTTTTGGGTGAAGAGGTAGGAGAGTTAGACGGTTTAGCAGCAATGTTTTTTCTTCAGCGAGGGCTTTGTAAATGGGGTTTAGTATACGAAACAGAGGACAGTAAATATTACAAACTTTACAGAAAGTTATTTCTTGAATATGTAGATTCAGAAATTCCAGCACAATACAGAAACGAAGAATGGTATAAAAGATGGCAAGATGAGTATAAACCTCATATTGTAGAAATTAAAAAATTTGTACAAAACATTTATCTAAATAGCATGAAAATGAGCATGGAAGAAATCATCATAGATAAGGTGAAAATGTTATCTCCTAACAAACAACAAGAAGTATTGGATTTTGTAGAATTTTTATTAGTAAAACATCAAAAATCAATGATTAAAAAAGGCAAGTTTATTGATTTTTATCTCCCTTATAGCCAAGATGGTAATCATATTTCTGCGAAAAGCCAAGCGGAAAAAATTTTGCAGGAAGCCGATACTTTGCTGAAAAAAGGTTCTTTTGGAGTTGCTATCATATATTCTGCCAATTATGACCAGACTAAAACTATTAGAAAAACCTACACAGAAGGTAAATATAAAACAGGAACTTCAGGAGCAAATCAGGCTAATGTGATGACTGAGATGGAAAAACTGTTAGATACTCCAAATTATCAGCATTTACAAGGTAAAATTCGCATAGCTCCTATTACTACTATGACCAATTTAAACTTTGATGGAAAAGATCATATAACAGTGGTAAAAGATGATTTAGCTCAGATTAAACAAATGCTGGAAAATGGATGGGATATACTGGGATGGCAAAATCAGACTACTAAGAAATACGCTGTGGGTGGCGGTATTGCCAACTTATCTCACGATATTTCAGATAAAATTCAATCTACTTTGCTTTCCCTATCCTCTCAATACAAATAAAATAAATTGTGGGTCAGAATAATTCAGTTAGCTGAACTTGGTTAAGACTGTCCTACAATTATCAGAAAACTTGCCAACTATATTTAAAGATTACATTCTTCACATCGAGAAAAAAGACGGATGTAAGTTTTTATAGCGTTTCTTGGACTAGTTGCAATGCCCCAACGCACAATAGCAGGAAGATGACCAATAGGAGCTTTGAGTGTAAAATTTAAAACAGAAGTACCTGTATTCCATTTTATTTTGTCCATAAAATTTTCTAAACATTGTGACATTTGCTCATCATTTCCATTTTTTTGAAAACCAAGTTTTCTTAAAATATTTAACTGAACGCTGTAACCAAAACGCCCCTTACTGTATTGAACCCAAAGATTATTAATAGTATGTAGATGTGAGCATGGTATATTAACGATTTCCTCTATATTTAACGACCATGCAGGATGTTGATCAGTCTCATAACCGCATAAAGATTTCAAAATTTCAAATGTTTCTAGGTCAGCTTCCCGCCATTTCTTGGCTGCTAATAAATTTTCTAAATTGTTGTAGTTTACATAATTTTTCAATTCAAATAAATGAGATACATGATTACCACCATTAGACTGTAGAGTGGCGATATGAATTAAATCTGTATAACCTATAGGTTCTCCTGTCCGAAACCAGCAAAATGTCCTTTTTTTACCATATATATCATCATCATCTTTTTCCTTTTGAGAGTCAATCAACATCCATAAACACGGTTTATCCTTTTGCATTTGTACCGCAAGAATTTGAGCATCAATGGGGATATCAAGGTCAAATTCACCACTATCAGGTAATTCATATTTTTTAATAGTTTTTAAATTTTGTGTAATTTTTTTTGGCTTGTCATAAAAAACGTATTCATCTGGAACATAGGAAAATTTTAGTAATGACCAAAGTTCGATAGGGTCTAAATCTTCATTAATTGGATTATCTGTCTTAGCAAATGCAACTATAGGACAATCACCGTCTGTACCGATTTGAATAATTTTTTCCCCCGTGTTTCTAGTTCCTAACTCTAAGAAATTATTTGGACTAAAAAATACGCTATCTGGCCATTCATCTCTATTGATTATCGGCATCTTATCTCTCCAATGCTTCTTCTACTAATAAATCATATCAAATCCGTTAGAACAAATACACTAAAAACGAGCTACAAACCCTGTTATTACAAGATTGAAACTGTCTGCAATTACCCGGATTTGATGTAATTATACCCTATGGAAGTAGATACTTTTGACACAATTGCCGAAAGTCTTCGCCCCGCATTTCAAAGTTAGGATACTGGTCAAAACTAGCGCAAGCTGGAGATAGTAATACTACTGAGGCTTGATGTTTTTTAGCTAATTCCGCAGATATGGATACGGCGTTTTCCATTTTTTCAACTATATGATAATTGCTATATCCCACCTCTTGCAGTCGTTTCGCAAATGCTGGTGCTGCATTGCCAATCAGTAAAACAGCGGCGGCTTTGGCTTGAATTTGGGCTAACCAAGCGCTATCATCTCCGGCTTTGGCTTCTCCACCAGCGATTAAAATGGCAGGACTTTGCACAGATGCTAGTCCTACTTCCGCTGCATCGTAGTTGGTAGCTTTGCTGTCGTTAATAAAATCAATGCCTTGCCAATTGCAGATATGTTCTAAGCGGTGAGGAACGCCGGGAAATTCACGGACAGCCTGAGAAATAGCAGTAACATCTATGTCTGCTAATCTAGCAGCAGCGACAGACATGAGGAGATTTTGCTGGTTATGTTCCCCTACCATTCGCAATGCAGATACTTCAACAATTGGTTGGGCTGTATCACTAATTTTTTCTATTACCCAGCCGTTTTCTATATAAAAGCCTTTTTCACCTATTAGGAATTGTTGACCTTTAACGCTTGTCCAATAGGCGTTCGGCCAATGATTTAAACCTAATTTGCTCAAATAAGCATCATCACCGTTAAATATTTGAATTTGGGAATTATGTAATAATTTGGCTTTGATATTATAGTAATTTTCTAAGGTTTTGTGTCGGGCTAAATGATCTGGCGTGAAGGTTGTCCAAATCCCGATTCGTGGCGCTAGAGTAACAGAAGATTCAATTTGATAACTACTAACTTCACCAATTATCCAATCAACGGAATTTTTTTCTGTATTCCCTCTTGCCTCTTGCCTCTTGCCTCTTGCCTCTATTGCTACCTCACAAGCCGCGTAACCGATATTACCACAGGCGGGAGCGTTCAATCCTGCTGTTTGGAAAATGGCCGCAGTTAAAGCGGTGGTGGTAGTTTTACCATTTGTACCGGTGATTCCTACCCAGGGGATATCCTGCATAAATCGCCAAGCGAGTTCCATTTCGCCAATAGTTTCTATGCCTATTTCTCGCGCTTTGGCTAGGATAGGAATATCCCAGGGGACTCCGGGACTGACAACTATTAGTTTGGATAAATCAGAATTAGTAAATTCTGGTGTGTTTCCTAATTTGACGGTAATTTGTTCGCTGGCGAGTTTTTGTTGTTGTTCGAGGAGGGTTGGGGAGGTGCTACTATCGCAAAGTTCAACCTCCCAGCCTTCCTGTTTCAACAATCTTGCCGCAGCAACACCGGACTTTCCGAATCCAATAATTAACGCTTCTGGCATAGACTGTATAAGCATCCCTGGTTAAGCTTTCCTATAGTAGCGTTAATTGGTGCAAATTACACAACTTTTTGTTGCTTTAGGCTACAAATTTTTAACGATTGCGCCAAAATCCGCTAAAACACGGGCGTTATTTCGCAGTAATCCCAGCAAATTTAAGCGATTTTGCTTAATATCTGGATTTGCGTCCATGACTAAAACGCTGTCTTCACCATCAAAAAAGGTGCTAACGGTAGGGGCGATTTTTGCTAGTGCGGTTACTAACAGTTGGTAATCCCGGTTTTGTTGTGCTGCTTGGGTTTGAGGAACTAACTCAATTAAGGCGTTATAAAATGCAGATTCGGATTTTTTCTGGAAGAGTTCGGGATTAATTAAAGACTGTGGTTCTAGGGTTTGAAAGTCTAGATTTCCCTGTGCTGCTAACCTTGTAGAACGGTTGACGGTTTCGTAAATTTTATCTAATGTACCATCTTTGCGGATTTGTTGTAAATAAAGAGAGCGATCGCGCACATCTAATAAATCCGTTAATGCCCGTTCTGTATATTCTGGATCATTTTCTCCCAAAACCGCATTTACCAAATCGTAATCTATCTGTTTTTCATCTTGTAATAAGGTGCGAATCCGTTGCAGGAAAAATTCTTGCAAGGTTTTAATTAAGGATTTGGCATCTTTATTAAAAGCTGTAGCGAAATCTGTGGCAATTTCTTCTAACAAGGATGATAAATTTATTTGCAAATTCGCCAACCAGGTAATATTAATTATCGCATTTGCAGCGCGACGTAATGCAAAAGGATCTGATGAACCGGAAGGAATTAAGCCTAAGCCGAAGATACTAACTAAAGTATCTAATCTATCAGCTAAACCAACAACTTGACCTGTGAGAGTTTGGGGGAAAATATCATCAGCATTTCTAGGTAAATAATGCTCAAAAATCGCTTGAGATACTTCTGGATTTTCGCCGTTAGCTAGGGCATATTTTTGCCCCATAATTCCCTGTAATTCGGGAAATTCATAAACCATTTGCGTGACTAAATCGGCTTTACAGAGTAATGCAGCTCTTTTGATATTTTGGGTTTGGTCTGGATTTAGTTGTAATTGAGTAGTAATTTTTTCGGCGTTTTTAACAACTCTTTCAACTTTGGCACGAACCGAACCTAAATCTTCTTGGAATGTGACTTTTTCTAATTGGGGTAAATAGCTTTCTAAGGGTTTGACTAAATCAGCTTCGTAGAAAAATCTGCCGTCAGCTAACCGCGCTCGAATGACTCTGGCATTACCGACAGCAATAATATCAGATTTAGCTGGATCTCCGTTACTAATTGTGATAAAATTGGGTAATAATTCCTGACATTCCGCATTTTTGAAAACAGGAAAATAACGCTGATGACTTACCATGACTTCGGTAATTACTTCCGTTGGTAAGTTGAGAAATTCTGCTTCAAATTGTCCGATAACTGCGGTGGGATATTCAACTAAATTGATAACTTCTGCTAGTAACTCGGGGTAAATTGGTGTATATCCGCCTAACTTTTCTGCGGATGCTTTGACTTGATTTGTGATGATTTCGGCTCGGTTTTCTGGAGTTACATTAACATAACCAGAAGCCAAGGTATTTACATATTCTGTAGCGTGGTCAATGCTGACAGGTTCGGGGTGTAATACTCTATGGGTGCGAGAAATGCGATCGCTCTTGACAACTTTTGCCCCATTCTCTAATTGTAATGGTAAAATTTCCCCATCTAACAATGTGACTAAAGTGCGAATTGGCCGGGAAAATCGTCCGTCACCATGTCCCCAGCGCATTAACCGCTTACCTTCTAAGTTCCAGACCCATTGGGGAACAAGTTCGGTTAAAATATCAGCTATGGGACGACCGGGAATTTGTTTGTTAACAAAGACGAAATCCCCTTTGTCTGTAGGACGAATTTCTAAAGCAGAAATATCTACACCTTGCTTAGTCGCAAAACCAATGGCGGCTTTAGTGGGTTGTCCATCTTTAAAAGCTGCTTGTGCGGGTGGTCCTTTAATTTCTTCTTCTCTGTCTGCTTGTTGGGAAGGTAAACCGGTAATCAGAACCGCTAACCGTCGGGGTGTTCCATAGACTTCAATAACAGTGTCAGAGAGACTGTGAGCTTCTAAACTTTGGGGAATGCGCGATCGCCATTGTCCAATAGCATCACTCAAAAAACCTGCGGGTAATTCTTCTGTACCGACTTCTAATAAAAATGCTGGCATAAGATACTGTTTTTAACTTGATGTGGCTTCATCTTAATCAATTCCAGCATTGTACGCTAAGTCAGACCCCATATTGTATGTAAGATGGCAGAGAATCACGACATCCATCTTTATCTGCGTTCAATTATTTGTCTGAATCAGGATGTCCAGGATTTTAGGATTTACAGGATGATAATTCAAATATTATAAACTTCCGTAAGTTTTTGGTTTTATCGGCAGACAGGTTTTAGGGTATGTTTAGGTTCGCGGGAGGTTTCTGCGATGTTACCACTTGTCAGAATCAGGATGTCCAGGATTTAAGGATGTAGAGGATTAAAACTGGTATTTTATTACCAATCACTAAACTCACTTGGGTTAATATTATCTCATAAATGAGATAAAAAAAGAGGTGAGGCGTTAATCAATTTTTTTATCATCTATGAATAATTATTTGATTTGTTAATTCTCAGAGATATCCTAATTATGACAAATTAAATTTTTTTATCCTGAATCTGCACCTCCCATATATCTGGAAATAAATAATATAGAAGTACATCCTACCAGTCGAGGAGATGCTACTGTAAGGTCAATTGAACCTATTGGTAAATGGTTAATTTGGTATGCAATTAAGGTTGCTTTCGAGTTTTGTAAACCAAAGACAGAATCACCGCTAGTTATACTAGATGCTTTAGATAAAGCTGTGCCATACTATAGAGATAAGATACAAATGGAGTATCTTGGCTTATCACGTAGCACTCCTGGAGAAGATTTATATGGCTTCAGATTTTCACGAACCGCAGCAGCAGAATTTTGTCAGCGACATGAAACAAGATGGGGAGAACCCAAGCTATATGAGTAGTGAGGAAATAATGGCAGGGTCAAAACAGATAATGACTCATGCTCAAAGACAAGCTTTTCTGAAAACATCTTATGCAGGAAAGTTATTTGGTGTTGCACATTTACTTCCTGAAGTTATAGAGGTAACAGAAGAAAGATCAGAAAATTTACCACACTTAAAACGAGTGCTTACATCGGAAACAACTTAATCTCTTGGCATAAAGATTTAAAGCTATTTTTATTTGATGATTATAACTCAAAATATTTGTATCTATAAAAATCGCTTTATCTATCATATAAATCTTCTCTATTAAATGTGAAATTATCAGCAACCAACCCCACAGGATAAGCTGAAAATTTCAATGTTTTTATTTCATTTTTTGCATTATCAAATCGCGTTGCTAATTTGCATGAACAATTACCAAGATTTTGGTAGAAGCGGCAAAAAATGCGATTCCTGCGGAGCGCTTCGCTATCGCTTCTGGTGTGTATAAAAACAATATTGGGGAATAATAAAAAGTAAAAGAAAGCACAACTTCACATTTGTTTATGAGATTCAGAAGTAAATCAGGCGAGAATGGGTTTAAAAGCAAAGGAGATAATTAACTATGCTACAAACTGTTAAAGGAATCTACCGCAATGGAAAAATTGAGTTAGCTGAAATTCCTGCAAATATTTTGGAAAGCCAAGTTTTAATCACTTTTATAGAAACTAAAACTTCAGAAAATATGGATGTAAAAAGTTCAACAGAAAAATTATTTAATCCCCTACGTGGTAAAGTCAAATATTTTGAAGATATAACCACACCCACAACTGAAGAATGGGGCGAAATATGACCTTTGTTTTAGATACTTGTGCCTTAATTTGGTGGAGTCTTGATCCAGATCAACTTTCTATTTCCGCAAAAGCAGCTTGTGAAAAAATGGAAGTCGAAAAAAATGGTTTAGTTGCTTCGATTTCACTTTGGGAAATTGCTATTAAAATTAAAAATCAAAAGTTAGATTTAGGAGTTTCTGTAACAACTTATCTGGAGGCTTTACAAAAATCTGATGTGATTACAATAATTCCCATTGATGAAAATTTATGGTTAGAAAGTGTTGCTTTAGAATGGAGTCATAAAGACCCCGCAGATCGGGTTATTGTTGCTTTAGCTCAAAAATATCAGGCTGATTTAATTACAGCAGATAAAATAATCATGGGATTTTATGATTCTGTTATTTGGTGAATTTTAATATTTTGTTTCTAGCATTACCCCTATGGTTTTGTATGTTAATTAGGATTATAAAATTAAATTCAGTAATTTAATTGTCAGAATC
Source organism: Dolichospermum sp. DET69 (assembly GCA_017355425.1). NCBI lineage: Bacteria > Bacillati > Cyanobacteriota > Cyanophyceae > Nostocales > Aphanizomenonaceae > Dolichospermum > Dolichospermum sp. DET69. Next base: position 2,707,417 of record CP070233.1, read on the forward strand.
AGGATATCCAGGATTTAAGGATGTACAAGATGTTTGTTTGAGTTGTGTTTTTAGGATTTGAGGATTCTATACTTTTCAGTTAGACTCAAAATACTGCAATGTGATCTAGATTAGTGCTTTTTGCTGCTTGATAGGGAGGACAACTATTATGTCAGCAAAAATCCTGTAAATCCTCAAATCCTGGACATCCTGATTCTGACAAATTAAATATCCGGTTCAACATCAAGCACTCTCAAACAAAAATCTGATAAATTTTATTCTTGACGAGGATCTGATTGTGGTGGATGCCAACCCGCTTCTACCCAAAAGTTACGAGCAACTTGAATAGAAGGCTCATCACGTCGTTCATCATTGAAGTCAAGGTGACTAATAGTAGCTCTACCTGTAATAGTTATACCTACAATTTTTATACCATCTTTTGTCCATATAAAATGTTCAGACCATTCTTGTTGACGGGGATGAAATAAAAAAACCTGTTCTTGGGTTTTGGGATCAATACCCACTATAAAATTATAATGACGCTCATTACAGCGATGACAAGCTAAAGCCAAATTATCCAGTTCATCTGAACCTCACAAAGACTGCGGCATAATATGGTCAATGGTAAAACGGTCTGGACTCAGGTATTCTGGAGAGTCGCAGTATTCACAGAGTAATTTAGCTCGTTTTCTTACAAATTTTCTAATTTGTTCGGACACCATTTACTTTTTGCTGCTAATTGAGCGTTAATTAAGGTAAATATCCGCTGTAACTCCGAAATACCTGTATATTCAGCTTCTTCTTCCAGAGTGAGCGTATCAGCTTTTTTCTTATCTAAAAGTTCTTCAAAACGGGACTGTAACTCATCGGTAAATCTAAATAGATAAATATTACCAAATTCACTCATCTTCATCCCAGCAGATATTAAAGATGAAGGTTGAACCATTAATTGAGTAGTCATTGTGTTTTCACAGTGTCTTTATTTCCATTGTGCCAGAAAAAATCCTGTAAATCCTCAAATCCTGGACATCCTGATTCTGACAAATTAAATATCCGGTTCAACACCAAGCACCCTTAACTAGCGCAGAGAGAGGAATATGAGTACAATAGCATCACTCAAAAAACCTGCGGGTAACTCTCCTGTACCGACTTCTCATAAAAATGCCAGCATAAGATACTGTTTTTAACTTGATGTTGCTTAATCTTAATAAATCCCAGCATTGTACGCCAAGTATGACCCTTGCGGAAACCCCCATAATGCAGTATTTCTGCTTGGGAAATTATTATAAACTTCAATATCTCTCAAGACAGGAAACACGGTAATCAAAATTGATTAAAGTTGATAACTATTAATTTTTATGTTCTTAGTCTTGACAAATCAGGTATAGTTGACTTACCTCTAAGAATGATTCCATTTGTTTAAACTATACGACTTGAACAGGTGAAGCAGTAAAAAACTGGTGTTAAGGAAAAAAACAAATTATGTCTTCACAAAACAATGGTGGTGCTAAAATTGAAGCACGTTCACCAAAGCCTTGTATTGATTTAGCAACCCTTGTAGAATTACTAGCTAAAGCTATTCCTCCCAAAAATAATAGTACAACTCCTAATAAATTGCATCCTGATGATAGAGAAGCATTTATTTTTGATGATAAAAATAAACGTCTTAGAATATGTACCTCAGCAATTATTCGGAGATTATTTGGAAATAAAGATTTCAAAGCAGCTTTTAATCCCAGTGAAGGTGGGGGTTTTATTCAAGATTTCCCAACTTCTCGTTATGGTTCTAGGATGCGAATTGGTGGTACTTTAAAAGAAGATAATGCAGATAGATTACCAAAAGCTTTAGATAAATTAATTTCCGCTATTGACGCAGCATTACCTCCAGAAACTCAATTATCAGCTTTGTTGTTAGATGAAACTCTACAAAAACTTCAACAACTAGCCAAACAAACAGGCACTTATTTTCAGAATAAAGCTCATAGTGCGACTCTTGTACCTATAGCATTTCCTAATCAAGAGAAAAATCCTGAAAATAAACCCGTTGCTAAAGTAATTTCTGCATTAGAAAAAATAGATGCTAATGATTACTTTTTGCGAATGTCAAATGCAGTTAAAGAATATTTAGAAAAGCGAGCAGAAGATGATGATGATATTGAAATAGCTCTTGATAGTCTCAAAGCAGCAAAAAATGGCTTAGAAAGTCAGTTAAATCGGTTTTTGACCTTTTTAGATGACGAAGCATTAGCGCGAGTAAGATTGTTAATAACTTTGCGGATAATGGAAGCAATTTCACAATACAGTTCCGCTAAATATACAGTATTAACAGAATATGTTCATCGAGTCAATACTTTATTTAATACTGCAAAAGAAGATATTTTTGAAGTTGATTTATCTACTCATTTTGGTAGTGGTGGTGAATTTAAACTATCGGAATATTTGAATACAGCAGGTTTCTATTTTTGTCTTCCAGTTTGGCCAGAATGTCAAGCACAACTATTTGAAGATAAAATTTATGATGAAGAAAAAACTAGCTTTGGTGTTATGCGCGAAGTTAGTTATCATTTTCGGATAAATGGAGAAAATCCTATAGCAGGGAAACCTGCTTTTGATGCACGACTTGGTAAAATTGTTGAAGAATTAATTCCAGAAGATGAAGACTTATTTATTAACGAAAATGTAGTTAGTCGTAGGTTAGCTGAATTGATATTTTTAGCAATTGTTGTTCCTGATGAAAATTCAGAACATTTAAGTTCAGAAGATTTATCAAATTCAGTAGAAAAAATTTTGCAAAGATTAAAAACAGATGGTAAGAAAGCTATTAAAGAAATTATAGATGATTTGCAGAAACGTACTAAAGTAATGCAAAAGATAGCCTCATCTTTAATTACTGTTATTAGTACCAAAGGTGAAAAAATAATTTCTCAAGTGCAGCGTGAATCTTCCCAACAATTTATCTGTGTGAAACGTGGTATTATAGAATGGTCAAGATTAACTGGAGGAGGATCTGGCAATTTGCTTGTTGGTTCAGAAAATCCTGGACGAGAAACAATGGAATGGTTCAAAAATATTGAGATTTGTGATACTCCAGAAACACCAGGACTTTTATTTTCTGTTCAGGTAAATATTCAACTTTCTGAACATAATTTAATTCCTAAAGGTGATCAATATTCAATTCAAGCACAAAGGATATTACCAAAACATATTTTACAGATTTTTTGGATGCCATCTTTTTTTATAAAAGATAAAAATAATCAATGGGATTATCAATATTCTCTAAATACTCCTCAATTAAAAGAACAAACCCAAAAATGGATATTACCAGCATCAATTTTTGTAGAGTATGAAGTTAAAACTCTAACTCGACAAGAGAATAATAAAGGAAGTGAAGAAAGTAAACAATATCATGCGGCTGCGGTTGCAGCTTTTGAAGTATTAGTTTATTGTTGTTTATGGCGGATTATTAACAGATTGAAACAAGAAGTTAGTGATGATTTTACAACTTTAATGTTGCGATTACAAGAACAGGGAAGAGAAAGTGATGATAAAAGTGGAGATGCTTATGTTTATGCAGCCGCGCAAACTTTAGAAGCGATATTAGCGGAAGATACTAATATTAGAATGCAAGGAATTGTGCTAAAAAACTTAGCTAAAGCATCATATATTAAACAAGGAGTTTTTAATGCTTTATTGAGTGCATTTCCTTTAGTTACAAGTACACCAAAACCGCCAGAAATTCCTAAAATTGGTTTGATTTCTTACTCAACTCGTCCCTGTGATGAATCTGGTTTATTGAATGCAGATGAAAAAAGTTATCTTTTTCTCACACAAAGCTATATTGCTACTGCTGTAAATCAACCATTTTCAGGTTATGAAATTAAAGCAGATAGGAAACAATCTGATATTGTTGATACTCTCGAAAATTTGCGAAAACAAAGATTAGTTCAAGAAGAAATCCGTTATTTAGAAAAACAAGGATGTCAACATATCATTTTACTTTCTCATGCTTATGGTGGTAGAAGATTTAACCGCGTTGCTGATTATAATTCTTCTTTAACACCAAAAGAATTTTTGGAAGATATTTCTGAAACTTTTCCAAATTCAACTATTTATACTTTACTCCGTGATGTTTTTCCTGGTACAAGATTGCGTAAACGTGATACAAATGAAGCTGCATTTGAAATTTCCCAAGCAGGAGATTATACTAATTTTTTACATTCTGTGGAAAAAATATTTACTCGTGAATTGATTCCAGTTTATACTTTCGCTACATTGTCTGCAATTCAAGAAGATAAACGGCCACAATCAGGTTTTTGTGTTTATTTCCTAGTCTCAGATAAGCGTGTGAGTGATTTGAATTGGACTGAACGCGCACGTCAAAATTTAGTTGTTCCTGAACCAAATACATCTAATATTCATCCTTGTTTAATTTCAGTATTGCGTGGGTTGCATTTTATTGAAGCTGAACGTGGAGTTAATAAATCTGGACAACTTCTCCCTGTTTTAGATCCCTTTTCTTGGATATCTCCTGATACTGTAGAAGCTGCGGGAGATGTGCGAATTTTGCATACTCGTCGTGGTGGTAAAGTATATTTGAGTTATCCGGCTTTGCTTACTCACGTTTCACAAGTTTTACATCGAAGGAAATAATACCAATACCAGAATACCAGATCCCCGACTTCTTGAAGAAGTCGGGGATATAAATCTCTTAGGAAATTAATTAAATGCAAATATCATTTTTAGATCAAGCTTCTTTATGGGGACAGGTATTTGAAATTGCTGTAAAACGTGGTGTTTTACGAAAATTAGTCCATGCAAAATTACTTTTAGAAAATCATCCAGTTGTTGAAGAATGGCAAAAATATAAAAATGCTGATATTAAAAACAATTTAATAAAAAGCCTGAAATTAACAGATCAAAATTCCCAAGAATGGGTAGAAAGTATGCTCAGTCATCTGTTAGTTTTAGGTTATGGTTTAGGGTGGACAACTACAAGGGAATGTCTGAAAAAAACTCCAGTTGCTAAACTGAAATTAGAAGCTATTTGGTGTCCATTATTATTTCCTGGACAGGAACAAAAACCTGATGTAGAACCAGAAGTAACTGCTAGGGAATTTAAACAAGCTTTTAATTTATCAGGAAATCCAGATTCAGGATTAGTTAAACAAGGAAAACCAGCAAGAGCCGATTTTTTGTTATGGTTATCTCCAAATCAAAATTCAACTTCCAAAAAATGTAGTGATTTTATTTTCTGTTTTGAATTTTCTTATAATGCTCCTAGAAAATTAGCAGATTTTAGAAATGAAACTGCTCATAGAGAAGAAGTAAGTCGTTATGCTCGTTATATTGATTCTAGGGGAGTTTTTTCTAGGGTTTGTGCTGAAGTAGAAGGTGAGGAATTTTCTATTTCTTCAGATATAAAAAATCACTTATTACCTTTTAGTGGCTCTGATAAAACTTTGTACAAACTTTGTCAAGCATCCTCTTATACTGAAAATTTAGTTAAATTATTAAAAAGTCAGGAAAAATTAGAAAGCGGTTGTATTGCTCGCGCAATAGCCATAACATCAAATGGATGTGAAAGTATCGCGGCTAATTTTTCTAATCCGTTGGATACTAGAGTTAAATTAATGACATCTTTAGGTGAAGTATATCATAAGTTTCCGAAATCAGATAATGACCCACCTGATAAATTTGCAAAAGAAACTCTATCTGCATTTAAAACATTAATAAAATCACTTCCCGCTGATTTCAGAAAACAAGCAAAGCAACTTATTCCAGAACCTGATTTAGCCGCAGATATTAACTATAGATTTGAGGAAAATATAGAGGAATTTTATAATCCTACTCAGGAAATATTACGGGAAGATGCAATTTTAGCAGTTGAAGAAACAGAAGCATTACATAAATTCTTCTCTGGTAGTCCTCAAAGTCATTTCACTAAAGAACTTTTATCAGCAGAAAAAATACCTTTAAGAGAAATTCATCAAGCAGCAGTCACCGCAGGTTTAAATTCTGCTCAAATCGGAAAAATTAATGTCATTGCTTTAGAAGGAAATCCAGGAATTGGTAAAACGACTGCGGTGATCAAATTTCTAGAAAAACAGTCTCAAGGTTTTATGTTTTTATATATTAGTCCGCGAGTTGTCATTAATAGAGATGTGACTGATAAATTATCTAAAAAAGGTGGTATTTTAACTCTAACAACAAATTCAAATTTGATTAATTTAGCTTCTAAATGGTTTAAACAACAAGGTATACAAAGTTATATTGATAGTGCTGTGGTTGTTGATGGTGTTGAAAGTCTCAATTATCCTGATGGGACTACAAAATTCATTACACCTGCACAAGAAAATGAAATTATTGATAATACTATTTCCGCTAGTAAAACTAAAAATTCCCTCAATGAACGTGATGATAAATTAGAATCAATTCGTCGTCCAGGAGTGTTAAAAACCCTCGCAACTTCTGCTAAAAAATTACTAGAAGTTAACCCCAAAATCAATCAATTAGTAATGACTGCTGCTACTCAAGGTTATCGTTCTCTTGATGACAAAACCACAATTGATGCTTTAGGAAAGTTATTTAAAAATAAAGCTAATACTAAACCAGGACAAAAAGAACGTTCAGAGTTTGCAAAGCGTATTCCTACTATTATTGCAATGGTTGATGAAGTAACTGGTGATGGTGCAGGAGCATTATTTGTCCATAAATTAGGAGAATGGTTACATCAACAATTTATTGAACCTTTTGAGGGGATAAAATCACCTTTTAAAGTTGTTTTAATTTTGGCTGATGCTTCTTTAAGTAATGAAGTAGTTTTAAATAATTATTTAAGTCATAAAAAAGCCCCTGATAAAGTTTTGTTAAGTAAAAGTAGGGGTAATGAACCATTTAGAATAACAGGAACTGATGTAAAAGTTGGACTAGGAAAATATCCAACTTTGCATATTATGACTAATAGTTATCCAGCTTCTCAACTTACTGTTGAATATAGTATCCAATTGGCAAAAGTTAATCCTGGATTAACAAAAGATGGTAAAAAACAAACTATTCGTCAAGCAATTCGAGAACAATTAGAGCAAAAAAATTTAAATAATGCTTATAGAGAAATTGAACGGGGTTTAAAACAAGGATCTGAACAATTGATTTTCTTTGCTCAGGATAAAGCGTTTTTGAGACAATTACGAGAAAAGTTAATTTCAGGAAAAGATGCTCTTTGTCAACAGCAGGAAGTAGCAGTTTTAGATCAAAGTGTACTTGCTAATAAACGATTAGAATTAGTTCAAGAAAAGACTAGAGATAAAAAGCGAGTTTTCTTGATGACTTCTTCAGGTTCAAGAGGTGTTTCTTTTCCAAAAACTGATTATATAATTGCCACAATTCCCCGATTTAATATTGAATCTGCTTTAATGGAAGTTGCACAACTTATTTATCGTGGGAGAGGAATGTACACAGATTCAGAAACGGGTTTACAAGTTTCTGGAGATAATCAAGCTAGAACATTAGTAATGTTGATTAATGATTATATTATTGAAGATGAAGATAGTGATTTTCCTAAACGTTGGTTACGTCAATCAAGTGATTTATTGACTTTATTAATGATGTTACGTTCGACCATTCATACACGCATTAAAGGTGATGCAGGACTCAAAAGACAACGGATTGCATTTGTTCCAGTTGGTTCTATTGGAGATGAAGAATTATTAAATTTAATGTCTGATGATGTGCAAAGTTTTTTACAGGAAGCACGAGTTTTTATCTTTGATAGTCACTCTGATGAGTCTAAAAGAACTGTGAAAAAAACACAACAGCTAATAGAGGAAATATTTGCTGATTTTAAATTAACTGGTAAAGCAGCAGATAGAAATACTAAATCTTATACTGATTATCGCACTTTAGACACATTCATACAAGTGGTTTCCAGAATTTCTAGTCAATTATTACCATCTTTAGAAAATGCAGATTTAATAATTCCTGAAAATTTAACTTGTCTTGGTGCTTTTTGGATAGAAGATTGGGGACAAAGAAAAACAGAAGAAGCATTCATTTTTGAAGCATGGCGTAAAAATATTGGACAAAAAATTGAAAATCTTGGAAAGTTACTTTATGTAATTTATAAAGATGATCAAAATAAGTTTCCTCCTAAACTTAGACATCCAGCGGGGGAACTATATACAATTTTAAAGAAAGAACAGGAAGATTTAACTCAAGAATATTCAACTTTACAAAATCTAAAAACAGAGAATATTTTAGTCAGTATTCCTTTAGATTATCCTCATTTTTGGCGTAAATTTGAAGATGAAAATAGTCCCAACCTAAGATTAGAAGAACCAGATTCATGGCAAAAATCTTTAGGAAGAAGTTTAACACCTCAAGGTTTAATAATGCCTGTAATTCCCCAATATAATGATATTCCTTGGGTAGCTGTGGCTGGTAGAAGGGTTTTAAATCAATGGGAAACTATTTTTAGCGATCGCTATTTTATGGCATCAAGTGAATTAAATTTACTCAATACCATCTTATTAGAAGATAATTTAGAATAACACATACAGATCCCCAACTTCTTCAAGAAGTCGAGAATCTAAATGAATGAAATGATATACTAATAAAAAATACAAGGTGAAGTCTCATGCTAACTATAGCACCTGCTAATACCCATCACGCTATACTTCCTAACATTTCTTGGCAGACTTTTGAAACCATTTTAACAGAGATGGGGAATCATCGTACCACCCGTCTAGCTTACGATATGGGAATACTAGAAATTATGACTCCTTTAATGCCTCATGAACATAATAATCGTCTTTTAGAACATTTAGTTTTTGCTTTAGCACAGGAACTTAACCTCAATTTAAAAAGTACAGGTTCGGTCACTTGTAAACGTCAAGATTTAGCTAAAGGTGTAGAACCAGATTCTAGTTTTTACATCCAAAATGAACCGATAATGCGAAATAAACAAAATCTGGATTTGACACAAGATCCACCACCAGATTTAGTTATAGAAGTTGATTATACAAGTGCTTCTATTGATAAATTACCTATTTATTTAGCTTTAGGAGTTCCTGAAGTTTGGCGTTATGATTACCCGGTAATGCAGATTTATCAAATGGGTGATGGCGTTTATATTCCCTGTGATGTTTCCCCTACCTTTGCAAATTTGCCCTTAACCACGGAAATTCCCCATTTTCTGGCTCAAAGTTTGGAAATTGGCGAAATTCCCATGATTGAAGCCTTTCGGGATTGGGTGAGACAAATAAAAGCCGATTAAGTCTCTAAGTCCATTCCCAAACTACAATAAGGATATATATCTCAATATTTTGATTTAATTTGCTCTATGTCAGTTTTAGCAGCGATCGCAGTTTTGGCTATTTTGATCTTAGTACACGAGTCTGGACACTTCATAGCCGCCCGTTCTCAAGGCATTTACGCTAACCGCTTTTCCTTGGGTTTTGGTCCAATTCTGTTAAAGTACCAAGGATCAGAAACGGAATACACTCTCCGCGCTTTCCCCTTGGGTGGCTTTGTCGGCTTTCCCGATGATGATCCAGATAGCGAAATTCCCCCCAATGACCCGAATTTGCTGCGTAACCGCCCAGTTTTAGACCGTGCTATTGTTATTAGTGCCGGTGTAATCGCTAATTTAATCTTTGCTTATTTAATGTTGGCTTTACAACTGGGAATCGTCGGTATACCCCAAGAATTTCAGTATCAACCCGGTGTACTTGTCAAACCCGTAAATGAACAATCCGTTGCTTACCAAGCAGGGATTCGGGAAGGAGACATCATTCTCGCAGTGAATGGCCAGGAAATTCCTCTTGGTAAAGATGCAACTACATTATTAACCAAAGAAATCCAAACCCATCCTAATCAAGAAATTGACCTCAAAATTCAACACGAAACCCAACAAACCAACCTGAAACTAACACCAAAACAAGGTGCTGATGGTAAAGGTGTGGTGGGAATTGAATTAGGCCCAAATGGTAAACCAGTTTATCGCCGTCCCCAAGATATTGTGGAGATTATCAAAGTTGCTGCTAATCGCTTCCAACAATTAGTAGTGGGTACATTTCAAGGTTTTGGGCAGTTAATTACTAACTTTGGGCAAACTGTAGGACAAGTTTCAGGTCCCGTGAAAATCGTCCAAATTGGCGCACAATTAGCCGCTAGTGATACCACTAATTTATTGTCTTTTGCAGCAATTATTAGTATTAACTTGGCAGTTATTAATATTTTGCCTCTTCCCGCTTTAGACGGTGGACAATTAGCATTTTTACTAATTGAAGGTTTATTTGGTAAACCTTTACCTAATAAAATTCAAGAAGGTGTGATGCAAACTGGTTTAGTCTTACTTTTAGGATTAGGTATTTTTCTAATTGTCAAAGAAACAACCCAGTTAGAATGGATACAACAATTATTGCAGAAATTGTAACTCCATTAAATCGGCGGTTATAAACCTCATCTACACAGGCAAAACCCACCTACGTGGGTTATTAATTAGTCCGCGAAGGCGGACTTTGTTTGAATAGCTGCGACTGACCGTCGCCCCAACTAGAAAATAAATCCAAAATCTAAAATTAATTGACTCGTAAATCATTAACTAAAAAACAACGGGCTTTAGAAATTCTTTCCCGTATCCAGAATCTTTATCCAGATGCAACCTGCTCCTTAGATTACTCAACTCCTGTACAATTATTAGTAGCAACAATTCTATCCGCTCAATGTACAGATGAGCGTGTGAATAAGGTAACACCAGGATTATTTGGGCGCTTTCCTGATGCTGAAAGTTTAGCAAATGCAGATTTAACAGAATTAGAAGAATTGGTACATTCGACGGGTTTTTATCGCAATAAAGCCAAGAATATTCAAGGTGCTTGTCGCATGATTGTTAGTGATTTTAATTCCGTTGTTCCTAACACCATGACAGAACTATTAAAGCTGCCAGGAGTAGCCAGAAAAACGGCAAATGTAGTTTTGGCACACGCTTATGGTATCAATGCTGGAGTCACTGTAGATACTCACGTAAAGCGATTAAGTCAGCGTTTAGGGTTGACAAAAAATACTGAACCTGTGGGAATTGAAAAAGATTTAATGGCATTATTACCCCAACCAGATTGGGAGAATTGGTCAATTAGATTAATTTATCATGGTCGCGCTGTTTGTAAAGCCCGTTCTCCTGGTTGTGATATTTGTGAGTTGGCTGATTTGTGTGATATGAATTTGTCTCACGCAAAGTCGCAATCTCTCTTAGAGGGTGTTTAAAAAGTATTAAATAAAACCAGTAATCTCCAAAAACCTAACCCCCCTACCCCCCTTCCCTACGAGGGAAGGGGGTTTTCAAAGCCTCACCCCGCTTCGGGGAGAGGTTTGGAGAGGGGTTAATTTATACCTTGAAAACTTTTAAAACATCCTCTTAGAGATATCGAAGGGTAGTCGCAAAGAAAAGGCTTAACGCACTATTTGAACTTCGGAATAAGTTGGGTTTCCCTTTCTCAACCCAACATTATCAAAACTTTGTTGGGTTTGGTCTTCGTTCTACCCAACCTACAATTTTCGTTTTCTATTAGACTTATTTCAAATAAATCAATAGATTTAATCCCGGAATTGTGCGCGAGAGAGTCCAACCAGCGAGAATAATATAAAGTATACCTAAGCTCCATTGATACCAAGCTAAAGTAGAGATAATTCCTGGTAAATGTTCATCTCGTAAACGAATATCATTAAATCCTAATCTCACTAAATTATTCAAACTAAAATCATAATAATTCAGCCAATTCCAGCGTCTATCCCATAATAGCGGCATATATCTTTCCCGAAAACTAGGATTTCTAGGAATAACTGGTAATCTCCCAATTAATAATCTTAGCTGTCTTAATGTTCCATCTTCTCTAAAATAGGAAATATCCATTAAATCATGATAACGTCCTTGTTCATAAAGTTGCCATAATAAAATCCCAGGTAGGGGGAAAATGATAAAGAATAAGCACAGCAAAGTTAACCAAGGACTACCAGAATTACGAAAAATTGCTAACAAACTACCAGATATTAAACAAGTAAAACTAACTAATATACAAACAGTTTCATAATATTTAGGAATAATTGCTACAGGAGACAAACGACGATAGCGATCAACTAACCAAAAGAATACACCAAAACAAGAAATAACTACACCACCTACGCCGAATACTAACCAAAAGTTTGTACCATAACCACTTAATAATAATAACAAACTCAATAACAACCAATTTAAAGATTTAAATAACCACCCACTTAAAACTAGAGGTTCAGTGGCAATAATTCTATCACTTAACTGATTATATATTTCTAAATCCACATCTGCTAAAATCAATAGTTCACTAATATTCCGAAAATATTGGATTTGACGATATTTACTAATCTCAACCGCTTGAGTTGCTGAAAAACCCAAATTTATCAACCTATTAATAGAAGCAGTATTAATATTAATAGCTGTTAACTGATGACTCAATTCAATTAATCTTAAACGTTGTTTTGTATATTCCAACTGATTTGCATCACTAACCTGCTGCTGTAACCGGAAATTTTGACTTAAATTCCGCAAAATATTTTGATTACCTCGTAATGTCGGGACAATCAACTTTCTACCAATTTCTCCCACATTACCTAAAATTTTCGCTTGATTAGAATTAAATACCAACCCGGACACATTTAAAAATGCTCTATCTGCAAACTTGACATCACTAAAATCAGCTTGATTCAGAATACTTGCACTTTGTAAATCGACAGATTGATTAAACTCAGATTCTCGAAAAATTAGCACTTGTTTAAAAATCGTATCTTTCATAAATAAAAATTTATGAAAATTAACTTTATTGAAATTTACTTGATTATTAAAAATTACACTAGAAAAATCAACATTTCCTTGCCAAGAACTACTATTAAACTTAACTACTTGTTGAAATTTTCCTTTTGTAAATTTTGCATCATTACAGAATATATCACCTTGAAAATCAGCAGAATCTAGAAATTTTACTTCTTGAAAATTAGCCTTATCAAAAAAAATACTCCCTTGAAAACTACTAGGAGCGTGAAAAATAGCCCCACTCAAGCTCACAGTTCTACCAAATCTAGATTCATCCCAATTAGTGGATTTTAGAAAATTTGCTCCTTGAGCATTTACAGATTGAAGAAAGAACGTATTAGAGAATTTAACTTCCCCATTAAAACGACTTTCTACCATGATTAAAGCTCCACGAAATACGGAAATACTACTAGAATTATTTGACTGATTATTTAACAAAGATTTACAATCTTTAGAATTAGGAACAGCCTTTGATAAAGACTGCAAACATACAGAACGTAAACCTTCTAACTGTTCCTGTTCAATAGGTGTAAAAATTTGAGCTATACCTTGAGCATAAAGAGGAGTTCTTAAACCCAAATCATTCCCATAAAAATCACCTTCAATTACGGAATTACTCAAATCTAAACCCAAAGCTTTTGCACCAGTTTTTTGCAATTCTTTTCTGAGTAATTGGTAAAAATTATCGCGGAAAACGGCATTTTCAGGACGTAAATCAATTACCATCTTCCTTAAATCTACCGTCAAATTACCATCTCGTAAAATTGGGGCTTTAACCCTTTCTTGTAATAATTCCCAAGTTAAAATTATGGGTTCGTTCTGTACTGCAAAGGTAGGAACAGGAAATAAAAACAAAACCGTAACAAATATACAAATAAACCATATTACCGCGAATTTAGATATGATGCTTTTTCCTAATTCCACAGATAATAAATTTATTTGTTTAACTATGGTTCTTATTTGCCAAAGTGGAGTAAATTCCCATCTTTGTAAATAGCTAAATTGACAAAATAATCTCAACAAATTCCCTACTTAATTATGAATTCAATAAAACAACCTTACCCAACATAGAACCAGCTTCAATTAAAGCGTGTGCTTTGGCTGCTTCCGCTAAAGAAAACGTCTGACTAACTGCAATTTTTAATTTACCTTCATCTATCCAATTAGCGCACTGTTGGAGAATATCTCCATGATGTATTAATGCTTCCACATTTCCTAATAACATTGGTGTGAGCATTAATTCCAAACTAATGCGGAGATTTTTATTTCTAGCAACTTTCCAAACAGTATTAGCTTTGGGTTCAAGAATAGTCACAATATCCCCATAAATTCGCACTGCGGGAAAAGATTTTTCAAAAGTATCACCACCAACAGTATCAAAAACTAAATCTACACCTTCACCATTAGTCCACTCTAATATAGATTCGACAAAATCATTTTCTTGATAAAAAATTACCTTATCAGCACCAATTTGAGTGACAAAATTGGCTTTTTCTGGAGAACTAACTGTAGTTGCTACTTCTGCACCCTTGAGTTTAGCTAATTGAATAGCCACATGACCAACGCCACCCGCACCAGCATGAACTAATACCTTTTCTCCTGGTTCAAGTCTGCCGCGTTCATATAAAGCTTCCCAAGCAGTAATTAAAACCAGAGGTGCTGCTGCTGCTTCGGTGAAAGAAACTGATTTGGGTTTAAAAGCCACAAATCTTTCATCAACAATCGTATATTCAGCATAATTTCCGGGATTTGCACCCAAACCACCATAGCAAAAATATACTTCATCCCCAACGCAAAATTTCTCCACACTACTACCCACAGCTTCCACTATACCCGCACCATCACATCCTAAAATAGCCGGCATTTGTTCCGGGTAAAATGTCCCCCGTTGACGTAACTTAGTATCAATGGGGTTAACACCAGCCGCTAAAATTCTCACTAAAATTTCTTTATTTGCTGGTATGGGTTGGGGAACTTCTTGTAACTCTAAAACTTCCGGTTTACCCGCTGCTGTCATTAATATTGCTTTCATGATTTTTTCTCCTAAATGCAATTATAGAACTAATATTTGAAATCTACGTAGGGTGGGCATTGCCCACCCTACTAAAAATATCCCCATAACTTCCTATAAAATTGAGGAAAGTATGGGGAGAAAATAGCCAAAATTTCTCACAAAATGTTTTTAATTTTGCGGAGAAGAATTATTTGTGCCTGGTGTTACAGGTGTTACAGGTGTTACAGGCAAAGTGTTATTAGGAATTACAGGTAAAGTCCCTGGATTAATTCCGCTCCCTGGTACAGGAAATGGATTTGGATTAGCTGGTGGTAAAGACCTCAAGTTTCCTAGTGGGTTAACTTCTGGGTTGGTAGGATTATTAGGTATGGGAGGAATAGGGAAACTGGGTGCATTCATTCCCGATTGAGATGAACCGGGGATAATTCCCAAAGAAACACGATTTCCGCCTACTTGTCGCAGCAAATCCAATGTTTGAATCACGTCGTTGTAAGTAGCTGTCCGCGACGCATTCAATACTAAAATCCCATCTGGATTTGCTTGGATATATGTCTTTAAACGTGTTTCTAATTCCTCCCGTTTCACAGGTTCTTTTTCTATGTAAATCAACCCAATAGCATCAATTGTTACGGGTAATATCTTGTTTTTACTTTGAGCATTAGCAGCAGAATTTTCACCTGTACTAGCTTTGGGTAAGTTAACATTAATTGCTTGTTGACGAGTAAATTGTAAAGCTGCCAATAGAAAGAATGTCAGAATACAAAAAACAACATCAATTAAGGGGATAATTTGAATCTGAAGGTCTTCACCGGAGTTATCTAGCTTAACTTTCATTTTCTTGTTTTTCTACAGAGTGCAAACTAGAATGATCAATTGTATCATCTGATTCAATTATGTCATCTGCTGAAATTGTCGGTTCTTGAATAACTGTTTTTGATTCTAAGTGAGAAGATGAATCGAAGTTTTCAGGAGTACGTTTTGAGAATTTTCTGGGGTTAATTGTTTTAGGTTCAGGAGGATATTGACGGTAGAGCAGTTCCATTTCATTGCCGGCTTTGTTGAAAACTTTGACTTGGTTAACAACAAAACTTTGAAATAGGCGATAGAATACCAAACTAGCGATCGCTACTATTAATCCTGCTGCTGTACTAATCAGCGATTCCCCGATTCCTGTAGTCACACCGGCTGTAGATTCAGTTCCCAAATCACCAATGCGAATTGAACCCAAGGAATGAATCAAACCGAGAACAGTACCCAACAATCCTAAAAGTGGTGAAAGAGCAATCACAGCCTCTAGCAGTTTTTCACCCCGGCGCATTCCGGCTATCTCGTCGGCTGCGGTTGATTCTAGGGCTAATCTAAAGGTTTCTGGATCACCTTTTTGTAGGCGTAAAGGTGCGTATAAAAATCTGCCAATGGGCTGATTTACCGCTTTTTCCGCGATCGCTTCCGCTATTTCCCAATCTTCACCAGCAGCATCAAGCACACGATTGACGATTTCTTTTTCCTGGGTCAGAATTCTTACCCAGAACCACAGACGTTCAAAAATCACACTTACTGATAGAACGGATAAAACCAGCAAAGGCCACATGGAGGGCCCGCCCTTCTTAAATAAAACTAAAATATCCACTGTGTGGGTTTCCTCTCTCCATTCCTAGTAGTCAAAGCATTTTCATTTTAGAGAGTAATGCAAAACTCACAACATTTTCTCATTAATTACTCAGGAGTAACATCTTCTATACACAATATGACGGTTATTCCCACCGGGAGTTTAGAGGATTATTTGCCAAAATAAAAAAATCACTGGAGGTTAAAAATGAACTTCTCAATTCAATCCCTGTATACATGGTATCGGAACACGCTACGCAATCCTAAATACCGTTGGTGGGTAATTATCGGCACAGTAGCCTATTTAATTAGCCCTTTAGATATTTCTCCAGATTTTATTCCTATTATTGGCCAAATTGATGATGTTTTACTGTTAACTTTATTCGTTTCTGAAGTTTCTAGTTTAGTGCTTGATGGTTGGAAAGCTAAAAAAGGGACTGTAGAAAATAGTACCAGTAATCCAGCTAATCATCCGCCTTCCCCTGGCGAAACTGTGGATGTTGATTCTATCCCTGTTAAATAGTATTACAGTAGGTTGGGTTGACGCTCATGTTACCCAACAAAATCTTGAATAATATTGGGTGATGCCGATGGAAAGTTGAGAATGAAGAGAATAAGGTTCTGAAATTTTAGATTTAGTCAATGATATTTATCAAAAAGTTCGTGAGTTACGCCGAATATCTTCATTATGTTGAATGGTATAACCCTGGAATCTAAATCTAAAAATCCAAAAAGTTTTTGCAATTTAATCTGCTGAATGTGGGTTACATAATTTTCTTGATTTATCCAGCCATAAAAATTAATCTACTACTTTAATAAATCCACTGCATAACCCGTCAAATACACGGGTGATTTGTTTACGTTCATCTTCGTCTAATTCTTCTTTTGATAGGAGAGTAGACATGAGTAGCTGCTGATCTTGTCTAGTAATTCTGCGAATAGAAAATATGCGTTGCAATACCGTTTCCAATAGCATTTGACCTGAATTACTATTATCGCCTATCAAACTAAGGTATATTAATTTAGACATTTTTTGTACTCGTATCTCTACGGAATTGTCAAAAATAAGTATTTTTATATTTTGTGCATCTTTAATTAAGAAGATTTCCAGTAAAATTACTTGTTAGTTCAATTAATCATCGGTTGATAATTTATGACAGTAGCTAGAATTGGGATCATTGGTGGAAGTGGTTTGTATAATATGGAAGCACTGAAAAATGTGGAAGAAATAGAAGTTTCCACACCTTTTGGTTCACCGTCAGATGCAATTATTCTGGGAACTTTAGAAGAAACAAGAGTTGCCTTTTTAGCGCGTCATGGTCGTAATCATACCCTGTTACCTTCAGAGTTGCCGTTTCGGGCGAATATTTACGCAATGAAGCAGTTAGGTGTGGAATACTTAATCTCTGCAAGTGCTGTGGGTTCTTTGAAGGCTGAAGCTAAACCCCTAGATATGGTAATTCCCGATCAGTTTATTGATCGAACTAAGAATCGTGTTTCTACGTTTTTTGGTGAGGGGATTGTGGCACATATTGCTTTTGGTGAGCCGATTTGCCACAATTTAGCTAAGGTTTTGGCTGAAGCGATCGCATCTTTAAGTTTACCAGATGTTACATTACATCAGGGTGGTATTTACGTATGTATGGAAGGCCCCGCATTTTCCACCAAGGCTGAATCTCATCTCTATCGCAGTTGGGATGCAACGGTAATTGGCATGACAAATGTACCTGAAGCGAAGTTAGCACGGGAAGCAGAAATTGCTTATGCAACGTTGGCGCTGGTGACAGATTATGATTGCTGGCATCCAGATCATGATGGTGTGACGGTGGAAATGGTGATTGGTAATTTACATAAAAATGCGGCAAATGCTCAAAAGGTAATTCAAGAAACTGTGAAGCGCTTGAGTGCAAATCCCCCTGTTAGTGAGGCTCATTCGGCTTTGAGGTATGCAATTTTAACTAATTTGGAGAAAGCACCGGCAGCAACGAAAGAAAAGCTAAGTTTGTTATTAGACAAGTATTTGTAAAAATATCTTTGTCTAGAAAACTGGGGCTATTTAAATCAAGCCTGCTTATGCAGGCTGAAGTTTTTTACCTTTGAGTGCTTTTTTAAGAAAGAGAATAAACGAACCACTCCAGGCACAGAGAAAAGAAGATAGAGAAGTAAGTGTCATCTACATATATAGAATACCGCATTGCGTGTTTACACTACTTGAAAACTAAAATTCAAACTTGCCCAATTATTGACATCCAAAATATAGGCATCATTAGCAGTAACATTAATATCTGTTGTTACCTGACTAGCATTATGTAAATCTTGTAATAAGGCTTGGGCAACTTCTAAAGGATTGACAATGGGACTAATAGCTTGTTGATCTGTGGTGGGATATTTAGCGATCGCTAATGCCGTGAGAGTTTCCTTAAATGGTGCTGTACTCAGAATAATTTGGTGTTCACAAAAGGTATAACGAGTAGGAAGCAACCAACCAGCTATCGGGTGATTTTCTGGGATTTTGAGAGTTTTACCACCAGGAATGAGAATTTCTATTAACTGAGGTTTTGTAGGTGGAATATCAGTCTCTGGAAAAACTTCCCAAGGATAAAAAGCAAAGGCATTTTGATTATTATTTAAACCTACTAAAATTAAATATACAGGGCGATCGCTCAAATTTTCAATTTTATATTGCAAGCGACTACCTACGGGAATTGTCGGCATAGCTATTTCGTCATAGCTAGGTGTTTGCCAAGTATTATCTTTACTAGCAGTTCCTAAAGTGTCCCTCACCATAAAAACTCGGGGTAAAACGTTATTAACAATCTCTAAAGTCGCCCTCACTGGTAAACGCGAAGAACCTTTGTTTTCTGTAAGTTGCCACAACTTTGATGCTAACAAAGTCGAAAATGTTGGTTTTAATCGCTGTACAGCCACTTTCACCGCTTCCCCAACTTCCCCAATAGTATTAATAATCAGTTCACCACCCAAGCAAAACAGACCATAACGGCTGGGTAATTGGGCAACTTTACCAAACACATAATCAGCAGTTTCTTCTATAGTAGTAATATTCGCAATGCGGCTAATCCCTGAAAAAATACTAGTAGCATCTACCCGTTCAATTCTTTCCAAACCCTGATCTAAAGCCACATTAATATGAATATTTCGGGGTAATACACGCACAACTTCTTGAACTAATTGCCCCACTGAAGGTAAGTTAGTAATTTCTTTACTTGTAAATTGGGCTTTAGCGATTAATCCATTCCGTGATCTGATAATTAATTCCTCTCCCGTATCCAGAATTAAACGAGAATTTACCCCATAATTTGTCAGCACTTGGGGAGGTAATCCTCCTAGCCATAACTGGATAGTTTTTCCATCCTCTTCTATAGCTTTAACTACACCAATACTTCTTAAATTATCAATAGGGAAATAATTAGTAACTAAAGTATTTTGAGATTTGTTTTGCTCACTTAATAAACTTGGTTGTTGTTTTCCACCTAGCTGATACATGGAAGTAGCAACACTAGAAAGAAACACTTGGATGGTTTTAGCAGGGATAGTTTCCCACAAATATTGAGTTAAAGCATAAGTCAATAATCCCGCAGTCCAATTAGAAAAAATAAATTCTCCGGCTTGCTGATTTAGTTCTGAAGTAGCATTGATAATTAGAGGATTATTAGGGGATGCTTGCTGATTTTTTAGTTGCGATAGAAATTCTAATTCTGCTATTTGTAAAGTTGCTGTTGATAATTCTGGACGGCTACGAGATTTTAAACCAGTGAGTTTTAATTCACGAGGATGATAATAACTAGTATCTAATATTGCTGTAACTTGATTTGTAGGGAGCGATCGCAATAATAATAACAGCGTTTCTTCTAATAAATAATTAACAGATTTTGTCCCTAGTAAATTATTTTCATCAACAGGAACTATGGCATTTTGGAATATTCCCCCTCCCAAATTCATGCGAGTACCATAACCGGAAAAATGGAAAATCACCACATCTCCAGATTTGGCTTGCTTACCCAAGTGATCTAAAAAAGCATTTTCAATAAATTGTCTGCTGGCTTGTTCATCAGTTAAAGTTAGAATATCTGATGCTACAAAGCCACAGCGATTAATTAACAATTCTGTTTGCAATTCCACATCAGTTACACAACCACCAAGGGCAGGACTTTGTGGATACTGATTAATACCTATCAGTAATGCTAACTTACGCTGGTTAGATTGTGCTAAAGCTTGGTAATAGGGATTCCCCAAACTTAACCACTCAGTTTCCGCTAACCCCAATGCCGCTAATAAGCCGCTAATCTTTTGTAAAAACCTACGCCGTTTCATAATTAACAGTCAGACTCCAGCCTACTAGCTAATAGCTTAAAGGCTAAAGTCCGGAGAGTAAAGTTTCTAATTTTAAACTAAACTAAGACAGGTGCAATTTTCATAGCCCTTGTCAACTCTGCCGCTACCTCTGGACGAGAAAATTCTGGTGGTGGTAACTCACCCCGACGTAACATTTCCCGTACCTTTGTTCCAGACAAGTGAACCCGTTCCTCTGGTTTGCTAGGGCTGGTTTTAGTTGTAGCCATTTGTTTGGTGCGCTTACAGTAGAAAGCGTGTTCAAACTTCATAGGCACAATCCCCAACTCTTCAGCGGTAAACTCATCAAATATATACTGAGCGTCATAAGTGCCGTAGTAGTCACCTACACCAGCATGATCACGTCCCACTATAAAATGTGTACAGCCGTAATTTTTTCTGACTAAAGCATGGAAAATTGCTTCTCTAGGACCAGCATAACGCATTGCAGCCGGGTTAATTGCCAAAATGACTCTATCTACAGGGTAATAGTGTTCTAGTAAAATTTCATAACAACGCATCCGCACATCAGCAGCGATGTCATCTTCTTTAGTTGCCCCTACCAGTGGGTGCAAAAAGAGACCATCTACAGTTTCTAGAGCGCACTTTTGAATATATTCATGGGCGCGGTGGATAGGATTACGAGTTTGGAAACCAACAATTGTTTTCCAACCTTTTTCTCGAAACATTTCCCGTGAAGCCGCAGGATCAATTTGATAGCTGGGAAAATGGGGATGAGAGTCACGTTGTAATAACCAGATATCACCAGCCAGGTTAATAGAACCTTGGTTATAAACTACCTGCACCCCAGGATGTTTAGCATCATCAGTGCGATAAACATTGATGGCTTCGTGTTGTTTGTCGTAAGTATACTTTTGGGTCAGTTCCAATACCCCAATAAACTCGCCGTTGGAGTTATCCAGACGGACTAAACCGCCTGTTTGTAGAGGGGTTGCTACTGCTTCAGTGACAGACAGTGTAATCGGAATTGACCAGACAATACCGTTAGCTAACCGCATTTCGGTTACTACTCGGTTGTAGTCTGCTTGGTTCATGAAACCTTTAAGAGGACTAAAACCACCAATGGCAATCATTTCTAAATCAGAAACTGCTCGCTCATCAAGTTCCACACGCGGTAAAAAGTCAGCTTTAGAGATAAATATTTCTCTTTGTGCTGAAGAAGCAACCCGGTTAATTAACTCTCCACCGTGGGGGGCAATGGCATCTGGATGGTAACTCAACGTAGTTTTTCCCTAATTGTTGCAAACTATGTATATAAGTTATCAAATTGTTGGGACAAAAACTTAAATTTCTCTAAAATTTTTTCCCTTGCCGGTCGGAAAGGGTGAGATTGGGAAAATCAGTAAGTCCAAATCTTTTTTCGCCAGACAATACTATTTTAAAATCTTCAGAATAATTAACCGTAGATAATAAAAAGAGTAAAACCCTTAAAATACCATTAAATCTAAATGCTTTTCCTTGACTTCTACTGATGTAAATTGATAGCGTTTGGCTTTCTTTAATGGTTGACCAATTAGTTCAAACAATAGACTATGAAAGGTTAAAAATAACTGATAGAAAATGGTGTCAGTTCGCACGGAATTATTTTTTTATAGGCTGCATTTCTGCATTTAATTGGGTTACACCTAGCCTCTAATAATAACATAGAAATCAATATTTTGCACTCATGGAGCGAGAAGCAAGCTAGGTTTCGTCGCTGTAGCCTTCTTTGTTTTCGCTATGCTCAAAGACAATTTGGGCTACGCAACTCAACTCACGCGTATTCATGAGCCAGTGCTGTAGACGGGTTTCCCGTCGCAGGCGACTGGCATCCCCACGCTCCGGTATAGTGAGACGTGGGGATTCTGCTGATTAAGCTAACCAGATGTTTTCATCTGGTTAGTCTCCTAAAAAATTAGCTGAAGAAGAAATTAGCACCAAACAAGTTTTGATTTACATCAGCGCTGGTAAAGCCAGATGTACCAGATAAAGTAACTAACAATGAACCTGTTGTCCCAAAACCAGTATTACCAGTAATACCATCGCTAACTCGTAATTGGGTACTTGTTCCAGATGTAATTACATCAATATTGGTAATGCCAGTGAACTTTAGTTGATCACCCAAAACAGTTCGCTCAAATTGGTAAATAGTATCTGCACCATTACCAGAGGCATAATTGACAATATCAACAGCACCATCATGCAAACCTAAGTAGAGGGTATCATTACCCAAACCACCTGTAAAGGTATCTGCACCACTGCCACCATTTAGGATATTGATACCAGCATTACCTGTAATGATGTTATTCAAGCTGTTGCCAGTACCATTAATACTGCCAATACCAGTTAAAGTCAGGTTTTCAACGTTATCACTCAATGTATAGGTAACACTGGAGTTTACAGTATCAGTACCTTCGTTCAATAACTCAAAAACGTTATCACTGGCATTATCCACAATGTAAGTATCATCACCAGCACCACCAATCAGATTGTCTGCTCCAGTACCACCATTGAGGATATTATTACCGCTGTTACCAGTTAAGGTGTTATTGAGGGTATTACCAGTCCCATTCAGATTGTTAATCCCTGTGAGGACTAGGTTTTCTACATTGGTTGCCAGTGTATAAGTTACAGATGATTGAACAGTATCTATTCCAGCATTAGCAGCTTCAGTCACAACATCATCAACAGAATCAACGATGTAAGTGTCATTTCCTGCACCACCAATCAGGGTATCGTTACCGACCCCTCCGTCAAGAATGTTACTGCCAATGTTAGCAGTAATGATGTTATTCAAACTGTTGCCAGTACCATTAACACTGCCACCACCAGTTAAAGTCAGGTTTTCAACGTTATCACTCAATGTATAGGTAACACTGGAGTTCACAGTATCAGTACCTTTGTTATCTAACTCAACAACGGTATCACTGGTATTATCCACAATGTAAGTATCATTACCATCATCACCAATCAAGGTATCTGCTCCAGTACCACCATTGAGGATATTATTACCGCTGTTACCAGTTAAGGTGTTATTGAGGGTATTACCAGTCCCATTCAGATTATTAATCCCTGTGAGGACTAGGTTTTCTACATTGGTTGCCAGTGTATAAGTTACAGATGATTGAACAGTATCTATTCCAGCATTAGCAGCTTCAGTAATGGTATTGGTTAAGGTACTAATGATATAAGTATCATTACCAGCACCACCTGCTAGAATATTTGTTCCCGCCCCACCATCAAGGGTATCGTTACCAGCACCACCAGTAATAGTGTCATTACCTGTGCTACCAGTAGCGTTGAGATTTCCCAAGAAGTTAGCAAAATTGAAGCTCTCAAAGTTTTGAACTACCAGTCCTGAAATACCGCTTAATTGATTGCTAGTATTGGCAACATTCAATGTTAAAGCGGTTGATGCTATTCCACCAGATATTACTAAGGTATCTGTTCCGTCTCCACCATCGAAAAGGTCATTTTGTCCAGCGTTAGCAACAGTTGAGGTGATAGTATCATTACCTGCTTTACCGAAGATGCGATCTGGGTTAGTAGTAGCTATGAGACTATTGTTACCACTTGTACCATTGATTAAATTGTAGACGGTTAAAGCGATCGCTTTACTATCAGTCAACGCACCACCACTGCCCGTATTGCCCTGATCATTTACAGAAAGATTAATGGTGTCATTACCAAAGAAACCAAAATTACTGCGATAAGACAAGTTATTCAGTGCAGTATTAATAGCACTCAGTGAACCACTAAAGTTCATATATGTGTCTTGATTTCCATCACCTACTGCAAAGTTCAGCCCGCTAGTTGAACCAAGAGTCGCTGAACCATCATTGAGAGCAAGAGTTACTTGCAAAGAACTATTGCCTGCATCTACATCTGTTAAACTAATACCCGAAATAATTTGGCTAATGTTGGAATTTGCTGTTTGGGTAGCTGGTGCTATCAACACAGGTGCTTCGTTGACATCATTAAGGGTGACAGTGAAAGTTTTATCAGTGTAGAGTCCACTTGAATCTGTTGAGCGTACCTTGATGTTGTAGTTGTTCTTAGCTTCATAGTTGAGAGAAGCATTGGACTGGAGTTGATTTCCGACAATCTGAAAAGCTGTATTATCCGCGTAGTTTGTGTCATCAACTAAGGTATAGGTGAAGGAATCATCTACATTCGGATCAGTAGTGTTGAAATTGCCAATTACAGTCCCAGTATTAACATTCTCATTGACACTGAAGGAACTGAGACTAATCTCTGTTGGAGGGAGTTCATCATTAACAATTGTTAGTACAGCGTTGGGTTGATTCGTTCCTACTAAACTGCCTGTACTAGGATTGGTTAAAGTGAGGTTGACAGTTTCATTACTTTCTACATTCGTATCTCCGGCAACTGAAATCTGTACATCCTTGTAAGTTTCACCAGGAGCGAATGTAACGGTAATTGGACTATTGATGTAGTCTGCTTGGTAAGATTTGTAGGTATCTGGATTGAAAAGTGCTTGTAATTGACCACCTTCTACCAATTCCCCAGAAATACCGTAGTGTGCTTGGGTATTCAACAAGAACCAACCGGGACCGAGGATATCTTGAGCATCAATAATCCCAGAAGATTCTTCATCGTTGCTGAACGGTGCAGTTGCTGCAACCCCAATATCACCAAAGCGGGCTGGATCATGTTTAGCCAAAAGTTTCAAGCTATCAGTAGCGATGTCGTACTGCCAAATTTTGCCGTTGTGAGCAGCACCCCCCACATCTTCCTGGAGCAAAATGTGACCATATTTATCAACAGTCATGTTGTCGAACATATTGCCACCCTCAGTACCATCGAGCAACATATCAATGGTACCGCCAGCATCAGGATTGGTAATATCGCTGAAATTCAAGCGCCAGAGGCGAGTACGACCAATCTGACTACCAATACCGTCGTTCACGTCATCACGACGGTCTGTGGTGACAAAAAAGTATTGACTAGGATTAAGGGGATTCCATGCACCATCTTCGGGACGTGAGAAGGCGGTTGAGGCTGTACCACTAAGAGTGAAGGCTGTGCCACTGGTGATATTGGTAGCGCGGGTTGTGGTGTTGACAATTTCCGCAGGGCTGCCTGTTACATTCACAAACTTGAGAATGCCATTAGTTAAACCAGCTTTATCAATCTCAGTGCCAGTGTTCGTCTTTGTGCCGACATAAACTGCTAGGGATTGGCTCATGATGCCCGTACCACCATCATTGTTGCCGATAACGATGGTCTTATCTTGGACATAAGGATTGGCCAGGGCGTTTTCCCAACCACCAACACCTGTTAAACCAGAGCCATTGGTGCTGAGATTGAACTTGCCAAGGACATAAGTATTTCCTTTGTTAGCACCAGTAGCGACTATGGCTAGTTGATAACCATTACTACCACCTTCTTCCCCACTCATAAAAATCCGTTCTTGAGAGCCGAGTCCAGTTGCAGCGTTGTAGTAAGCTGTGGGATTCGCCAAATCAGCAGAGCAGAAGCGGTTAAAGTTGATGATGCTAGTGGTGGTGTTGGATTGCTGGTTGGAAGCATCCCAGTTGTAGACATTTTTGATCAGATCATCGCCACTGACAACTGATAAATCGGACTTGTTAATTATCCAACTAGAAACGAATGCTCCTTTACCACCGTGAGCGCGGGTAATGCCAGATGTACTGCCAATTTCTTGGTTCATCAATAAGGTGAATGTGCCATTACCATTGTCGAAGGCTCCCAAACCATCGGGAATACCTACCATCTTATAGGGTGTGCCGTCTGATTTGTTGTTGACTGAATCTCCAACTGTGAAGATGGAGGTTAAATTCACACCTGACCCTGGTGTTGTGGGGATGATGTAAGGGGTTGCAGAACTGCTTAGTCCTTTGATTGTGTCTTGGGTGGGAGCAGTAGCACTACCTTTAGCTGTACCATCAGTCAATTGTAGTGTTACTGTGTCTGTACCAGTAGTATTGCCTGTGCGAGTTACTCTGACAGTGGCATTGGTGTTGAAACCAGAGGTATTACCTTCCACAGTGGCATAATTAGCATTATCAAAATTGAAGGTAGCAAATGAATTTTGATAAGCATTATAGGTGTCAGGATTGAAAAGCGCTTGTAATTGACCACCTTCTACCAATTCCCCAGTAATACCGTAATGTGCCTGGGTGTTGAGTAAGAACCAACCTGGACCCAAGATATCTTGAGCATCAATAATCCCAGAAGATTCTTCATCGTTGCTGAACGGTGCAGTTGCTGCAACCCCAATATCACCAAAGCGGGCAGGATCATGTTTAGCCAAAAGTTTCAAGCTGTCAGTAGCGATGTCGTACTGCCAAATTTTGCCGTTGTGAGCAGCACCCCCCACATCTTCCTGGAGCAAAATATGACCATATTTATCAACAGTCATGTTGTCGAACATATTGCCACCCTCAGTACCATCGAGCAACATATCAATGGTACCGCCAGCATCAGGATTGGTAATATCGTTGAAATTCAAGCGCCAGAGGCGGGTACGACCAATCTGAGTACCAATACCGTCGTTCACGTCATCACGACGGTCTGTGGTGACAAAAAAGTATTGACTAGGATTAAGGGGATTCCATGCGCCGTCTTCGGGACGTGAGAAAGCGGTTGAGGCTGTACCACTAAGAGTGAAGGCTGTGCCACTGGTGATATTGGTAGCGCGGGTTGTGGTGTTGACAATTTCCGTAGGGCTGCCTGTTACATTCACAAACTTGAGAATGCCATTAGTTAAACCAGCTTTATCAATCTCAGTGCCAGTGTTCGTCTTTGTGCCGACATAAACTGCTAGGGATTGGCTCATGATGCCCGTACCACCATCATTGTTGCCGATAACGATGGTCTTATCTTGGACATAAGGATTGGCCAGGGCGTTTTCCCAACCACCAACACCTGTTAAACCAGAGCCATTGGTGCTGAGATTGAACTTGCCAAGGACATAAGTATTTCCTTTGTTAGCACCAGTAGCGACTATGGCTAGTTGATAACCATTACTACCACCTTCTTCCCCACTCATAAAAATCCGTTCTTGAGAGCCGAGTCCAGTTGCAGCGTTGTAGTAAGCTGTGGGAGTCGCCAAATCAGCAGAGCAGAAGCGGTTAAAGTTGATGGTGCTAGTGGTGGTGTTGGATTGCTGGTTGGAAGCATCCCAGTTGTAGACGTTTTTGATCAGATCATCGCCACTGACAACTGATAAATCGGACTTGTTAATTATCCAACTAGAAACGAATGCTCCTTTACCACCGTGAGCGCGGGTAATGCCAGATGTACTGCCAATTTCTTGGTTCATCAATAAGGTGAATGTGCCATTACCATTGTCGAAGGCTCCCAAACCATCGGGAATACCTACCATTTTATAGGGTGTGCCGTCTGGTTTGTTGTTGACTGAATCTCCAACTGTGAAGATGGAGGTTAAATTCACACCTGATGCAATGGGAACAATATAAGATGTTGCAGAACTGCTTGGTCCTTGGATTAACGCTTGGTTGGGAGCAGTATTACTTGGCATTTTTAAGTAGTCCTTGAATGTTGCAATAGTGAATACGTAAAAATTAAAGCTAGAGAAAGTTATAATGATGGCTCAATGGCTTAATATTCGGTAATTTGCCAATAGACAAACCTGTATTAAAGTCTATAGTAAAAATCAGTGATGAAGGTTAAGGTCTATTTAGCAATTATTTAAGATTGTTTATATTTTGTATTATTTAAATCCCCGACTTTTTCAAGAAGTCGGGGATCTGGCGGCTTTAATGCAGTTTGTTGAGGACTATAAAGTTACCAAAGGGTATAAATCGCGCTTTCAAGTAACCTACTTGGTATGGGAAACGAGTTAAGGGGTTTACACCGTAAACCCCTACGACTGACAAATTAAGGAATATGAATTAAATAAAGTGCAAAAGTAGGGTGTGTTAGCGACAGCGTAACGCACCATTTCAGGTGAAGTGCGGAATGTGGGATTAAATTTGCGTTCCTTACCTGCTTAAATCAAATAATTAAGCCGTTTTGAGTATAGATCCCCGACTTCTTGAAGAAGTCGGGGATCTGGCGGCTTTAATGCAGTTTGTTGAGGACTATAAAGTTACCAAAGGGTATAAATCGCGCTTTCAAGTAACCTACTTGGTATGGGAAACGAGTTAAGGGGTTTACACCGTAAACCCCTACGACTGACAAATTAAGGAATATGAATTAAATAAAGTGCAAAAGTAGGGTGTGTTAGCGACAGCGTAACGCACCATTTCAGGTTAAGTCAGAATTGCAGGTTATTAAATTTGCGTTCCTTACCTGCTTAAATCCAATAATTAAGCCGTTTCGAGTATAGATCCCCGACTTCTTGAAGAAGTCGGGGATCTGGCGGCTTTAATGCAGTTTGTTGAGGACTATAAAGTTACCAAAGGGTATAAATCGCGCTCTCAAGTAACCTACTTGGTATGGGAAACGAGTTAAGGGGTTTACACCGTAAACCCCTACGACTGACAAATTAAGGAATATGAATTAAATAAAGTGCAAAAGTAGGGTGTGTTAGCGACAGCGTAACGCACCATTTCAGGTTAAGTCAGAATTGCAGGTTATTAAATTTGCGTTCCTTACCTGCTTAAATCCAATAATTAAGCCGTTTCGAGTATAGATCCCCGACTTCTTGAAGAAGTCGGGGATCTGGCGGCTTTAATGCAGTTTGTTGAGGACTATAAAGTTACCAAAGGGTATAAATCGCGCTCTCAAGTAACCATAAGAATGTCACTGTCGGAATATAAAAACTTGAAACTCTTATTCATCAAGGCTTTTACTGATTTAACAAGGTTTTGTTTTTTCTATGAGAAATAAAATGTTGAAACCTTGAACAAATCTAGATTTCAAAATTAGGGAATAATTTTTTCCTACCTGGATCGACAAAAAACGAGTAATTATACTGCGAACGGTTCATAGTTTAACCAAATATGAAACCCCTCTTGTAAACCTCTCCCTGACCCTCCCCTACAAGGGAGGGAAAAGGAGCAGCTTTTATGATTGGAGAGGCTTTGAACTTGGTTGTTTGTATGATAAAAAAGTCCAGCTTCTAGCCGTTTTGAGTATAACCAAGTAGCAAGATATGTTGATCCCATTTTGGGAATGGCTAGGCTTTGCCTAGCCAAATTAGCAATTAAACAGTCAGAAAATTGCTAGTGATGAGAGTTGTGGTATTGAAACCAGTTAAAGTTGCGAGAACTTCATTAGTAGAAGTTAACAGGATGTTGTTACCAGAGAAAGACAGTTGACCAAAGGTTAAACCTCCTGACAAACCAATCTTGTCATTCTTAACAACAAAATCAGTAAAGGTATCTGTTCCTTGCCCAGCAGCAATCACGAAGGTATCATTGCCATTACCACCAGTGAGGATATCGTTGCCAACACCACCAGAGAGGATGTTATTGCCAGCGTTGCCAATAATGGTGTTATTCAAGCTGTTACCAGTACCATTAATACTGCTACTGCCAGTTAAAGTCAGGTTTTCTACGTTCTCACTCAATACATAAGTAACACTGGTACTAACAGTATCAGTACCTCCGTTCAATGACTCAAAAACGCTATCATTGGCATTATCCACAATGTAGATATCATTACCAGCACCACCCATCAGGATATCTGCTCCAGTACCACCATTGAGGGTGTTATTACCACTGTTGCCAGTCAGGGTGTTATTGAGGGTATTACCAGTTCCATTCAGGTCGGTAGTTCCTGTAAGAACTAGGTTTTCTACATTGGTTGCCAGTGTGTAAGTTACAGATGATTGAACAGTATCTAATCCAGCATTAGCAGCTTCGCTAATGGTATTAGTTAAGGTACTAATGATATAAATATCATCACCAACACCACCTGCTAGAGTATTTGTTCCTGCACCACCATCAAGGGTATCGTTACCAGCACCACCATTGACAGTATCATTGCCATCATCACCATTGAGAGCATTGTTACCACTATTACCAGTGAGGATGTTATTGAGGCTATTGCCTGTGGCATCAATATTATCAGTACCTGAGAGGGTAAGATTTTCTAGTTCTGCACCTAATCCCCAACTAATACTAGCGTTGACAGTATCAGTACCCTCTCCTGCGAACTCAGTCACAACATCATTAACAGAATCAACGATGTAAGTGTCATTTCCTGTGCCACCAATGAGACTATCGTTACCAATACTACCATTGAGGGTGTTATTACCACTGTTGCCAGTCAGGGTGTTATTGAGGGTATTACCAGTTCCATTCAGGTTGTCAGTCCCTGTAAGAACTAGGTTTTCTACATTGGTTGCCAGTGTGTAAGTTACAGATGATTGAACAGTATCTACTCCAGCATTAGCAGCTTCGGTAATGGTATTAGTTAAGGTACTAATGATATAAGTATCATCACCAACACCACCTCGTAGAGTATTTGTTCCTGCACCACCATCAAGGGTATCGTTACCAGCATCACCATTGAGAGTATCATTGCCATTATCACCATTGAGAGCATTGTTACCACTATTACCAGTGAGGATGTTATTGAGGCTATTGCCTGTGGCATCAATATTATCAGTACCTGAGAGGGTAAGATTTTCTAGTTCTGCACCTAATCCCCAACTAATACTAGCGTTGACAGTATCAGTACCCTCTCCTGCTAACTCAGTCACAACATCATTAACAGAATCAACGATGTAAGTGTCATTTCCTGTGCCACCAATGAGAGTGTCGTTACCAATACTACCATTGAGAATATTATTGCCAGTGTTGCCAGTAATGATGTTATTCAAGCTGTTGCCAGTACCATTAATACTGCCACTGCCAGTTAAAGTCAGGTTTTCTACGTTCGCACTCAATGTATAAGTAACACTGGTGCTAACGGTATCAGTACCTCCGTCAAATAACTCAGAAACGCTATCATTGACATTATCCACAATGTAGATATCATTACCAGCATCACCCATCAGGGTATCTGCTCCAGTACCACCATTGAGGATGTTATTACCACTGTTACCAGTTAAGGTGTTACTGAGGGTATTACCAATTCCATTCAGGTTGTCAGTCCCTATAAGCTCCAGGTTTTCTACATTGGTTGCCAGTGTGTAATCTATAGATGATTGAACAGTATCTACTCCAGCATTAGCAGCTTCGGTAATGGTATTAGTTAAGGTACTAATGATATAAGTATCATTACCTTTACCACCTACTAGAATATTTGTTCCTGCACCACCATCAAGGGTATCGTTACCAGCACCCGCAGTAATAGTGTCATTGCCTGTGCTACCAGTAGCGTTGAGATTTCCCAAGAAGGTAGCAAAATTGAAGCTCTCAAAGTTTTGAACTACCAGTCCTGAAATACCGCTTAATTGATTGCTAGTAGTGGCAACATTCAATGTTAAATCGGTTGATGCTGTTCCTTCAGATATTACTAAGGTATCTGTTCCGTCTCCACCATCGAAAAGGTCATTTTGTCCAGCGTTAGCAACAGTTGAGGTGATAGTATCATTACCTGCTTTACCGAAGATGCGATCTGGGTTAGTAGTAGCTATGAGACTATTGTTACCACTTGTACCATTGATTAAATTGTAGACGGTTAAAGCGATCGCTTTACTATCGGTTAACGCACCACCACTACCTGTATTGCCCTGATCATTCACAGAAAGAGTAATGGTGTCATTACCAAAGAAATCAAAATTACTGCGATAAGACAAGTTATTCAGTGCAGTATTAATAGCACTCAGTGAACCACTAAAGTTCATATATGTGTCTTGATTTCCATCACCTACTGCAAAGTTCAGCCCGCTAGTTGAACCAAGAGTCGCTGAACCATTATTGAGAGCAAGAGTTACTTGCAAAGAACTATTGCCTGCATCTACATCTGTTAAGCTAATACCCGCAATAATTTGACTAACGTTAGAATTTGCTGTTTGCGTAGTTGGTACTATTAACACAGGTGCATCATTAACTGCTGTCACCGCAAAGGATTGAGTTGCATTTACAGAACCACCTTGACCATCAACTACTGTGTAAGCAAGGTTCACAGTGCCGTTAAAGTTAGCTGTAGGGTTGAAGGTGTAAGTGCCGTTATTGTTAACGAGTGTGCCGTTAGTAGCAGTTAAACCAGTTACAGCCAGGGTGCCTCCATCTACATCACTGAATCCGGTCAAGAGATTAGCAACGTTGATGGTGTAAACTGTGTCTTCTGTTCCTGCTGTCAATGTAGCATTTGCAGTTCCTGTGGGTGGTTGATTCGGATTTGCAATCTTTCCAGGAGAGCCAATTAGTTGACTTGTTACAGCACTAGCACCAGTGCCAACGGTATCGGTAATACCATAAGCACCCTTAGTTCCGACGATACTCAGGGTCGAAATTGTGGTGTTGGCCAGACCGACTGAATTATCAAAGGTGGGGAATGTTCCTGTTGGCGATGCGCCAAAGCTAACTCCTGTAATCTTCGTACCAGAAGGGTTAAAGAGATTCACCGCATCGCCACCGGTACTTAGACCCACGCCCGATCCAGTGTAGTTGCCGATTTGCAGTCCAGCGGGTTGGTTTCCACCAAACCAAACATTGACGAATTTAGCCTTCGTAGTAGCGAGATCGGAAGTTTCCAGGAAGATCACAGACTCCCCAGCAGCAATGGTGGTGATGCCACTCAAAGCAACTGATAAGGCAAAGGAGTTTGAGTTGTCGTCCATCTTCCAGCCAGTTATGTTCACAGCACTGGAGCTACTATTTGTTACCTCGAACCAATCTGCCGCAACGGAGCTATTACCGCTAGACCAAGCTGATACTTCAGAGATAATCAGCGGAGAAGAAGCTTCATTTAAATCGTTTACAGCTAAAGTAAAGGCGGTGGTTGCATCAGGTGTACTGCCAACGGTTGTGTCGTCTACATTGACATTGATTTTGTAGCTGGTTTGGGTTTCATAATCTAGAGTAGTTCCAGCTTTGAGATACAATTCTCTGCCAGAAATCTCAAAGAAACTGGCATCTGCTCCAGTCAGAGTCAGGTTATTTGTTCCCAGAGCGTCATCACTGATGATAATGTTGCCGACTTTGATGCGGGTCGCCGTACTGGTATTTTCCGCGAAGCTGGCATTAGTGATATTCAAACTAACGGCAATGGGAGCTTGGTTTGTATAGGTAAAATTAGCCGGTGCATAAACCCAAACCTGTGGGTGATCGATGTCACCGCCGCCATTTTCACTGACTACATAAAGCAGTCCGTTGTTATCCATTGTCAAACCTTCATACTGCTGGTCTGCAACGGACAATGGATTACCTGTATCGGATGTAATTGTCAGGGAACTGGAGATATTTCCAGAACGATCTATATTGACAATCTTGCCTGATTCTTGACTGAGTACCAGCAGTTTGCTGTAATCGGGTAATCCGTTCAGGAAGGACAGATTTGACAATGCGTAAACATCAGCGAAGTCTGCAAGGTTAGCTAATGCTGGATCAAAAAGGTTAGTGGAGTTAACTGTAGTAGATGAACCATTGGTAGCAGTACCTGCGGCAAAATCAATGCCAGTTTGAAAAATCCCTTGTGGTGATATTTCCTTAACTGCGATGAATCCACCTGTCAAGGGGTCATAAGATATGCCTTCAATCCCAATGTTTCCGATTGTCGTACCAAGCTTGACAGTTTGGACATCGCTCTTAGTCAGGGTAGTACCTGGAGCATAAGTGAATAAGTTAGCCTGGCGATCGCGCTCTTCTACTAATACAAATTTACCACCACCGACATAAGTAAGTCCTTCTAGATCATAGAAGGCTGTTCCTTGAGGACTGGTTCCCAGAGCCAAGGTCATGGAATTGATTAATTGCCCGTTCTTGGTTACTTGAACGATGGATCTACCACCGTCACCAACTACAAACAGAGTATCAGTATCCCAGTTGTAGGTAACAGCAGAAGCTTCTTGAGCCAATAAACTGTTGGCAGGTGCTGTACTTCGTTTGGGTTCTGGCAGATCATACCGACCAATGCGGGTATAGGTGGATAAATCCACGTTCTCAACTTTTTGATCCTGGAGGGTTAGAGTATAGGCAGTAGTAGCATCTGGTGTAGAACCGACGCTGCTATCATCCACTGCTACATCAACGTTGTAAATGGATTTGGTTTCATAGTCCAATACTGTGTTGGCTTTGAGATATAACTCAGTTCCAGATATCTCAAAGAAACTAGCATCCGTCCCAGTCACACTCAGAGTATTTGTTCCCTTTCCATCATCGGTAACGGCAATGTTTGCCACCTTAATCCGTGTTGCAGTGTTGGTATTTTCTACCAAAGTGCTGATGGTGTTGCTGAGAGTTACCGCTGTAGGAGCTTGGTTGCTATTAAGATTCAACCCAATAATTACGGGGTCGTGGTCGGAAGTACGGAATTGATTAGCACTATATAAACTGCTGATTTGTCCCGTTGACTTGAATTCGGTATTGTAGTCCAGCACACTGGGTTCATCGGCATTGATGTGCCATTTATCGGCGACCGTTACTTGTCCTGCTAAACTCGAATTTCCTAAAGCATGATCAAGAGCACCTACTTGACCATCAAAGACGTAGGAATAGGAACTATTTGGCAACAGATTTCCATATCCTGCACTGGCCAAGGTTGTCAGTGGGTTTTCTTGGGCATAAGCATTAAAATCACCAAGCAACAGATAATCAGGATCAGTTGTACCTGTGGGATTTGTCCCTAACCATGTTGCCAAATCTTGTGCTTGACGAGTCCGAGTCCCATTAGACAAGCCTTGACCGTCCCCAGCATCAGCATCACCAACACCACCGGAACTAGAACCTTTAGATTTGAAATGATTGACAACGGCAGTAAATCTTTCACCATTGGCAATTTGTTGGAATGTCTGCGCTAGAGGTCTGCGTCCCACTAGATCAAATGCTGCTGAATATCCAACAGTCATGGTTGCGGCAGAGCCAACTGGGGTAACTTGGCTGGCTTTGTAGATAATGCCAACAGTAATGGCATCAGTGGAGATATTGGTTCCTGGATTAATGAAGCTATAAGTTCCAGCACCAGCAACTGCATTCAATCCATTGACTAAATCTTGAATCGCACTGGTAGATCCAAAACCATTATTTTCAATTTCATTCAGTCCTAAAACATCAGCACCAGAGTTGATGATGGCTTGAATCGTTTTGTTGCGCTGACGGGTAAATTCAGTAGCAGTGTTTGCACCACGAGGCTCAAAAGTGAGTCCGTTCGGGGTGTTAATGTTGACATTTGTGTCTAAGTCGTTAAAGTAGTTGAGAACGTTAAAACTGGCAACTTTTAGGGTCGCACTACTACCTAAATCTGGTGGTGTATCAGGGCGGGGATTGCTGGCTGTAAAGTTAACAGGTGTGTTAGTTTGGATGCGATAACCTTCAAATCGCTGGTCTAAAATTCCTGTAATGTTATTTACGGTGTCACCACTGCGTAAGGTATTAGTAGCACTGAGAGAATTACCGCCACGACCAAAAAGAATTGGGTCTAAGTTTTGTGTACCGCTACCGTCATCAAGATAGATCTTGCGTTTGGCAAGTTCGGCTAGATAGGCAGCATTTCCACTGACGCTAGGAGCGTTAAATTGGGTGTATTGGTCAAGTCGAGCATCTGTTCCAGTTTGATTGCTTGCACCTGTAGCAGCCAGAACTACTTGTCCATAACGTCCTAACTGGTAATTTTCGGTAACGGTGAGGTCGCCGCTGCCAGCACTGATATTAACCAACATTCCTTCGTAGCGTTCTAGGTCGCTGACGCTATTTACAGGTAACTGGATATTTGTAACTGTCGGTAAAGTGCTTGCACCTAAATTGACAACGCTGGTAATGCTAGAAAGTTGAGTTAAGCTGCTACCTGTAGTTCCAGTGGTAAATTCTCCAGCAGTTCCAGTCACGCGGACTTTATCGCCTACATTGCCAGTAAATAATCCTGATGGGTCATAAACAAAGATAGCTTCTGAAGTGGTAGCGTCGTTATCAGCATCAGCATCTTCTTCTTGAACATAGAAGCCATTGAGTTTGGTAGAACCTTGGAAAGCGCGGGTAACAATACCTTCAATGGTTTGTGTCCCTGTCAACGCTGCTGTTGTACCGCTACCTTGAATGTCGTGGATGTAAGTAGGTACTTTAACTTCAAATATTGCAACGGTTTTACTAACTTCGCTGGCAGTTACTAACAGGGGTTTACCTGTGGGACTGTCTGCTGCGGAAATAAAAGTTAATCCTTCAGTGCCAGTATCTTCCGGCGTGTTGATGTACTGGACAAATGTTGGCTGATTAGGATTGGTTACATCATAAACAACTACGTCCCCTGTACGTTCTAGACCTATAAAGGCATAGGTAAGACCGTTAATAACTCCAACTACAACACCTTCTGGTTCTGGTCCTTTGTTATCGCTACGAGTGTTAAAGGTTGCGGCTGTACCATCGGAGTTAAAGAGGGTGGGTGTTTTGGCTGCGGTAATTTGTTCAAGTTGATCACCACTATCAAAAACCTGTGTCCCGTTAGCATTCCAAATGGAGAAGGAACGCGCCCCAAATGATTCTATCCGATCAATATCTCCATCTCCGTCAATATCACCTGTGGCGTTAGTGAGTTGCAATCTTCCCAAATTGGCGTTTTGTTTAAGGGTGGTTGCATTGGGAAAAGCTGTTGGATCTAATACATATCCGGCTGCACCAACCCGAATTTCTTCGTTAAATCCTGTATAGGCACGAGAATCACCTTCGTTAGCAGTGATGTAGTAGGCTTGTCCGTTGATGCTGAAGCTGGCGATCGCATCTGGTTGATATAATCCAAATACAGGCCAGTTCTGAATATTAATCCCACCATTGATGGTGCTATCCTGATCACTGGCATCTATGCCATTACCAGGGAGATTATAATTCTTTGCACCCAAAGGTAAAATTTGGGTAATAGTCGCACTGGCAATATCCAGAATAGCGATCGCATTATTTTCCTGTAAAGTAATTGTTGCTGTTAAACCGTCTGGGGATACAGCAATGTATTCTGGTTCTAAATCTTGGGCAACCGTTGAACCGGGTCCAGTAATTCTCACACCAGCCGCTTTTAAGGATGCAATCTGACTGTTAAAGCTGGTGAAATCAGCAGTTTGGACTGTAGCGCTGGCAACACCACCAGCTATGTTAATGATACTAACAGAACCTTCTGGATCAACGGAGTTGCCTTGTCCGTAGCTGTTGGGTTCACCTTCATTAGCTACTAATACCTTTGTGCCGTCGGGTGTAAAGGTGAGCATATCAGGCAATGCACCCACATCTACAGCATTGATAAAGCTACCATTTCCAGCATTAAAGAAGGCAACTTTACCAGTTAGTTGGGCAAGGGTTGTACTGTTTTGCACTGCATAAGCTACAGCAACAACGCCATTTTTTACTGCCACGCTGTTGGGAATTAATACTGTACCCGCAGAAGGTATAATTGTAGGAGTTAAACTACCAGCTAAAGCGAGAGTCCCTGTAGTGCTGACGGTATAAAATTCAATGGTATTGCCAGCAACGACGAATAGCCGATTACTTCCCGAATCAAAAGCCGATATTTCTGCACCATTAGCACTGGTAGCACCACCGACTTTAGTTAAAAAGCTGTTGTTGTTGTTGGTAATGGTGATATTTTGGGTAGTCGTCCCACCCAAACTTAGACCTGTAGAGGGATTAGAAATAGTTAATGTGGCGGTTTCTGTTCCTTCAGCTATAGCGTCATCAGCAACAATGAAGTTAACTGAACCTGTGGTTTGTCCACTGGGGATGGCAATTGTGGGATTGCTGAGGTAGTAATCACTGGTGGTGATACCTGTTCCTGATACTGCCAATGCAACAGTTTGATTACTAGAAACTGCACTAGAAGCCGTTGCTGTGACGGTGATTATTGTTGTTCCTGCTTCTGTACCAGCGTTGGAACTTACAGATAAGTTAACTGTAGGTGTTGCAGGAGTATCGTTATCAGCGATAGCAATATTTTGAGATGTAGTGCCACCTAATGTAATTCCAGAAGAAGGGCTACTGATGGTTAATATTGCGGTTTCTGTTCCTTCTACTAAAACATCATCAACCACAGTAAAAGTAACAGAACCTGTGGTTTGTCCATTGGGGATAGTAATTGTGGAATTGCTCAGGTTGTAATCCCCTGCGGTGATGCCTGTTCCAGTTACACCTAAGTTAACTGTTTGGTCGCTGGAAACTGAACTAGAAGCTGTAGCAGTGACAGTAATTACTGTTGTACCTGCTTCTGTGCCAGCATTGCTACTGACGCTTAGGTTAACTGTAGGAGTTGCTGCGGTGATCGTGAAATTTGTAGTATTTGGAACAGTGTTAGTATAAGTACCATCATTTTGATCGACAGTCCAGTTGGCAACATTAAAGACTGAGGATTTATAATTTGCAAAGCTTGATTGTCCAGTTCTAGAGCCAGTATATTCACCATAGTCAGCACTAGTTCTTAATAATATCGCGTTAGTTCCAACTGTTAATCCTGCATTTGTAATTGGATCGCCAGGAGTTACAGTATCTCCTGATGATACAGCAGTTAAAATCTTAGTTGGACTAGCCGCGCTAGAGCCAAGAAAAGCGTAGACAATTTCACCACTTGCAGAGAGACCATAGTTAGTGCTATTTGAGACTGTAGCACGAGAGAGAGTTCCAACTGATGAAGCAAGCAATGTAGAACTATCAACTGCACTAAAACGAATTACCGTACCAGCACTTATTGTACTAGTTCCTGATACCCATTGTAAATAAGATTCACCAGTATTAAAAGCTGTGGTGCTAGTAGCTTCGTTATCTGTGAAATAAATACTTGTATTTGGATCTATGTCTACAAATGTGACAATCGCCCATCCATCTTCATCGGCATTGAAGGATATAAATGCAATATCCCCTGTTGTTAAAGTTGCCATAAATAAAATTCCCTAGAATTGTAGTTGTGAGAAAACTTAGTCTCGAATTGGATACGACTACTTTTAGTAATCATCCCAAATTACTCCTACTTTTTGATTTGCTATGTGATATTCTCGACTAGCGAGTTATATCAACAGAAATCAGAGTCATGTTGTTTTAAAAAGCAAAAAACAACTGCAAAAACGAGCTTTGCAGTTTGAGAGAGCGATCAGTGTGCCGATATTCGTAATTTTTGGTAAAAACTATTAATTAGGATGATAAAATTTTTACCAAACTATTTAGTAATTTATATTAAAAACCTTAAAAACAAGCTATGAGATAGTTAAAACTAAGTTAAATAACATTTTTATTACGTAATTCATTAAAGACACCCTATTTTTTAACCATAATTATTGATTACTATATCTTATACAACTTAATGAAAAGGTTTAAGTAATATGACAGAATTAATTACACAATGTTATTGCGAATGCAGCAAAATGAAGCAATCTCAGTTCTTGCCATTGCTTCGATACACCTTGTTTCGCTGGCAATGACTGTTTGCAAAGAATTGGGTGATTGAAAGCTGAATGAATTTGTAGGGGTTTAGAGGATGAATGAACAAGTTTTTAATGTATAAACAAACCCCTCTTGTAAACCTTTCTCCGAAGCGGGGAGAGGCTTTGAAACCCCCCTTCCCTCCTAGGGAAGGGGGGCAGGGGGGTTAGGTTTTTGGAAATTATCGGTTTCATCTAATACTTTTCAAACAACCTCTTAGCAGTACTGATATGTGTCAACTTAACGTAAAATCATGGATCACCTGGGAATGAATTCCCAGTCTAATAGCCAAAGTTATCTAAAGATAACTAAATATAAAAAAAATCTTTAGTCCACTTCAGTAGACTTTGGTTATTATACTCAAAACGGCTAGAAGCTGGACTTTTTTATCATACAAAGAACCAAGTTCAAAGTCTCTCCAATCATAAAAGCTGCTCCTTTTCCCTCCCTTGTAGGGGAGGGTCAGGGAGGGGTGCGGGGAGAGGTTTACAAGAGGGGTTTCATATTTGGTTAAACTATGAACCGTTTGCAGTATACCCTTGAAATATGGCTTACGCCACGCTACGCTCACGCGAACAACCCAACCTACAAATCAAGCATAAAAAAATGATTGTTTCACCCGAAATCTATATTACCCCAGAACAATACTTGGAACTGGAAGAAAAAAGCCCCATTAAACACGAATATATTAATGGTTATATTTACGCAATGGCTGGCGCACTTGATCCTCATGTGACTATAGCTCTAAATACAGCAATGCTACTGCGGAATCATCTCCGTGGGTCTGGTTGTCGTGTTTATATTTCTGATATGAAAGCCCGAATTGAATCTTTAAATCGTTTTTATTATCCTGACGTGATGGTTACTTGCGACCAAAAAGATCAAGCAACACCTGGATATAAAAGATTTCCCTGTTTAATTATTGAAGTGCTTTCTAATTCTACCCAAAGTTTCGATAGAGGCGATAAATTTGCAGATTATCAAAAACTAGATACTTTACAAGAATATGTTTTAATTAATGCTAAAAAGCAAAAGATTGAATGTTTCCGTCGCCAAAATGATGGACTATGGCTATTACAAAATTATACAGAAGAACAAACAGCTTTTAATTTCCAAAGCATTAATTTTGAAGGTAAAATAGCTGAATTATACGAAGATGTGAGTTTTGATTTACTTTCCTAAGAGTCAGATTAGAGAACTCCACAAAAAAAATTATCCAATCTTGTGGGATGGGCATCTGGTCCCTCCTTGTATTATTAGGGGACCAGATGCCCGCACCACAAGAAATTTTAGGATATTTTTTTTAGTTGGAAGTCTCTTAAATAATGAGGTGGATTAAAAAACCCACCCTGATTTCTTCAAGTCTAACTAAAGATAAACTGACACATTTATATTTTTACTCGGCTTTCACAAATTCCAAATATCCTTTACTCAATTCTTCTACAGACAAATCATAAAACTGTTTACCATGTTCGGGAGTTGCTAAATCTGGATTTGAACCCATGCGGCCATCTGGATAACGGGAACGAAAATCAACAGCACTATAAATTTTATGTCCACCAGCAATTTCTGGAGAAAGATAGGCTTTTTTAATTGCTTCTGGATAAATATATTGAGTAACTGCTACTTCACTAGGAGTAGCATGAGAACCTTCTTGATCACCATACAATTCTTTGGCAAGTTTGTACACAGAACCACCCATAAACCAATTAGCAATTTGACATTGTACTTTTGCAAAATTGGGAATTTGTAAATCTTCTAAATGAGCATAAGTTTCAGAAAAAGCAGCTTTGAGGGTAGCGATATTTCCCCCATGTCCATTGATAAAATAGAACTTGGTAAAACCAGCTTTTGTTAAACAAGTGAGATAATCTTTTACTACTAAAATTAAGGTGCTAGGACGCAAACTAATTGTGCCTGGAAAGGCAGTATGATGTAGTGCCATTCCTACATTAATTGTTGGTCCTACCATTGCTTGTGTTGCTTCACCTACACCTTTTGATATAGATTCTGCACAAATTGCATCAGTCCCAATTAAACCAGTTGGTCCATGTTGTTCTGTCGAACCAATTGGTAAAATTATTCCTTGAGATTTTTGTAGATAAGTTTCAACTTCCGGCCAAGTGCTTAAATGTAAGAGCATTTTGAAGAATTTAGAATTTAGAAGGAAAGAAATAAGGAAATAAGGAAAGAAGGAAAGAAGGAAGAAGGAAAAAAATTACCTAATGACAACTGACAACTGACAACTGACAAATTAACCAACAATTTCCCACCAATGGAAAGCGGGACCAATAAAGCGGATTATTATCCACGCGACAACCATCATGCCAATGCCTATCCAAGCACCACGAGTAGTGATAGCTACAAATTGTCCAGCTTGGGTTTTAGTGATGGGAACCCAAGGTAATATTTTTGTAGTGTCTTCCCCGTATTCTTCTGGTGAGTTTTTACGGCGTTTTGCTTCACCCATAATTTTAATAATTTAGTTTCTTCAGAGTGCAATTTAAATTTTAATAGAAATTAGCCATGAAAAATGAATAACGCAAAAATATTGAATTAAGCAGAATCATCCTCATTATGAGCAGAAAATAAACTAGGATCAAGATAGTTTAAGCGGGCTAAGGGACTGAGAGCGGAGAGAATTTGCACGCCA
This sequence comes from Dolichospermum sp. DET69, assembly GCA_017355425.1. NCBI lineage: Bacteria > Bacillati > Cyanobacteriota > Cyanophyceae > Nostocales > Aphanizomenonaceae > Dolichospermum > Dolichospermum sp. DET69. Next base: position 2,750,310 of record CP070233.1, read on the forward strand.
TAGCTGCGGTTAACGACACGACTATCTAGTAAAGCGACAATACCTTGATTTTCGCGTACAGGTGCGATCGCTCTTTGTAATTCATTCATGGCTGTGGGTAACAAGTACAGACGAAACCAGTCTTGGTGCGATCGCTTATAATGAGCTACTCTACCAGCGACCAAAGGATTTTCTAAAGATGGTAAAGGTAAAGTGGCAATAATTAACAATCTGGGTGATGGTAAAACACTTTGATTTTCTCGCCAAAATTCCCAACCAGTAATCAAAATGCCGTTTTCATCTAAACAAGTTTTTTCCACCTGTACCCGTGAACCAAATTCAGAAGCTAAAATTGCCCCTACCCTAGCCTTTAGCGGCACATCTCCGATTAATATTACAGTCATTCCCGGTGCAGTTGCACTCAAACAGACCAAAGTGCGAACTTGATGAATTAAGGCTGGTTGAAATTCCGGTGTATTCGGTAAAGGTAACTTATAAGGGACATATAATTGAATTGCTTCCCCTTGACTATCAGCGGCAAACTTTAAGCAAGTAACATCTTCTAAACCCAAACGTTGACGGAAAAGAGGCGCTTCCGTTTCGGGTTCTAAAGCACTACCAATTAATACTACAGGTTGACGTTGCCAAATGGGGGCGAGAATTTTACCCAATTCAATGGGAGCATAATTTAAAGAAAATAACCCTTGACGACGGGCAATAGTAGACCAAAACAGGGGATACTCGGCAGAAGAATCTTCTAGATTTGGGAATTGTTGCCAAAAATTTCGCCAAGCATCTGGGAGATTATTTTTATCCAAAGCCAAATATAGACGTTGTAAAATCTCAATTTCCGGCTGGGAAATTAGATAACAGTGATATGGATTTTCTGGATGCTGAAATAATTCGTGAGTGAGTTGTACTTTAGCTTCCCGAATTATGTCCGCTTCGTAGGGATAAGCCAGCATTAAATGATCCCAATCTTGGGGTTGAATCGTTTGCGTAAGCTGAGAACGCACCCACTTTTCTAAATCGTCAACACCATCAATAATTGTGGGAATATTGGCAGGAAATGAATTGTTATCAGCTAATTGTCCTTTTAACCAAGCTTCAGGAGAAGTCAACAGCAAACCCTGAAAATCAGGACTTGGCCAAGTGTCACCGGTTCTAATCGGCTTATTCGCTGGTAGCCATTGCTGTAGTCGGGGAATTTCTACCTTTAACAACCGTTGTTGTCCAGTTTCCGAAGCGACAATAATTACAGAACCATGCCACATTAAGGCAGAAGCGATAAAACTGGTGCGATATCGCCCTTGATGTCCACAAACTGCCCCTACTTGAATTAAAGCACTACGCCCCAAACGCAAAGCGCGTGCCACCAATCTAGCCATTGTCAAATGATGTGGCCAGGAAGGGAAACCCGCCTGCGATCGCAGGAAGTTATGTAATGATAAATGAACTTCTGCTTCAATCACGCACTTTTAATTCCATAAAAATTTGTCAGTTGTTAGTTGTCAGTGGTCAGTTGTTCGTTGTTTTATCTTTAACACTAACCAATCACAAATTACAAATTACCTCTTCCCTAAATTATGCCAAGTTATCCAGGAATTTCCAGCGAAGCCTTTAGACATCCATTAGATCGTCAAGCAGAGGAAGCTTTACGCAGTTTACCGGGATTTGATTTAATCGCCCGTAAGTTTGTGGAATTTGTCTATGAACGCCCTCAATTTGTCTATCTCATGGGTAACTCCATTCAAGTTGGCCCCCGCCAATATTCCACCATTTACCAGATATTCCGGGAATGTGTCCGAGATTTGGACATCAGTGGTGAACCGGGATTATTTATCGCTCAAGATGCCCAAGTTAACAGTTATGCGCTAGGACAAGAACATCCTTACATAGTTGTCAACACGGGGTTACTAGAGTTACTCAATGAAGATGAACTGCGGACGGTGTTAGCTCATGAACTGGGACATATTAAATGTGGTCATACTATTTTAATTCAAATGGCGATGTGGGCGATGAATGCCGCTTCTGTAATTGGTGAATTAACCTTTGGTTTAGGTAATTTTGTCAGTCAAGCCTTGATTTATGCCTTTTTTGAGTGGAGACGCAAAGCTGAGTTATCGGCAGATAGAGCGGCTTTATTAGTCATGGATGATTTAAACCCAGTTATGTCATCTATGATGAAACTGTCTGGAGGTAGTAACAAATATGCCCATGAATGTAGTTTACAAGAATTTATTCAGCAGTCGGAAAAATATCAGGAACTAAATGATGATGGGCTGAATCAAGTATATAAATTTCTGCTATACAATGGCGCACAAGGAATGATGCTAAGTCATCCTTTTCCGGTTGAGCGCTTACATTATTTACGCGGTTGGGCAGTATCAGAAGAATATCAGCAAATTAAAAAAGGAAACTATCAGCGTTCTGCTGCTGGCTCGGTTAATGTTACACCAGAAACACCTGATTATGAAGCGGAAACACTACGCCAAGAAATTGAAAAATTACAAGCAGAAATTAACAAAATGAGAAAATAAATCACAAGAGGGGCAACCACAGGGGGATTGCCCCTACTCCTGTTCGGGGATCTGAAAATCTGAATTTAATCAACTTTCTGTCTCGCAATCAGGAACACCTTCTCTAAATACTCGACTAGCAAGAATATCTACTGCTTCAATGGTAATTAAATCTTGCTTGTTTAAGAGTTTACCACTGCTTAATAAACGATTTGCTTGACGTAAACGCGCTCTATCTATAGCATTACGCACACTTCTAGCATTAGCAAAATGGGGCATAATTTTCCGTTTAATTAGATATTCGCGGAAGGCTTTTTCAGCATCGGGACTAAAGCAATAGTTTTGCGCTTGAACTATGGATTGGGCAATAGTCATTAAACTATCAACACCATAATCGTTAAATTCAATATGTAGTCCAATGCGGGAATTCATCCCTGGATTACTGTGAAAAAATCTGTCCATGTGGTCTTTATAACCAGCCAGAATGACGACTAAATCATCACGCTGATTTTCCATGACCTGCATGAGAATTTCTATGGCTTCTAAACCAAAATCTCCTGGATAATCTGGACGGTATAAAGTATATGCCTCATCAACTAATAAAACTCCGCCCATGGCATTATTTAATACTTCCCTAGTTTTTGGCGCTGTTTGCCCCATACCTTGCCCAACTAAGTCATCTCGCGTCACCAACATGACATTTTCTTTACGGATATATTCTAACCGGTAGAGGATTTCTGCCATTCGCATGGCTACGGTGGTTTTACCCATACCGGGATTACCCAAAAATGTCATGTGTAGACTGGGCGCACCTGCATTTAATCCCAAACCTTTGCGGATACGGTCAACTAACAATAAAGCTGCCATTTCTCTAATTTTGTTTTTGACAGACTTTAAACCAACTAACTCCTGGTCTAATTTATCCAGAATTTCTTGAATATGAGATTCTTGGAAAGCTGCTTCCAAATCTATTCCATCATTTTGATCTATTTGTTTTTCTAATATCTTTTCCGTCATGACTATCACCTTTGCTAATGAATTTGATGATAGCGTTAAGTCGGGAAATATAAAAGAACATAATGTTTATATGTCCGATACATTTTTCTTTCTTATCAATTCCTGAGTTTAGTCATAGAGAAAACATTATGGCAGGAAAAGCCATACAGTAGGGATGCGTTAGTGCCAGCGTAACGCACCGTTAATCGAGTTTAAGGTGCGTTACGGCTATGCATAACTCACCCTACGAATACTTAGAGTTTTCAATATTGAAATGTTATTACTATATATAATAGAAATAGAAATTCTATCTTTAGGATTGTCAAAAATGTATCAAATAGACCCACCACTTTCTCCTAAAGAAACATTACCAACAATGTATGATCTTCCTAGCGAAGACCCGGAGGAACCTGGTTTGCCAGATCAATTTCATCTATTACAACCACAATTATTAGCAGACACATTCCAACCAGTAAATTATCCCAGTCAAGAGATATTTACAGGAAGTGATCTAAATCTTTACTATGATTTGCGTCATCCTTCATGGTATAAACGCCCAGATTGGTTTGCAGTTGTCGGTGTTTCATCTCTGTACGAAAAGAGGGATTTACGGTTAAGTTATGTAGTATGGCAAGAAGCAGTTAATCCTTATATTGTCGTTGAATTACTTTCACCTGGAACAGAAAAGGAAGACTTGGGAAAAACATTAAGAGATGTCGAAAAACCTCCTGGTAAATGGGAAGTTTACGAACAACTTTTAAGAGTCCCCTATTACGCCATTTTTGATCGTTATAAATCTAAATTTAGAATGTTTCAGTTAAATGGCGCTCGTTATACTGAAGTAAATTTATCAGATTTGCGTTTTTGGCTTCCCGAAATAGAATTAGGTTTAGGAGTGTGGCAAGGAAGTTATAAAAATGTGGAAATGCTTTGGTTACGTTGGTATGATCAAGACGGTAATTGGATTTTAACTCCCACAGAACAAGAAAGGCAAAAAGCTGAACAAGAACGACAAAAAGCTGAACAAGAACGACAAAAAGCTGAACAAGAACGACAAAAAGCTGAACAAGAAAGGCAAAAAGCTGAACAAGAACGACAAAAAGCTGAACAAGAAAGGCAAAAAGCTGAACAAGAACGACAAAAAACAGAAAGATTAATTGCCCAACTGCGAGTGCTTGGCGTTGAACCTGATTTAGACTAGATGCAATCTCTCATCCTCTCGTTCCCAGTCTCCGGCTGGGAATGCCCTATAGAGGCTCTGCCTCAGTTTTGATGCTAAAATAAAACGACCACTTATTACGAAGAAAGACATCAATACAGGTTGATTTGATTGATTTGTGAGGTTTGAGGCAGAGCCTCTTGAAGGCATTCCCAGTCAGAGACTGGGAACGAGTGAAATCCTGTTTACAGATTTATGAATGCGGATACTTATTAATAGGTTGCAAACGCTGACGAATTGTACCAACGATGATGTAGAGAATGGGGACAATAAATAAACTCAAAAAAGTCGCCACAAACATTCCCCCAAATACAGCAGTACCCAGAGATTGACGACTTGCTGCACCTGCTCCTGTGGCAGTTGCGAGGGGAAAAATCCCCAACAAAGTAGAAAAAGCCGTCATGAGAATGGGACGTAAACGACCTTGTGCTGCTTCTACTGCGGCTTTAGTAATTGATAAACCTTGCTCTTGTAATTGGTTAGCAAATTCCACAATTAAAATCGCATTTTTACTAGCTAAACCTATTAACATTACTAACCCTACTTGGCAAAATACATCATTATTTAAACCTCTTAATGATTGTGATGCTAAAGCTCCCATAATCGCTAAAGGAACTGAAAGCATAATAATTAAAGGATCAACATAATTTTCATATTGAGCAGCTAAGACCAAAAAGACGAAAAGTAATCCCAAACCAAAAATGATTGGTGCTTGTCCACCAGATTGTTTTTCCTCAGCAGTAATACCTGACCATTCATATCCCATACTTGTGGGTAATATCTTTTTAGCTAGTTGTTCCATAGCCAGGGTTGCTTGTCCAGAACTAGCACCAGGAGCAGGAGAACCGTTAATTTCAATGGAACGAAATAAGTTGTAGTGATTGATAGTTTGCGCTCCTGTTGTGGGAGTTAATTTCACTAAACTACTCAAAGGAATCATCTGATTAGTTGCAGAACGCACATTTAATAAACCGATATCATCAGGGTTAGAGCGAAACTGAGCATCTGCTTGGATATATACTCGATATGTGCGAGACAGGAAATTAAAATCATTGACATATCGTGAACCTAAGTAAGTTTGTAGGGTTTTAAAAATATCGTCAATGGCAACTTGCAGAGATTTAGCTTTATTGCGGTCAACTTCAATTAAAATTTGTGGTGTATTGGCTGTAAAAGTGCTAAATACAGCTTGCAGTCCGGGGGTTTTATTACCCTGCATCATGAACTGTCCAACCGTTTGCAGCATCGAATTTAAGCTGTTTGTTCCTGCTATATCTTGTAACTGGAATTGGAAACCACTAAAACTACCTAAACCGCGAATTGCGGGGGGATTCACTGGGAAAACTCTGGCTTCGGTAATTCCTGAAAAGCTTTTTCTTAAATTACCAATAATGGCTTGTACAGATTGATTGGGTTGTTTCCGTTCATCCCAGGATTTGAGGGTTGTAAAAATTATGCCACTGTTAGCGGTACTACCACTAAAACCAAAACCACCAATGGCAAAAGTACCTGTAACTTCGGGTAATTTGAGAATTTTGGCTTCTACTTCACTCATAACTTTACTGGTGTATTTGAGTGAAGAACCTTCTGGACCTTGGATAATGGTGATGAAATAACCTTGGTCTTCGTCGGGAAGAAATGCTGTGGGTACAGTCATATAAAGCCAAGCTGTGAAACCCAATAAACCAATAAATGCGAGAACAACTATTGCTTTAATTTTTGTCAAAAATTTTAAAGATCTTTCATATCCCCCACGCATGGCTTCTAAAAACCAGTTAATTCTCCCAAATACCCAACCAATAATCCCTTTAGGTGCGGGTCTTTGCCTTAATAACAAGGCAGAAAGAGACGGTGTGAGGGTGAGAGCCAAAAATGTGGAAATGGCAATAGAAAAGGCAATTGTCAGCGCAAATTGTTTGTAAATTTGTCCCGTTGAACCAGGGAAAAAGGCGACAGGGACAAATACTGCCATTAATACCAATGAAGTCGCAATTACAGCCCCAAATAGCTCTTGCATGGAGACTGAAGCCGCTTCACGAGGTGACATTCCTTTTTCTTGGATTAAGCGGGAGATATTTTCCACTACAATAATTGCGTCATCAACTACCATTCCCGTTGCTAGGGTTAAACCAAACATGGTTAAGGTGTTGACAGAAAATCCAAAGGCTTTGACAAAGGCAAAAGTCCCAACTAAAGATAGAGGAATGGTGATAACCGGAATTAACGTTGTGCGCCAATCTTGTAAGAAGATAAAGATGACAAGAATTACCAGAGCGATCGCTTCTAAGAGAGTTTTTACTACTTCTGCCAGAGATTCTTCTACAATGGTAGTGGTGTCAAATGCCACTTGATATTTCATCCCTGGAGGAAAGCTTTGGGACAATCGCGCCATTTCCTTTTTGACTAAATTAGCAACGTCTAAAACATTACTTCCCGGTGTCGGAAATATCCCTAACCCTACACCTTCATTACCCTTAAAGCGAAGAAATGAGCTATAGTTTTGAGCGCCTAGTTCTGCTCTTCCCACATCTTTTAACTTAATCAAACTACTGTCAGCAGCAGTTTTAATGACTAAATTATCAAATTCCTCAACTTCTGTCAGCCTACTAACTGCCCTCAAATCAATTTGATACATTTGACCATCTACGGCTGGCTGTTGTCCAATTTGCCCCGCACCTATCTGTAAATTTTGTTCATTAAGGGCATTAATTACATCACCAGTAGTTAAATTCCGACTAGCCAGTTTATTGGGGTCAAGCCATAGCCGCATTGCATAGCGGCGTTCACCAAAAATCCGCGCTTCACTGACACCTTTGATGCGTTTGAGGGAGTCTACTAAATATAAATCTGCATAATTACTTAAAAAGATATTATCTAAGGCTTTGTTGTCACTGTATAAACCCATCGCTAACAGAATGTTATTAGACTGTTTACTCACAGTCACTCCCGTTTGCTTGACACTATCTGGTAATTGGGGTTCAGCGGAGGTAACGCGATTTTGCACGTCAACAGCAGCAATATCCTTATCCTTTGAGGCATCAAATGTCACAGTAATTATGCTACTACCATCATTACTACTGCTCGAAGTCATATATTTAATGCCTTCAACACCGTTAATTTGCCGCTCTAAAATGGTTGTTACGGTACTTTCGACAATTTCCGCACTAGCGCCAACATAATTAGAACTGACAATAATCTGCGTGGGACTAATTTCTGGATACTGGGCTGTGGGTAATGTGGGAATACTGATTGCCCCGACTAGCAAAATGATAATAGCGCAGACACTAGTAAATACAGGTCGCTTAATAAAAAAGTCAACAAACATAAATTGGTAATAGGTAATAGGTAATAGGTAATAGGTAATAGGTAATAGGTAATAGGTAATTGGTAATTGGTAACTGAACAACTGACCACTAACAACTGACCACTAACAACTGACAACTGACTAATTCTCAGGAATTACTGGAAGTCCATCTCTGAGATTTTGGATTCCCGAAATAATCAGTTTTTCATCTTGTTGTAATCCTTCAATCACTTGGTAATCATTACCTCTAATATTGCCTAACTTTACTTGTTTTTGTTTAGCTATTAATTGAGAAACACCTTGAGGAGATTTTTCTGTTTTGGCGACAAATACAAAGGTTTCTCCAGCTATGCGAGATATGGCTGTAGTCGGAACTACTACCCCAGAACGTTGATTCCAAATTACTTTAGCCCGAATTATTTGATTTGCTCGTAGTAGTCCGTTGGAGTTGTTGTAAAGGGTTTTAACTAATATTGATTGAGAGTTATTTGTGATATTGGGAGAAATAAAGAATACGCTAGTATTAGCAATGATTTGACCTTGGGCGTTAATTAATTCCACTGGTAATCCTTGGCGCAATTGCGTGCCTTTTTCCAAGGGAACAGGAATTTTAACTTCTAAAGGTTGGTTTTGGGTAATAGTAGCTAATGGTGTGGAAGTATTGACAAAATCACCAACTTTAACGGGAATATCACCAACAGTTCCCGCAAAGGGAGCAGTAATTTTATAATATTGAAGTTGAACTTGTTGTTGTCTAATATTAGCATCAGCTTGTTGTAAGGATTTTTGTACCTGGGATATGGTAGCTATTTGCGCTTGAATGCGGGAATCTATCGCCCCTAGTTGGGCTTTTGCTGTAGCCAGTTTGTTGGCATATAAATCTTGAGTTTGACGCGATACAGCCCCTTGTGCGGCTAATTCAGAATAGCGATTATAATCTTGTTGGTTTAAGCGGACATCTGCAATATTTGCTAACCGTTCTGCTTGCAAAGATTTCAGGGTAGCGCGAACATTTTCTAATTGCGCTTGTGAACCTTGACCAGCAGCAGATAAACTACTAACTGCGGCTTGTTGTTGTCGAGAATCTATTTGCAGAATTGCAGTACCAGGGGTAACTGAATCTCCTGACTTGACGAATATTTGCGAAACTTGACCTTGAATTCTGGGTTGAAGATTGACTGAACGCCGAGATTCCAAACTGGCTATATATTCTGTACTATCTTCGACTGTACCTGTTTGTACTGGTGATAGTTTAACTTTAACTCCTGGAGGTGGAGCATTAGCCACTGCTGGATTTGGTTTTTCAGGAGTTAGCAATTTCCAAGCAATTCCACTCACACCCCCAATCAATAATAGTGCAGCTAATAGTAAGCGCGGCCACCGTCTTGATTTAGGGAGAGACGGAGAAATTTTTTTAACATCAGTTTGAGGCTCAGGTAATGTCATAGTTGATAATAATTTGAAGTAATAAATAGTTAAAACTCTATCTCTATCTGTAATGATGTTGATTTGGCAATTCCTCATTGAAAAGAATCGCAGTGCCAAAAATAATGTGTTAACTAATTTTAATATACAGGTTTTACAATTTTTTACAATTTATGGGAAAAATAATTATTTTCTGAATTTAGTCATAGAGAAAACATTATCTACTTTAGCTCACCTTCAATATAGAAACAGCCTGATTTGGTTGTTAGTGTCTTAAATTGCTGGATTTTTGCTGTTTTGTACTAGTAGAACTATTCTATAAATAAGTAGGGATCAATATTTTTATCTGTGGAACTTTGTAACCATAAGTAGGAAAATTATTGCAGCTACTATTTCCCCGACTAAAATTTGAATCAAGCTGTTATTAACATCAAAATCAACATGATTAATAAATTAACACAACGGTTATTGACTTTGGCTCTGATTTTTGCTATTACTTTTTTCTCCTGGGAAGTTCCTGTTGCTTGGGCAAATCACTTTTTCAGTAACTCTGGAGAAATTAGCGATAATATCAAATTATCTGAATATGATTTTACTCCCCAAGAAAATCAAGCACTGCAAGCTATTCGTCAGCGTCGAAATAAAGAAATTGCCGCAATTTTAGATGTATCTCAACGTAATTTACTGGCACATGAATTACACGATGGTAATAATATTGATCAAGCTTTAGAAGCAATAAATTTAAGTTCTGAACAACGAGAATTAGTAAGTTCTATAAACGTATTCACTAATTTAAAATTGAAGGGAATTTTTTCTCGGCATGATTTACTTGATAGTCATAGATAAGGTTAGAGATTGGCAATGATCAATTATGCCAGTTGTGGGAAATATGACTTTTCTACAACTGGTAATATTAGGTAAACTGTCTGAATCAGGATGTCCAGGATTAAAGGATGAACAGGATGAAAGCAATCAATTGTAAAGTATTTATTTATAGAATTTAGTTCTTTATTAATCGCACCTTAATTATCCAAGTAGGCGCAAATTAAATTACTTTTTGTTACAGCCAGTCTGTGTCATATAAAGCAAACATCCCACCGTTTAGGTATAGATGGCTTCCCAGATTTATAGTAATTTTTATACAAAGTTTCTTTCCGTTAATCCATATTGTAATAAAATATATGAATCAACAACATACTTCACTGGTATAATGTTTTAATACTTGTAAGCAAAATGACTTTCAACCATATCATCTGCTACACCAAAACATTTGATATAAAAATCCCATTATTAATTAAATTAAATGACCCGTCAATCTCATGACCAATTTGCCAAAGAATATTTAGAGGAATTACTAACACCTCTAGGGACAATTAAGAAAAGCGAAAAAGTCAAAAGTGAAATTCAAGAAATAGATGTATAGTTTGAACCATTTTCTCCACAACCTCAAAAAAATCTACCTTTAGGGTTATTAGGAAAAATGGCAACAACTCCCTGTTTGTTTGAGCCTTTTCGCAACCCACCATTTGAGGTAGAAATTCGTAGTTGTTTCCTGAAACTATATGCTGTTCATGGTGATGTATTAAGGAAATCTAAACGGGAAAATAGAACTATTCCTGAAGCTGAATTACCAATATTATGGATTTTAACACCAACATTTTCACCTCGGATGATCGCAGAATCAGGGGCAATTGAGCGTGAAGAAAATTGGTGTAAAGGAGTTTATTTTCTGCCAAATATTATGAAAACAGCAATAGTTGTTATTCATCAATTACCAGAAAATGAAGATACATTATGGTTGAGAGTATTAGGAAAAGGAGGAACACAAAAAAAAGCGGTAGAAGAGTTAACTCAAATACCAGAACAGAACCCTTTTAAGGAGAATTTATTGGTAATTTTAGCCGATTGGCGCAAAAACTTAGAATTGAGAGATAATTTAAGTAGAGATGAAGAGGAAGTAATTATGAACTTATCACCAGCTTATTTACAACAAATAGAAGATTGGAAGCAAGAAGGAAAGCAGGAAGGAAAGCAAGAGGGAAAACAAGAGGGACAACTTTTAATGATCACTTTTCTTCTAGAAGGGAGATTTGGTACTTTAGATTCTGAATTATCTAGTTTAGTAGAAAAGATTGCCCAAATGCCTATTTTAGAACGCACTCAGTTACTACTTTCTTTGGTGAATTTATCTCGTGAGGAATTACTAGAAAGATTGAAGAAATAACGTAAATTTAATCAAATCCCCCTTTTTAGGGGGATTTAGTGTCATCAAAAAACCTGATAATTATAACTAATTTTACTCCTGATTTCTCAACTTTGCTTATTTCTGCAATTGTTAAAAATAGTAGTCAGGCAAATAGCACATTGCCACTGCTAATAGGCATTTATGAGAAATTGAAGTTATAGTTTTGATTCAGTTGGATTGATGGTTTTTGTAGAATGATTCTTTTAAAAGAGGTGAGTGATTATGGTTAATCAACAAATAAATGACCGTCAACAGAGATTAGAGAATTTTTTACAATCTGTAGAAGCAGCCCGTCAATTAGAGCATGATATTATGAAACATGGGCTAGATGCAGCCTATTTGTATTGTGATGATGTTGAGGGTGATTGGTTAGATACTTGGGGAGATGATAATGATGAACCAACTTATATCCTATCTTCCGCACCCTCAACTGTCACAATCGGTTTTTACTGTTTTTTATGATGAAATGAGGATGTATTGTATACCGAATCTCGATGAATTAACGGATACATGATGCCGACAAGGCATAATTTGTATCCAAAAATCAAGAGAAAATCAAGTGATAATACTATGTGACACCCCAGGGTGCGGAATGTGGGTTATATTGAAAAAATGACAACTTTCTTAGAAAGTGATGATGCAGTTGCGGTAAAGGTGCGGGAAAAGTTACAGAATAAATCTGTTTCAGAAATTATAGAAGGCTTAGAATATTGTTTGAGTCAATTAACAGAGAATAAGAGAATTTTTGCTGCTAAGGATTTGTTATTTGGTGGTGTTGCAGTTGCAGGAAGTAATCGTAGTTCTAGTGATACTAATATTGATGAGATTGAGTTGTTAGATTTAGCGGAAGATTTGTTAGAGAAGTTGACGAAGATTTTGGGGTAATTATTATTTAAGGGTGCTGGAATAAATATGGCTAAGGGATTTGGTATTAAACAGAAAAAATGCCACGGGTTACGATAAAACTCTCTTCTTCCCTTCTTCCTTCGTGTCCTTCGCTCCTTCGTGGTTAATTAAATCAAAAATTTAGGGTGCGTCAGGAAAAACCCCAACGCACCCTAATAACTAATGACTGGGCGCAGGCCCTGCGCCCCTACTGACTAATTAGCAACTTCAGCCATTTCAATTACCCTGCCGTCATAATCCTTAACTAAAAAATTCAAAGGCTTTTGGTTGCGAATTTTGAACTTCAAACCTCGCAATTCTACCCGCATTAAAATTAATTCTAGACAATCATGATCAAAACAAACATGACGATGTTGATCTTTTTTGCCTAAACTTGCACCTGTAATGATATGTAATTGTGTATTTTTCTTGAGTTGATACCACAGCCCGTCATTAGCATTATTCATAGTGCTGTTAGACCAACTCGGACTAGCGGACATATAAAGCGGGTCAATACCTGTTGCACCAATGGTTTGCTCGTAGTTGTAATAGTAGTGCAAAGGTACTTCAGCTACTGGTAAATCTAGCAATCCTGCATATAACTGTCGGGCAACTTCTAAATCCGATACCATAACAGTATAAACTTTAGGTGCGCTACTCAGGAACATCCACATAGCACCAGCGTAAGCTGCCAGCAACATAATCATAATCCCCTGGGTGGAGAACAGACTATCCAAGGGCAGGGAAGGCAAGAAAGAGCCTAAAGTAAGTGGACTCAGCAGGGACATTATGGAACTAGTTTCTATAACCATGAACACAGAGGATAAAAATAAAGGAACTGCTTTTATATTGTCAGTTAAGACTAACATTAAGTCCTTGCTTCTAGTTTATCAATAGTCTAGTAGTCTGAACATTTACAAACTAACTGACTTCTGGATATTATTTAGCCATAGCATTAACCATTCCCTAGTATATTTTAACAACTATCTAAGTAGGTGAACCGAAAAAATTTAAATGTATGTGAAGAAAAGTAAAATCGCCCAAAACTCTCTTCCTCTTCCCTGTTCCCTGTTCCCTGTTCCCTGTTCCCTTGCCCCAACGACAATTTTTAACGCCAACCTACTTAGTCCAGAGATTGTGCAAATTCCCCATTTTCCCGAAGCTAATCACCCATTGGTGAAGTCGCTATTTCATCATAGTGATCAAGAACTACTGAGTTTATTTCAGCAATATCCAGATTATGGCAAATATTTTACGGTGATTTTTTGCCGTTATAGCCCTATAGTCTACACCTTAATTCGACATTCTGCGCGATCGCCTGTACAAGCTGATTATTTATTTGCCCTCATTTGGCGAAATATCTATTATGAATTAGGTGGACTGGATTTAAACCAAGCAACCACAGAGACAGAATCCTTAACCCTACAAAACTGGTTAATTAACATCACTGCATTTCATATTAACGAGATTAAACTACCACCCACAGAAGCCATTCATTATGCCCTCAAGGATACATCACCACCACTCTGGTGCTATGTAGAACAAGCGTTAGATCAATTACCACCAATATCACGGTTAATCGTCTTAATGGCGCAAACTTTCCATTGGAGTGAAACCAGAATTGCTGCGTATTTACAAGCTGAAGGAGAACAAATTTCCCCGGCTGAAGTCGCCAGTTCTCTTCAAGAAGGTTATGAGATGCTAGAAGATAAATTACCTGCGGATATTCGAGCTATTTACTTAGGCGAAGAGGGGATTTAGTTATAACTTCAACTATAATAATTACCATAGCTCATCTACGGCACAGAACCAAGGATTAAATCCTGATTCTGCTTACTCCCATAAAATTGGTATTATACCATTTATTTACAGCCGGAATTGCACGGTTATATCTTGTCAGTAACTCAGCCCTAAAGGGACTGAGCTTGTAAGAAATTGCAAGCTGTACTGACCAGTCTAAGTCTTAACTGACTACGTTTTTTGAGTCACGACACCCACCGAATGCGAAGCTAGTTCCCTGCCCTGTCGCTTGTGATTAAACAGTTTCAAAGTCACTGAAACAGTGTTGCAAGCCTAACAAGCTCTTAAAACATTGACGAAGCTAACATTACCCCAGAAATGGGAGGCTCTTTGGAGCAAAACATTATGCGTACAGAGTTGGAAAATTTGAATCGGTAATTGTCCCGCTGAAAGTACATCACAAAAGTACCCCGAATTTCCCAACTCCAAGGCGGTAATGAAAAAATATTCAAGGCGGTTAAAACCGCACGAGTCGTTTCCCTCTCAGCCCTAAAGGGACTGAGTTTCCCACTTACCGGGTATTCTTATGAAACAGCGGCATTTGTTATCAGGAAATCCGATTAATCTAGCCAATTTCCCAAAATTGCCAGTTTTGACTTTTTATATGGTACTATTCACCTGTTTATTGACTACTACAGGTGTAAAAGCAATTGATATTACCCAACAAATTCACCGTCCTTTAAATAGTTCTGCTGGTAAATCATCACGAGATGTAGCGGATAGATTACTCAGAAAAGGTAGACAGCAATTATCCCAAGGGTTTCCCGAAAAAACTCTAAAATTATCTTTAGCGGCCTTAGAAATTTATCACTCATTGGGTGATTTAAAAGCCCAAGGTTCAGCTTATGATTTACTAGCTAATACCTATCTGAAATTACGTGATACCAAAAACGCTGAAGATGCTATCCGGCGACAGTTAGCAATTGCCCGCGATAATCAAGATTTTCAAAATCAGATTTTTGCCCTAAATAATCTAGCTACCTTATTTCTAGAAAAAGGTGAAAATATTGCCGCCGAAGAAACTCTGGAAGATGCTTTAGTAGTTGCCCGGAATATTATTAACATTGAGGGACAGGGGTTATCTTTAAGTAATTTAAGCTTGGTTGCTATGAGAACAGGTGATTATAATAAAGCCGTCAAAATTGGTGAATATGCCTTGACTTTTCGCCGCCAAATTGATGATGCTATTGGTGAGGCTAATACCCTAAATAATCTTGGTGATGCTTATTTAGCTATCGGTGATTATGAAAATACTATTGGTAGTTATGGTTCGGCAATGAAGTTAGCTAAAAGAAGTTTTGAGCGTCCTAATCAATTACGAGCAATTGATGGTTTAGTCACAGCTAATACTGCATTAGGGCGTTATGATCTAGCTTTGGAACTATTGAAAAACCGGGTAATACTTACAGATTCTATTAAAAATCCCGCAGAAGATTTAAAATATTTAGTCGTCTCTGGAGATATTTATGAAAAAATGGGTAACTTTAACAAAGCCAAGGATTTCTATAAACAAGCTATTTCCTTGGCACAGAAATTAGAAGATAGTAAGCAACAAAGTTTATTAGTTTATAAAATTAATGAATTAAAAGGACGTTAATAATCAATCAAATCAAGATCCCCGACTTCTTCAATAAATACATCTAGCAGGTTTTGGTGGGCAATGCCCACCCTACAATACTTAAAATTTACAAATATCATTGATGATTCCTATCGTAAAAATAGGAAATAAGTCATGATCACGAATTAAAGAAGAATATGCTAATATATCTAAGAGGGTGATGGAAATTCAGAAAAGTTGAAAATTCACCCAATTGGGTGATGAATTAGATAAATCGCATGATTATCATATAAATCTGAACCATAAAATATTCTTGCTAACTGCTATTCCTAACCTTTTTCAATCATGATTTTTTACATAGAAATTCCCTTTATTGGCAAAAAAGTTAAATATCCATGGCGTTGGTTAATGGGTTTAATAGCCAGTGGTGTCTTAATTGTGGGAACAACAGCCACGATTAAAAGCATACAGCAAAAAAATCGTCCCATAGATGTTACTAAATTAACTATTCCTGTAGAAACAAAAAGCGTAACTGTCCGCATTACTGCTAGTGGGAAAGTCCAACCAGTTCAAAGTGTCAATATTAGTCCTAAAAGTCCAGGATTATTGGCAGCTTTAAATGTTGAACAGGGGGATACTGTCAAAAAAGGACAAATTATTGCTCGTATGGATAATTCGGAAATTAAAATGCGAATTATCCAATACAAAGCTAATTTAGAACAAGCAAAAGCACAATTAGCAGAAAGTCAAGCCGGAAGTCGTCCCGAAGAAATTGCCCAAGGAAAAGCCCGTGTAGACCAAGCACAGGCACAATTAGCGATTACCCGTGATGGCAATCGTTTGCAAGAAATTCAACAAGCACAGGCTCAAGTAGACTCAGCAAAAGCTTCTGTAGAACTAACTCAAGCTAGGGTGAAACGTTATCAAGATTTGGCTAAAAATGGAGCTATTTCTCAAGATAGTTTAGAACAATATATCAGTGAAAATAGTAAGGCCAAGGCTAATTTAGAAGAAGCTCAACGGCGATTATCTTTACTGAAAGTAGGCAACCGCAACCAAGATATTCAAAAGCAAGAAGCAATAGTTAATCAGGAAAAAGAAGGATTACGAAAATTAGAAAATGGTAATCGTCCCCAAGAAATTGCTAGATTCAAAGCAGCGGTAGCTAGTGCAGAAGCTCAGGTAAAACAACAACAAGTCCAATTAGAAGATACAATTCTCCGCGCTCCTTTTTCAGGTATTGTTACTCAGAGATATGCCACTGTGGGGGCTTATGTGAGTCCGGCAATTTCCGCTTCCAGTGATGCTTCAGCTACCTCAACTTCCATAGTTGCTTTAGCAAAAGGTTTAGAAATTATAGCTAAAGTTCCTGAAGTTGATATTCCTCAAATTAAACTGGGACAAAAAGTAGAAATTTTGATTGATGCCTATCCTGAAGAAATTTTTCAAGGACAGGTACGTTTGATTGCTCCCGAAGCAGTAGTTGAGCAAAATGTGACATCCTTTCAAGTGCGCGTGGCCATTAATACGGGAGCAGGTAAACTGCGTTCAGGGATGAATGTCAGTGAAGTTACATTTATTGGCAATAAAATCGAAAATGCGCTATTAATACCTCAAGAGTTAATTGTTACCCAAAAAGGGAAAACTGGAGTTTGGTTACTGGGTGAAAAAAATAAACCTCAATTTCGGATTGTCACAATTGGAGCTAATATTGATAACCAAATTCAGGTTTTAGATGGTCTTAAAGCTGGAGAAAGGGTGTTTATTGATCTCCCTAAAGAGAAGGGAGGTAAGCCAGAAAAATAGTTAGAGGTAGTTAACTAAATAGATTCTCTCAATGCTTGTGCTAATTCTGCTGAAAGTTGTAAAATGTTAGCCCATTGTTGAAGATAAATAAAATCAAGTGCTGATTGTTGAAGTTTTAATATACCTAAAATGTCACGCCATTGTTGAGAAGATTGTTTTTGCGTCATCCGATACCAGATAAGTTTTTGTAAAATTGTATCTTCTGGAGTGTAAAAGTTGAGAGTTCGTCCCATTTCATCAACGGAAATCTGTTTTCTTCTAGCAAATTTAGATTGCTCAAAAGGATCTGGAGTGAGGATAAAAATATCAATTTTCCAACCAGTTTGATTATCAATTAGATTAAATGAATAACCTGATCTTATAGCTTCTCGAATAGCAATTTCACTAATATAAAATCTAGGAGAAAAAGCATTAATTAATAATTCAATTTGACTCTCTTGAATATCAGCGACTAAATCAATATCTTGGGTATAACGCATTTCTCCCCAAATGCCACTGGCAACAGAACCACCCACAAGATAAGGAATATCTAAAGATTCTAAAATTTCAGCAACAATTAAGGCTTCTTCAATCGCTCCAGTCATTTTTATTTCTCCTTGTATCTCTAGGTAATCAATCAAATTATGATCTAATACTTTTTTTAGAAAGTAACGAATTTGTTGGGTTTTATTTTGGGTTGCCAAAGTGGTTTTAGCAATGTACCAAGCTGTAGAACGTGCGCTACGGGTGTTATAATTAATATGAGTAGCTCGTTGTTCAGTATTCCATGATCTCCAAATGGCAAATAAAGCAAGTTCAGAGGCAATTGCAGTATCGGAGGATTGAGTTTTATAATTGTTAGATATTTTAATTATGGAAGTCATAAATTTACTGTAAATGATTAGGTAAACTCTATTGTGTGTATTTTATAAAATAAGCTGTTTTTATTTTGGCAGAATTTAGGTGCTTTTGACAACAAAAATAGAATATTGTACAATTATTCTTTACCAGATAATCTTAATTAAATAAACCACATATATTAGCAAAGAATAAATCTCACATTTGACAAAAATATGGACATCTTAGAAAGCGTGAAAATGGCGACTACTACTTTATTAGCTAATAAGCTCAGAAGTAGTTTGACTATGTTAGGAATTATTATTGGTAATGCTTCAGTAATTGCCATGATTGGGATTGGGGAAGGTGCAAAAACATTAGCAACTAAGCAATTTGAATCATTGGGACCAAATACCTTATTTATTATTCCTGGTAGTCCAGAAGGTCGGGGAAGAGTGACATCAATACCCAGAACTTTGGTTTTACAAGATGCAAAGGCTATAGCGAAACAAGTTCGTGCAGTTAAAGAAGTTGCTCCAGAAATTAATAATAGAACCACAATCAACTACCGGAATAGAAATGCAACTACTACAGTTATTGGTACTACCGCTAGTTACCCAATACTTCGGACTTTAGAAATTAAGAACGGACGGTTTTTTAATGACTTCGATATTAAACGTAGTAAAACAGTAGCCGTATTAGGTCCAGACTTAGCCAACAAATTATTTGACAATCAAAATCCTGTTGGTCAGAAAATACGAATTCAAAATACTACTTTTCAAGTAATTGGCTTAACAGTAGCTAAAGGTTCTTCCTTTGGAAATAATAATGATGATACCGCATATATTCCTATTAATACAATGTTTAGTCGGTTGGTAGGGAGAACATCCCCCTTTGGTATTAATGTTTCTTTAATTTCTGTATCCGCTAAAGATGAAAATAGTATCTCAGCAGCAGAATTTCAAATGACAAACTTACTCCGTCGCAGACACAAAATTGTCCGTGAAGATGATTTCACTATTCGAACCCAAAAGAACCTCTTAGAAATCACTAATACAATTACCGGAGCATTAACAATTATGTTGGCAGCAATAGCCAGTATTTCCTTATTTGTGGGTGGGATTGGGATTATGAATATTATGCTAGTTTCTGTCACCGAACGTACTCAAGAAATTGGACTGCGTAAAGCTATTGGTGCAACTCAAGAAGATATTCTTTTGCAATTCATGATTGAAGCCGTGATATTATCAATAGCTGGTGGTGTAATCGGCATTGCTTTAGGCGGTGGCAGCATTCTTTTAGTTGGGATATTTAGCCCTTTACAAGCTACCATTTCACCAAGTGCAGTTATATTAGCTGCTAGTGTTTCTGGTGGGATTGGTTTATTTTTCGGTGTAGTTCCTGCCCGTCGTGCCGCTCAACTTGACCCAATGGTGGCACTAAGAACAGCGTAATTTTTAATTAAAAAAGGAGGATAAATATTTATGTCCAATACTTTGACTTTTAATGATACGAATATTCCCCAGGCTGCACCAGAACCAGTAATTATTCGTTTAGAGGATATTTCTAAACTTTATGGCATTGGAGAAATAGAAGTTAAAGCCCTTAATAATGTTAATTTGGTCATCGAAAAGGGTGAATATTGTGCGATAATGGGGCCTTCTGGTTCGGGAAAATCTACAGCCATGAATATTATCGGTTGTTTAGATCGTCCTAGTACCGGAGATTATTATTTAGATAATTTGAATGTTGCTCAAATGAGTGATACAGAATTGGCGCATATTCGCAATAAAAAACTAGGGTTTGTATTCCAGCAATTCCATTTATTAAATCAGTTAACAGCCCTAGAAAACGTCATGTTACCAATGGTGTATGCTAGTGTTAAACCTGGGGAAAGAAAAGAACGCGCTACAGCCGCATTAATCAAAGTCGGTTTAGAAAAACGCCTCAATAACAAACCTACCCAATTATCAGGGGGACAACAACAAAGAGTAGCGATCGCTCGCGCCATTGTCAATAACCCCGTTGTCCTGCTCGCAGACGAACCCACCGGCGCACTTGACTCTCATACTACCCAAGAAGTATTAGACTTGTTTCATGAACTTAATAGCAGTGGTATCACCGTGGTAATAGTTACCCATGAATCAGAGGTTGCGCGTCAAACCAAGCGCATTGTGTGGTTTCGTGATGGTGAAGTTGTTCATTCTCATCTTACTCCTAATGAATTACATCAAGTTGTCATATCCTAGTCAATTAAAACCTAAAAATTAAAACATATTTTCTAATCTTCCATTTGCAGAATACCAACCAATATATGACCAATTTCTTCAATATCATCAGGTATTCTTAAAAGTGTCATATCTTGGGTAATTTGTTTTTGTTGACGGTCTAATTTACCAAAACGCCAAATTTCTCCAGTAGTTACAGCACCATAAAATATAGATTTATTTTCTTCAATTTCCGATAAAGCAATTAATTCCACAGCAAGCTGAGTAAATCCCCTAGATAAATCATCATTTTTAGCCTCAATTACTAATAAACTTTGCTGAGAACGTAACAAATAATCTAGATTTCCTTTTAGCCAATTATTCACATTAA
Source organism: Dolichospermum sp. DET69 (assembly GCA_017355425.1). Lineage (NCBI taxonomy): Bacteria > Bacillati > Cyanobacteriota > Cyanophyceae > Nostocales > Aphanizomenonaceae > Dolichospermum > Dolichospermum sp. DET69. The sequence goes on from CP070233.1 coordinate 2,771,460, forward strand.
CTGCGTATTCAATTTTCATCTGACATTGACAATAAGTAATAATCTCTAATAAAAGAGGTGAAACTAAAGTTTCTCGTCTAGCAGTCTCATTATTTAAGCTAACTAATGGTAAAAAAGAGATAATTTTATGTTTGAGTTCGGCAATTTTTTCTAAAGTATGAGAAGTTTTGGGTAAATCAACTGCTTTTTTAACAAATGAGTAGCCTAATTCAGCTAAAATTTCCTCTATATCGTAAGGTAATTCAAAATAAGAGCGAAAGGTGTAAGATTGTTCCTCTTGGAGTATTTTTTTCTTAGTCATAAGATATATAAGACCTCTAATTTTCAAAATATACTATTGGTGGGCATTGCCCACCCTACTTAAAATTTTTCAAATATCATTTATGATTCCTATATTGTTTACTTCATACTACCCAGAAATTTTCATAGATCATTTAGTATTATTATATAGTTGGGTGGGCATTGCCCACCAAAACCCGGATATTGTGGGCATTGCCCACCCTACAATACTTAGATATTGTATGGCTACGCCACGCAAGCTATCAGAAATAATTTAGGATTCCTATAGATCATTTAGTATTATTATATATTATTTCAACTTCATTCTTCCATCTTTCCCATTTCCCCAAAATGAATACTATCCCTGAACCTATCCCCAACTGGGAAGAAGAACTAGATAACGCCATTTTTACCTTTGATGATATTCAAGCCGAACTTAACTATAAACAAGCTAAAACTGCACTACGAAACTTAGTTAATAATATTGATCTTTCCTCTGCGGAAAAATCAGGTTTAGAAGCAGAAATTCACGATTTAGAAACCATGCTAGATAAACTAGAAAGCATGGTAGTCCAAATTGCTGCTTTTGGCATGGTAGGACGTGGTAAATCGTCTCTTCTGAATGCTTTAGTCGGTCAAGAAGTCTTTATTACCGGACCATTACATGGTGTGACTCGTGATGCTCAAACCGTCAATTGGAGTATTAGCGAAGAAGCTTTAGGAACTTTCAAAGCCACATTACCCAGCAATGGCCAATCCCAGGTCGAATTAATTGATACTCCTGGATTAGATGAAGTAGACGGTGAAACTCGCGCAGCTTTAGCTGAACAAATTGCCAAACAAGCAGATTTAATTCTTTTTGTAATTTCAGGAGATATGACCAAACTTGAACAAGTAGCTTTATCACAATTACGAGAAATTGGGAAACCGATAATTTTAGTATTTAATAAAGTTGATCAATATCCTGAAACTGACAGAATCACAATTTATGAAAAAATTCGAGATGATAGAGTGAGGGAATTACTTTCACAAGATGAAATTGTCATGGCTTCCGCTTCACCATTGGTCAAAATTGCCGTACAAAATTCTGATGGTTCTAGAAATATAAAATTGCAAAAAGGCAAATCTCAAGTTGAAGAATTGAAATTGAAAATTATAGAAATTCTCCACCGTGAAGGTAAAGCTTTAGTGGCTTTAAATAGTATGCTTTATGCTGATAATGTCAATCAGCAATTGGTACAGCGTAAATTAATCATTAGAGAAGAAAATGCTAATCAATTAATTTGGAAAGCAGTCATGACTAAAGCATTAGCGATCGCCCTCAATCCTGTTACAGTAGTTGATATATTAAGCGCTGTCATTATTGATATTTCCTTAATTTTAGGTTTATCTAAACTTTACGGTATTCCCATGACAGAAGCAGGTGCTGTTAAATTACTCCAAAAAATCGCCCTGAGTATGGGTGGTATTGGTGCTAGTGAACTATTAGCAAATTTGGGTTTAAGTGGCTTAAAAACCTTACTGGGTATCTCTGCAACCGCAACCGCCGGCATGACAATTGCCCCCTATTTATCCATAGCCATAACTCAAGCAGGAGTAGCTGGTGTATCTTCTTATGGAATTGGACAAGTTACTAAAGCTTATTTAGCAAATGGTGCCACTTGGGGACCAGATGGACCAAAAGCAGTAGTTAGTCAAATTCTATCAACTTTAAATGAGACTTCTATTTTGAATCGGATTAAAGATGAATTGCTGATTAAAGTTAAACTCAGAAAAAAATATGAAGTCTGATCAAATTTTTATAACGCACCATCTTAATCTATAATGTAGACTTAGGGAATGAAATCTGCATTGAGAACCTGAATTAAAGAGAAAGATGGCTCTTTGGGGAATAAAGTCGAGGGGAGTTGATATTTATTTATTGTATCATTTCTAGCATCTGTATAACAATCTAAAAATACATCATTTAAAATCCCTTTTAAACTAGGACTATCTGCTAGAGTATAGGCTATTTGTCGTCTTTGTTCAACAACAGTATTCCGCCAGCCTCTAGCATTATAATCTTTTTCCTGGGTCCAATATTGTAGTTTTAATAAGTGTTCAATTAAGACAACAAGGCGAGTTTTTAATTCTTTCTTTTCAGTCCTGCCCATACTATCAATTTCTTCAATCAAATTCTCAATATCTAATTGTTCTAATTTTCCTTCTCTCAAAACTGTAAGTGTAGTTTGTATCCATAGGTAAAAATCTTGCTCATATAATGTTTTATTAGTATCAATGGTCAGCATAACAAATTCTCCTGACTCGATAGACTGTTAAGGAAATTATACAACTAACTAATTCAACTTAGCAAGTAATTGACGAATTACATCTCCATCTCTAGCATCAGGAACTTTAATTAAATAAATTTGTAAATCTTCCGCAGCTTGAGAAAACTGTCCTAATTGATAATATAATAAACCTCTATCTCTTAATTCCGAACTTGTTCCAGGAAACAATAGTAAAATCCGTTCTACTATTCCCAAACTTCTTTCCAAATCTTGTTTCTGAAGATAAATATATTTTAAATTTGTCAATATCCTTGCCAAAAATTGCCGATTACTCACAACGGCTAAAAATTCAGGTTTTAGCATCACTGATTGGTGATAAATTTGTGAAAGTCTTTCTTGGCAGTCTTGAGTAAACATCACCTCACCACCATTAAAAGCATCCACAAAAATTCCGATATCTTCCACATCTGGACGAATCAGGAAATGTCCCGGCATTCCTACACCAACCATGGGAAAATCAATCCTTTTTGCTATCTCCATATAAACTAATGCCAAAGTAATAGGAATACCCGTTTTTCTTTCAATGACATCATTAAACAAACTATTGCGGGGATCATAATAATCAATTTTATTGCCATCAAAACCCAATTCTTCGTATAAATACTGATTAATACTTTGAATAATCCGCAGGGGATAGCGAGAAGAGGGCAAACGTTCCTCTAACTCCATTGCCATTGTATCAAGAGCATTTAAATATTCTTCAGTGTCAATATCTGGATATTCTTCCTGGGCAATATACAAAGCTGCCTTTGCGAGATTGATATCCTCGTCAGGTTGTTGAATCTCTTGGTAAAAATACTGTCGTGCTGACGAGAAAGTCATAAGTAATAAAGATGAAGCGACTGGAGGAGAGTACAGAGTTTTTTGTACCTACTCTTATTTTAGAGCATTCTGGCGATTTATTTCTCGTCTTCTCGTTCCCAGTCTCCAGACTGGGAATGCTATCTTAGAAGTTCTACCTCCTTAGAGAAAACAAGAGAAAAGAGAGTTGTGATAGTATAATCAATATAGATTTATAATTGTGACATTCTTATTCAAATTCTTAAAGTATGAAACTACCTGACTTAGATACTGAAACCATAGATCGGATCATCGAAATGGCCTGGGAAGATAGAACACCATTTGATGTCATAGAAAAACAGTTTGGACTTTTAGAAAAACAAGTAATTGCTCTCATGAGAAGAGAAATGAAATCATCCAGTTTCCAAATGTGGAGAGAAAGAGTTACCAAACGCAAAACTAAACATTTAGAAAAACGCGAATTTATTGCAGGTAGATTCAAATCTCAAAATCAAAAAACTTAAATTCGTATAAAATAATCTCCCTGAAAAGGCATTTTTACTAATCCTTCCCAGGTTGACATAGAAGATAGGAATAGTTCATCTTTCTTTTGAGTGATTGTCAAAAGATTACTAAAATCACAGGTAAGGGTTTAGCACTGCTAAATCCCTAACTGATCATTATTGATTTTTATTTTGCAAAATTCACACAAATCTAGCTAATAATTCTTCACGAGATAACTGTAAAAGCAAAGGAGTAAATTCTTCTCTACTCATAGCAATCAGAGGGTTAATAATTGTTGCTAACTGTGGATCAACTTCCCCAAAACGTACTTGTAAAATACTTTCAATCATACCCCTTCTTTCTCTTTCTACACCTTCTTGTCGTCCTTCTTGTCGTCCTTCTTGTCGTCCTTCTTGAAGTCCTTGTTTCTTAAGTTCTTCCAATTGTTGCTGATATATTTCCGATAATTTCATAATTAACTCCTGATCATCCTTATCAATATTTTGTTCTTGACGCTGACGAGCCGATAACACAGCAATTAGGTTCTGTACTAATTGTATAATATCCCCAAGGAACGGACTATTATTCGCTAGTGCTTCTAATTCTTCTACTGCTTGTCTTTGTACTTTTCCTCTGCCTAATATCCGCAAAAACAGGGTTTGGGGTGTGCTGGGTAGCTGATGAATAACCACAAGTACAGTTTTAAATCCTTTTGGAAAAAAATAAATTCCTTGTCCCCAGTTTTCTTCATCCAGATTACCATTAAAGCTTTCTAAAATTTCTACTGATGCTGTAGGAGTAAAAATCCACAATTGGAATAATTTGGTTTCGTTGATTCGCGTATCATTGCGTTTAGCCTGCCGTTCTAGTTGTGCATGAGTGTCAAATAATTTACCTATACAACTGCGAATTTCACTTTTGCTGACTGGGTTACGGAATGGTTCAAATATGGCAGAAATTTCCGCCATTTTCCCTAATAAACCTAGTATTTCTAGGCTTTGTGTGGGTTGGGGTGAAGGTATAAATAATACGTCAATTTGTCTGACTTCGGCGGTAATATCTTTACTTGTTTCTACTTGTCCATAAGGTGTTAATAGTTCTGTGAGATACTGTTTGGCAAATTGATCATGTATAAAACGAGTCATTTATAGGGTGCTTGAATAATACAGTATTGATTAATTTAACATTCTTTAGCTGATGGTTATCGCATCTTCGCAGCCCCGATAACCAACTTGCTCTAGAAATTGGGGATCTAGTTTTAATAATGAATTTAAGGCAAAGGTGGAGTCGTTAAGTGCTAACCTAAAAGATGATATCGCTTGACTTTTTGGTCTTTGACGACCGACTCTGAAAAATAGCTTCATTCATTTAGGCGCAGCATGGTCACCACCGCAGAAAAAACAAACATTGGTTACATTACCCGAGTAATTGGTCCGGTTGTAGACGTTAAGTTCCCTGGCGGTAAATTACCCCAAATCTACAACGCTTTAACCATCACTGGTACGAACGAAGCTGGACAAAGCATCAGCTTAACAGTTGAAGTACAGCAACTCTTAGGCGACAACCAAGTCCGGGCTGTGGCTATGAGTACCACAGACGGTTTAGTTCGTGGTTTAGAAGTAGTTGATACTGGCTCTCCCATCACTGTACCCGTTGGTAAAGCCACCTTGGGACGGATTTTCAACGTTTTAGGCGAACCAGTAGATCAGCAAGGTCCTGTAGACGCGGAAGCATATCTACCTATTCACCGTGACCCTCCTAAATTCACAGATTTGGAAACCAAACCTTCTGTGTTTGAGACTGGGATTAAAGTTGTTGACTTGCTAACTCCCTACAAACGCGGTGGTAAAATCGGTCTGTTCGGCGGTGCAGGTGTTGGTAAAACTGTGATCATGATGGAATTGATCAACAACATTGCTACCCAACATGGTGGTGTGTCCGTATTTGCGGGTGTGGGTGAACGCACCCGGGAAGGAAATGACCTCTACAACGAAATGATGGAATCTGGAGTTATCAATAAAGATAATCTCAATGAATCCAAAATTGCTCTAGTTTATGGTCAAATGAACGAGCCACCTGGAGCAAGAATGCGGGTTGGTTTGTCTGGTTTGACAATGGCTGAGTATTTCCGTGATGTCAACAAGCAAGACGTATTGCTGTTTGTTGATAACATCTTCCGGTTTGTTCAAGCTGGTTCTGAAGTATCCGCACTCTTGGGTCGGATGCCTTCTGCGGTAGGATATCAGCCTACTTTGGCTACAGATGTAGGTGCTTTACAAGAACGGATTACCTCCACCACCGAAGGTTCTATTACTTCTATTCAAGCTGTATATGTACCTGCCGATGACTTGACTGATCCCGCACCTGCAACCACCTTTGCTCACTTAGACGGGACAACTGTATTGTCTCGTGGTTTAGCATCAAAAGGTATCTATCCAGCGGTTGATCCTTTGAATTCCAGTTCTACAATGTTGCAACCCAACATTGTTGGTAGTGATCACTACGATACTGCCCGGGCGGTACAATCAACTCTACAACGGTACAAAGAACTACAAGACATCATTGCCATTCTTGGTTTAGATGAATTGTCTGAAGAAGACCGTTTGATTGTGGCACGGGCGCGGAAAGTTGAGCGTTTCTTGTCTCAGCCTTTCTTCGTAGCTGAAGTATTTACTGGTTCTCCTGGTAAGTATGTGAAGTTGGAAGACACCATTAAAGGATTTCAACAAATTCTTTCTGGTGAATTGGATGCTTTACCTGAGCAAGCTTTCTACTTGGTTGGTGATATCACCGAAGCGAAAGAAAAAGCAGCAAAGCTGAAAGGTTAATGGGTAATGGGTAATGGGTAATGGGTGATGGGTAATAAATTTCTCCCAATTACCTTTTTCCCAATTACCAATTACCAATCACCTATTAATAAGTAGAAACTAAAAAATATGACTCTGACCGTTCGTGTAATTTCCCCAGACAAAACCGTTTGGGATGCTGAAGCTGACGAAGTAGTTTTACCTAGCACTACTGGTCAATTAGGTATCTTGAGTGGACACGCACCACTATTGACAGCTTTGGATATAGGTGTAATGCGTGTTCGTGCTAATAAAAATGCCAACTGGCAAGCGATCGCTCTTTTAGGCGGTTTTGCTGAAATTGATGCAGATGAAGTCACAGTTTTAGTCAATGGTGCTGAACGTGGCGACAAAATTAAGATTGACGAAGCCCGAACTGCTTTGACGGAAGCACAAACTCGTCTAAATCAAGTTAAACCAGAAGATCGTCAAGCACAAATCCAGGCAACGAAAGCATTTAAACGCGCTCGCGCTCGTTTTCAAGCTGCCGGTGGTTCAGTATAAATTGACAATTCAGATTTTTTTGCAATTGCATGGTGGTATTGTCCATCATGCAAATTTTTTGGCTGCTAATAATATCAGGAGGGACCAGATGCCCATCCTACAAGATTGAATCATCTTTTTTGTGCAGTCCTATTATAGGATAAATACCAATAAATAGAATAATGTTGAAAATTTTTGCAGATAGAGGTGGCACATTTACAGATATTGTTGCTGTCACCAATAATCAGACAATTATAGACAGATTATCAAACAATACAGAACGGTTTTTAATTGTTACTCTTCCTAACCAAGAATGGGTAATAGTCTATAAATTATTATCAGAAAATCCTGAACAATACGAAGATGCAGTTATTCAAGGGATTCGGGATATTATCGGCATTTCTAGTTATGAACCCATTCCCTATCAAACAATAGAAGTAGTGAAAATGGGAACAACAGTAGCTACAAATGCGCTGTTAGAAAGACATGGAGATAGGGTAGTTTTGCTCATTACTAAAGGCTTTCAAGATGCCTTGAGAATTGGCTACCAAAATCGCCCAAATATCTTTGCCAGGCAGATAATTTTACCTACTATGCTTTATGAACAAGTAGTTGAGATAAATGAAAGATATGATGCTCATGGAAATGAATTAATTTCCGTCAATATTGAACAAGTTAGCAATGATTTACAAACAATTTACAACACAGGAATTAGAAGTTGTGCCATTGTTTTCATGCACAGCGATCGCTATCCCCAACATGAACAACAAGTAGCCCAAATTGCCCAAGAAATCGGCTTTACACAAATCTCCATATCCCATCAAGTCAGTCCCTTAATGAAACTCGTTAGTAGAGGAGATACCACCGTCGTTGATGCCTATTTAACTCCTATTCTCCGTCGCTATGTTAACCAAGTAGCTAGTCACTTACCCAACGTTAGATTAATGTTTATGAAATCAGATGGAGGGTTAATCGACGCAGACCAATTTCAAGGTAAAGATAGCATTTTAAGTGGACCGGCTGGTGGTATTGTCGGTGCAGTTGAAACTAGCAAAAGAGCAGGATTTGATTTAATTATCACCTTTGATATGGGAGGAACAAGTACAGATGTGGCTCACTTTAAAGGAGAATATGAAAGAGAACTAGATTCAGAAATTGCAGGTGCAAGAATGCGAGTTCCCGTATTATCAATTAACACCATTGCAGCCGGAGGTGGTTCAATTTTATATTTTGATGGTTCGAGTTATCGTGTTGGACCCGAATCTGCGGGATCAAATCCAGGCCCTGCTGCTTATCGGCGTGGTGGACCATTAACAGTGACAGATGCTAATATCATGTTAGGAAAAATTCACCCCCAATATTTTCCCGCAGTTTTTGGGAGTGAAGGTAAATTACCTTTAGATCAAGAAATTGTCATTCAGAAATTTAGAGAATTAGGAAAACAGATTAAATCTGTCACTAAAAATCATCAAACTTCTGAACAAATAGCATCAGGTTTTATTGCCATTGCTGTGGAAAATATGGCAAATGCTATTAAAAAAATCAGCCTTCAACGAGGTTATGATGTTAGTGAATATGTACTTTGTTGTTTTGGTGGTGCAGGAGGACAAGTTGCTTGTTTAATTGCTGACACTTTAGGAATGAAAAAGATATTTCTTCACCCTTTTGCGGGAGTTCTTTCTGCCTATGGAATGGGTTTAGCTGATGTCAGAGTTAACAGAGTTACAGGAGTAGAACAACCTTTAAATCAAACATTAATTCCTCAATTACAGAAATTAATGGTATCTTTAGAAACCCAAGCTCGGAGTGAGTTAAACCAGCAACAAAAAACAGCACTTGAAGAAGTAATTAAAAAAGTTAATTTAAAATATGAGGGAACGAACTCTATTTTAACCGTTGCTTTTACCTTAGATATCACAGGAATGCAACAACAATTTGAAATTGAACATAAATCACGTTATGGTTTTATGCAAACAGAAAAAGTCTTAATTGTTGAATCTATTTCTGTAGAAGTAATTCAAAAAATGGATACTCCTGAAGAACCTATAATAATTCGTCAACGCCCTATAGAGGAAAAACCCCAACCTGTTAAAATCGTGAAAATGTTTACTGCTGAAAAATGGCATGATACACCAGTTTATCTGCGAGAAAAATTACAACCAGGAGATAATATAAATGGTGCTGCAATCATTGTTGAAAAAATCAGTACAATAGTAATTGAACCGAATTGGCAAGCAAAATTAACTGAACGTAATCATCTAATTTTATCTAGAAAGTAAACTTATAGCAATTTTATGGAAATCTGCGTTTATCTGCGTTCAATTAATGCTAAGATCAATAAACAACTACTTGGTATCATATCATGATGATTACTCAAGAATTAGTATCTGAACAAAATATCTTCCCAGATGTAATTTTTCCTCCCAGCGATTTATATAGTGATGAACCTCCCGTGGAAACAGAACTACATTTAGAGCAAATTATGCTCTTAATCAAATGTCTTAAATGGTTATGGAAAGATAGAACAGATTTCTATGCTGCGGGAAATCTGAGTATTTATTATAGTCCTCACCAAAGAAAAACAGAAAATTTTCGGGGTCCTGATTTTTTTGTAGTTTTAGGAACTGAACTTAAAACCCGTAAAAGTTGGGTAGTGTGGGAAGAGAATGGTAAATATCCTCATGTAATTGTCGAAATTCTCTCACCAACAACAGCAAAGACAGATAGAGAATCTAAAAAACAACTTTATCAAGATACTTTCCGCACACCAGAATACTTTTGGTTTGACCCCTATACATTAGAATTTGCAGGTTTTCATTTAGTAGATGCTAAATATCAACCTATCAAAGCCAACGAGCAAGGACATTTATGGAGTGAACAATTAGGCCTATTTTTGGGAATTTTTAATGGTTTATTACGTTATTTCACCCCAGAATCAAGTTTAGTACCCACACCTGAAGAAACCGCAAAACGTGAAACTCAACGAGCAGAACGTTTAGCTGCAAAATTGCGGGAATTAAATATTGATCCAGATACCATCTAAAAAACAATTTGTAGGTTGGGTAGACGCTCATGTTACCCAACATATCCTTAATCTTAAAATTAATTTAGTCAAAAAATGTCCACCACATCTCAACCAGATCCCGTTCGTTTAGAAATATTTAAAAATCTTTATCAATTTATCGCGGAACAAATGGGAATTGTTCTCCAAAACACAGCAACATCAGTCAATATCAAAGAACGACTAGATTTTTCCTGTGCTATTTTTGATGCTGCTGGTTTATTAGTTGCCAATGCTCCTCATATTCCCGTACATTTAGGCTCAATGAGTGATAGTGTTCGCAGTCTAATTAATGATCAAGGTGACAATATTAAACCGGGAAATATTTATTTATCAAATAACCCCTATAACGGGGGAACACATTTACCTGATGTCACAGCAATTACCCCAATTTTTAATGCAGAAAATCAAGAAATTATTTTCTATGTTGCATCTCGTGGACACCAAGCAGATATAGGTGGCATTACTCCCGGTTCTATGCCTCCTCATAGTACCACAGTAGAAGAAGAAGGAGTTATATTTGATAATTTTCTCTTAGTAGAACAGGGAGAATTTCAAGAAACAGCCGTGAGAAATTATTTATTAAATCATCCCTATCCTAGCCGTAATCCTGACCAAAATATTGCCGATTTTAAAGCCCAAATTGCTGCTAATGCCAGGGGATTGCAAGAACTTGGCAAAATGGTTAATCAATATGGACTAGAAACAGTCCAACTTTATATGCAGTTTGTTCAAGAGAATGCAGAGGAATCAGTCAGACGGGCAATTGATATTTTGCAAAATGGCTCATTTATTTATGAAATGGATAATGGGGCAAAAATTCAAGTTAAGGTAATAATTAATCGAGAAAATCGCAGTGCTAAGATTGATTTCACTGGTACATCTGCACAACTAAATAGTAATTTCAATGCTCCCAAGGCTGTAACCCAAGCAGCAGTTTTATATGTATTTAGGACATTAGTTGATAATAATATTCCCCTCAATGCTGGTTGTCTCAAACCTTTAGAAATTATTATTCCTCAAGGTTGTATGTTGAACCCAACTTATCCAGCAGCAGTAGTAGCCGGAAATGTTGAAACTTCCCAAACTATCGTTGATGCTTTATATGGTGCTTTGGGTATCATGGCCGCTTCCCAGGGAACAATGAATAATTTCACTTTTGGTAATCAAAAATATCAATATTATGAAACTATTTGCGGTGGTTCAGGTGCAGGAATTGATTTTGATGGGACTGATGCAGTTCATACCCACATGACTAACTCACGTTTAACTGATCCAGAAGTTTTAGAAACTCGTTATCCTGTCCAGGTAGAAAGTTTTAGTTTGCGTCCCCATAGTGGAGGAAAAGGCAAATATTCGGGAGGTAATGGGGTAATCCGTCGGATTAAGTTTTTAGAACCAATGACGGCTAATATTCTTTCGGGCCATCGTCGTGTTCCTCCCTTTGGATTACATGGTGCAGAAGCAGGAAAAGTAGGATGTAACTGGGTACAGCGTCAAAATGGCACTGAGGAGATTTTAAGCAGTACCGCAACTGTAGAGATGCAACCAGGAGATATTTTCGTGATTGAAACTCCCGGAGGTGGGGGTTTTGGTTGATGCACATTTTGCACCATGATCTTATGAACCTTGATTCCGTAGGGTGGGCAATGCCCACCACACTGTTATGGAGAGGGGTAATATATGAGTTGATTCGTGACAACTTAGGTTTTCTGATTAATTGTTACAGTAGGGTTAAGAGTTAAGAGGTTGTTTGATAGCGAAGCGTGGCGTTAGCCATAAAGTATTAGATGAAACCGATAATCTCCAAAAACCTAACCCCCCTGCCCCCCTTCCCTACTAGGGAAGGGGGGTTTCAAAGTCTCTCCCCGCTTCGCGGAGAGGTTTACAAGAGGGGTTTGTTTATACATTAAAAACTTTTTCATTCATCCTCTAAGAAAAATCATTCCCTGCTCATGTAGTGATAACTTGGATAATTATTTGCTGAAAAAGGTACATATATGAAAAGCTTTCCATTTTCCCTTGGTAAAAGTAAGCAAAATAAATTTGTCACCTTGGCTACATCTGCAATTGCAGCCTTAGCCTTAGTAGGTGGTGTTAATGCTGCCAATGCCACTTCCATAAAAGTGCTGACAGAAAAAGAATTAACTTCCGGATCAATTCCCTATAATCAAAAGCAACCCGTAGTTACTCAATCAGTAACTCGCCAAATTCCCTATCAAGCCATGGGGATTGAACCGTTGATCATTATTCCTGTGATCATTATTGGTGGTTGTTTCTTCTTTGGGGGACTGGTAGTTATCGGTGAACGGGAAGTGGGGATTGTGGTGAAAAAATTCACCCTTTCCGGTAAAGGACTACCTCCTGGGAGATTAATCGCCCTCAATGGTGAAGCGGGTTTACAAGCCGATACCCTCGCCCCTGGTTGGCACTGGGGTTATTGGCCTTGGCAATATGCAGTTAAAAAAGAGTCGGTAATTGTTGTCCCCCAAGGTCAAATCGCTCTGATTGTCGCCGCCGATGGGGCTTCTAACCCACCAGAACGGATTTTGGGCAAAATTGTCGAATGTGATAATTTTCAAGATGCTCGCAAATTTTTGACCAAAGGTGGGGAAAAAGGCCGACAAATTGCTTTTATCACCGCAGGTACTTACCGGATCAATACCGCATTATTTAAAGTTATCACATCTGCAAATTCTAGTAGTGATGGTATGCGACCAGAACAATTGCATATTTATGAAATAGCACGAGAAAAAGTGGGTATTGTCACTACTTTAGATGGTTTACCAATTGCCACAGGTGAGATTGCTGGAAGGATTATTCCTGGTCATAATAATTTCCAGAATGGTCAAAAATTTATTGATGCTGGGGGACAACGGGGTTTGCAAGAACAGGTATTATTATCAGGTTCTTGGAATCTTAACCCTTGGTTGGTAAATATTGAACAAGTGGCAATGACGGAAATTCCTATCGGTTACGTCGGTGTGGTAATTTCTTTCGTAGGTGAAGAGCAAGAAGATGTCAGCGGCGCATCTTTCACTCATGGTAATTTGGTAAATCAAGGACATAAAGGTGTTTGGGTAGAACCTCTGTATCCAGGTAAACATCCACTCAACACTAAGGTGATGAAAGTTGAATTAGTCCCAACAACTAACATCGTCTTGAATTTTACCGATAGAATTAGCGGTCAACATGGATACGATAGCAATTTAACGGCGCTAAAACTCCTGTCCTTTGATGGTTTCAGCTTTGATTTAGAGATATTCCAAATTATTCACATTGGTGCTTCAGATGCACCGAAAGTGATTTCTCGCTTGGGTTCAATGCAAAACGTCATTGATCAAGTTTTGCGTCCAATTGTGGGTAATTATTTCCGCAACTCTGCTCAAGAATACACTATTTTAGATTTCTTGATTGCGCGCAGTGAACGTCAAGTAGAAGCATCTGAATATGTTAAAACTGCCTTGCGTGCTTATGATGTACAGGCTGTAGATTCTTTAATTGGTTTGATTACACCACCAAAAGAGTTGATGCACACATTGACAGATCGTAAAATTGCGGAAGAACAAAAGAAAACTTACGAAGTTCAGCAAATGGCAGAAACCCAACGGCAAATGCTAGTGAGAGAAACTGCTTTAGCCGATATTCAAGAAGAGATGGTAGAAGCAGAACAAAATGTGCAAATAGCAGAGTTGAAATCTCAAGCTGCAATTAAAGAAGCTAATGGTGAAGCCGAAGCAACTAAACTCAAAGACTTAGCTAAGGCAGAAGGTATTCTTGCCACCGGTAACGCCAAAGCAGAAACCTACCGGACAGGGGTACAAGCCTTGAGTTTACAGGGTTACACGGCTATGCAGTTAATGCAAATTGTAGGCGATCGCAATGTCCGCATTATTCCTGATATTATAGTTGGTGGTAATAATGGTAGTAATAACGGTTTAGCAGATGGTTTGTTGTCTATGATTCTTTTGAATCAAACTAATAGTAAAACCCATCTAGAATCGAAAATCCCTACACCCCCACCTCTTCCTAATTCTGTAGTTGCTAAAGCTGAACCAACTCATCAGAATGGTCAGAATATAGGTTTAAGTTGAAATATTACAGCACTTCCCGGTATTATCAAGCATAGATATTAAGGATAAAACTCTTGTGGTGCGGGCATCTTGCCCGCTAATAGTGTACCTCACAAAAGATGAAATCCTCTGTAACTAGATTATACCAATTCACAAAAATCTTGATATACTAATAACTATCTACCATCCAGGTGCGCCTATCCTTTTACACATCAATGGGTAAATAATTGTTATCTAATAATTGTGCCAGAGTGTAAGGACATTTTTCTGGGAAAATAGTTAAATCAGTTTTAATTTTCACAAAATCAACCGCACTTTCATAAATATTTTCTAAATCATCCTCTAACTTATTCCTTAAATTCGTCGTTAAATGATTATTCAAATCATATCTAAAAGTTTTAATTTCTCCAAGCCAATGACGATAGTTTCTTTCATATTCTACCTGCCAATATTGAAGTAATAATAAATGAATAATAATCTGTCTTAAAAGACTTTTGGCTTTAGCTAGATCTCTTTTACCCAAACTGATTAATTCCTCAATTAAGTTTTCTATATCGAGTTGATTAAACTGTTTTTGTTTTAATAATTCAATAGTTTCTTCTAACCATAAACTATCATCGGTTTCATAAAGTTGTTTTAAGTTGGTAGTAATTCTCATATTTTTACCTTTTCAAATTCTCAATTATCTGCAATCTCTATCAAAGAATCCTCTAGAATAAAGGAAAACAAGCATCGCTGAAACTGTTGTGTAGTTAAGATTCCAGTTTTAGCAGACAATTTTCCCGTTTTGTTCAAGTTATGTCCTCACCAAATTATTCTAAAATAATTAGCGCGGTATCTCCAAGATTGAGGCAAAATAGATGAGTTTATTAAAAGATCAGGTTGCAATTGTCACAGGTGCATCACGAGGAATTGGTAGAGCGATTTTTCTATAAAATTAGACTGGCTTTAGGTTGGTTTCTCAAATAAGTGATATAATAATATTTAATTATTATTTATCAACCAGAATATGTTAAAATACCTAACGATTACGGAAGCGCAAGAGCAACTTTTAGATTTACCAGATGATATAAAAGAAGAGCCAATAATTATTACTAAACATGGTAAACCAGTAATAGCAGCAATTAGTTTTGAGCAATATGAATCTTTACTAGAAACTCTGGCAATTTTATCTGATAAAGAATTTACCCAGCAACTACAAGAAAGTATAGCTCAAGGAGAGAGGGGAGAAACTATTAATTGGCATGATGCAAAACTCAAACTCGGACTCTGAACTACCACAACCCGATAATATTGAATTTCAAATCCAGTTAACACCTCTAGCAATAGAGATGTTAGCAAATATTAAAGATAAACGTCACCAGCAAGCGATAAATTCACGTATTGATAAGTTAAAAATAGACCCAGAAAAACAAGGAAAGCCTTTAACTGGAAAGCTGATCAATTATCGCAGTGTTAGGGCTGTTAGTCAACGCTATCGGATACTTTATAAAGTAGAACTTGATCAAGTGGTGGTTTTAGTAGTTGGTGTTGGCTTACGAAAAGAAGATGATAAAGGGGATGTTTATAATCTCCTTCAGAAATTATTATAGAAATTTTATTGAATCAACTATTTTTAACTGGTTTTAATAATTCAATAGTTTCTTATAACCATAAATTGTCATTTTTCTCTCTAGTGAAAGCAAATTCGTTCATTCCTTACCAAATTATTCTAAGATAATTAGCGCGGTATCTCCAGAAATTGAGGAAAATGAGATGAGTTTATTAAAAGATCAGGTTGCAGTAGTCACAGGTGCATCACGGGGAATTGGCAGAGCGATCGCTTTACAACTAGCAACTCAAGGTGCAAAATTAGTTGTTAACTACGCTAGTTCTAGCACAGCAGCAGAAGAAGTAGTAGCCCAAATCACAGCAGCAGGGGGAGAGGCCATTGCTGTTCAAGCGGATGTTTCCAAACCAGCAGAAGTAGATACACTATTTAGTACCACCTTAGAAAAATTCCAGCGCGTGGATATCTTAGTCAACAATGCAGGTATTACCCGTGACACCCTCCTACTAAGAATGAAATTAGAAGAATGGCAAGCAGTCATAGATTTAAACTTGACTGGTGTATTTTTATGTACAAAAGCCGTTAGTAAAATTATGCTTAAACAACGTTCTGGACGGATTATTAATATTGCTTCCGTTGCTGGACAAATGGGCAATCCTGGACAAGCCAACTACAGCGCCGCCAAAGCTGGTGTAATTGGCTTCACCAAAACCGTCGCTAAAGAACTTTCTTCCCGGGGAATCACTGTAAATGCCGTTGCTCCTGGTTTTATTACCACGGACATGACCAGCGATATCAAAGCCGAAGGAATCCTGCAATATATCCCACTGGGGCGTTTTGGTAAACCAGAAGAAATTGCCGGCATGGTGCGGTTTTTAGCATCTGATCCCGCAGCAGCTTACATTACAGGACAAGTCTTTAACGTTGATGGGGGGATGGTAATGTAATTTGTCAGTTGTCAGTGGGAAGAATTTATGCTTCTATTCCCTATTCCCTGTTCCCTGTTCCCTGTTCCCTGTTCCCTATTCCCTGTTCCCTGTTCCCTATTCCCTGTTCCCTGTTATTTAACATTCTTTGCCAAACGGTAAGCCCTAATAGCAAGATAATACCAACGGCAGTAGTCAGCATTACTGCTAAACTCATACCCTGTACTCTCATAGCCAGCAAATTACAACCCAAAGTAATTGACCATAAGATAAAAGCCGCATTGCGTTGAGATAGTCCCCAAGCCAACAAGCGGTGATGGATGTGGTCTTTACCTGGTGTACTCAGAGGGTTTTTCCCTGCCATGAGACGGCGCACAAACACTTGAGTAGTGTCAATAACTGGCAACAGCAGAAATAAAACTGTAGGGATTAGGGCATAGATTGTATTGAGTTGGAGTTTGCCTAAAATGCTGGTTGCTGCTAAGACATAGCCAAAAAAGTATGCTCCAGCATCACCCATAATGATCTTTGAAGGATGAAAATTATGGCGTAAAAAGCCCAGTGCCGCCCCTCCCAAAGCCGCTAAAACTAAAGTTGCAGCGGCACGATTATCAAACTGGGCAGAAACTCCTAACAAACTGATGGCAGTAATAAAGCTGATGCCACCAGCCAAACCATCCATCCCATCCATGAGGTTAACAGCATTAGTGATCCCCACCACCCACAGCACAGTTAAAGCCATAGATAAGAGAGAATCAATGGGTGTACCAAAGGCAACTTTGATGCTAATACCATTACCAACCAGCAAAAGTGCTGTTGTTACCTGCGCCCATAACCGCACAGATGGAGGTAAGCCAAATTGGTCATCAATAAAGCCCACCAGCACTAAAATTGAACCACCGAGAAGAATCGTTAACACCTGAGCCAAAACCCCTTGCAGTTCAATAGGCCGCAAGAGACTAGCTAAAACCAAAGCCGCAATTACCCCTGCGTAGATTGCCAAACCTCCAGCATTAGGTAAAGGTTCTTGATTCAACCGGCGGGCATTGGGTTGATCTGCCCAACCTACTTCTAAGGCAAATTTGCGAATTGTGGGAATTAAACGCCAGGTAACAATCAAGGCTAATAGAAACGTGAATACTACAGCTAACCAGCCGGAGCCGCTAGGGTCAGCAATGCCAAGGGATTTAAGGGAGTTTGCTAAGTTCATCTGCTCCCAATATAATCATTAGTTTTATGGTCAAACATAAGTATCAACTGTTAATATTAATCAATTTTGAGATTTTGATTGTTAATCT
Source organism: Dolichospermum sp. DET69 (assembly GCA_017355425.1). Classification (NCBI taxonomy): domain Bacteria; kingdom Bacillati; phylum Cyanobacteriota; class Cyanophyceae; order Nostocales; family Aphanizomenonaceae; genus Dolichospermum; species Dolichospermum sp. DET69. Next base: position 2,789,589 of record CP070233.1, read on the forward strand.
AAATTGGGGAAAGGGATTAGCACTCTTGGTCAGTGAGTGCTAAATTGTCTAATGGAAGCAATAGAAAAATAAAACATGACTAAGATTATTGCATTTAATGAAGAAGCACGACGGGCATTAGAAAGGGGTATTAACGCCCTAGCAGATGCAGTGAAAATCACTTTAGGACCAAGAGGTCGTAACGTTCTATTAGAGAAAAAATTTGGTGTTCCCCAAATTGTTAACGATGGTATCACTGTTGCTAAAGAAATTGAACTAGAAGATCCACTGGAAAATACTGGTGCTAGACTTATTCAAGAAGTAGCATCAAAAACCAAGGATGTAGCTGGCGATGGAACTACCACTGCCACAGTTCTAGCACAAGCCTTGATTAAGGAAGGTTTAAAGAATGTTGCTGCTGGGACAAATCCCATTAGCTTAAAACGGGGTATTGATAAAACCGTTGAGGCACTGGTAGCAGAAATTGCCAAGATTGCTAAACCAGTAGAAGGAAGTGCGATCTCTCAAGTTGCCACAGTTTCCGCTGGTAATGATGCTGAAGTGGGACAAATGATCGCACTGGCAATGGAGAAAGTGACTAAAGACGGCGTAATCACCGTTGAAGAATCTAAATCCTTCACCACTGAACTAGAAGTAGTTGAAGGGATGCAGGTTGACAGAGGTTATATTTCTCCTTACTTCATCACCAACAATGAACGGATGATAGTAGAGTTTGAAAATGCTCGCATCTTGATTGTTGATAAGAAAATCAGCAGCATTCAAGATTTAGTCCCTATCTTGGAAAAAGTTGCCCGGTTAGGTCAACCTTTGCTAATTATTGCTGAAGATGTAGATGGTGATGCTTTAGCAACTTTGGTTATCAATAAAGCTCGTGGTGTATTAGCGATCGCTGCTATTAAATCTCCTGGTTTTGGTGAACGCCGCAAAGCTATGTTAGAAGATATTGCCATTCTCACTGATGGACAAATGATTTCTGAAGACATTGGCTTGAGCTTAGATACCGCTACTTTGGAAATGTTGGGAACTGCTGAGAAAATCTACATTGACAAAGAAAACACCATCATTGTAGCTGGTAATTCTGCTAAACCAGAAACCCAAATCCGGATTGAGCAAATTCGTAAACAGTTGGCGGAAACTGACTCCGATTATGATACCGAAAAACTGAAAGAACGCATTGCTAAGTTAGCTGGTGGTATTGCCGTGATTAAAGTCGGTGCAGCTACAGAAACCGAACTCAAAGACAAAACATTGCGGATTGAAGATGCACTTAACGCTACCAAAGCAGCGGTAGAAGAAGGAATTGTTCCTGGTGGTGGTACAACCTTAATTTATCTATCTAGCAAGATAGATGCTATTAAAAACGGCCTCACTCCTGAAGAAAGAATTGGCGCTGATATTCTTAAAAAAGCTTTAGAAGCTCCCCTGTGGCAAATCGCAGACAACGCTGGAGCAGAAGGTTCTGTAATTGTTGCCAGAGTTCGGGAAACTGATTTGAATATCGGCTACAACGCAGCTACAGGCGAATTTGAAGACTTAATTGCTGCTGGTATTATTGATCCTGCGAAAGTGGTTCGTTCCGCTTTACAAAACGCTGCTTCTATTGCCGGTATGGTACTAACTACCGAAGCCATTATTGCTGAAAAGCCTCAGAAACAATCCGCTGGCGCTCCTGATGGTGGTATGGGCGGCATGGGCGGCATGGGTGGTATGGGTGGTATGGGTGGTATGGGCGGCATGGGCGGCATGGGCGGCATGGGTATGTTCTAGTTTGCCATTCAACCACATCCATAATTAATGAATTACCCACCCCTGGAAACAGTAGGGGTGGGTTTTTTATTAATCTAATAGAGTCTTACAGCAAATTGTCATCAAACCTGGAACAAGAACCCCACCCCCAACCCCCTCCCCGCAAGCGATGAGGGGGCTAAGATGTACATTATATGATTGAAAATCGCTGTAGTTAAAATTAAGATTCTTGAATTTCCTTTTGTAATAAACCAGGAACAGTTAGAAATTTATCTGTCGGTTGTTCCCACAAGCGAATAATATCAAACTCATGGTAAGTCCTCTCTAATTTAAAACTGTTTTCATTGGCTAATTCTGATCCTGTTTTTCGCAAATAGACGACTATTTGCCGCATTTGTTTGTGAGGAAAGCGGCGATACACCCTCACCCGATAATCTAACATCCTAAGAGGATGTTTGAAAAGTGGTATTCCGTAATTTTCATCACATTGCTACCCCCCTTAGTCCCCCCTTGTAAAGGGGGGAAACAATAAAAATCCAGTTCCCTCCCCTTTACAAGGGGAGGGTTAGGGTGGGGTAAAAAATATTTGATACATCAACCATAACTTTTCAAACACCCTCTAAAGGGCATATCTTCATCTGTGCCGGTTTGAAATTCAGTATGTAGAACTAATTGATCAGATTGTAATAAAATTAATGAATCGGCTCTAATTGGATCATTTGATAATTCGGTGGGGCTAAGTTCTGTTAATTTGATTGGTGAACCTAGTAACCATTTGGCTAAGTCTTATTTGAAGTTTTCAGCAAGGAATTTGCAGATGTTGTCATACATGAGAATTTGAAAAAATGGGATCAGTTATTGTTGATTAATAATGATTAATTATCGCTATATGTTGCCATTCACTTTCCCAACCTAATTCTAATTCATCAACCAAAGTGCAAGCAGCCGCTAGTGCTTTATCTTGTTGTTTTTCTTGCCATTGTTTCAAGAGGCTTTCAATCAACGCACTACGGTTTTCAACTTTTTGATCAATGTAATTTACTAGTTCATCTGGCAATGAAATTGAGATTTTAGCCATATATTACCCAAGGTCATACTATAAGTAGTATAGCTTGATTTTGATATTTTTAATCTAGTTTAGAATATGGAATTTGATTTTGATTTAGTTCGGGTGGTAATCCTCCCGTAAGATTAATTTTTCTATATGTATCCGTCATGGTTATATTTCTATATCTTCTCTTATTTACATGATAGTTGGTGATGGTAGTATGATGTATACTATATGTTATGCTTGTTTTTGTCTACGACTCCCGTAAGGGATATGTTTCTCAACTCAACCTACTGAAAATGTGAAGATATGAGTCAGCAAGTTTCTAAAGCTTTATTTCAGAAAAAGGTGTTAAAAAATGCCTTGGTTAATTTTAAGTTTCCTTCAGATTTAGAAGCACGTCACCAAATTATTACAAAATGGGTTGAGGCTTTAAATTCAGGGACTCTTAACCAAGAAAAAGAGGTTGCTTTACATGGTGATTTTCTCAAAGATATATTTCAAGATGTTTTAGGTTATTCTTCCATTATTGCAGGTGGTGGTAAACTTTGGGAAATTAATGCTGAACAAACTATTGCTAATGGTAGGGGTTATGCTGATGCTGCTTTGGGATTATTTACCGCAACGGAAAATAACAAGAGAAAGGTACAGGATAAAGTTGTTGCACCAATTGAGTTAAAAGGTACAAAAGATGATTTAGATAGACCCGCACCAGGCAGAAAAGAATCCGCAGTTGAACAAGGTTGGCGTTATGCTAATTATACACCTGATTGTCATTGGATTATTATTTCTAATTATCGAGAATTGCGATTATATCATACTAATAAGACTCCGGCTTATTATGAAAAGTTTTTATTAGTTGATTTGGTAGATTTAGAGGAATTTAAAAGATTTTATTTTCTGCTTTGTCGAGAAAACTTTTTACCAGTTAAAGATGTATCTAAAATTGATACATTGTTAGTAACTTCTGAAGAAGCACAAGAGGACATTACTAAACAACTTTATGAAGAATATAAACAAGTTAGATTAAGTATAGTTAAAGATTTTTGGTTTCGCTTTGGGAGTAAGTTGAATATTCCTAATCCTGACCAAGTGTTAATTGAAAAAGCACAAAAGACATTAGACAGAATTTTATTTATTGCTTTTTGTGAAGATAGAGGATTATTACCAGAAAAGACAATTGCTAAAGCTCATGATAGCAAAAATGCTTATAATCCTCGGTCAATTTGGGAAAATTATCAAGCTGTTTTTCGCTGGGTTGATCAAGGTAATGAAGATCCACCAATTCCCGGTTATAATGGTGGTTTATTTAAACATGATCCAATTTTAGATGAACAATTAAATATTCCAGATCCTTTATGTAAGCAACTTAAAGAACTAACGCGCTTTGATTTTGATTCGGAAGTTTCTGTAGATATTTTGGGGCGGATTTTTGAACAATCAATTACAGATTTAGAAGAATTAAAAGCGGATGTTGCTAAACAGAAATTTGATAAAAAACAAGGTAAACGGAAAAAATTAGGCGTATTTTACACTCCTGCTTATATTACTCAATATATTGTCGAAGTTGCGATTGGTGGATATTTACAAAAACGTGAAGATGACTTAAGACAAAAGCTTAAATTAGAGGAATTTGCAGATACACCCCAAAGCCAAAAAAAAGAAATTGAATTTTGGGAAAGTTACAGAGATGAAGTATTAGTAAAAACGCGAGTTGTTGATCCTGCTTGCGGTTCTGGTGCGTTTTTAATTGCGGCTTTTGATTATTTTGTAAGTCAGTATCAACGAGTTAATGATAATTTGCGATTTCTGAAACATCAAATTACAGAAAATATTGAATTAGATAAAACTATTCTCAGTAATAATCTGTTTGGGGTGGATTTATCGCCAGAGTCGGTAGAAATTACTAAGTTATCTTTGTGGTTGAAAACTGCAACTCAGGGAAAAACTTTAACTTATTTGGATGATAATATTAAAATCGGTAATTCTATAATTGCTGATTTGCAATTTACAGATTTACCTTTTGTTTGGGAAAGTGAATTTTCTCAAGTGTTTAGTGAAGGTGGTTTTGATGTGGTAATTGGAAATCCTCCTTATATTCGTCAACTTTTATTATCTGATATAAAATCTTATTTACAAGAAAAATATAGATGCTATCATGGGTCGGCTGACTTGTATGTTTATTTCTATGAGAAAGGTTTAAATCTTCTGAAATCGGAAGGAATACTTTCTTATATTGTGACTAATAAATGGTTGCGTTCTGGTTATGGTGAACCTTTACGACGCTTCTTTTCTCAGTCAAGTGTGTTTGAACAAATTATTGATTTTGGACACGCACCAATTTTTGAAGACGCTGATACTTTTCCCTGTATTATCGCAGCGAGGAAAATCACCCCACCCCAACCCTCCCCGCAAGCGAGGAGGGAGGAAGAGAAGGTTTTAGTTTGTGCTGTTCCCCGTGAGGAATTGAAAAATATTAATCTCACTCAATATGTGCAGAATCAAGACAACAGTTACACTATTTATTGGTCACGTTTTACTGCTAATGCTTGGAGTTTAGAACCTCCTGCGATTGATGATTTAATGCGGAAAATTCAACGGGTAGGAGTTCCGTTAAAGGAGTTTGCTGGAGTTAAACCTTATCGGGGAATACTTACAGGTTTTAATGAGGCGTTTTTAATAGATGAAGCTACTAAGAATAAGCTAGTTCAAGCTAATCCGAAATGTGCGGAAATTATTAAACCTTATTTAAGAGGTCAAGATATAAAAAGATGGGTTTCTCAATGGGAAAATTTATGGATTATTTTTACTCGTCGTGGAATTGATATTGATGCTTATCCTACTATTAAAAATTATCTTAGTCAGTATCAAAAGCAATTAGAACCTCGTCCTAAAAATTGGAATACAAATAAAGATGGTAATTGGGAAGGACGAAAACCAGGTGTTTATAAGTGGTATGAGATTCAGGATAGTGTTGATTATTGGCAATTATTTGAACAGCCAAAAATTATTTGGAAAGACTTATCTACATATTCAGAGTTTTGTTTTGATAATAGTGGTATTTTTACTAATGACTTGTGTTTTATTTTTAGTTCAAGTGATCTTTGGATATTAGCAGTTCTGAATTCTCCTGTAATGTGGTACTACTTGTCTCGCACTACAATTCATGGACTTAATGAAACACTTAGGTTAAAAAACATTTATACAGAAAATATTCCTATTGCAAAACCTACAGAAGAAATTCGCGCAGAAGTAGAAGCAATTGTCATGCGGTTAATTGAAATTACCAAACTCAACGGACAAGTTTATAAAGATGTTCTCGACTGGTTGCAAGTAGAATACAAAATTGAGAAACTGGGAAATAAACTAGAAGATTTCGCAACTTTAGAATTTACAGACTTTGTAGAGGAAGTTAGAAAAAGAATGCCAAAACCAAAAACTGCTAAAAAAGCTTCAGATCCTTTAAGTATACCAGCATTTACAGCTTTACGTAAAGCACATAATGATTATGTTCCCGAAATTAAAAGCCGGAAAAATGAAGCTTTAAAATTAGAATATCGTCTTTCTGATTTAGTTAATCAAGCTTATCAAATCACACCGGAAGAAATTGATTTAATGTGGAAAACAGCACCACCAAGAATGCCGATTTCCAGAGTTGATAAGTAATAGAACTGGAAAGAATTAGATACCCAACTCCCCCACTTATCAAAGAAGTCGGGGATTTATTTTATTTTCTACAGACTTAGAGTTAAAATAAGATTATTAATAACCCATCCAAACAAGATTGCAAAAATATCATGGTTTCTATTTCCAAGACAGCAATCCGGTTGTATGATACTGATTTCGTAACATGGACACAGCAAACCGCTGAGTTAATCCGTGCTGGAAAATGGAATGGGGTAGATTGGGAAGCGGTTGTTGAGGAGATTGAAAGCTTGGGAAGGTCAGAGCGAAGAGAGTTAAAAAGCCGATTGGAGGTATTGTTACAGCATTTGCTAAAATGGCAATATCAGCCCGGTTTGCGAAGTGGCTCTTGGCAAAATACAATTACAGAACAACGAAACCGTATTGAAGATTTACTCCAAGATAGTCCCAGTCTTAATCCCTATTTAGAAGAAGTTTTAGTTGAGTGCTACCGCAGAGGAAAAAAACTCGCAACTAACGAAACTGGAATTTCTCAAAATACCTTTCCAACAGATTTACCTTACACTATCACTCAAATTCTAGATATAGAATTTTTACCATAAACCATCACACAATTTGCAAAACAACTAATGTCATATCATCAGTATTTTGCCGCTCAGAACCGATAAATTGCTCAACTTGATCAAATAGATATTCCACTTCAAAAAATAATTGTTTTCCATCGCCAAAATAACCCTCGATCATATTCTACCAACTGCTCCAATTTCATTCAACCGAAACATACAATGTACAGCATGAGGATGTTTATCGCGTGCTTGTTGACTAGCAACTTCCTTATCTTGATCAAAGAAATAATCACCACTATCCGGTTCTACGGCAATATACCAATTATAATGTTCCTTCATTAACTCAGGACGGACACGCTCAAAAATTGCTCGACAACGTTTATGAAAAGCTTCTTTTTCCGCTTTACGTTTAGCTAGTTCTTCCGGTGATAATGTCAACTCAGGAAAGATTCTGCCTCTTCTTCTGGGTGGTTGTGATGTTAACATATTTGTAAACTCGCTTTTGACAATTAACTATTTTAATAGTAACATTTCCAGCAGATTTACCTGACACTGTTAATCAAATTATAGATATAGAATATTTGCGATAAAATCACACAATTTGTAAAACCACCAACGTCATATCATCAGTATTTTGCCGCTCAGAACCGATAAATTGCTCCACTTGATCAAATAGATATTCCACAATTTCCTGGGGACTATTACAATACTTACAAGCTGTGCGGAAAGAGGTAACAAAATTATCTTCATCAAAGCGATCGCCACCAGCCGCCGCCGCATCAGTTAAACCATCAGTATAATAAATAACTGTATCCCCAGATTCTAACTGTGCCTGAGCATCTTCATATTCACTATTAGCATCTAACCCAATTAACATCCCCAAAGTATCCAACTGGCTTACAGTTTTTGTAGCTGCGTGCCACCACAAAGGCGGATTATGGGCGGCATTACTATAAGATAAAATCCGCGTTTGTGGGTCATATTCTGAATAAAACATAGTTACAAAGCGGTGGGAATTTTCCAAATCCGCATACATAACCCGATTCAAATTTTGCAAAATTCCTGCTGGGGAATTACCATGCAATACTTCACCCCGGAGCATTCCCCGCAGCATCGTCATAATTAAACCAGCGGGAACACCTTTTCCCATGACATCCCCAATTACCAAACCCCAACTAGCATTTTCTGTAGATTCTTGAAGCTGGGATTTTAACTGGTTTTGACTAGTAGGAATAAAATCATAGTAGTCACCACCAACCTGATTAGCCGGTTTACAACGGGCTGCTAAAGATAAACCAGGAATATTTGGACATTGACGCGGTAAAAGTCGGCGTTGAATTTCCGCACCAATTTCTAATTCTTGGTCTAAACGTTCTTTTTTTCTTAACTCTACAGATAGTTCATCATTATCAATAGCAACTGCTGTTTGGTCTGCCACTAACCGCACTAATTTCTGTCTAGTTTCTGTCCAACTATATTCAGGATCACGACTCAAAACATACAGCCAACCCCGTTCTGTATGCTTGACTAAAATAGCTGTCCCAAAGATTTGTACATCTGGACCTAAAATAGCGTGCATCTGGTCATCTAAAATACCTGTAGAAATAGCAGCAGGCCCTGAGTTAGCCAAAAGAGTAACTTGACTACTAGCAGTTTCTAAGGCTTTTCTAATATTTTTTCTTTGCTGACTATCTTGCCAATGTAGTTGTTCTAATCTAATTTGTCCATTGGGTTTATAAAGAAAAAGTGCGCTACCTTCCGCATCTGTCACTCTGGTAGCCATGAGAGGAATCAATTCCAAAAACTGATTTAAATTATTAAAACTTCTCAGAGCAAACCCCAAAGAACTTAGCAAGTCTTGAATTTTATTTTGTTCTCTGTGCAGCCTGGACACAAGTTCCTTAAGTGCCACCACAGGAGTGACATCTGTAGTGACGCTGCTATTACTATCAGTAGAATGAGGGGGAAATTGTGACACAGGTTAATATTGCAGTTAAGAATAGCAAATGTGGATTCTTTATAAATACTCTTTCTTGATAAATTGTGAAATCATATTGAACGAAATTCCTGATTTTAGCAAGAGTAGAATAACTGTTTAAAGTAATTTTTTAGGTCTTAGCTCATGCTGAGGACATTTTCAATGGTTAATTTTCCCTGCGGAGGAATTGTCTAATTTGTCAAAAATAAGTCTTTAGCAATCAGTGATTTTTATGATTAATTAGTAGCCTCTAATCTTTCCATAACTGAATTAGCTCTTCATATATCTTGAGAAATAAAAATTTGGAACTAGCAAAATCACCTCTATTCCTAAAAGAGTAGATATTAAGAATCATCAAACAAAAAACCAGATGGGTTTTGAGTAACTGGGGTTTTGGTCAAAACATAGATGTAATTATCCTTTTAATCAAAAATGTCCAAATATTGACTGTAAACATTTAACCTATATACCATAAATTCTCGAAATGTTTCCTTAGATAGATTTCTTTTATAGAAAATTTATCCCTTTTTCTAGAAAATATATATCAAACTTACTCAGCTACCAATCAATGATGAATAACCCCACCCCCGTTTTACTGGCGTAAAACTTCCTCTCCCCTCATGAGGGGCTACGGTGTACACACATCTCTAGACAGGATGCTAAACGTGATCCGATCCCCCTAAATCCCCCTTAAAAAGGGGGACTTTGAAGAATTTAGCCCCCCTTTTTAAGGGGGGTTGGGGGGATCTAAACGTTGTGGGGCAACTTTAGAAGACTTGTGTGTACACCGTAGCATGAAGGGAGGGGATTGAGGGGTCTGACAAGTGTAGGTTTTTTACATTGTCTTGAGGACAAGACTTGGTGGACAAGGTAGACAAGGTGACAAGGGAGGAAAACCGGACAAATGAATGTATAGTTAGTAACAAAATAACCCATGAATTGAGTATTTTGTGGATAAAATCCTCCTTGTCTACTTTCCTTCCTTGTCTTCCCGGTCTTGCCTTTACAGAGAATATTAAAAACCTACACCTGTCAGGATTGATGGGTGGGGTAGAATGGCTGTGGGACAACGGTTTGAGCTTGTGCTTTACCCCTACGGTAAATATGGTTTTTACAACCATACATATTTAGTTTTTTTGTCAATGCGTAAGTCCTAGTAATGATCAATTTTGAGCCACACTATCAACCGCTTAACAATGCTTCTACAAATTCGTAACTAGAGAATGGACGCAAATCTTCAATTCCTTCACCAGCGCCAATAAAGCGAATGGGTAAGCCTAACTGCTGGACAACGGCGAGCGCTACCCCTCCTTTAGCCGTTCCATCTAATTTGGTTAAAACCACGCCACTCAGTTGGGCTGCTTGGGAAAATACTTCAGCTTGTCGCAGTCCATTTTGCCCTAAAGTAGAATCGAGAACTAAAAGCGATTCAACGCGGGCATGGGGGGCTTTTTTAGCTATAGTTTTGCGAATTTTGCCCAGTTCGTCCATGAGGTTTTTCTTATTTTGCAGTCTCCCAGCGGTATCTATTAATAGTAGTTCTGTTCCCCTGGATTGGGCTGCGGCGATCGCATCAAATACCACTGCGGCTGGATCTGTATTTTTCCCTGGATTGGCGATAACTTCTACACCGCTTCTATTTCCCCAAACTTTGACCTGTTCTACAGCCGCAGCCCGGAAGGTATCAGCCGCACCAATTAGGCATTTATAACCAGATTTTTGCGCTAGGTGAGAAATTTTACCAATGGTAGTAGTTTTCCCAGCTCCATTAACTCCTGTAATTAACCAAATAGTGAGTTGGTCTTTTTCCGGTGCAAAGCTAGGTTTTGTCTGGTTTTGCAAGGGTGTATCTAGCATATCCCGAAGAATTTCTTTGAGATAAGAAATAGCTTGTTCTGGTGGAGTAACTTCTGCGAGGAGTTTTTTCTGTAGCGCACTAATAATATAATCTGTTGCCTCTACACCAACATCAGCCTGTAAAAGCAAGGATTCAATTTCATTAACAGCATCTTGATTAAGAGGTCCTTGACCAACAATTGCTTTAAGTTGGTTGAGAAGATTTCGCCGAGTCTTATCCAAACCTTGACGGAGTTTTTTCAACCAATTAATTTCTTCTATAGAAATATCTTCGGCTTTTCTTCCTTGGGCGGCTAAAACCTTTGCTGACCATTTAAACCCGTCATCAAATACTAGTTCTGGAATCTCAATTTCTGGTTCTGTCGTGATTATTGCTGTTTCTGGTGCAACCGTTTCTATCGCACTAGCGATTAATTTGTCTTGTTTGGCTTGTCTTTCGGCCTCTGCTCGTTCTAAAAAAGATAAATTAGCTGTTTCTGGTTCTGGCGCTATTTCTGGTTGTAATTCACTGACAACATCTTCAGTAATTTCTGCGCCCGTTGCATCTATTTCTATTGGTGCAGTTAATTCCTCAACTTGAGTTTCTACTATTTCTTGAGTAGTAGTATCTTCGTCAATAGCTACAGATGATTCTGTTTCTATTTGTTGTTTTTCTTGAATATTCTTATAAGCAGCTTTAGCAAAAGCCAGCAAATCCGCAGTATCTGGAACTGTTATTTCTGGTTGAGTTGCTTCTACTGCTGGTGTTTCTTCCTGGGTTGGGGGAGTATCAGCAGGTTCATTATTTGGACGACGAAACCAATTAAAAGCCATTGTACTTTATTAGATAAGAATTTAATTAGGAGTCAGGAAGAAGGAGTCAGGAAGAAGAAGAAGAAATAAAAGTCTTACCACTGACCACTGACCACTGACCACTGACTAATGACCACTGACTAATGACCACTGACCAATTTTTGTTCGCTAACTCGACGAAGAACACCATTAATAAAACGGTGGCCATCTTCTCCACTGTAACGTTTAGATAATTCTACAGCTTCGTTAATGGCGATGCTGTCAGGAACTTTCATAAATTTTATTTCTGCGGTAGCTATTTGCAGGATATCCCTGTCAATTTGAGCTAAACGGGTAACTTGCCAATCTATTAAGGCATGAGAAATAAATTCTTCGATAGCCTGACGGTTTTCGCTGACGGTAATAATAATTGCTTTGGCGTAATTACGAACTTCTTTATCTTGATTAGCTAACTGAATTAATTCAGGAAAATCAACAGATGTACCTAATTGATTGATAGCCGTTTGCGTGTAGGAGATTGCCTCTTTCAGCATGGTTCTAGCTGTATTCAAATCGGCGGCTCTAGTTTCGCTAGTTAATAGGCGATCATTGCTCCGTTGCAGTTCTCCAGCGGCAATATTCAATGTGTCCTGTACTTCTACTGTGAGGGTACGGACTGCCCCTAAAACTAGTTTAGATACCAATTGATCATCTGAGAGAGTTTCTAGTTTTTTGGGGTTGATTGGTAACTGGCTCAAGGCTAACAGTGCCAATTCACGGGCTATTTGTTGGGGTTTACGACGTTGCATAGGTTGGGATTATAAAAAATATGTGAGTTCTAGTACAGATGAACAATTAGCTTATCTATTTTTTTACAGCAAAGCACTCTGTAGTAATTACTTTACTAGGTTGCTGTCAAATTTATTCTGCGGCGGGAATTTCCTGCGGTTTGATTTCTAAATTTGACACTGCTGACAGTGCAGGGACGTGAGATGACTGGATATTGGGGGCAACTATCCCACCGGAGACAACTATTTTAAAAGCATCTTCAACGGATATGGAGAGGTTGATCACATCTGCTTCTGGTACTACTGCATACCATCCTGTTGTTGGGTTGGGGGTAGTGGGGATAAATAGGCTAATTACGGGACGAGACATTTGATTTTGGATTTCATTGCTCATTGCTCCTGTCACAAATGCGATCGCCCAAATACCCACACGAGGATATTCTACTAAGACTACTCGGCGAAATTTACCATTAGAATCTTTTAGGAGAGTTTCTAATAGTTGCTTGAGGGTTTTATACACTTGTCCAGCTAAAGGAATCGCCTGTAATAACCGTTCACCTAAATCTAGTAACCATCGCCCAGCAATATTTCTGGCCATTAAGCCAATAATGAGAATACTTAATAATGGCACGGCTAAACCTACCAAAAGATTAAGTACATTCACCAATATTGGGTTTAAACCGTCAAAGGGATTGAGTTGCTTAGGAACTTGGGTGAGAAAGTTAATTACCCAGGTGGCTATGGTAATTGTTAACCAGATAGTGGTTGCAAGGGGAATTACCACCAACAAACCAGCAATCAGGTCATTTTTTAAGTCTTGTTTCAACCGTTCCATTACCAAACTCTGATTCTCCTTGTTTAGCTGAGTAAAACTGTTATGATGATTTTCTATACCAGCAAATTATTCATATTGCGAATATCAGAAACTGATAACAGCAGGTTTCAGTATCTTACAACAGGCTATTTCTCACTGCTAAAAAATGCCTTTCATCCTTTTCTCTAAGGGTAAAAAGTCAAACTATTACTACAAAAGTCCGCAATTTTCCTAGTCCAACGTAAATATAGGTATCAGTCCACCGTGATGATGACTGGTTAATCTTTTAAGTAGATGGGCTGAAATAAATATCAAAATAATATTGTTGATTAGGGCAGGCTAGAAGCCCACCCCACAATAAGTATAATATTTTTGTGGGGTGGGCATCCTGCCTGCCCATATTATATTTAATTGTGCCTATCTACTTATCTTCGTAATACTTGTAATTGATTGTTGCAAGTCTGAGAGATATTATCTATCCTACCGCGCCATATCACCAAATGCTCATAATTTGGCAATAGTGATTTTTAGCTAATAGGAACTAATTTTCCAGCACTTCTCGGACTAAAGTTGCCAATTTATCGGCACTATCAGGAACAGAGATCGCTTTGGACTTCTCTCCCATCTTCGCCAATTCTGCTGGAGATTGCAACAAATTCAAAACCTGAGTTGTAAATATTTCCTGGGTCAACTCCGATTGTTTAAAAGACAAAGCCGCACCAGCCTTAGTAAACACTTCTGCATTATAAGATTGATGATCTTCCGCTGCAAAGGGATAGGGAATCAAAATTGCTGGCTTACCACAAACTGCTAATTCTGTCAAGCTACCAGCGCCAGAACGACTAATTGCTAAATTAGCCCTTCGCAACAACGCCGCCATATTATTATAAAAAGGCAAGGCGATATACTGAGGATGTTGAAGACTGTTAATATCGGGATCATTATCACCCGTTAAATGCACTATGTAAGCCCCAGCTTCAAACAAAGCAGCCGCAGACTGACGCACCAACTTATTTACAGCTACAGCCCCCTGACTGCCACCAAATACCACAATTAGGGGAACACCATTAGGGACAGGTAAGTCTAAGGTGTTATTGCTGCCCTCATCCAAAAATTGAGAACGGACAGGAGTACCCACACAGACAGTTTTAGTCTGAGGTAAGTATTGAGTAGTAACATCAAATCCTATCGCCACGGCATTACACCAAGGACCAAAAAAGCGGGTGACTTTACCTGGGAGAGCATTAGATTCATGGAAAACCACAGGTAAACCCAAAGAACGCGCCGCAATCACCGCAGGACCTGCAATGTAACCCCCTGTTGTGAAAACCCCTTGGAACTTGCCCTGTTTGAGAATCCGTCTGACTGTCAGCACCGACCTGATAAGTTTGAATAAAATGCGGATAGAATTAAGACTCAAACTTTGCTGAAAACCCTCGACAGCGAGCGTATTTAAAGGATATATCTCTGGAACTAACTGAGTTTCTAGCCGATTTGGCACACCCAGCCATTCAATATTGTATTCTGGCAATTTTTCAGCCAAAGCGATCGCGGGAAACAAGTGTCCACCTGTCCCACTAGCTGCTATAAGTAATTTAATTGGTGGATTTACCATTCCCGGCTATACCATTTATCTCCCAGTTTCATTAAGATAAAACAAATTCCTTATCTTGTATCATCAAATCAGTAAAATCTTACTTATGGCTAAAATTATCCCTTTATTAATGAAACGTAACAACACATTAACAGTTAGTATATCTCTTATTTCCAGTTTACTAGCAATGAGCTTATCCAGCACTGGGGAATTAGCTCAAGCGGGTCAACCCGGAACCGCACCTGCTACACTCACCAACCTATTAACACAAATTGACAGCGCCGCTAATCAAGGTAATGTTAATGGTGTCATGCAATTTTACAGTCCTACATTTACTCATGGTGATGGCTTAGATCGTAAAGCAATGGAACAATCCTTAACAGGACTGTGGAAGCGATATCCTAAATTACGTTATACCACCAAACTAGAATCTTGGAAATCTGAAGGCAATACGATTATTGCGGAAACAGTTACCAACATTAGCGGTGTAACTGCATCTGGTAATAATAATTTAGCTCTTCAGTCTACAATTAAATCGCGTCAAAAAGTCACAGGTTCAAAAATAGTTCATCAAGATATTTTATCAGAACGGACTCAACTAACCACTGGTAATAAACCACCCCAAGTAGAAATTAAATTACCACAACAGGTAAAAGTTGGTGAGAAATATAGTTTTGATGCCATTGTTAAAGAACCATTAGGTGAGGATCTTCTGCTGGGAACAGCTATGGAAGAACCCATTCAAGGTAATAAACTTCTCAACCCCACAATTGCAAATTTAGAATTTCTTAATTCTGGAGGACTGTTTAAAACAGGACGCGCACCTTCTACTCCTGGTCCTCAATGGGTTTCCGCAGTAATTCGCAGAGGTGAAGATATGACTATTATTACACAGCGATTACAAGTAGTTAAAAAGTAGGTAATGGGTAATGGGTAATGGGTAATGGGTAATGGGTAATGACTAATGACTAATGGGTAATGACTAATGACTAATGACTAATGGGTAATGGGTAATGGGTAATGGGTAATGGGTAATGACTAATGACTAATGACTAATGACTAATGGGTAATGGGTAATGACTAATGACTAATGACTAATGACTAATGACTAATGACTAATGATTAATGACTAATGACTAATGATTAATGACTAATGACTAATGACTAATGACTAATGACTAATGACTAATGACTAATAACCAAATTGTTTTAATTACTGGTGCAAGTAGTGGTATTGGTGCTGCTTGTGCCAAAATTTTTGCTCATGCTGGTGCAAAACTGATTTTAGCTGCACGACGGTGGGAACGGTTACAGCAATTAGCTGATTCTTTGGATATTGCCTCTGACAAAATCCATTTATTACAACTTGATGTATGCGATCGCGTGGCGGTAGAATCTGCTATTACTAACTTACCTACCTCCTGGTCGAATATTGATATTCTGATTAATAATGCTGGTTTAAGTCGTGGTTTAAGTAAATTGCATGAAGGCGACTTTCAAGATTGGGAAGAAATGATTGATACTAATATCAAGGGTTTGCTTTACCTGACTCGCTATATTGTACCAGGAATGGTGGAACGGAATTTTGGTCATGTCATCAATATCGGTTCTATTGCTGGACATCAAACCTATCCCGGTGGTAACGTCTATTGTGGGACAAAAGCGGCAGTTAAAGCCATTTCTGAAGGGTTAAAACAAGACTTATTAGGAACTCCTGTGCGGGTGACTTCTGTTGACCCTGGAATGGTAGAAACAGAATTTAGCGATGTGCGTTTTCATGGTGATACAGAACGGGCTAAAAAGGTTTATGAAGGAATTAAACCCTTGACTCCTGATGATGTGGCTGATGTAATATTTTTCTGTGCTACTAGAGCTAGTCATGTTAATATTAATGAAGTCGTACTTATGCCAGTTGACCAAGCCAGTGCGACTTTAGTTAATCGGCGGGTGTGAATAAACTCGACTGCTAATAGACATCTCCAGAAATAAATGTAGAGACGTTCCATGGAACGTCCCTACAAAGGTTTTAGCTAAATTCTAAATTCTAAATTCTAAATTCCGCCCTGCGGTACTAGTATGTCAAAATAAAAATAACTGACTACCCCAATGTGAGCAATGGCAGAAGAAACCAATCAAAATCAAGCGGGAGATGTAGCTTCTAATCCTGCTGCAACCGCCTCAGAAAACCCTCCAGCAGAGGCTAAAGCTGCCAAAAAGGAAAAAGCCCCAGCCTTGGAAGATAAGCCTTTTGAGGAATTTATGCAGCAACACTATCTACCAGCGTTGCAAGAAGCAATTACTAAAGAAGGTGTGCCAGATGTCAAGTTGACTTTTGCCAAACAGAAGTATTCTATCATTGGTTTTAACTCAACGGAAGAATGCTGGCAAGTTATCGGTTCTTGGCAAGGGGGACAGCGCCAGTTTAACGTATATTTCCCTGATGAAAATATTCAAGGTAAAAAGGGATTTTCCTGTAATGAGGGTAAAAAAACTAGTACCTTAGAATCATTTTTAATTGATGAGCGGAAGACTACCCTAGAATTGTTGGTATCTCGCTTAGTGTATCGTTTGAATGGTCAAAAATGGCTAGGTAGAAATTAGTCAGAACTAGCGACTTTACAATTCATCAAAATAATAAGTCACGACTCCAGAAATGGGGTCGTTACCTATTCTAATATGATTTGATTTTAGCATTTCTCTGAGTGCATTTTCCACTTCTAGAAAGCTGGTTTGTGTAGCCTTGACACCTTGAGTTACAGTTAAACTACCACCGTTAGCCTCTGCGGCTTCTATCAGTTTGACAATGAATGGTTTCTCAGCGGGTTTGTAAACTTGGGAAATAAATATCCGTTCATTAGATATACCTACAGATGATAAACCTGCTTTTAGTCGCAGTTTTTCCTCATATTCGTCAACCATATTCGGTATAATCAATAGATCAAAAATTTGCCCCATGTAAAAGAAACCGCAGGTAAATAGCCATAATAAACCAGTAGCGGTTTTGCCATTATATAATCTATGTAACCCGGCTATACCAAAAAAACCAGCACCACATAAAATGTAAGAGGCAACAAGACGGTCTTTATTTTGATTATTTTTTATAGTCATCTTAATTTATGCCCATTAGGATTTACTGCATTAAGAATCCACACTCTAAGTAACTACCTCTCCTCAATCCTCGATTCCCTAATTAACGATTGTATTTTTAATTCTAAACTATGATTTCCCTTTCTCCTGAACTCCAAGCTAGACTTTCCACCCCTTTGAAAATTGGCTCATTTGAGGTTAAAAGCCGTGTTTTACAGTCTCCTTTGTCGGGGGTGACTGATATGGTGTTTCGGCGTTTGGTGCGGCGTTATGCGCCAGAATCAATGATGTATACAGAAATGGTTAATGCTACGGGTTTACACTATGTTAACCAATTACCAAAAATCATGGAGGTAGATCCCAAGGAAAGACCTATTAGTATTCAATTATTTGATTGCCGTCCTGATTTTCTCGCGGAAGCTGCCATAAAAGCGGTT
Organism: Dolichospermum sp. DET69; assembly: GCA_017355425.1. Lineage (NCBI taxonomy): Bacteria > Bacillati > Cyanobacteriota > Cyanophyceae > Nostocales > Aphanizomenonaceae > Dolichospermum > Dolichospermum sp. DET69. The sequence continues at coordinate 2,807,920 of CP070233.1, forward strand.
GCAGAAGGTGCGGATACTGTTGATATTAATATGGGATGTCCTGTTAATAAGATTACTAAAAATGGTGGGGGTTCTTCTTTATTGCGTCAACCGGAAATTGCTGAAGCAATTGTACGAGAAGTGGTAAAAGCGGTAAATGTTCCTGTAACTGTGAAAACCCGTATTGGTTGGAATGATCATGAAATTACCATCCTTGATTTTGCGAAAAGAATGGAAGACGCGGGAGCAAAAATGATTACTGTTCATGGACGCACTCGCGCTCAAGGTTATAATGGTAATGCTCGATGGGAATGGATAGCTAAAGTTAAAGAAGTGCTATCCATTCCTGTGATTGGGAATGGAGATATTTTTTCTGTGGAAGCTGCGGTAAAATGTTTAGAACAAACTGGTGCAGATGGGGTAATGTGTTCTCGGGGAACTTTAGGTTATCCGTTTTTAGTTGGGGAAGTTGATCATTTCTTAAAAACTGGAGAACTATTACCAACACCCAATCCAGTTCAACGTTTAGAATGTGCGCGAGAACATCTTTTTGCTTTATGGGAATACAAGGGAGATAGGGGAGTCCGTCAAGCTCGTAAACACATGACTTGGTATGCAAAAGGCTTTATGGGTGCGGCTGATTTGCGGGGTAAGTTAAGTTTAGTAGAAACTGTCCAACAGGGTTTAGATTTGATTGATGCTGCTATAGAAAAACTCGCTCATGGTTATGAAATTGAGGAAGACACTGTAGATAGTATTATCTTAGTATAATGCAATACTACAAGTTTAAGTATTTGTAGTATTTGTAGGGTGTGTTAGGCATAGCCGTAACGCACCTTAAGCTTGATAAACGGTGCATTACGCTGGCGCTAATGCACCCTACGTACTACCATATTTAATACCAATAGCTTCTTTTACAATAAACCCCGATAACGAATAAAAATCAAAAGAACTGCCCAAGAACCCAATGCTACTTTAACAGCAACTAGGATATTTAATATCGGCAAAATTCCGCCACTAAAAAGCGTTCCTAATTCACCGTGTGGTAACTCAAATCCTGATAAAGTTATCACTGCTAAAACAATAAAAACTAATACCGAAATCTTTTCCCACATTGCAGCGTGCCAACGTTGATAAATATCCTGCATCCACTGATATGATGAAGTAATTGCGATTAATCCAATTGCTGTTCCCCCAGCCACACCAGCCGCAAAACCACCCCCAGGACTCAAATGTCCTCTAATTGCTAATTCTATAGCCACTAACGCCGCAATTGTTGCCCCTAGACGAGCTAAAATGATGGATGGTTGATCTTGGAATTGATAGATACTACAAGATGGTTTTTCATTGGCTAGTAAAAAATTTGCTCCGAGAATGGCGATAGTAAATACAATTACTTCAAAAATAGTATCATATAGCCGATTTCTAAAAATAATCCCTGATACTGCATTGGGAACACCACTTTCTTTAACCACTGTTTCCACAATGGAAATATCTAATATGTTTGGTTCTGAATCAGGCATTATTAGCATTTTTACAAATAAAGCTATTCCGGCTAAAATATAAACCCATTTCATAGATATTTCTCCTCTGAATCTAAAACATTGATATAGTTTAAACTTGTTTTTTCTGTGGAAAGTGCGCTTTCCATAATGTTATAAATGCGTTGAACTCTAATAGTAGTTTGATATTTTTTGTGGGTTTGCTCAGTTTCTTTTATTAGCGCACAAGTTGCATGAATCTCTTTTTCTATTAATGCCCGTTGTAAAGTTTCCCTATTGCTATAAGGTACAAGTTCCAACCGCAAATAATATTTATTGAAAACGTTACGGAACTCGTTTATAAGTTGTTGAAAATCGCCATCTTGATTTTTGGCAATTGTTTGATTTGCCATGACTCCTAAACGCAAAACTAAAGATGAACGGACTGCTACTGCATATAAAGTAATTGATAGCATCGTTCCCATTAATGCTTCTGTTAAAGCTACATCTGCTGCACCTAAAACTGCCTCTACCATTGCAGCTACCGCACCAAGTACCCCACGAATTACTAAGGCATGATAGGGGTTAGTTTGAGTGATTAATATCCCCGCAGTTAAGGGTAATAAAGCAATGATTAAATAGAGATAGGTATCATTCATTTTTTGCGTCCTCAGTTGAACAGTATGCTAATACATAACCCAGCATAGTATTCCAAATTGCTAAGGAAATAATGCCCAAAATAAGTAATGGCCATTCGCTAGGTATTTTCAGTAGAAGTCCCACAATAATCATCATTGAACCTAGTGTATCAGCAACAGAAAGACCATGTAATTTGAATAATATTGATCTGTCACTGACTAAATGAAAAGTTCCCCAAAACCAAAAAACTATGCCTATGAATATACAAACATAACTAATAATGTTGATCATGCTTCATTCACTCTTCTCAAAATATGTGCTAATAACATTAAACCCGCATTTCCTACACTCAAAATAATTGATGCTACTACACCAATCATCCAATCGTCTCGTAAAACTGAAATCACGAGAATCATGATTGATACTTTACTAGAAATACTACCAAAAGCTAACATTTTCTGCCAGGTATCATCACTTTTCCAGGCTTCATAAATGGGAATAAGTAATGCTAAAATCATGGCTATTAAAACTATTTCTAAGTTCATGATTATTTTTTCCTTGGTTTAATTTGGTGAACCTCATACCAACCTTCTTGGTGATATTTTACAACTATAGTTTTTGGTGTGAAGGTAATCAAAAATATATCTAGAAAAATCAGCAATGGTGATCTTTTTAATTTGACTTTTTCCATGATTATTTCTTCTTGATTATGGGGACGCAAGATAATTTCAAATGCCTCTACAAAAGCTACTGGAATAGCAATAAAGATTTTAATGATCACCTTTACCCAATCTTTTAGTTTTTCTGGAGATGTATAGCCACGTGGTAATACCAAGGCAATAATTACACCGATGATAATATTTGTTAGACTCACATCAGATGTGAGTAAAAACCAAATTGATAATCTTAATATGAGATGTCCAATCATGGGAAAGCCATCCAAAATAGCAGGATTAAAGTTAAACTCATGACACCAACTAAATGTTCAAATTCTTCAAACACACGGGGTAAATAAATTGATAACTTTTTAAAGATGAGATGATATGCTAACCAACCAATGGCAATAGTCGTAATTGCTTTAGTAATATCAGCAATGTCATAAGCTTGCAAATATATCAAATTTACTGCAATTAGACCAGTAATCAAAAATATAATTGCTGTCCAAAAACCAGATTTTATATTCTGTTCCGCATCTTTTATATGGGGTAAGAAAATGAATTTTGCAAAAGATATAGAAGTTCCCACTGCGGCAACATTCATAGCAATAAATTGCCAGGATTCTAAATTTTTCATAGTTAGGACTTTTGCCCCAAATCCTGCCAATAAAGGAAAACCAGAAATTGATAAACTCGCTATGACTAAAGGTATCCAAATTGTTGTATTAATCGGTTTATTTTGTAGTTCTTTAAAATTACGACTGGGCAAAGAACCTGCAATTAGAAATAAAGATGATTTGACTAATCCATGAGTAAGTGCATAAAACCCACCTACTGCCGGTGCAACCAAAATAAAGCCTAATTGGGATATTGTATGAAACGCTAACATTCGCTTTGTATCTTTTTCTAAAACTGCATAGGATACACCCATTAACGCAGTTCCTACACCGAAAATACTGACTATACTATTAATTTCCTCGGAAATTAAAGCGCAACGCAACAAGGGTAAAACACTGGCTTTTACAACAATTCCTGACATCAATGCGGAAACTGGCGTTTCTGATTCTGAATGCGTTAAAGGTAGCCATAATCCTGATACAAAAATTCCAGCTTTAATGAATAAACCTAGAAAAATTAATGCTAATGCTTCTGGGGGTGATCCCTTTAAACTTGCAAAACTAAAGGAATGATGTGTTTGATAAACTAGCACCGCACCAACTAGATAAAATAACATGGAGGTATTGCTAACAAAAAGATAGCGTAAACCTACCCAAATTGAGCGATCGCTTCGAGGATAAGCAATTAATAAAAAAGCCGCAATACCGCTTACTTCTAAAGCGACATATAAACTCACAAAATCCGCACAAATAAAAGCAGCATTTAAGCTACCATGAACAAGAATAGTTTGGGCAAAGAAAAAAGCAGTTTTATCACTATGCCAACAATAAATAACAACAGCAGCAGTTACTAAAGCATTAGTCAAAATAAAATAACCGCTTAACTGATCAGCTATTAAGGTCACACCAAAACTATCGAGTAAATTCAGTTTTATCGGTGATGGTTCAAGAAATAACTGGAACGCATAAGCAGCAGAAGCAATAGTCCCCCAAAGTGTCAAATGTCGGTTAAGTTTGGGGATTAAAAAAATCATGAACCCTAGAAAAAATGGTATTGCAACCCAAATAATAGTAATCGTATTCATGGTGTATTATTTTTCTCGATTTCGTCGCATTCTAATGTAGGATTATCTCGTGCTAATTTCATCACACCAACAAGCATTAAAGCCTGAATAGAAAAGCCAATAACTATTGCTGTTAAAATCACTGCTTGAGGAACGGGATCAGCATAAGCAAAATTTTTTACTTCGGAAATAATGGGAGTAAATAAACCATCTCGTGATGCAATTAGTACATAAAAGGCAATCACACCTGTACTCATTACATCCATAGAGACTATTTTCATTACCAGGTTTCTCTTGAGAATAATCCCAAAAAATCCGCATAATATGGTTGCCAGTACACACGCTTCTAACACGGGAATTATTGAATTTTAGGATAAAGTGCTAATTCAATATAAGCACGAATTTTTAGTGCTGAAACAATATCAACACTAAAATATTCTTATGATTACGATATTTATACTTAATGGTTTAAGTGCGGGTCTTTTAGGAAGACAATTTTAATCCTGGTACAAGGGCTATCCATTACCCAACAACTTTCTGAACATAAAATTTGACAAAAGCTAGAAATTGTGTATTTTATATGTCAGTCCCTAACCCTCCCCTTTCTAAGCTACGGTGTACACACAAGTCTTCTAGAGTTGCCCCACAACGTTTAGATCCCCCCAACCCCCCTGAAAAAGGGGGGCTAAATTCTTCAAAGTCCCCCTTTTTAAGGGGGATTTAGGGGGATCGGATCACGTTTAGCATCCTGTCTAGAGATGTGTGTACACCGTAGCCTTTCTAAGGGGACTTGATTTTATTTTCTGTTATCCCCTTTCCAAGGCTACGGTGTACACACAAGTCTTCTAGAGTTGCCCCACAACGTTTAGATCCCCCCAACCCCCCTTAAAAAGGGGGGCTAAATTCTTCAAAGTCCCCCTTTTTAAGGGGGATTTAGGGGGATCGGATCACGTTTAGCATCCTGTCTAGAGATGTGTGTACACCGTAGCTTTCCAAGGGGGGTAAACAATCATAGCTGATATCACTTTTCAAACAGCCACTCAAGCTATCACCCAAAGATGGGATTAAATGCTGATGCTATTGAGAACAAGTCTTGGTTGTAGATATTCGTAATTTACTAAACGTCCTTTATTGCTCAACTCAATTTTTCTCTGTACCAAATTCAATTCTTGCTGGAATTTATTCACAACATTGTCAGCATTGGGATCTGCAAATTCTTCATCTTCATAATATCCCAATCTGTCATAACGATAGGCTGAGAGAGTAAATACAGTTGTCAATTGGCTACTTGTTAGCTTCGCAGGTGGAAGAAAATCTATGAGGGCTTGACGGTCTTTAAGATCGCCCTTTTCTTGAATTGGTTTATAAGCAGCCAAAGGCATATTAGGAATAAAACCCATGTATTCATATTGGGGGAAATTCACCGCCGAATGCAGGGGTCCACAGGTGTAGAGGATAGTAGTAACAATCTCAACTAATTGTTCTAAGGTATCAATGCTATTTTTCATCCCCTTAACTCTACCACCATCTTGAGCAACTAATTCTCGCGCCCAAGCTTGCAATTCCACATCTGCTTTCAAGTCTGCGGGACTCTTGTAGTAAAGCTCCAAATAGTTAAACACATACTTGTTAATCGCGTTCCACAACAAGATTCCATCATCCCGATAAGGATAGTGTGGCAAGTTTTTCACATCATCCATACCGCGATTTTTAAGTTCTCTTGGTAGGGCAAACTGATCCAAACTCCAATCTTTATAAGTATCTACAACAATTTGTAGTGATTCTGCCAGAGTTCCCGCTAATAATTCATCAACAGGACCACCCCTAATAACCAGACGTTTACGGGCTAAGTCATTGTTAGCCAACATGAACCGGAAATGGGGTTTTAGTAATATTCTCAGAGGATGGTTTTGGGCTAGTTGACGAGGGGTAACAACAGCAAAGGGTTCCATGACAAAGTGAGTCCGGCATAAATGGCTGCTCATTTCATGATGATTACTATCAGCAATTTGCACACAGGACTTGGCATAAAACCAGGTTAAAGCGTCATCAAAAGGAGTCAGCAATGGGCTGGCTTTACCCAAATTTGGCTTGATTTGAATGGCTATAGGGACCAATTGACCACGATCTTGAAAGCCTGAACTCCGCCAACAGAAAAAGGCTATGGGGGCTGGTAGGTACTTTTTACCTTTAGCGAAAGTGCCACCTTGAATGAATGTCAATGGTCTATAATCAGCTACATAGAGATTTCCTGTTGCCAGTCTTTCTATCAAATTGATAGAGTTGCCAAACTTAGCTTGCAATTCTTCGATAGTAAAGGCAAAGTTAACTGGCATTTGCTTAATCTGCCGTATAACCACAGGATTTACCCCACAAAGCCGTTGTTCCGCGAAGGAATCATCGGTTTCAAAAGTTTTCATCACATTGGGTTTAGGCAAAACAGGAAAAAAGTCTTCATAGTCTTGCAATTCGTCTAGAGGATCCCAAATAGCATGAGCTTTAACGCCCATCATATTGACACCAAGTTCGGCTGTCTCTAATGTCCGTTCAGCAATATACTTGGTAGAAAAATTCTCTGAAGGAGGTACGCTTTTGAGCATGGCCAGGGGAGGCAAGAAATCATACCTAAATTCATACTCTTTCCGGCCTTTCTCTAGGGAAGATTGGCGTTGTGCCTTGTTGGGATCATTTTGAGGCAGAAATGGCTTCATGGGTGTTGATCTCAGTAATTTAATAGGCAATATCTAATGCTGGTATGCAATAGACTGTATTAAATTGTCTAACATCATGGTTACTGATATAAATGTAACTTAATAAATATTTACAGTAAACCAAAAAGTTTTTTCCTGAAGGGAGATCGCCAAATACTGTGTAGTATAAAATACTTTTTTATTCCCGATACTCTAATCAGCAGACATAGTATAGATAATAATTACTTATGATTAGCTGGTTAATAATTTCTTGACGCTAACCGGATGGAATATAAATGCTTTCAACGACTTGATATTTCTTCTGTAGGGCTTGAGATAAAAAGGCTAACATCTGTTTGAGTGTAAAAAGTGTGCGATAAATTAATCTACTACCTTTCCTTTTACGACTGATTTTGAGCCATAGTAGATTCACCCAGATGTTAATTAGAAGAAAGGATATTCCAATGAATAGTAATCTCAAGACTGGATTTTTGTTATTCGTCTTAATTCGACAAATATTTTTCAGACGATAACTGGTTTCAATGCCAAATCTTTTTCGATAATCTTGATAGATATAATTTAAATTTGTTTTGACCTTATAAGCAACATAAACAAAGTATTGAACCCCATGCTTTTTATGCTTTCCCTTTCTATATTTACAGACGATCCATAAATCAAATGTGACAAAATCATCTTTGTCTCTTGTAATAGTATAGGTAGTTTTATAACTTTTTTTACCCTTGAGGAATTGTTTGATTCCTCCTTTTTTTCCAGTCTTGATAGCAGGCATAAGAAAGGGAATATCTAATGCCTGTAACCATCTAATTACAGGAGTATTAAAAAATCCCCTATCCAAATAGAGTTTTTTTACATTTATTTTTAGGGATTCAAGTTCTGCTAATAAATAAGTAATTAAAGCCACACTAGTATCTAATTGGCGAACACCTCTTATTGCTAGAGTTACACGCTTATTATTACTAATAACATATAAAGTGGCATAGGCATAAAATGAATTAGTACCAGATTTAGCTTCACTTCGATATATGTAGGGTAATTCTGACGATGTTGGTTGACCATAATAACAAATTAAATTTAAATCAATCGCTATTTTCAAACACCCTTTTTTTAATCCTAAAGGAATTCGACTTTTTAATGCTTGATTTATTTGCGCTTCTAATTCCTCAAAATTGTTAATTTTATTGAGATGATATCTAATATCATTAGCTGTCGGAATATTTTTTAACAATTTAGCTGTGTTTTCAATACTGTCTCCAGTGCTGGCTGCTTTAACCAGAATCTCGAATAAAGTTTGTTGGTCACAGGCTCCTTGCGTTTCAATCGAAAAATTTTCTACTAAACACTGAATAACCTCATCAAGAGTTTCTGAGTCGGTTAAAACGAGTTCTTCTGTAGACTCGCCCCGCGTGGCTTTTGTTAGAGATGAAACAGTCAATTTTTTCAGCCAATATGCTACACACTACTTTCATCATTTCATATTTTGATCCAGTGCAAATTATGATAACTATTTCTTATATATTTGGTATTCTATAGTACATGAGTATCTGTCGTATTTTGTTAGTGATGCCTGCTGCGTCTGTAGCAATAGCGTCAGCACTCCGTAAAAATCACTCTTTGGGAAAAACTTTTTGGTTTACTGATTTAAGTATTTTGGATAAATAAGGCTGGAAATAATACTTTTCTTTTGTAGTACAGATGAAAGCATCCAATTACCAATTACCCGTTACCACATCTTCATAAATATCTGCTATTGTTAAAGTTAAATCTACTGAATCTAAACGTAATTTATCATCTTTTCCTAAAACTTCCGTTAACCAATTTCCTTGATCATCTTGACGATAAACTTCTACTTTTATTTGGCTTTGGTAGACTAAAATATATTCTTTTAAACTATCTATAGTTTGATAATTGATGCGTTTTTCGCGTTTGTCTGTTTTTACTGTAGAACTAGATAAAACTTCTATAATTAAGTTCGGACGAGTTTTAAAATACCTTTCATTATCTTCAGGATCACAAGTGACAATCAGATCAGGATAGTAGAATATATTAGCGTTTCTGATTTTGACTTGTACTTTCATATCTGAAACAAAAGCACGACAGGAACTTCCGCGCAAATGAGGACGTAATATGGCGTAGATATTACCTGCTATCAAGTTATGTTCTTCGCTTGCACCCGCCATTGCGAAAATTTGTCCGGCTACATATTCATGGCGAATATCGCTTGATTCTTCTGCTTCTAGGTATTCTTCTACACTAAGAATATTTAATGGAGATTGCATAATTTTGATTTGCTGCTTGAGGAATTATTGTATGCTTTTATTATAGTCAATTCATTCAGATCCCCGACTTCTTTAAGAAGTCGGGGATCTATGTTCTCAAATAAATTCAAAGAATTAAAAAACTTCCCATGAGTCAAACTGCCATAAATCTTGTTGCTATCTTTGTCTTCTTGATGACTTTTTCTAGCCTATTAGGACCATTGATCCATCTTTCTCCAACAATTCCAGCTTTAGCTACGGTGACATTTTTGGGAATTGCGACTTTAGATAATTTCAGCTTTCAAGGAAAGGGAGGAACGATAGTATTAGACTTCATGGCGCGATTTTCTCCAGAATATAAAGAACGAATTTTACATCATGAAGCAGGTCATTTTCTCGTTGCTCACCTGTTAGGAATTGCGATAACTGACTATACTCTCAGTGCTTGGGAAGCTTGGAAAAAAGGACAACCAGGACAAGGGGGAATAAGTTTAGAAGATAGGGAATTAACAGCGCAAATAGAAACAGGTCAAATTAGCGCCCAAATGCTCGACCGTTATTGTACTATTTGGATGGCGGGAATTGCTGCGGAAACTTTGGTTTTTAAATCATCTGAAGGTGGCAATGATGATAAATTTAAGTTAACTGAAATGTTGCAAGTTCTGGGTTTCTCAGAAGCAGTTTATCAGCAAAAACAACGGTTTCATCTTCTCCAGTCTAAAAATCTGATTGAGGAAAATTGGGATAGTTATCAAGCTTTGGTGACAGCAATGAGAAAGAGGGTTAGTGTTGAGGAATGTACAAAAGTTATTGGGTAGTGCATAAATCAATTAAGCTACATGAATCAATTGTTCTAAAGATTTAGCTAGAGGTAAAGGTTTTCCATCTTCTTGATATTCAGCAATTAACATTTCTATCACTTCTTGAGCATTTTTAACAGCTTCTTCATAAGTATCACCATGAGTATGATATTTTTGCGTAGGAAATTCAGGTAAATGAACTAAATAACATTTATCTTCACTACTCCATTGAATAATGATAGTATAAGGTAAATTCATGCTTCTAACTCCTCTTCTTGAATTGATTTTAATTTCGCTAACTTCTAGTTAACTTCCTTTTCTATATAGAGTTTAGCCTCATCTCTATCTTTACCAGATATAGTAATAGGATGTCCTGGTAATAAAGGATGATATCAGCGGGTATGACTTCCCTTTGCTGAACGGTAAATAAACCCGGCTTTTTTAAGTAAACTTTTTAATTCTCTGATTTCTTTGGGCATTTTTGCAACGGCAATAGACATCTCCAAAAAAGAATGTAGAGACGTTCCATGGAACGTTTCTACAAAGGTTACGGGTCACGTATATTTAATTTTTGGAGATGTCTAATATTATCAAAATATATCAATTGATATTAATTTGATACCAATGAGCAATGAGAAAGCCTGACGCAAGAGACTGAAAGCTGACTATATTTCTTATTTCCTGTCATAAGTTATAAACTAGAAAGGATGCTTTTTGCAGATTTTCCCCATTTAATTAAATTTGATTTCTTAAAAACTCATGTCTTCAATTCCCCAGTATCTTAGCGGTAACGATATTCGTCAATTATTCCTCGACTTCTACAGCCAACGGGGACACCAACCGCTTCCCAGCGCTTCCCTTGTACCAGAAGATCCGACTGTTCTGCTAACTATTGCGGGAATGTTGCCATTTAAGCCGATTTTTCTGGGACAGCGCACGCCGGAATTTAAACGCGCTACGACATCGCAAAAGTGTATTCGTACCAATGATATCGAAAATGTGGGCCGGACTCACCGCCATCATACATTTTTTGAAATGTTGGGTAATTTTAGCTTTGGTGATTATTTTAAACCACAGGCGATCGCTTGGGGTTGGGAATTATCCACTCAAGTCTTTGGTTTCTCTCCTCAAAATCTCGTTGTCAGTGTGTTTGAAGATGATGATGAAGCTTTTACCATCTGGCGCGATACAATTGGTGTAAATGAAAAACGCATTAAGCGCATGGGTGCAGATGATAATTTTTGGGTATCTGGAATTACTGGACCCTGTGGACCATGTTCGGAAATTTATTATGATTTTCATCCAGAACGAGGTGAAGATAATATTGATTTGGAAGATGATACCCGATTTATCGAGTTTTATAACTTGGTATTTATGCAATATAATCGGGATGCGTCAGGAAATTTAACCCCGTTACAAAACAAGAATATTGACACGGGAATGGGTTTGGAAAGAATGGCGCAAATCCTGCAAAAGAAGCCGAATAATTATGAAACAGATTTGATTTTCCCGATTATTGAAACTGCGGCGAAAATTGCCAAAATTGATTATTACGAAAGTGATGAAAATACAAAAGTTTCTTTAAAGGTAATTGGTGATCATGTGCGTTCTGTGGTTCACATGATAGCCGATGAAATTCGCGCTTCTAATGTTGGTAGAGGTTACGTTTTACGGCGTTTGATTCGTCGCGTTGTTAGACATGGCAGATTAATTGGTATTTCTGGGGAATTTATTAACCAAGTTGCAGAAACCGCAATTTCTCTTTCTGAATCAATTTATCCCGATTTACGACAACGGGAAACTGCTATTAAGGCTGAATTACAAAGAGAAGAAGTTAATTTCTTAAAAACTCTGGATAGAGGAGAAAAACTGTTAGCAGAAATTATCCAAACGGGGAAACAACAAGGACAAACTTCTATTAGTGGTGAAAGTGCTTTTACCCTTTATGATACCTACGGTTTTCCATTAGAATTAACCCAAGAAATTCTAGAGGAAAATAACCTCACTGTTGATGTCGATGGTTTCAATGCAGAAATGCAAAAACAGGTAGAACGGGCAAAAGCAGCACACGAAACTATTGATTTAACTGTACAAGGTTCTTTAGATAAACTTGCAGAACATATTCACTCTACACAATTCATTGGATATACCCAATTAACAACAACTGCAAAAATTGAAGTTTTATTAGTTGCTGGTGTTTCTGAAGAAGCAGCAGAAGCAGGAACAGAAGTGCAAATTGTTTTAGATAAAACACCTTTTTACGCTGAATCAGGTGGACAAATTGGCGATAAAGGATATATTTCCGGTGATGGTGTTTTAGTCAGAATTGAAGATGTGAAAAAAGAATCTGATTTCTTTATTCATTTCGGACGTATTGAACGGGGAACAATTAGAATTGGTGATGAAATTACCGCGCAAATTGATCGGGGTTGTCGTCGTCGCGCTCAAGCTAATCATACAGCAACTCATTTATTACAAGCTGCTTTAAAAAAAGTTGTTGATGAAGGAATTTCTCAAGCTGGTTCTTTAGTTTCTTTTGATAGATTGCGCTTTGATTTTAACTGTCCTCGCGCTTTAACTATTGAGGAAGTTATCCAAATTGAAGAATTAGTAAATAGTTGGATTTCTGAAGCTCATCCTGCTACAATAGAAGAGATGCCCATAGCAGCAGCAAAAGCTAAAGGTGCAGTAGCAATGTTTGGGGAAAAGTACGGTGATCAAGTGCGGGTGATTGATTTCCCTGGAGTTTCGATGGAGTTATGCGGGGGAACTCATGTTAATAATACTGCGGAAATTGGCGTTTTCAAAATCATTTCTGAAGCGGGAGTTGCTTCTGGGGTGAGAAGAATAGAGGCGGTTTCCGGGGCTGCGGTGTTGGATTATTTGAATGTGCGTGATATAGTTGTGAAGGATTTGTGCGATCGCTTTAAAGTCAAACCAGAAGAAATACCCGACAGAATCACAACTCTACAAACTGAACTTCGCAACAACGAAAAAGAAATTCAAAGCCTGAAATCACAACTAGCAATAGTCAAATCTGACAGCTTATTACAAACTGCGAAAATCATCGGAGAACATAAAATTATTGTTTCTCAACTGGAAGATATTGACGCAGAATCATTAAAAGCTGCTGCGGAAAGATTGCTGCAAAAAATCGGTAATGGTGCAGTGGTTTTAGGTTCTATTCCCGAAGCAGGAAAAGTGAGTATCGTTGCAGCTTTTAGTTCTGAAGTGAATAAAAAAGGTGTCCAAGCTGGGAAATTTGTGGGAACTATAGCTAAAATTTGTGGTGGTGGTGGTGGTGGAAAACCCAACCTCGCGCAAGCTGGGGGAAGAGACGCAAGTAAGTTACCGGAAGCTTTGGAAACTGCGAAAAATGATTTATTAGCAGGGTTGAAATAGGATTTAGATCCCCGACTTCTCAAAGAAGTCGGGGATCTGGATTTATATAGTCACTGCAACTTTACCAACTTCTGTAGAAGGTCTAGGTATAGGTTTTCCATCTTCTTTCAATACTTCCAAATACAATTCTATAGCTTCTTTAATATTTTCCTGTACTTCTGCTAAAGTATCCCCAATGCTGACACAACCGGGTAAGTCAGGAACATAAGCACCCCAGTTTGTTTCACCACGTTCATAAATTACTGTGTACTCAATCATTATATTTCTCCTAATTTTGCTTGTTTCCAAATTGATGAAAGTGTACCTATGGGAATATCATCACTTGGTTTTCCAGGTACAACTACAATACCTGATTTATTTTCATTTTTGAGGATACGGTGACTACCTCTAATGCGATCTATATACCAACCATCATCTTCTAGGATTTTCAGAACTTCTTTAACTTTCATTGTTTACTATCATAGCGTGATTAGTAATTTGATAAATTAAGCGTAATAACACTAATTTATTAAGTATAATGTATTTAATCTACAGAATAGAAAATTTTAGTTATTTATTAAATTAGTTTAAGGAGTTGTATGATTTTTAATCAGGTGGAAATGGAAGATATAAAACTTGTAAAACTCTATAACAGAGGTGAGAGAGATTTTAGTAATCAAGTATTATACAAAATTTATCGAAGAAACTCTAAAAGACGTTCAGTGAAAGCTGGCAGTATTCATGAACCTCCAAATTTTAGCAATAAAATATTGACAGAAATTAATTTAAGTTATTCAACCTTAAAAGGAGCAAATTTTACTGGTGCAAACCTTACTGATGCAAATTTTACTGGTGCAAATCTCACTGGTACAGATTTTACTGAGGCAAACCTATCTGGGGCTGATTTAACGGATGCTTGTTTAGATTATGCTCTTTTAAAAGATGCAATTTTTGATGAGCAAACTAAAATCCATGAAAAATATTATTTAATTTGGGAAATTATTAATAATAAAGCAATAGGATGCTCTAGGATATCATTGTGAGCAATGTAATTGGATAGATAAGCGACTTCTTGAATAAGTCAGGGATCTGATATAATAAACTTGGTCATTATTTCTCTATTATCTTCATTGATAAACCATGCTAAAAAGTGTAAAAATAGAGAACTTTCGCTGCTTCAAATCTTTTGAACTTCAACAACTAGGAAGAATTAACTTACTAGTTGGTGAAAATAATAGCGGTAAAACATCAATACTCGAAGCTATTCAGCTTTTATGTTCACGTTGTAATTTAGAAATACTGCGTGAAAGAATGAATAACCGCAGTGAATATTTTTATGATGATGAACTGAGGAGAGAAGGTGAAATTGGAAGAGATGGAGAACTTGATATTCGTCACTTGTTTTATGGTCACGAAATTGAACCAGGAAGTCAATTATCTATCATAGATAATAATCAAAATAACCTAACTTTATCAATAGAATTACTTCCTAGTGATGAGGAAATACCAGATGAACTTAAAGAACTTCAATTTAGAGTTTCTTGGATTCCTGAATTAGAAGATGAACCTTTAATAATATTACCTGTATCATCCAATGGTGGACTTCCCGCATTTTATATACGTAAATCTCGTACAAAAAATGGTAAAAATCCAATAACAAAAACACTATTTATCACATCATCATCTTTGAAAACTGATCAAATGATAGAGTTATTTAATCAAGTGGTACTAACACCTGATGAAAAAATTATTGAGCAGATACTTAATAAAATAGATTCAAAAATTCAACGGATTGCTACGGTTAATCCTCAAAGATTAAGATATTCACCATACTCACGAAGTGGTTTTGTTCTACTTCTTGGAGACAGTAATCAGCGTGTACCTATTGGAAGTATGGGAGATGGAATTTGGCGAATTTTAGGACTCGCATTAGCTATAGTATCAGTAAAAAATGGATATTTATTTGGAGATGAAATTGATACTGGACTTCATTTTACTGCAATGTCTGATATGTGGAAAATGATTTGGGATACAGCGAAAAAATTAAATGTCCAGGTTTTTGCAACTACACATAATAGTGATTGTTGGAAAAGTTTAGCTGAAATTGCAGAACAAGAAAATGTAACTGATGATGGTATTAGAATTCATAGAATTGAAAAAGGTAAAGAAAAAAGCATAGTCTTTAATGAAGCACAAATTGTCATTGCTGCTGAAAGAGAATTAGAGGTACGATAGCAATGGCAAAACATTATCACCCCAAAAGGCTATTAGTTGAAGGTCAAGATGATTTACGAGTCATACCAGAATTAATTGAAAAAAATGGAATTTTTTGGGGAGCGAAAAAAGAAGAAGCAATTATATCAATTCAAGAATGTGGAGGTTATGAAAATATTACTTATGACCTGATATATACAGAATTACAAACTGGGAGATGTACACATTTAGGTTTGATGGTAGATGCAGATGATAATGCTTCTTTACGTTGGCAAAGTATTAGAAATGCTTGTTTGCAAAAATTTAAGGATAACAATATCACCATAAATTTTTTGTCTTGATCACTCATTTTTTGTCAATTCCAACAAACTGCTAGACTATAATTATAACCTAGTCGAGAAATTTGTAGAAGCGATCGCTCACCCATAAAACCTATAAATTAAAATTATGACTCTTGCACAAGAAACACGCTACTATTCCCCTGAAGAATACCTAGAATTAGAGGTAAATTCAGAAATACGTCACGAATATATCAACGGATTAATTATACATAAGACAGGTGGAACACCCAATCACAACCAACTTGCACTTAATTTTAGTGGTACACTCAATTATCTTCTTAAACGTCAACCGTATCAAGTTTTTGTCACAGATCAACGTCTTTGGATTCCTGCCACAAAAATTCATACATACCCTGATATTATGGTTGTGAAAATCCCCTTAGAATATGAACAAGGAAGAAAAGACACCTTAGTAAATCCTGTGATGATTGCAGAAGTATTGTCAAAATCTACCAAAAGCTATGATAGAGATGAGAAATTTGCAGCTTATCGGACAATTCCCAGCTTACAAGAATATATTTTAATTGACCAATATACAATGCACGTTGAACAGTATTTTAAAACTGATAATAACAAATGGATATTTTCTGAATTTACAGATGCAGATGTTAGCTTAAATCTAGCTTCTATTTCCTGCCAAATTATGTTATCAGATATTTATAATAAAGTAAATTACAACACAGAAGAATAAAAAACTCAATCTTCCTCTCTGCGCCTTTGCGTGAGATAATCATAATTATAAATACCCAAGGAGTCAATAAAAATGAGTCGCATCAATCCTTACACATTACAAATGCAAATTACCCAAATGTTTGCCCAAGGACAATCATTTTTTGCCCTTACCAAAGTTCAAGATTGGTTAAAAGAACATAATCAAAATCCCTTAGATTTTGAGATTATCTTTCATAAAAAACCTGCACCTCCTGGTTCTAAAGAAGTCATGGTAATAGAAATAGAATTAAAACGTAGAGACGGACAACCTGTAGATCCTTGGTTACAAGAACAGGCTAATTTACACGCTTAATTTGTGAAAAAGGATCATTTCTAGATCCCCGACTTATGGGATAAATCAGGGATCTTATTATTCTGATTTCCTTGTAAACCTCCAGTATGAATTAACAATAAAGATTCTGACTTAAAAAAACCTTTAGCGATTAAATCCATAACTCCATAAAACATTTTCCCTGTATATATATAATCTAAAGGTATATCATGTTGTGCTTGAAAATCTTGACAAAATAACTTTAATTCATTATTTACCTGAGCATAACCACCAAAATGATAATTAGATACAAGTTGCCAAGGTGCAGGAGAATTAACAGGTGCAGGTAAGCCAGAATTCAGATAACTTGTTAATAAGTTATTGATATCTTCTTTGAGAAAATCACCACCTTTCAAAACAGGAAAACCAATTACCTTTTGTTCTGGACTTAATGATAATGTCATACCTGCTAATGTTGTTCCTGTGCCGCAAGCTAAACAGATAGTATTAAATCCTTTAACTGTTTGTAATATCTCTATACAACCACGCATACCATTTAAATTACCACCCCCTTCAGGAATAATAAATACTTCCCCAAATTGTTGTGTTAACTGATTTTGTAATTCCTTTGTATGGCGTTTTTTATATGTTTGCCGATCAATATATACTAATTCCATACCCTGTGCTACTGCAAATTGTAAAGTAGGATTGAGAGGGATATTTTCCTCTCCCCGAATTACCCCAATAGTCCGAAAACCAAATAGATTTCCTGCGGCTGCGGTAGCATAAATATGATTAGAATAAGCACCACCAAAAGTAAGAATTGTGGATAAATTTCTCTCTTTAGCTTCCACAAGATTATATTTCAGCTTAAACCATTTATTACCGTTAATTTGCGGGTGCATGATATCCAAACGTAAAACGTATAATTCAACACCTGCATTAGTCCCAATATCACTATTAATTTGTTGAATAAGTGGAGGAAAAAAAGTTGAGGACATTTTCCAAAAAAAGTTAAGATTTATGAGAATAGTATAAAATACTAAGGTTACAAAAAATATCCATCAATTATGACTAAAGTTTTTGACTTTATCACAGAAGAATTAGAAAAATTTATTGTTACTCAAAAGATGTTTTTTGTCGGTACTGCACCTCTAAGTTCGACAGGCCATGTCAACCTTTCTCCCAAGGGTTTAGAAAGTTTTCGCATACTCTCCCCCCACCGAGTGGGTTATTTAGATGTTACAGGTAGTGGTAATGAAACATCTGCTCATTTGCAGGAAAATGGGCGGATAACCTTGATGTTTTGCGCTTTTCAAGAACCTGCTTGTATTCTTCGTCTTTATGGTCAAGGACAAACTATTTTACCAGATTCTCCTGAGTGGAATTCTCTCTATCCGTTATTTCCTCCTCTTCCGGGAACTCGACAAATTATTATTGCAGATATTGAACGAGTCCAAACTTCTTGTGGTTTTGGTGTCCCGTTGTATGAATATCAAGGACAAAGAGAAACTTTAGTTAATTGGGCTAGTAAAAAAGGAGAAGAAGGAGTTAAGGAATATCAACAAAAAAACAATCTTATCAGTATTGACGGTTTATCTACTCCTTTGAATAAAGCTCAGAATTCGGTTTGATTTTTGAAAAGGTAGGGTGGGCATTGCCCACCAGACTTAATATTTTTCAAAAATCACTTACAATGCCTATAGATTAATTAGAGGCTTAATAAAATTTAAAAAAATGAATTACCAAGTTATAAACCAATTAGATGAAAGTCAAGTTTCTCAACTGGTGGAATTATACAAAAATGAATTCTGGAGTCATAACCGCACATATCAAGGAGTTGTCAAAATGTTGGCTGCATCTGATATGATTATCGCTTTAGTAAACGAACAAAAAGAACTAATTGGTTTTTGTCGGATTCTTACT
Source organism: Dolichospermum sp. DET69 (assembly GCA_017355425.1). NCBI lineage: Bacteria > Bacillati > Cyanobacteriota > Cyanophyceae > Nostocales > Aphanizomenonaceae > Dolichospermum > Dolichospermum sp. DET69. The sequence goes on from CP070233.1 coordinate 2,826,966, forward strand.
GATTTTGTTTATCGCGGAGTTATTTATGATGTTATTGTGAAACCAAGTTATAGAAAAATGGGATTTGGTGCTAAATTATTAGATGAAGTCGTTAATCATCCCCAATTAAAAGAAGTTGAAAATATTGCTTTGTTCTGTTTACCAGAGATGATACCATTTTATCAACGTTGGGGTTTCACTGATATTGTGAAATTGGAATTAATGTACCGTTATCAATAATATAGCAATCCTTGAGAAATTCATAATTTGATCATGTCTAATCAACGCATAATTCAAAGTATATATACAGATGGTGCTTGCACAGGCAATCCTGGACCTGGTGGTTGGGGTACAGTTGTCTATTTTCATGATGGTTCAGTGCATGAAATGGGTGATTCATCTCATCACACCACCAATAATAAAATGGAAATGCAAGCTGCGATCGCTGCCTTGGAATTTTTCAAATCATCTCAACAAAATGAACCTATTACTCTGTACACCGATAGTAAATATGTAATTGATTGTGTGACAAAATGGGTGAAAGGCTGGAAAAAGAACGGCTGGAAAAAGTCAGATGGGAATCCTGTACAAAACCAAGACCTTTTAGAAATCCTAGATGAACTCAACAGCCGACTGGTACAATGGCAACACGTCAAGGGGCATTCTGGTAATGTTGGTAATGAACGTTGTGATGTCATTGCTCGTTCCTTCGCAAACCATAAAATCCCCCACCTCAAACAGTCATTACCCGAATTTCTTCACGAAACTTTACCTAAAATTGGGCAAACAAGCGTAGTCAAAGTATTAGATGATCCCATAAACTCTACAATAACCAATAAAAATACACTGGAAAGCAGTCCGTCTGCATTAGATACAAGCACTATGGAACCATCTACTACACCAACTGCGACTACAACCAACGAACAACCCACTGAAATTAGGGTTTTACAACTTCGCAACTTGGTGGAAACTTTGCGTATTGCGGACGAAATAGCCACAAAAGGCTATTTAATTACCAGTTCAGAATTAGCAGACTTGATGAGTGTCCACTCTAGCGCCGTTACCAGCCGGGGTGACGAATGGCGTTGGCGAAATTGGATAGTTTCACGGGTAAGACGGGAAGGTAATCAAATTCTCTGGGAACTTGAACGTGGGGACAAAGTAGAAACAGAAGTAGATTAATTGGGAATTTAGAATTTAGAATTTAGAATGAATACAGCATAAGCTTTTCATAGATTCGGAATGGTTCATTAACTTACGCCCTACTGTACTAGGATATAAATATTTTTATATCACTGAGGTACATTTTTCAACCCCAACAACGTAGGGGCGCAGGGCCTGCGCCCTGAATTGCGTCCTGAATTGTGGCCTGTAATTAAGCTCCTAACATTTGTAAATTGTGCAAAGTGGCATAAAATCCTTGTTGTTGTAACAATTCTTCATGACTTCCCTGTTCAATCAATTCCCCTCGTTTCAACACAAAAATCCGGTCTACATTGCGAATTGTAGACAAACGGTGAGCAATAATAATAGATGTCCGTTGAACTAACAACTGATTTAAAGCTTCTTGAACCAAAGCCTCCGTCCCCACATCCAAACTAGCTGTAGCTTCATCTAACACCAAAATTTGGGGGTTACGAATAGCCGCCCGCGCAAAGGCTAAAAGTTGTTTTTGTCCACTAGAAAGATTTGTCGCCCGTTCCCGCAATTGAGTATCATATCCTTGTGGTAATTGGTTAATAAATGTCGCCACATTGGTTTTTTCTGCTGCTTGTTGAATTTCTGCAAAACTGTAATTATCACCCAAGGTAATATTACTTTTAACATCACCAGCAAACAAAAATGCCTCTTGCAAAATTACCGTCATATAACGTCGTAATTCCACTTGGGGAATCTCACGGATATCCACACCATCTATCAGAATCCGTCCTTGAGTTGGTTCATAAAGACGACACAACAGACGAATAATTGAACTTTTACCCGCACCAGTCGGACCAACTAAAGCCACCTTTTCTCCGGGGTGAATAGTGAAGTTTAAATTCTTAATAACGTAATCATTATCCTTATAAGCAAAAGCAACATCTTCAAACTTAATTTCTCCTAAAGCCGGAATAGGCGTAAAATCTTGAGATTCTAACTTAGGAACTATCTGATTTATATAGCCAAATTCAGAATTTACATTTGCAGCTTGAGTCCGAAAAGAATCTTTAATTTCTATCGGTTCATCTAAAATATCAACTACTCTTTCAATAGCCGTAAACCCAGATTGAATCACCGTAAACTTTTCCGCAAAATTCCGCAAGGGTTCAAAGAATTGTTGGGCATATAAAATAAATGCTGATAAAATCCCAAAAGAGATTTGTTTATCTAACAACAACCAACCACCTAACCATAAAACTCCAGCAATAGCCATTAAACCAACCCATTCCAAAGTTGAAGAAACTGCTGAATCATACCAAATGCTAGTATCTACTTCTTTGACATAACGTTGATTGGTAGCCCGAAATAACTCAGAATTAAATTTTTCGCGGCGGAATAATTGGACTACATTAATCCCGACAATATTTTCTTGCAGTTGAGAATTGAGTTTAGAAAGTTCTTCCCTGGTTTTATAATTAGCACTTCGATATTGCTGTTGAAAATAAATCATCAACCAAGTTACTGGAAACAGAATTAATATCAACAAAGAAGCAAGTTGCCATTGAATTGAAAACATCAATCCCACAATGACTACCATAGATAGTAAATCAGAAACAATGCCTACAGCCCCAGTGGAAAAAACATCTCCTAAACTTTCCACATCACTTGTTAATCTAGTAATCAACTTCCCTACAGGTGTGCGATCAAAAAAACGTACAGCTAAAGATGTAACGTGATGAAATAAATCCTCACGAATAGCCGCCGTCATTTTTTGTCCTAGTTTCTGAACTAAATAACCTTGTACACCTGTTAAGACTAAACGGAGAGTAGTTGCTATTAGCAACATGCCAATGAGAATATTTAAACCTTGCCATAAAGGTATATTTTGGAGAAATTGATATGTGTTAGGTTCTTTACGAATTAAAGAAATTGCCTGTCCCACTAATAGGGGTTTGATAGCACTAGCCACAGCAATAGGAACAAGCAGCAACATGGATACTGCTAATAGTTTGCCATGACGACGACCATAGGGGACCAAACGCAAAAATAACCGCCAGTCATTTTCTCGACGACGATATTCTGGATCTGATTTAACTGGAGATGGGGAGATGCTCATAAATGAAGATTTAGAAGGAAAATAATTTTAAATTCTGCCCTGGGAGACTAGTTTTTTTCAAAATTTAAGCCATTGATTTCTTGACATTTTGCCTGTGCTGCTTGATAAGCTGTCAAATATTCTAGACCTCCCAACATAACATCACCATAATAATCATAGGGGGCTTCACCATAAATAGGTAAAGGATCATCTTCTGGATAATCTTCTTTGGATTCTTCAATGATAGCTTTTAGCTTTTTGGCACTGAAACTTTGAGCAGAAAAATAATAAAGTTCCTGGGGATTTTTTTGCAGATAAGGGAATGTAGGATCTATGATCACATCATTAACTTCAATCCAACCATGTTCAATGGGTTTATATGGTTGACCAGCAAATACTAAAAAGCCTTGGACATACTTTGCCCCCTCAGTTATTAAAACAGCTTTATAAGCATTATCAAAAGGTTTTTTGGCCTTGCTTTTGATGGTTTTAGCAATTTCTTGGGATAGGGTTTCATCTAATAATTTGTTCATGGTTCAAGTTTTCCTTAACTTATCTTCCTAATCATTTCATAATTTCTGCTTCTCTAAGAGGTTGTTTGAAAACTTTTTCGTGTGGTATCTAACACCCGCAGATCCCCCTAAATCCCCCTTAAAAAGGGGGACTTTGAGGAATTTAGCCCCCCTTTTTAAGCTACGGTGTACACACATCTCTAGACAGGATGCTAAACGTGATCCGATCCCCCTAAATCCCCCTTAAAAAGGGGGACTTTGAGGAATTTAGCCCCCCTTTTTAAGCTACGGTGTACACACATCTCTAGACAGGATGCTAAACGTGATCCGATCCCCCTAAATCCCCCTTAAAAAGGGGGACTTTGAAGAATTTAGCCCCCCTTTTTAAGGGGGGTTGGGGGGATCTAAACGTTGTGGGGCAACTCTAGAAGACTTGTGTGTACACCGTAGCCTTTGTAAGGGGGGTTGGGGGGATCTCGATTAATTCTGATACTTTTCAAACATCCTCTAACTGATTTTAGATGATTAGGTTTTTAACCTACATGATCAGGATTATACCCAGATCCCCGACTTCTTGAAGAAGTCGGGGATCTAATCTACCTCCTCAGCCCAAATGTGTCAAAATAAAGAATTGTAATAAAAAATATTGTTAAGGTAATTTAGTGACTTCAACTGCTCAAATTAATGCAAGTGCGCGTCGTGCGGTCTTTCCATTTACAGCCATCGTCGGTCAAGAAGAAATGAAACTGGCATTGCTGCTAAACGTCATAGACCCCAAAATAGGTGGTGTAATGATTATGGGCGATCGCGGCACCGGAAAATCTACAACTATCCGCGCCTTGGCGGATCTTCTTCCAGAAATCCCTGTTGTCGCCAATGACCCCTTCAACAGTGACCCCAGCGACCCAGACTTGATGAGTGATGAAGTTCGTCAACAGGTAGCCCAAGGGTTAGAAATTCCCATTGCACACAAAAAGGTGCAAATGGTAGATTTACCATTGGGCGCTACAGAAGACCGGGTTTGCGGCACAATTGACATTGAAAAGGCGTTATCTGAAGGTGTCAAAGCTTTTGAACCCGGACTACTAGCCAAAGCTAACAGAGGGATTTTATACGTTGATGAAGTCAACTTGTTAGATGACCACTTGGTAGACGTACTCCTCGATTCTGCTGCTAGTGGTTGGAATACTGTAGAACGGGAAGGAATTTCTATTCGTCACCCAGCCAAGTTTGTCCTTGTCGGTTCAGGAAACCCAGAAGAAGGGGAATTGCGTCCTCAACTCCTCGACCGTTTCGGAATGCACGCGGAAATTCGCACGGTGAAAGAACCAGCTTTACGGGTGCAAATTGTGGAAGAACGAGGAGAATTTGACCAAAATCCTCCTGTGTACTTAGAAAAACACCAAGCCCCTCAAATAGCATTACAAGAGAAAATTGTCAATGCCCAAAACTTATTACCACAAGTTAATTTAGATTATGACTTCCGGGTAAAAATTTCCGAAGTTTGTTCAGAATTAGATGTGGACGGTTTGCGGGGTGATATCGTTACCAACCGCGCTGCTAAAGCTTTAACCTCCTTTGAAGGCCGGACAGAAGTTACAGTTGACGATATCCGCAGAGTAATTACTTTATGTCTGCGTCACCGTTTGCGGAAAGACCCCTTGGAATCCATTGATACTGGCTATAAAGTGGAAAAAGTCTTTTGTCGCGTATTTGGTGTCGAACTACCTGAAGATTCCACACAGAAAAATGGTGCAGGGATGAAAGCCGGAGTTCGTTAGTTAAGATAGATGTAAGTCAGTGATTAGTAAAATAACCACTGACCACTGACCACTGACCACTGACCACTGACCACTGACCACTGACCACTGACCACTGACCACTGACCACTGACCACTGACCACTGACCACTGACCACTGACCACTGACCACTGACCACTGACCACTGACCACTGACCACTGACCACTGACCACTGACCACTGACCACTGACCACTGACCACTGACCACTGACCACTGACCACTGACCACTGACCACTGACCACTGACCACTGACCACTGACCACTGACCACTGACCACTGACCACTGACCACTGACCACTGACCACTGACCACTGACCACTGACTAATAAATTATGAGAACGTGGAATTTTTGGTTAAATAGCTTGATTTTATCTAGTCAATATCATCCACCGCGATTTGTGGAATTATTAATGTTGACATTAGCGATCGCTATGTTGACAATCTCCATTATCGTACCAGACCGACCTTATATAATCTTAGGTTTAAGTTTTGTAATTGGGGCATCAACTTCTATATTAGTCCGGGAAGCAATTTCTCCCCATGGCCACAGCCATACAGCTATAACTCAACAACGCATTACCCAATTAACAGCATTACTCTTATTAGGAATTAGCATTTACGGTTTTGCAGATTTAATTCACACGCTATAAATTTTCAGGATCAACACCTAATTTCTTTAATATTTCTGTTAATTTATGAGCTTTTTCCTCACTTTGTAGAATCCGTTCTTCCGGTGTTAAAAATCTTTTCCCAGTTTCATCAAACCAATATAACCATTCCCTAGTTATACCTTGATAAGTTCCTATTTCTTTACCAATTCCTAAACCTATTTCGGGTAGCCAAACGGGATTTCTTGGTTGTAAGATATATTCTCCATTTGTTAATTTATAAACCTCTAATTTTTCTTTTATTGTTCTTAGGGGACAATATATTACATAATATAAAATTCCTATTTCCTGAGCATATATTCCCCCTTTAGTTATATGTTCTTCTCGATAAGTTTTAGATACTATTTCTAATGCTAAAATTGGGGACTTTTTCTCTTCCCATAATACATAACTCGGACGTAAATCTTCATGAATACCTCTAACTCTAGGAACACCAATACTTAAAAACCCTTCTGGGACAATAGCAGGTTTCTTAGGATCATAATATATTCCCATACCTGCGCCAAAAAACCAATCCTGTCTTTGTGACCAAATTAAGGCTAAAATACTTTCTAATAATCCCGGAACAAGATGCTGTAATTGATTATCAAGTGGTGTGTCTTTAGAGTCAGGTAATTCCCAAGATGATGGTAAATAACGCAAAGAGTCGTAATCTAGCATGATTGATAACACCAATTTTACTTAAATTAAACTTTCAGGATCAACACCTAATTTTTTTAACATCTCTGCTAATTTCTGAGCTTTTTCATCAGATTTTAATCTTTTTCTTTCAGATTCTAACCTATTTCTTTCAGATTCTAACAGGTTTCTTTCAGATTCTAACCGTTGTTCTTCACTTTGTAGAATCCGTTCTTCCGGTGTTAAAAATCTTTTTCCCTGTTCATCAAACCAATATAACCATTGTCTAGTAATTCCTTGATAAGTTCCCTTTTCCCAACCAATTCCTAACCCTATTTCTGATAACCAAACGGGATTTCCTGGAATTAAAACATATTCACCATTGACTAATTGATAAACTTCCAAAGATGCTTGTTTACTTACTAAGGGATTATAAACTACATAATATAAGACCCCCAACTCTTTAGCATAGATATTTTTTTTAGTGCTATATTCGTTTCTATAGGTTTTAGAAACTACTTCTAATACTAAAGTTGGTAATTTTTTCTCTTCCCATAATACATAACTTCGACGTAATCTTTCATTAATAATTCTGGGAACACCAATACTTAAAAACCCATCTGGGACAATCGCAGGTTTATTTGTATCATAATAAACTCCCATGTCTACACCAAAAAACCAATCCCATCGCTGCGACCAGATTAAGGCTAAAATGCTTTCTAATAATCCTGGAATGAGATGCTGTAATTGATTATCCACTGGTGTGTCGTCAGAGTCGGGTAATTCTTCAGATGAAGGTAAACAATGTAATGGGTTATATTTTAGCATCAATAGTTCTCCTTAATTTATCAGAGATCAACGCCTAGCTGTTTTAACATTTCTGTTAATCTTTGGGTTTTTTCTTCAGCTTCTAATCTTTTTCTTTCTGATTCTAAACGTTGTTCTTCACTTTGCTGTATGCGTTCTTCTGGCGTTAAAAATCTTTTCCCAGTTTCATCAAACCAATACAACCATTCTCTGGTTATTCCTTGATAAGTTCCCTTTTCTGTTCCTATTCCTAAACCTATTTCCGGCATAAAAACAGGACTTCCTGATAATAATTGATATTCTCCATTTACTAACTTATAAACTTCTAAATGTTCTTTTCTCTTGCGTTGGGAATTATAAACCACATAATATAAAATTCCCAATTCTTTAGCATACATTTCTTTTTTAGTAGTATATTCTCCTCTATAGGTATGAGAAACTACTTCTAATACTAAAGTTGGTAATTTTTGCTCTTCCCACAGTACATAACTCCTACGTAGATCTTCATCAATAAATCTGGGAATACCAATGCTTAAAAAGCCATCTGGGACTATTGCAGGTTTATCTGGATCATAATATAATCCCATATCTACACCAAAAAACCAATCCCATCTTTGAGACCAGATTAAGGCTAAAATGCTTTCTAGTAATCCTGGAATGAGATGCTGTAATTGATTATCCACTGGTGTGTCGTCAGAGTCAGGTAATTCTTCAGATGAAGGTAAATAATGTAATGGGTTATATTTTAGCATCAATAGTTCTCCTTAATTTATCAGAGATCAACGCCTAACTGTTTTAACATTTCTGTTAATCTTTGGGCTTTTTCTTCAGCCTCTAACCTTTGTTTTTCTGATTCTAAAAATCCTCTTTGATATTGTAACCGTTGTTCTTCACTTTGTTGTATGCGTTCTTCTGGCGTTAAAAATCTTTTCCCAGTTTCATCAAACCAATATAACCATTCTCTGGTTATTCCTTGATAAGTGCCTTTTTCTGTTCCTATTCCTAAACCTATTTCCGGCATAAAAACAGGACTTCCTGATAATAATTGATATTCTCCATTTACTAACTTATAAATTTCTAAATGTTCTTTTCTCTTGCGTTGGGAATTATAAACCACATAATATAAAATTCCCAATTCTTTAGCATACATTTCTTTTTTAGTAGTATATTCTCCTCTATAGGTATGAGAAACTACTTCTAATACTAAAGTTGGTAATTTTTGCTCTTCCCACAGTACATAACTCCGACGTAGATTTTCATCAATAAATCTGGGAATACCAATGCTTAAAAAGCCATCTGGGACTATTGCAGGTTTATCTGGATCATAATATACTCCCATATCTACACCAAAAAACCAATCCCATCTTTGAGACCAGATTAAAGCTAACATGGCTTTTAATAAGCCGGGAATTAAATCTTGTAGTTCATTATCCACTGGTGTGTCGTCAGAGTCAGGTAATTCTTCAGATGAAGGTAAATAATGTAACGGGTTATAATTTAGCATGACTGATGCTACCAATTGTATTTCTAGTATAGTTCATATCCCCAGCTTTTACCAAGAATTAATAATTTACTTAGGAGGTAAAAAAAACAAGTTGGGAATATTTCATGATTGTTCAATAATCGCTTTTTCTTCCTCTGTTAACCCATATAAACGATAAATAATTTCATCAATTAACCAATCACATTGTTTAAGTTGCTTTTTGATTGGTAAGAGGGTATTTAAACTTGATTGATATTCTTTTTCTAAAATTTCCTGTTCTTTCCTAGTAGTAATATCAATTTTCAATTTTTTCTTATTTTTATTGAGGATTTCTATTAATTCATCAAGGGTTAAATGGTTATCTGACTGGGTTTCTTTATAATAATCACCTAAATAATTTTGAATTTTTGATTTATTGGTAAGATTATCTATGGGAGAACTGATAAATCTTTCTAACCATGTGATAAATCCTTTTATTTCTATTTGTTTTTGTTTATTTAATTCAATCATTTGTTCAGCTAAATATGCCAAAAAGTCATGAATGACATCGGCTTCTGATAGTTGCTGGTTGAGGTGGTGATCAATTTGGGTAAGTATGGTATCTGATTTATTATTGATTTGATATTGTTGGTAAAGGTTAATTGTGTTTTCTAGATATGCTTGGCGGTTTTCTGGGGAAGTTGTAAAGGAGATTTTACGAATAGGTAGCGGACGTAAATCATATAATTTAACTTGAGCAAAAGTTCTACCTTTTTCTCCTGTTTGACAACGATAAATATAAGTTAATAATTTGCTATTTAAAATAGAAATAATATACCAAGCAGAATAATTTGCATTTTTAACAATTGTTGTATGAATAGATTTAGAAGTGATAAATTGCTGATAATCTACTGATGCTTGAATTGAATCTGAAGTTTGACGGCTTATAATTTTAGTAGGTACAATATTTAGATCAAGATAAACAGCAACAACACTTTGAGAATTTTTATACTTTTCAAAATCATGAATTAAATAGTTATCGTGATATTCTATTGAATAACGATTTATATTTTCTCCTTTTAATAGTTGATAATCCTGTTGATTTTTTATTGTTCCATGATAAAATAATAATTCAGATAATGAACTTTTTTCTCCTCGATTTTGCCAGCCTACATTTTTCCACTTGTAATCTACTCCTGCATCATGACAAGTAGCTATTTCTGGTTCTAACTTTACACAAATATTAGCATTTTCAATTTTTGATATAATTGCATTAAAAGAACGCCAAGGATTTTCAGAATTTATCAAAATTTCCATGTCTTGCAGGGAAAAAGTTTGATTATCTTCATCCCAAATATCATACTTGGTTAGGTAATATAGCTGTTCAGTATCTACAATCTTTTTAAGAACAATAATCATTGTAATAACATCAGCATCATTAAAAACATTCTTGTTTCTAAAGTCTACAATATTAACTATTTCTGTAGAATTAGTAATAATTTTTCTAAAACCACTAAATTGGAATCCATCCAAACAAGTATTAGGAATAATAAATGATTGATATCCATACGATTTTGTAATATGTGTTGATAATACTATAAAATTAGTGTAAATTTCTGCTCTTCCACCTGTTTTCATCCCAGTCACAGTAATCAAATAATCTTTAGATTTCTTATCTAAAATATCTCCATAAGGAGGATTTCCAATCACAGCATCAAAACCAGGATTTTCTTTCCAACTTGCATTTTCTAAATCAATGAAAACCTCTGGAAATTCCAAATCCCAATGAAAAAACCGCTTTTCTTCAAATAACTTTCTCGCGTCTTCATATACCGCAATATCATCAGTATTCATATTTTCAGGGTTAGCATTAATCGCATTTATGCCATAAACCCGTAAAAAACGATCAGCTTGTTTCACACCAAAATATTTAGAAACATAAATATCTAATAACCGTTTATAAGGTTTTGCAGCTTTATCAAACTCCTTAAATAACCTTTCGCTAGTTTCCACTTCCGCAAAAGTTGCATCACTTAACGTACTTACACCGCGCATAATTTCCGCAGCAAGTAACAGCCCCACAAACGGACCAGTTAATAAACTTAACTGTCCACTTTCTTCCTTTTGCATTTTCGCTTCTGCTTTTCGCGCAGTCGTCCCAATAAGCGAGTTACCACAGCGTAAATGATGATCTAAAAAACTCAAAGGAGCGCCAATAGTAAAAGAATGTAACCATAAACTCACCTTTGCTAATTCTACCGCCATTGGGTTCAAATCCACACCATAAATACAGCGTTTCATGACCACCCGTTGCAAAAGTTGCGTGTCTTCTAACTTATTAACATCAATAGTAATTCCCTGCTGTTGCAAATTTCCTAAAATACTCTCGCGGGTTTGTTTCAACATCTCCAGAACTGGATTATGTTCGGGATATTCATTTAAAATAGTGATTAATTCATCAGTAAAATAATCAACAGCTTCTACTAAAAAATGTCCACTTCCCATAGCAGGATCACAAATTTTAATATCAAGTAGAGTATTTTGTGCCTTTCTTTCTAACCGTTGTAAATCTTTTTGTAAACCATTGCGGCTTTGTATTCCTAATCTACCATCTTGAAATTTTTCATGTAATTGGGTAATTTGCGTCATTAAATCAGCAAATCGTTGTTTTCTTTCTTCTAAAATTGGTTTGAGTGTGTGACTAACAATGTATTTTACAATATAATCTGGTGTATAATAAGAACCTGTAGCTTTACGTTCACCTTTATCATTTTCTAAATGTGCTTTTCCACTACTTTCATCTTCAATAACGACGCGATATTCTAATAAACCTTCATAAATTGAACCCAATTGTCGCACCCCTAAAAAGCTGTAATCAATAGGTAATTGTTCAAATCTGGCTAATTTATCCAAAGCTGATACTAAAACCGCATCAGATAATTGATATTGAGATAGAAAATAATTATCTGGATAATCTTTTTCATCTCCAACTTCATGAAAATCAAAATGAAATAACCCACCATTATAACGAGGTACTTCTAAAGCTGGATCACCTCTATCTACGATTTCAAATAAACCTAACAAACTCTTATATATTTTTGTAGAAGTTTGACTCCAAGTTTTTTCTTTATCAATACTTTCAGCTATTTCTTGAGTAATTTTAATTAAACTATAATCACGGTAAGCTGCGGTAATTGGTAACAGGTTTCTGGCTTCTGCATATAAGAGAAATAACAATTTATATAAAAATGACAAAGTAGCAGCATAAACTTGTTTTGATTCTACTGTTTTTCCCCGTCGCATTGCGTCTGCGACAAAACCTCCTGCTAAGTCAGGAAATATTTGCTCAAATACCAATTTTTTTAATTCGTTTCCTACTTGAGTTGCATAAGTTGTACTTCCTTCCCTGACTCTTTCTAGAAAGTTTTTATTGTAGTTATCTTTCTCAAAAGCTGCACTTCTAAAAAATAACCAGAAATATTTGAACTTTTCTAAATCTTCACTTTCTAATAATTCTACTAAATCAATAGGATAAAATTCCGTTGCGGTAGAAGATGCTTGACGATAATATAAACGCCATTCTCTACCATTAGTTAAAATTCCCCAATCAACATTTGTTCCTGTCAGATAACTAGAAATCTGAAAAGATGGATTTTCATTCTTGAAAATATCCCGTTTATCATTCGCAGAAACCTTACTTAACGGACGTTCCCAATATTTAGCTTCGGCTATTACTAATACTCTTTCATAAAAAGCAGTTTCATTATTTTGTAAAGTATAAGCTGTATCGCGTTCCTCTTCATTTGCAAACAAAGCATAATCAGGACGTTCTGCTCTACCTTTACCACGAGTAACAACTTGAGGAATATTTTTAAACCCTAAAATATCTAACACTCGTTTAATAAATACATCTTCAGTTTGTGCTTCATTGAGTGTAGGTAAAATCGCTTTTTTTGACAAATAGAGTTTATTTAGTTTCTCAAAATCTGAATTAATATCTAATTGCCATTCTAGACATTCTTGCAGACGATATTTTAAATAATGTTGAGAAAATAATGGTTTATTTAGATTTTTTGTATCTGTCATAATTCTCCCTATAAATAGTAAGGTGTGTTAGGCTTTAGCCGTAACGCACCATATTATATATGTTTAAGTAATTTATTCACATTTTTCTGACACACTTTCAGAGGGAACAGGGAACGGGCAATAGGGAACAGGAAAAACTCATGTTTAAAAACATGAGATTGAAATAATGACACTGTTTTTTTTCGGGCTACGCATCTTAAAAAACATCTTTTTTTTGACTGAGCTTTAAACTCAGCAACTTTTGTTTCTTATCTGTTCCCTGTTCCCTGTTCCCAGTTAAGAGTTCCCTTCTTGAGTAAATATACACTTAGTTAAAAACGGTGCGTTACGCTGCGCTAACGCACCCTACATGATTACAAAGTTTCTAAATCAATTCCTTTTGCTTGTAATTTGGCTAATAATTCCTGATATTGCCCAATAGCTATTTCTTTTCCATGACGTTCTTGTTCAGCACGTTGATATTCCTGTTCAGCACGTTGATATTCTTGTTCAACACGTTGATTAAGTTCCAAAGATGTGAGAAACTTTCTTCCGTCAGGATAATAAATTTCTAAATTATCAGGTGTAATTTGAAAACATATTCCCAATCTTGGACTTACCCAACCATTAATATCTTCGACAACTGTAAAAGCATCTTCCGCAAGTATAAATCCAGATAATTCTATAGTATCAGGATCATAAATATAATATTCTTCCACACCATAACGTTGATAAAAAAGCGATTTATTAATCATTTTGGGAGTACGATTTCCCGGTGATAAAATTTCAAAAACCACTTGGGGAGGAATATTATTTTCTTTCCATTGTTGATAAGAACCTCTATCTACTTTTGGTCTACCAAACACCACCATAACATCAGGTGCTTGACAAGTTTTGACACTTCCCTCGATAGGATACCAAAGTAAATCTCCAGCAATAAATACATCATCTCGTGATGCAAATAATATTTCTAAATTTTCTTTAATTTTAACAATCCATTGATATTGTTTCGTATTATCTGCCATTGGTTGACCGTCGCTGTCAGGATAGATGATTTCTGGTGCGCTTGCTGGTGCTAATTGCTGTACCATAGTGGATATCTCCAATAGGGATAGATTCCTATACTGCATTAATTATAATTGGTATCTAGTAAAAAAGAATGTCTTGACATTTCAGGGAACGTCTCCACAAAAAAACGGTTATGTAATTTTCTCAAAATATCTAATAATTTTCACTTAATATATAAAATTAAAGCAAAAGACAAATCCAAACAGACTCCATGCGTATTTCTCTAAACTGGTTAAAAGAACTCGTAGAAATCAAACTCACCCCCGAAGAACTAGCGGAAACATTGACAATGGCAGGGTTTGAAGTAGAAGATATAGAAGATCGTCGCACTTGGGCTGATGGTGTAGTTGTGGGACGAGTCCTAGAACGTCAACCACACCCTAACGCAGACAAATTGAGCGTTTGCACAGTAGATATTGGTGCTGCTGAGACTGTAAATATTGTCTGCGGTGCTGGGAACGTCCGCGCAGATATCTATGTTCCCGTAGCCACCACAGGAACTTATTTACCCAACATTGATTTAAAAATCAAACCTGCAAAACTGCGTGGTGTTCCCTCCAATGGGATGATATGTTCTTTAAAAGAACTGGGTTTACCCACTGATATTGACGGTATTCATATCTTCCCTGAAGAAAATATGGTTTTGGGTAGTGACGTGCGTCCCCTGTTGGGTTTGGAAGATGTAATTTTAGATGTCACCGCTACCGCTAACCGTGCTGACGCGTTATCTATGGTGGGTATTGCGCGGGAAGTTGCAGCTTTAACTGGGGGAAAATTATCAATTCCCCAAATTGCAGAAGTGGAAAATAGCAAAACTGCAAAAAATCTCACTTTAAAAATTTCTGAAACCCAAGCCTGTCCCGCTTATATTGGTACTGTTGTCGAACAAATAAAAATTGCCCCTTCTCCTGAATGGTTACAACAGCGGTTACGGGCTGCGGGAGTCAGACCAATTAATAATGTCGTAGATATCACAAACTACGTTTTATTAGAAAGAGGACAACCTCTCCACGCTTTCGACAAAGAGCGTTTACAATCTGTAGCTGGAACAGAAAATTTAACAATTGGTGTGCGGTTTGCAGAAACGGTCGAAACTTTAAAAACCTTAGATGGAAATAACCGCACTTTATCCACCCAAAACTTATTAATTACCGCTGGTAATCAAGCAGTGGCTTTAGCAGGTGTTATGGGTGGTGAAGAAACAGAAGTTCATGAAGGTACACAAAGTTTAGTTTTAGAAGCTGCAATATTTGATTCTGTCGCTATTCGGCGTTCTTCTCGCAGTGTGGGGTTAAGAAGTGAGGCTTCTGGCAGATATGAAAGAGGCGTAAATCGCGCAGAATTAGAAATAGCTTGTAACCGCGCGTTAGCTTTAATTAGTGAATTAGCAGCCGGGGTAATTGTTCAGCAAGAAATTTCTGATTCTCGTCCTGATACTTCTACCTGGTCCCATTCTATTAGCCTGCGTTTAGATAAAGTTAATGAAGTCCTAGGCCCCATTGAATTAGGAGCGGAAACAGGAGAACTACAACCAGAAGATGTAGAAAAAATTCTCACCGCTTTAGGCTGTGAATTGGTAAAAACTAATGACCGGAATTGGATAGTAAAAGTACCTCCCTATCGTTACCGAGATTTAGAACGGGAAATTGATTTAATTGAAGAAATTGCTCGTTTATATGGTTATGATAAATTCTGTGATACTTTACCAGAAAAATCTGAAGCTGGTTATCTATCTTTCGATCAAGAATTAATTCGCAGGTTACGCAGTTATTTACGGGCTGAAGGTTTGACAGAATTAATTCATTATTCTTTGGTCAAACCAGGGGAAGATAAACAGATTGTTTTAAGTAACCCTTTATTTGCCGAATATTCAGCATTGCGAACTGATTTAATTTCTGGTTTAATTGATGCTTTTCAATACAATATAGCCCAGGGAAATGGAGCATTAAATGGTTTTGAAATCGGGCGCGTTTTCTGGCGCGAAGAAGATGGTTTAGAAGAAGCAGAAATGCTGGCTGGGATTATCGGTGGTGATATAACTTCTGGTAAATGGTCACGGGGTGGTAAGGAAGAACCATCAACTTGGTTTGAAGCCAAAGGTATTTTAGAAAGTGTCTTTAAACAACTGAAATTAGTGGTAGAATTTCAACCCGAAAATAGAGATTCTCGCTTACATCCTGGACGCACAGCTTCATTGTGGGTAAAGGGTAAGAGACTAGGGACATTTGGACAAGTTCACCCCCAATTACGCCGCGAAAAAGATTTACCAGAAGCCGTTTATGTGTTTCAATTGGATTTAGATACCCTGTTAGATGCTTGGGATCATGATGATTTACTAGTTCCCAAATTCAGTTCCTATTCTACCTATCCAGCCAGTGATCGGGATTTGGCATTTTTTGCCCCGATAAAGGTGACAGTTTCTGAACTGGAAAAGGTGATTAATAAAGCTGGGAAGGGGTTATTAAATTCGGTGGAATTATTTGATGAATATCGCGGTGAACACGTTCCCACAGGACAACGCAGTTTAGCCTTTCGTTTAGTTTATCGTGCAAGCGATCGCACTCTCACGGAAAATGAAATTGAACCAGTTCATGATCAAGTAAGGACAGCTTTAGTTGAGAAATTTGGTGTTAGTCTCAGAAGTTAATTAATTAATAATTGATCTGGGCTATTTCATTCTTATTTAACCCGCTTCAGAATGAATTCTGATAGCTTGCGTGGCGAAGCCATGTCTCATAGCAAAAGTCGTCTCAAGACGACTAAAGGAAAGTTTATAGTCCGTTTTAACGGACTTGAATTATTAGCCCTGAACTATGGCTTACGCCACGCTACGCTATCAGTTCTGGGCGGATTATGTTGAGAATGAAATAGCCCTGAATAATTGATAATTAACATTATTAATTATCAATTAAATTGTATATTTATGTGCTTTTGAAAATCGCGCACAAGGTCTGTTGACACCATAGTTGATTTTTAATTACTATTAATATTGTCTCATAGCCCTTTTAAAATTGCGGCGAAATCTTCTATTAACGCAAAATAAAACAGGCCATAGCGACGTAAGTTTGATCCGATTAGACAGAGTTTTATGATAAGTAGTCCACCCAAACCCATACCAAAATTTCCAACCATAACCAAGATAAACTATTAAATAAATAGGTATGACGAAAACCAGTAATTTAATCATGAATGCACCATCTTTACTTGTTTACTTGTTTACTTATTTACTCACTTACGTATTCACGCATATTAATTTATATATCACGTATTTATGATTTTGAATAATTTTTTTTGTATTTTTACGTACTAAACTGGTCTGTATTTGTCATAACGCCTAGTATCACGTTATTCATAATCCACTATGGTTAATTAGTACAGTGCGTCAGTTCTAAAAGCATAAAAGTTGACAATTTTATGTATTAAAAGTGTTAAAATGACAATACTTAAAAGAAAAAATCACCAAGTCTGGTAGAATTTTCCTGAAATAGTCAAAAATTCAGATAAAGTTGCTGTATTCTCCTAACAAATATCAATAACAAATAATTATGACAAAATACATTCTATGGGGAAGCTATTGCGAAGACGTTTTAAGCAAACGTGAACCCTATCGTCAAGCCCATTTAGCTGGATTAGCCAAACAGAAAGAATCTGGGATTTTGATTACCATTGGCCCCACAAAAGATGTAACTCAAGTTTTTGCCCTTTACGAAGCCCAAGACGAAAACACCGTTCGTCAATTAGTAGAATCAGATCCCTATTGGCAAAACGGCATTTGGACAGAGTATTTTGTTAAAGAATGGATTCAGGCTTTTTAAGAGGATGAATGAACAAGTCCTGGATGATGTATCAAATATTTATTACCGCCCTTAATCCCCCTTTGATAAGGCTACGGTGTACACACAAGTGATCTGATGACTATTATTTCTTAAATTACCCCACCCTAACCCTCCCCTTGTAAAGGGGAGGGGACTTGATTTTCCGGTTTCCCCCAAATACATCGGGGGGATTAAGGGGGGTAATTTAACTTGTGTGTACACCGGAGAATGTGTTGGGGAGGGAACTAATTTTTCCGATTTCCCCCATTTCCAAGGCTACGGTGTACACACAAGTGATAGAATCGCTATTATTTCTCAAATTACCCCGCCCTAACCCTTTAGTGCCTTTTGAAAATTGCGACGATAGGATGGATTAGCTAAAAATAAAGCAGGCCATAGCACAGCCAAACCGATACGATTAAATAAAGTTTGATTAAAATTAGTTCTGCCAAATCCAGTTGAGAATTTCCATACACCACCGATGTAAACTACAATTAGGCCAAAAATAAGTAAATTCATGATAACTATAGCTCCTATTTGATTTTTGAACGAAACTCAGTATTCCTTTATTCCTTCTTTCCCTGTTCCGGTGTTCCCTACCTCTATGAGTAGGCTCACCGAATCAAACCGGATTCCTATATCAACTTCCTTAATTACTGATCTTATATTATATTAATATTGAATTTTGAATTATTTTAACAGATATTTCTAGCGGAAGTTCCTTAAATCCTAATATCTGTATGAGACTAAAGGAAGAAAAACATCATAATTTTAGTCAAGTTCAGGAGGATTTATGCGTGCAGTCTTAATGGCAGGTGGTTCGGGAACGCGATTACGTCCTTTGACTTGCGATTTACCCAAACCAATGGTGCCGATCTTAAATCGTCCCATTGCTGAACACATTATCAATCTCCTCAAAAGACATCAGATTTATGAAGTAATTGCTACATTGCATTATTTACCAGATGTTCTGCGTGATTACTTCCAAGATGGTGGTGATTTTGGCATACAAATGACCTATGCAGTTGAAGAAGATCAACCATTGGGAACAGCAGGTTGTGTCAAAAATATCGCTGAACTGTTGGATGAAACTTTTTTAGTTATTAGCGGTGATAGTATCACAGACTTTGATCTGACTGCGGCTATTGAATTTCATAAACAAAAACAATCAAAAGCTACTTTAATTTTAACCCGTGTGCCTAACCCTATTGAATTTGGGGTAGTAATTACAGATAAAGAAGGACGCATTAACCGATTTTTAGAAAAACCTTCCACCAGTGAAATTTTTTCTGATACCGTCAACACTGGCACTTATATTTTAGAACCAGAAGTTTTAGACTATTTACCAGAACATACGGAATGCGACTTTTCTAAAGATTTATTTCCCTTATTACTAGATAAAAACGAGCCGATTTATGGTTATGTTGCCGACGGATATTGGTGTGATGTGGGTCATTTGGATGCATACAGAGAAGCCCAATATGATGCTTTGGATAGGAAAGTCAAGCTAGAGGTGGCTTATCCAGAAATCGCTCCCGGTTTATGGGTAGGACAAAATACTTATATTGATCCTACAGCCAAGATTGAAAGCCCAGCGGTAATTGGTAGCAATTGCCGCATTGGGGCGCGGGTACAAATTGAAGATGGAACGGTGATTGGTGATAATGTAACAATTGGTGCTGATGCTCATTTGAAGCGGCCAATTATTTGGAATGGGGCAATTATTGGGGAAGAAGCCCATTTATCAGCTTGCGTAATTGCCCGTGGAACTCGTGTAGATAGACGCGCCCATGTCTTAGAAGCGGCTGTAGTGGGTTCCCTGTCTACAGTAGGAGAAGAGGCGCAAATTAGCCCTGGGGTGAGGGTGTGGCCCAGTAAAAAGATTGAGTCCGGGGCTATTTTAAATATTAATTTGATTTGGGGAAATACTGCCCAACGGAATTTATTTGGACAGCGGGGGGTACAGGGATTAGCAAATATTGATATTACCCCAGAGTTTGCAGTGAAGTTGGGGGCGGCTTATGGTTCAACTTTGAAACCTGGTTCAATGGTGACAGTTTCCCGTGACCAACGCAATGTTTCGCGGATGGTGACACGTTCTTTAATTGCTGGTTTAATGTCTGTAGGTGTGGATGTCCAAAACCTAGATACTACAGCTATTCCCATCGCTCGAACTGTGATCCCCACAATGTCAGTAGCTGGGGGTATTCATGTCCGCGTTCACCCAGAACGCCGCGATTATATCTTAATTGAATTTATGGATATTAAGGGAATTAATATCTCTAAAGCCCAAGAAAAGAAAATTGAAGGGGCGTATTTTAAAGAAGATATGCGGCGTTCTCAAAGTCATGAAATTGGTGATGTTGTATATTCTAGCCAATTAATGGATTGCTATGGCAAGGCTTTTGAAAAGTTATTGAATGTGGACACTCTGCGTAATAGTCGGGCAAAGGTGGTAATTGACTATGTTTACGCGGTGTCTGGGGCAGTTTTACCGCAAATGCTGGATAAATTTGGGGCTGATGCAGTGGTGCTAAATGCTAGTGTGAATAAAACGGCAATTTCTAACACTGACAGGGAAGGACTGCTAACTCAATTAGGCCACGTGGTGGAAGCGGTAAATGCTAATTTTGGGGTGCAAGTATCCGCTAATGGGGAACAACTGATTTTAGTTGATGAATCGGGTTTTTCTATTCGCGGGGAAATGCTGACGGCATTGATGGTGGATATGATGTTAACTGCTAATCCTAGAAGTTCCGTAGTTGTCCCGGTTCATGCTTCTAGTGCGGTGGAATTAGTCGCCCATCGTCATGATGGTAAGGTGATTCGCACTAAGGCTAATCCAACGGCTTTAATGGAAGCTTGTCAGAAAAATCCCAATGTGGTTTTAGGTGGTAGTGGTGAAACTGGATTTATTTTCCCCCAACTACATCCAGGTTTTGATTCCATGTTCTGTATTGCCAAGCTGATCGAAATGTTAACCATTCAAGAGCGATCGCTGGCAACCGTGCGTTCGGAATTACCCCGTGTGATTCATCGCACCTATACAGTCCGCTGTCCTTGGACGGCTAAGGGGGCGCTCATGCGGTATTTGGTAGAAACTCACCCCGCCCAAAATTTGGAATTAATTGATGGTGTGAAAATCCGTCAACCCTATGATGACAATTGGCTGTTAGTTTTACCAGATGCCAGTGAGCCGCTAGTTCATCTCTATGTTAACAGTAGCGATCGGGATTGGGTTGACGAAACCCTCAAAGACTACCGCGCCCGTGTCCAGTATTTTGTGGAACGAGAACAGGAAAATTACCGATTAGATATGTAAGAAGATACCAAAAAATAAATGATCCAATCTTGTGGGATGGGCATCTTGCCCGTCCTTGATTATGAGCAGGGAATATGTGCGTTACATTTCATTAACGCACCCTACAAGCTTTTTGTGATTAGGGACGGGTAGAATTAATTGTTAAAAATAGCCTGGTTTTGAAGCCAATCTTTACCCACTTGAATAGTAATATCTGAACCAATATTACCAGTGCTTTCTACGCGCACTTCCCCAAATCCCAACAAACTCCGCACTGATTCCGCGCTATCTCCATCTCCTTGTTGTGCCACAATATGGGTTGTATCTAAAGGTTGTCCCCAGGGTTTAGAGAAAAAGATATTGGTATATCCGGCTTTTTCCAATGATTTAATTAGAGGGCGTAACTGAGAGCGGTCGCCTCCTGTACTATCTTGAATAGCTACACGTAGACGACTAGGATCACTGGACGATGTTTCTGCCGTCTTGGCTTCTAAACCAAAGTGCTGTGTCATTAATTTAGCAATATTCCGCCCATCTGGAACCCAGTAGCTGGCATCAAACTCATGATTTTCGCTAAAGCGCCCAGGTAGCATTAACATTTGCATATTCGAGCGATTGATTTTTGAGCCAAAACCAGTTAGTGCTACTAATTCCTCGACAGATAAGTTAGTATCAATATTTTCTTTAACAACATTGAGAATATCTGGTAATCGGGTGATGGTTGTCGGGTTCAGAGTTTGTTCAATTAAGGACCGCAATACCATTTGCTGGCGCTGAATGCGACCAATATCGCCCAGTTCATCATGACGATAGCGCAGTAATTGCAACGCTTGTTCACCATTGAGATGTTGTTGACCCGCTTTTAAATTGATGTATAAATGCTGGGAATCATCCCGATATTTCATATTTTTGGGGACATAGATATTCACTCCCCCCAAAGCTTCAATTAGCTTACTAACGCCCAAAACATTAATACGGACGTAACGATCAATTCCTACCCCACCCAAAAGATTACTAACGCTTTTCGCAGTTAAAGCCGGACCCCCCTCCGCATTAGCAGCATTAATTTTCTTCACCCCATGGCCTTCAATTTCTGTGCGGGTATCTCTAGGCACAGAAAGCATGACTATTTTCTTTGTCTCTGGATCAAATTTGATCAACAGCATCACATCAGAAAGACCGTCAAAAGAATTAATTTGCGGATGATATCTCAGATTTTTAGTTTCGGCAGGTGCGTTTTGTACGTCTGGAGGTAGCACACTCATACCCAGTAGGAGGATATTAACAGGGCGAGTCAGTTGGGAAAATTGTAACCCATTACCAGAAATACTATCGCCATCAAATACCGCCTCTTCCTGAGGACTGAGTTGAGCTTGTTGCAAAGGCGTACTTTCCCAAGAAACCGCCAATAGCGCCCCAGCAATTCCTGATACTATGGCAATCCCCCCCATACCCACCGCAAACCATAGCCACCGTTTCGATTTTGATGGGCGAGACTTTTTCCCTTTACCCTGATTATATTTAGCTTTTGCGGCTCTTTGTTGTGCTGCTGATGTTTTTTGACTAGTCACAGACTTCCTCTCACCTACGATTTTAAATAAACTCAATTTGCCGACTCAACATATCTAAGACAAATCAGACTATAATAGCCAACTCCTCATCAGTTTGCTATATAAAACTTCTAAATTTCAGGATTCACTGAGTTAGGAGAAAGAAGAATTACCAATTATCATTCTTCTACTTACGCCATACTCGTTCCGCTAAGTTACTAAATCCTGGTAAACGGGAAGATTTGCCTTGAATAATCCGAAAAATTAACCACACACTTACTAAAAAATAACCAGAAGTCAAGAAACTATTCAGGATTAACAAGCGCAGTGTCAAAAAATCTGTTGCCGCCCCAGTAGTTAACAATAGATAACCTGACATCCATATAAAAGCTAAGGTAATAGACAAACGACTGACTGTCAGTTGTTCCCGGCTACCCTGATGCTGGTACAGAGTCCAAAGTGAGGGAAAAAAGCCGACAATGGGAATCAAATATAAAATGAGTTGTGTTTTTGATATGTCTGTATCTTTTGGGGGCAAGTTATTCATAGTGGTTGATGTGATCATAAACTAGAGATGGTAAATAATAGTTATTAAATTAGAGATATAGAAATCTTAAACGATTCCTAAACAATAATAACTAGTGTAGGGTGGGCAATGCCCACCTTATGTGGGTTTTAATCAGCAATACTCACTCTACCTACAGTATGGCTACGCCACCCAAGCTATCAAAAATCAAATAGGAGTCCTATAATAACCTAAGTTACCCATGAGGCAAGGGGCAATTGTCAACTTCAATTACCCATTACCAGCCTCAATGGGATTGATACTCTGTACAGAAGAAATCGCCTGAGTTCTATAGTGTAATTATTTAAAAATGCAGACACGCAAGCTACTCAATTGGTGGCAAACACTGACACCTATAGCCAGATTTTTAGCGATCGCCCTACTTGCGCCCCTATTAGTTCTTAATGGTTGGGCTATTGCCGCAATTTTCAATTATTTTCATTCCCTGATTGTTATTTTAGTCGGCGCTTCCGTATTAGCATTTCTCCTCAGCTACCCCGTGAGTTGGATGGAAAATCACGGAGCAAAACGAGAACAAGTAGCCATCTTGGTATTTTTGTTAGCATTATCCATTTTATTAGCTCTAGGTGTCACCCTGTTTCCTCTCGCCCTGACTCAAGCCCAACAACTGGTAGCACGTCTACCAGAATTAATTGATTCAGGACGTTCTCAATTAATGATCCTCAATGAAAAAGCAGAAGGTGCCGGTTTACCAATCAATCTTGATGCTTTAGCTGCACAGATCAATGATCGCGTCAAAGGACAATTACAGGCGATCGCCGGACAGGTACTAAATTTAGCTGTCATAACTGTTACCAGTTTGCTAGATTTCCTCCTGACAATGGTATTAACCTTTTATTTATTACAACATGGTGGAGAACTTTGGCAAAGTTTAGTAGAATGGCTACCCGCTAAATTTCGTAATCCCTTTTCTCAAACAGTCCGTTTAAGCTTTCAAAACTTTTTTATCACCCAATTAATCTTATCAACCTGTATGGCTTCAGCCCTGATTCCCACCTTTTTGTGGCTGAAAGTTCCCTTTGGTCTATTATTTGGGTTAACTATTGGCATCATGGCACTTATCCCCTTTGGTGGTTCTGTGGGTATCGCCCTGACAACCACTTTAGTTTCACTTCAAGACGTTTCTATGGGAGTGAGAGTATTAATAGCTGCCGTAATAGTGCAGCAAATTCTCGAAAATCTGATTGCACCTCGCATTTTAGGAAGTTTTACGGGTTTGAACCCCGTTTGGATTTTAATTTCTGTCTTAACTGGAGCGAGAGTTGGCGGACTTTTAGGAGTAATTGTTGCTGTCCCCTGCGCTGTTGTCATTAAAAGCATCATCAGTGCCATTCGTCCCTCAGCGCTTAATCTTGATACACAAGACTCTTCTTTAATAGAAAATAATAATTCCTTGAATATTCCTCAAATCAACTTGTAACAGGAGTTAGCAGTAAGGTGGGCAATGCCCACCGGATATTTCCAAAATCCAATATTATTTCTATCTAAGTAGGTAAACAGAAAAAATTAAAGGTATATGACGAAATGTAAATTCAATGAATGCCTTGCAAATACGTCGTTTCACGGTTTTCACAAAACTAAACATATATCGTTTTTATTATGTTTACTTTGTTAAGAGACTTTCAAATAAAAAAATATCCCAAAATTTCTTGTGGTGCAGGCATCTTGCCTGCTCATAATATGAGGAGGGAGCAGATGCCCATCCCACAAGATTGGATAGCGTAGAACTAGTGCCGCTGCAAGCAGTTTATTTTTTTGTGGAGTTCTCTAAATCAAAATTCCCGCAATTCCCGCAGTAATAAAACCCGCCAATAATCCGCCAATCATTGTCCTTACACCCATCCGGGCTAAGTCTTGTTGGCGGTTAGGTGCTATTCCTGTCATTCCACCAATAGTAATTCCAATTGAGCCAATATTAGCAAAATTACATAAAGCATAAGTCGCAATAATTGCTGAACGTTGAGAAATTTCTTGTTTCTTAATCAATTGTCCTAAATCCAAATAGGCGATAAATTCATTAAGAATCGTCTTTTTACCCAATAATGCCCCAACTTGTCCACAGTCAGCCCAAGGTATACCCATCAACCAGGCTACAGGAAACATAATAAAAGATAACATCCATTCTAGTGATAATTGCGGACAACCTACAAAAGTTCCTAACCAACTTAAACTAGCATTAACAGCGGCCAATAAACTCAAAAAAGCAATGATGATTACCCCAACGTTAACTGCTAATTTTACGCCATCAATTGCCCCAGAAGTCGCAGCATCAATAACATTAACATAATTATTCTTGATATCTATATTGATTTTTCCAGTAGTTTCCGATACTTCTGTTTCTGGATACATTATTTTTGATACTATCAAGGCAACGGGAGAAGTCATAAAAAAAGCAGCAATTAAATGTTCTGGGGGAATCCCAAAGGACAAATAAGCACCTAGTACACCTCCAGCAATGGTAGCAAAACCACCAGTCATGACAGCGTGTAATTCAGATTGCGTCATACTTGCTACATAGGGTTTGACCATGAGTGCTGCTTCTGTTGGTCCTAAGAAGATATTTCCAGCACAGGATAAAGATTCCGAACCCGATGTTTTCATGGTTTTCATCATTAACCATGCTAGGACATTGACAACTCTTTGCAAAATGCCATAGTAGTACAGAACACTAATAAATGATGAGAAAAAGATAATTGTGGGCAGAATTTGAAATGCAAAAAGATGATCTTTGAAGTTTTCACCAAAGACAAATTTTGCACCGACATCAGAAAATGCTAAAAAATTACCAACTATATTTCCTAATGATTTAAATACATTCAAACCCCAAGAAGTTTTGAGAATGACTACAGCCAGTATAAATTCTAACCCTAATCCCCAGGCGACTGTTCGCCAACGCACACCATGACGGTTAACAGAAAGGGCGTAGGATATACCGATAAAAACGCAGATACCTAGAAATGAAATAGCGCGTTCCATGTTTGATATTTTGTTTCAATATTTTTGGCGAATACGCTTGAGAATAACTTAATTTGAGATTACTATTCCTTTGCTACCGGAAGAATATAGATTAAATGAACCACGTATCCCTGACGGGACCGGCTACGGTGTACACACAAGTCTTCTAGAGTTGCCCCACAACGTTTAGATCCCCCCAACCCCCCTTAAAAAGGGGGGCTAAATTCTTCAAAGTCCCCCTTTTTAAGGGGGATTTAGGGGGATCGGATCACGTTTAGCATCCTGTCTAGAGATGTGTGTACACCGTAGGACGGGACCGGAGGGATATAGGAGCGAAGAACGCGAAGGAAGAGGGAAGAAGGAAGAAGATAAGACAGGATATTTGCTGGTTTTATGACCGTAAATATAAAAAAATAATTAAAAAGATACAAAAATTAAATAAATTGTTATTACAGAACTATGCAAATGGGAATAAAGAGTGTATATTAGTTTCAACTTCAGTATACCGAAAGATTTATAGTCTACCAATTATGGGATGCCCCGGGTTCACAGCAAAAATGAACCTGGGGTATCTGTATTTTAGCTTAATCAGCAGAAGCCCCACGTCTCATTCTTAGGAGCGTGGGATGAATGCACGTGAGTTGAGTTGCGTAGCCCAAATTGTATTTGAGCGTAGCGAAAACAAAGAAGGCTACAGCGACGAAACGTAGCTTGCTTCTCGCCCTGCGAGTACAAAATATTGATTTTATGTGATTATGACCAGAGTAGGTGTAGTCCAATTAAATGCTCCAAATGCAGCCTACAAAACAAAAAACAAATCTCAAAACCAAAGAACCGTGGGGCGCACGGTCTAGGGGCGTATTGCTATACGCCCCTACGTTAATGTCCGGATTAGGAGTCACGCTCGTTGCCCACACTCACCTGAAAGGGAGTGTGTGGAGTACGTCACGGTCTGCTCATTGGTGTCAACTTAAGTTAAAAATAGTTTATCTGTTGGCTTCTGCACCCGCCCAGAAATGAATTTCAGGGCTAATAACCAAAGTAAACTAAAGTTTACTAAAGATTTTTTGGGATATTTAGTCATCTTTAGATGACTTGAGCTATTCTAAGCAAGTTTGTCCAAGTCCAAAGGTGGTTTTGTGTCCTGTTCTACTGTAATTCCCACTTAGGCAAAATCTTAACAGAACACATCCAGTTATTGAAGAATTAGTTGACACTCTCAGCACTAAAGTGACTGAGCTTGACGCATACCGAGTAATCTTGTCATACCAAATTTTTAATTGTTTATCTCCAACCAAGCCACCGTAAGCAAGGGACAATTAGGTAATGGCTTATACTCAGGGAGAAACTAATTAAAATACTCACCAAGCTAAAAAAACCTATGGGTGAAAATACATCAAACCCGTGAGGTTGACTGGAAAAATGGAATAAATGTAGTTTCAATCCTAAACGCACGAAAATAGCTATCAAGTTAGCGCTACCTAAACCAGCAACAACAGCGTAAGCTATTTGATGACTGCGAAGACCTAAACCGAGGGTTAAGAGGGGAAGTGATATTAAAATCCATGTTACCAAGCTTTCCGCAGGATTCTGACTAGTGATGAATTGACAAGCTATCCACCCTAAACTATAACCAATTAAGCCCATTGAAGCTGTGATCAGAAAACGGCGCTTTTGTTCAAAACAGCCTGATAAGGTGAGTCCCCAACCTGTTCCTAAACCTGCAAAACCATAAACTATACTTTCGGCTGCTATATAAGGTTGCTTTTCGACTAATGTTGGTAATTGATATGCTAGTAATTCTAACCAGCGATCGCCTAAACTAGTATGGTAAGCCAGGAAAAAGCCCATTATTGTCCCGATTCCCGCACAGATACTAGTCAGAGTCATGACCCAAATAGTCGCCAAACAAGCTGATAAAAATTTGAATATTCCCTGAATTATAAATAAAGTAGTATTAGTTACAGCTTGAGTAAGTTCTGTTACTGATTTTATTGCAGATTTACCTGTTTTACTCAATAAACCTTCCCGTGGAGATGGGGCTGAAATACTTAGTAACCGTTTATGAATAATGGCTGCATTGGCTGGACGTAATTGCACATCATCTTCTACCATTTCATCCAGTAAATCTGCTAATTCTGGTTTAATTTGTCGGTAATTACGCCAGCGCAATTTCCCAGTCAAACCATCTTCCAATTCCGACGGATACTTGGCCGTAAGTAATTGAATCATTGTCCGTCCTAAGGCATAAAAATCTGCGGTTGGTCCAATATTTCCGCCGCGAACTTGTTCTTGAGGACTATAGCCGGAAGAATACAAGCGTGTAGAGGTGGAATGCGATAGCGAAGCGCGACCTAGGAATCGCAAACCTGAACCACTAAATTGTTTAGCACCGCCAAAATCAATTAGTACCAATTGATCACTTTTGGCAGGGTTTACGGGTGTGGAAGTCCGCAACATTAAATTAGAAGGTTTAATGTCCCGGTGAATAATTTGGCGTTTATGTAATTCCTGCAAAATCAACATGGCTTGAATAAACCAACCTACCACTAAATCTTCTGCACAACCTTGAGGAGAATTAATTAATACTTCTTCTAATGTGTAGCCATTGATTTTTTCCATCACCAAACAGGGTAATTGATCAGGTTTAGGATTAATCAAGTTAACTTCAAAATAACCATCAGCATCAACTTTAGGCACGCCAAGGCTACGGAAACTACTTAAAACTTCCGCTTCTTGAATGAACAATTCCAGAGCCTTGGGTGCAGTCTCTACCAGCACCTTTAGCACTTTTTCCGTCTGTGTCTTTTCATCCCAAATCGCGTAAATTTGGGCAAATCCTCCCGCACCTAGCGGTTTAATAGCGAAATAGCGATCTAACAGATGCAGCGGTGCGCCACAACTGTTACAGAATTTGTTTCCCCAGGGTTGAGGATAGGGACGTTGACAATGAGGATTTATGCAGTAAATTGCACTCTGAGTTATCTGGGTCAAAACCACGAAAATACAAAGGCTGGATCGATTTTAGCGTCTATTTTGCTTTAGTTGTAGATATTCCTGTGAATCAGAGATAAAAGTTTTACATTCAAGCTTCTATACGGAAAGTTGCTAGTCTCCAAATGCCTTATTATATATAGAAGCGAAGTAGTAAATCAATAAGGGTATCAGAACATTTGAAAATGATCTGATATCAGAATTTCATACTTTTTGTTAACAACTATATCCATCTCCAGTCATAGGAAAATTATAATCAGAGAATATAGCATGATTATTATGATCACCGCTAGTTTCTTGATCAAGAACTTCAATGACTTTATTATAAATATCTTCCGCTTCTTGGGGAGAATCACCAATACTTGTTAATCCTAATTTACCAAACTGGGAAAGACAACCCATGAGATGAAATACTGTACCTGTTTCTGTACCACTATCAAAATGTAATCTGTGGTGGGCAATAATATCCATTAAATCATTGGGTAATAATCCCTGATAACTAGCTTTTTGTAAGTTGTCTGTGGCAATATAATATTTAGGTCTGCCTTGCTGACTATAAAATAAACCAGTGGAAAAATCATAACGTCCGTTGGTTAGTAATTTTAAAGTCATGAATGGGTGAGTTGTTCCCCCTTTGCGGAGGTTAATTTCAATGGCTTGAATATCCCATTGACCATTACCTTTGTCAACAGTTACAAAGTCAACTGCAAATCTTTCTAAAGCCCCCTTTTCAGCTAATTTTTCCCCAACTTTTAAACCTAACTCCTGTAATTCACAGCGATAATTCTCATCCGCAGGAAAGCGACAACCTATATAAATTTGTCCGTCAGGGCCCCCTAAAATTTGATCATGGGTAGAAAGAATTTCCACTTCTCCAGTTGGGGTAATTCTGCCTTGCACACTAGGAGAATGTTTGATTTCTCCTTCGATAAAAGCTTCCACAATTGCCCCTAATTCAGGAATGCGTTGAGAAAAATTTGCCCAGGTTTCTTGTACAGATTGAAAACGTAAATTGGGGAAGCGATCACTAATAACTGCTACCCTTTGAATATGATCAGCTTTTCCCGGTGCAACATCCATTATTGGTCTTAAATCTAATAGTGCATTTCCTTCTCCAGAAAAACCTTCATTTAACTTGATTACCATTCTTTGTAATGTCGGTTGACGTTCCCACAAATCAGCCGCAACATTAGCTAAATCTTCCGAATTTTTAACCAATTCACTACCGTCTGGCAGCGGTACACCACTTTCTTGGAAAATTTGTCTACTCCCACTTTTTGTTCCCCAAATTTGCAAATCTGGTGCAGCCGCATATAAAGGTACACCCAATTTTAGAGATAATTCTGATTCCCAAAATGTAGAATTATAACACACCATAAAAGCTTTATCTAATCGCAAAGCTTTATGAATTCTTTCCAATAAACGAGGACGTTCTAATATTTTTTGACTAAGAGGTTTTAAAGAAGCATCATAAGTAGAAAGTAATAATAAACGATGACGGGCATGAGAAAAAGGAATACCAGGAAGTAATTGGAGATAATAGTCAATAATGCTGGGATGAAGTGGCATTGATGTTACATAAATTAATCTGGTGCGGGGATTTCGTAACCGCATTAATGAAAAAAGTAATCTTTCTTCGTAATGTTCACATCCTTCAACTTTGAGCATTTCTCCTTGATCTATACTCAAAGAAGGAATAATTAAAATATCCGCTTCGCTATTATCGAATAACTCGCTAGTTTTCCAGCGATCGCGTAACGTTAATTGTAAACCCCGAAATTTGCCAATTTCCTGAAAATTATGAATATTTAGTGACACCATATTACTTCTCGTACTCATTCCCTACCTAATATATACCCCAGGGAAGAGCGCCAATAGAAATTGTTAATGTATCTTTTTGTAACTTGTGAATAACCAGATCCCCGAATTCTTTAAGAATTCGGGGATCTGAGACTAGAGAGAGATGAATAAATAGTCAATAATTAATATTATCGGCGAACGGGAATATATAAATACTAAAAAATTCACTTATGGCATCTCCAAAACCATTACATGATACAGAATTAGTAGATTGTGCCAGAGCAAATGCTAACCAAGGAATAGAAACCGCTACTTATCAGTGTGGTTATGGGAATGACATTAATAGATTTGCTCAAGAATTACGCCAAGCTTGTGAAAAAATGAATTTACAAGTTAAAGAACTCAAAGAACTGATTACCGATCAGGATATGATATTAAAATTAGGGACTGGAGAAATTATTGCTCCTGAAACAGCATCAGAACTTTAAGAGGATGTTTTAAAAGTTTTCAAGGTATAAATTAACCCATCTTGTAAACCTCTCCCCTATAAGGAGAGAGGCTTTAAAATCCCCATTCCCTTGTAGGGAAGGGGGGTAGGGGGGTTAGGTTTTTGGAGATTATTGGTTTTATTTAATACTTTATGGCTAACGCCACGCTATGCCTGATGCCTCCGGCTCCCGCAGGGATACGGCACACTTCGTGAACGCTATCAAACACCCTCTAAGAACTTCCTTTTATGCCGAATTTTTGTAGCATGAAAGTCGTATTCTGTCAATTTTATTTTTACAATACAATATAGATTGGGCGCAGGCCCTGCGCCCCTACCTCCTGACTTGGTGAATTCTGCCAGATATTGTGCATTTTATCCTCAAAAATGGTAGAATATATAAAAAAACAGACTTATACTAGTACACAATGGCGTAAGTCCAACAACTATTAAAAATTTGCCGAAAGCTTGTGTAATCTGCTTTTTTAATTTTTAATTTTTAATTTTTAATTCCGCACTGCGGTACTAGCTTCAGTCTCAACAGCAAAGGTTTAGCAATGTTTACTTCATCAGAAACCCCTATAATTGCAGCCGTTGTGCTGATAGCGTCCGGCATTTTAGGCTGGGGCTTTTATCGCGCCCGGCCTTTTGGTAAACTAGGCATTTTAGCCTGGTTACAGTCTGTCGTCTTAATGACTCCCTGGCTTTTGTTCTTTGGATTATTCGCCGCTGGGATTTATATCAACATCGTTGGTATCTTATTCTTAGTGGTAGCCTCCGCTTTTTTGTATATTTTTCTGGGCAGAAAATTACGGGAAGCGGGTCAAGATGATATTCTCAAACAACGGGCAACAGAGCGACTCGCAGCCGAAGGTGATAAAGACAGTTCAGTTGTAGTCTCAGAAGTGCAATTAGAACCAACCCCCATACCAGAAGCAGATTTAAGCCAGATTCGAGGCATTTTTGGGATTGACACATTTTTTGCTACAGAAACTATTCCCTACGAAGAAGGAGTGGTTTTTAAAGGTAACTTGCGCGGAGAACCAGAAGCCGTTCATAACCGACTGACAAAAAGTTTACAAGAACGGTTAGATGATAAATATCGGCTGTTTTTGGTAGAAAATACTGATGGTAAACCTGTCATAATTATTCTACCTAGCCGGACTGACCCCCGGACAACCCAGTTAGGACAAAAAGCTTTTGCGGTAATTTTGTTAATAGCAACCATCGCTACAAGCTTAGAAGTAGGGGGGTTATTACAGAATTTTGATTTATTCAGTAACCCTGAACGGTTTGCAGAAGCTTTACCTATTGCCTTGGGTTTATTTGTAATTTTGATATCTCACGAAATCGGACATTGGTTATTAGCGCGTCGTCACCAAGTCCAGTTAAGTTGGCCGTTCTTTTTACCAGCGGTGCAAATTGGCTCTTTTGGAACAATTACTCGGTTTGAGTCCCTTGTCCCTAGCCGGAACGCCTTATTTGATATTGCTTTAGCCGGGCCTGCTTTTGGTGGTATTATGTCTTTATTGCTACTAGTAATAGGGTTGCTACTTTCCCACCCAGGTAGTTTATTTCAATTACCTAACCAATTTTTCCAAGGTTCAATTTTAGTCGGTAGCTTGGCACGAGTTGTCCTCGGTTCGGCTTTACAATCTCCTGTAGTGAATATTCATCCTTTGGTGATTATTGGTTGGTTAGGATTAGTTATCACTGCGTTGAATTTAATGCCCGCTGGACAACTAGACGGGGGGCGGATTGTGCAAGCAATTTATGGACGCAAAACCGCAGGTAGAACTACTTTTGCGACGATAGTTTTACTGGCTGTGGTATCTTTGGGTAATCCTCTGGCTATGTATTGGGCAATTGTAATTTTGTTTTTACAACGCGATTTAGAACGCCCCAGTTTAAATGAAATCAGTGAACCAGATGATGCTAGAGCGGCTTTATGTCTGTTAGCTTTGTTTTTAATGATTACTACTCTTTTACCTCTTACTCCCGCTTTAGCTGGACGTTTGGGAATCGGTAGTTAGAGGTTGAAAGAACAAGTCTAATTTATTACTTCACCTAGCGACTGGAAGTCGCGTCTACACAGACAAAACCCACCTTCGTGGGTTAAAAAATTTTGATTTTTCATTAGTCCACGCAGGTGGACTTTGCTTATCTAGTGGCGTATCCCTGACGGGAGGCGAAGCCATATTATATTTGCCCAAAACTTTTAAAACATCCTTTTACTGAAGAATTCTGGTGTTGCTAATAATAGAAAATAGGAATATACCGGGCTATGCCTTGCTACGATAATATGCAAAGGCGCAAAGGTAGAATTTCCTAATTTTAATTCAGCAATACTAGATTTTCTTGACTAATTCCTTACCGTTTCCAATCTGCTAATAAGTTAGGGTAGGTTGTGGGTGTGGGGAAAATTTTCTGCCATGCTAGTTGGCGTTGTTGGGGTTTTTCTTGGCTCATGTTCCAGAGGGTTTCGTAGAAGAAGAAGGAAATACCTGCAAATTTTCTCTCTCGCACTTTCTCTATTTGGGTTTGAATTTGTGTCATGGGAACTGAGCGATTTTTTAACCCACTCAAAATTCCAATACTCACAGGAATATGAGTTTGAGCTAATTTGACTTCTGGATATTCTAATTCGCTAGTAAAAACGTTTAAATCATTCCGATAAATTTGCAAAACTAAGTCTTCAATTATTCCCATTCTTTCCCATTTTTGCCAATCTGCAAGAAAGTATTCATAGGAAAAACGTTGAGGATTGGGAGCAACAGAAACGATACAATCTTTTTTATTAGCTTTAATTGCTGTAAATACCCGCTTCATAAAGGCGGTAATTTTGTTCGCTCTCCAACTTACCCATTCTGGATCTTTAAAGTCTGCGGGTGGCAATTTACCTTGATGCTCTTTTTTGTATAATGCTGTAGTGTAGGCATCATATCCTAGTTCTGATGGTAATCCGAAATGGTCATCAAATTGAATTCCATCAATGTCATAGTTTTTGACTATTTCGACAATTAAATCTTGGATAAATTGTTGCACTTCAGGACGAAAGGGATTTAACCAAACTCGGTTATGTATGCCTTCTTTAACTATTTTTGTGCCATCTTTGCGGTTTGTCAACCAAGTAGGACGATTTTTAGCAAGCAGGGAATCAGCAGGTGCCATAAAGCCAAATTCAAACCAGGGAATCACGGTTAAATCTTGTTTATGTCCCTCGGTGACTATTTCTTTGAGCATATCTCGCTTTTGCAGTCCGGGGGTAGGGTCAACTGCTTTACCAATGACTTTGGCGGCTACTTTGCTAGGATAAAGTGTATATCCCCAATTCCATACGGCGGGATAAACGGTGTTAAAGTTGAGTTGGTGTAAATTTATTAAACTTTGTTTTAGACGTTCTTTCTCAAATAAAACATCACTATCAATATTCGTTAACCATACTCCCCGTAATTCTGTGGATTTAGGAATTTGAGCATTTAAGGGGAATGATAGCATCACGAAAGCGACCATACTCACGGCCATTATAACCGCTAAAAATCCTAGTTTTTTAGTTTGACGGTGCCATTTTATCAATATTTTTTTCATTGGTTATCCTATTTTGGATTGTTAAATTAAGTTATTTTCATTACTGATGCTTCTATTTTACAAGCGATTGCAGAAGAGTTCAAAGAAGCACTAGAAAAAGCTCGAATATTCAGGGTATAATAAACGACTGTGCAGTAAATTACACATAACTAAGTCATTATCTCTTTAACAGTCTGAAACCTCGATTATTTCCTAGAATCTTCATGTATATCACTCACCGTCAAGAGCAATTTAGCAAAGCTTATATTCGTGCTGTTACGGCAGTTGCAGGTTATGACATTTACGAGCCAGGAGTAGATAATGACAGCATTGACTTAGTTATTGCAGCCAAAGGAGCTATTGGAACTTTTCGCTCACCTCGTTTAGAACTACAGTTAAAAGCCCCTTTTAGAAGGAATGTAGTTGGTGCTAAAAGTATAAGTTATTCCTTAAAGAAAAAAATTATGATGATTTGAGATATACTGATATTTATGTTCCGCGTATTTTAGTTGTTGTTATTTTGGCTGATGATATAAATAGCTGGTTATACCAATGCGAAGAAGAATTAGTTATGAAACATTGTGCTTACTGGACATCACTACGAGGAGAACAGGAATTACCTACTGGTCAAGAAAGTAAATCAGTTCGTTTATCAAGAGATAAAATATTTAACGTAGAAGCTCTAACAAATTTGATGCAAATAATCTCAAATGGGGGCGCTCCATGAAAACAACTATCCGAGATATTGATATTCTTAAATCTATAAATCCTCTAGAAGTTGCTGGCTATTTAAAAACTCAAGGTTGGCAACAGCAAAGGCAAATAAATGATATTGCATCAATTTGGACATTAGAAGTATGTGAAGGAGAAATTGTTGAAATCCTATTACCCCTAAATTCTGATTTTCGTGATTTTCCTACTCGAATGAGTGAAGTTTTACAAAATCTGGAAATTGTAGAGCATCGTTCTCAGTTAGAAATAATAAATAATTTGAGAAATCCGTTAGCAGAAATTATCCAAATTTCAGTTAATCATGCAGAAATTATCAATGGTAGTATTCCTATATCTCAAGGAATTCAATTATTTGCATCAGCACAAAAGCTAATGCGGTCTGCTGCTTCGTCCGCTGTAGAACCTAGACCTTACTTTAAAGGTTCATTTAGTGAAGTAACTGACTATATGCAAAAATTACGTCTAGGCCATACGAAGGAAGGAAGCTATGTTTTAACTATTATTTCTCCATTACAGGTAGAAAATTATCAATCTGAAGATTGCTTTGAAAGAAAAGTTACTAAAACTCTGTTTCAAGCTTTAAATATTATTAGTTTAGCTCCTGAAAAAAACCTTTTTGAAAGAGAAGATGTTTTAGATGAAGCAATAGAAGAAGGAGTGAGTGCTAATTTATGTGCTGCGCTATTAGATATGATAAATACTGCTAGTGAACCCAACTTGAGTTTTAATTTAACGTCTACAAAAAGAATAGAACATACATCTAATTTTCCTTTAGAGATAAAATTAAATAAACAAGTTTTACCTGTGATTACAGAAGTTCAGAATAAACTGAATTCTCGTCAAGCTACTTGGGGTAGAAAGAGAAAAAATATTCAACAGGATACGATTGTATTGTCTTTATCTTCTCCATCAACCCTAGTCCGGTCAACAATTACAGGGTTAGTTATTAAGTTTGAATGGTTTGGTGGAAATGAAAAAGCAAAAGTTATCGTTATAACTATGATAGAAAATAAAGAAAAAGAGGTGATTATTGAAGTTAATCGTCAAGAGTATCTCATCGCATTTGAAGCAAATTTAGATCAGCTTCCAATAATATGCAATGGTAGATTAATTGAAACAAATGAACAATTGATTTTGAAAGATGTACAAAATTTTTCTATCTCTCGAAAATAATAGAATTGAAGCAGATGAACGGGAGAAACCAAAACAATGAAATATACAATAATTATTCAATGGTCTGAAGAAGATAAATGTTATGTAGTTTTATTACCTGATTTTACTAATGTAATGCAGCCTTGTACTCATGGTGAAACTTACGAAGAGGCTTTAAAAAATGGTCAGGAAGTGT
Source organism: Dolichospermum sp. DET69 (assembly GCA_017355425.1). NCBI lineage: Bacteria > Bacillati > Cyanobacteriota > Cyanophyceae > Nostocales > Aphanizomenonaceae > Dolichospermum > Dolichospermum sp. DET69. The sequence continues at coordinate 2,864,317 of CP070233.1, forward strand.
TAGAAATGCTGATTGAGTCATGTTTACAAGATGGTGAACTGCTTCCCGAACCGCAAGTTTTAGGCAAATCTTTGAAAGTGGCGTAATTTTTACATTGATGTAGGTTGGGTTGAATAAAATGAAACCCAACATTGATTAATTACAGCTTCAATAAATAACTGTAACTGTTCCTAAACAATCTTTGATAAAATCAATAATTATCTTAAAATCAACAAAATCCTCAGCCTGTTTTCTTTGTTCACATATCCATTTACAAAATTTCATTTTTTGAAATTCTTGAATTTGGCTTCCTTGTTTATCTAAAAACACCGCTTGATTATCAATAACTCAAAATCCATGTTATAGTGTACTCAAGTGTACACAAGTTGTCAATTCACTATTACGGACATCCAATCTGTAGGAATTGTGCGATTCGTTGTTAGCTGAATCACGGTATCCAGCCCGTACATAAGCTAACCAACCCAACTCTAGTAATAGAGGAAAGGTTGAACTCTCGGTCTGATATGGGTGAAAGTCCCATCTACCAGACTCAGGTATGAATCCCTATCTGCCTACGATGACCCGACTCGGTTTCGGGAGGTCGAAGCTAGGAACAGGACGCAATCAGACATCCGTTGCGGGGTGACACTGGCGTTAATGGGGAGTTCCCACGGTGAAACAGAGCCTAGAAAAGCGACTTAACAGAGAGCAGGACGCAACATCAAAATCCTGACTCCACTGGAGCAAAACCCCGCCGCATTTTAATTCGGATAGCGGTAAGAGTCTAGGGATTTCAGTGGTCGAATTGGCTACACCTAACGGAACGAACAATCTAACCGAGGGAACGAATAAAAACGGATTGAGGGTCTGAGGGCGGTCGAACCCTAGGTAGGCTGGACGAGCAGCGGAATCCCCTCAATTCGGGTAGGACAGACCGTAATTGGTCTGAGGTGTTCAGAATACACAGACTGGAGCAGAGCATGATTGGACACAGAGAAAACTCTAGTGAATCTTGGAAAACGTTGCCCTGGAAGAAATTCCGTCGTGACTTATTCCGCCTACAAAAGCGCGTGTACAAAGCGGTTCAAGTTGGAGACAAGCGCAAAGCTAAGTCCCTACAAAAGCTGATTCTGAAATCTACCGCAGCAAGATTACTGGCTATCCGTCAAGTATCACAGCTAAATGCCGGGAAAAAGACAGCAGGAATTGACGGCAAAAAGTCCCTTAACTTTAAGGAACGCTTTGAGCTTAATGAACTGTTGAAGGCATCCGTTAACAACTGGAAACACCAGGGGTTAAGAGAAATACCCATCCCCAAAAAGGATGGTACTACTAGGATTCTGAAAATCCCTACTATTGCTGATAGGGCTTACCAATGCCTTATCAAATACGCATTAGAACCAGCGCACGAAGCAACTTTCCACGCGCACAGCTACGGGTTTCGGACGGGACGCTCGGCACATGATGCACAGAAAATCTTGTTTCGTAACCTATGCTCAAACGCCAACGGAATAGATAAACGAGTTATAGAACTCGATATTGAAAAATGCTTTGACAGGATAAACCACACCGCCATAATGGATAGACTCATCGCTCCTTATAGCATAAGACAAGGTATTTTCCGATGTCTCAAAGCCGGAGTCAATCCAAAGTTCCCCGAACAAGGAACACCTCAAGGGGGCGTGGTAAGTCCACTTTTAGCTAACATCGCCTTAAATGGGATTGAAAGTATTCACAGATACCAGAATCATGGGTTCAGAATTACGGACAAAACCCCAAAGGAAAATATTGTTGAACCAACAATCCGTTATGCGGATGACATGGTAATAATACTCCGACCCCAAGACGATGCCACAGAAATACTCGACAAAATTAGTCAGTTCCTAGCAGAGCGGGGAATGAAAGTCAGTGAGAAAAAGACAAAGTTAACCGCCGCGACAGATGGGTTTGATTTCCTGGGCTGGCATTTTAAAGTCCAGAAAAACGGAAAGTTCAGAAGCGTCCCATCAGTGGACAATTTTAAAGCTTTTCGCAAGAAAGTAAAATACATCGTCAACAACTCGAATTATGGTTCTACCACAAAGGCTGAAAAATTAGCCCCCGTAGTTAGAGGCTGGAGGAATTACCACCGCTTCTGCAAGATGGACGGGTCAAGAAACTCGTTATTTCACATCCAAAACAGAGCATTTAGGGTATTCAACAAGGAAACTAAACAGAATCGCTATACCAGTAAGCAATTACTAGATAAGGCTTTTCCAGCAGTCCCTTTCTCCGAAAATAAACATATCAATGTCAAAGGTGAGAAATCACCCTACGACGGAGATTTGAGTTATTGGAGCGAGCGTAACAGCAAGCTCTATGACAACCATACCTCTAAAGCCCTCAAACGGCAAAACCATAAATGTGGTTATTGTGGGCTAAAAATGCTCAGTGACGAGAAGGTACATTTACATCATGTTGATGGAAACCATAAGAATGGTAAAACTAAAAACCTTCTAGCAATTCATGAAAGCTGCCACGACTATATTCACATGAGCAAAAGCGAAAGTTAAGAACATCGGAAGCTGGGTGCGGTGAAAGTCGCACGCCCAGATTTAACAGAGAGGAGCGCGGGATAATACCCGCCTTCGACTCTACCAAAGAATTTCGTGCCAATTTACATAAGTACACACAACAATCATCTGAACCAATTGCAATTACTTCTCATGGAGTGCCAATAGGTTACTACATACCAACACAACCTACTCCTCAAAAACAAGATTTAATGGCTTTACAAGAAGCAGTCCAAAAAATCAAACAATTGCTGGAAACAAGAGGTATTAGTGAAGATGAATTATTTGCGGATTTCCAGAATGCTAAGGAAAGTACAATATAACGATGAGAAAGTTAATTGTTCTGGATACTAATATTTTGATTCGGGCAATATTAGCAGAACGTGTTCCCAACTTATTAGATAAATACCATTATAACTATACAATTCTAATTACAGCAGTATCCACTTTAATGATGTACATCATAGCCCCCTCCTCGCTTGCGGGGAGGGGGTTGGGGGTGGGGTTCTTGTATCTCACTCAAACGCTATATTAATCTATCAGAAGTAGAAGAACAATAAAAATGTGATTTTATTCCATTAAACAACAAAATCAAACAAATAATGCGCCATTTCCAACTTAGAACAAGCCGGAATTTCTATCTCCCTTCCCTGCTTATCTAAAAACACCGCTTGATTATTATCACTCCCAAAACCACTATCAACTTTATCAATAGGATTCGCTACAATTGCATCTAATTTCTTCCTTTGCAATTTCTCTTTCGCAGGAGTAATAATATCCCCTGTTTGTGCTGCAAAACCAATTAAATATTGATGGGGTTGTTTGCGATTTCCGATTTCAGCCACAATATCCGGTACTGCTGTTAGAGGTAAATTTTCTGGAAGCGATCGCTTGGGCAATTTTTCGCTACTATAATCTTTAGGCTTTACATCTGCAACTGCGGCTGACATGATAATTATATCTGCATTGGCTAAATGCTCTAACATTACCTGCTGCATTTGGTCCGCACTCACAATCGCAATTGCTTCTACTCCCAAAGGTACATCCCAACTCCCAGGACAATGGACTAATATTACCTTTGCTCCTCGGTGCAGTGCAGCCTGTGCCAATGCTAAACCCATTTTACCAGTTGAGGGATTGCCAATAAAGCGCACCGGATCTAAATATTCTCTTGTTCCCCCAGCACTGATTAAAACCTGTTTCCCCATTAAATCTCGTTTTCCTTGGGTGTGTAATAAAGATTGAATATAAACAAATATTTGGCCGGGTTCTGCCATTCTACCAGTTCCAATGCGATCGCACGCTAATAACCCCGAACCAGTTTCCATACCATAAAATCTATTATCTGTCAATAACTGCCGCCAATTTCTTTGTACCGCCACCTGTTCCCACATATCCGTATTCATCGCTGGTGCTAACAACACCGGACAGGTAGAAGCGAGAATAGTATTTGTTAGTAAATTATCCGCCATACCATAAGCTAACTTCGCCAAAGTATTAGCCGTTAAAGGCGCAATCACAATTAAATCAGCCCATTCACCCAATTCAATATGTAAAGGACGAGAATAGATTGGTTGCCAAAAATCATCATCTGTATAAGCTTGATGACGAGATAAAGTGGCTAAAGTTAAAGGAGTAATAAATTTTTGGGCAGAATTAGTGAGAATAACCCGCACTTCTACCCCAGACTTAAATAGTGTGGATACTAATTCACAAACTTTATAGGCGGCAATACCACCGCCTACACAGACAAGAACTTTTTTAGTTAAATTTGTGGATAATGGCATTATTTTTTGATTTTAATTAAAATTCAATCACGGACTTGATCACAAGGAATGGGAAATCCATGATAGGTTGGATAACCTTGTTCATCAAAAAAATCACCATCTGGAAGAAATACATAACACTGATCAGTTTTCTTGTGATATCCATAACGTTTTTTACTATTTTTATTACTACTAGGTACAGAACTATTTAAAACTTTTTGAGCTTCTTCATCTGTTAAATCCATAGGAGTACCTCTTTCCCAATGACCTACAAGATCATGTTTATTAGAGGAAATCTTATAACAAGGGCATATTTTTCTAGCCTGTTTAATTTCAGTTAAATTATTGATTATTCGAGTTTCTTTGGAATTTGTACCTTCTTGAAATTCAACTTCGATATTTTCTTGAACAAAATCAGGATTATTTTGTAAACTAATTAATATTCCTGGAAGTTTAGCAGCACCAGCTAATGAACTCGATGAAACATCTTTTTGTTGATAAAAACATTGACAATCATCTATTAAATATTTATAATCTGTATCTATATAAGGTCCCTTACTTAAAAGCTTAAGTAAAATTTCTAGTTTTGTTTGTTTCTTTGTTTCTTCATCTGTTTGTACGTTTGATTTTTGCCCTTTAATTTGGCTAAAAAGCCATTCGCGTACCGTTAAATTTAAACATAGTTTTTGATAAGTAAAACTACTATGAGTTAGGATTGGATCATCATTTGCAATATCCTTTATCTCATAAATAATTTCAAGAATATTATTCATTAATTCATCTGCTTCGTATTTATTTATAGCTTGTCCAATAAAAGAAAGCTCATTAATTAAAAAGTGCATTGATGGTAGAACCTCGTTTATAGTAAATCCATTAAATCTTTTTCAGCTTGATCAAAAAAGCCATCAGGCCATTTATCAATTCCCCCGCTTTGATAAATTCTGGGAGTAATAATTTCTGTGGTTGGTTGTCCTTTTTTTAAATACCTTTCAAAATAGTTAATTTGCACTTTCTCAGCATCAAGTTTCTTATGACGTACTGCTTTACGAATACCATTGAGAACATGATCACTATGAGTTTCTAAGATTATTTGAATACCACAATTTGCTGCCAAAGCAATTAATTCTCCCATCTTAGATTGTCCTCTAGGATGGAGATGAGCTTCTGGATTTTCTAACAAAATCAATGTATCTGAAGTAGCAGATAATATAGCTACAATAATCGGTAAAGTATAGGTAATTCCAAAACCTACATTAGTTGAACGATAGGAATTATTGTCTTCATAAGAATATTGTAAATTAACTAAATCCATTGCTGAATGCAATTCTATATCAACTCTTGTTCCAGGACTGATTTCTCCAAGCCAAGCTTCAACTTGATTTCTTAAATTATCAGACTTTATTAATTCATGTGATAGTTGATTATGTGGAATTTTTGTAAATTCATTTATAGATAAAAAATGAGCAGTAAATTCACCTTGACTTCCAATCTGTTGATGTTGTTTGACTTGAAAATCAGACATTTGGAAATAATTTCTAGGTGCTATTCTTTCTGCTTTTAAGTAATGAAATTTATCTGTAAAAAGACTTGAATTATAAATTTCCACATCAGCATTTGATAATGAAGATATTTGCATTACATCTGATTGACTATCATAATTGAAAACCCAAGTACCTTTAATATTATTATTCATGAAAATTTCAAAAGTGATTGAATCTTCCTTTGCTCTCTTACAAAGAGCATCTTTGGCTGTGCCTATAGAGACTAAATCACCATTTAGTGCTAAACCTACATTATCTAATAAATTCTGTTGAGAGGATTGACGTAGTAGTAATAGAGATTGAAGTAAGGAAGATTTACCAGTGCTATTTAGTCCAGCAAGTAATGTTAATGGTTTTAAAGAAAAAGACTGATTTTCAAATGGTTTAAAATTTTTTAAAGTCAAAGAACTTAACATGATAAAACCTCTTGAACTATTTCATTAACTTTTTCAAAACGATACTGAACTTTACTCGATGCTTGAGATACCGATTTCAGGAAATCAGGATCTTCTGCCATTTTTTGTTTAAATTTATCGTTCAAAATTTCTTGATGATTGATTAATTTTTCAATATCTTGAGAATTCAATTTACCGAAAGTAACTGACCATGCTTCAAAAAGAGATTTATTAACAGGTGATCTTTGAGATTTAGATTTACGAAAAGCGAAATCTCCAAAAATATCATAACTTGCCCTCATTGCTATATTAAAATTATGTTCTATTTTTTCTATTAACTTATAATCTATTTTATTTAATTGTTTCATTGACTCATATAAAAAATATTTGCGTCCTTTGCGGACTGGATAATCTTCATACTTATTTAAAGTAAAAGCTATAAAGCCGAGTATAAATTCATGGTCATCCATCCGTTGTTTTTTCTTTGGACTTAAATTTGTTACTCTTTTAAATTCTGGTAAATTAGCTAGTTTTTTCAGAATTTCTATTGCTTGTCCAGGGTTCATTGCTTGACGAAGTTCTTGAGGATTAAGAGGCAATCCTCCAGTGTTAACTCTTTCAAAAATATTATATTTTACTTCAGAAGGAGTTCCAGGTTCAATTAGATAAACTGTTAATTCAGTTTCATCTATTCGTCTTTGATAATGACGAGGTAAATCATCATATTTATTCTTTTCTAAGTCTGTTAAAAATTGTAATCCTGTTAATTTGAGAGATTTATCTATAATAAAACTTTTGAATGTACTAATTCTTTGTAAACCATCTATAATAATCCATTTATCATCATCCGTTGCATCTATATAAAATGCTGGAAGTGGAATCCGAATTAAAAGAGATTCAATTAAGCGACTTTTAGCTTTAGGTGTCCAAATATCAGATTGTCGCTGAAAATCAGTAGCTAAATCAATTTCATCATGTTGAATTCTTTTAAGTAGCAGATCCATTGTCATAGGTTTAGTTTTAACCCTAATCTTTGTTGGATCAAATGGTTCTAGATTTTCATCTTCATCTTGTTCAAAATTAGAATCTTCATCTAATTCATTTTCTTGATCTAATAATTCCATCTGTTGATTATTGAGTTTATTTGTTACCATTATGACAACTATTTCTAAAAATTTACTTAGGCAGAATTAGATATCATTAAATCATAATAACAAACAAATTATCTAGGCGTTGATTGAATAGAATTGTCAACGACTTATGAACAGTAAGAGAACTCCATAAAAAAGATGAACCAATCTTGTGGGATGGGCATCTTGCCCGTCCTAATATTATTAGCAGGCAAGATGCCTGCACCACAAGAAATTTTGGGGTATTTTTTTATTTGGAAGTCTCTAATCTCACTTAGTTGTGAAAGTTTTATTAAATTGGCTATCGCAGCCAAACGCATCTAAATTAAATTAGACGTAACAAATCAGGATTTAGCAATGCTAAACCCTGAGCGACTCCTGAATTTTTGCCTAAAATTGTTAGGCTTCGTCGTAAGCCTCTAAATCTAAGAGGTGGATATAGGCTTCAACTAACTCTGGACGCTGAAAAGCAATTGCCCGCAGTAGATGCCAATCATTCAAACCCTCAAAAGCATTACTATAATTATCTAGTTCCAGACGTGTAGCCAAATCCCTTACCTCTGTTGTCGTCATAGCAGAAATTTCTGTTTTGGAAATGCTTAGAGTTTTCATAAGACCTCGCGGTATGCGGGAAACTCAGTCCCTTTAGGGCTGAGAGGGAAGTGACACGGGCGGTTTTAACCGCATTGAATCTTAAATTTTAGTCAGGTTTTTTGATTGGAAACCTGAAAAACCAACTCCCATTTCTGGGGTAATGTTAGCTTCGACCAGTTATAAGAGCTTGTTTTGCTGGCAACACTGTTCCAGTGACCTTAGAACTGTTTAATCACAAGCGACAGAGCAGGGAACTAGCTTCGCATTCCGGGGTGTCGTGACTCAAATAACGGCTACCTATTTCTAGGTGGTCTGGTCAGTACAGCTTGTTTGATTTCTCTTGCAAGCTCAGTCCCTTTAGGGCTGGGTTACTGACAATGCTTGCCCCTCCCTTTTGCAGAGCTTACATTCAGCTTAGGGTGGAGTTGTTTCCACCTGTTCTATCTTACTCATTAATGAGCATTAAATTTGTAAAAATTCTTCTGAATTCTACCGAATTTTATAAATTTTTTGTAACTTTAGCTAACCAATTGTGTTGATAACAAAAGTTCGTAGCACTTCTAACATTTGTAAATTAATTTCATGTCCCATGGCAAATTCATGATATTCCACTGCTACTCCTAGAGATTTTGCCACGTCTCTCGACTTAATCGCCGCTTGCAGAGGAACAACTTCATCCTGTGTACCGTGCATGATTAATGTAGGCGGAAAATTGCCTTGATTCAGCGTTGCCACAGCAGGATGTAAATACCCACTCATTACCACTAAACCAGCTAAGGGTAAGCTTAATCCTACATCTAAAGTCATCGCTCCACCTTGAGAAAATCCGCTCAAAATCGTGCGTGATAACGGCACACCTGTATTACTTTCTAAAGATTTCAACCAATCTATGAGTAATTGTTTACTTTCTGTTAGTCCATCATACATATTTTCTGCCCGCAGGTCATACCATGCCCTACCCATATCACCATGAGGATAAGGATAGGGGGCATTTGGCAGCAGAAATTCGTACTCAGGTAAATTGACATGAGGTATTAAAGATGCTACATCCTGAGCATTTGCACCCCAACCATGTAAAGTGACGATTAAAGCATCCGGTGCTTGTCCTGTGGGTGGAGAAACCCTGATAAAGTCTAATGTTTGAGTCATGAGTAATTGAGTTAAAAATTCAAACAGATACAGTATACCGCGTCTTAATCTAGTACATATTTCTCAACTTTTTTAGCTGTTCTGAATGTTTCTTTATAATCGTTTCCAAGTAAGTTCTTTACTAACTTCATCCCATTTCCAGCGCAATAAATGGGCGGGTTGATTAGCGGCAAATATTGGTAAATTAATAGCTTGTCTGGGTGCGTCTGTAGCTAGACTAATGGCGGTTTCTACATCACAAATCCCCCACTTCACCAAATTTTGTACTCCCACTAATAAGGGTAGGGTTGTTCCCGTTAAAGTCCCATCTTGTAATCTGGCTGTACCATTGATTACTTCAATTTGTCGGTTATCCCAAGGATAAATCCCATCAGGTAGTCCTAAAGGTGCAAGGGCATCACTAACAATAAATAACCCTTCACTGGCACGCAGAAGAATTTTTAATATCATCGGATCAACGTGCTGACCATCGGCAATAAAAGCACAGAAGACATGAGGATCGTTCATGGCTGCACCTAATAACCCTGGTTCACGGTGGTGTAAGGGTGGCATAGCATTGAAGGCGTGGGTGATCATTGTTGCCCCTTGAGCAAAGGCTGCTTGGGCTTCGGCTGCGGTGGCTTGAGAATGTCCTAAGCTGACAGTAATTCCCAAGGAACGTAAATAAGGGATCACTTTACCTGTGCTATCTAATTCTGGTGCTAGGGTGATGACTTTGACTAGATGGGCATAGTCACCTAGTACCCGTTTAACTTGATCAAGGGTGAGAGGCAGAAGATATTCGGCTGGATGTGCGCCGCGTTTGTAGTAGTTTAAGAATGGACCTTCGAGATGGACTCCCAGAATTTGGGCAGATGTATCAGAATTGGGGGTATAATTAGCTAATATAGCAAGCGATCGCTGAATATTTTCGATAGAGGTTGTCACTAAGGTTGGTAAATAACCATCAACTCCTGCTTCCCAGAGAAATGAGGAGATTTTTGGTAACATATAGGAGTTTTCTGCTGTTAATTCAGGAAATGCTAACCCCAGTCCACCATTAATTTGTAAATCTACACCACCTAAAGAAATCCAGTCTCCAGCCACATCTGAAACTTGTAACTCCTGTGGTACAAATTTTCCCCATGCTGTATTCATGGGCATAATTTGCTCAATTATGCCTTCTTGGTTGACTAAGATTCTCTGTAAATCTTGATAACCGGGTACTTTTGCATTGATAATATCTACATTTGCCAGCATGGGTGTTATTTTAGTCAGTTGTTAGTTGTTAGTTGTCATTGGTAAACTTCTTACCTGTTCCCTGTTCCCTATTCCCTAATTGTATGAGTCTCGAAATTGGTATTATTATGGGTAGCGATTCCGATTTGCCTACCATGAAGGATGCGATCGCTATTTGCGAAGAATTTGGTATTGTATGTGAAGTTGCCATTGTCTCTGCCCATCGTACCCCAGAACGGATGGTTGAATATGCAAAAACTGCACATCAACGCGGGATTAAAGTAATTATTGCTGGTGCTGGTGGTGCGGCTCATCTCCCTGGTATGGTAGCATCTTTAACTCCTTTACCTGTGATTGGTGTTCCTGTCGCTACTCGAAATTTACAAGGTGTGGATTCTTTATATTCTATAGTGCAAATGCCAGCAGGAATACCCGTCGCGACTGTCGCCATTGGTAATGCGAAAAATGCTGGACTTTTGGCTGTGCAAATTCTCGCCACGTACCAACCGGAATTACTCCAAAAAGTTCAGGCTTATCGGCAAAGTCTATGTAATATGGTCATGGAAAAGCAAATAAAATTAGATCAGCTTGGATATGAACAATATTTGCAGCAATAGATATTCATACATTCTGAACTAGGCTAGTGCAAGTCGCGGAACCATACAGACAAAACCCACCTATTCCTTCAGTCCCGTAAGGGATACGTGGGTTTCAAATTCTTTTAGTCCGCGGCGGTGGACTTTGTTTGTTTAGCTGCGATTTATAATCGCCAGGACTTGATGCGATAACAAATATAAACATAGCTCTATATTAAGCCGTGAACCCTCCTATTAACACCTCAGCTCAAACCCAAAATCGCAAAGCAGATCACATCCGGATTTGTTTAGAAGATAATGTCCAATCTCCAGAAATCACTACTGGCTTAGAAAAATATCGCTTTACTCATGTTTGTTTACCGGAACTTGATGGTAAAGATATTGATGTGAGTACGACTTTTCTGGAAAAACATCTAAATGCACCGTTATTAATTTCCTCCATGACTGGAGGCACAGAACAAGCGGGAATTATTAACCGTCGTTTGGCTGAAGTCGCCCAAAAATACAAATTAGCAATGGGTGTAGGATCTGTACGAGTAGCGGTGGAAAAACCTCAAGTTGCGGATACTTTCGCCGTTCGTAAATATGCGCCTGATATTCTCCTCTTTGCTAACTTAGGCGCGGTGCAGCTTAATTATCAATACGGCATTGATGAATGTTTGCGAATTATTGATATTACTGAAGCTGATGCTTTGATTTTACACATTAATCCTTTGCAGGAATTTATTCAACCCAGGGGTGATACCAATTTTCTGGGTTTGCTTGACAAGATTCAGGATTTATGTATTAAGTTGCCAGTTCCTGTAATTGCCAAGGAAGTAGGTAATGGGATTTCAGCGACAATGGCAGAAAAACTCATAGCCGCTGGAGTTCAAGCTATTGATGTCGCTGGTGCTGGTGGTACGTCTTGGGCTTTGGTTGAAGGTGAACGGGCAGAAACTTCCTTACAGCGGCGGTTAGGGCAAACATTTGGAGATTGGGGTATACCCACAGCCGATTGTATTACCAGTATTCGGACCCATGATCCCAATATTCCGTTAATTGCTTCCGGGGGCTTACGTCATGGTTTAGATGTAGCCAAAGCGATCGCTTTAGGGGCAGATATTGCTGGTTTAGCAATGCCCTTCCTCAAGGCAGCAGCAGTATCCGAAGCGGCTGTAGTAGAATTAACAGAGATATTAATAGCCGAAATCACCACTGTATTATTTTGTACGGACAACAACAGCTTGTATGATTTAAAGCATTGTCAAAGTTTATACCGGATTTAATTAAGATCAAGCTACCTGAATTTGGTTTTGTGCTAATAACTAATAACTGGGCGCAGGCCCTGCGCCCCTACTAACTAATAACTAATGAACAATTTTATTAAACAAACCTTAGCAAGTCTAGTTGGCAGTTTAATGGGACTGACTATTTTTTCTGGAGTCAGTACACTGGGTTTCTTATTAATATTGATTGCAGTGGCTAGTTCCCAAAGTTCAGCCCCAACAGTTAAAGATAAGTCAGTGTTAGTTTTTGACTTGTCTATGAAAATTACCGATAGTGAACCTGATTCTGGTCAATTATTGCAAAAAACGTTTAGCGGTGTTGAGGAAAATAGTATTACACTCCGTAAAGTTGTCAAAACCATAGAAAATGCAGGCTATGATCAACGCATTGTGGCTATTTATCTAGATGGAACTAATGCTAATAGTGCGGTTGGTTATGCTTCTTTGAAAGAAATTCGCCAAGCACTGGAAAAATTCCGCAAAACTGGGAAGAAAATTATTGCCTATAGTACAGATTGGAGTGAACGAGAATATTATCTAAGTTCCGTAGCAAATCAAATTGTAGTTAATCCTATGGGAGCAATGGAAGTGAATGGTTTAAGTTCACAACCCATGTTCTTAGCAGGAGCATTTCAAAAATACGGTGTTGGTGTGCAGATTGTGCGGGTGGGTAAATTTAAGGGAGCAGTAGAACCGTTAATTCTTGATAAACTCAGCCCAGAGAACCGGGAACAAACGCAGAAATTATTAGATGATGTTTGGGGAGAATGGCGAACATCTGTGGGTACAAGCCGAAATATTTTACCACAGAAGTTACAAGCGATCGCTAATAGTCAACCAATTTTAGAAGCCACAGCAGCTAAATCTAATGGTTTAGTAGATACGATTGCTTACCAAGATCAAGTATTCACTGATTTAAAAAAATTAACTGGTAAGAATGAAAAAGATAAAACATTCACAAAAATAAGTCTGGGTGATTATGCAGAAGTTCCTGGAAAATCCTTAGATTCAGATCGTAAAATTGCCGTTGTTTATGCAGAAGGAGAAATAGTCAATGGTAGCGGTGATAATGGTCAAGTCGGAGGTGATAACTTTGCAAAAATATTCTCAAAAATCAGGCAAAATGATCAAATCAAAGCTGTAGTTCTCAGAATTAATAGCCCTGGTGGTAGTGCAACCGCAGCCGAAATCATGCAGCGAGAAATCAAATTAACTCGTCAAGTTAAACCTGTCATCGTCTCCATGGGAGATGTAGCTGCTTCTGGTGGTTATTGGATTGCTAGTGATTCCAACCGCATTTTTGCCCAACCTAATACCATTACAGGTTCTATTGGTGTCTTTGGTGTATTATTTAATGGTCAAAAATTGGGCAATAATAATGGCATAACTTGGGATACTGTAAAAACAGCCCAATATGCAGATCAACAAACCATTTCCCGTCCTAAATCACCCCAAGAATTAGCATTGTATCAACGCAGTGTTAACAACATTTATAATCTATTTTTGCAGAAAGTATCCCAAGGACGTAAATTACCAACTGCAAAAGTAGCAGAAATTGCCCAAGGACGAGTTTGGTCAGGAACAGCAGCCAAACAAATCGGTTTAGTTGATGAAATTGGTGGTTTAAATGTAGCTATTGAATATGCAGCTAAACAAGCAAAATTGGGTACTAATTGGGAGTTACAAGAATATCCCCAAGTGAGTAGCTTTGCAGAACGCTTTTTTGGTAAAAAATTAGATGAAACAAAAGCAAAGTTAGGAATAGAAACAACTCAAACTAAACCCAATAACCCCTTAATAAATGAGTTAGGAAAACTTCAACAGGAAATTAAGACTTTACAAACAATGAATGATCCTCAAGGGATTTATACTCGCTTACCTGTTAATTTCAAAATTGAATAGGTAGGGGTTGCTGAATGAACCGAAAGCCTTGATAATACTCGCCTTCGACTCTACCTAGTTCATAAACTTCTGAGAAGTCCAAGTTATGGAAACACCGTCACCTGTTACCGAGTATTCCTGTAATTGTTAGCATTTTTCTATCGGTTATTCTAGCAACAGCACTGATGGTAGTAAATCTGGCTGAGTAAGTCTAAGTAACTGATAGCCGATACCGGAAGTTCCTTGAAAGAAAGAGGGATGGAATATACCCTGAATAAATGTGTCGAATAATTGATAGGAACCCCGTTCTTTGGCTCTGTGTACTATCCATGAAGCTTGTTTTATGGCTAAATCAGCTAATTCTTGCCTAGAGAAAGTTTGGGCAGCAATTTGCAGGACTTCTATTCTGCCAAAATTCCCACAACAAAGATGATCTTTTCCCCGTAAGCTGAAATTGCGGATAGTTTCCAGAGCTGCTAACACATCTTTTTCAATCTCGGCTGTATTTAAAACTGAAAGTCCACCCATTCTTGCTAAAGCAATCCCCGGCGCACCGTGACACCAAGCGGTCATAAACCTAGAATCACTATTTATTTGCATTGCTTCTCGATAGTCAGGCCAGTTCCCTGCTAATTTGTCAAATACGCTTTGTTCATAAGCAACAGATTCTCTAGCCATTTTGAAAAATCTATTGTCATCAGTTGCTTTGTACAATCGTAGTAGAGCATAAGCAATGCCAGCCGCACCATGAGAAAATCCAGTTACGAAGTCTGCACCAATTTGATGCCAAGCTCGAAATCCCTTATTGTTTGACGTGCGAGTGTGTAATAAATGTTCACCACAGCAAATAGCTTTTGCCAAAATTTCGGCAGCGTTCGTTTTTTGATATAAAGCTAATAAAGCTAGAATCGCGCCTGCTGAACCACTTACCACATCCAAATGTTTATCTTCGTTAATCCATTTAGGAGAAATTAAAGATGCAGCCTCTTGAGCATCTTCCAGCAAAGAGGGCATTTCTAAAAACTCGGAAATGCGGGTAAACGCGTAGATGAGGGAAGCAATTCCAGCCACACCGCCGATAGTATATCCATTTTTCGATAAAGTTTGAACTGGGATTGTGGTGATTGCTTCTCGTAGAGGGATGATTGCTCCTTGAATAAGTTCTGCATATCCAGCACCACCAGTTACTTTTTCTAGAGCTGCTAGAAAAACTATAATGCCAGCAGCACCGCCATAAATATCTAATCGTAGAGGCTGTAAGATATATTTTTCGGCTTGCAGTTGGGGCGCAATCCAAGTAATGCTACCATCATGGCAGTAAAAAGCTAATTCTTGTAATTGTTGAGCAATCATAGTTGCTTCTGCAATCATTTCCTGCGGCGAAAGTACAGCAACCGCATCAAAGTTATCATCTTTTTCTTTTTCTAAAGAAGTGCTGTGTTTACCAGAGATACTACTCAAACGCAAAATACTTTCAGTTAACCGAATTTGCGTCTTTAAATCTTGTTCATTAAAAGAATGCAACCGATTAATAACGTTATCAATACTTGTATTTTCACAAAAGCTTTCTAAAATTTCTCCATTGGGTAAGTCTATAGAAGTACTATTTGTATCCATACTAAAAAATGGAATATCCATTTGTTCCAAGGCTGCGGTTTCAAACTTGACTAAAGGCCAATGGATAGCTTTTTTGCCAGTATCTAAAGATATCCGACTAACAACATCAATCTCGATACTTCTATCAACTCCGTCTCTGAGATATTCTGGTTCAAGCAGTGTTTGCAAGATAGAATTATAAAATTTAGTGTTACGTAAAATGTAGCGAACTTTTTGCCGAGCCAAGTTGTGAAAAGGACTTTGGGGCGCAAGTAATTCATCTTTTTTATTCGCTAGAAAAAGATACATTTGCTGGAAACCTGTCACAACTTCATCCACATAATCAGTTGCTTGTAAGTATTCATCATTTAGCCTTGGTACACTCGACTTCACATCAATAACTATCTGTTGGCTGTCGCGCTTCATCGCATCCGTATTTGGATGACACCATACGGTTTTGAAAAATGGCAATACTAATTTACCAGCTTCCCGCAAACCTCCAATATTATAAGCTATTTTCCAATCAGCACTCGGTCGCCACGTAGGCAATAGTCCTACACGAAATACTGAATTCCACCAAATTAAATCAATCGGTCTAATCTGATAGGATTCTGAATATTCCCTCTCTAATTTAAAATTATTATGTAGCAAAGTTTCCATATCAATTAGCAATGGATACTCCCCATTAGCAATGATATTTTCGTAATAACAGTCTACCCCTTCCAATAAATACATTAGACACAGCAGCATCCCCGCACGCTGATAAAATTGATGAGCAGCATTAGCATCTTTAGAAGGTAGATTCTCGGCATATTCTACCCATCCGTAGCCTTTTTGGTTGAGAAGTTTTAGCGATTTAAAGGCTAAAGGTATTCCTTGCTGATTCAACCATTCTAAAAACTCAAAATAGGTGCGGTCAATACTTAAATTTTTAGGTTTATAAACAAGTTTATCACCTGATTCAAATTGCAAAATTATCACTGCACGTCTGCCGTTATGATAGTCAGAAAGTGCAGGCTTTAATTCTATTACTCGCCCCAGATTTTGATTATTAAAAATCCTACTTTGAATGCTGACTATATCTGAAGATAACCTCAAAATAAACTCTACATTTGCTTCTATCCATAATTTGGTTATTGTTGATAGTAAGCGAGCTAAAACAGCATATTCTTCCAGGAATATCCATAACTTACCTTCAAATAGATCAGAAATAAATTCTGCATATATTTTTGGACTTTTTTGTTCACTTTTTTCCAGAAGTAGGCGTTCTAAAGAAGATAATTTTCTCGAACGAAAGATAGAAAATTCGAGATAAAGCACATTACTGGCTATCAACGAAAGGTCTTGAAGCAAATTTAATTCGAGACAAGATATTGCCTCTGGAGTTAACAGTTCATAAACAGAACCTACTTGGGCGATTAATTTTGTTTTAGCAATTAAAACAAAAGGACATAAAATTTCTACAAATGGGTATTTAGTTTGAAAATGCTGGTATTCTTCTACAATCATATCAGTATCTGTATTTTGCATATAGTCAAATACTTCTTGTAAAAGATTAGCCCATTCTGGTAATTCCTGTGGATTTTTTACAGTAACTGAACCTAATAATTGCTTAACTTGATTTAATTCAATTTTATCCCAATCAAAACGCCTATTAAATAATTCCCAGTTGCCTTTGGCAATTTTTTTACACCATTGTTCTATGCGTTCGTCTATTAAGTTTTCATTTTGGTTAATTACATCTGTCAAAAAATTGCCATTTAATCTTTCAAAGATTGAACTAGCTTTTGCTACAATTTTAGCAATATCCATAATTTTATACCTATGTATAGGAATCCAATTTGATGACTAAAATTATTCGTAGGGGCAGGGAACTTTTAACAGGAAAGCAGGAATAAACGTATACTGAGTTTTGTGAGCGCAGACTAGTACCGCTTGCTGAGAATTTAGAATGAATACAGCATCAGGTTTTCACAGATTCGGAATGGTTCATTAACTTACACCGTACTGTACTAGTGGTCTGTCAATTTTGATTTTGTGCGTTACCGATTTCCAGAATTATTGTGGAACAGTCAATACAGAATAATACTACTCACAATTTTAAGCTTGACAGACCACTAGGACAACAAAAATAAATTAGGAGTCCTATAATTATAGGACTTACATACTGTACAAATTAATCATTTTATGATTTCACCAAAATAGCTCGTTTGGGGCTTGGATTAATGATATTTTCACCCATAAATTAATCGTGGGGTAGGGGTTTAGCTTTTGCTGTACCCCTACGATAAATGTTATTTTCTCGTTTATTCATGCTCGGTCTTTTCTGTCAATGCGTAACTACTAAATTATTTTTTAATTTTCTGATCATGGTGTTTTTAGTTATTTTTTATTAGTTGAAATATTAGGTTTCCAAATCTGAGTAAAAGACTCAACAGCTAAACGGATCATCTCAGATTCAACTTGATTTTGCTGCTGAAAATTAGCGAGTAGGTATGCTTTAGCTTGCAAACCAATAAGTGGATGAAAAACCAGCTTCAGGTGACTGAAGGTTGGCTCACAGATAGAGTAATTTAAAATAGATTGCTCATTGGAAGACGGTGCTTCCAGAGGTAGCTTGGCCTCAATGTCCCAAGGGAAGAGTGCTTGAGCTTTTTGTCTGCTAGATAGCGATCGCTTTTCTAACCAATTTGTAAACTCCACCAGCCATCTACTTCTGTTTTGGCTACTATCTCCGACGGATGTAGGGTAGCACTCCAAGCCAATTCTCGGTCCGATGGTTGCAGCAATATCTACAGTAATGATCGCCCTCTTTAATAAATTGGGAATCTGTTGAATTACACTGGTAAGTTCTGCCGCAACTGCATTGCAGCCTAGAGTTTGCAGCCAAGCAGCTATATCTCCTACTTCTTCCCATCTACCAAAGTTAACTCTGATAGAAGACACAGGAGCAGTTCCTTCTTTCCTAGAGAGCATCACCCCAAAATGAGTACAATAGACACCTTTCGGCAGAGTATTGAGGAGAGTTTCTAATCCTTGGTGCAGAGAGTCAGCAACCTTCTCTCCTCTGAGTATCGAAGTTGCTCGACATAGCAACTGGGTGAGGAAACTCTGATTTTCAGACTGGGAAAGTTCCGGGGAGACATCAAGAAACACCCCAGGTACGGGAATAGCTTCGAGCATTTGATCGCTGTCGAACTCGCACCAAAATACATGATTTCCCATGAAACCAGCCAACTCTCCCTCGTTTTGGCAAGCGCGATGCAAAGAAATAATTCCTTGCCAAGGAGAAACAGAACCCCATTCTAGGGCGTGGGAACTGAAATTTTCGGGAAACGGTAGGGAAAGGTCAATAGTTGAATCCGATTCCAACATTCTCAATTCAAACAACAAGGAATCTGTGAGCGGTAGCTTCGCCGTCAGGGAACGGATCAATTCTAGAGAATGGGGTGGGAATAGAACGGAATTGAACTGTTCCTTCACTGCATCTAAAATTTTCACAAGCTGCGGTTGCTGTATCAAGCCAAGCGATCGCGTGCTATCAGACAAAGTTCGTACTCCTATAATCGCATTCAGCTAAAGTAATAAAGCGTTTTGTCGTCTTTAGAAAAGCTAATAAATCCGCCAATAGTCATCCGCGGAATTGTCCCCTTAACTTCAGAAATCTGATGCCAAATCTGCCCAGCATCAAAAATTATCAAGTCTCCTTCAGAAATCGGAATCGAGGTAGGATTGTAGTGGGAGTTTAGATATTTAAGGTCTGTTTTTTTCCCTCCGCCATTACCGTTTTGATTCTGCCAATTGAAATTGTAGAGAACAAGTTCCCCACCAGCTTCTGGCTTCGTCATTACCATAAAGAAACTAAATATAGTGTCTGCTGATGCTATCTGATTCAGAAGCTGGAATGGCAACGATCCAGTTTGGAAATAAACTTTTTCACAGTGAGGTGCAATCATCCCAGCAGGATCTACCCACCTAATAGTAGCGGGGGAGTAGGGACTACCATCAAGTCCAAGGGGTAGAGATACCTTTCTACCGCCTGCTATTTTTGAGAGTAATTGCCCCAAGTGCGCTTCAAAACTGTCTTCAGACCCGAAAAATTGCTCACACTCACTTCTAAATACCTGCGCGTCCTCAAAATATTGCTCAGATTGGTTGCCTTACGTCCTAATCCCAGAATAATGTAGTGTTTCGTAGTCAAAAGTAGGAATAAGCATCTTTGCTGTGGAGTTTTTTGAAATCAGTAAGTTTACCGCCAATTCTTTTCCCGTCTACCCTTATCTCTAGCCTAGTCGCAGATTGCACTACAACTCGACCTGAGACACCTTGACAACAGGCGATATCACCTGTGTTCCATTTGTGTTCATACTTTTGTCGGGGGTTAGAGCAAGGGAAACCGAACTTGTTTATACGGCACAATCTTCTTGTTCCCTGTCCAGTAGATTTCACTTTTAATATATTTGTTGTTAATATATTTAAGTTTTCTACTACTCCAACACAAGCCGCATCTATCCAGTGTTCCTTGGGGAGATTTAATTTTCTCCTATTAAATTTTGTCCTTCCACCAGAAGCTGTCGTAATTGGTAATCCAGTTTCTTTTAAAGTGTGGAATAAATCCCATCTTGTAGAGTTAACAGCAGCCGCATCCTTTAAAGGTCTTTTTGACTGAAACTTAATTTTTGTTAAGAGTTCTGGTTTTTTAGCCAAAAACTTTTCAATGTCCTGTGTTCCTTTTTTTTGATTGCATTTTTCACAGGATAAGCATAAATTACTTATTCTGTTACTTCCTTCTTTCGCTTTAGGTTGAATATGTTCTATTTGAAGCGGGATATCTTTTGCATCACAGTAGCTACATTTTCTCTCCCATTTCTCTAGTAAATACTCTCTAACTTCGTAACCTTGTAACTCCCCTTGCTGATACTCTATTCCCGATATCTCAGGGTTCTCTAATTGTTGTAAATCAAATCTAACTAACTCTTGAGTAATAGCTGCAATTGGGGCATATTTTATTAATCTTTTGACCCAAGTGTTAGTAGTCAATACCCGATGTTTTAAACTTGGAGCTAACCAACTTCTTGTGCGGGTTCTATTCAAAAACCGTGGCTTTCTATAGCGAGTATGGCGGTTTCTTCTACTACGCCTAATTCCTCTGCGTGTTTCCAACTCACCTTTGATTACATCACCACGATGCTGTAATTCCATTCCCCAAATAACCTCATCTCGGTTATTTACCAAGGAAATACCTGTAAATTTAGAGCCGGGATCTATCTTTAAATCAATGGGACAAGTAACGATATTTTCGACTACACGATTCATGATTAAGACAAACGGGAAGCGGCGAAATACTGCTGCTTTACCGCTATTCAAAAGCTTTTTAGCTTGTGCTGGATGAATAGGATTCATCGGCGTTTTGTTAGCATCAATTAGAAAAACGAAATTTGACATTGTTAAATTTGGTCTGTTTGACCAATCCTTATTTCTAAGTAAAGTTTGCTTCAACCTGGTTATCTAAGCTTGTTAAGGTAAAGACACTTTCCTTTCGGAATGTTTAATCAGTACCGACAGAGCATGGAACTAGCGAATCCCAAGGTGTCTTGACTTAAATAACAGTTACCCTTTGATTACGCTCAGGGTGGTCTGGTTCACATCTAATCCGTATTACTACGTTTTAGAATGATCCCTATACCAATAATAGTCCGTGCATATATGCGACCGTAAGGACAGAAAGTGCTTCGCATCAAAGATGGATTATGCCTCAAAATTTCGCCACGGGAAAGGGCGATTTCTGCGGGCATGAAATCTTTAATGAGGATGCCATCAATTTTCCCATTTCGGATACTGCCCATGATATCACCGCACCCATGTAAGGACTGGGGATTAAGTTCTAAGAGTTTACACTTGCCCATTGTTCACCGATCCTTTTTTGCTAACGTTTGCTAACAAATGCCTAGAGAGATTTAAGCTGTCATTTTCAAGCGTCTTTGCGGTAAATCAGCGGGTTCATGGATGTCACCGCCAAATCTCCTGGTTTTAGTCCCGGAAAGCAACTATTTTTTGTTTGTTGTCGCATTTGTTCAGCAAAACGCTCTGGGAGTGGAGTTTGAGAATTTAATTGTTTTGGTTGAGCAATCCGAGTGCCATGGGCATAGTAAACCATTACCAGCACTTCACGGGTGCGATCACTCTTATTGGTTGGTGCGCTATGAAGTGTCCAGCCGGAATGAAAAGTCACATCACCTGCGGCAAAGCGGTTGTAAGATGTAATTTCATACCCATTTTTAATAATTAACTCAGCAAATTCACTCATTTTTTCTGGCTGTGGCATGGAGGTACCAAGGTATTTCGCCCCGCAATGGGAACCTGTGACAAAGTTCATGGGAGCCATTTCTGGTGTCACTTCTACGAGGGGAAGCCACATGGTAATAATTTTCTCTGTATCCAAGGGCATAAAGTACCCGTCTTGATGCCAAGGGGTATCTGTACCACCAGGTTTTTTAAAATAAGTTTGGTCACGAAACAGCCGCACAGCATCTACACCCAATAATTCAGCAGCAATTTGCCCAAATCGCGAGGCGAGAATAAAGCGACGGGCGATGTGATCCAGACTCCATAAGTTGTTAATATATATCCAGTTTTCTTGGCTGCCTTGAACTAATTTTTCTATAGCATGATTTTCCTGGATATTGCGTTGCATAGCTTTTAAAATGTAAGGGCGATAGGCATCAATCTCGGCTTGAGAAACCACACCAGGCAAGAAAATATGACCTTGTTTTTCAAATTCTTGAATATTCTCGGATGAAACTGGGTAATTACTCGATAATTTGGGGAGATTTAGTTCAATATTTAACATTATGTTATGACACTTCCTATTTATGATAAACAACAGGATTTGTGGGACTACAAGCCAAATCTCCCGACTGTAAACCAGAGAAATATTGATTAAGAAAATGCTCACGATATTTCACAGGTGGAAATATCCGAAAAGATGATAAATCAAAATTGTCCGGTTCGCCAATGCAAGCACCATCGGCGTAGTAGCTGATGGCGATCACCTCCCGCATCTGATTACTAAGATTCTTGGGGGCGCTATGGAGGGTAAAACTGCTGTGGAAAGAAACATCGCCCACAGCCATACCGCCGATACTTGTCAACGGAAAGCCTCGATCTGCCAACATCTGTGCGATCCGTTCCGGTGAGTATTTATTTGTATTGGCAAAGTCGCATAAACCAAACTGATGAGAACCGTTAGCAAAGGTAAGCGTCCCCATGTCTGGAGATAGTTCTACTAATGGTATCCAGGCTGCTATTACCTTATCGGTGTTTAAGGGAATGTACAAGCAATCTTGATGCCAAGGCGTTTCCATGCCTTGGGGCGGCTTGAAAAAACAGTTGTAATGCAGTAGCCTGACACTATCAACTCCTAACAGTTCAGCAGCGATTTTGGCGATCGCTTCTGATGTAATAAACTGCCAGACCACCTGATCTACTTCTCGCAAATCATACACAAATGTGGAACTACTCGTACCTATGGCTCGTTCGGAATCATTGAGTTTTGTCAGTTCGCGGTTAGCTACTGCGACGATGAAAGGACGATAGGCGGCGATCTCCGCAGGCTCTAAGGCTTGAGCAAGGACGAGATAACCGTCTTGTCCATACTTTGCCACTTGTGCAGGGGATAAAGAACATCTTTGGGACAGTTGAGGTAAGTTTTTCACTTCCTGCATCCCCAAAAAATGTTCTTTGTTGTCCATTGTCTGTTTATTCATGCTTCCACACCCTCGACTCACTAACGCGTTGTAATGATTGCAATACGGTTGCTGTGGTAAAAATGCCGTTTTGATCGATAGAGTAAAGATTAAAGGTGTTTTCCAGCAGCTTTTGCAGTGTCAGAGGGGCAGCGAATTTTCCTGTCCACAACTGCCAATGCTCAATAGTTTTGGGATCTACCGTATCAGGACGGGGTACGCGCAATCTGGCAGAGGGTGGCCAAGAACCATCTACTTTTTGGCTATCAAGCAGGTACTGTACTCCTGCCAAACAAATCTTGCGGACTGATGTGAAATTTTGTGTCAGTGTCAGGAGTTGTAAACACCAAGCGATGGCAAATTCCCCCGGCTGCGTGTCACTGCCTAGTTGCTGTAACCGTTCCACAGCCCAGTTAACTGCTTTTTGTACCCGCTGATCATCACTTTTTTCTCGACTATGAAGCGATAAAGCAGTTGTAGCTAAGGCTGTGCAATACTCATCCTCAAACCACCAATAACTGCACCATCTACCGTCTGCTTGTTGCTGTTGCCGCAGATATGGCAAAATTTGGGCGCTCAGTTTTGGTAAGGAAGCTGCTGCGGCTGTCACACAAGAGTGAGAACTACACCAGCCCTGAAAGGAGATAACGCTTTGACCTATCCCAATATAGTTTCGGATTGGCGTTTCTTCTGCGTAGGTAGATACGCCACTATTGCTTTTGAGGTGGCGTGCCAAAAAGGCGTAAGCTTGTTGGTAACGTGCCGAATGTTCTTGTCCCAAAGCTTCAGCTAATTGCAAACTCCACAGGGTTGTATCTGCATCGGCTGGGACTTTGATGTGGTATCCCCAACCACCTTCATCAGTTTCTCGTTGTTCCAAAAGCTGCCAAGCTCTAGAGGCTGCTTCTCTAGCATTGGCATCTGGGATGCGAACTAAGGAAGTTCCCACAAATCCAGTCACCCAAGCATCGCTGACACCTGCGGGTGTGAAAAAATCTTTCCACCACCCTTCTTGATCCCGCCCTTGCAACAAAAAATTGACGGCTTTACCCACAGTATGATCCAGGTGTTTACCTATCTCTGTACAATTTGTCATCAGGTTTTAGTGAATTACGCTTTCTTCCTAGATAAGGGATTAAAGGCTGCACCAAAGTAGGCTTTTGCTTCTGGGGGTTGATTGGGGCAGAACACAAGTTTGATATGCTGCAAACCACGCAATAAAAGCCCATCAGGCATTAAAGATTGGCTCATGGGTACGTAGCCAGTCCAGGTGAGTAATGCCTCTCGCTTTTCGGGTGTACATAGATCACGCTCCACAAGCTTATCGAACAACTGAAACCATCGGGTTTCTTTGTTGGGTTGGCGTTGCCAAGGGTGAAGATGGTCATATAAGAGTTCTAAGCCAATCCGGGGGTAAACAACTTGACCAATATCTAAGTGTAAACACAGTGAGTCTACTAAGCCTGCAAAGTCTGCGATCGCCTGCTCTATTTCTGATCTACTTTCCTCAACGCCAATGCGAGATAACACCTTGAGAATTTCATCCCCGCTGAGATTAAACATACATAGCCTCAGCACGTCGATTTTTCGAGAGAGCATTGTCCCCACCTGGAAATACGATGCAGGCTCAGTCAATTCCATGCAATGCAAAAAGTTTCGCTCTAAGTAGTCTGGTAGCGGACTTCCTCGCAGCATCGGCAGAATAGTTCGTGTTAACCAAGTAAGAGGACGATTAACTACCATTTTACTCTCCATCTGATCTAGCCAGTAGGCAAATAAGATGACACTGGGAACGAGTTCCGCTGCTGACAGCCGATCCATATCAAATTCCAACCACACACTGTTGGCATCTGCAAATGGCGATTCGTTGGTTTCTCCCCATTCTCGGAAAAAATGGCTAATCCTCTGCCATCTTTCGTCTTGACGGAATACTTCTGGCTGGGGTTGATCAAACAGCCTCCTAGCTAGTAATTCGCTGCCTTTTGCTGTCATGTTGATGGCAAAATCTGTGCGCCCAGAGTTGCTGTTAAGCCGCGATTCAAAGCCAAACACATTGGGAACGTAGGTAGGAAACAAACTAGCTACTCGCCGAATAGCAGATAAATACTCAGCAGAGATTAAAGTTGACTGAATATCAGGTTCTAATACCCGGAAATAACTATCTAATGTTTGCGGTAGGGTGTTCATGATAAAATTCAGCTCAAACTAACGCTGAACTCGGTAGGAATCAGAGCTTGAATGTCAGGCAGCCGGATCTAAATTAGTTTTGCTCAAAAAGCCTAGTTATTATCAACATAAAAATCAAAATTATTAGTTAATTGATTTTACTAGGCTTGTAATTATCATCTAAAATCTTGTCAATTAGAAGAGCTTTGACAGCTAACTCCCCAAGTACATCCTGCTAATATTTCATCATCCACTATATCTATTTCTGATTTCTGTGGTGTATTAAAGTCAGGCAGAACAATATGCAATTTATTGGGAGACTCTTGGTGAATCAAAATATCTAAATCTGAGGGAAAATCAATATTTAATAAACTTGACAAAGTTTCTTTGGGATTTTCAAGTAACTGTGTTGCAAAATCGGGGTCTTTTATAGCTCTTGCTGTTAACTCAGTTTGCCAATCGGCATTAATGGTAGATTTCATCATCATTTTCTTCCTTTAGAATGTAGATTAAACTAACGCTGATGTTGCTGATACTTTTGTTTCATCGCTACTAAGTAAGTTAGCGTTAAAAAATCCACCTATGTAACGAAATATAAATCAATGAATACCTAATAAATAGGGTATTTCACGATTTTTATAAAACTATACATATATGGTTTTTATTGTGCCAACTTACTTAACTGTAAACTTAAGTTATTGGACATTTAACTTGCATAACTGGGACGAGAAAGATGACGACAATACAAGAGTTTTTTCTAACTGAGCTATTGCAAATTAACAGTTTATTAGCTTAATTGTTTAAGCCTTACTTACCTTAACCCTAATGCCATATTATATTTTTTATTGAAATGATTACTCACTCTGTTGATAGAAATCTTATCTATTAATAAGAGGATATTAGGACTTACCCATTGATAGAATAACAAAATATACAGGTATCGGGCAATTAGAGAAATTAGTAAACCATCCACAGGACAATAAAAATTTTGGTTTAATTAATCTTTAGTTAGATTTAAAAATTATGCTGATATATGAGATAATGAAAGGGTTAAATTGGGAGTATCCCAAACGTGTAAGTCCACTTTCTTTTATCTGATCTTGTAATGTATTCAAAGGATGAAACAAACTAATCATAAAGTTAGAAGCAAGAATTAAAGAATTTGATTTTATGACTACTCTAAGCATACGTCTTTATGCTGGTGAAGCTGATTTAGAAGCAATTGCAAACCTCTTTAGTGCTTGTGAAGCAGTTGACCAACTGAATGAAAGTATATCAGTTTCTGAACTACGGCAAGCACTTAACCAGCCATCAATACACAAAGAGCCTGCTCTTTGCATCTGGGAAGACACAGATGATCAGCTAGTAGGTTGCGGTTGGTTGTCAATTCTGCCCTTGAGAGGCAATGTAATTGACGGCTATGTTGGGTTTCGTGTCCACCCTAAGGCAAGAGGAGGCAATTTAGAGCGGCAAATTATTGCTTGGAGTGAAGAGCGAATTCGCTTGATGAGCCAAGAACATGGTTTACCAGGAAAACTGCTCTCTAGCACGCGTGCAGAAAAAGCTGATGAGATTGCTGTGTTTAAAGATAGTGGATTCGTAGAGAATCGCTACTTTTTTTCAATGGCGCGTTCGCTTACTACAAGCATACCTCAAGCCCTATTTCCAGCAGGCTTCACCCTGCGTCAAGTCAGAGGCTTAGAGGATGCCCCGTTCTGGGTGGAGATGTTTAACCAGTCATTTATTGACCACTGGAATCACCACAATATCTCAATTGAAAACTTTATTAATTGTCTGTCTGAACCAAACTACAGACCCGAATTAGATTTGGTAGCTGTTGCCGCAGATAATATGTTTGCAGCTTTCTGCCGTTGTTGGATTAATTCAGAACGCAATAATCGCAGTGGACAGTTGGAAGGCTATATTTCTACCTTGGGAACACAATGTGGATTTCGTCGGCTGGGAATAGGACGAGCCATGTTACTTGCCGGAATGCAACAACTGAAAGTTGCTGGTATGAATATAGCAACGCTTATGGTCGATGCTGATAATTCTAACAGGGCATTAAAATTGTATGAATCAGTTGGCTTTTCTAAAGTTTCTACCCGGATTATCCTTGTCTTTGAGGTTTAAAACTGTACCTCACTGATATAAAAATCGCTATATAATCTTTTCGTATGTCTATTGATTCTGAAAATTTAACCCAGAACAATTACACTAATAAACTGACATGAACACTGTTACCTTAAATCTAGATCCAGTTGTTGTCCTTACAGATGATCAGTTTTACCAACTCTGTATGGCTAATAAAGATGTAAATTTAGAACTCAATGCACAGGGAGAATTAATTATTGTGCCACCAGTAGGAGGAGAAAGCGGCCGGAGTGAAGCTGACTTAATTATTAAAGTAGGTAATTGGAACTACAAAACCCAATTGGGAATAGTGTTTAGTTCCTCAACTATATTCCGACTTCCTAATAGTGCAAAACGTTCTCCTGATGTTGCTTGGATAAAATTAGAACGCTGGGAAGCATTAACTATTGAAGAACGAGAAAAATTTCCCCCACTTGCACCTGATTTTGTCATTGAACTGAGATCAAAAACAGACAGATTAAAAACTCTGCAAGAAAAATGCACCGAATATATAAATAATGGTGTGCGCTTATGTTGGTTAATTAATCCCTACGATAAACAAGTAGAAATTTACCGACTGGGACCACCTGTAGAAATTGTTCAATTTCCTGTATTACTGTCTGGAGAAGATGTTTTATTAGGATTTGAATTGCAGTTTTGAAATCCGTATTTCTCGGTGACATGATTTATCTTCAGGTGGGCATTGCCCACCCTACATGATGCTATTGAAAACGATAATTGCGATCTCTACGTTCACCTGAGGCATCTTTGATTGACAAACCTAGAGGAACAGCATTACCTTGAGGATCTACTTTTACTCTCACGAATATTGGTTGTTGTCTACCATTTCTGTTTTCCCGAACTTGTGCAATATCCTCATTAATCTGCCGTCTTTGTTCGTCAGGAATGAAATAGTTTTCCAAGCCATAATTAACTAAGCCGTCTTGATAATTACCTTTTAAAGCTACCTGATTATTAGATAAAGAAACAGGACGATTACTACTTACCCGGATAGGTTTCCACGACTGAAGTTCATTCCTGTCAAAAGATGTTCGTTCTTGATTCCTGTCAAAAGATGTTCGTTCTTGATTCCTGTCAAAAGATGTTCGTTCTTGATTCCTGTCAAAAGATTCTCGTTCTTGATTCCTGTCAAAAGATTCTCGTTCTTGATTCCTATTAAAAGATTGTCGTTCTTGCAAAATCAGATATAAGATACTTCCTTGGGAGATTTGTCTACCCCTGCGGGAATTTCTTCGCAACCATTCATTCCAACCTGGTAATCTTCTCAAAGTTTCGGGACGGGAAATATTATAATCCAAGTTTAAGGAAGTACCCCGTACCACATCATTAGGATTTATAGGTACAGGTTGCAAAATTACCGTCTTACCAGTCATGTCTGTATACATTGCTTGGGAAGGTACACCCAGAATTAAACCGACTTGAACGAATAAAGGGGCAATTAATCGCCAAATTGGTAAAGGTTTATTTGCCTTCTGTTCTGTAGCAATGAGATAATCCCGAAAAGTTAATTTTTCGGAAAATTCCATTTCTGGAGTTAAGGTTTTTTTTGATTCAGGGAAGTCATTTTTCATGAGATTAATTTAGTAATTGGTAATAGGTAATGGGAAAAGTATTTTTTCCCATTACCTCTAGATTTTTGATAGGAATTTATCCGCAGAGATTTATAAATATGTCTTCATTTTAGTTGAAAATTGCCCTATTATCTCCTACTACTAGTACCTCTATCATCTCTATCATCTCTATCGTCTCTATCGTCTCTATCGTCTCTACTGTCTCTACTGTCTCTACTGTCTCTACTGTCTCTACTATTTCTACCGTCTCTACCGTCTCTACTATCTCTACTATCTCTATTTCCACTATTTCCGCTATTGCCGCTGTTACCACTACCTCCAGTTTTCACACTATTGCCGCTGTTACCACTACCTCCAGTTTTCACACTATTGCCGCTGTTACTAGTACCTCCAGTTTTTACACTATTTCCACTATTTTCGCTGTTACTAGTACCTCCAGTTTTCACACTATTTCCACTATTTTCGCTGTTACTAGTACCTCCAGTTTTCACACTATTTCCACTATTTTCGCTGTTACTAGTACCTCCAGTTTTTACACTATTTCCACTATTTTCGCTGTTACTAGTACCTCCAGTTTTTACACTATTTCCACTATTTTCGCTGTTACTAGTACCTCCAGTTTTTACACTATTTCCACTATTTCCGCTGTTACTAGTACCTCCACTATTCCCACCACCTCCGCTATTCCCACTATTCCCACTACCGCCGCTGTTACCACCACTATTGCCACTATTACTAATCTTAGAAGTAGTAAAGCGACTTTCAAACCAAAGTCCGGCTGCAATGAGAGAATAACCACAAATCCCAAATACTAAAGCCCGGAAAAGTACATCAGTGTTATACTCAAAAACACGGCTGATAATTTGCAAAGTAAATAATAGCATCCCGCACCAAAAAGAGGTTATGTTGCGTAACTTTAACCCGTCTTGAACTAATCCCCAGGCTAATATTGCTAACAAAACATTGAAAATAAAAATGCCTAGTTCAGTAATTTGGGTGATAGCTTGATGCCAAAAGGGAGTAATCAGAATGAAGCCCAAAAAAGTGGTAATAATGCTGATTCTGAAAAATACTTCCCGGCGCAGAGGACTGTTGCTTTGACGAATCAGAAACAACCATTGCAACACTGCTAAACCACTGAGAATTCCTAAATCAATAATTGGTAAAGACGGCAAGACATTGGATAAATTACTGGATTGATCAAAGGGATTTAAGAATGATGAAACGCCACTAGAATCTACAGCTTCCCATTGCCAACGGAAGGACAAAAGATAAAACACTACACCAAAACATATCAAGCTTAAATTGCGGGCTAGGGGTTGAAACAACCTATAATTAACAGTGGGAAAAAGTAAATCGTCATAACTCCAAAGTAAAGCAGGTGGTAGGGCTAAAGCAAAGGAAGCTATCCAAGAAACTACATCAGAAAATGTCAACAGTGGCAAAGGTCTGAGGTTATATTGCAAAGATAGAATAAATGCCATAACCCCCAGTCCAAAAATCCACCGGGATCTGCAAATATAAGCTAGGGGAACAAATAGCAACCATGATAATATGGGCATATGACGCACAGCTAACCGCGCCCAAGTCACGTCCCCAGACACAGACGAGAAATCACCAATTCCTATCCAATAACCGATTTGAATGAGGATAATAGCCATAATTCCCAAGGAATTGAGGGAAAGACTATAAGCCATGACTAACACCCCAAACCCCCAAGCTAAAAATAACTCAGAAGCTGAACCGCTAATATTGAATATTTGCCCCATTAACATGAGGGTTGTCCCTAAAATGAAAGCACTGAGAATTAACAATGCTTCTCCGAGTATCCGTTTACTCTCTTGTGATTTTTTACCTTGATTTGTGATCAGTGTAGGTTCTCTCCAGGTTAAAAAACCCGTAATGGCTGTGGAGAGAAACAAACTCATTAACAAGATAAACTTAACTTCCCGTGACCAACCCTGCCAATTTGCGCCCACAAGGGTCATTAAACCTAACCCTAACAGTAAACCACCTATGACAATGGCAATCACACCGAAAGCATCACGGGTAGATTCTTCTAGGTTATTTAATTGATGACGCTTGGCGATTTGGTCATACTGAGAAGAACTAATAATTCCTTCATCTCGCCAATGTTGTGCTTCTTGGCGCAGTTTTTGCTGAAAATTGTTAAATATCATGACCTCTCCGGTACATAGGTGTAATACCAAATCTAAAATCCTAATTTGGTATGAGTTTGACAAGCATTAAAACAAGGTTGGCCTCTAGCCAAAAGCCAGAAGCCATACCGGACGCACTTTGCAAACGCCATCTGAATATCGGTCATTGTTTTTTTAGTATGCAGCCAAATATATTGATTGCATTGTTCTCGTGTAACAGTTTCTTTTCTGATTTAATTTTGTAGAAATTTATATGGAAAAACCTTCTAATTTATTGCTTAAAGTTACCCGACAGTTATTTACAAATGTAGATGAATAAACAAAGTTTATTGATGCTTTAGTTCATCCCCAACCTTTTGCACCTTGTATTCTTTGGTGTCAAGATAAACCCGATATTTCGCCTTTTAATATGTAAACGCCAACACATTGGCAAACGACCGTCTAACCTAATGTTAAATTACATCCATCAAGATTTGCACTTTATTTAATCCTCATTCCTAAGCGTTTGGGGATGTTAATTTCTAATTTAAAACGTTGTCAAATTAAACCCAGTGGAGTAGTAAATAGGGATTCGAGTATTTTTGCAGAATTATTGCCAGCTTCGAGTAATTTAGTGATAGTTGATGCCCCTTGTACTGGTCAATCTTTACTAGCTAAAAATGAGAAAGCACCGGGATATTTTCACGCGACTTCAATTAATAAAAGTGCCAATCGCCAAAAACGCATTATTGCTAATTCTGCCCAAGTTGTTGCCCCTCAAGGTTATTTGGCTTATATGACTTGCACTTATTCTGCTGAAGAAAATGAGCAGGTTTGTGAATGGTTTTTGGAACGGTTTCCGCATTTTAAAGCGGTGGAAGTTGAGCATTTATCTACTTTTCAATCTCGGTTAACTAGTGTTCCTTGTTATCGGATGTTTCCTCAATATCGGTTGGGTGCTGGTGCTTTTACGGTGTTGTTTAAAAATACGATGGCAGGTGATATGAACGGGATTGATTTAGATTCTATGTCTGCTATGTGAAGATATCAAAGTATGTAATATTCTTGGATGCTATCCGAATAAAGCCCACCTGCGTGTGATTGACATTTTATTTCTCACGCAGAAGCACGAATAAGTATTAAGATTTACAAATTAAAATCAGTCGTCATCAGGTAAATCAAGGCTTTTACGTCTTTTTTGCGTAATTATTGCACAATTTAGTATAATTTTTTTAATAAAATAGTATTTTTTACTGTATTCAAGTTAACATAAATCATTTTATATTTATGTAATGAAAGTAACAGTTTAGGCAAAATATCCGCCACAAAAGCAGTAGTTTATCCTAGATTCTCAGTGATACTAATATTTCACTCTTGAAGTACACCCAAGATGAGCCTATATATGGTACTACTTCTGAATCCATTAGTAGTCAGTTGAGTGCAGGTACTTATTATACGCGGGTAAATCGCTATAGTGGTGATACTACTTACGGCTTGTCGTTAAATGCCACTGAGGTTACACCAACTCCAACTCCCACACCAACTCCCACACCAACTCCCATTCCGACAGATTGGTATACTCAAAATCTAGTAGATGCTCAAATTACCACTTTAACCCGTTCCTTAGCTGCTGATGGTAATTTGAGTCGCAATGATATGATTTCCATTTTCCGTGATGCTAAAGATGGTAGTGTAATTGATGCCAGTGAGTTAACTGACTTACGGACTCTTGTTAGTAACTCTACCCTCTTCACCATGGCTGATTCGGTGAAGGTCTTATCTAATAAGATTGCCAATAGTGACGTTGCTAACACTCGTTCCGGTATTGGTAACTTGTTTGCCGGTAGTAGTGATACCCAAATGGAAAATCTGATTGGTAAGTGGTTCTTAGGTACTGCTCGCCCAGATGCAGATTCAGGTTATACCTATCAGTCTGTTAATGGTTCTCTGTTCCAAAATGGACCTAGTGCTGATGACATTTACCAAGGACAGGTGGGAGACTGCTATTATGTAGCAACTTTAGCTTCTATTGCCCAGGAAAAACCTGATTACATTCAGAATATGTTTACGGACAATGGTGATAATACCTTCACCGGGCGTTTTTATAACAATGGTGTAGCTGATTATGTCACAGTAGATCGTTACTTGCCAACTTCTGGAAACTATGCCGCTTATGCTGGTTGGGGAGGAGGTTCTTCTACTTCCACTAGCAATGAACTTTGGGTAGCTTTAGCAGAAAAAGCCTATGCCCAGTTAGCTGAATCTGGTTGGAGTCGTTCTAGCACTTCTACTAACTCCTATGCAGACATTTCAGGGGGTTGGATGGATACAGTAATTCGTCAGGTAACGGGATTAAGTGCTACTTCCCAATCTGTCAGCAATATGACTCAAACTCAACTGATTAATTTGGTTAATTCTAATCAGGTGTTAACAGCGGGTTTCGTCTATGGTGCTGGTTATGGTGTTGTTAATGGTCATGCTTACACCATTACATCTTATAATGCCACTAATCAAACTTTCCACTTACGGAATCCTTGGGGTTCTACCCATGCTGATGTCACTTGGTCTCAATTATTATCTTTGAGCGCAATTATTCAATGGTCTAATACCTAGACATCATTGGCAGCAGTACGAATATTAATTATTTGTACTGCTGTTTATGGATGTAATCATGATTTCAATAATATCAGGTGATGTGGATGAAGTCCCGGTTCACCTTATGTAATAAAGATTGATTTTCATAAATGATTGAATGATTTAGGAGTGCATTATGTTTGATAGTCAACACTATTGCCAAATTACGAGGGTGAGATGATAATGCTTTAACCATGAACTCCCGTTTTTCACTCTTGCTTGGCAAAAACAATCAGCCTTAAAAATTCCTTAAAGGTTTCCGACAAGGATTTTTTAAATGTATTGACGGGGTAGATAAGGGTTTTAGATTCTAAATTACCTTTTTCTCGAAACGCTTATGTATGCTTATTTTTGCCGTTTTTGCCAAAAATTATCAAGGCTCTTATTTTGGCAACACTATTGATAGTTATTCAAATTTACTTAAAAGCGATTCCTGCGGAGCGCTTCGCTATCGCCTTTGGTACTGCGCCCCACACAATCGCACATCTCCACCATAGTCTAACTAAGAGTGATCGCCTTTGACACTGAGTTCCGCACAATTGCACATCTCCACCATCATCTAACTAAGAGTGATTATAATTCTTGAATTGTGACTAAACCACCTTCTGTAAATTGGATAGATAATTCATAACCATCAAGTAAACCAGTTCCTAATAATGGTAGCTTTCCTGTAGCTAATACATTAACTGCTCTTTCCTCACCATTCCAAATAATAGTAGCCTGATGTACTGGTAAAAGCACACGGCTATTATCTGCTAAATTTGCGTACATATCATAAACAAAAGGGAATCCCAAAAGATTCACGGCTGCGGGAGGTAAGGAAAGAAATTCTGTAAAACCTGTATCAATCACAAATTCAATTGTAAAATCTGGTTGTTCTGGCAATCGAAATATAACATTGACAGTTGCACGCCCGTTTTTAATAATACCAGTTATCACCGATAATCACGCTCCATTTCTCCACTAAAGGAGGCAGCAACTTTGTAACCAATGCGAATACCAAAAAGTCGAGCAAATCTGTTTTTATTCCGTAAATAATGCGCTGATTCTATGCCTGTTTTATCAATTGCATATTCACCTGTTTCTATATCAATAATTATCATTTTCCCGATGTTTTCTTCGGTGTCTACTTGCTGACGAATGCTATTTTCATATAATTCTTTGGCACGTTTTGCGACTTCTTCGCTGCTGAGGAGAATGGCTTGCATTTTATTTCATCCTTTTTCGTGATTATGTATTTATTGTACTTGATTTAGTAGTACAGTTTATCCTTCCTCAAGCCACTGTTCATAACCACATATCAGCAATCTTTTCTTTAAATTAGCGATCGCTTCAGATGTGGGTATATCAATTGACTGTACCCGGTATACATCATTGAGGACAACACTATAATCTTTACCGCTATCGTAAGCTACAACTTCAGCTAAATTCTTATCTGACATTTCTTCACTGAGTAATGCTAAAAGCGGTAAATAATATTGTGATTCTATCCCCTTGGGAAAAGCACATTGAATTAATTTATATGTACTTTGTAAATTTTCTTTATCTGTAATCATGGGATGAGCTACAATTACTATTAAATTAGTTAGCATAACTTTATGCCAGAAATTACACGATTTTACGGGATAATTATTAAAATTTTCTTTGGTGATCATCCTCCTCCACATTTTCATGCTGTTTATGGTGAATATAATGCTTTAGTTAGTATTGAATCTTTACAAATTATTGAAGGAGATTTACCCAGTCGGGCAGAAAAAATGGTAATAGAATGGGCTACATTATACCAGAAAGAACTACTCAAGATGTGGAACAGCCAAGATTTTACTAAACTTCCACCTTTAAAGTAATGGAGAATTTTTTATGAAACCTGATCGTATTGTTTCGGCTCAAGCTATTGATGATCGTACCTTGATTGTTAAGTTTACAAATAATGAAATCAAAAAATATAATATTTCTAAATTATTAGATAATCCTATGTTTGATCCTTTAAAAAATCCGGCATTTTTCAGGAATTTTACCATTGAGTCAGGCGGTTATGCTCTGGTTTGGAATGAGGACATTGATATTAGTGAATATGAACTTTGGCAAAATGGAATTAGTATTACCAATGAGGAAATAGTTGATAAATTCGACTCGGTACATCGCACTTCATTCACCATTCACTAACCAAGAGCGATCGCACAACTCCCACTATCATCAAACTAAGAGGGATCGCATTATCTAGCTTTAAATCCCAGCTTCCGCACCCTAAACTGTCACACAACGAAAAATGGTCGTTTGGGGATTTGAGATTGGCGATCGCCACCTGAGATTTCGACAATTTTGTATCAAAATTATCATTAAAGGTATTCAAAAATCCGAAATTACCGATTGTGACACTAGGGGGTGCGGAATGTGGGTTAAATTTTATTAAATTTTTAAAATTTTTACCTCCCTATAAAGGGAGGTTTTCAATTGAGTCAGTATTACTGACTTAGAACCTCAGTAGAGGTACTTTTTTGAGACTTAAAAATGAAATACGTGATATATTTTACTCTAGGGTCATCACTTGCCGTCAACTTATAAGCAAGGAGGGGAACTCCATAGAATCTACGTTTTCTATTATAGTCCATTCATCTTTATTTTGTCAACATTATTATCAATTATGACAATCCCACCCAGTCTTATTCGTCCTAATTTTCCAAAACCAGATCCTATTGATTTTTTTCAAAAAGCTTTTTCAACTGCAAGAATAGGAAAATATTTTGAATTTGTATCATCTACAAAAGAAACAACTGACAAAGATATTAAGAAAGCTATGAGGCTTTATGAAATTAACATGATATATTGTGAATGTTTGTATCCAAGCTTACATACATTAGAAATAGCTCTCCGCAATTACATAGATATAAGTTTAATTAATAAATATTCATTAAACTGGTTTATTTGTAATAATGATTATTTTGAATAAGTAGGTAAACAGGAAAATTTAAAGGTATGTAACGGTATGTAAAGTTGTCTAAACGCGAGATTATGATTGAGTTTCAGCCATTTTACAAAACGCAATAAATTTCGCTTTTATAATGTTGGACATTAGGAGGTGTATCAATTAAAAATACATCTCCTATGTTAATAGAAATACTAGACACTTAGCACCTCATCTAAATATGCTTCCCTCAGTGCTATTTGTCTAATTTCCTCAATTTCTTCCTGACTTTTACCAACATTTTTCAGAATATCTTCTACTGAAATGGGAATAGCAGAACCATGAGGATCTTTCCACTCTGGTAAATCATGAGTCCATTCAGCAACATGAAATGGATCAAGATGTCCAAAGCTTTGATATACCTCTTGAAGAATCTCTTCCTCTTCTTCACATAGTTCATCATTTCCTGGATCTTTGACTAAGTAAACAAAGTTCTTATCACCAGGAGAAATATACTCAGACCACAGAGGTAGAGCATCATCAACAGGTTTACCTTTAATTAAATCATAAACACCACTAAGAACAGGACCATATTTCATTGATACATAATGATTACCTGTAATTGGTTGTTCTATTCTTTCTAACGCAATACGATCAGCTATATAGAGCATTTTTAGCAAGCCTAAATACTTCATAGGCTTACCATGCAGCTTTATAAGTATAGCTGCTGCTTCTACAGCTTTTTCTGGGTAAAACCGAAACTGGATAGGCATAATTATCCTTGAGTAGCAGTGTAGTACATCTATATTATAAATCTTGATCTGAAAACGCGAAAATTTATTATACAAATCTCAGACTATGTCATTACTCAGTTTATTTCAACTTTGATCTTTTCCCTTCCCCTCTCTGCGTCTTTGCGCGAAATAAAAAATCTACTAACTCACACTAATTCAGCAGCTAAAAGCCTACCTTCCAATGCTTCATACTCATCTTCTAGTAACCATAACTTGGCAGTTTCATAATTATCACTAGAAAATACAACCTTATTACCCTGTTTAGGATCATAAATTTGACAATTTCCCTCACTGTCACAAAGTAATAACAGAATATAGGTCGGTGATAACATCGGATCAATCCATACTTCTGTAAATTCCCAGTTATTCTTCAATAGGTCTGGTGCCGGGTATGACGTGGTATTGGTTGTCTGCATTGATTTTATCTAGTAAACTTCATCATGACTGCCAATATCTACAAATACAGCACCTCCATCATCAGTGAAGTAAAATATCACCCTTGCATCATAATCTATACTCAAACTCCAGGAATTTTTAAGAGTTCCTGATAATTTATGAGTTTTTAAACTGGGTTCAAAAGGATCTGCTGTAAACTGCTCTAACTTTTGCCAAAAACGTGCTTCTAAATCTAGATTACCCTTAATACGTTTTTTGAAAGCACGTTTAAATGAAGAACTAAAACTTACAATAATCATCACTCTTCCATCAATTGTTTTAATTCATCAATATTTGCGGAAAAAGTGAGTTCACCATTTTCTTCTTCTCGCTTCGCACTTTGCAAATTTTGATAAATTTCCTCGCGGCGTTCTTCCCTCAAATATTGCTGCAATAACAATTGAATTTGTAACTTTTCTTCAATTGAAAACCCTTTTATTGCTTCTACCACATCAGTAAAAATCATAACTAGCAATACCTCCTGTTACCTATCTCATCTATTTAATATTTTAGCTGTATATAGGTTAAGTTGCGAAAACCCAAAGCTAATAAGGTATTATATTTTGGGTTTTATTACGTTTGCACCAACCTACAACTAAAATTCTTTATTACATGAGTTTGAGTTATAAGGAACAGAGTTTGTTCCTGTTTTGTAGTTACCTTTAAGAAATTTGGATTCTGCATCTTTTAATAAATTGTCAGCATCTGATTCATTTAAGTCAGAACCAGCCACTAAATAGTACAAGCCTTGGCTGTCTGAGCAAATTTGCATATTTTTATACAATTCAGGACTGTAACCCTCAGTGATCAAGCGATCCTTGAAGCGGTCTGTGACTTCTAAGACAATGCCTTTTTCCGTCAACCGACCAAACACTTCCTTGAGCATGATTTCGGCAATTTGGGTAACTTCCAGCTTATTCAACTGACGGCAAAACGAATTTTCCAACCTTGTTTGTCTTTGAGTTCATCTAAAAAACGGGTAGCGAAGTTTATCCTTCCTCAAGCCACTTTTCATAACCAAAAATCAGCAATCTTTCCTTTAAATTAGCGATCTCTTCAGATGTGGGTATATCAATTAACTGTACCCGATATACATCATTGAGAACAACACTATAATCTTTACCGCTATAGTAAGCTACAACTTCAGCTAAATTCCTGTCTGACATTTCCTCACTAAGTAATGCTAAAAGCGGTAAATAAGATTGTGATTCTATTCCCTTGGGGAAAGCATTTTGAATTAATTTATATGTACTTTGTAGATGTGGTGAAATAGTGATTTGCATGATTAATTGGTAAGCTTCGCTAAAG
The DNA here is from genome assembly GCA_017355425.1 of Dolichospermum sp. DET69. NCBI lineage: Bacteria > Bacillati > Cyanobacteriota > Cyanophyceae > Nostocales > Aphanizomenonaceae > Dolichospermum > Dolichospermum sp. DET69. The sequence continues at coordinate 2,903,832 of CP070233.1, forward strand.
CACTATTTTTTGAGTATGTAAAATGTGTGATTATCTTTAATTCTATGGTCTACAATTACAGCAATCTCTGTTTTTTCTGTAATTGGAAGTTCTTGATGATCTATTTTATTTAATTGGATTTCTAAAATAGGCTTTTTATAAAATCTATCTTCTTGCGTTTCAATTATTAGCATATCTCCGACTTTTATTGTATAATTTTTAATCTCAAATGCCAATATTTTATGATTAAAAATTCTAATCACTTTTTCTATTTTTTTAAAAGTACATATTGATTCTTGCTTGATTAGTTGTTCAACTAATATTTCAAAAATGGCTTGACAATATTTTTCTAGAAATTGAATATAAGGTTCTAATGCAGAAATACCTAAAATATCTAAAACTTCCGAACCATGAGCGATTTGGTTTCTTCTTTCCACTAAGTCATTAATTTTATTATATAAATCATCCTTGCTTGTTTGAAAAATAGTAGTTTTATCTAAACCAATTTCATTATTAAGGTCTTCATTATTTAATAATCCATTGTTCAAATCTAAGTGTAAATATTTAAATAGCTCTACAATTTTGTTATGTTTTAAATTACCTGATAAAAGAACAAATGCTTCAGTGTTAATTTGATAGTTAGTAGGATTAACGATACATTCATTTAGCTTCTTTAATACCTCCTCTTTTGTAAGATGCTGATATTTAGCACTTTCCCTAGTTGTAATAGTATTGATTAATTTTAAAGAAAGTTCAAAATGATTATCTCTAATCTTTTTATCCAGTTGATTATATTCAGATACTACTCTAGATAGGGAATCAAGATATTCTTTAATCCATATTTCTACATATTTTTCCAGCAGTCCATAAAGTGAAATAATAGAAGCTTTATATTCAAATATTCGTTTATCTGTTCTAAAACTTCTGTCGTGATCTTTTAGAGTATTCAGTAATTTCTTAATTTGTTCATTATCACTTTCTAGAACAGAATAAGCAGTTAGATCGTTTACATATTGAATATGTTTTAAATATTCTTTAATTTGATTTAATTCTCTTTTGAAGTTTTCCAATGATTGTATATTCATAATTTCTACTAAAGTTTATTTAATATAGCTTTGTAGAAATTTTTGAAAATATTGAATGCGTGCTTCTACATCTTTTTTGTTATTATAGCTACCATCAAAAAGATTTTTACTTTTTTCCTGTTGTATAAATGGTGATTTTCTACCGGAATATAAACTCCTCTCTATAGTCCCTTTGTGTTCAAGAAAAATTTCTTTGTGAGAAATATTATTTGCAAATACCTGCATTATTGGATCATAAATAGTTTTTAATGGCGTTTTTCTGTTACGCCCTTCTTGTGGAGGGATGAAAGCTAAATTTCCTAATATTTGATAAATTAAGTAAATAGTCTCATTAAAAAGATTTTCAAGTTTATTCATTGTTTCATCAGGATAACTATTTGCTTGTTTTAAATACTCATCTAAAAATTTATCTACTGGGGATTTTAACTTATCTATATGACGATAAGCAAAGAACCGTAAAACTAATTCAACATCCTCCATTTTGCGATAAAACTCACTTTCAAGTAATTTTTTTTCTCCTTCACTTTCTAAAGGTAAATTCCACATTTTACGAAAATATTCATTTTGAGAAAGTTTTATACATAATTGGTTAAATTTACCATTGTGTAAAGCATTTCTTGTTTCCTGGGGAGTTAACTTTTCTCCACCACTGTTGAGTCTTTCAAAAACTATCTGTTTAAGATATTCCGCTTCTTCTTGACTTTTAGCTGTTTCTTGTAACAAGACAATAGAGGACAAATACCGTCTATCTATACCTCTTCTAACTTGTTCAGGTAAATTTTGATAGTTTCGTCCCTCAAGTTCTCGCCAATATTCTAATCCTTCTAGGTTAAAATTTCCTTTATAAAAATCATAAATAGCATTTAATCTTTGTTGTCCGTCCATTACTTCATAAATAGAGTATTCTATTTCATACAGAAAGATAGGTGGAATTGGTACATTCATTATGAATGATTCTATCAAACGAGATTTTCGAGCATTGTCCCACCTTTTTCTACGTTGGTATTCAGGATTGAGGCGATACTTTTTACTATCAAGCATAGTTTCTATACTATCCAATGGGTAACGAGCTTGTTCTGTAACAATTCTAATTTCTCCCTTTTTATATTTTTCATTAATTTCATCATCTGAAAGAGGAACTAGAAAAATAGGTAACTTATCTTGAAAAGTAAAAGTTTCACCTGACATTAGATAACTATTTGTACTCATATTTATTCTTCCTTATATTTTTACTAATAAAATCTAAAACTTGAGGATTCTATAATTTTACAGTTTTCTGCAAGCTAGTATATCATATCTATCCACAAGTGCCTCGTTACTGAAGCATTATTCTTCACTTTCAATTAATCTTTTACCATTTGTGGATGTATTAGACTGTTTCCACAGAGAAAATAAAAACTCCCGATGTATTTGGCCAGACAAACAAGTTTTGTTTATCAATATCTAAATCAATAGCAACTGCTTCTATCTGAGTGATAGAATTATCTTGATCTTTGTATTTCACTAATGTAGTGAATTCACCAATTTCTAAAGTTGGTTCGCCAATTTTCAATCTTACTGGTTGATCAAGTTGATCTGGTTTCCATCCAGCTATTCCGGTATGTTTTATGCTTTCAGTATGATATTTTATAACTATCTTGTCATCTAAATTTTTCCACCATTCACTAATTCTTTGAGCTTGAGGTTGACGATTTTTTGTATCATCACAATACCAACGAATAGAATTTTCACTATATCTGATTGCTTCTATAACTTTTTCTTCCCAATGTTCATCATTTGGTTTTATACTAACCATGCGACCTTCAGATTTTGAGCGATCTACATAGGCATAAAATGCTTCATTATCTTCTCGGTGAGTAAGAACATAGCGACGTAGTTGATCGAGATTCATGGTTTGATAATTAGCTAAAGTCATGCTTTATCCTCCAATAATTTTATATTCTCCACTCGGTTCAATCTCGAACTCTATATTTTCTCCGGCAAGTATATATAAATTACCTGTACGTTTATCTATTCTAACTAATTCTATGCTTTTGAACATTTTAGTAAGGTCATAGCACACATTATATAATTTTTGAGCTTGTTCATTCGTAGGTTTCATTTTTCCTTTAGTTCATCCACCTATTATAACGGTTGGTAATACTGATGGTACTATAAAAAACACTAAATAAGTTTATTTTCTCCTCTCTGCGCCTGGAGCGCGAAACAAAAAAAACGGCAGAGAACTGAAATCCTCCACCGTTCAATTAACAATTAAAAAACCTAACTAAGACTCAACACCTTGGGGTAACAACTCCCGTGTTCGTTGAGAACTAACTTGCACAATGCCATTTTCATCAACGTCAACAAGAGCAGTATCGCCATCTTTGATGCGTCCAGACAGAATTTCTTCCGCCAAACTATCTTCCAATAAGCGCATAATTGCCCGACGTAATGGCCTTGCACCGTAGCTAGGACTATAACCCTCAGTGATCAAGCGATCCTTGAAGCGGTCTGTGACTTCTAAGACAATGCCTTTCTCCGTCAACCTACCAAACACTTCCTTCAACATGATTTCGGCAATTTGGGTAACTTCCAGCTTGTTCAACTGACGGAAGACGATAATTTCATCTAACCGGTTCAGGAACTCAGGACGGAAGTATTGCTTCAGTTCCTCATTCACCAAAGAGCGAATTCTGTTGTATTGTGTCTCAGTCGCATCTTCAGAGAACTCGAATCCGATACCGCTACCACCTTTTTCAATTACCTTAGAACCAATATTGGAAGTCAAAATCAGCAAGGTGTTCTTAAAGTCCACCGTGCGACCTTTTGCGTCAGTTAAACGCCCATCTTCCAAAATTTGCAAAAGCATATTGAATACATCGGGGTGTGCTTTTTCGATTTCGTCAAACAGCACCACAGTGTAAGGACGACGACGGACAGCTTCAGTTAACTGACCACCTTCGTTGTAGCCGACATAACCAGGAGGTGAACCGATCAATTTACTGACGGTGTGACGCTCCATGTATTCGGACATATCCAAGCGAATCATGGCTTCTTCGGCACCGAAGAAGTATGAAGCCAAAGATTTGGCCAATTCGGTTTTACCTACCCCAGTTGGTCCAGAGAAGACAAAACTAGCGATCGGCCGATTCGGATTCTTCAAGCCAACACGAGCGCGACGAATAGCGCGGGAAACAGCCTTCACAGCGTCTTCCTGACCAATTAGGCGCTGGTGTAAGGTATCCTCCATGTGCAGCAACTTCTCAGACTCAGATTCGGTGAGTTTGTTCACCGGTACACCTGTCCAGGAAGCGACAATGTGAGCAATGTCTTCTTCTGTAACTACAGGTTCAACACCGTCACCACTAGCACCGTTACTCTTAGTTTGAGCAATAGTGCGGATTTCAGCTTTGATTTCCATTTCCCGATCGCGCAATTCTCCAGCCCGATCAAAGTCCTGGGAACGGACTGCATCATCTTTTTCTTTTAAGATCTGCCGTAGTTCCTTGTCTAATTCCTTAGCTGCTGGGGGCAGTTGGGAGTTAATCAAGCGCACCCGTGAACCGGCTTCATCCATCAAGTCAATGGCTTTATCTGGCAAAAAGCGATCGCTAATGTAACGATCAGACAACTTGGCAGCCGCAACCAATGCTTCATCGGATATCTTCAGCTTGTGGTGTGCTTCATAGCGATCGCGCAAACCATATAAAATTTCTATTGTTTCATCAACAGAAGGTTCACCCACCATCACAGGCTGGAAGCGTCTTTCCAACGCTGCATCCCGTTCAATGTGTTTGCGGTACTCATCCAATGTAGTCGCACCGATACATTGCAATTCACCCCGCGCCAAAGCTGGCTTGAGGATATTTGCCGCATCAATCGCCCCTTCGGCTGCACCTGCACCAATTAAGGTGTGAACTTCGTCAATAACGAGGATGACATTACCCGCAGAGCGGATCTCATCCATAATTTTTTTGAGACGTTCTTCAAATTCACCCCGATATTTAGTTCCTGCTACCAGTAAACCAATATCGAGAGTGACAACACGCTTATCTTCCAAGATATCGGGGATATCCTTACTGGCGATGCGTGAAGCTAAACCTTCAGCGATGGCGGTTTTACCAACACCTGGTTCACCAATCAACACGGGATTGTTTTTAGTCCGGCGACCCAAAATTTGAATTACCCGCTCAATTTCCTTGGCGCGTCCCACCACAGGATCGAGCTTGTTATCAATGGCCATTTGGGTCAGGTTTGATCCAAACTCATCGAGAGTTGGGGTTTTAGTGCGACCAGAGGGGCCACCCGGCGTAACTTCCGCCGTTTCTCCCAACATCCGAATCACTTGGGTTCTCACCTTGGTCAAATCTACACCGAGGTTTTCTAGCACCCTGGCTGCGACACCTTCCCCTTCGCGGATCAGTCCCAACAGCAGATGCTCGGTACCAATGTAGTTATGCCCCAATTGGCGTGCTTCTTCCAAGGATAGTTCTAAAACCCGTTTTGCCCGTGGCGTAAACGGAATTTCTACGGCGACAAAGCCTGAACCCCGGCCTATGATTTTCTCAACTTCAATGCGAGCATCTTTAAGATTAACTCCCATTGATTTCAGCACCTTGGCGGCCACTCCTGTACCTTCGCCAATCAGACCCAAGAGGATCTGCTCAGTTCCGACAAAGTTGTGACCTAAACGGCGGGCCTCTTCTTGGGCCAGCATGATTACCTTAATGGCTTTTTCTGTGAAGCGTTCAAACATGGCATTTTTCCCATCACCTGCGTCGTGCCGGTACGTTGATTTTAGCACAGGCTAAAATTTTGGATATCTATATCAACAATAGTAGATATCCAATTACGATGACACAGATTGATGGGTTAATGAGTAGCTATTAATTAATATCTATGTAGCTAGTGTACTGAGGAGGGTGATATTACCAGCATTTTGGGTACTAAATCTAAACAATAGACTATTGATGTGGCGATTTTAGTTAATTGTCCCAAACACAACCTAGTTAGCATAGAATGTGTATCAATGTCAATCCCATTGGCTTAATGATAAGTTTTTTTTATCAATAAAGATTTTAACAAAATATATTTTGATAGAAAATCAGGTCAAAAAATTTATTTTGTCGTAACTGCCTAGCTAGTAGTGATAGGGGAAAGAAAAACAGAGACATTACCAAGTATTACCCAATTAATAAGGGTTTGAGGCTTTTGGTGAGAAACCTGGGTTGGATGTTCTATATTCCGTCTGAGTCGAAACCTATAGTTTTTTTAGTAAAAACTCAAGTTTTCAAGATGAATGGGATTTATAATATTTTCTGGCTCTAATATTTGTTTTCATATTTGCCCTGAAATAGAATTCTCTTAGACATCGCTTAACAAGCAAGACATAAGATAATTATACATTTCCCGAAATAAAGGGCATTTTCTTTGCACTTCATCCGGTCGAATTTCTAATAAAAGTAAAGGAGTATGATAACCTTTAGAAAATCTTGTTGTACTACTATCAAATTCTTCAAGGATGCTTGAGTCAATTAATGCTTCTGATAGCTTTTCTTGACAACAATCTCTTGCAGGATCATACTCACTAAAAGATTCAGGATGATCAAAGGGAATATTCCTTTTTGTACTTAACCACCAACGCATTTTTTCATGTCTACTACGAAAATCTGGATGTTTACCTATTGTATTACTCCAATCTGCAATAATCCAAGATTCTATTTCAGGTGCAGCAAAACCAATAAAGTGCTTAATATTATCACTTGCAGGTATTTTAGATATTATTTCTTCGATACTGTCTTTGATACTTTTTTTCTGTTGAATTGAATTTCGACAATCTAAATCATCAAACACTAAAATCAAATTACATCTGTTTGGCTCATTTTTTAAAGCTCTGGGTAATTCCTTACTAATTTGCTCAATTAAACTTTTCCCAGTTTTCCCATAGCCAACCATTTTACCAGGTTTAGGTCCTGGCTTTTGACGTGCTGGTGTTTTACGTTCAAATCTATAACCAGGAAAGTTCTTTTCTAAAAATGGAATTAGTCCGATAACTTCAGCCACACCACCACCAGCAAAAACCCATACTACCACGGCCATCCTCCTATATTAGGATCACCAACACGGTATAAGTCACCTAATTCCCATCCTTCCTCCAAACTTGGAATAAGGATTTCTTTTGAAAGTGTTTTCATGGCAAAATGGGTTTTATTTTCAGAATAGAAACAATAAACATTTTCTAAACAATCTGTGAAATGATCTAAAAGATCGGGACTGTGTGTAGTAATAATGATTTGGGTTTTTCTTGCTGCTCGCTTAATCCATTCTGCTAAAATCCGCATCCAGGAAACGTGCAAACCTAATTCTGGTTCATCAATGACTAATAAGGAAGGTAGTGCAGGAGAATGTAATATAGTTGCCCAACATAACATTCTTACAGTTCCATCAGACATTTCGGTCAAATAAAATGGTTCTTGATCTTTACTATCTTCAAAATACCATCCTACAGTTAATGATAAACGACCAGAACGGATAGAACGAAGACGACGAGTTTTAGGTAAAATAGACTTCATTGCTTGATTAATACTATCTTCAAAGTCAATATTTTCCTGAATCAAATTATCTAAAACTAATGGTAAGTTATCACCAGAAGCAGATAAATAAATATCACTTCCTCCTATTTTGGGTTCTGAGGTTCTAATTTTATTTAAATCCATATTATTGGCATTATAAAATTGCCATTTGGAAATAAATTCTACTAAATCTCTTCTAGTTCTGTAGGCAGGTGTGTTTTCAGGCGAATATTGGCTATCTTCAAGCAACCTAGGAAGTATAGTCAAACCTAAAGAATTTGTAGGTATGTTATCTAAACCTTCAAAGTGTGTTCCTGAATTTTGTCCAGGAGTATTATAAACTGATACAGCACCTTTACCAATTTCTCTATCATGGAATTTATAATGGTAAAAAGGTTGTGATTCCAATTTATTTAAATCTTGTCCACTAAATAAAAACTCCTGAGAAATAATTAGTTTATTTTTCTTTCTGTCTACGAAAAGAGTTAAGGTAAGGATCGTGCTAAATTTTTCATGCAGCGGCTCACTCAATGATATTTGCGAAAAACAATATGAAAAACGGATAACAGCAGGACTTTCCACGCTATTATCTAAAATTCTATCAGCCCCGATTTTGCTAACTGCATCTTCAAAACTACTAACACCACGACTTTCATCAGGAATACTAGTTAAACAATCTTTTAAAAATTTTAAACAACTGATAAAATTACTTTTACCTGAACCATTAGAACCTATAAAAATATTGAGAGTGTCTAATTCTACTGGCTGAGGTAAAGACAAATTTTTATAATTTTGAGTAACGATAAATTGCAGAATAGGTTGATTCATAATTTTTCAAACTTATTTTTATAGTGTCAATCCTGGGTTATATATTACCAAGAATTTGCCATTACACATTAACTAACATTATTAAAACTCTGATTGTGTAGGGGTAATTCATGAATTACCCCTACTTTAGTCTTACAAACAAGTTACATGAAACTTCTCTACAAATGCAAGTGTTCAATCACTGTACTCAGAACGTGCTGAGTCACTGGTAAACTATCCACTACCATGCCTAAACACAACAGCATCATGTAGGAAATGGAATACAAAAATAACTCCCTCGCTATGGTCTTATCTTCAGGATTTTGTAATAAGAGCCAAGACTTATGGACAAATACCCCACCTAAAGTCAAGGCAATAACAGCATAGACAATACCGCTGGTGTGTAAGGGATAAAACAGTAAAATAGTAGCAGTCACGGTAATCACTGTATAAAACCAAATTTGCCGAACGGTTGCTTCATTGCCCGCTACGACAGGTAACATCGGGATGCCTACCTTAGCGTAATCATCACTAATCATCAAAGCCAAAGCCCAGAAATGGGGAGGTGTCCACAAAAAGACAATGGCAAAAATTAGCCAAGCTGACCAGCTTAACGTACCTGTCACCGCTGCCCAACCTACTAAAGCGGGAATTGCCCCGGCTGCACCACCAATAACGATATTTTGCGTACTATGGCGTTTAAGCCAGTGAGTATAAACTAAAATATAGAAAATGATGCCAGAAAAGGCTAAAAATGCAGCTAGAAGATTGGCGAAAACGGTGAGGAGAGTGAAAGAAAGGACAGCCAGTGCGATCGCGAAAATTAAAGCATCACGGGGTTGTACTTTGCCAGAAGGTATAGGACGGTGGCGCGTCCGTTCCATATCATAATCTATATCTCGATCATAGATACAGTTAATAGTTTGGGCGCTGGCTGCCGCCAAAGTTCCACCAATCATTGTAATAATTAACAACCAGGGATCTACCTCACCCTTAGCAGCTATCCACATACTCCCAGCCGTAGTAATTAACAACAGGGGAATAATTCGGGGTTTGGTTAGCTGGTAGTAACTTTGAACTACTTGGAGAAATGTGTCGTGCTGACGACGAGAGACATTAGTCTCAATCATGTTAGGTCTTTTTCCTTATTTTTCAAGAACTTATCAGCAAACTGCTTGCTACTTGGGAAATGAATATGAAGTTTTTCCCTTGTCAAATCTCTTTTATGGATTTATGCCATGAGTTGTTGTCACCGAGGAAGCCTGCACTTCCCGATTAGTCAACGAATCCCGCACCGATAAAACCGTAAATACTACCAAAGTACCCAGTAAAGTCGCACCGATAGCTTGGTGAGAGACGGTGAGAGGTTCAACTTGTAGATGTAAACGGAAAGTAGCCACACCTAATAAAAGTTGTAAAATTAACAAACCACCCGCCATATTTGCCAGTTTCCGCAAAGCTGGGTGTAAGGCTGGTGTCCGCCAAGAAATCAAAACCACTACCAAAGTAGCAATAGTAGGCGGTACTACGCCAAAAATATGACTGTACATGACATCACACAATTGTTCACTTGCCAAACATTGGTGTAAAGCCCAGCGAGAACCGACTATTGCCCCGAGTAAACTTTGTAAGTAGACAAAAACAGCAGCAGTGAAACCCACCCAAGGCAACTTACCCACAGTTCCCGTTCCTTGATAGGGAGTCAAACTTGTACCGATAATTAACAACGTGGTAAAAAATAACAGCGCTGTTCCCAAATGGGCCGTAACAATATCAAACCGCAACAATTCAGTCACAGTCAGCGCTCCCAAAATCCCTTGGCAGACAATTAAAAACAGGGCAAATGTAGATGCCCAAGGTAGCCACTTAGGTAGGGAACGACGATGCCACCAGGATAAACCAGCAAGGGCGATCGCACTAAAGCCGATTAAAGCTGCATCAAGGCGATGAAACCACTCCAAAAACACTTGGAGATTCATTTGTTTGGCTGGAACTAATTCCCCATAGCACAAAGGCCAATCAGGGCAAGCAAGTCCAGCATTCATTACGCGGGTAGCACTGCCTATAGCCATCAAAATCAAGGTGGCTACGCATATTTTCCACACCAAGGGACGAATCATCTCCTGGGGCTGTTGTGCTACTGTTGCCGCTTTATTTTGTTGTTCTAGGACAAATTCGTTCATTAACAATACCTTCAGACCGCTTGTGCTGGAAATAGAAAATTTTCTATTTTGATTTAGTACCAACTTCTAATCACCCTAACGCATACGTCAGAATGTAGAAATCAGCTTTCCTTTATACTTTGGATCACTTTAGCTAGTTTTTGCTGTAAGATTTCGTGCTGTTTTGCAGATGGAAAAAATTGATCAATAGTAATTGATAGAGATTTCTGCAAATTTTTGGCCTAATTGTCATCTACCCTGGGCAACACAACTCATTCCTCTTCTCCTCAAAATTGTGATCTTAATCAAAAAAATTAATAAAGATTTCAGACCAGCCGATGATATATCCCATTACCTGCACTACCTTAGTAAGTAGAGTTACTTTAATAAGTGCAGTAACTTTCCGATAAATTAGTCAATTCATCAAAAAATCAGCCGTGAAAATTCCAAATGCAATCTGGACATTACTCATTGGCATTGTCCTCACCCTCATCAGTCTCTGGTACGGTCAAAATAACGGTCTGTTACCTGTAGCAGCCACCGATGAAGCTCCTTTGATAGATGGTCTATTCAACACCATGATGACTGTTTCTACAGGCATATTTTTCATTGTTGAAGGTGTTTTAATTTACGCTGTTATTAGATATCGTCGTCGGGCTGGTGACAATGAAGATGGTCTACCAATTGAAGGTAATGTACCACTAGAGATACTCTGGACGGCGATTCCCGCAATTATCGTCATCGGTATTTCTATTTACAGTTTTGATGTATACAACAACATTGGTGGCTTTGATCCCCATTCAGCTCATGCTGCACCAATGATGGAAGAGGCGATGAATATGCCCGGAACGGCAATGGCTGCCACTTTAATAAATACAGAAGCATCTACACAAATATCACAGCTAGATAGCAACTCTGATGCAGTTAATAAACCAGCAGAATTAATCATCAACGTGACTGGAATGCAATATGCTTGGATATTCAACTATCCAGATACGGATTTAACTACTGGTGAACTTCATGTCCCCATTGGCAAAAAAGTGGAAATCAACATGACAGCCAATGATGTCATCCACGCCTTTTGGGTTCCAGAATTTCGGATTAAACAGGATGCTATTCCTGGTAGAAGAACCAATCTCAGTTTTACTCCCAGAAAAGCGGGTGATTATCAACTCATTTGTGCTGAACTATGTGGCCCTTACCACGGGGTAATGAAAAGCCAAGTAGTGGTGGAGTCACAAGAAGCCTTTGATAGTTGGATGCAAGAACAGTTACTTGCTAGTAAAGATATGCCCAATCAAACAGTAGCGATGAATTCAATGGCAATGACTGCCGATGAATTTCTCTCTCCTTACACTAAGGATATGGGGATTCACCCAGAAATTCTGCATCAAATTAAGTAGTTTAGAAATTACAACAGTTGTGGAAGTTACAAAATCAATTCCCGGCGAATAGAATTCGCGGCTACACTAACAAAGTCCACCTGCGTGGACTAATGAAAAATCAAGATCATTTAACCCACGAAGATGGGTTTTGCCTGTGTAGACGCGGTTTTTAACCACCTGCGTGGACTAATGAAAAATCAAGGTCATTTAACCCACGGAGGTGGGTTTTGCCTGTGTAGACGCGGTTTTTAACCGCCGATTTAATTGCTAAACTTTTTTAAAATATGACACAAGCACAGTTACAAGAAACGGTTAATATCCCCAACCTTCCTGAAGAACATGAGGAAAGGCATTGGCGCGACTTTTTTGGTTTTAGTACCGACCATAAGGTGATTGGGATTCAATACTTAGTCACCTCGTTTATTTTTTACTGCATTGGCGGTGTCATGGCTGATTTGGTGCGGACAGAATTACGCACTCCCGAAGTAGATTTTGTCACGCCGGAAGTCTATAACAGCCTGTTTACACTCCATGCCACAATCATGATTTTCCTGTGGATTGTGCCAACAGGAGCAGGATTTGCTAACTATTTGATTCCGCTGATGATTGGCGCGAGAGATATGGCTTTTCCTCGCCTAAATGCTGTGGCTTTTTGGATGGTTCCCCCAGCGGGTGTATTACTGGTTGCTAGTTTAGCGGTAGGTGATGCCCCTGATGCTGGTTGGACTTCCTACCCACCTCTGAGTTTGGTAACAGGCCAGGTGGGAGAGGGGATTTGGATTATGAGTGTGTTGTTATTGGGGACTTCTTCGATTTTGGGGGCGATTAACTTTCTCGTTACTCTTTGGAAGATGCGTGTTCCCAGTATGGGCATTTATCAAATGCCGTTGTTTTGTTGGGCAATGATAGCAACTTCGGCTTTGGTGCTGGTATCTACACCTGTTTTAGCTGCGGCTTTGATTTTGCTGGGTTTTGATTTGTTGGCAGGAACAACATTTTTTAATCCTTCTGGTGGGGGAGATCCTGTGGTGTACCAGCATATGTTCTGGTTTTATTCCCACCCAGCGGTTTACATTATGATTTTGCCTTTCTTTGGGGCAATTTCGGAAATTATCCCAATTCACGCCCGCAAACCGATTTTTGGCTATAAAGCGATCGCTTTTTCATCCCTAGCTATCAGCTTTTTAGGGTTAATCGTTTGGGCGCATCATATGTTTACCAGCGGTGTTCCCGGTTGGTTGCGGATGTTCTTTATGATCACCACCATGATCATTGCTGTTCCCACTGGGATTAAAATTTTCGGTTGGTTAGCAACTCTCTGGGGTGGCAAAATCCGCTTCACTAGCGCCATGTTGTTTGCTATCGGCTTTTTAGCAACTTTTGTGATTGGTGGAATTAGTGGCGTAATGTTGGCCGCAGTTCCTTTTGATATTCACGTTCATGATACTTACTTTGTAGTAGCGCATCTTCATTATGTTCTATTCGGTGGTAGCGTATTAGGTATCTTTGCGGCTATTTACCACTGGTTCCCGAAAATGACGGGACGGAAAATGAACGAGTTTTGGGGACAGATGCATTTTGCCCTCACCATGATTGGTTTAAATATGACTTTCTTACCCATGCACAAGCTGGGACTCATGGGCATGAATCGTCGGATTGCCGAATATGATCCCAAGTTCACTAGTTTGAATCAAATCTGCACCTACGGGTCTTATATATTGGCGGTTTCCACATTACCATTTATCGTCAATGCTGTTTGGTGTTGGTTCTATGGAGAAAAAGCCGGTAATAATCCTTGGCAAGCGCTGACTTTGGAATGGATGACTACTTCTCCTCCAGCTATTGAGAATTTTGAAACCCTTCCGGTTTTGACCACTGGCCCTTACGATTACGGCGTGAGTCATGAACGAGTTGAAGTTCAACCTGTATTAACTCCCCAGACTGAATAAGAATCTTGTTCCCAGTCTCCGACTGGGAATGTAATCATAAAGGCTGGTGCCTCTACTGGCACTAAAGGCAGAGCCTTTTAGAATTCATCCCCATACAGAGTATGGGAACGAGAATTACCAATTACCAATTACCAATTACCAATTCATGCAAAGTCAAATAATTGATACCGCAAAAACTGAAATAAATCATGACCATATAGCCGTTTCTCATCACGAAGCACATCCAGATCATCGTTTGACTGGTCTATTTATGTTTTTGGTGGCTGAAGGGATGATTTTTATGGGTTTGTTTGGTGCATACCTTGTTTTTCGTTCTACTATCCCTGTCTGGCCACCGGCAGGAACACCAGATTTAGAACTGTTGTTACCGACTGTGAATACTTCTATTTTGATAGCCAGCAGTTTTGTCATGCACAATGCTGATACTGCTATTAAAAAGAATGATACGAAGGGAATGCGGATTTGGTTGGCAATTACCGCAGCTATGGGGGCAATTTTCTTAGCAGGTCAGGTTTATGAATATGCTCATTTAGAGTTTGGTCTGACTACCAATTTATTTGCAAGTTCATTTTATGTGTTGACTGGTTTTCACGGTTTGCACGTGACTATTGGCGTTTTAGCAATTTTAGCAGTGTTGTGGCGATCGCGTACTCCCGGACACTACAGCAATGAACAGCGCTTTGGTATTGAAGCAGCAGAAATTTACTGGCACTTTGTAGATGTAATTTGGATTATTTTGTTCGGATTACTGTATTTACTCTAGGTATTAATTACTTAGTTGTTCACTCCACTCGAATAACCGACAATCCCCCTCTTGGGGGTTTTTTTTGTTTGGTGAGAGTTTCAGATCCCCCACTTCTTTAAGAAGTCGGGGATCTTATATCTTATGGTAAAGAGAAATAGATTTTTTCAATGTTAACTATGCCAAACTTTCTAAAGCTTGAACTTCCTCAAGAGATAATTCCGTAACTTCGGCAATTTGTTCTAAATTCATCCCAATTCGTAACAAATTTAAAGCCAATTTTCTGGTTGTTTCAGCCTTACCTTCAACTTTACCTTCAGCTTTACCTTCAGCTTTACCTTTAGCTTCACCTTCTTGGAGGATTTCTTGATAAAAGGTTGTTTTGTCAAGGTTTTAGAAGCTAATAAAGTAATGTAGCATATTAAATCCATACAGGAAGACTCCTGAATTATGCCAGATGAAACAAAGTAGGGGTAATTCATGAATTACCCCTACTAAAGACTTGATTTTACCAATCCCTAACGTACCTCATTTAAACTCTCGATTTGGTTGGTAAACATCTCCGTAAACAAACTCATGACTGTACGTTCTTCACGGACTTTGATATTAGCAGTAATAGACATTCCCGACTGTAAGGATATTTTTCTACCTTGACCGATAAGATTTAATTGTTGTTTATCTAATTTGATTTTAGCGGGAAATCTATAAAATTGATGGTTTTGATCTGGAGGTAAAGCATCTGAACCAATATTAACTACTTTACCTTTGATATCGCCAAATTCACTAAAAGGAAAGGAATCAATTCTCACATCTACATTCATGCCTTTTCTAACAAAACCAATATCCTTATTGGTAATGAAAACTTCCGCTATGAGGCTATCTTTAGGGACAATTTGCATTAATTTTTGGGTAGCATTGGCAACAAAACCCGGATTTTTAGCTTGAAGATCGAAAACTATACCTCCTACTGGAGCGCGGAGTTTTTGATATTTAACATTTAACTGTGTTTGCGATATTTTGCTACTGATATCTGCTAAACGTTGTTCATTTTCTAAAATAATCTTTGTGAACTGACTATCAATATCAGCAATACGTTGTTTGTTAGCACCTATTTTTTCCAAAATAATTTTATCAGAACTCGCAACTGTATTAGTTAATTGCTCTTTTCCTTTATCAATATCAAATGTTAACCGTTTTTCTTCTTCCTGTAATTGTGATATTTCGGCTTTGAGCGTTTGTACCTGTTGTTTTTGATTTAGATACTGTAGTTTAGAAATACCACCCTCTTCAGCCAAGGTTTTAAGACTTTCTAAAATCTGACTTTGAATTGCTAAACCATTTTTAGTATCTTGCAGTTTAAATTCAGTTTGAGAAAGTTGTTTTCTAGTTTTTGAAACTTCCAAATCTGCGGCTTTGGAACGAGATGCTAATTCTGTTTTAGCAACTGATAATAGTTGTGTTTCATCAATTCCCGTCCCTGCTGCTCCAGGTAAATTTCTTAATTGAGAACGTAATAATTCATTGTCTGCTACTAAGGAAGCACGACTTTTGAGCAGGAAGGCTGATTCTCCTGGTAGTTTACTGCGTAAAAATGCTAGTTCGGAATCTATGCCCGTACTTGCTCCCATTAAGCGCCGATAGATATTATTTTCTTGAATTAAAGCTACGCGAATTTTATTCAATGAATTTAATTCTGCTAGGGTAGCAATAGAATCGAAGGTTAATAATAAATCCCCTGCTTTTACCTCTTTTCCATCTTTCACATAAAGTGATTTTACAACTCCATTAATGGGAGCTTGGACTTCTTTTACTGTTCCTTCTGGTTTTAATTGTCCGGTTGCGGGAACTACTTGTTCAATTTTCGCTAAACAAGCCCAAATAATCCCAAAACAAGCTAATCCCATGAGAGTAATCATGATGGTTCGTGACCACATTGGGGATTGACGGAGAACTACAGATTGCTCAAAGTTATCAAAATTGAAGTCGGGTTTTGGCTGTTTGGGAGTAGGTTTGGGAGATGTTAATACTTGTGCATCTTTATCTTTGTATGATCCTTTGCCATTTCCGTTGCCGTTGCCATTGCCGTTTCCGTTGGTGTATTTACCATTAATTTGAGTCATAATAATTTTGGAATTTAGATTTTGGATTTTAGATTGAATATTTAGAGGACTCCACCAAATAGATAATCCAATCTTGTGGGATGGGCATCCTGCCCGTCCTGATATTATTAGCAGGGACAGATGCCTGCACCACAAGAAATTTTGGGATATTTTTTTATTTGGAAGTCTCTTAGTGGTGTGTAATTTTATCTTTAATTCAGTTATCAGTTGAATTTTATTTAAACAACTGACGGGGTAAAGCAAAAGCTAAACCCCTACGAATAAATGACAAATTACAAGTTTACTTCCTGTTGTTGATAAAGGTAGAAATAATGACCTTTAGCTGCCATGAGTTCTTGATGATTGCCTTGTTCAATCATTCTACTATTATCCATGACCACGATAGTATCTGCATTACTAACAGTATTCAAACGGTGGGTAATGAAGAAAACTGTATTACCTTTAAAAGCGCGAGCTAAGTTCAGACAAATTTGTCTTTCTGTCGGATAATCTAGGGCGCTGGTGGCTTCATCTAAAACTAATATTTTAGGTCTTTGCAGGACAGAACGAGCGATCGCAATTCTCTGTCTTTGTCCACCAGAAAGGGCTGATCCCCGTTCCCCAACTCTTGTATTATAACCATTTGGTAAGGTCATAATAAATTCATGAGCAACGGCAATTTGAGCAGCTTCAATAATTTCCTCAGTTGTGGCATCAGGATTAGTTAAAGCAATATTTTCTTGAACTGTGCCATCAAATAAGAGCGTCTCTTGGGGAACTACTCCGATTTGCCGCCGGAGGGAATAAAGTTCTACTTTGGCAATGTCATAACCATCAACTAAAATTCTGCCAGATTCTGCATCATAAAGTCTGAGCAGTAATTTCATCATTGTACTTTTTCCTGAACCACTTTGCCCGACAATACCCACAAATTCACCTGCGGTAAATTCGACGCTGACATTGCTTAGTTGTAGTGGTCCACTGGCAGCAAATCGGAAGGAAACATTGTCAAATTTAACTGCACCGGTAACGGGAGGAAGAGAAATATTATTCTTGTCTATTTCTCCTTCTTGTGGTGTGTCAACGATATCACTTAATCGTTCTAAAGACAAACCAGTTTCTTGGAAGTTTTGCCAAAGTTGTGCCAAGCGTAAGATTGGGGTAGTAACATAACTAGAAATAATCCGAAAGGCAATTAATTCTCCTAATGTTAATTCTCCTTTCAACACTAAATAAGCACCCACCCACAAAACTAATAAACTGCTGAGTTTACTCAGAAACTGACTGGTTGAGTTAGCTAATGTGGAAGTAAGAACAGTTTTAAAACCTGCGGCCACAAACTTAGCATATTTCTTTTGCCAGGAAAAGCGGGAGCGCAATTCAATATTTTGGGCTTTAACTGTTTGAATACCTGACATTACCTCAACCAAATAAGATTGAGTTTCGGCATTACGTTCAGCTTTAGTTCTTAATTGTCTACTCACTGTGGGAGCAGCAATTAATGTAACGACTATAAACAGAGGAATTGTCCCTAAACCTACGAGAGTTAGTTGCCAACTGTAAAACAGCATGACAACTATATAAACTACGGAAAATAGGGCATCTAACACTACTGTTAAAGCCGTACCTGTGAGAAACTGGCGGATATTTTCTAATTCATTAATTCTGGTTGATAGTTCACCAACTGGCCTTTTATCAAAATAGCGGAGTGGTAACCGAAGTAGGTGGTCAATAATTTCTGACCCCAAACTCATATCAATGCGGTTAGTGGTATCTACAAACAAGTAAGTCCGCAATGTGGTCAATACGGCTTCAAATACACCCACTGCTAATAGTAAGACCCCTAAAATATTCAGGGTATTAATACTATTTTGAACGATGACTTTATCAATAATTAGCTGAATAACTAGAGGATTAGCTAAGGCAGCTAGTTGGACGAAGAAGGAAGCAACAAATACTTCTATTAAGACCCGACGGTAACGTGATAAATAGGGAACAAACCAAGATAAACCAAAGCGTTCTTTAGGTGTTTCTTTTGTCTCGCTAAGTAACAACAATCTAACTTGTGGTTGTAAGTTAGCTTCGTCGGTTTCTAATTCTTCTAGCAATTGACTAATTTGGCAGGTGATAATACCTTGAGATGGCACACCTAAAACGACTTTTTTTCCATCTACTGCATAGAGGACAGCAAAACTATCACGATAGCGAATTAATGCTGGTGTAGGAATGCGGTTAATGGCAACAGCCGGCACATCAACTAGCTGGGATTTAAGTCCAATTAGTTCTGATAAATAAGCGCAAACTTGAAAAGATATACTACCTTGACGCTTAATTTGATCGGTTAAAATGCGCTTAACTACTTCTTTCCGAAAGGGAATTTCTAAATGCTTGGATAGCATTTGAAAACAAGCCAGACTGGCATCTAATTCTCCTTGTCCCCGGACAAATGGATAGTTTTTATTTTTTGATGACTTGTTTGATGTGGTTGGGGGAACAAATTCCTGTTCTTGGGCGTAGGGAATTTCACTAGTTCCGGTGCTATCTGATTCTGGTATAATTTCTAATGTTTCTGATTCTACGGGAATACCATCAAGTAATGATAAATCATCAGGACTGATACCCAATAAACGAACAGGAATGTTTCCTTTAACTTCAATTACTTCGGTTTCTATGCGAGAACCAGTGGGGAAATCTGCCAAA
Organism: Dolichospermum sp. DET69; assembly: GCA_017355425.1. Classification (NCBI taxonomy): domain Bacteria; kingdom Bacillati; phylum Cyanobacteriota; class Cyanophyceae; order Nostocales; family Aphanizomenonaceae; genus Dolichospermum; species Dolichospermum sp. DET69. Next base: position 2,923,294 of record CP070233.1, read on the forward strand.
GAATTACCCGCACTTACAAACCAAATCCGACTGCTTTCTAGTTCTTTTAAGGAAGTTTTTCCTGGTGATAAATAATGAATTTTTGACTCTAATTGAGCTTGTTGGGTAATGTCTTTGAGGTTGTGATTAACTAAAGCTTTTTGTGCTACCTGTGAACTCAAAACATCAAATATTTCAATTAAGTGACTTTGACTTCGACGAGCTTTAGCAAAGGCTGGATTTTGGGTGAGGAATTGTAAATAATCTTGGACTTTCCAGGTTAAACAGACTAATTCTGTGGAAGCGATCGCTGTTTCACAAGGAATCTGACGCAACCAAGCAATTTCGCCGATTATTTCCCCTGGTTGTAGTAATTTTAAAGTAATGGGTAATTGAGTTTGGGGGTCATATCCCAATAGTCTGACATTACCTTGATAAATAATTGCTATCCGTTCTGGTAGTTGTTCTTTACCAATAATTTTTTGCCCTATACGATAACGTAAAGGCTGGAGAATTTGTGATGATGAGAGTTTGCTGATTTCCTGAGTAGGTAATTGATCAAACCCTTCAATACTGGCAATGAATTCGTCAAAGGTACTCTGAAGATAAGTCATATTGATTGAGTTAGTTATTTCACTTTATATCGGCTAAAAGGTTGATATTTGGCGATTTACACTGTCTGAATTTGACATTTTTGTTCTGTCATTTGTGCTTGTAACCACTGATTATACCGTTCATTTAGTAACCGTTGTTTTGTGGCACGATCTAGTTGGGCTGGTAGTAATTTTTCTAAGCGGACAATTACTATCAAATTACCAATTTGAGTTGGTGCTGATAGCTGTTGTGGTTGGCTTTTGGAGAGGATATTTGCCAATGTGGGATGGAGGGATTGTAAATCTATTGGTCCGACTAAGCCATCTGTCTGGGATTCGGGACCTTGAGCATATTCCCGCGCTAATTCGGCAAAAGACTGTTCACCCTCTTGGATGCGGAAGTAAATTTCTTGAGCAATGCCAATTTCTGAGGTAGTAATCAGGGAATAAATTACCTTATCTAACTGGGCTTTCCGTTGAAAGAAGTAAGAGTTTAAATCCCCTTCCCAGGTGGCTTCTTTGAACTTTTCTAGTTTTAATTGTCTTACCCCCATAATCCGCAACTTTTGGAAACTTTCGCTCTGTTCTTCTAGTCCCTGATATTGTTGGGCTAACTGTTCACAGACTAGTTGTTCTTCTTCTGGGGTACAGGTAATTTCGGCGATCGCTTGATCAATGATGATTTCTTTAAATAATACTGGTAATAACTGGTATTCCGACAATAATGATAAAACCTCTGTGGGCTGGAGAATGCGATCGCCCAATTGTAGAACTTGATTCATATTGCTTGTGATCAGCTTGGTCGACATTGTTAACTTCTCTTAAAAAGATAATAGAACTAGATTATCACCAAGTTATATTTTGGTTAAAACTAGACAATTTATGACAACTTTACTCTGTATTGGTTTACGTATAGTATTTAAATACTAATTATTTTCCAATAATCAAGAGTTGATTTTTTGAATTTCTAAGTAATCACGGCGTTAATATTTGGATATTATCGTACCAAAATACCATAAATTGATAATTTTGTCACATCAAACTGACTCTCACTCCGTCAAGCTCTACCAATTTGACCTATTGCATATTTGTCCATCGGCTAGTACCGCAGGGCGGAATTTAGAATTAATACAGCATAAACTTTTGAGAGATTTGTAATGGTTCATTGACTTACGCCGCATTGTATTAAATTACTCACGAGTAAATAGGGCATAATTACGAATTACTACCCTAAACTAGATAACCAGTAATCTCCGTTATCGCGTACTTTTCACTTAACTAACTAATCTTCAAAAATCAATCTAACCTGACAAATAATTACAACACCTAATAAATGAATACAGGACAAAAATTATATAAGGGGTAAATTTAATTTCTCTAAAAAGGTAAATATAGTTACAAAAATCAGGAGGGAGGGAGAAGGGAGAAGGAGAATTACTAAATTCCCAATTCTCGATTCCCCAGGCTTAAATTAACGAAATTTACCAGGATTTAAACGATTAGAAGGTTGAGGCTGATTATTTCGGCGGATTCCTACGCCATTTTTTAAACCTCTCCCAGTACCACCATCTTTAACATCAAGGTATGGCTTCAAATTAATCCCACCTTTTGCAGAACTAACCTGATTTTTACCACCTAAAAGTGTTTGCCCTAGGCTGTATAAGCTATCTCCATTACCTCTATTACGATTAGTGTAGGTATTGACAGCAATAGTTTGTTGTCCACTATCAGCGGTAGTTAAATTTTGGAAGACACTATTGCGAACAGTAGTAGGATCTTTGCCGCGAGGAACTGTCAAAACAATCCGACAACTGGGGTTGGCTTCAGTGGTAACACAGATAATATTTTCGCTATTTTGAAACCCTATTTGTAGTTCTTGTAATCCATCTGGGCGATATTGTTCTAAACGGGTAGCAATCGTTTCACAACGTTTTTGAGCATCCCAGCCCCCTCCTAAATTTTGAGGTGCAGCCCAAGCAAAGAATTGTCCAGGTTGACTTTGGGGCTGATACATGACGGTAGGCTGTCCATTGTTATATTGACAACTAAACCTTTTATTACTGTCAACTGTGGTAGAAGTCGGTATGGTATTTGATGAACCTGATGGGACTGTAGTGGATGAACCTGATGAACCTGTAGGAACAACAATGTCAGCAAAAACTACAGCATTACCAAAAAATAAGGAACATCCAAAACTACTCAACAATAAAAATCGCAGCGATTGTAATGACATAAATATAACCTCTCTTAGAAACAGGTAAATAGCTGATATCTCTAGTGACGGAGAATATATGTTTTTGATTCTTAAAAAACCTGTTTTTTTATTTTTAGCATACATAGTAGAAACCGCTACAAGCTACGAAGGATTATCAGCAGCTTACAGCGGTTTCTTGATTAGGTTGTGATTCAATAGAAAAATATAGAGGTGGACTTGACAGGCAATCAATTAAATCTAGTCTAAATTACGCTTCCGCTCTGTTAAACCTACCCAAAGCTACCCAAGTCTATAACTAACTGGACATAGATAGTTTTGGCGTTAACTTCCTGCTTCATCGTAGTCTCAAGTTGACACTTGAGAGGCTTGTCTACTCCACAGGCTATCTCGGTAGAGCTTACCGTTTCAATTCTTTCTAGCACTTCTAGCTGTGAGTTCCAACACCTCCAATAACAATTTGGTGAGATTCAGGCGAAAACACTTTGAAAGGAAGCTAAAACCTAAAATTGATTGCCGGGACACTAGAGCAGGAGGCACAAACTCTAATGAGAAAGTTTGGATTTAAGGTTTGACTTTTAACCTTTTTGTACCATGCCCTTAATCTAGCATGAGGTTTTTTGTTTGTGTTGTCTGTTTACTAAACTTGAAATTCATTAATATATTGCAACAATTCGGAAATCTTTCTATCGGACTGAGAATGCAAAGGATGGGCATCTTGCCCATCCCACAAAACTAGTAACATAATACTGTCACACCTGACTGGACACACCCCCTCCGTTCCTACGTCCTCCTGCTATATTAGAGGTTTTATGAGTTCTGCACCGATGGAAATTATTATTGGTTGGCTATATCCTAAGTTGATGAGTACCTATGGCGATCGCGGAAATGTGATTACTATCCAACGCCGCGCTCAATGGCGGGGATATACTGTGACTGTATTACCCTTAGACCAAGACTCCACCGCAGAGGATATCAAATCAGTAGATGTGATCGTTGGTGGTGGCGCACAAGACCGTCAGCAAGAGATTGTGATGCGGGATTTACAAGGTGCAAAGGCTGAGGCAATGCGTGATAAAATAGACAGTGGTACACCGGGAGTTTTTACCTGTGGTTCTCCCCAACTGCTAGGAAATTATTATGAACCAGCTTTTGGACAAAGAATTGAAGGTTTAGGAATCTTAGATTTAGTTTCTATTCATCCTGGTGAAAATACTAAAAGATGTATTGGTAATTTGGTTATAGAAGTTACGGCTTCCCGGTTAGCACAGGAATTAGAAGCAATGACAGGAACAAAAGCTTATTTAGTCGGGTTTGAAAATCACGGTGGCCGGACTAAATTAGGGAAAGTGGAAGCTTTGGGACGTGTGGTGTATGGTTTGGGGAATAATGGAGAAGATGGCACAGAAGGCGCGTTTTATCAAAATGCGATCGCTACCTATTCCCACGGGCCATTATTACCAAAAAATCCTTTCGTTGCCGATTGGTTAATTCAAACCGCGTTAAGGTTGAAATATCAAGAAGAAATTAAACTTTCACCTTTAGATGATACTTTGGCAATGCAAGGACGAGAAGCAATATTGAAACGGTTGAAAGTGAATTTACCCAGTGCGGCTGGAGTTAGTTAAGATGTGTAGGGTGGGCAATGCCCACCAAAAACCAGCTACTAAGCTAATCAGCATTTAATTTACATAAGTCTTGTGGGATGGTCATCCTGCCCGTCCTGATATTATGGGCAGGCAAGATGCCTGCACCACAAGAAATTTTGGTATATTTTTTATTTGCAAGTCTCCTACAGATTATTTTTTTGTTAAATTAAGAGCAATTTTACCTAAAATGTCTGATAAGTTACTATATAAATCTGAAATTGTTCACTTAATCATTATTTTAAATCTGTGCAACTTCCTTTCGACTTCGCTCAAAGTAAACCTTCTTTCCCAGAATTTGAAAATCGATCAAATCAACACTCTGATAAGGGGTTAGAAAAATTACTGAATCGTCTTGTCATCAAAATCGAACGAGATGAATTAGTCCGACAAACAACAAATCAACTGCGAGAATCACTTCAGGTTGATCGGGTAGTCTTGTATTATTTCTATAAGCAATGGGAAGGACAGGTAACATTTGAATCATTGAGTGCTGATGAATATTCGATTCTCGGTTCTACGGGAGCAAGTGATTGTTTTAACCAGGAGTATGCTGGTTTGTATTTAGAAGGACGGGTAAAAGCGATCGCTGATATAGAATTAGAAGCAATTCAGGATTGTCACCGTGATTTTCTTCACAGTATCCAAGTTCGTGCCAATTTAGTAGTACCAATTTTGATACCGAGAGGATTATGGGGACTTTTAGTAGCTCATCATTGTCAACATCCCCGTGATTGGAGTTTAGCAGATATTGAATTGATGCAAACAGGAGCGCGAACTTTAGCAACAGACTCGAATATTTTGGAGAGTTAATCAATTATAGGAGGGCAATATATCAATTGTCAGAATCAGGATGTCCAGGATTTAAAGATTTACAGGATTGTGATTGATAAATTTTCTGTGAACATTTAAAGATAGAAAATGTTAATTACAATAACAATATCAATTGTCAGAATCAGGATACCCAGGATTTAAAGATTTACAGGATTGTGATTTATCAATTTTCTGTGAACATTTAAAGATAAAAAATATTAATTACAATAACAGTATATTCTCTATCATTCTAAAAACCGCTATTTTTCATAAACAATAAAAAATAACAGGATATTGTCAGAATCAGGATACCCAGGATTTAAAGATTTACAGGATTGTGATTTATCAACTTTCTGTGGACATTTAAAGATAAAAAATATTAATTACAATAACAGTATATTCTCTATCATTCTAAAAACCGCTATTTTTCATAAACAATAAAAAATAACAGGATATTGTCAGAATCAGGATACCCAGGATTTAAAGATTTACAGGATTGTGATTTATCAACTTTCTGTGGACATTTAAAGATAAAAAATATTAATTACAATAACAGTATATTCTCTATCATTCTAAAAACCGCTATTTTTCATAAACAATAAAAAATAACATCCTGTACATCCTGAAATCCTGGATATCCTGATTCAGACAAATTCAGATGGTGGATATGTACTTTTAAAGATAAACAATGTTAATTACAATAACAGTATGTTCTCTATCATTCCAAAAACCGCTATTTTTCATAAACAATAAAAAATAACATCCTGTACATCCTGAAATCCTGGATATCCTGATTCAGACAAATTCAGATGGTGGATATGTACTTTTAAAGATAAACAATGTTAATTACAATAACAGTATGTTCTCTATCATTCCAAAAACCGCTATTTTTCATAAACAATAAAAAATAACATCCTGTACATCCTGAAATCCTGGATATCCTGATTCAGACAAATTCAGATGGTGGATATGTACTTTTAAAGATAAACAATGTTAATTACAATAACAGTATGTTCTCTATCATTCTAAAAATCGCTATTTTTCATAAACAATAAAAAATAACATCCTGTACATCCTGAAATCCTGGATATCCTGATTCAGACAAATTCAGATGGTGGATATGTACTTTTAAAGATAAACAATGTTAATTACAATAACAGTATGTTCTCTATCATTCCAAAAATCGCTATTTTTCATAAACAATAAAAAATAACATCCTGTACATCCTGAAATCCTGGATATCCTGATTCTGACAATCAGACAATCAAATTCCCAAGTTTAGGACTCCACCACCCTTTTGCGGTATTAAAATAAGCTACATCCTTATGTTTCTTATCCTTCCAAGACTCCTGACCAGAACACCGCAACATAGTCTTATTTTGCCCATCCTTCATATAACTATATTCCTCCAAAGGTTTCTTACATACCGGACAGGGATAAGCAGTAACCTTTACCGCAGGTTTAGGAGTATTTTCAACTTCAGATGTTTTCGGTTTTGGTGCTGACCAAGTTTTATTAAAATCACTCCAAAACAAAACAATGTTTTCACAACCACTCACACATTTAAGAAAATATTTCTTCTTAACCTTACTACTAGGAATTTTAGCTAAAAAGTTATTACATTCAGGACAACGAGTTTTAGAAGTTTCATATTTGCGCTCAACTAAACCATTACTTTTAACTGTAGTTGATGAATTAATAACCACAGTTTTAGCTTTAGAAAGCGCAGGGATAAAATAATTTTGATTCCAAGTAGTTAGATAATGTTGCCAAGAGTTTTTTCCTTCAGCAATTTTATCTAATTCCTGTTCCATCTTGGCTGTAAATTCTGCTTCTAATAAATCCGGTAACGCCTTTTGTAAAAACTCATCCACTTCTAACCCTAAAGCTGTCGGTTGCAGATTATCTTTTTTCAATTCCACATAATTGCGTTTTTTCAAAGTAGCAACTGTAGGAGCATAGGTACTAGGACGACCAATCCCTTTTCTTTCCATCAATTGTACTAATTTTGGTTCACTGTATCTTGGTGGAGGTTGGGTCTGTTTCTGCTCATGTCCAGCATTTTCTAAAGTCAGAGTTTGTCCCTGTTGAAAAAGAGGTAAAACCGCATCTTTACCAAGATTCGGCCAATATTTTGCATAACCATAAAATTCCACAACTTGCCCTCTGGCTTGCCATAAAATATTACCTGACTGGGTAATGATCACAGTTTTTCTAACTTGAGCAGGACGACATTGGGAAGCGATCGCTCTTTTCCAAATCATTACATATAGGTTAAACTCATCTTCAGGTAATTCTATCCGTAATTGTGCTGAAGGACGAAAGACATCTGTAGGACGAATAGCCTCGTGTGCCTCCTGAGCGGTTTTACTACTGCGCTGCTTGGCTACTTGCTGGGGGACATTTTGAGGATCATTTTGTTCCAACCATTGACGCGCACTAGCACAAAATTCAGGACTTAACATGACTGAATCTGTTCGCATATATGTGATTAACCCAGCCTCATATAGCTTTTGTGCCACTTGCATGGTTTTATCTGGGGCAAATTTCAGCTTAGAACCGGCTGCTTGTTGCAGGGTAGAAGTGATAAACGGTGGAGGGGGTTGACGATAAACGAGTTTTCCTTCAATTTGAATAATTTGATGAGGATGACGTTTTGCTTCTTCAACTAATCTTGTGGCTTCTGCTGCTGAGAGAACGCGCTTAGATTCTGCTTTTTCGGTGTTATTACTAGCAGCATCATCATGAGTTTGTGTTTCTGGTTCTAATGTTTCTGTGGCAGAATTTACCGCACCGTTGTAAAAAGCCCGGAATCCTTCTTGATAATCTACCCAAACACTCCAGTAATCTTGAGGGACAAAAGCCAGAATTTCTCTTTCTCGCTGACAAATTAAGTGTAAGGTGGCGCTTTGGACTCGACCTACACTTTTTGCACCGTTATTTAATGCCCAAACTAAGGGACTACCTTTGTAACCTACCAGTTTATCAAGGCAATCTCGACATAATCCCGCACCGATTAAATTGGTATCAAGTTTTCGGGGATGAGCGATCGCATTTCGCACGGCAGATGGTGTAATCTCAGTATAAACTACTCGTTTGGGGTCTCTTAATCCTAACGTTTCTTTAAGATGCCAAGCAATAGTTTCTCCCTCTCTGTCTGGGTCTGTAGCTAAAACTACTTCATCAACTTGCCTAACAGCGGCTTTTAATTGTTGAATTGTTTCTTTTGCTCGTTGATCACGAGGAATATAATTGCAGTTTACACTATTGCCCTCCATAGTAAAACCCAGTGAATCATCACCCTCGTTACTGAGTTCGCGGATATGTCCACAACTAGCGCGAACAATCCAATCTGCACCGAGAATTTGACTCAGTTTTTTGATTTTTCCGGGAGATTCAACCACTAGGAGACGTTTGGGCATGGAACTTGTTTTTTAGATGCTTTATATAGGATAAAATAAATGACAATATTTTTACAATAGTCGTGGAATTTGAATTTCTTAATTGTCAGAATCAGGATATCCAGGATTTAAGGATTTACAGGATTGTAGCTGAGTATGATTGTTTATTAGTTGAACGCAGATAAACGCAGATGAACACAGATGATAAATGCTAATTTTGTACTTCATTAGACTAGGAAATGTTATAATCACGGATATACTGAATTATCTCTCTGTCTATGCTGAAACCAGGAAAGCCATTAAAACAACGTCCCCAATATGTCGTAGAAACAGAAATTGGAGAAGGAGGTTTTGGTGTTACTTATAAAGCTAAACATCAAGAATTGAATTTTCCCGTTGTTATTAAAACTCCTAATAGTCGTTTGTGTAGAGATGCTAATTATCCTAGATTTGTGGAAGGTTTTCGCAAGGAAGGAAGAACATTAGCTAAAATATCTCAAAATCATCATCCTAATATTGTCAGAATTATAGACTTTTTTGAGGAGGATAATTTACCATGTTTAGTCATGGACTTTGTTAAGGGTGAAAATTTATATGATTTAATCCAAGATAAGGGCATTTTATTAGAAAAATTTGCTATTGATTATATCAAACAAATTGCTGATGCTTTATCTATTTGTCATCAAAATGGAATTATTCACCGGGACGCACATCCTGGCAATATGATATTAAGAGAAAATAGCAATACTGTAATTTTAATAGATTTTGGTTTAGCAGGAAATGTGAATAGTCAAAGTATTAACCAAGCTGCTAATCTGGCTTTTGCACCTTGGGAACAAATGCTAGAAACGGAAAAATCAGCAAGTATTGATGTTTATACTTTAGCTGCTTCTTTGTTTTATTTGGTGACTGGAGATACTCCCACACCTTGTTTAGCAAGGAAGATGTTAAATAATGATTTAATAGAACCAAAAAGGATAAATTCAAGGATTAGTGATAGATTAAATAAAGCGATTATTAAAGGTTTAGAATTAGAACCTAAAAACCGTCCGCAAAGTATGAAGGAATGGGTGGGTTTATTTCCTAGTCCTGATGATGGTAGTCAAGAGGTAGAATTAAAATCAGATGTAGGAATGGATTATAGTAAACTGCGTGAATTACTCAAAGCAGGAAAATGGAAAGAAGCGGATGAGGAAACAGCACAGGTAATGTTAGAAGTTGCAAAACGGGAAGAAGAATATTGGTTAAGAGTAGAAGATATTGATAATTTCCCCTGTGAGGATCTCTGGACTATTGACCAATTGTGGGTAAAATATAGTGATGGTAAATTTGGTTTCTCTGTACAGAAAAAGATTTATCAAAGTTTAGGTGGAACGAGAGAATATGATAAGAAAATTTTCGATCAGTTCATAGACAAGATAGGATGGAGAAAAGGAGGTATAGAGTTGGACTATGAAGATATTAATTTTGATATAAAAGCACCAGAAGGACACCTTCCAGGGGAGATGCGGTGGCAAATGGGGGAGTATATTGAAGAAGAGTCTTGGTATGTAGAATGCTCTCTTCTCTCGCGTCAAGACTTGTAAATTGTAACATTTAAAGATTACAGAAAATTATTAAGTCAGAATCAGGATAACCAGGATTAAAGGATGAACAGGATGGTAATTTTGAAATTGTTTGTTGGTGATGAAAGTTGTATTTGTCAGAATCAGGATAACCAGGATTAAAGGATGTACAGGATGGTAATTTTTAGATTTTTTATAATCATTTAAAGACAACTATTAAAAAATATCCTGAAAATCCCAAAATACCCACACACCATCATCAAAAAACATCCTGAAAATCCTATAATCTTGGACATCCTGATTCAGACAAATTAGATTGTAGGGTGCATTAAGCTGTCGGACAACCAGGATTAAAGGATGTACAGGATGGTAATTCTTAGATTTTTTATAATCATTTAAAGACAACTATTAAAAAAGTATCCTGAAAATCCCAAAATACCCACACACCATCATCAAAAAACATCCTGAAAATCCTATAATCTTGGACATCCTGATTCAGACGAATTAGATTGTAGGGTGCATTAAGCTGTTGGATAACCAGGATTAAAAGATGTACGGGATTTTAAGACTTGACAAGACGATTATTCTAGTACAGAATCTTCATCTTCTAATTCTCCTAATGCGGAAATAATCACAGAAGGTCTATCAGGAAATTCTGCCACAAGTTTTAAATCTCCTCCCATTGCTTTTACATAACTACGTAATGTAGAAAGTAAAAGATCCGTCCGTTTTTCTAATCTAGAAACACTATCTTGACGGATTCCTAATAATTCTGCCATAGATTCTTGAGTTAATTTTCTGGCTTTTCTCATATCTTGAATAGTCATGTTTTCCAGAATTAGTTCTTGGGCGCGGGCTTCAATTTTTGCCCGTCGTTCCGGCGGTAATTGTGACATGATATCACTTAATTTTGTCGCCATATTTTTATTCTCCTTTGTCTTTTAATTCCTGAAGATGGGAGTCAAATCTTTTATCTGCTTTTGTAATTAATTGTTTGTAAAATCTTTTTTCACTTGTTCCAGCTTTATTACCAGCTACAAGTAATATTGCTTTCTTTTTTGGATCAAAAGCAAAAGCTATTCGCCATACACCATCGTCCGCATAAAAACGCAGTTCTTTCATATTTTTATGTCGAGAACCTTTAAGTGTATCAGCATGAGGTCTGCGTAGGAGTGGACCGGCGGATTCTAGTAATTTTGTGTGTGCAAGAAGTTCTTCCTGTACTTCTGTTGTTAGTTCAGAAAATTCAGGTAGAAATTCGTCATGAAATAAAATTTCCCATGTCATGAATTTATTATGGCTTAGAATCCATATTTATTCAAGTATCAGATAAATCGCTTTTATTGTCATCAAAAAAGACCATTATCGAGTAATTTCAGTGGTGCTGCCAAAATATGCTACTTTTGAGGTAGTATAATTTAAATATTTATTTCTAGTAGTCGTTTATGCCCAAGCACGACCCCGCAAAATTAAAAAAAGTCGCTATTAGTCTTCCTTTCGGTATTGGTTCTGCGGAATGGGAAGCTGACACAACAGAACGAAAAGCCGCTTGGTCGTTGTACGTGGAACTTGTGACACGCATTGCTGTCCAGTCCTTAGAAGTTGACCAAGGGTTAGTGCGGGAAGCATTAAACTCTCTGTATAGTTTATTCGGAACTACCCGCGAAGTTCTTAAAGCTGCTGGACCTGATGTGGGTGCTTCTAAGAACTCGGTTGGGGGTATTGCTATTGCGGTATTGAATAATGGGTTAAGACCGTTTTTAGCTAAATGGCATCCCGTGTTACAAGCGTGGGAAGCAAGACGACCTATGGGGGTGAGTCCCAAGGAACATGAAGTGAGTTGGTCTGAGGAAGCAACGTTGCGAAGTGAGTTAGCTACGTTGCGAGGTGGTTTGGAAGAGTATGCGAAGGCTTTGGCTGTTATTTCAGGTGTAGAGGAGTAATAAATGGCAATTAAATATGATATATTCCTCAGCCATGCGTCCGAAGATAAAGAGACATTTGTTGAAGAATTATGTAACAGACTTAAAGAGGCTGACTATACAGTATGGTATGACAAAAATGAACTCTGGTGGGGAAACCACTTAAAAACAAAAATTAAAGAAGGTCTAGATAACTCGCAGTATGGAATTGTGGTAATTAGTAAGCATTACTTTTCTACACACAAAGAATGGACTTTTCAGGAGTTCAATCACATATTAACAGATTTAAAGATTCTGCCTATTTTACATCATATAACGATGGAAGATATAAGAATTAACCACCCAGAACAGTATGAAAAAATTAAGAATTGGAAGGCAATCAGTAGCGACAAAGGAATTGATTATATTATTGAGCAATCACTGAAAGAAATTGGCAACCGCTGGTCTGAAAAGGAAATCAACTACAGCAAACTGCGTAACCTATTAGCAGCACAGAAATGGAAGGAAGCAGATGAAGAAACTTACGAAGTTATGATTAAAGCTGTGGGTAAAAAGTCAGGTGATTGCTTTACAAGAGATGAACTATTAAATTTCCCATGCCAAGACCTCCGCACAATTGACCGATTGTGGGTACAATACAGTAAAGGAAGATTTGGCTTCAGCGTCCAAAAGGAAATTTATTTGAGTGTCGGTGGAAGGCTTGGTAGGTATGAATCTGAAACCTTTTTGAGATTTTATGAAACTGTGGGCTGGGGAGATGTTATAAAGTATAATACATTGCCAGATGGACACTTACCAATTAAAGTACCAATTGGGGCAAGAGGGAGTGGTGTTGGTGGGAGGGTTGCAATGGTGGAGGGTCCGATGTTTTGGGTTTGGGTGGGTATCTCTTCTCTCGCATCGAGACTTGTAAAGTGTAACATTTAAAGCTTTCAGAAAATTATTAACTCAGAATCAGGATATCCAGGATTTAAGGATTTACAGGATTTTATTTTCTGATGAAAGCTTCCCCAATTCTAACATAATTAATTAGATGAACGAGAAAAATACTCCCTTCGCACACAAAGATAACTGATATTTTTTCTCTGTGTCCTCTGTGGTTCGTTTAAACAAATTAGTAATCTAACAGTAATATCAAGAATAATTGAACCCAGATAAAGATGGAAAATCAAAAATCAAAACATGATACTTTCAAACAACATCCTGTAAATCCTAAAATCCTGGACATCCTGATTCAGACAAATTAAAATATTAGTACACCACAAATAAAATCAAAATCCCGTAAATCCTTTAATCCTGGATGTCCTGATTCTGACAAATAATAAAATAACAGATTTTGGAAAAATACACTATGCCCAAAATTACCCTAGAAATATCAGAAGAATTATCTCAACAAATAGCACAAATAGGGATAGATACCTTACCCGAACTACTGGCTTTGAGTCTCCAACAATCACCAATATCAACACAAATTTACCAATATATCCTTAATTTTCTGGCCAGTAACCCCACTCCTCAACAAATAGCAGAATTTAAACCTACACCGGAAATGCAAGATAGGTTATGTACTTTGCTAACACATAGTAAAGTAGGTAAACTCACACCCAGAGAATTAAAAGAACTAGATGAGTATGAACGTATTGAACATTTAATTGTGATGATTAAAGCTGGTAATTTATCTTATTTGAGTAGCAATCTGTGAGTGTATCCTATATTCCGGTTGCACTTCGCCGCTTAGTAGAAGAACGGGCAAAATATAAATGTGAATATTGCTTACTACCCGCAAAAATAGCATTTTTTCCTCATGAAATTGACCATATTATTGCTGAAAAACATGGTGGTGAAACCAACGCTGATAATTTAGCACTTACTTGTTGGCGTTGTAACCGTTATAAAGGTAGTGACTTAGGTTCATTTGATCCAGAAACAGGCTATTTTAGTTTTCTATTTAATCCACGTAACCAGGAATGGAAATCACATTTCATATTTTCAGAAGTGGTAGTAGTTGGTTTAACGGCTGAAGGACGGACAACAGTGAAGTTGTTGCAAATTAACAGTGAGGAAAGACTAGCTGAACGAAGAAAATTAAGGTTAGAATAGCAAGTTTTTTATAAGTTTTAGTGTAAGTAATTAGTTTCTAGTACATCACAAAAATCTTTACATCTAAAAAACCTTAACGCAAACCAACATCCTGTAAATCCTAAAATCCTGGATATCCTGATTCAGACAATAATTAAAAAATGGTACAATATCTACAATCAAAATAACCCGAAACGGTAATGGTTCAAACCCCTATCAAAACCTTAACCCTTGATGAATTTCTCAAATTGCCAGAAATCAAACCAGCAAGGGAATTTATTAACGGTGAAATCATTCAAAAACCTATGCCCCAAGGAAAACATAGCACAGTTCAGCTTGACCTTGGTTCTAATATTAACCTAGCACTCAAGCCCCAGCGTATAGCCCGGGCATATTCTGAATTACGCTGTACCTTTGGTGGTAGATCCATTGTACCTGATATTACAGTCTTCACTTGGGAACGCATTCCCCGCGATGAAAATGGTGAAGTTGCTAACACCTTTGCTATCCCTCCTGACTGGACAATTGAAATACTTTCTCCTGAACAAAGTCAAACTAAAGTTGTTCGGAATATCCTCCATTGTCTGAGTCATGGTACTCAAATGGGCTGGCTAATTGACCCCGCAGAAAAATTAGTTTTTGTGTATTTTGCTGATCAACGGACTCTATTATTTGAATTAGAGACAGATAGCTTACCTGTCCCATCTTTTGCGGAGTCGTTTAATCTTACAGTAGGTCAACTTTTCGGTTGGCTAAATGAATAAATATTCGACATATTCTTTTATTTGAGTTAGAAGCATTAGTTAACAATCAACTACAAACTTTATGGATTCTCATTCCCCGTTATGTCAAATTATAGCTCATCGGATTATCACCAGTCCTCAAAAACGCATTACCTTTGCCCAATACATGGATACGGTATTATACCATCCAGAACATGGTTATTATTCCAGTGATGCTATCAAAATCGGCTTTCGGGGGAGTGATTTTTTCACATCTGCCAGTTTGGGGGCTGATTTTGGGGAATTATTAGCAAAGCAATTTTACCAAATGTGGGAGATTTTAGATCAACCGATACGTTTTGATTTAGTAGAAATGGGAGCAGGACAAGGCATCTTAGCATCCCATATCCTCAACTATTTAAAGCAAGAATACCCAGATTTTTTTGCCGCAGTCAAATATATTATTGTTGAGAAATCACAAAGTTTAAAACAAGAACAACAACAACGGTTACAAGATTTTGCTGTAGATTGGTGTAACTTAGAAGAAATACCACCTCACTCTATTACTGGCTGCTTCTTTTCTAATGAATTAGTGGATGCTTTTCCAGTCCATCAATTTACTTTAGATGCAGGGGAATTGCGGGAAATTTACGTCACCATTGACAATCAAAAACAAGCAATCAGTGAAATCAGTGAAATCCCAATAATCCCTGATCCTGTATTTGTTGAAGTAATAGGAGAACCATCAACACCAAAATTAGGAGAATATTTTAAGTTAGTAGATATTGATTTAAGCCAAAATACTTATGAAAATGGCTATCGCAGTGAAATTAATTTAGCAGCTTTGAACTGGTTGGGTATAGTGGCAGACTGCTTGCAACGCGGGTATGTGATAACAATTGATTATGGCTACCCTGCTCATCGTTATTATCACCCCAGGCGATCGCAGGGAACTCTCCAGTGCTACTACCAGCATCGTCATCATGATAATCCTTATATCAATATTGGGCAACAAGATATCACTGCCCACGTTGACTTTACAGCCTTATCAGCTTGGGGTGAACGGTGCGGACTCAAAAAAGTTGGTTGGACACAGCAAGGTTTATTTTTGATGGCATTGGGAATAGGTGAAAGACTGGCTGCACTCTCCTCTGGAAAGCAATCAATATCACAGTTGCTACAACGACGGGAGGGACTACACCAACTCATTAACCCATCAGGATTAGGCAATTTTGGAGTTTTAGTTCAAAGCCAGGGACTAAGTGAACAAGAAGCATCACAACCACTCCAGGGATTAGTCGTACCAGAGTAGATATCAAGGGGAAAGGTTAAAAATCTCTTTAACAATCCTGTATCAGCCTTGATTGCACTAGCATAACAACAGATGACATTCAAGTCAAAAATCTACCCAAGAGAAATAATTATGACTGCTCATGATCTGTTAGTGCTAGTAACTCTACTGTCCCCCGGACTCTTACTTTCCGTAATTATTATGGTAACTTTTGCCGCTGGAGGCTGAAGACTATATACATTACTGGGTAATAGGTAATTGGTAATAGGGAACTCTTAGAGAACTCCATAAAAAAGATGAACTGCTTGCAGCAGCGCTTCGCTATCCAATCTTGTGGGATGGGCATCTTGCCCGTCCGAATATTATTAGCAGGCAAGATGCCTGCACCACAAGAAATTTTGGGGTATTTTTTTATTTGGAAGTCTCTTCACAGCGTTTCCAATTACCACTAACAACTGACAACTGACAACTAACAACTGACCACTGACAAAGGAACGTAAAAAAATGAAGGTGGCATTTCTGGGAACTGGATTGATGGGACTACCGATGGCTCAAAGGTTATTAGCTGCCGATATAGAGCTAATTGCCTATAATCGCACCCCAGAAAAATTAGAACCGCTACGGGCAGCAGGAGCGCAAATTGTGACCAAACCCAGGGAAGCAATTCGCTCTGCTGATTGTATAGTGCTAATGCTTTCTAACGCCGCAGCGATTTATCATGTGTTGCTGACAGATACTTCTTCGCATACTTTATCAGGACGCAGCATTATTCAAATGGGGACAATTAATCCCTTAGAAAGCCAAGAAATCAGAGATACAGTAGTTGCGGCTGGTGGTGAATATATAGAAGCTCCTGTCCTCGGTAGTATTCCCGAAGCTCAAACTGGCAATTTAATTGTCATGGTAGGTGGAGAGGAGGAACAGTATCAACGGCACTTAAAGTTATTGCAAAACTTTGGCAAAGATCCTGTGTATATTGGACCAGTAGGTTCTGCCTCAAATCTTACCCTGGCACTCAATCAACTGATTGCTTCGCTCACAACTAGCTTTGCTTTAAGTCTGGCTTTTATCCAGTTGCAAGGCATTGATGTGGATTTGTTTATGCAAGTTTTGCGTCAAAGTAAACTGTATGCTCCCACTTTTGATCAAAATTTGCGGCGGATGTTAGATGGGAATTATACTAACGCCAACTTACCGACAAAACAACTGATCAAAGAAATAGATTTATTTATCTCGGAAGCGAAATCCTTGGGTTTGAATCTCAACAGTATTGAGGGTGTGAGACAAATCTTACACGCAACTATGAAAATGTCTTATCCTGAAGATGACTATTCATCCGTATTTCCAGCGATTCGGGAATGGGGTGAAGTCAGTGGAGGTTGAAAAAGAATGTAGAGGCGTTATATCGAACGTCTCTACAAAGGTTATCCCTAAAACGGGATGTCATCTGGATCGGGTTCTGGCGTAACTCCTACAGGGGATGGAGACTGAACAGGTGCAGGTTGATATGTTGGTTGCAGGGCTGTTACCTGTGGGGCTGATGTGGGATAGTTTGATTCATAATTAGTCTGGCTGTAGGTTGGTGGCGCTACAGGGGTTTCATTGACTGGTGTGGTTCTTGTGGCTGCTGGTAGTGAACTGGTATAAGTACCTTGTCCGATGGCGTGAATCCTTTGGACTGTTAATTCTGCGCGTTTTTCCTTAAATCCTTCGGGGCGATCAATTGTATTCATGCCTAAGCGCCCTTCAATAATAACGCGATCGCCTTGATGATAACTTTGGTGAATCTCTTTGGCTAAATTTCCCCAACCTACGACTTTTAAAGGATGGGAAGGATCTTCTGGTTTTGCTCCGGCTACATGAACTATCATTTCTGTAATTTCTAACCCGTCTGGGGTATGTCGCAGTTGGGGATTATCGTAAATTTCTGCCATCAAAATACAACTGTTCATCAATTTCTCCTGATTTTTAATACTTTTTCTCGCGGTGAATTTCACCTCACGAGAAAAGTCAAGCATAATTAGTTAGGGCAATCATCACACGGATCATTGTTTTTCTATATTACACCTGACTAGAACGAGCATTATGTTTTGTCTGTATAGAACAATTGTACTATATTACGGTCTGGACTGTGATTTATATGATTAATTGGATTTATGTGATTGATAGTTCTGTTTGTTACAGGTATCGCAATTGGCTTTGACTGAAATATCTCATTCGCTCAAGTCTGCTCTTTTGAAGATGAGATATAGACACAACAAAATTGTTGTGCTATTATTAATCATAGAAGGATTTTGTGGTTGAATACAACGAAATTTTTCTATTAACACCGATAGGCTCATTTATTAACAAGCACTAAAGCCTTGTAAATCACAATCTAAGGTCTAATTTATATTTAAGTCTAATTGGTTAATTGTACACAAAGAACATGAGGTGAACGCATTCTTAAAATTTCAATACACAATATAATATATGATTTATATGATTTTTACATTCGATAAAAACGGCAATTTATTACCAGGAATCCATTTAGTTACTTGGGAGGAAATTGAAGAGTATCTAGCTTACAATAAACGCCGACAAAATCTTTTATCTGGACTCAAACAAGGGTGCGAGATATTAAAGCAATGCGGTTGTCAGAGAATTTATATTGGTGGAAGTTTTGTAACTACTAAAAGATGGCCTAACGACTTCGATGTTTGTTACGAAAAAAATCAGGTAGATTTTAAACTCTTGCAAAAACTAGACCCTATTCTATTAAAGTCTAGCAACGGAAGGTTTGAACAGAAAAATAAGTATCGTGGTGAATTTTTTATAGCTAATTTACAGGTTGATCCTTTTACTACGTGGTTAGATTTTTTTCAGCAAGACAAGAATAAAAATATCAAAGGTATCGTAGCAGTTGATATTTAACAATAGGCGGCGAAATATTTTTCGCTGCGGTTGATTATTCAACATTCAACATCAGCAATAAAGGAATACATTGGCATTACCTAATTAATTTTATTTATTAGGTAATGCTACACACAAACAAATGATTTGTAGGTTAAACACTATGATTTTAAATGAATGGCAATACAGTATTACTAAGGCAGAAATGAAAAAATTTGAGTTAGCAATAGCTCAACTTAAAAGTAACCTAGTGCCAGAAGATGAAAATGAAAAAATATGCTACGAAGCTTATTTAGAATCTTTACAAAGCCAAATTGAGGAATTTACTCAAGAGATAAAAGAGTACGAACATCTCAAAAATAATCAAAGTCAAATTGAGCGATTGGAATATGATAGTTTAGAAAAATTACCAGAAGCACTCATCAAAGCGCGGATTATTCGTGGACACACTCAAGAGAGTTTTGCCAAACTTTTAGGAGTTAAACCTCAACAGGTGCAACGTGATGAAGCAAATGGATATGCTAGTGCTAGTTTAACAAAACTTTTGAAAATTCAACACACTCTCAATTTAGAGATTCGGGAGGAAATTATCTTTAAATAAATAAGTGTCAATTTACTTTGACTTCCATATCTACACCATCATTTTTCAATTGTCCATCTTCCATGTAAATAATCCGATCAGCTATATCCAGAATGCGGTTATCATGGGTAACTAATAAGATAGTACAATTTTGTTCTTTTGCTAACATTTGCATTAATTCCACCACATCTCGTCCAGATTGTTTATCTAATGAAGCTGTAGGTTCATCTGCTAATACTATTTTAGGATGACTAACTAAAGCGCGGGCTATGGCTACCCGTTGTTTTTGTCCACCCGATAAATTCTCTGGATAGTCATTAATATGTTTTCCTAAACCAACGTGTTCTAACATCGCTGTAGCTTTGCCATTAATATCACCTTGGAGGTAATTTTCATGCAATTCTAAAGACATTCTGACATTTTCTTTAGCTGTTAAAAAACTCATCAAATTATGTGCTTGAAAAATATAACCAATTTGGCAACGTAATTTAGTTAATTGTCTTTTACTTGCACCAGACATTTCCTGTCCTAATATTTGTAAACTGCCATTTTGGGCAGAACGTAAACCCCCCATTAATGATAGTAGGGTAGTTTTGCCCGAACCAGAAGGACCAGTCATAATGACAATTTCCCCTGCCTTAATCTCTAAATTAATGTCGAATAATACTTGTTTTTGCAGCGCACCTTTACCAAAACAATGATTAAGATTACCAACAGAAATAACCGTTTCTGAAGTAGAACTAACTGGGGTAGCAATGCTGGAAAAATCTAGTGACATAGTTCCTTACCTTTGAATTTTAGTGCGAAAATAATAATATTGAATTTCTGTCGTAGGGTGGGCAATGCCCACCCTACGTATATTTAAAAAATCAAATATTAGTAATCTTAAAAAATATCCGCAGGATCAGCAGAACGGAGTTTTTGCATAGCAATTGCTCCAGAGATAGTACACATAATTACAGTTAAGATAAAAACATTAATTGCTCGATCTACCTTCATATAAATTGGTAAAAGAGTTGCGGCAAAAGTTACTTGATATAGTCCGAAAGATAGAAAAAATGCAGGTAAATAACCCAAAGCAGCTAATAATAATGCTTCTTGTAATAAAACTCCTAATAGATAATTATCTGTATAACCCATTGCCTTGAGAGTTGCATATTCTGGTAAGTGATCAGAAACATCGGCATAAAGAACTTGATAAACAATAACAATACCCACAATAAAACCGACTATAACACCCAACCCAAAAATAAAACCAATACCTGTACCAGTAACCCAATAAATTCTTTCTTTTTGGGCAAATTCTTCAGGAGTACCAACTTCAACAAAGGTATTTTGGGGATCTGGATTTAATCCTTTTTTCAATTGTGCTTTGACTTGTTCAATATCAGCACCGGGTTGAAGTGTAATTAAACCAATTTCAATTTTATCTGCTTTATGAGTAGGAAATAATTGCAAAAAAGTAGAATCACTAACCATAACATTCCCATCAGCAGCAAAGGAAGCACCATTTTTAAATAAGCCCTTGACACTGACATTTTTGCCGCTTAATTCGGCGTTAAACTTCCCAGTTGCTCGAAAAATACTGCCAATTTCTCCATATTCTGGACGACCAGCTTCATCAAATAAAACTTGATTCAATTGTTTAAGATAATCTTTATTTGCTTGCAATTCAGGCAATTTCAAACCAGCGGTAGTTGGATCTACACCCCAAACTAAAATAGCTCGATCAAGTTTTGTTTTAGGGTTACGCCATTGTCCCGTACCAACGTAAATAGAACTAACTGATTTTACGCCGTTATAACTTAATGCTTGATAAAGTCTTTCTCTAGAAAAGCTTTTAACTGAAATTAGAGTTTGAAATTGGGGATTAATTAATACTAAATCTGCTTGTAAATTGCGATGAGGTTGGACAGCAGCATCAAATAAGGCACTTTCAAAACCCATTTGAATAAATATTAGCATATCCGCAAATGCAATTCCTGCCACTGCAACTAATAGCCGCGTTTTTTCCTTCATCAACTGTCGCCAAGCTAGGGGCGTTTTCCGAAACATTTTATTAATCATGAATTTTCTTTTGTTGCGCCTTGATGGGAAAAAAATTACAATTTAATTGCTGTTTGCACTTGTAAATTAGTTAAGCCGGAAACTTTTTTACTATCTTCAGGATTGAGGTGAATTTTTACTTCGACAATGCGACTGTCTAAATTTTCTCCTGGTTGATCACCAAAAACATTTTGGCGTTTGACTTGTAAACCAATTTGCTGGACTGTACCTTGTAATTCTCCAGTAAATCCTTGACTGGTAATTATGGCTTTTTGTCCTAATTTGATTTTGCTAATATCGGTTTGATAAACTTCTGCTACTGCCATCATTTTACTAGTTTGGGCAAAATCAACAATGCCTTTATCATCAGTTTTTTCACCGACGTGGGTATGAATTTTGAGAATTTGTCCGTTTATGGGAGCGCGAATATAAGCTGCTTCTAGTTCAGTTTTTGCTCGATTTAAATTAGCGATCGCACTTTCAATTTCTGTTTGCGCTAACTGCACATCTACAGGACGAACTTCAGCAATACTATTGAGTTTACCTTGAGATTCATTAATTTGTTTATTACTAGTAGCATTAATACGATTGAGAGCAACTTTAGCTTCTGCTAATTGTTTATTGGCTGTAGTATTAATGCGGTTGAGAATAGCTTGAGATTCACTTAATGTCTGTTTAGCAGTTTCTACATTTAAACGTTTACTATCAATTACAGAATTAGAAATTGCCCCTTCAGAAAATAACTTTTTATAGCGTTTATATTCTGACTCTGCATTTTTAAATTCTGCGGTTAGTTTATTAATAGTTGCTGTTTGGGCAATTATATCACCTTCCCATTGGGCTGATATGCGGGCAATATTTTCCTGTTGGGATTGTTGATCTCCTGCATATTGTGCCTTAATTCTCTCCACAATTGCTGACTGTTCTTGAATTTCTCCTGATTTAGCACCAGCTTTAATTTGTGCGAGTTTAGCTTTAGCAACTTTCACTTGTTGCTGGGATTGAATCACAGATTTTTTTAATAGATCACGGGATTGTAAAATAGCAATTACTTGTCCGATTTTAACATTATCACCTTCTTTAACTAATACTTCAACAATGCGATCGCCATCTAATGCTAAAGGTGCAGATAACTTAATTACTTCTGTGACTGGTTCTAGTCTTCCTAAAGCAGTAACTATTTGCCCAATAGGGACAATAGGTTTTGATTCAGTTACAGAAGTTTTACCCATTTGACCAAAATTAGAAACTCCATAAACAGCAACTCCTATGGGAATTGCACTAGCTGCAAGCATTAAACCAATTAAACCTGGACTTGGAGATTTAAACAACAGTTTATAACTCATCTGAATTCCTCAAATAATAAAATAAATTTATCTGCATTTATTGATGGTTAATTATTGATTTTAACCGGAGTTTTTGGTTTATATATATTGTCACCATCTCGCCTAAAAGTTGGCATTGTTGAGGAAAATCAATGTTTTCATTTCCCCATAATTTTTCGAGAACGACACCATTCACAAAACTCAAAACAAAAGATGCTAACACCACATCTGGAACACCTAATAAATCACAGGCTACTTGCTGACATCGTTGATTAGCTCGTTTAAAAACAGTGCTATTACTCAACATTATTTTTGAGTCTTGATGTTGACAAAAATCCACCCAAACATAAGTCCACTTAATTAAGTAATCCTCATTTTTAACCAGGTATTCTCCCAAGGCTGTCATCAATTCTGATAAGTTATTTTTGTCTCTAAACTCTGTTAAAGCTGCAATAATATCCTGCTGACAAATTTCTTCTACCAATTGCTCAAATAAAGCTTGTTTGTTGGGAAAGTAATGATACAGCGTCCCCGTTGAAACCTTTAAACCCCCAGCAATTTGCCGCATAGTAATGGCCGCATAGCCTTTTGCAGCAAATAAATCAAAACATTGTCCGAGTAGTTCTTTGCGGTATTGTTCATGATCAACAATTTTCGGCATAGTATGCCTCGGTTTTATATTGAACGTTTGTTATATTAAATAATAAATTAGTTCTTAAGTATTTGTCAATATATCTTTACAAATTAAATGTCCTCAATTAAAACGGGGTTTTTACCTGTAAGTGCAAGATTTTTTCTACATGGGGATGCTGAAACCTCAACTCCCTTGCGTGCAGATATAATCTACTAAGATGATGATGATTACCATAGAGTTTATCCCCTAAAATCGCCATTCCCAGTCCTCTTGTATCCGCAGCATGAACCCGTAATTGATGAGTCCGTCCAGTTAAGGGGACAAATTGCACACGAGTATAATCTCCTTCCCTATCCATAACGCGGAAGTGAGTTAAACTAGGTTTACCCCGTTCTAAATCCACTTCTTGATAAGGGCGATTGTCAGGGTTTCCCCACAAAGGTAAATTAATTTCACCTTCTTGAATATTTAGAGAACCTGCAAGCAAAGCTTCATAAACTTTATGAACTTGTCTTTGCTGAAATTGTTGACTTAATCGAGAATAAGTAATTGTATCTTTAGCTATTAAGAGAATTCCAGAAGTATCTTGATCTAAACGATGTACCGCGATTATTTCTTGATGATATAGAGAACGTAAACGACTAATTACACTATCTTGATTATGAGAATAACGTCCAGGAACAGATAATAATCCTGATGATTTATTCACAGCAATTAGCCATTCATCCTCATAAATTATTTCTACTTTATTTGGCTTTAATCCTGATAATAAAAATCCCATTAATGGCTGACATCTTTCTAAACAAGCACCGTAGAATTCCCCTTGTCTTTTATCATCGCTCGGAGAATTACCCCACCAAAATTCAGCCATTGCTAAAGGTTTTAGTTGATGAGTAGCCGCATAATGTAATAATTTAGGAGCGCAACATTCTCCTGTTCCAGTTGGTGTTCCTTTTGGTAATAATTGCTGTAAAGATAAAGATTGTCCCTGAAAATTAGTCAGGCTATAAGCGGCGTGCATTTCTGTTTGTAATTGTCGAGATAGTTGTTTACGCTGTTGTTTTAGTTCCGTGATTTTCCTATCTGCGTCCGCTATGATTTGCTGTAAAGGCTGTAAAATTTTATTTTGACGACGTTTAATATTTCGGCGGTCAATTCCCTGCTGACGGCTTTCTGTTTCCAGTCTTTCTAGGGCAATTTTTAGAGCTTCATCTGTAAGAGTGTGACAAAATTTTTGGCGTTGTTCCTGTCGTTGCAGTTTGCTATGATCATGGTGTAAACTAATAGCTTGTAACTCTTGGGTATATTCAGTAGACAGAGTTTTATATTCTTCTCTTTCTGGAAGTTGCCCAAGGGTAATCATTTCTTGTTTAATGGCTGCTAATTTTGCTAAAGTCTGAGTTTCTAATAAAGCCACCTGTTCTCTACCAGAAATTGGTAAAACCCAACCTGTAACCATACTATTACCATTTAATAAACCAGAAAATGCTTTAATAACTTTTTGTTCACCATTGGGTAATTCAACTAACAAAATACCATACATTTTTCCTTCATGGGAATAAAGATGATTTTGCTCAAGTTGTTGCATTAGACTATTAGCTATAGCTTCGGCTAAAGGGGTGCGGGGTAATCTTAGTATTTCGCCAGTTTGGGGACACCTTCCTTCATAGTAATAGTTAGGACGTGCATCAGAAAGGGTAAAATTAGATCTGATAAAATCTGAAAGCGGATGAAGAACAATCATAGAATATATATAGTATGATAAATCATTTTATAATTAACAAATTTTTGTTTAGATTGCTTGTTCTCATCAGCAAACTTTTCTTGATATGGATGTTAGTATATTTTACCATACCTCTAATTATTCTCACACCAGAAGCTATCAATAATCCTATCGGTAATTTTATTATGACCTTGGGATTTTTGTTTTTACCATTTTTCCTCATATATTTTTTTGTAGAGGAGGATATGAAAAAAGTTTCTCAGTATATTGCTTTATTCACAAATAATCAACTTTATCAAAAAAATATTTCTAAATTTATTGCTTCTATAGCTAAGTATGCGATTCTGATAATAATATGTTTAATTCCCTTCTTATCTTTTTTGTCCTCATATCAAATTCAAGATTGGATTTATTGGCATCCTCAACATAGACAAGAAAATTATACTAAATTGGGTCAATATTTACAAGCTAAAAACTGGGAAGATGCTGACAAAGAAACACAATCATTAATGTTGAAAATCACTAATAGAGAAAATAAGAACTGGTTAAGTACCAGAGCTATAGAAACTTTTCCTTGCGAAGCATTACAGAATATAGATAAATTATGGTTAAATGCTAGTCAAGATAGATTTGGATTTAGTATACAAACTGAAATTTGGAAACGTGAAAATAGTGGTCAAATTAATTTTTATGATGAAATAGATCATAAATTTCATCAAAAAGTAGGATGGAAACAAGAAAGTATAAATAATACAAAATCTAATTTAAAATTATCCACAGATACCCCAATAGGACATTTTCCTAAACCTGTGGGAACATCTTTTGGAAAAGCCTGTGTAGGTAGTTTAGATAGGCTTTGGTTTGGACAATCAATGGGTTGTTATCAAAAAATATTTATTCGCATAGATAATTGTCAACCCTTGGGGGGAATTAAAAATTAAATTTATATTCCCTCTTGATCAAGTTAACATTAAATCGGCGGTTAGAAACCGCAACTACACAGGCAAAACCCACCTTCGTGGGTTAATATTCAAGTAAATTTAATTAAGCCTGTGTTAAAATAAATATTTATCGGAACTTTGCCAAATGCGTAATCCACAAAATAACCACATTAAAATTGATCCGGCTACTCTGGTTTTAATCGGGTCTGCTTTGATACTATTACCACTATTACTCGCTGGTTTTTTAGGTCAATAGACTATCTGCAAAATCAAAATTTGGTTATTTCCATTGACTGAAAATAACCATCAATTACAAGTAATTTTTTTCGTAACATTTAAATATCAACATTGATCTTTTCTATTTGTCTAGCTGCTTTATCCCACAGCTTCGCGGTTTCCTCATCATTCCAGTGAGTTCTCAGATTTTCCGCTTTTTTGTGGCATATCCGCTCTAGCATTTCTAAAATTGCAGCTAGTGTTAATTGCTCGACTAACCCTTCTAAAGCACTCATGTATTCTTTCATTACAAACACCCCTTTAATTTCTACTGGAAATTGAGGCAATTTTTCAAAATTTCTGAGTTCAACATCAATACAAGAAGTATAAATTCTCGTCAATTAGTTGTAACTTTTCTATTATCTACCTAATGAGTTGTAGAATCTGCACTTCTTATTAATTCTCTACATTATTTAATGTCTGATATAGCGGTTCTTTTGTTGAGTGAGATACAAGAACCCCACCCCCAACCCCCTCCCCGCTTGCGAGGAGGGGGCTATGATGCAGCTCATAACAGCAGAAAGTGCTGTAAGCTGTTCCGCATTTAAATTATATAACCTGTTAGGAGTCTAAATATTGTGGGGTGGGCATCCCTGCCCGCCCGAATATTTAAATTAGGTGCGTTTTAGCTTACAAACGAACTAATTATTAGAGATCATTGTTCCTAGTGCAGCTATAAACTTATCCACGCTTTCAGGACGACTATTAAAACCCATCAAACCCACACGCCAAACCTTACCAGCAAGTTCACCCAAACCGCCACCAATCTCAATATTATGCTCAATTAACAACTGCCGAGCCACAGACTTACCATTTACTCCTTCAGGAATACAAACAGTCGTTAAAGTTGGTAATCTGAATTCCTTCTCCACGTGCATTTTTAAACCGATATCTTCCAAACCTTCCCACAGATACTCGACATTTTTTTGATGCCGTTGCCAACAACTTGCTAAACCTTCTTCTGCCACCAAACGCAAAGCTTCCCTTAAACCATAATACAAATTAATTGGCGCGGTGTGGTGATATGTGCGATCGCTTCCCCAATATTTCCCCAACAAAGTCATATCTAAATACCAGTTTGCCACCTTCGATTGACGCTTGTGCAACTTCTCCATGGCCCGCGCACTCATGGTAAACGGTGACGCACCTGGAGAGCAACCCAAACCCTTTTGGCTACAACTATAAGCCAAATCAACGCCCCACTCATCCAAAAAGATAGGAACACCACCCAAACTGGTAACAGTATCTACTAACAACAAAGTTCCATGTTGACGACACAATTCCCCCACACCCTCCAAGGGTTGACGAGCGCCTGTGGAAGTTTCTGCATGAACTAAAGCTAAAATTGCTGGTTTATAGGTAGCTACTGCGGCACTGATTTCCTCTAAATTGAAAACTTGTCCCCAGGGTTTAGTAATAGTTCTGACATCTGCGCCATATCTGCCTGCCATATCTACCAAACGATTACCGAAATAACCAGCTACACAAATTAATACCACCTCACCCGGTTCGACAGAATTAGCTAAAGTGGCTTCCATTGCGGCTGTACCCGTGCCACTGACGGCGATAGTATGGGGGTTTTCTGTTTGCCATGTGTAACGCAACAGAGATTGAATCTCATCCATCAGGGTTAAAAAAGCCGGATCTAAATGCCCTACAGGTGCAGTATTCATCGCCTGTAATACCGCTGGATGAGTGTTGGAAGGACCTGGCCCCAATAAGAGACGGTGGGGAACATCTAGGGGTTCGAGTCCTAAACGCTGACTATCGTTGATGGAAAAAGCGAATGTCATAAACTTAATTTATGTGAGATGAAATTGTAATTAATCGCATCATATAGCGGTATGTGGTCAATGAGTATGCCGAAGTGCGACTAATTAATTAAGTTCCATATTTTCTCTCGCGCTATTCAATTATACGTTTTGTTAAAAATAGAAATCTCTATAATCTTGTTTTGTTCCCTGTTATCCAAACTGATTGGTAACATATTCTATCACATCGTTTTGTATTGTGAATCCGTTTCCATTGAATTCAATCAAAGATCGCAATTTCAAACTCTCTAGTATTCCCAATAGTTTCTGGGAAGTAACAGGGGGAATAATCTCGTTTAGTAATTCTGGCATTAATATGGGTTTGCGGTGAATTGCTAAGGAATAGATCACGGTTTTATCTAAATCTGATAAGCGTTGAAATTGTTGATCTAATAAATCGTAAATATCGCCAAAGACGGTGACATCGTGGGCTAAAAAAATATCAATTTTGCTAGAAAATAGAAAATGAATAGTGGTGGCGACAATTTTCAGCATGAGGGGATTTCCGCCATAGTGATTATGTAATGTTTGCCATTCTGCTTGAGTTTCGTCAATGCCTTCTGATTGTAAAATCTTGAGTCCGTCTTCAGGAAGCAGCCCTTTCAGGATCAGTAATTTAATCGAATTGGCTTTTTTCTCTAGTAGACTAAATGCGATGGGTGGTTCTCGACTGATGATAATTAAACAACTTTTGTGGGTAGACTCCCCAATTGTTCTAATCAGTTGTCCATAGCTTTCAAACCCTTCTCGATAAGATCCCCCTCGTTCTCCCCATTGCAGAATGGATTCTAGATTATCCAAAACCAGCAAACAACGAGTTTGATGGAGATACTGCATTAACTTTGATATTAGTTGATCTGGAGATTTTGGTAAATTAATGGCTTTCTGGTCAGAGAGGATGTGAATTAGATCAGTTAAGGTTTCTTGGACAGTGGGAGCATGATGAAGAGATCGCCAAATGACATACTTAAATTCTGATAATGACGAGTCTGTGCTTTTGGTAAAGCCTTGCATTAACTTGGCTATGAGAGTGGTTTTGCCCATACCACCCATACCTAACACCATGATTAATTGACAGCGATTAACCTGAATCCACTGGTTCAATGTTGCCAGTTCTGCGGTGCGTCCATAGAAAACGGAGACATCGGGGGCTAAACCATAATTTCCATAAGGCTGAATTTGAGGCTGTAGAGGTTGGATAGGGAATTGTGTTGAGTGTGTTTCTTGTTTAACTAATGGGACGGGAAGAGATGATTGATAATCATCAGCCTCTAGCACCAGATTAAATGCTTTGAAGCATTTGACTAGAGACTTTGTATCAACTCTGACGTTGCGGTTAAAAATTTTGCATAAAGTATGAGGGTCTAAGCGAGTCTGTTCATAGAGATTGTTTAGGGTAAATCGCTTGCCGTTATTTTCACTATATTCCTTTATTTTTATGGCGTTCTCAAGTTTATTTAAACCTTGAATCGTGAGGATTGACCCACGTTTACGTTTTCTTGGTAGATCCATGAGTATAAAATATAAATTTTTTTAAGCAAGGCCGAATAGGGCAAGAGGATTAACTCTAA
The DNA here is from genome assembly GCA_017355425.1 of Dolichospermum sp. DET69. Taxonomy (NCBI): domain Bacteria; kingdom Bacillati; phylum Cyanobacteriota; class Cyanophyceae; order Nostocales; family Aphanizomenonaceae; genus Dolichospermum; species Dolichospermum sp. DET69. The sequence goes on from CP070233.1 coordinate 2,953,316, forward strand.
CCGTCGGAAAAATGACTGATTTCCGGGAAAACGGTATTAATCTGACAAGAGTATAAAGATACAACTAAGAGATTGAACAGAGTATAGCGGTTGCTTGATGTGTTTATCAATACAGCATTTTGCAAAAAGGGGAAGTTTTAACAATTTGAAATAATTCTACGGTCTAATTTGCTTACAGTCTCAACGCTTGAAAGGGTTGTGGTAGAGGAGTGAGAGCGATTATTTGTCAGGATTCTTAAGTTCCGTTGCTTAAGTTGGCAAACTTCCATTGCTAAATGGCGTGTTAAGTAAGAAACTGGTGCGGTTAGTCTAATAGAAGACAAAATAAAATGTTAATGCGTGTAGCTATTAGAAATTAGCAAGGAAGTACCCATTCATGACAGAGCCAAGTAAATTGCCTGATCAAGCCGCTGTAACTGATTCAATCAAAGCGCCCGGTCAAGAGGTTGTAACTGAGGGAATGAAAACTGTAAATGAGTTAGCCAAAAAGCTAACCAATGAGATTTTAATCTTTTTGTCCGTCTACCTAATACTGCTAGTTATCCTGACGATACTTGGAAAACCAAATGAAAAACTTAATATAGTATTCTATTTTGTACCTATTCTGGCTGTTATTTCCTATTTATATCTTGAGAGTAAAAAGTTTGAGGATAATGACAAGATAAGAGACCAAGCATACAAGTTGAGAGAATCAGATAGTGGAAGTAACAAAATAGATATAGATAATGCAGAAATAGTTGTAGCACGTCTAATAGAGTCCAATATTAATTTAACTCCAGACCAAATAAAGGCGATACGGGCGATTGTGAATATTAGAAATGCAAAAAACGTTGACGCGCGTGCTGCTGTACTCAATGCAAGTGAACTATCACAAAATATAGAAAAACTACCGGAAAAAACCCGTATAAATTTGGCAAGTTTAGTATCCGATATTGAAAAGTTGGATGATAAAGATAGCGATATCATGGGCATTGTGATGAAAAATATAGGAACAATACCTAAAGAAAAATTACCTGATTTAAAGAATGCTGTGATTAAATTACTTTAAAAAACATTTTTATGACTGATTCAGTTAAGACTAAGACAATTACAACTCACCAAGAAACTATTGCATCTCTCTTTAATCCTGGTGATTTTGTGGAAAGAAAATGGCTTTTAAAAGAGATTGAAAGGCATTTTGAAGAAAATCCTGGCAAGCAGCATTTGATTATAGTTGGTGAACCAGGAAGCGGTAAAACTGCTTATCTAGCTTATCTAGCTAATCATTGGAATTGTCCTCGTCACTTTATTCGATTTGATGCTGTCAGTAGTGTAACTGGCATTGATCCTCGGTCATTTCTACTTTCTATTGGTTCACAACTTTACGAAAAATATGGTGAGCAGATTTTTGATGAGGCAGGTTCTTTAGATGTTTCTTTAACAGGTGATTCTATTACCCAAGGAAGTGACGTTAACTCGGTTATTATTAAGAACTTATTCCGTTTACCCTGGCAAGAACCTTTAAAAGCTAATGTAAAAATTGAATTAAGAGATGTATCAAATACTAAAGTAACTGGTGTACAGATTCAAAATGTAGTAAATACAGCATTAGCTCTTGATGAAGAAACATTGCTGCACTTGGCTGTACTCGATCCTATTAAAAAAATTCAAAATCTGCCCCTAGCTGAAAAAGATAAAGAAGTAACTATTTTGATTAATGCTCTGGATGAGTTATCTGAAGGTTCAGGTAAGAGCATTTTAGATGTTATTCCACGTTATAATGATTGTCCAAAGAATTTGCGTCTAGTGATGACTTCTAGACCGATAGAAAAAGTAAAAACAACATTTTATAAAACCGAAGATTTTATTGATTTTAACCTGCATGAAACACAAGTTAAGGCTGACATAATAGAATATATCCAGAAACGTATAAATGAAGAGCGGCTTTGTAAATTAGTTAATAATGAAATAAATAATACAAAAAATACAAAAGATAAAATTATTGATGAAATTCAAAAGAAGAGTGATAATAATTTTCTATATCTTTATCATTTTTTTGAGCAGGTAATACAAGAAGGTAAATTAGATATAAGTAAAATTCCTAAAGGACTTGATGAAATATATAGATTTTTCGTACTGAATAAAATCCGCGAAAACATACATACCTAATACAATTAAATTTAGTGTGAAGTTTACAAGTGGAAGGCTAAGGATTCCATCGGGATTAATTACGGCGTGGAAGCAAGACAAAGATAACATTTTTGATGTTAATGATAAGGAATCTGAATGTGGAACAAAAGTAACTGTAATAGTAAAAAATCCTGACACTATACAGCAATACCTTTCTGATGAAGCTAAAAGATTCGGTACTGAGATTAATCAAAATAGCATTATTAGTACAAAACCAACGGATGATAAAGATTGGGTAAAAAATTATTTGCCAATTGTAGGCATCCTTGCCGTTGCTAAAGAAGCCCTAACTCAGCAGCAAATAGCTGATTTTTCCACTATACAGATTGGCTATATTTCTTCTATAATTATTACCATTAAGCAATTTTTAAAAGAAACTGAAGGTGATACAGCATTTAGTTATCGCTTTTATCATAATTCGTTAAAAGAATACTTATTAGACAATAAACGTAATAGGGCTTATCTATTAATCGAAAAAGACTATCATGATAAAATTGCATCCTATTACAAAGAAATATCTAATTCCTGGAAAAACATAAATTTAATAGACCACTATGGATTATTGCATTTACCTCAACATTTAGCTGCTGCTGGACGGGAAGAGGAACTTTACACGCTGCTGACTGCTTCCCCAGACTGGATGAACCGGAAACGTGATGTATATAAGAGCGATCGCCCTTATGTCAATGATCTGGAATTAGCGATCGCTAAATTTAAAGATACTGTACCCCCAGAACAATTGCTAACCATCATTAAGCTTAATGCTGCTCTGCAAGTAGTATATCAGCGCGGAAGTAGTTATGACGATAGGGCTTTAGAAACTTTGGCGTGGTTAGGAAGAAAAGATGAAGCATTAAGTTATGTTCGTTTACGTACTGATCCTGAGCAAAAGTTGAACGCTTTATTGATTATATATCATGGGTTGCAAGGTACTGATCAATCTGATTCTACTATTTTAGATGAAGCGACAAAACTTGCAGAGGATGAAATTGAAGACGATTCATGGTCAATAACAAAAATTTTGCGAGATTTGGTAATTGCTTTAATTAGAACTGGACGATTAGTCAAAGCAGAAGAAATATTAAATAAAATTAGAAATGAGAGTTTTGAAAAGATAGAAGTATTAGTAAAGTTGGCAACAGGTTTAGGAGAAATTGAAAAACTCAACGAAGCTGAAAATATTATAGAAAAAATAAATAACGCTGACTCTAAATTTAAGGCTTTTTTATATTTAGCAACTACTTTAGCTAACACTAAAGAAGCTAAAAAAGCCGAACACCTGTTTAGCTTGGCTAAAAAACTTATAGAAACAGCAGACTGGAGTAACGTCTTCCCAGAATTATCGCTAACTTTAATTAAGTCTGAAAGATTGCTAGATTTAGCAACAGCTTTAGCCCGTGCAGGATATAAAAAGGAAGCGAATTTAATATTAAATAAAGTTCAGGAAATAGCAGATAAAATTGAAGATAAAAATAATGAAGAACGATTAGTAATTTTGGGAAATCTGGCAATTTCACAAGCACAACTTGGGGATAAATCGGCCAGTGAAGCCTTGTTGGTCGAACTAAAAACACTTGCCGATGGAATTAAAGAAAACAACAAAAAGAAAGCAGAATTGTTACAGTATCTGGCAACTGTCTTAGCAAAAGCTGGGAATATACAGCAGTCGAGAGAAGTTTTCGAGGAAGCCATGAATATTTCCAACGTCATTGAGGATGCTTGGGACAGAACAGCAAGATTACGGACATTCACCGAAAATTTAGTCGAGGCTGGGTTTATAGAGGAAGCATTCGCATATTTTTTAAAGGCAAAGGAAGCTATACAACATATTCCTAATACCAATAAATTTGCGAAAGCAGAGGAATTACGAAGATTGGCAATAGCTATAGTTAAAAGTAAGTATCTTGAAGAAGCCCGTAAAGCTTTTAATGAAGCCGAGGAACTCGCACCGAATATAGAGCAAGGTGAGTATACTGAAGAAGTTCTAAGTCAATGGTCAGTAATCTTAGCAGAAGCTGGTTTTAGGGAGAAAGCACAAGCACTTTGCCATAATATTCAGAACTCCGCAGCAGCGAAACAAGAGATGGATAAATTCAGGAAACGTGCGGAAAGAATGATAGAACTAACTGAAAGGTACGATCATGATAAAACTTTAAGAGAAGAACGGGATATCTTTTTACAAGAAATAGATCAAGCTGTAAACTCAGAAGTGAAAAAAATTGCTGAGACTGCCATAAAATCCAAATATTTTATTTGTCAAGATTTGCTAGGTTTGGTAATAAACATAGCTCAAGGAAGGGAATTTCGTATAGCCAGAAAAGTTGCATACGCTATTGAAGAAGACTGGAAGCAGATAGGGGTACTGAGAGAATTGGCGGACATTGTAGCTTGGCTTGGTTACTTTAAGGAAGCATTTATCATTAGTGGACTAAAAAATGGATTGATTCAATTTTTAGATGACTTAAGCCACTGGATCTGCTCTTATAAAACCGTTGAGCAAACGTTATCCCTGGAGATACTGCAAGAAACTACACGCATTTTTGGTTGGACATATCCATATTGGGCAGGAATTTCCAAACAGTTAATTTCTAACAGTAATGAAGCGGAGTTTCCAAATAGGAAAAAAACCTTAACAAGTTTCAATAGCCAAGAAAAGGAGGAGCTAGATCCCCCAAAATTATACATTATCAATATTTTCCCCACTATCCCTCTTGAACAGATTCAACGCTTTGAATCTTGTATTGAGGAAGCTGTTGATATTCTTTACCAGAATATCGAATCAAAAAGTCTTGAAAATTTTGAAGAAGCTGTACTGAAGCAAATTATCCAGAGCCTTAGTACGAAAATATCTTCTAACAATTCAATTCGATATTAATTTTAATTCCACAAATGGAGTAAAAACACATGAAAAAATCACAGTCTTGTTTGCTTCTTGTATCTTCAATTGTCACCCTATCTATTTTGAGTGTGGCGGATATTGGTTCTGCTTTTCCAGCCCGTGTACGCAGAGACAATCAGGTTAAATTAGGTTGGGGTAAGTTTTATGGAAAAAACAGAAGACTTGAGATAGATCGATGCGATCAACGTACTTGCACCGTCATACGTAAGGGAATGATTTATTCCGATAAAATTGAGAAAACATATCTTTGTAGTGATGTCAGAGATATTCAAAACTTTAGTGGTATTGGTCCTTGTAAATTTTTCACAAATGCTTCAGATCAAACAATCGAGATAAATGATCAAGATTGTAAGAAAATCTCCAATATATCAAAGATTCAGATTGATCGGTTACTAATCAAGCTGGAAAATGAAAACATAGCACCATCTGACGAAAAAAGTTCCAAATTGGAGAAAAATATCATTGAGACTCTTTATCCTCGATGCACACTCCCCGACCAGCCCAATAATTCAATCTAAAATCAAGTTCAGGAATGAGAATTACAGCATTTTGCATCTAAATTGAACATATTGTAGAGACGTTTTATCAAACGTTTCTACAGAGTTTCATTAAACAGAGCCACTATTCCAAGTGACATTAATGTGTGTGCAATTTCAGTGGAATGGAAAAGATCAAAAATTTGTAACCCAATTAGAAATAGGAGAAATTCATGTTTTATTCTGAAGGTTTTGATTTAGATATCGCTCTTGAATTAGGTCAACTAATTAATAATGCTTACCAACAATACGAACAACGCGATAATGATTCCCAGTCACAGACATGGCAGCCTGATGGTTACACTATAAGAACCACATTTAAATCTAAGCAAAATGAAGATACTGTCCCTTTTGGATTTGTTGCAGAGAAAAATAGTAATGTCTATATAATTTTCAGAGGAACAAGAACAGCTTCTGAGTGGACTGATAATGCCGAGATAAATCAAACAGAATCACAATCCATTGCTGATTGGGGTGAAAGTAAAACAACTGCTGGGTTTAATGACATTTACAGTGAACTATCCCCAAATATTATTTCAGATTTAAAAGATTTAAAGAAGATATCAGCACAAAAGAAAATCTTTGTTTCTGGACATAGTTTAGGTGGAGCTTTAGCTACTTTATGTGTCGCAGACATTTTGACAAAAACTAACTTTAAATCAACTGATTTAGAACTATATACTTTTGCTAGTCCACGGACAGGTAATATAGAATTTGCTACAGAATTTTTATCTCGCAAAATATATTCTTGGCGTATTTTTAACACTGAGGATATTGTTCCTTATTTACCATTGGCAACACTGAATCTAAAAACAGAAGCATTCGGCTTGCAAAAATTTGGCGAAAAATTTGTTGCCAATATTTTAGAAAAAGTCTTCAATTTACCAGAGTCCATAATGGGTAGTGATTTGACTTTTCAGCATATTGGTATCCCGATTGCAATTACGTTTCAATTAGGGAACATTCCTGACAATCATAACCTAGATAAATATCTGGAAATCTTATCTAAATCTTCTAATTTATATTAAATCAACCAAATCTCAAAGAGAATAACAAATGAGCAATATAGCAAAAACTGAACCAAATAATCGTCCCAACCTCCAAAAAGGAGACAAAACAGAGTGGGTTGTCTTTCTTCAAGATATATTAAATGGATGCATTTTAACCAAATCAATCCATTCTTAGACAATCCAGAATTAGTTATCCAACGACTCATTTTACCACCAGCATAATTATCGCAATTTCAACAAACCCTATTTAATTGTCTAGTTCCGCTGCCAACTGATACTTTTCAAGTCGGAATAATAGATCATCATATAATTCATCAAAAGTCATACAGTAGACTTGTTTAGAATTTAGAATTAGGTTTTTCTGTCGCCATTCCAGCCTCTTTTTCTCTCTAGGTTCTAAATGCTCATTTCTGCCAATAATTAGCAATCCCATATAGTCAATATTTCTGGCAGTAAACCTATCTTCAAAAGCATCTGTTTTTTCTAAATCGTCCAGTTTCCAAAACCAATCTAAAATCTGGGTGAATCCTTTTTCAAATCTGGAAGACCATTCAGGAGTATTTTGATCTGGAAACAAATATGCTGTTAGATGCAGCATCTTCAAATTCCACAAAACAATAGGATTTTTTAATAGAATCTCCAATTACTAAGTAGGTTGGCGTTAAAAATTGTCGTTATGACAAGGGAACAGGGAACAGGAAGAGAGTTTTGGGCGATTTTACTTTTCTTCACATACATTTAAATTTTTCGGTTCACCTACTTATTTTAATAACCGAATATAACCAGCTTGTTCAAAATGATTATCTGTAGTTAATGCTTCTTGAATATCAAATTGTTTCATGATAACAAAAGATGTACTATCTACCAAAGACCAAGTTTTATCCTCCCTTGTTTTCAGTAAGTCCCAAGCTGCTATATCAATAGATATATCAATATGAATTAAGTGAATATAAGAAGCTGTTCTCACAGCATCCACATACTGAAATAACTGTGAACGCGGTACACGCAAAGGACTATTCAATAATGCAACTAATTCAAGAACGACATAATTAGTTGTGATCATTTCTAACTTTTGTCTTCGTGCTTCTTGAAACCACAATTTTGCTTTTTCATGATAAGACTCAGTAGCAACAAATAAATTAGCCCACCCTGAAGTATCTATAAAAACCTTATTTGTCAACTTTTAATTCCTGTTGTAAATTTTCTCTGAGATAATTATCATGATTTTTCCCAATATCAGAATTTTCAAATCTTAATGTACCCAATAAAGGTAAAATAGGATCATCTTCATAGCTATCTATCAATTTTATTGATTTGGTTAGTGATTGTAAAATTAATTCCTCTAAAGATAAATTGAGTTTTTTAGATTGAATTAATAACTTTTCTTCTAACTCATTTGATAACTGAATTGTTAATGCTTTACTCATGATATTTACGTGACCTCCATTTTCAAATCAAAACTTGAGAGTTAGTAATTTTGCACTAAAAAATAATTTTCCTTAAAAATTAAATTTTCAAACATCCTATTCACAATTATATCATAATAATCATTTTATATGCACGGATTATTGTCAAGGAATTTTAGAAAAGGAAACTAACCCAAAATCCTCTAATATAAAATATATCAACACAATCCCCATACCCACATGAGTAGAGAATTTAATGTAATTATTGAACGAGATGCTGATGGTTATTTTGTCGCATCTATGCCTAGTATTCCTGGTTGTTACACCCAAACAAAATCTTTAATTGTAGTTGATAAGTTATCGGTTGACATATTTGTTTTCTCCTAAATTCTGACTCACTAGGATACTGTAACGTACCATCGAAGACAAAGCGTTAATTATTTGATAACCTGTAACAGTATCGTTTGTCAGGATTCTTAAGTTCCTTGCTTAAGTTGGCAAACTTCCATTGCTTTGGGGCATTGGAAAGTATACTCTGTGACTTTAGTGATCGCTGAATGAGTTTTCGGAGTGCTGCAAAAAAAAGCAAATTAAAGTTCTTCTGTCTTCAGAAATATCTGTTTCTCAACACAAAAATATATGCCAACCGTAAAACAAGTAATTGCCAATCAGTCTAATGGTTCTTGTAGCACAGCTATAGTTAGAGGTCTAAGCCTACAAATTATTGCTGAAATGAATCTTCTCATTCCTAATGTGCTAGTGAATTTTGAAGATTTGAATATCAATCCTACCAGCCAAGCAGTTAATCCTTTTCTTCAACCCGCAGCCAAAGAAGCACTCCGACGTGCTATACAAACACGCGGAACAACTCTTAAAATAAATTCTGCTTATCGGACAGTTGCTCAACAGCACCTTCTGCGTAGCTGGCATGAGAATGGTCAGTGTAACATACCACGTGCAGCCAGGCCAGGTTTAAGTAATCATGAAGATGGTTTAGCTTTGGATACTCCTGATTTTCAGGCTTGGATATCTGCTTTAGAAAATGAAGGTTGGGATTGGTTTGGTAATGCTGATTCAGTTCATTTCACCTATAGAGGTAGCGGTGTTAGGGATGATATTGGCGATATTGGGGTAAAGGCTTTTCAGCAACTCTGGAACAAAAACAACCCCAACGATCAAATAACAATAGATGGTACATTCGGACCCCAAACAGCAGCACGACTGGATATGTCTCCAGCCGAAGGTTTTGCTACGGCTAGACTTCTGAAACTTACTAATCCTAATTTGCAAGGTGAAGATGTTCGCAAAGTTCAGCAAGCGTTAGTTAATGCTGGTTTTCTAAACGCAACCCAAATTAATAGTATTTATGATGACAATACGGAATCTGCTGTAGAGAAGTTTCAGAAACAAAAAGGTTTAAGTCAAGATGGTGTTGTTGGACCTCAAACCCGCAGATTATTAGGTATATCTTAAATAGCAACCTCTGATGTTAAAGGTATGGCGATCGCTCCCTCAACAAGCCAAACTGGAATAAACATATTAAATATCAAAAAAATACCAAATGAGCAATATAGCAAAAACTGAACCAAATAACCGCTCCAACCTCCAAAAAGGAGACAAAACAGAGTGGGTTGTCTTTCTTCAAGATATGTTAAATGGATGCAAATGTAACCCATTAAACCTTGATGGAGATTTTGGTAATAATACAGAAAATGAAGTCAAACGATTTCAGCAACAAGTCGGCTTAACAGCAGATGGTAAGGTTGGTGTAAATACATGGACAGCCCTTGATAACCATGAAAAATTATTTGGATGGCAATGTGAGTGGCCTAGTTCATTGAGTTTAACCGGCATCGGTGGTGTTGATACCTTGGAAAATGTCACAGCTAAAATGATTCCCAAAGCAACCACTTTTATGGAAACACCTCCACGTTTTTGGGGACGATATTTCCAAGGCAATAGCAACGATGGTGAGTACCTTCGCGCAAAAGAAAATAAGCCCCTCCACGATGCTAAAATTCGACTTTTACCAATTTCCAGACAGACTAATAAAGTTGATGGTACACAACAAAAAGGAAAAGAAATCGGTAATAGTCATGCACAAGATTTGATATCAACCTTTGGGGAAGATTATCTAGCTGCACAGGGAGATGGCTTATATTTCTTTCTTGACGTTGAAGGAATTGAAGGACAACCATCATTATCCAAAGATTTTTATTTAGGATGGTCAGAAGCCGTTTTAAATGCCAGTAGTAAAGTGAAATTGCTTCCTTGCGTTTACCTGAGTGCCAAGCAAGATCCAACTTCAAAACAAAATCTCAGTGCTGCTATGAAAGCCGGCGCACAATGTCATGGTTTATGGGTTGCCAATTACGGTAATAACCTTACAAAACTCCGCAATTGGAATCGAGATCAAGTAGCACCTGCAAACCCAGTTCCTTGTAAAGTTTTAATTCATCAATATGCTGGAGATATTGCCAATGGACTATTTGATTTTAACCAAATTAATCCATTCTTAGATAATCCAGAATTAGTTATCCAACGACTCATTTTACCACCAGTATAATTATCGCAATTTCAATATTGAATCATTGTTAAAAGTTATTCCTTGGCCATATCCAAAACTTCTTGATAAAGTTGTTGACTAATACGTTTACCTTGAGCCATCAATTCATCTAGCACTGGTTTGACACTTTCAATCAATCCCTGGTGTTTGGCAATTAATAAAATACCAACAGTACCAGTTACAGGTAAATGTCTGGATTTTGCTACTTTTCGCGCCGCCCATTCATCAATCAAAACTCGATCTGCGCCCAATTCTTCAGCTAAAATAATCGCAGCACATTCACCTAAGTCTAGATTGGTTTCTGATTGCAAAATAGAGACTTGCTGAGAATTGCGAATTGATAAAACCTCAATCCAGTTTGCTGATTTTACTGCATTGACTGCTGGATGAGTTCCTGTTGTGATTTCGTCGTAAACCTCTTGGGGAATGATAACTTTTCCAAAAATATCCCCTAATAAGTTCATTCGTCCTACTTTTGCCAATTCACTGAAGGGGGTGGTGTTAGAAACAACAATCACTTTTGTTACTTCTCCAGCATAGCTAGGGTTTCAGCAACTTCTTGTTCTAATTCTTCCTTGCTTTGGGGTGAAAAAACAGATATTCCATAAACTGCCATTAAATCTATCACTTCTAGACGAGAAATTCCTAACAATCTGGCGGCTAGTCCACTACTAATCTCTCCGTATCTAAGTAAAGTTATAATGTAGGCTTCTTTGGCTTTATATTCTGCTTCTTTGCGGCTCGATTCAGAAATATCAGGAATCTGGACACTAAGTTCGATTGTAGTTGATAAGTTATGGGTTGACATATTTGTTTTCTCCTAAATTCTGACTCACTAGAATACAGTAATGTACTATCGAAGACAAAGTGTTATGCCAGCAGCGAGAAAGTTGATTATTTCTTCATAAGCTGGATTAATGCTGATTGATGTTTCCATGATGATTAATTACCTCCTTTTTTAATCTCCTGAACATTGGGTATCTAAGCACTTATCGAAGGCTTCCACCGCTGGGGATTCTCTCATTCTACTATGGCGATTGAGCAAGTGCTGATTGGTAAATTCGCTTTGCATTCACTAACTACTGACTCCAATCTTCAATTTGCAAACCTTCAATTTTCTCAAAATGTTTCACATTATTAGTAACAATAATCAAATCGTTAGCTATAGCAATTCCAGCTATAAGAATATCAATATCATCAACTGGTGTTCCTTTATTTCGTAAATTGGCGTAAATATCAGCAGCAATTGTTGTAGAGTTTGTATTTAGAGGTAAAATTGTATGATATGAGACGAATTTCAAGAAAGACTTCAGTTGTTTTTGTGCATCACGATGCTTTAAACCACTGAGAATTTCATAATAAGTAATGATGCTAATGTTAATTTTACTATAAACTCTTAAATATGCCTCAAACCGCTCAACAACTAAGCTATGATTGCGGAAAAAAAATGATAAAATATTGGTATCAATCAAAGCTGGTTTCATCACTTCTCCTTTCAAAAAATGCCTGTTGACGACGGATGTTGATTTCTTCACTGAAATTAGCAAATGTTTCATCTGACATATCATTCCAACAGCCAGCAAACTGCATAGTTTGTTCTAGTGAACCTGGAGATGATTCTCCATTCAATCGCCAATAATGAATAAAATTATATAATTCTTCTAATTTATCTTCGGAAATGAGATTAATTTCTGTGATTACTTTGGTGCGGATGTTTAAGAAATCCATAGAGCAAATAAATGTAGAGAATTGACAGATACACTAATTATATAGCCTGTGTTCTTTAAGAACCAAGATATTTTCTAATGATTGCGATCGCTCTCCCCAATAAGATAAAGAGCGATACACTCCGTCAACACCCTATATAGCATTAATCACCGTATTTCCTGCCGCGCCATTCTTTGGGAGTGTGAAATGCAGATAAAAAGATTCGCAGCACCGCTAAAGGGTCAGCTAAGGGAGAAAGCCAGAATAACCAGCCACCTGTAGCATCTTTACGATCATAAGAGGGAGCGATCGCTAATAATAAAGCAAAACGAATCACCACCAAAAATATATTTAATCCTAACAACAGCAACGCTGGCAGTGAAAGCACTACGGCAGGTAGAAATAAATAACTGAGTAAGATGAATAGGGGTAAACCCTGCACCGCAGACAATAACCATAAATCCCCCCACACCTGAGCGCGGGTAGAAGCATCTTTCAAATCTAGGCTGCGTCCCCATTCCTTCCAAGTTTCTAACGCCCCTTCATACATCCTCACCTTGAGTACCTTTGCCCCATCCAAAAAGCCCACCTTAAAGCCCTCAGCGGCAATATTCCGCGCTAAGGTCACATCATCACAAAAAGAACCTTTGGCGCTGGTATAACCATTCACAGCCTTCAAAACAGACCGACGACATAAAAAACACTGTCCATTGGCCATTACCCGTGAAGGTTGTTCAGTGTAAATACCTGTAGGATCAAATCTATACAGTAACGTCATCAACAAAGCCGGTTGTAACCAACATTCCCCCGGATACTTGAGAATAAACTGCGGTGATAAAGATACTAAATCATAACCTTGAGCGATCGCAGTTTTCACCAAACTTGCTACCAAACCGGGATGGGGTTGAATATCCGCATCCATTCCCAAGAACCATTCACTCCCCTGGGAAGTGAACAAAAACCCATTATGCAACGCCCAAGGACGACCAACCCAACCGGAGGGTAAAGGGTCATCTGTCATCACTCGAAAACGCGGATCTTTTAACTGTGCGGTTTTCACCAAATCGGGAGTACCATCTTGAGAGCGACTATCAACCACAATAATTTCCCGAACTTCGTAACTTTGGCGACTCAAACCCTCTAACAGCGGACTAATCCGTAATGCCTCATTTAGTGTCGGTACAACCACACTCACAGTTCCCAAAAGTTCCGGTGTGGGTTGTTGTGGTTCGAGGGCTGGATAACGTCCTGGACCTTTGAGCAACCGGGAAAGTAAAATGGCTGTTGCAGGTACTTGGATAAGTAGCAATAGGAGCGGAATAATATTTAGCAATTGTCACCCTGACTTTTTGTATAAACTAGATAGTTTAAATATTTTCGCAATTTATCTAAATTAACTCAAGTTATAGCTAAATGCAATTGATTGAGAGTCTAAGCCTGTCTGGAAACTGAGACTGTCAAGGGTAAATTGCTTGCTATTATTTTCACAAGAGAGAACGAACGGCACGGAAGCCACTTGGCAATAGATGCGTGGAGGAAGTGCCAACTTAGAATTTATTCGCCGTGACATGATAGAATTAATTAGGTTTACGTTTTCTTGATAGCTCCATGAGTATAAAATATATTTTTTTTAAGTATCACTGAATTGGGCAAAAAAATTAGCTCTAATCAGTGGAAAAATGACTGATTTGAGGAAAACCTGGATGAATAAGAAGATTTACATCTGAGAAAAGTATAAAGATACAGCTAAGAAACTGACTATAAAGTACAGCTACTTCTTGATGTGTTTATAAATACTATTGTATAGTCAATAATCACTAAAATAATTATTTCTTGTCTAGGAAAATACTGAAAAAACCAGATCCCCGACTTCTAAAAATTAAAATTTCAATTCTTTAGTTTATCTAAAATCACGCTTAAGTTATGAAGTTACCTTTCTAAGATAGAAGCAGCGACCAAAAATCGTTACAGGTAAACATGACCTCACAGTCAACTGCTAGGAAATAACTAATATGACTCAAATATCAGAATCTTTAGATTTGTCCACAGATAAAACCCTAGATCGTGATTGTACAACATTATCCCGCCATGTTCTCCAACAACTACAGAGCTTTGGACCCGATGCCCAAGATTTAAGTGCGCTGATGAATCGTATCGCTTTAGCGGGTAAACTGGTAGCTCGGCGTTTGAGTCGTGCTGGTTTAATGGAAGGGGTTCTAGGATTTACTGGAGAAGTCAACGTCCAGGGAGAATCCGTCAAAAAGATGGATGTTTACGCCAATGAAGTATTTATCTCTGTCTTCAAGCAAAGCGGCTTAGTCTGTCGTCTGGCTTCCGAAGAAATGGAAAAACCCTACTATATCCCAGAAAACTGCCCCATTGGTCGCTATACTCTTCTTTATGACCCCATTGATGGCTCATCCAATACAGATAACAATCTCAGTTTAGGTTCTATTTTTGCCATTCGTCAACAAGAAGGAGAAGACCTTGATGGTGAAGCTAAAGACCTATTTACAAATGGACGCAAGCAATTAGCAGCGGGATATATTCTTTATGGACCAAGCACCATGCTGGTTTATACCATAGGTACAGGAGTGCATTCCTTCATTCTTGACCCTAGCCTGGGTGAGTTTATTCTATCTCAAGAAAATATCACCATGCCAAATCACGCTGCCACTTATAGCGTTAATGATGGCAACTTCTGGCAATGGGATGAACCTTTTAGAGAATATATCCGTTATGTTCATCGCACAGAAGGTTATAGTTCCCGTTACAGTGGGGCAATGGTGAGCGATATTCACAGAATTTTATTACAGGGTGGGGTATTTCTCTACCCAGGAACACTACAAAAACCAGAAGGTAAATTACGTCTGTTATATGAAACTGCTCCTTTAGCATTTTTGGTTGAGCAAGCTGGGGGGATAGCGACTACAGGAACAATGGATATTTTAGATGTAGTTCCCACTAAATTACATCAACGCACACCCTTAATTATTGGCAGTAAAGAAAACGTGGACAAGGTGATGTCTTTTATCAAAACAGGTAATTAGACAAAACTCTGATTAATTAAAAATCAAACTTCATGTTCTCAATAGAACAATTAACCGAAAAATAGTCGGTTTCAACCGACTTTAGCTATTAGACAGGGAATTTATTCCCTGGATTCCTGGATTTGTGGATTCTCAATCCTAGATTCTGATTCTGTACTTATATATCTGCAATATGCTGTCCGTATTCTTTCTGTGTCATTCATGAACTCTTTAAAAGCTAAAGTCAAGCTATTCTCACCTGTAAAGGGAATTGGGAATTAGGGACTAGGTAATTTTCCTTCTTTCTCCAGACTCTGTGACTGGGCGCAGGCCCTGCGCCCCTACGTGTTTATCACCTCAATCCAAAATCTAAAATCTAAAATCCTATGGTCAGTTTGTTAGAAAATCCATTGCGGGCTGGTTTACAACAGCAAGGAATGCCCGAACCACAAATAATTGTCATCTTTGGCGCGTCTGGAGATCTAACCTGGCGGAAGTTAGTCCCAGCATTATACAAATTGCGGAGAGAAAGACGGATTCCCGCAGAAACAACCATTGTCGGCGTAGCCCGTCGGGAATGGAGTCATGAATACTTCCGCGAGCAGATGCAAAAAGGCATGGAAGAAGCTCACGCTAATGTAGAACTAGGCGAACTGTGGGAAGATTTTTCTCAAGGTTTGTTTTACTGTCCTGGGAATATAGATGACCCAACCGGCTATCAAAAACTCAAAACATTATTGGCTGAACTAGACGAGAAACGAGGAACACGGGGAAACCGGATGTTTTACCTTTCCGTTGCTCCTAATTTCTTCCCAGAAGCTATCAAACAACTAGGGTTAGCAGGAATGTTAGATGATGCTGAAAAACATCGTCTTGTGATTGAAAAACCCTTTGGACGTGATTTAGCTTCTGCCCAAAATCTTAACCAAGTAGTCCAGAAGTTTTGTAAAGAAAACCAAGTTTATCGGATTGACCACTACTTGGGTAAAGAAACAGTCCAAAACTTGTTGGTGTTCCGGTTTGCAAATGCCATTTTTGAACCTTTGTGGAATCGGCAATTTGTTGACCACGTACAAATAACTGTAGCCGAAACCGTAGGCGTTGAAGACCGGGCTGGTTATTATGAAAGCGCCGGCGCATTGCGGGATATGTTGCAAAACCACCTCATGCAGCTTTACTGTTTAACAGCAATGGAAGCACCTAATGCTATGGATGCTGATAGTATCCGTACAGAAAAAGTTAAGGTACTACGAGCTACCCGGTTGGCTGATGTGCATAATTTATCAAAATCAGCAATTCGTGGTCAATACAGTGCCGGCTGGATGAAAGGTCAACAAGTGGAAGGGTATAGAAATGAACCGGGAGTCAATCCTGAATCTAGCACCCCCACTTATGTGGCTATGAAGTTTATGGTGGATAATTGGCGTTGGAAAGGTGTTCCTTTTTACCTCAGAACTGGTAAGCGGATGCCCAAAAAAGTCAGTGAAATTGCTATTCACTTCCGCGAAGTTCCTTCCAGAATGTTTCCTTCTGCTTCTCAACAAGCCAACCCCAACGTTTTAACCATGCGGATACAACCCAATGAGGGTATTTCCATGCGATTTGATGTGAAAATGCCTGGTGGTGATTTCCGCACTCGTTCCGTAGATATGGATTTTAGCTATGGTTCTTTTGGGATTACTGCTACAAGCGACGCTTATGATCGTCTCTTCCTTGATTGTATGATGGGCGACCAAACTCTATTCACACGGGCGGACGAAGTAGAAGCAGCTTGGCAAGTAGTTACACCAGCCCTATCTGTATGGGATTTACCAGCAGATCCAGCAACTGTTCCTCAGTATGAAGCCGGCACTTGGGAACCAGAAGAAGCAGAATTATTAATTAATCAAGACGGCCGCCGCTGGCGCAGACTTTAATTGGTCATTGGTTATTAGTCAGTGGTCATTAGTCAGTAGTAAAACAACTGACAACTGACAACTGACAACTTACAACTGTCAACTGTTAACTGTCAACTGTCAACCGTCAACTGTCAAAATTAACTATGATTTCCCAAGCACCGACAATTTTTTCTTTGCAAGCGCCTAAGGATGTTTCCCTCACCGAAATTGAGGTGGAACTCAATCAAGTTTGGCAAAGTTATGGTATTCAAGGGGAAGACGGTGGTTTACCCGCTGCTACCCGCGCTACAACATTTACTTTGGTGGTTTACGAACCTGAAGAAACTCAGTATTTGTTAACTGCTACAGGCTTTTATAATGGTCCAATTGATGGAATTTTGGGACCACAAACCAAAACAGCCTTACAGGAATTACAGAAAAAGCATCATCTTCCAGAAACTGGTACTGCGACACCAGAAACTCTGACTGCTTTACGGGCAGAATATTTCCAACAGCAGCACACCGGACCCAATGGAAATAGTCATGGTGCCGCAATGGGCTATACTTCCAGTCCTACCAGTCCCACCATTGCTGATGAAATTGCTATCCGTAACCCTTGCCGGATCATTGCTTTATGTCCCATTGCTGGGGATGATGAAGGGGTAAAGGCTCAAGTTTCTGCCTATTGCCCAATTCAAAAGCAGTCTTCTAGCACTCTTATCTGCTGCGAATATATTACTCTGACTGGTACGGCTGCGGCTTTAGAACGCATTGGCGGTATGATTCCCGCTTTGTTAATTGGTGGTTTGCCTAAGTTCCTCTGGTGGAAAGCTACACCCGATGCTGCTAACCCTTTGTTTAAAAGATTAGCGGCAGTTTGCAATAATGTCATTGTTGATTCTTGCAACTTTAATACACCAGAAGATGATTTACTCAGCTTGCAACGGTTAGTAGAATCTAGTATACCTTTGGCTGATTTGAACTGGCGGCGCTTGTCAGCATGGCAAGAGTTGACAGCACAAGCTTATGATGCTCCTGCTCGTCGCGCTGCGCTCAAAGACGTTGATCGTGTCAATATTGATTATGAAAAAGGTAATGCTGCTCAAGCATTGTTGTACTTGGGTTGGCTGGCTAATCGCTTAGAATGGCAGCCAGTTTCCTATCAACACGAAACCGGTGATTATGACATTACCACCGTTCAATTTCTGTCTCAAGACCAAAGACATATAGAAGCTGAGTTAGCCGGTGTTCCCATTGCTGATATGGGGGAAATTATCGGTGATTTAATTGGTTTACGCTTGAGTTCTACTAATGTTCAAGCTAATTGCGGAACTGTGATTTGTTCGGAAACTGGCGGTTGTATGCGAATGGAAACTCATGGTGGCGCTCAGTCTTCTGGATTGTTCCAACAGGTAACTTCACTTGCAGAACAAAAGGCAGAAGCGTTGTTAAGTCAACAGGTACAACGCTGGGGACGTGAAGCTTTATTTGAGGAAAGTCTGGCTGTAATTGGCGAGACTATTAAGTTACGGAAATAGTGAATTGGTAATTTTCCTCGTTCCCAGTCTCTGACTGGGAATGCCATTGAGAGGTTCTGCATCCAAGATTTGTTATCCTCGATTTCCATCAATTAATTTAATTTTAGGCGATCGCATTGACAAAAATATCAAATATGTATTGCTATAAAAACCACGTTTATCGTAGGGGTAAAGGTATGGAAGCCAACGGATAAGTAGGGGCGTATTGCAATACGCCCCTACTTAACTATTGCAATACGCCCCTACTTAAGTTGACACCAATGATCACTGCTAAACCCCTACACCACGGTTGATTTATCGGTAACAATACAATTCCTTCCAGCCGGAAATAAGGTATTTTGGTGAACGCATATCATGATTGATTTGTACAATGCGTAAGTCCTAAGAAATATGAGTATGGGAACGAGAAACGAGAAATAAACATGAAAAAACCCGGCTGAACCGGGCAGATGTACTGTTTATCGAGTTTTAGTAAATGATAATTATTGGTTAATTTCACAAGTTAAAGGACAAGCTGCGTAAACAGTGGTTGGGGTTTTCTCAGCTTCATCATGTAACCAATTCAACCATTTTATCTGCTTAGGATGAATCCCTTTTGCAGTTAGCACTCCAGCAGCAATTAATACTGCCATGACATTAAACATTACTAAACCACCTGCCACAATTAATACAGCACTAGCGGGCATCACAGATTGCAAAACAATGGAAAGCAGACATCCAACCGTGGCCATCAATACAACTAATGGAAACCCGACAACTAACAAGCACACTGCCAACGTAAATGTCCAGATTAAAAAGCTTCTCATCATTAACAAGGAGTGGGTCTGACCTAGATTAGAGCTTTGAGCCGAAACCATGACTTTTTCTCCTAAATACACAGCAAGTTTAAATTTCAGTTATTTATTGCCAGAAAGCCAATAAACTGATTTTTTTTGTTTCAGTGAAATTTAGTATATAAAATCTTTGTTCTAAAATGAGCATTTCTTTACTAAAGTTTACAGTTGATTTTTTCGCCCTATGAATGAGAATTCACCTATACCCACAGGTAGGGAAAAGAGTTTTGGTATATACCTTTAGAAGTAGAACTTAACGATAGATGAGAAGCAGAGATTGATCCCCGCAATCTGATTACCAAATGCTTAACATTTCTTATGGAAAACGATATTATTTCTCATAATTCATCAAGAAGTGATCAAAAACAGGTTGTAGGTAATGGGTAATTCTGAATTTTCCTCGCTTTCATCAGTCTCTCTGCCTTTAATTACTGAATATTATTAGTTACTGTTATATTAGGTAAATCTTACGGAAAATTAAGGATAATCCGTATGTGTTAAAAAATATGTATATTGGTAAATAACCCACTCAAAAGACTGCATAACAGAGGTAGGGCGCAAGGGAAAATGATTTTTACCAATTACTAATTAACAAAAGTAAAAATATATGACAGAACCACAAACACACAGAATGCCACCGCCACCGCCACCGTTACCCACGGCACAGCGACCATCAGCCCCAGCCGCACCACCTGTAGGAATGCGACCACTAGCCCCAGCCGCACCAGCAGCAATATCTTCTAAACCTTCAGGACTTACTTTGGCGCAGCTGATCAAGGAAGCATTTGATGAAGGTTACTCTGATGTTCACGTGGGAATAGGAGAAATCCCTCGCTTCCGCAGTCGCGGGGAAATTCAAACTACAAGTTATCCCGAAGCCGATAAACCGACTTTTATGGGTTGGTTGCGGGAGATTCTCTCTGATGCAGAAATTCAAAGGTTTCAAGAACATCTAGAATTTGATGGTGCGACTCAGTATGATTTCGCCCGGGTGCGGATTAATGTGTTCGATTCCCTGCGTGGTTACGCCATGGTACTGCGGTTAATTCCTCTCAAAATTCTGTCTATGGAGCAGTTGCGATTACCACCAGTGTTTAGAGATATTTGTCATCAGCATAAAGGCTTAGTTTTGGTGACAGGTCCAACTGGTTCAGGTAAATCCACAACAATGGCGGCGATGGTTGACTATATCAATCGGGAGATGGCCAAACATATTATTACGATTGAAGACCCGGTAGAATTTGTCCACCAAAGCCGTAAGTCTCTAGTCAAACAACGGGAAGTAGGAATGCACACCCTGAAATTTGATAACGCCTTAAAAGCAGCTTTACGGGAAGATCCAGATTTGATTCTGGTGGGGGAAATGCGGGATAAAGAAACTGTGAATACTGCCCTAAAAGCAGCGCAAACAGGTCACTTGGTCATGGGAACTCTGCACACTAATAGTGCTGTAAAAACTATTGAACGGATTCTCAATTTGTATTCAGGTGAGGAACAAGAGGCTATGCGTGTGGCACTTGCTGAATCCTTGGTAGCAGTAATTGCTCAGGGTTTATGCCGCACTACAGATGGTAAACGGGCAGCTTTTCATGATGTTCTCATTAATACTGAAGCTGTTAAGGAATGGGTGAAAGATGGTAAGTATGATGAAATTGGGGAGTTAATGAAACAAGCGGGCTTTGATGGCATGGTGACGATGAATCAGTCATTGCTGAATCTCTATCAAGAAGGGCGCATTACTGAAGAGACAGCTTTAGAAATGTCCCCCACTCCTAACGAAATGGCGCAATTCCTCCGAGGTCGTGTTTAATGGATAATTGGTAATTGGTAAAATTCCAGTCTCAAATCTCCAGTCCCCAATCCCCAACACCTGTGACTCAGTTAAATTTAAATAAACTCTCTAAACCTCAGTTATTCAAAGGTATTGCTTTGTTTACGCCTGGAGGGGATTTAATTTATTGTATTGACCCTAGTAAACAAGGACGATGGCATTTACATTTGTGTGCGGCTTTGCAGGAAATTCTCGATTTACCAGAGCCGCCACATTTTTTAGTCCCTTGTTATACTGCAACTATTGATCACTGGTTAAATCCTCGGACTCAACAAGTCCAGATTTTTGCGGAGGCTTATCCAGCGGTGATCCGGCATCAAGCTGTGTTGAATGCGATTTTTGGAAAAGGGGACTTAGCGTGGCAATCAGCACCTTGGCAGGATGGTTTGTGCGATCGCTTGGTATTATCAACTTATCGGACTACATTTGAGCAATTGTGGGAAGATCATGATTTAATTGTCCGGCTAGATTTAGCTGATTTTCCCTCACAATATCAGCAACCAGTTATCAGTAAAGAACCTGTACCACCAAATAGCCAAAGTCCTCCAGGTTATGTTTTACGCTTGTTTGTTGCTGGTCATAGCGCGAATACAGAAAAAATATTACAAAATTTGCACGAATCCCTAGAGCGATCGCTAGGATATCCTTATACTCTTAAAGTTATTGATGTTCTCACAAATCCAGAACAGGCGGAAATTGATCAAGTTTCCGCTACTCCGACTTTAGTTAAAGTTTGGCCGCATCCAATCCGGCGGATGGTTGGTAATTTAGATAATATGGATAAACTGTTACAAATGTTAGCAGGAAAGTAGATAACTATTATGCAGATTTTATAAATCTCTCGGTAAGCGTAAAACTCAGCGTCTTCAGACCTGAGATATAAGCGACCCTTCGGCTACGCTCAGGGCATCGCTCGTGCGACTTTAGTCGCCTACGTTCTTCTTGATTGATTTATCATAAAAATACCCGGTAAGTGGGAAACTCAGACACTTCAGTGCTGAGAGGGAAACGACTCGTGCGGTTTTAACCGCCTTGAATATTTTTTCATTACCGCCTTGGAGTTGGTAAATTCGGTGTACTTTTGTAATGTACTTTCAACGGGACAATTACCGATTCAAAATTCCCAACTCTGTACGCATAATGTGTTGCACTCGATGTGCCTCCCTTTCGGGGTGATGTTAGCTTCGTCAATGTTTTAAGAGCTTTTTAAACTTGCAACACTGTTTCAGTGACTTTAAAACTGTTTAATTGCAAATGACAGAGCAGGGAACTAGCTACGCATTCCGGGGTGTCGTGACTCAAAAAACGTAGTCAGTGAAGACTTAGACTGGTCAGTACAGCTGGCAATTTCTTACAAGCTCAGTCCCTTTAGGGCTGAGTTACTGACCATCTAGGACTTACGCACTATACAAATTAATCATGATATGCGTTCACCAAAATACCTTATTTCCGGCTGTAACTAATTCTATTGTTACCGATAAATCAACGGTGGAGTAGGGGTTTAGCACTGCTAAACCCCTAGGATGAACGTGGTTTTTACAGCAATACATATTTGATATTTTGGTCAATACGTAAGTCCTATATTTGTCTTATTTTACTAAATTAAAACTATTTTGTCTCTACTTTTAGAGGCTATTTTGTCTCTACTTTTAGAGGTAAATTTGCAAACTCTACTTTCTACCTGTAGGTTTATGAATTATTAGGCAACAATGCTTATAGTTAAGTTGTTGGGTGGTGAAACACCTAATTACGTAAGTGAGGCTAATAATCGTGTTAAATCAAATCAATGCATCCGATTTACTTGTTGCTTTATCTGATCAACAACAAGAAATAGTGACTGGTGGGGCTGACTTTGAACTAGCTGCTAGTAATTATGCTAACAAAGGGTCAGTTTTAATGGGAACAAGTGTCTCCGGTCCTCAAGGTAGCAGTGCCACCTCCGCAGGTCGGGCTAATACCATCCTAACTGCGGGACAAGATTTCTTAGGTCTAGGTGCAGACTTGCCCGCTGGTGTCGGAGCTTTAGGTCCAGCAACACTACCAGGAGACGCAGGAACTGCACCTACACCTGCCGTTGCAACACCTGTACCTCCTATTAATACTGGAGTTGGAAGTGTAGGAGTTCTTGCGTAAATATGTGCTACTAACCCTATCCGTTGCTCTATCTTAAAACAAGATTGAACTAGGGCGACAGACTAGTAATGCGGAGCAGAATTGAAAATTAAGCATTAAAAATTTAAAAAGCAAATCACACGAGCTTTTTAGGGGCTTTTAATGATTAGTTATTTTCGCCTCTCTGCACTGCTAGTCAACGGCTTTTTTAGATGATAAAGGGGGTTGGGGGAAATAATTTGAGCTTGCTCAACGTAAGTGAGGACTTTGAGAAAGTTTGAGCTTTTCCCCGCATTTTCTTAACGTTTGATCCGCGTTGAAGATTTGAGAAAGATAATTCCCTTCTTTAGGGCATAACTATCTCCACCCCCTTTACTAAATTATAACCTATCATCAAACTATTTTTCACGATGTGAACAAAAAAATTTGCTTGTTTTTATTTCCACTATTTTATTCCCTGAGATAGTTGATTTTAATTGCATGATCTTAGCAATTTCTATCTTAGGTCAGACTATTTTAGTCCTAACAGAAGGTGTAATACCGTGAACTCCTTACAGAGTCAAGATAATAATTCCACATATAAGTTCAATAATCCAACTACAGAGGATTTGCATATACTAGAAGCTAATGAGTTTCTTCCCTATATCGGTAAATGGATTCATATCGGTGGGGGGGTGATGATTAGTATGTTTGTAGTTGCTGTGAGTCTTACATCTGTTCTCTATTACAATGTCACAGTCAAAGTCCCTGCAACTATCCGACCATTGGGAGAATTACGGTTAGTTCAATCTGCAATGACGGGAACTGTAAAAAAAATTGTAGTCAAAGAAGATCAGGTAGTAAAGAAGGGAGAAATTATTGCTTTTATTGATGATTCTCAACTGCAATCTCAAAAAAGACAACTACAAAATACTATCCAGCAAAATCAATTACAACTTATTCAAGTTGATGCTCAAATCAATCAAATCAATACTCAAATAATTTCTCAAATTAACTTAAATGACCGCACCATTATAGCTGCACAGGCTGAATTAATTGGAACTGAACGCAACCATAAAGATCAGCAAATTAAAGCTAGTATGGAAATGACACAAGCTAAAATAACTATAGATTTAGCAAAAGAGCAACTAGCAAGATTACAACAAGAAAAGGTATTAATAGCCACGGTACAAGAAGCAGAAGCAGCCTTAAAGCTGGCTATTTTACAGCGCGATCGCTTACAAGGTATAGTAACATCAGGAGCAGTATCTCGCAGTTTAGTCGAGGAAAAAGAACAGGCTGTGAAATCGGCTCAAGCCAAATTAGAACAAGCTAAATCTGCTACTAAAAATCTCCAAGAAGAAAAAGAACAAGCTGTTAAATTAGCCCAAATAAACTTACAAAAAGCGAAAATTGCTGTTAATCCTAGTAATGCAACTGTAACAGTAGCAATGGAAAGAATTCAACAAGAAAAAGCCAGAGGTGAAGGTAATTTAGCTACTTTAAAAAAAGAACGAGAACTATCACTTCAACAACGTTTAGAGTTACAAAAACAACAAATTCGTACTCGTCAAGAATTGCAACAGCTAGAAAATGAGTTAAATAAAAGTGTGATTCGCTCCCCAACTAATGGCACACTAATGCAACTTAAACTCCGCAACCCTGGACAGGTTGTACAACTCAGTGAAGCTCTTGCTCAAATTGCTCCTGTGGATGCTCCTTTAATCATCAAAGCTAACATTTCGGCTAAAGATATTGACAAAGTAAAAACAGGTCAAGCAGTGCAAATGCAGGTTTCAGCTTGTCCCTATCCAGACTATGGAACTCTCAAAGGAACTGTAAAAACAGTTGCACCAGATGCTCTAGCAATTACGCAAAATAATTCGATTATCAGTACACCCCAGATAGCTACTTACGAAATCAATATTGAACCAGAAAGTCTATTTTTAGGAAAAGGCAATCATTTATGTTATCTCAAATCTGGTATGGAAGGACGTGCTGATATTATTTCTCATCAGGAAACTGTCATGCAATTTATTCTGAGAAAAAGCAAGTTGATCACGGATTAAATGGGATTAAAGGATTACACAGATTTAATAGATAGATAATATCAATTTTGATCACGGATTTAAATGGGATTACGGGATTGCACGGATTTAATACGTAGATAATACCAAGTTTATTAATTTTTGAAGTTCGATTTTTTTTATGCTGAATATCTTCAAATCTGATCGAAATTATCAGTGTACTTTACAGTTAAGTGAAGAAGACTGTGGAGCAGCTTGTTTAGTTTCTATCACTAAGCATTATGGACGCTTTTTAAGTATGATTAAAAGTCGAGAAGCTGTTGGTACCGGACAATTAGG
The DNA here is from genome assembly GCA_017355425.1 of Dolichospermum sp. DET69. NCBI lineage: Bacteria > Bacillati > Cyanobacteriota > Cyanophyceae > Nostocales > Aphanizomenonaceae > Dolichospermum > Dolichospermum sp. DET69. Next base: position 2,979,174 of record CP070233.1, read on the forward strand.
AACGACATTATTAGGTTTGAAACGAGGTTCAGAAAATCTCGGTTTTAATGCTAGAGCCGTCAAAGCTTCTCCCGAAATTGTAGATAGAATTACAGAAATTACATTACCTGCAATAATTCATTGGCAAGGCTATCATTGGGTAGTTTTATATGGTAAAAAGGGAAAAAAATACGTTATTGCCGATCCTGCTGTTGGACTTCGTTATTTGACAAAAAAAGAACTAACTGATGCTTGGAATGGGGTAATGCTCTTATTAGAGCCAGATCCAGATCGCTTTTCTGAACAACCCCAAGAAGAATCAAAAGGGGGAATAACACGCTTTTTTCGCCGCCTTTTACCCTATCGTGGTTTGCTAAGTCAGGTTTTAATGATCAATGTTGTCCTGGGTTTACTAGCTCTAGGAACTCCTGTTTTAATTCAATTATTAACAGATGATGTTCTCGTGCGTGGAGATGTACAATTACTCACTGTTGTAGTTTCCGCAGTTGTCGTTATGAGTTTATTTGGTGGAGGGTTGCAAGTATTTCAAGCCTTAATGATTTCTCATTTTGGACAAAGATTACAATTAGGTTTAGTTCTAGAATTTGGTCGTAAATTACTGCAATTACCTTTAAATTATTATGAATCTCGTCGCAGTGGGGAAATTACTAGCCGACTCCGAGATATTGGGGAAATTAACCAATTAGTATCACAGATTGTAATTGTTTTACCTAGCCAGTTTTTTATTGCTGTTATCTCTTTATGTTTAATGTTATTTTATAGCTGGCAATTGACAATTGCAGTTCTGTTAATCGCTGCCGTAATGACTTTATCTACTTTGCCTTTTTTACCAATTCTGCAACAAAAAACCCGCAGTCTCTTAGTTTTAGGGGCAGAAAATCAGGGTGTTTTAGTAGAAACTTTTAAAGGCGCACAAGTAATTAAAACTACAAATGCTGCGCCTCAATTTTGGGATGAATTCCAAAGTCGTTTTGGTCGTCTAGCTAATCTTGCTTTTAGTACCGTGCAAATAGGAATTATCAACGGTACTATTGCTAAAATTTTGTCTACAATTGGTGGTGTTATCTTGCTAGGATTTGGGAGTATGTTAGTAATTAAAGGCAATTTAAGTATTGGACAAATGTTAGCTTTTAATGCTTTACAAGTTAATGTTTTAGCTTTAATTAACTCATTAGTTAGCTTTGTTGATGACTATTTTCGTTCCCAAACCGCAGTTTCTCGATTATTAGAAGTTATTGATGCTACGCCGGAAGTAGTAGGAGGAAGTCTCAAGCCAACTGCACAAATTTCTAGTGTGGCAGATATTAATTGTTCCCATCTCCAATTTCATCACGCAGGTAGAATTGACTTATTAGATGATTTTTCTATTCAGATTCCGGGAGGAAAAGTCATTGCTTTAATTGGTAAATCAGGTTGTGGTAAAAGCACTTTAGCTAAATTATTGGCTGGGTTATATGTACCAGATTCCGGTAATATCCGCATTGGTTTTTTAAATATCCAAGATATTGCTTTGGATTGTTACCGACAACAAGTAGTTTATGTTCCTCAAGAACCTCATTTTTGGAGTCGGACAATTTTGGAAAACTTCCGTTTAGGAATACCTTCTATTTCCTTTGAAGACATTGTTCAAGCTTGTGATATTGCAGATGCAGATGGTTTTATCAGTCAATTACCTAATAAATATCAAACCGTTTTAGGAGAATTTGGCGCAAATCTTTCGGGAGGACAAAGACAACGATTAGCGATCGCTCGCGGAATTCTCACAAATCCACCTATACTAATTTTAGATGAAGCTACCGCAGGATTAGACCCCATGAGTGAAGCTCATGTTCTAGATCGTCTTTTGGAATATCGCGCAGGTAAAACCACAATTTTAATTACTCATCGTCCCAGTGTTATTCAACGCGCTGATTGGATCGTTCTCATAGAAAAAGGCCAGGTACAAATTCAAGGAACTCCTGAGACATTTTTATCGAAACCCGGAGAGCATTTACAGTTTCTAACTGTATAAGTAGCCGGACAAAATTAAATTCACTCGTTGAGAGAGGGAACACCGGAACAGGGAACAGGGAACAGAAAAATCAGTTGTGTAATTAATTGTGTCCCATTACTTAAATCAATGTTTTCAAAAATTTCCTAGCGATATGCACTCTTCGTAAGATCCAGTCAGTAAATCGCAAACGCCGTAGGGGCGCAGGGCCTGCGCCCTCAATAATATTCCATCAAAGGCGATAACCGCTATATTAGTCTATCACCTAACCTCAAATAATGACTTATACAAGGAGTAATAATATGTCTAAGAATACTCAATTATTTAGATATCTTTCTAATGCAGAACAAGAATCTTTTGTTGGTGGACAAATGTTTCCTATGTTAAATCTATTTACTGAAGGTAAGTTATTCTTCCAAAACACTGATCTGGAAACTGAAGGAAAAAGTGATTTAACTCTTGCTTCAGGTGATTCTACTTCACAAACTACCAAATATAAATTATCCCAAATGACCATGGCACTTTCTTTCACATTTGGATTGTTAATGAGTTGGTAATTTATTACCCTATTTTCTAAATAATTTCTTTTCATGAAATAGCCAAAATTGAATTTAAACATTTTTTGTAGAGAGAAAATTTTATTTTTCTCTACATTTTTGTCGCTGAGTTAAATAAATAGTTTTATTTAAATATAACTATACCCTAAGAGAAATTTAAGTTTTGCAAATTTATAACCAAAGAATCATTTTTTTCTAATTATTAATAGTTATAAAAGAAGCATAGGTGTTATTGATCTATTCATAACTTGAGGCTAACAATCATGTCAAACCACATCATTCAATCTGATTTAATCGTTGATTTATCGCTAGATGAACAAGAAATTCTCACTGGAGGAATGTGCAGTAAGGAAGACAATAAGAGTGATGGGGATAAATCTAAGATTTCTCCCTCTAATGATCAAGAAGATAGTTTAGATAAAAGTAGTAACCCTAAATATCAATTCTTGGTCTATCGTCCCATAGTAAACAATCCCAAGACTTATATCCGAGCTAGTTAAACTATCTCTTTTCATTATGATTCATAAATGACTTTGATGAGTTGACACGTAGCAACTTTAAAATATTCAAAGTTATAGCTCTAATTTTGCACCCATCAAAGTATGTAAATATCATGGGTGCATTTTTCTTGGCAAAAAAAGTTAAGTAAAATTATTTAAACATGAAATAGCCTTAAATGCTTATTACAAATTTATTCCTATATGAAGGCATTAATTAATATTCCCAAAGAAATAAGAATATTTCTATATATATAACTAAGGGATAATTCTAATTTTATAAAACATAGTTATAAATAAATTAACAGAAGATAAGGTGATCCACCTAAGAGATTATTTAATTCGATTATCCAAGCTCTGAACTATTAATTGAGGGATCATTCTAAAAAGTAGTAATACGGATTAGATGTGAACCAGACCACCCTGAGTGTAGTCAAAGGGTAAACGTTATTTAAGTCATGACACCTTGGGATTCGCTAGTTCCATGATCTGTCGGTACTGATTAAACATTCTGAAAGGAAAGTGTCTTTACCTTAACAAGCTTAGATAACTAGGTTGAAGCAAACTTTACTTAGAAATAATGACTGGTCAAACCGACCGCAAACGTCAATAGTAGGAAATATTTTTCTGCTATTGACTACGAAACACTACATTATTCTGGGATTAGGACCTATGGCAACTACTAGAGACAACCATACCCTTTCTCTTTTCTCCTAATCAACTTTCTCTCTTTCCTAATCAATAGGAAAACAATTTCACTTTCCAGTAAGCAAGGAACATAATTATGTTAACCCAAAATATTGCAACTGATTTACTTGTAGAACTAGCCCCAGAAGAACAACAACTTTTATCTGGGGGATGTCAACAATCCCTCCCTTGTTGTAAACCTAAAAAACAAAAATGTGGATGTGGTGAAGAATACTCAAAATCTGATCAATTTCCACCCTCTGACAAGTATGAGACCTATCCTAATAATGGCGACAGTTGACACTCCCCGGTCTAAAGACACGGGGATTCTATAGAGAGTTTCAGTCTATATCCCTCAGTTATCCCAGTTTCAGGCAGGGATCCTTAAATATTTGGGTTCTTGCCCTGATCCTGTTTGCCATTACTGGCAGAATCATATCTGACAAGGACTTGTGTGTACACCGTAACCTCGCTCTTCGAGAGGGGGCTATGATATACCTCATAAGAGCAGGAAGTGCTGTAAACTTCCTAAAAGGACGGGGCTTGACCCATGTTTCGCTCCGCTCCACACAAGGCTTGCTACCCCCGCTCCCTGCTCCCTTTCCCTCTGCCTCTTCCGATGAGGAGAAATTTTCAATTACTTGATGTAAAGAATTAGCAATATCTTAGTTTCTGATCTTCTCAGAAATATTTACCTCCACGGCTGAGAAATAAAATAGGATCTGCTAGAATTCTTGCCATAATTTTCTCCTCTATTCTTTTTTTATCAAACAGAATTCAGGAGTCACAGAGTCAGAATTCAGTTGGGTATTCTGTGCGAGTGGCGGATGAATAACCGGCGTTTTTGCACCCCCACCAAATCGCAGATTTGGTGGTCTTTAATCAGTCGCAGGTCTGAATCCTCGACTGATTGATTCTGACTCGGTGGCTACTGACTCGGTGACTCCTTCTTCAAATTGGGCTTTTAATTTGGGAATTACCCATAATTGTCAAAGTCTATTGTCAGTAAGAAAATAAATTTATTTGAGTCAAAAGATAGAAATTGTAAATTAATATTTATAACCATAGAATCATTAAAAATATTAAAATAAGGTTTATAAAAAGATTGTAGGTAAACAATATTTATCAACCAATGGAGCCAAATAATTATGTCTGTTAAAATTCAAAACATCAAATTAGATTTGCTTGAGGAATTATCAACTGAAGACCAACAACTTATTTCTGGTGGTCATGGTCGTTGGGGCAGTGGTCGTGGTCCTAGGGGCGGTAGCTGGGGCTGGGGTCCCCGCCGCCGATGGTGGTAAATTAGCCCAAAGAACAAATTCAAGAATGCCCTAATATACATTTAATTTTTCTGAATTTGCTCTTTTTTCTCAGCTAGTAATTCACCAATCCAATCAAGTAAAATCGGATTTACTAACTCAGGAGCTTCATCTTGAGGACAGTGTCCCACTCCTTCTAAAGAAATAAACTTTTCTACAGTGGGAAAATCGGCTAACTCTTTACCTAAATCAATAGGTTCCCAAGGGTCAGCCGTTCCCCATAAAATAATTACTGGACAAGATAATACAGGTAATAAGTCTTCCGGTAAAGGGCCACTGGAATAAGCAGTAAAAGCCAGAAATACAGCCGCAGCACCAGGATCTTTTGCTGGTGTCATCAAAATATCTATTAACTCGTCTGTCACCGTTTCCCTATTAGCATAGGCTTGTAAAAGAATCTTTTTAACGGTTTGCGGTTGTGCCAGGCGATTAAAAAAGAAATCACCTACTGGTTTAATTGCCAAAAAGTTTTGGAGAATTGGCGCACCAAACCGCTTTATCCAAGGTAAAGCCACCCGTTTACGATCATGTAATAACCGCAAAGAACAGTTAAGCAAAGCAGTTCCTAAAGCCATATCTGGGCTAATTACCGCAGCTTGCATAGCGACAATACAACCAATAGAATTTCCCACCAAAAAAGCCGGTTCACCTACCACTTCTTGACAAAAATCCGCTACTTGTTGTCCCCAAGTTTCTAGGGTATAGGTAATTTTTTCCCCTGGGTTGGGTTTAGCTGAACCCCCAAAGCCAATTAAATCAATCGCATAAACCCGGCAATTTGTAGCTAAAGCTGGGATATTTTTCCGCCAATGCCCCCATGATGCACCAAATCCATGTATTAAAATCACAGCAGGTCCAGTAGTACCTTGTGTTTGGTAACAAATAGGGAAATCTTGCCAAATCCAGGTTTTTGTAGAAGTTCTCATCATAAATACAATTCTGAATAAATAAAACTTGATGCTTCTTCTCAATAACTAACTAATTTTGCTGACGATTGATATCTTGTAAATCCAGAGCATAATTTAAGCGTAAAAGATTTACCCCAGGTTCACCGAAAATTCCTAAAAATCTACCATCAAGATATTTACTAATTAAGGGAATAATATCATCTTCCTTAATACCCCGTGCCTGTGCCACTCTCTCTATTTGTTGTCGTGCTGCTTTCAAGGAGATATGGGGATCTAAACCAGAGCCTGAAGTATAAATCAAATCAGCCACAGGTTGCTTATTCTCATTCTGAAATTCTTCTGCTTGCTTGAGAATGCGTTCCTTGAGTTCTGGATTCGTAGGAGCGAGATTACTACCACCAGAAATACCACCAGGTTGAGCTTTTCGCCCCTGACTATATCTAACAGCACTGGGACGACCATGAAAATAACGGTCTGATATAAATCCTTGACCAATCAAAGTCGAACCAATAGGTTGATCATTGATATTTAACATCATACTGCCATTAGCTGAAACTGGGAAAAGAGACTGACCTACTAGCAATATAAAAAGAGGATATACAATTGCTGTTAATAACCAAATTACCAAAGTCATTCTGATGGCTTTAAAAGCTTCTCTAAAAATAGACATAATTTAATGTTGAATTTTATTTTAGGAGTCAGGATTGAGGAAAAAAAGAAAAAGAAGTAATGCCAATTATTAAAAGCGTTCTGGCTGAAAAATAACTATTAACAAATAAACTACTAACATTAAAGTAATAAATCCTAAAACCCCAATTGCCCAAGTAGAAACTTTATCTAAGCTAATACCAGTATTAGCATAAACCAATGGAGTAATAAATAAATTTAAACACATCACCATCAAAATAGTGAGCGGTAATTGATTTTTAAACTTGAAGAATCGAATAAGTGGGATCATTTTCAAAGAAGTAAAAGGTAAGAGGTTGTTTGATAGCTTGCATGGCGTTAGCCATAAAGTGTTTCGCTGTGACTTTAGGCACTTTTAGATCCCCCCTAACCCCCCTTAAAAAAGGGGGAACCAGAATCGAAGTCTCCCTTTTTAAGGGAGATTTAGAGGGATCTAAAACTTTTGATCCCGACAAAAGGACTTTTAAAACATCCTCTAAGGGACTCTTAAAAAAGGGGGAACCAGAATCAAAGTCTCCCTTTTTAAGGGAGATTTAGAGGGATCTAAAACTTTTGATCCCGACAAAAGGACTTTTAAAACATCCTCTAAGGGACTCTTAAAAAAGGGGGAACCAGAATCAAAGTCTCCCTTTTTAAGGGAGATTTAGAGGGATCTAAAACTTTTGATCCCGACAAAAGGACTTTTAAAACATCCTCTAAGGGACTCAAGAGATAATTATTTACGCTAAACCTACAAATGTGATCATCATATCTATTAATTTAATCGCAATAAATGGAGAAATTACCCCACCCAAGCCATAAATTACAATATTTCGTTGCAGAAGTTGATTAGCTGTCAAAGGTCGAAACTGAATACCTTTTAATGCTAAAGGAATCAAAGCCGGAATAATTAAAGCATTGTAAATCAATGCCGAAAGAATAGCCGAATTAACACTGCTTAACTTCATCACATTCAAACTTTCTAGATTAGCAGCAGTGAAAAGTACCGGAATAATCGCAAAATATTTAGCAATATCATTAGCGATAGAAAACGTTGTCAACGCCCCACGGGTAATTAACAGTTGCTTACCAATACTAACAATATCAATTAATTTGGTGGGATCAGAATCTAAATCCACCATATTAGCAGCTTCCTTAGCAGCTTGCGTTCCTGTATTCATCGCCACACCTACATTAGCTTGTGCTAAAGCGGGAGCATCATTAGTTCCATCCCCTGTCATCGCTACTATTTTACCCTCAGCCTGTTCCTGTTGAATTACAGCGATTTTATCTTCTGGTGTAGCTTCAGCGATGAATTCATCTACTCCGGCTTCCTTAGCAATCACAGAAGCAGTAATGCGGTTATCTCCCGTGAGCATGATTGTCCTCACTCCCATGCGTCGGAGTTGGTCAAATCGTTCGCGGATACCAGGTTTAACAATATCTTTGAGATAGATAACACCGTAAATTTCCTGATCCAGACAAACAGCTAAGGGTGTACCACCTTGGAGAGAAACCTGTTCATAGGCAACATCTAATTCGGTTGTATCCTGTCCATGACGCGAAAGAACAAAGCTTTTAATTGCTTCTACTGCACCTTTCCGCACTTCCCTACCTCCAGGTAAATTAGTGCCACTCATGCGCGTTTTGGCGGAAAATTCTATACCCTGTGCTTGTTTGCGGTCTAAATCAAAGTTTGCACCTAACTTTTCTGCCAGTCGGACAATGGATTTACCTTCGGGAGTATCGTCAAAGATACTAGCTGCCAAAGCCACATTAGCAATTTCTGTCATTGAATGGCCGTTAATGGGAATAAACTCCTCTGCCAAGCGGTTGCCAAGGGTAATTGTCCCAGTTTTGTCAAGAATGAGGGTATTGATATCTCCACAGGCTTCTATTGCCCTGCCAGAGGTAGCAATGACGTTAAATTGTGCAACCCTATCCATCCCCGCAATACCGATGGTACTCAGTAAACCGCCAATAGTTGTGGGGATGAGTGCTACCAAAAGAGCAATCAGAACAGGTACACTAATGGGACTATTGACATAGTAGGCAAAGGCGGGAAGAGTTGCCACGACAAATAAAAATACTAGGCTCAGAACTGCTAATAATACTGTTAAAGCAATTTCATTAGGTGTTTTACTGCGTTCTGCTCCTTCCACTAAAGCAATCATCCGGTCAATAAAGCCTTTGCTTGGTTCAGCAGTAACGCGAATAATCAGGTCGTCAGAAATGATCCGTGTACCACCCGTAACTGAACTGGCAACGTCTGAACCAAATTCTTTGAGAACTGGGGCAGATTCGCCAGTAATGGCTGATTCATCCACAGACGCGACACCCATGATCACTTCACCATCTGCGGGAATAATATCACCGGAAACGACGTATATAGTATCTCCCCGTTTCAAGTTATTAGCAGGAATTTCTGTAATTGTGCCGTCTACGGTGATAGTTTTAGCAACTGTAGCTGACTGAGTGGAACGTAAAGTATCAGCTTGGGCTTTACCTCGTCCCTCCGCTACAGCTTCCGCAAAGTTGCTAAATAAAACTGTGAATAATAAAATTCCTGTTAATAGTCCGTTAAAAAGATGGGGGTTTTTTTGATTTATTGGGCCAAACAATTCGGGATAAATGGTAACAGAGAAAGTAATAACTGTTCCTATCCATACCAAAAACATCACGGGATTTTTGATGGCATATTGGGGATACAATTTAATAAAAGCATTACCAATTGCCCGAAAATACAGTCCTTTGTTAGTTACCCGTATTTTTCTGCGTTTCTTGTGACGATAACGAGGACGAGGAGCTTTAGAATTGGAGTTAGTTCCGTTTGAGTTCATATATTAGTTATTAGTTATTAGTCATTAGTTATTAGTCATTAGTGGAGATTGGAAAAAATGATCTTTATCTAACTACCAGCAGCGAGTTTAAAACCTTCGGCGATTGGTCCTAAAGCTAGAACGGGGAAGAATGTCAAAATTCCTAAAATTAGGGTGATACCAGCGGTAATCCCAGTAAATAGCAAAGAATCAGTTTTCAAAGTTCCGCGACTTGCACAGACTACTTGTTTTTCAGACATACTATCAGCTAAGAGAAGCAGGGCAATAATAGGTATATAACGTCCTGCAAAAATACTGACTGTTGTACTTAAATTCCACCATAATGTCCCGTCATTTAATCCCTCTAAGCCAGAACCATTATTAGCTGCTGCTGAGGCATATTCATAAACTACTTGGGAAATACCATGAAAACTTGGGTTACTAATTCCTGATAAAGATATAGGATAAGCCAAAGCGATCGCACTGGGAATTAAAATCATCATGGGGTGAATTAATAGCACTACACTAGCCAGAACAATTTCCCGTTTTTCAATTTTGCGCCCAAAAATTTCCGGGGTCCGCCCTACCATTAACCCAGTGATAAAAACGGTAAGAATCAGGTAAATGAAAAGATAAGCTGTTCCTATTCCCTGTCCTCCCCAAATTATTTGTAAAAATAGGTTGAATAAGGTAGAAAATGTGCCATTGGGCATGAGAGAATCGTGCATTCCATTCACAGCACCGCACATAGTAGCGGTAGTTGTAATTGCCCATAATGCAGTTTGCGCCCAATCAAATCTGACTTCTTTACCTTCTAAATTGGGTAATTCTAATCGCAAAGCATTGTTAATCAAGGGATTTCCTTGTAATTCTCCTGTGGCTGTAACGCCAATGAGAACAACAAAGATCATAAACACCATTGAGAATAATAACCAGGTTTGTTTAAGGTTGTTGGCAAATACCCCGTAGGTGTAAATTAAGGATGTGGGAATGGCCAGCATGGCGATGATTTCTATTAAGTTAGAAGCGCCATTAGGATTTTCAAAGGGGTGAGCGGAATTAGCTGTAAAAAAGCCGCCGCCATTTTCACCTAACATTTTGATCATTTCCCAGGATGCTACTGGACCCCTAGCTATATACTGAATTCGCCCTTCTAAGGTTTCTACTACGAGGGTTTTGGCTAAAGTTTGGGGTACACCTGAGATAATGAGAGCGATCGCCCCAATAATAGATAAAGGTAGTAAAATTCTGGTGATAGCCTGGGTAAAATCAACATAAAAATTCCCCAACTTTCTCCCTGTCAAACCTCGGATAAAGGCAATTCCCACTACTAAACCACTAGCCGCTGAGGTAAACATCAAAAAGCCTAAAGCCGATGTTTGGCTAAAATAACTAAAGGTATTTTCTGTTGCGTAGTGCTGTTGGTCCGTGTTGGTCAGGAAAGAAATGGTGGTATGTAGTAATAAATCCCATCTCATTCTCCCCAGTTCATTGGGATTCCAGGGCAAAAATTTCTGATAATAAAGCAGGGCATAAACCATCACACCCATGACGACGTTGCTGGATAATAAGGCTTGAATATACTGCCAACCAGTCATATCATTTTTTTTGCCCACACCCCCTAAAATATAAATTATTGCCTCTATGGGCTTCATAACAGGATCAAGGATTGTCCTTTCTCCCAAGAAAACGCGAGCTATGTATTTTCCTAGTATTGGCGTAATTAACACGACAATACACAGCGTTAAAGCAATTTGTAAAAAACCTTGTCCCATGTAGTTTGCACTCTATTCAACTGAAGTTTTAGCCAGTTAATACTCAACAGTAATGCTTAAATTACTAATAAATTGAATTTTTAGTGATGAGATGATTTTTCATCCCACCGCAATCAATATAGTATTGTTTTATCTGAGTTTAACTAAATATTTTATCCAGTATATTTTTAATTCATAAAACCTCGCGGTATGCGGGAAACTCAGTGGCTAAAGCCGGTGAGAGGGAAGCGACACGAGTGAATTTATTCACTGTGGTATTTAAATGCTGATTTTTGAATGGATATAATCCCGGGAACCAGCAAACCCGTTCAAGTCCCCTCGCCCAACTAATCCAAAATGTCTTGTCTTTAACCAACGACTTAACAAACAGTCTTGCAGATAATCCGATAGCGTAGCGTGGCGTAAGCCATACTGGGGAAGTATTCGGAAGTGCGGATCAGGATTAGTCTCAATGGGCTAGTCGCTGCTTGTGTTGTAAAGTTTGTTCTTTACAAGCTCAATCCCTTTAGGGTTGAGTCAGTGACTTAACTGCACATCAGATTATAGTTTACCATTCCCTAAAAATATGCTTTTAATTATAGTTAAGTTTGTCTAAGTAAAAATCATCGAGTAATTAGTATATTTTTAGACATAAATTTGGGGCAGATAAATATATACTGATGATTATAGGCTAATTAGCTCAACTGACGATGAACTGCAAATAAACAATCATTATATTGCTTGTCAACCTCAAGATTTGTAAATGCCCAAGCCGCTTTATATGGCTTTTGGTATTCTCCTAAGATATTAATACGGTGACAAATATCAGGAATTTTAGTCAAATATCTAGCAGTTAAGGGGAAATCAGCAGCAAATATACCTTTAACTCTTTGTGCTGCACCTGTGTCATATTTAATCATGATTGCTATACAGTAGGTATCTTCTGATGTATGCAGGACTTGAACTGACCCATCATGACTGATATTTACTAGATGATCAGGTAATTTCAATGCTTGGCTAGTATCTAATGGTATATTTTGAGTTTTCACCCAATGGAGAATTTCTTGATGTTTTGCTAGTGCTGTGCGTTTTTGGTAAAAGTATTTAACGTTAACAATTGAACTGATGATCCAGTATGGTAAATATACGAGTAATAACACAAATCCGCTGAAGATTCTTTGTAGTTTATACATTTTGGTTATAATTGATTTGATTGAACACGCTAATTAAACAATATTTTTAATATGCTATGCAACCGAAACATCCTTGGTTACAAAAATGTATACAAAAGTTGGAAGAATTACCCCAGATAGAGACAACAACGATTATAGAACCTTTTTTAGAAAACACTCTTGCGGATGGGTTGTTAACTATTTATACGCCTCAAAACCGAATCAAATATATCGTTGAAATCAAAGCTCCTATCACTTTAGAAACACTTGATTCAACCATTAATTATCTCCACCATCTCAAAGAAAAACTCAGCAATGGTAAAAGAACACTGCTTGTTACATATAAACTTTCTGATGAAGTTTTTAATCTCTTAGTAAAAAATAATATTGAATTTATTGACACGACAGGTAATATTTATCTTAACAATTCATCACTATATATTTTAATTAGAAGTAGTTCAACGCCGAGCAGAAAATTATCATCTACTCCCAAGATTACTAACAGCACTTTTAAAGTAGCTTATGCTATACTTCAAGACCCAATCATTTTAGAATATCCTACTTTAGAACTAATAGCAAATGCTGCGGGAGTTGACGGAAAGACAGTTAAACGCAGTTTAGAAAGTTTGTATCTACTAAATTATTTACAGCGTCAACGCAGTGGAAAATATCGCATTAAAAATTACAGAAAACTCTTAGAAAGATGGGAAATGGGGTATATAGAAAATCTACGTTCAGAACTTCTGATAGGTACATTTAATTCTAGAGAGAATATAGATTTTAACGATATATCAAACCAAATATTAGCAATAGCCCAAAATCAAAAAATAATAATTGGGGGAGAATTAGGTGCTACAATTATCACAGGTTATTTAAAGCCAATTAGCATGATTCTTCACATTCCAGAAGAAGATAATTATCGTGTTATAACTACTATGCTGCGCCTCAAACCAGATCCAAAGGGTAATATTAGCATTTTCAAGCAATTTGGTAATAAAAATCAGCCTAAATATCCCTTGTCTGAATTTGTTGCAGACCCGTTACTCATTCATGCAGAATTGTCTCTACATCCAGATGAAAGACTAAAAGAAACGGCTAAACGTCTGTACGAAAAATATATTATCTTTTATCAAGAAATTTCCGAAATGGTATAATATGAGCGACTCAAATTCTCCACTTAACTCAGAAACTAAAAAATTTCTTACTGATTTTAAATCTATTATTGATTTACTAGAAGTTCCTATGCTGTTGATAGGCGCTCAAGCTAGACTTTTAATTTTTGACAGTCAATATCAAGTTCAAGGTCGAGCAACAAATGATTGGGATGTGGCGGTAAAATTGGATAATTGGGATAAATATAATTTACTGATAACCACAATGACGACTGGACAAAATCCTCTATTTAAAAAAACCAGAGTTATTCACAAATTTATACATATTGAAACTGAATTAGAAGTTGATGTTGTTCCTTTTGGCGATATCAGTAAACCAAAAGAGGAAATTAACTGGCAAGATGGTAATCAAATGAGTGTTTTAGGCTTAGAAGATGCCTTTGCAAATACAGAGATTATAATAATTGATAACATAGAAATTCGGGTAGCTGATATTGATGCTTTTATAGCTTTGAAACTACTAGCTTGGAATGAAAGAAGAGCAAATAAAGATTTAGAAGATATTATAACAATATTGCTAAAGTCTGCCAATGAAGAAGATGAACAGCGTGTTTATGATGAATTTGTTGATGAAATTATAGAAGGGAACTTTGAAGTAGATGAAGCTGCAATAATTTTTATAGGAAGAAATATTCAGAATAAATTCAAACCTGAATCTTTTAACAAAGTTAAAGAAATTGTTGTTATTATCCTGCATAATCAAGATAGATATATTCCCCAATTTGTATCTAAAAATTTAGAGGAGCAAGAATGGGATACAGCTTTTGATAAAATAGTGAAACGTTTTGAATCACTACAATATGGATTAATAAATGATCATAAATAATTAAATAGTTATTAGTAAATGACAATTAAACCTACCATATTCTCCTTCTTCTCCGGTTCAGGATTCCTCGATTTAGGCTTTGAAAACACAGGTTATATAATCGCTTATGTCAACGAAATATTCCCCCCATTCATCTCCGCATATCGCTATTCAAGAGAAAAACTCCAACTTCCACAACCTGAATATGGATATCATGAAGGAGAAGCCGCAGACGTAAGTAAATTAATAGCAGGAACACCTACACAAAGATTAAATGAATTAGTCACAGATTCCCGTAAATCAAATAATATAATTGGCTTTATTGGTGGTCCACCCTGTCCTGATTTTTCCATTGGTGGTAAAAACAAAGGATATTTAGGGGATAACGGTAAACTCTCATCTGCTTATGTTGAATTAATTTGTCAAAACTTACCCGATTTCTTTTTATTTGAAAATGTCAAAGGTTTGTGGAGAACAACCAAACACAGATTATTTTTTGAAGAACTAAAAATCAAATTACAAAAAGCAGGCTATATATTAACAGAACGGTTAATCAATTCGATTGAATATGGTGTACCTCAAGATAGAGATAGAATTATTTTAATCGGCTTTAAAGATAATTTTCTCAAAGACATGAAAATCAAAGATAACTTTACCTTTCCTTGGGAAAAATATATTTTATATCCTCAAAATCAAGTATTTGCTTATCCTTGGCATAAATGGGAACCATTTCAAGAAGATTCCCTAATTCCTTGTCCTGAAAATATTCCTCAACAACTAACCGTTGAATATTGGTTTAGAAAAAATAACGTTATTAATCATGCCAATGGTCAACATCATTTTCAACCAAGAGCAGGTAAAATTAAATTTGCTACTATTGCCGAAGGAGATGATTCCAAAAAATCATTTAAACGTTTGCACCGTTGGCGTTATTCTCCCACAGCTTGCTATGGTAATAATGAGGTACATTTACATCCTTACAAAATTAGACGGATTTCTGTAGCGGAAGCCTTAGCAATTCAATCGTTACCCGCTAATTTTTCACTTCCCGAAAATATGTCACTTACCAATATGTTTAAAACCGTTGGTAATGGTGTTCCATACTTAGCAGCAAAGGCATTAGCGCAAACTATACTTGACTTTTTAAATACTGACTCATAAGACTTCAGATCCCCGACTTCTTCAAGAAGTCGGGGATCTTGTGGTTGTTAATGGTTTAATATAAAAGAAATACTTTAATTTTCATCAAGTTTAATAAACTCTACACCAAAAGAAAAAACGATGGCAGCAGACTATCCAAACATTGATATTGCGCCATTTATTGACCACTCTCTGTTATTACCAATTGCAACTCCAGAGCAGATAAGTCAATGGTGCGACGAAGCATATAGATATAACTTTGCAGCCGTATGTGTAAATCCCTGTTATGTCAAGCAAGTAGCAGAACTGTTGTATAAAAAAAATCCTCAAATTTGTACAGTTATTGGATTTCCCAATGGTGCAAATACTTCCGCAGTGAAGTTATATGAAGCTAAGGAAGCAGTAGATAATGGCGCTACTGAGTTAGATGTAATGATTAACTTGGGGTGGTTAAAAGCCGGGAAAACCGAAGAAGTTCACCGAGAAATTGCCACAATTTGCGAAGAAGCCGGACAGCCTGTTAAGGTAATTTTAGAAACTAGCCTTCTCACGGATACAGAGAAACAAATAGCTGCGGAACTAGCTATGGATGCCGGTGCAGCATTCTTAAAAACCAGTACAGGTTGGAATGGTGGTGCAACTGTAGCAGATATTAAGTTTTTAAAGGAAATCACAAAAGATCGAGTAGGCATCAAAGCATCAGGAGGTATTCGTACACACAACGAAGCCTTAGATTTAATTATAGCTGGTGCGACTAGATTAGGCACATCTCGTGGTGTGGATTTACTTCGTCAACGCCATAACCCAGAACAAGAAAAAAGCGAGTAGCTCGGTCATCTTTTGTCAGTTGTTGGTTGTCCTTGATTAGTTAACCACTGACTAATAACTAAGTAAATGAGCAGAAATAAATTCTGGGCAGGCTAGAAGCCCACCCCACAAGAATATTATATTTATTGTGGGGTGGGCATCTTGCCTGCCCAGAGCCAACAACATCATTTTGATATTATTTCAGCCCATATATCTAATAACTAATGACTAATAACTAATAACTAATAACTAATAACTAATGACTAATGACTAATAACTAATGACTAAAACCTATAAAGCAACAGGTATTAATCTCAAAGCGCAGGCACTGGGAGAATCAGATAAAATAGTCACAATTTTAACTCAAGAATTTGGGCTGATTCGAGCAATTGCGACGGGAGCGCGGAAACAAAATTCCAGCTTAGGTGGAAGAATGGGGATGTTTGTCGTCAATGAATTACTCATTTCCCAAGGCAGAAACCTAGATAGAATTACTCAAGCTGAAACTATAAAAACTTATCCCGGTTTATCTAAAGATTTGGGTAAACTAGCTGCTAGTCAATATTTAGCTGAAATAGTTTTGTGTCAAGCTTTAAGCGAACAACCCCAAACAGAAATTTATGAGTTATTTAATAAACATCTTCAGCGGCTAGAGGATATACCCAAAACAGAGATAAAATGTGTAGTCGCTCATCTAGCTCAGGGCGTATTTCAGCTTTTAAATTTAGCAGGACTCACCCCACAAGTCGAAGTTTGTTGCTTAACCCAGCGTCTGTTAACTCCAGACTGGACGAATCCTCAATGGCAAGTTGGATTTAGTATTCCCTCCGGTGGGATAATTTGTTTAGATGCTTGGAAAAGCTTGCGAAAAGAAATAGAGCAGGGGAAATGGGAAAATGGGGAAATAGCCCAAACCTGTGCCTCTAACCCTAGCTATGAAACAGTTTTTCATCAGCAGGAGTTACCAATTATTTCTCGTCGGTTAAATGGGAAACAACTGGTTATGCTTCAACATCTGTCGGAAACAGAGATAATGAAAATAGATGCAGCCTCAGATTCTGGATGGTTAGCTGTTGAGCAAATTTTGCGTCAGTACGTCCAGTATCATTTGGGGCAGCCTATTCGCTCTGCCACTTTGATTGACTCCTATTTTGCCGCCAACCATGATGCAATCGTCTGATTTAGATAAAAAAAGCCGAACTCACTCACCTAGCGACGCTAAAAAAAAGCATAGAGCATCAGATCATAATGTTGTCTCTTCACCTAAACTTAGTCATATTCATAGTCCAGAAATGTCACTAACTGATGTTTCTAAGGATGGAAATTGCACTTCAGAAATTCCAGTAACTGATATTCCCAAACCATCAGAAATTATACACACAAATGATAAAACTAATGGTATTCAGGAAAATGCCCCAGTTACAACGGAATTAACACCGGAAACACTACCATTGATAGATGCTGATTCTGAAGATACATCTTCAGTAAATAATCAACAGGTGGGTTTTTTACCTGTATTAAAAAACCCTAACTTTCTCGCTCTTTGGGCAGGTCAAGTTTTCTGTCAACTAGCTGATAAAGTTTATTTAGTATTAATGATTGCTTTGATTAATAGCCAATTTCAAGCTAGTGATCAAAGTATTAGCGGTTGGGTTTCAGCTTTAATGATGGCGTTTACTATTCCAGCCATATTATTTGGTTCTGTAGCTGGAGTTTTTGTAGATCGTTGGTCAAAAAAAGTTGTCTTGGTAGCATCAAATATTTGGCGTGGTATTCTGGTTTTGCTCATTCCTCCCTTGCTATGGTTAACCCACGATTGGCAGCCTGTG
The DNA here is from genome assembly GCA_017355425.1 of Dolichospermum sp. DET69. Taxonomy (NCBI): domain Bacteria; kingdom Bacillati; phylum Cyanobacteriota; class Cyanophyceae; order Nostocales; family Aphanizomenonaceae; genus Dolichospermum; species Dolichospermum sp. DET69. Next base: position 2,997,299 of record CP070233.1, read on the forward strand.
GGAGTTTTACCAGTGGGGTTTTTGATTATTTTAGGTGTGACCTTTTTGGTTTCTACCTTGACACAATTTTTCGCGCCGGCAGAACAATCGGCTATTCCTTTAATAGTGAAAGAACAGGATTTGCTTTCAGCTAATTCTCTCTATACAACGACAATGATGGCTTCGGTAATTGTTGGTTTTGCCGTAGGAGAACCAGTTTTAGCATTAGCAGATGGACTTTGGACAAAATTAGGTGGTAGTGGTGGATTAGGTAAGGAAATTTTAGTAGGTGGCAGTTATGCGATCGCTGGGTTAATATTATTTCTACTGCGAACTAATGAAAAACCCCACCCCCCAGAAACAGAATTTCCTCATGTTTTCTCAGACTTGCGCGACGGGTTTCGTTATCTCCAAGAAAATCATCGCATCCGTAATGCTTTACTACAACTAGTTATCTTGTTTTCTGTCTTTGCAGCCCTGACTGTGCTTGCAGTTCGGATGGCAGAAATTATCCCAAATATGAAAGCCTCTCAATTCGGCTTTTTACTGGCATCTGCTGGTATAGGTGTAGCGATTGGGGCGACAATTCTCGGCCAATTTGGGCAACGCTTTTCCTATAAACAACTCAGTTTTTGGGGTTGTCTCGGTGTGGCAGGATCTTTAATTGGTTTATCACTGTTTACTACCCAACTCTTACCTGTGCTGCTATTCATTGCTTTAGTGGGAGTATTTGGAGCTTTGGTGGGTATTCCCATGCAAACTGCAATCCAAACGGAAACACCCGCAGCTATGCGCGGTAAAGTATTTGGACTGCAAAATAATGTAATTAATATTGCCCTCTCCCTACCTTTAGCTTTAGCTGGTGTAGCTGAAACCTTTATTGGCTTGAAAGCAGTATTTTTTACCTTAGCTGCCATCGTCTTAGTCGGCGGTCTGTTTACCTGGTATAATTCGGGTGATTCCTCAGATGGCAAATAGCCAAAAACTGCATCAAACTCTTGAGTTTCGTGCTAAACTTAGTCCAGCAAGATGCAAAATACTTGCTGGGGATCAACTAAATAATCAGCATATTAATTTGTAATCAAGTTAAAAAAATTTATAACTTATTAGCATCATTAATAAAGCTATTTATTGAATTTTTAATTGCCAAGATTATTTGAGGTTTCAAATTAGAGATATTTGAGTTTTTGTGATCAACAAAAATTCATTTATGCCAACTGGATTAATAAAAACAGTATAGTTTACACTCGCTTTTTTTTATAGATAACTGAAGAATGCGTATAGCTTGGATTGGAAAAAAAACCCCCTTTTGCGGTAACGTCACCTACAGCCGAGAAATTACCAACGGATTGCTAGACAAAGGACATGAGGTTAGTTTTCTCCACTTTACTGAAGAAGAAACCACAACAGATAACTGGCCTAATGAAGTTCCTTTGCCATTTATTTACAAGTCCCAGGTTTACACAATTCCCTCTTTTAAAGCCACTAAGGTTTTGAAAGATTCTCTGCGGGAAATTAAACCAGATATAGTTCACGCTTCTCTGACTCTCTCAACTTTAGACTTTTTTTTACCAGAGATTTGCGAAGAATTAAATTTGCCCCTAATTGCGACTTTCCACACTCCATTCGCAGGTAAGGGAGCAAAATTATTATCCAGTACCCAACTTTTAGCTTATCAACTTTACGCTCCTTTTTTGGATCATTATGATCGCGTAATTATCTTTTCCCAAATTCAACGGGAATTGTTATCAAGTATGGGAGTTAGAGAAAAAAAGATTGCTGTTATCCCTAATGGTGTAGATCCTGTTAAGTATTCTCCCGGTACTTCCCAAGTTAAAGCTGAATTTGGGGCTGAACGTTTGTTTGTTTATCAAGGGAGAATCGCTCAGGAGAAAAATGTTGAATCTCTCCTCCGGGCTTGGAAGCAATCAGATATGGGAGTTAAGACCAAATTGCTAATTGTGGGTGATGGTCCATTAAAGCCTTCTCTAGAGTCATTTTATGGGCGAGAACATGGCATCATCTGGTTAGGATTTATTGCTGACGAAGATCGCCGCATCGAAATTTTACGGGGATCTGATGTATTCATTTTGCCTTCTTTGGTAGAGGGTTTATCCTTGTCTCTATTAGAAGCAATGTCTTGTGGTTTAGCCTGTTTAGCTACTGATGTCGGTGCAGACGGGGAAGTTTTAGAAAAGGGTGCTGGTGTTGCAATTAATACAAGCAGTGTGCGATCGCAGTTAAAAACCCTATTACCACTATGCCAAGATCATCCAGAGTTAACAACATTATTGGGAGAAAAAGCGAGGAAGCGGATATTAGAACGCTATACCCTGAATGATAACATCACGCAATTAGAAGAGCTTTATAGCCAAGTTCTGGCACAGCGTCCTTTAACACTGAGTTGGGGCGTTTAACCCTCCGTAGGGGCGGGGTCTCCCCGCCCTCTGGGGTCTCCCCGCCCTCTGGGGTCTCCCCGCCCTCTGGGGTCTCCTCTGGGGTCTCCTCTGGGGTCTCCTCTGGGGTCTCCCCGCCCTCTGGGGTCTCCCCGCCCTCTGGGGTCTCCCCGCCCTCTGGGGTCTCTCTCTACTGCCCTTTGTCTATCCTTTCCCCGCCCTTTGTCTATCCTTTAATATTATTCTTTCATTCCATGAAATATAATCCCAAAATTCATCATCGCCAGTCAATTCGCCTGCGGGGTTATGATTATTCACAGCCGGGGGCATATTTCATCACCCTGTGTACCCAAAACAGTGAATGTAATTTAGGTGAAATTATGAATGGGGAAATGAAATTCACAGTTCGGGGTCTGATTATTGATGAATTTTGGTTAAAAATCCCTGACCATTTTCCTAATGTGGAATTAGATCAATTTGTGGTTATGCCTAATCATATTCATGGAATTATTGTGATTAATGATGAATTGTTGGGCGAACAGAACATAAAGGAGACAAATACAAATACAAATACAAATACAAATATAGAGGGCGGGGAGACCCCGCCCCTACGGAAGAAAACGACGTTGGGACAAATTATTGCTTATTACAAATATCAAACAACAAAAATTATTAATCAAGTTGATAATACCCCTGGACTGCGTATATGGCAACGCAATTATTATGAGCGCATTATCCGCAATGATAAAATTTTAAACCTTGCCTGACAATATATTTTCCAAAATCCTTTCCGTTGGCATAAAGATCCTAATCACCCCTGTAAACTGAGTAAAAGCTATTGACACCGACGGAAAAATTTGTTATCATAGAAACGACGAGGAAGAACTATCTTTGATGTATAAGCGTAATAAATAAGGTATTAAAGTAATTAAGCAAATAATAATTCTTTGGTGGGCATTGCCCACCTTACATTACGCTAATTTATCTAGGTAAGGACTGACATCAACAGCTAATTTTTTGCCCAACTTGAGTAATTGCCGACATTGAATAGTTTCGGCTTCACTGTCAATACTGGTAATACGTGGCAATATTTGACTGTGTAAACAACTCCAATATAGTTCTTGGGAATGGTTTAAATTAATGCCCAGATGTAATTCATGAGCAACATCAATTAATCTTTCTAAACGTTGAATATCAGCATCCATTTTGCTATTGGCAGCATACAATAATTGCCACAATAAATGGACTATTAATTGTTCGATGATTTGGTTGCCATTGGGAATATTTAATTGACAACGAAGATGTTTGGCTTCAGTAGCGATCGCTTCTAATTCTCCGATATGATTCCAACTTAATTGCAGTTCACTAATATCTTGTTCTAGGGATCTCAATGTTGTGAGACAACGATACCCCAAAGCAATTTCCGCTGCTACCTGTAATTCTCGTGGTACTTCCAACTCATCCCGATGAAAGGCCATAATCACACCGTAATTATCACGGTATGCCTGAGTATATAACTGGTCTAATCGTGCCAGTGTTTCCTGACTTAACAACCGCATAATTCGGTGACGTTCTTCCGCAAATAAAGTCTGTAAACTAAAGGTATCATCCCCAAATAATTGAGTCATTACCAAAATTACATGAGCAATACTAGCCTGTTGCAGTGCCGTAAACAGCTTTTCTTTAATTTGACTATAGTTACGCCGTCCTTCAAACTTTTGAATACAGCAATGAAAATCCCAACCACCCAAATGCAAAACGGCAAATACTAAATTTTCACTTTCCCAAGTAATATCTGACACTAGCTGCAAATGCCCCACCGCCATAGTTAATGGTCCGAAGCTCTGCTTATGATAATCTAATTCATGGGCATCATAGCAGTAGACACGCTGATGATGAGGATGGGCGTTTTCTGGTGTCTCTTGTCCAGGGATAGTATTTTTGTGATGATTAAATAAGGAAGTAATAGCGTAATGGGCAGCCACTTGTTTGAACCCAATTTGGGCAGTTAACACCAATTGACGATATATTTCTGCTCCATGTTTAAATTCTGGCACATTACTAGGAGCTAAACCGAGGCGTTTAATAAAACCCTTTTCTAACTGCACACCTGCCACATCTTCTGCTAATTCTAAGGCCCGGGAGGCATAGCGCAAAATCTGTGTTCCCTCTGGGCGAGAAAGTTCTTCAAAAAACCAGCCGCAACTGGTAAACATCAGTAAAGAGTGCCGCTGCATTTCCAATAAGCGTAAAGCTTCTACCTGTTCAGCAGCTTGAAGTTTGCGAGTTTGATGATGAGCCAGAAAACGGTTAATATTAGCGGGGGTGCGATCGCCCATTACCTGAATATATTCGTCCCTTGCTTGCCAATGATCACGGAATAATGTCCCACCATATTCCTCATAGACATTACCTAACTGATCTCGCAGCCAATTCAACGCATTTCGTAACGGCCGCCGCCATTTTTGATGCCACACGCCCCCTTCACCACCACAACCACAATCATCTTGCCATCTATCCACACCATGAGCGCAACTCCAAGCCGTCACCGACTTTAATTTTACTTCCCAAGAGGGAGGATTTAAACTCAAATAGTGGGCGAAATTGGTAACAGTCCAACCATGACGGGGAAACTCACCAATAAAGGCATAAGCTAAAGTTTTTTCTGTTCCCTTTTTGTGATGTCCAAAGGTTTCCCCATCTGTAGCTACAGAAATTAGTTGGGACTGACGATGATCTCCGCGAATAGCTGCCCCAATTCGTCCCGCAAAATGATGGGAATTGTAGACAACATCACTAAAACCCATATCCCGTGAAATCGGACCATCGTAGAAAAAGATATCAATATAGGGAGTTGATTTTTTGGCCGACTCCTTACTATCCAAATAACAACGATAAGGCCGGGTAGGATCAATCTGATTACCCCCTACCTCATGCCATTGATGATCACAACCATCTTCTGTGGAGATAGGACGACAACGCTGGGCTTGAGAAGGGGCTAAAATAATAAACTTAATCCCTTCGGCCACCAATGCTTCTAAAGTGGCATAGTCTACGGCTGTTTCTGCCAACCACATTCCTTCAGGATCACGGCCAAAGCGAGAACGGAAATCTTCCTTACCCCAGCGAATTTGTGTATGTTTATCCCGTTCATTGGCTAGAGGGAGAATAATGTGATTATAGACTTGAGCGATCGCATTCCCATGACCATTCAAGCGATCGCAGCTTTTAGCATCAGCCTCCAAAATCCGCTGATAAACTTCTACATCGTAGCGTTCTAACCACGACATCAGCGTCGGCCCAATATTAAAGCTCATGTATTCATAATTATTCACAATCTTCACAACTTCGCCCCGGTCATTGAAAACCCGCGCAAAGGCATTAGGACGATAACACTCCCAATCAATGCGCTCATTCCAGTCATGAAAAGGACTAGCGCTAGGTTGACGTTCAATCGCATCAAGATAAGGATTTTCTCTAGGAGGTTGATAAAAATGACCATGAACCGTAACATAAACACCCTGAGCAGTTTTTAGGGGATCATGTTCAGGACTGGATTTAGCCTCTTTATCTAACGGTAATACTAAGCTAGAACTACTTGGTATTTCGGCAGTCGAAGTCATATATTTTTATCCAAATAAATGTGTAATTTTGCAAAATATTCTGGCTATATCTACCTTTCTACAATTGTTTTCTCATAAAATCATTGATAAATAACACATAAGAAACAAAACTAAATTTTGTTACCATTATTTCCAAACAGCCTTGACAGATATGATAGGTATTTAAATGCACATGATTTTTAGACATCGTGCAGATATCCCCTGAACTCAAGGTAAAAATGTCAATCAAGAACATTATTTTCACCGTTCTGCTGTTGTTTATACCCATATCTCTAGCAGCCCACTTTTTAGAATGGGGAGACTTGGTAGTTTTCATCACTGCTGCATTAGCCATACTCCCCCTAGCAGCTTGGATGGGTACAGCTACCGAAGAAATTGCCGTAGTTGTCGGGCCAGGAATTGGCGGATTTTTAAACGCGACTTTTGGTAATGCGACAGAATTAATTATTGCCTTAGTTGCCCTCAATGCAGGCCTAATTGATGTCGTTAAAGCCAGTATAACTGGATCAATTATCAGTAACTTACTTTTAGTTATGGGTCTATCGATGCTATTAGGCGGTATTCGTTATAAAGAGCAAACATTTGAATCAGTTATAGCTCGTGTAAATGCTTCTTCTATGAACTTGGCGGTAATTGCGATTTTGTTACCAACAGCAATGAACTATACCTCCATAGGGATTAGTGAAGCAACCGTACAGAATCTTTCCCTAGCTGTGGCTGTCGTCTTAATTCTGGTTTATGGCTTAACACTGCTATTTTCCATGAAAACTCATGCCTATTTGTATGAAGTTGGTGTGGCAGATATAGAAGAGGAAGAAGAAGTTTCCCATGAAAAACCAAATATTTGGTTGTGGAGTGGTGTACTTTTAGTTTGTACCCTGTTAGTTGCCTTTGAATCAGAATTGCTAGTAGGTTCTTTAGAAGTAGCTACATCTAAACTAGGTTTAACTGCACTATTTACCGGGGTAATTTTAGTCCCTATTATTGGTAATGCTGCTGAACACGCTACCGCAGTTACTGTAGCTATGAAGAATAAAATGGATCTAGCTATGTCTGTGGCTGTGGGTTCAAGTATGCAAATTGCCTTATTTGTAGCTCCGGTTTTAGTAATTGCCGGTTGGGTAATTGGTCAACCAATGGATTTAGATTTCAACCCCTTTGAATTAGTCGCTGTTGCTGTATCAGTTTTAATTGCTAATAGCATTAGTTCTGATGGTAAATCTAATTGGTTAGAAGGGACATTACTCCTAGCAGCTTATGCTGTCTTGGCTTTGGCCTTCTACTTTCATCCAGTTACGGTATGAGTTAATTGCACTATAGCCTTTCTTTTGTTGAGTGAGATACAAGAACCCCACCCCCTAACCTCACAAGGGTAGGTTTTTTACATTGTCGTGAGGGCAAGACTTGGAAGACAAGGCAGACAAGGTGGCAAGGGAGGAAAAGCGGACAAAATAAACCATAAACTGAGTATTTTGTGGATAAAATCCACCTTGTCTACTATCCTTCCTTGTCCTCCTGGTCTTGCCTTTACAGAAAATATTAAAAACCTACATCTGTCAGCCCCCAACCCCCTCATCGCTTGCCGGGAGAGGGCTATGATTTAGCTCATTCGAGTGCATACCGCTATATACCGCAGTGCTAAGATCTTTCTTTACTCCTTGGTAAATACTGCAACAAATTTATTAAAGATTTGATAATCCCAATCTAATTAATTGGGATTTTTTATAAGTCTCTCATGGTGTATCAAATATTTTCAGATCCCCCTAAATCCCCCTTAAAAAGGGGGACTTTGACTAGTGTGTTAATTCTGAATCCCTTATCCCATAAGACTTCATGCACAAAATGTGTCGCATATTTTCATGAGGAAGTGCCTGGAAAAGATGCTTTCGGTGTAAACTACGGTAACACCAATAATTTTCTAGACAATCCCTCCAAAATACACAGAATTAACATACTAGACTTTGACTCTAGTTCCCCTCTTAAAAAGGGGGGTTAGGGGGGATCAGTAAGTACCTAAAATTACCACTCAAAACTTTTCAAACAACCTCTTAAGATAGATGAATAAATCTAATAATTATCATAGTCTCAAATTAGATCATCCGTTTGATATCAACCACTAGGTTTATTGGTATCTGCTCAATAAATGGGGGCGAACTACCTGTTCGGGAACGATTTTACGCCATTTGAGGCTTGTCATGGAAGGATTTACCCCGGATTATTGAGCGGTTACGTTTATTGTTACTATCTTTACTTGTAATTTCAATTCAAGGTATAGTAAAAGTCAAAAGCTTATTGTAAATTGGTTTTGGCGTTTTAGAATATCCTAACGTCCTTGTCTATTGCTGTATCTTGATTATTAGGTTGCAATTTTATATATACTACATTATTTTCAACTATTTGATGGTAGTAATTATATACAAGAATAATATTTGATTTTTCAAATAATTCAACAACATTCTATATCACTTCTTCTCTTATTTTGCTATTTCCTACTTTATAAATAAACACGACTATAAAATACAATGACTCTAATCGGACTGGCAATGATGGATGTATTAAATCCAAAATCACTAAATACACCCAATATTTTAGCACAGAAAGTCTTTACTATAGAAAATGGTATCCGTTCAAAAAATCATCAATCAAATAAGTTAGTTGCTTCTGCTCAAATTACACCACCAGAATTTACTCAGATAGGTAAAACTTCTCTAAATAATCTTTCAAGACTCTCGTTTCGACGACACAAAATCATTGAGCAAATAGCACAAAAACAGATGTCCGTCAGTTCTTTTGAAATAGCTGATGCTGGCAATATCCCCTTAACAAAGAAAAAAGGTGTTCAGGTATCAACAAGATATGCTGAAATCTATAACCAACCTATGCCCGTCATTGGTTTTGGTAGTTCTGGTATATCTGTGAGAGCTTTACAAAAACTTTTAATTGCTAATGGTTATGGAATACCTATTGATGGTGTTTTTGGACCAATTACCGAAACTGCTGTCAAAGCTTTTCAAAATCGTCGCAGTCTATCAACAGATGGTGTAGTTGGTCAAAAAACTTGGTGGGAGCTAACAATGTGATTGGTAATTAGTAATTAGTCATTAGTCATTAGTCATTAGTCATTAGTCATTGGTCATTAGTCATTAATCATTAGTCATTGGTCATTGGCAGGGCAAACGCATCTTATTTTTAGAATGCTTACTGGACAAAGGTTTTGACGATTGTTTAGTTTTGTAACTAAAAGTTGAAACCCTTGCTGGACATGGATTACAGAATTTAGGTGCGTTTGCCCTGTGGTCATTGGTCATTGGTCATTGGTCATATAAATCATCTAAATCACAAGAATCATAGTTAAAGAAAGGTTCTATCAGTCAAAATTTCATAGCCACTATCTGTCACTAATACAGTATGCTCAAACTGAGCAGATAAAGCATTATCAACTGTTACCGCAGTCCATCTATCAGCTAAAACTCTGGTATTTTTAGAACCAGCATTTAAAATTGGTTCAATAGCTAAAGTCATTCCTGAGCGTAACTTCACATTCGGTATATCACGAGTCCGATAGTTAAAAACTGCTGGTTCTTCGTGTAAATTTCTACCAACACCATGACCAGTAAATTGTTCTACCACTGCATAACCATTAGCTTTTACATGGTCTTCAATTGCACCTGCAATTTCCACCAAATGCACACCAGCTTTTACCTGTTCAATCCCTTTATATAAAGATTCTTCCGCTATTTTAATCAGTCTCGCGGCTTCAGTTGTCACATTACCTACAGCGATAGTAATACAGGAATCACCGTGAAAACCTTGATAATAAGCTCCTGTATCAACTTTTAAGACATCTCCAGCCCGAATTACCTTTTTCCGGCTAGGAATACCATGAACAACTTCATTATTAATACTAGAGCAAATAGAAGCCGGAAACCCATGATAGCCTTTAAAACTAGGAGTTGCATCCATTTCGCGGATACGTTTTTCAGCAAAAGCATCTAAATCAGCCGTTGTCATTCCTGGCTGGACTAGTTCAGAAATTTCTTTCAGCACAGTTGCCACAATCCTCGCTGATTGCCGCATAATTTCGATTTCACGGGTTGATTTAATTTCAATCCCTCGGCGTTGTCGTTTTTCGGCTGTTGGCTGGGCTGGTTGAGAAAGCAAGTTAGTGAAAATATTCATCATGAAGTTTAGAAATTACAGGCGCTTAACCGATAATGTGTGAAGTTGTTGAGATTTATTGCGAAGAAATATCTATATTTTAACGTATTTTCCGTCTCTAAAGAAACACAGATGTTCATCTGTGTTAATCCTGTAAATCCTGATTCTGACAGTGAGAAATTATCAATTAATTACAATCTCTCCCTTCATTCCTGCTTCTGTGTGTCCAGCTATAGTACATCCTAAAGCATATTTACCTGGTTTAAGAGGAACAAACACCCATTCCGCTTCTGCACCAGGTTTAAGTTCTAATTCGTGAATATTACCTTTAATTTCTACATTGCCGGCTTCGACTTTTTGTGTCCAAATTGCATCAGCAAAGTCTTTAGCTGTAAAATAATGTTTTTGGGAACTAGGATTATTGAATTTGAGATTGTAGCGTTTACCTGAGATAAATTCTAAATGATTTGGCTCAAATTTTAATTCATTAGCAGCATTACCCAAGCTGACTGTAATTTCTATAGGTGGTTGTTTTAGGAGATTATTAGATAAATTCTCTGCTGTTGCTGGAAATGCACCCATGATGACTAGACTAATTAGGAGGGAGAATATATAGATAATTCGCGGTAGATTGTAGTTGACCTTAATTAAAAAGTTACTCATGGCTAAATAGATTATTTTAAATCACACCTATCTCTATTATCCATGACTAATGTTCATTTAATTTTCTTATGTGCCAGAATTTGTGGCCCTGCTGTGACAACAACAATTTTATCAGGATGAAGTAATTCACGAGCAGCCTGATTGACTTGATTGAGGTTAACTTGCTCTATTTTGCTGATAAATGAGCGCAATTCCCCCTGATTTAAGCCATAAACTTGATTCATTACCATTCTCTGACTTAACTGTTCGGGATTAGCCAAAGAAATATTGTAATTACTGATTAAATTACGTTTGGCTGTTTCTATTTCCTGTAGAGTAACACCTTGTTGATGAACTTGTTTCAGGAGGTTGCGGGTACTGGAAATTGCTTTGGGTGCGTCTTCTGGACTAGTTTGCATTTCAATCAGAAATGTGCCGACATTCTTACCTGTGATGAAATTGCTATAAATTCCGTAGGTTAGTCCCTGGCGATCGCGCACTTCTGCCCCCAGTCTACTCGATAATGTATCACCTCCGAGAATTTGATTCAAGATCATGGCGGCATAAAATCGTTTATCCTGACGATTAATTCCCGTATAACCCATGTAAGTAATCGCTTGGGGTTTACCAGGAATAACAGGATTAACATTAATGACATTTTTCGGCATCCCCACATTAGGATATTTTACCGTTGGTGGTTGCCCTTTAACTCGCCAATCTCCCAATTGTGCTTGAATGAGCGATCGCACTTTGTTAACATCAAAATCCCCCACAATTGCTAAAACTGTAGTATCAGGACGATAATGTTGTCCTTTAAAAGCAATCACATCTTGACGTTGAATTTGTTCAATACTCTCCGCTGTCGGAAAGGTATGTAATGGGTGTTTCTTGGGATAAATAGACTGAACAAAGATGCGATTTGCAATCTTTTGAGGATCATCCAAATCTGAATCTAGGGAAGTTAAAGCCTGTTGACGTGAAAGCGCAAACTCTTTTTCTGGGAAGGTACTATTTCTAATTACGTCCGTCAATGTTCCCAGCAAAACTGGTAAATCCACCGCTAAACTACTACCTTTAATCCGCACACCTTCACGAGAGGCTTCAAACTCCAAATTTGCGCCTTTTGCGTCTAATCCTTGGGCAATAGTCCGCATATCTTTGTTTTTCGTACCATTCATCAGATTTTCTGCCACCAAAGAGGCCAATCCCCCTTGATTATCTGACTCAAATTCTGTTCCCGCTTTAATATATCCGCTTAAAGTGACTGTAGGTGTAGTTTTATCTGGCAACAGTAATATGCGTAACCCATTAGCCAGTTGTAATTGCTGGGGTATTTGTCTTTTTTCCGTTTTGGGTAATATATCTAAAGGTGGTAAATATTTCTTTACCTCCGTGGGAACTACCGCAACATCAACAGCAAAATTATCTGGTGTTACAGTTGAATAAGATTGAGTCTGATTGTTGGGTGAAATCGAAGCACGGGTGGTTTCTGCTGGTTTAGTAGGTTCAAAAAATCCCACTTTCCGGGCTTCTGGTTGTAGATATTTATTGATGACATTCATCACATCAGCCACTTGAACTTTCTGAATATCTACCAAGTGGTTATCTGTATATTGATAATTATCCGTTGTGATGTGATCATTACCCAATTGCATAGCTTGATTGGTAATATCACGGTTATTCAAAATCACTGAAGCTGTTAATTGGGTTTTTGCTCTTTCTAGTTGCTCGGCTGTCACACCGATTTTAGCAAGTTTCCCTAAGGACTTCATGACTACTGCATCAATTTTAGTTAAATTCTGATTTCCTCCAGCCGTCACCAATATTTCATACCAGCCACCCGCACGTAAACTAGCGACATTTCCTGAAACATTATTAGCTAAACCCGATGCTACCAACTCTTGATATAAGTAAGAATTTTTACCCGCAGTCAAGATATAATCCACCACTTCCAAAGCTGGGATATCTGGTTGATTGATTTGGGGAAGCGGATAAATTAGTTGTAGTAATGGATTCCCCCCCGGTTCTTGCAATCTAATCGGAGGTGTAGGTTTAGTGGCAGGTAATGGAGTTATCAGCTTATGGGGTGAATATTGACGCTTAGGAATTTTACCAAAAACAGCTTGGACATTTTTTAAAGTTCGTGCGGTGTCAAAATCTCCCGCAATTACCAAAACAGCATTGTCAGGACTATAGAATTTTTGATAATATTCCCGCATTTGGGCAACTGTGAATTTTTCCACATCAGCCTTAGTCCCACCAATAGGTAATCTATAGGGATGATTAGGAAAAGTGGACATCATCACAGCGCGATTTAGACGATATTCAGGGCTATTTTCATAACCTTGTAATTCAGAAATTACGACCCGTTTCTCACTAGCTAACTGTTGAGGATCAATCAGCGAGTTTTGCATTCTATCCGCTTCTAACGTCAACAGGGCTGTAAGTTTATCACGTTCGGCCGTATTGTAATATGCAGTTTGGTCATAACTGGTGAAAGCATTAGAATCACTGCCTAAAGCACTAAATAACTGCCCAAATTGAATGGGACGATTTTTAGTACCTTTAAACATGATATGTTCTAACTGATGAGCAATACCATTAACTCCAGGTGCTTCTTGACCTGAACCAAATTTGTACCATACCTGCACTGTCACCACAGGAGCATTATGAACCTCCTTAGTGATCACAGTTAAACCATTATCCAGGACTGTTTTCCGAACATTTGCTGTAATAGCGAAATTTGGTGTTTCTTTAGCAACTGGTGTTTTATCAGATTTTTCTGGATTGGAGTTGTCGGAAAGAGCAAGAAAACCCACTTTTTCCCCACTAACAGCAGCATCTTGATTGAAGACAAAAGCCGCTATTACCCAGATACTCAAGATAAATAAAGAAAAGCGATGTCGTTGTGCGAGCGAAGAAAAAGGCATATCTTTGGCGAATAGCTATATGTAATTTAAGTTACATATATTGATTGACTATAAAAATTGGGCAAATGTTTCTGCACCTCACGGAAATTTAAAATGTACCTGAAAAGGAAAAAAGTTATATCACCCAAAAGGCATTAATAGTAATTTCAAGCCGATTTATGCAAAAACCGTAAAAATTCCAGAGGCAATCCGTCAAAATCAGCGATAAATGCGACTTCTAGGATATTATCGCCGATTTGCTGCTGTGTAGGTTCTAAAAGAATTTTCAGAGGTGGTAAACTTTCTATTCCAGCTAACCGTGTTTTTAAACTTTCTAACCAAGTAGGCAGATCTGGTGTGATCTCTGTCACATCGAAAGCAAGATGATAATAGCCCACATAATGTTCATCATCAAAAGCATCGGGGGCTGGTTTAGGTTGGGGAATTTGGATGAGTTCAATTCTCCCACCTAAACCTTCCATCCAGCAAGCTAGAGTATAACCGGTGGTGAAGCGATCGCCCACCGTAAATCCTAGTTGCTCATAAAAAGCGATCGCTAAATGGATATTTGCCGTTCTAATAGAAGCATGGTGCATAGGATTTTGTCAGTTGTTAGTTGTTAGTGGTCAGTTGTTAGTTGTTAGTTGTTAGTTTTTTATTATCATGAACTATGAACCACTGACCACTGACCACTGACAACTACTCAAACAAGCGGAAATAGGGGTAACGCACCGGCACACCAGGTTCTTTATCCAAATCAAAGTTAATTACTTCCCAGCAAGGTTCGGCAACAGAATCAGGGCTAAACTCTACAGGTAAGCCATATAATTTAGCCCCCGTAGTCACCTCACCTTGTCCAGAACGCCAAGGTGTACTGCGTTCCAGATAGCCACTCATCAACTCCTGATAACGTTGAGCAACAATGATTCTAGTGGCACGATATCCTTGGGTATAAAGCTTATCTAAAGCTTCGTGAATTTCAAACCGAATCCCATCAGGATGAGTATGTTGACGATACCATTCACCATCCCATCTGCGCCAATGACGACCAGACTGTAAATGAACCAACTCCCCAGTTTTGGGTTCAGCTTCAAAAGCGCCATGACGGGGACACAGATAAGTATCCGTCAATGTCAACGCCGAAATAGTTTGGCGACAGTGAGGACACTGTATTTCAGGGCCAAAAATCGGGTACTGAAAGCCTGGATTTATCATGAAGTGCGTATAAACATAGTATTGTTTTTGTGTCAGCACCAGTAGGTTTAAGTTTACACTCCTGCTCCAACTTTAGATAACTTGTTCTCTGCTACATAAAATGAAGATAGTGCCTGAAAACAAGTTTTACAACTGCCTGACGATAGAAGTCTCCAGCGTGATATTCTGATTTTACAACCAGCCCTAAAGGTTGAAGTCTCTCCAGTGTTCCACAGGTTCCATATCCATATTCTATCGTGTCTATCTCTTCTGACTGGAAATCTCCAGAATTTTCTCAAGCTGCTTTTGTGGCAGCCAACGCCACAATTGTTGGTTCTGTGACTATAGCAGCCAGAGCCAGTGTTTGGTATGGGGCTGTGGTAAGAGGTGATGTAGAACGGATTGAAATTGGCGAATGTACAAATATTCAAGATGGAGCAATTCTCCATTGTGATCCAGGTGTCCCCACAATCTTAGAAGATCATGTCACTATCGGCCATCGGGCTGTGGTACATTCTGCCCACATTGAACGTGGTAGTTTAATTGGTATTGGTGCAATCGTTCTAAATGGTGTGAGAGTCGGCACAGGTAGCATTATCGGCGCAGGTGCAGTAGTCACCAAAAACGTACCCCCCGGTTCTCTAGTCGTCGGCCTCCCCGGTAAAGTAGTCCGTCAACTCACAGACACCGAAATCACCGAACTCATCGAACACGCCGAAAAATACCATCAATTAGCCCTTCTTCACGCTACTAATGAGTAATTAGTAAAAATTCTTCCCAGACAACTGACTAATGACTAAGAGACTTTAAATTGACATCCTCCCCACCTTACTTCGTTGAAGGTGGGGATTCCAAAGATCACTCTTTGGGCTTCCTCTTTCCACGAGTTGATTTGCTTGAAGGAGTTTCCCCACTCAAGTATTGATCAGTCTCTCCCGAGGCGTTAGTTCCGACGTGACCCGCCGTACTCAATCCTTTTTCTAATATGTTACGCGCTGCGTTCCAATCACGGTCTTGGATATGCCCACAATGAGGGCATACATGGGTTCTGATGCTCAGGGTTTTCTTCACCACTTCACCACAATTCGAGCAGTTTTGTGAGGTGAAATGAGGCGGCACAGCAACCGTGACTGCGCCAAACACTTTACCAAAATACTCAACCCATTCACGGAACAAAGTCCACGCTGCGTCACTAATCGACTTGGCAAGGTGTCTGTTCCTTACCATATTCCGCACTTTCAAATCTTCATACGCCACGAGGTCGTTAGACTTCACTACGCACCTTGCTGTTTTTACAGCAAAGTCTTTACGTTGGCGACTTACTTTGAGGTGCTTACGTGCCAGTTTATTTCTCAACTTGACTCTATTTTGAGAACCCTTTTTAGTCTTGGACATCCGGCGTTGCCATCGTTTTAAAGACTTCTCGCTCTGGCGAAGATGTCTAGGATTGGCGACTGTTTCACCGTTACTGTCGGTGTAGAAATGGTTCAATCCCACATCAATACCAATAGTCTTACCCGTTGGTTCACGCCTTTCTACTCGTTCTTGGTCAATGCAAAACTGGGCATAATACCCATCAGCCCGACGCACAACCCGCACTCTTTTAAACTGTTTGAGTTGGTAGAAGTGCAAGTCACGGGTTCCCCAAAGTTTAAATGTTCCTGCTTCAAATCCATCGGTGAAAGTGATGTATCTGCGGTTGTCAGAAAGTTTCCATCCACAGGTTTTGTACTCTACAGATCCGTGTGTTTGTTCTTTCTTAAACTTTGGGAATCCCTTTTTCCCTGGTTTACCTTTTTTGCAGTTATCAAAAAACCTAGCAATGGCAGACCACGCTCTTTCAGCGCTGGCTTGTCTTGCCATCGAGTTGAGTTTCGATACCCAAGGAAACTCAATATTGGCTGCAAGCACAGCGCAGAATTTATTCAGGTCATAGCGTCCAATCCCCTTGCTATCCATCCAGTATCTCAGGCAACTATTCCGCACAAAACGAGCAGTTCTAATCGCTTCATCAAGCGCTCGATACTGCTCGTCAAGTCCTTCAAGTTTTGCCTCAAATACGATCATTTATGTCTAACTTTGGTATATAAATAGTATATCATGATTTGTTAAAAACTTAGCTACTATGCAGATTCTATTTCGCTAACGCTCAATATTTATCTGCCTAGTGCTGCGTTTTGAACCGCTTTACATCCCCCGCCTAGGAGACCTTGAGGCGGGGGTCTTACAGCGATTCGATAAAAAAATACTCCAAATTCTCTTGTGGTGCAGGCCAAACAGCCTGCTAATAATATCAGGACCGGACCAGATGCCCATCCCACAAGATTGGATTATCTTTTTTGTGGAGTTCTCTAATGACCAATGACTAATGACTAACAACATTTAATCAATCTTTACAGAGAATCTGGGAAAACATCCGCACTTTAGATAAAAATAAAAGTGAGAACTGTTGACAAAACTTAAACTTTTTTAATTTACAGAGGGATTCTAGATATGGACTTTGATAATCGCGTAGTAATTGTTTTAGCACCTGTAGTGATTGCTGCTAGTTGGGCTGCTTTCAATATCGGCGCTGCTGCTATCAGACAAATACAAAACTTTTTGAGTAAAGAAGCTTAATTTGGTTAATTGATATAGCGGTATGCACTTAGATGAGATACAGTTATTAAATTACAAACCCTGTAGGGGTGGGGTTTCCCCGCCCTCGATTGTATTTCATCCGACCGAGAACCGCTATAATTGATAATTAATAATTATTATTAATTATCAATTACCATGAATATAGATTCTCTACTCCAATCTTTTCAGCATTTCGGTGTGAATTTGGGGTTGTCCCGCATTGTTGATTTATTGGCAAAGCTGGGAAATCCCCATCACCAAGTACCAATTATTCATGTAGCTGGAACTAATGGTAAAGGTTCTGTTTGTGCTTACCTGTCTGCGGTACTTACTGAGGCTGGTTATAAAACCGGACGCTACACATCGCCCCATTTGATTAATTGGACAGAACGCATCTGTGTTAATGAACAGCCAATTGATGATGATAAACTGTGTGAATTAATACAGCAAATTCAAGCCGCTATTAATCCCGAAGCAGAATCACCGACTCAATTTGAAGTTATTACTGCTGCGGCTTGGTTATATTTTGCCCAGCAACAAGTTGATCTTGCTATCATTGAAGTAGGATTAGGTGGGCGTTTAGATGCTACGAATGTTTGTGATCAACCGTTAGTAACAATTATTACTTCTATTAGTCGGGAACATTGGCAACAACTTGGCCCGACTGTAGCCCATATTGCCAGAGAAAAAGCGGGAATTATTAAACCAGGCTGTCCAGTGGTAATGGGTTCATTGCCAGAAGAGGCGGAAAGAGTAGTGCTTTCGCGTATCCTAGAATTACAATGCCCGATTTATACCCCTCAACCATCTCATCGAATTAACCAAAATTGGGCAGAATATCAAAAACTGAAAAGTTCCGAAACAATTAAATATCCCTTACCATTACAGGGAGAAATTCAACTCCATAATTCAGCTTTAGCAATAGCAGCTTTGGAAATATTGCAAACACAGAATTGGCAAATTTCCGAACAAGCTATTATTGACGGAATGGGTAAAACCAAGTGGCCAGGAAGAATGCAATGGGTAACTTGGCAAAACCATAAACTCCTCATTGACGGCGCACATAACCCAGCCTCAGCCACAGTTTTACGTCATTATGTAGATAGTCTCAATACCAAAAATATAACTTGGGTAATGGGAATGTTGGCCACTAAAGATCATGGTGATATTTTTCAGGAACTTCTCAAACCAGAAGATAAATTATATTTAGTACCAGTCCCCGATAGCAATTCAGCAGATTTAGAAGAATTAGCAAAATTAGCAAAATCAATTTGTCCAGATTTACAACTTTGCAACACCTATTCAGATGTTTTTTCAGCCTTAGATAATGCTTTTATTGCTACAGACAATCAAGTCGTATTATGTGGTTCTTTGTATTTAATTGGTTATTTTTTTGGCCAATCGAATTCACGTTAACTTAAAATTCTTGGTTTGATTTTGTGTCTTTTTTTGTCTGAATCAGGATGTCCAGGATTCGAGGATTAACAGGATGTTATTGATTACTTTTTTGTTGGCATCAGAATTTAAAGATATTATATGATCACCAAACTTCTATTTCTAATGTTCTCATCAACAAAAATATTATCCTGTACATCCTATAATCCTGGTTATCCTGATTCAGACAATTACCAATTACCAATTACCAATTAGAGGGTGTTTGAAAAGTATTAAATAAAACCAATAATATCCAAAAACCTAACCCCCCTGCCCCCCTTCCCTACGAGGAAAGGGGGGTTTCAAAGCCTCTCCCCGCTTCGGGGAGAGGTTTGGAGAGGGGTTAATTTATACCTGGAAAACTTTTAAAACATCCTCTTACCGATTATCCCACTGCTGCGCGGCATCTTCCACGGCTTTATCTACCGTTTTTTGTCCTAACATTGCTGCTTGTAAATTTTCGTAAATTGCCTTTTGCAAAACTTTAAAATCTTTGAGTTTGGGGGTTAATACCTCAGCTTGTTGTAATTGTGCAGCACTAATTACCCGTCCCTTTTCCGCTGTAGTAGCATTAGCGGGAACTTCCTTAAAGTAAGTATCAGACAA
Source organism: Dolichospermum sp. DET69 (assembly GCA_017355425.1). Taxonomy (NCBI): domain Bacteria; kingdom Bacillati; phylum Cyanobacteriota; class Cyanophyceae; order Nostocales; family Aphanizomenonaceae; genus Dolichospermum; species Dolichospermum sp. DET69. The sequence continues at coordinate 3,016,859 of CP070233.1, forward strand.
TGCCTTAATTGTAGAAGGTAAGACATTAGCAGCTTTAGCAAAAGCTAATTGGTTTTCATCATTAGTAACAAATAAAGCGAATTTAACAGCTTCAACAGGATATTTACTATCACGAGGAATAACGAGATTCATGACAGCGACATTTTTCTTGCCTGTATCACCTGTAATTTGCGGGGCAATTGCGGAAGCTTGGGCAACCTTGGGGGCATTATTCGCAATGGTTTTGAGAAATTCAGGACCAGAAGCTAAAAAAGCTGTTTCTCCTGATTGGTATAAATCTATCGCATGACGATGACCTTGAGTTAAGGATTCTTTCGGCAACAAACCTTTTTTATACAAATCTACCCAATATTGAAAAGCGGCTTTTCCTTGAGGAGTATTAAACCCAGCTTTACCTTCCGCATTAATTAGGGTGACACCCATTTGTACTAAGGATTCCAGCACTTCACCAGAGTCTTGGGGGACAAAGGTAGCGAAGAAAGCATACTTACCAGTTTTATCTTTAATTTGTTGCGCCATTTTCCCTAATTCTGCGTAAGTGGCAGGAGGTTTTGCAATACCCGCTTGTTTTAACAAATCGGTGTTATAAATAGTTAGTCTCGTAGTTAAATACCAAGGAATCCCAAAACTCTTACTATTGAGGCTACTTGCTTGCCAAATATTTGGCAAATAGGTGGAACGGACTTGATTGGGAATTTTGGCATCTAAATCTAACCAAGCATTTTTTCCCGCTAATTGGGAAGCAAAGTCTGGATTAAGGTTAACAACATCTGGTGGCGTTTTTGCTGAGACCGCTGTTAAAATCTTGTTCTCCATTGCAGACCAGGGAACATCTACCCATTTAACTTTGATACTTGGGTTTTGTGATTCAAAGGTCGTAATTAGACTTTGGAAGTAGTTGGTAAATTGCGGTTGGAGTTGCATTGTCCAAAACTCAATTGTGGACACAACCGTTGCGGCAGGTTTGGAATTATTCACATTGCTTGTGCTACAACTAACAATCCAGCTAGTAAGTAAGCCTAGTAATGCCAAACAAACCAGTTGTTTAAATTTTTGCAATCGAATCATCATAGTAGGTGGTAATATTTTGAGAATTAATCTGGGTAAAAAGAAGATGGAGCATTGTGGAGATTATAGGATATATCAATTTTGGTAATAGGTAATAGGTAATAGGTAATGGGTAATAGGTAATAGGTAATGGGTAATAGGTAATAGGTAATGGGTAATAGGTAATAGGTAATGGGTAATAGGTAATAGGTAATGGGTAATAGGTAATAGGTAATAGGTAATAGGTAATGGGTAATAGGTAATATTCTTCCTCCTTCTTCTTCCTCCTTGTTCCTCCTGACTCCTGACTCCTGACTCCTGACTTTAATATTTTTCTTTAGTAATCTAGCGGGTAAAACTGTGGTTAAAGCCTTCACTAGTTTTTTTGGTAAATCCAATAAAGGTATTGGTATTGAACTAGCACCAGAACGGGTGAACGTAGTACAACTACGTAAACAACGCCAAAACGTAAAAATCGAATCTTTGACAACAGTACCAGTACCAGAAGGTATCTTTACTGATGGTCAAATCACTGATTCGGTGGGAATGTCCGAAATTATTCAGCAAGCGATCGCTCAAAGCAAAATAAAAGCTACCCGTGTTGCTACTTGTATACCGGGACGGGACTCTATTGTGCGATTGATTCCTGTGCCATCTGAATTAGATGACAAGGAATTGCGGGAGATGGTACTCAACCATGAAGCCTCTTTATATTTGCCTTATGACCGGGAAGAAGCTGATGTTGACTATCAAAAACTTGGGTATTTTATAGACGAAGACGGCATTGAGAAAGTTCAGGTTTTGTTAGTTGCGACTCGTAAAGATGTCACACAAACCTATTTAAATACCTTTGAACAGGCAGGATTAACTGTTGATGTCTTAGAAATAAATAGCTTTGCCCTCATTCGCACTATTCGTGATCAACTGCGGTTATTTGGACCAGAAGAAGCAGCGGTATTAGTTGATATTGAGTTTGATAGTACGGAAATTGCCATCATTATCAATGGTGTGCCACAATTTTCTCGAACAGTACCAATTGGAACTTATCAACTACAATCGGCACTGTCAAAGGCTATGAACTTACCCGCATCACGGGATATGGATATGTTAGAAAGTATGACTATTCCTGCAACTTCAGTAGATTCAGGCAATAGTGGGATAACTGGCAGTAATCCTGGTATGGCTTCGATGTTGAAAGTTCTGGGAGAATTAGCTGATGAACTGCGGCGCTCTATTGATTTTTACCTCAATCAAAGTGAAAATCTGGAAGTCGCACAGATTCTGTTAGCAGGACCAGGGGGAGGATTACCACAAATTGATGAGTTTTTTACTCAAAGACTGGGTTTACCAACTACCCAAATAGATCCGATTACTTCTTTGTCTTTGGAGGTAGATGCCGAAAAATATCCGTTAATTAAACGTCCTGGGTTGGGTATTATCCTGGGTTTAGGAATGAGAGGGGTGTAATCCAATGTACAGTCTAGATATTAACTTTCTTAAAGACCGTCCAGAATATCAAAAGCAAACTACAACAGGGGCTACAAAACCTTCTATTCAACTAGGAAATTTAATCCCAGTTTATATAGGAGTAGGAGTAGGTTTAGTATTACCGGCTTTGGTATTTATTGGTTTGTCAGTCCTGGAAGGAAAAACTGCTGAATTAACACAGGAAATAGCAAAAATAGAGGAAGAAGGTAAGAGTTTAGATGGCAGAATAGCCAACATTAAGAAAATTAAAGAGGAAACAGCCGGCATTAATAGCCAAACGAAAGCTTTAGTAACGGTGTTTGATCAAATACGTCCTTGGTCAGCAATGTTACAGGATTTGCGCGATCGCATTCCTAACAAAGTCCAAATCGAAACTATTAAGCAAATTGCCGCTCCTCCTCCTGGTAAAGATCCTGTAGCTGCAACCCCTGGTGCAGCACCCCCTAGTAATACCTCTGGATTCTTAGAAATTTCTGGTTTTGCTATTTCCTATGCCTTAGTCAATGATTTTGCCCTCAGTCTAGGACAATCGAAATTTTTAAATGATCACGAAACCAAAATTATCACAGCAGAATTAGTAGATGCACCAGCTATTACAGGTTTTCTTCCCCCAAAAGCTGAGAAATCTAATATAAGAATTAAACCTCTTCAAGTAGTTAAATACACTATTAAAACAGGTTTAAGTAGTGTGCCAGCATCCGATTTAATTCAAGAGTTAGAGAAAAAAGGCACAGTTGGATTAGTAGATAGACTTCGTAATATCAAAAAAGTAGGAGTCATTTCCCAATGACATATAGTGATGATTTAAATTTTTCCAATCAAGGTACAGAGACTCAAGATTCTGGGCCTGTTGTTTTTGGTATCACCTTAACACCAACTATTATTGGTGGTGTAGTCGGCTTTTTAGGGGTAGCAGGTGCAGGTTATATGCTATTTAACATAGCAATGCCCGCTTGGGATACCTATCAACAACTACAAACCAAACGTGATCAACTGCAAACAGAAGTTACTCAAAAGAAAACCCAAGCCCAACAAATCGGTAAAGTAGAAGCAGATTTAGCCACATCTAAACAACAACAAACACAAGTTTTAGCTTTATTTGCAAATGAAAAAAGTTTGGATACCTTATTACTAGATACCAGTCGGTTAATAGATTCTAGTAATAGTAAAGCTTTTGGTAATGCCATTAGAGCCAAGCTGAAAAGATTTGTTCCTGTTTCTGAAAAACCTGTTCTTATAGAAGATGGCAGTTTTGGGGCAGAAGTTAACAATAAACTCAAACGCAGTATCGTCAATGTGGATATTGAGGGAGACTTTGAACAAACTCAATCAATTATGCGGAACATTGAACGATTACAGCCTTTATTGTTAGTCAAAAACTATGACTCCAAATTAACTCCACCAGAGATGTCAGACGATAAAGATAACCCCGTGCAAATTGGTATTGGTAAACTGACAACAACTTTTGCACTAGAAGCTTTAATGCCACTAACTTCTGAAGAATCAACAAATTTAGCAGCTAAAGCCGCAGCCGCAGCCGCAGCCGCACCACCGAAAAAATAAGCACATTTAAGGCAATTAATAGTATATTTACGCAAAAGGAGGTTATGCAAAAATCCCAGATAATGACTATATAGACAATCAAAAACCGCCAATTTAAAATTAGCGGTTAAAAAATAGAAATAGATGACAATTTAGACTTTTATTTATGTGAGGAATGAACTGTGAAACAGTTTCATAATAATGTTTTCGTTTCAAGTGCAGCAGCTTGTGTACTCTTAGCAGCCCAACCAGTCTTAGCACAACTAACACAAGTTACTGATGTCAAACTCAATCCCATTGAGGGCGGAGTCAGTGTCATTTTAAAAACTGCGGCTGGAGATCGTCCCCAAGTATTCACAACTAAAAAAGACAAATCTTTAGTTGCAGATGTGATTAATGCTCAACTGCGTTTACCCAAAGGTGATAACTTCCGTCAAGAAAATCCAGCGCCGGGTATCGCATCTATTGAAGTTAAACAGTTAGATACCAATAGCATTCGGGTGACAGTCGTAGGTATTGATGATACACCCAAAAATCAGCCCGTAATGCGAAAGGATAACAATCTTACCCTAGGCTTTACCACCACAACAAATTCAACAGCAGCAAACGCTACTAAGCCTACAGAAAAAGTATCAGCAGTATTAGCTACCACTACCCCCACGGAAAAAGTACAAGTAGCACCAGCTACTACTAACTCTACGGAAAAAGTATTTGTAGCACCAGCTACAACATCTGAATATAAACCAGATCAGCCAGGTAAACGCCCAGATGTTTTAGTACCTAATCCTCAAGTTACCATTGACGGTAAAATTGCCCAATCCGCAGGGCCAAATCAACCTTATAATCAAGCTCCTCCTTTCTTACCTAGAGCCGTCGCGCCACCAGTAGGAGATATTACTCAATCGAATATTGATACATCTCCTACTGTGATTGATTTAGGCACTCAGGAACGAGTTCCCCGCTTGGTATTGCGTGATGCACCTGTGAGAGAAGTTTTATCACTGTTAGCGCGGGCTGCTAACTTAAACGTAGTTTATAGCGGTGGTGAAGCAGAAAAATCACCAGGTGCTGCTGCTGGTGCGGAAGGTGCAACTAAGACATCTCAGACAATTTCTCTAGATATAGAAAACGAACCTGTGCAAGATGTCTTTAACTACGTCTTGCGTTTGAGTGGTTTAGAAGCTAACCGCACTGGACGCACTATTTTTGTCGGTGCTAAATTACCTAACTCCACTCGTGATACTGTCATGCGTAGCCTGCGATTAAATCAAGTAAATGTGGGAGTGGCATTAAACTTTTTAGTAGCTTTAGGTGCAGAAAGTGCAGTTAGCCGGGAACGACTTGTTACAAGTGTCAATGCTGTAACTGTTGGTGCTGGTGTAGCTCCCGTGAGTACCCAAACTCAAACTACCACAGAGACAAAAGTTGAAACTCAACGGATTGAATATAAAGACTCCACACCTTTACTAAGAGGGTTACAAGCTTCAGGAGATGAACGTACCAATTCTGTCACATTAATTGGTAATCCTAAGATGGTGGAGATGGCAATCTCTCAATTAGTACAGCTTGATGTCCGTCGTCGGCAAGTGGTGGTGAATGTCAAAATTATTGATGTCAACCTTCAGGGTATTCAAGAGTCTAACTCTAGTTTTTCCTTTGGTCTTGGTAATAGCTATTTTACCAATGATGGTGGTGCAGCGACTTTCAATTTTGCTGGTTTTCGTCCAGCTACAGGAAGTGAAGTAGCAAGTAACGTTAGTGGTGGTCTACCTGTGGTTGCTACAACTACCGCAGCAGGAACTCAAGGAACAGCAACATCTGCTCTGCCTTCTCTCTTCCAGTTCCCTAAAAAGTTTCTGGCTAGTTTGCAAGCACAGGTCACGAGTGGTAATGCTAAGATTTTGACTGATCCAACCCTAATTGTCCAAGAAGGACAGGAAGCTGTAGTTAAGTTGTTTTCAGAAGTTTATGCAGGAATAAAAAGCTCGGCACAAACTACAGGTACTTCATCTATCTCCACTACAGAACCTATTATTAAGGAATCAGGTCTATCCCTAGCGGTGAAAGTAGAAAGAATTGATGATAATGGTTTTGTTTCCTTGTCTGTTGCCCCTACTGTAACTGGGGTGGGAGGTACAGCAGCAGCAGGCGGTAGTAGTGGTACAATTACTCTGTTATCCGCAAGAACCCTTACATCTGGTCAAATTCGCTTACGAGACGGTCAGACGCTGATTCTTTCGGGGATTATCCAAGACTCAGACCGTACAACTGTCTCCAAATTACCAATTTTGGGTGATATTCCCTTGTTAGGTTCGCTGTTTAGAAAGTCCAATAGAACGAATGAGCGCAGAGAGGTAATTGTCTTACTGACACCTCAAATTATGGATGACTCAGAGCGTTCTAGCTATGGTTATAATTACAATCCTAGTCCCCAAGTCCGACAAATCCTGGAACGTCGTGGGTTGAAAGTTCAGCCTCGGTAGTTCGTTATTAGTGATTGTTTTGCAGATACCCGATTTATTGGGGGAAGTCGGGTATTTAGCGGTATTCAGTTTATCAAGCTTGTGATAAGTTAAATAATGTTCATATTTGTATATACAAATGTCATTTTTATCGCTATGCTAGAAACTGTAAATCCTATCTTCCGCACCCTCAACTGTCACAATCGGTTTTTACTGTTTTTTATGATGAAATGAGGATGTATTGTATACCAAATCTCGATGAATTAACGGATACATGATGCCGACAAGGCATAATTTGTATCCAAAAATCAAGAGAAAATCAAGTGATAATACTATGTGACACCCCAGGGTGCGGAATGTGGGGTAAATGGCTTTGATTGGGATGAAGGAAACTCTGCAAAATGCTGGAATCGTGTTTCTCAAGAAGAAATCGAGTATTTATTTCATCAAAAGGATGTTTTTATTACCCCAGATATTAGGCATTCTGAAAATGAAGATAGATATCTTGCTATAGGAGTTTCCTGTAAAGGAAGACACATTTTTGTAGCCTTTACCTTTCGCAATCAGCAAAAAGAAAACCTGATTCGACCAATCAGCGCCAGATATATGCACGAAAAAGAGGTACTTTCTTATGAAGAAAACTTTCCCAAGAATTAAAACGGATGAAGAAATAGAAGCACTTTTAGAAGATGATTTATCAGAGTATCTTCATCCCGGAAATTTTCAGCCAGTAACTTTTGAGTTTAAACCTAAAGACAAAAGCGTCAATGTCAGAATGTCCGAACAAATGTTGGAAGCAGTTAAGAAGGTTTCACAAAAAGAAGGTATCCCCTATCAACGCTATATTAGACGGGCTATAGAAAGGTCATTGGGTACTGAATGTTAGTGATATAACTACAGCTTTTAATGTGTAGCAAACTCTGTAAATTCGCGCATATCAGGGGAGTGGAATCCCAAAACTATATCTTCTTTAGGTACACCCTTTTCTAGCAGTACCGTAGCAATTCCCACTTCAGTCCCATCATGCTGTATCCAGATTTTGCCGTCTTTGATATCAATGTGTATACTACATCCATGAGTACGATTATTCCCGCGCCAACCAGTATGTAATAGAAGATAATGGTCGTGTTGTGTATCTATGACCGCTTGGGCTTCGATTTTTTCTGGAGAAAATCGCCTTTGCGCTTTTTCTAAAATTAAATTCTGAATGATTTGACGGTATTCTTCTACTGCCATTGGACAATTATCTCCTGTTTTGGCTCATAAACAAGTAGGTTAATTTGATTTCTGGCAATTACTGACCTGGTAAAACGACGTTGAAAGAATGACTTATAAACTGAATCGGGTATTGCCAGATACAATTTTCGTTGCGGATCAAATTCTTCCAGAGCATACTGGTAGTTAAGAAACTGCCCAAGGGCGGTATGAAATTCGGAAACATTTGACCCTCCAATAAAACTTTTGATTTCAACAGCAATCTTTTCTTCTGCTCTTTCAGCCGCTAACATCTCTGCTGCTAGGTCAATTTCAAAATCTACATCTCCAACGCTTACCTCATAGGGGTCAGCAGTGATTGTCCATCCTTCTTTCTCTAAAGCAGTTCTTACTGCATAGTGAAACCGATCTTTGGCCATGTAATATTTCCTAATTCCTAACCTCAAAACATTATTAACATTTTAACCAGAAATATTAGTAGCAGTTAAAAATATCAATAAGTTAACTTGATTACCCACCTCAGTATATTCCGCAGGAAAAAATTAATATATTGATTGTGGGGTGGGCTTCTAGCCTGCCCTAATCAATAATACTATTTGTTTTATTTATTTTTGCCCATCTACTTAATAGAAATCTTAGCTACTAATTAACTCTACAGCATCTCGTCCATCACTATCTTGCAGATAAACTTTGACAATTTCTTCTTTTGCTGTCGGTAACTTTTTCCCTACAAAATCTGGATGAATTGGTAACTCCCGATGACCCCTATCTACTAATACAGCTAGACGAATTACTTCCGGTCTACCATACTCAGTTACGGCATTTAAAGCAGCACGAATAGTTCTGCCTTTAAAAATGACATCATCTACGAGTACCACCGTTTTTCCAGTCAAATCAAAGGGAATGTCAGTTTTTTCTGGAGTTCTCAACCCAATTTTATCAAGATCATCTCGATAAAATGTAATATCCAAAGCACCTACAGAAACGCTGATATCTTCTAGAATTTCTATTTGCCGAGCTAATGAATAGGCTAATGGGACTCCTCTCGTATGAATACCCAAAAGTAACAACTGAGATAAATCTCGTGTCCTTTCTATAATCTGAGAAGCCATCCGAGTTAATGTCCGACGCAATTCTTCTGATGAGAGAATTTCAACTACTTTGGTAGACATGAGATTAGTAATTAGTAATTGGTGACGGTAGGGGTAAAGCAAGAGCTTCATAGATGTCAACTTAACCTAAAACCTATTACCCGACTGGGAATGAATTCCCAGTCTCAAAGTATTATTCTGTAATTTTTATCACAGTTATACCCCACCCTAACCCTCCCCGATGTGTTGGGGCTACGGTGTACACACAAGTCTTCTAGAGTTGCCCCACAACGTTTAGATCCCCCCAACCCCCCTTAAAAAGGGGGGCTAAATTCTTCAAAGTCCCCCTTTTTAAGGGGGATTTAGGGGGATCGGATAACGTTTAGCATCCTGTCTAGAGATGTGTGTACACCGTAGATGTGTTGGGGAGGGGACTAGATTTTCTTGTTTCCTCCCTTCACAAGACTACCGTGTACACACAAGTGATTGAATCGCCCCCTAACCCCCAAAATTGGGGAACAAGAATTTTCAAAGTCCCCCAAAATTGGGGGATTTAGGGGGCGAAATAGGCCGAAACGAAGACGGGTAGGACTTGTGTGTACACCGTAGCTTGATAAGAGGGGAACTAGAGTCAAAGTCCCCCTTTTAAGGGAGATTTAGGGGGATCTGAAAATATTTGATACACCACGAAGGACTTTTAAAACACCCTCTTAGTCTACTTCAGTAGACTTGAGCTATTAGACAGGGAATTTATTCCCTGGCTGACTGACGGGTGTGTAAGTCAACGGATGAGTAGGGGCGTATTGCAATACGCCCCTACTTAAGTTAACACCAACGAGCATTGCTAAACCCCGACAACTAACAACTGACAAAATATTGCTATTCCTAACCACAGTAAGAACGCATATTGGGTTAATTGTAAAGCTTTATAAATAGAATCTGGAGTAATGGGATAAATAGCATCTCCTAAAAGTGGTTTATCTTTAGCTACTCCACGATACCAATTTATGCCTCCCATTTGTACACCTAAAACCGCAGCATAAGCGCATTCACTCCACCCAGAATTGGGACTGGGATCTTTAATTGCGTCGCGGCGACAAATTCGCCAAACATTTAGAGGTTTCAATGATATTAATGATAAAGTTATCACTGTTAACCGACAAGGCAACCAAGTAAAACCATCTTCCCACCGCGCACTAAACCAACCAAGATAAGTATAAGGTAGTTCTTTATAACCAATCATTGAATCTAAGGTGCTACTAGCTTTATATGCTAAAGCCAAAGGAGCAGCACCGATAACAGGGATAAATGCCCCAATAATAGTATAAAAAAGAGGAGCCATTACCCCATCAGTCGCATTTTCTGTGACGGTTTCTAAGATTGCTCTGAGAATATCCACTGTGGAAAGATTGGCTGTATCTCTACCGACATAATTACTTAAAACCTGTCGCGCTGGTTCTAATTCTCCATTTATTAAAGGTTGCAGAACTTCTGTAGCTGCATTTCCTAAACTTTTGAGAGCAAAACAACTAGCAACCAGAATGCTTTCTACGACAATTCCTAAAAATGGATGTATCCACTTGGCACTTTGAACTAGAATCCAGCCAACTAAACCACTACCAATCATCACAATTATCCCTAGGAAAATTCCGGACAGACGCTGAGAAAGAGGATTTTGACAATATTGGAGAGCTAGTTTACTCAAGCGAGAAATTACCCATCCCATAGCTCGCACGGGGTGAGGCCAACCCCAAGGATCTCCGATTAAGTAGTCTAACAATGCAGCCAAAATCAAAACAGCAGATATCATTTTTTCTTTGTCAGTGGTCAGTGGTTAGTTGTCAGTTGTTGGTTGTCAGTGGTCAGTGGTTAGTTGTCAGTTGTCAGTTGTTGGTTGTCAGTGGTCAGTGGTTAGTTGTTAGTTGTTAGTTGTCAGTTATCACTAAACTACAAAATTGGCTTCTTCACCTTGAGATGCTTGCCAACTGCGAGCGTCATAATAAAGATCTGCCAGGGTAATATTGTACAAGGCTTCTTTTAGCTTTTGGTTGAGTCTGTGCCAGAGACTGGATGTTACCCAATCTGCTGTTTGAGTAGGTGTGGGATTGTTCAGGGGTAAGTTAGTTATATTTTCACCAACTGCTTCTAAAATTTGTCCAATAGATATTTGTGCCGGTTTTTTTGCTAATTGGTATCCACCGACGCTACCACGAATTGATGTTACTAATCCGGCTCGACGCATTTCTATGAGCAACTTTTCTAAATAAGGAGCAGGGATATCTTGACGTTTGGCGATCGCTCTGACCGATTCAGGCCCATATTTTGGACGCAAACTCAAATCTAGTAATGCTTTTACACTGTAGTGTCCCCTCGTCGTTAGTTTCATATTTTGCTAATTATAAAATTTCCTTTCTTTAATGGCTCTTCCCTCTTCCCGGTCTGATTGTGTAATGAGTGCGAATTAAATCAGAATACTATATAAGACTCCTAATTGATTCTTGAAAAGAATCCCTTTGCCTTTTACCTGCCTATCCAAGTAATTTGCAGAATCAAAACCGGATTCCTATCTATAGTAGCTATCAGCATCATTATAATTATATTTTTGAAAATTTTTGAAAAAAATTGATAATAGTGCAACAATTTTGTCAATGAGTGTAATATACTTGGTCAGGCTGATAAAAAAACGCAAGGATACTGTTCCTATTAGTTCAATATCAGCTAAAATAAAATCCACTTGACAACTTCAAAAAATCATTTTCGACCTAAGTTGATGCCTAAACAGAAAAAAATTGAACTCCTAGTCGGTGACGAACTGCTCAAAAAAGTTAAAGAGCTAGAAGCCATTAGCAAAGACGAAAAAGCTAAACAGTGTGGCTACTATACTGTTACCAAAAATGGTATAGAGCGCGTTAACATGATGAAATTCTTGAATGCCCTAATTGATGCCGAGGGTATTCAGTTGGATAGTTCTCCCAGTGCGAATGGGCGTGGTGGACGGAGTGCCAGCTATAGAATTAGTGTGCAATCAAACCACAACCTGCTAATTGGTGCAGCTTACACAAAACAGATGAATCTTCAACCTGGTGATGAGTTTATCATCACTTTAGGGAAAAAGCATATTCGACTCCGACAAGTAGATTCAGAATCTGTAGAAAATGCTGAAGTAGAAGCTACAGCTTAAGGAATATTCATTAGTTTTATCAGTTGTCAGTGGTTTACTTTTACCTCTGATAGCTGACTAATTACCAATTCCCAATTTCCTCTATATATTCGGTGGTTGGGATCACTGGTAAATATTGGTGTAGTACCTTAGTGATTGCTGTTAAATTACAGGTTAATTCAATTTGTTCTCTCTCTAGCAAACCCAGAATAAAATCAGGATTGTCTTTAGCTACCACTGGTAATTGATGTAAACCACGTAATGCCATCCGGTCTAAAGCTTCAGATAAAGGTTCATCATCCCTGGCATAGAGAATATCTGTAGTACAAATATCTATCAGTTTTTGAGTAGATAAATATTCCTGAATTTCAGTAGATGAATTAGGAAGGTTTTGGCATATAAACAAAGTCCGTTTAATATCTTCTAGAGAAAGAATTCCCACCAGCTTGCCAGCATCATCATCAATAATCAAAGCACTGCGTATTCGTCCCCGTGTCATTACTACCGCAGCCTCTAATACTCCCAGACTTGCTGATAATTTTTTGGGGTAAGTGTGCATAGCATCTGCTACTAACATTTGCTGCCAAAGTTCTACCTTTTCATCTTTCAATTCTGGTAAACCAATCTGTTGGAGATTAGAATTAGCGTCTAAAGTTGGTTTAATTCGTTCTACTAACCAAACACTTAAACCCACCGCTGCCATTAAAGGTAAAACAATGCGGTAATCACGGGTTAATTCAAATAACATTAAAATTGCTGTTAATGGCGCTCTCACACTACCTGCTAAAACCGCTGCCATACCTACCATGGCATAGGCTGGAGGAGCGGCCATATATTCTCCTATTGTCGGTGCAATCAAAGCCAAAAATTTAGCATAAGCAGACCCAAAGGAAGCACCTAAAAACATAGCTGGTGCGAATAATCCACCCACAAAACCACTCCCTGAACTTACCGCTGTTATTAGCAGTTTTAACACCAGTAATATTAGTAAGAGGTTGAGGGAAAAATCCTCATCCTGTAGCATAGCTTCTACAGTTCCATAGCCAATACCCAAAATTTGCGGATAGCGCCAACCGACTATACCAATAATTACACCACCCAAAATTGGCTGAATTGACTGAGGAATTTGCCCTAATAACGTTAATCCTGGTAAATTTCCAGCAAAGCCGGCTTTAGCTAACCGAATTGATTCAGTATAGGTGAGAGAAATTAAACTTGCACCCAAACCTAAACCCAGATAAAGTGGTAATTCCATGTAACTGCGAACTTGATAAGCAGGTAAAGCAAAAGCCGGTTGTGAACCTAAACCAATTTGAGCAATTAAGGCAGCGACAACGGCGGCAAGTAATACCACACTTACAGCAGAAGTAGCAAAATAGGTACTACCCATGACTACTTCTAAGGCAAAAAATACTCCGGCAATGGGGGCATTAAAACCAGCCGCTAAACCAGCCGCAGCCCCAGCACCTAAAAGTAACCGTTGACGCTCTTGAGAAACTTGTAATATATCAGACAACAAAACTCCGAAATTAGTACCAATTTCCACACTTGGACCCTCTGGACCTAAGGACGCACCACTACCGAGAGAAACGGCCGCAGCGATCATTTTTGTCACCGGTCGGAGGGGTTTCTTCGCTTCTTTGCCTTGAGAAATAGCTATCAGAGATGAAAGCCCTGGCCCAAAATCTTGAGTTTGCCAACGCATGAGGCCCACAATGATGCCACCGAGAGTAGGAACAGCCGCTAAGGTCCAAGCACCCCATCTCCCGATCTGTCCCATCAGATTTTCCAACATGAAGTTGTTAATTAGCTCGATTAAATAGTGAAAAGTGACTACACCCATACCTGTGCTACCGCCAATTAGTACGGCTAAAAACAGCACTACTGTTTCTGGGGAGGGTTGAAAACGATTAATTAACTGAGTGAACCGCATGGAAGATTGGGGAAATATAGGGTTTTATGAGTTTCGTCGTCAGCTAGGATGTAAAGCTGAACTATATTGATATAGGACTAATATTTGATTTTTGATAGCTTGCGTGGCGTAGCCATAATATCCGTAGAATGGACAATGCCAATCGGATAAGGGTTTTGGTGAGCATTGCCCACCCTAAACTACTTAAAATTTTTCAAATATCAGTTATGATTCCTATAAATGTATTGATAAAGGGGGGAAATGCCAGAAAAATCTATTTCTTCGCTATTATTTCTTATTTTGGTTTATTAAAGGAGAAACTGCCTACTCAATAATTAATTAACAAAAATTACAAAATAGTTAGAAAAAAATAATTCCTTCCTGCGGTACTAACAACTTGGGTTAATATTGAAGGGAGTATGTCATTAGGTCAATTTATTTCTCAGAGTCCATTATAGTATTTTACCAATCACCATCAGTGATTATGGCATAAATACTAGATATCCAGTAAAATTCAATACAGATATTGTTATAAATAGAATCAAGGGACTAGGCGGACGAGGTAGATGAGTACAAATACTTTTCATGATCATTATGTTACTTGCCCAATTTGCCAAAGAAATAACAGAACAACGCCAATAAAATCTTATATTGGTTTGTTTACTTGCCCTTATTGCCAAGAAAAATTAGTTGTTTGCCAAAGTGGACACTATGTGCGTGATCCATTTATTTGGAGACAAATGATGATCTCTTCGGCTTTACGTCGTCAAAGCCGACCTTTATCCAGGATTATCAGAGATTTTATCTTTATTAAGCGTCCTTTCTTGTCCTTAGTTGTGGGAAGTGCAGTTTTTTTGGGTATTGTCACTATGACTCAAGACAATATGAGTCATAATGGCCAAGAAATTCCCAAGTTGGAAAGAATTGATAATAGAGGGAAGTAAAATCTGATGGCTGCAACTAATTCTATTTTCACCGATAAATTAACCGTGCAGTAGGGGTTTAGCTTTTGCTTTACCCCTAGGATAAATGTGGTTTTTACAGCAATACATATTTGATATTTTTTGTCAATGTGTAAATCCTAGATAAATTGGCATACTATATACTGAAGAGCCATTATGTCCTACCTCACTTTAACTTCACGGACTTCTCCCAAGCGAGTAAAGCGGATTTCAATTCGTCGTCGTGTGACATCTTCCTTCCTTGCTATGTCGGCAAATTGTCCATTTGGTAATATTAATTGTGCGGCAGAATAAGCACGGAATGAGAGTCCTTGTAGTCTATTTTGTTGCTTTTGGATATCACGCAACACCTTGACGACTGATAAAGCTCGCATGATTCCTAAGTCAGCATTAGAACCTGACTGAAGTTTTCCTATTGGTAATGTCCCATTAATGACTTTTTCTAAATTTACATCTAAATTACTGGTGACTTTACCATTAGGTTGTCCGTCTGTGTGTCCGATAATTTCGACAACATTGATTCCATATTGTTTAGTTCTATTTTCTATTTCTGGTACTATTTGTTGCAATATATAAATTGACATTTTTGACGGTATTTCTGCACTACCGGAAGCAAATCTATAATCACCTTGATCTTTGATAATGATAATTGGTGGTGCGTCTGTTCGTTGTTTTTTAATTTTGAGTTCTGCTTGTAAATTTTCTACTTGTTGTTTTAGCTTGTTTTGAGATTTTAATTCTGTTTGTAAGTTTTTGATTTTTTGTTCTAATTGTTTTGTTTTCTCAGGTAAATTAAGTGAATTCTGAGCAGATTTTTTAGTAATTTGTGATATGACAATAGTTAGAAATAAAAATAAAACTAATATCATAAAAGCATTAGACATCAAATCAGTAAATGCTTGCCAAACATTTAAATCTTCATTGTATTCAGTATATCGTGAACGACGTGCCATAAGTTAAGATTTCAATTGCAAATGCTATTTCAAAAGTTGATCACAGTAAATTTATTATTCCGGCGTTTTCATGACTTGTCTGAGTTGGTTAATAGAATTTTTGGTATCATTCAAATGTTTGTTACATTCTTGGATGTTCTTAATTACCATTGCTAAACCTTTTGTGTTTATATTGGTTTGCTTGTCAATACCTTGAACAATAATATTACTAACGTTTTGATATTCAGAAGTTAATCGAACATTGTTATTTTGTAATAACTCTATTAAATCTAATTTAATAGTATCAATTTTAATGATAAATTGATTGGTATATCCTTCAGTATTGCTGATAAAAGTCTGAAATTGTTGATGATTATGATCAATTTGTTTATCAAATGCTAAATTCATTTGTTCTGTATTATATTGTAAAAACTCTAGCAATTGATTCAGCGCAATTTCTACATTATTCAAACTATCAGCTTTGTCGCTAATTTTTATTTCTAATTGATCAAGTTGGTTAATAGCTTCAGAAAAACTATTAGCACCTTGTTGGAGTTTAGGAATAATTTCACTCAGAGCATTTTGGTTAGTTTGATGTAAATCTAATACTTGAATTGAAGTTTGATTAATATTCTTAATATCTTCTGATAAATTAATTAAATTTTGACTACAATCTTCAATTTTTATTAACACCGTTACCATCAAGTTACTTGTTTGGGCAAACTTTGCAGCCGATTCAGAAAATTTCTGTTGTGTATTGCTCAAATCTGCTGTAGCTGCTGATAATTGCTGAGGAAACTGACTTTGATGAAAAATATTAGCTGACTGTTTAAATATCTGAGATGCTGCATTTAATTCTGGAATTGAGTTTTTAAATTCATTAGCAGCACTAGATATAGTTCCAGCAGCAGCATTAAATCTTTCATAAACTTGTCTAGCTAAATCTGTAGTTTCTTTATTTCCATCAGCAATTTGTTGTGCTACTTTTCCCATAGATTGTTCTACAGCTTTTCGCACTGTTTCACCAAAATTTGTTAAAAATTCATCTTGCTGGGATACCATTTTATTAACTATTTTATCCAGACGGTTATCACCCTGCACTTCAGGAAGATAAATATTATCTAGATAGTCTTCTAAAGAACTAATCAAGCAATATTTAGCAAGTCCTGCATTAAATATAAAATTGAATACCGTTAACAAAGCACTAAAAAATAGTCCTGTCAAACTGGTGGTAAATGCAATACTCATTCCTTCCAATGGTTTCTTTAATTCAGTAACTAAATTGCTGACATCATTAGCATTAGCTTGATTAATTGTTTGACTCAAAGTAGATAAATTAATAGTGATACCTAAAAAAGTACCAAGTAACCCAAATGCTAACAATAAATTTGGCAGAATCCGACATAAATAATCTATTTGTTCACAGGTAAATCCCTTAATTTTTTCTTGACTATAAACTTGATCAATTAATGCTGCTGTATTTATCTGATCTAATTTTCTAGAAGCTTGCTGAAATCTATCTTCTAATGTTATAACAATTTTCGGTTGTTCTCCCCTTACTCCTGTTTTGATTAATCTTTGGACTTTATTAGTCAACTTTATCAAATAGCGGTAAAGAGATATGCGAAGGAAAATAGTAAATATCGAAGGAATGATAACCAGAACAACAGTGATAAAAATTAAGTAAGGTGGTAGTGGTGGCATAAAATTTACCTTTGGTAGTGCAGGAATATTGTTGAAAGTGGGTAGATGTGAACTACCCAAAAAAACTATAGGGGATATTGCAGAAATATTTTTTGTTTTTCTCGTTCGTATTCTTCTGAAGTTAGAAAATCTTGATCTAAATCTTGTTTAAGTTGTTCTAATTCTTGTCTTCGTTTTGAACGATTATCAGTATTATTTAGAGAAGAATTAGGAACTATTTCACCAACAAGGGCTTTTTGATTTCCTATATTGTCTCTAGCTGAAAGTGAATTTTTTTGGTTCAATTTTGCTTCCATTTTTTTCACAAAACGATTGATAACTCCTTCTCTAACTGTAGGTTGTATATTATCTGGTGAGACGTATACTCTTTGTATATAGGGAAAATTGGGACTATCTTCGGGAATTGTTCTCAGCTTATCTGGAAATTGACGAAGTTTAGGTAGATATTGATTTTCCCATAATTGTGGATTATTTTCTATTTCAGATATAATATCATCTAAAATTTTCTTCAAAGTTTCAGCCATATTGCGGTTATTGGCCAAATCTTCCAAAGCTTCCATCCAATTTGCACTGACAGCAGCAGTATAATAACTGTTTTGGAAAGTGTCATAATGTTGAAATTCTAATTCCTGGGTTTCCTGATTTTCTGTTAACAATTCTAATGCTAAACAAGGGTAAAAAATATCCTCCAATTCTTCCATTCTTCTAGCATCAGGGGGAATAATATCGGGAAAAGCAGTGCGAGAATCATTATGTAAAAAAGATGTACCAGAATTGTGTTCTCGTATATATGGGTTTCTCATTCTTTCCAAACTATTAATTAATCTCAATGGAAACCCAGCATACTCATTCACAATTAAAATTTCATCATCTGCTTGTATTGCTTTTAAAACAGTTGTAGAAACTCCTAAATCTTGTGTGATCAATTTTTTAAAATCTCTCACATCTGATTCATCTGTATCTTTATATCCTACTAATTTACTACTTTTAGCAGGATCATCTCGGAAATAAGGATCACTTAAATTTAAACGCAGTAATGGTTGAGCTTCCTCCATAATTTGTTTTAAACGAGTAGAACGTGCAGCTAATGAATATTTCTGCATGAAGCGTTTAATCACAGAACTCACAATATTCCTACCGCGAAAAGCAAATAAACTATCAACTTTCAGATCAATCTCTTGTTTTATTTGGGGGTGAGTAGTGCGTTCCATGTTCAGGAAAAATGCTAAAGATACTCCTCTACCAGTTTCTTCGGTAAGTGTTGAACTTGCTAAGACTAATTGCGGACGCAGATCATTTTCTGGTAACATTGTTTGATAGCAAAGTTCTATATCTTCAGTATCAAAAATTGCTTCTCCACTCATTTCATCAAAATTCAATTGTTTTAATTCTCGTTCCTCTTTTTCATAAGCACTTTGTAAGTCTTGTACTAAACTGCTAAAAGCAGCAACTTGTTTTTCTCTTTCTTGAACGTGCTTTTGTAACTGATTAACAATTTTTAGTGTTTCTTGTATAACTGTTAAATCAAAATTATGCCTGATCAATTTACAAACTTCTTGGATGGCTTTTTTACATTCTTCTTGAAATTGGCTATTCTTTAAATTGCCAATCAGCATAAATTTATTTTCTAATTCTTCAATTATTTGTTCAATATTATCCCACTTCCTTTCTACATCTTCTATCCGTTTTATTCCCCCAAAATCAGTGATTGATTCTTGTAAATCTCGTTGATATTTGTGCAATTCATGTTGTAGTGCTTCTAACCAGTTACGGCTATTTTTAATAGAAAAATTAACTTCTATTGGTGTAAGTAGCTGAATCAAATAATCATCAATATTAGTGCTAAGTTCTTTGATGATTTTAGGAGCAGTTTGAATTAATTTTGTCAACCAATAACCGCGAATACTTTCCGTTTCTCCTGGTTGAATAGTCCGAAATTGTTTATAAAATTCTGTCGCTAACTGTTGCCGCACGTTTGCACGATCATCTTTATTTTTACATTCAGAGATTAACTTTGATAATTTATTTTGCCAAGTTTTGATACTATTACTAAAAGTCTTATTAGATTCTTCTACAGATTCTGCTAATTTATTAGTTAATCCATCTCGTTTTACTAAATCATTATGCCAGTGATGTTGAATCAAAAATTGTTCAAGTAAGTTTATAGGATCTGGACTTTGACCTTTACCATTTAACCAAAATTTAACTAACGCTGAACTGACTTTTGTTAAGGCTATTTGAATGATAGTATCACGAGGAAAATAAATTGCTGATAGTCCAAATGTTAAGTATCTTTGGCTATTAGGACGGGGGTGTTTATCGGGTTGAATTATGTGTTGCAGAAAATTATCTCGATTTCCTTTAATTACTGGACCCAATTCACCAGAAAATTCTAAAGCTATTTTATGGGCAATTACATTACATAGTTTACCTTGGGTAAGGATTTCATATTCACTCCCTGTTTGATGAGATAGTAAATAAGTATAGTCAAAGGGTGGACGTTTTTCTTGAATAATTGCCAAATTTGCAATATCATAACAAGCTTCAAATTCTGTACCAGGATTGCTATAATGATTTAATTCTTTTAAGGCAGCATAAGTATTAGCACTCATGTTAGGAGCATTGCCATACAATTCTGGACTAATTACTAAATAACCAAAAATCCGAGATCCTTGTTCACCATAAATATTTCTTAGACTATAAGCAACATCTAAAAACATTCCACTTCCTGTACCACCGCAAAGAGAACCAACTACAAAAATACTTAATCCCGGTTCTATTTTTAAACCCGAACTTAGTAATAAAGATTCATGTCCTCTGGTTCGTCTTTCTGCGGTTTCAATTGCTGTTTTTACTTTTTGATAGTTATGAAAAAATGCCAGTCTTCCTACAGGTCTAATTCCTTTTGCACCTTCTTCAATTGCTTTAATATTCCGCAATAACTGAGGAGGAAACCAAATCCCAATATGGTCATAAGGTCCATAACTATTATATTCTGAACGCCGTTCTAGTCCATCTACAAACATGGTGACATCTTTGGATGACATTGTAGCACTGACTTTCTCAGCTTCCTGAAAACTTAAATCAATACCATGATAGGTACTCCCAGTTCTAATACCTGTAACTTGGGTGGCAGCTTTATCTGTGTCTATGTGAACAAAACTGACAATTGGTAAATTATTTAAATCTCCATAACGGTCAACAATTAACCGTCTAATTCTCATCAAAACATCTCTACCTGTCCCACCTAAACCAATACAAATTGTCCGATTAATACCTCTATATTGCGTTTCATTTGCAGATGCTTGAGTCATGTTTTTTTCCTGAAAACTATTTTTTTACTTTAACATTTATTTGGTAATCACGCTGGCGTGAATCTGGACAATTTAGGGTAAACTTGTTATTTGCCATGAGAGTTCGTGATGTAATTTTTTTATTATTTATTTGAATGTTTCCATTTTCTATTGGTATGACATAAACCTTGTCTCCTTTACGTTCTAAATAAGCTCGTAATTCTCCACCAGGACAATCAATAGAATCTATGCATTTAGGATCATATTCACCAATAGCTATTTTTCTATTATTGGGTAATCTTATGATTTTTTGATCTTCTTCATCATCTTCTAACTTAATTTGCAACTCCCATTTTTTTTGTGATTTGGCAAATTTGAATATACTCCAAATTCCCACAGATATTATTAATAATAAAATCAAACTAGGTAGCCATAATTGTTTAATTAAATAAGGATTGACTAAACAAGTTTCTTCACCTCCTGGTGCTGGTGTACAAATTTCTTGAACCGTAGAATTAATATCAACTACAGATAGTTTATAATCTTTATTGTCTTGATTTTTAATAATTAGCGATCGCTCTTTTAAAGGTAAAGCCTTAATCCAATTCTGTCTTTCCTGACTTTCCGGCGATTCTGCTATTCTGAAAGGACTATTAGCAGGTGTTTCTATCCAAACTTGTGAATTAATTCCGGGTTGGGTAAATAAAGGTGCATCAGTAATCCAAACAATAGACTGCGGCTTAATTTGTTGATGGTTGGAAAGGCGATTTTGATTAATTTGTGCAATACCTTGATATACTGTTAACTCTGCTTTTTGAATATCTGTTCCATAGCGGTTAGGGTCAGAATTAAAAGGAATTTTTGCTAATACTTTATTAATATTTTCAGAATTTTTCTGACTAAAATATATAGGTGTTCCTAACGGATTTTCAACAGATATAACATCATTGAAAACTATATTTTGAGCAAAGGTCACAACATAAACAGAATCTCCCGGTTTGAGACTGTCTTCAACTATCTGACGTAACCGAATCCGTCCTTGATCATTTAAACCCACACTTTCTGTAACATCAATGGCTAAAACCACATCATGTTTACCCCCACCCCACAGGGATACTAACTGTAAGCCATTTTTCTGTGTATCAGTCAGTGATTGTCCAGGAGTAATTTTTGTTACACTCACAAACCCTATAGTCCATTAAATAATGTATGTATCAGACTTACCGCATAAATAGGCAGTAAGTCTAGTTTAAAGTATAAAGAACTATTTAGAATGTGTAGTAAAGAATTTATCCTTCTTCCTGGTCAGGGTTTACCGGGAAGAGTCTAGTGTCACAGCAAGCAACTAGTACACGACGGCGTAAATAAACCAACCATTCCAAATCGTACCAAAAGCTTACTCTGTATTCATTTTTAATTTTTAATTCTTAATTTTTAATTCCGAGAAAGCGGTACTAGCAGAATTAACAATGGCAATGGTGATGAAAATACCAAGCTATTAGAGCGTGTTTGATAGCTTGTGTGGCGTAGCCATAAAGTCATGATTGATGTATCAAATATCTTTTTACCCCACCCTAACCCTCCTCGATGCATTGGGGAGGGAACTTGATTTTCCGGTTTCCCCCATTTATAAGGCTACTGTGTACACACAAGTCCTACTTATCTTCGTTTCGGCCTATTTCGCTCCCTAAATCCCCCAATTCTGGGGCAAGACCAGGAAGACAAGGAAGGATAGTAGACAAGAAGGATTTTATTCACAGAATACTCGGTTTATGGGTTGTTTTGTTACCAATCATCCATTCGTTTGTCCGGTTTTCCTCCTTTGTCACCTTGTCTGCCTTGTCCCCCAAGTCTTGAATTTTGGGGGACTTTGAAAATTCTTGTGACCCCAATTTTGGGGGTTAGGGGGCGATTCAATCACTTGTGTGTACACGGTAGCATTTATAAGGGGGGATTAAGGGGGGTAAAAAATCACAATGTATTACTTTGCAAACATCCTCTTAAAAACAACTTAACAATTACTCATTCTCTTTAGTAATTAATTGCCAATCTCCTACTTGATCTACTACTTTGATAGACTTGAATTGGAGGTTTTCTAAGGTAGAGGTGTTGAGGAGAAAATAAGGTTGATCATCATATTGCCAGTAATATTGTAGCTCACCAATAGAAGCAGGAATAATGGTGCGATCACTATAAAAATCCAAAGAAGGACGATGGTAGGGAAAAGATGTATAGATTTCCTTAATCGCTGGATCTATTTTAGTGATCATCGCTGCCACTGGTTTGACGGAATAAGCTGTATTTAATTCCCAAATCCAGTAATTAGATTTCATCAACAGCAGTAGAGAAATATAACTTCCCCAAATTAAAATTTTCAGAAATTGTTTATCACCTCGTGCTGCTAAAATTGCGGCTAAAGTCATAGTTAAAGCCACCGCAGCAAAAATGATTTGTAATTCTAGATTGTCTAAAGTTCTCCCACTAAAATAAATACTTGCTGCCGAAGCTACTACCGCCAACATGGCTAAACTCGTTACCCAAGCGTGGGGATAGCCTAAGGAAGAAGGGATATTTTCCATTTCTGCTAACTGAAATCCCAAAGCTAAAGCCAAACTGGGATAAATGGGGAATATATACCAGGGAAGTTTCCAGCTAATCAGAGAAATGATCAATAAATAAACAACACACCAGACAATAATTAGTTTTGCCCAACTTAAGTTATTGTTATCCCAAGTGATGCGAATAGTTTGTGGTAAAAATATTAACCAAGGCCATGTCCACTTACCGATTTCAAAAAGATAATACCAAGCTGTTTCGGAACTGCCATTACTAATAGTTTTAATATGGCTTAAAGATGTATTCACATCAATACTGAAGGGATAGCCATAGTTCCATACTTGAAACCCATACCAACAAAATACAGGTAGACAACCGATAAAAATACCCATCCAGAAATAATAACTTGTCAGCAGTCTAGGTGTATCCCAATAGAGAAAGACTAAAACAACTGCACCTAAATAAACACCCATTATGCCTTGAGTTAGACAAATTAACCCAAAACTAATACCTACACCTAAGCAGTAACGTAAATCCCGGCGCGATCGCAAGACAAACCACATCATCAAAATCAAAAAACCAGCAACTGCCCCATCTAACATCGCTAACCTGCCATAACGGACCACAGGCAGCATTGTTAAATAAATCAAAGAACTATAAATAGCCGCCCAACGTTGACGAAATAGCTCTCTCCCCAGGCAATATAACAAGGGTACAGAAATTGCTGTCAAAATAGCACTAGGTAGCCGTGTTGTCCATTCATTGACACCACCCACAGCATAAGCCACAGCAATTAATAAGTGCATAAGCGGCGGTGTCTGATGATATGGTTCACCACCCAAAGTGGGGTAAAGCCAGCGCATTGAATCTGCTGGAGCTTGCCAAATTTCCCGCGCTACCCTGGCCACGGTTGCCTCATCGCCATCTTGTAAGGGCAACCCGCCAAGATTGATGCTAAACAAGACCACCGCTGCCAACAACAATAGAATTAGCCATAGCCAATCAATCTTTTTTTCAACCACACGGTGCTGTTTTTCTAGATGAGTCCAAATAAAGCTTCCTTCTGGCATATTCTATGCGAATCTTATGACTGCTAGGTTTAATCACATAGAGATCAAAGCGAATCTTCCATGTTGCCATCTATAATTTTGACCAATGGCTAAATCCCAAATTAGCTCAGTTTCTCAAGAACAGAGATAATTTTTTAGCGAAGATTTTCTTATTGATTTTTTAAGGAAGTTTACAAGCATTTTTCCAATTAAATGATATAAATACTACCATTAGCATTTGGTCAATTACCCTGAAGGAGAATGTCAATGAACCTACCATTTATTTTAGATGTGGCGCTGGGTTTAATTTTTATTTACTTAATTTTAAGTTTACTGGCTTCAGAAATTCAAGAACTATTAACGACAGTGCTGCAATGGCGAGCTGAACATTTGAGGAGATCAATTGAAATTCTTTTAGCTGATGATACTCAAACTTCAGAAAATCCCAAAGTAATTCAACTAGTCAATAAGATTTATGCTAATCCTTTAATTCAAAGCATTAATCAAGAGGCTAAAGGTTTAATGGCAACCTTACCTCGGAAGGCAACTTGGGTAATAGGTTCATTATTTAGTTCCTGGAGAAAGTCTAGTTCTAGATTTAAAAAAGAAACTGTGTTTGGTAATCAAAAACGTAGTGCGCCTTCCTATATTGGTGGTGAAAGTTTTGCCAATACTTTTATGGATACACTACAACTGCCCATATTAGTCAAAAAATTAACTCAGATCAGAGTAGAACAATTCAAAAATGAACGTTTAGATGATGTTAGACAAATTTTGATTCAGTTGCAAGTTGACATTAATAATCAGCAATTATCTAGTGAATTTGCCACCGATATTGCCGCAGATTATAGACAATTGGAATTAGAGTATAACCGCATTATTGATGAATTCAATAAAGATAAATATGATATATACATGGCCATGAATCGGATGAGAGATAGTTTGGACAAATATATAGATAGTTTTCAAGCACATATAGACAATTATGAAGATATTTTAGATAAACCTTTGCGGGAACTAAAATTCTTAAGAAAAGATATTTTTGAAGATGCAGAAAAAGCGATAGTGATAGGAGGATTAAAACCTAATATTAATGAAATTGTCAAATCTATCAAAAAAGGTAGTGATATTCATGATGAAGTTATAGCCGCTATCCAAGATAAAGATAGTGAAACCTATAAAAAAGTTAAAGAACTGATTGATATTCTGCCAGATTCTGTAGTTACTAATATTGAAACCATGGCAAAACGCGCCCAAATGAGAGCTAAAAGCACTGAAGAAGGCATTAATCTCTTGCAAAAAGAAATTGAAAATAGTTTTGATAGCTCCATGGAAAGAGCCGGTGGTGTTTATAAACGTAATGCTAAAGGAGTGGCAATTTTAATTGGCATAACTTTAGCTATCACAGCCAATGCAGATACTTTTCATATTATCAATCGCTTATCTAAGGATTCTTTATTACGAGAAATAATTATTAACAAAGCTGTACAAGTAGTACCACAAGGATCTAATTCTTCAGATATCAATAAAATAGATCCTAACGAGATTTTAAAGGAAGTTGAGTTACCAATCGGTTGGACAAATGCTAACTTACAACAGCAAATTAACGGCACAAAATATAGAATCAATGGGTTGCCTGTTTTCAGTATTTTGAGTATGATTGCTGGTTGGCTTGTTAGTGGTTTTGCTATTGCTATGGGTGCGCCTTTTTGGTTTGATTTACTAGGAAAAGTCATGAATGTCCGAAATACGGGTAAAAAAGGTAAACAAGCTCCTAAAAATCAAGATGAGTAATTGAATTTAGATCCCCGACTTCTTGAAGAAGTCGGGGATCTGAGTATTTAGATAATAAAAATTATCTGTAAATCCCATTCTCCACTTTGGCGAATAATTTGAATTTTCTGGATAAATTCGCGGAAGTAAAACCGTCGTTCTACTTCTGATAAATCTAACCAAAATTGGGGAATGGAAACAGCTTGAGCTACGGAATATAAATTCACAGGAGGAAGAATTGCTAACTTGGCTTGAAGTTCAGAGATTTCTGTACGAAGTTTGTAAGCTCTTAATTTTGCAGTTTCTGAATCTAAAATTCCAGTTTCTATTAAAGTGGGTAATTGTTGAAGGATTTCTTGTTGACGAGATATACCATTCTCTAAACTATTTTTAATTGCATCTAATTGGGGAAAATTCATTCCCGCTACAGCTAAAGGTAAATCTCGACAAATATTATCAATAGTTTTTTCTAAAACTACTTGGTAAGGGATAGCACGACATTTTGGCTGTTGAGGACAGTTGGTTGCTCGTAAATATAGATACTCTTTATCTTGATGACGCTGAGTAACACTGGTGACAATCATCTGTGACTGACATTGATTACAAATGACTAAACCAGCTAAAGAACGGGGCGCACTAGCTGTCCGCGATGGTAAACGGCTGTTGCGACGCAATAGTCTATCAACCTGCGCTGCTGCTGCTCTAGATATGATTGCTGCATGGGTATTAGAGATAGTTTCACTATTTTGATAAGCGGTATCACCGCGATAAACTGGATTAGTTAACCAGCGTCTACCTGTAGTGACAGAGATATTTTTACTGTATTTTTTAGCTAAATAACGAACAGCAGCATGGATAGAAGCATAGAGTAAAAAGTGATCAAAAAAATCTTTGACGACAGGTGAGGTCGTACGGTCAATAATATATTTACCCTGTCCTCTGCGGTAGCCATAGGGGGATTTTCCCGGTGGTGGTGAGGATTCTAGGCGATTGCGCGCGTGTCCTTGACGAATGCGACGGCTGCGTTGCTGATGTTGAATTTCTGAGGATAATTCCAGAAGTTCGGCGCGAATTTGACTAGATTTAGAGGTGTATGCTTGTTGTGTCGCAATTACCACGACTCCCATTGTTTCTAGTTGATTCAGGCGATCGCTTACTTCTACTAAAGTATCACCTAATTCTTCTAATCGGCGAACCAGTAGATAATTTACTGTTTCTGTTTGACAATCAGTTAATAATTGTTGTAATTGGCTACGTTTCCCTAAATCTTCATAAATTTTATCTACTTCCCAACCCCAATCATTTTGATTGGGAACGGTATCAAGTAATGGATCAGTATAAATATAAACTATTATTTTCATAATGTACAATGAAAACTTGTTTTTAACTTATATTTTATTGTCATTCAACACTTCCGGAAAATAACCAATTTTTTGAAAGTAGGAAAAATACACATTCAGTAATTCCTCATTGATAGCAGGACAGAGAATAGATATATTTCCTAACTCTGCAATGGTTTGGTCAGCATTAAATTCTACTTTGTCCGGTGAAAATATCTTTGAGAATTTCAAAAGCAGTAATAAAGACGAGTATAACTTATCCTTGGGATACTTGGATATTTGATTCTTTGTTTCCGCTAAAAAATCATCATAACTAACCTTTTCTAAAGGGTAGCCTAGAAAACACATTGAGTTAAAAAATTGCTCCCAAGAAGTTGACTGAGGATTAACTAAATGAAATGTTCTGCCAAAATATTTTTTTTCCAGAGATAAACTTACAATTGATTGACTGACATAATCAACTGGAATCATATTTATTTGTGTTTTTAAATTCGGAAATCTTCCTAATTTAATACAACCTTTGAGCAAAATACATAAGAAATCTTGAATATTGCCATTGATTCCTGTTTGACTATGTCCACTAATTCTTGAAGAACGATAAATACAAGCAGGTAATCCTCTTTGTTGTGCTAATATAATTAATTGTTCTGCTACCCATTTAGTTTGTTGATAACCTCCTTTGATAATAGAAAAATCAGCAATATCTGTTTCCGTTATTTTTTCATTATCAAGATTAGTTTTATTGAAAAAGAATCCCAGGGTAGAAATAAAATGAACAGGTTTAGTTTGCAGAATACTTGCTAACCGAATAACCTCTTGTGTTCCTAACACATTCGCAGGTTTTAAAATTGAATAAGGACGTGCCGAGTTAACCCATGCTCCATTATGATAAATAATATCAATTATCCCTGCTAATTCATTAAAATCTCCCTCAGAAAGACCCAACA
Organism: Dolichospermum sp. DET69; assembly: GCA_017355425.1. Lineage (NCBI taxonomy): Bacteria > Bacillati > Cyanobacteriota > Cyanophyceae > Nostocales > Aphanizomenonaceae > Dolichospermum > Dolichospermum sp. DET69. The sequence continues at coordinate 3,045,332 of CP070233.1, forward strand.
AAGGTTTAGATAAATCTCCCACAACGGGAATAATTCGAGAACTAAAAGTTTCTTCCCAAAGTAAATAAAATTCCAAATGTTTTTGGAGACGATTTTTACCATCTTCGCTATTACCACAGCGAATCAAACAATAAATATCTGCCGTAGTTTTGTGGAGCAGTTCCCTAAGTAAATCAGCACCAAGAAAGCCAGTTGCTCCTGTGAGAAAGATAGATTTTGGCTCTAGTAAATTATCTGACAGAGGATTGATAAATTGGATAGAGGAATCTAAAATTAATTCCTCTGCTAAATCTAAACTATTACCAGTAGTGTTAATCATAAATAATGGGTTTTTGCCTATTTCTTGAATACCTTGTGCATAAACTTATGAGAAAACTATCCGATTGTGTATCCAGCTTCCTCACATAAAGGTTGACAATAAATATTTAATTTTTCTACATCTTCTGCGTTCATTGAGCTTTTCCAACCATCTATTTTACCTGTTCTAAATGTTCTAGCACCAGGATTATAAATTTCACCTAACTGAGAAAGAATAGTATCATCAAAAGGAATATCTAAATAAGAGCAGATTTTGTAGACAACAGCTTCTTTTTTTTCCTTAGTTCCTCCACCCTGTTCCCCAACCAAATCTTCAAAGTGGATAAATAAACAATTTTCTTCATTACGCCAAGCTAACATAGAACGATACACTTCGGCAAAATTTTTGATTTCTACTCCTACTTTTACAGCATACCCTCCCTCTAAAATAAAGTCTAAGCGTTGGGTAGGAGACATTAAACTAAAATCATCTTCTAAAAAGTGTCTTCCTGGCATTTTACCTGTATCTAAAACAAAGGGAATTAAAGAAAAAACGACAGCGCGAGGATCACGAATTATAAAGACCTGTTGATAATTTAATTCGTTCAAAATTGGCGTTAATAGAGGTGTCCAAGGAATATGACCTAAAATATATTGCTTTGGGGAAATCAGTGTTAACCAATGTCGAAAAGTTGCGGAATCTACATAACATGGGGTTAAAGCACCGATACTAATTTTCTGATCTGATTCTGTTTGATGTTCTAATCTCTTTTTGACTTCTCCATAATTAAAGAATAGAGGTGTTTCTGTGATTTCTCCTGGTTCAAAATGTTCTTTATACCCCAAAATTTCTACAGCTTTGGCTAATAAATGAGTACCACTTTTAGGCAAAGAATTAATTAATAGTCTCTTGGTTGCAGATTGTTCTTCAGTCATGATCTTAGTGGGGAAAATTAAAAATTGACAGTTGGTAGTAATTCAGGAGTATTTGGAAGATATAGCGTTTTCTGATCTAATGAGGTACAAAATTATCTGCGTTCAATTCTTACTTCCTCTAACATACCTCTAAGATACAAGGTTGGGTTGTGGAACGTAAACGTTCGCGGAGCAATCGGAACGAAACCCAACAAAATCCTTGGTAATGTTGGGTTTCGCTGTCGCTGAACCCAACCTACATTTCCTTAACCGACAAGTATTGTATGGTAGATAGGTTTTCTAAGCCATAGCCATATTTAGGGTAAACTTTCAAAAATCAAATAGTAATCCTATATCAAGTTTAGAACATTCCGATGGGTGGGACATAATCACCATCAATTCGCACATCTAATACTGTTGGTTTGGAATCGTTATAAATTGCCTCATAATCTAGATTTTTTAAATCTTGACCATTATGAATAATATAACCATTTGCCCCCATTCCTTTGGCTATTTGACTAAAATCAACTGAAGGTAAAATAAACTCCAGTTTTTCAGTTCCTGTTTGCTTATGTCTATGTTTCACCATACCGAAAGATTGGTCATTTAAAATAATAAAAATGACTGGTAATTTTTCAGCCACAGCCACAGCCAGTTCGTTTCCGTGCATTAAGAAGCAACCATCTCCTGTTAGGCAAACAATGGGGGTATTTTTAACGCCAAAAGCTGTGCCAACTGCACTACCAATTCCCCACCCCATCGGGGCTGTTACTGCTCCTAGACGGTAATTTTCGGGACGATGGGGAAATAAATAATGAATACTCCAAGTTAACCAATTACCTACATCAATTAGATAGCGAGTTTCTGGGGGGAAATGCTGTATAAGTTCACTGATTAATTGTTGGGGTTTAACTGGGGATTGATCATTTAATAGTTTATAACTATCTGGATCTTTAACTGTAATTTGAGTGGGTTGATATGGATGATGGTTTAATAATTCGGGGGAGGTTGTTGATAGTTTTGGTTTTAAGTGTCCTGTTTTCTGAGCATTTTCTAGGCGTGTATGTAATTCTTTAAGTATGGTTTTAATAGTTCCTTGGATGTGCAATTCTGCCATTGGAGAACTGTTAAAACACTGATCTGCATGATGGATATGGACTAATTTTTTAGTTAATACTGCGTTATCCCAATTGGAGGTTTCCCATTGTCCTAAGTTCATACCTACAGCTAAAATTAAACCGACAGATTCATCGGTGAGGGCTTGACGGGCTGTTTGATGGCCAGCAAACCCAAATACGCCTTTTGCTAAGGGATGATAAGGATTAACGCAGGTTTTGCCGCTTTGGGTTGTAGCTATAGGAGCATTAATTAATTCTGCTAAGGCTATAATTTCTGAGGATGCTTGTTTACAATCTTGACCAATCCAAAGGGCGATAGTTTGTCCTTGATTTAATACATTGGATACGGTTTGAGAAAGATGATCTAAGGCTTTTAAATCAACTAATGCTGGGGGTTGGGTTAATAGTTGAGGTATATGAGGATAGGTAAGAGATGGTGGGGCTTCAGCGCGGAAGAGATTTACAGGAATGCTGAGATGAGCCGGTCCAAAAGGCGATCGCAAAGCTGTTGTTAAGGCCGCAACTAATTTTCTTTCTAGTTGATTGGCATGAGTAACGAGGGTGTTATAACGAGTACAGTGCTTAAACATCGCCATTGTATCTATCGTATCGGGTGATGATTCTTGAAAGGCACTCCAGCTAAAATGGGATAGCATGGTTTGGGCGGTGATTACAAGCATGGGGACTCCTTCACCATAAGCGGAAGCTACCCCTGTAATTAAATTGGTGCTACCTGGACCTGTTGTAGCACAGCAAACTCCAATTTTTCCAGTTTCACGGGCATAGCCATCAGCCATAAAAGCCGCACCGGTTTCATGACAAGTCAAAATTGCCCGGATTCCCCCACGTTTTTCGCTACGTGCTAGGGCTTCATACAATGCGCTGTTGTGTCCTCCAGGTATGCCAAAAACATATTCCACTCCTAATTGTTCTAAATAATCTACGATTAAATCACTCAGTGTTCTGGATTGATTTTGCTCAGGGGAAGTCAGTTGGAGAGAAGATGGAGTTTGTGAAATCATTCTATTTAAGTTGGTAATGTTAACAGAGGTTGAGGTTTTTAAACCCTGACTTATACTTGAACAGTGGTTTTGAGTCCTTGATCAAGAGAATTTTTTGTTTTTCTGATCCCTTGACCAATTTGATCGGAATACCCATCAAAGGTGTAGCCAAATAATGCTATATCTTCTTGAAAATGCTCTTCTACTAATTTTATGGTTTTGGGGTTGTAATATTCTTGATAGTTTCTATGTTTCGACTTATTCAAATATGGTAAAGAAGTTTGTAAACTCAGTCTTTGACAAACATAATTAAAATCAGTTTCCAATGTTTCATATCTACCAATAAAATCAATTATTAATCTACCTTGTGAGTCGGTAATAAGTTCTTTTTGTAGTTTGGTTGCTCCTTTTGAAAAGGGGTTTTTGGTGTTAATTACCCATTCTAAATATTCCTCAAATCCAGCCATTGATTTTACTAATTCATGTCTGATATGAGCTTTTTCTTTGAGAATGAAGTGATAATAGGATACTTGCCAATCCCAAGGGTTTCTAACAAAAGCAAATTTATAAAAACTGTTATAGATTTCTGGTGACAATTCCTTTTGAACGTCCTTGGCTTTAGCGTGCCAAAGGGAAGATGCCCATATTTCATAAAAGGGATTAATTTTGTCTCCTAACATTCTTTGGGGACGATTAATTTTGAATTTTTCGGGTTCTTGAGCATAGGCTTGTAACGCCTCTTTAATACTCGAACCCGCAGCTTTAGCGATGTGAAAAAAAATGAACTTGTGACTGTAAGATATTAACATTGGTATAGGTCTTTGTATTTATAAATTGCTTCTAAATTTGGTTGAATGAAGTTATTCAGCTTCAGTAGCTGATTTGCTCTCAGGCTTAAATAGGACGGAAAAAATCGAAGGATTAACCTTAACGTATTTGATGACTAAGACACTCAGCCAAATATTCCATGTAATCATAGTAATGCTAGTGGCGATCGCTGCCCCTACCATCCCCAAATAGGGAATAGCGATCGCATTTAAAACTATGTTCATTAAAGCACACCAACCAAACACAGGCAAGGACTTATTTTGATGACCTGTCATTACCATTAAAGAGCCAACCGAACCACATAAAGCATCAACCAAACGTCCAATCACCAAAACTTTCAAAGTCCAATTAGCCGTGATAAAATCCGAGCCAAAAATACTGAGAACAGGTTGAGTAAACAGCAATAAGCAGACAGAAATCAACACTGTAGGAATAAATATCCAGATATTGGCCTCAGACACCAGTTTTTGTAACCCCGAAGAATCTTTTTTAGCATAAAGGGTTGCAAATCTGGGTGCAGCCACTATATTTAATGTTAGCAAGGCTAAACCTGGCCACTGAGCAGTTTTTACCGCCGCATTGTAAATTCCGGCTGGTTCAGGCCCTATCAAAGAACCCACCATCAGAATATCAGATTGATCTAAAATCACAAAAAATGACTGTTGAATCAACAAAATCAGCGATAATTCTACCCACTCACGGTAAGCATAAACAGGAGTTGTCGGTGTAAATTCTTGATTAAACTTCCTTCTCACTAACAGAAGTTGCACTGTCGTCACCGCAAACAATATCACTCCAGCTAGGATAATCAAGGATAAACTATTGAGGCTATGGTGATCTCTCCAGATTATAAATCCTGCTCCTAGCACTAAGATAGGATAGATAATATCAGCAGGCATATAGGCTAGAGCAATTTCCTCTAAGGCTGTGGCGACTCCCTTGTACAAACTAACTAAAGCCTGTAGGGGTAATATCCAGATTCCCATTAATAGAGGAATTGCATAAACAAATTCATGGTAATTATTTATTGATAAGACGATTCCGATGACAATTAAGGATACAGTTAGGCTTCCTAGTAAGATTAATAGCCAACTTCCCCTCACAATGCCGTGCAAACTGCCCAAATCTTGTTTGACTTTATATTCTGCAATTAAGCGGACTGTCGTGCGAGGTAATCCTAATCCTGCGGGTAGCGCCAAAAATATAGTCCAAGCCGTCACATATTCATAAATTCCATATTCAATTCTCCCCATCCATCGCGCCAACAAAACTTGCAACAGATAGGTAATAAAAAGACTACTAATTTGTACAACCAGAGCTACAGTAGCATCTTTGGTAAAGCCCTTGAAGCTGATATTTTGGGGAGACTGTGTAAAGGTTGATTCAGTCATAATATGAGTTTAGGTTAAGAGTTTTTGTAGGTTGGGTTAAGCGACAGCGCAACCCAACAAAAGTCTGTAAATGTTGGGTAACAAGAACGTCAACCCAACCTACCTGATTTCACATTTTTAGATTATTCAGCACAGACCAAATTAAGAGCCTGTTTTACTTCTTTGAAAGTCAATTCTAATTTTTCCACTAATTCATCACATTGAGTTTCTGTAATAATAAAAGGTGGCGAAATTAAAATGTGATCTCCATCTACTCCTATTCCCGTACCAAATCTACCTCGGAGAATTAAGCCATTTTTTAAGCCTATTTGCATGATTTTTTCAGTTATGCCCAGGGAACGGGAAAATGGTTGATGAGTCTCTCGGTTTTGGACAAATTCAATCCCTATTAATAACCCTTCTCCGCGAACATCTCCAATGAATGATTCCCGTGCAGCCAACTTTTGTAATTCATTTTTCAGATATTTACCGATGACTGCACATTTTTCAATCAGATTATGTTCAGCAAGATAGTTTTGTACAGCTAAGGCCGCAGCGCAACTAATGGGATGTCCCGCATAGGTGAACAATGATAGGGGTATATTTTTAGTGGCATGATCAAATATTTCTCGAACCCTTTTGTGAATAATCACGGCTCCAATGGGCGCGTATCCACTACTTAAGGCTTTTGTGGCTGTGATCATATCCGGGATGACATTCCAGTGGTCAATTCCAAAATTCTTACCAGTGCGACCGAAGCCTGTGATAATTTCTTCGGAAATGAAAAGAATATCGTAAAAATCACAAATTTCTCGAATTTTTTCATAGTAACCCGGTGGGGGAACGATCGCACTACCGGCACCACCAATAATCGGTTCGGCAATAAAAGCGGCTATGGTATCGGGGCCTTCTTGTTCTATTGTCCTGGCTAGTTCATTGGCACAAGCGAGTTGACAACTGGGATAGGTGAGTCCATAGGGACATTGATAACAGTGGGGGGCTTGAATATGGGGAAAATTTAATAAATCAAAGGGAGGTAAACTGCTGCGAACAAACCGACTCCCGGACATGGCTAGGGTAGCAATTGTATGACCGTGATAACTATGCCAACGGGAGATAATTTTATATTTGCTGGGTTTTCCTCGGAGTTGATGGTAATAAAGTGCTACTTGAAAAGCCTTTTCATTGGCTGTTGAGCCACCGGTAACGAAACCAACTCTATCCATGCCCTCTGGAGCCATTGCTGTGACGACATCAGCCAAACGTTCTTGGGGTTCGCTGGTAAATTGAGCTTTATGGATGAAACACAGTTCACGAGCTTGTTTAGCGATCGCATCAGCTACTTCTGTAACACCATGGCCAATGGAAATAACATGAGTTCCCCCGATGGCATCTAGATAGGATTTACCTTCGGAATCATAAACATAAATCCCTTTGCCATGAGTTGGCATCAAACAGGTTTTATGCCAGCGAGGTGTATTAAAAACGTGAGATTGTTTTTCGTTCATTTTATATTTTTTAGATGAAAAAACTAGTGGGGAATTTTTCGGTAATCATCATTACAGGTTGATTTTGTGAAAACACTCGATAAGTCCGTGAAAAGAGGTTTTCATCTTTGTTAATTTTAAAATCCTCAGCTAAATTACCAGCAAGTTCTTGAGATAAATCAACAATTTCTTTAAAGGTTTCCACGCGATATTCTAACCAGAGTTTACCAATGGGTTTTACTGAGTTGAGTAACTGTTCTTTAAATCTTGGATCTAGTCGGTCGGGAACCACCATAGATTCAGCGTAAACCCAGTTTTTTTGGCTAATTCTTCCTTGGAGAAATATTCTTCTTTTAATAACTTTGTTGCCAACTTCCAGATTTAAAAGAGGGATACTTTCAGTAATGTTGACTATTTCTTCAGAAAGTTTAATAATTGCAATCTTTTCTAATAGATAAATTTCCAGAATATCAGTTAAAGTTCCATCAGTAATTAAGATAATTCGCTGAAGTGTACTTAATTCAGCAAGTTCAATTGGGCTTCTGCTTAAACTATCTTTCAATAATTCAATTTTACATTTATCAAGTTCTTCTGCCTGTAGCATGAAGATAATTCCTTAATTTACTAAATAATTAACCCGGTGTTATGAGGTACAAGAACCCCACCCCCCCTTCGGGTTCACCAGTCGCCTATGGAGGGAAACCCACCTACAGCGCTGGTTCACCGCAAGCGAGGAGGGGGCTAAGATGTACCTCACAAGAGCGGAAACCGCTGTATAATGGTGCGTTATGAACACACCCTACGAAATTGGATGATTTATTTTTTGGAAGTCCCTCAAGTCCCACCCATGCAAAATTTCAGATCAAACTCAAAAATTGCCCCTTTCTAGAATATTAATGAGGTTTTCTAAATCTGGCAGGACTGTAGCCAGTTCCCTGGCGTTTTTGCGCCATTTTTCCGCCGACGGGGTGGATAAGGTTCGTTGAGCGATCGCTAAAGGTTGAGAAAGCATTTGCTCAATATGTTGATCTTGATGGAGTTGGGCAAATTCGGCGATGTCGTTGATGGTTTTTTGCGATCGCTCAACCAAGTCCTGATAATCAGTAAACCAAAAAGTTTTTTCCTGAAGGGAGATCGCCAAATACTGTGTAGTATAAAATACTTTTTTATTCCCGATACTCTAATCAGCAGACATAGTATAGATAATAATTACTTATGATTAGCTGGTTAATAATTTCTTGACGCTAACCGGATGGAATATAAATGCTTTCAACGACTTGATATTTCTTCTGTAGGGCTTGAGATAAAAAGGCTAACATCTGTTTGAGTGTAAAAAGTGTGCGATAAATTAATCTACTACCTTTCCTTTTACGACTGATTTTGAGCCATAGTAGATTCACCCAGATGTTAATTAGAAGAAAGGATATTCCAATGAATAGTAATCTCAAGACTGGATTTTTGTTATTCGTCTTAATTCGACAAATATTTTTCAGACGATAACTGGTTTCAATGCCAAATCTTTTTCGATAATCTTGATAGATATAATTTAAATTTGTTTTGACCTTATAAGCAACATAAACAAAGTATTGAACCCCATGCTTTTTATGCTTTCCCTTTCTATATTTACAGACGATCCATAAATCAAATGTGACAAAATCATCTTTGTCTCTTGTAATAGTATAGGTAGTTTTATAACTTTTTTTACCCTTGAGGAATTGTTTGATTCCTCCTTTTTTTCCAGTCTTGATAGCAGGCATAAGAAAGGGAATATCTAATGCCTGTAACCATCTAATTACAGGAGTATTAAAAAATCCCCTATCCAAATAGAGTTTTTTTACATTTATTTTTAGGGATTCAAGTTCTGCTAATAAATAAGTAATTAAAGCCACACTAGTATCTAATTGGCGAACACCTCTTATTGCTAGAGTTACACGCTTATTATTACTAATAACATATAAAGTGGCATAGGCATAAAATGAATTAGTACCAGATTTAGCTTCACTTCGATATATGTAGGGTAATTCTGACGATGTTGGTTGACCATAATAACAAATTAAATTTAAATCAATCGCTATTTTCAAACACCCTTTTTTTAATCCTAAAGGAATTCGACTTTTTAATGCTTGATTTATTTGCGCTTCTAATTCCTCAAAATTGTTAATTTTATTGAGATGATATCTAATATCATTAGCTGTCGGAATATTTTTTAACAATTTAGCTGTGTTTTCAATACTGTCTCCAGTGCTGGCTGCTTTAACCAGAATCTCGAATAAAGTTTGTTGGTCACAGGCTCCTTGCGTTTCAATCGAAAAATTTTCTACTAAACACTGAATAACCTCATCAAGAGTTTCTGAGTCGGTTAAAACGAGTTCTTCTGTAGACTCGCCCCGCGTGGCTTTTGTTAGAGATGAAACAGTCAATTTTTTCAGCCAATATGCTACACACTACTTTCATCATTTCATATTTTGATCCAGTGCAAATTATGATAACTATTTCTTATATATTTGGTATTCTATAGTACATGAGTATCTGTCGTATTTTGTTAGTGATGCCTGCTGCGTCTGTAGCAATAGCGTCAGCACTCCGTAAAAATCACTCTTTGGGAAAAACTTTTTGGTTTACTGATAATTAACTAAGTGCCAACAAGAGGAATCCAGGGTTTTTAAGTCTTCTATCAGGCAAGAATTCGCTGTTTTCCACTGATGAGCAGCAATTTCGACCAATGAGGACTTTTGCAAAGATGACCATTCGGGAACGAGGAGAAAACTCCAATTGCGATAAGGCCAACCTGGTAGGGGTTGATAGGAAATAAACCGCTGCGATCGCCATCCTTCCATCAAACTACTGATATTTTCTTTAGGATCTCGATAGAGATAGATAAAGAGAGCATCAGGAAATATAGCCTTTATAAAAGGAACTCTGAAGGCATTTTTGGGTGTTTTCTCCAAAAAACGAATTTTATTTGGCCGTTCTGACTCAGGAAGATGGAGATATTTCACTCCTTCCCGATTTTGCAATTGTTGAACAAAGCGTTTTTTCAGATTTAAACCAATTTCTGAGGTAGCATCACTTTCTATCAAGCGATTAGAACTAAAATTTCGCGCTCTTGGGTGTAATGCAGGGATTCCTTCGATAATTTCGTGACTTTCATCGCCAATTGTCCACAAATCGGGAAATTGAGCTAGGGTTTCAAATAATAAGCTACTCCCGGCTCTAGGTGCAGAAACGATAAAAATTGGCTTTGTAAACTCTGGAATCAGGAAATTTTGGTTTTCATCTCCCTCTAACTTGGCTTTGAGCTTGCTTCTGGCTATAGATAGCTGCTTATTCAAGGGTACGGAAACAGGTTTGGGTGTTGACAACATGGAAATAATGACGTTAACTGCTCTATTTGCTGTTCCTGATGGGGGTAGCCATTTTTTCGCCACGGGGGCTATTCTTTCGCCAAAATCTGCGATCAAATCACTATAGGCTAGTTCCCCTCGGTAGTCTTTTCCAAAGTCTGTAAAAGCCTTTTGCCATTGATATTTAAAGTCTTCCAACCTCTGGATCAATTGCTCTATATCCATTTGAGGAATTGGGGAATTTTTGATATCCCCCAAAATTGCGATCGCTTGTTCCTCAATTTCCGAGGGAGTTAAAATTGGTAAATCATTGAGTTCGGACACCGGTAAATTCATGTGACTCTATCTGATATTTTTCAAAGATGCTGCTAAGGTTTCCCCTACATAGTCTCCATACAGAATGCCTTTGGAGGTTAATTCAATTTCTGTGTCCGATACTTTGATAAAACCTCCGCTTTCCAGTTGGTTTAAAGTTCCACCGCAGAGAAATTGTAATTTAAATCCGTGTCTTTGCTGAAATTTAGCTAGATCAAAGCGTAATAGCTTCATACCCAGCAAAACCTCTCTTACCATCCTATCTAAGCTGGTAAACTGATAACCACGCGCTAAGGGTAGTTCTCCTGTTGTCATCAGGCTGGTATATTTTTCCATGTCGCTGGTATTTTGCAGCAAAGAATGGCCTAAATATCCGAATGCAGACACCCCAAAGCCATAAAAGTCCACTTCTTGCCAAATATTGAAGATGTATTCGCTGCGATCGCTTGGGTTCTTGGTATAAGTAAAATGACTCCAAGGGTGATAATTCGCTCGTTCAAACCGTTCCATCGCTAACTGCATAAACTGCATTTCTAGCTCTTCTGATGGTAATTCTATGGTTTCTTGACGGACACCTTGCTGAAATACCTCTGTATTCGCAAAGGCTTCCATTTTGTAAACTGTAATACTTTCTACCCCTGTTTTCAGAGCGCTTTCTAGGCTTTCTTTCCAGGTTTCTGTGGTTTCTCCAGCTAATCCACTCAATAAATCAATATTAATTGACCATTGCCCATTACCGGCTTTTTGAGCCACATCTATCGCTCGATAAGCCTGTTTTTCATCATGTCCCCGGCCACTTAATTTAATGATTTCATTATTAAAAGACTGGATTCCTAAACTCAGACGATTTACCCCTATTTCTCTGAGAACATTCATTTTTGATGGAGAAACACTCAGAGGTTCTGCTTCCACTGAAAACTGGATTCTTTCATCAAAAAGATGGAAATTTTCCCGTAAAGCTGAGACAATTTGCACCAGGTGATTTTCTTCTAATACTGTGGGCGTTCCTCCACCAAAATAAACGGCTTTAATGGGTCTTTTACTTAAGTTAAATTTCTCTGCAACCATTTTAATTTCTTGGCAGAGCGCATCTACATATCCAGGGATTTCCGGTCTTTCTTTGAGATCAACGGTTTTGTAATAACAGAAAGCACATCGTTGGGTACAAAAAGGAATATGAATATAAAGACAAAGAGGATCTTCTTGGAGTTTTTCATTCACTACGCCTCTTTTCCACTGCCGAAACGGGGGATAATTAGGATTTAGTGGCAGACGCTTAGGGGTTTGGATTTCCGAACGTTCAACTGTTAAAGTCATGATTTTTAATAACCTAGTGTGTATTGAGAAATGCTGATTAACATTGGGTGTAGAAAACCACGACTACAAAGGTATTTCTGCGAACTCCCTATCATGTTTAGTGGTTAACTTTTTACATTTTCTGGCATTTTCTGAGCAATACAATCAGCTAAAACATTGAGGTTACTAAAGGATTCTAGATTTAACTCAGAGTCAAAAAACTCAATATTAAAACGCTTTTCGGTTAAGGCAATTAATTCCACAATGGCGATGGAATCTAATCCTAATCCGTCTTCAAATAGGGAAACTGTTTCATCAATTTCTTCTTCTTTAAGGTTGACATCCAACTCTTGGGCGATAACAGTTTTCAGTTGATTAACGATGGTTGTAGTCATTTCAAGACCTCTTTGGTAAAACACTAATTAATTTTTGTCTATCAATCTTACCATTGGGTAACATTGGTAAGGTTTTGATAATAAGTATTTGATCGGGAATAGCCCGCTTCAATAAGATATTAAAACATGATGCTTTAATATCAGTTTCATCAAGATTGGCACTCTTTGACAAGATACAGAAAGCAACTAAACCTTTCCCCCTTTGACTTTCCCCGTAGGATTCTACCACAACGGTTTCAATTCCCGTAATCTTTTCCATATTCTTTTCAATATCAGAAAATAATACTAAAAATCCATCACGGTTAACGCTGCGATCGCATCTTCCCCAAACTTCTAGATGACCTTCTGCACGGAGTTTTCCCAGGTCTTTCATGGCTATATAACCATCTGGCTCTGTTTGTTCGGGTATAATTGGCTGACCTGCTGTATCAACATAACCATCAAAACCATAAGGATGATGACAGTAAATCTCTCCAACCCCTTGTTCTTGAGCGTCTACAGACTGGGGTTTTATTCGTATTTTTACCCCAGACATAGGTAAACCCACAGTTTGACAACGCACATCTTTTTCGTCTTTGGGACTACCAGCAGCGATCGCTCCCATTTCTGTACTACCGTATAATTTAACTAAACAGCCAAAATTCTGTTCATACTTCGTAAAGGTATCCTCTTTAATCCCATCTCCCGCAATTACCGTCAGTTTATAATCTCTAGCTGATTTTCGTCCTTTAATTAAGGTTTTGCAAAAGCTAGGAGTCATAAAAGCGACATTAGGATTAAAGTCTTTTTCTCTTTGCAAATATCTGAGTAGGTTTGCACCTTTTTGCAGATCAATAGCAGCACCAACGGCTACACTGGGAAGAAAAGCAGCCCCCAAACCATACATATGATAAAGAGGGACAGGAATAGCAACTCGATCATTAGGGCTTAATGTCAGTCTTTCCACACAATTAAGAGCATTTTTTAGCACTTGCTCATGGGAGTGAACAACCATTTTGGGATTTCCCGTACTCCCAGATGTCCGCATATACAGCTTTTTTCCCCCATCATTAATCGGTTGATATTCCTCGTTTTCGGTGATTTTTAACCAACTATCAAATTTTGTGAGGTCATCTATTTTTCCTAGATTTTCCCTAGTTGGGATCATTTGATAGTGACAAAATGAAGGAATAACAGCAGGTTGATCTGCTTGAGGTAGCAAGAGAAAACTATACCCTTTTTCCAGCAAATACAACAAAGTTAAGGCACTAGGCAGGGAATTTTCACATTCTAGAGCTAAACAGTCTGTAATACTAATCTTGTTTTTTTCCAAGAATATTGATAAATCCTCGAAAATGTCTATAACATCCTGCCAAGAACAGGTTAATTGTCCATCAGTTAGGGTGCTTTCTGGCTGTAAACTCAGAGCAGGGGTATTTTGAGTAAAAAACATGATTAATCAATTTCGGCGCTTAAATTTCAGCACTTTAACACCTGAGATAACAAAATTTTCGGGCGATCGCTGCTAAAAAAATTTAAAAAATACAATTGTTTAGATATTTTGACAAAATCACGTCCGTAGTATAACATACGTCCGTAGTATAACCTAAGCAAGCAAACATACCAGGTACTCTTATGGAAAAAAAACGGGGTTTTATACTGTGGCTGACAGGACTCAGCGGTGCAGGTAAAAGTACACTTTCTCACGGCATAGAGAGTGTACTCAAGGAACGCGGAATTTCAGTAGAAGTTCTAGATGGAGATATAGTCAGAACAAATCTTTCCCAAGGTCTGAGCTTTAGCAAAGAAGACCGCGATACTAATGTTTATCGTGTTGGCTTTGTTGCAAATCTACTGAGCCGAAATCAAGTAGGAGTAATTGTTTCTTTAATTAGTCCCTATCGGGATGTGAGAAATAAACTGCGTGAAACAACAACAAATTTTATAGAAGTATATGTTAGTGCCTCTTTAGAGGTTTGTGAAGCCAGAGATGTGAAAGGTCTTTATTTAAAAGCTAGAAGTGGAGAGATTAAAGGCTTTACTGGCATTGATGATCCTTATGAAAAACCAATTAATCCTGATATTGTTTGTGATACGTCAGTTGAAACTATCGAGGAAAGTATAGCTAAGGTAATTGGTTTTCTCACAGAACAAAATTACCTTACAGATGCGTAAGCTGTCACGGATTTAAATTGTTGCTTGAGACAAGGGAACAGGCTTCGCTGTGAGCGTTAGTGGTCAGTGAGCCTCTCCAACTGCCGAACGGGAACAGATAAGAGTTTGATGGTTTAATTTTCTCACTTCACTAAATCAAATTTAGCTGCGTATTAGCTTAATTCATAATTGCAGTAGTTCAGAGTGGAGTTGAGTATAGTTGGTTGAGGCGATCGCTTACTTCTACTAAAGTATCACCTAATTCTTCTAATCGGCGAACCAGTAGATAATTTACTGTTTCTGTTTGACAATCAGTTAATAATTGTTGTAATTGGCTACGTTTCCCTAAATCTTCATAAATTTTATCTACTTCCCAACCCCAATCATTTTGATTGGGAACGTTATCAAGTAATGGATCTGTATAAATATAAACTATTATTTTCATAGTGAGAAATAGGGGAGAATTACATCTTTTTCTCAATTATTAATGGCAAAAACTTGCTCATTCTCCTAATTATAAGATACGGATGACATTTTTGGAGGTGTTGCCTAAACTGTGAGTCTGAAAACTGATCAAGCTATTCCCCTTTAAGAGGATGTTTGAAAAGTTTTTAATGTATAAATAAACCCCTCTTGTAAACCTCTCCCCGAAGCGAGGAGAGGCTTTGAAACCCCCCTTCCCTCGTAGGGAAGGGGGGCAGGGGGGTTAGGTTTTTGGAGATTATCGGTTTCATCTAATACTTTATGGCTAACGCCACGCTTCGCTATCAAACAACCTCTAAGTGAGGTATAAGAAGTCAGAATTAAACGCAGATAATTTTGTAGTTTAAATGATAGAAAATTATATCCACTCTACGATTGATGATCAGTAGTCATCATAATGTATGAATTCTCTTCCGGTTGACATAGTTGAACCACTAGATATTCAAATTCCCAATCTGGGTTCTTCATTAACTAAACAGTTTCCACCAGTATTTTCTAAAAATACTATTCGTACCAGTCTACAAGCTTCTACAATAGACGCTGTTTTTGCATCTATTTTTTCTTTGAGTACCGGTGGAATTTTAGTCAGTAATTTGTTAGTCGAGTTGGATGCTACTCCAATCATATTTGGAATGTTATCCTCAATTCCCATGCTGGTAAATTTCATTCAACCTGTGGGTGCTTACATTTCTGAACAGACTACCAGTAGATTTCAATATTCTCTATTAACCTTTGGAACTTCTCGGTTATTGTGGCTAATTCTGGTAATTTGTATTTTTGCGAATAATTTCAGTTTACTAAATTCCCAACAGTTAGTAATATTAACACTGTCAATTGTCTTTTTTACTCATCTTTTAGGAGGATTAGGAAGTGCATCTTGGTTGAGTTGGTTAGCAATTATTGTTCCCCGCAGGTTACGAGGTAGATATTTTGGTATTCGCAATAGTGTCTGTAATCTGACGAATTTAATATCTGTACCTTTGGCTGGATTAGTAATATCAAATTGGGATGGTGGAACTATCCAAGGTTATGGATTGGTTCTCTTTTTAGGGATTATTTGTGGGATTGTTAGTTTGTATTGTCAATATTTTCAAGCAGACGTAAATCCTCAATTACAAAATCAGAACAGTCTAAATTTATATGTAAATCCGACTGAAGATGTTACCAAAGATGAGACTAATTGGACTAATATTATTTGGCAAAATTCTAATTTTTTAATATTTCTGCTTTATTCCAGTTTATGGATGTTAGCTGTACATTTGAGCGCACCTTTTTTTAACTTCTATTTATTAGATACTTTAGATTTAGATGTGACTTTAGTAACTATTTATAGTAGTCTTCAGACGGGGGCAAATCTGTTGATGTTGATTATATGGGGTAAATTAGCTGATAGAATTGGTAATCGTCCCATTCTCATCTGTGTTGGTGTTTTAGTAGCTATTACACCATTATTATGGTTAGGAATTGGTGATGATCAACTTGATTTTTGGTTGTGGTTGCCGCTTTTACATATTTTTACTGGTATCACCTGGGCAGCAATTGATTTATGTATGACTAATATGTATTTGGGAATTGTCCCAATGAAAAATCAATCTATCTATATTGCGATCGCTGCTGCTGTAGCGGGAGTGAGTGGAGCTTTAGGCACAACAATCGGCGGTTTTGTCGCCCAAACTCCCGAATTTGGCGGTTTATTAGGCTTATTTGCCATATCTAGTATATGCCGACTATTAGGGCTAATTCCCCTGATTTTTGTTCGAGAACAGAGGAATTAGGAGTCATGGAAAAGGCAACAGATATATGTAAGAGGATGTTTAAAAAGTCCTCATGTCGGTATTAAAAGTTTTAGATCCCTCTAAATCTCCCTTAAAAAGGGAGACTTTGATTCTGGTTCCCCCCTTTTTTAAGGCTACGGTGTACACACATCTCTAGACAGGATGCTAAACGTGATCCGATCCCCCTAAATCCCCCTTAAAAAGGGGGACTTTGAAGAATTTAGCCCCCCTTTTTAAGGGGGGTTGGGGGGATCTAAACGTTGTGGGGCAACTCTAGAAGACTTGTTTGTACACTGTAGCTTTTTTAAGGGGGGTTAGGGGGGATCTAAAAATGCCTAAAGTCACAGCGAAACACTTTATGGCTACGCCACGCAAGCTATCAAACAACCTCTAAGAGTTTTTACCAATTACCCATTACCTATTCAACAGCAGTAGAACTTAATTTCATTGTTTCCCACAAAACCATGTTTGGTGTAGTTGTGGGTAAGGGTTGATGCAGAGCAATTAATTGTGTCAGAGTAGTTTTTAATTGTGTCCGGGGGACGATATCATCAACAAATCCGTGTTTAAGTAAGTCCTCAGCGGTTTGGAAATCTTCCGGTAGTTTTTCTCTGAGAGTTTGTTCAATTACCCGTCTTCCCGCAAAACCAATAGTTGCTTTTGGTTCAGCGATGATGATATCACCCAACATGGCAAAACTGGCGGTAACACCTCCGGTAGTGGGATTAGTTAAAATGGGAATATATAATAGTTTAGAATCTCGGTGACGTTGGAGTGCTGCGGATATCTTGGCCATTTGCATTAAAGACAGCATTCCTTCCTGCATTCTCGCACCGCCTGATGTGCAAATAATCACAACAGGATAACGCCGTTGGGTGGCTTGTTCAATCATGCGGGTGAGTTTTTCACCAACAACAGAACCCATGCTTCCACCCATAAATCGGAAGTCCATGACTCCTAGGGCTAAGGGTAAAGTATTAATTTGTCCTAACCCAGTTTTAACAGCATCTATAAGTCCGAGTTTTTCTTGTGTTTCTCGCAAGCGATCGCTATAGAGTTTGCGATCGCGGAACTGTAATGGATCCGTTGGGCGTAAATTTTCATCCAATGGTTTCCAAGTATTAGCATCAATTAATTGACGAATTCGTTCATCACTATCAACCCGATTATGATGACCACAATCAGCGCAAACCATTTGATTAGCTTTTAAATCCTTTGTGTAGCTAAGAACACTACATTTAGGGCATTTATGCCACAAACCATCGGCAATTTCCCGTTCTTGGCGTTCTAAATTGGAACTTCCTGATTTGCGCCGATTTGCAAACCAATCAAATAGAGACTTTAAACCGCGTGATTCTTCGTTGTTTGCCATTTTTTATTTTATGTAATTATGTCGGGACTATGATTTATTTGATTTAGATGATTCTGTCGGAACTGTGATTTGTTTGATTTGTTTGATGGGGATGAAAAGTCAGAACTATGATTTGTTTGATTTGTTTGATTTAGATGATTAGTTAATGACAAAAATCACAAAAATCATCAAAATCACAAAAATCATAGTTCGTATTTTTATTTGCTCTGACTGGGAGGATGTTATATTGTGACTGCTTAGATATTATCAAGATATTAAATCTCAATGGGGTAATAGCAGCTACAGTCAGGGAGAATACAGGTTACTGTTGATAAAATCATCGGCATGAGACAAAAAAAGATTTAAAAAATGATGTTAATATCCAGGCAAAAATAATCTCATATAGTGGGACAAAATAGTTTCACCGCTAAACACAGTGATTACTGCTCCTATGGCTAGGAAAGGTCCAAAAGGCATTTTTTGTCCCATTTGGTGACGGGAGAAGAGAATTGCGCCCCCTCCTATAAATACTCCCAAGATGCAGGAGATAAAACCCGCTAGTAGCAAATAACGCCATCCTAACCATACTCCCATCATAGCAGCTAATTTAGCGTCACCTGCACCCATGACCGTTTTGCCAAAAGCCATAGAACCTAAAAGGGCGATCGCGTCAAACAGATATAAGCCCAGAACCGCACCGGCTATAGCTGTTATTAAGCGTTTTGATAATCCCGCCAAAGTCGGTTCTGATAACCAAGCAATAGCCATTTGAAAGACTATCCCTAAGATTAAACCGGATTTAGTCAGGGGGTTAGGTAAGGTCATTGTATCTAAATCTATGAGAGATAGAGCTAATAACCAACTAAAAAAAGCCCAATAGCCGATGGTGAAAATTGAAAATTGAAAAACCCAAAATACTATTAAAAATATTATCCCTGTTAACGCCTCTACTAATGGATAACGGCGGGAAATCTGAGTTTGGCAATAACGACACCGCCCTTTTAACCACAACCAACCGAAAACCGGGACATTATCATAGGCTTTTAACCTATTGAAGCACTTGGGACAGCGAGAAGGTGGCCACAGCACTGACAAACCAGCCGGTAGCCGATAAACTACAACATTAATAAAACTACCGAGAGATGCACCTAAGACAAAGACAATGATACTGATGAGAATATTAATCAAAATGTCCATATTATTATTTGTCAGTTGTCAGTTGACTAATACATATAGGATTCAATTTGATTCAATGCTACAAAACATTCCTGGGGTAACAGCACGGGGTACTTAGTAAAAATTACTTTACCTCGATGAGTTACTCGACTAATTGCTACTCCTGTAGCTTTTCCTACTATTTCTGGATGAACTTCACAGTAGGTATAGTAGATATGACTAGCTGCTCTAATTACAGTAGGGTCAATCAAGGACGGGGGCTTTTTTGGTGAAGTAAAGTTTGTTTGTTCTTGTTGTAAGGCGTACACTATTAGCTTTTATGTAAGTTATAGATTTGCTTTTAGTTTATCTGAAAGTTTTAACAATAGGTGCTAAAATTTCCAGATTTATCCTTTAATTTGATTTTAGTGCGAGAATTTGCATCAGTGCCTCGCCCATAGCTCGACAACCAACAAGTTTCATTCCTGGGGACATAATATCTCCTGTGCGATAGTTTTGTTGTAAAACTTGTAACACACTATTCTCAATTAATTCTGCTGCTTCCGGTTGGTTTAAAGCATAACGCAACATCATTGCGGCACTTAAAACCTGTGCTAAGGGGTTGGCTTTATCAAGTCCAGCAATATCTGGGGCTGAACCGTGAACTGGTTCATAGACACCGGGACCATCAGCACCCAAACTGGCGGAAGGTAACATTCCTATACTACCAGTTAACATCGCCGCAGCATCGGAGAGAATATCACCAAATAAGTTTCCTGTAACTATTGTATCAAATTGTTTGGGAGCGCGAACTAATTGCATGGCGGCATTATCTACATATAAATGAGATAATTCCACATCAGTATACTCTGCGGAAAGTTGAGTAATGCGATCGCGCCACAATTGAGATACTTCTAACACATTGGCTTTATCCACAGAACAGAGTTTACCACCTCGTTTCCGCGCCGTTTCAAAAGCCACACGCCCGATTCTTTCAATTTCTGATTCTGTGTAAACCATCGTATTTACACCACGTTTTTCTCCGGTTTCTGTAGTAAAAATACCTTTAGGCTTACCGAAATAAATTCCGCCAGTCAGTTCCCGCACTACCATAATATCTACACCTTCCACAACTTCGCGTTTTAAGGTGGAAGCGTCTATTAACTGAGGGATAATTTTCGCAGGACGTAAATTAGCAAATAGTTGTAAACCTGCTCGCAGCCCTAATAAACCTGCTTCTGGGCGTAAATTCGAGGGGAGAGAATCCCATTTGTAACCACCAATAGCAGCGAGTAAAACAGCATCGCTATTGCGGCACATATCTAAGGTAACAGCGGGTAGAGGTTCGCCGGTTTCGTCAATAGCAGCACCACCGATTAAAGCTGTGGAAAATTCAAAGCTCAGATCAAAGCGTTTACCGACGACGTTTAGCACGTCTACCGCTACGGACATAATTTCGGGACCAATGCCATCGCCGGGAAGTAGAGTAATGCGGTAATTTTGAGTCATAGTCAGATTTTGCTGGGTAAATGTTTACAGATAAAATATCATACCTAGCAATTGTGTTAAATGGATTGGTTAATTTTTTTAGTCTTCATGCAACTAAAAATTATCTCTGTTTGTTTTTGCTAAAATTAGCTTTATCTTGATTGTGTTAAAAATACAAAAAAAGCATAATTTATGGATTTCCAACAGATTAGTAAAATTGCTGCCGAACTGTTAACTACTTTTGGACTGAAAGTTGTCGGTGCAATTCTTCTCTGGCTGATTGGTCAAAAATTGATTGAATTTGCAGTAAAACTTTTAAAACGTGCTTTCAGAAGCCAAAATCTTGAACCAACACTCATTAACTATCTGCTAAATATCATTGAGATCACATTGAGAGTTATTCTCATTGTGGCAATTCTTGGCTTCTTTGGTGTAGAAACAACTACCTTTGCGGCATTACTGGCTGCGGTTGGTATTGCTATTGGTGCAGCATGGGGGGGATTGCTGGCTAATTTTGCAGCAGGAGCATTTTTAATTATTTTCCAACCTTTCAAAGTTGGTGATTTTATTACAGCCGCAGGTGTGACAGGAACTGTTGTCGAAATTGGACTGTTTATAACTTCTTTAAATACACTTGATAATGTGATGACAATTGTGGGAAATAACAAAATATTTGCGGACAATATTCAGAACTACTCAACTAATTCTTATCGTCGGGTTGATTTATTGGCTCAATTAGCTCATGATGTAGATCATAATCAAGCGATTGCTCTTTTAAAAGCTAAAATTAGCTATATCCCTAATATTCTCCAATCTCCAGCCCCAGATGTAGAAATTCTCACATTCAACTTAGCCGGTCCTGTACTAGCAGTCCGTCCCTATTGCAATAATGCTCATTATTGGCAGGTTTATTTCGATACGAATAAAGCCATTCGTGAAACTTTTGGAGAAGCTGGTTATCCAGTTCCTGAAAAGCGTTATACAGTTAATAGTTTATCTCAAAATCCAGGACATGGTGTTATCCCCAATTCACCAGAATTAGGTTAATAATTGGTAATTGGTAATTGGTAATTGGTAATTTTCCTAAATTCCATCAATTTCAATTACCTTTTGTCGAGATGTTGTCCCAGATTTAATTCTGATAGAGGATTTGGAAACATCAAAATTTTTGGCTAGTAATTTAATTAATTCCTCATTAGCTTTACCATCTACTGGTGGTGATTTGAGATGTACAATTAAACTACCATCTGCTAATTCTTCAATTTTTTGCTGTTTGGAATTTGGTTTAACTTTTACTCTTTTTTGCATTATTAGCATCCAGAAATCATTAATTCTTGAATCACTTGATAAGCGCTTAACCATGCCAATTTAAAGATTCAAAATCAAACTTTAATAAATATTCTGCATAAAGTGATTTAAAAAACTCATTCATGAAAAACTGATTACCCGACGTGGTTTAATCTGGTAAGTAAGTTACTGGAAGAATCTTGAATGTGATCAGGTGGTAAGTTACTTAATTGACGGACAATTTATTCTCTAAAAGATGAAGTTAAACGTTGAATTTAGCAAAATTGTCAATGGGATATAAAGTTGGGTTTTCTTGCGTCAACCCAACGGACAAAAGACAGGTTAACTTATGAGGAATTTAGCTAATAGTTCTTGACGAGAAAGATTAGATAAATGCAGTAATAAATCAGTTCTCGCTGTGAGGGAAAGTTCCGCAATAGGAGTAATAACAGCAGATAATTCAGCATCTAAACTACCAAAACGTGCTGTTAATAAACTCACTACCATTAAACGTAGTTCTTCTTGTCTTCCGGTTTGTAGTCCGGTTTGTAATCCTTCTTGTAATCCTTCTTTTAATCCCTCTTTACGCCATACTTCGCGTTGTCTAAGATATGCTGGTGATAAAGCCATCATTAACTCCCTATCTTCATCGCTAAGATTACTGTTCATTTCCATATTTCTACGCCAAGACGCTAAAATTTCCAGTAGATAATCCTGGTGACTGTCTGTGGATATTTTAATCAATTTTTCTACTGCTTGTTCCTGGATTCTACCCTTTCCTAACACCCTTAACCATAGTGTATCTTGATTTATGGGTAATTGATTAATAACTACAATGGCTGTTTTTTGAGATTTTCCCAGAAAATAAACGCCTTTTTCCCAATCATCTGCTTGTGTAGCTCTAAATCCTTCCAGTATCTTTTCAGAGCAGGTTGGTGTTAAAACCCATAAATACGGTAATTCTGGTTCTGAGATATTGCGGTTTTCTCGTTTGGCTTGTCTGATTAATTCTCCATGAACACTGTATAATTTCAACAAACAACTTCTAATCTCTATTTCATTGGGAGCATTGCGAAAGGGTTCAAATAGACAGCTTGTAACTGCCATTTTTGTTAATAATCCTAATTCGGAATTTTCTGGTTTTGATTGATTAGGAACAAACCAAACATCTATCTCTCTGATTTCGCTTTTAACTTTTTTGCTAGTTTCTACACTACCCAAAGATGTTAATAATTCTTCTAAATATTCTTTAGCAAATTGGTCATGGAGTTGTCGGGTCATAAAAATCAATAATTATGTCCTAGTTGTGGTAAAACATTTATTGCTAGAGCGATCACAGATTAATTTGGAAACTGTTCGCTTACAATGTCGCTGGGTAGGAGATTTAGAAAATCTGATTATCTCAGCTTAATCTTAATTAAGAAATCAACCCTTACCCAATACCCAACATTCTATTTACTTGTGCTAATCCTAAAGGTTTCCGTTCGATATTTTGGAAACATTCAATTTTTTTAAGTTGTATATAAGCAGTTTTGAAATTACTAGTTTTTAATAAAACAATATCTTGATAAACTGAATCTTGGGGACTTTTGATATCTATTACTAAATCTTGTAGTTGATTTTGACTAATAGCTAGATTCAGATATTTCAAAAATACCTCTCGTTTTTTGGAACGGACACTTACTAAATACCAATTATTAGTGCTTTGTTCTGATGAGTTTGAATCTATAACTTCGATTGGTGGCATGATTAACAGTGTAATTTTCTTAAATTTATTTAAACACGAAACGCTCTAATTTTACTTAAAGCTTGTATAAATAAGATAATCCTGATTTTCCTGACTGACTAATCATCTAAATCATAAAAATCAAAAGAATCATAGTTCCGCCAAATTAATCATCCAAATCAACTAAATCACATAAATCATAGTTCAGACTTCAGCCAATATTTATAAGCGGCATAAGCCAAAGTAACTACTCCAGTAATAATAGCAGATTCATCAACTTCAAATTGCGGATGATGCAAGGGATGATTAATCATTCTATCTTCATAGCCTACACCCAAACGAAACATTGAACCAGGGGCGTGTTCTAAATAAACAGAAAAATCTTCTGCACCTAAAGATGGTTCTGGTAAAATTTGTACACGCTCATTACTCCAAGCTTCTTCCGCAGATGATTGCAATAATTGTGTTAATGCGTTATCGTTTTGTACACTAGGTACACCTTGACGATAATTAACTTGATATTTTGCATTATAAGAATTACAAACATTAGAAACTATATTTTCAATCCATTGTGGTAGTTTATCACGAGTTTCAGGGTGAAGCGATCGCACCGTCCCCAATAAATGAACTTTATCAGCAATTACATTTGGCGCTCGTCCCCCATTAATTTGTCCAATACTCAATACTACAGGGCGCAAAGGATTTTGAGTTCGACTAATCGCTTGTTGTAATGATGTAATCACTTGAGCAGCAATCCAAATTGCATCTATAGCTTCATGGGGACGCGCACCATGTCCAGATTCACCAATAATAATAATTTCTAAATTATCTGCTGCGGCAGTTAATGCGCCATAGCGAATACCAACTGAACCAGCCGGAATGGAAGGAAAAACGTGTAACCCTAAAATAGCCGCAACATTATTCATTACTCCATCTTCTACCATCCAACTTGCACCTTGGGCAATTTCTTCGGCTGGTTGAAATAAAAACCGCACCTTTCCCCCCAATTCAGGGGCGATTTGGGAAAGTACCATCGCTGTCCCCAAACCTACTGTAGTATGAATATCATGTCCACAAGCGTGCATGACTCCCTCAATCCGAGAGGCATATTCTAAACTTGTGCGTTCTTGAATAGGCAAAGCATCCATATCAGTGCGAATTGCCAGTATCCTATCACTAACTTGAGTCCCTTGTAATTCACCAATAACACCTGTTCTACCAATTCCTTCTTCTACGTGCAAGCCATTGGCAGATAATACACCTGCGATAAAAGCAGCGGTTTGATATTCTTTGCCACTAAGTTCTGGATGTGCATGAATATGGCGACGGATTTCGACCAATCGAGGTGCTATATTTGTTGTTAAGTCTTTAATTCGGTTCAACATGACAATAATTTTAACTGATATTCTAGTTTAAAAGTTTGACAACTTTCATTACTACCCGCATTCTGACCAATTTTATCGGCTTATCTGCTAACTTTTCAGCAACGAGGAATACACCCCAGTTAACCATAATGGGATTGGTGGAATCATGTATATACAAAATTACTGTATCTGTAAGCCTGACAGACCGCAGCTTTTTAGACTCAGCACCAGTCAGGATAGCATCAACTTTCTCTACTAATAGTGATCTTTCTCCAGGACTTTCTTCAACTTCTTTACTCTTTTTTTGCATATCAGCTACACGGATTAATTATTTTAGCAATGACTATTGACAAGAGTCAGTAACCCAGCCCTAAAGGGACTGAGCTTGTAAGAGAAATCAAATAAACCAACAGCCGCATTAGATAAACAATCAGGACGGGATGTAGTGGAATTAATGCAAAAACTAGCAAAAGAGCATGGTTGTACAATTTTACTTGTCACCCACGATAACCGCATTTTAGATATTGCTGACCGCATTGTTTATATGGAAGACGGCCATTTAGTCAAAGAGGAAATGGATTTTTTACAGAGTATCGCTGGTTAAAATACCTGGCGATAAAAGCACCGCCAGGATGATATTAATAGGTAGTTTGTTGAATTAAATTATCCAACTCTTGCTGCATTTTGCTTCTAACTAACTCATAACATTCATTAACATAAATGCGATCGCTTGCAGCTTCTTTTCCATACCGTTCAAATACTATCGGTGGACAAACCCTAGTATGGATAGTCACGGGCAAAGGAATATTAGGCCAAGGACCCAGAGCCAATCCCCAAGGTAATCCCAGATAAATAGGAAAAACTAGAGGATCAACGCCAAACAGCCAAGGCATCCCCATCTTATGAAATTTCTGCATAATTTCATACATATCAGCCAGGACAATCAGAGTATCATGTGATCCCCAGGAAATCGCTGGCACAATCGGCACATTTTCCCGCAGTGCCAACTTAATAAACCCTTTCCGTTCGGCAAAATAAATTTTATCCCGCATCTCATGGGGTCGAAAGACATCCTCAGCCCCACCAGGATAGACTAAGACACTAGCGCCAGCCCGCAAAGCAGCATAACCCATTTTGGGATGCGCTCTCACTGCGCCCGCTTTCATCGCCATTTCTGCTGCCGGAGGGAATACATCCCAAACTTTAGGGTGCATCAAACCATAAATTGGTCTTTTCACACCAAAGCGACGCAACCAATCATACAACATCATGGATGTATCAGGAGAGGCAAGTCCGCCATTATGAGAACCGACAATCAGGATTTTTCCATCTGGGACATTTTCCCAACCACTGGTTTGGACTCGAAAATACAAGTTATATAACAAGCCCAAGATGGGCATCATAGATTCAATGAACTGGGGATCTCGTTGATCCAAAGACCACCCTGTATTAGTGTTTTGAGAATGTTTTAGTTTGAACATCAGGATATTTTATCAGGACTTATACGGATGAAACAATTTGTTGTTTTGCGGTTTTATCCAGCCTAACGTAATCCTTTGATTGTTTTCCTGACTTTGCACTAAAACATATTCAGTAGGAACATATATTTGATGATCCCCGTCTTATTCATAATACAATGAGTATTGTTATAAATTGCATTATCAATAGTATAAGGTCATAGTCTACCAGGGGACTTAAACAGGTTTGCTGATTCCTGGGATTATATCCATTCAAAAATCAGCATTTAAATACCACAGTGAATAAATCACTCGTGTTGCTTCGCTCTCAGGGCTAAAGCCACTGAGTTTCCCACATACCGCGAGGTCTTATGAAAACTTTAGGGCTATTTATACTTGTTCCCCTAGGACTCACAATCAGTTTATTACTAACTCAGGCTAGTTTTGCCCAAACCCCAATTACTAAAATTGAAAATCCTCTGCCAATAGATCCCACAAATTTAATTGGTACTTCTGGGGGATCGGTAAAAACTGATTGCGGGAATATTTCAACTACACCCAGTCAAGTAATTGAGGTTGAAGAGCCACTGCCTTATCTACAGTTGACAGTAGAAAGCAAAGGACAGCCAACGTTATTGATTGACGGACCAGGAGGCCGCTTCTGTGTACTCAGTAATGATGGTGATAGTAAACCAAAATTTTCTGGTTACTGGACTATAGGGAAATACTCAGTGTATGTCGGTGAATTGTCGAAACAAAATTACAACTACACCCTTTCCATTTCACAACGGCAAAAATAGCGATTCTCGCTTTGTCTTCTCTCTCCTAGGCAGAAATTCAAATTTTGAGAGTATAAAGGATCGTATTTTTGGCAACAAATTGGACTCCTAACATGATATTGGTATTACAGTGACTCAATTTCTATTATAAGTTCACAAATGTTATGGGTTGTCCAAAGCTATTAATTGCCAGAGATAGCAGCCTACTACAGTCATCCTGTAGCCAGAGTGTTTTCTCTGTATAACCGCCTCTTAATTGCCTATAAATACCATCAAGCCCGCTTGGATTTAAAGGTGTTCAGGTAATTTTCCTCAACTATTGTCGGTAATATATACACAAAATTTTACTGCCAATAATTAGTAATGATGGCTATTAGCGAAGACAAATAACCCATTAGTAATGAACAATATGGAAATTTAGCATTGCAATCAAAGTTGGTGTTAAGCATCAAAATCTTTAAGGGGAAATATGTTTAGAAGACTAATTGGCGTTGTTGTCGCTACAATTTTGCTAACATTTCAGATGATTGTCGGTAGTGCAACAGCGATGGAACTAGATGAAACTATCCGCACAGTGCCATTCAATGCCCAAGGTGAAACCGTTGTCCTCAGCTTAAAACAAGTCAAAGAAGGCAAAAGATTATTTAATTACGCTTGCGCTCAATGCCATGCTGGTGGAGTTACCAAGACTAACCAAAACGTGGGGCTAGAACCAGACGCTTTAGCAGGTGCTACACCCAAACGCAATAATGTTGTCGGTTTGGTGGACTATCTCAAAAATCCTACTACCTATGATGGTGAAGATGATATCTCTGAAATCCACCCCAGTTTGAAAAGTGCGGATATTTTCCCAGTCATGCGAAATCTGACGGAAGATGATTTAACTGCGATTGCTGGACATATTCTCCTAGAACCCAAAGTTGTTGGTACTAAATGGGGTGGTGGTAAAATTTATTACTAAATAACCCTGATACAGTCATACAAATTGTCAGGGAACCCATGATAGATTCCCTGACATCTCAGAACCTAATTTCTCAACTGTACAGGCATAGCTAAATAAGTCATTTTCAAACCACCCAAAGGAGTAAAAATCACTGGAGTTAAACTTTGATTCAAGTGCATTTGAATTTCTGAAGATGGTAATTCTTTCAAACCTTCCATCAGATATTTGACATTAAAAGCAATATCTATATTTTCTCCAGATATTTGTGCCGGCATTGATTCTGTACCACTACCGACATCTTGCGCTTCACAAGATAAAGTAATTTCTTGGTTGGCATTATCAATGCTAACTTTGACAATATTATTTTTCTGATCTGCTAACACCGCAATTCGTTCCAAAGTGCTGATAAATTGCTTTCTTTCTAATGTGACTTGGCGTTCAAATTGTCGAGGAATTAATTGCCTATAAGCGGGATATTGTCCTTCCAAAGTCCGACTGGTTAACCGTTGATTTTGCCAAGCAAATACTACTTGACCTTGATCAAGGTATACGGCTACAGTTTCTTCAGAAGTGGAATTATGTCCTAACATCCGTTGTAGTTCCCGTAATGCTTTCGCGGGGACTGTCACCTCTACCTGTTCGCTCCCTTCAACAGGACGCTCATTTGTGGTTTCCAGAACTGCTAAACGGTGTCCGTCCGTGGCTGCAAACTCTAAAGTGTCTTGTTTTAGGGTTAAATGTACACCAGTGAGAACTTGCTTAGTTTCATCGGAACTAGTAGCAAACAAAGAACCTTTCAAGCCTTCAATTAATGCCGCTGTTGTCAGCGTAATGGCTTCGGTGTTTTCCAGGACTGGTAATTCAGGAAATTCTTCCGCACCCATTGCTCGCACTTGATACTTGCCGCTTTTGGGTTTGAGGGTAACGATTATACCTTCCCCACCACCATCTCCTGATTGGTCATCGAGGGTAATTTCCCCTTCTGGTAAGCGAGAGGTGATATCTACAAGAAGTTTGGCAGGGAGAGCAATTGTACCTCCTTCTAATACCTCAGCGCTAAAACTAGTTCGGATACCTAAACTGAGGTCAAAGGCTGTTAAACTGACTTGATTAGTTTCGGCATCTGCCTGTAGTAAAATGTTAGCGAGGACAGGGTGAGTCGGTCTGGACGGAACTGCACGACTGACAAGGGAAAGATTACTACTGAGATCACTTTGAGAACAAATTAATTTCATCTTTAAAATAAATAATCAGAGAATGGGTAATTGGTAATTGTAGTTGGTAATGGGTAATCAGGTGATTAACCAAATATTCAGACTAGACATTTGGTAAAAATTAAATATACGTTTTCTCAAACCCTTGTAGAGACGTTCCAGGTCACGTCTCTACATTCTGAATCATCCTAACTGCTCAAAGCCTTGATAAACCGTTGCAAACTCTTAAATATACTGGGTTTTCTTGCAGGTGTAGCATCTGTAGTATTTTCCGTTTGTCCCCCCATGAGAATCGCGTCTATTTCATCACCAGATGGTTTTGTGGGGAGTTCGGCAACTTTTTGATATTCACCCTCTGTTTCTAGCCATACTTCCCATACCCCAGGGTAGCAACGAAATAGGGCAGATTCATCATCTACAGGACGGATATAGTAACAAGATTCAATGGTACTAATGAAGCGCCGACGGGTTTCTCTAGCTGTGTAACCGATACCAACGACGCTGGAATCTTCTAGTCGGGGTGTTAACATAATCACGGGACGTTCCCCAATTAGTTCACACAGCTTTTCTAATTGTGGTACTTCTACGGATGTTGGAGCGATAAATAGGAAAATTTCATCTTCTGGTTGAATTTTCGCTTCTAAAGATGCAGCCCTACCTGTACCAATATCTGAAATCTGAAATTGTGCATCTTTCCAGTCACGACGGGCTAAAGCAGCCGCACCAGCATCAGCAAAGAAGACTTTCAGCCGGGATTCATATTCAGTAAACTGGGGGAGAAACTGTTCTGCAACTGTCATGAATTTGAGTTCTGGGAATAATAACTCAACTTGAATGCGAGACACACCATCAGCCAAAGCTGATTTTACCGCATCACAAGATTGAGCGATCGCATCTTCTAGGGTTTTGGGAAGTTCAGCCATAGTTTACAAAGTCTCTATATCAATCTTTAATTATCTCACTATAGTTATTATTAAGAGTTGCTTGAAGAAATCATTTTCTGCAACCATTTTCATAAAGTTGTTGAAAAACAGATAAAATCTGAGTAATTAGCACATTGTCCGATATTATTTTGAGATGACGAGATTCATTCATGACCAATTTTCTAAAGACTATTTAGAAGAATTACTCAAACCCTATGGAGAAATTCAAGCCCCCAGTCGCGTTGCTGCCGAAGTTCGAGAAATAGATGTATTATTTTCCCCTTTTTCTCAACAAAATGCTAATTTATCAGCATTAGGATTGTTGGGGAAAATGGCCACTAAACCTGCTATTTTTGAACCCTTTCGCAATCCAGCAGCCAAAGAAGAAATCTGTGATTGTTTGTTAAAATTACTAGAAGTACGGAGTGCATTACAACGAGAAGCAAACCGCAATAAAACTTCTATTCAAAATATAGAAGTCCCGCAATTATGGATTCTCACTCCTACCGCATCTGTCACCATATTATCAGGATTTGGTGCGGTACAAAAACCGGACTGGGTAGCAGGAGTACATTTCTTACCTCAGTATTTACGGACAGTCATAGTTGCCTTAAGTAGGTGAACAGAATAAAACCAATCTGTGTAAAGAAAAGTAAAATCGCCCAAACCCTCTTCAATCTTGCCTTTTGCCTCTTGCCTCTTGCCTTGCCATAACGACAATTTTTAATGCTAACCTACTTACATCAGTTACCATGTAATCAAGAAACATTATGGTTGAGAGTATTGGGGCGTGGCACAGTTCAAAAACAGGCAATTGATGAATTAGCAGCACTACCAACAAATCATCCATTTCGGAAAGTGACGCTAGAATTGCTGTACAACCTCCAGAAAAATTTAAACATTAATCAACAGATAGAAACAGATGATAGGGAGTTAGTTATGAGATTAGCACCGCTTTATCAAGAGGATAGAGAAAGAGCTAGACAAGAAGGAAGACAAGAAGGAGAACGAGAAGGAAGACAAGAAGGAAGACAAGAAGGAGAACGAGAAGGAAGACAAGAAGGAGAACAACAAATAATTCTCCGATTATTAAATCGCCGATTTGGGCAACTTGAAATATCCTTAATAGAGCAAATTCAAGGATTATCTACTGATGAATTGGAGTCACTAGGAGATGTATTATTAGATTTTTCAAACATTAGTGATTTAGAAGTTTGGTTAAGGGAAAAGCCTTAAACAATTCAAAATAGTTTCCTACGGGTATTTTTCAGTATTTAGCAATATCCCGTAGGACTGATTTTAATTTTAGATGCACATAGTTTCAGATTTCCAGATAATTCTGCTATAGTAGGAGACTGTGGCATTTGCTCCTAGTCTTGGTGTTTATTGCCCACTTAGCATTTTAAACCATTCGTCCGCCTAAGACTGAAGCCGTGATTGGCGACAGGCCGATGTTATTTCTGGAGTTCTATGTCTTTTTCTAATCTCGGCTTGTCCCCTGAAATTATCCGTGCTGTTAGTGAGCTAGGATACGATAAACCTACACCAATCCAGATGCAGGCAATCCCTGTGGCATTGGCTGGAGGTGATATTATGGCTGGAGCGCAAACTGGTACTGGTAAAACTGCCAGTTTCACTCTACCGCTACTACAGCGGTTATCCGCTGACCAAAACGTTAAAAACAACGCTAATGGATTTCCACCAATTCGGGCGTTAATTCTCACACCTACTCGTGAACTTGCAGCCCAGGTGCAGGAAAGTGTTCGTGATTATGGTAAATACTTAAATCTAAATTCAATGGTGATGTTTGGGGGCGTGAGTATTGGACCCCAAAAACAGAAATTGAGACACCGCGTAGATATATTGGTGGCTACCCCCGGACGACTGCTAGACCATGTACAACAAGGAACTGTGAATCTGTCCCGTGTGGAAGTGTTGGTACTGGATGAAGCAGACCGGATGCTGGACATGGGTTTTATTAATGATATCCGCCGTATTCTCTCGCTGCTGCCCAAACAGCGCCAGAATTTGCTATTTTTTGCTACTTTCTCCGATAAAGTCAAAACCCTCGCGGCTGGGTTACTAAATAACCCGACAATGATTGAAGTAGCCCGTCGAAATGTGACTGCGGCCAAAATTGTCCAAAAAGTTTATCATGTAGACCGGGAACGGAAGCGCCAATTACTGGCTCATCTCATTCAGGCAAATAAATGGTATCAAGTATTAGTATTTAGCCGCACCAAGTATGGCGCTGACCGTTTAGTCAAACAGTTAGGTGAAGACCGCATTCAAGCTATGGCTATTCACGGGAATAAGAGTCAAGGGGCGCGGACACACGCTTTGGCTAAGTTCAAAGATGGAACTTTACAGGTATTGGTAGCAACTGACATTGCCGCCCGTGGTCTGGATATCAGCGAACTACCCCACGTGATTAACTACGATTTGCCCAATGTCCCAGAGGATTATGTGCATCGCATTGGTCGGACTGGACGCGCTGGGGCGGAAGGTCAAGCGATTTCTTTGGTATGTGTTGATGAACATCACTTGTTAGCGGATATTGAGAAGCTAATTGAGCAGCGTTTACCGAAAGAATTTATTCCTGGTTTTGCAGTCAACCCGGAAATTAAGGCTGAACCTATTCCCAATGGCCGCAAAGCGCCTTCTGGTGGTGGTGGCCATAAAACTCGTCGTTCTGCTCCTAAATCTGCTTCCCAAAGGTCGGCTAAACCGCCTTCTTCACGCACAGCAGCAGGTGAGAAAAAGTCTGGACCTAGTTCTTCTGCACCACGTCGCGCTGGTAAACGCAAGTAATAGTACCAGTTCATCTGGCGATTCCTGCTGAGGGCTTCGCCATAGCT
This sequence comes from Dolichospermum sp. DET69, assembly GCA_017355425.1. Lineage (NCBI taxonomy): Bacteria > Bacillati > Cyanobacteriota > Cyanophyceae > Nostocales > Aphanizomenonaceae > Dolichospermum > Dolichospermum sp. DET69. The sequence goes on from CP070233.1 coordinate 3,078,634, forward strand.
GGCAAAAACCTCCGGTATTTCACACTTTAATTCATAGGCTACAACAGTTTCAATCCTTTTTTTCTAGATGGAAACTCCCTCTGGGTAAGGATGTGTGTACACCGTAGGTTTAGATAACTAGGGATTTTGTAGAAATATAATATAGCAGTATCTCGCTACGCTAATACTCAGCCTAGATATTGCAAAAACATCACCAGAAAACCCCGATTTCTAATAAAACCGAGGTTTGAATCCTAGAAATATTAAAATTCAGGGTCATCACGGCCAATACCAAATTCTCTCAACTTGAGTTTTACATCCTGCCATTCAGTTCCACAGTAATAGTATTGTTTTTTGCGGAGGTTTGTCAAGTAGTAGCCAGCTTTTCCGCCATTAATCCGAAACATTTCAATCATGATTGTTTCTGTAGTTAAACCAAATTTTTCTAACCTGCTTTCTAGTGCAAGATTAACTGGTTTATTAGTAGCATTATAAAAAACTTTATCCCCTGGTTTAAAGAACCAGGCAGTTGCTTCACGCTCAACAATTAGGTAATTTGATGGATGAATAATAGTAGACATAGGTTAATATTAAGTTAGAGATGGTAAAAAAAGCCCCCAGTTGTGAGCTAGGGGCTAATCAGTTACTTAGTTGCTAGAGTTGCCAGATTCCGGTTCTTCACCTTCCTCCAAGGCTTCTTTAACATCTTCAGTATAAGCAACAGTTTTGTTACCTTTATCATCTGTCCCAATCCAGACATCAGAATCTAGGTATTCAAACTCAACTTCAGGATTATATTCCTTCTGTCCGTTACCGTTGCTGTTTCCGTTATCACTAGACTGAACGATCTTTATCACCTCCTGATCAGGGGTATTTTTTTTCATCCCTTATCACAAAAGTGTAACCCAGTTATTCTAAGTTTTCAACTACTTTTAGTAGATTTATTCCCAGCAATTAAAATAATTTCACCATCAGCGATCGCATCTAAAAGTTGTCCTGCTGATCCTTCTTGATTATAAATATAGCCTAATTTGTAAGCGATTTCCTTGAGTTTATCGTTAGTGTTTGGGGCAACTCTAGCGTGTAAACTATAACGGTCTAGCTTTTTTCTACCTGGCATACAATTAAATTCAAAATTCTAATAGTAGGTTACAGATTTAGGATAGCATCTGAATCATGGTGAGTAGGAAACAATGTCCTCATGAAAAACATTGATCACCAATAAATATTTGAGAAAAAACCCTTGACAAACCCTTGCGAATAATATATTTTTAAGAATAATGACTAACTTAAAAGAGTGCTGACGTGTGGCGGGTGAGTCCATTGAAGTCTAAGATACAAGAAACCGAACTCTTACGGAAAAAGTTAGATGTAATCTCGAATTGTGAACGTAACCGAGAGAACTACCTCATGGAACAGCGTTAAATGGAAAAACGCATCCAGAGTAGTCAGGAGACTGAGATAGAGAATCTTCAAGGCAACCAAAGACGGTAGTTACCCACTAAAGATAAGTAGATATTTGGTGAAATCAGTGCTGTATAGTTTATGATGTGATTATACCAGGTGTGATGATTATCTACTTACCAATAAACTAATATGGACTTTGTTGTTTTAGATACGGAAGGCAACCCAAATTTAACTGAATTAGCTATTGTTGATAGTCAAGGTGCTGTAATTTATGAAGGTTTTTGTGATGGTAATTCTCATGGTTTTCAAAATGTTTTAAATCTCAAAAGTCTGAAAACCTTATTAACAGAATTTCTGACTATTGTTGAAGATAAAAAAATTATCTGTCACTATGCAGAACATGATATTGATATCCTCAAGCGGAGTTTTCAACAGGTTGGTTTACCTTGGCAAAATTTAGAATTTGATTGTACTTGGATTTTGGCTAAAGACTGTTTTGCAGGTTTAGAAAGTTATTCTTTAGAGTATCTGAGTAAATATTTTAATTTGCGAGCTAATAATCAATATTTTCTGCCGAATATGGCACATACCGCTAGTTATGATGCCACATTTACTTATCATCTTTATCGAAAAATTATCTTAGAACGTCTCAAGAAACAACCTAATCCATTTAGCAGCAGTCGAGTTGATACTCCTTTTCAACATCACCCAGATTATACTGATACTTATCATCGAGAATTTCAGACTTTACAAACTGCTTTAAATAACATCAAATTAGATCCTAATCATCAAAGTAAAGGTGTAGTTGTTATTGGAGAACCAGGAACTGGTAAAACTCATTTAATGATGCGACTTGCTCATGAAAGATTATCAAGTAATAGATTATTGTTTATCCGTCAACCTAATAATGCTCAATCTGTACTTTATCATATTTATAGTAGGATTTTAGAATCTCTAGTTGAAAAAACCGTAAATTTGCCTCAATTAGATTCTTTAATTATTAATACTTTTCGGAAAATAATTACTCTTCCCAATAGAGAAGCCAAACAAAAGGATATAGAGATTTTAAAAGCCTTATATGATTTAGAAGATAACAGTATTAATGCTTTAGGTAGAGAAAATACCCAACGAAAACGGGAATATTGGCAATATATAGAAAAGACCATTAATGAATGGTGGCTGAGTCATTATGCTGCGGGAAGTTTTGCTTTATCTATTATCAAAGGCATGGTTAAATATTGCAGTTATACAGATTATAAATATAGAAATATTACCACTCGTTGGTTAGCAGGAAATATTTTAACTGACAAAGAAGCGGAAACTATTGGTTTACCAAATTGGGGAGAGGAAATTAGTAAAGAAGCTTTTTCTCTAGAAGCTATTTCAGTTTTAGGTAAATTATCTGTTTTAGATGAACCTTTAATTATTATTTTTGATCAATTAGAAGGTTTAGGACTTGCTCACAATCAAGAAATCTTGTTGAATTTTGGGGAAGCTATCAAAGAAATTTTTACTCATGTTCCTAATAGTTTAATTATCCTGAATTTATTTCCTGATAGGTGGGAAAAGTTTCAAACAATATTTGATCAATCTATTATTGGTAGAGTATCTGGATATCAAGTTTCTTTACGTCAACCAACAGAAGCCGAAGTTAAATCTATTCTCAAGGTAAAAATGCAATTTGTAGATATTACCTTAGAACAGTTATTTTTACCTGAAGATTTAGATGATATTTTAGGAAAAAAACCTATTCGTGGGGCTTTAAATCGGGCTGCTAAATACTATGACTATCGAGTTAATGGCATTTCTTTGCCAGATGAAAGAAAACCAATTCGGGAATTAGATAGTAATGAAAAAATAGAGCAGCAATTAAAATTTTTACAGCAACAACAACAAATATCTATAGAAGTTTTAAGTCAACTAATTAAAGCCATACAATTACCTGATTCTGTCGAGTTAAGCAACTTACAGGAGAAAATAGCACCTTACTTATCCGGTGAAACTGTAATTGGGGTAAATCCTGTAATTGAATATCTCCATGAGCATAGAATTGAGTTAGAACAAAAATATCATAATCCATCTATTATTAGTGATGGTGATGATGTTGGTAAATTGAAGAATATTGCTGAAGCTTTAACTCATATTCAGTCATTTAAGTTAACACAATATCGTTTAGGTAAAAAGGTATTACCAGAACATATTGTCATAGAAAAGGGAAATCAATATCATGTAATTGCTTTTCTGGAAATTAGTGGAACTCCGTTTACAAGTCGGATTAATAATTTTAATGAATTGGTGATTAATAATCCGCAAAGTAAGTTTGATTTAATTAGAGATGAACGTCAACCAGATATTACTGGTCAAGTCGGTAAGGAAAGAATCACACAACTGGAAAATAGTGCTAATGGTAATTTTGTTCTCTTTAATAAACAAGATAGAATTCTCTTTGATTTAATTTATGATCTAATAATCAGCATTTATAACAAAGATTTAGATATAGATTTAGATTTAGAATCAGCTTTAAATTTTGTTACCACTCATCAAGAATGGTATCACTGGATTTTTACAAAGTTTGGTTTTACTCCACCCAAAAAATAATTTTAATTTATGAAGATACTCATTCTCAATGCCGGTTCTAGCAGCCAAAAAAGTTGTCTGTATGACATAACAACCCCAATTCCTAATGTAGCACCCCAACCTCTATGGGAAGGGAAAATCAATTGGAGTCAAGACCAAAATCAGACAGAAATTACAGTCAAAACCGCTACAGGTGCAAAACTTCAAGAAACCCTTGCTAGTGATTCTCGACAGGGGCAATTTGCGTATCTGCTATCTACTCTCATTAATGGTACAACCAAGGTAATTGATGATTTATCAGCAATAAAAGTGGTAGGACATCGGGTAGTACATGGTGGACAAGATTACCGAGAGGCTGTAATAATTACTGAGGATGTTAAACAAGCGATCGCTCACCTATGCAATCTAGCCCCAGCCCATAATCCAGCCGCTTTAGCTGGCATTGAAGCCATTGAACATAGTCTAGGGAATATCCCCCAAATTGCAGTTTTTGATACCGGATTTCACAGCACCTTACCCGATGCCGCAGCCATCTATCCCATCCCATATCAATTAGTAGAGCAAGGTATTCGGCGTTACGGATTTCATGGCATCAGTCATCAGTATTGTGCTAATCGAGCCGCGGAAATTCTTGGTCAAGATTTACGATCTCTGCGGATAATTACCTGTCATTTAGGTAACGGTTGTTCTCTAGCTGCTATCAAAAATGGTTGCAGTATTGACACAACAATGGGATTTACCCCCCTGGATGGTTTAATGATGGGTAGCCGCAGTGGTTCCATTGACCCAGGGATTTTAATTTATTTATTACAGCAGTATAATTACTCTAGTCAAGAATTAGATAATCTGTTGAATAAATCTTCAGGATTATATGGTATTTCTGGAGTATCGAGCGATTTAAGAGAGGTGATAGCCGCCCAAGAGCAAGGTAATCAACGCGCCCAACTAGCTTGGGATATATACGTACATCGTTTACGGGCTGGTATTGGGGCAATGCTGGCTAGTTTAGCTGGTTTAGATGTTTTAGTCTTTACCGCTGGAGTAGGAGAAAACTCCGCAGGAATCCGTGAAGCAGCTTGTACAGCCTTTGGATTTTTAGGACTGAAAATTGATCTAGAGAAAAACCAACAACAACCTATTGATGTTGATATTGCCACATCTGATTCAACAGTGCGAATTTTAGTCATCGAAACTCAGGAAGATTGGGCAATAGCTCAACAATCTTACCAATTGCTGCAATAATTAATAATTTTCACCCTATTACCTATTACCTATTACCTATTATCTATTACCTATTACCTATTACCTATTACCTATTACCTATTACCTATTACCTATTACCTATGTTTTTATCTCGTGAAGCTATTACCACCCCCTTAGTTGCTTGCTTGTGTATTGCCAGTATTAGCTTAATGCAAATACCAAAACTGCAAAAATTATTAATCAATAAACAATCTATTTCCGCAGAAACTCTGGAAAAAGACCTCAAAAAAGAAAGTCTTCGCTTGAACTTACTCCAAAATCTACCCAGTTTTAGTTATAAAAACTTAATTGCAGATTGGGTATATATTGATTTTTTGCAATTCTTTGGAGATGATGAAGCTAGAGATAAAACAGGATTCAGTCTCAGTCCAGAATATTTTGAAGTTATTTTAGGACGTGACCCACGATTTTTAGAAGCTTACTTAGGGCTTTCTGTAAGTACATCTTTATACGGTGGTATGCCAGATAAGACTATAGCTTTAATGGAAAATGGTTTAAAATCTCTATCCCCACAAGTGCCAAAAAAATCCTACTATATTTGGCGTTATAAAGGCACAGATGAGTTATTATTCTTGGGTAATGCTCAAGCAGCAGAAAAATCTTTTCTCAAAGCCGCAGAATGGGCAGACACTTATACTGATCAAGAAAGTAAACAAGTAGCATTTGTCTCTCAAAAAAGTGCCAAATTCCTGAGTAAAAATCCTGATAGCAAAGCAGCGAGAGTTGCCACATGGGCAATGGTTTTAAACAATAATGTAGATGCAAAAACGCGCAAACGAGCAATTCGGGAAATTGAAACTTTAGGAGGAAAGGTAGTTACTAATCCCGACGGCACAACCGGTATTACATTACCAGCAAAAGATTAATTGTTGACATACTCACCGACCTGAAGGTGCGGTGATTCTTGACGCTTCACTGACTGACGCTAACCGTTGCTAGTCTTACTCTATCTCTGCGCCCGTTTAGAGTCGTGGCAATGCCCTATCCCGACTTTATTTATATTTTTTGCGGCGTTCTCGTCTCGGTCGTGTTCAGTCCCACAATTCAGGCACTTAACCGACCGAATTTTTAGATCAAGTTTTCCCCATTTGTAGCCACATTCAGAGCAAATTTGGCTGGTCGGTTCCCATCTACTAATGACGTGAAATGTCCTGCCAAACTTCTGTGATTTAGCTTCACATAACGTCCGAAACTCTCTCCATCCCTGAAGACTAATCGCCCTAGCAAGTTTGCGATTTTTAACCATGCCCGATACATTCAAATCTTCTAAAACGATAACTTCATTTTCGCTAACTATTTTGGAGGATAATTTGTGCAAAAAGTCTTTTCTGGTATCAGCTATTTCGTTATGTAGTTTTGCAATTTGAATTCGGGTTTTATTTCTTCGTTGTGAGTCTTTTGGTTGCCGTGCTAATTTCTTCTGAAGTTTGCGAATCTTCCTGTCTAATTTTGAGTAATCGGGGCTTTGGGCTTTTTCTCCATTGCTCATGACAGCAAAAGTTTTTATCCCCAAATCAATACCGATACTTTGGTTTTTAGCATCAATATTAACGGGTTCAACTTCTACTACAAAACTGATAAAATAACGGTTAGCACAATCCTTTATTACTGTTACAGAGCTAGGAGCGGAGGGTAAATCTCTTGACCAAATCGGGCTAACGTTACCAATTTTGGCTAGATAAACCTCATCCCCTTTGATTGAAAACCCACCGATTCTAAATCGTGCTGACTGCTGATTAGTCTTCTTTTTGAACTTAGGACGACCTAATTTTTTACCTTTGCGTTTCCCTGTTAGAGAATCAAAAAAGTTTTTATAGGCAACTCCCAAATCTGCAACCGATTGTTGCAAAGGAATATTAGAAACATCAGACAACCATTGCCGCTCAATAGTTTTTTTTGCTTGAGTAATAACCAACTTTTGCAAGTCGTTGTTACTTGGTAGTTTTTCTGCTTGTTTACAAATAGCCAGTGCATCATTCCAAACCACGCGAACACAACCAAACAATTGAGCTAAAAGCTTTTGCTGTTGGTCTGTAGGGTAGAAACGGAATTGATATCTGGCTTTCATGGTTAATGCTATAATTGGGCTGTAAATTAATTATATATTGGTCTGCACAAAATGGCAAGTCCCCTCAGAAGAGAAAGACACAGCGTTACAGACTTAAAGATTCATTTGGTCTGCGTTACGAAATATCGTCGGGCTGTGTTTACTGGTGAAAGTCTTGATTTAATTGAAAAAACATTTCGTGAGGTGGCTGAAAAAATGAATTTTAAAGTGCTTGAGTTCAACGGTGAAGGAAATCACGTCCATGCACTGATTGAATATCCTCCTAAATTATCTGTTTCTCAAATAGTAAATGCTCTAAAAGGCGTATCTAGCCGCAGATATGGACAAGCCGGATATAAAAAACCCCACAAAGAATCTCTATGGAGTCCCAGCTATTTTGCCACTTCAGTCGGTGGTGCGCCACTAGAAATATTAAAAGAGTATATTAAGAATCAAGAAAAGCCGTCCTAGAAGGACGGGGCTTGTGTCCCGTCATTTCGGTCATTAGTCAGTAGTAGTTGTCTTTCTTCCTTCCTTCTTCCTTCGTGTTCTTCGTGCCTTCGTGGTTCATTAACTCCTGACTCGGTGACTCCTGCTGAAAATAGCTACAATAGAACTCCTACTATCCGCACATTTTAGACCTGTGGGAGGTGGGGGATTATTTTTAGCATGACAGGAGGATTATTTTGAGATATCTTAAAATAAGTTAACATAATTATCATAATGTCCTCTTTCTTAGAGAAGCTAAGTATAAGCAGCAAACAAGTACAGGAGAATAAACATCGGTGAATAATAAAAGATGGAGAAATACGGGGCTTTACGCGCTCCTTTTTATAGTTGTTATTGCCCTAGGAACAGCATTTTTTGACAAACAACCCCAAAGCCGAGAAACATGGCGCTACAGCCAGTTTATCCAAGAAGTTGACAAAGGCAGAGTTGAGAGAGTTAGTTTGAGTTCCGACAGGTCTACAGCCCTAGTGACCCCCAAATATGACCCTAACAAAAAGATTGTTACCTTAGTTAACGACCCAGATTTAATCAATACTCTGACCAGTAAAGGTGTTGATATTGCGGTATTACCTCAAGCAGATGAAGGATTTTGGTTTAAAGCCCTCAGTAGCTTATTCTTCCCTGTATTGTTGCTAGTTGGTTTATTTTTCCTTCTCCGTCGCGCTCAAAGTGGTCCTGGTAGCCAGGCTATGAACTTTGGTAAATCTAAAGCCAGAGTGCAAATGGAACCCCAAACACAAGTTACCTTTGGGGATGTTGCAGGTATTGACCAAGCTAAATTAGAACTAAACGAAGTTGTAGACTTTTTGAAAAATGCCGATCGCTTTACCGCAATTGGTGCAAAAATTCCTAAAGGTGTACTTTTAGTTGGTCCTCCTGGTACTGGTAAAACCCTCCTCGCACGGGCTGTGGCTGGAGAAGCCGGTGTACCATTCTTCTCAATTTCCGGTTCTGAATTTGTAGAAATGTTCGTTGGTGTGGGCGCTTCCCGCGTTCGGGATTTATTTGAACAAGCTAAAACAAACGCTCCTTGTATCGTCTTTATTGATGAAATTGACGCTGTAGGTCGTCAACGGGGTGCTGGTTTAGGTGGTGGTAACGACGAACGGGAACAAACCCTCAACCAGTTGCTGACGGAAATGGACGGATTTGAAGGTAACACTGGTATTATTATTATTGCTGCTACCAACCGTCCTGATGTATTAGATGCAGCTTTATTACGTCCCGGTCGTTTTGACCGTCAAGTTGTGGTAGACCGTCCCGACTACGCTGGACGTAGCGAAATCTTGAGAGTTCATGCTCGTGGTAAAACCTTATCTAAAGATGTAGATTTGGATAAAATTGCCCGTCGGACTCCTGGTTTTACCGGTGCAGATTTATCTAATCTATTGAATGAAGCCGCTATTTTAGCCGCACGTCGGAATTTAACTGAAATTTCGATGGATGAAATTAATGATGCAATTGATCGTGTATTAGCTGGTCCTGAAAAGAAAGACCGGGTAATGAGCGAAAAGCGCAAAACCTTAGTTGCTTATCATGAAGCTGGTCATGCTTTGGTTGGTGCATTAATGCCTGACTATGACCCAGTCCAAAAGATTAGTATTATTCCTCGTGGTCGTGCTGGTGGTTTAACTTGGTTTACTCCTAGTGAAGACCGCATGGATACTGGTTTATATAGCCGGGCTTATTTGGAAAATCAAATGGCTGTGGCTTTAGGTGGTCGTCTGGCTGAAGAAATTATCTTTGGTGAAGAGGAAGTGACTACAGGTGCTTCCAATGACTTACAACAAGTCGCCAGAGTAGCTAAACAAATGATAACTCGGTTTGGGATGAGCGATCGCTTGGGTCCAGTTGCTTTAGGTCGTCAACAAGGCAATATGTTCCTGGGTCGAGATATCATGTCTGAACGGGATTTTTCAGAAGAAACCGCCGCTGCTATTGATGAAGAAGTTCGTAAGTTAGTTGATACTGCTTATCTTCGAGCTAAAGAAGTGCTACTCGATAACCGCAAGGTATTAGATGAAATTGCTCAAATGCTGATTGAAAAAGAAACCGTAGACGCTGAGGAATTACAAGAAATTCTTGGTAATAACGATGTGAAAATGGCTGCTTTTGCTTAATTCTGCGTAAGAGTTTAAAATAGGGGTAATTCTGGATTTTCTGGAATTACCTCTATTTTTTTATCTCACGCATAGGCGTAAGAGTTCTCCCTAATGATCAATCACTAATTACCCATTACCCATTAAATTGAAAAGTAAACTGGCTTGTGTTTAAGGAAAAATTTTTGAATTATGAAAGCGATGATTCTTGCAGCGGGAAAGGGTACTCGTATCCGTCCCATTACGTATACAATTCCCAAACCTATGATTCCGATCCTGCAAAAGCCAGTGATGGAATTTCTACTGGAGTTATTACGTCAACATGGCTTTGACGAAATTATGGTCAATGTTAGCCATTTGGCGGAGGAAATAGAAAGTTATTTCCGTGATGGTCAGCGGTTTGGGGTGCAGATTGCCTATTCTTTTGAAGGTAAAATTGATGATGACGGTAAACTTGTCGGCGAAGCTATTGGTTCGGCTGGGGGTATGCGTCGGATTCAAGACTTCTCCCCATTTTTTGATGATACGTTTGTAGTTTTATGTGGTGATGCTTTAATTGATCTAGATTTAACTGCGGCGGTAAAGTGGCATAAATCCAAAGGAGCGATCGCTACTATCATCACTAAATCAGTTCCCAGGGAAGAAGTTTCTAGCTACGGTGTGGTAGTTACTGACGACGATAATCGCATTAAAGCCTTTCAAGAAAAACCGACCATTGAAGAAGCACTGAGTACAAATATCAATACAGGTATTTATATTTTCGAGCCAGAGGTTTTTAAGTATATACCCTCTGGAGTAGAGTATGACATTGGTAGTCAGTTATTTCCCCAACTGGTGGCTGATAATGCTCCTTTCTACGCCATTCCTATGGATTTTGAGTGGGTAGATATTGGTAAAGTTCCAGATTACTGGCGAGCAATTCGTGGTGTTTTATCAGGAGAAATTAAGAATGTCCAAATCCCTGGACATGAAGTTCGTCCCGGTATTTTTACTGGGTTAAATGTATCTGTAAATTGGGATAAAGTTGATATAACTGGACCAGTTTATATTGGTGGGATGACCAAAATTGAAGATGGGGCAAAAATCATTGGCCCGGCAATGATTGGTCCTAATTGCTGGATCTGTAGTGGTGCAACTGTAGATAATAGTGTAATTTTTGAATGGTCGCGTTTAGCTCCAGGTGTGCGTTTGGTAGATAAGCTGGTGTTTGGGCGTTACTGTGTAGATAAGACGGGAGCATCAATTGATGTCCAAGCTGCGGCTTTGGATTGGTTGATTACTGATGCTCGTCAAACTCCACCTTCGCAAATACCTGTAGAACACCAAGCGATCGCTCAATTGCTGGGAACAAGTTTAATTTAGTCAGTTGTCAGTTGTCAGTTGTCAGTTGTCAATTGTCAGTTGTCAGTTGTCAGTTGTCAATTGTCAGTTGTCAGTTGTCAGTTGTCAGTTGTCAATTGTCAGTTGTCAGTTGTCAGTTGTCAATTGTCAGTTGTTTTTATTTGCCACTGACCACTGACCACTGACCACTGACTATTAACTATTCAAGTAAGTATACCGTTGTAAACTTTGCTCGTAGGTTTGTAGTAATCGCTGAGATTCTGCTATGGTAATTTGCTTTTCTTCTAAAGCTCGTTCACAACGTTGGCGAATGTTTTCTATCATGTCTTCGGCATCATACTGGACGTAGCTAAGAACTTCACTCATGGTGTCGCCCTTAACAACGTGTTCAATTTGGTAGCCCTTGGGAGTTAAATTAATGTGAACGGCATTAGTGTCACCGAAGAGATTATGTAAATTCCCCATAATTTCTTGGTACGCTCCATTCAGGAACATTCCTAGATAGTAGGGTTTTCCTGGCTCAAATTTGTGGAGTTCTAACACTGATTTGACATCCCGCAAGTCTATAAAACGGTCTATTTTTCCATCACTGTCACAGGTTAAGTCCGCTAAAATGCCTCTGCGGGTTGGTTCTTCATCGAGGCGATGTATAGGCATAATGGGGAATAGTTGATCTATAGCCCAACAATCCGGCGCTGATTGAAATACGGAAAGATTGATATAGTAAATGGAAGCCATAATTTTCTCTAGGTCTTCCAACTCATCAGGTACGTATTCTTCCTGACGGATGAGAGTTAAAACTTTTTGACAACAAGCCCAGTAAAGACGCTCGGCTTTAGCGCGTTCATTGAGGCGCAAAATTCCTAAGTTGAAACGACTGATGGCTTCTTCTTTGAATTGAGCAGCATCGTGATAGAACTCTTGGTAATTTTCTTTGTTGATGGATTGGTAGGTTTCCCAGAGATATTTAATGATTGGGGATTCTCCCTCTTGATGAGGGGAAGGAGGATCAAGGGGGACATCACTAGTGCTGAGAACGTCAAAGATTAAAACCGATTGGTGGGAAGAAATCGCTCGGCCACTTTCACTAACTAATGTAGGTACGGGAATATGCTTTTCATCACAGGTGTCTTTTAACTCTGCCACGATGTCGTTAGCATAGTTTTGCATATTGTAGTTTTTGGAAGTGTAGAAGTTGGTTTGAGAGCCATCGTAATCTACACCCAAGCCGCCACCAACATCTAAGTATTTCATGTCTGCCCCTAACATTGCCAACTCTACGTAAATGCGGCTGGCTTCTTGGATGGCATCTTTAATGACATTGATAGCAGAGATTTGAGAGCCGATGTGAAAGTGTAATAATTGCAAAGAACCGAGTAAGTCGGCTGTACCTAATTTTTCCACAGCTTCCATAATTTCGGGAATTGTCAAGCCAAATTTAGCGCGATCGCCTGTGGAAGTTCCCCACCGTCCCATCCCTTGGGTGCTTAATTTCGCTCTGATTCCCAAGATTGGCTTAATTCCTAATTGACGACTGACCGCAATGGCTAAATCTACCTCTTCAATTTGCTCTAGGACGATGACTGGTGTTTGTCCTAGTTTCTGGGCTAACATCGCTGTTTCGATGTATTCCTGGTCTTTGTAGCCGTTGCAAATTAACAATGCTCCTGGGGTATCCAATAACGCTAGAGCAATCATTAATTCTGGCTTAGAACCTGCTTCTAAACCAAATTGATGGGGTTTACCAAATCGAACTAAATCTTCGATGAGGTGGCGTTGTTGATTGCACTTAACCGGAAATACCCCCCGATATACACCAGGATAGTTATAGCGAGCGATCGCTTTGGCAAAACAAGCGTTTAGTCGCTCAATTCGATCTTCCAAAATATCGGAAAAGCGAATTAACATAGGTAGCCCTAAATTACGCTGCTTTAAAGCATTTACCAACTCGAACAAGTCTAATGAACCACCACGTTCGCCCCTGGGGGAAACTGTAACATGACCAGCAGCATTAATCGAAAAATAAGGCTGTCCCCAACCTTCAATGCGGTAAAGGTCTTCACTGTTCTCAATTTTCCAAGGAAGAGATAAATCTCCCGCACTTGTACTAGGTACTAGCTGTTGCTTCTGTTTTTTGCTTTTTAATTCGGCTTTATGCCCATTAGATGGCATTTTCACAATCTCATCAGCGGTTGATTCGACACCCATTTCTTCCTGACCTCTCTGTTTCGCCCACGAAATAACAATTTAACAAAATAGTCTAGTAAAGGATATACGACTAGAAATAATTTCTGATTAAGAATTAGGTTTTTGACTTAGAACACCCTTCGTTCTTTTAGCTGATATCTCCAATTTTTAGGGAAAATTCTCAGACTACTAGACAAAAGACATCAAAACAACTGACAATTAACCCATCAAAATTTGATTATGTTTTTGGAGACAGATTTGGAACGCACATTTTTAGCAATTAAGCCTGATGGTGTACAGCGCGGGCTTGTGGGTGAAATTATCCGCCGATTTGAAACTAAGGGCTTTACCCTAGTCGGCTTGAAGTTTATGAAAGTCAGTAAGGAATTAGCGGAAAAACATTATGATGTTCACCGTGAAAGACCTTTTTTCCCTGGTTTAGTCGAATTTATCATTTCTAGTCCAGTGGTAGCAATGGTTTGGGAAGGTGAGGGCGTTGTTACCGCCGCCAGAAAGATTATTGGCGCAACCAATCCCCTAACAGCAGAACCAGGCACAATTCGCGGCGATTTTGGCATTAATGTTGGACGTAACCTAATTCATGGTTCTGATGCTCAAGAAACTGCCCAAACAGAAATTGCTCTGTGGTTTAAGGAAGAGGAATTAGTTGCTTGGCAACCTCACTCAAAAGCTTGGTTGACTGAGTAAAACTGTTCACGGTTGACGGTTGACGGTTGACGGTTAACAGTGTAAAACTGTTCACGGTTGACGGTTGACGGTTGACGGTTAACAGTCAACAGTCAACAGTTAACAGTCAACAGTTAACAGTCAACAGTTAATCACTTCAATACTTCAGTTTTTTCCCTTTCTTCTGGAACTAATTCAACAACGGTGCGTTTAGAGAAGCCCCAGGCTAAGATGGCACCAATGGCTGTCACCATAAGCCATTGTGGTGGCACTAAACCATCGTTGATGACTTTTAACAATAGACGTAAACCTACAAACGCTACAGTCACATAACCTGCGTCTTCTAAATTTTCATATTCATCTAACCAGCGAATAAATAATCCGGCCATGAATCGCAAGGTGACAATCCCAATGGTTGTGCCGGTGATTACCAACCATGTTTCTTGAGAAACGGCGATCGCTGTGGTGACACTATCCAAAGAAAAGGCTAAGTCCGTAAAAGCCAGCACGGGTATAGCTTGCCATAGAGACTTAAACCGTGGCCCGTGATGATGATTGTCTTCGTCTTCTTGGGAACTAAAGTGTTGGAATACTAGCCATAAAAGATAACCAGCGCCCAATAGTTCAAATTGCCAAAATTTCTGTACCCAAGTAGCTGTTAACAATAGGGTAATTCGTAAAACATAAGCGAAGACTAAACCAATGTTTAGGGCTTGACCTTCTAGTTTTTTGTCTTCTAGTCCTTGAGCGATCGCAGCGAGAGCGATGGCATTATCAGCCGATAGCACCGCCTCTAAAAACACTAATATTAAGAGGACTATAGATGCTTCAACGCTAAAATGAAAATTTAGGTAATTAAATATTTGGTCTAACATTCCAATTTCTCAGCCAAAAATGCAGAATTTACAAAGATTAGGGATTAGAGATTTTTATTGTCGAAACTACAATAAATTACTACTTCCATCTATTTTAACGTGCATTTACTCCAATTTTAACGCCGTACTCCCCTATTAAGATTTTCCTGTATTCTTCTTGGTCAAAATCTCTACAACCAAAAGTCTGTATAAAATAAAGTGCATTTATAAATTTACATTACCACCTTACTTGCCTGATATGTCATATCTTCCTGACATTATAGTAATTCTTATTATTAACTATTGTTTTCCTCATTTATTCCACAGGATTTCCACAGGTAATTCGGCACTTTTCCACAGATGTTCTACGAGTTAATCAGCTATTGCTGACTTATTGGGGATTGTTAATTTTTTACTACTAACAGGCTTTATAACCGAGTTTTCATGAAGTTATGTAACAAAAATATAGTTGTAAACCTGATTCATTCGTCAAAATTTATTTTTGACTGCTAATTGTTAACATTTCGCATCATTGACAAATCCACCCCTGATGAGCGCAAAATGATGAGTCTTATGTTTGATTCCGTTCGGCATCTGCATCTTGTGTTCTGGTTTATTTTAATTTCCCATCCCCACTTTCCTAACAGGGTATGAATCAGCCCTTAGTAAAACTGAACACAAATAACTTCTCTTGATTGATATACAGGAAAATTTTATGAACACAACAGTCCCTATCTTTACCGAAATTCCAGAAACATTACAAGAATCCATGAACAACTACTTAGAAAGCCATCCAGATTGGGATCAAACCCGTGTATTAACAGCGGCTTTATCACTATTTTTACTCCAAAATGGCGAAAGCGATCGCCGGGCTGCTCGTGTTTACTTGGAAACTTTATTTCATCAATAATCAATAGAAATACTGAATTAAATTAATAAACCAACTCAGTTTCTTTTCCACATACTTAGCACTGATATCATGAATCTTGAATCACTTAATTCAGGCTATAAACTGTAGTAGGGGCATAATTTATTCAATCATCCCACGCTGTGAAGGCGTGGGAGTCGTGGCAATTTACAAATGTTTTGACTATGTTTTAGCTTAATCAGCAGAAGCCCCACGTCTCACTATACCGGAGCGTGGGGATGCCAGTCGCCTGCGACGGGAAACCCGTCTACAGCGCTGGCTCATGAATGCGCGTGAGTTGAGTTGCGTAGCTAGAATTGTATTTGAGCGTAGCGAAAACAAAGAAGGCTACAGCGACGAAACGAACAAAATATTGATTTTATGTTATTATAAGAGAGTAGGTGTAGTCCAATTAAATGCTCCAAATGCAGCCTACAAAACAAAAAACAAATCTCAAAACCAAAGAACCGTGGGGCGCACGGTGTAGGGGCGTATTGCAATACGCCCCTGCTCAGTTAATGTCCTCATAGAGGAGTCACGCTCGTTGCCCACACTCACCTGAAAGGGAGTGTGTGGAGTACGTCACGAAGAAATAGCGCATTCAAACTTATAGCCGACACCACGGATAGTATGAATTAATGTTGATTGAGTCGGATCGAGTTCAATTTTCTTCCGAATTTGACCAATATGAACATCCACAACCCGTTGATCTCCAACATATTCATAGTCCCAAACTTCTTGGATGAGTTCGGACCGTCGCCAAACCCTGGCTGGATGACTAGCTAAAAAATACAATAGGTCAAATTCCAGAGCTGTTAAGGGAATAGGTTCGTTACTAATTATTACTTCCCGTCGCATAGAATCAATCGTTAACTTGTCAAAAACTAGGCGTTGCTGTTCTGCATTAGTCACAACTCGCTGCCGCCTCAAAATTGCTGCTACTCTCACCTCTAACTCTCCTAACCCGAATGGCTTAGTGAGGTAGTCATCAGCACCTTTAGAAAACCCGCGAATTTTATCAATTTCGTCGGTTCTGCTAGTCAGAAGGAGCACAAATACACCGCTACGACTCTGCATTTCTTGACAGAGATTAAAACCAATTACATCCGGTAAATTAACATCTAGAATTACCAAATCGGGGTTAAATTGCTCAAACATACTCACACCAGTCTTACCGTCTTCGGCAGACTCAACTTGATAATTTTGTTTCAGCAAAAAGCGTTGGATTAAATTCCGAACCGCAGGATCGTCATCAACTACAAGAATCTTGGCAGCAGCCATAGTTATTATTTTTTACAAAGGTGTATAGAATTAACAAACCTAAGAAGGTAGGTTCTACTTTGGTAGTAAGTTAAAATTTACAAGGGATAGAGATGATTATCCTGATTATTTCCATAACCTGTAATTTTTATGCTGGATATTGAAAAAGTAAATATGCTGGTATAGCAGAAGTTAGAGAACAAGTTTCCGCTGTGAGTTTCAACAAGTATTGGACGGATGAAGTGAACCTTCCTGGAATGAAAATAGGAAGATAGTGTGTAAATTACCATCAATCTCAAAATTACAATTTTCTTATGTGCGGTTGCCCTGACTCATGTTATTATTTTGTTAGACGGATAAAATCGCCTAAGACAAATAATATAGGTAGTTACTTATCTAAATTGTTGTCTTTATTTCTATAAAATCTAAAGTTGTTTTTCTGTAAAATAAAAAGTGCCGCTGATTAAGGCTAAAGTAATAACCTCCCGTCAGTAACCCAGCCCTAAAGGGACTGAGCTTGCAAGAGAAATCAAACAAGCCATACTGACCAGACCACCCTGAGCGTAGTCGAAGGGTAGCCGTTATTTGAGTCACGACACCTTGGAATGCGTAGCTAGTTCCCCGCTCTGTCGCTTGTGATTAAACAGTTCTAAGGTCACTGGAACAGTGTCGCAAGCTCAAGCAAGCTCTTATAACAGGTCGAAGCTAACATCACCCCGCAAGGGAGGCACATCTCGTGCAAAACATTATGCGTACAGGGTTGTGAAATTTGAAATAGTAACTGTCCTATTGAAAGTGCATTACAAAAGCACACCGAATTAAACAACTCCAAGGCGGTAATGGGATCAGAATATTGACAGCGATTAAAATCGCTCGTGCCGCTTCCCTCTCAGCCCTAAAGGGACTGAGTTTCCCGCATCCCGTATATTTCTATGAGTAATCAAAGTCCCTACGAAAAACTTGGGGTATCGGAAAATGCAAGCTTCGATGAAATTCAGGATGTTAGAAATCGCCTGTTAGAACAACATGGTGGTGATGGCAATATCCGAGAAGTTATTGAAGCTGCTTATGATGCAATTCTGATGGAACGCCTACGGATGCGCCAAGAAGGCAAAATCAAAGTGCCTGAGCGAATCCGGTTTCCAGAAATGCGAGTTCCATCTTCTCCCCAAGCCAGTCAACCCCTGGGTCGGCAGTCTCCTGCATGGCTACAGCAGAGTTTGGATCAGCCCACATTAACTGATGTACTACTACCAGGAGCTTGGTATCTAGGCTTAAGTGCAACTAGTTTGTTGTATCCTGGTGTTAGCGGGCAGGTTTTGCAACTGTCATTGGTCCTTGGTGTGGGTATTGGTATTTACTTCCTTAATCGCAAGGAAGGAAAATTTGGTCGAGCAGTTTTATTCACGCTGGTTAGTTTAATTGTTGGCTTAATTGCTGGCGGTTTGATTGCTGGCTTGATATTACCATTACCAGGGATAAATTTAACAGCGAATCAGTTTTCTACGCTGTTAACTTTTATATTGATGTGGTTAGTAAGCAGCTTTTTGCGTTAGGACTATGGGTAATTGGTTGATGACCGATTACCCATAATTTTTGTAGCTACTGGTTGAGGATAAAATCTACAGCGGTTTTTAAATCGGTAACAATCATATCCGGTTGATAAGATGCTAGTTGTGAGCGATCGCGGATACCAGACTCAACAGCAATAATTTTAATATCGTGTTTTTTAGCAGCAGTAATGTCTGCTTCTGTGTCTCCCACCATCCAAGTATCAGCCGCTGGGGGGAGTTCTGCTAATGCTCTAGCCATTAGCAAAGGTTTATCTTCAACATCACGGGTTTTTACATAGTCGTTACTTAGACAATAACGGCGATTTTCTGGGAAAAACCGGCTTAAATTATATTGATTAAAAGCATAGTCCAGTTCTCGCAATCTCCGCATCGTCATCACGGCTAAATCAACACCGGCTGCTTGAACTTTGATGAGTGTCTCTAATGCAGTAGGGATAATTACATCATACTGAAAATAAGGCAAGGTATGAACTGTTTGTTTGCGGATTTGGGAAAATTGTTGCCCTTGCTGTGCATCTAAACCTGATTTTAAGGCAATTTCGATTTCGGGAGTGTGCGATCGCTTGAGTTGCCAAAATTCAGCCTTAGAAAGTTCTATAATTGTTTGACCAGAATATCGGGTTTTTTCTAGGCACAACTGATAAACACGGTAGTACCGTTCCGAAACATCCATAATTGGCCCGTCAAAGTCAGTAATTAATCTCAGCATCAGCAGATAATATTAATTTTTTTTACATTATCTCAATCAATTGGTACTTTTGACGTTGCTGATAAAAAATATGAATATGTCTCGCGCAAAGGAAGAAAGAGGAGATTTTCACATTAATAATTGTATTTGTGAACCTTGCTGATTTTTACTAACTTCAATTCTCGCTTGGAAGGCTTCTTTGAGGTGAGGCATATGAGTTACAGTGAGGATACAGGCAAAATCTGAGGATATGGCGTTAATTGCCGCAATTAAGCGATCGCATCCTTCCACATCTTGAGTCCCAAAACCTTCATCTATTACTAATAATTGTAATGATGCTCCTGCCCTTTGAGCCAATAATTTGGCTAAAGCTAAACGAATCGCAAAGTTAATTCTAAAAGCTTCTCCTCCTGAATAAGTTTCATAGGATCTCGTTCCTCTGGAATCAGCAATTAAAATATCTAATGTGTCTATCAATTTAGCATTTTTCTTACTAGATTTACCACTACGTCCCGCTTTTTGAGTAATAAACTGGACGTGAAATTGATTTGCACTCAATCGAGAAAGCAATTGATTAGCTTCTGCTTCCAATTGAGGTAAAACATTTTCAATCATTAAAGCTTGAATCCCATTTTTCCCGAAAGCTTGGGCTAATTCTTGATAAACACGCTGTTGTTGTTTACAAGTTTGCAACTGTTGGATATCTTGTTCATATTGATTTTGCAAAGTTGCTAATTGCAGGGACATTTGTTTTAATTGTCCCAACTGAGATATTTTATGATCTAGTTCTCTTCTGCGATTTGCTAATTGCTGTTCTAAAGTATTAATTTGGGTTGCTGGGTTAGCACTGTCAGATAACTGTTTAACGATGTTATCAATTTGTTGAGTTAATATTTCTCGTTCTTTGCCTATTTTTTGGCATGAATCTCCTAAATCTTGCCATTTATTATTTAATTGGGGATATTGTTCTTGTGCCGACAATAATTGCTGATGACGTAATTGCCAACCTTTTCCTTGTCGGATACCTTGACGCAGGTAATTATGCTGTTCTGAACTATAGGCAATTTCCCCAATTTGCTGTTCTAAATTAGCGATTTCTTTGGCACAATCAGAATCAGTTTGTCCCTGTTGAAGTTGCAATTGCAATTGAGCAATATTCGCTGTTAATTCTGGTTTTCTTGCTATTAATTGTCTTTGGCGTTTTAAGGCATCCTTAATTTGTCCTTGTTTAATTTCTGCCCACCGCCATTTTTCCATATCATTACGAGCGAGGGCGTGGTCTTGTTCGCTATAATTAAGTTGTTGAAGATATTGATCTAATTCCTGAATTTCCGCTTGTTTTTCGGGTGTATAATTACCAGTTTCTAAAGAGTGTTCTAACTGTTGTTTTTCGGCAATAATTTGCAGTAACTGTTGTTGGACATCACTTGTAGCTTGCAACTGTGCTGCTAATTGTCCCCGTTGTTCACGTAATGAATCATAACCGGATAACTTTTGGGATATTTCCCGATATTCTTGTCTGAGTACCTGAATTTCTCGATCTGAAACTGCGATTTGTTCTCGGACTACCCAAAATTGTCCTTGGGTATCCTGATATTCTAATTGCGTTTTTTCGACAACTTTACCCCAATGATGTTCGTCTAAAGGCCGTTCACATAAGGGACAATTAGCATCGGGATTTTGTAACATCTGCAATTTTTGTTCTAGTTCTCCTAACAACCTTTCATAATCTCCTTGGTGCGCTTGCAAACGTTCCAGAAAATGTCGTCTTTCCTGTCCTTTGTCCTTTACCCTTTGTAGATAAACTCGCTTTTTTTCTAATTCTTCAATTTGTGTTCCTATCTCTATTAATGCTTGTTGTAATTGGGGTTGACGATGATGTTGATTTTGCAGTTGCTTTTGGGTGGCTTGCATTTGCTCTAATCGCGCTACTAAACTAGCATGAGTGCGATCTAATTGAGTTTGCAAACTTGCCCTTTGTTGTAATAATGGCGTTACCTGCATTTGCAATTGATCTAAATTAGCTAAATGCTGCCGGGCGTTATTTAATTGTGATAAAGCTGTTTCTATATCTCCAGATTTACTCAGAGTTTGGGCAATTTCTTGTTCTTGCTGTTCTAAAGCTGCTAATTGAGCTTCAGCTTGTTGTAATTGCCGCTCTAAATCTTGAGTTTGTTTATATAGCTGTTGTTGTTTTTGTTGTTTTAAATTGGTAGCGCGGGTATGTTGTTCAAATTTCGCGGCAAAAATTTCTTCTTGGGATTGTAGATTTTGATATTGAGTATAACCAGTTTGAATATCAGCTTGTTGATTGATAATCTTATCTAAATCTGTTAATTGGGATTTGACAGCTAATTGTTCTTGTTGCAAGCGATCGCTATCTTGGCTAAGATGATCATATCGTTGGCGAACAAAATTTAATTGTTGTTCCCAATTTTGCCGTTGATTTTGGATAACTTGCAAACTTTGCAATTGAATATTTTCAAAAGCTTGTACTTGTTGTAAACTGTTCAGTTGCGCTTCTAACTCGGCTTGTTGGCTTTCTGTTGTTTCCCGTTCTTTAAGTTGAACTTTGATATTTTCTAAGGAACGTTCTAACTCTTCTGCACGTCCTTTATAAACTTTAAAGCTATCCTTGGCTCGTTCTTCCAACTCATCATACTGATTTAGTTTCAATAACTCTGCTAAAATTTCCTTGCGTTCAGCGGGACGTTTGAGCATAAATTCATCGGCTTTCCCTTGACGTAAGTAAGCAGAATTAATAAAAGTCTCATAATCTAGCTTAATATGTTCTAGAATTACATCCTGAGTGGCTTTTAAGCCCTTACCAGTTAAAGGACGAAACCCAGAAGGAGTTTCAATTTGAAATTCCAAAATGCTAGTTCCACCCCGCACTCGGTCACGAATTACCCGATAAGTTTGCTGACCACTTTGGAAAGTGAAATCCACCCGGACTTCTTTAGCTCCAGAATGAATCACATCATCTTCAACAGTCGCACGGCTTTCACCCCAAATTGCCCAAGTAATAGCTTCTAAAAGGGAAGATTTTCCTGCACCATTAGAACCACAAATACACGCCGTATGCAAGCCGCTAAAATCTAAAGCTGCATCACGGTAACTGAGAAAATTTTTAATGATAAGTTGAACTGGGATCATTCAGGCTATAGTGCCATATTTACAATTTTGATCATTAACAGTACAGATGCACTTAATTTTTAGTTTAGCCATCTAATTAGCTGGTTTCTAGTCTTGAAGACATCAACTTTACAAAATTTTACAATAGAAATAGGATTTTTTTGATATTTCCGGAAACAACAAGGAAAAAATATTTAATTTTTCAAATACACGTAACCTACCAAAATCCTCTCACGGTGGGCATTGCCCACCCTACAAGACCTAAAATTCTGCAAATATCATTGATGATTCCTCCAATAACTGCGACAGTTGGCAAAACGATCAGCATAATGATGTTAAGCTTCCCCGGTCTGAAGACGCGGGGATTTCTGAAGAGTCCATAAAAGAACTTTCGTAGGCTGACTTAAACAACCTCTACCTACTCCAATTAAGTCAAACTTAAATATCGCAGCTACTTTTCTGATTATGTTGACCGCACCGTTGCAATCTGCATTAATTTTTGTGCCGTCCTGAGAACGGTACAAACCCCGGCTAATTCTTTTCCCTGATTCTTTCCACCCTTCGGGTTTTGCACCAAATGTAGGTAGAAAATCATTATCTAGGAACGACGTTTTTGAGGTATAGGATTCTTCAGTTTCAACAAACTTGATACCGTATTGTTCACACAGTTGAGCAATGCGGTTTTTTAGTTTTGCAGTAGGGATTTGAACAAACTTTTGATTAGTTTTTGATCCAAGATTTATAGAGTCTTTTTGTCCAATATTCCAGCCAAAAACAACAGTACCAATTTTATGATCGATGCAATGGTTGATTACGATTCTAGCCGCCTTATTAGGTCGGGTGGGAAGGAGATATTACTATCCCCGAAACCCCCCTAGAAACCGTACATGAGACTTTCGCACTCATACGGCTTGAGCCTTACTTCTAGCCTTTAACTTGGATTTAAGAGTGTTCCTGTTTATGACACGTTTTGTGTAAGTGGACGAGGTTTTGGGTGTCATTCGTTCCCCCTTCCTTCACAGGAACTATGTGATGGGTTTCGATATCCTCTCCGTTGAAAAGGTAATCTCCGCAGACAGGGCATTTCCAACCTTGGTTTTTACCTACTTGATAGTATTTACTACCTTTTGCCCAATATTGTTCGCCTTGTTTATTTCTACGGTCTTCCCAGTATTCTTTTAGTTGTGGATTATCTGGTGAGGCACTTTCTTTTACCTTGATATGTCGGATTATGGGAGTGTCGCCAACTTCAAATAGTTTGAACCACTTTTCGCTGCCTCTTCCGTCTACACCCTTACAGGTGAAGACCCATTTTCGTGTTCCAACACAGTGAAAATACTTGTCCTTAACCCATGTTTCGGTTTTTGATGGGTGTCTGCGTTTTGCCCATTGCCAGAGTGATTGCCATACCCGATGTCGGATATAACTAAAGGTATCTTTGCTACATACTCCTCTGTAGTAGTTGGCAAAGCCTCGGAGAATTGGGTTTAGTTTGGTGATAACAGTTTCCTGTGTGGCTCCGCTGAGTGAGGCTATAACCCGCCCGATGTTCTTACAGAATTGGAGAACTTTAGTCTTAGCTGGTTTGATAAGAGCCTTTTCACTGTATGTTCGGATGTTAAAACCCAGGAAGTCAAAACCATCTTCAACCTGTACTATTTTTGTTTTCTCCTCGCTTAATTTCAGGTTGCGGTCTTCTAGCCATTTCTCGATTTCCTTCTTCGCTCCTAAGATATCCTCTTTGGAGTTTGCCATGACAACAAAGTCATCGGCATATCGAATTACCCCCATACCCTTCTTGTTAAGTTGTCCTTTTGGATGACTTTTTCTGGGTCTATCTCTGTAGGGGATTGCTCTTATAGCTGTTTCTAGTCCATGTAGACCTATGTTGGCTAATAAAGGGCTAATCACACCACCTTGGGGAGTTCCTTGGGTAGTTTCATTAAACGTTCCTTTATCCATGAAACCGGATTTTAGCCACATCTTGATGAGTTTTCGTCCAGGGGTGTTCCCTATTGATTTCTCAATCTGGCTATGTGAAATGTTATCAAAAAATCCTGAAATATCTGCATCTAGAACCCACGTATCACCCTTTGCCGTCCCTTTACTGGTTATTCTGTTGAATATTTGGTCAATAGCATCGGCGCAACTACGTCCAGGTCTAAAGCCGTAGGAATTAGGTTCAAATACGGCTTCCCATTCAGGTTCTAGTAGATTTTTGACTATTGCTTGCATGACTCTATCCCTGATGGTTGGGATACCAAGGGGACGCATCTTACCGTTGGATTTTGGGATATACAACCTTTTTGTTGGTTTAACGGTATGAGCCGTGTTTTCCATATCCAATGTAAGTTTTACGCGCTGCTGGGGAGTATTAATAACCTCCTTATCAATCCCAGCCGTTTGCTTTCCGGTGTTAACCTGCGTAATTTGTCTAATGCTAAGTAATAGGTTCGCATGACTTCGTAGCATCAACTTCTGCAAATTTCGCAATTTGCGGAAGTTACCAAGTTGTCGGGCGCGAAAGATTCTTTGTCGTAGATTCTTCACGGCTTTTGTAGCTTTACGCCAGTTAATGTCGTTCCACTCTTCTAGCCGTTTATTTTGTCCGTTTATTAGACGTTGCCGCATAATATCTAACTTATCAAAACAATTAGGTTTCGTTGACTTGTATCTGTCGCATAAGACCAAGGACACGTCTGCTTTGCTTTCGCTCGGAGGCAAATTTTGAACCTCTATCCTGATTCATTACAAATCGGCGTTCGCTTGTTGTCCCTTCCTACTCCCTCCAGAGGGTTCCATCTTCCTTACGGTTGATTTACCAAAGATATTGACTTTCTTTGGACTCTGTAGGGGTTTTCCTGTTGTATCGGTTGGTTTTCGCGTTCCTTTTAGGTGGTAACTCTCCTGCGGTGGGGTTTGTATTCACACGTACATAGGAACGCAGAGCCTATGGACTACCCACTTACCTTTTGGTTCAAGCCTATCAGCCTGATTTGGCTTGTCATGCGATGACGCAGTTTAAACGCTACTTCACTTGTGTTCACCATGAGGAGCATCCCTCTTGCTCCCAAACCACATTAGGCTAGTAGTCTAGGTTACTTTCGTGGTCTGCATATTCTGGTTGGATTACTCCTTCCTTCTGACCGGACTACTGGCGTAGTCTTTTACGTGAGGGTCTGAGGTGTGAATCTCAGAGTGGAATTGGAAGGATGTTATGGTGCATCTTTTCCCACTTAGCGTAGGTTCCACAGACCATTGTAGAGATGGAAGAATGGGTTACACCCGTTTCCTGGCAAGGGCTAGGCTCTACTTAACCGACCAGTTCAGGTCGCACTCGCATCTCTCATCTGGCGATTACGCTTTTCTGTAATCGCTGCAAGCCTGTTTGACCAAAAACCCTGCGGTTTATTTTCCTTGATTTTAGCTACAGATTTGTTATACCACTGGTTGATGCTTTTTAAATGTAGTCCGTCAACTATAAAGGATGTACCAATATTAGAAACACAAGTTAACCAATTATTTAACCCGTGGTCAATTCCTAATACTTTTGATGCGTCCACCTCGGAGATTTTAATATCTTGTTGGTAAACAAATTCTGCATAAAAGCATCTGTTCCTTGGCAGGATACGGACTTCTCTTATTGATTTATAGTCCAGATTTGAGGGCATAGGGATATAAAAAGCGTCTATTCCAAACCACGCTTTCACCTTACTACCTAAAGGGAATCTCAATATTCCGTCCTTTAATTTTAAATAACGCCCCGTAAAGGTTGCAATAGACATTACACTTTTACAGTAATTTGGTGGTTGAGGTTTTTGAGTTACCGTACCTTCTTTTATGTGCCTTTCGTTCTATTTGGTGAAAACAGCAAATATTTTTTCAGAAACTATCCTAATTAATCCACGTCATCCCACATATAACATATTATTGGCAACCCCATGATGAGTCGTTCTATCCGTTGGCAATCTAGTACCGCTGCACTCATGGCCATAGCCATTACAACTGGTGCAGCTACCCCCTTATTATCCTTTGCTCCGGCTTTTGCCCAAGGATACAATCTCAATCAATCGCGGACAATTAGTATTCCCGCTAATGTAACTTTACCTATCACCTACGAAAAGGAGAAAGTTATTGTCAAACCAGGCGAAACATTAGCCCTAACTCTGAAAATAGCTGACAATATTACTGATAGTAATAGAAATATTTTAATTCCTGCCAATACTGAAGTTATTGGTGAATTACAACCAGTAAAATTAAATACTCAATCTTCCCGTAATAACCAGCAAGGTGTCCGTTTTGTAGCTAGAGAATTAGTATTTCCTTCTGGACAAAGACAACAGATTTATGCTAATTCCAAAATTATCACCAAAACAGAAACAATCTCTAAGGGAGCAAGCACTGGACAAATATTAACTGATGCTGCTATTGGTGCCGGTGCAGCTAGTCTGATTTCATTGGTAACAGGTAATAAGAAAATTGAAGTTTTAGAACCTGTAGGTGGTGCAGCAGCAGGTGCTTTGGCTAGTGTATTATTGCGGAAACCAAAAGCTGATGTTTTTGTCCTCAGACCAGAACAGGATTTAGCTATTACCCTGACTTCAAATTTAGTGATAACTCGTCAATAGATTTAATAGTAGTAATTAGGGCTTGCTGAATAAAACTGAACCCTTTTATTAATAAGGGTTTCGCTGATTTTTATCACAAGAAAGTGCAAGGTTTTGGCAAATGGAGTCTCAAAATTGGTGCATTTTCCTGGGTCAGATTTAGAAAATTGAGGATATCCAGATGGCTGAAACTGTTCCCTGTTCCCTTTTCCCTGTTCCCTGCCCTCGCGGACAACTTATTCAGCAAACCCTAATTATGTTGTGAATTTGATGATCTAAATAAAGCGGTTGTTTCCTAAATTATGGTGAGCGATCGCTTTATTTTATGTATCAATCTCTAGAGGTATATGCCACTCAATAAGAAATGTTAGTTTAGTTTATCAAACAGAATTCATCCGCCACTCGCACAGAATACCCAACTGAATTCTGACTCTGTGACTCCTGAATTCTGTTTGATAAATGAATTTTAAGTCTGTTCTCTATTATAACCAACAGATTGCAACCAAATTATAAACGTTGTCCCTGGGATATGCGGTAATGTGATCATTGAGTTAATTGCTGGACTGAAAACCTCTATGTTTCCCTGCATTTCTGCTATCAACTGTTTAGCAATAGCAATTCCTAAACCAGTCCCAGGAATTTCTGTTTTTGCCTGTACACCCCGGTAATGTCTTTCTCCTAGATGTTCTAAGTCTTCTGGGGGAATACCGGGGCCTGTATCACTAATAGCAATACCTTGTAAATTTCCTTTTTGTGACCCACATTGGACTAAAACTTTACCACCAGATGGAGTATATTTCAAAGCATTATCAAGGATATTATTCAAGACTTCTCGCAATGCTTTCTCATTGACTCTTGCTAACGGTAAATAACTGGGAATTTCCGTAATTAATTGTAAATTTCGTTCTTGGGCAATTGCTTGACCAGATATTAATAAAGGTACTAATAAATCTGCTAGGGAACAATCAGTTAATTTTTCTCCTGTTCCGGGCAATAATAACGCAGGTTTAGTTTCCTTTTGCACATTTTGGTTAATAACTACCTTGGACTGGGCTAATGGTAAAGCGGCTAAATCTGCTGTATTTAAATCAATCACTTGATCAAACTGTTTCAATAATTCTTGTAGGCGATCGCTCTCTCGGACTATACTAGTTGCTACCTCACGATTAGGATCAACCGGTCGCATTCGCTTCAATAGTAATTTACCAAAGGTGCGGATAGCAGTTAAGGGGTTACGAAACTGATGCAAGAGATTATCCAATAAATCCCGTTGTCCCTCTTGCAGAATTTGTTCTTGTTGAAGTTGGTGTTGCAACCAAGCCCTACGTTGGTCTAAAATGCAAGCGATCGCTAAAGTTTTGGCAATTCTTTTAATTTCCTGCTCCTCCCGTTCATTCCATTGCCTATCATCTCTAGCCGTCACCAATAACCCCACCATTACACCCTCATACATCAGGGGTAAAACAATTTGGTTATGACTAAGTAAATATTCATCTTGTCCATTATGTAAATTTTGTTTTCCTGTTGCTGCCGATTCCGCGGATGGATGAGAAGATACTGAAGTCGGTTTTAACAATCTCGTTTGCTGATTTGGTAATGCTAAAACATTAGCAAGCCTTACAGAATAACTATCCTGAGTTTCACCATATTCATCACTCGGATTTAATGCTATAGTTTCTGGATACACTATTACCGGAATTAGTCGCGCCTCACCTGTAGGCTTTTCTACCAGTTCCTGTGTTAAATAAACTACAGTAAAAGAAGCTCCCATCCCTTGGGTTAGCAGAGCCATTTGCTCTCGACATAGAGCAAGGAAATCAGAACTGGCAGACATTAGCATGAGTTCAGGAATCTAGGAGGTCAATAGCAGGAGTCACCGAGTCAGGAATTAGGAGTCAGGAATTAGGAGTCAGGAATTAGGAGTCAAAAAGTAGAAAGAAGAAGTTTAGCTTTTGCTTTACCCGTATAGCTATAAACGCTTCTAACTATCTAGTTTAGTCTGGTAATGGTTGATTGGTAACAAGTAATGGCTGAAAAGGCAGCAGTTTTTTTAATTTTTAATTCTTAATTTTTAATTGTTTTCCTAAAGTTGTATCAAAACATTAAAAACCATTGATTTTTTGAGATAGAACCTATATAATGACGACGGATTTTGTAGTTATAACTACAATCTATAGCTTGAAACAGGAGGACAATAGGTTGGCAAGGAGACGCAAGCGGAAGAGTCGTCGTCGGCAGGAAGGACGGCGTATACTTGAACATATTCCTCAGTACAGCATCGAAAGTGGCGAAGATAAACCTGTGACAGCAGCAAGAAAGTTTATTCAAGCTGAAGGTATTTTACCACCCGCGCTGCTACTCGTAAAACGTAATGAACATACAACAGACCGTTATTTCTGGGCGGAAAAAGGTCTGTTTGGCGCTCAATACGTAGAAGAAAATCATTTTTTGTTCCCTAGTCTTAGGATTCTAGAATCACCAACAGCACAAGAACCTGTTGCTGTGGCTAGTAACTAAACAACAAATGACTATCATATCTTGCAAGTGTGACTTCTGACTCTGTGAATAATTAATTGGTAATTTTAACCAGATTATTCAAAAATTCCTTTTTTAAATTTTTTAGTTGAATTTGCCAGTAGGGTTTAAACGAATTCTCTCAAGTCATAGCATAATTAATTTCTCATCAATCTGCTTTGGTTAGATGAATCAGTTTTTTATCAGCTTATACAAAAGAGGATAGCGACAGAGCTAATTTCATCCAAAAAATGAGACATGAATTTATGCTCTCATTAATTTGGACTACTATCAAGCTCTGTCCATCAATTTAGATTTTTCCTCATGACATCCCAGGCATCAGGAAGATTAACAGCACCAGCAAAATTTCCCTTCCTCCCTACTGCCGATTTACTCAAAAGTTTAGTCAGAAGCCTACATAAATGTAGATAATGCTGGTTTTCATTCCCAACAATCAATCAAGTGTCAAGTGTCTTTAGCTGTAGTGCCCTTTGTAACTCAGCAAGTTCATCTCTATGGGCAGTCACAGTAATTGTACTTGAGAAGTTTTGTCCACTTGGGATATTTTCCATCTTGAGTGACACCTTCTCAAGTCTCCCAGATTTTTTCCAGTAGAGAAAACCGCTTAAAGGCGAAAACAGGATTAGTAATGGGGAAAATTGCCCCAAATCGGGGAAAAGCATCGCTAATACCAATCCTAGACAACCAAAGCCCACAGCAGCTAATCCAGTCAAAAATACAGCTAAAAACCAGCTAGGACTAACAAACCCTTCAAAGGTGACTTGATTTTTGGCAGCATCTACCGCTAATACTTGATAAGCACGAGAGCGAAAATACTCTTTTAATGAAGTCATTAATGTATTTTCGTCCTGTTCTGAAGTCAAACGCATCATTTCTGTGCGGTCTTTAGTTGAAGCGCGGATAAAGAAAAATAAACCAACTGATAACAGAAAAGTTAACAGAAAAGTAGATTGGGAGACAGTAGAATCCATAATTAATTTTTAAGTCTGAAATTTTCACTCTTACTTAAACCATTATCAATTATTCTGGAAACAGGCAACAGACAACAGACAACAGACGGAAGTTGTTTTTAATTTTTAAGTTTTAATTTTTATATGTCGCAAAACTCCGAAACACCATCATCTAACATTCGGGCTATAGCCCAACAATTTCGCCTAGCAGGTTGGATTA
Organism: Dolichospermum sp. DET69; assembly: GCA_017355425.1. Lineage (NCBI taxonomy): Bacteria > Bacillati > Cyanobacteriota > Cyanophyceae > Nostocales > Aphanizomenonaceae > Dolichospermum > Dolichospermum sp. DET69. Next base: position 3,109,461 of record CP070233.1, read on the forward strand.
GTTTATGGATTCAGTTAGTATTAGGTGTCATATCTGGGATAATTGTTTTATTATTTGGTATTTTTAGTCAAAAAGCCAACAGCCCCAACAATAATCCAGGAACAGGCTTTGGTGTATTTTTAGCAATTTGTGGCATCTTGCTTTTGGGTGGTGGTATTTATTTAGCTTATCGTTACACCAGAATTGGTAAGCAACTTGCATCCCCTAATGCTAGTAACCGTCCCCGGAAGACGGAAACCGCGCAAGTATTACGTTTAGGACTATGGGTGAATTTAGCAGGCATATTAGTCACTTTGCTAGGAGCGCAAGCGATTGTCGGTACATTAGTAGCTAGATCCATATCTCCACAAGCCGCAACTACTCAATTATTTGACCCGACTCGGATTATTAGCGGTTTGGATATGCTCATAGTCCAGGCAAATACTAATACTGTATCAGCGCATTTTGCGGGTTTATTAGCATCCCTGTGGTTAATGAATCGGATTAGTAAAGGAAATCGGGAATAGTAAGTGAATCCCAGCATTACTACTAATCACAACCTATCAAAAATCGTCAAAGTGGGGGCGAATTTTTTTTTCAAGCCCTTGACATTTCCGAAAAAGTTTGTTATCGTGGACTTGATGAGGAAGAACTATCTTGTATGTATAAGCAAGTCTTGTCAAAACCCTTGTAGTGACTATCTATTCCCCATCCTAAAAAACTACTAATTCTAAAATAAATCCGGGTAAAACATTTTCTCCAGATAAAGTCGTGGGTAATGATACTATTTCTACAGGTTGATTTTGACGATAAATTTCTATTTGTTGATTTTGAGGATCAATTAACCAACCTAACCGTAAACCACTATTCAGATACTCCTGCATTTTCTCTTGTAATTGACTCAAAGAATCGGTACGAGAACGCAATTCAATGACAAAATCAGGACAGATTTTTGCAAATTTTTCTCTTTCTTTAATGCTTAAAGATTCCCAACGTTCATTAGCAATCCAAGCCACATCAGGAGAGCGTTTACCACCATTAGGTAGAGTAAAAACAGTAGAAGAACTAAATACTTTTCCGAGTTTAGTTTGAAGATTCCATAACCAAACATAACCATTAAAATCTGACTCTCTATTACCACTAATTGCACCAACTGGAGGCATAATTATCAATTCTCCCTTAGCAGTTTGTTCAAGTTTCCAATCTTCATTAATTTGACATAATTGATAAAATTGATCATCACTTAACCCTACATTTTTGATGTTTAAAATAACTGGTTTAGATATAATCATTACTGATAATCTCCTTCAAGGTTAGGGAATGGATAAGAGGTTGTTTGATAGCGTTCACGAAGTGTGCCGAAGGCATAGCGTGGCGTTAGCCATAAAGTATTAGATGAAACCGATAATCTCCAATAACCTAACCCCCCTGCCCCCCTTCCCTAGGAGGGAAGGGGGGTTTCAAAGCCTCTCCCCGCTTCGGGGAGAGGTTTACAAGAGGGGTTTGTTTATACATTAAAAACTTGTTCATTCATCCTCTAAGAGTCTCTGAATTAATTATCTACAATATTTTGTTAATTTTCCACTTCTGGTTATTCTTGTAGTAATTTATTATTGAACGCAGATAAACGCAGATAAACGCAGATGAGAAAGGGATGATTTGATCAATTTTATTCATCTCCATCAAGTACAATTTACCAAAACTTACCAAAACTTACCAATGCTGGATATTAAACAAATTAGAGAAAATCCCCAACTTATACAAGAGAAGTTGAATACTCGTAGTGGCAAATACGAGATTCAGCCGATATTAGATTTGAGTCAAAAACAACGGGAATTGGAAGTAAAACGGAATGAACTCCAAGCCCGGAGTAATGAAATTGGTAAAATAGTCGGACAAAAGGTAAAATCTGGTGTTAATCCTCAAGATCCAGAAATACAGGCTTTAAAGGATGAAGGAAATAGTCTCAAAATTACTTTAAGTGAGTTAGAACCCCAGGAAAAAGAATTAAAAGTCCAAATTCACACTTTATTATTAGCACTTCCTAATCTTCCTAGTGATTCTACTCCCATTGGTACAAGTGAAGATGATAACCAAGAAGTGAAAACATGGGGAGATGAATATATACCCCAAAATCCGAATATTGTCCCTCATTGGGAAATTGGGGAAAAGTTGGGATTTTTGAACTTTGAAAGAGCGGTAAAAATTGCCCAAACTCGCTTTGTGAGTCTTGTCGGTGCGGGTGCGGCTTTAGAAAGAGCATTAATTCAGTTTATGCTCAGTACACATATTCAAGCTGGGTATATAGAAATTAGTCCACCGTTGTTAGTAAATACTGATTCTTTAACAGGTACGGGACAATTACCTAAGTTTGCAGAAGATAGTTTTAAATGTGCAGAAGATGATTTGTGGTTAATTCCGACTGCGGAAGTTCCTGTGACTAATTTTTATCGCGGGGAAATTATTAATGCGGAAGATCTACCAATTTATCATACTGCATATACGCCATGTTTTCGTCGAGAAGCGGGAAGTTATGGCCGGGATATGCGGGGTTTAATTCGGTTGCATCAATTCAATAAAGTTGAGTTGGTGAAGTTAGTAAAACCGGAAAGTTCTTTTGATGAATTGGAGAAGTTGCTAGTCAGTGCGGAGAGTATTTTACAGGCTTTAAAGTTGCCTTATCGGGTGATTAATTTATGTACTGCTGATTTAGGTTTTGGGGCAACTAAAACTTATGATTTAGAGGTATGGTTGCCTTCTGCTGGGAAGTATCGAGAGATTTCTAGTTGTTCTAATTGTGTTGATTTTCAAGCGAGAAGGGCAGATATTCGGTTTAAGGATGCTGGTAAGAAAGGGACGCAGTTTGTGCATACTTTGAATGGTTCTGGTTTGGCTGTGGGTAGGACTATGGCGGCTATTTTGGAGAATTATCAGCAAGCTGACGGGACGATTAAAGTACCGGAGGTTTTGCAGGTTTATTTGGGTAGGGAGGTTTTGTAGATATTTTACCTATCTGAAATTCTGTATAATCACTGTGAATGGTGGTTATACGGGAATGTTTTGTGATACTTTATAAAAAGTTGTGTTAATACTACATTTCGTGTTTCATTTGATAGAGAAAATTATCTCGCAGGAGATAAAAACATACTAGAAGTTATTCGATCTCTTTATCTTGAACCACTGTATGAATATGTAGATGAAAAATTAGATGACCAAGGAGAAATATTAAGTCTTTTACTTCGTTATAAACATCGTAGCGAATGGTTTTATCAAGATAAACTCTTTAAATTAACTGAGGACAATACACAAAACGCAGAGAAATTACTGGCACTTGATTTGTACTCTTATCTTTATGATCAAGGACTTGATTTTAGTTTTGAGGCATCATCTCCCAGGGGAAAAATTGATTTAATAGCTTCACAAGGTTCAGATGATCCACTTCTTGCTGATACTAAAATATTTGATGCAAAAAATCGTGGTAAAAAATATCTTCTCAAAGGTTTCCGTCAAATTTACACTTATACTCAACAATATAATGAACCATTTGGTTATTTAATAATATACAAAATAACTGAGAAAGACCTAAAATTTTCGTTAGGAACACCATCTCGTAATATTTCTGTCATCACTTATAATCACAAAACTATTTTCTTTATAACTATAGATATATATCCACATTCTAAAGCCGTTTCACAGCGAGATCCACTGAAAGCAATCTCAATCACTGAACAAGAATTAATCCAATCGGCTGAGGAAGAAATTACCCAAGATGAGTAATTAGTGCGATCGCTCATCTTGTAAGGTGCGTTAATAAAATGTAATGCACCATTTTTTATTAATATTTAACTGTCTGAATCAGGATAACCAGGATGAAAGGATTAACAGGATTGTATTTGAGTTTGATAAGTAGGTTTACATAATAAAAGCAACATTTATTGCGTTTTGTAAAATGGCTGAAACTCAATCATAATCTCGCGTTAAGATAACTTTACATACCGTTACATACCTTTAAATTTTCCTGTTTACCTACTTATTATGGGATATTTGAATTAGCGCAATTTCAGAAAATGCAGATTAATTTTAAAAAACATCCTGTACATCCTCAAATCTTGGACATCCTGATTCTGACAATTTTTAGCTACAATTAAAGCATTAGAAGTGATTCAGAAAGTAAGCTATTATCCCCATTTGCTTACAAAAACAAAGAATATGATACATGAAAAAAATCTCCCAATGCTTTGGCTTGATTTTTGCTAATACTTCTTTTACCATTTATTACTTCTGAAGTAATACCTTTTGAGCCAAAAATCTCGACAATATCCTTTTGTTTGAGTTGTCTTACTGACATTAACTCATGTAATATATCTAGGGGAGTTACAGCTTTCATTTGATAGACTTTATTTTCATATTGCTCAATTAGTGTTACTAGCAACTGTAAAACTTCAGCTTGTTCGTCTGTCAAATTTTCCCCTAAATCCATAAGCTTATCTACTTCATTTAGTAGCCGCTTATGCTCTATTTCTGTGTCAATTATACGTGGCACAGTTTCAGAAAGTAGCTTAATGTATTCTTCCTTGTTTAGTGTAGTTGTCATATACAACCCCCTTTGGGGTAGAATGTTTTCACTAGGGACATAGTAAAGCTATGTCCTAGATATTTATTAGCTTCTCAGTAGTGTAATTAGACTATTGAAAAGCGAAGTCTCCTAATTAGTCATCATTTTTTCCACTTATCTTCATTATATTCACTATGAGTTAATACATCTTCAATCTTAATAGTCTTGACTTTATAGGTAATTTTAGTAATTAACCGAAATTTATTTCCTCCTATATTAAAAACTGTGTACCCTTGTACAAAATCTGCGTGTGGATAAACTTCCCTTACATCTATAATGTGTTTCCATTCTTCCTTTTGAGCAGTTTGGAGCCAAACATTAAGACTAGTTTCAGAATCTGGATGAATCTTAATAAATTCATATAGGCCTTCGATACCAATAACTTTCATAATTTTTTAATTTTAATTTTTTAAACAATTTTTTAAAGATCATTATCAATTCCTCTTGCTTACCTTCGTTTTAACTAATTCCATGTTCTCATAAAGAGAACCAAATGTCAAAACTCTGTACAGGAATTTTTGGAAATTCATTTTAAATTAGGCGAAGTGTTGCATTTAGCAGCGCGTAAATATTACGCTACTGCAAGCAGATAGCTCATCCTGTAGGGTGCGTTAATGAAATATAATGCACCATTTTTATTAATATTTAACTGTCTGAATCAGGATTAAAGGATTAAAGGATTAACAGGATAATATTTGATATTAATATTCTGGAATATTTGAATTAGCGCAATTTCTGAAAATATAGATGAATATTAATAAAACATCCTGTACATCCTCAAATCCTGAGCATCCTGATTCAGACAAAAAGGATTAACAGGATACAGTATAGTAAATTTACCAAAGTAATCGCATTGGAATAATATGACCAAAACAATATACATAGAAACAAGTATTATTGGTTATTTAACAGCAAGACCTAGTAAAAATTTGATAGTTGCTGCTAATGCAGAATTAACAAGAGACTGGTGGGACAATCAGCGAAACTCCTTTACTATTTACATTTCTCCACTGGTATTGCAAGAAGTAGCAAAAGGTGATGCAGAAATGGTGAATAAAAGACTAGAAGTTCTAAATAACTTTCCTTTACTTGATATCACAGAATCAGTACAAAATTTAGCACAGGAATTTCAAAAACAAAGTAATTTACCACCCAGTGCTGCTTATGATACTGTTCACATTGCTACAGCTACCGTCTATGGATTGGATTATCTGTTAACATGGAATTGTAAGCACATTGCTAACCCCTATATTCAGAAAAAACTCTCACAGATTGCTGATAGTTTAGAGTATGAATTGCCAACAATATGTACACCTTATGAAATGTTAGGAGAATAATTTATGTGGAATGATGAAGTTTTGGCAGAAATTCGTAAAATAAGAGATGAACAAGCTAAGTCATTTAATTATGATTTGGCTGCTATTTGTGCTGATTTAAGAAAACAACAAGCAACAAGTGGAAGAAAGATTATTTCTATTCCATTGAAGAAAGTAGTTCTCTCACGCTAATTTTGTAGGGTGCATTAATACAAGATGATGCACCTTTTTCTATTAATATTTAACTGTCTGAATCAGGATATCCACCGATTAAAGGATTAACAGGATTTTATTTGATATTGATATTATAGAATATTTGAATTAGCGCAATTTCTGAAAATGTAGATAAATATTAAAAAAACATCCTGTACATCCTCAAATCCTGGACATCCTGATTCAGACAAAATGCAATTTCTGAAAATATAGATGAATATTAAAAAACATCCTGTATATCCTCAAATCCTGGACATCCTGATTCAGACAAATAATGTTAAAATTTTTATCAGCAGAAAATGGTCAAAAAAGATAAACTAATTGAAAAATTAAAAAATAGCCCCAATAATGTAAAGTTTAGTGATATTCGTAAACTTTTAGAGTTAGAGGAATTTTTCTTAGATAGAATTACAGGTAGTCATCACATATTTATCAAAGATGAAACAATCTTAGTAATTCCAGTTCATAATAATCGGGTAAAATCAGTTTATGTTAAACGAGTATTAGAATTAATAGAAGGAGCGTAATCATGAATTATCCCATAGTTGTTTATCCTTGTGAAGAAGGCGGTTTTGTAGCAGAAATTCCCGCATTAAAAGGATGTTTAGCACAGGGTGAAACTTTAGAAGAAACCTTACAAGAATTGATAATTGTGCGAAACTTGTGGTTAGAAACAGCCGAAAAACATGGTCAAAAATTGCCAGATATTGAAGGTGCTATTGCAAAAGTGAAAGCTCTAAGTAGCGTATAAATTTTAGAATCAGGATTTCCACCGATTAAAGGATTAACAGGATTGTATTTGATATTGATATTCTGGAATATTTGAATTAGCGCAATTTCTGAAAATGTAGATAAATATTAATAAAACATCCTGTACATCCTCAAATCCTGAGCATCCTGATTCAGACAAAATACAATTTCTGAAAATGTAGATGAATATTAAAAAACATCCTGTACATCCTCAAATCCTGGACATCCTGATTCAGACAAAATACAATTTCTGAAAATGTAGATGAATATTAAAAAACATCCTGTACATCCTCAAATCCTGGACATCCTGATTCAGACAAAAAGTGATAATCTATAATATAATTACATTATAATCCTAGAGGTAAAACTATGACTATTGAACAAGCAGTTTTAGAAAACTTGCGGGAATTACCAGCAGAGAAACAACAAGAAGTTTTAGATTTTATTCAATTTCTCAAATATAAATTACCAGCAAAAAAACGCCGTACTCCTCCTGCTTCTATTGCTGGTAAAGGTAAAACATTGGGTGATATTGTTAGTCCTATTGTGAATGAAGAAGAGTGGGAATGTCTCAAATAATAATTCTTGATCCTCATATTTTCACTAGAGATCAACTTCCTCTTGATAAGAGAGAGGAATTTTAAATGCAATATCTTCTGTTTATACCTTACGGCACAATGCATGGACGTGCCTCAATCCAACCTACTAATCAAGGATTTTTTGATTTGGCTAGGCTAATTGGTAATAAGTGATGATTGCGCCCACAGGGAACATAGCGGGCAGAATTTTCCGGTTCTTTCTCTTCACACTCCCTTGTCTACTTTCCTTCCTTGTCTTCCAAGTCCAGCATAAAACCCAATTGTAAAAAACCTACACCTGTCAGGGGGGTGGGGTTCATGTACCTCATTAAATCAAGAACCGCTGTAAGCTGTGTTTATTGGGAATATTAAAGAGTAAGTATATTCCACAATTGTATTAGTTTGATTAATGTTATACAATGCGAAGTTTATTTGAACTGGAGATAAAAATACAAGCAACGAAAATAGGCGTTAGAGTTAGTGAATTACCTGAATTTGGCTTAATATCATCGGTGAGTCTGCCAGATAGAGGTTTAACGAACTTGACTATAAGTGGATTACTCTTAGGCTGAAAGCGTCTCAATTTTATCAATTACAATTGTGAATAGATAGGGGAAGCTCAAATATAAATTTTAGTAACTCTGTTTTCTCAGATTACCTGAGCAATTGAATTGTGTGATACTGCTGAAAGTATAATTATCCACTAACCTAAGCAAAACAACTCATGAACAACTAAAAATTGTATTTTATATCCTACAATGCCAGTTCATGAGAGAATCTAAAGAAAATATAAAATAAACTCAAATGACTGTAGTGTCTGGAGAAAAAAAAAGTGTTTTTAAGACTAGCAAACGAACATAGACAATTTGTGCAAGATTTGGTAATGAACCTGCAAGCCTTGGCGGTTGTACTAGAACGGCACGGTTATCCGGCTTCCTGCTATACTTGCGGCAATCAGATGAATAGTGCATCTTTTATGGTGAGCTTAGGGGACAATCATCTAATTCGCTTTTTAGTATCAGATTATGGTATTACCTGGACAGAGATGCGTGATGATCGAGAATTAATGAAGCTCGAAGGCGCAGAAGCAATTAGCCAGTTAGAAGAACTAGCTACCCTTGTAAAACAAGCAACGCACACTGTGAAAGATATTGAATATTCATCTCCAAAGAGTAAGCGGATTTTACAGAATACGGTGGGAAGTGTAAAAACCCAACGATAGCAGACTGAAACTATGTTTAAATTTCAGTCTGCTATTTTCTACCACCTGTTAGGAATAAGTGTACTAAACATCCTGGAAACTATTGATTTTACAGGCTAACAAACTTCTCTGTTGGCCTGTTATAAATTCATAGTCAGTCTAATTATGAATAGAATGTACTGATGTGGGAATTTGAGGGATCTTAAGTTCTAGAAAATCGTTATCTTTGAGAATTTGATAAAGATTGACATTTTCCTCTAACAAACAAGCATGACCACTATTGGCTAGGATAAACGTCTGAGTATTTGGTATTATATCTGCTAATCTGACGATTTCACTCACAGAAGGTAATAAGCGATCGCCACCACTACCAATAAGTAATACTGGTTGTGTTAACTGCTTCAATGCTTCTTGATCAACTTGGAAATCTCGCAATAATGACAAATGCCAATTAACAGTTGCTGGAGGAAGGGAACGCATTGCTGTTAGTAACATCAAGCGATCGCTTTGAGCAATCCGTTCTAATGATGCCAGAAACGGTAACAAACCCAATGCACCAATATTAAATAGGGATGATGGCACAAAGTGAGTAACCTGAGTTATCCAATTAAACCAAGGGCGTTGCTGCAAAGATGAAGCAGGATTAATTAAGATAATACGTTTAAATAACTGCGGTGATTGGGTTGCTACTTTCATTGCTAAACAACCACCAAAAGATTCGCCACAGAGGTAAATTGTCCGTTGACAGCTTTTTTCCAACTCGGCATGAATCAAGTCTAAAACATTCTTTGCTAAAACATCCCAGGTAGTCAGGTAATTTCTGGGTATAGCCAAGCAACGAACATCTAAACTTTTTGCTAATTCAGGGATTTGGGTTTGCAACAGTTCACCAGTTCCATCCATTCCTGGCAAATAGATAAATAAGGGAGAATCTGATTGTACTGGTTTTGGAGTCAAAAAACAAGGTTTAGGTTCAACTGCTGGCATTTTATTGATTTTTATTCATCTACTCTATTTTTAACTTTACCGTTTCTGTTATCTAAATGGGCATTGGTGCAGAATTTTTATTTTTTTTCTCTTCACTAAAATCAACCTTTCCAGACAAAAAACAACCCACTCTGAAACTATGATTACAGAATTTATGGCGATTTGTATTCATCATATATAAGTATGTGGAAGCGTTAAATCCTTCTAACTGGCAATAGTGTCATATTGGCATTGCAAATAATAATATATCCTTCCGAAACGATTGATCAACTTCAATCAAATAGGATTGCTATATATAAAGCAGTGATAAATCTCTATGTTGCTAGTACAGCAAAGCCGAGTTAAAAATTAAACCTTCCTCTTGTTTTATTGGGGAAGATATTTAATATCGCAACTAACAGTTTTGTCAATTATTACTTGGAGTATCTGATATGCAAAATTATAGCTACACAATTGGTTATATCCCTAGAGTTTAGATTAGTGTATTCTCTGTAACTACTAATCAAACAAACAGGTTTTACCATGATTATTAGTAAATACTTTCTCTGATTTAGCAAGAAATCAGGTGAATTTATAGAAGTAATCAAGCAATTCTTCAGTTTAGAAACTTATTATCATTCAGGAGGAATTTGAAAAAAACAGTAGCAATGTTATATAATTGCGTAGTTTTGTCTAGTAATCTAGATTATTAATAGAGAAAACTGATTAATAATAATTTGCTTTTATTTTCCATGAATCTTGTGAATAAAACAGAAAACACTTTTGCACTGACAACACCACTATACTATGTCAACGATATCCCCCATATTGGCAGTGCTTATACAACTATAGCAGCGGATGTAGTAGCCAGATTTAATCGCTTACAGGGAAATCAAGTGCTACTAATTACGGGTACAGATGAACACGGACAAAAAATTCAGCGTTCAGCAGCAAGTTTAGGAAAACCACCACAAGATTTTTGTGATGAAATTGTCCCCAGTTTTGTCAGCTTGTGGGATTTACTCGATATTCAATATGACCGCTTTAGTCGAACTACCGCACCTCGTCACCAAGCCATAGTCAACGAGTTCTTTCAGCGAGTTTGGGAAAAAGGTGATATCTACCAAGGAGAACAAAAGGGTTGGTACTGCGTTTCCTGTGAAGAATTTAAGGAAGAGCGGGATTTACTAGCAGATAAACACTGTCCTATTCATACTAACAAGCAAGTAGAGTGGCGAGATGAGCAGAACTATTTCTTCCGCTTGTCTAAATATCAAACCCAGCTAGAGGAATTTTTTCAATCCCACCCAGATTTTATCCAACCTATCAGCAGACGAAATGAAGTTTTCAATTTTGTCGCTCAAGGTTTACAGGATTTTTCGATTTCTCGGGTAAATCTTGATTGGGGTTTTCCTGTACCTGTTGATTCTAAACATACCTTATATGTCTGGTTTGATGCTTTGCTAGGTTATGTAACAGCATTGTTAGAACCAGACGCAGAGCCAACCTTAGCCAATGCTTTACAAACATGGTGGCCGATTAATTTGCACTTGATTGGTAAAGATATTTTACGCTTTCATGCTGTTTACTGGCCAGCAATGTTGATGTCAGCGGGGTTACCTTTACCAGAAAGAGTATTTGGACACGGCTTTTTAACTAAAGATGGTCAGAAAATGGGGAAGACTTTAGGTAATACCCTTAATCCTATCGCTTTAGTTGAAAAATATGGTAGTGATGCCGTTCGTTATTACTTCCTTAAGGAAATCGAATTTGGGAAGGATGGCGATTTTAATGAGATTAGATTCATTAATGTTTTAAATGCAGATTTAGCGAATGATTTAGGTAATTTGTTAAATCGCACTTTAAACATGGTGAAGAAATACTGCGCTAGTCAAGTACCGTCTATTAGCCAATTAGATATTCCGGCTGAAAATCCTTTGAAAGCAATGGGGTTACAGTTAGGAGAAAAGGTGAAACAAGCATACACAGCATTAGCTTTTAATGAAGCCTGTCACTATGTTTTATCTCTGGTGCAAGCCAGTAATAAGTTTATTGATGATCAAGCTCCTTGGTCATTATATAAACAAGATAAGCAGAAGGAAGTGGAAGTAGTGCTATATACGGTTCTGGAATCGGTGAGACTAGCAGCTTATCTTTTATCCCCAATTATTCCTAATATCAGCAGTGATATTTATCAGCAATTAGGCTGGGGAATTGATTTTAATAAACAAAAAGAAAGTGCAATTTTAACTCCTTTTTGTACCCATTCAACTTATGGAATATTATCCGATAAACAACAGTTGGGAACACCTAAACCAGTTTTTCAACGGATAGAAACATCAAAATAATCAAAATTTTTTGGGAACTGCGACTTCCTTTCAAAAGATTCGGGGGACTTATTTACAGCTTATGGCTAGTTAAGGAAGTAAATAATTGGGGTGGTTTTACTACTGATTTTATTACTTCTGATGTATTTTCCCCGAAGACTTATCATCAGCGATTCTAACAGGTAGTTAGGATTTTCTATCATAACAGGGATAACAACACAAGGTATGACAATAATGTTGAATAATTTTGAAAACGACTCAATATTTACACCAGAACAAGTTTTGGAAAATCGAGGTCGGGTAGCTATCTTTATTGATGGCTCGAACTTATTTTATGCGGCGCTGCAACTAGGAATCGAAATTGATTATACTAAGTTATTGTGCCGTTTAACTGGCGGATCAAGGCTGTTACGGGCTTTTTTCTACACAGGAGTAGATCGGACAAACGAGAAGCAGCAGGGCTTCTTATTGTGGATGCGTCGCAACGGTTATAGAGTCATTGCTAAGGATTTGGTACAACTACCAGATGGCTCTAAAAAAGCTAACTTAGATGTAGAAATAGCTGTTGATATGATGGCCTTGTGCGATTCCTATGATACCGCAGTTTTAGTTAGCGGTGACGGCGATTTGGCTTATGCGGTTAATTCTGTGAGCTATCGTGGTGTTAGAGTCGAGGTGGTAAGTTTACGTTCTATGACTAGTGATAGTTTAATTAATGTGAGCGATCGCTATATTGATTTAGAAGCTATCAAAGAGGATATCCAAAAAACTCCCCGTCAAAGTTATCCATATCGGCCATTGTCTAGTATGAGCTTTTTAGACGATCATCGAGATAGCAATAGACATTTAGAAGTTCCAGAATAATGCAATATTCACAAGGTAGGGAGAATAGAAGACAAGATGTAAAACATCAGAGGGGAATTAAAAGTCATTCTCCCCACTTCTATTCATTTTTTGGGTTAAAATTACCAAATAATTTAGTTTACCTGCCTTTGATATTTTGCTTGAGTTTATGTTTATCTGCTTGCGGAAATCCATCAACTACCACATCAAAAACTGCTGCTTCATCTCCCAAAGAAGACGATACTAAGTTAACTTTTTTTGGTGTGGCTTTAGAACAATTTGATGAGGTAGGGAGGCCAATTTGGAAAGTTAAAGCCAAAGAAGCAAAATACACTACAGATAAACAAATAGGTCAGGCACAAAATCCTGAAGGGGAACTTTACCAAGATGGAAAAGTTGTTTACCAAATTAAAGCAGAAAAAGCTGACATTAAGCAAGATGGTAAGCAACTATTTCTGCAAGGTAAAATTGTCGCTACTGATCCCCGGAATGGGATTGTCTTCAAAGGTAATGAGTTAGAATGGCGGCCTCAAGAAGATTTATTGATTATTCGCAATCAATTAAATGGTAGTCACAAGCAATTACAAGCAGTAGCCCAAGAAGCTAAGGTGAAAACCCGTGAACAACGGGTAGAATTTTCAGGAGGAGTAGTTGCAAAATCCACAGATCCACAGTTGCAAATGCAGACTGAGCATTTAATGTGGCATATTAAGGAGGAGAAATTATTTAGCGATCGCCCCATTCAAATAGAAAGATATAAAGATAACAAAATTACTGGACGTGGTACTGGTAAGGCGGCAGAAATTAACTTAAAAACTCAAATTGCGACTCTTAAACCACAGGCACAATTAGAGTTAATAGATCCACAGATCCAAATTACCAGTAATTCCATAACCTGGAATATTAACAAAGAAAATATCACGACAAATTCTCCCATTCGGATATTCCAAGCTGCTGACAATGTAACTGTCACTGCTAATCAGGGACAAATGCAAATACCAACAAAAACAGCATATCTAACAGGTAATGTTAATGCAGTTGGGCAACGTCGTCAAACTTTAAAATCAAATCAACTTATCTGGTATTTAGATAAAAAATTGTTAGAAGCCCAAGGAAATGTAGTTTATAGTCAAATTGAACCAAAATTAACTTTTCAAGGGGAAACAGCCGTCGGTAATTTAGAAACAGAAAATATTGTTGTTAAAGGTGGTAATTCTTCTGGACGCAGAGTGGTAACGGAAATTATCCCCCAAGAAAATAGGTAATTGGTCAGTTGTCAGTTGTCAGTTGTCAGTGGTAATAGGGAGAAAAATTTTCTTCTTCCTTCTTCTTCCTTCTTCCTGACTCCTTCTTCCTGACTCCTTCTTCCTGACTCCTGACTCCTGACTCCTTATGAGGGTTTATACAAAACTTCATTGCGATTAGCTGCACCAAAGTTCGGTAAGGAATTATCTAAATGAGGTGTGAGGGGATCAGGAACGTCTGTAGATACTTCTAATTCTTTTTCTAAATGTTGGAGAAGTTTATCTTGTTCAACCCGAAAAGCTGATACATTTGTACCACGATTAATGATTGTAAACCAAACCAAACCGCGATCGCGTGTGGGGACAACTCCAGCTAAAGCACTAACATTATTAAGAGTCCCAGTTTTCATGACAGTGGCTTTTGGCATATGTCTAGAATGTATTGTCCCTCGGTGGTCTAATCCAGAGGTAGGAAATAAATCAGCTAAAGTCAATTGATAGAAATTTCCTTCTCGTTGTAATGCCATAAACATAGCCGAGACTGCTCTAGGAGAAATACGATTTTCTACACCTAAACCAGAGCCATTAATCAGGAGAATTTCTGACTTGGGAACTCTAGCTAGTTGGGCTGCGGTGGTGCTAACTACATCTGCTCCTCCTACAGAATCAGCTAACATTTCCGCAATGTCGTTATTACTAAAAACGTTCATTTCCTTAATGATTTTTGGCAAAGGTAAGGAAAGATGACGGACTAGTAAAGTTTGTCCAACTTTCGGTTGAGTATCTACCTTGATATTACCAGCAATAATCACTTGGGGTTTAGGTGTTCCTTTAGGCATCACTGAGTATTGAAAAAGCACAGAGCGAGACCAAGTTTTGTAATTTAGTGCCTGTTTGAGTAGTTGACCCGCAAGTAAGGGATGACGTTGGAAATTCATAGCGAAAGCACCAGTAATCACTAAATTTCCCTTAACTTGCTTAATACCCATTTGATTGAGAGTATTTCCCAGAGCGATCGCTTCCTCCCCCACAAACATGGGATCACCACTACCAGTAATGACTAAATCACCCTGTACTACCCCATTGACTAAAGGTCCGGTGCTACTAACTAAAGTTTCAAATTGGTGATTTGGGCCCCAAGCTTTAAAAGCGACTAATGAAGTAGCAACCTTAGTTAAGGAAGCAGCGGGTAAAGGTATAGTACCTTGATGATTAGCTATCAGCATTGGGCCAGACTGCAACCAAATCCCCTGAGAGGACATGAGAGTTTGGTCAATTAATTTTGATTTGATTAAACCATTAAGATATTCTTGGACTGTGATAGCACCTGCTGGGCTTGGATCAGGGATAAGAATCAAGCTAGAGCTACTTTGCCAAGCCAAGACACTCAAGGCTTCTAAAGGTTGAATCTGTGCCTTAGCCATTTCTAGCCATAGAGAAAACAAACCTGATCCTAATAATTCCAGCATAGTTAAATTCCTTTATTCGGTAATTGGTAAGAGTTTTCTTTAATTGTTTAGACGTAAGCCATATCATCAGATTATTTTTAATTTTAAGTTCCCTCTTTTTCTAGCAACTTCTACTAATATACGAGCCTGATTATATTTATCAGTATTGAGTCATCACAAAGCAATAATTCAGGAGTTAATAGATTTAAAGTTTTATCGAAATTATCACCCATGATAGAGGAATAATAAATAATATTTGAAAAATTTTAAGTAATGTCGGGTGGGCAATACCCACGGGAACCAGGATATCCTCGGTAATACCTGCCCTACGTAATATTATGGCTACCCCACGCAAGCTATCAAAAATTAAATATTATTTCTATAAGCTAAAAAACATCTAATTTGCATAATCGAATTAAATATAACTCTTGCGGGCTGGGCAACATGAGCGCCCAGCTTATGCAACTTAAATGCTGATTAGCTTATAGCGCTATGCACTTAAGTGAGATACAGTTATTAAATTACAAACCCTGTAGGGGCGGGGTTTCTCCGTCCTCGATTGTATTTGATCCGACCGAGAACCCCTATATTACAAGTCTTATTTATCAGGAGTAAAATTGGCTTAATATTTTGATAGCACAGAGCAGCTTATGCCTACAGCAGCTATGCCAGAGCCATTTTTTAGGTTAAATTTTCTACTTAATTTATCTGTAATCTGCTGTATAAAAAACTTGCAAATCTGCCTCCCATTTTTCGGTATATTTTGGCTGATTAATAGATTGGTATAGTCTACTTCCTTTCTGGATGTACTGCTTCTTCTGGAGTGGGAATACCCACTTGATTAATTACGCCAATCATTTGATATAAACGCCCTAAATCTCGTTGATTAAAATTTAAAACTAACCGAGGTAAATCAGATGTTTCATCTTGCCCTTCTTGCAGTAATGCTTGACTTTTGGTAATTTTTCCAGTCACCAAGATATCATTGAAGTTCATATTTAGTAATTCCACTTGATCATCGGATAAATCTTCTTTCAACCGGATCACCAACTGCTCACCAACATAACGACTAGAGTGATAAACTTGGTAAAACCTAGTAATAGTATGACAAGCAACTTCCAGATTATCTGTAATAGTGTATAAACTAGGATCATCTGGACTAACAAGCCCTGTTTTTACCAATTTGTCATCAATATATTGACTCCAAGAACGCCAATAATCACCCCCTGGTTGATCAATCAATACTAAAGGAACTGGACCAAATTTACCTGTTTGGCTTAATGTCATACATTCAAAGGCCTCATCTTGAGTGCCAAAACCACCAGGAAATAGAGCCACAGCATCACTTTCTTTGAGGAGAAATAACTTGCGAGTGAAGAAGTATTTAAAATTAATAAGTTTAGCATCACCTTCGATAATGTGATTAGCTTGTTGCTCAAAAGGTAACTGAATATTTAAACCAAAGGAATTTTCTTTACCAGCACCTTCCTGACCAGCTTGCATAATACCACCACCACCACCTGTCATAATCATAAATCCTAGCCTAGAAACAGCGCGACTAAATTCTAGAGCCATTTGATATGCTGGTGTATCTGATGCTAGACGGGCAGAACCAAAAATAGTAATTTTCCGAACATGACGGTAATTATAAAACAATTGGAAACCACATTCCATATCGGCTAAAGCAGCAGATAATATTTTCCAATCAAGACGTTCAATGTCACTATCAGCAAGACGCAAAATGGTGGTTAAAGATTGCTGAATAAATTGCCGATGCTTTAGTGTTGGTAAACGGTCTATTAATTCAGCAATCTCCGCTTGGAGAGAATCTAATAAAGAAAACGACGGTTCAGAAGTCATACGTACTGCCGCAATAATAGCATTATATTTTAACCAAAGTTACTAGTAGTCTGTCAACCAGAAAATGACGGGTTGAGTCGTCAGATGCCAAATTTCTGTTGCTTGTTGATGAATTATCGAGTCTGACACACCCTAAAAAGCAAGCCAATTGGGTAAGTCCTAAATCCGTCAATAGTTCTTGACAGACTACTAGTACAGTCCGACGTAAGTCAACTAACAACAATTAAAAATCCCTAAAAGGCTTATGTAATTTGCTGTTGGCATTTTGCCTGGCAGTACTAGCAACTGATGTTACTTTACATGATATTTCCTATATTGACTGTAATTATGACAATATAGGCTGCTCAATAAATAAGCTTTACTGGACTAACAATCAGCATAAAAATGCCCGAAAATGGTACTGACACCAGGCTTTTTCTGTTTTAAAAAAAAAGATAGAGGAAGTACCATTTTTGTCCCGTAATTTATCTTGTAAATTAATGCCTCAAGAGAGGTTTGTGGCAAGATTGAGCTTTAAAGATACTTTTCCAAAGTGTTAGATAAAGTGGTTTTGGGTACAGCACCGACAACCGTATCTACTTTTTGTCCATCTTTGAAAATCATTAGTGTGGGAATACTGCGAATACCATACTGACTGGCAATCTGTGGATTTTCATCAGTATTAACTTTCACAACCTTGAGTTTTCCTTCGTACTGAAGCGCAATTTCTTCAACAACAGGGGCTACCATTCGGCATGGGCCACACCAAGGAGCCCAAAAATCCACTAAAACTGGAACTTCGCTGTCGAGTACATCTACCTTAAAACTTGAATCTGTAACGTTTGTCGCTGCTGACATACCTAAAAACCTTACCTATGATATTTCTGAGCTTGGTGAAAATTCTACCATAGCAAAAACATCCTCTTAGAGATAAAGGATATACATTTGCAAAGAAACTAGAAAATTAAAACCTACCATAAGGAACCGCCCGAACATTAGTCCGGGCGGAGTGTGGTGTGAGGAGTGAACGGAAACATTTGTCTCCGCCATCTCTATTGTAGGCTAGATATGTGATTTTTCCAGTGATTCTTCAAACGACTAAAAAAGTTTTTGAATTTGTCAGTTGTCAGTTGTCAGTTGTCAGTTGTCAGTTGTTAGTTGTCCGTTGTCAGTTGTTAGTTGTCCGTTGTCAGTGGTCAGTTGTTAGTTGTCAGTTGTTAGTTGTTAGTTGTCCGTTGTCCGTTGTCCGTTGTTAGTTGTCCGTTGTCCGTTGTCAGTAGAAAACCCTTAACGATGACTAATGACCACTGACTAATGACCACTGACTAATGACCATTTGAGTTATTTACCCATGCCTAACTGTTGGGCTTTTTGGTAAACTTTGCCTTCAGTTAGCAGGGAAGGAGCAATGACAACTTCAACTTGCTGCATTTCTTTAATGTTTTTAGCACCTAAAGTTCCCATACTGGTCTTTAAAGCTCCTAAGAGATTATGAGTCCCGTCATCTAAACCAGCCGGTCCTCTGAGGATTTGTTCTAAAGTTCCCGTAGTCCCAACCCGAATCCGAGTCCCACGAGGTAATAATGGGCTAGGAGTTGCCATACCCCAATGATAACCACGCCCAGGGGCTTCGGCGGCTCTGGCAAATGGAGAACCAATCATCACACCGTCTGCACCACAGGCGATACATTTACAGATGTCTCCACCGGTGATTAAACCACCGTCAGCGATGATGGGGATATATTTACCAGTTTCCCGGAAATAATCATCTCTAGCGGCTGTACAATCAGCGATCGCTGTAGCTTGAGGTACGCCCACACCCAGGACTCCACGAGAAGTACAAGCAGCACCTGGTCCAATGCCCACTAATACTGCTGCTGCACCAGCTTTCATTAACTCCAAGGTGACTTGATATGTGACGCAATTTCCTAATGCCACAGGGATAGGCATAGAACGGCAAAACTCCGCTAAATCAAGGGGAGTAATAGATTCTGGAGATATGTGATCAGTAGAAACTACTGTAGCTTGGATAAAAAATAAATCTGCTCCTGCTTTAGCTACTATTTCACCATATTTGCTTGCACCTGCTGGAGTTGCGCTAACTGCCGCAATACCACCTTGTTGTTTAATTTCCTGAATACGTTTTTCAATTAATTCCGGCTTTATCGGTTCGGCATAAAGTTCTTGCATCAGACTGACAAATTCATCTTTGCCGACGGAGGCAATCCGATCTAAAATTGGTTCGGGGTCAGCATAGCGAGTCTGGATACCCTCTAAATTAATTACTCCCAATGCCCCCAACTGGGACAAGCGAACAGCCATTTTTACATCAACGACACCATCCATTGCACTGGCAATAATGGGGATTTCTCGCTCAATATTGCCAATTTTCCAGTGAGTATCAGGTAAACTCGGATCGAGTGTTCTGTTACCAGGAACTAAAGCAATTTCATCAATTCCATAGGCTCTTCGAGCCACTTTTCCGCGCCCAAGTTGAATTTCCACGCTTTAACTTTTCTCAACACTGTTTAAGATAGGGTATCAAATTGTGGTGATATTGGAAACAATTCAAAATTCAAAATAAGTTATTGCGGATTTAATCTACAGCGTATTACAGGTTTTTGAAGTACAAATATGAATAACAAAACTCTTGTGGTGTGGGCATATTGCCCGCTAGTGGTGTACCTCACTCAAATAAAATCTGCACCTGAACCATCTAGAAAAGTTGGTAAATTCGCAATTATGATATAAACACAACTGTTCAAATCGGTGCGTTAGGTACCGCACCCTACATAATGTCTTGTTAGTTTTGAGCTAGTAATTGTTCAAAATTCTCTAAGAGGTTGTTTGAAAAGTTTTGAGTGGTGATTTTAGGTACTTACTGATAGCTTGCGTGGCGAAGCCATTCCCTCCTAACCCCCCCCTTAAAAACTATCCATTACCCACATCTTTCTTAACAATCTTGAAACATTTATGTGGCAACGGTTTCAACGCTTGAAAATTTCCCTACTCTTGACAAAATGTACCTTATTCTTCTTGATAAAACCCTGATTTTATTGAGAATCATCAACGGAGGATTAAGGTTTGGGGTTTGAGAGCGATCGCTCTTATCGAATGTTAAGAAAGATCCCGGTAATGGATAGCTTAAAAAGGGGGGCTAAATTCTTCAAAGTCCCCCTTTTTAAGGGGGATTTAGGGGGATCGGATCACGTTTAGCATCCTGTCTAGAGATGTGTGTACACCGTAGCTTCACAAGGGGGGATTAATGGGGGTAAAAATCATTCATCAAATGATCAAAAAAGATCCAATAATTACTGTTTATTTTTGCCATGATTAGCACCTGTATAACCTGTGGCTACCCAAATAACTGCCCTAGCACCATCCCGAATGGATT
Source organism: Dolichospermum sp. DET69 (assembly GCA_017355425.1). Taxonomy (NCBI): domain Bacteria; kingdom Bacillati; phylum Cyanobacteriota; class Cyanophyceae; order Nostocales; family Aphanizomenonaceae; genus Dolichospermum; species Dolichospermum sp. DET69. The sequence goes on from CP070233.1 coordinate 3,130,174, forward strand.
TTTCAATAGGTTCTGGTGAATTTTCTGAAGGAACAGATACAGGTTTAAAATTCATACCTCGACTACCTAAAACAATTTCACCAACGACGCAAGCACGACGCATATGAAAATCAGATGTAATTAAATAAACACTTTTGATACCACGAGATTGTAATTCATCCACTATGGTCGTAAAGTTAGTAACTGTGTCTACAGCTTCATAATCTAAGGTTAAACGCCGGGTATCAATACCTGCTTTAGCAAATATTTTTTTAGTATACTGAGGTGGACTACCGCCAGAAATCCAAATGGGTATATTTGGATATTGATGAGCTAGTTGGGCTGTAAACTTTTCTCTTTCTAATGAGCGAGTAGAACCGCCCAAAACTAAGATTGCTTGTGGTTGAACAAATTGGTTTTGTACTGCTTTGTACCCCCACCAGATGAATAAGGGTAAGATGCAAGCTATAAACCGTATAGATTTACCTGTCAACAGTAGCTGATTCAAGGTTCTATGGGTATGTCTATTCGGACTAGAATTTTCTTTAAAAATCAGCACAATGACGCACAAGGATGATGGTTAGTATAAGTTTTTGCGAAGTATGCTTAGAAAGAATTTGGTAACTTTGCAATCATAGTACATGAATCTACATTGCTGTAATTTCTGCCCTATCCTAAACTATCTGAAAAAATTAATCAAAGGTGTCTCACCACTCATTTTTGACACTCTCAGGGCTAAAGCCGCTGAGATTCTTTGATCAAAGACATGACTTGCTCAGACAGGATTACTCCAACCTGAGTAGAGGACTCATCTCCTAAAGCGTTACTCATGTCTAGCATGAAGGTTTCGGTATGCCCTACCGTACCCAATCCCCGACGAAGGATATTTCTAGCTGCATTTTCATCTCTATCCATGACACAACCACACCGACAAACGTGGGTGCGAGTAGATAGAGTTTTCTTCACAATTTCACCGCAACTAGAGCATTCTTGGCTCGTGTATTGCGGATTAACCGCAACTGTGAGCTTCTTGAAAACCTGACCAAAGTATTCCAGCCAGACACGAAACTGATACCAAGATGCGTCGTTAATAGACTTAGCTAAACAATGATTTTTCACCAAATTTTTAATTCTCAAATCTTCATAAGCTATCAAGTCGTTAGACTGAACTACGCACCGTGCTAACTTCACAGCATGGTCTTTACGTTGCCTACTTATTTTGAGATGGCGTTTTCCTAAAATCTGTCTAGCTTTGCCCCTATTTTTTGAACCTTTTACCTTTCTGGAAACACGACGTTGCGAACGTTTAAGAACCTTTTCTCCAATCCGGAGAAATTTGGGATTCTCAATCATTACGCCCTCAGAATCGGTGTAGTATTCTTTCAAACCTACATCCAACCCAATTGTATTTCCTGATAGTGCTATATCTTCTTGACGGTTGACATTAATACAAAATTGAACATAAATACCGTCCGCACGTTTTACCAATCTTACCCGTTTAATTTGGTTAATTTGGTAAAAATGCAGATCACGAGTTCCTTTAAGTTTTAATCGCCCAATCCCTTTTTTATCGGTGAAGGTGATAAACTTACGGTCATCGGTTAGTTTCCAGCCAGAAGTTTTGTATTCGACAGAACGACAATCTTTCTGGAATTGAGGAAAGCCCTTTTTACCGGAAACCCCTTTTTTGCAATTATCATAAAACCGAGAGATAGAAAACCATGCTCGTTCTGCACTGGCTTGTCTTGCCATTGAATTGAGTTCATTCGCAAAGGGGAATTTAGCAGCAAGTACGGCACAATATTTGTTTAAATCATTTTTGCCTGTGTTTTTCACATCTATCCATAGCCGAATACAGCTATTGCGAATAAACTGTGCAGTCCGAATTGCATCACCTACTGCTTTTATTTGCGCTGACTTCCCGTAAGCTTTAAACTCAAAAACAAGCATCTTTTTCCCTCCCATTTTGATGCTACTCTGTCTAAAATAAAATAGCAAGCCCAGTAGAAAGATGACTGCGACTAAAGTCGCAGGAGTCGCTTATATCTCAGCCCTAAAGGGACTGAGTTTTACGCTTACCCAGTTATTTTATAAAATAATTTTATTAGTTTCTACAAGCATCATGTCAGATAGATGGGAATATTGATTTCTAATAACTATTGTAGAAACTGGACAGTCACGTTTAAATTAGTAGATACCCTATAAAATTATGTGTTTTGCCACACTATCATGGAAAATCAACATAGCCACACCACCCAAACTATCAGATTTTTGCTGAAGTTGCTATTATTTTCGGCTTTGTTATCGGTATTAATTAAATATGCTGCTCCATTTTTATTGCTGCCAGCAACGGTGACAAATGTACTAGTTATGGTTTTATCACCAACTATAATTATGGCAACTGTTCTATTGTGGCGAGTCCCCAGAGAAAAGCAACATTAACAGCAAAATATCAGCAATGTTGCTAAAATCAGCTAATCTAACAGCATTTCTATAAAGAAAGCATCTTACAGTATTACCCGGTAAGCGTAAAGCTCAGTCACAAAGCGTGCTGAGATATAAGCGACACGGGCAAAAATATTTAGCCTAACTCATTGACTGATAACAGTAGATGTAATACAATCTAAATAATTCTAGAATTTAAGTATAACTAAACGACGTAAAAACTTAACTTATTTGGTTGAGTGCGTAGTCATACCTAACGGTATTGCTGTTTAGGAAAGCTAAATTTAGTGAAAAATGAAATGCAAAAAACGAGTCCGGTAGGGCATATCGGAATTAACGCTTTAGGAGAATCGACCTCTGTTTTTGTTGGAGTAATCCAGCAATTGTAAGTTGGCTCATTGATTAAAGAATCTCAGCGTCTAAAGACGGTGAGAGTGTCAACAAGCTGGGAGTTTTGCTTGTGAATCTTGGTCAGTGGATAGGCTTAATTGCTTTAGTTATATCTTTATATATATTGTGGCAGCTTCGGGACGTTTTGCTACTAATATTTGCTGCTGTTGTTTTAGCAACGACTTTAAATCGTCTGGCGCGACGCTTCCAAAGCTTGGGAATAAAACGGGGATTAGCAGTTTTATTAGCTGTGGGGATTTTTTTTGCGGGTGTTATCTGTTTTTTCTGGTTGATTGTCCCACCTTTTGTCCAGCAATTTCATGAACTTACTTATAGAGTTCCCCAAGGATTTCAGCGTTTAAATAGTTGGATTGATCATCAAAGAACTAATATTCCTCCACAATTATTACCCTATATACCTGATTTAAATAGTTTAATTGCACAAGCACAACCGCTATTTAATCGCTTATTAGGTAACTCCTTTGCTTTTGTTTCTGGATCGTTAGAAGTAGTTCTCAAAATTTTATTAGTCCTGGTTTTAACAGGAATGTTTTTAGTTGACCCTGATGCTTATCAAAAAGTATTTGTTCGTGTATTTCCCTCCTTTTATCGGCGGCAGGTAGGGGGAATTTTACAGCAATGTGAAGCTTCTTTGGAGGGATGGGTGACAGGGGCAGCAATTGGGGTTTTTGTAGTAGGTTTGATGAGTTTGATAGGCTTATCAATTTTAGGTGTAAAAGCAGCGCTGGCTTTGGGAGTATTAGCAGGATTTATGAATTTAATCCCTAATTTGGGTCCAACTATGAGTGTAATACCAGCAATGGCGATCGCTCTTTTGGATAATCCCTGGAAAGCCCTAGCTGTGTTCATTCTTTACTTTTTTATTCAACAGTGTGAAAGCAATTTCATCACCCCTGTAGTTATGGCCCATCAAGTATCCTTATTACCTGCTGTCACCCTGATTTCTCAGTTATTTTTTGTGACATTTTTCGGATTTCTAGGATTATTTTTAGCACTTCCTCTAACTGTTGTTGCAAAAATTTGGGTGCAAGAAGTGTTAATTAAAGATGTGTTAGATCAATGGCATAATCATGAGGCAGATAATACAGAATTAGTGATAGTTGAGAAATATTCTGATATCAATGACGCTGATATTCAAGAAAATAACTAAAGATCACCGATTTCTTGAATAAATCGGGAATCTGGATTAACCAAGACCCGGAATTAAGCGTTTCAATGCCCGACCGGCGACATCAGCATAGCGCAACTCACCACAAAGGATTTTACTCATAATTTGAGCGCCAGAGGGACGTTTAAAACCAACTTGATAGCCAATACTAGGGAAGCGGTAAAATGCTCCGGCGAGTTTTTGCGCCCAAGCCATATCAGTTCCCCATTGCTCGTTAATAGCGTCGCTATATTCTTCTAAAGCGTTACTATTGCCACTTAAGGCATCATTAATAGATGCTGCGGCTAAAACACCGCTAAAAATGGAGGGACGAATTCCTTCAGCGGTAAAGGGATCAACTACACAAGCGGCTTCACCGGCTAAAATTGCGTTTTGGGTATGTAGCTTTTGATTCCCATCCCATGAGCAGATGGGGTGACCATATTGCTGACTATTTTTAATATCTACATCAAAAGATTTGGCATAATCATCCACAATTTTCTTCAAATCTTGAGGTCCACCACCCATAAATGCTCCAGCACCAATGGAATAACCATCAGCTTTGGGAAAGTTCCAAAGATAACCATTTTTGATTAAACCAAACTCTAAATGACCCAAATTTTGATTGGGGACATCAGTAATAACTTCGGCTTCTAATGCTCCAGCTAGACGACGTTTACGGTCTTTAAAGCCGAGCCATTTAGCCATTGGACCTTTTGCACCGTCGGCGGCGATGAGGTAACGACCTGTGACTATTCCTGTGGCTGTAGTAACTTGCCAATAATCGGTTTTAAATTCGATCCCTTTGACTTCTGTATTATCTTGTAGTTCAGCCCCTTGCTTTTGAGCTTGCTGCACTAAGAAATGGTCAAAAATTTCTCTGCGTACCATCCATAAGGGGTCTTTAATACCGATTTTAGCTTCTACCACATCTCCTAATTTCCAGGTGAAGCGGAAAGAATCTACTTTAACGGAAATGGCTGGGCTAAAGTCAAAATCGAACCACTGAGCGATCGCTGGGGACACACCACCGCCACAAGGCTTATATCTGGGTAGGGACTCTTTTTCTAAGACTAAGACCGATCGCCCTTTCTTGGCTAAATGATATGCTGCTGTTCCACCGGCTGGGCCTGCACCGACAATTAGACAATCGTACATAATGATGATTTTTAGGTTAATTAAGTTGAATTTTCAGTATATATAAGGGTTTATAGCAGGGAATAGGGAATAGGGAATAGGGAATAGGGAATAGGGAATAGGGAATAGGGAATAGGGAACAGGGAATAGGGAATAGGGAATAGGGAATAGGGAAGAGAGGGAATAGGGAACAGGGAATAGGGAATAGGGAATAGGGAATAGGGAATAGGGAACAGGGAATAGGGAATAGGGAAGAGAGGGAAGAGGGAAGAGAGGGAATAGGGAATAGGGAAGAGGGAAGAGGGAAGAGAGGGAAGAGGGAAGAGAGGGAATAGGGAAGAGGGAAAGCGAGGGGCGAAGAGAAATAATTATCCTCTTGCCTTTTGCCTCTTGGTTTTGATCAACTTAGACAGTTGATATCTCTTTTTCCTTTTCTACTAACAAGTGGTCGATTTTCTCAGTGTGCTTGTTAGTCAGTTTTTGGAGTTTGTCCTGTTGATCTCGTGATTCATCTTCAGAGATTTCCGCACTTTTTTCCTGTTTGCGAATGGACTCAATAGCATCCCGGCGGATATTGCGAATTGCTACGCGACCCTCTTCCGCGTACTTAGCCGCAAGTTTGACAAATTGCTTCCGGCGATCGCTCGTTAATGGCGGAATATTCAACCGAATCACAACACCGTCGTTACTGGGAGTTAAGCCCACATCCGACAGAGAGAGAGCTTTTTCAATAATGTTCAAGCTGCCCTTATCGTAGGGCTGAATCAGGATGGTTGAAGAATCTGGCGTGCTAATGCTTGCCAGAGATTTTAAGGCTGTTGGTGTACCGTAATACTCCACTTGTACCTTATCTAATAAACTCGCATTGGCGCGACCAGTACGAATTGTATTAAAAGCGCGTTGAGTAGACTCAACGGTTTTTTCCATCGTCTCTTGAGCTTCAGCTAATTTCACAAGAACCTCCCACAAGCGTGCCAATAGATTCTCCCATAATTGCCCGGTGGATGTTACCTCGCACCGTTAGGTCAAATACTAAAATAGGGAGATTATTTTCTTTACATAGAGCAATTGCGGTACTATCCATAACTCGCAAATCCTTAGCCAAAACGTGGGCGTAGGTAAGGGTAGTAAAACGCTTGGCATCAGGATAAAGTTTGGGGTCAGCATCGTAAATGCCGTCTACTTTGGTAGCTTTAAAAATCACGTCTGCTTCAATTTCTGCGGCTCTTAAGGCCGCAGTGGTATCTGTGGTAAAGAAGGGATTGCCTGAACCAGCACCAAAAATTACCACCCGCCCTTTTTCAAGATGACGGATAGCACGACGGCGAATATATGGTTCTGCTAGTTCTTGCATAGCTATGGCAGTTTGTACTCTGGTTTGAATTCCCATCCTTTCTAGGGAATCTTGCAGGGTCATGGCGTTCATGACTGTGGCAATCATGCCGATATAGTCGGCGGTTGCCCGATCCATACCTGCTGATGCGGCTTTAATGCCTCGAAAAATATTGCCACCACCAACAACGATGGCCACCTGTACACCAGTGGCTATCACCTCTCCTATTTCCTTGGCTATTTCCTCGACCACTTCTGGGTCAATGCCATAGCCTAAGTTGCCCATTAAGGCTTCACCGCTCAGTTTAAGTAAAACCCGTCGGTAATTCGTTCCCATGAAGTTCCGCTTTCTCAAAAAAGTTGCAATTGCCTCCAATTTAAGATAGCAGTAGAGTGACAATCTGTAACTAATTGGGGTCTTTTCGTTAGGAGTCAGGAGTCAGGAGTCAGGAGTTAATGAACCACGAAGGAACGAAGGACACGAAGGAAGAAGGAAGAAGGAAGAAAAGGGTTTTTCGTTCCCTAATAGACTTCCAATTAAAAAAATATCCCAAAATTTCTTGTGGTGCGGGCATCTTGCCCGCTAATAATACAAGGACGGGCAAGATGCCCATCCCACAAGATTGGATAATTTTTTTGTGGCGTTCCGTTCTATAAAACTTACCCAAAATTACCAAAGTCTAGACACATCTGGACAGCGATAATCTTAGTGTTTATTTCCTGCTTCATCGCGGTCTTGGAATGACTTCCAATCTTGTTTGCCCGCTCCACAGACAATCTCGGTAGAACTTACCGTTTCTGACCGTAGTTCCTAAAAGGAACCGCTACGCTACAGGGATAAAAATATCCGCAAACCATCGGTCAATGTTTTTAGCGGCGTTGAGGTCACGATCCTCTGTATGTCCGCAATCAGGACAAATATAAACGCGGTTTTTTAATGGCATTTTATGACGATGATTACCGCAGTTAGAGCATATTTGAGAACTGGGGAAAAACCGATCCACAAGGATTAGTTCACTCCCGAATTTCTCAGTTTTATACTCTAACTGCCGTTTAAATTCATACATACCACAGTCAGCGATAGCACCCGCTAATTTATGGTTTTTCAAAAATGCCTTAACGTGCAAATCCTCTATCCTTACAATGCTGTGATTTTTAGCTAGATAGTAGGTTAATTTGTGTATGGAATCCTGGCGAATATTAGAAACTTTGGCGTGTAATTTAGCTAATTTTCTCACAGCTTTTTTACGGTTATTAGAGCCTTTAATTTTCCTGCTCACACTACGCTGTAAACGTTTCATGCGTTTACTCATCCGTCGGTAGGCTTTAGGATTCCCGAATACTTCACCATTACTGCAAACTGCTAACTCCTTAATTCCTATGTCAACGCCAATGGTCGGTCTGTCTGCAAGTATAGGAGGTTTTTCAACTTCGTATTTAACAGAAATAAACCATTTATCAGCCTGTCTAGAAATCACGCAATTATGAGTTGCTGTAATCGGTAAAGGTTCTGCTAAACGTACCCAGCCAATTGACGGTAATTTAATTCTTTTACCATCATTTTTAATCGCTGGTTTCGCCTTAGTTCCTGATTCTAAATAGAAAGAATCGTGTTGTCCTTTTTTCTTGAATCGTGGTTGTTTTGATGTTTTTTTGAAACACCTATCCCAAGCCTGGCGTAAATCAGCTAACGCCTTCTGAGGAACATTTTTATTAACTTCGTAATACCAAATATGCTCAGATTTTACCTCAGCAACTAACTTTTTATGCAGGTCAATCGCTGATGGTAATTTAAGTTTTTCGCCTTCTTTTTGAGTAGCTAAGATATCTATAACTTGAGCATTTGCCCAGTTGTAAGCGTGTCTAGCTACTCCAGATGCTTTACGAAAAGCTGTAACCTGTCCGTTATTTGGAATTAACGCGGTTTTGAATGATAAAAGCATTGATTCGACCTTTCAATGTTGTGTTATAATACCTAGTATACCCGATACTCTAGGATTTGGCAATACCTAAAACTAAATTTAAACCACAAAATCAAGTAGCGGACGATAAATCACCTTTGCAGTTTAAGGTGTTGCCTGGGGTCAGAGAAAAAATTAAAACCGTCCCTAACACAGCAGCAACGGTTAAGGGAATTTGTTGATCAACTAATTGAAGACTTGGACAAACAGTAATATATGGATAGTTATGGGGAGAAATTATCAAGCTGTTCCTACCCCTAATTTATTTGTCTGCCAGATAATTCTGCAACTACACTCAGCAATTGATCTGGTTCGATAGGTTTATTGAGATGCTTTTGAAATCCTGCTGATAGAGAGTTTGCCTGATCTATTTCTCCAGTATAACCACTTAGAGCGGCTGCGGGAATTTGTCCGCCTTCTTCAACACTCAACGCCCTTACCTGACGCATCAAAGCATAACCATTTTCATGGGGTAGACCAATATCAGATAACAGGATGTCATATCCACCAGGATTAGCTTTGAGTATTGATAAGGCTTCTTGGGCTGATGTGGCTGATGTGACTTCTACTCCGTGGTCTTCCAGGATGATGTGAAATAATTGGCGGATATCTGGTTCATCATCTACCATAAGCACACGCACGCCTGACAATGATGGGTATTCCGCAGGGGCAGTAGGGGGGGTAGGAACAGGTTCTATTGCTATGTTACTTTCTTCGACGGTCGGTTCTGGGTCTCTTTGGATAGGTAGTCTGATTGTAAAGGTTGTACCTTGACCCTCTCCTGGACTGGTAGCTGCAATTGTCCCACCGTGAAGTTCTACCAAGTGACGGACAATCGCTAAACCCAATCCCAATCCAGGATTTGATTTACTTGTAGTCCCATCAGCTTGACGGAAGCGATCAAACACATAGGGGAGAAAGTCGGCACTAATACCCATGCCAGTATCCCTAACTTGAATCTCTGCTTGAAAATCACTGTACTTTAAAGTGAGATCAATTCTTCCTCCTGTGGGAGTAAATTTAATCGCGTTAGAAAGTAAATTCCAGACGATCTGCTGTAAGCGAATCGGATCTCCTGGTAAGGTTTTAGAGGTAGGATCTAAGTCCAATACAATTTCAATATTTTTCGCTTCTGCGGCCAGATTTACAACCTCTATCGCTGCGGAAATTACAGCTACAAGCTGCACAGGTTGAATATCTAGATTTAGCCTACCAGCGCTAATGCGAGAAATATCCAATAAATCCCCAATCAGCAGGTTTTGAGCTTGAGCAGCGCGTTCAATGGCTTCTAATGCTTGATTGGTCTTGGTTTCATCTAGCTGCTTTTTTCGGAGTAATTGCGTCCATCCAATTAGGGAACTCAGGGGGTTTCGCAACTCGTGAGAGAGAATGGATAAAAATTCATCTTTAGCACGGTTGGCTGTTTCTGCGGCATTTCTGGCTGACTGTTCTTGTTCTAGGAGTTGAACCCGTTCTGCTTCAAATTGTTTCTCTTGGGTAATATCCTCAATTACTAAAAGAATCAGTGTTTTATCCCCTATTTGCGGCATTTGACGGGCATTGAGAAGCATCACTTTGGAGCCGATTTCCTCGAAATTATGCTCAACTTCCACGTCTTGAAACTGGTTTTGCTGGGGGAGAACTTCTTCTAAGAGCGATCGCAGTTTAGCAATATTCCACTGTCCATTACCGATTTCATAAATTAGGCAATTTTCTGTTGCTTCTCGCACCACCCTAAATGTGTCGTAGAAAAACTGATTAGCTGTAACTACCCGTAAATCTATATCCAGCACCACCAAAGATTGGCGCACAGTATCTACAATTGCTTCTGAATAATCACGGGATGCTATAAGTTGATCAGCGCCATGTTTGAGTTCATCAATATCCACCACAACTACCACAGCACCATCAATTTTATCATCTAGCGTCCGATAGGGGCGAATGCGTAAATCATACCAATGACCATTTTGGTCTTGCACTTCCTGAGTTTTAAAATTCAGAGTCCTAATTACTTCTAAAACTTGTGTCTCCAAATCTGGTATATTTAACTTATGTTTAATATTACTAAATGGTCGTCCCATATCGGAAGGAATTAAATTAAATATTGACCCTGCCATGGGAGTAAAGCGACGAATCTGTAAATCACTACTTAAGATCAGGACAGAAATATTAATATTAGTCAGGAGATTTTGTAAATCATTGTTTACCCGATTAGATTCAAAATTTCGCCGTTGTAGTTCATCATTAATCGTATTTAATTCTTCATTAGTAGCTTGAATTTCTTCCTTCGCTGTTTGTAATTCTTCATTGGTACTTTGCAATTCTTCATTGCTAGAAAGTATTTCCTCATTTGCCGCTCGCAAATCTTGATTAGAAGCTTGCTGTTCCTCAATAACTGATTGCAGATAATCTTTATTATTTTTTAATTCCTGTTGCAGAGCAACAATTTCTTCTTTGTGATTGTTTTTTTCTGCTTGTTTGGGTTGGATATCGCTGGTTGGGGCTGTGGCAGAAGTAACTACAGAGGATAACTCGCTAAACAAAACTAAAAATGTGTTTTTTACCTCTTCACTATTAATACTAAAAGGAATTACATCAATTTTTATCAGCCTAACTGCATTTTTAGTTCTGATTTCTATTCCTGCTCTTGTGACTGGTATCTGTCCTTTTCTGGCTTGATAGATACAGTTACGTAGATCTAACCGCAATTCTTCCTTAGCCATTTTCAACAAATTAAAACTGGGTATGCCTGGTGCAGGTTCTAAATAAGAATTGGTCTGACCTCGGAATTGCAAAATTTCCAAATCATCATTAATCACCACACCCACAGGTGCAAATTCGTTTAAGACAATCTTGTCAGCTTGTTTCTGTATTTCCAGATCATCCCTATAAATATTAGGCAATGGTGATGATGTTGATACTTTCGGAGTTTCCAAAGCATAGTTCATGCTAATTAACTCAATCCCTAATCGGGAAGATATGAGTTTTCGAGCATATATCTTGTATTTTTTATCCACTACAGAAAACAACTCAGAAAAATCCCCTATTGTTTCTGATATCCCTAACATCAAAAAACCCGTAGGTTTAAGACCATAATGGAAAGTGGGAATAATTTTCTTCTGGACAGCCGCACCCAAATAAATCAGGACGTTGCGACAACTAATCAGATCCAATCGAGAAAAAGGCGGATCACTAATCAGGTTTTGTCTGGCAAAAACACACAGTTCTCGGACTGACTTAGTAATTTGGTAGCCACCCTCGACTTTTACAAAGAAACGTTGCAAGCGTTCTGGAGAAACACCTCCTATTTGGTTGGTTTTGTAAATGCCAGTTCTCGCTTTTTCTATGGCAATATCATTAATATCTGTCGCAAAAATCTGAATGGGGATATTAATAATGGGCTGATTTTTTAAAAATTCTATTAAGCAGATGGCAATAGAGTAGGCTTCTTCACCGGTGGAACATCCTGCTACCCATAAGCGGATTGGATCATCCGATTTACGTTCTTTCGTAAGAATAGGAAATACTTGAGTTTTTAAGGCTTCAAAGCTTAGTGGATCTCGGAAAAAACTGGTGACAGTAATTAATACATCTTGATATAGGGCGCTAACTTCCACCGGGTGAGTTTGCAGATAATAAACGTAATCTTCTAGCTTATCTAATCTATATAACATCATCCGGCGCTGAATTCGCCTTTGCAAAGTATTCTGTTTGTAATAGGTAAAATTAACACCAGTAGCCAACCGGAGGATATTGAAAATTTTGAATAGAGTATCTGTTGTGTCTGGAATAACTTCAATTTCTGGAATCGTTTCTACTTCTTTAATATAGGGATGAGTGCTGACAGTTGTTAGTTTCTGGGCAATTTGTTGGGGGGTGAGGATAAAATCTACATAACCAGAAGCTATAGCAGTATTAGGCATGGTATTAATCATTCCCGGTTCTTCAGCTTGGGCAAAGGTAATGCCTCCTGCACATTTAATGTTTTCTAAACCCTTTGTCCCATCTTCGTTACCTCCTGACAGCACCACACCGATGGCTTTGCTACCTAAATCCTCTGCTAAAGATATGAGGAAATCATTGACAGTTAGTGCCAGTCCGCGAGTTTTTTCACGGGGGTTGAGTTTTAGCACCCCTTTAACAATGGTCATGGTGACATTAGCCGGAATCACATAAACATGATTCGGTTCTACTTTCATCCCTTCCCGGACTTCATTTACAGGCATTGAGGTTGTCCGAGACAGAATTTCCGGCAGCATACTTTTTTGATTAGGACTTAAATGCTGAACTAGCACAAATCCCATCCCCGTATCTGTTGGTAAATGGCTTAATAGTTGGGTAAATGCCTCCAAACCACCGGCAGAAGCGCCAATACCGACAATGGGAAATAAATTTTTTTCTTGTTCTTGCTGTTCTGGGGATAGTTCAACAGTAGTTTTATTAACTTTAGATTTTTTGGTAGTCCGTCGAGTATTCATGATATGCACCCGATTAAAGTCCAGGGTTTGAATATTTTTGAGTTAAGGAAATTTGATTCTCCTCTATTTACTCTAGCGGAATCTAAGTTTGATATTATCAGTAAACCAAAAAGTTTTTTCCTGAAGGGAGATCGCCAAATACTGTGTAGTATAAAATACTTTTTTATTCCCGATACTCTAATCAGCAGACATAGTATAGATAATAATTACTTATGATTAGCTGGTTAATAATTTCTTGACGCTAACCGGATGGAATATAAATGCTTTCAACGACTTGATATTTCTTCTGTAGGGCTTGAGATAAAAAGGCTAACATCTGTTTGAGTGTAAAAAGTGTGCGATAAATTAATCTACTACCTTTCCTTTTACGACTGATTTTGAGCCATAGTAGATTCACCCAGATGTTAATTAGAAGAAAGGATATTCCAATGAATAGTAATCTCAAGACTGGATTTTTGTTATTCGTCTTAATTCGACAAATATTTTTCAGACGATAACTGGTTTCAATGCCAAATCTTTTTCGATAATCTTGATAGATATAATTTAAATTTGTTTTGACCTTATAAGCAACATAAACAAAGTATTGAACCCCATGCTTTTTATGCTTTCCCTTTCTATATTTACAGACGATCCATAAATCAAATGTGACAAAATCATCTTTGTCTCTTGTAATAGTATAGGTAGTTTTATAACTTTTTTTACCCTTGAGGAATTGTTTGATTCCTCCTTTTTTTCCAGTCTTGATAGCAGGCATAAGAAAGGGAATATCTAATGCCTGTAACCATCTAATTACAGGAGTATTAAAAAATCCCCTATCCAAATAGAGTTTTTTTACATTTATTTTTAGGGATTCAAGTTCTGCTAATAAATAAGTAATTAAAGCCACACTAGTATCTAATTGGCGAACACCTCTTATTGCTAGAGTTACACGCTTATTATTACTAATAACATATAAAGTGGCATAGGCATAAAATGAATTAGTACCAGATTTAGCTTCACTTCGATATATGTAGGGTAATTCTGACGATGTTGGTTGACCATAATAACAAATTAAATTTAAATCAATCGCTATTTTCAAACACCCTTTTTTTAATCCTAAAGGAATTCGACTTTTTAATGCTTGATTTATTTGCGCTTCTAATTCCTCAAAATTGTTAATTTTATTGAGATGATATCTAATATCATTAGCTGTCGGAATATTTTTTAACAATTTAGCTGTGTTTTCAATACTGTCTCCAGTGCTGGCTGCTTTAACCAGAATCTCGAATAAAGTTTGTTGGTCACAGGCTCCTTGCGTTTCAATCGAAAAATTTTCTACTAAACACTGAATAACCTCATCAAGAGTTTCTGAGTCGGTTAAAACGAGTTCTTCTGTAGACTCGCCCCGCGTGGCTTTTGTTAGAGATGAAACAGTCAATTTTTTCAGCCAATATGCTACACACTACTTTCATCATTTCATATTTTGATCCAGTGCAAATTATGATAACTATTTCTTATATATTTGGTATTCTATAGTACATGAGTATCTGTCGTATTTTGTTAGTGATGCCTGCTGCGTCTGTAGCAATAGCGTCAGCACTCCGTAAAAATCACTCTTTGGGAAAAACTTTTTGGTTTACTGATTATATATATAAAGTCATAATTGTTGATAAAATATAGTCAGTAACTCGTGTGTTGATTCTGTGTCTTTTGAGGGGGTAAAAATTCATGCAAAATCTCTGATATCTATTTAGGGCAAAAGCCTATTTTACAAGGGCTTTACGTTCACATGGACACAAAATTTGCATGAACGAAAAACGGGAAAATTTCATCAAAATTAAAAATTAACACACTAAGTAGGTGAACACAATAAAATCAATCTGTGTAAAGAAAAGTAAAATCGCCCAAACTCTCTTCAATCTTGCCTTTTGCCTCTTGCCTTGCCATAACGACAATTTTCAATGCTAACCTACTTAGTACCGCAAGGCGAAAGTCAAAAGTCAAAAGCTTGCCCTCGTGAAAACGGGGGTCAAAAGTCAAAAATAATATGGCGTAAGCTTTTTGGCGATTGAGAATGGTTGTTTTATTTACGCCGTGCTGTACTAGTAAAAAGGAATGTATGGTCGGTAACAGAACAACCCATAAACCGAGTATTTTGTGAATAAAATCCTCCTTGTCTACTATCCTTCCTTGTCTTCCTGGTCTTGCACAATGGAGAGGGGGAGATTCGAACTCCCGGAAGCTTTCACTTCACCTGATTTCAAGTCAGGCGCATTCGACCACTCTGCCACCTCTCCAGGTTATTTGTCAGAATTGTGTAATACAAAAACTGACAAATACAATCATAACATATAATTACAGAATTGGCACTACTGAAATCGAAGAATTATAGAAAACCTCCTCAGCAGCGACCTGGAAGTCTTTACCCACCCAAACTAGAGAGGCTTTTGTGACTACACCATCCTCCAAAGAAACTAGAGAAAAATTCCGTAACTTCACCCCGTTTTCCTGAATAATCCGGGGGACAGTAGCCGCATTTAAGTAAATTGTTCCCTCTGGACTTCTAAACACAGCCTTCCGTTGCAGCTTCTTAGTATGGCGCAGAGTCCGGTGCATATGTCCAAAAGTGACGAGAGAAACATTTTTCTTCAGGTTGAGACTTTGAGAAATAGCTTCAGCAAAATCAGGATCACCAAAATCACCGCCAATGGGATGCCAATCTTTGCCACAAGGGTCCTCAGCGCGATCGCCTAAACCACTTGGTCCATTGTGTCCGAGAAAAATAATATTGTCACAAGTAACACTTTTGACTATTTTAACGATTTTATCTGCGGATTCTTCTAAATTAGACACACCATAGCGTTCTTGACACATTTGGGCAAATCGCCATTCAGGTCCACCCCAGGTAAAAGGACGACCACCCACCACAGTTAAATTCCAATGGGGGAAATCCAACTTCCCATAACCGACATGGGACACTCCCAATAAATCTAATTGTTCCTGTACCCAGTCTTCCTTGGTGCGGTCATAAGGACATTTTTTGCGTCCCCATTCAGTTGCCGAGTACCAGGCATCGTGGTTGCCCATAACAGCCGCTTTGGGAATATCTAGGGAAGCGATCGCTTTTACCACTTCTACCGATTCATTCCCGAAATCACCGACAAATAGCGCCAAGTCAACACCAAGTTGCTTGAGTGCTATACCGTCTTCTACTTCCCATTGGTCGTGAACATCGCCAATTACAGCAATTTTCAAGGTTATTGATTGAGTTTTCTGACTGGTCATGCCACTTTAAAAAGCCGTATATCTCCAGGATATGAAACTACGCCGGATTTGGATATAAATTGCTCAAATCAATTCCCCACTATTTTGGTAAAAACTACTATAATTAAATGCACAAGATAATATAACTTTACAAAAAGCAGTTTTTAATTGTGTTTACAACTACACTTACTCCCCAAAAATCAGGAACTCTACCATTAGATTTATTTGCTGCTATTGCGGATCTAAAAACAGAACTTAATGCGGTGATATTAGCCCACTACTATCAAGATCCCGATATCCAAGATATTGCCGACTTTATTGGCGATTCCTTACAATTAGCTAAAGCCGCAGCCAATACCAAAGCAGATGTGATTGTGTTTGCGGGTGTTCACTTCATGGCGGAAACCGCAAAAATCCTCAATCCTGATAAATTGGTATTGCTACCAGATATCAATGCCGGTTGTTCTTTAGCAGATAGTTGTCCACCAAAAGAGTTTGCTGCCTTCAAAGCCGCACACCCAGACCATTTGGTAATTTCCTATATTAACTGTTCTGCGGAAATTAAGGGGATGAGTGATATTATCTGCACCAGTTCCAACGCTGTGAAGATTGTCCAGCAAATACCCAAAGAACAGCCGATTATTTTCGCCCCAGACCGCAACTTAGGACGGTATGTAATGGAACAAACCGGACGGGAAATGCTCCTATGGCAAGGTAGCTGTATTGTTCATGAGACTTTTTCCGAAAAGAAAATAGTCCAGTTAAAAATTACACATCCTCATGCGGAAGCGATCGCCCACCCAGAATGTGAAACCAGCGTCTTGCGTCACGCCAGCTTTATTGGCTCTACAGCCGCCTTACTCAATTATTGTCAAATCAGCCCTAGCCAGGAGTTTATCGTGGCTACAGAGCCGGGAATCATTCACCAGATGCAAAAACTAGCACCCAACAAACACTTTATTCCCGCCCCCCCGCAAAGTGATTGTAACTGTAACGAATGTCCATTCATGCGGCTAAACACCTTAGAAAAGCTGTATTTAGCCATGAAAAACCGCACCCCTGAAATTACTTTACCAGAAGAACTCCGCCTAGCTGCACTACGACCAATGCAAAGGATGTTAGAAATGAGTGTCTAGTTACAGCGGTTTCCGCTTTTATGAGGTACAAAGTTGAATCATGAAACTCTTGTAGTGCGGGCATCTTGCCCGCTAGATATGTACCTCATAACACAAAGGAAGTGCTGTATAATTTACAAGCATAACTGCGTTGCTGAATTAGAGGATAATTTTGAGGTTTAGAGATTTAGGGAACATCTTTAAACAAAGTAAAACTCAACCTACTTGACACTCTCACTGGCTAAAGCCGCTGAGATTCTTGGTTCAATGAGTCCACTTAACTTAGAACCCTTGCGGTATCTAAGCCAGAGGTGGTTCTCTCCCCAAGCGTTAACTTTCCCTCTGCCCGAAGGTAGTTGCATTACTGCAAATTTTGCTTGAGTTTAAATTCTGTGTTGTCTAGCTCCCATGAAGATTTTACCTATTCGGAGGGTAGTCACTAAAACTATGGAATAGAACCCTATATCCTCAATTGTCAAGGACCAGAAAAGCCGTTAGGCAGTTAGGTTTTTATACAGGTTGATTACCATTCCTGTTGTGAATAGTATAACATCATCAAATACAAAGGCGATAAACCTTTGCTCATTTTAACCAATCTTTATAAAAAGAAAAACTCTATGCGCTTTATTACCGCACGAGTCGCTTATATCTCAGGTCTAAAGACACTGAGTTTTACGCTTACCGGATATCTCTATAATTTAATTTTCAAGAACTTACGCACTGTACAAATCAATCATGATATGCGTTCACCAAAATACTTTATTTCAGGCTACAACTAATTCTGTTTTTACCGATAAATCAACCGTGGGGTAGGGGTTTAGCACTGCTCATTGGTGTCAACTTAACGTGAAACCTACAGCCCCCTCATCGCTTGCGATGAGGGGGTTGGGGGCTGACAGGTGTAGGTTTTTAATATTCTCTGTAAAGGCAAGACCAGGAAGACAAGGAGGGATAGTAGACAAGGAAGATTTTATCCATAAAATACCCAATTTATGGTTTGTTTTATTACCAATCATCCATTTCTTGTCCGGTTTTCCTCCCTTGTCACCTTGTCTGCCTTGTCTTCCAAGTCCTGTCCTCACCCAATTGTAAAAAACCTACACCTGTCAGGGGGTTGGGGGTGGGGTTCTTGTACCTCATAACACTCGGAAGTGCTGTAATCTCAAGAAGTTTAATTACCAGATTTTTCCGCAATCTGTCTTACGGCTTCAATATCCACAGCTAACCTTGCAGCTATTTCTTCCACAGTTAAACCCAATTCTAATAACAGCGGTACTGTTTCTAACTTACCTTCTAACTTACCTTCTAACTTACCTTCTAACTTACCTTCTAACTTACCTTCTAACTTACCTTCTACTTTTGCATCTTCGGCAACTTCTCGAAAATACCGTGTTTGCTTTAATTCATCTAGGGTAAACATGGCTTCAATCTCCTGACGAGTTAAATTAGTTAACTTATAAACCAAGATCGTCTCTAATAATTCTAGAACCTTCTGTCTTTTACTGGCATCTGTTAATTGTTGTCGGGTTTTTTGAATCAACTGCCTAGTATGATCAATTGCAGTTTCTTCTTTTTCCACAACTAGCTTTACCATTCCCAACCCTACAGAATTATCGGTTGTGACTTCCAACTCATCCAAATAAATAAACGTGACTTGCTGACTCATTAGCAAACCCCGATACTGCATTGGTACACCAGGATCTAAGCTACGTTTAGCAAAAATCGCTACTGCATGAAAATCATTCTTTGGTTGATATTGATTCAGATAAACAAAGATTTCTGTAAATAGTTTCCAGTAAAAATCCGCCTTTGGTTGAAATTGAACTTCTACAAAGTAAATAGGTTGTTCAGGAATATCCGAAGCAGGTACAAATAAACCATCAAAACGAAATGCTAGTTCCTTAATTTCTACAGATGTAAATTGATATGCTTCCACCTCTGTAGCTGGCTTACCAATCAATTCAAACAGGATACTCGGTAAGGTCTGAAATAGTTGATAGAATATAGTATCAGTTTTCACAATTTTTAAGTTATTTTACATTAGTTCACAAATATTAAGATTTACTTTTCTGAGCTTCTTTCTGAGCAGCCTCACTAAATTTTTTATACAACTTAGTTCTAATCTGTGCTTCTTGATAGCGGCTATGACTAGGTGAAACCTGACTCATTAAATCAGAAGCCCGTTGCCAATTAGCAGCCAATTCCAACCACTGAGTTGAAGTTATAGCAGTTTTACCAGCCGCAGTAGCCTGGTTAGCCAGTCGCACAGAAGCTGCAAATGGATCATTAGATGAATGAGAAAAACTTTGGCTAAGAGGAGGATTTGACGATTCTGGCTGTTTCTGGTCTGCTGTTTGGGAAGATTGAGAACCTGTTAATGGTAAGAGATTTTTTAGTGGATTACCTAACCGAGAATTTAGCAACCAAGCTAGTAAAATGACTGAAAATAACCCAGAAACCCCTATAAATAAAGTTTTAACTGAAATTTTGCCCTGATCTTGATTCTTCAGTAAAGATAGGGGTTTTGTTAAAATAGGTGTTCTTGATTTGGTATAAGTTTCAGTTAGATCTGAAAATAACCGCTTAAACAAATTTGGTTGAGATACAGTAATTTCCTGTGACCACAGTAATTGACCATCAACATCACGGTTAATCTCTTCCAACCATAATAATTGGTCTTCTCGAACAATTCGACTATTGATATTAACTCGACGAATGTGACGCGGTGCAAGTGAGTCCAAAATTTCTTTAATTTTTGGGACTAAAGTAGATTGCTCCAGTTGCTTTACCGTAGCCGCTTCACACAAAAGTTGTAAAATACCATTGGCAAAAATTGCTCTAATTCTGACACCAGACATAACTAGCTTTTCGTTCAAGACTTGAATAACCGCTGCAACGCTGCCCTGGTGAGCTTGCCAAGCGATATCATTTATTCTATCTACCATTTGATATTTAGTGATAGCCTTCACACCCTGATTTGTGAAATAATATAACCTAATTGGTCAGTGGTTAGTGGTTAGTGGTTAGTGGTTAGTGGTAAAGACCGGAATTAACGCTTTAGAGGGTGTTTGAAAAGTATTAAATAAAACCAATAATCTCCAAAAACCTAACCCCCCTGCCCCCCTTCCCTCGTAGGGAAGGGGGGTTTCAAAGCCTCTCTCCGCTTCGGGGAGAGGTTTACAAGAGGGGTTAATTTATACCTTGAAAACTTTTAAAACATCCTCTTAGGAGAATCGACCTCTACTTTGGTTGGAGTAATCCTGCTTTTGTAAGTTGGCTCATTGATTAAAGAATCTTAGTCCCTTTCGGGACTGAAAGTGTCAAGTTAATATACATTCAATTTGCATATAAGATGTTCCGCATTTAAATTGTATAACCTGTTAAGTTAGGAGTCTAAATATTGTGGGGTGGGCATCCCTGCCCGCCCAAATATTTAAACTAGGTGCGTTTTAGCTTATCAATTGTAAATTTGAGCAACTCTATATTCTATTTGCTCAAGTGCGAATTGCCACACTTGATAACCTGCTGGGGATAAATGCAATCCATCCGTAGTTAATTCAGGACGCAAGTTACCATCAGTATCCGTAAACCAATTATGAATATTCAAATAATTAGCTCCTTGCTTTTGGGCAATTACAGCAAGTTGGGCGTTAATATGACGAATTCGACTATTAGCAATTTTCCCAGAGCGGACAGGTAAGATAGATTGAACAATAATCTGACTGGTAGCATGACTCTGACGTAAACGGTGAATAATCCGCGAGGAATTTACCAAAATTGATTTGTCAGTAGCACCCTTACGTAAATCATTAATTCCAATCATTAAATAAATTACATCAGGCTTAGTTGCCGAAAATGCTGACAATCTTTGAGAAACCCCCTCGGAAGTATCTCCAGATATACCTTGATTCAGCCATAATTTACCCGTAGGTAGTTTATCTTTAGGAAACCACAAACTTAAAGAATCACCGACCAAAATACTCAAACGGTTTGCACCTTGACCTTTGGTAATAGCCTTAGCTTCAATAACTAAAAGGCTTTTCCAGTCTTGATAAGTTAGTTTATATGCTTTGTCTGACTCCCAGGATGATTCTGAATTTTCATCATTATCAGTGCGCGTATAAATTTGACCATTTCTCAGTGCGGCTAATCTTTGCTGGTAGAGTTGACTACCAGAAACAGGTGATTTAGTTGGAGTTATTTGGGAATTAAAGTTAAATGATGATTTTATTGGTGTTGATAATCCATGCCGTCTAAATTCTGATAATAAAATTCCCAACCTGGGGAGGTTTTTCCCTATTGCTGATGATTGTTCAACCTTCGGCAGAGTTTGTCTACTAAATTCTGGTAATGAGGTATCAATCTTGGCCAAACTCTTCCTGACGGGGGAAGACTTTTCAGTTTGACTACTAAATTCAGGTACAACAATTTGACGGGAAGAAATTTTTTCTCTTTCGTAAGATTGGAAACCCTGTGCCAAATCCAACAAGGATAGAGAATCTTTTGGAAGATTAGGGCTTTGAGGAATTGTTGATGTTGGGATTACCAATCCTGTTAACAAGCTTGCGGCTAACAGATAAGGTTCACTCATCGTTGTTTTGTTCCTTGTGTGTATTCACTACTTTTTCTTATGACAGCGTTAACTAAGTGAATTCAGGAAGATTTCGATTTCTGTCTATTTTTCTAGTTCACTGAAGAAGGGAATAGGGAACAGGGAATAGTTTTTCCTATTTCCTGTTCGGTGAACTGGGAGTAAGAGACCCCGACTTCTATAACAATGCCTTAGCCATTTTTGTGTAGGTCGGGTTGAGCGAAGAGAAACCCGACATATTTGTTGGGTTTTGTCCCTCAACCCAACCTACGAATCAATGAATTTTTTGATTTGGCTAAGAGGATGTTTTAAAAGTCCCTGGTGATGTATCAAATATTTATTACCCCCCTTAATCCCCCCTTGTGAAGCTACGGTGTACACACATCTCTAGACAGGATGCTAAACGTGATCCGATCCCCCTAAATCCCCCTTAAAAAGGGGGACTTTGAAGAATTTAGCCCCCCTTTTTAAGGGGGGTTGGGGGGATCTAAACGTTGTGGGGCAACTCTAGAAGACTTGTGTGTACACCGTAGCCGATGTATTGGGGGGTTGGGGGGATCTAAACGTTGTGGGGCAACTCTAGAAGACTTGTGTGTACACCGTAGCCGATGTATTGGGGGAAACAAGAAAATCTAGTCCCCTCCCCAACACATCGGGGAGGGTTAGGCTGACAGGTGTAGGTTTTTTACAATTGGGTTTTATGCGGGACTTGGAAGACAAGGAAGGAAAGTAGACAAGGGAGTGTGAAGAGAAAGAACCGGAAAATTCTGCCCGATATGTTCGCTATCTTCATGGGTTTTAATTCTTCTTTGTCCTTCTTCCCTGTCCACTTTCCCTCCTTGTCTGCCAAGTCTGTCCCCTATGATAAATCTCAATGTAAAAAACCTACACCTGTCAGGGAGGGTTAGGGTGGGGTATAACTGTGATAAAAATTACAGAATAATACTTTTAAAACAACCTCTAAGGTATTGCTATAAGTGGAGTGTTTCAGGTGGTGTCTAAATCCCCCTTTCTGAAACTCCCTGTTGCCGGTTCCCTCTTTAAAATATTTCACATTGTTGAGCAATATAATGCTATTAGATCCTTTTAACTATGATCCATGCTGTTCAGTTAGGATTAAAAGATACTAAAATTGAGAATTTATAATTTGAAAAGACTTACTATATATAGCTTATAGCGTTTTATCTGTCTTTGTATCACCATCATTTTCTCACGTCTTATTCCTTGATGATCTACTAAATGTGGAGTTTCATACTTTTGATAGATGACAATTATTAATAATTTATGCTTTATGTCGTAATAAAAATTAACAAATAATTGTATCAGTATCAATTTTCGTTTGTGAAAAAGTAGGGCTAAAAATCTGGAAGTATTAATATATATAGTCTAAATAGCATCTTTTTTTTAAAGATAGATATGTTTATTGATACCTGTTGGTTTAACAGCCTGACTATTAATACAAACAGAAATATGTCATATTATTATGCAATTTTAGCAATATATCTATATGCAATAAAATAAGAAAATCCTGGAAATGCTTGCTACAGAAGAGTTATAACTCCGTTTAAACTATGTCTTGATGATCTAGTAAATTTGGTTTTTATCCATCAAAAGGATGAAAATTATGCATTATTTGTAACGCTGGTGATAACAAAAATCAATAAATAAGTATATTGGTATCAATTTTCGGTTGTAAAAAAAATAGAGCTAGAAAGCTGGAAAGTCTAATTTATAAGGTTTAAACAGCATATTATTTTTTTTAAGCAGGTACGTTTATTTATACTTATTTAATTAAATATCTTACTATTAATACAAGTAAGAATATGTAATTTTATTATGTAATTTTAACAACATAGCTATGTGCAGCAAAATAAGTAAATCCTGGAAATGCTTGCTACAGAAGAGTTATGCCCGTAGTCAGAAAGTTAGATTTGCAGAATTATTAAGTCAGTTTGCTATTTATAGTCTG
Source organism: Dolichospermum sp. DET69 (assembly GCA_017355425.1). NCBI lineage: Bacteria > Bacillati > Cyanobacteriota > Cyanophyceae > Nostocales > Aphanizomenonaceae > Dolichospermum > Dolichospermum sp. DET69. The sequence goes on from CP070233.1 coordinate 3,153,982, forward strand.
GACTAGACATATAAAGATTTATCGAAACTAAAGTAGATCAGTTCCGGGGATGTAGAATAACTTCGCAAAAAGTGCTACTATTTATCCGATGTAATTAATGTTTTCTTTTATCCCGTGGCTAGAGCTAGTACAGCAATCGGTGTATCTCCCATCATTAAGGAGATTGTGCAAAAACAGGCACATTCAACTCGCTTAACCTTGAAAGAGGTTATTCTCATGGGAATGTTGGCAATTGATAAGTTAGATCCTCAAAGTTGTCAAGAATTGGCAGATCAAGTTCATCAAATGCAGGTTAATGGTGAAATCTAAAACTGCGGGCAAGAGTCTAAAATTCAAAGTCTCAAGCCTCCAGTTTTCAAGCTAAAAGATAACAAGGGTGGTAGTGTGATTTATCAAATCTCTATTCTTGGCTAAAACAATAGCAATTTCCCATTAAATAGTTCTCATTCAGTTCCAAAATTAACCAGCGGTGTTGCTAATTTTCAGCAACAACTCCCGTTGTGTTAATACCAGCGAAGGGATCTAAAATTAGATACCCTTTATGTCTGAAAAACTTAATAAAAAACTCAGGGAAAGCCTGAGAAACCGTCCTGGATAAAGTTTAATTCCTGCTTGTTTACAGCGGTGGAAATAAGCAATATTAGACTTGATATTCGCAATCTTTAGCAAATTTGGCTGAATTGCCCCTGATGTTCCTTTAGGAATTGAGCAGAAATATCATGTCCAAGTCGTAAAATATTTTGGCCTTATAGCCGTTTTTGAGTAGTTTTGCATACTCTGGCTATAAGGCTTTGATATTTTTTAATTATTTATTGGGATTCTGATTTAAGAGGTTGTTTGAAAAGTATTAGATGAAACCGATAATCTCCAAAAACCTAACCCCCCTGCCCCCTTCCCTACGTTAGCGCAGCGTGCCGAAGGCTGGGAAGGGGGGTTTCAAAGCCTCTCCCCGCTTCGGGGAGAGGTTTACAAGAGGGGTTTCTTTATACATTAAAAACTTTTCAAACATCCTCTAAGAATTATTCTGATTTCTGACATTTAGTGTTAATGGTTCTGAGTTAAAAACTTTGACAAAAATAGTTAAGAAATAAAAATTTAGAATAATGCCATTATCGCAGCGGGAGAACCAGAACCTCCTTTCAACCGGAGAATCCCAATGATTAAGGTAGTACCTTGAGGTGGTAAGTTATCTAAGTTGGTGAGATTTTCGATCACAATTAGTGATTGCTCCAAGAGCAACCGATTAATAGTAAAGTTGGTATCCTGTCCAGAATCTACACCGTGAGTATCAATGCCCACTCCAGCAATTTGCCTGTGTGTAATTAAAAACTTAGTCGCTTCCTGGCTAAAACCGGGAAAGTGCATTTTCCCTTGTATATCTTGGTTAAAAAACTCCTTTTGATTTGACCATTTTTCTTGCCAACCAGTATATAGTATGACTAAATTACCTGCGGGAATTTGCCCAAATTGAGTTTCCCAAGTTTGAATATCACTAACAGTGAAGACATAATCAGGATTTATTGCCGCTTGTTCGCAAATATTAATAACTACAGCAGGTACTATGAGGGATGATGCTGGATATTTGTCAACACTGACACCGTTTGCATAGAAGCTATTGGGGGCGTTAATATGAGTGGCGCTATGTTCCCCCAAAGAAAAGCGTCCTAAGTAATAACCATCATCCTGAATTTCTGCAACACTAGCAAATTCTACTGGTGGATCACCAGGCCATTTGGGTATATCTGTATCAATCAGATGGCTGAGATGGATAACACGAGAGTAACTAATATTACTTGATGGGTGGGAATTTTTGCTAGTCAAAGGGATTTATTCCTAATTTGATGACATTTTCATAAATAAGCCCCCAAGCCTATTCACTTCAAGGTAATTGGGGGGAATTTTAATGTTGCAGCAAAAAGTGAATTTAATATCAGTAAACAGTGAAAAAGTTAAGCTTTAAATAAGGAATAGTTAATTTTAGATAAACTTTCTTAAAATTAGGATTACAGGAATCCGGTTTGATTTTTTATTCAGGGAATCTGTAAATAATTCCTTTTTTATCACGTGCTTCAAACAATACTATTGCCAAATTACGAGGGTGAGATGATAATGCTTTAACCATGAACTCCCGTTTCTCACTCTTGCTTGGCAAAAACAATCAGCCTTAAAAATTCCTTAAAGGTTTCCGACAAGGATTTTTTAAATGTATTGACGGGGTAGATAAGGGTTTTAGATTCTAAATTACCTTTTCCTCAAAACGCTTATGTATGCTTATTTTTGCCGTTTTTGCCAAAAATTATCAAGGCTCTTATTTTGGCAACAGTATTGTCAAAATTAGCATTTAATTGTTTAGCTTTTTCGTCTAAATATAGTTTGGCTTCTTCTATAGATATTTGAGCAGATAAAGCAATACAATCGAGGGCGGGGAAACCCCGCCCCTACAGGTTTTTAAATTTAATCACCGTATCTCATTTAAGTGTATACCGCTATATGTAATAGGAAAATATTTACACACTAATAGCATTTTAGGTAGGGGATTTTTAGTGAAATGTAAAGATTTGTAAAACATCAGGTAAGTTTTGAAAATTAGACTGAGAAACAAAAGAACAGATACTTAAAAGCACTGTTCATATATCTAAAATCCTCTACCTTATCTGCCTTTACCACAGCAGTTGATTGTTGTTCTCACATCTATTTTTGCTTCTGTGGGTGCAGCAGGTATTCCAGAAGCTGGTTTGGTAACGATGACTTTGGTATTTACTTCTGTTGGTTTGCCTACTGAATATATTGCTTTATTAGTAACTGTGGACTGGTTTCTTGATCGTTGTCGCACTGCTATTAATGTTATGGGTGATATGACTGTTAGTTGTTTACTTGATGGTAAACATCGAAAGGTTTAGTTAGTGAAAAATTAGCGAGATTTTTATTTTAGAGACTTCCAAATAGAAAAATATCCCAAATTCTCTTTTGGTGCAGGATGAACAACTTGCTAATAATACCAGGAGGGGCCAGATGCAAACGTGAATCATAGCAGCATATTCTACAGCCTCAGGGATGAACAACTTTCTAATAATACCAGGACGGGCAAGATGCCCATCCCACAAGATTAGACATTTTTTTTGTGGAGTTCTTTTATAGCTGGTTTTGGTGGGCATTGCCCACCCTACGTATTAATTGAAAAAACAAAAGTGGCGTTTTTTTCTATCTCATGTTCTGCTTTTTCTCGGCTTTAGGATCACGATTAGCTACGGCAGCTAATTCGGCATCCATTAAGGTTTTTCCGGTGGCTGCTAGGTAAACATCATCTAAACTGGGACGGGATTGGGCAATACCAAAAATGGGTAAGTTGGCATTATTTAACGCCTGTTGAATAGTTATCAAAGCGTCATTTTGGGGTGCGACTACCAAATTTAGGGAGTTACCTTGGGCGCTGTTGATGATGATTTCTTGGACAAAGGGTAAAGCTGCTAAAAGGTTTTTTGCAGTTTCGGCTTCTTCGCTGGGTGAAAATTCACGGATTCTCAAGGTGATGCGATCGCCTCCTACCTGATCTTTTAACTGAGATGGTGTACCATTAGCAATAACCAAACCTCTATCTATAATTGCCACTCTATCAGCTAAAGCGTCAACTTCTTCTAAATAATGGCTGGTAATGACTACGGTAGTTCCCGCAGCCCGCAACTGACGCAAGAAATCCCACACTACAACCCGGCTTTCAATATCTAGCCCTACCGTTGGTTCATCTAATACCAAGACATCTGGTGCATGAAGTAAACCAGCAGCCAAATCTAACCGTTTACGTAAACCACCGGAATATGTGCCGGTTTTTTTATCTGCGTATTCTTGTAAACCCAGCAAATCTAGAATAGTGTTAATTCGCTGTTTAATCAGCGCACCGGGAAGATGATAAAGCGCGGCTTGTAATTGTAGTAACTCCCGGCCAGTTAGCACTTTATCCAAGGCTACTTCCTGCGCTACATAACCCAGTTTTTGCCGGGCTAATTTGGGATGATCTAATACGGAAATGCCAGAAACTTCAATTTTTCCAGCATCAGGGGTTGTCAGCGTACACAATGCCCGGAGAGTGGTTGTTTTTCCAGCCCCGTTGGGTCCTAGTAAACCGAAGATTTCTCCAGGTTGTACGTGAAAGGAGACATCCTGAACTGCGACTACATTACCGTAGCTTTTTTTTAGATTTTCGATGAAAACGGCGGCAGCCATAACAGCTATAATCCCTAACTATACAATTCGCAACAATCTATCTTCTATTGTATGAGTTGAGCGATCGCTGTGATGAGTTCAATATTTCATAATGCCTGTTCTGGTGATAAATTAATATTCTTTGCCAAACTAAAGGTTTTCAATTCTTTTTTTGACAATAGGTACATAGAGTTTGCTGAAAAAGTCTTTTCTTGAAGGCTAGGAGTCAGGAGAAAGAATTAAAAGGAGTAAAGAATAGTCTCGAATCTGGGAAAGTGAAATCTTGGTCAAAACAGGTATTGCTAATCTGATTCCAGTGTTACAGAAGGGCAAACAATGGTCCGAAAACCAATGTGGTTAGTGGAGGTATCTATATCCTCTGGGTGTCGAGCGGCGGGACGGTAACGAGCGCAGTAGTTAGGCGCGCAGAGGAAAGAACCCCCTTTGAGTACCTTACGCGGTTTCTGCATTGAGGGTAATAACTTGCGGTTATAGCTATCTGCTTCTGTTCCGCCTTGAGGATTTTTAGGAGTACAGCAAGCTTTTGTGGGGTTTTCTGGATGTTTCTCCTGATACCAATCGGTTGTCCATTCCCAAACATTACCAATCATATCGTAGAGGCCATAGCCATTGGGTGGATAGCCACCAACGGCTTCTGTGCCTGGTGGGTGGGGTTTAAGATTTTCGGAAGGAAACTTTCCTTGCCAAGTGTTTGCCATTAGCTTACCATTGGGCATAAATTCATTTCCCCAAGCGAAGTCTGCACCATCTAAGCCGCCTCGTGCTGCTAATTCCCACTGAGCTTCGGTTGGTAGTTCTTTTCCTGCCCACTCAGTATAGGCAAGGGCATCTTCATATACAATATGTACGACGGGGTGATTTTCCCGATTTTTAATCGAACTATTTGTCCCTTCAGGATGCCGCCAGTTAGCACCGGCGAGGTAGTGCCACCAACATACTGTCCGGGGATCGACTGGGCGATCTGGCTTCATAAATACTGCTGATCCGGGTACTAACATTTCAGGAGTAGCATCAGGATAGTCTTCTGCTTTTGGCGGTTTTTCTGCAAAGGTAACGTATCCTGTTTCTTTGACGAATTTTTGAAATTGTTTGTTAGTAACTAAATACTTATCCATCCAGAAGCCACTAACGGTGACGGTGTGGGCTGGTGCTTCTTCTGGATATTTTGAGTTGTCTGCTCCCATCTCGAAAGTCCGCTCAGGAATCCATACCATATCTTGATGGGGAGGTTTACCCGGATGAGAGAACGGTTTTTTAGATACTTGGGGATTTGAAGTCATTTTGAATATTAGGAAGATAATTAGGTTTTTGGGAAAATGCGATCGCATTATCGAGTCGAGCGATCGCAATTCATCTTTAATCAAATCAGGTCATTGCCCAACCAAGGCGCGGAACTTGCCTGCTGTCATCAGATCAGCCGCAGCAGATTTTGCGAATTTCAGCTTATACAGCCAATGCTCATCTTTATAGGGGCTATTATTGATGTTGAAGGGTGCTTCCAAAGCTTCGCCATTCCACCCGTCTTGTGCATTTAATCTCATAAAATTGTAGTTTTCCGTAGTCAAACGTAGCTATATCCGTCACTACAATGAACCTTAGTAATATCTTTCATTGTTGAAAATTCAACCCACATTCCGCACCCTGGGGTGTCACATAGTATTATCACTTGATTTTCTCTTGATTTTTGGATATAAATTATGCCTTGTCGGCATCATGTATCCGTTAATTCATTGAGATTCGGTATATAATACATCCTCATTTCATCATAAAAAACAGTAAAAACCGATTGTGACAGTTGAGGGTGCGGAAGATAGGATTCAACTCTAAAACCATTGATAACAATCTCACATCCGTTTTTTGTGGGAGTTTTAACACGACTTACATACTTTCTGTGAAGTTATGTTTTTACGATCTTTGTGCAAAGTAGCCTTAACAAAATCTCCTGTAGAAACATGAGTGAATATTTGTTTAGGCTCGGTGCAAGGAAAACCAAATTTATTGATCCTACAGAATCTTCTGCAACTATGCCCCGTGCTTTTTACTGTTAAAATTTTTGTTGTAAGTATTTTGAGAGTTTCAACTTTCCCTACACAAGCAGCATCAATCCAATGAGTTTTAGGCAATCCTAAACAATTTTGGTAAAGTATGTTTTTGGTAGGGGCAATTCATGAATTGCCCCTAGAGATAGGGTTTAAGCGTAAGTCCTAAGACTCAGGAGTTTAGTCACGTCACAACCTATCTATTTTATTGAATCCCCACAGCAATGCGTAAGCGCAGTTCAGGAGAAATACGGGTTACTTCGCCGTCACTAACATTAATTTTTACCCAATTCACCTCACCATTAAACTTGGTGACATCATAATCTTTAGTCACAGGAGAACCCGATTCAAAACCAATATCACAGGTTTCATCAGCAGAAAATATAGAAGGTTCTGTTTGATCAACTCGCCCTTCTCCTACTTTTTTGTCATCAATGAAAAGGCTAACTGATCCCCCCTTACCTAAACCACCACCATCATAGGCAAATTCCATGCGCACTTTAGAGATACCAAAGGGAATAGTATCCCCTTCGACATAATATTGATATTTATCCAAGCCAAAAAAGTTGTAACAATATTTCAGTTTGCCGTTTTTGGCATACAAACTCCAACCGCCGATACTGCCACCAATCGCAATAATAACGCCTTCTGCCCGTTTTTTCTTTGAGAGAGGCAGGTTTAACTCTGCTTCTACCGTAAAAGACCGATTTTTGTAATCAACAATCGAGCTTTCCGTTAGGCGACCCATCCCACCATATAATACTTGTGTCTTGCTTTCTATCAATTGTGGACGACCTGCTAAAACAGGATTAGAGCGTTCTGCAAAACGATCATCAAGGGGTACAACATTGTACTTAACCGCCTCAATTAACCAGAGCCTTTGCAATTCCTTCAATTTATCAGGATAATCTTTAGCTAGATCCTTGGCTTGAGTCCAGTCTGTAGCAGTATCATAAAGTTCCCAAAGATCATCATCAAAAGCAGGTAAAACCTCGACCCCTGTCTCCCAGGGGATGCGGTGTTGAGTTACAGCCGTCCAACCTTTATGATAAATCCCCCGATTACCCATCATCTCAAAATATTGGGTTTCGCGGCGATCGCTCGCTATCTTGTCATCAAAAGAATAAGCCATACTCACCCCTTCTATGGGCTTTTGCTGTACCCCATGCACAAAAGTTGGTTCGGGTAACTTGGCGAGTTCTAAAACGGTGGGAGCAATATCAATCACATGATGGAACTGAGAACGGATTTCCCCTTTCGCCTCAATGCCATTAGGCCAATGTACAATACAACCATTGCGAGTTCCCCCAAAGTGAGAAGCTACTTGTTTTGTCCATTGATAGGGTGTATTCATGGCGTGGGCCCAACCTACCGCATAGTGGTTATAGGCTGCTGAGGTACCCAACTTGTCTTTATGGGCGATTAAGAAGTCTTCGGTTTCTAGGTCTTCATAACCCATAATTGTGACCATTTCGTTAAAAGCGCCTTGCATGGAACCTTCCGCCGAAGCCCCATTATCGCCGATGACATAGTAGATGAGGGTATCATCGAGAACGCCTAAGTCTTCTAAAGATTGCACCAACAAACCCACATGATCATCCGCGTGTTCTAAGAAACCTGCATAGACTTCCATTTGTCGAGTGAGGACAGGCTTCATCGCTTCCGATACCCCCGTATCCCACTCAGGAATCGCCTCGTGACGATCAGTTAATTGAGCATCATTCGGAATTATGCCTAACTCTTTTTGGCGCTTGAAGGTTTCTTCCCGTACCTTATCCCAACCTTTCTCAAATGTTCCCTCGTTCTTATCAGCCCATATTCCCCCTTTCTTATACTTATCAGCCCATTCCTTTGGGACATGGTGGGGAGCATGACAAGCACCTGGAGCAAAGTACATAAAGAAAGGCTTATCAGGCATTAAGGATTTTTGCTGACGTACCCACTTAATGGCCTTTTTGGTCAAATCGGTGGTAAGATGATATTCTTCTCCGGGGGTTTCTTCGGGTTCAATGGGGATAGTCCCTTCATAAAGACCGGGATAATATTGGTTAGTTTCACCGCCAATAAAGCCATAAAAGTATTCAAAACCACCGCCACCACTGGGCCAGCTAGTAAATGGACCCATAGGGCTTGTTTCCCAGACAGGAACTTCGTGGCATTTACCAAACTGAGCGGTAGAATAGCCGTTAAGTTTCAAGATTTCCGCCAAGGGAGCCGCCGTATTTGGGCGGAGGCAATTGTTACCAGGTGCTGAGGTAGCCATTTCGGTAATCGCTCCAAAGCCTATAGAATGATGATTTCTTCCCGACAGTAAGGCGGAGCGGGTAGGAGAACAAAGGGCGGTGGTATGAAAACGGTTGTATTTAAGTCCTTTTTCGGCTAGTTTTTCGGCTACAGGGGTACGAATCGGTCCACCAAAGGCAGAAGATGCTCCGAAGCCCACATCATCTAGTAGGACAATAAGAACATTAGGCGCGCCTTTGGGGGGACGTAAAGGCACAATGGGGGGATATTTGGTATCGGGATCTTTGGCATCAAAAGTCGTTAATCCTGGGGGCGTAATATCAGGAATAGGCAGGATGTCGCGTGATGGTTTGTTTGTACTGTTGTTGCTGACCATAAAGTTAGAATCTCCTTAAATGATAATAAGTAGGTTTGGTAGGGGCAATTCATGAATTGCCCCTAGAGATAGGGTCTATGGGTAAGCCCTAAGACTAAGTAGATTAGTCACGCAACAACATACCCTGAAATTCTTTCTCAGGATTCATTGTTTCAGCGTCGTTTTTGATTGTGACTAGGACCTGTTTAAGGGTCGCTCCCTCAAACTCATAAGGTATGTGTGTTGCATAGTCTGACGACACGGGCTGACCGGCATCTCGACCAATATTGAATCCTTCCCCAGCTAGGGCAAACTTGCCTGGTTGAGTCAGGAACTTGTCTTCTGGCTTTGTTTTGTCTGCAAAACTATCCAGATTATGTTGAATTTGAGCTACTGGGATTTCTATGTCATTAATAAATAGACTGACATTTCCTAAAGTGCTACTACCAAAAGTAGGATCTGCCGATAGCATCCCAGTTTTTTCAAATTTAACTTTGAGCTTCACGCTACCAGTCAGTTTTTTTGGAAGTTGACAACTGACCTTTTGCTCCCGTTGTCCTAGCCAGTTATAGACATAACAAAGCCGGTTCTCATGGATATAGAAACTGTGTCCACCAAACCGCCCTCCGTGAGCTAACAGAACCCCCGCTGGATTTTTTACCTTGGAGAAATCTTCAACAGTTGCCGTAATAGAATAAGACCGCATCCGAATGTTGGGAGCTACCGCTTCGGGAATTTCTGATCCCCCTGGATAGTAGATATACCCAAATTCGCCTTTAGGCCAGTCCCCACCACCAGTAAAGTCTGGTGGATCTGCCAACTGGGGACGTTCCGCACCAAGCCCAACAGCAGCCGAGCGATCATCGAGTGGCATACCGTTATATATCCCTGCTTGCACGAACCACATATTTTTCATGATTTCGAGCTTTTTGGGATAGATTTCAGCTAAGTCTGTACTTTGAGTTGGGTCAGCAGGCACAATGACGGGTACAGCAGATACTGCCTTCCCTTCACCAGCCTTTTTCTCTAACCACTTATCACCATCCATACAGTAAAGTTCCCATCTATCTAGCTCAAAGCTGCCCCAATCAGAGGGTGCAGGAGCATGGGAGGTACAAGCGTGCCAGCCCTTATACCAAATTCCCCGTGTTCCCAGCATGGTATAGAACTGAGTCTCTCTTACCTTCTTTGGCTTACCATTCTCGTCTTTGGGCTTGAGAGCATCGTCTTTGTAGGGAAACTGGTACTTGGGTTGACCATATTCAGGAGCAAAAGTATATTTAAAGCTGATGCCCTCAATGGGGTTTTGGGTGAAGCCTTTGACCACTTCTGGTGGTTCTATGTTCAAACAATCATAAAGGGTTGGCACTACATCAACCGCATGAACATACTGTTTGCGATATTCGTATTTGAAATCTTTTGTTTTTTTGTCAATGCCGGGTCCGCAGATCATGAAGGGAGTCGCTGCACCTCCTTCATAGCCAGACCAACGTTTCCAATATTTGAAAGGGGTATCAAAAGCCCATGCCCAACCCGTGGGGTAGTGATTGTAGGTTTTGTCTGTCCCTAGATCCGGAAGAAGAGCAAAGTTTTTGTCAAAATTGTCGGCAACGTCGTTGAAGAATAAGTTTTCGTTGACTGAGCCATTGGGTCCTCCCTCCGCACTCGCGCCATTATCAGCCACGGCAATGATAATGGTATTATCCATTTGCCCTGTTTTTTCGAGAAAGTCTAGCAAACGACCAATTTGTTCGTCGGTGTAGGTGGAGAATGCCGCATAAATCTCTGCCATGCGGATAAATAGAGCTTTCTCTTTTTGGTTCAAACTATCCCAAGGTCTTACATAATCTGTTTGAGGCCACACCTTCCCTTCAGGTACTCCTACGATAGTATGGTCAGAACCTGCATAGTTTTTATCAAGCACACCCTCATTATGAGGATTGATCACAGATGGGTCAAAATTGCCGGTGAAGATTCCCAACCTTTTCATCTCGTCGAGAACTTCTTTGCGGTAAACCTCATAGCCATCTTTAAAGATGCTAGTTTGCTCAAAGGAGATATCTTTTGGATTCTCCGAGTATCTCAATGTTGTGTTATATCCGTAATCTACTATCTTCTGTGGCCAGATTTGATGGGGAGCATGATTTGCACCGGGAGCGAAATACATCATCCAAGGTTTTTCAGGAGCGATCGCTGTTGTATCTTGGATAAAGGAAATTGCCTTATCTACCAAGTCTTTCGATAGATGATAGCCCTTCTCAGTGTCACTCAAATCTGGTGCATAGGGAGGCTCAATTAGATGATTGTCATAGACGAGATCGGGATACCATTGATCCGTTTCTCCCCCTAAAAATCCGTAATAGCGTTCAAACCCACGACCGAGTGGCCAGTTACGCTTACTCGCAGCCATATTTGCTTCTTCTTCTGGCAGCAAATGCCATTTACCAAGAGCAAATGTGTTATACCCCCGTTCGCTTAACACTGCGGGAATTAGGGCGTTTTCAAAGGGGATACGCCCATTATTTCCGGGGAAACCAGAAGTGGCTTCTTCAATGCAGGACATCCCATTACTGGTAGCATTGCGCCCATTTAATAGGGAAGAACGGGTGGGAGAACATAGGGCTGTGGTATGGAAGTTGGTATATACCAAACCTTTTCTAGCAATTCGGTTCAGATTGGGCATCTTGATCTTGCCACCAAACATTTCCCAAGCGCCGAAGCCTGTATCGTCAATCACGAGGTAAAGAATATTTGGTGAACCTTTTGGGGCTTTTGGTTCTGCGTAAGGTTCCCAATCTGGGACGGAATCACGAATGTCGAGAGCGATTGTACCGTTGAATTGCTTAGTCATTAGAGTCTCCTTAAATGAGCATCCTAGAAACAATTTGCACAAACAAAAGTAGGTTATAGGTTAAATAATCAGGCAGGTGCATTACTTCTTGAACGCACCCCAAAGCATTGGGTTATCTGGATTAGGGGGATAGCTAAACTGCCGTTTAGCAGTAGTGTTACAGTTCTTGATAGCTAGAAAAAATTAAAGACGCAAGAGGGGGAAGTCCTAACTTCTTTCAACAATCTAGTTGAGATTAGTGCTATGAAACAATCACCCAAGGGAATAGTTTGATTGTGCTATAAGAAGTATTCTGATCTGTACATTTAGAAGGGAAGTATTGTCTTTAAATTTACAGAGTTACATTAAAAATAGATGCTGGTGTGAAATTTGCAATAGCAAATGCAATAGAAATACATCGGAGGTTAGGAGAATCAATTAGGATTTTGCGAGATGGTAAAATTGTGACTTTGACAGCAGATGAAATACCATCTCGTGATGTTAAATTGAAGTTGTAATTATTTATATGAAATCTAAAATCCAAAAGCTAAAGCATCAAACAAATTCCTCCTAATTCTTCGAGAGGAATTCTAAAGCCACCAATACCGGAAAATAGGTCTATAAAGGTAAATTTAGTGGTAGGTTTTATGGTAGTTACAGGTTGAAATAATGGGAATATTTCTAGCTGTTGAGCATCAATACAAGATTTCATATTAATTTAATACACAATTTCATATTATATGATATTGACATTATATCAAGAAAATAGCGAAATGTTTTCAGTAACTTATTTTTCTTTTGCTTGATTTCCCTACATTAAATTAATCAGATATTCACCAATTTCTTTAGCAAGTAACACCGGAACTGCATTACCAATTTGTTTATACTTAGAACTTATTGAACCATGAAAAATCCAATCATCAGGAAAAGTTTGAATTTTCGCAGACTCGCGCACAGTTAAAGGACGAAGTTCTACAGGGTGACACATATCTGTAGCTTTTTGGTGAGGACAAGTTGTAATAGTTGGAGAAGGTTTATCCCAAGATAATCTTCTGTAAAAACCAACTTTTCCCCCACCAGAATTATAAGCACCTCCCATTGCTTCGGCTTGTAATTCTTTTGGTAAATATTTCCAATTTTGTCCTGCTTTTAATAATCTTAAAAACTTGAGACGATTTTCTGAATAACGCATAAATTCTGGTTGAATATCCACAAAATCTGTTAACGCATCTTTTAACGTTATCCATTTTGGTAAAAATTTACCATCTTTGCTATATTTAGCTAGAGGAAATGTAGAGGCTTCACCATCTCTAGAACCAATAAAAACTACCCGCAATCTATTTTGAGGAACACCATAATCTGCTGTTTCTAAAAGGTTATAAACTACGTTATAGCCTAATTCCTTCATTTCTGCTAAAACTATCTTTAAAGCTGCACCATTCATTTCATCAGGTTCTAAAGCTGGGTAATCTTTTCCGCGTTGATTTATTGGTCTATGACGTAGAGAAGCAGAAAGTAAACCTCTAACATTTTCCATCAAAAAAAAGCGGGGTTGGACTTCTTTAACAATGCGAATAAAGTCCATAAATAAACTACCGCGAGGGTCCATTACAGAACCGCGTTTTCCTGCGGTGCTAAATGGCTGACAAGGGGGACCACCTGTTACTAAGTCTACCTCCCCAGGAACTAAAGCGCGACCTAGATTTAAAACTTTTCCTCCTTCTTCCAGTAATTCCTGGGAACTTACTTTTTCTAATTCTCTGGGAATAGCACTTTCTTGGAGATAAGGTCTATTAAGAGAAATTGTTTTAACTGCATCCCGGTCTTTTTCTACTACACTAACAGTATGAAATCCTGCTTGTTCTAGTCCTAAATCTAAGCCAAAAGCACCTGTAAATAGGGAAATGCAAATAGGTTTGTTATTGATCATTTTATGGTTCTACGAGTTGTACCATAGCGGTTATCGGTTGAGTGAGATACAAAAACCCCACCCCCAACCCCCTCCCCGCAAGCGAGGAGGGGGCTTAGGATGTATCTCACAAAGAGTGCATACCACTCGCTATATTAATAGCTGTCATTTGTTAACGAATGAATAGAAGTTAGTCGGAAATACCCGCATCTATAAGGCGTTTTTCTAACTCTTCTAACCGTTTTAATGCGGCTTCTTTAGCAAGTCGTTCTAGGTTAACTTGTTGTTGTGCAGTTTCTTTAGCAAGTCGTTCTTGTTGGACTAACTCAGAACCCCAAAGCAACAAATTATTATCTTGATCCCACCAGCGCAACCAGTAACCTTGACGATTTTCGCGCTTTCCTTCCCACACACCAATAAATAATTCCATCTCCGCTAACCAGTAACGCTGATTTTCGTGATGTGAAGACAATTTATAATGTCCATTGTTATCTAATTGATGTACTTCTAATTCCCCAATGTTTGGTTCAAAAATGATGTAGTTAGGAACTTTTAAAATTTGTTCATAAAAAAACCATTTTCCAGGAGGATAAGTATGCTTATTGGAATATTCACTTCCATCTGTATCGGAAAGAAATTCCATTACTACCACAGGGATTTGTCCCTGTTTATGGGGAGTGTAACTACGTTGAACTTGCTCTCTAGGCACTGTGATTTGTGGCACGTAAGCCCAGTCAGGAGCTTTGATGACAAATTTTTCATTTACTGTGGCACAGATGCCGTAATTGGTCGTAGAGAGGGAGGTTTCTGGAAGTTTGCCAGCAAGTTCTAGGCTTTCTGTTAATGCTGCGGCTAGACTGGGTTGATTGACATTATCCACGGGTTCATCGTCTAAAATGAAGTCTTCTGGTAGGAGTTCCCAGGTGATCTTGGTGGTCGAAGCAGTTACAACCATAGAAAACACAAATAAGGGATTAATTTTTAGTATAGCTTGTGATGGATATGACAATTATGATCTTAATTCCTGCAATCCCTAAAACGTAAGTTGCTAGTTAGGGAAACTGTCTGAATCAGGATATCCAAGATTTAAGGATTAACAGGATTAAAACTGGGATTTTATTACCAATTACTGAATTTGGTATAGATAAGGAAATCATAATTTATCACGCTTTTATTATATGATATTAATATGGTATCCATAAAATTATAGATTTTACTTTTGTTCAAATAAAGATTTATTTTGATGGTAAAATGTAAATAAATACACTAGTCAATATATATTATCATAATCATGCCTAATTTGTACATTATCGGGGGTGCAAACGGTTCTGGTAAAACAACCGTAGCTTTGCAAATTCTCCCATATTTTTTAGAAGTTTTTGAATATATCAATGCTGATAACATTGCAGCGGGTATTTCTCCTTTTAATTCTGAATCTGTAGCTATTGAAGCAGGAAAGTTAATGTTACAAAGATTAGAAACTCTTGTTAATAAAAAATCTGATTTTGCTTTTGAAACTACTTTAGCTGCTCGTAATTTTGCGCGGTTTATTAGAGAATGCAAAACCCAAGGTTATATAATAAATTTGATATATTTTTGGTTAGAAACTCCAGAATTAGCCATAGCTAGAGTACGGAGACGGGTAGCAAGTGGAGGTCATAATATTCCAGAAGATATCATCCGTAGACGCTATGAACGTGGACGCAGAAACCTAACTGACCTTTATTTACCTTTGTGTGATACTTGGATAGTATATAATAATTCTGGGGATGAACCTCAATTAGTGGCTGAATCAGGTATAAATAAGGAAGTGATAATTTATGAATACGGAATCTGGAATCAAATTACAGCAAGATAATAAATCTCATGTTCCCGTTACAGAGTTACATCAAAAAATAGATGCTGGTGTGAAATTTGCGATCGCAAATGCAATAGAAAGACATCGCAGATTAGGAGAATCAATTAGTATTTTGCGAGATGGTAAAGTTGTGACTTTGACAGCAGATGAAATACCACATCGTGATATTCAGAATATTGTATAAGCACCTGTCGGTAGGATAATATATCAAGATACATATAATAGAAGCATTACGGTGATGAACAATATAAAATCGATTAAAGATTTGAAAGCACTCAAAAGTACACCTTACTATGTGTCTATTAAGAAATTTGCTTTTGCAGAAATAATCGAAATATCAAGTTTTGCAGAAATCACAAATATCAAAAAGCTTCAGGGATATGATAGTGCTTATCGGATTCCCATAGGTGATTATCGTCTTGGTATTATTTTTGATAGTGAAACATTAATTTTTGAAAGAGTTTTACACCGAAAAGAAATTTATCGCTATTTTCCTAAATAGATAATTTTGTGAAATAGGATTATGCTTTAAAATAAACTATGTCAACAAAATCCCCATACCCAAATGAGTAGAGAATTTAATGTAATTATTGAACGAGATGCTGATGGTTACTTTGTTGCATCTGTACCCAGTATTCCCGGTTGTCACACCCAAGCAAAATCTTTAGATGAACTAATGGAAAGAATTAGAGAAGCAATAGAACTGTGTTTAGAAGTAGATGAAAATCAAACAGAATCTCTGGAATTTGTAGGTGTGCAAAGAATTGCAATTGAAGTATGAGTAAATTACCAAGTTTAACAGGAAAAGAAGTCATAGCAGCACTTTGTAAAGCAGGTTTTGAAGTCATCAGAGTGCGAGGAAGTCATCATATTCTTGTACACAGTGATGGGAGAAGAACCGTTGTTCCAGTCCATGCTGGTGAAACAATTGGAACTGGATTAATGACACAAATACTCCGTGATTGTCAATTAGATAGAGAAGAATTTAGAAACTTACTTTAAAATAGGTAATCGAGGAGTTTTTGAAATAATTATATAAATACATGAATAAGGGTTTAGCATTGCTAAACCCCTACATAATTTATTGCTATTTGGCTAATAAAATATTTACTGCCAAACGTAAATAAGCAGAAACAAAACAATCCAGATAACATCAACAAAGTGCCAAAACAAAGAAGTGGCATTTATGCCGAAATGGCCATTATCAAAGTTACCAGGAAGGAAAGAACGAAATAACACTATTGACTGTAAGAGAATCCCGGTAAAAACGTGCAAACCGTGAAAACCAGTTAATAGGTAAAACATTCCTCCAAACGTACCAGAAGTAAAGCCAAATTCCAGTTGACTCCATTCCACCGCTTGGCCATAGAGGAAATAACTACCCATAGCCATTGTTAAAAACAACAGCAACCGATAAGTTTTCAAGTCATGTTTTTCTAATGCCTTTTCTGCAAAGAAAATCACAAAACTACTAGCAACTAAAATAACCGTATTAATGCTGGGTTCTTTGATTTCCAAACCAGAAACACCAGCCGGCAACCAATTAACAGCAGTAGTTTTGTAGACAATATAACCAGTAAAGAAACTTAAAAAGATTACACTTTCCGATAACAGAAAAACAATAAAACCAAACATTTTACTGCCTTCTTCATCATGTCCATGCTCATGACTAACATGATCTAATTCATCAGGAGAAACAGAACTATCCATCATAATTTCCAATTGAAGAGATTAGTGAGAAATAAGATCCCCGACTTCTGTTATAAATTCCTAACTTATTCACAAAATCAAAAAGAAGTCGGGGATCTAAATATTGACAAATTACTCATGTTCAGCAGATACCATTAATTCAGACTTGCCATAACCATAAGGTTCGCAAGTAACAATCGGAATTTCGTCAAAATTCTCAACAGGAGGAGGAGAAGAAATAGTCCATTCTAAACCAATTGCTCTCCAAGGATTATCAGTAGCTGGCTCTCCGTCCATCCAAGAAATTAACATATTGAAGATGAAAGGAAGAGTGGACATTCCTAACAAGAAACCACCCAAACTAGCCACAATATTCCAACCAACTAAATCTGGAGAATAGGAAGCAACACGGCGCAACATCCCTTGCAAACCTAATGGGTGCATAGGTAAGAAATTCAAATTTGTGCCGATAAAAGCTAACCAAAAATGGACTTTTCCCCAACCTTCGTGGAACATTCTGCCAGTCATTTTGGGAAACCAATGATAGATAGCTGCATACAGTCCCATAGTTACAGTTCCATAGAGAACATAATGGAAATGTCCAACTACAAAATAGGTATTGTTAACATGAACATCTACTGGTACAGAAGAAAGCATAATTCCTGTAATCCCAGCAAACACAAACATTACCAAAGCACCCAAAGCAAATAACATGGGTGTATTTAGCCGAATTTTTCCGCCCCAAATAGTGGCTACCCAAGCAAATACCTTAATCCCTGTGGGAATAGATACAAACATGGTTGTCACCATGAAAAATAACCGTAGCCAGCCAGGAGTACCACTTACATACATATGGTGTACCCAAACAATGCCGCTAACTACAGCAATTAACATTGAAGAGATAGCAACGACTTTGTAACCAAATAAAGGTTTGCGGGAATAAACCGGGAAGATTTCCGAGAAAATCCCGAACACTGGCAAAATGATTACATAAACCGCTGGGTGAGAATAGAACCAGAAATAATGCTGGAACATTACCGGATTTCCGCCTTTGGTGGGGTCAAAAAAGGCAGTCCCGACTGTAATATCTAATAGCAACATAACAGCACCGGCTGTTAAAGCTGGCAGGCCAAATAATTGGATAATTTGGGCGCTAAATACTGCCCAAACAAACAGGGGCATTCTAAAGAAACCCATTCCCGGCGCTCGCATTTTCACAATGGTGGTGACAAAATTCACCGCACCCATAATGGAAGAGACACCGGAAATAGCCACTGCTAATAACCAAAGAACTTGACCGTTAATCAAGTTTCCTGTGGGGTTTTGGGTACTAACGGGGGGATATGCCCACCAACCAGATTGAGCAGGTCCACCGGGAACGAAGAAGCTGGACATGAGGAGAATTCCCACCACAGGAACCATCCAAAAAGCGACGGCGTTCAAGCGGGGAAATGCCATATCTCGCGCCCCAATCATCAGGGGTACAAGGTAGTTAGCTAAACCAACAAGGGAGGGAAATGTCCACAGAAACAGCATAACTGTTCCGTGCATGGTGAACATGGCATTGTATACTGTGCGGTCTATTAAGTCGGATTCAGGGGTGATGAGTTCTCCGCGTAAAATCATGGCGAAGATACCGCCAA
The DNA here is from genome assembly GCA_017355425.1 of Dolichospermum sp. DET69. Classification (NCBI taxonomy): domain Bacteria; kingdom Bacillati; phylum Cyanobacteriota; class Cyanophyceae; order Nostocales; family Aphanizomenonaceae; genus Dolichospermum; species Dolichospermum sp. DET69. The sequence continues at coordinate 3,172,770 of CP070233.1, forward strand.
CCAGGAAGAACATAAAGGAGGTAACGAGGTATTGGATACCGATGACTTTATGGTCTGTGCTAAAGCTGAAGTATGTTCTCCAGGTTTGAGGCGGTTCGTGGTGATGTGGCTCACCACCAATATGAATGGGGATGTTAGTCATTAGTTAAAGAATAGGAAATTGGGATTAAATGTCTGATAGCGTGGCCATATCAGGATGCTGAGGATTAGAAAGATGAACAAGATTTAAAAAATACAAATAAATAAAATCCTGAAAATCCTTAAATCCTGGAAATCCTGATTCAGACAAAAGTTAGTTAACCTGAGAAATTGACTAAGGGTGGGGTTGCAGGTTCAACGCTTTTCCAACCGCTGTTAATGCCGTTTTCTAGTTTTTGGGCATATTCTGAAGCCGCTTGGTTGGGGGCTGGGCTGGGTTTCTGACTGCCAGCTTTTGTTAACCACTGGTGATACTCTTCTGGAGTTTCCACAATGACCTTGGCTCGCATGGTGGCAAAGTATGTACCGCTATACTGAGAGTCCGTTAGGCTATATGCACCGGGGCGAATGGGGGTAAATTCAAAGTCGAGGTCGTTACCAGGAATGATGTCTTGTTTGAGGCGAAAAGCGGGGATATAAAAGCCATGAAGTACGTCTTCTGAATGTAGATTTAGACGGACACGGCGATCGCTTGGTAAGTGTAATTCTGTACTGGTAACATTGTTTTCTGGGTAATGAAACACCCAAGCCCACTGTTTAGCTGACACATCAATGTGTTCTAAGTCCTCAGCTACTGCGGCTTCTGAAGCTGGATCTACCATAGCATAGGCAGTTTCCGTCTTCATGGGATTATGTAGATGTATCTGGTGAGATGGTCCCTGGATACCCATTTCTTCGTAAACTTGGTAACTATAACCCGCAATCCACAACACCAACATCACCGGGATTGCTGTCCAAATTACTTCTAAAGTAACGTTACCTTCAATGTGGGGACCATCACTTAAATCATTAGCTTTCACGCGATGAAAAGCGATGGAATAGAAGAGAGTAGCAGTTACTCCCAGGAAAATTAAAGATCCTAATGTTACCAAAAAGCTAAATAAATCATCAATCAGATGAGATTCAGCAGCCGCTTGGGGAGGTAGCCAATAATAAGCCTGTTTACCAATCCAGAGACTAGTAAGAGTAACAGCAACTGCTCCAGTAACTATGGTCAAAAAGTTTAAAACTTGCCGCATATTCATGGTAGTCAGTTGTTCGTTGTCAGTTGTTATTTGTTACCAAATATCTGATTAATATCTTGTCCTGCTCGCAATAATTTATCGGCTGTATTGTGAACACCAAAATCTGCTGCTAGGTGCGCTCCTAATGTGCCATGAAAATACATCAGCAACATAATAACTACACCAACAACTAGATAAGAAATTTGTACTTCTCTTTCTTCGTATTTGCCGATAACATAACGTTGCCAACCTCGCCAAAAAGTCATACCAACAATGAGAGCCAGTAGTAATACACCACCGACACCATGCCACATCATTGTGGGCATTGCTAACATTCCCCAAGGACTTTTGATATCTGCTGGTGGGGCTGCTAATAACATTTCATAAAAACCTGCACCAACTGTGAAAAATGTAATCACAGCCGCAGCAAAAATGTTGTACCAACCCACATCAAATAATTGAGAACGTTCAACTTTAATTCCCAAAAATCTGAATAGCCATTTTTCCAAAGGGAAGAAGACACCTAAAATATCAAAGATAATGGCAATGATGAATAAACCTAATGTGAGATGCACTAAATTAGGATGAATGGGAATGGCATAAGGTAAACCATTTGCACCCATTTGCTGACTAATTTGGTCTAGTAATTCTGAATTCATGGCAAGATTCCATCCTTTACCGCTTCCACAACAGGTACGGTGTGTAAGCCATACACCCATACAAGTTCATCACCGAGATATACTTGAAAACCAACAAGTGCCGTTAATAAAACTGCCATAGCTATGTAATGAAAAGGGAGTTTTTTCGGGTTACGACTCCGCAAAACATAGCGCCAAGCAGTAAATGCCGCGATAATTCCTGACAATGACCAACCAATGAGAGTATGCACATTTAAAACTGATTTAGCAAGTTCGTAGGGTTTAGCTAAACCAGCCTCAAATTGACCAAAAATAATTGCCACAAAAATAGCAACTGTGGCAATACACATATTCCACCAACTCACCTCAAACAAAGTAGTTTTACCAGTTACATAACCAGCAAAATCACAGAAAACAGAAAACAGAACCATCGCAATTACAAAGTGAACCACGATAGGATGTAAGGGATCTGGATATGGTAAATTATGCTCATTCAATGAAGTGAAAAAATCCAGCATTAAATTCTCCTAGACTTATTTGCTACTCCTTAGCCAAACTTAAATAATTGCTAGATACTCACTCACTGATATCAATAAATTATTTGATAAAATTAGTGTGAGTTTGCTGCAATAGCTATTTCTTCATACCTGTGAACAACAGTAATTATGGATGTAGATAAACTAAATCACTGTGAGAGGTTGAATTTACTAGACCTAATTTTTAGGTTACGTAAATTTTTATGAATCGTCACCAAAACTAAAAGCAGAACTTCTAGAATTAACAAGAGAGCCAACAACAGATTTTGATCTTTGCTGTATTACAATATTTGTAAAGCAAAACCAACTATTTTTATGTTTATTGATGTACAATAAAAAATTATCACTTTGTAATTTTAAAAACCGAAATATATAATTTTTATAGTAGGTAGAAATCAGAAACAAGAAAGAATCATCTACAAACTGAAAAAGTGTTGAAATTTACAGCAATATCTATATCAAACTCTTTCTCTTTGCGCCTGGAGCGTGAGAAAAAAGTTTAATTCACTACCCATATCTGCATTCATAAATACCCACCTAATCCCCAAATCCCTAATTAACCTTGATACGGGTTATCTAGTCTATCTACAGAAACATTAACCGACAATGGTAAACGACCGGGATTTAACCGAGGTTCGGCTGCATAACCTACAGGTACTAACACAGCAATAGCTATATCTGGATTATTTTCCGCACCAATGATGGTTTTAACTTGATCCTCAATCCAACCATTCATGAAGCAGGTAGATAAACCCAAGCTTTCCGCCGCCAATACTAAACTTGTAGCAGCTATCATCGCATCTTTAATGGCGTATTCCCGGCGCTTGTCTCCTAAGCTTACCTGAAATTGAGGAATCGCATTTCTAAAGTAATTAACTGTTCCCTCATTCCAAGCCCCAGTGGCTGCACCTTGTTCTAAAATGGGTGTTATATCTTTTTCTCCCGCAGCAGCGTCAGCAGCGAAAACAAAGGTAACAGGCGCTTGAATAATTTGCTTTTGATTCCAAGAAGCTGCACATAACGCTTCTTTTTGGGCTTCGTCTTGAACTAAAACTATTCTCCAAGATTGGACGTTAAAACTACTGGGTGCAGCTACGGTTAATTCTACCAGTTGCTTGAGTAGTTCTGGGGAGATGGGATCTGATTTGAAGGTTTTGATAGAACGACGTTGTTCTATGGCGCTAGGTACGTCTAATGCTTTGATTTGGGTGTTTGAAGTCACGGTATTCTCCTCTGTTTTATCCTCTCCACTTAGGGTAACGCTTTTTTGTACGCAGTTCAATTGACTTAAGGATTACAGAATATTTTTTCTCACGCTTCAGACGCAGAGGAGTAAGTACGGAGTTTCAATTCCTCATAGCAAGATTTACTATAGAAATTCCCCATATCTTTAACTATGACCGTGCAGTAACATACTTATCTAAAGTAGCAGATAAAGTAGTTTTAGGAACAGCACCAACCACTGTTTTGATTTGTCTTCCTCCCTGAAATACCATCAAAGTAGGAATACTGCGAATCCCGTAATGACTAGCAACAGTGGGATTTTGATCAGTATTCAATTTCACCACTTTTATCTGTCCCTCATATTCCGCAGCCACTTCTTCCACTACAGGAGACAGCATTTTACAAGGTCCACACCAAGGGGCCCAAAAGTCAACTAAAACAGGAGTTTGACTTTCTAACACTTCTTGCTTAAATGTGGCTTCCGTGACATTGGTAATGGATGACATAAATTGTCTACCTAGATTTAAATTAATAACTCAATAATATCTAATAAATAGGGGCAGAAATATGTTGTTAAGTTTAATTTTGCTAAGTTTCTGATTATTCAAGTAGGTTGGGTTGAACCACAGTGAAACCCAACATTTCTGATAATTTCTAAGAGGATGTTTTAAAAATTTTCAAGGTATAAATTAACCCCTCTTGTAAACCTCTCCCCTATAAGGAGATAGGCTTTAAAATCCCCATTCCCTTGTAGGGAAGGGGGGTAGGGGGGTTAGGTTTTTGGAGATTATTGGTTTTATTTAATACTTTTTCAAACACCCTCTAACTTCTGGCTGCGGTAACAGAATTTTGATCAGCACCACAATGATGACAATAAGGTAATTCTTTATAAGTTAAATTATGACAATTATGACATTCCATATATTGATAATAACCGCAGTGTGGACAGTAGTTATCTTGAGGACGAATTTTCTTAGCACACCGAATGCAGCGTGATTTTTGAATTCTGCTAACTACCTGAACTTTAGGATTAAATACAACAGTTTGGAAGAATTTAATCATGCCAAAACCAACCAGGGGAATTAGCAAAATATACGCGTAACTAATGAGGAAAACTAAACCACCAAAGAAGAAACTAATGATATTAAAGAAGAATTGGAATATTGCACCAACTTGCAGAAATTCAAATACTTTCAGAATTAACGGAATTAAAAATATAACTAGCAAATGCCAGCTAATTAACGCTATTAATCCATATCCCTTGCGTTGACTGAAATTATTAACTAATAATGCAATGAGAATAAGGGGGAGTAAAAAGATAGCCTGAAAAACCAGTTGAATACTAGGATACCAAAATGAAGCGTCTTTATATCCTTTGGAAACTTGATTGAATTTGGTTTCATCTTTAACAGAAGACAATAAATTAATACTTTCAGGTTTTGTCAGTAGTTGATTTTGCAGGTTAGCAATTTCCTGTTTTAAGGTGGAGATTTTCTCGCTATTTTGTGTTAATTCCTGTTTAGCTTTTTCGGCGCGAACCTGATTAATGGAATTACCTGAAGACTGTCCAGCAATTTTTTCTAATAAGGTTGAATCATATTGATTACGAATAGTAGTATTTGCTTGTTCCAACCTATTAATTTGATCTTGTGTCTGATTTATCGTTGTAAGAATTTTCTGATTTTGAGGATTATTCAGTTTATCTTTAGATTCACCATAATTCAAACATATTTCCGAAACCTTACCCAAATGTCCAACTTCTGCATCTTGATATGTTTGCCGAACTCTTTGCTCATTACTACCATAAGGTAATGAACTTCGCAGAAATTCATACTCTTTATTTTTGGTAGTTTGGGTTTTGTAATTGTTCCATTCTGAATAACATGGATAAGCTTGAGTTGGGCTAAGATGCCATTCACTAATATTATTTAAACCTGTAAAAACGTTAATTAAAATAAAAATATCAACTAAAATAATGACAATCAAACTCACTTTATTGAGTGGTTCATTATTAACTGTTCGAGAGTTATTAAAAAATTGACTGAAAAGACGACGGATTCGAGTAAACATATAACTATCCTATATCTACTTAAGTTAATACACCAACAAAAAACGCGACATCATCACGGCTATTACTGAAATTAACTTACCATTTTCTTGTGACTTTGGTAGCAGCTTAATACAACTTATATATGGCAGAATTCAGGAGTAGGGGTAAAGCAAAGGCTCATTGGTGTCAACTTAACGTAAAAGCGATGTTCCGCAAGGAACTCAAGTTCCTTGCTAATAGCCAAAGTTGTCTTTTGATGACTAAACACTGGGAAAATTCCTTAGTCCACTAAGCGTGGACTTGAGCTATTAGACAGGGAATTTATTCCCCGGTGAGTGTAGAAGCCAACGAATAAGGGGCGTATTGCAATACGCCCTTACTTGATTTAACACCAATGATTACTGCTAAACCCCGACAAATACTTCATTTGTTATGATATTAGCTGGGTAATAGCTTGACAATATCCAACTAAAGTATCAATGCGTTCTTCAATGGTTTTCAACCTAGACTGTGATGTTGTTGACTGTCTGGCACCTTGGAGAAACATCATATCTACTTCCAACAGTCGCAACTGCTTATTTATTTCGGTTTTATAAGATTGTTCCCGTGAATTAGCGTCAACCAAAGGGACAATTTGTTGCCCAAAAAATTCCTGCAACTGGGCTAAATTCTCTCTTAATTCCCCAGCATTGAGTTTATTTCCCGTTACATTAGCTCGGAACTCATCTATAAATGTTGCCAATTCCTGATATTTATCACAATTAAAAGACATCTGTTGCTAGTTAAGATAGTATTAATGTCAAGAAAATTTTCTTATATAACCAAACTTTCTTTTTTTTCAGATCAAAGTCATAAGTCTCAAATCTTACTTTGAGGCTTGGTTTGTCGTCAATAGGTTTTTTGATTATGTTTCGAGCAACCTTCAAGGGATGATGACTACAGACGATTAGACATCATCTGTCCAACTTTGTTTCTTTTGCAACAGCATCTATTTATAGAGGTGCTGTCAATTTTCCTTATCTGTCAACCTATCCACCAATTACCTTTTTTATTTTATGAGTACTGTAACTATCAAACCCCCCGTTGATGTCATTCTCCCAGATTGGCTTAACAAATGTTTAATTGAACCACCAGCACCAATCCTTACAGAAGAAGAAGATCGAACGTATAACGGTAACGCCTTAATTTGTCGAGCATTTCAGTTTGCATATGAACTACATGGGGGTCAAATTCGTAAATCGGGAGAACCATATATTGCCCATCCTGTTGCTGTAGCGGAAACACTCCGTGAATTAGGTGGTAGTCCAGCTATGATAGCAGCCGGCTTACTCCATGATGTAGTTGAAGATACAGAAATTACAGTTGAAGATATAGAAGCCCGTTTTGGTCCAGAAGTACGGCTACTGGTAGAAGGTGTTACCAAGCTATCGAAAATAAATTTTACTAGCAAAACCGAAAGTCAAGCAGAAAATTTCCGGCGAATGTTTTTGGCCATGGCGCAGGATATTCGAGTAATTGTGGTAAAACTGGCAGACCGTTTGCATAATATGCGAACCCTCCAATATATGTCAGAATCTAGCCGGCAACGTAGCGCCCAGGAAACACGAGATATTTTTGCACCTTTGGCGAATCGGTTGGGAATTTGGCAAATTAAATGGGAATTAGAAGATTTAGCATTTAAATATTTAGACCCAGAAGCCTATCGCGCAACTCAGCAAAGTGTGGCTGAAAAACGCACAGCCCGGGAAGAAAAATTACTCAAGGCTACGGATACTTTGCGCCGTCGGTTACTGAAAGCGGGTATTAATTGTTTAGAAATTAACGGTCGTCCTAAACACCTTTATAGCATTTATCAAAAAATGCAGCGGCAGCAAAAGGAATTTCATGAAATTTACGATTTGGCGGCACTGCGAATTATTGTCCAAACTAATGAAGAATGTTATCGAGCTTTGGCAGTGGTTCATGATTCTTTTCGTCCCATCCCTGGTAGATTTAAAGACTACATTGGACTGCCTAAACCAAACCATTATCAATCTTTACATACTGGGGTAATTGGCTTGACTGGCCGCCCGTTGGAAGTACAAATTCGCACCTTAGAGATGCACCATATCGCGGAGTATGGAATTGCCGCCCATTGGAAGTATAAAGAAAGTGGTGGTTCTGATAATGCTAATCTAACAGGCTCTGATGAAAAGTTTACTTGGTTGCGCCAATTGCTAGATTGGCAAAGTGATTTAAAAGATGCTCAGGAATACTTAGATAGTGTTAAAGACAATCTATTTGAAGATGACGTTTATGTCTTCACCCCTAAGGGGGATGTTGTTCCGTTAAGTCCCAGTTCTACAAGTATAGATTTTGCCTATCGGATTCATACAGAAGTCGGAAACCACTGTGCGGGGGCGCGAGTGAATGGGCGCATTGTTCCTTTGTCAACACGGCTACATAATGGGGATATTGTCGATATTATTACCCAAAAGAATTGTCATCCCAGTTTAGATTGGTTAAATTTTGTTAGCACTTCAGCGGCTAAGTATCGGATTAAACAATGGTACAAGCGATCGCGCCGAGAAGAAAATGTTGCCAGAGGTAGAGATTTATTAGAGAAGGAATTGGGAAAAACTGGTTTTGAGAGTTTGCTCAAATCCGACGCTATGCACACCGTCGCCGAAAAATGTAACTATCACAGTGTGGAAGATTTGCTCGCCGGTTTGGGTTATGGGGAAATTACCTCAAACTTAGTGCTGAACCGTTGGCGGGAAGTCGTCAAAGCCAGACAACCTGTGACTGATGTCGTTCCATTTATCGCCAAAGAACCAACACCAAAAACCTCACGGGATACACCACTAATTACTTCCCGTGCTAGTGATTCCCCCATTATTGGGATGGAGGGTTTAGCTCATCATGTCGCTGGGTGTTGTACTCCCATTCCCGGTGAACCAATTGTGGGTGTAGTTACACGCGGAAGAGGAATCTCTATTCATCGCCAAGGCTGTCATAATGTAGATCCTGTTGAGCATGAGCGTTTAGTCCCAGTGCATTGGAATTTAGCTATGGAAAATCGTGGCCGTCCTCATACTTATCCTATTAATTTACAAATTGAGGCAATGGATCGCGTGGGAGTATTAAAGGATGTGTTATCACGGTTAAGTGACCAAGGCATCAATGTCCGTCATGCTCAAGTGAAAACTTCTCTAGGACAACCCGCTTTGATGGATTTGGGTATTGATGTCCGCGATTGTTCTCAATTGGAACATTTATTTGTGCAACTCAAGAAAATGAGTGATATTCTCAATGTCCGTCGTGTTTGTGAGGCTGAGGACTGCGGATGAATTGAAAATTAACAATTTTTGGCTTGTTTCACGCAGGGTAAGCCATAAGGGGAATTTATCCCCTACAGACATTACCCTCAAATATCCTCCTTGACATACTCCCCATCCTAGAAGGGTGAGGATTCTGGGTTCAAACAACAGTTGCGGGCATAACCCGTCTTACACTATCTCGCCCAACAGACAATGCCCTGCCTGTTCTCACCATTATATCAAAAAGCCGTCCTAGAAGGACGGGGCTTTAAACCCAAATTTTTGGTAAATTTGTTGTCCGCCATTTTTGATAGCAATGGGGGTTGTATTTCCGGTTTGGGCGGAGTATTTGTTGGTTGCGTCTTTGAGAAAGATGCTATTCCCAGCATTTTAGATGATTGCATAGCCAATTTGACCGTCACCATTGGCATCAATTTGGAAGTTAGTTTCTTGGGTAAGCACTATAGAATCGCTTGTTTATAGGCATGATATGATGCGAGAATAAACGATTTTTTTAAATATTTAATAATGATTGAAAGTCTCTATCTTGACACCAGTATTATTGGCTATCTGACAATTAGGCCAAGCACTAATCTAATAACTGCCTCAAATTCAATAATTACACAGAGTTGGTGGGATACTCGACGGCAAAATTTTACTCTATATATCTCTGAAGTAGTTTTAGAGGAATTAGCCAGAGGAGATCAAGAAATAGTTACTAAACGACTTGATCTAATCAATGAATTACCATTACTAGAACTCAACGAAACAGTGGAAGAATTAGCCCAGCAATTTCTCACAAAAAGCAATCTTCCTCCTAAAGCATCTGATGATGCCTTACATATTGCCTTAGCTACTGTTTATAAAGTAGATTATTTGTTAACATGGAACTGTAAACATATTGCTAATGCACAAATACAGAAAAAACTCTCACAAATTAGTATTCAATCTGGTTATGAATTACCAACAATCTGTACACCTTATGAACTTATGGGAGACTAACTATGTGGAAAGATGAAGTATTAGAGGAAATTTATAAAATCCGAGAAGAACACGCTAAATCTTTTAATTATGATTTGCATGAAATTTGTAAAGATTTAAGAAAAAAACAGATAGCTAGAAACAGAAAAATTATTACTCAGCCTCTGGTAACATTACCATCCTAAAATAAATAGATTATTACTAAGTGCCACCTAGTAATCACTTTTCGGAATCCAAGATTTAGATCCCCGACTTCTTAAAGAAGTCGGGGATCTGGTAGAGTTTTTTTAAATTTCATTCAAGGCTTGCAAGAGTTGATCAATTTCTTCAACTGTGTTGTAATGGGCTAAACCAATTCTCAATAAGCCACCAGATGTTTCTACGTCTAATTTTTCGGTGAGGTTAACTGCATAGAAATTTCCGTACCAAGCAAATATTCCCTTTTCTCCTAATATGGTTGCTATGGTTGCTGGTGTTTTTCCTTCTATGCGGATAGATACTGTGGGTGTACGCCATGTAAATTGGCTGGGTTCAGTAATTCCATATAAGGTTAAACCAGGGATTTTTAGCAATCCTGAAATCAGCTTTTTACTTAATTCTCTTTCATATTGTTGAATGGCTGACATTGCTGCAACTAAAGCAGCTCGGCGACTATGATAAGCTGATGCTAGTTCATGGTTTGGTTGTGCTGTTTCTGTCAGAAATCGCGGACAATGGAAAGTTGTTAATCCTTCTTTATCGGCTTCCATTAAGGAGGAAAGTAATTCACTATCTAAGGTTGGGGAAACATGACAACCTAATTTTGCTAAATAGTTAATTGCTGCTACTAATCCGGCTAAACCTTCATGATTTAAAGTTCCTGTTTCCCATCTGGAAGGAACTTCTTCTGATGCAGGTTTCACTTTATAAGGCGAAAATCTCGTTAAATATTCTCTTTTTCCGTAGAGAATCCCGACATGAGGAGCGAAGAATTTATAAGCGGAACAGGCGAGAAAATCACAGTCTAAATGATGAACATTAATCGGTGCATGGGGGGCATAATGGACAGCATCAACATATACTAAAGCCCCGACATTATGGGCGAGTTTTGTTATTTTGGTAATATCATTAATTGTGCCAACGGCGTTAGAAGCATAGGTGACTGCAACTAATTTTGTCCGGGAATTTATCTTTTGTTCTAAATCTTTTATATCTAAAGTACAGTCGGTAATATTGATATCAATAGGACGAATAATTACACCTTTTTCTTCTAAAGCATACCAGGGAGAAATATTGGCTGCGTGGTCTAAGTTTGTGACAATGATTTCATCACCTGGTTGTAATTCTCTCCCGATAGCGCGACTCACGGAGAAGGTGAGGGTGGTCATGTTTGCGCCAAATACTACTTCATCATTATCACATCCTAGGAAGTCGGCGATCGCAGCCCTGGCGGAAATAATCAAGGCATCTGTTCGCATACTCGTAGCAAAAGCACCGTGAGTATTAGCATTCGATCTAACTAAATAATCACTAATTGCGTCTAATACTCCACCAGGAACTTGTGTTCCCCCAGGTCCATCAAAGAAAATCGCTGGTTTTCCGTTGATTGTTTGTGTCAGTGCGGGAAACTGGGCGCGTATCCATTTTATGTCTAAAGATTCGTTCATATAATTCACGTCTTGTCAAAAAAAGATTAAATGATATTTTTAAGAGGGACGAGATTTAGCACAACATTATCCCCTGAATATAACAGCATCATTATCATTAGATTAATTCCCAATTTAGCATGACCAATCCACAGACAGAATATGATTCTCCTTGGAAAACTATTCTTCAGACTTATTTCTCCGAATTTATCAGCTTTTTCTACCCGGATCTTTATGCCGATATCGACTGGACTAAACCTATTGAGTTTCTGGATAAAGAGTTACTCCAAGTCACTAGAGATGCTTCAATTGGTCGCAGATTAGCGGATGCTCTCGTCAAAGTTTATCGGATTAATGGTGAAGAAAGTTGGCTGTATATCCACATCGAAGTGCAAAATCAGCGAGATGATGATTTTCCTCACAGAGTCTATGTTTACAACTACAGAATTTATGACCAGTACCAACAACCAATTACATCCTTAGTAATTTTAGGAGATGATGATATTAGCTGGCGACCTGATTATTTCGTTATCCAAGCGCGAAGAACGACAGTTAGAATTGATTTCTCTACAATCAAGCTGCTAGATTATAGGGAAAGATGGGCTGAATTAGATGCTGACCGCAATCTGTTTTCTACGGTTATTATGATGCACTTAAGAACACTGGAGACAACAAAAAATCGCCGAGCCAGAAAAGAATTTAAGCTGTCTTTAATTAAACGCTTGTATGAACAGGGTCATGATAGACAGGATATCATTAATCTCTATGGACTAATTGACTGGATGATGACAATACCAGAGGAATTACAGGAAGAATTTAATCAACAAATAACTCAGTATGAGCAGGAGATGAAAATGCCTTATATTACTAGTATTGAGCGAAGTGGTGAAGTCAAAGGTGAAGTCAAAGGTAAACTAATACAAACACAACAAATAGTTAAACGACAACTTCACCGTCGAATTGGCGAAATTGATTCCTCTTTGATTCATCAAGTTGAAGCGTTACCTATTGAGGTATTAGAAGAATTAACGGACGCGCTTTTAGACTTCTCAACTATTGCTGATTTTGAACAGTGGCTGGAAAATAGATCTAAGCCTGAAGAGTAAGAGTAAGATTAGATACCTGATACTAGAGGGAGCGATTGTTTTGGATATAGACGATTGCCCTCTAATTAACGTGAGAATAGGCAGACAGAATCACGGTGATTTGGAAGATGAAGTTTCCAGTAGCTGGTCATATTTGCGCCAAATACTACTTCATCATTATCGCATCCTAGGAAGTAGGCGATCGCAGCCCTGGCAGAAATAATCAAGGCATCTGTTCGCATACTCGTAGCAAAAACACCGTGAGTATTAGCATTCGATCTAACTAAATAATCACTAATTGCGTCTAATACTCCACCGGGTACTTGTGTTCCACCGGGTCCATCAAAGAAAATCGCTGGTTTTCCGTTGATTGTTTGTGTCAGTGCGGGAAACTGGGCGCGTATCCATTTTATGTCTAAAGATTCCATAATTTTTCCTCTTTTTCTTGATGAAGATTTCACGCAAAGGAAACATAATAACTTACATTGTAGTATAAATTCGATTTTGTTATTTACAAAAAGCAACTTTACTTAAAATGTTAATAGGGGTGATATCTTTGAGTAATTGCATTTGTTCTTGACTTTTTACTAATAATGCACCTGCAAATCCTAATGAGTTGACAGAAATTGTCTCAAACTCGTCATATTGTCGAGGGACAATTAACATCCATTCTCGCGTCATCAAAAGATTATATGCTCCAGATTGCATATTATTTTCTAGGGGTTTAATTCCCACAGTTTGCAGTAAAGTATGATATTTTTCTAAAGTTATTTCGGCACTTTCTCCCATATCAAGATTAGTAAAAGCGTGGACAAAAGGAAATTCTGGTATACTTCCAATAGCGGTTTCTAATTTTGCTGCTTTTAAAAGTGGTGAAATAGGAATATCTGTTTCCGCAAAAGGGACAATTTGCAAATGTTTATGTAGTTGACTCGCACCGGCAAGTTTACCACCATTATAAAATACTAAACTTTCAAACTCTTCTAAACAGGCTCCCGTTGCTGTAAAGTCTTCTAGGGTAAGTAAATTTTCCTGTGATTCAAAAGCGCGAGTGATAATTAACAAGTGATAATCAACAACATTGAATTTATTTAAAATACAAACATGAGTAGGAGAGATATCAGCTACAAATAAATCTACTTCGTAGGGTAAAAAAGGATTAAATTCTTTACCAGTTTTAGCAACTTTATGATCTCGTTTTTTTTGTTCAGCGATTTTGCGGTTGATATTTTCTAAAATTCTGACAACAAATTTCACACCATTTTGTTCAATAATTTCCAATTTTGTGGGAATAGATTTTAATGCCCCAGATTTTAAAGCCAGTTCCGTTGTTTTTTTGATCCTTGTCCATAAGGTGCCTGGTTCAAGTAAGATTTTGCCCTGATTCATATTTTCCAAAAGTTCACTTTTTTAAAATCCTAGGTTGGGTTTGATTTTTCCTGTTCATGACGTGGTACAAGAACCCCACCCCCAACCCCCTCCCCGCAAGCGATGAGGGGGCTAAGATGTACCTCATAAGAGCGAAAACCGCTGTATATTGTTGGAAAATGATTGAGGATTTCTATAGATCCTTAATTTTTTTTGAGCAATTGGGAATCTGGATATATCATCCTCTAAGGACAAAATAAAGTTTCTTTTGTCTCTCTACCTGTTACAGGATTAGTGCCTTTAGCTAGTTTACAAAGTTTATTTTGTTCATCTCGACGCAATAATACATCAGTAAAATCTGCTCCGTCAATTATAGCTCCATCAAATTTGGCGTTAGCCGCAAATGCCCCTTCTAAATTGGCGTTGGTTAAATTGGCTTTAATCAAACGCGCTGAATCTAATGTAGCATTAGTTAGATTTGCTCCCTGTAAATTAGCTGATTCTAGATTGGCTGCAAAGAATTCGACACCACGGAGATTAGCATTAGTAAAATTACTGTAGCGAAGATTTGCTTTAGTAAAACTGGAATCTGTTAAATCACGTTCAGAAAAATCAGATCCGACAAGAATTTCTTTGTTATATTCCAGTGCTACAGCAGAAGGCACAAAACCTGCTAAGGCTGTGGTGGAAATAATTACCCAAAGTAATAAACTGAGTATAGTTGTCCAATTGCGATAGCGAAGCACGACCTGGGAATCGTTATTATTCATGGTATTGTTAAGTAATGGCTAATCCTTCTCTATTTAATTATGCAGATATTGGTAACATAGGTGAAGACCTAGCCGCTAAATGGTTACAATCTACGGGTTGGGAAATTTTGCATCGTCGCTTTTCGTGTCGTTGGGGAGAAATTGATATTATTGCCCAATATCAAGACACAATACTGGCATTTGTAGAAGTAAAAACCCGCAGTTCTGGTAATTGGGATGAAGGGGGAAAAAATGCCATTACTCCCCAAAAACAAGCAAAAATATGGCGGACGGCGGAAATATTTTTAGCTGAATATCCCCAAAAAGCTGATTATTCTTGTCGCTTTGATGTGGCTCTTGTTCACTATCAACTAGAAACTAAAAAAATCATTGCCGAAGAGTTTTTAGAGCGTTTATCTATATCTGGATATGAGTTTAAGCTACAACAATACATTGAAGCAGCTTTTGACCAACAATAAATATGGGAGAATAATTATTTTTCACTTCCTAACCTATGCAAACAAGTTTGAATTTTGAATTGCTTAGGCCAATGTTTCCGGACAGTAACCTAAACCGCGAACAAACTGTTGTCTAAATGCTTCAATTTCTTCTCTTTCCGGGCTACCATGAGAAACAATCGCTACTTGGTAACGACGCATCACGTCTACAGGCGTTTGTCCGGCTTCCAAACTCCAAAGTGCCATTTGGACTCTCATTGGTGGCTGATAGCTAATTCCTAATTCATTAAGAAAAGCTCGAAAATCACCATCTTGTTGATCTGAGACTGTATCTTTGAGTTTAATTCTGACTACCCAACCATCAATTTGATGAATTACACTCACAAAGGAAACGGGAAATTGAGGTCTACCGTGTAAATATTGAACAATTCTCAAACTGAGGCTGGCATTTCCTAGATAGTACAAGTATTCCATCATTCTCTTATAGGATATGGGATTAAATTTAGTTCTACTTATCTATCTTCGTGAATGGAGTGGAGTTCCCGGTAGGGTAAAAGCACCCGTCTTTCTATGGGGAGATTTACCCAATCTGGGAACAGTTGACAGTTGACAGTTGACAGTTGACCGTTGACAGTTGACCGTTGACAGGAATTTTCCTATTACCAATGACCAATGACTTAATTAATATGAAGCCAAAAATACGACAAGCAACAGCGGAAGATGTAAATTTAGATTGTTTATTATCTGGTTATGACTACGAACTTCCACCAGGACTAATTGCCCAAAATCCTGCTGTTCCTAGAGATAGTTCGCGGTTATTGGTGGTAGATTCTCCTGAAACTGCTAAAACTATACCACCGCTACATCACGTTTTCCGTGATTTATCGGAACTGCTAAAACCAGGGGATTTACTTGTGATGAATAACACAAAAGTAATTCCCGCTCGGTTGTACGGCTGTAAGTCTACGGGGGCTGGGGTAGAAGTGTTGCTGTTGGAGGAACGACGACATAATTGCTGGTTGGCTTTGGTGAAACCTGGTAAGCGGTTTACCGTGGGTAGTGAGATTATTTTTACAGCGGGGAAAGATGGAAAACAACAGGAATTGAGGGCGACTGTTGTAGAATCAGATCCAGAAACTGGGGGACGCTTGTTACAGTTCGATTTACCCGCAGCAGTTCCTTTAGTACAGGTGTTGGAGAAGTTTGGACAGATTCCCCTACCTCCTTATATCACGGCTTCTACCGCTGCTGATGAACAGTATCAGACGGTGTATGCGGATGTTCAGGGAGCGATCGCTGCGCCAACAGCAGGGTTACATTTCACACCTGAATTATTAGAAAAGCTGCGTAGTTGTGGCATTAATCAAGCCTTTATTACTCTTCATGTCGGTGTCGGTACTTTTCGCCCAGTGGAAGTAGAAGATATTACCACCCATGCAATGCACGAAGAATGGATTGAAGTTCCCCCTGATACTGTTGAGCAAATTCGGGCTACTCAGGCTGCTGGTGGGCGCATTATTGCGGTGGGGACAACAGCGGTAAGGGCCTTGGAGGGTGCGGCACAATCGGGGGATTTACAGCCTTATGTGGGGAAGACCAATTTATTTATTTCTCCTGGGTATAAATGGCAAGTTGTGGAGGGTTTAATTACCAATTTTCATTTACCCCGTTCTAGTTTATTGATGCTGGTTAGTGCTTTAATTGGTAGAGAAAGATTATTGGAGATTTACCAACAAGCGATTGCTGCTGAATATCGCTTTTATTCTTTTGGTGATGCCATGCTGATTTTACCGGAAGGGAAAAGTATTAAATTATGAATTTTTGATGAAGTAATGGATAATCTAATTTAGATGAGACTCAGTATAACTAAAGGGTGGTAAAATATGTATCAAAAACATCACAAATATCCGTACCTAAACCCAATCAAGGCTGTATGTAAACAAGCATTGACGGTAATTGTCTCTACTTCTTCAGCATTTTTAATTTTCACCTTACCTGCAATTATTAATTCTCCCAATGACAAGCTATTAGCAATAGAAGTTGTTTCTCAAGATTTAGACGCAGCTATATATTTTCAGCAGGGAGTGACACTTTATAATAATCAAGATTTTCAGGGTTCAGAAATAGCTTTTCGCAAAGCCTTAGAGCGAGATCCTAATATTAGTACAGCGCGAAATTATTTAGGGAATATTCTGTTAGAACAAAATCGGCTAGATTTAGCTATCCAAGAATTTGGAGAAGCAATCAGATTAAATCCCAATTTGGGAGAAGCTTATTATAATTTGGGTGTAGCTTTACAAAAACAGGGACAAAAAGAAGCCGCTATTACAGCTTATCGTCAAGCTTTAGTAGTCACTCCCACCCTAGCTAATGCCCATTATAATTTGGGAGTTTTGTGGTATGAACAAGAACAGCGTCAGGATGCGATTGCTGCTTATGAACAAGCAATTAATTTAGATAGAAATAATAAAGATGCTTATTTTAATTTAGCAATTGTTCAACAACAAGAAGGTCAAGTAGAATTGGCAATTTCTGCCTATCGGGAAGTTTTGAAAATAGATCCCAAAAATGCTATAGCTTACAATAATTTGGGTAGTCTTTTAGTAAATCAAGGTAAAATTTCCGAAGCAATTAATATTTACAAAGAAGCAATTCGTCAAAATCCCAAAAATACCTCTGCTCAGTATAATTTAGGAGTAACTTTATATAATCAAGGTGCTTGGCAGGATTCGGCTCAAGCATTAAGACGCGCTCGTCAACAGTATACACTTGAGGGAAATACTGAGCAACTTGCCAAAACTGAACAAGTAATGCAGCAAATTGCCCAGATTTTAATACCTAAAAAATCACCAGTAAATCCATCAGGTAGCACAACAGCAATTACTACTCCACCTGTTGAACAAGCACCCGCAAATCTTCCACCTGTAGAAGAAGCACCTGTAAATACTCCGAAACCTGTAGAAATTACTTTACCTAATTTGACACCAAATAAATAATTGGTCATTAGTCAGTGGTCATTGGTCATTAGTCATTGGTAAAGTTTTTCCCTATTTCCCATTCCCTTAAATTGGTAAACGATTAATATCTTTATTGCAACCAATTACTACCATGGCAGAACCTTTTTCTAAACGTTTAGTTGGTTCGGGATTAATGATAAATTTACCATCATGACTTACAGCCAACATATTTAAACCATAGCGGTTACGAAGTTGGAGTTCAGCAATGGTTTTTCCATTAAATTCATCAGGGACAATTAACTCAACAATACTGTTATCTGGGTCAAGATCAAATCTTTCTAAAATTCCCGGTTTAGTCAGTGTGCGTGCTAAAGCACAACCAGCTTCATATTCAGGAAATACTACATGATCTGCTCCTACTCTATTTAATAATTTGCGGTGAACTTCACTAGAAGCTTTTGCAACTACATGAGGTACACCACCTTCTTTCACATTTAAGGTAGTAATAACACTTTCCTGAACATAATTACCAATAGCGACAATTACTGTATCAAACTCAAAAATTCCGGCTTCTTTCAGGGCTGCTGGTTCGGTTGAATCTAGTTGTAACGCATGACCAACTATTTCTTCATTTAAGGCTTCGGAAACCCGTTTTTCATCAATATCTGTAGCTAACACTTGATAACCTAAATTATGCAGTGTTGAGCAGACAGAACGACCAAAACGACCTAAGCCAATTACAGCAAATTGGTGATTGTCTCTACGTAAACTGCGAAGAAATTTTAATGATGAAAGGTTCATAATTTGGTAATTGGTAATTGGTAATTGGTAATTGGTAATTGGTAATTGGTAATTGGTAATTGGTAATTGGTAATTGGTAATTGGTAATTGGTAATTATCCAACCAGGAGATTTTCTTCGGGATAGTGAATTCTGGTAGAACGAGGATCTCCTAATATGGATGACATTAATAATAAAACACCAACTCGGCCAATATACATGGTGAGAATTAAAATTAATTTTGCTGCGGTGGAAACACTAGCTGTAATCCCTGTGGAAAGACCTACTGTACCAAAGGCTGATACGACTTCAAAGAGAATTTGAATAAAAGCCAATTTGGGGTCTGTAAGACTAATTAAAACCGTGGCAACAATCACTGTTGCTAGTGAACCAAATACCACACCAACAGCTTTTAAAATCAATGAGATGGCAATTTTGCGATTATATAATAATACCTCTTCTTTGCCTTGCAAAATTGCATTTGTACAACTGGTAAGCACTCGTAAAGTAGTGGTTTTGATTCCTCCTCCTGTCCCTCCAGGACTTGCACCAATAAACATCAAAGCAATCATAATAAATAACCCGGCATTAGTCATTTTACCAATGTCAATACTATTAAAACCAGCAGTTCTGGTGCTGACTGACTGAAACCAAGCTCCTAATATTTTATCAGATAAATTTAATTGTCCCAAGGTACTATCGTTTCTAATTTCTATCAGAAATAAGGCAATTGTTCCTACTACTAACAAGATCAATGTTGTGCTAGTAGCGACTTTAAAATCCAGGGAAAATATTAAACAACTTGTTTTTTTGATGATGCGATTACTTTGATAACTAAAACTATTTCGTAACCACAAATACATATCCAAAATTACCTGATAACCAATCCCACCAAAGATGATTAAACAGCCAATTGTGACAATAACTAAAGGAGAAGATTGATAACTCATTAAATTGTCTTTGAATAAACTAAATCCAGCATTATTCCAAGCACTAACACTATGAAAAATTGCTAACCAAGTTCCTTCTTGCCAACCTTTTTCGGGAACAAAAACTATCATTAATAAAAATACTCCCGTGAGTTCAAACAATAAGGTAGTCGCAATAATCGAACGGATAATTTGCGTACTACCACTCATGCCAGGACGGTCTAAAGCTTGTTGAATTGCTACTTTTTGTCTGAGATCAAATTTTCTACCAATTAACAACATTAAAAATGTGGTAGTTGTCATATAACCTAAACCGCCAATTTGTGCTAATAGGGCAATAAACAACTGACCTAAAAAGGAAAATTCAGTCCCAGTATCTACCACTGCTAAACCTGTAACGCAAACCGCTGAAGTTGAAGTAAATAATGCAACAATTGGATCATTCCAATTACCATTACCAGTAGAGAAAGGCATTGTCAAGAGAATGGCTCCTAAGAGAATGACAGCGACAAATCCCAAACAAATTGTCCGCGCAACAGTCATAATAATTAAACATCAAAAATGAATAAACTTTCAGGTATTAGGCTATTTTGACATCTTCCCAAGGTAGAATTAATGAGTTATTCCCAGGTAGAAAAATATCCCTATCTAATTAAAAACATAGATGGTAGCCTAGAAATAAGTTTTTTTTGAATTTCCTGTCATTTTTTATCACTAAATTTATGAGTCAAATACTTTACAAACAAATTCAGCAATTTTACGATGCTTCTTCTGGTTTGTGGGAACAAATTTGGGGGGAACATATGCACCACGGTTATTATGGTGCAGATGGAAAACAGGTAAAAGAACGCCGTCAAGCACAAATTGATTTAATTGAAGAACTGCTAAAGTGGGCAGATGTTAAGGGCGCTGAAAATATCCTGGATGTGGGTTGTGGAATTGGTGGTAGTTCTTTATACTTGGCTGATAAGTTTGGGGCAAATGCAACAGGAATTACACTCAGTCCTGTACAAGCTGCTAGAGCGACAGAAAGGTCTTTGGCAATGAATTTGAGTCAGAAAACTAGATTCATGGTTGCCAATGCTCAAGAAATGCCTTTTGAGGATAATTCTTTTGATTTGGTGTGGTCACTGGAAAGTGGTGAGCATATGCCAGATAAAACTAAATTCTTACAAGAATGTTATCGCGTGTTGAAACCCGGTGGGACTTTGATTATGGTAACTTGGTGTCATCGGAATACAGACAAATTAGCACTGACACAGGATGAGCAAAAGCAGTTAGAAGATATTTATCGAGTTTATTGTTTACCCTATGTTATTTCTTTAGCAGAGTATGAAGCGATCGCTTGGCAATTACCATTAAATAATATTCGCACGGCTGATTGGTCAACCGCTGTTGCTCCTTTCTGGAATGTAGTAATTGATTCGGCTTTTACACCGCAAGCGTTTATAGGTTTATTAATGGCTGGTTGGACTACAATTCAGGGGGCATTATCTTTAGGGTTAATGCGTCGAGGTTATGAAAGCGGATTAATTCGGTTTGGATTATTACGAGGGACAAAAGAATTTAGAATTTAGAATTTAGAATTTAGAAAAATAACAAAAAATGAATCAGTTCTATCAACAAAATTCGGCTATTTCTCCAAAAAATTGGTTTTATTCTTTTTGGAAATTTTCCCGTCCCCATACAATTATGGGAACAAGTTTGAGTGTATTGGGGTTATATTTAATTACCCTTGGTGTCACTTCTACACCATTTTCTAGTTCGCATATTAGTCAAATTTTAGCAACATGGATTGCTTGCATAAGTGGCAATATTTATATTGTTGGTTTGAATCAATTAGAAGATATTGACATTGATAAAATCAATAAACCTGATTTACCTTTAGCGTCAGGAGAATTTACCAAAGGACAAGGACAATTAATTGTTATTATTGCTGGGATTGTTGCTTTAGCTTTAGCATGGCTAACTGGACCATTTTTAATGGGAATGGTAGGCATAAGTTTAGCAATTGGTACGGCTTATTCTTTACCACCAATTCGGTTAAAACAGTTTCCTTTTTGGGCAGCTTTGTGCATTTTTTCGGTGCGGGGAACAGTTGTTAATTTAGGTTTGTTTTTGCATTTTAGTTGGGTGTTGCAAAGAAGCCAAGGAATACCGGGTGCAGTTTGGGCTTTAACGGTGTTTATCTTAGTATTTACATTTGCGATCGCTATTTTCAAAGATATTCCTGATATGGAAGGAGATAGAACCTACAATATCACAACTTTCACCCTACAACTCGGACAACAAAAAGTATTTAGTCTCGCACTTTGGGTAATCACAATTTGTTATGTCGGCATGATTTTAGTAGGATTATTCCATCTTGCCGAAGTTAACAGCATTTTTGTATTAATCACCCATACAGTAACTTTAATTGTCTTGTGGTGGCAAGGTACTGGAGTTGATTTACAAGATAAAAAAGCAATTACTAATTTCTATCAATTTATCTGGAAATTGTTTTTTATTGAATATCTAATTTTCCCCATTTCCTGTTTATTAGCTTAAACTCATGTTAGAAACATTTCCCACATCTGATATTATCGCCATTTCTGTAGTCATTGCTGGTCTTGTTATCCTTGGTTATTTGAGTATCAAAACATTGATTACCTCGAATTTATTTCAGAAGGGTATCAATTTTTATCAAGCCAAAGATTATGAAAATGCCGAAATAGTTTTTAGAAAAGTCATTGCTATCAACTCTACCAATGATATGGTACGCTTGCTGTTAGGAGATATTTTAAATCACAAGGGACAAATTCCCGAAGCAAAAGCGTTATTCTGTGAAGTAATTGATAGCAGTCCTAAAAATCCTGATGCTTATTTACGTTTAGCAAATATTCTCATGCAGGAACAACAGGAAACTGAAGCAAAAAGTAATTTAGTTCAAGCAAAGGAATTATTGCAAAAACAGCGTCAACCAGAAAGAGCGAAAAAGGTAAGTCTTTTGTTAGATAAAATAAATGCTAAAAATGTCTGATAGCGTAGCGTGACGCGCTAACTCTGGATGAATCTTGTCCGCAGCGTCAACAACTTCCTTAGAGGTTGAAAGAACAAGAAGCTTGGCGACTGGAAGTCGCGGCTACACAGACAAAACCCACCTTCGTGGGTTAAGAAACTTTATTATTGGTTAGTCCACGCAGGTGGACTTCGCTTGTGTAGTAGCGAATTATATTCGCCCAAAGCTTTCAAACATCCTCTTAGCTATCTCATTCTCATTCTATATTTACTACAGCATCAATAGCCGCTTCTAATGCAATAGATACATGAGTCCAATGAGTCCCCCCTTGGCAATAAACAATATAAGGCTCACGCAATGGACCATCGGCTGATAATTCCAATGTACTGCCTTCAATAAATGTCCCCCCAGCCATGACTACTTGGCTTTCATAGCCTGGCATATCATCTGGTATGGGGTCGAGATAAGATCCGATAGGTGAAGACTGTTGAATGGCTTTGCAGAAGGCGATCAGTTTTTTGGCTGAACCAAGTTTAATTGCTTGAATCACGTCTCCTCTGGGCGCTAATGGGGGTGGGTTGACTGGATATCCGAGTTTATCAAATACGTATCCTGTCAAGTATGTTCCTTTCATGGCTTCCCCTACCATTTGCGGGGCTAAAAATAATCCTTGGAATAATAGGCGGTTTTGGTCAAAGGTTGCTCCTCCTTCGCTACCTATACCGGGGGCTGTTAGGCGACAAGCAGCGGCTTCTACTAGGTCTGCTTTACCTGCAATATAACCACCAGCACTCACGACTGTTCCTCCAGGATTTTTGATCAATGACCCAGCTATTAAGTCAGCACCAACATGGGTTGGTTCTTGGGTTTCTATGAATTCGCCATAACAGTTATCTACAAAACAAACTGTGTGGGGATTTTGCTGTTTAACTATGTAAACAATTTTCTCGATATCGGCTATGGAGAGGCTTGGCCGCCAGGAATATCCGCAGGAACGTTGAATTAAAACTAACTTTGTATTTTCAGTAATGCTAGTGTTTAAAGTCTGCCAATCTATTTTTCCTTCGGAAGTTAGTTCCAATTGGCGGTATTTTATGCCAAAATCAAGAAGAGAACCTTGGTCTTTTCCTCTTAAGCCAATCACCTCTTCTAAAGTATCGTAGGGAGAACCTGCCACTGCCAACATTTCATCCCCAGGCCGAAGAACACCATACAACGCACAAGCGATCGCATGAGTTCCCGAAACAAACTGCACTCGCACCACAGCAGCTTCAGCACCCATCACTTGGGCAAAAACTTTATCTAAAGTTTCTCGTCCTAAATCATCGTGTCCGTAGCCACTTACCCCGGCAAAATGGTGTGCGCCTACTCGATGATGACGAAAGGCATCTAATACTTGTTTAAGATTATGCTTGACCTGAGCGTCAATACCAGAAAAAATTTCTAATAGTGCCTGTTCTGCTTCCCGCAACTGTTCAAAGCTGTTCATCATTTCCTCATTCAAAAACATAAAATAGATATGCGGATTTTCGGATCGCGCAGACTAAGCTGCACAATTTCTATTCAGGTTACTGCATGACAATTGCTACTTCTAAACCTCCCATTAACTGGGTTAATACCCTATTTTTCGTTTCATTGCACGTCGGCGCTCTATTTGCCTTGATTCCTAGCAATTTTAGCTGGAGAGCAATAGGTGTTGCTTTATTGCTCTACTGGGTGACTGGAGGTTTAGGTATTACTTTGGGATATCACCGTCTTGTTACTCACCGGAGTTTTCAAACACCAAAATGGTTAGAGTATGTATTGGTGATTTTTGGGACACTATCTTGTGAAGGTGGTCCAATTGAATGGGTAGGTACACATCGGATACACCACTTACATTCTGATACCGAATCTGATCCCCATGATTCAAATCAAGGTTTCTGGTGGAGTCACATGGGTTGGATGATTCATTTCGCTCCCGCTCACAGTCAAGTTCCTCGCTTCACTAAAGACATTATTGATGACCCAGTTTATCAGTTTTTACAGAAAAATTTCATTTTCTTACAAATTGCCTTGGGCTTAGTCCTCTATTACTTTGGGGGCTGGTCAATGGTGGTTTGGGGAATTTTCGTAAGAATTATTTGGGTTTATCACTGTACCTGGTTAGTAAATAGTGCTACTCATAAGTTTGGTTACCGCACTTACGATTCTGGTGACCAGTCAACTAATTGTTGGTGGGTTGCTATCCTAGTTTTTGGTGAAGGTTGGCACAATAACCACCATGCGTTTCAATACTCTGCTCGTCATGGTTTGGAATGGTGGGAAATTGATATGACTTGGATGACTATTCAGTTATTACAATTACTAGGTTTAGCTACAAACGTGAAACTGGCAGAGAAAAAGGCATAGACAGATTTCATGCTCAAAGTCAATAGTTTTCTCGTCATTTTTTGGCTGGAAACTATTGACTTTTTGTGTTTATAACCAAAGCAATTTTGAAGAAAGAAAATTTTAATTGCCGACTATCTATCCTAAGTGGTTCTTAGGTTGCTATAATCTCAGAAATTAATGTTACAAAACTTTGCAAGTCAAGTTACTTTTTTTAGTAGCCTTGTCTAGCAGTCTGTTGTTTTTCAGGTATTCATGACTACATCAATCATCAAAAGTCAGGAAAAAGCGGTCTCCACAGACCTTGGTAAAGACCAAATCAAACTAAAACATATTATCAAAAGTCTACCCAAGGAATGTTTTCAGAAAAATAGCCGCAAAGCATGGACAACTGTAATTATCAGTTTATCTATGGCTGCATTAGGCTATTATTTCATAGCCATTTCCCCTTGGTTTCTTTTACCCCTAGCTTGGATTTTTACAGGAACTGCTTTAACAGGTTTTTTTGTCATTGGCCATGATTGCGCTCACCGTTCCTTTGCGAAACGTCGCTGGGTAAATGATTTAGTGGGACATTTCTTCATGATGTTCTTAATTTACCCTTTTCATAGCTGGCGCATTAAACATAATCATCACCATAAACATACCAATAAGCTAGACGAAGATAACGCTTGGCATCCTATTAGAACAGAAACTTTTGCAAGTTGGGGTAAAAATAGACAGACTGTGTTTGAGTTGTTTATTAGTAAACGTCTCTGGTGGGTAGGTTCAATTGGACATTGGGCCGTTGTGCATTTTGATTGGCGCAATTTCCAGAAAAAAGAACAAGCTAGTGTCAAGCTTTCTGTGGCTGTAGTAGCTGCTTTTGCCGCTATTGTTTTCCCAACTCTGATTATCACAACTGGTGTTGGGGGTTTTCTTAAATTCTGGGTTATTCCCTGGATGGTTTACCATTTCTGGATGAGTACCTTCACTATTGTTCACCACACTCTTCCAGATGTTCCTTTTTCGACTGCTGAGAAATGGAATGAAGCTTTAGCACAGTTATTCGGGACAGTTCATTGTGATTACCCCCGCTGGGTAGAAATTCTTTGTCACGATATTAATGTTCATGTTCCCCATCATATCTCGACTGCGATTCCTTCCTATAATTTACGGTTGGCTTACAGCAGTATCAAAGAAAACTGGAGTCCTTATCTGCATGATGAATATAAGTTCTCCTGGGATTTGATGAAAAAAATAACTAATGAATGTCAACTCTACAAAACTGATATAGGTTATATTACTTTTGACGGATATCGCAAAGAGAGATAATCAACCATCAGTAATGAATTTTGAAGTATGAATTAATTACTTACTTCTAATTTCATAGGTAATTTTTTCAGTTTGGCAATTAACCAAAATTGAAAATGTTTAGGTAAATTGCCAATATTTTCCAGTTTGCATTCTAGAGGTAACTAAATATTACCTCACTGATAATTTTTAATTTACAATTAACCAACCAACCCAGTGCAATTAGATACAATCCAGTTTAATCAAAACTCTAGTGCTGAATCTTCTGAAGGTCAAGAGAAATTACCGTTTACTCTTCAGGATTTAAAAGCTGCAATTCCTGCTGAATGTTTTCAGCCTAGCGTGACTAAATCACTTTATTATTTCTTCCGTGATGTTGCCATTGTTGCTGCGTTGTATGCACTGGCTAATTATCTAGATTCTTGGTATTTTTGGCCAGGTTTCTGGGTAATGCAAGGAACTATGTTTTGGGCTTTGTTTGTCGTTGGTCATGACTGCGGACACCAATCTTTTTCTAAGCATAAATGGTTAAATGATCTGGTTGGTCATATCACCCATACTTTCATTCTCGTTCCTTATCATGGTTGGAGAATTAGCCACAGAACCCACCATAAAAATACAGGCAGCTTGGAGAATGATGAAAGCTGGTATCCTGTCTCTGAATCGGAATATGATGAAATGCCTTTGTCGCAAAAAATAGGGCGTTTTAATTTGTTCTTATTGGCTTATCCAGTATATTTATTCAAGCGTTCTCCTGGTAAAGAAGGTTCTCACTTTTCCCCCAGCAGCCCACTGTTTAAGCCTTCAGAAAAATGGGACATTATCACTAGCACCACACTTTGGATTAGTATGGTAGCTTTGCTAGGTCTCTTCACCTATCAATTTGGTTTCATGTCGTTGTTAAAATACTACGCTGGACCATACATTGTCTTTATCATTTGGTTGGATATGGTGACTTTCTTGCACCACACTGAACCCGGAATTCCTTGGTATCGTGGTGAAGAATGGACTTTTTTGAAAGGGGCAATTTCTAGTGTTGACCGAGATTATGGAATTTTCAACCACATTCACCATGATATCGGGACTCATGTTGCTCACCACATTTTCCTGAATATGCCTCATTACAATTTGTTAAAAGCGACTGAAGCGATTAAACCAATTATGGGTGAGTATTTCCACGAGTCAAAGGAACCTGTTTGGAAGTCCTTATGGAATTCTGCTATCGGTTGTCATTTTGTTCCCGATACAGGTAGTAAGGTTTATTACACTTCTAAGAGTCAGAATACCAAGTAGTCGGTAGATTATTTAAATCAAGGAAGTCCGCTATTGCGGGCTTTTTTTATTTTAAATTTTCTTTAAAAGTGAAAATAGCGGATAATTATTCTCAAGACTCGGCATACTTAAATAGGGTTTGCTGATAGCGTGGCGTAAGCCATAAAAGTCTTTTCGTTAAGGTTGGTAGGGGCGTATTGCAATACGCCCCCTACGGCAGGAATCAGTACGGCTGTATAGCAATACGCCCCTACAGGAATCAATACGAACATATAGCAATACGCCCGTACAGAAATCAGTACGAACATATAGCAATACGCCCGTACTGAACCACGTTCGCGGAGCGTCCCGTCAGGGATAGGAGCGAAGGACACGAAGGAAGAAGGAAGAAGGAAGAGGTGAAAATGCAAGGGTTTTAAACATCTATTGTCAATAATCTTGCACTTGTTTGCTTATAAAACCCTGTAAACCTTTATCTATCAACGCTTTTACTTTCTTTCAGCAAGCCTTAAATATAAGGGAAAAATTAAAAAACCACTCTTGACATGAAGGTAAGAAAGCAAAAATGAGACGTAAACCTAGTAATAAATCAACTAATACTCCTAAACCCTCTATTTTTTCATCCTCGACCTTTAACTTCGCTACTATTGCCCTTTTAGGAGGGGTGATGATTTTGGGAATTGGGATTGGGATTGCGTTTAGTTCTACAACTACCTTGAGTTCATCAAATGTGGCTTCCCGTGAGTTCATTGACACCAGAGCGCCAAATCCTGAGCTTTGCGTGCAGTTTGGATCTAGTGCCATGGTGATGGATGCTAGACTATTTGTAACTCTTAATCCATTTAATGTCTTTGTTGCCCAGCCAAATATCCGTCCTGGATGTGTAATTCGTCAAAATAACTGGGCAATTTTGGAAAATAAAAAACTTGTAACATCAGATCAGGTACGAGAATGTAAGAATCGTTTGAATACCTTTGGCTTTACGGGTGACTTAAACAGTGAAAAGCCAGATATTAGATGTATTTATCAAAATGAATCGGCTCAAAATTTCTTTTTATCTCAACCAGGGGCTGTGGGAAGTCCACAAGATACGGAAAGATTTTAAATAGCATTAGTCATTAGTCATTAGTCATTAGTCATTAGTCATTGGTCATTAGTCATTAGTCATGTTAATTAGAAGAAAGGATATTCCAATGAATAGTAATCTCAAGACTGGATTTTTGTTATTCGTCTTAATTCGACAAATATTTTTCAGACGATAACTGGTTTCAATGCCAAATCTTTTTCGATAATCTTGATAGATATAATTTAAATTTGTTTTGACCTTATAAGCAACATAAACAAAGTATTGAACCCCATGCTTTTTATGCTTTCCCTTTCTATATTTACAGACGATCCATAAATCAAATGTGACAAAATCATCTTTGTCTCTTGTAATAGTATAGGTAGTTTTATAACTTTTTTTACCCTTGAGGAATTGTTTGATTCCTCCTTTTTTTCCAGTCTTGATAGCAGGCATAAGAAAGGGAATATCTAATGCCTGTAACCATCTAATTACAGGAGTATTAAAAAATCCCCTATCCAAATAGAGTTTTTTTACATTTATTTTTAGGGATTCAAGTTCTGCTAATAAATAAGTAATTAAAGCCACACTAGTATCTAATTGGCGAACACCTCTTATTGCTAGAGTTACACGCTTATTATTACTAATAACATATAAAGTGGCATAGGCATAAAATGAATTAGTACCAGATTTAGCTTCACTTCGATATATGTAGGGTAATTCTGACGATGTTGGTTGACCATAATAACAAATTAAATTTAAATCAATCGCTATTTTCAAACACCCTTTTTTTAATCCTAAAGGAATTCGACTTTTTAATGCTTGATTTATTTGCGCTTCTAATTCCTCAAAATTGTTAATTTTATTGAGATGATATCTAATATCATTAGCTGTCGGAATATTTTTTAACAATTTAGCTGTGTTTTCAATACTGTCTCCAGTGCTGGCTGCTTTAACCAGAATCTCGAATAAAGTTTGTTGGTCACAGGCTCCTTGCGTTTCAATCGAAAAATTTTCTACTAAACACTGAATAACCTCATCAAGAGTTTCTGAGTCGGTTAAAACGAGTTCTTCTGTAGACTCGCCCCGCGTGGCTTTTGTTAGAGATGAAATAGTCATTAGTCATTAGTCATTAGGTCATTAGTCATTAGTCATTAGTCATTGGTCATTAGTCATTAGTCATTAGTTAGGGCTTGCAAAAAGAAAACAAAAGCAGTGATAGATAAAGGTTTACAGAGTTTTACACTCAAAAAAGTGCAAGATTATTAACAATAGACGTTTAAAACCCTGGCATTTTAATTAAAAATAACTGCGTAAATTCGAGGGCTAATTGTCCAACTCTTCTCTTCCTTCTTCCTTCGTGTCCTTCGCTCCTTCGTGGTTCAGTAAGGGCGTATTACAATACGCCCCTACTTCATTAAAAGATTTCTATGGCTTACGCTACGCTATCAGCAAGCCCTAGTCAGGAGTTAGGAAAACTACCCAATTCCCCAATTTACTTAATCACGACCATTGATAGCAATAAGCAAGCGTAAGATAAAGACAAATAAGTTGATGTAGGTGAGGTACATTGACAAAGCTGCTGGTAAATACTCATCATTGCGGTAAGTGCGGGGCAAGATGTAAAAATCAACTACTGATGCTCCCGCAAAGAGAAATACACCTATACCAGAGATACCAATTTCTAACCAACTGGGTGTATAAACACCAAACAAGGCAAAGACAAATTGGAGCAGACAAACCACCAATAAGGCAACAATCCCCAAACTAATGGTTTTTGTCAAAGCCATACCGTCTGCTTCCGAAAGGTTAGAACCGATTTTTCGGGCAACAATGAAGGTAATGCCACAACTTAAAGCAGCAATAGCAATACCTTGAATACCTACCCCTTGGGTTCTCAAAGCTACAAATACCAAGCCACTCAAGGTATATCCAGATAATAGACTGTAAATACCCAATAGGGGCAAGGCTAGGGCTTTGTTACCTTTTGATGCCACATTTTGGGCAACGAAAAACAAAATTAACTCTAGAATTACTGCTACAATAAATGTAGGAAAAAAGAGTCCAGGGTTATTGCGGATAACACCTAAACCACCATAAGTTCCGAATGCTGTCAGCACCAATCCACCACCGACATAGGGCAGGGCGTTAGCGATGACATTAGGCCCAATGATGCCATGAGTTCTGGCCTCACGGAAAGCTTCACGAAAATTGCTGGAATTACTCATATCTAAAAACTGCCAAAAGATATAGAAATTGAAGAAAATAACTAACTAATTTCTATTGTTACAAATTTTTGGGTGAAGAAACCAGTAGAGAAATCCGTTAATTTAAAATTTTTGGCTGGGTAAAGGTTGACCAAATTCGATAATGGGAATTTCTTTAGGGTTACTTGGGGAAATATTATTATTTCCTAAAGGTGTGGACAACATAGCGGAAGGCAGAGGTGAATTGATAATTGGTGGAGGGTTTTGAGAATTTAAAGGTGGTACTGTGATTAAGGGT
The DNA here is from genome assembly GCA_017355425.1 of Dolichospermum sp. DET69. Taxonomy (NCBI): domain Bacteria; kingdom Bacillati; phylum Cyanobacteriota; class Cyanophyceae; order Nostocales; family Aphanizomenonaceae; genus Dolichospermum; species Dolichospermum sp. DET69. The sequence continues at coordinate 3,204,151 of CP070233.1, forward strand.
TGTTGGGAGTTAGTTGTCAGGTTTGTGGATGGTGGTAGGGTAGTAGACGGTGTGAGTAAAAGACTGTTGGCGGGAGAATAAGAAATATGGGGTTTTAATACCCAGCGCGTGGGTTTTTGTCGAGAAAGAGGTTGAAGTTGTACTTGGTTGGGTTGGAACTGAGTTTCTGGTGCTAGATCAAGAACTATCCGAGTGATATTTTCATTAAGTTGGGAAATACGAATTCTCTGAATTGCACCTGAATATTCTTTTTGGGTAAGGACTTTACCTAATTTGGTATTAGGCAAATCGAGAACCAGACGTGGTGGTTGAGGTAAGTAAAAATACTTTGGTGTTGCGGTAGCGGAGAGGTTGATTTCTAATTGCTGGGCTTTGGGGTTAAATTCCCAACTATTAAGTTGTGCGACTGTTTGAGCAATGCTGATGTTAGGGGTAAGAGTAATTAAGCCAAATAAACTTACGCCAATAGATGGAAGAATTTGATTAGTTCTAGTTTTCATAATTCAGTGGTTTTTTGCTTTGGCATCTGGTAGGTATCTAATTATATCTAATGGCTAAGTGTTGTTGGCTATGACTTTTAACGTTTGAATAATACAAGGACGGGCAGGATGCCCATCCCACAAGATTGGATAGCGTAAGCGCTGCTGCAAGCAGTTCATTTTTTGTGGAGTTCTCTTAGTAAAAATTATGAATTACTGGTTACTTCTTGGACATTAACTGCTGGTAAGAGGGCAGTAAGGTGTGAGGTAACTTGACTGTGACGACGGGTAATGAGTAATGAAGAACGACATTGGATGGCGAGTTGATCTGTGTATCTTCCCAGGGTTTGACGTTCTATTCCCCACAGACGGCTAGTGCCAACAATGGTGAGATCAACATTTTCTGAGGCTGTAACTACCGCTTGGATTGGTTCTGGGGATGTAACGGTTTTGATTTCAATGCGATCGCGGACAGTCTTAGGTAATCGTTCAATCATGGCGTTGAGTTCATAACTTAATTCGTCTTGGGCATGAGTGCCTGTAAATACTTGTAAAACTTGTAACATACAAGTATCACGGTTAATGAGCATTCTCAAGGCGATAATTAATGCTAAATCGTCATGAATGTTCGCTGAGTAAGGAACTAAGATACTTTCTAAGCGATCGCCACCTTTATCTACAAATACGGCTACATCTACTGGTGTAGTGCTGAGAATTTGTCCGACTCTTCCCCCTAAACGATTGTTACTAAAAGCTGGACGATGCCAGCCGACAAGAACTAAATCTGGTTGTTCAATTTTGGCTATCTGTGCTGTTTCTCTGGCGACATTGGTAGATATGCGAACTATGGGATGAATACAGGAACGTGTCAGTGATGGTTCTAGGGTATTGATTAATTCTTCTAGTTTTTGGCGACGTTCGGCAATGAGTCTGTCAGCTTCAGTTGGGGTACTTTCAAAGCCATAGTCTTCTTCTAGTTCAATGAAACTCAAGGGATAAACAATAGCAGGTTGTCGGTTGTTAACGGCGATCGCTGTTGCTAACTGTAACAAACCTTTTTGGGCGCTGGGATTAGCCACTGGGACTAACATCCGATATGGGATAATTTGAGGTTCTCTGATTTCTGGTGCTGTTTCTGGTTGTATTTCTGCTTCTGGTTCAACCATATCTAATCTGATCAGGCGTTTGGGATATGTCCATTCCAGTAATGGTGAAGTCATGAATGTTGTCACCAAAGCCATAATTACTAACATGGTAAAAAGTAAGGGTGTAATTACGCCTAACTCTAAACCAATATTTAGGACAATTAACTCAGTTAAACCGCGAGTATTCATTAACCAACCCAAGGCTGAAGATTCGCGTTTGTCAATGCCACTAATCCGAGCAGCTACATAAGCACCTGTATATTTACCTCCAATTGCTACTAATAAAATCAAGGCAGATAATAGCCATAATTTAGGAGTGTTGAGTAAACCAATTTGTGTCTTTAAACCACTGTAAGCAAAGAAGATTGGTAAAAGAAAGATGAGAACAAAATCTTCAGTTTTTATGGCTAATTCTCTAACTAATTCTTCATCTTTGGGCATGACTGCGCCTAATAAGAATGCGCCAAAAATGAGGTGAATGCCGATAAATTCAGTAATTAGGGCCGAGGAAACAACTCCCATATAAATGATAGCCAAAACCAATTGACTCAAACGCCCAGCCCGACGATGATGTTTACTCAAACGTTTGAGAAACCACCGTCCGACTGTAAACATGAAGCCAATATAAGCAATGCTTTCAATAATGGTGAGAACAGCTTGTTGATCAATGCTACCGTGACGAGCAACGGCGATCGCTATGGCTAAAATACACCAAGCTGTGACATCATCTACAGCCGCGCAAGTTAAGGCTAATGTCCCTAAACGAGTTCCCTGTAAGTTATTCTCGGTGATAATTCTCGCCAATACTGGAAAGGCGGTAATTGACATTGCTGCCCCTAAAAACAAGGCAAAAGGGAAAAAGTTTACATGGGTACTAGAAACTAAGGGATAAAGCAGTAAAGATAGGACAAAAGCCGAAGCAAAGGGAACAATAATACTAAGATTGGAGATAAGAATGGCAGTTTTTAAGTTACCACTCAGATATTTGGGATTTAATTCCAAACCAATCAGAAACATGAAAAATATTAGCCCTATTTGCGATAAAACATTCAAATAAGGCATTGTTTCTGGTGGAAACAGGCTATGTGCTAAATTGGGAGCAATTAAACCAAATAATGAGGGACCAAGCATGATACCGGCGAAGATTTCGCCAATTACCAATGGTTGTTTAATTGATTTGAATCCCAGTCCGACAAGTCGGGAGAGTCCAATAACAATTAACACCTCAACTAGAACGAGAACAACTGTGTGCATAATTTGCCTACCAACGACTATCCGGGTTCACTATGATAATTCTTTATAAGAGTGTAAATTGTCAACCTTACTAGATACATTCTCGACTATTTTTATTAATTTAAGATGTTAATTATTGTTGCTTTACTATCTGAATTATTCAAAAAAATCAGTATTAATTTATTGTTAACCTGCAAATAAACTTGAGAATTAACCAGCATAAAACCCATATCAAGAGAATAAAGTGGTCAGAACCTTTGATCAATCAATTATTTCCTTGAAAACGGGAATAATACCCCATAAATAGGAAAACAATCCTACAGCTAAGAGGTTAGAAAAATATCTCAGTTGTAATGTGTAATACTTCTGTAGTAAATGCTGAAAGAATCCAGCGAAAACATGGATATTGGTGACGATTTTCCGGCAAATGCACCTATATTTTTGATGATTACCCACAATCCCCAGCCATAAATTTCAGTATCAGGTCTAAATATCAGAAAAACTGCTATTAGTTACGGCTGGGTTAGGAAAAAATTTATGTTCATAGTCAAAAAAATGTACATAAGGCGTTAAATTTTGTTAAGATTGTATACGGCGTTAGCTTTGCCCCTTTTCCTACCCACGAAACACTTCATGCTGCGATTAGAACATATCAGTAAAATTTATCCTACAGGCGAAGTTCTTAAAGATATCAACTGGGAAGTCAAACCAGGAGATAGGATTGGTTTGGTTGGCGTTAACGGTGCGGGTAAATCCACCCAACTAAAAATTATCTCTGGGGAGATTGAACCCACCGCTGGAGAAATTGTTCGTCCCTCCAGCCTACATATAGCTTATCTTAACCAAGAGTTTGAGGTTGACCCCACTCGCACAGTCAGAGAAGAATTTTGGACTGTCTTTCAAGAAGCAAACGAAGTGCAGAAGGCTTTAGCTCACATCCCTCATGAGATGGAAACTGCTAATCCAGACGAGTTAGATGAACTCATCCATCAGTTAGATCGGTTACAGCGTCAATTTGAAGCTTTGGACGGATACAACTTAGACTCCAGAATTGGTAAGATATTACCAGAGATGGGATTTCAGCTAGAAGATAGCGATCGCCTAGTTAGTGCCTTCTCTGGTGGTTGGCAAATGCGGATGAGTTTAGGAAAAATTCTCCTGCAAAAACCCGACTTGTTACTGCTGGATGAACCGACAAACCACTTAGATTTAGAAACCATTGAGTGGCTAGAGAATTACCTGAGAGGTTTAATTACCCCAATGGTGATAGTTTCCCATGACCGGGAATTTTTAGATCGTCTTTGTAACCAAATTGTCGAAACTGAACGGGGTGTTTCCAGTTCTTACCTTGGTAATTACTCATCCTACCTCCAACAAAAAGCGGAAAATCAGTATGCACAACTGAACGCTTACGAACGTCAACAAAAAGAATTAGAAAAACAACAAGCGTTTGTAGAAAAATTCCGTGCTAGTGCTACTCGCAGTACCCAGGCTAAAAGTAGAGAAAAGCAACTAGATAAAATCGAACGCGTCGAAGCACCAACAGGGGGAATGAGAACCCTGCATTTCCGTTTTCCTGATGCAACTCGTAGCGGTAGAGAAGTAGTAGAAATTAAGGATTTAACTCATGTTTATGGGGAGAAAATTCTGTTTTTATCGGCAAATCTTTTAGTCGAAAGAGGAGACAGAATTGCGTTTCTCGGTCCTAATGGTGCGGGTAAATCCACACTGTTGAAAATTATGATGGGTGTTGAACCACCCACAGAAGGGATTGTTAAATTAGGTGATCACAACGTTATTCCTGGTTACTTTGAGCAAAACCAAGCGGAAGCGTTGGATTTAAATAAAACCGTCATGCAAACTATCCATGATGAAGTTCCCGACTGGACAAACGAAGAAGTCCGCACACTGTTAGGAAGATTCTTATTTACCGGTGATATGGTATTTAAGAAAGTTGGGGCATTGAGTGGAGGTGAAAAAGCTCGGTTAGCCTTGGCAAAAATGCTTTTAGTTCCAGCGAATTTAATCATTTTAGATGAGCCTACCAATCACTTAGATATTCCGGCGAAGGAAATGATGGAAGAGGCTTTACAAAACTATGACGGTACAGCCCTTGTAGTTTCCCATGACCGTTATTTTATCTCCCAAGTAGCTAATAAAATCGTTGAAATTCGTGATGGTGAATTCCGCGTTTATTTAGGAGATTATCACTACTATCTCGATAAGAAAGCTGAAGAGAAAGAACAAGCAGAGTTAGCAGCAATGGAAGCACAAAAGTCTGCTAAAAAAGCCGCTAAAGCTGCAAAAGCTGGAGCAAAAGGTAAATAAGAAGATCCCCGACTTCTCCAAGAAGTCGGGGATCTAAATTCTGAATCGAATTATTTAATTAATTTTCATAAATCAAATATGATTGGTATAAAAGAGTTATGAACCCCAAATATAGCTAAAATCTATGATTCAAACTACTGTAAAGCGGCTCACTTTTGCAGAGTACCTAACTTATAATGATGGTACAGATAACAAATATGAATTAGTTAATGGGGAATTAGTATTAATGCCACCGGCTGTATTTCGACACGCTACTATTATAAATTTAATTTACATAGCTTTTTATTTAGAAATTCAACGTTTAGGTTTAGACTGGTTAGTAATGCCTGGTACAGTAGGCGTAAAAACGACTTTAAATAAATCCCGTATTCCTGACGTTTCCGTCATTAGGGGTGAAGAATGGCGACAAAATCCTCCTGATGCTCCTGCGGTTTTAGAAACTGCGCCATTATTAGTAGTAGAAATTGTGAGTGAAGGTTCGATAAATACTGATTATCGCCGAAAACGGACAGAATATGCGATTAGAGAAATCCCTGAATATTGGATTGTAGATCCGATTAATGCTAAAGTTTCTATATTATTATTAGATGAAGGATTTTACAATGTTGTGGAATTTATAGATAATCAAAAAATTGTTTCTCAGACATTTACTGAATTGGATTTAACAGTACAACAAATATTGAGTGTATAAAGCTAAAAATTTGCTCAATTTGTTGCCAATATTTAGGTTACAGCACAAGCGGACGCAAAGACTTGTTTTGCTGTTAATTGCAAGTTAGGAAAGATTGAGGAAACAAGTGGATCATTGTTTTGAAACAATCGCTTTTGATACTCGTCTTCAACTAATGGACAAATTGTCACTGTTGGCTGCTTGATTTTGCCAATATATTCTCTACCACCAATGCCTAAATAATCTACAATCCAATATTCAGGAACAGCTAATAGGGCGTAATCTTCAACTTTGCGAGCATAATCATTTTGCCAGTTTGTACTCACGACTTCAGCAATTAGTTTAATTGATTTTCCTAATGTAATTACAGGTTCTTGTTGCCATAATGGTTCATTGATTAATTGTGTTTGGTCTAATACAATCACATCGGGACGAAAGACTGTGTTTGTTCCCAATAGTTTGATCAAACACCGATGGGGGATAAAGTATGGTAAGTCTTGATGATCAATTTCTACATTCAGTTTTCGCCCAATTAAAGATGATACCTGTTCATGAGGTCCTGTTGGTTCCATCGCGATTAATTCCCCATCAATAAGTTCATAGCGATTATTGTCGCCATACTGAGCAATAAATTCATTAACTGTGATTAGTTTTAGGGCTGATTGTACCATTATCATGTTTCTTGCTGATTAAATAAAGATTATTCTGGCAGTTCAAAACCGCATCTACACAAATAAAACCCACCTGCCTAGATTAAAGTTAACAAATTATTCTGGCGATTGGAAACATTAAACTAGAAGCGTAGTGAAGGGAAACTCTCACACTATGTTTTGAAGGGGATATCTCCCGTGGCAACATGGGCATCGAATCTAATAGAGGGGTGAGAAATAATAGTCCCCCCTCGACTCAACCAGGCGTTGTTTGACGAACACAGCGAGAATTAGACTTTGGGTTTTACCCAAGTCTACTCTATCCGCAGAATCTCACTGGCTAAAGCCAGTGAGAGTATCAATCTGGTAACTTATACTGCGCGACTATCTGCTTCGCAAATTCCGGTACGTGCGCTGCTAATTTCTCAGGATGATTTCGCTTTACATATAAATAATTTCTCGCAAAGTGAGAATCTATGGAAAATCTCGCATATTCCAGTCCTTTGGGGCCAATTTTATCTATGACTACTCCCATGAGTTTAGCCGCCCACATTGGTAATGTAACTGCTTGGTCGTAAGCTGGTATGCTTTGTTGTACTGCGGGTTTCCGGTTTCCTTGGGACATGACTGGCTGGGTTTCTATTTGGTCTTTTACCAGGTCGAGCATTTCTTTGCCTGTATCATTTCTGACTACTATCCATTGCCACTTATAGGGTGCGCCCATATACCCGACTACTATATCGGCTAAGGAGTTGACGTAATCGAAGCAACTCATACAGGAAGGGGCGAAGATGTCTTTAAGGACGTTGGTTTTTAAGCCGAAGAAGGGGACTGTTTCTTCTGAACCGTCTTCATGTTTAAAATGTACCCGGAAGTCTTGCATAAATTCGTAACTAACGACGGTTTGGGGGGAACGGCTAGTAGTTTCTAGGAATTTTTGCAGTCCGGCGCGGGTAACGTTATCTACGCATGGTGTGCCGAGTACATAGAGTTTTTCTAAGCCGAGTTTTTTTTCTACTGCGCGTAATGCTTGGATTTGACAACCTACTCCAATCACTAATAACCGTTTCATTCCTGATTGTTCTATCTGTTCTAATACGGATAGGTTAGGGGATAGTGTAGGTTTATTAACTTTGGCTGCTAGTATTTCTTCGGGTGTGCGGGCGATGATGGGCATGGGTTGAAAGCGGTCTTCTTTGCTGTTTTGGACACAAACTACGCCTTCAACTAAGCCGCGATTCAGCATTTCTATGGCTATGCTGCTGACTATTCCTGTCCATTGTGCGCCTTCTATGGGTTCTGTTTTGCGTGCGGACATCATTTCTTGATGCACACCAAAATATACTTCGTTTTCGTCTTCGAGGTTACGGGGGCGGTTATGGGTGGTGGTTTCTAGTTCGTCTATTCTTTGGGTAATGAAGGCGCAGGCTTCTTTGACGTAGTGGATGTAGTAGGTGTCGCATAGTCCGCATTCGCTACAGAGTTCTTTGGCGGGGCGCACGCTTCCGGGTTTGAGGGCTTTGGCTTTTTTGTGTTTGCTGGAGTCTATGGAGGTCATTTATTTTGTTTGTTTTATAGAGATATCCGGTAAGCGTAAAACTCAGTGTCTTTAGACCTGAGATATAAGCGACACGGGCGAATTTATTCGCCTTCAATCTTTTTTGGTTCAGGTAGTTTTATGTTACTATATTAATAGGTCGAAAATAGGTAAGTTAAGCAACAAGGAAACCTCGTGATAGTTTTAGAATATAAAGTTAAAGGTAAACAACATCAATACGATGCAGTAGATGAGGCTATTCGGACTACCCAATTTATTCGCAATAAAGCGATTAGGTATTGGATGGATGCACCGAGTAATTCAAAAATTGATAGATTTGCTCTTAACAAATATTCCACTTTACTACGCGAAGAGTTTTCTTTTGTTGCCGAATTAAATTCAATGGCTGTACAAGCAGCCGCAGAGCGAGGATGGTTCTCTATATCTAGGTTTTACGACAACTGTAAATCCAAAAAATCTGGGAAGAAGGGGTTTCCTAGATTTCAAAAAGATTGCCGTTCAATTGAGTACAAAACGTCAGGCTGGAAGCTACATAAAACAAAGCGGCGTATCACTTTCACTGATAAAAAAGGAATTGGTGAACTTAAACTTTTGGGTAAGTGGGATATTCAATCTTATAATCTCAAAGATATTAAGCGAGTGCGTCTAATCCGTCGTGCTGACGGGTATTATGCACAGTTTTGTATCGGCATTGATGTAGTATATATTCAACCAAAAACAGGTGAGGAAATCGGTTTAGATGTAGGAATTGAGTCATTTTATACAGATTCTAATGGACATCACGAACCTAACCTTAAGTTTTTGAGAAAGGCTGAAAAATCAATTAAGCACTCTCAAAGACGGATTTACAAAAAAGTTAAAGGTTCTAACTGTAGAAAAAAAGCTAGAAAACTTTACGCCAAAAAACATTTAAAAGTAAGTAGGCAACGGAATGAACACGCTAAGAAAATAGCGCGTAACGTGTGCAGGTCTAAAGACCTAGTAGCCTATGAAGATTTACGTGTTTCAAACATGGTTAAAAATCATTGTTTAGCAAAATCAATTAGTGATGCTAGTTGGTATTTGTTCCGTCAATGGATAGAATATTTTGCTGTTAAATTTGACAAGATTGCTATAGCTGTACCGCCACATTACACTTCTCAAAAGTGTTCTAGTTGTGGCGTAATTGTCAAAAAATCTCTATCAACTCGTACACATAAATGTAGTTGTGGTTCGTATCTTCATAGAGATGCAAATGCAGCGATAAATATTCTCAATCTTGCAAAACAAGCTAGGGTCGGGCAGACCCAAAGTAACGCTACAGGAGTCGAAACCACTACTCTGCTTGGCGCAAGCCTGGTTGAGCAAGTTTTGACGATGAATGTAGAATCTCAGTGTCTTTAGACCTGAGAGTGTCAATCAAATATCGCTTTTATTACCTTACCGTTAGGGGTTGTGATGTGGGTGTTTTAAGTTGGATAAGAGTTTTGTTTCCCGCAGAGGCGCTCCAGTCGCGGAGAGGGACGCAAAAGGTAGGAGTTTGTGATGCAATGAAAATTTATTTATGTATTTTTATTTAATTTATCAAATATTTTGTTGTAACTTTATTTTGTTATTAAGTAATCATACTATTCTAAGTATTATAAATTCCGATTATAATTAAATAAATTTACAGTAAGTATAAAACATGGCAGAAGGCGATCATATATTTGCTTCGTTCTATTTTAATGGCTTACCTATCACACATCATGGTATTGACTGTGGAAATGGTACTGTAATTCATTATGATGGAAGTAAAGTTTGTAAAGTTTCCAAAACTGAATTTGCAAAGGGAACAAAAATTCGGATCAAAGAATATGGACAATGCGACCCAGACTATCTTGTAGTCCATCGTGCTGAACAAAGGCTATATGAGAGAAATTACAATCTCTTTTCTAATAACTGTGAGCATTTTGCCTACTATTGCAAAACTGGGAAACACAAGAGTGAGCAAGTAAATCATATTGCAGCAGCAGGAGCAGAAGCAGTCTCAGGAGCATTTGTAGGTTTTGCTGCAAAAGAAGTAACTAAAGCAGCAGCTACAGCAGCAGTGAGTTCTTTAAATCCCATTTCAAAAGCTCTTGTTAATGTAGGACTCAAGCAAGCACCCAAAGTAGTCGGACGTGGCGCTGCTGGTATTGCAGGAGCAGGAGGTCTTGTCAGTGGTGTAGTTACTGATTTAATTGTAGGTAAAATCCTTGAAGATAATGAACATTTGCCACACCATAAACGTGAGGCTAGAAAAAAAGCTAGACAAGCAGGACAAGTGGCTTCAGTAGCAGGTGGTATTGCTGGAACAGTTGCAGCAGCAGCCGTAGGTGGTACTGCGGCTATCGCTATCAGTGCTGCTGCTCCAGCAGTTTTAGGAATAGGAATTGCACTTGGTAGTTATCAGTTATTTAAAGATAGTCAAAAATAGCAAAGCACAAGAATGCATTTGTTATTTAGGGTTATTTAGTAACTCAAGCTAATAGTAAAAAGGCAGATCATGTTAAAGGTACACAGACGATGAAATAAATATTCAAATTAATTAGCCTTTGGTTAATTTATCGAAGGTTTTTTGCTGTTTAAATACATCTTTCATTATCTCACAAACCCGCCTGATAATTAATTATCAGTCTCATAGCAAAAGTCTGTTAAAACAGACTCAATAAATATCAATCTTCATTAAGTTTTAGCTGAATTTTGCCATGAGCCAAGAAATTTATTTTCTTGGCGGTGGTGATATCATTTAAAAAATGTATTAAAATAACAGAAACAACATGAAATGGCCTCAGTATTTTCCTGAAAATTGCCCTCCTGAAGCTGCTCAACCAATTTCAGGAACTATTTACCGTCTGGTAGATAATAACCCTCCTACATCTGATGATTGTAGATCATGGCGTGAACAAAATATAGATCAACCTTGTCCTAAAAACATCACAGAATGTCAAACTTGTGGACTCTCAGTTTTTACCTCAGCAGCAGGAGTTTGTAATGCTCGTAATAAAATTCCTGCACTTCGCAAAAAACAAGTAGCATTAGGATATGGAAATTCTGATTTAGGAGTAATGTTAAACACACCTTCCAGAAAAACAGGTAATGATCATCATACTTGGTGGTTTCCAGCTAATCAAGAACCTTGGAAAAATTTTGAAATTGTTAATATTACTTCTCCTGACTAAACATGAGGTTTATCTATGAAATTACTACCACAATACCCACCGCTAGTAAACCTAGAAATTATTGAAATCTATGAATATTATGATTTTCCCTGTTTATTTAGCTGTCAAAATGCTTCAGGACAGATTTTTTTAGCTGTTTGGATAGATGAAACACCAAATCATAAAACTTGGCTTTATTCTCCCATGTCGAAAAGCAGATTAAAAAATATTCGTTCTGGTAATATTGATTTATATGATGCTTTTAAAAAATCAGAAGATGGTTTTATTTATCAAGCTATAATTTCTGAAAATGATAATTTGGATGTTGTAGAAATTATATTTTGTGAATATCTCAATGATGAATATTTACCCATAGCTGGCGAAACTATTGATTTTTCCGATGCAGTTTTTCCTCTGGAAAATAAGGATTTAATTGAAAATTATGGATAAACTAAATTACTATCGTCAATGTTTGCGAGAATTTCTGACTCAATACGCTAGTTACGGTTCACAAGATCAAAATATGGAAACTCAATTGATCTTTGATACTGAAAATGATCATTATCTTTTACTGCGAACTGGTTGGGATAAAAAACGGCGAATTCATTCCTGTATATTTCACTTTGATATCAAAGATGGAAAAATCTGGCTTCAGGAAAATAATACAGATATTGATGTTGGTGATGAATTAGAAGAAAGGGGAATCTCTAAACAAGAAATTGTTATTGGTTTTCATTATCCTTCACTTAGAGAATATTCTCAATATGCTGCTTCTTAATTCAGTATTAAACATTCTCTCTGTGACTGGAGCGCCTGGAGCGTGAGACAAAAATTAATTTATAAAAATATAAAAACTCAGATTCCCAACTTATTAAATAAATCGGGAATTGCTGAGTTAACAAATTATTTAAACCTGCTATAGATCAAACAGGGAATTGATAGATAAGCACCTTTCCTTGCCAATTTTCTTCGACAAATACGAGATATTTATCATTAGCACGACGGAAAGCACGGATACCATAGGGAATATCAACCCAGCCACTTTCTTTGCCAACTTCTGCACCTGGAGTCATCTTTTTCACGAGTTCTCCCGTTGCAGTTTTGTAAACATATACTTCTGCGGTTTTTACACCTACTGCAAATACATAATCACCAGCTATACTCATGGCTGCGGTGGCAATTTTTCCCTTACCTGTAGTGTCGTAGGGAACAACAGTTCGCCATTTAGGGGTACGATTTCCTTTACTCCAATTATCAAAGCGGGCAATTTCTGATCCTATGACTTTAGCATCATCAGCAAATGCAGGATGTTCAATGGTAAAACCTGACAAATACATAGTATCTGTTTCGGGAAAATACTCAATTCTTCGCAAGTCTTTAAAGGTGCTAGGAGTCTTGAGCTTTTGCATCGAAGAATGGGTATAGATGGGGTTTCCTTTAGCATCTATTCCCTGTAAAGGATAATGACGAATGCCATCTTCTGTTCGCAAAGTTTTCCAAACATCACCTTTGCTATCTACCCACCAACCCCCTATATATGGATAGTCTTGACTGCTATCATATTCATTTTTTTCAAATGCGCCATTGCCATTACTATCACGCCAAATCCATTCTCCTTTTACGGGTTGATAGGGTGGCCAATTTCCACTAATAGATTGTTTTCCCTGATCATTACTACCCACAAACATCCCGGCAGGAATTGCAATTTTACCATCTGTTTTTGGTTGAAACCGATAAATTTGCAAAAAGCTATTGTACATATCTGTCAGGAATAAAAAAGGTTTTCCTTGAATACGGCGGACAAAAGTTCCATCTGGTGATGTATGTAGCCGTGGATCTTGAGCATATTTAAAGGGATTGACTGTGTAGGCTTTATAGGTCCACTCTTTACCAGCCGGTTTACTATAGTCCATCACATATTGTTCTTGTTTGGTGAATACATTCACACCATCTGTTTGTGGATCAGTATCTGCATTATCTACAAATATTAATCCTAGTAATTGCCATTGTATTTTGCCTGATGGAGAAAATTTTCTCAAATCTGTTCCTGATTTATTAAAGCCATTATTATTGACATAAAGATTACCTTCAGCATCTGTACCAACTCCTGTAATGCCATAGAGTTTTGATGTTTTTACTTCTCCAGGTACACCACCCAAAATACCATTTTTATCACCAAAAGTATCTACACGAACTGGCTGATTATTGATATTATAAATTACTATTTGTTGATTAATACCATTTTCTGCTACTAACAGCCTACCAAGATTATCAATAGCTAATGCTGATGGTTTATCAATATCTAGAATTTCTGGGGGTAATTTTTTTCCTGCTTGTGAATAATTGACAATTTTTCCAGATTTAGTACCTTGCTGATTTTGAATAATCCACAAGTTACCTTTTTTATCAATGGTGATTTTTCCGGGGTTATTAACTGTAAATTTATTGATTTCTGCCATCGTTTCGGTGTTATAAACCCGAACTATATTTTCCTCAGCATTGCTAACAAATAGATTAGTATCTATCGTTGCTATTCCTGTCACTTCCTTGCTTTTGCTGGTAATTAACATACTTTTATCCCAGCCATTTCCTTTCTCAAAAGGTGCAGGTTTTCCTGTTAAGTCATAACGTCTGACACAGTACCAAGTTTGCCCTTCGGGTGGATACTCTTCTTTGGTTTGATTCATTCCTCCTTGAATCATTGTTAAGTAAATATATTTGCTATTTACTGTTATCGCTTTACCACCTAAACGATTCCAACCATGTGTATCTTGGAGGATAAAAATTGGTTTACCATCTTTATATATGCCTGCTTCGCTACCGGCTTCATCCCAAGCACTATTTGTATATATTGTCCCATCATCTTTAACATACATTCCCTCTATATTATTTTGTACTCGCAATTTACCATTACCAATGGTATTTCCTAACCAAGAAGTAATATATGTAGTTTCCGAACTTTTCACTGCTTTGGATTTTTTAGTTGTGGCTAAATCCATTGTCATTCCGGCAAATGTCACGATTAATCCACAGCTTAGACCAAGTAAAATATTGAAGACTATTTTTTTTTGCCAATATCTACTCTGAAATAAACTATGAAGAAATTGATAAAGTTTGTAGCAAGCTTTACTAATCTGCATAAATAATTTGTTGTTCATGAACATGGTTGCATTAACTAACTATTAAATTGTCCACAAAAAGTATACTGCACCAACTTTTTGAATTTCTAATTTAACTCTGTGGAATTAGTATTCAAATTCTTATTCATAAACTAACAAAGAAATTCTATTCGGCATCTTATTTCATCAAAACTTTATCAATAAAATATACTTGGTGAATAAATAAATTATACTTAATGTGGGTAATAATTCTATTTTCTGGATACAATTGTTACTTTTTCTGAATGAGCCAAAGTAATGGTTTGTACTTATTTAGTAATATAGCAATTCTCTTTTTATTAACTATTATTTTGTATTGATGACATCAATTTGAATTCGTATATCTTGATGTCTAGTATAGAATTTATCATTTTCCATATTTCTTATTTACCGAAAAATTCTGAAAATAGTGGGTTATAAACTTCGTAATCACATATTCTACAAATACTGTTGATATTTTTACAAGTATGAAAATCATCAATGATATTTGCAAAATTTTAAGTATTGTTGGCATTGATGATAATATTCTGGTTTTGCCGGGCATTGCCCACCCTACAGAATATTATGGCTACGCTAGGCAAGCTATCACAAATCAAATATTAGTCCTATATCTAAGATTAGTTATGTGAATATATTTTTTTGATATATTTTTTTTGTGGAAATAGAATAATTTTTATATTTAAACTGGTTTCGATTCTGGGCATCGTATTAAAAGATCATGCTGAAAATAAATTACCTTGGCATAGGCACAATAAATCAAAATAACTAATGTCAATTTATCTATCAAGGGGGAGAGAAGTAAGTGGAAGGTAAAGATATAAAATTAAATTCAGCATCGGCATCTATTCTAACTTTGGGTACAGGTTGGTTTCCTAAAAATCCTGGAGGATTGGAACGGTATATTTATGAGCTAACTCATAAATTAGCAGCGTCTCAAGATCAAGTAGAATTATGTGGAGTGGGTTTACCAGTAGATGCTGAAAATACACAAATTAAGTTGACTAATTTAGCTGATCCAGATAGTAAAATTAGTTCTCGGCTCTGGTCAATTCGTAATAATTTTAAGAAAACAAGGTTAGGTAAACCTGATGCAATTAATCTCCATTTTGCATTATATAGTTTTCCAATTTTAGATATTTTGCCCAAAGGAATACCTGTTACTTTTAACTTTCATGGTCCCTGGGCTTCGGAAAGTCAGGAAGAGGTAGTTAATAAAAAATTTAGTGTTTGGTTAAAGGAAAAACTAATAGAACAAAGCACTTACAATCGCTGTGATCGCTTTATTGTTCTGAGTAAAGCTTTTGGTCAGATTTTACATCAAAAATATCAAATTCCCTGGCAAAAAATTCACATCATTCCTGGTGGCGTTGATATTAATCATTTTCAGAATAATTTATCCCGTCAAGAGGCCAGAATCAAACTAGGTTGGCCAACTAATCGGCCAATATTATTTACTTCCCGGCGCTTAGTTCATCGGATGGGAATTGATAAGCTATTACAAGCTATAGCAATGATTAAAACGGGAATTCCTGATATTTGGTTAGCTATAGCTGGTCGTGGTCATATTCAAGCTTTACTTCAACAACAAGCTAGAGAATTAGGTTTAGAAAATAATGTGCAATTTTTAGGTTTTTTACCGGAAAATGATTTACCAGTGGCTTATCAAGCGGCTGATTTAACTGTAATGCCGAGTCAATCTTTTGAAGGGTTTGGATTAGCTATTCTGGAATCTTTAGCCTGTGGGACTCCTGTTTTATGTACACCTGTGGGGGGAATGCCAGAAATTTTACAGAAATTTTCTCCAGATTTAATTACTGAGACAATTACTCTAGAAAGCATTGCTGATAAATTAGCACAAGTTATGTTAGGAAAACTGCCTTTACCTTCTAGGGAAGAATGTCGAAATTACACAATTAAAAATTATGATTGGACGAATATTGCTCAACAAGTTCGGCAAGTTCTCTTAACTTAAATTGATATTACTATAGAGATGATATGAAAATTCTATTTTTAGATCAAAGTGGTAAACCTGGTGGGGCTGAATTGTGTTTAGTGGATATTGCTAAACCTTATGGTGAAAATGCCCTGGTTGGTTTATTCGCAGATGGTGATTTTCGGAAGTTACTGGCAGAAAATCAAATCCCTGTGGAGGTTTTGACAACTCAAGCTATTAAAGTTAGTAAACAAAGTGGTTTATTTCAAGCATTAGGCAGTTTAGGACAAATTATACCTTTAATTAATCAGGTAGTTCAACGGGCAAAAAAATATGATTTAATCTATGCCAATACTCAAAAAGCTTTAGTTGTGGGGGCAATAGCTAGTTTTTTAGCTCGTCGTCCTTTGGTTTATCATTTACATGATATTCTTTCACTAGAACATTTTAGTAAAACTAATTTGCGGGTTGCTGTTAATTTAATTAACCGTTGTGCTACTTTAGTAATTGCTAATTCTCAAGCTAGTAAAGTGGCATTTTTACAAGCTGGAGGAAAACCGGATCTAGTCCAGGTTGTTTATAATGGTTTTGCTGCAAAAAAATATGAAGTTGATGAATTAGCAGTGAGAAATTTAAGAGATAATTTAGAATTAGAAGGTAAATTCGTTGTTGGACATTTTAGCCGGCTTTCTCCTTGGAAAGGACAGCATATTTTGATTGAAGCTCTTGGCCAATGTCCGCAAGATGTGGTAGTAATTTTGGTAGGTGATGCTTTATTTGGTGAACAAGAATATGTTCAAGATCTACATGAAAAAGTAATTGCATTAGGGCTAGAAAATCGAGTCAAATTTTTAGGCTTTCGCGCGGATATTCCGCAATTAATGGCAGTTTGTGATTTGGTCGCCCATACTTCCACTGCACCTGAACCTTTTGGCAGGGTTATTATTGAAGCTATGCTGTGCGGTAAACCTGTGGTTGCGGCTCAAGCTGGTGGTGCAATAGAATTGGTGCAAGATGGGATTAATGGTTTTTTAGTCACACCTGGAAAACCTCAAGAGTTAGCACGGGTGATTAATAATTGTCGCCAAGAATCTGTAAAAACTGCGAATATTGCCAATAATGCGAAAATTATTGCTAGTCAACGTTTTGATGTCAAGATTATTAATCAGCAAATTCAAGAATTACTAAAATCAATAGTTTTAAGATCCCCGACTTCTTGAAGAAGTCGGGGATCTGGTCTTTGGGAAACAATGTATAATATGTATTGTATGGCTGGAAAAATTCCGCCTCTACAAATTAATAAATTTTAAAGTGAATTCTTGTGGCACAAGTTGTATTAGAAAACGTTTATAAAAGTTTTACTTCCCGCAGCGGGGAAGGGGCAAAAACGCAGCAGGATGGGATAGAGGGTGTAAGTGTCTTGCGACGGATTAATTTAACCATTGCTGATGGTGAATTTATGGTGCTGGTGGGACCATCAGGTTGTGGTAAAAGTACCTTACTCAGGTTAATCGCTGGGTTAGAGGTGATGACTGGTGGTAATATTTCGGTAGGAGATTGCCTGATTAATGACTTACCACCTAAAGCTAGAGACATCGCTATGGTGTTTCAAAATTATGCTCTCTACCCCCACATGACTGTATATGACAACATCGCTTTTGGCTTACGTCGTCAGTTTCCCGATGCGGAATTTGGCAAAAAAAGACTAATGCAATGGGGCGAAGATATACTGGTGGGATTGACAAAAAAGTTACCCGGTGGATTGCGGTATATTTCTCCAAAAGAAAGAATTGTTGATGAACGAGTCCAAAAAGTTGCGGGTTTGTTGCAAATTGAAACTTTGTTAAATCGGTTACCCAAACAACTTTCCGGGGGACAAAGACAACGGGTAGCATTAGGAAGAGCGATCGCTCGTAATCCCCAAGTATTCTTAATGGATGAACCATTATCTAATTTAGATGCTAAGTTACGGGCTGAAACCCGTAGCCAAATTGTTAAATTGCAACATCAGTTGGGAACAACGACGATTTATGTTACCCATGATCAAACGGAAGCGATGACAATGGGCGATCGCATTGCTATCATGTCAGAGGGTAAAATTCAGCAAGTTGCAGCACCTTTAGAATTATATAACCGTCCTGCAAACCGCTTTGTTGCCGAATTTATCGGTTCTCCACCCATGAATTTTATCCCGGTGGAGTTTCACGCACCTTTATTAATAACGCATCCTAATTTTCGTTTTACCCTCCCAGATATTTGGGGAAGTGCGTTACAACAATACGACGGACAAACTTTAATGTTGGGTATTCGTCCAGAACACCTAAGTTTGGGTGTACCTGCTACTAAAAATCTACCAGTCAAAGTAGATTTAGTAGAAAATTTAGGAAATGACAGTTTTCTTTCTGTGAAAATTGCTGATCCAGACCTACAAAATGTAGACGGACAACCTTTGCAGGTCAGAGTTCCCCCAGATAGATTTATCAAGATAGATGAGCAACTTTGGTTATCATTTGTGCCTGATAAACTGCATTTTTTTGATCCCAAAACTGAGTTAGCAATATTTCCTAAATAACTAATTTATAATATTTGTAGGATGTATTAGAACGAAGTTTATAACGCACCCTTATCAAGATTTTGGTGCGTTATGCTGTCGTTCTAGCGCAGCTATGACCGAAGGGCTTTACACTAACTTCAGGATTTAATAAATCTATATTAACTGTACCTATCTCATTTATTAAAAGGCTGAGTGCTTACTGACAATCAATTTCTCCCTTTTTCAGTTGTTGCCAAGGGGATTCCATATTTTTAAACTCAACAATTTTACTTACATCTACGCACTACTATTTTATGGCAAAAAATCAACTATGGGAATCTAAATCTCAATTTTTTAAATTAAGGATAATTTATGAAAGAAATGGAAATACTGAAAAACTTATATGCTCAAGATTTAGAAACTAGAAAAAACTGGTATTCCCAGGTAGCAGAAGCTTATAATAAACTCAGACCTCGCTATCCACAAGAAATTATTAAGGGTGCTGTAGAAGTAGCTCAACTTGATAGCAATGCTCAGATTTTAGAATTAGGTTGTGGTCCGGGAAATGCAACTTTAGCATTTGCTCAATTAGGTTTTTCTATGATTTGTCTAGAACCAAGTTTAGCTGCTTGTAATTTAGCTAGAAAAAATTGTGCAATTTATCCACAGATAAAAATTCAGCAAACTACCTTTGAAGAATGGGAAATAGAACCTGGGAAATTTGATGCTGTTTTAGCTGCAACCTCTTTCCATTGGATTAATCCTGAATTTGGTAATCTCAAAATTGCTCAATCTTTAAAAAATGATGGTGCTTTGATTTTACTTTGGAATATGACACCCCAACCAGAATATGAAGTATATCAAAGTTTTCAGGAAGTTTATCAAAAGTATGCACCATCATTAGATAGATATGAAGATATAGAAACCCAAAAAGAGATAGTTCAAGCTTTAGGACAAAAAGCTATTGACTCAGGTAAATTTCAAAATTTAGTTTCCGAAAAAGTTGTCTGTAAAGTTAATTATGATATTCATGATTTTTTACTACTTTTAAGTACCTACACACCTTACTTAAAATTAGATATAGAAACTAGAAATTGTTTATTTACAGAATTACGAAAGAAGATAGAAAATAACTATGGAGGTAATATTCAAATTACCTATATATCAGCTTTTCAAGTTGCTAAAAAATCTTAGAGGTTGTTTGAGAAGTTTTGAGTGGTGATTTTAGGTACTTACTGATCCCCCCTAACCCCCTTAAAAAGGCTACGGTGTACACACAAGTCTTCTAGAGTTGCCCCACAACGTTTAGATCCCCCCAACCCCCCTTAAAAAGGGGGGCTAAATTCTTCAAAGTCCCCCTTTTTAAGGGGGATTTAGGGGGATCTGAAAATATTTGATACACCATGAGAGACTTTTAAAACATCCTCTTAGATAAATTTTAAATCAAATTTTTTGAGGAAAATCATGAAAAATCATGTTTTAATTCTGGGAGGTAGAGGAAGAATCGGCAGTAGCGTTGCTGAGGATTTATTCAAATATACCCAAGCAGAAATTACTATTACTGGACGTTCCCCACAGATAGAGAATTTTTCTTGGGGAGAAAGAGGACATTTTTTAGTATTAGATTTAGCTGATATTGACAACCTCAAGAAAGCCATATCTAAATCTGATTTAGTCATTCATTGTGCAGGACCTTTTCACTATCGAGATACTCAAATTATAGAAATTTGTATTAATGAAGGTGTAAATTATATTGATGTGAGTGACCACCGTTCCTACACACAAAAAGCCATGAAATTGCATACTCAAGCCGTTAATGCTGGAGTAACTGCAATCATTAATGCGGGGATTTTCCCCGGTATCTCTAATAGTTTAGTTCGTCAAGGAGTCGAAAAATTTGACTTACCGGAAAAAATACATTTAAGTTATTTAGTTTCTGGTTCTGGTGGTGCAGGAATTACCGTCATGCGAACAACTTTTTTAGGACTAGAACACCCTTTTGAAGCTTGGATAAATGGTAAATGGCAGACAATTAAACCTTATACAGAAAGAGAAAATATTGACTTTCCCTCTCCATATTGTAGTAAAGGAGTTTACTGGTTTGATATCCCAGAAACCTTCACAATTCCAACTTCTTTCCCATTGGTGAAAACAGTAATTACCAAATTTGGCTCAGTTCCCGATTTTTATAATCATTTGACTTGGATAGCAGCCAATATTTTTCCTAAAATATTAATGCAGAAAAATAAGATGATTGAATTTTTATCTCTTATTAGTTACAGAATGACAGAAATTACAAATATATTTACTGGAGTTGGGGTAGTAGTTAGAGTAGAAATAACAGGAAAGATTAATAATCAAACAGCAGTTTATTGTGCAACTTTAATCCATGAAAATACAGCGATAGCGGCTGGTTTAGGCGTTGGTAGTATTGCTAAATTATTACTAGAAGATAAACTCAAACATCCTGGAGTTTTACCCGTAGAAGCAGTATTACGGACGGATTTATTTAAACAAAATATGCAAGAACGAGAAATTGAAATTAATTCTTTTCTCAGATTCCTTTAAAAATTTATAAATCTGATTACAGGGGGTAGGAACAGTTATAAGCTAAAAAACATCTAATTTACATCATCGAATTAAACATAACTCTTGTGGGGTGGGCATCTTGCCCGCCCAGCTTATGCAACTTAAATGCTGATTAGCTTATGCAACCTAAATGCTGATTAGCTTATGCAACCTAAATGCTGATTAGCTTATGCAACTTAAATGCTGATTAGCTTATGCAACTTAAATGCTGATTAGCTTATGCAACTTAAATGCTAATTAGCTTATGCAACTTAAATGCTAATTAGCTTATGCAGACAAAGATAGTAGAGACGTTTTTAATAAACATCTCTACATTTTGAGGAATTTGACACTCTCAGGTCTAAAGACACTGAGATTCTACTGACAGAATTAGATTAAGGATATTACCCAAAGTCTAATCCTCGTTACGACCGTCAAACGTCGTCTACTTAGTCACTCTAAGTCCAGCTTAGGTTTCTAGCTACTTTTATCGTTTCTAATGTTTTTGTGAATCTATCACTAAGCCAAGACACGGTACGCTCCGCAACCTGCCTTTATTTGCTCTTTCAAGTCAATACTGTCATTAGGACTTAAACCTAACCGTTGTTTCATGGGAGCCGGGATTTCTCCGATACTAGGATGCTTCAACACGTAGACAATAATTCTTACTCACAACGTCATCATAACACAAAGACAAAGAACATGGCGAATAAATTCGCACTCTTCGGGATCTTGCTACGTGTCGCTTCCCTCTCAGGTCTAAAGACACGCTCGTTTCCCACTTACCGCGAGGTTTTATGAATGTTAAGTTATTTATTCACCCTCTACCAAAGCCCGATATTCATCTGCTGTCATAGCGTCCTCTATTTCAGCAGCATCATTAATACGTACCTTAATTAACCAACCGTCACGATAGGGATCATCAGCTATTTGTTCAGGATCGTTAATTAAGGATTCATTCCTTTCTATAACTGTACCGCTGATTGGTGACTTCAGTTCTTCTACGGCTTTTACTGATTCAACTGTGCCAAATTTGTCTCCTAAATTAATAGCATCACTAATTTCTGGCAATTCCAAAAAGACAATATCACCTAATTGATCAACAGCAAATTCAGAAATACCGATAGTAGCAATGTCGCCATCTAGACGAACATATTCATGAGAATCTAAGTAGCGCAAATCCTGGGGATATTCAAAAGACATATCACTTTCTCTTCTACGTTAAAAAAATAGTGTTACAAGATTAACCTAAAACAAATTATTCCTCAAAAACCACAAAGGTTATCAATTAGTAACACGATTCTTAGAGCGATAAAATGGGCGTTTCACAACTACAGCGGGGTAAGCTTTGCCGCGAATTTCCACATCTAGCTGCTGCTTGAGGGTTGCTAACTGGGTGGGAACATAAGCTAAGGCTATGGGATAACTAAGTGTAGGTGAGAGAGTACCACTTGTTACTTCTCCTACAACTTTATCTGATGATAATACAGAGTAGCCGTGACGGGCAATATTTCGTCCTTGTGTTTGTAAACCTACGAGTTTACGAGGTATTCCCTGGGCTTTTTGCTGTGTTAAAACTTCCCGACCAATAAAATCACCTTTAGTATCTAAATGTACTAGCCAACTTAAACCAGCCTCTAGAGGTGTGGTGCTATCGTCAATATCTTGCCCATAAAGTGCCATTGCAGCTTCTAAACGCAAAGTATCTCGACAACCAAGTCCGCAAGGAACAACACCAACACTATATAGGGCTTGCCACAAGTTTATCCCTACTGATGAATCTACCATCACCTCAAAACCATCTTCGCCAGTGTACCCTGTCCGGGCGAGGAATGCGTGTTTTCCGAAAATAGTCGTTTCTAAATGCCCGAAAGCCTTAATGGGTGATAAATCACTTGTTACTAAGGATTGGAGATGATTAGTAGCTGTTGGTCCTTGAACAGCAATTAAGATTTTATCCTGTGAAAGGTCTTGAAATTGGACTACATCAGGATCAAGATGTGCTAGTAGCCATGTTTTATCTTTATCGGTAGTTGAAGCGTTAACAATAATTACTAACTTTTGCGTATCATTTCTGTCTGTGCTTTGGTAGTAAATAATTATGTCGTCAATAATTCCGCCTTGAGGGTTTAGTAAGACGGTATATTGCGCTTGTCCGGGTTGTAAACGACTCAAATCGGAAGGAACTAAATACTCAAGTTGGGAAATCAGGTTTTTACCTTGAAGGGTAAATTTGCCCATGTGAGAAATATCGAACATTCCAGCGGTATTTCTCACAGCATGGTGTTCTTGCGTGATACTGCTATATTGTATGGGCATTTCCCAGCCTCCAAAGCTGGTAAATTTGGCTTTGAGTTCTACACCCATTTGATATAAAGGGGTTCGCGCTAGAGAGGGGGTAATATTTTCTTGATTAGCCACAGATGGTTATTGGTATTTAGTGGGATTGCACCTCAACATTTATCTATCCTACGAGATAGCGGCTAATTTAGCAGAGAATTACTTCTGTCCCCTCCTGCGGTTTAATGATTAATATTGACACTCTCTGCAATAAAGATTAAACAGTAGGGGCGTATTGTTAAAGATTAAACAGTAGGGGCGTATTGCTACAGATTAGACAGTAGGGGCGTATTGCAATACGCCCCTACTTTTCGACGGCTGGAAACATTAGCTCGGATACTATTCAGAGATACATTAATGATCCACATCACGGATAATATTTGTAAGCGAATAAATTCGCTCCTGTGGGCTTTCCTCCACGCTCTGAAGAGATGTGGACCCCAGCCCCACCGTATTCTTCTGGTAGAATTGTTGAGATTTATTAAGCAAAGATGATGAAGTATCCCCTAATATTGGCTAGTATGATTTTAGCCCTAGTGTTGTTTGTGTTCCCCTTATCAGCGCAAGCTGCAAGTTCTTCCAGTGTGACTAATTCTCTTTTGCGTAAGGGAGAAATTGGACAGGATTTTTCTGGACAAAATTTAGTTGGGATTGAGTTTACAAGTGAGAAGTTAGAGAATACTAACTTTAACAATGCTGATTTACGCGGTGCTGTATTTAACGGTGTTTTATTAGATGGCGTTAATTTTCACGGTGTAGATTTTGGCCAAGGTATTGCTTATTTATCAAAATTCAAAGATTCTGATTTAAGTGATGCAATCTTTACAGATGCCATGATGTTACGTTCGATCTTTGATCAGGTTAATGTGACCAATGCTGATTTTACCAATGCAATTTTAGATCTGGTACAGGTAAAAAAACTCTGTATTAATGCCAGTGGTGTAAATCCTAAAACAGGTATAGATACTCGTCAATCTTTAGGATGTAAGTAAAAACCCCATATCCCCTTCATTAATCAGAAGGGGCGTTAAGTTTACAAGATTACTCGGTAAGCGTAAAGCTCAGTCACTTTAGTGCTGAGATATAAGCGACACGGGCGAAAATATTTAGCCTAACTCGTTGACTAGTAACAGTAGGTGTGATATACTTTTGAAAGTTCCATAATTTAAGTATAACTAAACAACGTAAAAACTTAACTAATTTGGTTGAGTGCGTAGTCATACCTAACAGTATTGCAGTTTAGGAAAGCTAAATTTGGTGAAAAATGAAATACAAAAATCGAGTACGGTAGGGATACGGTCATTAACGCTTTAGGAGAATCGACCTCTGTTTTTGTTGGAGTAATCCAGCAATTGTAAGTTGGCTCATTGATTAAAGAATCTCAGTGTCTAAAGACGGTGAGAGTGTCAATTATGCTAATTCTGGAAATGTGGAATGTGCGATCGCACCCAAACCTGTCAATGTTTCTAATTGGGATGAGGTTAAACCAGTAGCTTCATAAACATTCATACCTTCGTAGGGGCGATCGCTGGTTAATACTTGTATACATTTTGCCATATTCACATCCCAAATTCTAATGGTACTATCAGCACTACCTGTGGCAAAAGTATCTTCATTCACGATAGTTAAACTAGTAACAGGTGCTTGATGATCAGTTAAAATATGGAGACATTTTCCTGATAATAATTCCCAGATTCTCACTGTACTATCCAAACTAATAGTAACTATTAGTTGATCTTGTTTCATAAAAATTAGACCTACAAGTTGAACAGAATGTCCTTTTAAAGAAGCAAGAAAAGTATTACTTTCTAAATGCAAAATTTCCACTTTAGCATCATCACTACTAAAAGCGAGATAAGCATGATCTTGACTGAAATTTAAACCATTCCTGACATCATTAATATTAGATTTTTCCCTTTGAAAAATTTTATCTAAACAATTTTGTGAGAGATCATAAAGAAAAATTTGACCTGTTCTGGTATCTATGGCTAATAAATTACCATCATTTGACCAAACTAATTTCATAATTTCAGTAGTTTGTATTTCTAATTCATGATGATATTGATTAGTGGTATATTGCCAAAAATAAACTTTATTTCCTATCCCAGCTATCGCCAATAAATCTCCTTGGGGATGCCATGAAATAGAAAAAATTACATCTATAGGAGTTGACAAGATTTGTAAGCATTCTCCTGTTATACCATCCCAAAATTTAATAGTGCTATCGCTGCTACAACTAGCTAAAATTCTACCATCGGGATGCCATTGAAGCACATGAATAGACCCTTTATGGGCATTTAATTCTCGTAAAAGAGAGGCTTTTTCTACAGACCATAATCTAATTTTACTATCAGTACCACCACTGGCTAATACATTATTTTGGTTAATAGATAATGCCCAAATATGATTACTATAACCAGATAAAATTTTTAAATGATGACCACTTTCCACATCTACAAAAATGATACATTCATTGTGTGAACCTGTAATTAATGTTTTACCATCAGGACTATAATCTAGGGAATTAACTGTTCCTTTTTGTTTTGTTAAATGTTTTAAAATGCTTCCAGTAATCGTATCCCAAATCGTCAGAATTGATCCTGAAGCTGTGACAAAAGATTTACCAGTGGGATCAAAAGTAGCTGTAAAAATCATTAATGTTTGATTTCCTACAGTGTACAAACATTGACCACTTTTTATTGACCACATTTTTAATTTACCATTAAAACTAACACTTAAAAGAAATTGATCATCCTTAGTAATTGATAATTTTTTTACGCCAGTGACATGACTTTCAAAAGTTTTAATACATTTACCTTCAGCTAAATCCCATTGTTTAATTGTATGATCTGAACTAGCAGTAAATAAATATTTTTCATCGCCACTCAATTGTAAACTATTAATTGCTCCTTGATGACCTTTTAAAATCTGATGTTGATTTTCCTGCCAATACCACAATTCTAAATAATTTGCACTTGTACCAATAATAATTATTTTATTATCTTTACTAATAGTAACTGCATTAGGTTTATCTTTTTTTAATTCATAATTAGCTAGACAATTACCTGTATTTATATCCCAAACTTTTACAGTTTGATCATTGGAAGCACTAACTAATAATTTACCATCAGCACTAAATTTAAAATCCCAGATCAAATATTGATGTCCAATTAATTTTAAGATTGTTTGTCCATCACTAACTCGCCATAAATGAATGATCTTTTGAATATCAGAATTTGCTATAATCTCACCTTGGGGATGATAAGCTACTTTTAAAACCAGGGCAAGATTTTGGAGAAATTTCACATTTTTAAAGTCTGCATAACTAAAATTAACTCCTTTTACTGATATTTGTGATAAGTCGGTTTGCCAAATCGGTAATTCTGAAAAATCATAGTCTTTAAGAGGTAATTTTAGACTATTATAAATATTAATTAAATTGCCTACTCCATAATTTGCCATTACTGAATTTCTTAATTGATGGAGAATATTTTGTAAATGTTTTTGCAGACTAATTTTAACAGGAAAAGTCTGTTTTAACATATTAACTAATGGCTGAATAATTAATCTTCTTTGCGTTTCTCTTAAATATTCTTTAACAGTGGTTTTATTCAGGGAATATTTACCAAATAAATCTATTTTTAAATCAATTAATTCTTGATAAATTTTATTAATTAAATTATCTAATACATATTCCATAATTACAGCTTGTTGAGTATATTTTCCTTCTTTTTGTTCGATGAGCAATCGCCCAATTAAAGATTCTAAACTCTGTAATAATTTTGACTTAGTAATAGGCGGAAAAATATCTTGTTCCAATTCTTGAATAGATGTTAATTCTCGATTAATAGCTAACCAATTCATAATCGTTTTTTCCTCAGTGCTAAGACAGGTAAATTGTTCATCTAATAAACGATTTAGCCCATTAAAAATAAAAGTTTTCTCTACTAAAAATGTTTGAATATCACCATTAAATAAATCTTGAATTGAAGTTGCTATAATTTTAATAGCTAGGGGACTATTATCATATAGATTGGTTAAATATTGTTTATCTTCTAAAGTTCCCTGAATATTTCTGGCTTCTAAAATACTTAAAGATGCTTCTAAAGAACCTTGGACAATAATACTTTTTACCTTAGTTTCTTTTCTTTCTACATAATGAACTTCGGGAAATTTTTCTCTGCTAGTAATAATAATACGACTTTGATGATCAGACTCTCCTAAAAAGTGAATTAAATTACCATAATTTTTAAAGCCTGAACGATAATAACCAATTTTTCCTGATTCTAAAATTGTCTCAAAATTATCTAATAAGATTAAACAACGATGATCTTGAAGAAAAATTAATAAATCTTCAATTGATCCTTGTAAATTTTCTGATTGTGAAATAACAGTAACTAGATCAGTTATTAAGGTATTTAAAGGAGGTGCATTACGCAGCGATCGCCAAATTATTACTTCAAAATCTTCTTGATATTGTTGAGCAAACTTAACACTTAAAGCAGTTTTACCAATACCGCCCAGCCCTAATAAATTAATTAAACGATTATCATGATGAAAAATTACATCTTTAAGTTGTTTGATTTCTTCATCTCTACCATAAAAGTTCTTTAAAATTGGACAAGCATTCCAATCTATAATTTTTATTTTCTGATGTATTTTTTGACTTTGGTTAATTTCCGCTTGATATTTTTCTGTAATAATCGTGCGAAAATTCTTTTTGGTAATTTTAGTATCGAGATATTGGGATAATAATTGCCATAATTCCGCAGCAACCCGCTTAATATAATTAGCATCATAACTAATTTCTTCAGCAATTTCAGAATAACTCTTTTCTAATAAAACTTCTTTTAAAATTAATTCCATCACTGGAGTTAAACTATCTGGAGGAATGATAGTTTTCAGATAATTAATAACTTGTCCAAAATCATTGATTAATAACATATAGGCTCTTAGGTACTTATTATACTAAGTTACCAGTCGGTAATAGGGCAAAGAGAAAAAATTTGGTTCTACCGCTCCCTTTATGGAGAAATAGGATTGAAATACCAAGGTAGTAAGGCACGAACTCGGAAATTTTCAAAATTCCGAAATCTATAACCGAGCCGTTTAATTAATTTGAGTTTGTTATTAATTCCTTCAACAGCGCCATTAGATGTCTTACAGCACTTCCTTTGTGTTATGAGGTACAAGAACCCCACCCCCAACCCCCTGACAGGTGTAGGTTTTTAATATTCTCTGTAAAGGCCAGACCGGGAAGACAAGGAAGGAAAGTAGACAAGGAGGATTTTATCCACAAAATACTCAATTCATGGGTTATTTTGTTACTAATTATACATTTATTTGTACGGTTTTCCTCCCTTGTCACCTTGTCTACCTTGTCCACCAAGTCTTGTCCTCAAGACAATGTAAAAAACCTACACTTGTCAGCCCCCAACCCCCTCCCCGCTCTTCGATAGGGGGCTAAGATGTACCTCATAAGAGCGAAAACTGCTGTATGGTCAAAATAGCCTGCTACTTCTTCAAACCATCTACTAATAGTTATTCTGAATCTTTCTGGATCTCTATAACTAATCCTAATCCTTCTATTTCATCGGAATTTAATACTTTCATCTCTTGTAAAATCAGCCAGTAGTTTTTGATGATAATTTTCCTTAAAAAGTAACCTTTTGAGAAATTTAAGTAACCTTTATACATCTACGTAATTTCACTTATATTTTACTCTAGTAAATAGATTATAGCACTCAGGCATAAGGAAAGGAAAAATGATAGTTTTCAGATAATTAATAACTTGTCCAAAATCATTGATTAATAACATATAGGCTCTTAGGTACTTATTATACTAAGTTACCAGTCGGTAATAGGGCAAAGAGAAAAAATTTGGTTCTACCGCTCCCTTTATGGAGAAATAGGATTGAAATACCAAGGTAGTAAGGCACGAACTCGGAAATTTTCAAAATTCCGAAATCTATAACCGAGCCGTTTAATTAATTTGAGTTTGTTATTAATTCCTTCAACAGCGCCATTAGATGTCTTACAGCACTTCCTTTGTGTTATGAGGTACAAGAACCCCACCCCCAACCCCCTGACAGGTGTAGGTTTTTAATATTCTCTGTAAAGGCCAGACCGGGAAGACAAGGAAGGAAAGTAGACAAGGAGGATTTTATCCACAAAATACTCAATTCATGGGTTATTTTGTTACTAATTATACATTTATTTGTACGGTTTTCCTCCCTTGTCACCTTGTCTACCTTGTCCACCAAGTCTTGTCCTCAAGACAATGTAAAAAACCTACACTTGTCAGCCCCCAACCCCCTCCCCGCTCTTCGATAGGGGGCTAAGATGTACCTCATAAGAGCGAAAACTGCTGTATGGTCAAAATAGCCTGCTACTTCTTCAAACCATCTACTAATAGTTATTCTGAATCTTTCTGGATCTCTATAACTAATCCTAATCCTTCTATTTCATCGGAATTTAATACTTTCATCTCTTGTAAAATCAGCCAGTAGTTTTTGATGATAATTTTCCTCAAAAAGTAACCTTTTTAGAAATTTAAGTAACCTTTATACACTTACATAATTTCACTTACATCATACTCTAGTAAATAGATTATAGCACTCAGACATAAGGAAAGGAAACAAATGGGTATCTTCAAAAAAATACGTAAAACAGTTACAAAGACAGTTGATAATGTAACTCAAGACATTAATAATGCCATTAACCCTTTTTACCAGTATGGTGGTGCTGGAGACGATAATTTAACAATTTCCGGTGGTGGTGAAGCTTACGGGAACGGCGGTAATGACACTCTCAAGGCTTATGCTGTTAAAGTCAAACTAGATGGTGGTGATGGTGATGACAAGATTTTCTCTTATTCAGGCGTTTCTAACCTCTATGGTCGTGATGGTAATGACTACATTGAGGCTTACGGACTTTCTAATAAAATTTCCGGCGGTGCGGGCGAAGATGAGATAAAAGCTTATGGCGGCTCCAATGAAGTCTATGGTGACGATGGTGACGACAACATTGAAGCTGTCGGGGTTAACAACTCGCTCTATGGTGGATCGGGAAATGATACTATCTTAGCTACTGGTGGTGTCAATTTTATTTATGCAGGCCAGGGCTACGACATCATTGATGCTTATGGTGGTGCTAACGTAATTTATGCTAATGATGATGGGCTTGACGACGACATTGAAGCTTATGGTGGTGCTAACGTAATTAATGCCGGCAGTGGTAGCGATCGCATTATTGCTGGTGGTCTTGCAAATGTTGTCAATGCTGGTAATGGTGACAACGATGTTCAAGCATACGGTGGCGTAAATGTTGTTAACAGTGGTTCTGGAAACGACGAAATTATTGTCGGTGGTGGACTCAACGTCGTTATCTCTGGAGGGGGGGACGACAATATACAAGCATACGGTGGCGCTAATGTCATCTATAGTTCCGGTGGTAATAATGAAATGTTGGGTGTGGGACTTGGCGGTAACGTTTTTGTTAGCACTAGTAATGGTAATGACAAAATGTATGCCGCAGGCGGTTTAAATGTTCTCACCAAAGTTGGCAGTGGTAATGCAACGATGATTGCTGGTGGTTATGGTAATGTTCTGACCAAGGTTGGTAATGGCAATGATACTTTAATTGCTCTTGGTAGAGGAAACCTGATTACCAAAGTAGGAGATGGTAGTTCTACGATCATCAGTGCAGCACAGTACAATGTCCTCACTTCTTGGGGTAACAGTACGGACAAAATTGTTGCCGTCGGTCAATACAATGCCATTGTTGGTGGTGGTAGCAATGACATTACAGTTGCTGCTGGTCAGGGTAATATTGCCTTTGGTGACTCTGTGCTGGGTGGCATCAACCTCGGTGGTTTCAAGTCTAGTGAATCTAGCAGCGCAGGTTCTCAAGCCAAGACAGATAAAATTGATCCAGGAATTAATTGGAAAAATGCTGGTAATGCAGATGTCACCGGACAGGTATCTGGAGATGATTTTATGGTCACTCTTGGGAAAAACAATGCCTCTATAGGTGGTCTTGGTTCAGATATCATTATTACAGGTGGCCAGAGTAACTACGCCTTTGGTGATGACCTAGTTGATTTTAGTTTAGACAAAATTAAAACTCCTGATATTAATGCTGTAATTCCATTAAGCTTCGACTTTGATTTTAATTTCTCAGTTCCCGATTTTAATTTCTCTCTACCAGAGTTTGGTTTTCCTTCTTCTCCATCTTTACCGAATATTTCTCTACCGAATATTTCTCTACCCAGCTTATCCTTACCTAGCTTTTACCTTCCGGTGGTAGATATTGACATTCCGAATATTTCTCTACCCAGTCTTTCTTTGCCGAATATTTCTCTACCCAGTTTTTCTTTACCCAATCTATCTTTACCCAATCTACCTTTACCCAATCTATCTTTACCAGACTTTTCTCTACCCAGTTTTTCTCTACCCAGTTTTTCTGTTCCCAACTTTGACTTATCACCACTGGTTAACCTGCCTACGCTAAAACAACTCCCCGACTTTAAACTCCCCGACTTTAACCAATTTTTCCCCAACTCATCTCGCTATAATTTTAATTTCCTGAAAAATAATGGTGATTTCTTAGTTACTGGTGGTCAGTCAAACTTTGCTAATGCTGGATTGGGAGATGATATTCTGGTCAGCGCCGGAAAAACTAATTATCTATACAGTGGTATAGGGAATGACGTGGTTTTAGGCGCAGGACAGAATAATTATATCTACGGTGATGCAGGTAATGACCTAATCTTTGCTGCTGGTGAAGTTAACACCGTATTTGGTGGTAGTGATGATGACACCATAGTTACCGCCGGGAAAAACAACCGCGTTGAAGCTGGTGATGGCACAGATATAGTTGTTGGACTTGGCCAATTCAATACAGTACGTGGTGATGCTGGAAAAGATGTCGTTATCGGGTTAGGTGAAGCTAACAAACTATATGGCGGTGATGATAATGATCTCTTATTTGCCGGTGGTAAAACCAATACATTTAATGGCAATGCTGGTAATGATATTGTCATCGGTATTGGCGAGAGCAACACAGTCACTGGAGATGATGGAGATGATTGGCTATTAGCTGGTGGTAAAACCAATAAATTTTGGGCGGGCGCTGGTAATGATATTGTCATCGGTATTGGCGAGAGCAACACAGTCACTGGAGATGATGGAGATGATTGGCTATTAGCTGGTGGTAAAACCAATAAATTTTGGGCGGGCGCTGGAAATGATGTGATTGTCGCCATTGGTGAATCCAACTATGTTTACGGGGATGATGGTAACGACCGAATCTTTGCTGCTGGTAAATCCAACTATGTTTACGCAGATGATGGTAACGACCTAATCTTTGCTGCTGGTAAATCGAATGTAGTATTTGGTGGTGGTGGAAACGACTTTATATTTGCTGGCGGTGAGTCAAATATAATCGATGCTGGTGCGGGATTTAATGTGGTTCTTAGCTTCGGTAAGCAAAACATTATTAAGGGTGGTATCGGTACAAATTTATTCTTTTCCGGCGGTAGTAGTAACACTTTTGAGGGTGGAAGTGGTAAAAATACTTTTATTCTCTCTGGCGGAAATACTTTAAAGGGAGGTACTAGTGGTAATACTTATGTTGTAGATAAAGCTAATTCTGTCTTCAGCAACTTTGATGTTATCACTAACTTCAATGCTAGTAATGATTTATTCCGCGTTTCCACTGCCCGCAGCGGATTCTCTAATGCGGGAATTGTGGCAACACTTGATACAAATGAAATTGCAGCTAAGTTAACTACTACTGCTTTTACAGCTAACGCTGCCGCTCAATTCTCCTTTGGTAGCCGTACCTTTGTGGCTATTAATGATGCTACCGCAGGATTTGGTGCAACTACTGATGCCATCATTGAGGTGACAGGTTTAACTGGTACTTTAGGACTCAATAACTTTACAACTACCTTAGCGTAGCTTCTGGTATCCTTTAGGCAAACCACGTTGTAGAGATGTTTCATGAAATGTCTCTACATCAGTATTAAACCATCCTGTAGTTGATGCGATTGCATATCACTTCTTTGTCAATTTGTCAATAGTGAATTTTTGCGATCGCTCAAATTAGATCATTTCTGAGCAAATTCATGGCTAAAATTGTTGAGGGAATAGCTATTAATTTGTAAAGTTTTGTATTAGCCTGGGAAATTAATTTCTGAAACTACTGTCAATAAAGGGTTTGAGACTAACATCTTCTGAAAGATCTAAAATTGACAATAATAACCCAACTATGAAATTCTCTGAAATTATAGCAAATCGCTGAAAGTATAGCAACCTCGTTAATAAATAGAAAAGATTCTCAATTAATTATTAAGACAATCTAAAGGCAATTGCTAAAACTTATAAATATCAAAAGTATTATTGATTTTATATAATTCAAGCTTATCATATAGCCATTATGAATAATATATCTGATAAATAGCATCTAGGATAAAACTAAGAGCATATTATTAGATTATAGTTTTGCGATAGCGAAGCGATGCTGCAAGCAGTTCGCTTTTTTGTGGAGTTCTCTTAGCTGGAATGGGGACACCTATGAGAAATCCACTCCCTTTTCCAGAATTATTTCTAATAATAGCCATTATATTACATATTAATACTTAAATTTATTGGTAATTTATGTTATTTATTTAACTATTTTTAATGAGATTTTGGAACCTTACGCATATTACATAATGAAGTACGGAAAGTCAGGGTAAAAAAATTTTGCTTTGCTTATTGACTTCTATTCTTAAAAAGTCTATAGTTTTTAACGGAGTTAATTGCAAATAATTTGCAAAAGTGTTGAAAATAATTCTTATTGGAGTAAAAAAAATGGTAGTGAGTAAAAAAAGCTTTTGGGGTGTTGGTGGCGGATTGTTAGCCTTGACGGGAATGGCTTTGAGTGGTTTGGGTTCTATGCAAATAGCCATAGCTAACCCTTTAAAAAATCAACCAGCACCACGTTTAGTTGCTCAAAAAATGCAACCTTTAACTATAGTTTTTCCTAGTCGTGCTGATTCTACTGACTTGCAAAATAAAGCTAATAATGTAGCTGCTTTTTTATCCAAGGAGTTAGGGATACCTGTTAAAGCGCAGGTAGGTGATGAAACAGCGGCAGTAGAAGCATTAAGAGCAAATCGGGCTGATGTAGCGTTTTTAAGTAGCCGTCCAGCTTTAAAGGCTGAACAATTAGCAAATTCTCGGTTATATTTGGCTGAAGTTCGCAAAAATTACTCTGGTAGGTATACTTATAATTCTATTTTTGTTGTTCCCAATAATAGCCAATTAAAAAGTAAAAATTCTCCGAAAGCAACTTTAGAACAACTCAGAGGAAAAACTATTGCTTTTACTTCTCCTACCTCTGGTTCTGGGTTTATTTTTCCAGTGAGTGAGTTAGTAAAACAGGGTTTTGTGCCTAACCGCGATCGCTTAGATGCTTTCTTTAGTAAAGTTAGTTATGGGGGAAATTATAGCAAAGCTTTGGACGCTGTAGTTAGAGGTCAAGCTGATGTGGCTGTAGTATCAGAATATGCTCTTTTTCCTCCCTATCTTGCGGCTGAGAATAGAGATAAGGTGAGGATATTACATAAAATTTCTGGTGTTCCTGCTCATGGGATTGTGATTGATGATGATGTCCCAGTTATTATTAGAGAAAAGCTGATTAATGCTTTATTAAAGTTAAATAAATCAGACAATAATCAATTACTAACTAGTTTATATAATTCTACAGAATTGGTAAGAGTTGATCATGATCGTCATCTTAAACCAGTGCGAGAAGCTTTGAAAAACGTGGGAATGGAATAATATAACCCCACCCCCAACCCCTCCCCGCAAGCGAGGAGGGGAGCAGGATAGAACAAAAATTATCATATTCCCATTAGCCATGACTATTGATCAAGTAGCACATAAAAATTATCATTTATCCAAATTATCTCAAAGTAACGTGAATTTTATTGAATGTTGTCATTTAGAAACAGGTTATATTTCATCCTTACAGCGTCCTATATTAAATAATATTAGTTGCCAAATTAATCAAGGTGAATTTGTAGCGTTGTTAGGATTAAATGGGGCAGGTAAATCCACATTATTAAAATCCCTTGTTGGTTTAGTTCCCTTAATTAAGGGAGAAATTAAAATTAATGGTGTTTCTGTAAGTGATCAAAACTTATCCCAAATCCGTCGAGATGTAGGAATGTTATTTCAGGGAGGGGGATTAATTCGTCAATTATCAGCAATTGATAATGTTTTGTGTGGAAGATTGGGAGCTAGAAAGACGGGACAAACTTTATTCGGATTTCCACAACGCGATCGCATATTAGCTTTAGAATTACTAACACAATTAGGTTTAAAAGAACAGGTATATCAAAAAACTGGTCAATTAAGCGGTGGACAACAACAGAAAGTAGCGATCGCTAGAGCATTAATGCAATGTCCACAAATACTTTTAGCCGATGAACCCACCACAGGTTTAGATGTTGTAGCCTCACAACAAGTAATGGCAACTTTAGCCCAACTGCATCAACAAGGGTTAACTATTATTACCGTTTTACATGATTTAGCATTAGCTACAGAATACGCTCAAAGAGCGATTATTTTAGATAATGGCAAAGTAATTTATGATGGTAAATGTGAAAATTTACAAGCACAATTTTCATCAGCTATTAATTAAGAAATATCAGCTTTATATTTAGTCATTAAAAACAATGAAAAATATTTCTAAATTGCAAATTTTCCATCGTTATCCTTGGTTTATTCCTTTACTTGTCTTCCTATTAATGATCGGAATTTATATTTGGGCATTACAAGGATTAAAAGTTGATTTCAAATTATTAAAAGATAGTTTGCCTTTCATCACAGATTTTATTTCTCGGTTGTTTCCTCCCGATTTGCGAGTTTTAGATATTGCCATTAAAGGATTAATTGAAACTGTGCAGATGTCTGTCTGGGGAACATCCATAGGTGCAGTTTTATCATTACCAATTGCCATAGCTAGTTCTAGTAATGTTGCCCCTTTATGGTTAAGATGGATAGCAAACCTACTGCAAAACGCTGTTCGTTCAGTCCCTTCAATTATCTTAGGTTTAATATTTGTAGCTGCTACAGGTTTAGGCGCACCCGCTGGTACATTAGCACTATCAATATATACTGTTGGCTATCTTGCCAAATTTTATCAACAAGCAATAGAATCTGTAGATCATCGTTCTTTAGAATCTTTACAGGTAATTGGAGCATCAAAAATACAAATAGCCCAGTATGGGATATTACCACAAATATTACCTCTAGGATTAGGTTATACCCTGTGGATGTTTGAATATAACATTCGTGCTGCTTCAGTTTTAGGGGTAGTTGGTGCTGGAGGAATAGGTTTTCAATTAAAAAGCTATATAGATGGTTTTGAATATACTAAAGCCACAACCATGATGTTAGTGCTATTAGTAGTAGTTACAGTTATTGATTGGTTTAGTAGTAAGTTACGTCGGTATTTAGAGTCAATGTAGAATTAATTACGGCAGATTGGGGTAAAGACAAGATCCACGCAAAACTCATCATGATGTAAAGTTGTGTAAGGTAGTCATGTATTTATGTCGTTGAAACATTGCCTAGTTTGAGTCTGTAATAAATCAGTAATGAATAATCAGTTAAAAACTCATTTTGCTTTGAGGAGTGCATCCGCTCTGACAGCTTTAGTTGGAATAGTAAATTTGTTATCAGCCGTTACACCTAGTTTACCTGCAAGAAATCACTGGTTAAAACAATTTCTCCCATTTGAAATTCGTCAAAATGGACATATTTTTGCAGCATTAACAGGATTTATTTTATTGACATTAGCTACTAACCTATTACGCAGAAAAAAAGCTGCTTGGTTATTAACTATTGGGTTATTAATTATTTCGATAATCAGTCATTTATTAAAAGGTTGGGACTATGAAGAAAGTATTTTATGTGGTATTTTATTATGTCAATTAGTTTTCATGCGTCATGTTTTCACAGCTAAATCAGATCGTCCTTCAATTGCCCGAGGTGTGCGGGTATTAATAGGTGCGGTGATATTTACTTTGGCTTATGGAACAATTGGATTTTATTTATTAGATCACAAATTTTCCCATGATTTTAATTTACTTACAGCCATACTGCAAACTCTAGCTATGTTCTTTACCGAGGACAATTGGGGATTAGAACCAAAAACTCGGTTTGCAATATTTTTTATCAATTCTATATATATAATCGCCGCTAGTACGATTAGTTTTGCATTATTAATGCTATTGCAACCCGTATTTCTCCGTTATCCTGCTACCTTGAAAGATCACCAAAAAGCTCAAGAAATTGTGGAACAATATGGACATTCTTCTTTAGCAGCTTTTACACTTTTAAGTGATAAAAATTATTATTTTAGTCCTTCTGGTCAGAGTATAATTGCTTATGTTCCTAAAGGTAGAGGTGCAATTGCGCTAGGAGATCCCATTGGACCAGTTACAGACAGAGAAGAAACAATAATTGGTTTCCAACAATTTTGTTTACTGAATGATTGGTATCCTGCTTTTTACCAAACTTTACCTGATAATATTGAACTTTACACATCTTTAGGATTTAAAGTAATTAAGATTGGGGAAGAAGCAATAATTGATTTAAAAACCTTTACTTTGCAAGGTAAAGCTGGTAAAAACTTTCGACCTTCAATCCATCGTTTAACTAAACTCGGATATCAGATTCAGTTCTACCAACCACCAATCAGTAATGACCTGTTACACAAATTAAAACCGGTCAGTGATGAATGGCTAAAAATGTTACGAAGTTCAGAAAAGCGGTTTTCTCTCGGTTGGTTTGATGAAGCTTATTTACGGAAGTACCAAATTGTTGTAGTATATAATTCTCAAGGTAAAATAGTTGCTTTTGCCAATATTGTCCCTGGATTCGGGATTAATGAAGTCACCATTGATTTAATGCGATATCGTCCGTCTATTGAAAATGGCACAATGGACTTTTTATTTGTTTCCATACTTCAGTATTTTCAAAACCAAGGTTGTGAAGGGTTCAATTTTGGACTATCTGCTCTAGCTGGAGTGGGAAAAACCCCAGAATCACGCCGATTAGAGCGAGTTTTAAACTATCTTTATCAGCATTTAAACAAATTTTATAACTTCAAGGGTTTACACGCCTATAAAGATAAATTTCGTCCCCGTTGGGAATCACGCTATTTAGTTTATCCCAGTTTAACTGCTTTACCTGATGTAGTTGTTGCATTAATTAGAGCAGATTCTGGCGATCGCCTTCTTGATTATTTTAAACCTGGGACTTAATTAGGGGTAAAGACAAGATAAACACAAAATTTATCATCATGTAAAGTTTTTGTAACAAATTTACAGCGGTTTCCGCTCTTATGAGGTACATCTTAGCCCCCTCATCGCTTGCGGGGAGGGGGTTGGGGGTGGGGTTCTTGTACCTCATAACATCGGGAAGTGCTGTAATGTGATCGTCTTTGTCTATACAAGAAAAAAGAATACTGAGTAGGGCTTTTACCAGACTGAAAGCTTTGC
Source organism: Dolichospermum sp. DET69 (assembly GCA_017355425.1). Taxonomy (NCBI): domain Bacteria; kingdom Bacillati; phylum Cyanobacteriota; class Cyanophyceae; order Nostocales; family Aphanizomenonaceae; genus Dolichospermum; species Dolichospermum sp. DET69. Next base: position 3,243,466 of record CP070233.1, read on the forward strand.
GCTTATTTATTATTTTGCATAGTAAGTACCAAAAGGCTAAAATCCCTAATAGCTTCAGCGACAACCCCAGCACAAGTTTCTGATAAATTATCTTCTCCATGAGCAATATTATTTAACTGAATATTAGGGATTAGTCGAGCATAAGTATCACTTCTTGATATAGCAATTTGTGTATCTTGACCACCTTGTAAAATTAAACAGGGAACTTTAATTTCTGGTAAGTGTTTTTCTAATAATTCTGCTGCTATTTCTGCTTGCTTCCGGTTAAAAAGTAATTGACAAGCCGTAGAAGATTGTAACAATGTTTTTCTTAACTCTAAATTCGTAGCTATTCTTTTTTTCCAACCAATCAATTTAATTAAAGGATGGATTAAACGTAAAAATTTAATTATCCATGGTGGACAATTAAATAAACTTCGTCTTTTTTGCCAATACTGTTTTTCTCCTTCCGCTGCTACACCCTCCGGTGCTAATAGGATCAAACCAAATATTTGCTCTGGATATTTTAAAGCATAACTGGCCGCAATCCAACCACCTAGAGAATGACCAACTAAATAAACTTTTCCTAATTTCAAAGCTGCTAAAAAATCAGCTAAACATTCAACTTGCAAATCTATAGAATGGTGAATATTAGGATTTGCTGATTCACCAAAACCTAATAAATCTGGTGAGAAGCAATGGAGATTTTTAGCTAATAATTCCATCGTTGATACCCATTCACTACCATCATTCCATGCACCATGTAGAAACACTATGGGTATTCCTGACCCAACTTCACGCCAAAACATTACCCCTTGAGTCAGTTTTATTCGGGAATTATGAAATAAAAGATTCATGTTATTTTACTGATTTAATTCTCTAAGTTTTGCAATTTACAATTATAGATTTTGGATTGATTGTTTAATTTTTAAGCAAGTGTTGTTAAGCCATTTAAGTAGTCTTGTAACTGACGAAAATGGTCGTGAGACATATCTGGTTTGGGTAGAGAACTAGGAGGAAAAGCTGCAATTTCTATGACTTCTAAAGGATCTTTTATCGTCATTTTTCCTTGCACTTCTACTTCAACAGCAATACAGATAGAATGAATGCGAGGATCACGGTTTGGTGAAGAGTAAACGCCTACTAAACGGCGAATTGTGACCACTTCTAGCCCTGTTTCCTCCATCAATTCTCGACGAACTGCATTAGGAACATCTTCTCCCCAATCCACCATACCACCAGGCAATGACCAACAGCCATCATCTTTTCTTCTAACGAGGACAATCTGACCATCAGGTAAAATGGGGATAATACTTGTACCAGTAATGGGATGACGAAATATAATACCCAATACGGTTTGTCCAAAGTTCCATAAGCTCCGAGTGAACTGAATCATTGGTGTAAAAAAAGCTAGAATATTCAAGTTTAAAACTGCTTCATTGTAATCTATATATTTTTAATTTGATGTTGTTGTTTCTGCAATCTGGAAAATTATTTCTTCTAATGTCCGTAATAATTCTTGCTCATTGTACGGCTTAGAAAAATAAGCTTTTGCCCCTAATTGCATAGCTAACTGACGATGTTTACTACTACTACGGGAAGTTAACATGGCTACAGGAATATTTCTTAATTCTGCATTGTTGTTAATTCGCTCTAGAAAACTATAACCATCAATACGGGGCATTTCAATATCACAGATTACCGCTTGGACTTGTAAACCACTTTCCAGCTTTTCTAAAGCATCTTGACCATCTTTAGCCTGTTCTACTTGATACCCACCTTTTTCCAGAGTTAGGGCTAAATAACGCCGGACATTAATTGAATCATCAACAATCAAAATTATCCCTTTTTGGCGACTAGATTGGATTACAGTGGGTACTTTTGGCGGTTTTAGGAATGCGGTTTGTAATCTTGTTGTTGGTAACTTATTACTAATGTGAGGACGTTCACCAGTTGTAATCCATAACACCAAATCGTTAGTATTAACCAGGGGAACTACCCGACCATCACCAAGAATTGTACAATTATTAAAACCGCTAGGTAGGGGAATATTACCTTCTACTTGACGAATAGCCACTTCTTGCTCACCCCAACAGCGTTCTACTTGCACTGCGACCTGTTGATGATCATGTTTGATTATCAATACACTTATAGCATTAATTATCGGCAGAGTTTCTAATTCTAGGTTATTGTAGCGAGAGCAATTAAAGTCAAAGTAACTATTGAGACGTAGTAATGGTAATTGAGTATTTTGCCAATTAATAAATTCTTTGCCGTCTTGGGAGAATATTTGCTCATTTTCCAGTAAGAAAATTTCCTCTATTACGTCTGTAAAAAATGCTAACACCAAGCGATCGCTCTCTACTAATAAAACCCGCGCTACTGATAACGTAAATGGTACTGATAAAGTAAATTTTGTCCCTACTCCTGCTTGGGTGTCAACATTCACATCTCCTCGCGCTAACTTGAGATTATTCCGCACTACATCCATTCCCACCCCTCGACCAGATAAAGCTGTTACCTGTTCCGAGGTACTAAACCCTGGTTCAAAAATTAATGATAGTAGTTCCTCATCACTAGCGCTCGCTAATAAAGAATCATCCAGACCCATTTTTAAAGCCTGATGACGAATTTTTTCTAAAGAAATACCTTGACCATCATCACGGACAGTAATAATCGTGCGATTACTATGGTAAACTGCCTTCATTTCAATTAACCCCTGTGCTGGTTTTCCTTGAGTTTGACGGGTGGTAGGATCTTCAATTCCATGATCAAAAGCATTACGTAACAAGTGCATTAAAGGCTCATTTAAAGCTTCCAAAATGCCTCTTTCAATTAAAGTATTACCACCTTCAATTTTTAACTGCACATTTTTTCCATACTCTACATTCAAATCCCTAATAGCTCTAGGAAAACGCTCCACTAAATCAGAAAAAGGACGCATCCTTACCTGGGTTAATTGTCTTTGTAATTGTTTAGAAGTTTTATTCAGTTTTCGGGCTATTTGGTCTGTGTCATCTACACTCAATTGAATATCACTGGTAACTTCTGCAACTTGGACAATAGTTTCCATCACATTCTGAGATAACAAGTTTAATTTTTGATAGCTATCTTGGTCTAAAAAATTATTTTCCGTTTCTTGATTACCATGATTGGCTGATTCCTCTGGCAAATGATTATGAGTTATCATTTTTGCGTAAGCTGTCCGCAGTTCTTGATTTTCTTGATCAAGAATTTCCACTCTTTGACTGAGATTACGTACTAATTTACGTAATCTTTCCATTTGCACATTTAACCCATTGCGTTGAATAATGACTTCTCCAAATAAATCATTAATTTTCTCTAAATGTTTACTAGGAACCCTAACTGTATTTTCCTGATTTTCTCTTTCTTTAGGAAGAGGAAGTGGATTAATATCACTTTTGCGTTCAGTATATTTATAATCTATTGGGAGATTTTCTGAAGCTAATACTCTATCAGCACTTTCGGGAGATAATTCAACATTTTCTAATAATTGAAAATCAGAAATAACTGATTTATTCAATAAATAATCTTGCTTATTTAATAGATGAGGAAAATTATCATGAATAACTTCACCAAAATCAATTGTTGTTGGTAAATTATCTCGGTGATTACTTAATACTAAAGTTTGCGATTGCCGCCATGCTTTTAATGCTAAATTGGCAATCTCTACAGAACGATCAGGAGAAGTTTCTAAGCAATAAATAACTGATTTACATAGTTGAGTAAATGCTGTTAATTTCAGCATTTCTCCTAACCCACTTAACTCAGTTGCCATCATTACCAATTCTCCGCTTAATCCCGATTTATGACTATTCTTTAATCGAGCTTCTAGATGTTGTAAATACTCTTCAACTTCAGTTTCAAATAATAAAGGGATAATTTCTTGATCATCTTCTGATGATAGTAAAGTTGTAATATCCTCTGGAGTTGGTTCACCTAAACGCTGATAAAGTTCATCAAAAATTGGGTAACAAGATTCTCTCAACCAACCATTATCCAGATTATTCCCCTTGGCAAGTAACTCAACAATTTGTCGGAGCCAATCAACACTAGATAGTAATAAACTTTGTAAATGAGTATCAAGTTCTAAGGAATCCTTTTGAGTCTTTAAAACTTTAAAAGCATCTTCCAACCTATGAGCTAAATCACTTAATACCCGAAATCCCATCATAGCTGCTCCACCCTTAATAGAATGAGCGGCTCGCATTGCAGCATTAATATGTTCTAAGTCAATACGTTTATTGGTGTCAATTTCCAGTAATACCCCCTCTAAAGTATTGAGATAATCAGTTGCTTCTTCCAGAAATTGCATCTGGATTTCCAATTCTTTATCTTTCGTCATTAGTCATTAGTCCTTAGTCATTAATTATTAATTCAGAACAAATGAAGAGGGAACAGGGAACACCGGAGTAATACAAAAGGGGGATTTAGACCTCTACCTGAAACACTCCACTTATAGAATTCGGGGTTTCTTACTCCCAGTTCACCGAACACCGAAATAGGAAAAACTATTCCCTGTTCCCTATTCCCTATTCCCTATTCCCTGTTCCCTTCATTGATGAGAATATCAATTAGCTGGGAAAGTCTCCATAGTCTCTTTTAACTCCTGAGAAATGTCCACTGCTTTTTGTAAAGATTGGGAAACTTGACGAGAATTATCACTATTACGTGCTGATATAATAGTAATATCCCTAATAGTTTGACTAACAATTTGTGATGTTTCTACTTGAGATGTAGTAGAACTTAAAATTGATTGCACTAAAGTATCTACTTGCTGTGATATATCAACAATTTGTTGTAAACCATGTTTGGCATTGGTGATCATATCGCTGCTTTGGGTGACTTGATTAGTTCCCATTGTCATTGTTTTTAATACTTCACCAGTTTCTCGTTGAATTTTCTCAATTATTTCCTCAATTTCTTGAGTTGCAGTTGCACTTCTGGCGGCTAATTCTCCTACTTCTTCCGCTACTACGGCAAAACCTTGACCCTCTTCACCGGCTCTGGCAGCTTCAATTCCTGCATTAATTGCTAACAAATTAGTTTGCATAGCAATTTGATTAATTATGGAAACTACACGGGAAATTTGTTGAGAAGATTCCCCTAAACGTCTGACTTTTTTAGCTATTTCATCAACTGTTTCTTGGACAAATAAAATATTTTGCAATGTTAAATCCATCGCTTCTTCAGTTTTAGTAGCTGTCTGGTTAGCATCATTAACAATGGTGACAGCTTGCTGTGCTATATCAGCAATACATTGAATAGCAATAGTCATATTATCAATGGTTTCTAAGCTCCGGTTCATTTTCTCAGGTTCTATAACTGCTTCTGCTGTAAATTTTTCTAAATAAACATTTACTTCACTAACAGCTTGTTGAATTTGGTTCACAATCGGCTGAATACTATACTGAAAATTCTGGAGTTCCAAACTTTCTTGATTAGTGTTTACTTGACCATGTACTTTTAATTTTTTAATTTCTGCCAGTAGATACGATTGTTCTAACGCATAGCCAATTTGTGTGGCAATTTGGGTTAAAAAATTAATTTCTCCAGATTGCCAAATATGGGGACTATGGCAATGATGAGCAATCAAGAAACCGGAGATTTCTCCATGACTCAAAATTGGTGCTGTTAAAATGCTTTGCACAGAAAATTTCTTTAACCACTCAATATAACTACTCGTTAAACTTGACTCTTGTTCAATATTTGATATCGCCTCAAACTGGCTATTTCGACTAAGTTCGCGCCAATGAGCATCATTGTTGTATACACCGAGCATTTTTTGGCAATCATCAATTACCAATTCAGCAATTACTTTTACAGCTTGCGTCTTACGATGCAGTTTATAAATGATTACTCGGTCTGTTTTTAAAACTTGACTAACTTCAGAAATTGCCGTTTGATAAATAACTTCAGACTGAAGATTTAGACGAATTTTTTTAGTAATCTCTAACAGTAATTGTATCCATTCAATTTCTCTTTCTTCTTCCTCTTGTTTTTTACCTAAACTCAAATGTACTTGCTCTTCACCATCCTTTACTTCTGCTATAGATGTATTAACAAGTTTAGCATTGATCCTCTGGCTTAACCAAGCTACAAGCAACGTCATCAATAATGCAATTAGTGGTGTTGTACTAGCAGTTAATGTTAAAAATTCTCTTTGCGGCTTAAAGGCAATTGCTGCATTTTTCGCCACAATTAATTGCCAATTGATATCCGGTAAACCTGATAATTTTCGGAATGGTACATAACTAATTAGTTGCTGCTGTTGATTATTTTTGGCAACGGCTGTAAATGTATCAATATCTTTAGCACCCAAAACATTAGCTAAACTGGGATATATACCTATCAACTGTTCACCCAATAAATTTTGATAGGAGCTAATTATAATTCTGCCTTTTCTATCTAAAAAATAATATTGATTAGTATCATCTAAAGAATCTTGTACTACTTTTTCTAAAGCCTTTATAGGCATACGAGTTCTGACTATACCAATAGTATTACCCTGAACTTTATCCTTAATTGGTGCAGCTATATAAATTACTGCGCCTATATTTTCAACTATTTCTGGTTGACTAATAATAGCAGTATTCTGTTTAATTACCTCTTGAAAATAGATAAGTTGTTTTTCTGGATTTAAATATTCTCCTTCTGATTGAATAATCACTTGTCCATTGAGATCAAATACAGCTACACTATCATAAATTTTACCAGTTTTCATCAAGCGATCTAAGGAGGCTTGTGTTTTTATATTAATTGTGCCGAAATTAAATTTGAGTGTGTTGCTGGATTTTTCTGATCCTGTTTTTTTCCCCGCAATAGAAGGACTGAAAAAGGATATTCTAGATAATACTTTAATATCTCCATAGCGTTGTTCAAGAAAACTATTAACTGCATCATTTAAGTTAATTGCTTTAGTTTCTTGGGATGTAATAATTTGCTTTGTAATTAACTTACTACCAAAAATATAAGTGATCACCCCAATTCCCAAAACTGGTAAAGTACCAATAGCTATGGACAAAATTATAGATTTTGTACTCAAGTTAAATTGTCGTAAATATTCTAATCCATGATTCCAAGCCCTATTATAAATAGAATTTTCTCCTCTAATATCAACAACTTGCGCTGAAGAAATTAAAGATGCTTTATTTTGAGAACTACCACTTTGTTTGATATCAGTTTTATTCAACATATCTTCCTCACACCACAGCTATAAAATCAAAAAAAAATACCCCGTTCTTCGAGTATTAATTATTAGTTAATACAAAGAATATCTGAACGTAAAATATGTACTGCATCTAATACCAATAATATTTCTTCTTGCTGCACTACACAACCACATAAGTAAGGGACTAAACTAGATGCTACTTGTCCTACAGGAGAACGAAGATCATCAGCGATAAACTTGGTTGTACCTTTAATTTCTTGGACAACCAAACCCAAGATCATTGATTCTATTTGAATAACAATGATATTATACTGACGCAGCCGATAATCAAGACATTCTAAATTAAACATCTTCGGTAAATCAACTACCCAAATTATATGACTGCGCCAATTCATTAATCCTAATATGCAAGCAGGCATATTAGGAATAGCTGTAACTGATGTTACGGGTACAACAATTGCTTCTTGAGTATGAGCAATGGATAAAACAGCACCAGTTTGTTGATTAAGTTGAAATTTAAGATAACCATCTTCTCGACTGTTATACATGGCTTGATGGTTTAAGTCAATTTGCAACTTTTTCATAAGTGAGTATAGTTAAAATCATTTTATTTTCGCTTTCTGGGATAACTACGAGTTTCCCTAACTGTCTCCCATACTACCTTACTTGAGATATATTGCTTTTATTCTGGTCAATAAGCTAAAAAACATCTAATTTGCATCATCGAATAAAATATAACTCTTGTGGGGTGGGCAACATGAGCGCCCAGGACATTATATTTCCTCTTATGGTGTACCAAAGCTTTTCTCGTCAGTCCAATTTTCTTTTAAGGCAATTTCTGTTGTATATTTATTTAGGCGATCATAAATTAAATTAATACAGCTATTAACTTTACTATCAATTACAAAACCTACAGCACTTCCCGGTTTTATGAGGTACGTTGTCCAACAGTACCTGAATCATCCAATGGCAACATAACTTATTTCATCCTTAAATTTTCAGCTAAAACAGCATCAGCATCATTCAACCCAGCAGAACGACTCCAGTAACGAAGTTGACGAGGTTTAATGATATATATATTTTCACCTACATAAACTTTTAAATTGCGTCGTGTAAAAACACGATCACCAAGTTGTGGTGGTAGTTGTTTCGCAATGCTTTGCAGCACAGTTATCAAATCCTCAGCCTGAATAGTTTGTACAATTTGTTCACGACCTGGATACCGTACTATACTAAATTTAACCACCTGTAATGGTGTATTAGCAATATCAAATATATCAGCAGCTATACTTCTTTCTTTGAGCGTGTCAAAAAATGGTTCAATCACACTCATAAAACTCAAAGTGTATGCTTCTAAATCACTAGCTTTAGGTTTTTTTAATGCTGCTGATTTTTCACGATTCATATATAAATCAATCGTGATTTGGGTAGTATCTTCAACTAAAATACGTTCATCATCATTTAAATCATAGAGATCAAATACAGCTTTATCAAGTTGTTTTTTTAAATCTTTTTCAACAGATTTACTGTGAGATTGACGCAATCTACCTTCTATTTCAATAATTTGATCAATCAATAATTTATTATTTTTGTTAAATTGAGGAAGACAAATACGTTCTAAATCTTGTTTTGTAACTTCTTCACGCTCAATACCCCAGGATGAAGCTGTTAAAAATAAAAAATAGCTAATGAGTGACGAATTGATGACACCATTGAGATAGTGAGCAATATCTACTTTTTCTGTTAAGAAAGAAATACCACAATACTTTTGTGTGTAAATAATATCTTCTTGACTAAAAGCAGAAAATGTCTTATTTCTATCAATACTTTGTGAGATTATAACCAATGGAGCTTTGTAAATTTCCGGCTTTCTTGAAGCTCCCATTTTATTATATGGCAAAATATCTAAGTCATCTATGTTCATTTGATACTTAGGCATTTTGCCGGATTCTAACCATTTTTTACCCATCAACTCTTGTGGTACCGCTTGATAATTACCATTTTTAAATCCATTTTTGAGTTCATTACCAGCAATTTTTCTAATAGTTGAAAAAGATCGTAATTTTTGAACTAGGGACATATCTCTAGCACTACTCCAAGTAGCAATTTTCAGCATATCTGAATCTAATGCTGTGCTAAAAACAGGAAGTTTTTTAATATGTTCTGCTCCAATTTCTATAATTCCATGTTGTTGGAAATCCATAGAACGTTCTGGACATACAAAATAAAAATTATCTCTCTGTTCTGAATATTTACCTTCTGCTATTAAAATCATTGCTGGAGCTTTAGAATTAGGAAATAAATTATCTAGACGCAATTTAGACAAATTGATAATAACTGTTGGCTTATATCTCATTAGCAAAGATTGTTTTGCTTTTTTACCTGCTTCATCATTACTAAAGAATGGTTTACCATGCAAAATTAAGCCAATACAAGTTTTATCATTGGTAAAGTCACCAATACGCCATAAAAATGCTTGATCTGGAGGTGTACCATAAGCTGTAGGATAGCCATTTGGATAACCAGATTCAGGACGCTTTCGCTGACAATATTTTCCTGCTGACTTATTTGATTGAGATTTTGTCCAAGGTGGATTACCAACTATTACATGAAATTGTTTCTGTGCAAATACTTCTATTTGGTTAAACTCTTCTTCTTCATTAAATATGTCGCTAGTAAATAGATTTTTACCAATTAGCTTTTCAAATTTTAAATCATTTGTTAATTGACGATTTTGTTCTAATTCATAATCTAACTCTAAAGCAGTCAAATAAAGGCTAAAAGCAGCAATTTGAACTGCTTTTGGTTCAATATCTACGCCATAAATTTGATAATAAAGAGTTTCCCGAATTAGATGACGAGTTGGTATTTCTCCATTAGCACAACGTTTAATAACTAATCTCCGCAAAGATTCAACTAAAAATACACCTGAACCACAAGCTAAATCCAGAACTTTGGCATTACCATCTAATTCTCTAAATACTTCAGAAAGTACCAAATCAACTAAATTGATAGGTGTATAATGGGTACTATTTTCTTTTGCTGATTTAGCATTTGTAGCATAAATAAAACTTTCATAAATTGAGCTAATCAATTCTATGGGAATTACCTTAAAATCATAATACCGCCATAAACGTAGTTGTCCTGTTTTTGGATCTACTTTACCACTTATTAAATCTTGTGCAATTTTGAGATGTTTGTTGTTTACAGCATTTCTTTCTTGTGAAGAAACAGGAAATAAATCTCCATTAAAAATTGTTTGTAACCACTCAAACAAATTATAAGTTGCTAATTTATTATTTAGTAATAGGTTAAACGATTCTACTCCAAAGCGATTGCTAAAAAAGTCTTGATTTAAAATACCTCTATCTTGTAAATAAGCAACAAAGACAGAACGAATTAAAAGCGCGTGAGCAAATTGACGATCTAATTTTTGATTTTCGGTCAATTCTTCCTCCGCGTCATTCAAATCTTTGACAAGAACTGAATCTACTCTTTGTTGACGATCAATTTTTCTAGCTTTTTCCCACTGCCAAAATTCACCAGATTCAATTTGCAACCGACTAGCGTATTTATTCATACGTTCTAAGTCGCTTTCTGTTGTTTTAAATTTCTCAATTAAATTCCGATTTGGATCAATTTCATCTTGTTCTTTTGGTTGAGAATAAGAGTTATAAAGTAAAACTTCATCAGGAGTAATTACCCACAACATTGGAGCTAAACCATGATTCCAAGACAGTTTATGTAGTTTAGCTAACTCTCTAGGATTAGGTTCATTTAATTGAGTAAAATAAATACAAGGTGAACCAGATAATTCATATATTGCTGTAGCGTTAATTTGCTCAGGATTAATTACCGCACTGTATTTAATCCGCTTTTCTAAATTCTTGCGAATATCTTCCGCTTCTGTAACTCCTGTAGTTGGTACACCATCACGATAGAAGCCAGTATGCTCCATTACTCGCTGATATATTTTATTTGCAGCTATATTAGAACTCATGACTGGTTTCTCCTTACCATCCTTAGTATGTGTTTTTATTACCTCTTTAAAACTATTCCTGTACGTTTATCAAAATCTAAAACATGATGTTTTTCTGCTTCAATTGTCAATTCTGTAATGATATCTCCAATTTCTCCAATTTCGTGAATTACAACTTGTCCCTGATTCTTTCCCGATGTTTCTAATACCATTAAACCAAAATCTTGCATATTTTCAATTAAATAAAGTTGGGAATTAACAAAAACTAGGCGATGCTGAAAAAATGAATATTCATGATTTCTTGACTTTAAAAAATCTAAAACTTTTCTAGTTTCTTGTAATGAAAGTTTTTCTCTTAATCTTTCAATGGTTTTTATTTCTAGAATTTGCTGCCACTTGTAAACGACTTTAGGGTGCTGAGGATTACCAAACTTCTCTGGTACTACTAACCCAGTGCGGTCTAAGTAACTTAGTCTGCCAGAGCTTATGCTAGTCAAAGCGATGGTTTCTTGTCTAGTAAATCCACTAGCCATAAAAAAACTTGTACTCCATATAACATACAGCACTATTTTGTTTAAATTTTAGTTTAGATTTTAAACACTTGTTTTCAACATACCCTAAAACAAGATTTTTTTAAATAGTTGTTTAAAAATATTAATTTTAATGCTGGTTCAAGCTGTTGCGCTTCTGATTTGCACATCCAGGGAGGGTAGGATGACTACCCCACAAGAGTTACGTAAAATTATGGTATGCAAATTATAGAATTTTCAGCGGTTAAGCAACTCATTTCAAGAAACAATTGTGACAAAAGAAGGGAACAGGGAACAGGGAACAGGGAACAGATAAGAAACACTCATTTGCACCAGTTTAGAGCTTCAGTCAAAAAAAAGATGTTTTGACAAGATGCGTATCACGAAAAAAACAGTGTCATTATTTCAATCTCATGTTTTTAAACATGAGTTTTTCCTGTTAGAAAGTTGCCCGTTCCCTGTTCCCTCTGAATTAAAATTAAGTGTTGAATACTATGTAGTAAGGAAAATATGAATTAATAGTTTTCTACAACATTGCTAAAGCTTTTCAGATTATCCTTCAATTGTTGATGCACGCGAACTGCTTGCAGCAGCGCTTCGCTATCGCCCCAAAAAGGAATCACGACATTAATTTGTCACTACCATCAAAACGACAAAAAATAGTCACAGAGACACTGATTTGTCACCGATGACATATAATTAGTCACTGTACACAAAAATATTGTTTTTTTAGCCTTAATAATCTAAAAGTGCGGATAAAAGGACTTGAACCTTCACTCCTTTCGGAACTAGAACCTAAATCTAGCGCGTCTGCCAATTTCGCCATATCCGCATCAATAACTTACTTTAGCATAATAAATTATTTATGGCAATAGGTAAATAAGTCAAAATTGAAAATTAAGGTATGGGGTATTATTTTTCCCCATGTCCCCAATCCTCTACATCACAGCTACACGAGGTAGACGATGCTTGAAGCCGCAGAGAATTTCCCAAGAAATGGTATTGAGACGATTTGCCCAATCATCAGCGGATATTTGTTCTTTGCCCTGTTTTCCTAGCAAAGTGACTATTTCCCCTTCTTGCAAATCGGGTATAGAACTCACATCTAACATGATTTGATCCATTGTAATTGCGCCAATTTGTGGCACACGCTGTCCACGGATTAACACCTCCATTTGGTTAGAAAGATGACGAGGAACTCCATCTGCATAACCAATCCCCACGACAGCCAAACGCATTTCTCTAGGGGCAATAAAATGATGCCCGTAGCTAACTCCAGTTCCTGCGGCTATGGTTTTAACTTGGGTAACTCTGGCTTTAAGTTGTAAAACAGGTTGTAGTTTGATTTGATTGTGTAAATGAGTAGCAGGATAAAGCCCATACATAGCTAATCCCACCCGCACCATGTCATAGTGTAATCTTGAATCTGTAAGGGTAGCGGCTGAGTTCGCTAAATGTAAACTAGGAATTTTGATACCTTTTGCTTTAATCTGTGCAATTGCTTCCTCAAATCGTCTATGCTGTTCTGCCATCACTGTAGCATCAGGACTATCCGCCGTTGCCAGATGAGAATAAATACTAGCAATCTCTAAATGGGGTAATCCTTGTACCAATTGAACAAACTCTGCTGCTTGTTGCCAATTAGTACCTAATCTAGACATTCCTGTATCTAACTTAATGTGTACAGGTAAAGAAGAATGATAATTAATAGTTTCTAATGTGTTAGAAAATTCTAAAGCTTGCTTAGGACTACACAATGTTGGCTGAAGTTGCCAATGAGCGATCGCCTGAATTTGTTCTGGTGTGTTAGTTGCCCCTAGAATTAGAATTGGGGCTTTAATGCCATCTTCGCGTAATTGAATCCCTTCGGGAACAGTCGCTACACCCAACCAACTAGCACCTGCTTCTAAGGCTGTTTTAGCGACTACTACAGATCCATGTCCATAGGCATCTGCTTTGACAACTGCCATTAACTGGGTACGTGGCGATAAAAACTTTACTAACTGCTTGACATTACCAGACAAGGCCCCTAAATCAATTTCTACCCAAGCCCGCTGAGAAAACCAAGCATAAGTATCACGTTCCTGATTGTCAGCAAAAATCGGGGTTTGCTTGCGACTTAACATTGCACTTCACTCCTATCACACCACCGACAGGCTTCTGATATCCCCTAGAAGCCATATCACTTTAATCAGGAAGTTTAACTTTGATCCGGTAATTTATACAAGATCGTAGCTTGAGCAATATTTAGTGTGCCTGCATCCTCAAATATTTATTAGAAGATAGTTCTTCCTTATCAGTTTTATCATAACAAATTTAAAATCAAATGTCAACCCCTAAATACTCTTTTATGGCGATTTTTTTTTCGAGTTGGTGGAAAATTTCAATTGACAAGATATAAGAATTTAGAATAGTAGAGACGTTCCATGGAACGTCTCTACGAGGGTTCTAGGATACCTACATTTAATTTCTGGAGATGTCTAAGAGACTTCCAATTAAAGAAATATCCAAAATTTCTTGTGGTGCGGGCATCTGGTCCCCTAATAATACAGGGACAGGCAAGATGCCCATCCCACAAAATTGGATAGCGAACGCGAGAGCGTCCCGGAGGGAACTAGCGCTGCTGCAAGCAGTTCATCTTTTTTGTGGAGTTCTCTAATGAATACAGCATAATCTTTTCACAGATTCAGAATGGTTCATTAACTTACGCCGGACTGGACTAGAAAAAGTTAGTGATCTAAATCAAGCACCAAAGTATAAATTATTCTCATATTCCCAGCAGAGTGTATTTGTGTTAGTATGTGTAAAACTAATACCTTAGAGCGCAGATTCATGAGGAAGGTTTTAGTCCTGAACGCCTCTTACGAACCGCTCAACATCACCAGTTGGCGACGAGCCACGGTTTTGTTGATTAAAGGCAAGGCTGAACGCTTAGAATACAACGGTAAGTTTATTTACTCGGATTTTCCGCTGCCGACCGTTATTCGGTTGCGCCACTATGTTCGCGTTCCTTATATGGAAATTCCTTTCACTCGCCGAAATATCCTGCATCGTGATAGCAATACTTGCCAGTATTGTGGTAGCACAGGAGACGGGTTAACTCTAGATCACGTGATGCCGAGATCACGGGGTGGGGGAGATACTTGGGAGAATATTGTTACTGCTTGTGTACGCTGCAACGTAAAAAAAGGCTGTCGTACACCTCAAGAAGCCCGGATGCCTTTGCGTCATTTACCCCGTCAACCTTACAGTAGTCTCTACTTTGAGGTAACAAAGCATCTTAAAAGTGGACTTCACCAGGAGTGGCAAAAGTATGTCATAGGTCTTTGACATTATCCATAATTAACTACAAAAATTCAGGACAAACTTCACCTGTAGATAGAACCGTTTGATTAAAATCAATGGCAGTCTCTACAAGTAGGGTTTTCGCTTGTGTTTGGTTAGTTTATACTACAGCTTATGGCAAGTTTCCACTAAGCTGATATTTTCATGTCCGCAGCAACAATCTTAATTTCCAGAATTGGCGTTTTATCTTTTAAAAAACGATATATATATAGTTTTTGTTCTTAACTGATAATTTGTTACAATTACAAGTAGATGATTTGCCACCCAGAAATTGAGAGATCAATTTGCACAAAGAATACTAAAAATAACACAAGTCAAATAAATATTCAAGATAATTATCAAATTTTTTTTCATAAAAATCTGTATATTTGTTTAGACAAAGCCACAAATTACGAGATTGCATATACTTCAAAACGTAAAGCGGACTTAATTTTCAGCATCTCTATGTGCTTTAAGGTGGATGTAATAGATCCTTAACTCATGCTATTGACAAAAAATCAACCACCCTACACAGTGCCAAAACAATTAGTTTTAGATTTTTGCCCAGCCTAATGTAGCTTTAAGAGCGCATCATCCGTGGGATCATATCTGAATGGATAACACCACTTTCCACACTTAGAAATACAGTTACTTATGTACGTGAATTATCCGCCTTCTCAACTTGAGAGTTTATCATTGGCTACAGATCCTAATCCAGATGAAGCAGAAATAGAGAAAGAGTTAATTGAACTTCCACCTTTAACCCGGACTTCCTTACCATCCTCTAATGGTAATAGTAATGGTGATGGAGGTATCTATTTAGTGCAGCGTGGCAATTCTTTGGCATCTCAAAAATCAGAAGAGTTACAGAAAACACTGCTTGCACATCGTCATGAACGGCAATTAGTAATTTTGCAAGATTTTCCTGACCCTGATGCTCTTTCATGTGCTTGGACTTACCAATTAATTGCCCAACAGTATGATATCAAGTGTGATATTATTTACGCGGGAACTTTAAGCCACCAGGAAAATATTGCTTTAGTTAAGCTAACTAATTTACCTGCTCAACGGTGGACAATACAAACCGTAAAAAATAAAGATTTGTCATCTTATCAAGGGTTTGTGTTAATTGACAACCAGGGAACTACATCTCAATTATTACCAGCAATCCAACAAGCCGGAATTCCCCTGATAGTGCTAGTGGATCATCATAGTTTACAAGGGGAACTCAAGTCAGAATTTGTTGATGTTCGTCCTTATGTGCGAGCTACAGCCACAATTTTTACTCAATACTTACAAGCAGGATTGTTAACCTTAGATAACAGCATGAGCCAGCACGTTAAATGTGCTACAGCTTTAATGCACGGGTTACGCTCAGATACAAATCGGTTGATGCAGGCACAAGAAGAAGATTTTATGGCTGCTGGGTATCTGAGCAGATTTTATGATGCTCAGTTACTAAATGCTATTTTGCAAGCAAATCGTTCTAAGCGGGTGATGGATGTGATCGAGCGATCGCTTAAAAACCGCATCGTTCAAAATAACTTTTCCATAGCTGGTGTTGGTTACTTACGCTATGATGACCGGGATGCAATCCCCCAAGCGGCTGATTTTCTGGTAACTGAGGAAAATGTGCATACCGCAGTAGTCTATGGAATTGTTCATGATGAAGATGACGAACTAGAAGTAGTAATCGGTTCTCTCAGAACCACAAAACTGACCTTAGATCCTGATGAATTTATTAAAGAAGCCTTTGGACAAGATAGCGCCGGACGGTTTTTTGGTGGTGGAAGAACGGGTGCAGGAGGTTTTGAAATTCCCATGGGTTTCTTATCTGGTGGTAATGAAAATTCGGCTTATGCGAAAATAAAATGGGAAGTTTTCGACGCACAAATTAAACAGAAATTATTGAGATTGGTGAATCCTAGAGATAATCCAATTTAGTCTTAAATCGGATTGAAAGACTTGATTTATTTAGGGTTTAGCAATGCTGAACCCATACAAATGAATTTCTTGGCGGTTAATTGCAACTTAAAAGTAGTGTTTGAGGCAATCCCATGAAGACGAAAAACCCGCAAATTTTACAACTTCTGTATGAGCAAGATTTTTATGCTTGGGTAGAACAAACAGCAGAGCTTTTAAAATCTCGAAATTGGGAAATACTAGATTTAGAAAATTTAATTGAGGAAGTGGTGGATTTGGGTAAGAGTCAACAAAGAGCTTTGCAGAGTGCATTGAGGTTAATATTATCGCATTTACTTAAATGGAAATATCAACCTGAAAAACGTAGCAATAGTTGGCAAATAACCATTACCCGTGAGCGACTAAATTTAGATGAATTATTCATAGAAAGTCCTAGTTTGCGACGTTTTTTAAATGCTGCTGAGTGGATTAATACTACTTATCAGAGAGCGCGAAGAGAGGCAATGGTGGAAACGGGTTTATCAGATGATAAATTTCCTATTGTTTGTCCTTTTGCTGTTGATGATATTTTAGATTTGGACTTTTATCCTCATGGTGAAGAATAATTGTAATATTTGTGTATTTAAATTATTTAATTATTTAATTGCGTTACCATGATCATAAATAAAGCAGTGTATAGATTATTATGTACCAACTTAATTTAACTATTCCCGAAGAAACTGTATTGGCTCTCAAGGTAAAGCCAGAACAGCTACAAGGTAAAGTTCTTCTTGCTGCTGCTATGAAATTGTATGAACTTGGTAAACTTTCCTCTGGAGCAGCGGCTAATTTAGCGGGTATTCCTAAAGTTGTATTTCTTTCACAACTAGCAAATTATAGTATCAGCACCTTTAAACTCACTGAGGCTGAACTGATTGAGGATTTAGGTCAGTCATTTTTAATTTAAGATATTCTTAGATACATTCTAACAAGTAAGCTCATGCTCAAACTTTTTGAGTAGCAATTTTTTAGTGAAACTATTAAACATTTAACAATAAATAAGACTAAGAAAGTTATTATGACACTAATTGCACGATTGCCAGATAGTCACGAATTAATTAAGCCAGCAGTTCTAGTAATGACAGGAAAGGAATCTGCAAAAGTTTTGGATAAAGAGTTAAGAGGTGGGACATATTACTGTCCATTCTGTGAGAGGTTTAGGGAGCAGATTAGGTCTTATGGCAAACTCACAGAAACATACGCAGCTCTTGAGAAGATGACCTTGAATGTGAATTATCGTTGTGGGTGTTATACCCCATTGGATGAAGTGAAGAGATTAATGCACTTTGCTCATCCTTGTGGAACAACTAAACAGATACAGCAGATTGCAGGAGTTGATATTCATAGAGGTTATAATAATACTGCTCATGATTTATCAGTTTTGTCATTTATGGAATTATTGTGTGAACAATATCCACAAGAACAAGGATATAAACTGCAACGGGAAAAGTTTTTGAAATTAGATGTGCCACCAATAAGTCGTTGCCCTGATATTGTTATTTACAAGGGTAAAGAGGTTATCCGAGCGATTGAAGTGCAAATCTCACAACAGTCATTTAAAGACTTTAAAGAGCGAAATAATCACTTATTACTTCTTGCCTCAGAAGTCGAATGGTTTATTCATAAAGATATCTATAACAGAATGGGAGAGCATCGTTGTTGGTTAACAGATCAAGGAATTCAATACTACCTGTTTTGGCAAGATCCAACAACTGGGAAATTACATTATGATATTGGCAAGCCTCCAATATCACGTTCATATAAATCACATAAAAGACAATTTAATGATCAAGGATTAGACGGTTCATGTAGCATTGCTAGTCGCATTGGGTTAACACCCCAAGAGTTAGAATTAGAAGCAAATTGGCTGAAAGAAAAGAATCTACCTCCCAAAATTAAAGTAGGAAAACCAGAGTATTCACCATTGCAGTCAATAGCAGCAGTACAACACTCTTTACCGCTTGTAAAGTACCAGATTGGTGATCTTGTAGAAGTCCATACAAGCCTAAATTGGGAATCAGCAGAAATAATTGACATAGCCGACACTGGATTGCCAAAAGTACGGATTGGTGGGAAAAGACCGCGTATTCATGAGGTTTTTACATTTAATCATATACGCTTTCCCAGTGAACAAGCAGGATCTATAAAATCATCTTCATCTGAACCATTATTGAAGCAAGGTAGCCTTTTTGAGTTGTCTTATGGTTATCAGCTATGAGATAGGAAATTATTTTTTTATCTAAAGTTGGAGAAGACATTACCAAAGTTTACAGAAAGCTATATTCTTGAAGATTTTGTACCTAGCACAAAGACGAAATCTTTAGATTGGGTTAAGATCAATTACACAGCAATAATTTATGAAGTGAATATGCGCCTTAAACTAACTAAAATATTCAAAAAAGTTCCAGAAGGTTATATAGGATTTGTTCAAGAATTACCTGGAGCAAATACTCAAGCAGAGACTCTTGAAGAAGCAAGAGAAAATTTAGAAGAAGCTATTGAATTAGTTTTAGAATCTCATCGCTTGCTTGCAGAAGAGCAACTGCAAGGACAGGATGTAATTCGTGAACCTATTTTCTTGTCAGTTGCATGAAGCGCATAGACTTAATTCGCCATTTAGAAACTTGTGGTTGTGAGTTCTTGCGTGAAGGAGGAAACCACACCATTTATGTCAATAGAGCTACCCAAAAATCATCAGCTATTCCACGACATAAAGAAATTAACGATTTTTTAGAGAAGAAAATTTGTCGAGATTTGCAAGTGCAAGAACTAGGTGCAACTTAATAAACATGGAACTATATTTAATTCGTCATGGTATTGCCGAAGAACATCAACCCAAACTAAAAGACGAAGAACGACAACTCACCCCAGAAGGACGACAAAAAACCGAGAAAATAGCTCAAAAATTACTAAAGCTAGAATTACACTTTGATTTAATACTCACCAGTCCCCTAGTTCGCGCTTACCAAACAGCAGAAATACTCATTGCTGCTGGATTGAGTTCCCAGTTAGAAGCATCTGACCATCTTAGCTTTGAAGGTAATCTTCAAAATTGGCTGCAAGAATGGCTAGAACCCAGAAAATATCCCCATAAAACCCAACTAGGATTGGTAGGCCATGAGCCTAATTTAAGCCATTGGGCAGAAATTCTGTTGTGGGGAGAAGTAAAAGAGAGTCTCATCCTCAAAAAAGCAGGTATGATGGGAATAAAACTACCAGATGATGGTTCAGCTTGGGGTCGGAGCCAAATGTTTTGGTTGACACCGCCCAAGTACCTGCTGCAATAGTTGTTACATCTGCAACTGTTGTGGTGAAAATAGTCTCTGGTGAGTTAGCGCGAGCAAATATTTTACAAAGTAAATGGTGTCGCCATGACGGTATGCGAATACAAGCCTGGTTTAGAAGGTATTCCCGCAGCCCAGTCGAGTATTAGTTATGTAGACGGGCAGAAAGGAATTCTAGAATATCGTGGTATCAGGATTGAGGAATTAGCTGAAAAAAGTACATTCCTAGAAACTGCATATCTCTTAATGTGGGGTGAGTTACCAACTCAGGAAGAACTAAAAGAATTTGAGCATGAAGTTCTTTTCCACAGACGCATCAAATACCGCATTCGGGACATGATGAAATGTTTCCCTGAAAGTGGTCATCCCATGGATGCTCTTCAAGCCTCCGCTGCTGCTTTAGGTTTATTCTATTCTCGTCGGGACTTACATAATCCGGTCTATATTCGTAACTCTGCTGTCCGCTTGATAGCTACTATTCCGACAATGGTAGCAGCGTTCCAGTTAATGAGAGAAGGTAATGACCCAGTTAAACCCAGAGATGACTTAGGCTATGCAGCTAACTTCCTGTATATGCTTAATGAGAAAGAACCTGATCCTTTAGCAGCAAAAATCTTTGATATCTGTTTAATTCTTCATGTTGAGCATACAATGAATGCTTCTACATTTAGTGCTAGGGTAACAGCTTCCACCTTAACTGATCCTTATGCGGTGGTTGCTAGTGCTGTAGGTACTTTAGGCGGTCCATTGCATGGTGGAGCGAATGAGGAAGTAATTCAGATGTTGGAAGAAATCGGTTCTGTAGAGAATGTTGTCCCTTATGTAGATAATCTTCTCAAAAACAAAGCCAAAATTATGGGCTTTGGGCATCGTGTTTACAAAGTCAAAGACCCCCGCGCGACAATCTTACAAGGCTTGGCAGAGCAGTTGTTTGAGAAGTTTGGCTATGATGAATATTATGAAATTGCCGTGGAAATGGAACGGGTAGTTTCGGAAAAACTGGGTGGTAAAGGAATTTATCCTAATGTTGACTTTTATTCCGGTTTAGTGTATAGGAAAATGGGAATTCCTACAGACTTGTTTACACCAGTATTTGCGATCGCTCGTGTAGCTGGTTGGTTAGCACACTGGAAAGAACAACTGGTAGAAAACCGGATCTTCCGTCCTACCCAAATTTACAATGGTCGTCACGAAATCGCGTACACTCCCATTGACCAACGTTAACGAATAAACAACTCAACTCTAGATTTTGGATTTGCAATTCAAGTCCACTAGTGGACAGATTGATAAATATCATATCTTCCCTTGAGGCTTGTCTCCCAAAATCGCAACCTGCTAGAAGTTCTAAAAAATCAGACAATTTGTATATATACTCAAAACGGCTTAGTTATTTAATTCTGCGGGCAGGGGTTTAGCAATGCTAAACCCCTACAAATCTAGGTTTTTCGTGATTTTACTTTCATTCCATGTCCCAACCGTTTTGAGTATAATAAACAACCGTCGCCAACCTGGAAACGGCTGGTTTGTCTTGTCTAACGACTTAATGGGTAAACTTTTGCCCATTTTCCGACTTACCAATCATTAATTCCTAATCCCAACCATAAGTAGAAGTTGTCTTGTGGAGTCTCATGGTGAAAACCATCCAAGGATATACTAGACTCATGAATTGGCAAATGTATTGAACTTCAATCGAGCATCATCTCAGCAGAGATTATTAGTAAAAAAATGAAGATGGGAATAAGAGAACTCCACAAAAAAAATGATCCAATCTTGTGGGATGGGCATCCTGCCCGTCCTGATATTATTAGCAGGCTGTTTGGCCTGCACCACAAGAAATCTTGGGATATTTTTTTATTTGGAAGTCTCTAACTAATTTCATCCTTCATAGTTCATCAGAACGTTGACTTAAAGAGCAGCAAACATGAATCCAGGAATTGACCTCCAAGGAACTTTTATTCAATCTGTCAGGGACTTAGGCGTACCCCCAGGAGCAGCCAAAGCCCTATGGATGCCATTACCAATGGTTCTGATGCTAATTGGGGCTACAGTCGGCGTACTAGTTGCCACATGGCTAGAACGGAAAATCTCTGCGGCTGTACAGCAACGAATTGGGCCTGAATATCAAGGACCTTTTGGATTGCTAGTGCCTGTGGCAGATGGTCTGAAGCTAGTATTTAAAGAAGATATCATCCCCGCTAAAGCAGATCCTTGGCTATTTACCATCGGTCCAATTATTGTCGTCTTGCCAGTATTTCTGTCGTATTTAATTGTGCCATTTGGACAGAATATTATCATTTCTAATGTGGGCATGGGCGTGTTTTTGTGGATTGCATTATCCAGTATTCAGCCCATTGGGTTATTAATGGCAGGCTATGCCTCTAATAATAAATACGCCCTGTTGGGAGGTTTACGGGCGGCAGCGCAGTCCATCAGTTATGAAATACCCTTGGCATTGAGTGTACTAGCGATCGCCATGATGTCCAACAGTCTCAGCACCGTTGACATTGTGAATCAGCAATCTAACTTCGGTATTTTAGGCTGGAACATTTGGCGACAACCATTAGGTTTCATGATTTTTTGGATAGCCGCATTGGCAGAATGCGAACGCTTACCCTTTGACTTACCAGAAGCAGAAGAAGAACTAGTAGCCGGGTATCAGACCGAATACTCAGGCATGAAATTCGCGCTTTTTTACCTCAGTTCCTACATTAACCTGGTACTTTCTGCTTTACTAGTAGCAATTTTGTACCTTGGTGGTTGGCATTCTCCCATCCCCCTGCACCTGATTACTGACTACTTAGGAGTTAGTGAAAGTGACCCGGCAATTCAGGTAGTCACAGCGGTTATAGGCATCACGATGACCGTAATTAAAGCCTACCTACTCGTATTTCTGGCCATTCTCATTCGTTGGACAGTACCACGAGTCCGAATTGACCAATTGCTAGACTTAGGATGGAAATTCCTTTTACCAATAGGCTTGGTAAATCTCCTCTTAACCGCAGCCTGCAAACTAGCCTTTCCCTCACTTTTCGGTGGGTAAACAGCAGTTGTCACTCGATTTTGGATTGACGATTTTGGATTTTGGATTGACTCCACCAAACAAGTGTAGAAGCTCGAAAATTTTAGATTTTGGATTGACAATTTTTCCGTTGTGAGAATGACGGGGCTTGTACCAAATTTTTTTAAGCTAAAATCTAAAATCTAAAATCTAAAATCTAAAATTCCCGGTCAGTGGTCAATATCATTAATAATTGGCAACTGACAACTGAACAAAAAAGTCAAGAGAAAAACAGATAATGCTAAAGTTCCTCAAACAAGTTGGTGATTACGCCAAAGAAGCCATCCAAGCAGGTCGTTATATTGGTCAAGGATTATCCGTTACCTTTGACCACATGAAACGGCGACCCGTTACCGTCCAATATCCCTACGAAAAATTAATTCCTGGTGAAAGATTTCGCGGTCGCATTCACTACGAATTTGACAAGTGTATTGCTTGTGAAGTCTGTGTGCGTGTATGTCCCATCAACCTCCCTGTAGTTGACTGGGAAATGGACAAAGGAACTAAAAAGAAAAAGCTCAAACACTACAGTATTGATTTTGGCGTTTGTATCTTCTGTGGTAACTGCGTGGAATATTGTCCCACTAACTGTTTATCCATGACAGAAGAATATGAACTAGCCACTTACGATCGCCATGAACTTAATTACGATAGCGTCGCTCTAGGACGTTTACCCTATAAAGTTACAAATGATCCAATGGTAACACCACTCCGTGAACTTGTTTACCTACCTAAAGGCGTAATGGACCCTCACGGAGTTCCCGCCGATGCCCCTCGTGCTGGTTCTCGTCCAGAAGACTTGGTAGAAAAATAGGTGACAGTTGACGGTTGACGGTTGACGGTTGACGGTAATTACCAATTACTAGTCAGCATTTATCAAACATTAAAAGGATCGAAAGAAGTGAATTTAGCTGAAGGAGTACAGTCTGTATCATTTGGCATTCTTGCTGTGATGATGATTGGGGCAGCACTAGGTGTAGTGCTATTCTCTAACATTGTCTATTCCGCCTTTTTGCTGGGAGGAGTATTCATCAGCATGGCGGGATTATACCTATTGCTAAATGGTGATTTTGTCGCATCGGCACAAATACTAATTTATGTTGGTGCAATTAACGTTTTAATTCTGTTTGCCATTATGTTGGTAAACAAAAGACAGGATTTTTCACCATTGCCTAATGCTGGAATCCGTAAAGTATTTACAGCTTTAGTCAGTTTTGGACTATTTGCTCTCTTAAGTACAATGGTGATAGCTACGCCTTGGGCTTATACAACTAATCCTGTAGTTAATCAAAATTCCATCGTTGTCATTGGGGAGCATTTCTTTAGCGACTTCTTGCTACCCTTTGAATTAGCTTCCGTCCTCTTGCTAATAGCGATGGTAGGAGCAATTATTTTGGCACGTCGTGAATATATCCCCGACACAGTACCAACCTCTGAACTACAACAAACAATTTTAACCCTACCAGAACGCCCCAAAGAACTCATATCCACTGGTAGCAGCACTGACAACTAACAACTGACAACCGACAATCATGCAACTCCAATACTTTTTATTATTAGCCGCAGCTTTGTTTTGCATTGGTATTTATGGTTTAATTACCAGTCGCAACGCAGTGCGGGTACTGATGTCAATTGAGTTATTGCTAAATGCCGTTAATCTAAATTTAATGGCATTTTCCAACTTCCTTGATTCAACCTTAATTAAAGGTCAGGTTTTCACAGTTTTCGTGATTACCGTGGCAGCGGCAGAAGCAGCAGTAGGTTTAGCAATCGTTCTGACTATTTATCGCAACCGCGATACTGTCGATATGGAGCAGTTTAATCTTCTGAAATGGTAATAGTGCGTGCAACTTAAGCAGGTAATCATCGCTTACAAAGCGCGAGATCCCCAGAGTAAACGCTGGGCTGAACTCTGTGCTAAACAACTAGAAAATCGTCATTGCCAAGTATTGATGGGACCTAGTGGGCCAAAAGATAACCCCTATCCGGTTTTTTTGGCCTCTGCTAATCAACCAATTGATCTAGCTTTGGTACTCGGTGGTGATGGTACTGTCTTAACCAGTGCTAGACATTTAGCCCCAGCAGGCATCCCCATTCTTGGAGTGAATGTGGGAGGCCATTTGGGGTTTTTAACTGAATCAGTAGACGAGTTTCAAGATCCAGAAATTGTTTGGGACAGGCTGTTAGAAGATCGTTATGCTATCCAACGCCGCATGATGTTACAAGCAGCGGTATATGATGGGACTGGCTCAAATTTAGAACCTGTGACGGAAAGTTACTTGGCTTTAAATGAGTTTTGTGTCAAACCCGCTTCTGCTGACAGAATGATTACCTCAATTCTGGAAATGGAAATTGATGGTGAGATAGTTGATCAATATGTAGGAGATGGATTAATTATCTCTACTCCCACAGGTTCTACTGGTTATACAGTTTCTGCCAATGGACCAATTATCCACGATGGGATGGAAACAATTACCATCACTCCCATTTGTCCCATGAGTCTTTCTAGTCGTCCTCTGGTTTTACCCCCTGGTTCTGTGGTCAGTATTTGGCCTTTGGGGGATTATGATTTAAGTACCAAACTGTGGATGGATGGTGTGTTATCTACTTCCATTTGGCCAGGACACCGTGTTGATGTGCGAATGGCTGATTGTCGAGCTAAGTTTATTGTTTTACGCGCAAATAATTCATATTATCAAACATTGCGGGAGAAATTACTTTGGGCTGGGACAAGAGTTCGCTACAACAATAATCACCGCAGTTGATTTTTATGTGTTTTTTCTAAACTTTTCCCCAGTGCGCTCGTATTTGTAAATTCATTTTTGCCCCTGATTTCAATACATCTGGGGTTTTTTAATATCTACTATTACTGACAATTAAAAGTATGGACTAAGTAGGTAAACATAATAAAAACGATATATGTTTAGTTTTGTGAAAACCGTGAAACGACCTATTTGCAAGGCATTCATTGAATTTACATTTCGTCATATACCTTTAATTTTTTCTGTTTACCTACTTAGTCCGGTACGGCGTAAGTTAATGAACCATTCCGAATCTGTGAAAAGCTTATGCTGTATTCATTCTCAATTCTAAATTCTAAATTCTAAATTCCGAGAAAGCGGTACTAGGTGAATTTGTATCTTATCACCAGATTTTTTGAGCAGTTAAGCTCATAATGAAAAAAAGATAATAACCAGATCCCCGACTTCTTAAAGCAGTCGGGGATATATCTTCTATGTTGGTAAAATATTTTACAAATCTATGTAGGAAAATAGATGGAACTTTCTGATCGCTACAATAATTATCAACTCCATCTTTCTGATTTTCCCACTTTGCAAACTGATAAATATATCCTGCGTCTAGCTGCAAATGCCAAAGAACTAGAATCTATTTTTCAGTTGCGGTTTGAAGTGTTTAACCTCGAACTGGGTTTAGGATTATCTAGTTCTAATATTGGCCAGATGGATAAAGATAAATTTGATGAAGTTTGTCATCATTTGTTACTTATTTCTAAAAATACAGGTGAAACAATTGGTACTTATAGAATGCAAACTTATACAATGGCTGCTCAATATCTAGGATTTGATGCGGCTGATATATTTAATCTTCACGGTATTCCTGATGCTGTGCTTCAATCTTCTGTTGAGGTAGGACGAGCTTGTATAGCTAAAAAGTACCGCAATAGTCATACTTTATTGTTACTGTGGAAAGGATTAGCTAATTATTTAATTTGGACTAAAAAACAATATTTTTTTGGTTGTGCATCTTTACTTACACAATCCCATTGGGAAGCGGCTTGTACTTTTAATTATTTAAAGCACAATAATTTTATACATCCTGATATTTTAGTATGTCCTCATGCAAAATACCTAATAGAAACCTTACAAAATCATCCAGATAAATATAATATATCAATTCCTAATATTCTTCAGGCATATCTAAATATTGGTGCTAAAGTATGCAGTTTACCAGCTATTGATAAACAATTTAAAACTATTGACTTTTTAGTTATTTCTAATATTGCTGATTTTACTAAATGGCATCATGGCAGGAGTCAGGAGTAAAAATCTGTTATGGGCTGATTTTTATGAATATTAATATAAACACTATAGCGGTTATTGTTGGGATTCAATACAATTGAGGGCGGGGAAACCCCTACGGGTTTTGAAATTTAATCACTGTATCTCATTCAAGTGCATACCGCTATAAGTAGGGCTTAGTGACATACTCCACACACTCCCTTTCAGGTGAGTGTGGGCAACGAGCGCGACTCTTCTATGAAGACATTGACTGAGCTTTAAGACCGTGTGTCCCACGGTTCTTGATCCCACATTCCGCACTTCAATGAGTAGTATGCAAAAACTACATTCACGGGTAATTCAAAACAATAGTTCGTAAAAATTACGTTACTATCAAAAAATAAATTATGCACACAAAAATTCTAGCTCTTTTATTGTGTCTAAAAAGCCAGTGAAATAGTTGAATTTGAATTTTTAAATCAGTTAGAGAAACACAAAACCATGCAATAGGGAATTATAGATTTTAGAACTAACATAATAAATAATATTTTTGACAAGCATTCGGTAGGAATTGCAAGAGGCGACAATGTTCCTTCGTTAAGTTAAGAATTCTCTGAACTCCTTGTGCAATCAGAATATGAATCCCCTGAAAACATTGAAATATCCACCTTAATGTGGGAGATTCCGTGGGTTTATTTAGTTGATTTTTAACAGTAGCTTTTTGTGTTTTTAATGCAATTCGTAATTGTCTTTGTCCCAGATTATAAACCAAAAGACATAATGCCATTAACATCATCATTGTCTCTACTCTTTCTGGATTTTTCACAAAAAGACTATCGGCAAAAAATAACGGGTCTTTGATAAATCTAAATCCTCGCTCTGTTGATTGCTGTTCTTTATATATTCTCAATATTTCTGTAGGTGCTAATTTTGTTGTGTCTAAAATATTCGAAGAATAAAATAAATCGACCACAAGAATTTTGATGTTTTGTGATTAACTCCTGATTTTCTATTAATTTACATTTGACTTGATACACTACTGTTGTTCCTTTCTTTAATTTCTCGCTAATTTCTATGTCCGATGTTTGATGATATTTTAATTTTGCTGTCATGTCTTTAATTTTTAATTCTGCTAAAGATTTTGAACAAAAATCTTCTTTTTCTAACTTGACTAGCTGTTTATTAGTTTTTAGAAACTCCTCTGAGATTTTTTGAGTTAATTTCTTTAAATCTGCTTTTTTTCTGTCTGTGCTTTCAATTAATAACCATCTTTGCTCTATTCCTCCATAAGATACTTGTTCTTCTCCATAGCTATATCCTTTGATTTCACAGGCTTTCATGTCTTTACTTATAAATGCTTTCACTAAGTTTTTGGCTTTTTTAATGGATAATGTACTACAAAATGAAGTGCGGAATGTGGGTTGGTACGAAATCCTCACTTGTATATTGCCTTTTTCAATAATTGGTGTTACTTTTTTAGTATACGCTGATTAGAAAAATACGTCAAGATGCTCATGAAAAATGATTTTACGTCCAAAGGTAGATCGGTAAGTGATTTAAAAGTGCATTTAGTTTTAACAACCAAATATAGACGGAAAGCCTTTACAGGTGAGATGTTGGTACGACTTCACGTTATTTTAGAAGAACTTTTAATTAAATGGGATTGCAAACTTGTAGAGTTTAACGGTGAAGAGGATCATATCCATTGCTTATTCCAATATCATCCTGATATAGAATTGAGTAAATTAGTTAATAATTTGAAGTCAGTTTCTTCTAGAAAGTTACGTCAGGAATTTTCAGAACATCTAGCAAAGATTTACTGGAAAGATGTTTTTTGGAACGGGTCGTATTTTGTAGCTAGTTGTGGAGGCGTTACTATATCAACATTACGCAAATACATTGAAAATCAAAATCAACCCGAAGAATAAAATTTGTTCATTTCGTCGCTGTAGCCTTCTTTGTTTTCGCTACGCTCAAATATAAGTCAGGCTACGCAACTCAACTCACGCGCATTCATCCCACGCTCCTAAGCGTGAGACGTGGGGCTTCTGCTGATTAAGCTAAAAGAAAGCAAAAGCGTTGATAGATCAAGTTTTACAGAGTTCTATCAGCAAACAAGTGCCAGATTATTAAGCCAAGATGTTGAAAACCTTTACATTTTCACTCTTCTATAACTGGGTAAATGTGAGGTCTCGTTGACTAGCCGTTCTTCTTTCTTCTTTCTTCTGACTCGGTGACTCGGTGACTCGGTGACTCGGTGACTCGGTGACTCGGTGACTCGGTGACTCGGTGACTCGGTGACTCGGTGACTCGGTGACTCCTATCCCATGGCTTACGCTATCAGCAAACCCTATGTAACCAAAAAGTGCAAAAAATCGTCTAATTAGATACAATTTATTAACATTAAGAGAAGTTTTGGAGAATAACATGGTCTTATTAAAAGGCTTTGAGATTGAGATGTACACTGGTACGCCTCAAGGTGAAATTGTGGGACTATCAGACAAAATTATTGCGAATCTAGATGGGTTTATGCGTGAGCCAGATAGTCGTAATGTGGAGTACATAACTCAACCATCCATGAATTATGAAAATCTATTATGCGCTTTGCTACGCCCACGAAAAGAGTTGCGGAATTACCTCCAAAGCTTGGATAATTATACTTTGATACCGGGTAGTACATTATCTTTGCAGGGAAGCAATCACTTTTTGCGTTCTGACCCTACCAATCCCTATCATGACTACATTGAACAAACTTATGGGACAAAAGTAGTTACTGCCAGCGTGCATATCAATATCGGTATCAGTGACCCAGAAATATTAATGCGTGCCTGTCGGGTTATCAGAATGGAAGCACCTTTATTCCTGGCCATGAGTGCCTCATCTCCTTTCTTAGATGGTCAAACTACTGGTTATCATTCCACACGCTGGGGACTATTCCCCCAAACCCCTGATCATGTCCCCTTGTTTGCTAGTCATGCCCATCATATTCAATGGGTAAATGAACAATTAGCCGCTGGAGCAATGCAAAATGTCCGGCATTTATGGGTATCAGTGCGCCCAAATGGCGATCGCCGTCCTTATGACCTAAATCGGTTAGAATTGCGAATTTGTGATTTAGTGACCGATCCTATTGCTTTATTAGCGATGACTGCTTTATTAGAAGCACGGTTAATCCAAATTATTGACAACCCGACTATTGATCCTTTAACTCAAAGTCCGTTTTCTCCCGAAGAATTGATTACCTTAACCATGAAAAATGAAATGGTTGCTGCAACTGACAGTCTTGATGCTAAATTACAGAGATGGCAAGATGGTAGCAGTATTCTTGCTAGAGATTGGATAGCAGAAATCTATCAAGATGTTTGGAGTATTACTAAACAACAGGGCTTTAGTTGTTTCCTATCCCCCTTGCAAAAAATCCTGCGGGAAGGCAATGAAGCTCAACAGTGGTTGCAATTACATAAGGTCGGCGTTGATATTCAACGTGTGATGACTCAAGCGATTCTTGCTACCCAAGAACGGGAAACTGAACTAGAAAGCAAACTATG
This sequence comes from Dolichospermum sp. DET69, assembly GCA_017355425.1. Classification (NCBI taxonomy): domain Bacteria; kingdom Bacillati; phylum Cyanobacteriota; class Cyanophyceae; order Nostocales; family Aphanizomenonaceae; genus Dolichospermum; species Dolichospermum sp. DET69. The sequence goes on from CP070233.1 coordinate 3,274,341, forward strand.
TTCATCTATCAGGGAATAGCAAGAGCGACGAGGGAAGAGGGAAGAGAATGTTTTCAGTCATTATAAAAATAAGAAGTAAGCAAATTATACAAAGAATATCACGAATTGATTGCGTCCTTGTTGTTTAGCGCGGTAGAGTGCTTGATCAGCTTGTTCAATTAGAGTAGCTTCTGATAATTCAGCAGCAGGTATTTGGCTAGTTATACCAAGACTAATGGTTACTGTATCACTTACTTTTGAGGCTTGGTGAGGAATGGCTAAATCTTTAATTGCATCATGAATCCGTTGGGCGATCGCCATTGCTCCTATAATATCAGTATTAGGTAAAATCACCGCAAACTCTTCTCCACCATAAGGTTCTTAGCGGTACTTTGGTGAATATTTTAGCAAACCAGTTGGCGGAGTGATCATTCATTCTTAAATAATCTTTTCCTCCACGGGACGTTCTATATCATCCTCACCCAAATACTCGCCATTTTGGATTTCCAAGATTATCAAAGGAATCAAACCGGGATTTTCTACCTTGTGCAGTGTGGCTGCTGGCACATAAGTTGATTGATTGTGATTGAGTAATATTTCTTGATCTCCACAAGTTACCCTAGCCACGCCAGAAACCACTACCCAATGTTCATGACGATGGTAATGGATTTGGGCTTTAATGCCATGTTTAGGCTTGATTTCTACCCGACTGATCCGATAATTTTGTCCTTCTTCGATAACTTCCACATAGCCCCAATAGCGATTTCCTGCATGAGACGAATTTATACTCAGATTTGATAGTATTTCCACTTCGTTTTGATTCATACAATTTTACCAATTACTTATTACTTATTACCTATTACTACCCTAAACAGAAAAAGATTTATTAGTTAATAATAGCTTGTAAAATTCTAACGCAGGTAAGGCTGGACTATATATAAAACCTTGAATTGCATCACAGCTATTTTCCCGTAAAAGTGCTAATTCTGCTTCAGTTTCCACCCCTTCAGCAATAATTTTCAGATGAAGATCATGTCCTAATTGAATCAAACTTTTTGTAATTGCTGCTTTGCGGTAATCATTATTAATATCTTTGATAAAATCACGATCAATTTTGAGTGTATCCATTGGTAATTGTTTAAGATACATTAAGGAATTATTGCTAACTCCAAAATCATCAATGGCAATTTTTACTCCAAAAGAGCGTAATTTTTCCATGGTAGTTATAGCCAAATTCATATCTTCCATAATCATTCTTTCTGTTAATTCAAGCTCTAAACAATTTGCTTGAATATTATGGCTAGATATCAAATTAATAACTTTGGGAATTAAATTTACTTGATTAAATTCAACTGGTGAGAGATTAACCGCTATCGTTAAGTTATGAATGCCAATATCTTGCCAAATTTGCATTTGCTGGCCAACTGTCTTGAAAACCCAATTACCAATATCAATAATTAATCCATGAGACTCTGCCAAAGGAATAAATTCCTGTGGTGATATTCTTCCTAACTCTGCATTCTGCCAACGCAACAGACTTTCTGCGGAAGTAATTCTGCCAGTATTCATATCAATGATTGGTTGGTAATGAATCTCAAAACCCTCATAATTTTTCTCTTTTATTGCCAGTTTCAACTGATTTAAAACTAGCTGCATTCTCGATGTTAATTTATGAGAAATAGTCGACAAATTCTTCTTTAAATTTGCATATTTTTCCAACTTGTTCAAAACAGCACTCAATAATTCAGCCCTGGTAAATGGCTTAGTCAGGTAATCATCTGCTCCCATATTCATCCCTTGACGGAAATCAGATTTAGCAGCATTAGCAGTCAAAAAAATGAAAGGGATAGTTGATGTTGATGGCTCTTGACGTAATGCTTTTAATACGCCATAACCGTCTAGTTCTGGCATCATTATGTCACAGAGAATTAAATCTGGATATTCTGATATAGCCATCTCTACACCTATTCTACCATTAGCAGATGCTACGGGTTCAAAATTCTCAGTTTCTAGTAGATCTAATAAATTATCTCGTACTGATTCCTCATCTTCAATAACTAGAATTTTCGACATAATTAACCTCATTTTTATTTTGATTATTTACAAAAGAAGGGAACTCTTAACTGGGAACAGATAAGAAACACTCATTTGCACCAGTTTAGAGCTTCAGTCAAAAAAAAGATGTTTTTACAAGATGCGTAGCCCGAAAAAAACAGTGTCATTATTTCAATCTCATGTTTTTAAACATGAGTTTTTCCTGTTCCGGTGTGCCTATTCCCTGTTCCCTCTGAACTACCATATCTTGATTTTGATAAGTAATACCGCAGGAGGGAATTTAGAATTTAGAATTTAGAATGAATACAGGATTCAGCTTTTCACAGATTTGGAATGGTTCATTAACTTACGTCGGACTGTACTAGGTTTATACTCTAATCTAATAAATATGTATTAACCTTACCAGGTATCAAAACATCATTTAACATTTATACCATTTCTTTGCCGCACATTTAATCTTCTTTCACCAAAACGGATTAGTCGTTCAATAGCTAAAAGTCGGTTTTCCCAAACTTTAACCTGATAGGCATAGGGTTGATTTTTTGCTTGCATCTGTGAAAATTGAGACTGGACGTTATTGAGAGCTTCCCTGACTGTAATTAAATTAATGGCAGAAGGTACGGATGCTAGTTGATTTAACGCATCCTGTAAATCCTGATCCAGCTTTTTAAACTCAGCAGAGGTCATTGCAGATATAGGCAATTGACCATTATTTTCTACCACTTGCCATTCTCTCTGCAAAGCTGCATAACGAAAGGCCGCAGTGCGAAAAGGTTGACGCTGGGGCATAGGTTCATTTTTAATCCCTTGGGTACTATTAAACATTTGTTCTAGTTCAGGATTAAAATTTTCCGCTGCAAACAACGCATAACCATTAACTGGCAAGTCTCGCAGCAGTTGCAGTTGATCAAATGCACCCATAGTTGGTAATGATAATAGACGGATTCCCGGAATTAACAAAGTAGCACCCAATTTTGTAGAATTAATCCAGGGTTGGGCTAATCCTTGAAACCGAGGTGTATCCAAAGCATAGGTCATGGGCATAATTAAATCTATATCTCCTCTTCTGGCCCATACTTCCCAATGTTGTTGAATTTTTTCTATGCGTTCATATTCTGGTAAGGGAAAAACGGCTACTGAGAGAATGAGAGTGTTACGTTTTTTTCGTAATGTCTGCGATAGTTCAGCTACAAAACTATCAACCTGTTGAGTCCGGAATGCTGTCCACTGTTGCCACAAATCCCGTTGATTGGGAGAGATATTTAAGGGGTCAATCCCCGTTTGTTGTTGAAATTGCGCCCTTGCTGCTTTACCATAGCCATAGCTGCGACCAACAAAGGGGTCTTGGAAAGGATAACGAATATAATCTAAATGGATACCATCTACTTGATACTTGGTAACAATTTCTGTATACAGTTTGATTAAATACTCTCGGACTTGGGGATTAGCTGGATCTAAAAAAGGTTTAGTTTGACCAACGGGAATAATATTACCTTTATTGTCATAATTAGCCCAATCAGGATTTGCTGCTAGTACGGGTCCTAAATAATCAGGATTAACATTAATAATTTCATTATGACGGCTATTACCAGCGGCAAATACCCACACCCAAGCGTGTAACTCCATCCCCCGTGAGTGAGCTAGTTTTACAGCACTTTCTAGGGGGTCCCAACCACGAATCAAGGGGTTTTGTTGGGGTGCTACCTGACTGGGATAAATAGGATAACTAGCATTGATGGTTTCCAGAAAAATGGTATTAATTCCGGCTCGTGCTAGTTTATCAAATATTTTGGCTAATTCGGCTTCATTACCTGCTTTAATAATCGTGCCTCTGTCTAACCAAATTGCCCGAATTTCTGGTTGTGCTAATCGTTGATTAACTGGAAATTGCTGCCATAAATTTGCTTTAGCTTGTAACCATGTCTGCCGCGCTAGAGCATACTTTTTTTGTTGGATTAATAAGGGGAGATTTTTGGTTGTTTCTCTAGCTTTTGTGAAGGTTTCTGCTAAGTTTGCTGTTTGTTGGTTGGAAGATGCTGTTTTTATTGTTTCTGTTTTTTCCAAGGGGGAAGTCGTGGCACTATTATTGATATTTTTATAACTATTATAAGCTGATACTGCTAGATGGGTACTTTCTATTCTACCAATGAGATTTTCTAATTCTTTTTGCAAGGAAATTGCTTCTTTTTGATCAATCGGTTCGTTAGAATTGGGTATAACATCTAAACGGACATTTTGTTCTAGTTGATTAATTGGATCAATTAAATTTTCGGTGGTGAGTTTAGAAACAATTGATAATCCTGTATTTTTAGATTCTGCTGGTAATTGGGAAGTAACAGTTGGTTTTTTAACAGTCTTTTTAACTGGTTGTAACTTAGCAGTAACAGTTGGTTTTTCAGAAGTTTGCAGTTTTGGGGGTTCAGTAATTAGATTGGGCTGACAATTTGGCGCAGGATTGGCAATTTTCTGTTTGCTATTAACTGGTAATTTTAAATAACGACTTAAAGATACTTTTAACCAAGCAATATCTAATCCCGCAGATGCTGCTGTATTTATTCCCCAATTCCAACCTAATAAGGTAGATTTTTCAGTTGTTAATATTGCTGTTAGACGATCTTTAGCGTTCCAAACGACTGTACTTTGAGTAGGAGAATTATTGGGAATAATTACCCCCCCTTTAATTGCACCAAACAATTCTTTTTGATTTATCCAATCAGGAACAGTGGTATTTGTAGGTTGTAGATTTTCAGTAGTATTTAAACTAAATCCCCAATAACCTCCTAAGAGTTTTCGTAATAATTGACGAACTCCAGGAGTGGATAAATTACCAACTGGTCCACTAGCGATTAAATATCCACCTTGACTTACCCATTGATCTAAAGCGATCGCCTGTTCCGTTGTCAATACCTCGACATTGGGCAAAAATAATACCTGTGGTTTACCCCAATCATCCTTATGTTTAACCTGACTCAAAGGAATCACACAATAGTTCACATTTAGCTTTTGTAATCGGTTGCTAATTCCTTGCCATTGTTCAGGATTATTTTGACTATTAACCACACTAAATACAGGTCTATCCTTAATAGCTTTAGCTGGCAATACACCCAAAACATTAAACAACAACAGATTAATATTTAAAATAACGAATCCGAATATTTTTTTAGTCATTAGTCATTAGTTATAGCGGTATGCACTTGAATGAGGTAAATCATAGCCCCCTCAGTGCTTGCCTACGGTGTACACACAAGTCTTCTAGAGTTGCCCCACAACGTTTAGATCCCCCCAACCCCCCTTAAAAAGGGGGGCTAAATTCTTCAAAGTCCCCCTTTTTAAGCTATCCATTACCCACATCTTTCTTAACAATCTTGAAACATTTATGTGGCAACGGTTTCAACGCTTGAAAATTTCCCTACTCTTGACAAAATGTACCTTATTCTTCTTGATAAAACCCTGATTTTATTGAGAATCATCAACGGAGGATTAAGGTTTGGGGTTTGAGAGCGATCGCTCTTATCGAATGTTAAGAAAGATCCCGGTAATGGATAGCTTAAAAAGGGGGGCTAAATTCTTCAAAGTCCCCCTTTTTAAGGGGGATTTAGGGGGATCGGATAACGTTTAGCATCCTGTCTAGAGATGTGTGTACACCGTAGCAGTGCTTGCGGGGAGGGGGTTGGGGGTGGGGTTCTTGTATCTCACTCAACAAAAGAAACGCTATATTAGTCATTAGTTAGAGAATAGGCAAGAATTTTGTAAATTATCAATCCTATTCAAGACAAGTATTGATTAATTCTTCAACTCCCGCTACAGGGAAAATACTGACATTTAATTCTTGAGATATTTCCTCTACTGTCATATCATCGAGAAATACCAATTCTCCATGCTTAAGCATGACACTAGGTAATAAAATTCCCTCTCCTAAATCTTGACCTTTTAAGTTCAAAAGTAAATCATGTCCGGTTAATAACCCAGTAACACTGATACTTTGTCCCCAATAATCACTACATAAAGCCCGCATATTCACTTCTAAACCTTGGACATTATTTAACTGTTGTACCAGGGGTTGAAATGCTGTTTCCACTGCATTACCAACAACCCAGGTTAATCTACGTTGATTGGTAATTTTTGGTGGTAATATTTCTCTGGCAATTTCGGTAAACTGTTTGATAAATAACCGAATTGAACCCACACCATTATCAATTTGTGGATATTCTTCATATTCAGCTTCTGTGGGTAATTCTTCCCCAGCAATTAAAAACCATTCGTCAGCTAACCATACTCCACTAGAACCAAATTTTTTCCTAAATTGCTGACAAAGTAATTTAACTTGAGAAATTACCTCTTGTGCCTTTTCTTTTGTCACAGGAATCAACTCATCTTCTTGAGGACGAAACCGCGTCAAACCCACAGGAACAACTGCTACTGATGCTACTGTTGGTAATTCTCCAGCATGAAAAGATGTTAAATCCTGTAATGTCCTTTCCAGATGTTCCCCATCATTTATACCAGGACAAACAACAACTTGAGCATGAATTTGTAATCTGCGTTCTTGAAACCATTTAATCTGTGATAATATTTCCCCACCTCGATTATTCTTTAATAGTCTAATTCTCACATCTGCTTCTGTAGAATGGACAGAAACATACAAAGGTGATAACCGCATTTGTTCAATTCTTTGCCATTCTTTGGCTGTTAAATTCGTGAGAGTTAAATAAGAACCATATAAAAAACTTAGGCGATAATCATCATCTTTTAAATATAAACTAGTCCGTTTTCCCGGTGGTTGTTGATCAATAAAGCAAAAGGGACAACGGTTATTACACTGAATTAAACCATCAAATAAAGCTGTATCAAATTCCAGTCCTAAATCCTCATCATCATCTTTTTCAATTTCTACATGATGGGTTTTTCCAGTGGTATCTAAAACTTCTAATTCCAGAATTTCATCAGCACATAAAAACTGATAATCAATTAAATCACGGGGTTTTGTGCCGTTAATAGCCACAATCGCATCACCGGCTGCAAAGCCAATTTCAGCCGCAATTGAGTCAGGAAGCACTTTAGTAATTTTAGCAGGTTGAATGGTAGTCATTAGTCAGTTGTCATTAGTCAGTTGTCAGTTGTCAGTTGCTAAGAGGATGTTTGATAGCTTGGGTTGTATCCAATACCTGTAGATCCCCTAAATCCCCCTTAAAAAGGGGGACTTTGATCTATTTATTCCCCCCTTGATAAGGGGGGGGTTAGGGCTGACAGGTGTAGGTTTTTAATATTCTCTGTAAAGGCAAGACCAGGAAGACAAGGAGGGATAGTAGACAAGGAAGATTTTATCCATAAAATACCCAATTTATGGTTTGTTTTATGACCAATCATCCATTTCTTGTCCGGTTTTCCTCCCTTGTCACCTTGTCTGCCTTGTCTTCCAAGTCCTGTCCTCACCCAATTGTAAAAAACCTACACCTGTCAGGGGGGTTAGGGGAGATCTGAGAGTTCTTGATCCACTATGAGAGACTTTTCAAACAACCTCTAAGGAATAGAGAGCATAAATTTTAGACAGAAGTTAATTAAAGATAACCTAAAATTTAATATCTCAGTCCATAAATACAAGGAATATTCTATCAGAATTATCCTTGCCAACCTGCGGCGATCGCTAATAATATAGAAATACCAAAAGCTAATCTATACCAAACGAAAACAAAGGTGTTTTTGGTTTGCAAGTATTTGAGTAAAAAGGCAATTGATAAATAAGAAAAAATAAAGGTAGAAATGATGCCAACAATTAACAAGATCAGAATATTATCAGGTAATTCTCCAGCTTGAAACAGCTTGAAGATTTTCAAACTTTTATATAAAGTCGCAATTGTCAAAGTGGGAAACCCTAACAAAAATGAAAATCTTGCTGCTGCTTCTCTTTCTAAACCTAAAAATAAGCCAGTAGTTAAGGTTGAACCAGAACGAGAAACCCCAGGAACTAAAGCTAAAGTTTGTCCTAATCCTACCAAAATACCATCCTTAATTTCCAAAGCATTAAAACCTCGTTTTCTAGTTCCCAATTTTTCGGCTAAACCTAATAATATTGCCATAATAACGGACATTATTGCAATAATTAACGAACTTTCTGGAATAACATCTTTCAACAAAAAACCAATAGTTAAAGCTGGAATTGTCCCAAAACCAATTCCCACAACAATTTTCCAGTCCTCACTTTCCCAGTCTTTAGTTTTAAAAGCTTTAATTGCACCTTTAACTAAACTGGAAATTACAGCCCAAAAATACCACAAAATGGCAACTACACTACCAAATTGAATAGCATCAACAAAATCTTTATCCCCCAGTTCTTTCCAACCAAATATCTTTGTTACAATTAATAAATGTGCGGTACTACTAATTGGTAAAAACTCTGTAATTCCCTGGACAATCCCTAAAATAAACGCTTGTATCACTCCAGGAATCAAATCAACTTGATTACTAACTGTTGTGCTGGATACTCCTACCTGTAGCAGTTGTGATGATAGTAAATTTATACTACTTAGGTCTAAGATAATTGTCATCAAATAAACTCCCAAGATCAATGCGTAATTCTAGCAAATTATCCAACTTTATTTAATCATGGTCAGTCTGGTTAGGCAAATATTATGGAACTTATAGATAAGGAACAGCAAAACTCAACAAAAAGGAACAAACCACGAAGGAACGAAGAACACGAAGTAAAGAAGGTTTCAAAGAGATTTTGCGTAAGTCCTCAGCATCACCCTGTAAATCCTTAAATCGGTGGATATCCTGATTCTGAAAATTAAGACTTGACAAGACGCGATTTTTAATTTATACTTATGTTACGAATGGAAATCTGTCCGCACATATATACAGCACTTCCCGATGTTATGAGGTACAAGAACCCCACCTCCAACCCCCTCCCCGCTTGCGGGGAGGGGGCTAAGATGTACCTCATAAGAGCAAAAACCGCTGTAGTAATATTTTCAACTAATAAATCTGAATCAGGATGTCCACCGATTTAAGGATTTACAGGATGTTAGTTTGAGTTAAGAATTTTTTTCGATTTAAAAATTCCTATGATGTAGGGATTTTTGATGGCTGATTTTTTGTTAATTCTGTATTAACTCTCACACTTGATAGAATTAATCATCAAATCAATATTCAAAACGTCAGACTTTAAACCAAAATCCTGTAAATCCTCAAATCCTGGTTATCCTGATTCAGACAAATAGTCAAAAGGGTGTAGAAACAAATATCCAGCCCTCTATAACTTTTAATTACTAAGGAATGAGGATTAAATAAAGTGCAAATCTTGATGGATGTAATTTAACATTAGGTTAGACGGTCGTTATCAAGAATTGTAAGTTAATAAATCCACGTTCCTAAGGGCTGAAACCCTGATATAGGAATATTTTGAAAATGGCTCAGGTCAGATTTGAACTGACGACCCCAGGCTTATGAGTCCCGTACTCTAACCAACTGAGCTACTGAGCCACGTTGTTTTATCAACTTATATTAAGATAGCATACAAATTTGCATCTGACAACTATCAATTTACAAATTTTTGCCTCAAAAATAAAAAGAGGGAGTATACCTCCCTCAATTAATTAGAAAATTAGGAATTACAGACGAGGGGGTAAGAAAGCGATAGGGTTAACAGCACTCTTCCCAGACGGATGAACCTCAAAATGGCTGTGAGGTCCAGTGCTGAAACCAGTGCTGCCCATAGCCGCAATTGTCTGACCTTGTGTCACTCGTTGACCAGGTTGCACCAAAACTCGGCTGTTGTGTCCATAGCGAGTCAAGCTGCCATCATCATGGCGGATATCTACAACGTTGCCGTAACCACCGCTATTCCAGCCAGCCTTCTCAACTACACCAGCAGATGAAGCATAAATGGGTGTGCCAGTTGAGTTAGCAATATCAATCCCTCTGTGCATTTTGCCCCAGCGCCAGCCATAACCAGAGGTAAGAACTCCCTTAGCTGGCCAAATATAGCCTGTGGCAGCAGAATTAGATGGGAAACTAGGATTATCTTCAGTGCTTCGAGGCAAGTGTATATCCACTGCTGCTATAGGTGGTAAAGCAGGAGAAACAGAAGTTCCTCGCAATTTTCCTAAAGAGTCAGACGCATTGGCACGAGCAGGAGGCACTGTTAACTTAATCCCAGATGAATTGCGAGGAGAATTCCATCTAGCACCAGTTTTACCAGGCAGGAATTCTGGGTTAATTGGCTCGTTGGTAGGAGCAGATGCTGTTACTAGAGTCTTAGGCAGTTGATTGCTGTAACTTGGCAATATTGCTTGAGGTATAGCAATCTGGATGGCATTTGCTTGAGATGCTACGGAATTACTGGATGATTCAACAGCAACAGATTGACTATTGTTTTCATAACCTGTAACAGCTATACCAGCTTGTTGAGCGCGGTATTTATAACGTAATCTCTCAATTTCTGCCTGCAAGCTGCGGATACGTTCATTACCTTTGGCTTTAGATACTTTTTGCACGGGTTTTTGTGACCCCTGCTTTTGGGAAAAAGTTCTTGGTAATGGAGCATCACCACCTAAGCCATAAGAGTCACTGGGAGTAGGTAAGGCTTTGGGAATAACAATAGGAATAGTAGTCTGCCCTTGGTTATCCGTCGCTATGGGCGCAGGAACATTAATCCGGTTAGCGATACTAGGATAATTATTCCGTTCTTGCTCCCCTGTCGCTACTGGCACTGGGATAGTTACACTATCAACAGCAGGAGTTTCAATCTGTTCTTGCTGCTGGGTTACTATTGCAGAAGGAACTGAAATACTAGTATTGTTAGCGACAAATGATCTAGGGTTAAAACTAGGAGTATTTAAAGAAGAATTATCTACTCTGCTAGAAGTTTCTAATACCTTATCCGGAGGAATAATTAACCGTTGATTAATTTGCAGTTGATTAGGATCGCTCAGACTATTAACTCTAACTAGCTCAGAAACTGAAGTACCGTAGTTGTTAGCGATTTCTGCTAAGGTGTCTCCAGGCTTAACTTGATATGTTGAGGGAGACAATTGAGCGACAACTTTTGTTGAGGCTGATGCAGGTATGGGTACTTGCTGTATCGTCGCACTTGTTTCTTTGTTCTGTTTCAACTGAGAAATAAGTTCTGATTGGTGAGAATCAGTCAAATTCTCAGATTGTTCTGGTACGGATTTATTTGCTACAGTGGTTGGCTGTGCTGCCTTAATCCCAGTTTTTAATGAATATTGGGTTTGTTCAGAGCGTAACTGAGCCAAACTATTTCTTAACCGGCTTGACTTTTCCTGTAAGCGGTTTAAAGCAAATTCTTGTTGTGCTTTTAGTTGGGCATCAACATTACCGTTGGCTAACTCCCCTGCTGGCAAATTTTGGGTACTGCCAGTAACCTCTTCCACTTTAGACAACTGTGTTGCTGTCTCAGGTAGTTGGTTACCCGTTGGTAATGTCGCCTGAACTGGGCGATCGCTCACTCCCTGTGATAGTTGTGAGGAGACAGAATTATTGTCGGCGGTTTTGGCTGGGGAAATTACGTTGGATGCAGTGCCTTCAACGGCTATGTTGTTGGTTGCAATTTGCCATTTAGCTTCAAGCCCAGGCACTTGTGAAACTACTGTTGGTTCCAATATACCGGAATTAGCAAACGCCCCTGCTGATGAGACGGTATGGGATTCCAGTTTAGTGGTGGCAAATTTCATCTCAGTCTCGGAAGCAGCCGACATTGTTGAAGCTGCTTTTTGACTGCCAACAGGAGCGGCTGCTTGGGCTTGATCGCTTTGTCGAGTCACCAAAAGGCTGGTTGCTCCCATTGATATTGCCAAGCCAATCATCGCTGCCCGATGAGTCCGCGCCCGGCGGGTCATTTTGGGATTGATCTCATAATTTGTTTGCTCTACCGGGGCATCATCGTTGCTGGGGGTATTGTTCAACACAGCCTTCTCTCTTTTTTTTAATGCTCGTTTCAAAGACGACCTCCTAATGATCACTAGCGTTCAACTGATCTTGATTTTTAAGTTGGATATTAATTCATGATTGATCTGATATCAAACCACATATCAAGATCACATTCACCAGAGACACTTACGCAAGATTAACGTGCTTCTCTGATTTAAACAAGTTCTACACCTTACTAAACCCTAAAGTTTTTCTGTGTTCTTGTCTAAGTCACTCCTCACAACCCCAAAATTTTCACTCTTGACTCATTTCTGTGGCAAAGCACAGAACTAAACAAATATCATAACTTGGCTAGGTCTATTGTCTCTATTAGTTCATGAGCTTCTACAATTTATGCAAAAGCAATGATCCCGCTATCGACATTTTCAAGATCTTTTGACTAAATCCGTTTTATCAATAGTAGACTTTACGTTTATTCTTCCCTAAAACACAACCGTATACAATACCTGCAATTTTTTTCTTGTTTTTGTTGTGTTTCTGAATACAAAGTTATCCAAATCATTGAGAGTAAAGGTTTTGGGTAATTTTATCTTTTTGAACTCATTAGCCCAGAATTAACTAAACTCTATCCTTGGTCTTGAGATCACCCTGAAAATATCTATACAAATTTCTTATGTTACTTTAAAGGGGCTTGTCAGTATTTACCATTATACACCTCTCGGCTGGAGTATGTTATACAACATTATTCTAACAGATTTCGGCGTGATTGATCTGGTAAATATGTTTCTATCACACTTAATCCCAAATTTTGATTGGTGAATATGAGTTATTGTAAATATCCTAACTGACGACGACATTCAAATAAACCTACGGCCACGCTGACTGATAGGTTCAAGCTCCTCACACCAGGTTCATACATGGGAATATACAAGGTGGAGTCACAAGTGGAGAGAATAGAATCTGGTAAACCTTCTGTTTCACTGCCAAAGTACAGCCAATCATCCGCTTGAAACTGAAAATTAATGTAGTTAAAATCACCACGAACACTAAAACCTAAGCGTCTACCCCCACGTTGTTTATGTACATTTTGAAATGTTTCTATGGATTCATGATAATGGAATTTAACGTAAGGCCAATAATCTAACCCAGCTCGTTTTAGATAGCGATCGCTAATTTCAAATCCTAACGGACCTACCAAATGTAATTCCGTGCCTGTAGCGGCACAAGTCCGGGCAATATTGCCCGTATTAGGAGGAATTTGTGGGTTGACTAAAACTATCTGGGGCATCTTTTTAAATCTAAATTGTATATTAGAGAAATTCTTGCTCTCTAAAAATCTACCAAAATGCAGAGGCGATAGATAGTTTTTTTTAATATGTACGAAGTATTTCCTATGGATTATTTTTTTAAATTATTTCAGAGAGTGATTTTTTCTAAAACCATCCGTCCTGTTCGAGAGTTTCGATTAATTGCAAGCCGCGAGGATCTCCTACCCCCAAGAGCGAGGCTTTAGTATCTGCTCTCACACCTAAATCTTTGTCCTCAGCAAAAGCTTGAATTAATGCATCTATGGCTGTAGCATAGACAACATTAGAAGGTAGTTCTTTACAAAGTTGGCCGATTGTCCAAGCAGAGTTACTGCGTACGCCAGCTATGGGATCTTTCACTAAAGCTTCTATCAGGGCAGGCATCGCGCCAACAATGGCTTCATAACCTACTACTGTCATCTGTGCTAGGGCGCTCGCAGCCCAGAGACGAACGGCGGGGATATCGGTTCTGAGGGCATCTGTGAGGGGTGGTAAGGAACGGCGATCGCGGCAATTACCCAAAGCCCACACGACACCTTTACGAACATAACCATTAAAATCGCGGTTGAGTTGCATAATTAATGGTTCTACGGCTTCCTGGGAGGGATTGCGACCGATACCATAAGCAGCACTAACTCGAACCAGGGGACAATTATCTGTGAGCAAATGGATCAGATGGGCTGTTGCCCGTTCATCTTGAATATCACAAAAAGCACGCGCTGCTAACATCCGTTGTTGGGGCTGGGGATTTTCTAAAAGTACCAGCATTAATTCCGGATCAGGTTTTGCCACTTCTGACTCAGCAGTAAGTGGTTCTAGTTGGTCTAGGGGGCTTTCTAGCTCCGCTTCGGCATCGAGTAGGCTTAGTTCGTATTCGTCGTACATAATTTTTACTGTAACCCCTGTTCCCTGTTCCCTTTCACCTGTTCCCTAATTAAAGTGATTTTACCATCCAAAGGGATTGTTCTTGATAACCGAGTTGATGGTAAAGATTTAATGCGGATGTGTTAGATAGAAATACTTGTAGTCCAATTTGACGAGCGCCTTGTTGTTTAGCCCAATTTTCTAAGTATTGCATCAAGGCTTGACCTATACCCTGTCGGCGATGTGTTGGGATAACATACAGGAGAAAGATATGGGGATGGCGATCGCCACTTACCTGATCTATAGCATTTCCCACCCAGAGACAAGCTATGGGAACGGGTGATCCCATCTGATTACCTATTCCCTGGTCTTCATATACCCACCAAATAGGAGTATCACGGGAAAAATATTGCTCAACTGTATGGGCTAAGTGGGAAAAGTTTTGATCAGGGAATTGTTCTTGGTAAGTCCGCTGCATGAACTTGACCAAGAGAGCTTTATCTAGAGTTGAACCTTGACCAATAGAATAGCCTAGCAGTAAATTCAAAATAAACTTATTCCCCAATTACTTAAGGCTTGCATAAAAGAAAGTAAAAACGAACTCTTCCTTCTTCCTTCTTCCTTCTTCTTTCTTCCTTCGTGTCCTTCGCTCCTTCGTGGTTCATTAACTCCTGACTCCTGACTCGGTGACTCCTGACTCGGTGACTCCTGACTCGGTGACTCCTGACTCGGTGACTACTTAATTATCATCCCAATAGGGGCAGGGGCTGCCATATCGGAGGGTAAAAAGATGCGGGCGCTGACGGCTACTAAAGCCAGGGTAAATATCAACAGTGCCAGGAAAGGAGCGATATATTGACGAAAAATAGCCATATTGTTAATTATGAATAAATAGCAACAACATTGATTCTAGCGAACTGTTTTAATATTATTGCTGATCTTGGTCTAACTCATTTAAAACTTTTTCACAGTACCAATTTTCTGGCATTCCCGGAACGTTTTGTTTAGCTTGGTCAATTAGTCTTTCAGCCGCAGCCACGTCTCCAGATAATCTAGCGATTAAGCGGTTTTTTAGGTAGTTGCCAGTTACTTCTTCGTCTACTTGGTTGGGTATACTGGGTTTGAGTGCCTGAAGAGGTTCACGGCGCAGTTGCCAAAATAGGACGTAATAAAGTGTACCAAAAATTAGAATCAGGCTAATTGTTCCCAGGAGTGTGAGGAAATTAAAAGCCAGATTTTGCAGAACTAATTGTGAAAGTACATAGCCCAGTAATAGACCCGTGACTATCAGAACAAATGTACCAACAAGAATAACTACTTGCGTTCCCATATATCTTCTTCTTCTTTTAGTCCTGGTCTGGTGGCTGCTAATGCTTTGGGATTCCAGGGAGCAAACAATGGTAACAGGAGAAGTCCCGGTACAGCAGCAAAAATACTAATAATGAAAAATAACGGCCAACCCGTACTTTTTGCTAAAGAACCTGCTGGCGCAACTAGAATATCACGACTGACGGCCATAAAACTAGAAAGTAAAGCATACTGAGTTGCGGAATAACGCTGATTACACATATTCATCAAAAAGGCAACGAAGGCGGCTGTTCCTAACCCAGCACAAAAGTTTTCTATATTAATTGTCAGTACGAGAACTTGATAATTTTTACCAACTTGTGCCAGAACAAGATAAGCTAGATTGCTGACTGCTTGTAAAGCACCAAATACCCAAAGTGAACGATTCAGTCCAATTTTACTCAAAATTGCGCCACCTGCCAATGTGCCAACTATTGTGGCAATTAGTCCCATTCCGCCTTGAAGTGCGCCAATATCAGTTTGTGTAAAGCCCGTTTGCAGTAAAAACGGCGTAGACATATTGTTAACAAAGGAATCACCGAGTTTATAGAGGACGATAAACAACAGGGTGAGTATGGCGTGAAATACTCCTTGACGTTCGATAAATTCCCTAAAGGGTAAGATTACGGCTGCCCTTAAGGAGTCTGGTGGACTGATTTCTTTTGGTTCTGGTGCCAAGAGGGTGGCAATAATACCGATTCCCATGCCTAATGATAGTAATAAATATACTGATGACCAAGCTATTCTATCGGCAAGAATCAGGGCTAATGAACCTGTGAGGAGGAGGGCAATCCGATAACCGAGGACAAATACTGCTGCACCTGCGCCCATTTCTAGTGGGTTGAGAACGTCCGTCCGGTAAGCATCAGCGGCGATGTCTTGGGTGGCACTGAGGAAGGCAATAACTACGGCGTTGATGGCTAGGAATTGCAGGGCTTGTTTGGGTTGCTGTAAGGACATACAGGCGATCGCTATGAGTAACCCAATTTGCAGGGTAATTAACCAACCCCGTCTTCTCCCTAAAAATGGCAAGGTAAACCAGTCTAACAGCGGCGACCAGAGAAATTTCAAGGAATATGGCACACCTACTAGGCTAAATAAGCCAATGGCGGTTAAATCTACTTTTTCAACCGTCATCCACGCTTGTAAGGTCTTGCTGGTCAAAAACAAGGGCAATCCTGATGAAAAACCGAGTAAGATCAGAGCCGCCATTTTCTGGCTACCGAAAACGCGCAGTAGGGATTTGACTGGATTCATTTTTTGTAATTGCAAAATCAGGATCTTACTTTATTTGTGGTTAGTTCAATTAAGTCTTCAATTTTCTTAATATTCTGATCTCCTGCTAGGTAGCCAATACCGCGATGTAAGTGTAAACGAAATTGGGTAATTAAGGTTTCTCTATCTGTATCGAAGCCGTCGTTGTAGCATCTTTGTTTGAGAGCTAAAAGCAAAATATCGGATATTTCTCCCCCAAAAACCCGCCATGTCATCTCTACGTTACTGTCTTGGGGGATAGGTACGGGTGAAGGCGCTGCGGGTTCTGCGAGGGAACGACAAAACGCCCACCTGCATAGTATGTTCCATTGGTCTATTTTGGTGCTGCGTTTGAGTTTGAGTAGTTGTTCTTTGGCTGTTTGGGACAGTTTAATTCTTTCTATTGGTGATTCCATGATTTTGGTAATTGGTAATTGGTAATTGGTAATTGGTAATGGGTAATTGGTAATGGGTAATTGGTAATTGGTAATTGGTAATTGGTAATTGGTAATTGGTAATTGGTAATTGGTATTAGTTATTACCAATTGAATTTAAATAAGCATTTAACTTCGCGGGAAGTTCATTAATTATCGGTTTGAGAATATTTACTTGTTCAACTGTTAATAATTTACGGGCATAAGCAAGCCGCAACCAATGAATTGTTTCATTTAGAGAACCTCTAGCTATTTTAATAAAGCGTTTATTATCTTGAAAGTTATAACGTCCTCTCCCTTCTGCTATATTTGCTCCGATGCTATCTGCTGAACGGACAATCTGCTTACCAATTGTATCTTTAGCAAAATTATCCCATGTCATAACTATTTTCCAAATTTCATTTGCTAATTTTTCTGACAATTTATAAACTTGCAACTCTTCAAAATCCGGTCTTCCCATTACCAATTACCAATTACCAATTACCAAAAATAACCGGGTTTTATTGTGGTTTCTCTTTTGTTGGAGTTGTATTCGAGGAGGTATTCACGGGCTATGGCTTCGGTTTCTTGCAGGTTTTGATATTCTTGTAGACCAATTTCGGTGTCGGTGGAAAGGAGGATAACTTGATGGCTGGCTGAGGGGAAATACCTCTCTACTAGGTTGTGACGGTGGGAGGAGTCTAGTCTTCCTAAGGGGGTGTCTATGGCGACTGGTAAGCGTCTTCCTGATACTTTGGCTAGTCCCCACAAAAATGCGATCGCTAATAGTTGTTTTTCACCAGCAGAAAGCCGATGTTTGGGGACTTGTTTTCCGTTTAAATCATATAATGATAAGCCAAAGGTTTTAGCATCAATAGCAATGCGATGTACTAGGTCTGATTTATGTAATAAATACAAGAAACAGTTTTTTACTTCTTCTTCTAATTTATTCAGTTTTCTCAGAGTTAATCTTTCTCGAAACAATTTTAATGTTTGTTGAACTTTTAACGCCGAATCAATAATGTGTTCACTATTTTGATATTTAAGATTTTCTACAGCATATTCATTTAATTCTTGTCTCAATTTTTTAGTTTCTGTGTCTAATTCTATCAGTTTTTGACTCATTATATCTGACTGAGATTGAATTTTATTAACTTCAGTTTGTGCCTGTTTTACTGCTTTTTGTAGTTTTGTATATTCTTCGGGTGCAGCCGCAGTTTGCACTTGTCTTTCTAAGGTGAGGATTTCTTCTTCATAATTATTTAATTCATCTAATTGCTTTTGGGCAGTATTTTGGGAAATTTGCAACCGATAGGTGATATTGTCAACTAAACTTAAACTTTCTTCATCTCCATTTAACCAATTATTTTTTGTTGATAAATTATTGGTATATAAGTTATTGATATCTTCAGCTAAAAAAGATTGAATATTAGTAACTTTATTAGTTTCTAGATTTAATTGTTGTAGCCAATTTAGTAATCTTTCATCTCTAGCAATTAAGACATCTTTGGCTAATTGGATTTGTTGAGTTTTCAGTTCTTGTTCTCCCTGTCTTTGGACTTGAGATAATAAAGGACTAATTAACGCCAAAGGTAAAACATCAGCGGCTAGTTCACATAAGGATTCACGGACGTTATTAGCAATTTTAATTTTCTCTTCCTTTTGGTTTTCTAATTGGCTACGTTCAGCCGCAATTTTACCACCTTCATTTACAAATCTATCTAAAGCTTCTTCATGAATTTTTTCTAATTCTGTAACTTCAAGATTGAGGGCTTTGAGTTTTTCTTGCTTATTTTCGTATTCTTGCTGTTTTTCATTAATTCGGGTTTCAATTTCTTCTAATTTTGCTAAATCTTTGTTATCTGCAAATTCCCGTTTTTTGCGATTTACTAAAATCTCTAAATCAATTGCTAATTTATCTGCTAATTCTAAACCTAAAAGTCCGTTAATAGCATCCACAACTATTGGTGGTGGTATTTCCTGTTCTGCAAGTTCTTTAACTTGTTCACCGTCAAAGAGAAATAAATTAGAAATACCTAAAGGTAAGATATTTTCTATATATTCATCCCAGATATTTACTAATGAATCAATTGGCCATGTTTCATCATCTCCTAATATTCCTAAATGATCTTTACCATCTTTGGGATTTTTTTCCCAAGTCCGCACAACCCGATATCTAATCGGTTTATCATCTTCGATATGTTCAAAAACTAATTCGATGCGAGTTTTTTCTGTGGGGGTAGCTTTACTATTTACACATTGATTTAAAAAATCTGTATAACTCAGATTTCCCCGTGTTGAACATTGGGCGCGTTGTCCATATAAAGCCAGACGTATAGCATCCATAAGGGTGGTTTTTCCACCGCCATTCATTCCTCCTAAAAGGATAATTGGCCGGGCGTTATCTTCATCAATTTGCGGGTTGAGGTTGATGATTTGTTTTCCAGCATAGGGACCGAAGTTTTGCAGGACTAATTCTAGGAAGATCATGGTTTTTGGGATGTTTGTGTTAATCATACCGGGCGGTTATAAACCGCGTCTACACAGGCGAAACCCACCTTCGTGGGTTAAATTTATTCATTTTTTCTTAGTCCACGAAGGTGGACTTTGTTTGTGTAGACGCGATTTCCAATCGCCAATTCTAGGAAGATCATGGTTTTGGGGATGTTTGTGTTAATCATACCGGGCGGTTATAAACCGCGTCTATACAGGCGAAACCCACCTTCGTGGGTTAAATTTATTCATTTTTTCTTAGTCCACGAAGGTGGACTTTTTTTGTGTAGACGTGATTTCCAATCGCCAATTCTAGGAAGATCATGGTTTTGGGGATGTTTGTGTTAATCATACCGGGCGGTTATAAACCGCGTCTATACAGGCGAAACCCACCTTCGTGGGTTAAATTTATTCATTTTTTCTTAGTCCACGAAGGTGGACTTTGTTTGTGTAGAAGCGATTTCCAATCGCCAATTCTAGGAAGATCATGGTTTTGGGGGTGTTTGTGTTAATCATACCGGGCGGTTATAAACCGCGTCTACACAGGCGAAACCCACCTTCGTGGGTTAAATTTATTCATTTTTTCTTAGTCCACGAAGGTGGACTTTGTTTGTGTAGAAGCGATTTCCAATCGCCAATTCTAGGAAGATCATGGTTTTGGGGGTGTTTGTGTTAATCATACCGGGCGGTTATAAACCGCGTCTACACAGGCGAAACCCACCTTCGTGGGTTAAATTTATTCATTTTTTCTTAGTCCACGAAGGTGGACTTTTTTTGTGTAGACGTGATTTCCAATCGCCAATTCTAGGAAGATCATGGTTTTGGGGATGTTTGTGTTAATCATACCGGGCGGTTATAAACCGCGTCTATACAGGCGAAACCCACCTTCGTGGGTTAAATTTATTCATTTTTTCTTAGTCCACGAAGGTAGACTTTGTTTGTGTAGACGCGATTTCCAATCGCCAATTCTAGGAAGATCATGGTTTTGGGGATGTTTGTGTTAATCATACCGGGCGGTTATAAACCGCGTCTATACAGGCGAAACCCACCTTCGTGGGTTAAATTTATTCATTTTTTCTTAGTCCACGAAGGTAGACTTTGTTTGTGTAGACGCGATTTCCAATCGCCAATTCTAGGAAGATCATGGTTTTGGGGATGTTTGTGTTAATCATACCGGGCGGTTATAAACCGCGTCTATACAGGCGAAACCCACCTTCGTGGGTTAAATTTATTCATTTTTTCTTAGTCCACGAAGGTGGACTTTGTTTGTGTAGACGCGATTTCCAATCGCCAATTCTAGGAAGATCATGGTTTTGGGGGTGTTTGTGTTAATCATACCGGGCGGTTATAAACCGCGTCTACACAGGCGAAACCCACCTTCGTGGGTTAAATTTATTCATTTTTTCTTAGTCCACGAAGGTGGACTTTGTTTGTGTAGACGCGATTTCCAATCGCCAATTCTAGGAAGATCATGGTTTTTGGGATGTTTGTGTTAATCATACCGGGCGGTTATAAACCGCGTCTATACAGGCGAAACCCACCTTCGTGGGTTAAATCTATTCATTTTTTCTTAGTCCACGAAGGTGGACTTTGTTTGTGTAGACGCGATTTCCAATCGCCAATTCTTCTAATCTAATCGCCAGGAGTTTTTGTTTCCAAGTTCATTTCCCATGTAGAAATAAGTAATTTTTCTTGATGATGTATTTGTTGATTTCTAATGTAATTAGCTACATTATCTATAGCATCATAACTAACTGTAAATGCACCATAACTTCCTTGCCATTTAAAAAATTCTTTGGGTTTAATTTCGTGATTAATAAAATGAGAAGAACTACCCTTTGCTTGTTTGATAACTTCGGATACGCTAACTGTTGTGGGAAATCCTGTTAAAAGATGAACATGATCCTCAATTCCCCCAATGGCAATAACTGTACATTTTAATTCCTCACACTCTTTAATAATTGCTGCATAAACTAATTGCTGAATTTCTGGTATAATTAATGGCAATCTATCCCATGTTGCCCAAACATAATGTAAATACAATTGTGTAAAATTTGCCCTCATATATTTTCTAATTGGTAAAATTTGATATTTCATTAACCCGTAATTAACCCACGAAAGTGGGTTTTGCTTGTGTAGACGCGGTTTCCAACCGCCCCTTATTCTAAGCACCCATTATTCCACATTATCATCCTTTTTTGCATATTTGATATTAGCCCAACTTGGTACTTTACTCTCTTCCTTATCAGGCGTATCTCCTAAACTTAATTGCTTGAATTTTTCCCGAATTGTAGCTACGTCACCTTCTAATGCTGCTTGTCGTAAATCCCGTTTTAAATGGGCATTTTCAATGGCTTGCTTTGGAGAACGAGAACTTGTATCAAAGCATTTTTCTAGGCTGTCGTAGATACCGACACGGCGAGTTTTTTTCTTAAATTGCCTTTCTGTATCTAATAGTCTGGCCATTAATTCTAAGTGCATTCCGTCACCGTCACAAATTTCTTCTAATACTCCCCATTCATCACTTCCAAGTATGCTATGGTCAGCACCAGGACGGGGATCTTTAAATACTTCTTCTGTGACTTCTTCATATATGCGGGGGACACTATCATCAAATTCGTGTTTTTCTTCTAACCATATTCGACGAATTTCACTCAATTCTGCTTGAGAAATCAGAGTAATATCGCGCATATTTTCAGGCGCATTTTGACGCATTTCTTTTTGCGCTGTTAATAATTTTCTGAGCCAATATTCTCGCCAATATTTTGTATATGGACCGGGTATAGGTTCAACAGATGTTTCACCCTCTATATTGCGTTCAAATAATTGAACTTCTCCCCGTAAACGCCGAAAATCTCTTTTTTCACGGTCATTTTCAATATCTAATTCTCGACGAAAATCAACTATTGGTTGTAACCATTCTTTTTCATCATTATTTTGAATCATTGCGTTCAAAGATTTATCACGTTCCACAAGCGTGCAAACCCAGCAACCAAAACGAGAACTACCACAACTAGGAGTAGAAGTATCAACAACTAAAGGACATTCATTATCTGCTGTTGATTCTCTATACATAGTAAATAAATCTTTATTACTATGTCCCCAAGGATTTTCCCATTGCATTAAATATACCCAAACCTCATCAGTTCGCCAATCTTCAATAGGACTATAAACAAGTGAATTAGGTAAGCTGGCATTAGGACTAAGGCGATCGCGCACTCGTCTTTCTTCATATTTTTTCATTGTGGCAGCGCGACGAGGGCTTTCTGCTTTACGAATACCTAAGATTACAATAGCTTCACCGCTACTTCTCACAACATCACGAATAAAACGATTAGATGGATTGATTTTCAACCGTCCAGTACACCAACGAAACTTTTGACGGGGTGCAGGATACCCTTTACCAATTAAACCTACCCAGTATGTATCCGCAATTTCTGGTTCTAATATATGGGGTTGCATTGGCATTCTCTGCTCTTTAGCAGCTAATTCTATATGCTTATGAGAACTACGCACCCAAGTAGAAACATAGGGATTTTCTACCCCTGTATCTGTTGTAATTACATGAATTGGCTTAGTTCTTTTTTCCGGTGGAAGTCCAGAAATTGCACTCCATATAAGCTGTAAAGTAGCAGTGCTGTCTTTTCCACCTGAATAGCCTACTACCCAAGGTATCTCATCTAAACAATACAATTCTTGAATTTCTGTAGACAGAACTTGGATATACTCCACTAACTCTGGTACAGTACGATTCGGCTGATTTTTATTTTCTGGTTGTTGTGCTGTAGTCATTTTTCCCTACCTACGTATATATGGACTGAAACTCAATACTTCCCTTCGGAGGAAATCATTTAGTATATAAAAAAACCTGGCTATGAGTGCAAAATATTTTTAAAAATTGCATCCTTAGTATCCATTTTTTTGGACAATAAAGCAAGAGTTATTCACTAAGTTTTCAAAAATCAATATGAATGATAGTACAAGCACACTAAATAATCAACTCGCTAACGAGTATCTAGAACGGGAAAATAAGGATAAACAGGTATTAGCTTTACTGCTAGAGCGGTTTTTAGAGAAGAAAGATCAAATTCTTGTCCAAAAAACCGAAATGGGTGGTACTGAGGCTTATGTAGGTTCTGTGACATTGGAATGGTTCGCGGGACGGGTACATTTTGCGTCTGGTTTACCCCTGCTGCAAAAAAAGTACAACCCAGAGACAGATAATATTGAAATTGACGCTGACAGTATTGATGAAATCCAACAACGCCCTATTGATTGGTCACGTCAAGCCCCGTTAGTACAGTATTTAGCAGCAAGAAAAAATCATAAATTTCCGGCTGTGTTGGTAGTAATTAATCAACCTTGGGTAGATAACCCCAAAGCAGCGGAGTGGAATAGTCAAGGACGGGCTAAAAAAGCGACTACTGATTTTATACCCTTAGATAAAGATGGTAAAGTTGGTTTACTGAATATTTCTGAAGAAAATGTGACAATTTATGCTTTAGATGGTCAGCATAGATTAATGGGTGTACAGGGTTTAATGGAGTTAATTAAATCTGGTAAACTCCAACGTTATAAAAAGGATAAAACTGCTGATGAAAGTTTTATTACTTTATCTGATTTAATTGATAAATATCAAGTAGAACCTGCTTATTTACAAAATTTACGTCAAGAGAAAATTGGGATTGAATTTATTTGTGCGGTCAATACTGGAGAAACCCATACAGAAGCAAAACGACGGGTAAGATCAATTTTTGTTCATGTAAATTTAATGGCTGCACCTTTAACTAAGGGTCAGTTAGCCCAATTAAATGAAGATGATGGTTTTGCTATTGTAGCGCGAAAAATTGCAGTTACACATCCACTTTTAGAACAAAAACCCAATCGCAATCCGCGTGTTAATTGGAATAGTGCCACAGTAGCCGCTAATTCTACAGTTTTGACGACGCTGCAAGCTTTACAAGATATGTCCCAAAGGTATTTGGGTCAAAAGTTCCCCCACTGGAAACCTTTGGAAAAAGGGTTAATTCCCATGCGTCCAGAAAATGAAGAAATTCAGGAAGGAATTACAGATTTTAGACTACTTTTTGATAATTTAGCGAATCTTCCCAGTTATAAAATATTGGAACACGAAGATACAACTGTTTTGCGTCGCTTCCATTTTGAGAAAGACGGAGGTGAGGGAAATATGTTATTTCGTCCAGTTTCTCAAGTTGCTTTAGCGCAAGCTTTGGGAACTTTGGTATTTAAAAAAGGTTTTGCTTTGACGGATATTTTTAAGAAGTTGGAGAAATTTGACCGTCAAGGAGGTTTTAGTGGTATGGAATATCCTCAATCTTTATGGTATGGGGTTCTGTATGACCCCAATAAGAAGCGGGTACAGGTAGTAGGAAAAGATTTAGCTGTGAAGTTATTAATTTACATTTTGGGAGGAATGACTGAAAAAATGGAAGTTCCTGCTTTACGTAAGGCTTTAGCTAATGCTAGGACTATAGAAGAGCAAACTATAGGTTTTGATGGAAAGTTGGTCAAACCGCAAGATGTAGGACTTCCATCTGTACTGAGTTAGCCAAGTTAGCGAATAATATCACTCTGTGGTTTTCACTGATGTTCAAGTATGTCACTGTTGCTTATTATGTTTATTAACATAACTAAGTATACAGGGTTTATATGTCTCAAACAAACGATGCTAACAGCAATAGCAATCTATCTGATATCAAAGCTAATTTCATTACCGTTCTTGCACCGCTTTTTTCTAAACATTATCTAGAGTCATGCTATCCAGGGTTAATTTTTCACCAGGGACAGCGAAAAATGTTGCAAATAAATGTACGCGCTAAAGATTTACCCACTCTTCTTCAAGCTAAACCTTCTACTAAGAATGATCCTGATTCGGGTAAAAATCGTCCAGAGGTTAAGGGTCATGCGAAAGAAATAAAGGACTATGTTATAGAACGCGCTCAAGCTAACAAACCGTGGGTTTTAGGAACAATTACAGCCAATGTTGATGAACAGGATATTAAAATACATGAATTAGGAAACGGATTTTGTATAGTCGTTATTCCTAATGGTATTAAATTAGATATTACTGATGGACAACACCGTAAAACTGCAATTCATGAATTAATTTTTAGTAGTGATAGCCATTTAATTGATAATAACCAGTTTGCAATTACTCTCATTTTAGAAGGAGAACAACGCCAGTGTCAAACTGACTTCAAAGATATGGCTCAAACTAAACAACTAGATAATTCATTATTGTTATCATTTGGCGAGTTTGAAGGTAGAGTTGGTATTACTAAAAGCCTAATACAACAAGTAAGAATGTTTAATGAAAAAACCAATAAAATTGGAAGAAGCGCATCTACTAAGCAAAAGTTGATTTATACAACTAACTTTTTGGCACGTTTTGTAAGTTGTGTTTTTGTAAATAATCCAAACGATGAACTTAAAGGTTATAACGTTGAGAAAGTATCTGAATCTTTAACTGATTGCTTGAATAAATTTTTCTCAGAATGTAAAGATACAAAAGGAATTTCTGAAACATCGATTGACAAGCTTACAGTTCATCAAGTAGGTTCATTTCAGGAATCTTGTTTATTGGGGGTAAGTGTTGGTATCGAAATATTGGGAAGATTGTTGCACTACACGTATGATGAAGATAATAATTATTTTGATGAACAGCGAGTTGCTCAACTAGCAGAACTTGACTGGTCACGGAGAAATAGTCTTTGGGAAAATAATGTAATCAGAAAAACTGGTAATTCTGATTATGAAATTGTTAATAGAGTAAATCCTGTAGCAGATGCTGTCAGAGCAGTAAAAGTTGCACTAGAATGGACATAAATTGATAGTCAAGACAGGAATTTTGTTAGATCAAATTCCTCGTCTTCTTTTTCTATCTTTGTTCTTTCATAACTGAGAAATAGTAAAATTCGCTCAGAATAATCTACTGCACCACGTAACTCATTTTGTAATATTTCCAGTCCAGCATTAGCATATTCTTCAAAAATATGGTTACGTTGAATATCGTATTCTTCCTCATTGAGAGAGAGTATTTTAATTTCCTTAGTTTCATTTATTCCCAATAATTTAATTAAAATATCATGTCCAGTTGTAGCAAAAACTTCTAACCGAATTGGAGCAGGTTCACGTTTAGAAATCTCCTCCAAAGGAACACGCTTTTTATACTTTACACCCAAAGCAGCAGCAAAAACAATCACATCAGCGAAAGTCTGAAAAGGACCAGTTCCCCCATCAGCAGAAGTTAAACTTTTTACTAATTCAGCTTTATCCTTAGCAATCCTGATTCTACCAGTTTCCGCCATAATTATAAAATATACATTTTTAAAATCATAAACCAAACCTAACTTACTAATATCACATTTTGGCATTCTTCTTTGCGTCTTTGCTTCTTAGCGTCTCTGCGCGAAACAAAAAATCAAAAAACATCCTCATAAACCAGAGAAAGAGGAAACGTAAAATCAACACTAACTAAATGTACCTCATCACCCTCAACAAAAGGATGTAACTCCCATAAACCCTTCTCGTTTAAGCGAAAACAATCTAAACTAATTTTATCAGCACTAATTAAAACATATTCTTGTAAAGTTTCAATCCTTCTATATTGCTGAAACTTTCCCCCCCTATCATAAGCTTCCGTACTTGGAGAAAGCACCTCAACAATTAAACAAGGAAATTGAATAAACTTAATCGCTTGTTTATCCCGTTGATCACAACTTACCATGACATCTGGATAATGAAACGGACCATTTCCCGATATACCCACTTTAGCATCTGCCATAAAAGGACGACATTTCCCCCCACGCAAATGATTTTTTAACCCAGCAGCCAAATTTAAAGCAATAGTAGTATGAGGGATAGTTCCCCCAGTCATAGCAAAAACTTCACCATTAATATATTCATGTTTAATATCTTGCTGTTCTTCCCACTCCAAAAACTCTTCAGGACTCATATAAATTCTATCAGGAATAGCAACCATGATTTTTTCTCCTTTTTTGATAAATTAACTAAAAATTCCCAACAACCAACGATTCACCTCACCATCATCTTGAGTTAAACTGCGGTGAATAGCTTCCTTAACAGTAGCTAATTGTAAACCTGGTAACACCTTTGATTCCTCAATTCTCCTACTACCACCATCAACTATTTCAAAAGCAATAATATCATCATTATTAGCATTCATTACCCAATATTCCTTTACCCCTAAACGTTCATAGAGTAACCGCTTAAAACCCAAATCATCATTAATAGAAGAAGCAGCAATTTCTACAACTAAAGTTGGTGCTGCTAACTCATTAATATTTACAGGAGAATTATTCAAAGGGGGAAATTTTATTTTCTCACCAATATAAAAAGCTAAATCAGGTTGACATTCACTTTCACTAGTTCTGCGAAAACTGGTATTTACCCAGCCTTTAATCTTAATGTTTTTCAATGTCGCATACAGATTAACAACATTTGCAACAACATTATTATTGTTTCCATGAATTGAACCAACTGGTGACATTTCTATCCTCATGTAATCTTGATAATAATAAAATCTTCCCTGTTGATAATTAGGATGATCAACAAATTCCATAAACTCATCCCAACTGACATTTACCCAGGTATCTGTAACGATATTTAGTAAATTAGCAATAACCATGAAACTTACCTCTCTCTTTCTACTTCAATAATTTCCGTATATTCAAAACCATTCAAACTTTGTCTAACCAAAGAATATCTTTCCCTCCCCAACTCAATAAAATCCTGTTCACAATTAGGCTTAGAAGAATAATAAACTAACACATATTCCTTCCCAATTTTATCAGCAATTTCCTCCTCAACTTCTACCCTCCATTGAGTCTTAGTTACTAACACAATTAACTGATTTGCTAACTTAGGAATAGTTCTCGCAATGTGACGACGAGAATTAGTATCTAAACTCCCAAAAGGAGAATCCATAACAATAGGAAAAGTGCTACTATCAGGAACCATCATCATTTTTCGATTTTCACTCCAGTCACGCACCTTATCAATAATACTAGCGATAAAAGATAAACTGAGAATTTGATTTTCTCCCGTTGAAGCTGCAACTTGTGCTTCAATTCCCGTCGTATTTTCCACCAAACTTAATTCATACTTTTCGCTAATTTTGGGAATATAAGGAGTAAAAGAAATAGCCGAGAAAATTTCCTGCACTCGTTGTTCCAATTGCAGACGAAATTGATTTTCTTGACGGTTTTTAACTTCCGATAACCGTTCAATAGCATCTTGAGTAGCATTAATCCGACGTTGTGCTAAAGATTGTTTTTCCTCATTCTGTTTTTGTTTAGAAATTTGTTTTATCAAAGCATCAATATCTGTTTTTAGGTGAGAAACTTCCTGTTGATTTGCACCCTGTTCTCGATTTAATTCATCAATTTTAGCTTCAATTTCATCCAGGCGTTTTTGTAAACTACTAATTTCCTCATTCGGATCTTTTCGTAATTGTTCTTGAATACCAGATAATTCCAGTTCAACTTGTGATAAATTTTCCCTTAACTGGTGAATTCGGGCTTGTTCTCTATCTGCTTCTTCCCAAAAAGAATCAGCTTGATTATCAATTTCATCAACTTGTGCGCTCATTCTAATTGCGGTTTCTTCCACAGTTGAAGAACCTGCTTTTTTCATGAGATTTTTGACATGAAAATGAGTATGTGTTCCTTCTCTTAAATCCGCACCACAAATACATCTTCCAGAAGTGAGTAAATCATTGACAAATTCCCGCGAAATTCCCGCAGTTAATTCACCACGTTGTTTTAAATCTGTGAAGATTTCCCGAAACTTAGTAGTAGTTTCTGACAACAGCACTGTATAACCCCGTGCGGAAATAACTTTTTTTAAATTCTCCCGTGTTTTTTTCAATTCGTCCCGTAAACTGTCTTTTTGCGATTCTAAACTTTGCTTTCTTTCCTGTAATTCCTTAACAGCACTCAATTCTCGTAACTTATTACTAACTTCTTTTTTTAATGTTTGATAATTTTCCAACTCTTGATTTATTTCTGTTTGACGTTTATGGATATTTTCAATTTCCAGTTCTTGCTTTTCTTGCTGATTCAACAACTGTTTAGTTTCCGCGTCACCAATATGTTTTAAATCAGTTTCTAAAGTTTTTTTAGCATCTTTCAGGTGTTTAATAGAAAGTTCAATGACTTCCACACCCAAAAAAGTTCTAATTGCTGCTGCAATTTCCGCTTTATTATCAGAACGAACAATTTCTTCAATGCGTTCACCGTCAAAGAAAAAATATTGATGTAAACTTGCTGGTAAAATCTGAGTAATAATTTCCTCAGCTTGCTGAAGAGGAAAATACCATTTTCCGTCATCTCCAGCAACTTGAATTTTTAACTGAGTTTTCCCAGCTTCAATAAAATCACTTTCATTTTTATAAACCCGACAACCACGAGTAGCACGATAACGATTACTTTCATGTTCCCAACCAACTTCTACCCAACATTCCACAGGTTGACTAGGTTGAGATTCTGCAATTGCGCGTTTATTTACTAACTGTTCAGTTGACGCAAAAGCCGCACTAAATTTTTCATATAAAACCCAAGTAAACGCATTCAAAATACTAGTTTTACCCGCTCCATTACTCCCGTAAATCATGGTAGTATTTCTAACATCTCCACCAGCTAAAGTTATTTCGGGAGTTTTCCCATAAAAGGAACGAAAATTACATAATTTAATCGAAGTTAGCTTCATTGCACCGCTTCCTTCACAATAGTGAGAATATCATCATTAATATGACCTTTGCTTTTTCTATCTAATCGGTTTTTCTCTAATTTACATACCTTCTCAATAATTTGCTTTACCTCAGGAGGTGCGCTGGTAATTGGTTCTTGAACATCTTCAATGTTTGATTCTGGTATCATTTTCAAACAGCAATAGATTTATTTTCTATTTTAACCAGTTCTGATCCTATTTTTATCTATCTGTCAATTACAAATCTTAACGCAGCCAGAAGCCAGGGAATAAATTCCCTGTCTGATAGCTAAAGTCGGTTAAAACCGACTATTATAGTGGTATGCACTGGGATGAGATACACAATTGACCAGAAAATTTATACACTAAAAGCTTTCAAGTCTGTTCTCTTTTCCCTGCTATATCAAATTAAAATGGAAATCGTACCCTAGCTTTAGGAAAACTAACCATGAGAGCATAAATAAACGGAGTAATCTGTAGTTTATGTGAACCAAACCACTCAAAACATGAGTAAACGTTATCTAGGTCATAACACCTTGGGATTCGCTAGTCCCCTGCCATGTTGCTACTTATTAAACAATCCGCAAGGATAGTGTATTTAGCATAACAAGCTCAGATAACAAGGTTGAAGCAAACATTACCCTGAAAAGGTGAAATTTAAATGTCTAATTTTGTTCTAGTTCTGGATACCAACAAAAAACCACTTACTCCAATCCATCCAGGAGATGCACGTTTTTTATTAAATCAACAAAAAGCTGCTGTATTTAGAAGATTTCCATTTACCATAATTTTGAAAGAACCTAAATCTGACGTTCCAACTCAACCGATTGAATTAAAAATAGATCCAGGGAGTAAAACTACAGGTTTTGCGTTAGTTCAAAATAATAAAGTCATCTGGGGTATGGAATTACAACACAGAGGTTTAGCTATTAAAGAAAGCCTAGAAACTCGAAAAGGAGTAAGGCGAGGAAGACGTTCTAGACATACTCGTTATCGTCAAGCTAGATTTCTTAACCGCACTAAACCTCAAGGTTGGTTAGCACCTTCTTTAAGCCATAGAGTTTTAACTATTAACACTTGGGTCAAAAGATTATGTAATTTTGCCCCAATAACTGACATAGTTCAAGAGATTGCTAGGTTTGACCTACAGCAGCTAGAAAACCCGGAGATATCAGGCTTTGAGTATCAACAGGGAGAGTTACAAGGGTATGAAGTCCGTGAATATCTTTTGAATAAATGGAATAGAAAATGTGCATACTGTAATGCTGAAAATGTCCCTTTACAAGTTGAGCATATTAAACCAAAAGCCAAAGGAGGAACTAATAGAATTTCTAATTTGTGTCTAGCTTGTGAGAAATGCAATATCAAAAAAGGTACTCAAGATATTGAGAAGTTTTTAGTAAAAAAGCCTGAGTTGTTGAAGCAAATTTTATCCCAAGCCAAGCACCCACTAAAAGATGCGTCTGCTGTAAATTCAACGAGATGGGCTTTATTTAATAAGTTAAAAGAAACTGGATTACCTATAACAACAGGTTCAGGAGGTTTAACTAAGTTTAATAGAACTCGTTTAGGATTGCCTAAAACTCATTGGATTGATGCTGCTTGTGTAGGGAAAGTTGAAACTCTCAAAATACTTACAACAAAAATTTTAACAGTAAAAAGCACGGGGCATAGTTGCAGAAGATTCTGTAGGATCAATAAATTTGGTTTTCCTTGCACCGAGCCTAAACAAATATTCACTCATGTTTCTACAGGAGATTTTGTTAAGGCTACTTTGCACAAAGATCGTAAAAATATAACTTCTGGAAACTATGTAAGTCGTGTTAAAACTCCCACAAAAAACGGATGTGAGATTGTTATCAATGGTTTTAGAGTTGAATTTTCAACAATGAAAGATATTACTAAGGTTCATTGTAGTGACGGATATAGCTACGTTTGACTACGGAAAACTACAATTTTATGAGATTAAATGCAGAGACAGTTACTATTGCTAAATGGAGTTTAGACGACTATCATCGTATGATTGAAATTGGCCTTTTAGCTGGTCGTCAAGTTGAACTACTAAATGGAGAAATTATCAACATGGCACCGGAAGGACCAGAACACGCGCAAATTAATACTGACTCTGCTGAATATTTGCGAGAATTACTCGGTTCAAAAGCACTGGTAAGAGATGCAAAACCTATTACAATACCTAATAGCAATTCAGAACCAGAACCAGATTTAGCAATAGTTGAACCACTGCGGGCTATTTATCGCAGTCATCATCCTTATCCTGAAAATATATTTTGGTTAATCGAATATTCTAAAACTACCCTAAGTAAAGATTTAGATGTAAAACGCAAAACCTATGCTGCTGCATTAATTAATGAGTATTGGGTAGTAGACTTAAAAAATCAACAATTAAAAGTGTTTAGAGAACCAATAAATGGTAATTATTCTAGAGAATTAACCTTTACTTACGGTGAAATATCTCCCTTAGCATTTCCAGAAATTAAAATTTCTATTCAACGGTTACTACAAGGATTTTAACAACTAGAGTTTAGACTAAATTTGATTTTTAAAGCTACAACCCTTATGTAACAAAGGGTTTCGATTTTGGATTTCTATCAATCGTAAAAATCATCAAAACATTTCTGGATAATACTTTGGCGGTTTAATACATTAAGGGACTGACGTTTCAGAGGTATCAACCTATCTTCCGCACCCTCAACTGTCACAATCGGTTTTTACTGTTTTTTATGATGAAATGAGGATGTATTGTATACCGAATCTCGATAAATTAACGGATACATGATGCCGACAAGGCATAATTTGTATCCAAAAATCAAGAGAAAATCAAGTGATAATACTATGTGACACCCCAGGGTGCGGAATGTGGGATCAAGGCTTTCAGAATCATCAAATTAAAATAGTTTTGGGGGTTGACTTGCACAGTTAGATGTGATATTGTGATAATGGGAATCTGTACTTCCATAAAAATTTCACTTACACTCCATTATACTAATATAGCACATCGCCGGCGATGTTGCAAGCCGACTCCCAAAAAAAATTTTGCGCCAGATATAAAAGAAATTGTGTAGAATTGGATATTATGATCAAGCTAGATAATGGATTTT
This sequence comes from Dolichospermum sp. DET69, assembly GCA_017355425.1. NCBI lineage: Bacteria > Bacillati > Cyanobacteriota > Cyanophyceae > Nostocales > Aphanizomenonaceae > Dolichospermum > Dolichospermum sp. DET69. The sequence goes on from CP070233.1 coordinate 3,307,812, forward strand.
CAACTCCAAGCACCCTTTGTCCCTACCGGTGATCAACCACAAGCGATCGCTCAACTTTCTGCCAGTATTCAAGAAGGAAATCATTATCAAACATTACTCGGTGCCACAGGAACGGGTAAGACATTTTCCATAGCCGCTGTCATTGAAAAAGTCGGTAGGCCTACCCTAGTATTAGCACATAATAAGACCTTAGCCGCCCAGTTATGTAACGAACTGCGGGAGTTTTTTCCTCATAATGCAGTTGAGTATTTTGTCAGTTATTACGATTACTATCAACCCGAAGCATACCTTCCCGTTACTGATACTTATATAGAAAAAACATCAGCAATTAATGAAGAAATAGATATGTTGCGACATTCCGCAACTCGTTCTTTATTTGAACGCAAGGATGTAATTGTTGTAGCTTCCATTAGTTGTATTTACGGTTTAGGAATGCCGGCGGAATACCTGAAAGCCGCAATTCGGTTACAATTAGGAATGGAAATTGATCCCCGTCAAGTTTTAAGGGATTTAACAGCAGTTCAATATACTCGTAATGACATCGAAATGGGGAGAGGAAAATTTCGGGTTCGCGGTGATGTTTTAGAAATTTCCCCTGCTTATGAAGATAGAATTATTCGCGTGGAATTTTTCGGTGATGAAATTGATGCAATTAGATATGTTGATCCTGTTTCTGGGGAAATTCTCCACAGTTTAGAAGCGGTTAATATCTATCCTGCGCGTCACTTTGTTACCCCCAAAGAAAGAGTAGAAATTGCTTGTGCAGATATCGCTGATGAATTAAAACAGCAACAATTAACATTAGAATCCATGGGTAAATTAGTCGAAGCCCAACGCATAGATCAACGCACCCGTTATGATTTAGAAATGTTACGAGAAGTGGGATATTGTAACGGCGTAGAAAATTACTCCCGTCATTTAGCAGGTAGACAAGCGGGAGAACCTCCAGAATGTTTAATTGATTATTTTTCTAAAGATTGGTTATTAGTGATAGATGAATCTCATGTTACTGTTCCCCAAATTCGGGGAATGTATAACGGAGATCAAGCTAGGAAAAAAGTATTAATTGATCATGGTTTTCGGCTTCCCAGTGCGGCGGATAATCGTCCTTTACAAGCGGAAGAATTTTGGCAAAAAGTTAATCAATGTATTTTCGTTTCTGCGACTCCAGGAAATTGGGAATTAGAAATTTCTGAAGATAATATTATTGAACAGGTAATTAGACCAACGGGAGTAATTGACCCAGAAATATTTGTGCGTCCCACTGAGGGACAAATTGATGATTTATTAGGAGAAATAAAAGATCGAGTTGACCTTCAGGAAAGAACTTTGGTTACTACATTAACTAAACGCATGGCGGAGGATTTAACTGAATATTTAGCAGAGAGGGGAATTAAAATCAGATATTTGCATTCAGAAATTAATTCTATTCAACGCATTGAAATATTACAAGATTTGCGAAATGGGGTTTTTGATGTGTTAGTCGGTGTCAATTTACTGCGGGAAGGTTTAGATTTACCCGAAGTTTCTTTAGTAGCGATTATGGACGCAGATAAAGAAGGTTTTTTGCGGACTGAACGTTCTCTAATTCAAACTATCGGTCGGGCTGCGCGTCATATTAGAGGAAAAGCAATTTTATATGCTGATAAATTAACAGGTAGTATGATTAAAGCCATTGATGAAACTGATAGAAGAAGAGGAATTCAAACGGCTTATAATAAATTGCATGGAATTACACCTCAACCGATTATCAAAAAGTCTACTAATTCGATTTTATCATTTTTAGATGCCTCTCGGCGGTTAAATGCAACTGATTTAAAAATGGTTGATGAACATTTAGATGAAATATCCTTAGAAGACATTCCAGAGTTAATTATGCTGTTAGAAAAACAAATGAAGGAAGCAGCGAAGAAGATGGAATTTGAAGAGGCTGGAAAATTGCGCGATCGCATTAAGCATTTGCGAGATAAAATGTTGGGTAGATAAAATAAATGTATAATTAACGCCTTACTAACTTCTTTTGCATAGCAGCATCTTGAATAACATATTTATTGCTAGTAAACACCTGAATACCTGGAACAACACTATAATCCATATCATCAGTAATAATCTTAACTGTTCCTGCTCCTGCTTGTAAATGCAGCATTTGCATAAGTTTGCCAAAACCAGACGTTAGTATCTACAAAGAAAATGTCACTTTGCTGTGGGGTATCAGTTTTGATATCTATGATATCAGCTTGAATAATCGCCATACTTCAAAAACTTGCAGCCATATCTGTTATCACCGTATCCACAGCATTACGATATTTTTCATCAGAGTAATAACGTTTAGCTCTAGTCATTACGTGATTAATAACATCCCATCCATCAGCATTGAGAGAAGTAAATTCAAGCAATTGATTCAACTTCTCAGATGGGATATCTTTTAACAATTGACCAAATGCAAAATTCACAAATGGAGATGCAAAAACCTTCACTCCTGCAAAATCTAACTCCACAGTTTCATCAGTTAGTAAACATGGATGAATCTGATCATATAACTTTTGTCCACCATCAGGAGTGATGGCATACTCGCCAACTATATCGTAAACTTTATACAGCATGGACTTATCTCCCTCTCTCTAAAGCTTCAGCTTCTTGAGTTTAGGAACTTCTGAAGCTAAACAGTAGTATTTTTCATCACATCGGAAAGCTATATTGACTAGCGTTCCCGAAAAGTTAGTACAAACGTTTTCGTATTTAACTCCATTATCCCCTATATTGACATAGCTGTCATTACTGAAAATCATGAGATTTCCATGATTTTTTCTATTATTCTGTAATTTTTCCTCTAGTCAATTTAATTTGTCCCCGTTTGTTTTTACTATCAAGACGTTTTCTTTGAGAATTGCGAGTTGGTTTAGTTCGTTTACGTTTTCGGGGTAAAACAGACACACTTTTAATCAGTTCTTGAAGTCGTCTGCAAGCCTCCTCCTTATTCTGTTCTTGACTGCGGTATTCCTGCGCTTTAATAACCACAACTCCCTCAAGAGTAATGCGGTGATCTTTCAATTTAAAAAGCCGTTCTTTATAGATTTCTGGTAACGACGAAGCACCAATATCAAAGCGCAAATGAATAGCAGTAGCTACCTTATTAACATTTTGACCACCTGCACCCTGAGAACGAATTGCACTAATTTCAATATCGCTATCAGGAATAATTACTGTCTGGGAAATTTCTATCATTTATATGCAGTAAGTCACATCTATAATAGTTGTAAAAAATATAGACAAATATCTTTTACTTTGAAAGTGTTACCTTTACTGGGGAAACTACAATCCCCTGTATCCCATCTGCAAAAGCATTAGGGATTGCTTTTTTGAGAATATTTAGTGAACCATTTACATCTGCATTAATTAAAATACCAAGAGCCGATTTATATAGACCACGTTTAATTCTCTTACCGCTAAAAGAATGGGTTTCCCCTTTTTTATATTTGGGGAGTACATCTTGATCTAAAAAACTAGATTTAGATGTATAGCTTTCTTCGGTGATAATTACAGATATTCCCTGTAATTCTGCTTTATAAGTCAACTGTTCAATAAATCTAGTATGTGGTATTTGAGTAAAATTTTGGTTATTTTTAGAACCTATATTAAGTTCTTGTTTCCAACCTTCATTTTTGCCAATTACCAAAGTACCTATATTTAATTCAACTAACTTATTGATTAAATATCTGCTGGCTTTATGCAAGTAGTCATCAACCTTCAAATTGCGTTTTGTACAGAGAGTCTGTAATCTTTTTGATGTCTTATTTTTGAGAATCGCCTGTAATTCAGCTTTCTTTTTGTTAAAAAAATGATTAATGGATTTTAACGGTCTGCCATTGATCAAGAAAGGTATTAAACCTGCTTGATTGAAAGTTACAGAAGCCAAATTATTTAATCCTAAATCAATACTGGCAATTCTTTTATTATCTACCTGTTTTGGTTTTTCTTCTTGATGATAAATCACCTCAACAACATAATGATTAAGCTTGGGAATCACCCTAACTTGTGCTATTTCTTTAGCCTGAGTAGGGAAAACTATCTCAGTCTGGCTAAGTTTAATAAGTCCTTTTGATAGAAATGGTTTAGACAAAGCCTGTATGGTATAAACTAACAGGTTTCTCCCATTTTCCTTATGTTTGTATTTAGGTAATTTTGGTTTACCCAAAAACTTAGATGGGTTTTCTTGATCAGCTTTTTGTGCTTGAAAAAATGCTTTCCAATTCTTATCTAAAATTATTAATATTTGCTGGCTTACTTTCGCTGGTAGATTTTTGTAATCAAACTCACTTTGTAATAATTTTTGGATCTGATTATAATTGAGAATCTTACCAGTTTCAAAGAAGGATTGTCTAATTAAGTAGTTGGCAGCATTATAGAGATTTTTGGAAAGAAAGCACAGCCTATCAATTTCTTGATAGTTTTTATGAGTTTTTTTGATGATATGTCTTTGAAGCTAGTTTCATTCATCCTCCTCAAGACATTTTACAATGCACTCAGTTTTCCTAGTCCGTCTCTGGCATAGATAACTACTCCTGTTTTGATTGGTTTATCGAAGTTGACTCTTGACTACCTGTTGTTAATTGTGTAGCGTTGAGTTCACCTCGTTTCCACATTCTCCAGGCTGTTTTATAACTAACTCCTATTGATGAGTGCATAATCTGATAGTTTCATGGAGAGTCTTTCTCGACCTTCACAATTATTTTAAGACATTTATCTATATTTGGCAATGCCTAGCTATAAAATCAGAGAAGTTTGCCAATACTAGATCCTAACATACAGCAGTGTTACAGCACTTCTGGGTGTTATGAGGTACAAGAAGCCCACCCCCAGCCCCCTGACAGGTGTAGGTTTTTTACAATTGGGTTTTATGTTGGACTTGGAAGACAAGGAAGGAAAGTAGACAAGGGAGTGTGAAGAGAAAGAACCGGAAAATTCTGCAAATCTTCATGGGTTTTAATTCTTCTTTGTTCTTCTTCCTTGTCCACTTTCCCTCCTTGTCTGCCAAGTCTAGCCCTATTATAAATCTCAATGTAAAAAACCTACACCTGTCAGCCCCCAACCCCCTCATCGCAACCGATGAGGGGGCTAAGATGTGCCTCATAAAAGCGGAGAGAAGATAATAAATAACCTTCTCAAAATAAAAGTTAATGTTCAGACTACTAAATAGATAGATGTTCTGGCAAAATCAAGAGTAAAAATCTTATTGTCATAGAAACCAAATGGTCCCCTATTTGTTGATTGAGTGGCATTTATACCATCATAAATGGTTGTTAACTGGGTACCAGAACTCCCCAAGAAAGGTAAAAAAGGTATACCACCTAAAATTTGTTGGACTTGTTCTGAATTTAAGTTAGACAAGAAAGTCTTTTCTTCAATAGGTTGCAAGTCAGAAATTATGATTGTAGCCATGATCTTATTTTATAATCAAAAAGTTAACAGTTCTGCGATTGTGACAAAATTGCTATTGAATCTGCGGCAATAATTAACGCCCTACCCAAGCATTAACTGTTCGGGCATAATCTATCGTATTGAATTTATTATCATGAAAGCTACCTGCTCCTTCATAAGTGTTTGAGATAGTATTTATACCATCATAAACTGTAGTTATATAAACACCAGAATCTAGACCCAATCTGGGATAAAGTCCCCAAAAATTACCACCTAAAACAATACCAATTCCTTTTTCTATCACTTCTGAATCATCCATAAAGCTTTCTATCTCAGGAAGATATAAGTCTTTAATTACTATTCTTTTCATGATCTTATCCTCTGAATCTTCAGTTGGATTGACTCTTATATTTTTGCATTATTCTCTAAAAAATGACCTAAAAGTTGCATATCAATGTCTTTTTTTATGGACATAATTCAATACCAAAATCAAATCCCTGACTTCTTAAAGAAACCAGGGATTTGATTATTTAAATATTCAAATATTTAAACTACTAAACAGATAGCACTTCTTGTAAAATCAAGGGCAAAAAACTTAGTTTTATAGAAATCAAATAGATGTTCATATAAAACTAATTCAGAGGGAACAGGGAACGGGCAACTTTCTAACAGGAAAAACTCATGTTTAAAAACATGAGATTGAAATAATGACACTGTTTTTTTTCGGGCTACGCATCTTAAAAAACATCTTTTTTTTGACTGCGCTTTAAACTGGTGCAAATGAGTGTTTCTTATTTCCAGTTAAGAGTTCCCTTCTTTTGTAATTAATTTTGTCTCATTACTTAATTAACGAGATATCCAAGCATTAACTGTTCGAGCATAATCTGTTGTATTAAATTTGTTATCATGAAAGTTACCTGCTCCTTCATAGGTTTTTGACATATTATTGATACCGTCGTAAGTTGTCATGATAGAAACATTAGGATTCAACCCTGAATAGGGATAACTGCCCCACGTCCCTCCTAATACAATGCCTACTTCTATGACATCTAAATCATCAATGAATGGTTTTAATTCAGTAGTATAAAAGCTATCAATCATTATTTTTTCCATTGTCCTATCCTCCAAATTATTAGTTGGGTCAACTTTTATATTTTTGCATTATTTTCTTAAAAATGATCTAAAATTTGCATACTAATGCCTTTTTCTTTTGGACATAATTTAATGAATTTTGTCTGCAATCCTAATTTTCTTTAAAGCTCTAAACCATTTTTTTGCAACTTCTTAAATGGATCTAAAATGAAGTCAACAACTCGACGTTGACGAATAATTACTTCGGCACTTGCTGTTTGCCCAGGAGTAAGAGGAATCTGTTTGTTCCCAACTTGAATATAAGGATTGTCTAAAGTAATATCTAATTCATAAGTTTCTATGCGATTGGCACTATTTTCCTGAATCTTAGAATTAGGTGAAATCCAATTAATTCGTCCTGATACAATTCCATATTCTTGGAAAGGATAAGCATCAAATTTGATTTTTACTGGCATTCCTGCTTTAACAAAACCACTGCTTTGACTAGGCATACGGGCTTTTAAAATTAAAGCAGCATTTTTTGGGGCAATTTGAGCAATCATTTGTCCTGGTTGGACGACAGAACCAGGTTTTTTAATAGGTAATTCAAATATTGTGCCATCAATAGGAGAGCGGACAATGCGCTGTTTCATCTGTAAATTCAAGGATATAATCTGTCCTTTTGTTTGCATAACTTCTGATTGAACAGAAGTAATTTGATTTTCTAAGTCTTTAAACTGTTCCTGACTTTTTAGTAATACTAATTCTCCTCCTTGCATAGCACTTTTATAACTACTTTCTTCTTCTTCTAAACGGAGTTTTGCTTGTTCAATTTCTGAGCGAACTTGATTCATGAGAGACTGATAACGGCTGATTTCTTCTTTTAGTCGTAATTGTGCTGTTTGAATATTAAATTTTGCTTCTTCTTGTGAACGTTGACTTTCTTCGGCAATTTTTTCCAATTCTACTAATTTAGTTTGAGGAATTATCCCTTCCTTTAACAGTAGACGGTAGCGCTGAACTTCAGAAACATCTCGACGGAAACGACTTGTAGCTAACCTGTAGTTAGTTTGAGTAGATCGTATATTCTGTTTTGCCTGATCAATTTGGGCTAATTTCTCCAAATTTTGGAAATTATAAGCATTTTTTTTGGTCTCAAATGTTTGCTGTGCCTGATTAAGTTGAGCAATTTTCTCTAATGATTGAGATTGGTTTTGCTGACTTTGAATATTAATAGACATTAAGACTTGATTTTTCAATATTTCTAATTGAGCTTGACGATTAGTTAACCCTTCCAATTTAGCTTTTGCCTGTTGTATTTCTGTTTTCAAAACTTCAGATTCCATTTCTACTAAAACCTGTCCAGCTTGAACCTGTGTTCCTTCTTTAACATTAACAGCAATAACACTACCTGTTACCACACTATCTAATTTCTGTGTTGCCCCTTTCGGTTCTATCCTGCCACTAGCACTTCCTGTTTCATCAACTTTAGTTAACATTGCCCATGGCAAAATAATTGCTGCAAAACTGACCAGCAAATACAACATTGAACGAGTCCATGCTTTTGGTAAAGCATCTAATAATTCTTCTGTACCATAAAACCAATCCTTGGCTTTATCTAATGTCTGGGGTTGATTTTGGATAAAAGCAGTAGATTCAGTTTGATTCTGCGGCTTTATGGTAGTTTGTGATTGTGTATAAACTATCTGTGGCATAAGTAATTTGAAAGGTCTATATTTTTGTAGTTGTGTGTTAACTGAATATAGATCCCCGACTTCTCTAAGAATTCGGAGATCTGGTTTAGTTGCAATTAAACAATTAATTTGTTTGTGCTAATTGTTGTTGATTGAGATAGAAATAATGTCCTTTTTTGGTAATTAATTCTTCATGTGTACCACTTTCTACTAAAACTCCACGATCTAAAACTAAAATTAGATCAGCATTACGAACTGTGGAAAGACGGTGAGCAATAATTACACTTGTACGTCCTTGGAGAATTTTTTTGAGGTTATTCTGAATAATTCGTTCTGATTCAGCATCAAGGTGACTTGTAGCTTCATCTAATATTAAAAGTCGGGGATTTCCTAATAAAGCGCGAGCAATTGCTAACCGTTGGCGTTGTCCTCCTGATAACATTCCTCCCCCTTCACCAATTTGAGTTTCATAACCCATTGGCATCCTTTTGATAAACTCATCTGCACCTGCAAGTTGGGCAGCTTCCATAATCTCTTCTAAGGAAGCTTCAGGATGGGCAATTGTGATATTTTCTCGAATTGTTCCCCCAAATAAAAAGGTATCTTGATCAACAACTCCTATTTGCGATCGCAAGGAATGTAAGGAAATACTAGTTACATCTTGATTGTCAATTAAAACTTTTCCATCTGTCGCTAGATATAACCCCAAAATCAATTTAGAAAGTGTTGTTTTCCCAGAGCCACTGCGGCCAACAACTGCTACAGTTTGCTCAGGTAAAATTTCAAAGCTGAGATTTTCGAGAATATTAATTTCACTTTCGGGATGATAGCGAAATGTAACATTATTGAAATTAATCTTCCCAACTAATCTAGGTAAAAATTGCCGAGGCTGATGTTCTAAATCTTCCTCTGGCTGTGCTTCTAATACATCATTAATCCGTTCTGTAGCCACAATTACTTCTTGTAATTGATTCCACAAAATAATTAATCTTTGGAAAGGCTGAATAATATTACCCAGCAACATATTAAAAGCAACTAATTGACCAATAGTAAGTTGGTTCTGAATAACTAACCAAGCCCCAAACCATAGCAGTCCTGTACTTACTAAAGATTGAATAGTAGAGCTAACTAATTGCAGTTGATTACTAATTAATTGACCACTAAAGTTTTTCTTGATTAAATTATTCAGCAATTCCTCCCAATGCCAACGAACTGTTTGTTCAATGGCCATGGAGCGAATCGAAGAAATTCCCGTCAAGCTTTGAATTAAATAACTATTTTCCAATGTTCCCGCAGTAAATACCTCCCGACTAATTCGCCGCAAAAAAGGTGTGGCAAAGAATGTTAATAACACAAATGGTGGGACAATTGCTAATGTCATTACAGCCATTGGTGGACTATACCAAAACATTAATCCCACATAAATAAAGACTGTCAGTAAATCCAAACCAATAGATAATGCCTCACCCGTAAGAAAACGTTGAATTTTTTGATTTTCTTGGACACGGGAGACAATATCACCCACATAACGAGATTCAAAAAATGACAGAGGTAAACTAAATGTATGTTTAATAAAACCTACCATTAAAGCGACACTAATTCGGTTGGCTGTGTGGTCAAGTAAATATTGCCTTAACCCATTAATAGCAACACGAAATAAACCAAAAATTAACAAGCCAAAACCTACAGTATTTAAGGTTAAGACACTACCTTGCACAATGACTCTATCTAATAAAAGTTGAGTAAATAAAGGTGTGACTAATCCAAATACCTGGATTAATACCGAAGCCATAAATACTTCTAGCAGAACTTGAGAATGAGGTTTAACTAAATCCAATAACTGCCAAAATGGTGTATTAGCTTCTTGGGTTTTTTTGAGTGAAGTTGTAGGCTGTAATAATAAAGCGTAACCAGTCCAACCTGCAAGAAATTCCTGGACACTAAGCTGACGTTGCCCAATAGCGGGATCGGCAATAATTACCTGTTTTTTGGTAATTTCATAGACAACAATATAATGTTTACCCTGCCAATGAGCGATCGCTGGTAAAGGTTGTTGGGCAAATTTATCCAAACTGGCTTTCACTGGCCGGGTAGCAAAACCAAGACTTTCGGCTGCTGCACTCAAACTTCGCATGGATGCCCCACTACGGCTAATATTAGCCAGATCCCGCAGCTTATTAATACTCAGGTTTTTACCCCAATAACGACCAACCATAACTAAACAAGCAGCACCACAATCAGCAGAACTTTGTTGTTCAAAAAATGGATAACGTTTGGTAAATTTACGCCACCAATTTCCGGCGATTACAGTAGGAATAGGAAAGTATTTAGGGCGTTTTTTGGCTGGTGTTTGTGTGGGAATTACTGGTTGAGTAAAATTGGCACTTTTGACAGTTTTCGAGGCTACAACCAGGGGAATATCGGGAGATTTGGGAGGATTAATTACCTCTGCCTTATGTAGCAAAAGATCATAAACACTAGGAAATTCTCCCATTACCTTCTTCACCGTTGATTGGGGAAGATAGGCAATTTTTAAATTTACAGAAGCTCTAGCAACATAACTACTAAAATCTTGTTCTGGAAATAAAGTTAACTCCCCAAATGATGCCCCTGGAGTCAGAGTATTAATTAAATCATTAGAGCTATCTAACAATCTCACCTTACCCGACAGCACAATATAAATTCCCGGTTTTGCTGTTTCCGCTTGCCAAAATTGTTTGGCTACTGGTGGTTCAATAATTTCTAAAGCCTGGATACAATCTGTAACTGCTTGATCTGATAACCTATCACCCAAGACTTGCTTAATCTGTGTAGCTAACTCTTTCTGAGAAAACGCTGATAGCATTTCCTAACCTCCAAAATACTATTATTTATTGGTCTGCATGAGATTAAATGACCAATGAAAACTAGGTTCAGTTGGAGAATGTAAATCACTAATTTTAATTGCCAAATCCTGATTATCAGTAGTTATCACTGGGGAACTTTTCCGTTTAGTAGAAAGTCCCATTTGTTTAAGTAAGCGGTTAATGTGGCGATCGCTAATTTGAATTCCTAACTCTTTCGCTAGATGTTTACTCAACCATTGAGCCGTCCAATCACCAAAAGCATAGCCATATTCACGGGGACTAGAATTAACTAATTCTTTCAATCTTTCAATATATTCATTATTAACAATCTTTGGTCTCCCTAATGGACGTTGATTCCATTTGTGTGCCATACCTGACTCAGCAATACCGATCCAATATCTGGACATCTCCTGAGAACAACCAATCATTTCACAAATATGAGTTTGGGATTTTCCCATATCTGCTAATAACATAATCTCAATTCGTCGCCGATATTCTGGTTGCGAATTACTTTGTAAATTTTTTAGCAACACCTTCCGCTGAAAAGGAGTTAAAAACTTACTTTGATATGGATCGTAAATATTAACAACCTGATCTTGATGAGAATAAGATGACATAATTCTTACCAGTTGTTTTCTATTTTTAAATTTGGGCAAATCTATCTATTGCATCTATGGCTAAAATACAGATGCAAAAACTTTTACAGATATAGAGTCATAGGACAGGCCGCACTATGATCATTTAATCTGTAAGATATTTGATGAGTATTCATTTAATTTTCAATATCTATGCAACAGGCATAGCTGCTCTCTCCCCCAATAAACAGCATTGTCTGGTAAAACACCCACAGATAAACACTAGTATTCAGCTTAATCAATCAATTCTAAAATATTAAATTCACCAACAATTACGGAAAAGTTGTACTAAAAATTGTAGCCTCAAAGTAGATAAGCTCAGAAAAGATATAATGTACCTCTTACACTAGCCTAAAATCAAAAAATTCTCATCAGCAGACTTTCTTAAATATGAAATCGTCTGTCCGATAGTATGGTATTAGCCGTTCAGTTTAGATAAAAAAGTGACAAAGCTTTAATTGTTATCTTTAAATTCTGCTATATCTTCTTCTAAAATTTATATAAAAAATAAAATCTTCATCTCAGCTTCATCATATCCTTACATAAAATTTATATAAATTAAAAGCTGATAAAAATCAAGCCATTAATCAGTAATCCCTAACTATGAAATAATTTGTGATATTCCTAGTACACAAAGGCAGCAATTAACCAACTATTAAAAATACCTGAAAAGCCTCCATAGTCTGATTTTTTAATTTTTAATTCCGTCTTGCGGTACTAGTAGAGTCCGGTGTAAGTTACAGCGGTTTTCGCTCTTATGAGGTACATCTTAGCCCCCTCATCGCACCCCCCTCAATCCCCCCGCAACGGGGGGAAGAAAAGGATAAACTTTTGATATTGGAGGGGGTTGGGGGTCTGACAGGTGTAGGTTTTTTACAATTGGGTGAGGACAGGACTTGGAAGACAAGGCAGACAAGGTGACAAGGGAGGAAAACCGGACAAGAAATGGATGATTGGTCATAAAACAAACCATAAATTGGGTATTTTATGGATAAAATCTTCCTTGTCTACTATCCCTCCTTGTCTTCCTGGTCTTGCCTTTACAGAGAATATTAAAAACCTACACCTGTCAGGGGTTGGGGGTGGGGTTCTTGTACCTCATAACACAAAGGAAGTGCTGTAATGAACCATTCCGAATCTGTGAAAAGCTTATGCTGTATTCATTCTAAATTCTAAATTCCGCCCTGCGGTACGAGCTTTATCTCAAAATTAATTCCTTTTATTTTTCTTCCCATGATTGATACCCTATTTCATGCCTACACACCATTACTGATCTGGATAGGCTTAGGACTTGCATTATCTCGCATCACTGTAGATAATTTTCTCAAGTGGTTAGGTCAAGGACTTTATTGGGTGGGTATTCCTCTACAACTTTTAGTATTAGCGCGGCATACAAATACATCTGCGGGAGGATTTATCCCGGGAATAGCGATCGCAATTTTGCTTCTGAGTTTAGTTTTAGCATTGTTAGCTTGGTGGGTTTGGCAATGGTGCATAACTACTAAACCCACAGTCAAACTGGAAACTGTAGATGTGCCAGAGTCGATGATTAAAGCTAGTTTAGGTAGTTTTATTCTGGCAACAATCTTAGGCAATACTGGTTTTGTCGGACTTACTCTTACACAAGTGCTAACCAGTCCTGAAAATACTGGTTCAGCAGTATTATTTAGCGTCACTAATAATGTAGTCGGTACATATGGGATGGCGATTTTAATTGCTAGTTATTTTGGTCAGAGAAAAACCGAAAACCATTGGTGGATACAGGTAAGAGATATAGTTACAGTCCCCAGTTTATGGACATTTTTTATAGGGTTAAATACTCAGTTTATCGAATTACCAGCAACGGTTGAGTCAGCTTTAGATCAAGCTGTTTGGGTAGTTATTGGATTAGCTTTATTACTGGTTGGTTTGCGACTAGGAAAAATGAGATCATGGGGAAGTTTAGCGATCGCTGCCATTGCCAGTGCTATAAAAGTATTTATTATCCCAATGCTTGTAGGATTAGGTGCAACCTACTTCGGCGTAATAGGAGAACAGCGGTTAGTGCTAGTCCTCATGTCTGGAACACCCACAGGGCTTTCTGTACTGATTTTGGCGGAAGTTTATGATTTAGATCGGGATTTATTATCTAGTAGCATTGCTTTAACTTTTGTCGGTTTATTTTTAGCCCTCCCTCTGTGGTTAGTTTTATTTAGCTAAACTCATATAGCAGGAAACAGGGAAGGTAAAAAGGCAATTTTTGACAATAAATTTAATTTTGTCCGACTACTTACATGGAAAAAAGAAGCTGTAAAATTATACAGCCTCTAAATTTTGTTATCTCAATTGCCAGTTGACATAACAGTAATAATGTGAAAGTAACAAAATGATTTCACCATGACTTTTCTATTTCCTCATCTACCTTTGTAACTAAAGTTAGCCAAACTTTAGTCACACTAAATTCAGTATTAGAAGTCATATAGCCATTTCCATCTGATTAGGGCAACCCACCACCCTAATGGAAAACTACTCAAACTTCCAAAGGAAAAAGAACCACCGTTAGTCACAGTTCATCAGTCTGAATGGAGAATTTATTTAATTAATGAGAAACTAAATGCTCAAGCAATCAGCCTATGTGTTTCATAAGAATACCCGGTAAGTGGGAAACTCAGCGGCTTGGCTCCCTGAGAGGGAAACGACACGGGCGGTAATAAAGGCTTTGAATCTTTTTTCATTACCGCCTTGGAGTTAAGAAATTCGGGGTACTTTTGTGATGTACTTTCAACGGGACAATTACCGATTCAAATTTCCCAACTCTGTACGCATAATGTTTTGCTCACTCATAGCCTCCCTTTCGGGGTGATGTTAGCAACGACTGCGTTATAAGAGCTTGTTATACTTGCAACACTGTTTCAGTGACCTTAAAACTGTTTAATTGCAAATGACAGAGCAAGGAACTAGCTATGCCTGACGGCACGCTGGCGCGAACGCATTCGGTGGGTGTCGTGACTCAAATAACGGCTACCCTTCGACTTACGTTCAGGGTGGTCCAGTACAGCTTGTTTGATTACTCTTGCAAGCTCAGTCCCTTTAGGGCTGGGTTACTGACGTCCAGACACAAACAGTTTTTTGGGAAAAATGCAATTTGTCCGCCATGAACTTTTGTTTAGGTTGCTATTTCTAATTTATAAGATGTTACCAGTGTATATTTGCCATTCTGGCAGATTTTTACAACGAATTGCTGTAATTGCAGTTACTCAGATTTTCGCTCACTTATACTAAGTAACAAGCAATTACTGGATTATCTGTAACTATGCTGACTTTTTTTCTCTATTATTAGCGCGTGCATCTGCCTTTTGCTTGCCTCCCACTTCCATATAAGCTAGATCTTTAATCTTGCTCAAACAGCTAGATGCCAGATTGCTTTCGGATCTTTTCTCTGTGGTTGGTTTCGCAATTTTTAGAGTTTCATTATTTTGTGTATTTGAGCGACCCGTGCGAGCATTTTCCTTCAGGATGCGGTTATAAGTGCGATAAGGGATATAGTGCATGGGATTATAGCCAACGAACCGCAACATTAAAACACAAGCCCAAGAATACTTTCCTGCCAAAATCGCTTCGACTACTTGGTCTAACTGTTCAGGATGGATTTTTGGTTCTAAGTTGTTACCACTGCCAGCAATATCTTGATTCATAATCTTTAGTTGTCTGTGAATTGAGTAAATTAGTCCAGTGTCTGCAAATGCAATAAACAGCTTCAGCCAAATTGCTGTTGCGGGAATGACCGGAATCTATAGCTAATCAATTGGTGGCAGCGGTGGAAAAGAGTCACAACTTTTGGTAAAAGTACGGTACTTGCGAACACGGATACCTGACGGAAAGGGAATTTAGAGAACTGTATCTCTAAAATTACCGGTTGAACTGAAACATTTGAACTGATGATTTTTTTCATAACCTGACCTGTGATTGCAAACCTGATTGTTTTTAATCAAGCCTGTGTACTGCTGTGCCTTGCCGTGTCTACCCTGATTTTCTGGGCAGTTTTACAGTTTTCATTTAGTAATGTCTATAGCTCACAGAGATAATATGTATTAATTGAGTCTGGGCTTCAGATTTATACTTACTAATGAATCAAAGGTAAAAATTTACCTTTTTGCTGATTTCTACCGGGAGGAATTAAGTTCGACGTAGCTTTTCGTAGATGCGATTGTGTACTGTTGAAACTTCCAAGTGGAAATTTTCTGCTTCACCCTAAGTTACTGCTGTATAACTTCTTACCATTTTCTTTATGGCTTTTGCTGTAAAAGCTCACAATTGCTGAATGGAATCAGGAAAACCATTGATTTCTCAATTTCAAAAGCCACATTTTTATTTATACTATTTTTTGTCGCTAATGTCATCTGCCAAGGTGGCAAGATTTAAGTTAAATTTACTGAACTTATCTAGATATTTACTTATGTCTTGTGCAAGTTTGAGTTTTGTCCTCACTTGGAAAAAAAGAGGGGGTGTTACCCCCCAGTTTAATCTGAATAGCAGATGCTATTATTGTTATACAAAGCAAAAATACTACCAATAGACTTTATTCATGCTCCTAGCATATAAATAGTATTTTCATCCATGTATCCTAAGCAAAAATAAATTTTAATCCTAAAAACATGATATTTACAATATATTATTTTTGACTAAAATTCCTTCTGTACAAGCAATACAAGATTTTATGGCGCACCCAATATAATAAAAATGGGTTCAAACATTAACTAAGAAATAATCCAATAATTAGCGACGTGATTCATTAATTAAAAACCCGATCTTGGATATTCATTTAAATTATCAATATATTTGCTTTTAGATAAAAAATACCTCTGACTAGATGTGTATGCCAAAAACTGTATCACCATGAACCTTTGATTATTATCTAATTTGGTTACTGACAGCTATTTATTTATTCAACAGTATTGCCATTAACTTAAATCACCAGTTCGCTAATTATATGTATCTAATTTATTAAGACGAGTAAGATTACAGTAATATTCATTAAGCTGATTCACTAGCAATAACTATGATTATTTATTATCAATTGCCCCAGCATATTCTGCTGAAAGCGGATACTTCGGTATAGAATCAGGATTGAGTCCGTATGGCTAAGTATTTTCTAAGAAATTAAATCGTCTCAAATTTCCGGATGTGATCTGTAACTGTTCAGCTTTGAGAGGGAATTGCTAACTTGTGATTTTCTGGACAACTTCTTAAAAAATGTATGAGGTAATTGCTTGACAGATCATAATGAGGAGGTTATAGTGTAACTCCCAAGCTGTTTAAATCTTTAAGCAACAGGGGAAATTTTCACAAGCAGTTCGCCAGATCAAAATTTTGACTATCTTAAAACTTAACTGGGAACTTATCACCTAAACTGCGAGTCATAAATACAAACTGCATTTGAACCTGATGATATAGATTGATAAAGCTCCTGCTGTCCTTGCTTTATTCAACTATCCTGCAACTACTCGTATTATTACATAGTGGAAGTCTACTGATAAGTTCTGCTCTATCTGAAACTAGATGAGAGAATTTTTCGAGTGGGTAATTTCAATCTTTTTATTTCCCATAGCCCTAAATAAAGTAGGGAATTGGTGGTTATTTTTGCGTGTTTTGGCAAAAACGCGAGTTTAGAAATTATCCTTGTAGCTAAATCAGAGACAAGAGGCAGATTTTAAAGCATTGGTTTTCAGATTTAAATTCCTCAACTCTTAACCATTACTGATTTTTTAGCTAAATTCCGGAAATAATAGGAAAACAAAATTTGCCGGAGATGGTATTATAATCAAATAATTAAGAAATTCTGTATTTTTTATATATTGTCAAGTATTGATTTAAAATCACTTTTTTCTAATACCATGTCTTTGTAAGGCTGCGCTGAATTTTTTGATCTTTTATTTCTTTCTTCGCGTCCTTTGCGTCTTCGTGGTTCAAAATCTTATCTAATTTCATAAAACCTCGCGGTATGCGGGAAACTCAGTGGCTAAAGCCGGTGAGAGGGAAGCGACACGAGTGAATTTATTCACTGTGGTATTTAAATGCTGATTTTTGAATGGATATAATCCCGGGAACCAGCAAACCCGTTCAAGTCCCCTCGCCCAACTAATCCAAAATGTCTTGTCTTTAACCAACGACTTAACAAACAGTCTTGCAGATAATCCGATAGCGTAGCGTGGCGTAAGCCATACTGGGGAAGTATTCGGAAGTGCGTATCAGGATTAGTCTCAATGGGCTAGTCGCTGCTTGTGTTGTAAAGTTTGTTCTTTACAAGCTCAATCCCTTTAGGGTTGAGTCAGTGACACAGAATTGGTATAAACTATTGGGCAGGAAAATGCCCAAGCATGGGCAGGCAAGATGCCTACCCCACAAGATTGACATACTCCCCATCCTAGAAGGGTGAGGATTCTGGATTCAAACAACAGTTGCGGGCATAACCCGTCTTACACTATCTCGCCCAACAGACAATGCCCTGCCTGTTCTCACCATTATATCAAAAAGCCGTCCTAGAAGGACGGGGCTTTAAACCCAAATTTTTGGTAAAATAGTTAGGTATTCATTAACAAATAAATTCCCCAAATAGCCATAGGACGGAGATAGGTACTAGCGCGAAAAGTGCCATTAGCGGTGATTGCTTCCGGGGTACGGAATTGCAAACCATTGTCATAAATTTGCCTAACCACAGCCTCAGTTAACCGCATTGCCTCATTTTTCATCTCCATTTGCACAAGGAAGGCTGCTAGACCGAAGTTAATCCCTGTCCAAACTTCCAAAGGGTGAGTAGAATTGGGATTTTCGGGTAAACCATTGGGAAGAACACCGTTAGCAGCGCCGAATTTACCATTTTGGAACTTGAGAAAACAGGAATCATATACTTTTGTTAAGGCAGACAAGGCGCGATCGCTGGGGACAATATCTGGTAAACTCAATAAACGAGCGTAGAATTGCCCACACAATTGGTCAGCCATAACTACATCAGAACCACTCTCACTATCCAAGCGGTAATATTCACCATTCCAAAGCTTCTCTTGATAAATTGGTTTTGATTGATTTAACCAACCTTGATAAATTAATTTTTGTGCCTCTGCGTTCTCTGTGCCTCTGTGGTTCGTTAAAATATCACAAATAGCAATAGCAGACTCCAAAGCAGCTAACCACAAACCGCCACAATAAGCACTAACACCTTGTAAACGCCAATCATCAAAAGTTTGGTCAGGAGCGCCGGAATTTTCTGGTATACTATCCCCATCGAGATCAAATGTTTTCACATAATCGAGAGTTTGGACAATAGCGTCCCAACAATCTGCTAAAAACTGGATATCATTTGTACCAGTAAACAGAAAATCTCGATATACCTGCAAAACAAAGTCACAACCTAAATCTTTCCACAGGTTGCAATCTTGATAACTAGTATAATTGGTTTTTTCCCAAACGTGTTCATTAGGTGCGCCTAAATCGTGGGGTGTCGCACCGGCAATTTTCCGAACTGCGAGGGGACTTTCGGATTTGATGGTTAAATAATAACCGATAATTCTGGTTCTGTCATCACTGTGGGGAATTGCTCTAGCAAAAGCACGAATTACGGATTTTTCTAGTTCGGGAAATAACATCAATAACCCAAAGGAACCGTATAACCGCACATCTAGACTTTCATACCAACGGTAATCTAAACACTCTAACACAGCGAATTGTCCAAAGGGATCTTTTTCTGATGCTGCATTCCAGAGAGTTCCTCCACTGGTTAAGTCGTAGAGTTCGTTGAATAAGGCCATTTTGAACCAGTCGGGTAAGTCTTCTCTCTCGATAATTGGTTTTTGCCAGTCTTCGATGAGCGATCGCCAATTATGATATTCTTTGAGTGCAGTAGTCGCAATCTGCCAAGCATTTTCACCATTACAACCAAAGAAGTCAGTATATCTGCGGTAATAGTTCACCCCCGCTGCAAATTCTGTTACCGGAAAATCCCAACTTAGCACAAAAGGAATTTCTAAACTTTCTCCAGGTTGCAAAGTGAAACGCACCGCAATAGCAGCACCTAATCTTGTATTTTCATCTGCGGGAGTTTCATCTATATAATTAGGTAAAGAACCATTTGTAGAAAAACTTTGCCAAACATCTTCACCATTACCCACAGGATTAAATCGGGAATGATGAAATATTTCCACTTGAGGATTTTTTGCAGTCGCAATACACCAAGTTCCGTCCCCTTCTTGGACAGTTGGACTATCAGCAACTTGACCTAAAACGCAACCAAAATATTTATCATCTTCTGCTAAACAATTATAATTTCCTTGACTTTCTCCCCAGGGTGGTAGATATTCATAAACGGGACTTCCATCATCTCTAACTCGCACTTCAGGAGATTTCAAAGTATTAGTAAACCAACCTGCCATATTCTCCCAAGTTAGCATGATACTAATAGTGATTGGTGCTGTTGTGGGGTTGTGTGCTGTCCACAAGAAAACCGCTACAGGATAACTTGTTTCTTGATAATTATCTGCCCAAATTGGGGAAAATTGCTCACAGGTTAATTGAGTTTTTAAGACATTTTTATAAACAAACCAGCTACGCGGATAAAGTGCATGATATGTTCCTATATTTTGTGGGGTGGGCATCTTGCCCGCCTCTAATTCTGATACATTTGAAATAGACTGATACCATTGCCAAGATTGCAGTGTATTATCTTCTGGTGGTTGGGTAGATAATGCGTAAGCAAATCCTGATTCAAAGATGCTAAATTGACAAGCAGGAACATTTTTAAAAGTATGTTCTCCTCCGTCAATGTGCCACAGGTTAAAATCTCCCCGTGAAGAACGGCCTATACACCCTGCACCAAAGCCACCAAGGGGCATTCCGTGCCAGGGACCATCATCTATATTATCAGGATAACGGACGGTGTAGGGTTTATCCCAGCCTAAGCCAATGGGACGTTTCCAGGAGCAGGGGGGTATTTGTGGGTGGTTTGTCATGGTTTGAGTTTCACGGTTGACGCTAATGAAGACTAGCGCGATGTGTGATTTTTCTCAAGTCGTGATGGAAAAATATTTTTATTTCGCTTCTATCCGCAATTCATTGATAGAGATTAAAAAACTCAATCTCAAAGAAAACAAGAAATCATACTATAGCGGTTATCGCTCTTGATGCAATACAATCAAGGGCGCAGACCCTGCGCCCCTACAGAGTTTGGGATTAGCTGACTGTATCTCACAAAGAGTGCATACCGCTGGAGTAGTTATTAGGTTGAGAATAGCCCAACCTACAAATCCTATCATCACTTTAATCTAAATCAGGTTCAACACCTAAAGCACGCAATTGGGCAATTAATTTTTCTGTTTTTCGTCGTTCTTGTTCAGCTTTTCGTCGTTCTTGTTCCGCACGTTGTCGTTCTTGTTCAGCTTTTTCTTTTTCTAATTCTGCGGGAGTTAACACCCAATTACCATTTTGATCATACCAACGTAACCAAGGCATTTGCACATTTTTATAACGACCTTCCCAAATTCCTAAACCTAATTCTAAGCCGGGAATCCAAAAGCGAGAATTAGCATCCAAAATCGTTGATCGTAAAGTTTCAATATAGCGATCGCCTGTCAATTCAAACATCCTAAACTCATATTTATAACGATCAAATATGGCATAATAGGGTATTCTTAAAATCTTTTCGTAAACTTCCCATTTACCCGGAGGTTTTTCTACATCTCGCAATATTTGACCTAAATCTTCTTTTTCTGTTCCTGGTGACAATAACTCCACCACAATATAAGGATTAACAGATTCTTGCCAAACTACATAACTTAAACGCAAATCTTTCTGATCATACAAATAAGGAACACCCACAACTGCAAACCAATCTGGGCGTTTATACCACAATGGATGACGGGAATCAAAATAAAGATTTAGATCACTAGCGGTAAATATTTCCTCATTTGCATAATTAGGAGGAAGAAATGTATCTGCTAATAATTGTGGTTGCAATAAATGAAATTGATCTGGCAAACCTCTTTCCTCCGGGTCTTCGCTAGGAAGATCATACATTGTTGGTAATGTTTCTTTTGCAGCCAGTGGCGGATCTGTTTGATACATTATTCACCATCCTTGAACATCCAACTTTTGCTCCTTAGTCATATTAACAGAAATAAATCCCCGACTTCTTCAGAAAATCGGGGATATAAACCTCATCCATTTTGAAACCTGAAGTAATGCGAGCATCTTGCTCGCTACTTAGCGGCAGGGAGCAAGATGCTCCCACTACTTTCAATAACTATGGCTTTCATCTTAGACGGGGTTTAGATATCAAGAAAGGTCTTTCAACTCAGCAGTACGAACTGAAAGCATCTGTGTTTGATTACCTCTTTGAATTTTTACCTGCAAAGCTTGACCAAGGGTACTTTCTTCTACCACACCTTGCAATTGTTCTGCACTGGTAATGGCTTTATTCTCAATTTGCAAAATTACATCTCCGCGACGGATACCCGCAGTTGCAGCAGGGGAATTAGGCACAACTCGCATGACTAAAACACCTTTGACTTCAGGAATTGCAAACATGGAATTGGGATCATTGTTATTCTGTTTTGCTAATTCCGGTGTTAATGTCACCATTTGTACACCTAAATAGGGGTGAGCAACTTTACCATCCCGTTGCAATTGAGCAGCGATCGCTTTAGCCTTATCAATAGGAATTGCAAACCCAATCCCCATAGCATCAGCGCGAATTGCGGTATTAATCCCAATCACTTCTCCTAAACCATTTAACAATGGTCCACCGGAATTACCGGGGTTAATAGCTGCGTCAGTTTGAATGAAGTCTAACCGTTTATCACTAATTCCTACTTGGGCGCTCGAACGTTTGAGGGTGCTGACAATCCCCAAAGTAACTGTATTATCAAATCCTAACGGATTCCCCACAGCGATCGCCCAATCTCCCACTTCAACATGATCAGAAGAACCTAAAGGGGCAACAGGTAAATCCTTACCAGCATCAATCTTAACTACAGCTAAATCTGTAACCTCATCAATGCCTTTAACTTTACCTTCAAAAGTCCGACCATCTTTGAGACGGACTGTGACTTTATCAGCCTTATCAACTACGTGAGCATTGGTGAGAATTACGCCGCTTTTGTCAAGAATAAAACCAGAGCCTAAACCCCTTAACTGTTCAGTTGGTGATTGTTGGGGAAAACTATCACCAAAAAACCTCCGAAAAAAGGGATCTTCCATCATTGGATCATTCCGGCGCGTAATTGTTCTTTCTGTATCAATTCTCACTACAGCCGAACCCACACGATTAACCGCTGCTGTCACAAAACTATGACTACCAATGACAGCGGAAGATGGCTTTTGAGCAAGTATTGTGGATGACTCAGTGACAGGATTTGGACCCGGCTCTGCTGCTGAAGGTAACACCCGTAAGGAGGTGAAAGTCAACATCACTCCCATGAAAATTGCTACAATATGGGTACTGAGTTGTCGGATAGACCGGGACATCTGGGAAAATCGCATAATCACAACCTAATCTACAAGCCTAATTTTTTGCTGTTTCTTGATAAATCTATCTACACCTCATTCTAGTTTATTGACATTTTTACTCAACTTTAAGTTTCTTTGATTTTGCTGAATCTTGGTTCAAACCTGAGTATTCCCTGTCTGTCAGTAACTCAGCAGCGTCAGTTAAACAACATTAAAAATTTCTATCTCTCTGGGCTAAAATATTAATTAATGCCAAGATGCCAAAACAAATATTAATATAATACCCATGAATGAAGCAAAACCACTAACTAACGAATCTCTGCTTATATCAGAGACAGAAGAACATCACCACCATCCAGATCATACACATAATCAGGTTGATTCTGTTCATCCTCATGTCCACAGTGAAGAGTCATTGCGGCGGATTATTAACCGACTATCGCGCATAGAAGGACACGTTCGAGGAGTTAAAACAATGGTGCAGCAGAATACCCCTTGTCCTGATGTATTATTACAAATTGCTGCCGTCCGTGGGGCATTAGATAAAGTAGCACGAATTGTGTTAGATGAACATTTAACTGAGTGCATTGGTAGAGCCGCTCAAAAGGGTAATATAGAATCAGAGATTCAACAACTAAAAGCTGCTTTGGATAGATTTTTGCCTTAACTTTAGTAGCCTCAAATATATCTGTTGCCATTATCCAACTGAGCAAATCAAAATCTCTGAGAATATTTTTCGATTTCTATATCTTAGAGCATCTATTTTAACTCTTAAATCATGATCATAAAATTCAAGCAAATTGCATCTACACATTTATTTTCTGAAGGCAAATATCGGACTATTTTTCTTTCTGCGGCTCTCTTTCTCTGTTTTGATTTAGGTGTGCTTATCCCTAACTTTTTGATTTCTTCCCAATTAAAAGAAGATGCGATAGTTATTAACTATAATGGCATTGGTATTCCTATTCAAAATCAACAACGAATATTTGATCCCTTCTTCACTACAAAACCTGTAGGTAAGGGAACTGGTTTAGGATTACAGCGGTTTCCGCTCTTATGAGGTAGATCTTAGCCCCCTCCTCGCTTGCGGGTTGGGGGTGGGGTTCTTGTACCTCATAACACAAAGGAAGTGCTGTATCTATTAGTTACCAAATTGTTGTTGAAGAACATAAAGGTAAAATTCGCTGTTTTTCTAATCCTGAAAAAGGTACAGAATTTCAAATTGAGATTCCTATCCAGTTTATTTCTTAGTTCAGTATAAAAGAATGAATCTAACCAACTATAAATTTAATTATTCCTTTAAAGTAAATAAAGATAAACCAATAATTCTGTTGCTACACGGCTTTATGGGTAATATTCATGAATTTGATGAAGCCATTAAATTACTATTTAATGATTTTTCTTATTTGACTATTGATTTACCCGGACATGGAAAAACTCAAGTTTTAGATGATGAATGCTATACAATGGCATCTACAGCACAAGCTATTATTAGCTTATTAGATAAATTAAACATAAACCAATGTTATTTAATCGGTTATTCAATGGGAGGAAGATTAGCTTTATATCTGACTTTGCATTTTCCTCACAGGTTTATTAAAGTCATTTTAGAATCTAGTTCCCCTGGTTTAGCCACAGAAATAGAAAGATTAGCCAGAATTAAAAGTGATGCTCAAATAGCCAGAAAATTAGCGAGAATGATGGATAAAGATGATTTTTATGATTTTCTAAATCATTGGTATCAACAACCTATTTTTGGGGATATCAAAAATTATCCTCACTACCAATCTATGGTAGAAAGTAGATTGGCAAATCATCCCCTAAATTTAGTAAAATCATTGCAGTTTATGGGAACAGGGTTTCAACCTTGTTTATGGGAATTGTTAATTAAAAATACTATTCCTCTATTATTATTAGTGGGTGAAAAAGATGAAAAATTTATTGATATTAATATAGCCATAACTAGAAAATGTAACTTTACTAAATTACAAATAATTCATCAAGTTGGGCATAATATTCATCTAGAAAATACTTTAGCATTTGTGCAAAATGTTCAAGATTTTTTTGTTTAGATCCCCGACTTATTAAAGAAATCGGGGATCTGATTATTTATTTACGATATAACTTACCATCTTTAACTTGCACTACTGGATAATTACAACGCCTGACTAATTGCTCATCATGGGTAGTGATAATCACTGTTGCCCCAAAGGAATTTAACTTTTGAAAAATTTGAATTACTTGCCAAGAATTATCAGGGTCAAGGTTTCCAGTCGGTTCGTCTGCTAATAGTAAAGGTGGTGTCCCTACAATTGCTCGCGCAATACTTACCCGCTGCTGTTCTCCCCCAGAAAGTTGATCTGGAAATCGGTCAGCTTTAGATAATAAACCTACTAATTTTAAAGTTGGTTCTAAGCGCCGTTGAATTTCTTTGCGGGTATAACCTTGTGCTTGCAATACAAAGGTGACATTTTCCGCAACTGTGCGCTGGGGAATGAGTTTATAGTCTTGAAAAACAATTCCCATGCGACGACGTAATAATGATAAATGATAGCTTCCTAAAGTACCCACATTAATATCATCAACTATTACTTTTCCTTGGGTAGGTAATTCCGCACCATAGAGCATTTTCAAAAGTGTGGATTTACCAGAACCACTAGCGCCTGTAATAAATAGAAATTCTCCTCTGTTGATTTTTAAGTTAACATCAAATAAAGCATGATGACTATTAATATAGGTTTTGGAAACAGAATGCAACTCTATCATTATCCCAGCTTGATTTTGAGTTTTTACCGCTTCGCTATGCACTGTTTCCGTATTTTCATTTGTACTTAATAGAGACATATTGGTATTTTTTTAGCCAATGGTAAATGATATATTAAATCTAAAATCAACCAATATTTCTATTTAGTTTAATATTCCAAACTATTTACATCCCTGCCAGTCCAATGATAAATTAAGGATTTGAAAACGAACTTTGGTAACGCTAACATTCGTTGCCAACGCCAGGGTTCTTGATATAATCTATATAGCCATTCTAAGTTATTATTTGCTAACCAACCAGGAGCGCGAGTTTTTATTCCTGACCAAATATCAAAACTACCACCAACACCTACCCAAATTGAATGGGGACACAAATGGCGGTGTTGGGCAATCCATAATTCTTGACGTGGTACTCCCAAACCAACAAATATTATTTGTGGCTGTAGTTGCGTGAGCGTTTGCAATAATTGTTGTTCTTCTTCTGGGGAATGATAACCAGAATGTGTTCCTGCTATTTTCAGAGTGGGAAGTTTATATCGCCATAAATCTGCTGCTTTTGCGGCTATTCCTGATGCGCCTCCATAGAAAAATACTGAAGCAGATGTTTGTTCTTGAGCTACTGTTTGTAAAAGGTTTTCTGCTAATTCAATTCCTGGAAAACGTTGTACTTTTTGTCCTGATAAATATTGTAAATATAGAACAACTCCTGACCCATCGGGAATCACTAATTCAGCATTTTTAATTATCTGCGCTAGGGGGAGATTACGCTCTGCTTGCATGGTCATTTCTGCATTGAGGGTGACTACATGAGTCCCTTGTCTTGCTTTTAAGCGATCTAACAACCAGTTAGGATAATTTTTCATTATATGAACTGGTAAACCCAATACTGAACAGACTTTAGCTTCCGCGACTTTGAACATAGTTTCTTAACAATAAACTGGGAACAATTTTTTATGAGAGTATAGTTTATCAAATTTTTTCGTGAATGGGTAATTATAATTTCCTCATAGTGATTGTGATTAGACATCTAGTGGGAATGAATGTAGAGCCGAGAATCCCTACCCATAGAAAGTCTCTACAAGGGTTTCAGATCACGCATATTTAATTTTTACCAGATGTCTACTACTGTTTCTGATAAAATACATCAGGTTTTATCTTCAAGGAAAAAAAGTTTGGTTGTCAAGATCCTCTGGACGATCAATATCTGCTAAATATTGCAAATAACCAATTGATAAATTTAATTTCTGAGCAATTTCTCCTGTTTTTGCAAATACTTGAGCAGTACCCCAGGGAATATTCATAAATAATTCTCCTATTGGTTGTTGTAACCCAATTAAATAATAACCACCGTCAAGGGCTGGACCAAGGACAAGATTAAAATTCTTTAATTGCTCAAAAGCGGTTGCTAAAATTTGCGAATTTAGATCAGGACAATCTGTACCAATAATTATGACTTGTTCTGCTTTTTGATTAAACGCATTGACAAGCGATCGCTCCATTCTTACACCTAAATCTCCCTCACCCTGAAATTGATATCCTAAATCATTTCCCAACCAATTTTGCATTTTTTCCAAATTACCACCTGTAAACCGCACTTCAAAGCTGACGTTGGTTATCTTTTGCAGTTCTTTAACCTGAAAAATAGTCTGTTCAGTCATCTGCTTTTGTAAATTAGCCGCACCAACATCACCCAAAACTGGTATTAACCGGGTTTTTGTTTTCCCTGGTTCTGGGTAGCGGGTAAAAATAATTAGGTGTTGTGTTAATGGTTTCCAGGAAATCATTCAAAATTTGCTGCTATCAAAGATACTGCAACTATAGGCGCTGTGACTGCGCGGAGAACTCGACGACCCAGGGAAATAGGTTGAAATCCTGATTCTACAGCTATTTCTATTTCTTGATTTGTCCACCCTCCCTCTGGGCCAATAGCAATAATTATCTCATTTGCGGTTTTATTTACTAACTGCTGTAAATGAGGATAATCCCCACGGGCTTCACAGATATAACGGTGAGTGGCGGTAGTCTCTTTTATCGCAGTGTTTAAAGGTACTACTTCTAAAATGGTGGGAACAACAGCCCGTTCTGACTGTTCGGCGGCTTCTGAGGCTATGCGCCGCCAGCGTTCTAGCTTTTGGGGACTGGGATTTAATAGGGTGCGATCGCTTGTAACTGGTGCAATACAAGTTACACCTAACTCCGTACAACACCGGACAACTTCATCAAATCCATTTCCTTTTGGTAATGCCATCATTAAGGTAATAGACACAGGTAATTCAGTTTTTACCTCAAGTAGTTCTAAAACTTTTCCTTGTTCCCCTTCTAACTGCGCTAACCACCATTTCCCCATACCATCCATGACAATGAATTTATCACCATCCCGCAACCGCAGTACCCGCAGTAAATAATGTTGTTGTTGAGGTGTTAATAAAAGTTGGCTTTCTTGAAGTTGCTGGGGATGAATAGTAATGCGTTGAAGTTGTGTCATTTATACTTGGTGGTATGCACTTACATGAGATACAAAATTTACATAAAAGGCTATATATCAAGAGCATTTTACTTCTTTCTTCTCCTTCTTTCTTCTCCTGACTCCTGACTCCTGACTCCTACCTCCTGCTATTTTAATAGTTCTTGAAACCGCTGTTCACCACGTATTTTATCAAAATCTGGGTCGCTTTTCACTAAGTTTTGATATTTTTGGGGGACAAGCTGCATGGCTTTTTTGAGGTTTTCAATTGCTAGTTCTAGATTATTTTGCAAGGCATAATTACAAGCTTTGTTATAATATGCTTGATGTAAATTAGGCTGGATAGTGATTGCTTGATTATAGGATGCTAAAGCTTCTTTGTAGCGTTGTAATTTGGTTAAAGCAATTCCTCGATTAATCCAAGCTTCATGTTTATTTGATTGAATAGCGATCGCTTCATCATAAGATTTTACCGCTTCTTTGTAATTTCGCAAAGCTGTTAAAGCATTACCGCGATTATACCAAGCTTCATCTTGATTTGGGCGAATAGCGATTGCCTTATCATAAGATTCTACAGCTTCTGGATACTGTTGCAAAGCAATCAAAGCATTGCCGCGATTTACCCAGGTTTCCGCACTATCAGTTTTAATAGCTATGACCTGATTATATATTCCTAAAGCTTCTTGATAACGATGGGTATCTAACAAACCATTACCTTGTAGTAATAAGTTTTCTGCTTTTTGACTATCTTGTACTTCTGAAATCAGTTGATTAACATTGCTTTCCTGAACAACTTGTTTGGTATTATCTGATGAAGAATTTACCAAATCACTACAGCCAATTGCCAAAAAACTGATTAAACTAGAAGCAATTAATTGTCGCCAAACTACCATACTGCACCTACAAAAATCATACAATTATCCTAAAACTGATGGGAGCTTAAAAGTCGTATCTAAATCAACTAATTATTATTAATTGTTTTTTGATTATGTAAACTAAAGATGAAGATATGGATAAGGTTTTCATAAATTCTGAATATATGGGACTCATACTTGATTTTTCAACTAGACCTAGTACCGCTTGCTCGGAATTGAGAATGAATACAGCATCAGCTTTTCACAGATGCGGAATGGTTCATTAACTTACGCTGTACTGTACTAGTACAGCACGGCGTAAATAAAACAACCATTCTCAATCGCCAAAAAGCTTATGCCATATTATTTTTGACTTTTGACTTTTGACTTTTGACTTTCGCCTTGCGGTACTAGTGTGGTAAATGTCCACCATAGAGTAGTTTTGCGGGATCATACCCACCCTAAACTACTTACTATTGTTCAGGAATCATTTAGGATTTCTATAATACCATACTCGTAGTTAATAAATTAATTATTCGTAAGTACAAACTGATCTAGAGGAATCCGGTTTGATTATAGCTGGCATGGCTATACATACCTATGTGGACAAACTCTTTTTCCGGTTTTAGATGATTCTGACTTGCTGATAACTTCGCTTTTTGACTCAGTGACTGCTGCTATATAGAGCCGTCCTATCTAAAAATTTTAAATGATCTGTGATAAAATTACCTGTTTGTTGCTTGTGGAGACAGAAAATTTAATCACTAACTTATTTGCCAAGACTTGAAAGTATATTATATTGTCAATATAAGTGTTTTTACAATGTTTAAGTTTATTGTTACCCAATGGGAGAAAAATAAAAACTATGACTATTGAATCTAACTCATCCAACTCATCTGACTCAGAAATAAATCAGGAAGATGAATTGGAAATTGATGATAGTGATCACTCATTACTAACAGAAGGATTAGGAAAAAAACAACTATCTGGACAATCTTCCCTGAAAACAAATATTATCACCGGAACTGCTTTTCTTCTCCAGCGCAATTCCAGTCTGCAAGCTGCTATTAATCCAAGAATTTTATTATTCACTAGTTTAGCGATCGCTATCACTGTCATTAGTATTATTATTAATAACTCGTTTCTGGGTATTTTGGGAACTTTGGCCACATTAGTGTTATCAATGCTGATACTTTTCCCTTGGTTAAAAGATGTTATCCAAGAGTGGTTTTCACCCCAAGATAGAAATGTATTTGTGGGCTTAATAGGAGTATTAGTAGCAATAATTGGTTTATTCAGATTTACTAATTTGGGTAATGGCTTACTGCGTTGGGGAAAGAGAGTTAACTGGGATGCTTCTGGTACTTTAGCAGAATGGTTTGGCGCATTAGGACAAATTGCCATTGCCATTATCGCCGTTTATGTAGCTTGGCGACAATATGTAATTTCCAAAGACTTAACCATTCAACAAAATCTGCTAACTGTACAGCAAAATATTATTACCCAACAACAAACCATAGATTCCTACTTTCAAGGAGTTTCCGACTTAGTATTAGATGAAGAAGGATTATTAGAAGATTGGCCGCAAGAAAGAGCGATCGCTGAAGGACGCACAGCCGCTATATTTAGTAGTGTAGATGGCAGTGGTAAAGCCAAAATTTTGCGGTTTCTCTCCCGTTCTAAATTACTCTCTCCCCTCCAACGCGATCGCCGTCTCGGAAGAGCTATTCTAGATGGTAGTGGTGGTTATGCCGAAGATCGGTTAGAAGGAGTCCGCGTCATTGATTTAGGTGTGATGTTAGCAGGTGCAGATCTGGCTGATAACGATTTACGTTGGACAGATTTAAGTGAAGCTAATCTCATCCGTGCTAATCTTAGTAATTGCGATTTAGTAAAAGCTAATCTGTCCCGAACTATATTATATGATGCCAATCTTACTAATACGGACTTAAACGGAATTCGCCTATTTTATGGTTTACTAGAACAGGCATCTCCTCGCAGCCGCACCGAACCACCAAACTATGAAACAGGAGAACACACTGGTGCAGTCGTCGAAAATGCCAACTTCACCAACGCGCAAAGAATGTCTGAATCTAGCCGTTACTATTGCTGTGCTTGGTGTGGAGAAAAAACCAGACAGACAATTCCTGGTGGTTGTCAAGGAATTCCTAATAAATTGGGTAGGTAATTGGTAATGAGAAAAATTCCTTTTTTCTTCTGACTAATAACTAATAACTAATCACTAATGACTAATGACTAATCACTAATTTTCCGGTAAGGTCAGAATTTCCACCCCATCTTCTGTTACTACAATAGTATGCTCAAATTGAGCAGAAAGTAGGCGATCGCTTGTTACCGCAGTCCAACCATCATTCAGCATTTCCGCTTCATGAGTGCCTTCATTAATCATCGGTTCAATCGTGAACACCATCCCGGCTCTAAGTTTCTTACCTCTGCCCCTAATGCCATAATGGGGAACATCCGGTGCTGTATGGAAAATATGACTAATGCCGTGGCCGACAAAATCCCGCACTACAGAAAAGCCGAAAGACTCAGCATACTCTTGAATCGCTGCTCCAATATCCCCAATTTTTGCCCCTGGTTTTACCTCTGCAATTCCCAAACGCAGACACTCTTGAGTAACTTCTACTAACTTTTGGGCTGTGGGGGAAGGATTACCAACGAGAAATGTTTTTGATGTATCACCATGATAACCCTCAACAATGGGTGTAACATCTATATTAATGATGTCCCCATCCTTGAGAATTTGTTTTGCATTGGGAATACCGTGACAAATCACCTCATTCACACTGGTACAAATTGACTTAGGAAAACCCTTATAACCTAAAGGAGCGCTTTTAGCTCCGTGCTGTAGAGTCCATCTTTCCGCTTCATCATTCAATTGCAGGGTACTTACACCTGGTTTAACTAAAGGTTCTAGATGTTGTAATAACTTAGCAGCCAAGCTGCCAGCCTGACGCATTTTTTCGATTTCTCGCTGGGATAAAATGACAATGGTTTCTATTTTCATCAATTTGTCTATCTACTCTTTTAAAAATATAGTTAATCCAGTGATTGCCGCCCTATGTGCAGCATCCGCTACCTTCAGAGTATACAAGCTTTGTTCTGGGGTGATATATAAAGGACTACCATATAATAGATAATCTAATACCATGGTTGTATCTTTGGCAAATAAACCCCGACGAGTACCAACTTCAATTAACTTTGTTTCTGCTACGGACACTAACATTCCGGTATCACCATCCAGAATTATCTCCCCTTTTGTACCTTGAACTTCTAATTTGCGTTCTGACTGCCATAAAGTTTCACCCTTACCATAAATCACCTGTGCCAATAATCCACTGTTAAAGCACAACTGGGCTGAACATAAACAGGTTTGGTAATAATCAGGCTGGGTTTCCCAATATCGTTGGTGACAGTTGACAGTGAAGACTTCACCAAACAAATCAATCAGACGATGTAACCGAGACAATGCCCCAATCAGGGGAAAGCCAAACATCTCATGATTATAAGTCCACTTGCGCGGGGCTGGATGCTGGGGATTCAGGGTACTATAGCGGACATAAAACAAATCACCAATTTGGTCTAAGTGTTGTTTTAAAGTTTGATGCCAACCCCCCAATAATTCAATGTGTTCGACGTGCAACATTTTGTTGACTGTTTTGGCTAAAGAAACCAGTTCTTCAGCTTCTTTCACATCTACAGAGAGGGGATATTCAACAATGACGTGCTTACCGCTAGATAGCGCAGCACGAGCAATCTTACCATGATCTCGATTGATGGTGCAAATGACCACCAGATCTAAATCTTCCCGTTCTACTAGCTGTTGCCAAGAATTTATAACTTCAATAGCGTATTCTTGGGCTAAAGCCGCTGTCCTTTCAGGATTTCCAGCGATAGCGATTAAATTAGTTCGAGGATCTTGTCGTAATGCCTCAGCCCTGAGTTTAGCCGCATAGCCAGTACCTACTAAACCCACCCTGAGACTGTTTGTAGATAAAGGTGACTCGTTATTATACATGAATTTATCACCAGTTTTCAATGTTTTCTGTTAATGCTATGAAAAAGCCAGTATAAGGAAATCTTAGATACTGCCATCCTATAAGTACCACATATTTTCAATAGCCGTACTCCTCCAGATGCACTTTGACATCTATCCCAGAGAGTATGTCATATAACTAAAACTTATTAGTAATAAGTAACTAAATTTCATTACTAATCGGGGTCAATTTTCTGTTATAACTTTTAACTTTTCCCTTAGTATCAGAATTGAAGCAAATTTAAACCAGCGGCTAATCCCATCAGAATAGCTGTAAAATATGTTTGAAAATAGCTTATACTGCCGATTTCACAAGAGAGGATAATTAAATGGCTACTTACAAAGTTACTCTAATCACCCCAGACGGTTCTCAAGTTATTGACTGCGAAGACGATACCTATATTCTGGATGCAGCGGAAGAAGCTGGACTTGACTTACCCTACTCCTGTCGTGCTGGTGCTTGCTCAACCTGTGCAGGTAAAATCGTCTCCGGTACTGTTGACCAATCTGATCAGTCTTTCTTAGATGATGATCAAATCCAAGCTCAATATGTATTGACTTGTGTTGCTTATCCTAGTTCTGATGTCACCATCGAAACCCACAAAGAAGAAGAACTTTACTAAGCTTTAGTCGCAGTAATTTCCTACAAAAAGGGATTGGGGATTGCTTGCTAGACATCTTGTAAGAAATAAAGTAGAGACGTTCCATGGAAAGTCTCTACAAGGGTTACAGATAACGCATATTTAATTTTCACTAGATGTCTACTTAGTAGGAGTTTTCCCAATTCCCCAATTACCTATTTCCTTTAATTTTAGTGCCAGGATAATAAAACTCTAGAATTTTGGCACTAGACCAACCTAACTTAGCTAAGTTCTGAGCGCCCGTTTGACTCAAACCTACTCCATGTCCTAAGCCACCACCAATAAAAGCATATCCCCAAATATCTGTTTGACCTTTGTTCAACGGTTGAATATAAAACAGCGTGCTGACGGGTGCAGCAAAGGCACTTCGCACCTCATCTTTTTGTAAGGTGAAAACACCGATATCTGTTTTCACGGCCAGTTTTAAAATCCTGCCGCTGGAACTACGTTGGACTACAGACATAGACTGAATTTTCTGGAATTTGCCATAAGGGCTTTTTTTAGCCTGTAAGAATTTTTGCAAGTCTTTGGTAATTTTATTGATGTCCGTTTCTCTGTGCCAACGAAATACATCCCATTTACTCTCATTAAATCCGGCTTTAAGATTGATAAATTTTTGGAAGTTCTGATCATTTGCAAGATTTTGACTCGATAAGTTCCAAAGGTTTTGATTAGGAGCATCTATGACTGATTTTAAATAGGGACGATCTTCACCATTCCAGATATCACTAAAGTTAGCAGTTACACCACCTGTAGTAGAAGAATACAAAGCATCCACTATCTCGTTATTATAAGTCAGTACCTGACCTCTAGTAAAGGCGATCGCCTGATCTGTGTTTTTGGCAACTCCGCTGAGTCCTTGATAAACTTGACAGTGAGTGTCAGCACATAATTGATAATTATCTACCGCAAATCTGCGGACATTTCTTAAGGCATAGGTGCGAGCAATAATGGCTTGTGCTTCTAAAGCCGCCATTGGCGCATCTGTACCGATTTCATGGGGTAACACTCCCCGCACATAAGTTTCTAATGGTACTGTATTAACTAAGGTATAATGTCCATAGGCATTGGGCTGCAAGGTAATTTTGCCTGGATAAATCCGCTTTGGTTCTAGCTTTTTATCTGTACTAACCTTAATTAAGTCTTTTCCAGTCCTGACTTCTAGAGAATTTGGACTATAATTTTTACCATTTACCACCCAAGTAATTTTTGGGACTTTGGGCAAAATGTTGGTTGCTAAGTAAGCATTTTTGTCACTGGATGTTTCTATACTTTTTAATAGTAAGCGGCGAATTAAAGGCGTGCTGTAAACATCCCGTTTTGCCCATACTTGCCAGCGTTCTGGTTGGGATATTTCCACTTCTATGCCTTGGGAACGCCAGTAGTTAGCTTGATCTTCTGCTGTTTCAAAGGTGCGAAAGTCACCCAGCACTAATACTTCCTGAACCACTGGTTGGGTTAATGGTTCCATGACTGTTGTGAACTGGATAGGTTTGTCTGTGACTAGGGTTTGCTGCTGAGTACCCACTGCAAATTTCAATGTTAAGCGATCGCCTTTTGTGGCAGCTAATTCTAACCTGTCCGTGGGTTTAGCCCCAAATCGTTGGACAATGCCAATTTGCAATTCCACATCCTGGTATTTACTCACAGGTTCTGAAGCGGCAGCCAATCCTAACAGGCAAAAGGTGGTGATTAATCTGTAGGCAGAACGCCAAATAAATATTTTCATGAAGACTTATCTGCCGTTGGAAAGATTGGGAATTTGTTATACTTTTTCGCTTATACGCCTTCTATATTATCATTACGTCTTTTTTTTAGCACAGTTGCAAATTGAAGTCATTATGAGTGTGGTTTATTTTCCAACTTTTTAGATCCCCCCTAACCCCTGACAGGTGTAGGTTTTTTACATTGTCTTGAGGGCAAGACTTGGAGGACAAGGCAGACAAGGTGACAAGGGAGGAAAACCGGACAAGAAATGGATGATTGGTCATAAAACAAACCATAAATTGGGTATTTTATGGATAAAATCCTCCTTGTCTACTATCCCTCCTTGTCTTCCTGGTCTTGCTTTTACAGAGAATATTAAAAACCTACACCTGTCAGCCCCCTAACCCCCCTTAAAAAAGGGGAAAGCGGCATCAAAGTCTCCCTTTTTAAGGGAGATTTAGAGGGATCTAAAACTTTTGATACCTACAAAATAACTTTATGGCTAACGCCACGCAAGCTATCAAACATCCTTTCATAATTATAATTTAAACAGAGATTGGATCTGATGTAAAAACAGAAAATCAGCAATTACCAGAATAACAACTATGAATAAAAGTTTAAAGCCTATATTTAATGTAAATCCCATAGCTAGTAAAGTGAGTAAAACAAGATTCAGAACAAAACTTAAATAAACAATATATGGTGAAAAAGAAGTTGCAGGAGCATCAATTGAGTTAATTCTCTTCAAAATTTCTTTTGTACTTTTTGGTCTGTCTCTTGGTTCA
Organism: Dolichospermum sp. DET69; assembly: GCA_017355425.1. NCBI lineage: Bacteria > Bacillati > Cyanobacteriota > Cyanophyceae > Nostocales > Aphanizomenonaceae > Dolichospermum > Dolichospermum sp. DET69. The sequence continues at coordinate 3,344,225 of CP070233.1, forward strand.
TATTCCATTAAATCATCAATTAGGTCTTTGAATTTTTCGGAAATTCCTGGTGCTTTATCTCGCCATAATAATTTTAAAGTTCGTGAATCTATATTCAGTTCTCCATTACCAGGATAAATTTCCGTTAATAAATGAACAAAAGTTCTACCTAATGAAAAAAAATCAGATCTATAATCAAATTGAAAATTTTCCAGATTTGGCAAATTTCTTTCTCCCTGTTCTGGTGAAGCATAACCAGGTGTGCCAATTTTTGTACTCGGTATAGTTTGCCTTTGATCCTGTTGAGTTAATTCTTTGACAATGCCAAAATCAATTAATACTAATTGACCATCTGGTTTTAACATGATGTTACTCGGCTTAATATCCCGATGGCAATAATTATGCTGATGAACATGACCTAAAATATCAATTAGTTGTTCTAACCATACAATAGCTTGTTTTGGATTGGTAATTTTGTTATTTTCCAGCCATCTCTTTAAATCCTGCCCCTCAATTTTCTCCATCACTATCCCATGTAAAATCTCCTGGGTGTGAAAACAGCGAAATTCAACGTAACCATCCATTGCGACTTTAGGAATTCCTGGATGATTTAATCGGTTTAGTACATCATATTCTTGTTTAAAAAGTTCCAATGCTTTAGGAATATTTAAGTTCAGAATTTTAATAACTTTCTGATCATTCCTTAATCTATCTTCTACTGCAAAAGTCCTACCAAATGCTCCATCTCCTAGTTCTTGAAGGACATGATAACGATTATTGATCATATCTCCTGGTTTAATCATGGCTTTATCTTTTTTGTGTTAATAAACTGTTTATTTATTTTATATAGCGGTATGCACTTGGATGAGATACAGTCATCAAATTACAAACCCTGTAGGGGTTTCCCCGCCCTCAATTGTATTGTCATCCGACCGAAAACCGCTATAATCATATCTTACAGCGATTTCCAATCATATAAGGTACATCTTAGCCCCCTCATCGCTTGCGGGGAGGGGGTTGGGGGTGGGGTTCTTGTACCTCAGAGCAAGGCAAAGCTTGCTTCTTAATTGGTACAAACATAGCCCCAAAGCTATTACATTCAGTAAGGACAACATGAACTGGTTGGGAAGTATCTTCTTTCCTATCTCCAACCTTATCAAAAGAAATAGTTCCTGAAGCTCCTTCCTTTACTTCTAAACTGTTTAATTGTTTCTGTATATTCAATCTTTGTTTTTCCCAGGAATCAATTGGAGACAATTTTTCTAGAACTTTTGTTAAAACCAAAGTACCATCATAGGACATAGCAGTTTGAATATTTATATAACCTGTTCCCCACAGTTGTTTAGCTCTGTCAATAACTTTTTGATTAGGACTAGTTAAAGGATGCCAATAAATAACTAACAAAAGTTTTTTGACGATATTTTTTCTATTGAGTATTTCAGTCCTATACAGAACCGAAAGTCCTCCCATTGGCAGTTGATCTTGATTTACATCAATCAAGCTTAAAGTATTCTTGATACTGTTGGGATTAACTCGACCATCAGGAATAAAGATAAGTGCCTTAGCTCCTTGCTGTTTAACTTCATTCAAAGTACTAAAAGCAGTAAAATCAGGAACAGATACATCTTTGTCAATTATCCTATTTACACCCAATTGGTTACGTATCTCTTCAAAAGCAGACTTACTATAAGTGCTGCTTGGAGTGTAAAAAATAGCTACTTTTTCTCCATTAGTTAATTTTGCTAATTTTAATTGCTTAATTAACTCAGGGATCTCAACCTTAACACTAGGGGTAATCCGAAATAAGAAATTTTCTGGATATTTCTGACCATTTAAAATACTTTCTCGGCTAGCGGTAGCAGGAGCAATAACAACAACTTTTTTTCGTTGATAAATAGGTAAAGCTTCTTTAGTAAGTTCAGATGTATAATGTCCAAATACTGCTACTATATCATCTTTAGAGAGGAGATTTTCAGCTAATTTAGGCACTGTATCGGGGTTATTATCATCGTTAACAATGATAACTTTTAACCCTGGATGTGCAGTATTTTTGTTAAAATCTTCTTGAATTTGTGCTGCACCTCTTAACAAAGCTTTTGCTGTGCCTTGATCATCCTGCTTGATAGGAACAATAACAGCAATAGTGTAACTTTTTCGGTGTTCTTGCATTAATTTGGCATTATTCAGATAAATCAAAATTTCCGGGTTATTTTGATTTTTCTTTCTCTTTTGAGTGAAAAAATTAACAGATTGTACAAATTGACCTGGTTGAAAATATGAATCTTTATCTTTTGGAAAAAGACTTTCTTCTCCACAGGATATATTGTCATTTAACTCAGGTTTTTCACACCAATTGTTAGAAATATTTACTAAGGTCAATAACCACTTGATAAATTTTATTTCTGGATCAATAAACCAATATCCCCAAGCGACAAAACCGATGATAAAAATAAACATTGACATTTTGTGGATTTTTTTGCGAAACCTTTTCATGTAAATAAACCTAAAAAATAAGTAAATGTATTTATTGATAACGATTTCTAATATACTTGTAAATTAAAGGATAGGAAATCCAGAAAGTTACGAATTTTTCTTGATTATTTTGGGAAATTAAACCAATTTTCCATAGTTTTTCTAGAGCTTTCCTAATGTTTAATTTGGAAATAGACAGAAAAAATTCATAAATTTCAAGTAGTGATATTGGCTCTTGTTCATGGGATAATTTTTGCATAATATTGATGTCTAAGTTTGATAAATAAGAAAATTGTTTATCCAATAAATCATTCATTGCATCACCTATAAATAATGTTCCTTCGAGAAAATCAGCAATATTACCGTTATGCCAATTTTGAATAGTTGTAGCAGCAGATTGTAAAGCTAATGGATGTCCTTTGTATTGTTTAATTAGTGTTTTTATGCTGCTATTTGTAAAATCTTTAAATTGAAAATTCTTCAATAGCTCTCCACAATCTTGATTATTTAAACCTTCTAATAGAAATTCTTTAACTCTAGAATTATTAACAAATGAATTCATTTGTTCAGGTATTATTGAACTATTAAATATTAAGCAACTTTGATGTTGTTGTTCGACAATGGCTTTTAAAAGTCTTTCATACTTAGTATACTGCTCTACGGATATTTCATTAGTGTCCGTCAATTTTTGCCATTGATCAAATATTAGTAAGCAACGATGGTTTTGTAAAAAATTAATTAATCTCATTATTCTTGGAGAGATATTCCTATTTTCTGTATTGTCAGCTAAAAAATAGGATTCCATATCAGTGAAAAAGTCTTCGACAAAAGGTGCATATTCCAGATTCTTCCAGAACACATATTCAAACTTATCTTTAACCTTTTCAACAAACTTTATTGATAGTTGAGTTTTACCAATCCCCCCTAATCCAAAAACTCCTATCAAAGCAGATTTGTCTTCAATTATCCATTTTTCTAATTGAGATAATTCTTGTTCACGTCCATAAAAATCTTTAGGAACTGGTTGTTCTCGCAAATCTATATGTAATAAATGGTTATTTGTTAGCTGGTCAATTTTTTGACTATTTTGTTCTAAAAGTCGTGTAATAACTATTTTGCAATTAGGTTTTGTAACTTTTCTATCTGTGACTTCAGAGAGGTATTTGAATAAATCAGGTCCCGTATTATTTTTAATGGTGTCAACAGCGTAACCTAGATTCATATTGGCATAGCTGATATTTTGCAATGAATATTCTAAAATCGCTTCTTGACAATCATTTAAAGTCCAATCTATTCCTTTCTCACGCTTTATCCAATCTTTTAATCTTCTGATTATCTCTTTCGCATCCATAGTCTAGTTCTCTTCTAATATCGTTTTTTGGATTGTATCTTAATTTGTTACAACTTTCTGAACTTTATTAGTTTTTATTACTTAAAATACTGATTAACAATTAGTATTTACAATTACATTAGCTTCAAAGATACTTAGTTGTAGAAAGAGAAAAACGAGGTTGACAACATGACTAACCAAAATTTATCCGCAACTAAAATTCATACTTCAGTAATTTCTCTAGCAGAAGTTACAAGTATTTCTAAACACCACAATACCATCTATGATTTTATGCCCCTACAATCACTGTCCGTAAAAAATATATTATTTACATATAGTTATCAGGGAGGGGATAACGAAGATCCCATTGTTCCTCCTAATTAATGCTAATTCTCTATGAGGTTGCCCCAAATAAATGTAGAGCCGAGAATCCCTACTAATAAAACGTCTCTACAACCAATACCTTAGCCAAATTACGAGGGTTCAACGGCTGTAGAAGCATTGTGAATACGACCAAGAGAGGTAAGCTTGGCAAAAATCTGGGCTAATAAAATAGGCTCTGGTTGTTCGGGAAGCATTTTTAACATTTCACGAACATATCGAAAACCACGATAGTAAGCCTTCAAATCAACAATGCCAGAACCAGGATTATCTTGACGGAACTGAGCTAAAAGATAATGGGATAAGTTGACCATGAAAAAAGAAAGATTAGCCGCATTAGTCACCGTAATTTGACTCCGATTCATAAAATCTTCTAACCCCCAAAATTGCTTGGCATCACGAAAATTAAACTCGATTTGAAAGCGCAGTTTGTAGTAGTCGATTATCTTCTCATAAGACAAATCTAGGTCACTAGAAAATAGAATTACATGACTACGAGCATTGGTATTGATATTGGTTTTCACCAAGATAACTACATTTAGAGGTTGAGCGAATTCTTTATGAAGTAGAGTAGATTGATAAATATCAGTTTTGATATCTTCTTCAAGACTACTTTGACGCAAATATGCCCCAGGAATATTACGCCAGTCCAACTTCTCTCCGTATTTACGACGTGAACGATGATTAGGGTCAGGATTGTGGTAAGGTATATATAACGCTGAATCGTGGCGTAACTTGGAAATTATGTGCAAGTTAACCTGGTTTGCCATCTGTAAGGCATTTTTGTTACCAAAATGACCATCTAACGCTAAGTAAGTGAGGGGAATAAAGTTAGCTATTAACTTGAATAGCTCATTAATCATCTTCTTAATTCGTAGTAATTCAGATGTGAAAATCACCTCTTTTTTGTTTTTATTCTTACTCCCTTTTGGTCGTCCTCTTCCTCGTTTCTCTTGCGGTTTTATTTCTGGGCTTGGTGATACACTAATTTTTTCTAAATCGCTCTTGATTACCTGTTCTATCTGAATTGGAAATGAGTGTCTTTGTTGAACACTTACTAATGATAAAGTAAAAAAAGATAGTCCAGATATTGGTTTGCTTATTAGACTGGAAAAGAACCTATCTAATCCATATGTTTTTTTCCCGGCTTTGCTTATTACTACCTCATCTCCTGCCAACAGATAAACATCATTTGGACAAAACAAATGCCGCCGAAAAAATACCCAAAACACTGTCGTCCAGGGTATGACTGTCTGAAAAAATCTCATCACTGTCCGATAGCTACCACCCACACCTGCCCAACGCGAGATTCCCAACATTGTGACTCGTCCGCTCATTGCTAACATCGCCATGATGATCCGGCTCAACTGCCGTATTGTCGTCACTTAAATTTGCTGGTAGCAGGCACTGCAATAATGTTAGGATGTCGAACATGGGCTGTGTGTGGCTTTTGAGTTGTTGTTTTGGAAGACTATAACTCTACTACATCAGCCCTCTCTCTTCATACTCTTTTTTTGGCTAAGGTATTGAAGTAATATAGCGATTATCATTCGGATGTAATAAAATCAATGCCCTGAAAATCTTTATCCTAAAGGTTTTGCAATTTAATGACTGTATCTCATCTAAGTACATACCACTATAACTTATAGTAACGTGAATCAGATTATTTGTCGTTTCAATCCCTAATAGGAAGTAAGTGAAATTGCAATTTGTTCTACAGTGATTTCCGAGAGTTCAGAAATGTTTCAATCCCTAATAGGGAGTAAGTAAAATTGCAATGTGGTTTTTGTAAATACATGAAACCTACTGAACCGTTTCAATCCCTAATAGGGAGTAAGTAAAATTGCAATTTTCCGGGACATCTAAAATCACCGCTGAAATTGTGCAGTTTCAATCCCTAATAGGGAGTAAGTAAAATTGCAATTGTACAATTCCTGGTTTTATCAGATATGGAACTTGTTTCAATCCCTAATAGGGAGTAAGTAAAATTGCAATGTTCCGTTGATTTTTACCCATGTTTCAGGGGGACTCTTTGTTTCAATCCCTAATAGGGAGTAAGTAAAATTGCAATTAGTTTCATCGCTCAAGTGATTATCATAGTTACGAGAAGTTTCAATCCCTAATAGGGAGTAAGTAAAATTGCAATCTGGAATATCGCCCTGAGAAATATGCCCAAATCGAGTTTCAATCCCTAATAGGGAGTAAGTAAAATTGCAATTTTTTAAAAATTCCTAAATTAATTTAAACAAAAGTTTCAATCCCTAATAGGGAGTAAGTAAAATTGCAATTTTATTAGCTGCGCCTGTGTTCCAATTTGTTTTAGTTTCAATCCCTAATAGGGAGTAAGTAAAATTGCAATGAGCTTGTAGCCTTTGGATTTGCAATGGTATTCAGCGTTTCAATCCCTAATAGGGAGTAAGTAAAATTGCAATTTCAGCAGGTGCAGAACAACGGAAGTGGGAAGAATCTGTTTCAATCCCTAATAGGGAGTAAGTAAAATTGCAATATTTTGATAACTATATGCAGCAGTTGACTATTGAGCGTTTCAATCCCTAATAGGGAGTAAGTAAAATTGCAATCTGATTTCTTCGGGTTCTTCAGTGAATACAGGTGTTTCAATCCCTAATAGGGAGTAAGTAAAATTGCAATGGAGAGGGGCTGCTTTCCTTGTTTCTACAATATGTTTCAATCCCTAATAGGGAGTAAGTAAAATTGCAATCACGGAGTTCTGAAGGACTATCTTTATCGGGTTTTCAAGGTTCAGTTGCGCGGATAATCTTATGATAATCCATTTCAGAAAACGTGTCAAGGATTAAAATAGCTGAAACCCTTGTTGTGCAAGGTGCGCGAATGGGTGAACTCCATGAACTCCATGAAAAGCTTGTGTAGAGTTGATTGCAGTCATTTTTTTCTCATCTGAATTTTTTACACCCACCCATCCGCGCATTATTAAGCGAAGAAAATCGTCTGATCACGGGGTTCTTTACCACCAATTCTTTCTATTTTACCAAAACAGCAAGCACAAAGGAAGTAAAAGCGAATGCTGTCGGTTTCAGGTTTAATGAGTTTATTAAGACGCGATCGCAATTTAGCATATTGAGTATTAGTTAACTCACATTCAAAAATACTATACTGCACCCATTGACCATAGGACTTGAGAATACTATGGATTTTAGTCCGCCGTTTATCCTCAGAAATATCGTAAGAAATAACAACATTCATAAATTCTGTGCGAAGTTATACCTTGTTGATGTACAGTAAACCAAAAAGTTTTTCCCAAAAAGCGATTCCTATAAAACACTGATGCTATCATCAAAAATTCAGTAACATAAGATATTTCATGATTCCCAGTGTTCTAACCAGTAGATATCATATAGATAACAATTACTTATTACTAGCTGGGTAATATTTTCTTGACGCTAACCGGATGGAATATAAATGCTTTCAACGACTTGATATTTCCTCTGTAGGGCTTGAGATAAAAAGGCTAACATCTGTTTGAGTGTGAAAAGTGTGCGATAAATTAATCGACTACCTTTCCTTTTACGGCTGATTTTGAGCCATAGTAGATTCACCCAGATATTAACTAGAAGAAAGGATATTCCAATGAATAGTAATCTCAAAACTGGATTTTTGTTATTCGTCTTAATTCGACAAATATTTTTCAGACGATAACTAGTTTCAATGCCAAATCTTTTTCGATAATCTTGATAGATATAATTTAAATTTGTTTTGACCTTATAAGCAACATAAACAAAGTATTGAACTCCATGCTTTTTACGCTTTCCCTTTCTATATTTACAGACAATCCATAAATCAAATGTGACGAAATCATCTTTATCTCTTGTAATGGTATAGGTAGTTTTATAACTTTTTTTACCCTTAAGAAATTGTTTGATTCCTCCTTTTTTTCCGGTCTTGATAGCAGGCATAAGAAAGGGAATATCTAATGCCTGTAACCATCTAATGACTGGAGTATTAAAAAATCCCCTATCCAAATAGAGTTTTTTTACATTTATTTTGAGGGATTCAAGTTCTGCTAATAAATAAGTAATCAAAGCCACGCTAGTATCTAATTGGCGAACACCCCTTATTGCCAAGGTTACACGCTTGTTATTACTAATAACATATAAACTGGCATAGGCGTAAAATGAATTAGTACCAGATTTAGCTTCACTTCGATATATGTAGGGTAATTCTGACGGTGTTGGTTTACCATAATAACAAATTAAATTTAAATCAATCGCTATTTTCAAACACCCCTTTTTTAAACAATCAAGGAATTCGACTTTTTAATGCTTGATTTATTTGCGCTTCTAATTCCTCAAAATTATTAATTTTATTGAGATGATATCTAATATCATTAGCTGTCGGAATATTTTTTAACAATTTAGCGGTGTTTTCAATACTATCTCCACTGCTGGCTGCTTTGACCAGAATCTCGAATAAAGTTTGTTGGTCACAGACTCCTTGCGTTTCAATGGAGAAATTTTCTATTAAACACTGAATAACTTCATCAAGGGTTTCTGAGTCGGTTAAAACGAGTTCTTCTGTAGACTCGCCCCGCGTGGCTTTTGTTAGAGATGAAACAGTCAATTTTTTCAACCAATATGCTACACACTACGTTCATCATTTCATATTTTGATCCAGTGCAAATTATTATAACTATTTCTTATGTATTTAGTATTGTATATCACATAAATATCTATGGTATTTTGTTGTTGATGCCTGCTTCGTCTGTAGCAATAGCGTTAGCATTCCGTAAAAATCGCTCTTTGGGAAAAACTTTTTGGTTTACTGATGTAGAGAATTTTTATTTCAGTACCAAAGGGGGATATTTATCAGTTGTTCCCATTAAATACTTGGACAGTAATCTTGCTTGCAATTCAAAAGCTTCTCGATAAGTACATTTACGTCCCATTACCGGGTGTTTAAACTCCGATAGTTTTTTCTTTTCATACAAAGTCAAAAAAGTTTTGCGTCCTTCTGGAGTGAGAGAAACAGCACCGCTTAACGGTTCAGTTACAAAATCTGCTGGGGTTAATAATTGTTTATTCAAAATAGATAAAACCACGGCATCTACCACTAAAGGGCGAAATTCTTCCATTAAGTCTAAAGCTAAAGAAGGGCGATTATAGCGATCAAAATGTAGATATCCTAAATATGGATCAAAACCGACAATATTCACAGCACTTTGCACATCATGACGCAATAAAGAATAACCAAAACTTAACAATGAATTTACCGGATCTGTAGGTGGACGACGGACACGCTTAGTAAAAGAAAATTTAGAATTACGAATCAGACTATCAAAACAACCAAAATAAGCAGCACTACCAGAACCTTCTAAACCACGCAAAGAATTGATATTTTCAGTTGAACTAATTGCAGCAATTACCTGTTCAGTGCGAGCAATATTTTTAGATAGATCAATATCATTAAATTCACGCTGATAACGCATCAAAGTTTGACGGTAATTTTTTAACTTTCCCCTAACAAAACCTTGAACAGCATGAATAGATTGGGGTGTTTCTCCTGCTGCTTGCCATTGTGCTTTGCGAATGAAAATATTACCAGTCATTTCCGGCTCTAAACGTCCTAAATAGTGACCAATTTTATTGATAAAAGATAGAGGAATATGACGAGTCATTAACTCATCTACAACAGCCGGCGAAATAGTTGCTCGTCCTAAAACAACTACACCTTCAAGATGAATAAATGGAATATCTTGAAGAATTTTCTTTTCAAATTTCACATTAATCCGTTCATCAACCTTACCAATAAAAGCATCATCTTGTGTGATGTAAAGAGTACCCATAATTAATCCTCAAGATAGGTGAGAGTAAAATTTAATTCAATTTGCTTCTTGATAACGCCCAACTTTATCAGCAAGTTGTGGCAAACATCGAGAATAAAGACTACAACCATCACAGCGTTTTGTTTTAACAGCTTTTGGCATAGCACCTGTAAACAGTAACGTTTGGATAGCTTCAATAGTAGCAATGGTACTACCTCGTAATTCTGAGGTAATTTCTACTAACTTCCGTTGATGAGTTTGAGCATAATAGATATAGCCAGTATTGATATTTTTTCCTGTCATTTCCTCCAAACACAAAGCTTGAGCGCAAACTTGTAATTCATCATTATCCCATTCTCCCCTGCGTCCTCTTTTATATTCAATTGGGTAAAATTCGCCATTTTCAAACTCAATCAAATCAGATTTGCCGATAAGTTGATATTTATCTGATTTCAAATAAATAGCGCGTATCTGCCAAATTTCCTCACGATTTTGTTCTCCAACTGTGTGGACTCGTTCATGTAAACTTGTACCTTCAATAGTATATTGATTATCAATGAATTCACCAGCACAATGAATCAACCAGCAACGATGATGACAATAGGAATATTGATTTAAAGAGGCAATATTAACGTAATCATCAGAATTGATATTTTCAACTAACATAAATTACAAAAGATTTGATAGACAATCAAGACATCGGTGACAAATAACTATTTTCTCCTAACCATTCCCATTCCCATAGTTGTTTTTCTACCAATACCAGCATATAAAGCAAAATCAACTAAGGCGTTAATTTGTTTAATTGCCGTTGTTTCTACATTGCCAAGAATGCGATAACTAATTTCACCTAAACAACCAATAAATTTATTCTCATAGTTGCTAATGACTTCAGTTTTGATATTAAATGCACTAGCATAAATTGATTCAAAAGAAATATTAGTTAATTCAATACCGCTATATTTATGCCACCGATTTAGTAGACTATTGAATACAGATTCCCGTGTTGGTAAAACATTATCAAATGCACCTTGACGAAAAGCTACAGGTGTAGAAAAGATGAAATTAAGATTGCGTTCTTTCTCACTTGCTTGTTGATAAAGTTGATGATAATTACAAGCATTTGCCCAAGGTTGATTAGATTGGGGTGTACCTTGAATGCTGGTAATATATAAGTTGGCTGAACCTAAGTGCCAAGGTTGTTTGGGGTTTATATTTAACCATAAAGGTGTAAGCTGATTAAATAAATTGTCATTTAATAAAGAAATACGCCACCAACAAGAAGTACCAGCAGGAATAGGATTTTGATGGGTATATTGCAAAGTATAAGATTGGATTTTATGTTTGTTTTCTACTTGCAATGGTGAGAGAGTAAAGGCTTTATCAGCGTTTGATTCATGTAAGTAGTCTCCTAATTTTCTATCAACAGAACTCACTAAGTTAAGAAATAAGGCGTGGTAATGTCTACCTGTGAGGAAATTGGGGTAAATTGGAGATTGGGGGATGATGTTGAGAATGAGACTATGAGGCATAATTTTTGCAGTGTGGCACAACTTGTAAGTAGATGATGAAAACTAAGAAAGATTCAGACTATAGAACGTATAAAGTAATAAAAGTTGAATAAAGAGTAAGACAAATGACAGTTGATAATTCTCGTGAAGCAGTAGCACTCACTAAAAAGTTAGAAGCCAGTTTACCAATTAAAGTCAAGGCAGCAAAAGAATTATTGAAAATGCTGAAGACAAGAGGAGACATAATAAATCCAGCTAAAGAATTTGAAGTTGATTGGGTAGCTTATTCTGGAGATGAAGGCGGGATTATGTGCAGATTGGTCAGCAAAAACGATAATCCCGAAGATGAAGATAAAGCACTATATATAGTGTCTATTACCCATCTCAAAATAGATCCAAATCATCCCCATGCAGAAGAAATAGCAACTTATCAACGTGAGAGAAATCGCAAGTTAATGTTACAAAATCGTGGTAGTTTGATGACTGAATTAATGCCTTCACGCTCTCCTAAAACAAATAAGAGCGGTAAAGGTTTTGGAAAATAATTAACTCCGAAAACGGTATTGCATTTGTTTAGGAAGGTTTACATTTTTGATATCATCAAAATAGTAATATTCCCCTTGCATTTGCACATTTTGAATGAGACTTACTGGAGGCATATTTACCACATCATAGCTAATAACTTGATTAGTAAACATGACATCTAAAGGGTTTAAAGGATGAGTGCAGGTAAATAAATCAGTTTTGATTTTTGGTTGTGGTAATTTCTCAACCGTAATTTCTGCTTTACTCATCCATTTACCTAAACGAATCCATTTAGGTAATTTGATCTCTTTTTGAGAAATTAGAAAGAACTCAAATTGACTTTCTGGTGCAATTTCCTTTGCTCTACCAAAACTGGGAATATTCTTTTGGGTTTTCTCCATTTCTACATGGTAGTTATTATTTGCATATTTCCATGTATTGAGAATAGATGAATGCCTCAGAGAACGAGCCGGAGTTATATAAATTCCTTGTTCATTTAAAGGGGTTAAATGTGCTTCATATTTTGGCACTTGTTCGGGGCAAAAATAGCGATAGGAATCTTCTTCAGCAACGGTAGTTGAGTAGATTTGACTATCAACTAAACCAAGGGCATAACAGAGGGCGTAATTATGAACTATTGCTTCTGTTTCGTAAAGTCTGCCGATTTCACGGGTGGCAAAATAGAGGCTATCATGTAGTTCTAATTGACAACGGTAGATAAACACCATTTTTGTTACTCCGCTTTAGCATTTTTACCTGCTTTTGGTTTTGCGGTTTTTGCTTCTTCAGACTTACCTTTAATATGCTTTTTAGCATAAGCCTTAGCTTCATCATTAGCTTGTTGTAAAAGTGATTTAATTCCTGCTTCGTTATTTGTGAGGTTTTTAACTTCATTGACTAGAGGTATAAAAGCATCACCAATTAAATCTGTATGCACAATAAATTCATCATTCATTAAATTCTCAATTGCACTTTTAGCAGCAGTAATTACATCATCTTCATCTAAAGGATCGGGTGATTTGAGAGTATTATTTGCTTTCATTTGATCGTATATGGCTTGAGTCCAACGCAGATTACTGGTAATTTCTCCATCAGCAAAAATCACACCGACTAATTCATTCCTAACGCGACCTGTGCGGGTTGTTTGTGCGCCATAATGACGAGTTCTGAGAATGTTATTAAAAACATAAAGAAAACTAGCTTCTGTGGGGTCTTTCAGTGTTACAATACTAGGAAAGAAAACTTGTGGTCTAATGTGATCTTGTTGATTAATTCTGCTAGTAACTTCACCAGCTTTAGAACCACTTTCTCCTTTAGAAGCCATTGTACCATTTTCAAAAGGAGCATTCAGAGTAAAGGTTTCATGAGATTCATCAAAAGCTGTAATTGAAAATGCCGTATCTACCACTACTTTTGATTTTTCTGAACCAGAATCACCAATAGCAAAACCGTAAATTATACAATCAGGATTATCCATTGCAAAAGATACGTTATATTCACATTCTTCTGCTGTCATGAATTCATATTTACGGAGTAATTCTCTACCTACTAATCTTTCTGGTGTTGACTGTTTACGTTTGAACATTGAAAGACGGCTAATGGTATTTTTATCTTTGACTCCAGCCCTTACCCGTGCTTTATTAAGTTCGCTATCTGTTTGAAATAAAGGATAAGATTCAGTAATGCGAACGGTGAGAAAGTGGGCATATTTTCCCATTGGTTTATAGGGAATTTCTGATTGAAATAATTTAGCGTCAACGGTTTTTAAGAGTGTCATGATGTTTTTCCAAAATGAGGTTAATTAGGTTTTAAGTTTCTTAATTTGGGTAGAGTATGGGAGTTTAGAACTCCTGAACCCCTATTTTAAATTTACGGTTGATTATCGTCATCTTCAGATTTAGATTTTTCATCTTTTCCAGCATTTTCCTTATCATCTTCTAAACGGTAAAGAAATTCACAGGTATCTCGAATTAGATTCAATTGACGGCCTGCTAACCGGGCGCGATCGCTCTTAAAACAACCGTCAAAAACATCCTCTACAAAATACCTTGCAAACTCTAAAACAGCTTGTCTTTCATCTTCTCTCTGATTACGCTTAAATACCCAACGTCCTTCAGCAGTGGAAGAATTTACCCGCTCCATTAGTTTAAAAATCTTTCCTGCTACAGCCATAATTAAAGTTTCACCATTAAATACACTTAAATCAGCATTAAGAATTGTTTCCGCAGCAATATCAATGGGTTTTAAAACAGCATTAGCTTTAGGGTTAAATTTTTTATTTGCCAGATAAAAACGGCGATAAAGTTCTGTCAATTTCTTTGGATGATTCAAAGTTGATTTTTCTTCCACAATTAATTTCTCCTCAGTTGAATCAAATTTTGCATAAGGGTCAAAACAAGGGTAAAAATGATAGGTGTAAAGTTTGATTTTTTCAATCCTTGCTGTTTCAACTTTTTGATTACGCACCCATTTATTAAGATAAGCAAAGACATGAAGAGGACTGGTTTCAAAATCCTTTGCTAATTCAGTAAATTTACCCCAATTAGCATCATAACCAGTCTTTCCTTGTCTAGCATTCACATCTAAATGAATAGCATAAGCAGCAGTTAAAACATTTAAAGGTGCAGGATATTGGATACCGTACTCTTTCCAGCCTTCCAAGATATAATCAAGACGAAATCTATCTCTTTTCACCAAAGTACGGAAAGCATGAGGCGCACTATCAAGAAATACCGTTTCTTCAAATTCTGTACCATCATTAAATGGGGGAATAGGAGACTCAGAAACTACAGTTTTCACATCTAAAATCATCGGAAAAGCAAATGCTAACCAACTCGGCATTATCCAAGATTCTGTATCAGTGCTATCTCTTCCTGGTGGTAAAGCCATGAAGTAAAATGTTAAAGGCTGATCTTCAGGATAAGAAAGTTTAAATGTGCGGTCTTTTTCACTATCTAAATTTTCATCAATTAAGAAACTATCGACACTTTGATAATTTTCTTTACCTAAATCTACCTGTAAATCTTTACTAATGAAATGATTACGGATGCTAGTATCAAAACGAGTTTGAGCAATGTTCATGTAAGCTTTTTGTAAAAACTTATTAGTTTCTGGGGTAAAGTAATAAGTTGGATAAAAATAGAGATAGCGATATTTCCCATCTTCAAATCTTTTTCCTACAGCTTGAGTTTGATTCATGAGAATTTGTCTCAGCATCATCTCTACACCCGCAATACTAGAAATATTGCGTTTAGCGTTAGAACCTCCTAACATTTGTTTATTTGTATAAACTTGAGGTGTAAATAAAACTGCTGATTCCATCTGTTCAGTGACAGTATAAGCTGAATGAGAAATTGAGCAAATTAATTGTTTACCTCTCCCTGATTTTTTTGCAGCATTATAATTAGTCAACTCATTGATAAAATTATCAATTTCCGTGGTGACAGATGTTAGTTTATTGGTATGAGGTAACATGACAACTCTTGATACCCACAACCTTAAATCATCCCAACCATCAGGTAATTGATACTGTGCCAGAATTGGGGAAATTAAATCTGTTAAGTAATAAATTACCTGTTGACAATTTTCGCGGACATCTTCAATACCTGGGTGTTTTTCTAAATATTTAGCCGCTAGATAATACCATTCATAAGGTACACCTCCTGTATTACCTTTCAGTTTTTGTTCTTTCAAACTTTCATTAATGCGTTGAATTTCTCGAACCTGCGGTAAATATTCTGTTAAATTCCAAAATTCCGCGACTTTGTGAGTTAAATCAAAATTTGGAACTTCTGGTAATTTTTTATCTTTCTTCCTTTCAGCTTCAATTTTATTAACTATTTCATCCCAAATTTTGCGAGTAATTAAATCTCCAAATTCGGCAATTTGATCAATACGGATACTATCATCAAACTTAAAATCATAATCAGGAGATAAAACATTCTGTTTTTGGAACTTCACTAAATTCTCACTACGACTTTTAGCAACAGAAGGTTTATTAGTATTGAGAATGCGTAAAGTCGCATCTAAAGCCACTTGCATTAAAGCAGGAGATTCAAAAAATAGGTTGTAATATTCGGCATATTTCATCCCTTTACCATCTCTACCAAATCCCGTTTGTCTGAGTTTTAATTGACCTGCACAAAGGGATTTAATTTTATTAACTACCAAATCTGGTAAAGTTTCAGGTGAAATAGGAGGAGCATCCCGTAACGCTAGATAAATTACCCCTGTTGGTAGATATAATAACGGTTGATAATATGTATTTTCAGCAGTATTTAAGTTAGTGTGAGCTTGAATTACAGCATTATTAACAACGTTGGTTAAAACGCCTCTATTTTCTGCAATGTGATGATAGGTGAATTTCAATTTACCATCACTGAGACTGTGAAGAATTCCATTTAATGTCTGATTTTCCGCATCTTGAGGATGTTTGATAATTGAAGAAAGTAAATCAGCTAAACAAGTTAAATCAGCAAGACATATCAGGATATTATCATCAATTAATGGGTGTAACCCATACTCAGAAAGATTGAGATTTGTATCATTCCGACGCTGGGCATTATAGGCAATGAATAACAAATCATCTCGATATTCTAGCCATGCGTCTGGTTCATCAGGACTGACAAATTTATCAATTCCTAATTCGCAAACCATCACATCTATAATTTCCCTATGTTCATCTACAGATAATTTACGAATGTCTTGTTCTCTATCTTGACAAATTGCTTTATATTTATCTGGCATTTTTAGAAATAGCCGATAATCAAATTTTTCAAAATCATGGAGAATAAACCCAGCAATTAATAGTCGCCTTTCTTGTTCTTGAATAACTCTTCTTGCAGTTGTATCAAGTTTCTTTAGACGACGTTCTATTAAATTAGCTGGTAGTAACCCATTGAGTAAATGAGTATTTAGGGATTGATCACCTGCATTTCTACGATCAATTTTTTTCGGTTCTTTTAATTTTTGATTTCCTCCTAAATTATTTTGATGGTAATTTTCTATTTCTTCTTGTTTCTTTTTATCGAGGTAATCAAAAAATTTACCACCTTTAGCTGTGACTCCAATTGCTACCCGTAAAAGATTAGGTAAAATGTAATCACTAAATTCTTGCATTATTAAATCATGATTATTTTCTGATTTAATTGCATTTTGCAGTAACTTGAGTGTGAGTATTGCTCCTGATTTTGTTTCAACTTTTAGATTAGATGTATATTCAAAATCAGAATCATCCCCAGACATCCAATCATCATCTGATAATTCAGGGTTTGAATCATCAGTTATTTCCACTTCTAAAAGTGATAATTGTTGATGATCATTTGATTCTTTACTTTTTTTAGCCATTTTCTGCACCTAATATTTATTCAAATCCTTCTAATAATTTAGCAACTTGTTCTGGATCTGGAAGTTGATTTTTTAGTTCTTGTGGTAATTTAGAAACTATTTGGTAAGTTGCCACACCAATTGGTTTATTAGATTCCTTCAGTGCATATTCAACAATAGTTCTCTGTTTGGATTTACAAAGAATAATACCAATAGAAGGATTTTCCTCTGGTAGTTTTACCGTGTTATCTAAAACGGCTAAATAAAACTGCATTTTGCCCACATATTCAGGTAAAAATTTACCAATTTTTAATTCTATTGCTACCAAACACTTTAAACGCCGATGATACAATAGGATATCTATAAAATATTCTTCATCATCAACTTCTAAGCGATATTGACTACCAATAAAGGCAAATATACCACCCATTTCTTGTAAGAATGGTTGAATTTTTGCTAAAATTGACTCTTCTAGCTGTCGTTCGCTGTGTTCATCTGCTAATTCTAAAAAATCAAAGGTATATTCATCCTTAACTGCAAGTTTTAACTGGTTACGTATCTCTACTGAAATATTTTGATCAAAATTAGTTTGATTAAGCAGAGTTTTTTCATAAGTTTGATTTTCAATTTGGTGAATTAAAACATTTTTTGTCCATCCGAATTTTCGAGTCATTCTAATATAAAACTCTCGTTCTAAGTCATCTTTACACTTTTCTAAAATGACTATATTATGAGTCCATCCAATTTCTGCAACCAATGGTTGCAGTTTTTCATTTTGGCTATATGTGACGTAAAAATTCCGCATATTCCAGATATTGCGAGCAGAAAAACCACTAATACCAGGAAACTCTGTTTGTAAGTCTTTTGCTAATTTTTCTACTACTGATTTACCCCAAATAGCGTCCTCTTGTTTAATGACAATTATCTGCCCAATATCCCAATACAAGTTAATCATTTCCCGATTAACTGCCTTTAATGCTTCATACTGGGCTGACCGAATCCGTTGTTGTACTTCCATAAGTAGATGTGTGTATTCGTCAGAAATGGAATTACTCATAATGACAATATTTCAATCTTTCCAGTCAAAATTATTTTTTTCTTCTAGTTCCTGATTTCTACCAATTAGATAATCAAATTGACCAATTTTTCTGAAGAATAAGTTCATTGATTCCTCCATTTCTTCAATCCGACTGTCATGCTCTGAGATTCGATTGTCTTGAATGAGGTTATGCTGTTGCTGCGCTTTAATTCGATCAATTAGATTATTGATGACATAACGCAATTGGTCTAAGGGGTCAGTGTTATGGCTTTGCATCTAAGTTTGTCCTGCTTTAAAGGATTACTTAGAGCCTAGCATATTCTTTTTATTTAGACCAGTAAATTTTAGTCAAAAAATTTTTTTAACAAAATATCTGTGAATAATGATTCTGTGACCATAAATAAAATAAATCAAATTTTCATGCTATCCTTAGTTCGTAGGGTCAAAATAAACCCATTAGGGATTGAAACACAGACTCATCATTCACTGATGCTGACTCTACCCTGCTCACAAAGCAGCGAACCCCTATTAGGGATATCAACACTGCGCTATCCATATCTCATCCCCTTTACTCTTAAACCAATGTGTCAGGGTGTCTAGCAATAGTGCAGACTGCCCAAAGGCGATACAGTATGGAGGTGTATTATCTAAAACACTATACTGGTCACTAATAGGGTAAATCTGAAAGTGCATGGGTAATTTTCCTTGCTGACGTACTCTTTCCACAGGAAAAGGCAATACATAACTAACTAATGCCTGTTTTTTCAATTGTTTGTTAATTTCACTAATCCAATAATTTGCAGGTTGCCAAACTTGAATATCTAATAATACTTGTACATCCCAAGTATCAGCAAAAGGTTTTAAATCCCCAGGATAAGTAAATTTCCAATCTAGTCTTTCTTCACGATAGCGAATTAATTTCATAAACCCTAGACATTCTTTAAATCTACTTTTGGGAATGGCTGTATCTGTGCGTTCTGAAATTTCTTTGCGACGACGTTCAAATTCTGTAGCTGTGATTGGTTCAATTTCTAAGTTGCTGAGAATCCCTGGTAAATCGTAGGTTTTGAATTTATCAGTTTCATTTGGTTCTGTAGTGTCATAAATTCCGCACAATAAAGAACTTTTACCGCGAAAACTCACAGCTTCTTCTAAAATAGGATTTCCTTTATCTTTTCCTGAAAGTTCGTGCCATTTTTCTTCCCATTCTTTACTACGGACAAACGCGGCTTTAAGATTGGCTTTTCTTTTGTCAGTACCAAAAACTATCTCGCAATCTTTCTTAAGTGCTTCCTGACTACCTGCTGCATATTGTTGTTTAATATTAGGATGTCCCAACTGTCGAACCAGTCGCATAGATTGAACAACTCCCCACTTAAAGTAATAACCTGTAAAATCATTGATTTTGCGGTATTTATATCTAATTTGTTCATGAAAAAATGGACGTTCATAAACTTCACCTAATTTCAAAGGTGGTGCTTCATGATTTTCATCTTTTTCAAAAAGCCTTTTCACTAAAAAATCTGGAACAAGTGCATAAGCAGTAAATTCATTAAAATTAATCTGCTTTCCATCCCTTTCATAACTATCATGTCTTCCCAGTCTACCTAAACGCTGGATAAAATTACCCGCATCTGCTGATTCAAAAAACAAAAAGTTGATTTTGAAATCTACACCAACATCAATAGTGCTAGTTCCTAAAACTAAATCAGCATCAAAAGATTTTTCTTTTGTTTTCTTACCAGATAACCCAGTATTTTCTTCAACTGTAAAATTATACGTTTTCAGAAAAGTTGTGAAAAACTCTGTTAACCGTTTTACAGCAGCAATGGAATTAAGAATAATTGCACCTTTGCTACCTGGATGCTGTCGTAAATGATTTAATATCAATTCTGCATTATCTTTTAACCAAGTTTCAGAAGTTTTAGGTGTAGATTCTAAACTAACAAACTGTAATAATATTTCCCCGACTACTTTTCGCAAATCTTGTTTTTTTAGCTGCTGAAATTCATCAATGCTATTGGGAAAGTAATATTTTTTCTCTTCTAGTGGGTTAATTTCATGACAGCGAAAATCAGCCGCTTTAAGTTTCTCAATTAACTGGGAATTGGGTGTAGCAGAAAGAAATAAAAACTTTTTACGCCTATTGGTACGACGAATTAACAACATTGTGTTAATTACGCTGGCAATTTGTGGAGATTGAAATACATGAAATTCATCAAATATGATAACATTAAAACGTTTATCTATTCTATTCCAGAGTTTATCAGGATTATCTTTGTACAGTAAATATGCACCATAATGAAGATAGTGAAAAATATCAGGGTTGGTAAGTAAAATTTCAGATTGTGCAGCGCGAGTTTCTAAAGCTACTCCTTTTTTTAAGTTTTCTTCTTCAGCATAAATTTCTAATTCTTGTCCACTTAAACGATTAACACGGGGTTCATGTTCAGGTTTAAACTTCTCAATATATCCCCTAATTTGTTTCTCTTGATCTCTAGCAAGTTCATTTGTAGGATATAACCCCAAAACAGGAGAATGTCTTTGTAAAATGTCTAGATATCCAGCTAAACTTTTACCATCACCTGTTATTGCAGTGTTGAAAACTACGTCAATATTTGGATCGCGCAAGGCTTTTAAAGTCTCTACTTGATGCCAAGATAAAGACCAATTATCTGGTAACTTAACCCCATCAGGTGTGGGGACTGTTTGAGAATAAACAGCTTTGAGTTTAATACTGTAATTTTCTGACATACCCTCAATAACTGATTTTAATTTCTCGCACTATCAATACTGTTGCCAAAATAAGAGCCTTGATAATTTTTGGCAAAAACGGCAAAAGTAAGCATACATAAGCGTTTCGAGGAAAAGGTAATTTAGAATCTAAAACCCTTATCTACCCCGTCAATACATTTAAAAAATCCTTGTCGGAAACCTTTAAGCAATTTTTAAGGCTGATTGTTTTTGCCAAGCAAGAGTGAGAAACGGGAGTTCATGGTTAAAGCATTATCATCTCACCCTCGTAATTTAGCAATAGTATTGCTTAACAATTCTCATTGCTTCCATTTTCCAAACTTCCAATTCTGGTAACTTCCAACTGACTTTTTTAAGTTGTTGATCCTGAGAATAAAATTTGAGAAAATTTTGCCATGATACTATAGAATCTTGTTGTTTTCCCTCTGCTGCTTGCACTTGTGCTAATAAACAATAAGCCGGAGCGTAATTATCTTCCAATTTCAGACAGACGAGTAAATGGTGTTTTGCTTGTTCATAATCATTTTGCTGAAAATATGCCCAAGCAAGATTTTTGTGTAATGTTAGTTTAACTATTGGATCTTTCACCTTTGGTAAAATTTGTTCAATCATTGTCACAGCCTCTGCACTGTTTCCCTGGAGAATTTGCAATCGAGCTAAGTTATTAATAGCAGCATCAGCAGCCCGATTTTGATATTTAATAGCAATTTGATAATGATGACAAGCTCTTTCTAAATCGTCTAATTTTTCATAAGCTGATCCTAAATTATAGTGAGTAGGTCCATGATTTGGGTTAAATTCAATTGCTAATTCCAGATGCGATATAGCATTTGCAAAATCATGATTTAGATAGTGTCTATGTCCTATAAAATTAAGAGATTTAGCAATTTCTTTCCTTTCTTGAGGAATTAAATTAATCCTACTTAGCAACTGTTTGAAATTTTCTAATTTGGACTCATTAATGGATAGCAGATTTAAGATATATTCGATAACATTTACATTGTATCTATCTGGTTCTGCTTCTATTTTTTTTGTAAATGGAGCTTGCTTTCCCGTCAGTAATTCAGGTTTATATTTAGCAAATAGTGCCACTAGTTCTGAGCGTTTGTAACGACGGTTATCACTAGGTTCATTATTTAGTCCAAATTCATAACATATTCTTTCAATATATTTTCTCACAGATGCTTCTCCAATGCCCATGGATTCAGCTATATCTCCATCTGTTACACCTGCTAGTATCTTTTGCAATACTTCTTTGCGTCTATCTGTCAGGTTATTGAATACGCGCTCAAACTCTTTTTGATTCATTTCGCTTCTTAATAGCATAGTTATTCAATTCACATCCGTGACTATTTTACAGAATTTTAACACTATAGGACTTACGAATAAACAAGAAATATCAAATATGTATGGCTGTAAAGACCACGTTTATTGTAGGGGTTTAGCACTGCTAAATCCCTACCTAACGGTTGATATATCGGTAAAAATAGAATTAGTAGCAGCCGGAAATAAGATATTTTGCTGAACCCATATCATGATTCATTTGTACAGTGCGTAAGTCCTACATTAATGATTTTTGTTAGATACTGGTGATCGATGTATAGGTGCTACCGCAAGATGAATTAGTCTAATGGACTTGACACCTGTAAGTAAATGTGTCACACTCGTAGTTGAAGTTGCTATGATAAAATCAGTCGTTTTTGTGACACAAGACTATATACCATCTCTGTAAATTACATCTGTGTTGTCTTATTTTAATCAAAACTTGGATTGTTTCATACAAATGAGAAGCAAAAGATATGAATTACCAATCAATTTTTTCAGTTTTGGTATTAATTTTCGGGTTGGGATTATTTAGCGTTAAATCAGTAGATGCTAAAAATGCTTCAATTAAAGCACCTAACATTAATAATTCTCAACTGATTACTCCATCTTCATCAATGAAAATTGCCCAATTAACAGAAGCAACTTATCCTCTTTATGGATCATGGAAATTAACATTCAGTGTCAATGGAATTGTTTATAAAGGTTATCTGATTATGGAAGGGTATTACGGAGCTTTAAGAGTTAGTTACTTTGATCCTAATGTGAGAAAGAAAGCGACTATAGATGAAGTAATGAAACTAATGTCTTCATCACGAGGATTAATTTTATTAGGATCTAACCCTGTTTATGTTGGAACTTCTATTCCTCATCCTACTTATGTTGCTGATAATTTTTTGTTTTCAGTTCAGCCTGATGGTTTATTAGCAGCTTTTACTTGTGATTATGCAGAACAGTGTTCATCTGTTGATGTAGAGGCTGTTAAATAAAATTTAGAAAAAAAATCATTCCACATTAAAGGAAATTATGAACAATAAACGTGAATGGAAATATGCAGCTTTTAGAGTCCCAGCAGGACAATATTGGTAGTCTTGTCTAACCAAATTGTTCAACTTCTTGCATCGTCGAGTAATTTATTTACAAGACATAAAAAGAAAGTGGGATATCTTAAAATTACTGCATTATTAGCAATTGGCAAATTTTTCTAAGCGATAATATGTAACTATCAGGAGCAATGAACTATGAAATTTCATTCTAGCTTAAAGGCAATTATAGTTTCTCTAATTACACTAACATCTTTGTCAGTACAAAACCCAGTATTTGCATTAGTAAACTCAGGAAAATATGAGACTAAATCAGAATGGAATACAATCAATAAAATTCCTGTAAAACCTCCTATTCAAATTGCCAGAGATGACGAATATTGGGGACCAAAACGGGATTTTAAAATTCAAATGCCTGGAGAGGTTTTGGAGAATAAAAATGACAGATTGATGACGATAAATACAACAACTAAAACAGTTTATATGATCGTTCATAAAGACGTACCTCTAGATATTGATTCTTTGAGTTCAGAAGACATTAGAGAAGTCTTACAAACTGCTTTGCGACAAAATATTGATATGAAAGGTAAGGTTGTAAAAAGCACGAATATGGTAATTGAAGGATATCCAGGAATTGAATTACTGATACAACATTCTGATGGTAGTCAAGGACAATATCAAGGATATGTAGTTAGACGACGAATCTATCTGATTGTAGCGAGAACTTCGGATGAATTAACCACAGAAGCAGCTAATTTTTTCAATTCTTTTAGGGTTTATCCCAGTCGCATTTTTAATTACCAGTAGATTGATTGCCAAAAAGGTATTTTTTTTAACATCACCAAATCAAATACTTATTTATAGATTGATGCTCAAAGGGGTATAATGGCTAACAGTGCTTTATACCTCTTATTTTATGGAGCAACCCGACTTTACCAAAAATTTGCAAGAGCTAATGCAAAGAGTAGGTTGTGCTAGTTTTAAATCTTTAAGTCATGCTGCTGGTGTTTCCCAGTGGCAAATTTTACAGTTGCGAAGGGGAAAAATTGGCAAAATGCGGCTTGAGGTATTAGTAAAACTAGCAGAGGTTTTACAGATATCTTGTCCGGATTTGGTAGAAACTTTCAGCTTTGGCGGTTTATCTTCAGGCTTAAACAAAACTCAACTTTTTAACCAAAATATAGACTTATTAAAGCAAATCAAAGATTTACAAGTTGAGTATGAGCGAATAACGTTGTCCATGGGACAACAACGGGAAGTATTAAAACAGGAGTTTCAGCGGTCAAGTTTACAAATATTGGAATCTTTGCTACTACAATGGCCAACGGCAGCACATAGAGCCAGGGAAGATCACCAGTTAGCAGCAGTAAAAATATTACCTTTGGTAGATAAACCTCTAGAGATATTATTAGAGACTTGGGATGTGCAAGCGATCGCTTCTGTAGGTGCAGAAATTCCCTATAATCCCCAATTTCATCAATTATTGGAGGGAACAGCACAACAAGGAGAGATGGTTAAAGTCCGTTATACAGGCTATATGCAATATGATCAGCTTTTATATCGAGCTAGGGTAAGTCCCATAGAAAGGCACTAAATGTACCAGAAACTATTAAAGTTTGCAATTTTGTTTCTGAGCAACTTTAGTGAATTTTTCATGAAAGATGACTCAATATTTTTGTGTACCAAATATCTTTATATAATTCAATGTTAGGATATACTAATAAAATCAAAATTAGAACATTCTTAAATAAGTCAGGATTAGCATATTATGAATAATCAGGTGAAAGTGATTGCACTTAGTGAAAGCTTTAATGCCATTACGTCCCAGGGTTTTCAAGAAACTATTAAAGAAGCGATTACAAGTGGAATCAAAATTGTGTTGCTTGATTGCCAAGGTGTTACATTTATGGATAGTTCTGGATTGGGTACATTAGTTTTAGCATTTAAAACTTTACAAGAAGCTGATACAAAGATGTTTATTTGTTCGATTAATGAGCAGGTTAGGATGTTATTTGAATTAACTGGTATGGATAGTATATTTACAATCATTCCTAGTCAAGAAGCATTTGAAAATCTTTTGCTTTCTGCTGTTTGATTAATCAAACTTGACTTGAAGGATAGATAAATCATCCTCAAATGTCTCTTTGGAGTTTAAGTTAATTAGGTAATCCAGTATATAATCAAGTTGGTTATCAACAGAATACTGTAAGCTAATTAGAATTTGAATTAAACCTTCTAAACTCCAAAGAGTACCATTTGATTGAGTAATTTCATAAGCACCATCACTAAAAATATAAAGGGTGCTAGATTTTTCAACTTGACAATAGGCATCAACATATTTAGCTTCAGGAAACATCCCTACAGGCATTCCTGGAGTTTTTAATCTTTTTACTTCTGTATTAGTCGGAGAGGTGCCAGAGAGGATAATTGCTGGTGGATGTCCAGCACTAGAGTATTTTAATTGACGGCTAACTCGATTATAAACTCCATACCAAATCGTAAAATATTTATCATTTTCATAATTCATTTGAAAGGTAGTGTTTAAAGCTGCTAATACCTCACTCGGTTGATAGTAATTTAAATCTTTGAGAGCGCGAGAACGTAAGAGGTTTAATACAGAAATAGAGGGTAGGGTGGCTTTGAGTCCATGTCCAGCAGCGTCTAGTAAGTAAATAGCTAAAGAATCAGGATCAAGCCAATTATAGTCAAAACAATCTCCACCAAGTTGTCGTGATGGCAAAAACTGAAACTTGATACTCAGAGGTTTATTCAAAGGTAGGGGTAAAAGGGATTTTACATATTCTGTGGCTTCGGTTAATTCTGTTTCTAAAAGCTGCTTTTGAGTATGTAAATCCTGACTTAATTGATGAAGACGTAAACCGGCTCTGACTCTTGCTTGGAGTTCATTTTGTTCAATAGGTTTGATGATAAAATCATCAGCACCGGCATCTAATCCCTTAACTCGATTATCAACTGAATCTAGAGACGTTAATAAAATAAAAAATGTGGTAGATAATCTGGGATCTTTTTTAATGAGACTACATACTTCTATCCCACTTAAACCAGGCATAATCCAATCACATATAATTAGGGCTGGAGGTGAATCTAGGGTTCTTAAAATTCCTTCCTCTCCCGTACTTGCAGTAATAACTTCATAACCTTGTTTTTCTAAGATTCTTTTGAGAAATATTTGGACGGAGCGGTCATCATCTATAATTAGTATTTCAAACATGGGATCAATTAATCTATGATTTAGTGAGTGTCTTTTCACCCAAAGAAGCAATTTTTTTCTTGATAGAAATCATTAATGATATTTAAAAAAATCTCAGTAATGTAGGGTGGGCATTGCCCACCAGAAATAGAATATAATCACAGTTTAAATACATAAGGATTCAGGAGCAAAGGAGTCACTGAGTCAGAATAAATACAATAGAAGAGAAGAAATCAGGAGCGAAGGAAACACGAAATTAGAATAAATTGCCATAATTCTACATCAAATCTTCTTTTTTTCTCCTGACTCGGTGACTCGGTGACTCCTGAATTTTTACCTAAATACATATAAATTTTCTTTAAGAAAGGGGATTTAACCAAAACAGCATAACTTGTTTTAATTGATTTAAATCTCGATAGACTTCTTGTTTTAACCATTGTCCTAAAGCATCAAAAGGACTAAAAGAACTTCCTGGTTGCCATTTTACATCTTGTCCTAAAGGTGTGGTATGATTTCCTGATAAAGTTTTTGTTGTCACCATATCAGGAAAGAGTTCTTGTAAAATTATCCTGAGGTTTGCTGATTGATCTAGATTATCTTTCTTAAATCTTATTAATAAATTCCGCCGAATCTGATAGCTTTCCTCTACTATTTGATTAGTTTCTGTGGGTGTGGGTGTAAATTCAAATTCAATGTCTAATTGAGAGTTTAACTGTTCTACTAAAGGTATGGCTTCATTAGCAGCAAAGTTATTAAAGGATATTAAAATATTACCAGCCCGTTGCACAGAAAAAAGACTACCAATGAGTAAATGTAGTTTACAACCCATACTATGCCCTACTCCATAGATAGGAAGGTAAAGTTTACGGAGTTCTCCAGAGTCTTGTAAACTTAAGAGAGTATATTCAAATTTCAGTAGTACAGATTTAGCGATCGCTGTATGATCTAATGTATTCACAAAAGGTGTCGCAATAATCAAATATCCTTGTTCAGCTAGATTTTCCAGCAACCACCGATAAGTTAAATGTGGTAAAGTAGCGACAAAAGCACCACCCAAAAAATGGATAATACCGATAGGATTGCGGGGAATAAGTACCCAGTTACCTCTAATTTCTTTCCAGTTCATCTTGTTTTCCGCGAGATACCCCATCCTCAGCGAAGCAGGGTGGGGAGGGATAGTGCGTTTAATTTAATGGCTCGATGCCGTTAGATTAAACATTCTCCGAGTTGACAACACGATTAAACCCGTGTTTCGCTTAATCAATCGGACTTTTTTAGCTGTACATTGTCCTAATCGTTTCCAGTTGGAATCACTAACTGAAACTTGTTTTTCCGTGTCTCCACTAACCCAACCAAAAAATGTTTTTTGTCCTTGGGTAGCTTCCACAAAATCACCTTTTCTAAATCCATGCCTCGTAGTAGTTCCACCATATTTACGTCTATTCCCAGATGAAGAGAAAACCATTAAATGTAGTTGCCTACGACTAATTGGAGGACGACGCAAAATAGTAAATTGCGACCCAGTAATAGTGACGTTACCTATCCAAGACGCACCATGAGTTTTTGTTCCTTCCCATATTTTGTATTCAACAAACTGTGAACAAGCTAAAGTAACTGCATCAACCGCATGAGTTTCTGGAATTTGTAGAGACTTATCGGATTTTTCTTTGTATAAACCTAAGTATTTACGAAGATTCGATGTTTCCCATCCTTTCCTTAATTCTACTTTTGCTAGTTCAGATAATCGATCAATTTGATATCTTTGACCTACCATTACTGGACTAAAACTCTTGTTTCCTCTTGCCTCAACCTCTTCAATGACAATTGTTTTTACTGGGTAGATTTCACACAATAAAATTATTACTCTATATTCTAGGTCTTTGTTAGCTCGAATGCTTGGAGGAAGTTTAGAACCCCGACGATTATCAAATCTAACTTGACGATGGCTACGTTTACTGAATGATAATTTCCGATTAATTCGTCTTCCACGTCTTCCACGTCTCATCATAGCTCTTTGCTCCATTCTGTCTTTGACTGTTTTGAATGGAAGAACTAGGTGCAACATTTGTAGTGTGTATTTTTCAGATTGAACTGCTATGCCAGAAAATATTTTTCCTGGGTCTAATCCAATGACGATTTCTTGAGCTTTTGTGTGAGATGGTTCAGCTATTAACTGGACATAAAAAATACCTAACTTATTAAATTTACCAATTGCAATACCAGTTTTAATCCAACGTCTAGCGCGACTAGGTTTTGTTGGCATTAATGGAACATTGTCTACTGAAATTACTGGTACTCGCATAAAGAGATAATCCTTGGAGTCAAAGTACAAGTCCCCTCGCCCAACTAATCCAAAATGTCTTGGCTCAACCCAACGACTAAACAAATAGTCTTGCAGATAATCCAAACTGGGGAAGTATTTGGAAGTGCGTGTCAGGATTAGTCTCAAATGGGCTAGTCAAACACGTAATTTTTGTTAATTACAAGCCCCATCCTTCTTCAAGGTGGGGTTATTGACCTCAAAAGTTTTATAGATATTACGTATTAATTTTAACTCTGACTTTGCAAATTTTTCATTTCCCGTTGCACATCTAGGGAAATTTGCAAGGCTTCATTTAATAATCTACCATGTTCCGTGGCTTTTTCAGTCACTTGCATTGATGCCAAAGCGGCTAAATTATTGGTAAATAAATCAGAATTTGTGATAATAAAACTTTTATTTTCTCGTAAAATTTTCTCTGTTTTTAAAGCCCGGATTAAATCATTTCTAGTTAGTTCCAGTGCTATCAATACTTTTTCTCTTTCTTGTATACCTACCCCTAAGTTACCAACATCCTCAATTTGGTCATTAATATCTATAGCTTTAATCACGGAATTATATCTTTCCACATCATTGAGTAAAATCCGCAAAGAATTTGTCATATTTTGCTTGAGAAACTTACTTTTTCCCTGCCATAGTAAATATAATCCCATTTGGATGATTCCACTTACCCACAAAACAAAGATAATCAATGATGTCCAAGATGATAGTTTTAATAACAGGTATGTACAAACAGAAATAGCAAGTCCAGCAAAAACCACAGTTGGAGTTTCTGTTTGTTGGGTTTTTTTTAGCAACTTTCTGCCAAATTCCTGAATGATATCCGTAATAATTATTAATTTATTATGAACAGGTAAGTTAGTCGAGTCTTGAAGTTGATCATGACTAATATCCAATCCCTGTAAATCATCTCGCACAGTTGCTAAATCCTTAACATACTCTTGATTTAGTCTAATATAACAAGTCAGTTGTCAATTGTCAGTTGTCAGTTGTCAATTGTCAGTGGTCAGTTGTCAGTTGTTAGTTGTCAGTTGTTAGTTGTCAGTTGTTAGTTGTCAGTTGTCAGTTGTTAGTTGTTAGTTGTCAGTTGTTAGTTGTCAGTTGTCAGTTGTAAGGGGAAAGAAGGAATTAAAAATATTACCTATTACCTATTACCTCTATTCATACTAAGACATTTTTATTAAATAACTTATACAGTGTCCCATCAAAAAGTAAACTACTAGCATTGCGGCTGCGGCTAATGCTACTAGTATACCAGCCAGCATAAAAGAAAATTCTTTATGCTCATACGCTTTTTCCATTAGGTGTAGCGACCATGCTACAAGTGCTACATCAAAGATTAAAATAGGAATTAACATATTTCTTAATATTTCTTCATAGAAGTACCCTTATCTTAACACCGTTTGGGATAACTGTGTTTTATCTTCATTCAATAGATGTAGTTGGCCGCTGGATTAAATATCAACTAGGAAGACGGACAGGAACATTGCGCTCTTGCAAATAATTTTTAATTTGTGCTACACTTAGTTTCCCAAAATGTAACAAAGACGCTAAAAGTGCAGCTTCGGCTTTACCTTCCGTTAAAGCAGTGTGAATATGTTCACAATTTCCTGCACCCCCAGAAGCAATTACGGGAATTTCCACAGCATTAGCGATCGCTTTTGTCAACTCCAAATCATAACCAGCTTGAGTTCCATCAGCGTCCATACTTGTAACTAACAATTCTCCAGCCCCTCTTCTTGTCACTTCTTCAGCCCACCATAGAGCATCAATACCAGTATTTTCTCTACCACCGCGAACATACACATCCCAGCCAGGATTTTCAGGATCAAGTCTACGTCTAGCATCAATAGCCACAACAATACACTGGTTCCCAAAGCGATCGCTTGCTTGATTGATTAAATCTGGATTTCTCACTGCTGCCGAATTAATACTAACCTTATCAGCCCCGGCGCGTAATAAATCTTTAACATTTTCTAAGGATTGAATCCCACCACCCACAGTGAGTGGAATGAAGACCTGTTCAGCAGTCCGGTAAACTACATCAATAATCGTCCCTCTGTCTTCATGAGTAGCCGTAATATCCAGAAACACTAACTCATCTGCACCGGCTTCATTGTAAACCTTGGCCAGTTCTACAGGATCACCTGCATCCTTGAGATCAATAAAATTAATTCCTTTCACAACTCTACCAGCCTTGACATCTAGACAAGGTAAGATTCTTTTAGACAACATAACGACTTTTTCGCTCCCGGTAATTGCTAGGAAATTAAATTGTAAGGGTAATTGGGAAATAGGTCACTGACTCAACCCTAAAGGGATTGAGCTTGTAAAGAACAAACTTTACAACACAAGCAGCGACTAGCCCATTGAGACTAATCCTGATCCGCACTTCCGAATACTTCCCCAGTATGGCTTACGCCACGCTACGCTATCGGATTATCTGCAAGACTGTTTGTTAAGTCGTTGGTTAAAGACAAGACATTTTGGATTAGTTGGGCGAGGGGACTTGAACGGGTTTGCTGGTTCCCGGGATTATATCCATTCAAAAATCAGCATTTAAATACCACAGTGAATAAATTCACTCGTGTCGCTTCCCTCTCACCGGCTAAAGCCACTGAGTTTCCCGCATACCGCGAGGTTTTATGACAAGAAAGGACAAATAGATGAAGGGTTTTGTCAAGACGAACATTATATTAAGATAATAGAATTTTAAGCGAAAATATATTAACAATATTTATGACTAATCAGTATTGTTAGTTTCCTAAGTTAAAATCCGCAAAATTACCAGATTTATGGAAAAAATTTTAAATTGCCTATATCGAAGATTGATACCAACCCGGCTAACGCCACGCTTCGCTATCAGACAAAATATCTGTATTTAATTAACTCAGGTCAAATATCCTATAATGGTTTAACATCCTGACTGCTGTAACGGTGTATCGGTGCGAAACCACTACTTTTGAACTTGTGAATTTCTGAAAATTATGGCGATTATCTCCTCTAAAAAACAGCCTCCAGAACCCAACGGAGAACCCAAACAGCAACGGGAATTAGCCAAAGCACCCCCCGAAAATCTGTTACAATCAGAAGCTGCTATTCATGAACAAGGTAAACCAGAAGAGAGTATTCGTCCGCAAAAATTTGCTGATTACATTGGACAAAAGGATTTAAAAGACGTTTTAGATATAGCCATTAAAGCAGCCAAGTCTAGAAATGAAGTCATGGATCATTTGCTGTTGTATGGACCACCAGGTTTAGGTAAAACCACAATGGCCATGATTTTAGCCTCAGAAATGGGGGTAAGTTGCAAAATTACCAGCGCTCCAGCATTAGAACGGCCACGGGATATCCTGGGGTTATTGGTAAACCTGAAACCAGGGGATGTGTTATTTATAGATGAAATCCATCGGTTATCACGAATGACTGAGGAAATTCTCTATCCAGCAATGGAAGATTATCGCTTAGATATTACAGTGGGTAAAGGTTCCAGCGCCAAAATTAGAAGTATACCTTTATCTAAATTTACCTTAGTCGGGGCAACAACCCGCGTCGGGGCTTTAACTTCTCCATTGCGCGATCGCTTTGGCTTAATTCAGAAGTTGCGCTTTTATGAAGTGGAAGAACTCACCCAAATTGTACTTCGCACCGCTGACTTTTTACAAACCACAGTTAACCCCGATGGGGCTATAGAAATAGCTAAACGGTCGCGGGGAACACCCAGAATTGCAAATAGATTACTAAAAAGAGTCCGTGATTATGCGGAAGTAAAATCTTTTACAGAAATCAATAAAATTGTTGCAGCAGAAGCATTAGAACTATATCAAGTTGATCCTTGTGGTTTAGATTGGACAGATAGAAAAATGCTCACTGTGATTATTGAAAACTTTAATGGTGGTCCTGTAGGTTTAGAAACTATCGCTGCTACCACGGGAGAAGACACCCAAACTATTGAAGAAGTTTATGAACCATATTTAATGCAAATAGGTTATTTAAGTCGCACACCTAGGGGAAGAATAGCCACTAAAGCAGCCTATCAACACATGGGTTTTAAACCACCTAATGAGCAGCTATCATTATTATAAGCAAACAGATATATATCAGATCCCTGACTTCTTGAAGAAGTCCGGGATCTAAAATAAATTGACACTCTCAGGGAAGACAGCCACTGAGATTCTACTGACAGAATTAGATTAAGAGTTCAGTTTAATCTAATCTCGCTGCGACCGCCAAACGCCGCCTAGACGCTCAAAACAACTGCCAATCAAGGTGTTGAAATTGCGCTTACTTTTATTGTTTTTGTGAATCCATCACTAAGCCAAGACTTGGTACGCTCCACACTCTGCCATTACTCGCTCTTTTAAGTCATACTGCCGTTAGGGCTTGAACCTAACCGTTGTTTCTTATGAGCCGGGGTTTCTCCAGACTAGGATGCTTCAACACATAGATGTTTTTTGTTCTTACTCACAATTTAATTGTAACATACCACAGGGATTAAAATCCCTCGTGTCGCTTATATCTCAGGGAGCCAAGCCACTGAGTTTTACGCTTACCGGATGCTCTTATAAATAATTATTCTAGCTTCTCTACATTCCAGTTGCTAATAATAGCTGTTGTTCTGGAACAGGAGCGAAAATATCTTCATAACTTGGAAAAATTTCAAATACTGAATCAAGTTGGGTAAGTTCCAAAATCAATTTTACTGGAGCTTTGACATTGCAAAGAACTAACCGACAACCACTTTGACGCGCCGATGTCAGGGCTTTGACGAGGGGGACTAATCCCGAACTATCCATGAAATCCACTGCTGCTAAATCTATAACCCAGAGTTGGTGATGCTGAGGTTCTATTTCAGCCATCTGCTCGCTCAAGACTGTACCACTATCCAGGTCTATGCTACCTTGGGGTTTGAACAAAATTACTTGGCGTTCTTGTGTAAGAGTCATAAATTTAACCGATTATTTAAAACACAAAAGAAAGAGGACATTGACATCAATACTGTACTGTTTATAATTCAACCGCATAAAGACTATTTTCGCAAAGTTATGGAAATTAATAGCAGTGCAGTTGAGCAAAGTTTTTTCAGTATTTATGTCGTATAATTTGTTGATATGTCTTTCTAGTATAAGCATAGTTTACCGCTAATTTCGGTAACAAACTTATCATTATGTCAACTATTGTCTATCTTAAACTCAAAACTCATAAGTTGTGGTTGCGGTTTAATTGACAGCCTAGCCAAAAGCAAGCAAAGATATGGTAAAGGTAAAAATTTGTAAACTCGGTGGTGCTGGATGTCTTTTGAGCTACTTTCACTAGAAAACATCCAAGAAATTGCTCATAATTATGGTTATTTAGCAATTTTCTTGGGAATCTTGCTAGAAAATTTGGGTATTCCTCTTCCTGGTGAAACCGTAACTATTGTTGGTGGTTTCCTGGCTGGTAGCAATGAATTAAATTACTGGCTGGTTCTTGCTAATGCTGTTGGAGGTGCTGTAATTGGTGGTAATTGCGGCTATTGGATTGGGAGAGTGGGTGGTTGGCCTTTTCTGCTAAAAGCTGGAAAGATTTTCCGCATTTCAGAAGTACGATTATTGAGTATTAAAGAGCAATTTACTGAAAACGCTGCTAAAGCTGTATTTTTTGGTCGCTTTTTTGCATTATTGCGAATTTTTGCTTCACCACTTGCGGGTATAGCGGAAATGCCTTTTGGCAAGTTCCTGATTTACAACGTAGCTGGAGCGACTGTTTGGGGTAGTGTCATGGTGACTTTAGCTTTCTTTGCAGGGAGAATAATTTCCCTTGAACAATTGGTGGCTTGGGTAAGTAAATTTGCAATTTTGGCGTTACTTATTTTGGTTGCTGTGATTGCTGTACCAATTTGGTTGGAGTCCCGCGAAGTTAAGGAACAAACTGAAGAATAGGTAATGGGTAATGGGTAATGGGTAATCACCTATTACCTATTACCAATCACCAATCACCTAATTACTTGTTGCCTTGCGCCCAAATGCGTGTAGGTAATCCCCAAACGTAAATAAAGCCTTCCGCAGCTTTGTGATCAAATTGATCTTCTGCGCCGTAGGTGGCTAAATCAGGGGTGTATAGGGAATTATCACTCCAACGACCAACGATGATGGCGTTACCTTTGAAAAGTTTTAAGCGGACTACACCAGAAACTCTCTCTTGTGTTTGTTGAATAAAAGCATCTAAAGCAGTTTTGAGGGGACTGTACCAAAGTCCGTTATAGACTAATTTGGTATAAGTTTCTTCTATGCCTCGTTTGTATTGACTGACATCCGCTGTTAAAGTCAAGCTTTCTAAGTCACGGTGAGCATTAATTAGAACTACCATTGCTGGTGATTCGTAGATTTCCCGTGATTTAATACCTACTAAGCGGTTTTCAATCATGTCAATCCGCCCAATCCCATGATTACCAACGATTTTATTGAGTTGTTCAATTAACTCAACTGGATTTTTTGATGTACCGTTGATGGTTGTAGGCAGCCCTTTTTGAAAGCCAATTTCTAGATATTCCGGCTCGTTGGGAGTATCAGCTATGGCTTTGGTCATTTCATAGATTTCTTCTGGTGGCTCATTTGCTGGATCTTCTAAGGAACCAGCTTCAATACTGCGACCAAGTAAGTTTTTATCTATACTGAAGGGAGAGGATTTTTTTACTGGTGCAGGAATACCAAATTGCTCACCATAAGCAATGGTTTGTTCCCGACTCATTCCCCATTCTCTGGCTGGGGCAAGGATTTTCAGGTTGGGATTGAGTGCCGTACAGGATACATCAAAACGTACTTGGTCGTTACCTTTGCCTGTACAACCGTGAGCGATCGCATCTGCACCATATTTTGCAGCGGCTTCTACTAAAATCTTAGCAATCAAAGGCCGAGCCAGGGCTGTTCCTAAAGGATAGCGATTTTCATAGAGGGCGTTAGCTTGAATTGCGGGAAATGCGTAGTCTTTAACAAAGATATCCTTAACATCCACTACCAAGGATTCACTTGCACCCGATTTCAGGGCTTTTTCTCGAACTGGTTCTAATTCATCTCCCTGACCTAAATCTGCGGCTAGGGTAATTATCTCTTCTACTCCCCACTCTTTCTTTAAGTAGGGAATACAAACAGAAGTATCAACTCCACCAGAATATGCTAAAACAACCTTTTTGGCGCGACCCATTAGTTTCTCCACTTAGGAAAACAAAGAATGAGTCATTATTATATCTGACTTGTCTAGCGGATGTTTTTTTTATGCAACAGTGACTTTGACATATTTGTTTTATCCTAAATATGGGTAATAGTTTTTTGGGTGAAACTGTGTTTTTTAGTATTGTAATTCCAACTTATAACCGCTTACCAATTTTAGAAAAGTGTCTCCGCGCTTTAGAGTCACAGGAGTTAAGCAACAAAAACTATATAGAAGATTATGAAGTTGTATTAGTAGATGATGGTTCTACTGATGGCACTTTAAATTGGTTAACAGCAAATAAAGATGAGTTTCCTCATGTCCGCTGTTTTGAACAGAATCATGCAGGACCGGCTGCGGCGCGAAATTTAGGGGTAGAAAAAGCGCAAGGTGACATAATTATTTTTATTGATAGTGATTTAGTGGTTTTATCTAATTTCCTGCAAGCTCATACAAATGCTTTGCTACAGGGAAGAGAGACGTTAGGAAGCGATCGCTTTTTTACTTACGGTGCGGTAATTAATACTTGTAATTTTGCCAATCCCACTGCTGAACCTTATAAAATCACAGATTTTTCTGCGGCTTTCTTTGCTACTGGTAATGTAGCTATTCCTAAACATTGGTTAGAAGAAGCTGGATTATTTGATAATGGTTTTCAACTTTATGGTTGGGAAGATTTAGAGTTAGGTGTCAGGTTAAAAAAATTAGGTTTGCAATTAATTAAATGTCCTGAAGCTGTTGGTTATCATTGGCATCCACCTTTTAGTTTACAGCAAATTCCTAAGTTAATTGATCAGGAAATTCAACGCGGACGCATGGGAGTTTTGTTTTATCAAAAACATCCTACTTGGGAAGTGAAAATGATGATTCAAATGACTTGGTTTCATCGTTTGCTGTGGGGGATTCTTTCTTTAAATGGGTTGTTGAATGAAAGAACTATGTCGCCGTTTTTGCAATGGTTGATTGATTTAGGTAAGCCACAATTGGCTTTGGAAATTGCGCGGATTTTTTTGAATTGGTACAATGTCAAGGGTGTTTATGCAGCTTATGCTGAAATGCAGGATAAATAAATACTTTCACTCCTGATTCCTCTATAGGATGGTTTGATTATGCAAACGCCGCAAGTAAAAAAAACGCAGTTACAAGAGAGTGACAATCTTTATGAAAGTGATTTTTACGCTTGGACTCAACAACAGATTAATGTATTGCTTCATAAACAATGGAGTCAGATTGATGTTGTCAATTTGGTTGAGGAGATTGAATCTTTGGGAAGAAGAGAACGTCAAGAATTAAGAAATCGTCTTAGTATTTTACTTGGTCATTTATTGAAGTGGGAATATCAACCAAATAAACGTAGTCGAAGTTGGTTAGCAACTATGAGAATTCAAAGACGGGATATTTTAAAGTTACTTAATGATAATCCTAGTCTAGGTTCTTATGTTGTAGAAGCAATTACAGAAGCATATCAAAATGGTAGAGATTTAGCAGTGAGTGAAACTAATTTACCTTTTGCAAGTTTTCCAGAACAGTGTTTATATTCATGGGAAGATGTGATGAATGAAAGTTTTTATCCTGGTTTACCGACAAGTGATGATTTAATCGGATAATAACGATTTCAGGAAGTATGATTATTGATGATATATTATTAGATAATCTCTAAAAACGGATGAGAGATTAAATAATTTTTCATCATTTTCTAATTTAGTTAATAAGAATCTTCTCGTTAATGATTGTAACCCGTTTATTATATCTATTGATGAGAGGGATAATAATTTTTTTATGTCATCTCTGGATATAGGTTTATCTTGTTGACTGATTTTTAATAATATCTCTTTTTCAATTTTAGATAATCTCATCCATATTGAATCAAACAAAGATTTGAAGTCTGCTGTTAATATCAAACTATTTTCTTTAAGAAGTTCTGATACTTCTCCCTGAAATACATCTTTAATTAAAATACTAATATACTGTAAATATCGAGGATGACTTTCATATAATTTAATTAAGTCTAACCAAGCTTCTTCATTTTTTAATCCTTGATTTTTTAATATCTCTGTAGCTGCATTATTTAATCCTGATAGTTCTAAAGAATGAATTGGGTAAAGTTCACTATCTAAAGAAATCATTTCTTGGCATTTTTCTTGACTAATTAAAATCACATTACTTTGATGTTGAGTTTCTATAATCATTGTGAAAAAGTTTTGATAATCTTGATATTCACTTTGATATTTTCCAGCAAATTGACCACTAACAAAGATATTATGAACATCATCAAGGATGATTAAACATTTTTTCTCATTAAGAATATTGAACAACTGCTTTAATTTATTATTCATATTTTCTTGAGCTTCTTGTTTACAAATATTCAATAAATCATCAATTAATAAATTTAAGGATTTAGGATATTTTAGACTTCTCCAAATCATTACTTCAAATTTATCTAAGTGTAAATCAACAAATTTTTTCACAAGCGTAGTTTTACCAATTCCAGATAATCCTAAAATTGAGATTAAATGAATATTTTGATTAAATATCCAGTTAGAAATGGTTTTAAGTTCAGTTTCTCTATTATAAAATTTGATTATTTGAGGTGCTAAAGTTAAATCATATTCAGATTTGTTAGAGTTATCAATATTATTATTTTGTTGTTTTTCTTTTTGATGTTTGGGACACCAATTAATATTATTATTTTTAATATTATTTTCAAAATTAAGAATTTTAGAAATTTGAGAAATTTTAGAGTTTGTAACTCTTTCTATAGTCCAACAAAAATTAGATTTATTAATATCTTCTCCTAACTGTTCAGATAAAATTTTAAATAATTGCCTACTTTCATCACCAATATAACCTTCATCATAATCATAAATATCTGCAATTTGCCTATACGTTTTACCTCTAAATATCTCTTCAATAATCTTTTTTTGTAAATCATCTAAATGTTTCTCTGTCTGAGTAAATACTAAACCATCTACAAATTGTAAAATTTCTGTAACATTCATAAAAGCTAGATGAGTTAATAGTTTTAGCCATTATAACTCATTGTGTTTCCAGATAATCAGGTGTTTTCAGGTATTTTATTAATATTTCTTAATTAAGCATCAGGTAATATCACAGATTTTCTGGTATTACAAAAAAGCAATTTAGTATAAAAATAATTAATCAAGGTGCATTAAAACAAAATTATTTGACAGAAACAATGGTTAATCAACTTTATTATGGAGACAATTTAGAAGTTTTAAGACGTTATATTAGAGATGAGTCCGTTGACTTATGTTATATTGATCCTCCTTTTAATTCTAAACGCAATTATAATCAAATTTATAATAATGTTGGTTCAGAAGATAAAGCGCAAGCGCAAGCATTTATTGATACTTGGGAATGGGATGATCACGCTATTCATGGACTAGATGAAATTCTGACTAATTATCATGGTTTATTTACTCAACAATGTATTGCTTTGATTGCAGGTTTAAGCAATGTTTTAGGAAAAGGAAGTTTACTTGCTTATTTAGTAAGTATGACTTTAAGAATAACAGAAATTCATCGAGTTTTAAAACCTACTGGTAGTTTTTATCTACATTGTGATCCTACTGCAAGTCATTATTTAAAGTTAATCTTAGATGCTGTTTTTTCTTCTCAGGGTGGAGAGTTTCAAAATGAAATAATTTGGTGTTACTCCATTGGTGGTAAAAGTAAAAAAAGATTTGCTAGAAAACATGATGTAATTTTGTTTTATACTAAAAGCAGTAAAGATATACATACCTTTAATCATAAAGGAGCCTCCATTGCTAGAAAACCTAATTCTCATATGAAAGTAGGAACAGATGAAGACGGCCGTCAATATCAAGAAAAAAAAGATAAAAAAACAGGAAAAATTTATAGATATTATTTAGATCAGGGTAAAATAGCAGAAGATTATTGGACAGATATTGAAACTCTTAATAGAGAAGAAAAAGAACGTTTAGGTTATCCCACACAGAAACCAGAGGCATTATTAGAAAGAATAATTAAAGCAAGTTCTAATGAAAATGATATAGTATTAGATGCCTATTGTGGATGTGGTACAACCGTTGTAGTTTGCCAAAAATTAGAGCGACAATGGATAGGAATTGATATTACTTATCAAAGTATTAGTTTAGTCTTAAAAAGATTAGAAGATAGCTTTGGTAAAGAGGTTTTAGAAACTATTAAACTTCATGGTATTCCTAAAGATATAGAAAGTGCAACAGCATTAGCAAATAAAGCAGATGATCGCACTCGTAAAGAATTTGAAAAATGGGCAATTTTGACTTATACTAATAACAGAGCCGTAATTAATGCTAAAAAAGGTGCAGATAAAGGTGTAGATGGAATTGTTTATTTTCAAGGTGATAAAAATGAACCAGAAAAAGTAATCTTTCAAGTAAAATCTGGTAAAGTCAAATCGGGAGATATTCGGGATTTATTAGGAACAATGACCATAGAAAACGCTAGTATAGCCATATTTATAACTTTAGAAAATCCTACTAAAGAGATGTTAAAAACTGCTAAATCTGCTGGTTTTTATCAGAGTAAATATATGAGTCATAGTTGTGATAAAATTCAGATTGTTACAGTTGAAGATATCATTGAAAATAAACAAAAATTAAATATTCGTTTAAGTTATGAAGTTGTTAAAAGTGCTGAAAAACAAAAAGAAGTGAAAGTTAATCAAATAGAGTTAGATATTTAATCA
The DNA here is from genome assembly GCA_017355425.1 of Dolichospermum sp. DET69. Taxonomy (NCBI): domain Bacteria; kingdom Bacillati; phylum Cyanobacteriota; class Cyanophyceae; order Nostocales; family Aphanizomenonaceae; genus Dolichospermum; species Dolichospermum sp. DET69. The sequence goes on from CP070233.1 coordinate 3,385,137, forward strand.
CTACTAAGCAGGTTAGCTTGACGGAATGAAACCCAGCATTTAACTTAATTTGCTTCTTAACCCACGAAGGTGGGTTTTGTCTGTGTAGCCGGTTTTTATCAGAGTAAATATATGAGTCATAGTTGTGATAAAATTCAGATTGTTACAGTTGAAGATATCATTGAAAATAAATAAAAATTAAATATTCGTTTAAGTTATGAAGTTGTTAAAAGTGCTGAAAAACAAAAAGAAGTGAGAGTTAATCAAATAGAGTTAGATATTTAATCACTACTAAGCAGGTTAGCTTGACGGAATGAAACCCAGCATTTAACTTAATTTGCTTCTTAACCCACGAAGGTGGGTTTTGTCTGTGTAGCCGCGACTTCCAGTCGCCAGGGGAGGTAACTGGGAAGATATGCCTTGATCTTTTCCTGCAACATAATCTTGCCATGCAGTAGAACTTAAATCTAATAATTCACTTTCGATATCATCATCATTGATAACATCACCAAGCAATTGCTTCAAATCATCCAATAAACGTAGTTTTTCATGCAAACTAAAACTTTGTATTTCTGCCAGTACATCATTATAGGTCTTCATTATTTTAAATAAAAATAAATACTTACTTTATATTTTATCATATTTTTTAAATAGTGATTTCCTAGCCTCAACCACAGATTTATTCATACAGCACTTCCCGGTATTATGAAGTGCAATTATCTTTCAACAGTTTACACTTTAATTCCTGAGAAGATATGCCTTGATCTTTTTATACTTCAAATTGAAGTGCAGAATGTGGGCTATAAATATTCCCGATTCCTCATTCCTTATTCAGAATTATCTAAATTATTATTAATCATAGATTCACTCATAAATTGTTCAATACTTTCAGGAAAATTTCTATTCCTCAATTTCTACATCTGCTACTAAATCATCTATTTCTTCGCTCATTTCCTGAGTGTACATCACCAATTTATCAGGATTTTTAATAGCATCTTTCATTAAAAAATCTAAAAATAAACTTAACATCAGATATTCATCTTCATCATGATTATCAATATTATCTGCTTCTAATTTTACTAATAGTGTGTTATCTGATAACATTTGTACATAACCTGAAGCATTGGCTAAATGAGGATAATCTTTAAAAAAAGAACGCGGAAAACGAAAACCGTCTTGATTTCCAATTTTTGCAGGATTAATAGGATAGATTTTATCAGCCATAATGTTTGTATGTTACTGGTTTTTCCCAAGTTCTTCCCAGATATATAGTTTTATTATAACATAAGTTATAACTTATGTTATTGTTTTTAACAATTACATTCTGTAAATCCTGTAATTCGACACTTCGATGAGTGTGACATAAACGTAGTTTTCCATTCAAACTAAAACTTTGTATTTCTGCCAGTACATCGTTATAGGTCTGCATTGTTCTCAATAAAAATACTCATTTTACGTATTATCACATTTTCTAAATAGTGATTTCCTAGCCTAAAAATACAGATTTATTCATATTTCTAATTTTTTAATGATAATTAACTTAAGTTAAGAAAAATTAACATAGATTACAAATGATAACTAACATCATATTTTATTAATTTTATCCGGCAAAATTAGCAGTATGCTTGATCATAGGCAACCTGGTGTAAATTTATTTAATTAGGCGTAAAGAAACTTAATATGCATCACTTTTTTTGCTCGTTAGTATTAGTTTAACTGCTAATTAGTTGATTTATGCCTAAATACTTAACTTAGTTGTTCACCACTCCAGAAACAACATTCTGATAGCTTGCGTGGTGCAGCCATGGCTCAATACTAGCAGCAAAAACTACAAAAACCTTCACGACAAAGACCTAAAAATGATCCAAAAAATTTTGCTGGCTGTCTCTGGTTTGGGACACGCAGAAGAAATGCTCAAGAACTTGAAAGAACTGCCTTCATTTAGCGGTGCAAAAGTCACTGTTCTCCACGTTGTCACTCCACAAAGCACTTCTGCTGTGATGACGGATAAATGGGAAGAAGGTGGCAAGATTCTCGCTAATGCTATTCAGAATTTAGACTTAGATCCTAGCCAAGTTTCTTCGATTTTGCGTCAAGGTGATCCCAAAGATGTAGTTTGTCAAGTAGCTGACGAAATGGGAGCTGACTTGATTATCATGGGTTCACGCGGATTGAAGCGCCTACAATCAATTTTATCCAATTCTGTCAGTCAGTACGTTTTCCAATTGTCTTCCCGTCCCATGTTGCTAGTGAAAGATGACATTTATGTCAAAAACATTAAGCGCATTATGGTAGCAATGGATAATTCTGAGTCTGCTAAAAACTGCTTAAATTTAGCTTTGTTCTTACTCCGGGGTCTTAACGGTGGACAATTAGTTTTAGCTAATGTCAACACGGATTTAGGTGGTAAATTATCGGGGGTTACTGATCTTAAACCAGAAAGAACTTCTGTGTTGGGAATGGCTATAGCAGAAGCCCAAAGGCAATCTGTAGCGGTGCGTTGTGTTGCCAGCAGTGGTAAACCTGGTGAAGAAATCTGTCGTTTGGCAAGTGAGTTGAATATAGACTTATTATTGATTGGTTCTCCGGACCGTCGCCCATCTATTGCGAAGAATTTTGTTGATTTAGATCGGCTAATAGGTTCGTCTCTATCTGACTATGTTCGGGTTAATGCTACTTGTCCAGTTCTTTTGTCACGAACGATTGCTTAATTTAATCAGAGGACTCCACAAAAAAGATGAACTGCTTGCAGCAGCGCTAGTTCTACGTTATCCAATCTTGTGGGATGGGCATCCTGCCCGTCCTGATATTATTAGCAGGCAAGATGCCTGCACCACAAGAAATTTTGGGATATTTTTTATTTGGAAGTCTCTAAACAAAAACCCCCTAAACTAATATAGTGCGGGGGTTTTTATTTTATAGTCCAATTATTAACTATCTTTTCCACCTTCACGGCTGGCAGTTTGGATGTAAAGCATGATTAAAAATACGGCAGGTACTAGTACGAACAAAATGCTCGCTACGAAACCCAGTTCATTAACTTGCATAGCAAGATAGCCTTTTGTGTAATTTGCAGTCAACTATTCTAGAATAGCATCATAGGTGACAGAATGAAGCCAAATATTTTTGGCTGGTAAATGCTAATTTTGAGTTGACAGCAAAATTTAAGGTTTGGTGATAACCGTAACGGGTCCATTAACTAAGGTTTGACAAGCTAGACGCAAGTTATCAGGCTTGTTTTTGAATTTGCGGTTTTCTAAATCTGTCCGCGGAGAAAGGTTTTCTAGTCCCTCGGTAATTTGGACAACGCAAGTAGTACATTGTCCTGAACCACCGCAATTGGTCACTTTGGCGAGAAATTTATAGATATCAATCCCATTTTCTACAGCTTTGAGTCGAAGATTAGCGCCGTCTGCGGCAACTATTTCTTTATTCTCTTTCACAAATTTGATATTTCCCATCGGAGATTCCTGGTAATTGAGGATGTGATTGGATTAATTATATGGATTTATTGCAAAATATTAAGAAATATTAATTTTACAAAAAAATGGGACAGGTTACATAAACCTGTCCAAAGAATTGGAAATTGGTAATTTATCTGAAACCCACTGCTGCTTGCCAAACAAATGCAAGTAACAAAAAGAAGACGGGAATAACAGGTAATACATCTACCAAGGGGTTGAAGATTTGGTAAGCTTCAGGCAGTTTCGCTAGTAATAGTGCTGCTTCCATGTTTGTTTAAATCCACCTAATAATCAAATACAGCTTTTATATGCGATATCTATTTTAACATGATTAGGTCACTCAATTTTAGATTTTAGATTTTGGATTGATTACAAAGATTAATGCGGGGTTTGTCCCCTGAATGATCAGTCTTCAGTTTTTTCTAGATCAAATTCCGATGGTTCGAGCCAGTGACCAAAATCTGTGACAAAGCGATCGCTCAAAATTGATTCTCGAATCTTTTGGGTAAAGCGAATCAATTCGGTGATGTTATGAATAGTCAACAAAGTATAAGCTAATATTTCCTGCGATCGCACTAAATGCGATATATAAGCCCGACTGAAATTTTCACAGGTATAACAAGGGCAAGTTGTATCCAATGGTGTAAAATCTTCACGAAACTTAGCATTTTTGAGATTCCAGCGTTCACCGGCAACAATACCTGTTCCATGTCTAGCCCATCTGGTGGGAATGACGCAATCAAATAAATCTATACCCGAAGCGATGGCGATCGCCATTTCTCGGTAAGTCCCCACACCCATCAAATACCGGGGTTTATCAATCGGTAACAGCGGGGCTGTGGTTTGGACAATTTGCGCCATTAAATCCGTTGGTTCACCGACACTCACACCACCAATGGCATATCCAGGCATATCTAACTGGGCCAATTCTTGAGCAGCCCGGGCGCGTAAATCTAAATATACCCCCCCCTGGACAATGGGAAACAATGCCTGATCCTGGCGGTCATGGGCTGATATACAGCGTTTTAGCCAGCGGTAAGTGCGCTCAGTTGCATCTTGTACCTCTTGACGGGTGGCGGGATAGGGAGGACATTCATCAAATGCCATGATCACATCCGCCCCTAAAATATTCTGAATTTCAATGGAGCGTTCTGGCGTTAAGTTAATGATTTGCCCATCATGGGGCGAACGAAAAATTACACCTTCTTCGGAAATTTTCCGCATTTCGCTCAGGCTAAAAACCTGAAATCCACCGGAATCGGTCAGCATGGGACCGGACCAACCCATAAACTTATGCAGCCCACCACCGCCAGCAACGATGGCTTCTCCCGGTTGGAGATGTAAATGATAGGTATTAGCTAACACCATCTGCGCTCCTGTGGCTCCCAATTGGGCAGGGGTGATAGTTTTGACGTTAGCTAATGTTCCCACAGGCATAAACCTGGGTGTTTCTACGATTCCGTGGGGAGTAGAAAATATTCCGGCTCTGGCTTTGGTCTGGCTACAGGTAGCGAGACGTTCAAAGGAAAAATTGGCACTCAAGGCAAAAATACTAGTTCGCTAAATTTATCCACCAACTTAACATTTTCTTGGCTACTTAGGGCAGTTCGTGGGGGTTTTTGTCTTGTGAGGGTGTCACCCTGCAATCCACTATTGCCCCAGAGAAGATATGATTTTGTTGTTAGAAGGAATCACAGGGGTCGTCATCAATTTCCGCATCCCATCTAGCTGCTAGGACTTGATCCATCATCGCTTCGATAACCGTGACGTTAAATTGGCGATTGCGTCGTTCTTGCAAAGGTGTGGTCAGGGGAATTAAACGTAAACACATTTGCTCTTGGATCAAGTCGAAGTAGGTTTCTTGCTGTGGAGATTGTTTTAATTCCAGATAATCAAAACTATCCACGTTGAGATATAGTGCATTGTTGGTGACTAAGGTAGACCGTTGGGAATTGGCAAATATTTCCATTATATCTCCGTCCCCCTCGCTCAGTAGCTTGTGGTCTTGGGTGTAGATATAGTGGACTCTACCTAAATCATGCAGCAATCGGTGAATATCAAGTTTGTTAACAACTATGCCCATGTTGACTATACACGGGGCTGGTATTTTTGTGTGGGGTAGATGATGACTCATAGAGAAATAGCGGTTTATGGAGGGTGAGTGACAACGCAGCCAGACTATCAATGAGATGGATTCTTAATTTCCTATAGTTCCAAAATATCAAGTTTGGGAGGCAATCGGCTCATCTTTGGAGGTAGATTGTCAGTCTGAGAGTAATTTATGATGAGAACATTTATATTCATGAATACTGGAAGTATTTGGTTAATTGAACTCTTTATCAAGTATGGCTAATGTTTTACGCTGGTGGCAACAGCAATTCTTAAATTTAGTTGCGGCTGTGATTTTCTATACTGCTATTCCCTTGCCATATTTGCAAAATTTAGACTTCCAAAAGGTGGCTTGTTTTGCGCCAGTGATTGGGTTGATGATTGGTGGGATTTTAGGTGGGTTAGATACGGGAATGAATTATCTTGGTGTGCCAGTGCTAACCCGTAATGCTTTGGTAGTGGGTGCGTGGATAGCAATTACGGGGGGATTACATTTAGATGGAGCGATGGATACGGCTGATGGTTTAGCGGTGGGTGATCCTGAACGCAGGTTGCAGGTAATGATGGATAGTGCAACTGGTGCGTTTGGAGCAATGTCCGCTATTTTGATTATTATTTTGAAAGTTACTGCTTTAACAGATATAGCTGAAAACCACTGTTTAGTATTAATGGCTGCTTGTAGCTGGGGACGTTGGGGACAACAATTTGCGATCGCTTGTTATCCTTATCTTAAACCTACTGGTAAAGGTGCGTTTCATAAACAAGCTATTCGTTCTTATTTAGATTTATTACCAAGCTTCTTTTTGCTGTTGGGTTTGAGTGCTGTTGTTTGGTTAATTAATCCGCAGAAGTTAGTTTTGGCTGTGGGGATGGTTTTGGCTGGGAGTGTGATTTCTGTTGTTACCGCAGCTTGGTTTAATTATCAGTTGGGTGGACATACGGGAGATACTTATGGCGCTGTGGTGGAATGGACTGAAGCCTTATTTCTGTGTGTAATTACTATTATTTAGGATTTGCTATATGGCTAAAGATCTATTTCATCAATCAGTCAAACAAGCCCTGATCAAAGACGGATGGACAATTACCAATGATCCATTAACTATTCGTATTGATCGCGTTAAACTAGAAATTGACCTTGGTGCAGAGAAAGTATTTGCGGCAGAAAAAGATGGACAGAAAATTGCTGTAGAAGTTAAGAGTTTTATCAATCCTTCCAATATTAGCGACTTTCATAATGCTTTAGGTCAGTTTCTTAGAGGTTGTTTGATAGCGAAGCGTGGCGTTAGCCTAAAGTATTAGATCAAACCGATAATCTCCAAAAACCTAACCCCCCTGCCCCCCTTCCCTACGTTAGCGCAGCGTGCCGAAGGCTGGGAAGGGGGGTTTCAAAGCCTCTCTCCTTATAGGGGAGAGGTTTGGAGAGGGGTTAATTTATACCTTGAAAACTTTTAAAACATCCTCTTAGTTATCGTCTTGCTCTGCAAATGACAGAATCTAATAGAATTCTTTACTTGGCTGTACCTATTGATATTTTCAATACCTTTTTTCAGGAACGTTTTACTCAAGCCGCAATTTTGCAGTATGACCTAAAAATCCTAGCTTACGAACCAAATCAAGAGGAGATAATCGCATGGAAAACCTAGCTAAATATCGCCAAATTGTCCGGGAATTACTAATTTCTCATGCCACCACAAATGAGCCAAATATTGAATGTCAACTTATTTTTGATACAGAACATGATCATTACCAAATTCTTGATCTTGGCTGGCAAGGGCTAAATCGTATTTATGCCTGTTATATCCATTTAGATATTAAAGACGGCAAAATCTGGATTCAACATAATATGACTGAAGCTGATATCGGTCAAGAATTAGTTGAAAAAGGAGTTCCCGCTTCAGATATTATTCTAGGTTTGCATCCTCCCTATAAGCGCCCTTACACTAATTACGGTGTTGCTTAAAGTGCGATGTCTTCAAGAATAATTAAAGTAACTCATCTTCTGTTAAATCAGCTTGTTTCATCAGACTTTTGAGAGTACCTATCTTTAAGTCTTTACTTCCATGAATAGGAATTATCACAGTTTTACTGTCTTTATAGTATTTAAAATGGCTACCATTAACATCAACTAATATCCAACCTTTTTTCTTCAGAATATTAGCTAATCTTTTTCCTGAAATTGATTTCATAAAGTAAGTTCTAATATTTGTCCAGATGGATTTTGATTAGGAATTGGTCTCAGATATAATTCAATTGCTTCTCTAAGATTGTTTTCTAATTCTTCCTTCGTATCACCTTCCGTAACACATCCTGGTAATGCTGGAACTTCTGCCCAAAAACCGCCTTCTTCTGCTTCATGTATGATTACTTGAATTTTCATAAATTATTCCGTTTAACTCGTTAATTCAATTATACTCAATCAAGGATGGATTGGACGCACAAATAATTAAAGGGACATCAAAAATAAGAAGTGCTATCGTGGTAGTCTGACACTAGCTTTGCTTTTCTGCATGATCCAGAAGAAAATATTTATATACTGAAAGATGGAAACTAAATCTTAGCTGTTAAACAAGTGCGATCGCTAAAATCATTTTGAGAATTAAAAACCAAAAACTTAGAATCTCACTATAACAGGAGACAATCTAATGACAACCAGAGAAAGACTCATCCAAAAAATCCAACAAATCCCTGAAGAAATAGTCGAAGAATTGCTTGATTCTCCGGGTAGGGGTTTAGCAGTGCTCATTGGTGTCAACTTAACGTAAAATCCATAGCCCGACTGGGAATGAATTCCCAGTCTCATAGCAAAAGTCATCTAAAGATGACTAAATAACCTGAAAATTGTTTAGTAAACTTTAGTTTACTTTGGTTATTAGCCCTGAAATTCATTTCTGGGCGGGTGTGGAAACCAACAAATAAGACATCTGTAGCTTAAGTTGACACCAATGAGCAGTGCTAAACCCTTACAAATCTGGGTTTTCGTGATTTTACAGAAGTCCATATCTCAACCGTTTTTAGTCGAATGCAATATAATTGAGGGCGGGGAAACCCCGCCCTTACTCTGACCTTTCAAATGCTTTCTCAAATCGGCAGTTTTTTGTAATTACTGAAGTTCCAAAATTGTCCTGAGAAATTACCACAATCTGCCATAGTCGGTTTGTTATTTTCACCATCATTGATGATATCTAAACATTTATTTTTCCCTGTAAACTGCGTTCTTAAACGGTAATATCCACGAGTTTTTGTCCGCTCTACGCTCCAAAATTGTCCTGAGAAATTACCACAATCTGCCATAGTCGGTTTATTATTTTCACCGTCATTGATGATATCTAAGCATTTATTTTTCCCTGTAAACTGCGTCCTCAAACGGTAATATCCACGAGTTTTTGTCCGCTCTACGCTCCAAAATTGTCCTGAGAAATTACCACAATCTGCCATTGTCGGTTTATTATTTTCACCGTCATTGATGATATCTAAGCATTTATTTTCCCCTGTAAACTGCGTTTTTAGCTGTGAATCTGAAGTTTGAGCATTTGCTTCCTTGCTGAGGGGGAGAAGCATGAACACAGGAAAAGTTACAGCCAAAAAAATACTAAACGGTTTATTCATAATTTTGAACAGTAAAAACACTATCATTATATAATCTACTTGACTGGTTGCAGTTTTGTGACTTTAAGTTTGAATTTCCCTACCCCAGTTTCCCCAAAAGAGTGAACCCGCACAATATAAATTCCTGCTTCTGTAATGCGGGTAAATAACAGAGAATTACTTGTACCATCAGGTCCATCATCATTTTCCAATACCGTTGAGCCATTGGGCGCTAATAGTGTAATAATGCCGTCAAAGTTTTCCGATGACAAATCAATAGATAAATTATCACCCTTCTCTAACCTAACTGAATAATCACGAGCAAATCCCCCTTGTCCTGTGGGAATATCTTTGTTTGATAGGGTATCAGAAATTTCTGTAAAATTAGTTAACGGAATAGGGCTATATAACTTATTTTGGGCTGAAGCTGTTTTGAGCCAAATCCCCATTGTTAGCAATGTGATAGGAATAATTAGAATATATCTGAAACCCACTGCAAAAGTCTTTTTCATAAATTTAAATACTGTTCCTAAAAATACAGGCTAACTTATCTAATATAGCTTTATTTTTATTTATTTGTGGTGGCCACAGCAGCTACACCCAAGACTGTAATTTGATGTTGTTCAAGAGTCTTGACAGCAGCTTTGACAGTAGCACCAGTAGTATAAATATCATCCACTAATAATATTTGTGTATTTGGATGACGACGAAAATCTTTGCCAAGTCCAAAAGCATTTTCTAAACTTTCTTGTCTTTGAACTGGGGATAAATTAAATAGTGCTTCGGTTTCTTTGATGCGTTCTAAACCATTGACTTTCAATTTGCATCCTGTAACATTGCAAAAACCTGCCGCTATTAATGCGGCTTGATTAAAACCCCGTTGTTTTTGTTTTTTCGGGTGCATAGGGATAGGGACAATTAAAGGCTGTTGTTGTGGTTGAGGTGAATGTAATAACCATGATTCTCCTAACCATGCTCCTAAAAGATAACCTATTTGTGGCTCATTTTCATATTTTAGGGCAGCGATCGCTCTTTTAACTGCACCACCATAATTTCCCCACACAAATATTGGTAATGGTTGTTTCCATAAAAAAGCTGGATTTGGTTTATGACAACTTTGAATTTGCTTGATACAATATGGACAAAGTTCCCTTGATGTAGTCCGTTGACATAGGGGACAATGAGATTTCAGAAAAAGACTCAATAGGTTTTGGAATATTTTCATCATAGATATTTGATATAAATGCGATCGCATCTGCTAGTTTCTACACCTGTTGTCGGTAGATAACCATTACTTTCATAAAGTTTAACAGCTTCAACTAAAATACTCGCGGTTTCAATCCAAATTTGCTCAAATCCCTGCAAAGCAATTGCTGTTTCCAGTTGTTGTAATAAATATTTTCCTAATCCTAAACCGCGCACTTTGGGTAAAAGATACATTTTTCTAATTTCTACAGCTTTTTCTCCTCTCTGTATTGGATAATATGCAGCAGTCCCGACAATCTGATTTTGATGTTCAATTACCCAAAATTCTCCACCAGTTGCTAAATAATATTCTTCAATATTTAATACATCTTTGTCAGCTTCTTCTGGTTGCCAAGGTAAACCGTATTCTGATAATACAGAACTAATGACTGTTGCTGCTAAAACACGGTCTTTTTCTTGCCAATGACGAATGATAAAATCTTGGTAAAAATACATAATAAAGTTTAGTTGATAAAGTTGGAATACAATCTAGGAAACTTTTATAGTGTTTTGAATGATTAATCTAAAACCAGTATCAGTTCTAAATTTTTGCATTCTCTCTTTGTGTGAATATTGAAATTGTGGCTTTTTACTATTAGCTATATATGCCATTTTAGATTTATAAATAGCTAAATTATTATGATTAATAAAGACAGCAATTGTCTTTCTAAGTTGCTCATCTCCATCATCTATCCAAACACTATTTCTATAATTTCTCTCTTTTAATTCCGCAAAAATAATATTATTATTGTTGTAAGTAAGCATACCACCACAACGACTATCTATTCTACCATCTGATCTGAGAATTTCAATACATTTATCAATAGTGGTAAATATCACCTCTATTTCTTGAGTATTCTCAACAATAGCAATCCATTTGCTACAATCAACAGTGTCAATATAAGCAGGATTTTCTAAAGGTGGTGGATCATCACACAGCCCAAATTTAGGCTGATTTGTCTGACTTTGACAATTAGCATCAAAAAAATTTATACTCATATTTGTTCCTCAATTTCCAATAAATTGTCAAAAAGGTTATTAGTCTCGGCTAAGAAAGAATTGAGATAGTTGTCATCAGAAGGGAATCCCTCATAAGTAGAAAGTTTGATAATTTCTCCACATTCTGTTAATTCATATACAATAGAATCTTCATCAGATACACAAGATGCTTGAGGAACAATATTTTCTAGTTGTTCTTTTAGTAAATCAGTATTTGGTAAATTTATAATTTTATGTAAAACCTTATATCCCTTGATTGCCAATGTCAGATAATTAATAATATAAGGACTGTGAGTAGTAAGAATTAGTGTATTACCTTCTGTAAGGTTAGCAAATTCTAATAATTTATATAAAACGTCTTTTTGCGATTTTGGAAACAGATTTTGTTCTATTTCTTCAACAATATTTAAAAAACATTCATTTTTATATTTAGAAGATAATACTTCCAAAGCAGCTTTTTTAAATTCCTCCGAAAGATTATCATTAGATAGGATTTTTTCAATTTCTGTTTTTAATCTTTGTTGTTCTTCAGCACTAAGTTCATTTTGGGAAGAATCTTTATTTTGACCAATAGATAAGGCAATATTTCTAGAAACTAAAAACAAAGGAATAAAAGATTGAAACCCGCTTGAAGATTCGGAAATATTTAATTTATAATCACTTCCTATAATATTTAAAGTATTATTTTTTTGATCAAATTCCAACTTTACATCACCCACTGGTAAAGTCAAACTTTCTGATAATTCCTGTTGTGAACGCTCTAATTCCTCAAAAAAAGCAAATAATGATTGAGGCAATCCTTTTACTTTTTCAGCCCCCTTAACAACACTAAAAAAGTTTCTTTCTGCTGGTACATACATAATTTTAGGTACAATATATTCTTTATATCCTTTGTGAATATTATTACCAATACACATAATATTGAAAAAGTATGGTGTAATAGGATCAATGTTTAATTTTCCATCTTGAAAAGAAAAATAAAAAGCATTTCCTAGATATTCAATTTCAGTTTCTGGTAAGAAGTAATTTTTTAAGTTTTGATAGTTACAATATGTATTAACAAAGCGATTGCGCCTTGTTACATACTTGATTTCTAAATTTCTACGATACAACTGTTTTTCCAACCAACTTAATGTTGAAATTAGTTTAGCAATACTACTTTTTCCCGTTCCTTGATTACCAATAAAAACAGTAATTTTGCGGATATCTATAAATCCATTATTCTCTGCAAAACCTGATTTAATTGGTCCAAAATTTTTAACTTTTATTTGACTCATAATAATTTTTCTTTACTGTATTTACCTAGTTTCCTTTTTCTAGTAAAAATATTATAATTCAAACTCTGATTAACAATAATTTATTTTACATACAGCGGTTTCCGCTCTTATGAGGTACATCTTAGCCCCCTCATCGCTTGCGGGGAGGGGGTTGGGGGTGGGGTTCTTGTACCTCATAACATCGGGAAGTGCTGTAATAAAAGCGCTTCAGAAGATAGTATAAAGAACGGCTGTGGTTAAAAGATATGATTTGGGTGAGCAGGACTTCGACAGTCTCAGTCCCAGGATACCCACCCCACAATAGTTGTAGATTATTTTAGATGTGAAAATTAACCTGGAGGCCAAGACATAGGACGACGGCCGAGGATGTGTATATGTAGGTGATGAACTGTTTGACCGCCATCATTACCAGTATTCATAACTACACGATAACCGTTTTCTAATCCTGCTTGTTCTGCGACTTGCTTCACCACTAATAAAAGATGTCCCAAAAGAGTTTGATCTTCAGGTTCTGCGGTAGCTAGGCTAACTATGGGTTTTTTGGGAATGACAAGGATGTGAACTGGCGCTTGGGGGTTAACATCTGTAAAAGCCAAAGCTAAATCGTCTTCATAAACAATATTCGCGGGAATTTCTTTACGAATGATTTTACTAAAAATCGTTTCTGTGGTACTACTCATGTGGTTTTACTGACTCATCTGTTAAAGATTTTAAGCGAAAGCCTGGGAATTAATTCCCGGTCTAATCACAAAATTTGGCTTAAGCGGACTGAATTTGTGATTTTACTCATTGTTAATGCACCCAAAAATCTGCTTTGATATTGATAAGGTTTATTGATATATAAAAAATGCTGGCTAGAGTTTGGAGTGCATCTATCATCGGAATTGACGCTGTAAAAGTGGGTGTAGAAGTTGATGTTTCCGGTGGTTTACCAGGAATTGTGATTTTGGGTTTACCAGATTCCGCTATTCAAGAATCTAAAGAACGGGTAAAAGCAACTTTGAAAAATGCGGGTTTTGCTTTTCCCATCCGGAAAATTGTCATTAACCTGACTCCCGCAGATTTGAGAAAGGAAGGCCCTGCTTTTGATTTACCGATTAGTGTGGGAATTTTAGCAGCTTCTGAACAAGTTAACGCCGATTTATTAGGAGATTTTTTATTTTTAGGTGAAGTTTCTTTAGATGGTAGTTTGCGTCCGGTTGCTGGTGTTTTACCTATTGCTGCAACTGCAAAACAAATGGGAATTACTGGTTTAGTTGTTCCTGTTGATAATGCCCAAGAAGCGGCTGTTGTCGAAGGATTGACGGTTTATGGTTGCAAAGATATTGCTAATGTAGTGGACTTATTAAATAATCCTAAAAAATACCAACCTGTCCAGTTAAATAAAACAGTAGAAACTCCCACAGAAACATCTTTGAATTTAGCAGATTTGCAAGATGTTAAAGGACAAGCGCACGCCCGTAGAGCTTTAGAAATTGCGGCTGCGGGTGGACATAATTTGATTTTTGTGGGACCACCGGGAAGCGGAAAAACGATGTTAGCAAGGCGATTATCGGGAATTTTACCACCTTTAAGTTTTTCTGAATCTTTGGAAGTGACACGCATTCATTCTGTGGCTGGATTGTTGAAAAATCGCGGTTCTTTAGTGCGCGATCGCCCTTTTCGCAGTCCGCACCATTCCGCATCTGGTCCATCCTTAGTTGGTGGTGGCACTTTTCCCCGTCCTGGTGAAATTTCATTATCCCATAGAGGTGTACTTTTTCTCGATGAATTAACAGAGTTTAAAAGAGATGTTTTAGAGTTTCTGCGTCAACCTTTGGAAGATGGTTTTGTGACAATTTCTCGAACTAAACAATCTGTCACTTTTCCGGCACAATTTACATTAGTAGCCAGTACAAATCCCTGTCCTTGCGGTTATTATGGTGATACAATTCAAGGATGTACCTGTTCACCTCGACAACGGGAACAATATTGGGCAAAATTGTCTGGACCGTTAATGGATAGAATTGATTTGCAAGTAGCAGTCAATCGTTTGAAACCAGAAGAAATTACCCAACAACCCACGGGAGAACCATCGAAATCTGTAGCCCAAAGAGTCGAAAAAGCCAGAGAAAAGGCAGTGATTCGGTTTGAAAAAGAAGAAAATTTACAATGTAATGCCCAAATGCAAAGTCGTCATCTTCAGAAATGGTGTAAATTAGATGATGCTAGTCGGAATTTATTAGAAGCTGCTATTAGGAAATTAGGATTATCTGCAAGAGCAAGCGATCGCATTCTCAAAGTATCACGAACTATAGCAGATTTAGCAGCAGATGAAAATCTCAACCCCCAGCACGTAGCCGAAGCCATTCAATATCGGACAATTGATAGAATGCAGTAATGTAGAAATATAGAACATTTCTACATTATTGATATCTAATTAATAGGCAAATTATTGGGGTCAATTCCCTGCGATTGCAAATAAGCTATTAGCCGTTCTTTTTCCTGACGTTCCTGTTCAGCCCGTTGACGTTCCTGTTCAGCCCGTTGACGTTCCTGTTCAGCCAGTTGGCGTTCCTGTTCAATTTTTTCCACAGCCCAAGGTAACAAATTACCTGTTTGATCCCACCACCGCAACCAATAGCCAGTGCGTCCTTCCTTTGCGCCTCGCCAAGTTCCTAAAAATAGTCCCATTGTCTCAATCCAATGATGACCATTCTCATCTGGTTGCTTTAATTCATAACGGCCATTTTCCAGTTGATAATATTCTAATAAACCCCCATCTGGCTCAAAAATAATGTAAATAGCAACTTGTAAAATTTGTTCATAAAAAAACCATTTTCCTGGCGGATAAATACGTTTAACAGAATATTCTCCCCCGTCTTTATCTGATAAAAACTCCATCACTAAAGCTGGGACATCCCCTTCTAAATTGGGTGTATAGCTTTTTCTTTCTGGTAATATCTCCTTAACAGAAGGTACATATACCCAATCTGGTGCTTTAGCCACAAATTGCTCATTTAATGTGGCACATAGCCCAAAATTGGCAGTAATTAACATCTGTGGTTGAATGAATCCACTGAGTTCTAAACTTTCCCGCAAAGCCCCCGCTAATAGTGGCTGTCCTGTATTTTCCACTGGTTCATCCTCTAACTGAAAATCATCGGGTAAGGCTTCCCAGGAGATGACCAGTCTAGTCTGTGATTTGGTTTCACTGAGTAGGGTTGCCATAAACGCCACCTTTAGTTGATTTATTTTTATTGTATCTTATCTACTAAATCAGACGTGAACATCTTTTTTTCCTCATACCTCTGTACCTTTGCGTCTCTGCGTGAAAAAAGATCATACTTTAACCTAATCTAAAAACTCTCCCAAATTTGGCACATTTACCCAACATCCTGTTTGATGAGATTCATGGGATAAATCCATTAATAATTGGGAATAAACCCCTTCTCGCAAAGAAGGTATAGTTTGCTGATTATTCGTAATTCCTTTTACCCATTCATCAACAACTCTTAAAAAAGCACAAATTCGCCCATCCTGATAATGTTGCGGAAAAATAAATTGTTGGGGAACTGCTATTTCTTTTAAAGATTCTCCACTTTGAGAACCCCAAATCTGAAAACCATGAATATAGTCTTTTTGATTCTTACTACCTAATATTAATGTCCCCTTATCTCCATAAACTTCTATCCAATGAGTTCTTTCTGCATGAACAACCGCACTAATAGAAACTTGACAAGGTATACCATTTACCAATTCCAGAGATAATAAACAAGTATCATCAGTATCAACTGTTTGCAATTCTCCAGTTATGGGATTAACTCTTTCAGGAATAGCAGTAATTAAATGAGCGTTTAATTTCTTAACTTCTCCAAATAACCAATGAATATAATCAAAAGCATGAGAACCTAAAGAACCTAAAGCACCACCACCTTTTTCTTGACTGGAATACCAATTCCAAGGACGAGATTTATCAGCGCGAGAAGAACCCAACCAATCAATTTTAATTAATCTAATATTTCCTACATAATTTTCAGCCAGAAGTTGCGCGAAAAATTGCCATTCTGGGACAAACCGAAATTCAAAATCTACAGTTGTAATTACATTTTTATCTTTTGCTAACTGATATAATTCTTTAGCTGCATCTACATTTAAAGTTATGGGTTTTTCTAATAAGAGATGTTTACCAGCTTGCAAAACCTGTTTAGCCATTTCATAGTGCAAAAATGGCGGTGTGGAAATACTTACAGCTTCAACTGTGGGTAAAGCCAGAATTTCTGTTAAATTTTCCCCAGCATAGGGAATATTATGATTTGCCGCAATAGTTTTTGCTTTATGAATATCTCGATGATAAATAGCGACAAGCTTAGTTTGATGATGTGCTTGAAATGCGGGAATATGAACTTTTTGACCAAATCCCGTTCCAACAACTGCTACCCCAATCATGTTTAGTTTTTGCTAAATTTACTTAATAATAATTGTACCGATTAATTGACTTTTTAGAAAGTTAATGGCGAAACTTATTAATAGACATCTTATAAAACTTAAATGTGCATTTCATATAACCTTTGTAGAGACGTTCCATGGAACGTCTCTACTTTAATAGATGAAAATAATCGCCATTAAGTTAACAAAGCCAAAATCCTCTAATCTTAGATAGAAACTGAGGCTGGAGGATTAGTGTTATTAGCAAGCAAATCTACATCTTTTGATGCTTCACTTACACGAATAATTTTTGCTCCTAGTTGCTGTAACTTCATGTCAAGGCGATCATAGCCCCGATCTAAATGTTGCAATCCTTTAACAGTGGTTGTTCCAGTCGCTGCTAATCCTGCTATGACTAAAGCAGCAGAAGCTCTTAAGTCTGTGCCTATAACTGGTGCGCCCGATAGCATTGGCACTCCTCGGACAAAAGCAGTATTACCTTTGACACGGATATCTGCGCCTAAGCGATTCAACTCAGCAGCATGACGTAAGCGATTTTCAAAGACCGATTCATTAATGATACTGTCACCTTCAGCGACAGTTAGTAAAGCCATGAAAGGTGCTTGCATATCCGTGGGAAACCCAGGATGGGGCAAGGTATCAATATTTATAGCCTTGAGAGTTTTCGCTGGCAAAATGCGTAAACAGTCTTGTGCTTCTTCAATGATTGATACACCAATCTCCTGTAACTTAGCAATAACAGGGATTAAATGATCTGGGACAACAGGAGATAGAAGTATTTCAGAACGAGTAATTGCACCAGCGATTAACAAAGTTCCTGCTTCAATACGATCAGGAATGATAGTATAATCAGTTGAGTGTAATTTAGGAACACCAACTATAGTAATTGTACTTGTTCCTGCACCTTGAATTTTTGCTCCCATAGAGTTACAGAAGTTAGCTAAATCTATTACTTCTGGTTCTCTGGCAGCATTATCAATGATAGTTTCTCCATCTGCTAGGGTAGCAGCCATCATCAAGGTTTCTGTCGCACCGACACTGGGAGTATCTAAGTAGATTTTTGCGCCGCTTAACCTACCATTATTTCCGGGAACATGAGCATTGCAAATACCATGTTCAATTTGCACCTCTGCCCCCATTGATTGCAGTCCCCTGACGTGCAAATCTACCGGTCTAGCTCCAATAGCACAACCCCCTGGTAAGGGCATTTGTGCTACTCCTAGTCGGGCTAAAATTGGACCAATGGCAAAGAAACTGGCTCGCAGTTGGGTAACTAGTTCATAGGGAGCTTTAGATGTGGTAATTTCCCGCGCATCAACATCTAAAATGTCCCCTTCTCTATTTAAACGTAACCCTAAAGCTGATAGAACTTGTCCCATCCGATTTACGTCCGCTAATAAGGGAACGTTACGAATCCGACAATCACCGGAACAGAGGAATGTTCCAGCCATGATTACCAGTGCGGAATTCTTAGCTCCGCTAATTTTTACATGACCGCTCAAAGGATGCCCACCAGAGATTTGCAAGACTGCGGAGTCTGCTTCTAGTGAAGACTTGGCATCTGGTAAGCTGCTAGAAGAATTAATAAGCCTACCTCCAAAAGTAAGTAATTATAAAGGCTTGATGTTGGTTTTGATTCTCTGTTGATCATCATCTAGCTAAAAGCAAAGAAGATTTTCCTCTAAGTTGTCAAATGCCATAAAGTCGTTAGATTCTATCATGCCGGATGTCGGCTTGATTGGAAAAATGGAGCTTGTCCAGAGATGAGCAAAATTTTAAAATTGCCCTACATCTATTGTGGCAAATTTTTTCTTGACAAATAAAAATGATTAGGCCATAATGATAAACTGTAAATAAGATTCAATTCCAGCGGAACTGGCGGAATTGGCAGACGCGCTAGATTCAGATTCTAGTGCCTTCACGGGCTTCCGGGTTCAAGTCCCGGGTTCCGCATCTCAATATATCAATTTTGGATTGATCTCAAATCCGAAATTTAAAATCTAAGATTGTGTTAACAAGTTTACAAAATTCTCTAGTTAAACAAATCCGCAAGTTGCACTCCACCAAGGAGAGAAATAAGCAACAGCTATTTTTATTGGAAGGAACGCATTTGCTTGAAGAAGCTTGTACGGTTGCCTATCCCTTAGATGCGGTATGCTGTACTCTTCAATGGCATGAGGCACATCCCCAATTATGGGAAGTTATTTGTAGTCAGTGCTATCGCGTTGAAATTGTCAGTCCAGAAGTTTTAGCGGCAATGGCTACAACTGTCAATCCTGATGGTATAGTAGCAATAGCAAAGCGAGACCTAGGAATCGTTCAACCAGAGGCACAACCAAGACAAATTCCCTTTACTGGTTTAGTTCTGGCTTTAGAAACTGTCCAAGATCCTGGTAACTTAGGAACTATGATTCGCACAGCCGCAGCAGCAGGTGCATCAGGTTTGTGGTTAAGTGAAGATAGTGTAGATTTAGATAATCCCAAGGTTTTACGAGCTTCTGCGGGGCAATGGTTTCGCTTAAATATGGCTGTCAGTGAGGATTTGAGAGCTACAGTTCGCCAAAGTCAGCAAGCAGGAATGCAGGTAGTAGCCACATTACCTACAGCCGATTTAACTTATTGGCAGGTAGATTGGCGTAAACCTAGTTTAATATTATTGGGTAACGAAGGGGCAGGATTATCAGCGGATTTAGCCGCGTTGGCAGATATCCAGGTAAAAATTCCTGTGAGTCCTGGGGTAGAATCATTAAATGTGGGAATCACTGCGGCTTTAATGTTATATGAAGCCCAAAGACAAAGAACTTCCCATTAATTAGTGAATTAATTCCTGCTTTTAGAGAACTCCATAAAAAACATAATCTAATAGAGTAGGGGTAATTCATGAATTACCCCTACTTTCACGGGGATAAGCTTTAGGGGAATGATATTAAAACAGGATCAATCATTCTATGGAGTTCTCTTAGTCAATATCAGAGATTTACTACCAACGATTCTTTAGCTATCAATTTTACCCATTAATAGGCCAAATTGCCTTTCTTCGTGGACTTGACACTCTCAGGGAAGACAGCCACTGAGATTCTACTGACAGAATTAGATTAAGGGTTTAGCCTAATCTAATCTCGCTGCGACCGTCAAACGCCGCCTAGACGCTCAAAACAACCACCAATCAAGGTGTCGAAATTGCGCTTACTTTTATTGTTTTCAGTGTTTTTGTGAGTCCATCACTAAGCCAAGACGCGGTACGCTCTACAACCTGCCATTACTCGCTCTTTCTTGTCATACTGCCGCTAGGACTTGAACCTAACCGTTGTTTCATAGGAGCCGGGATTTCTCCGTACTAGGATGTTTCAACACGTAGATGTTTATTGTTCTTACTCACGATTTCATTCTAGCATACCACAGGGATTAAAATCCCTCGTGTCGCTTCCCTCTCACCGGCTTTAGCCACTGAGTTTCCCACTTACCGCGAGGTCTTATGAATAAATTAATGAAACAAGGATTAATTTGGCTAGGTGCAGCTACAATTACTTTTAGTTTAATGGCTTGCGATGCCTTCGGCGGGCGTAGCCATCGCCTGTTTACTCCTCAAGGTGATCTGGTTGAGCGGGTAAGTGATGGTGATACATTAGTATTAAAAAATGCTGATGGTAAAAAGTTCACGGTGCGGTTTGCTTGTATTGATGCACCAGAAATACCGCATTCTCTCAAAGAAAAGAATAGTAGAATTACTAAAGATGTAAATCAGTTTGCTTGGGGTATGAAAGCAAAAATACGAATAGAGGAACTAATCAAACAAACAGACGGCCGTGTAAATTTAGATATTACAGATAGCGATCGCTATGGTAGAAAAATTGCAGAAGTGCGTTTAAAAGATGGCACGTTTTTACAACAAGTTTTGGTAAAAGAGGGATTAGCTAAAGTATATCGTTCCTATTTAAGCAAATGCCCAAGTAAGGACATAGTGCAACAAGCCGAAGCGCAAGCGCAACAGCAAAAACTTGGGGTTTGGAATGATCGGAAATTTATTGATCCTTGGGATTATAGAAAAAGCATTTAATTGTCTGAATCAGGATGCTCACCGATTAAAGGATTTACAGGATGTTTTTTGATAATTTATGGTTTTATTCAATGATAGGGAATATATTTTTATTGTTCAAAAAATAAATCATTAACTATTCACAGAAAATCTCTAAATTGCCATCCTGTACATCCTCAAATCCTGGATATCCTGATTCTGACTAATTTAATTGTCTGAATCAGGATGCTCACCGATTAAAGGATTTACAGGATGTTTTTTGATAAATTATGGTTTTATTAAATGAGAGAGAATATATTTTTATTGTTCAAAAAACAAATCATTAACTATTCACAGAAAATCTCTAAATTGCCATCCTGTACATCCTCAAATCCTGGATATCCTGATTCTGACTAATTTAATTGTCTGAATCAGGATGCCCAGGATTAAAGGATTAGCAGGATGTTTTTTGATAATTTATGGTTTTATTCAATGATAGTGAATATATTTTTATTGTTCAAACAATCAAATCATTAACTATTCACGGAAAATCTCTAAATTGCCATCCTGTTAATCCTCAAATCCTGGATATCCTGATTCTGACTAATTTAATTGTCTGAATCAGGATGCTCACCGATTAAAGGATTTACAGGATGTTTTTTGATAATTTATGGTTTTATTCAATGATAGGGAATATATTTTTATTGTTCAAAAAATAAATCATTAACTATTCACAGAAAATCTCTAAATTGCCATCCTGTTAATCCTCAAATCCTGGATATCCTGATTCTGATTAATTTAATTGTCTGAATCAGGATGCTCACCGATTAAAGGATTTACAGGATGTTTTTTGATAACTTATGGTTTTATTGAATGATAGGGAATATATTTTTATTGTTCAAAAAATCAAATTATTAACTATTCACAGAAAATCTCTAAATCACAATCCTGTAAATCCTCAAATCCTGGATATCCTGATTCTGACTAATTTAACAGCTTAAATTATGCTTACTGGACTTATTTTTATATTTCCTTGATGTTGAGAAATAGAATCTTGTTGTGTAAATTCATCAAATAATTTAAAAAATTCCTCAAAAGCAGTATTTTCATCTTTGGAGAAAAACAAAATAATCTGATCCCAAGTTTGATGAGAAGTAACATTATATTTTTGCTGAACCCAATTTTGAAAACCTGAAAATTCTTGTTCTTGTTGTGTTTGAGGTATTGCTGTTTGACGACGTGCAAAGCAGTAACCAGCTAGAAATGTGCGAAGGTTAGCTATAGTTGCTCGTCCTAAATACATAGCGGGACGTTTTTGGATATTGCGGATTAAATCATATAAATCAAGCATAATGTTCCTCCTGTTTAAAATTCGGTTTCAGTGATTTGAAATTCTCCACCTAAATCTTGTACAGCGCAGTAGAAGTTATTTATCCAGTTTACCCTAGAAATTCCTTTGGTGTGAATATTGTCGAATATGAGTTCTTGTCCATCAATTTCTACCGCAATGGCATAATGTCTACCGTTGATAGAGATGTTTTGTTGCATAACTTCATGGTAGATATTACAAAAGGGATCTTCTGTACTCCCTGTAAACAAATTAATTTCTCTACCAGATATTTTCTGATTAATCAGGAATTGACGCAAGGCTATAGCACAGGGAACACATTCAAAAATATGAAACTGTTGGGCTATATCACTCAGTTGATGAAGAATATCAGCATTAGTCATGAGGTAGGATATTTTTAACTAGAATAGAAAAATATGTAAAGCTATAATCAGGATAAAAATATCATGAATTAGGAAGCCAGGGAATAAATTCGATTATTTGTCTGAATCAGGATGTCCAGGATTAAAGGATTAACAGGATGTTTTTTGATGAATTGTGGTTCTATTCAATGATAGGGAATATATTTTTATTGCTCAAGAAATCAAATTATTAACTATTCACAGAAAATCTCTAAATTGCCATCCTGTCAATCCTCAAATCCTGGATATCCTGATTCTGACTAAATGGTTTTTTACATCATTTAACAAAGTATTTTTCATTATCATGTTATAATCAATAGAGAGTTAAAAGAGTAAAAATATCATGATTTTAGATGTAAAAAATGCTCTTTCCACAATTGCACCCAAGTTAACTTATGATGTGTTGATTGAGAATCAAGAAGATGGGACGGTTAAAGCTACATTGTTAAGCTTACCAGAATGTCAAGGTTTAGGTACAAATAAAGAGGAAGCATTAAATAATCTGATTCAGCTTTTTCAAGCACGAAAACCAGAAATAGTAACTTTAGAAATTGAAGCAGCTAAAACAGAACATCCTTGGATGAAATTTGCAGGAATGCACAAGGATAATCCTCTTGTTACTGAAGCAATAGAAGATATAGAAGATGAAGGTAATGCTTGGGATGTGCTAGAGGCATTAACAGGAACTATTGAAGCACCAAGTGATTGGTCAAGTCAACATGATCACTATTTATATGGTAATCCTAAACATGACAATGAGATCAGAGAATGAATCAGGAAAGACTATTTTTAGATACGGTATTTATTCAGGCTCTACTAAACAAGAATGATCAATACCATACTCATTTTCAGGATATTTTTTGTCTGAATCAGGATGTCCACCGATTAAAGGATTAACAGGATGATAAAATATAAAATGGACGATTGCTAATAAAATTCTATAAATCTTAAAATTATGTAGATGATAATTTTAACTTTCTTCAAGTATTGTGTTATAATTAATTCAGAGTTAGAAGAGTAAAAATATCATGATTTTAGCTGTTAAAAATGCTCTTTCCACAATTGCACCCAAGTTAACTTATGATGTGTTAATTGAAAATCAAGAAGATGGCACGGTTAAAGCGACATTATTAAGTTTACCAGAATGTCAAGGTTTAGGGAATACAGAAACGGAAGCAATAGAACAATTAGATAAAATTTTGCAAGTTCGTTTAGGAAATGCTAAGATTGTGACTTTAGAGATTGTCGCACCAAAAACAGAAAATCCTTGGCTAAAAATAGCGGGTAAATATAAGGATGATCCGCAATTCGATCAAATGCTAGAATATATAGAAGAATATCGTCGTGAACTAGATGCAATTAATGAATAAAGGTTAATAAAGAAGTGGATAATTTAAGAATATTAGATACAGATTATCTATCTTTATTACAGAGAGGCAATTCATTAATTAGACAGCGATTAACTATGTTCAATCCTGAAGATATTGCCATAACTGTTATCACCGCTACAGAACAACTACGGGGAAGACTGAATATTATTAACAGGTGTGAATCAGCGAATGAATTAGTTTTAGCTTATGCTAGGTTAGAGGATACATTAGAAGACATAAATAGTCTAAATGTCCTACATTTTAGCGAAGCTGCGGGTAATATTTACACTGAATTAGTTAAGCAAAAAATCCGCGTTGGTACTCAAGATTTACGCATTGCTGCAATTACATTATCAGTCAATGGGATTTTAGTAACTCGTAATTTTAAAGATTTTGAAAAAGTTCCTAATTTGCGTTTAGAAGATTGGAGTATTAGTGAATAATGTCTGAATCAGGATATCCACCGATTAGAGGATTAACAGGATGTTTTTTAGAAAATATAGGTTTTTGTGAATAATAGAAAATATATTTTTCTCTAAATTATAATTTATAATGATTAAATATTCACAGAAAATCTATAAATCACAATCCTGTACATCCTCAAATCTTGGATATCCTGATTCTGATTAATTTAATTGTCTGAATCAGGATGCCCAGGATTAAAGGATTAACAGGATGTTTTTTGATAACTTATGGTTTTATTAAATGATAGGGAATATATTTTTATTGTTCAAACAATCAAACCATTAACTATTCACAGAAAATCTCTAAATTGCCATCCTGTACATCCTCAAATCCTGAATATCCTGATTCTGATTAATTCAATTATCTGAATCAGGATTTTCAGGATTAAAGGATTAACAGGATGTTTTTTGATAACTTATGGTTTTATTGAATGATAGGGAATATATTTTTATTGTTCAAAAAATCAAATTATTAACTATTCACAGAAAATCTCTAAATTGCCATCCTGTACATCCTTAAATCCTGGATATCCTGATTCTGACTATAATAACTCCCAAATTTTGATAGTCCCATCATCACTACCACTAGCAAGGCTTTGACCATCAGGGCTGTATGTTACAGAACGAACCCAGCTAGAATGACCTGTAAGGGTTTGAAGTAGTTTTCCTGTAGTCACATTCCATATCTTGATAGTCCTGTCCAAACTGCCACTAGCAAGGGTTTGACCATCAGGGCTGTATGCTACGGAATTAACCGTGCCAGAATGACCTGTAAGGGTTTGAAGTAGTTTTCCTGTAGTCACACTCCATATCTTGATAGTCCTGTCCCCACTGCTACTAGCAAGGTTTTGACCATCAGGGCTATATGCTACATAACGAACCCAGCTAGAATGACCTGTAAAAGTTTGAAGTAGTTGTCCTGTAGGCTTATTCCATATCTTGATAGTGTTGTCATCACTCCCACTAGCCAAGATTTGACCATCAGGGCTATATGCTACATAACGAACCCAGCTAGAATGACCTGTAAGGGTTTGAAGTAGTTTTCCTGTAGTCACATTCCATATCTTGATAGTCCTGTCCAAACTGCCACTAGCAAGGGTTTGACCATCAGGGCTGTATGCTACAGAATTAACTGAGTCAGAATGATCGGTAAGAGTTTGCAGTAGCCTTTCTGTAGACACATTCCATATCTTGATAGTGTTGTCATCACGTCCAATAGCCAAGATTTGACCATCGGGGCTAAAGGCTACAGAATTAACCTTAGAATGACCCATAAGAGTTTGCAGTAACCTTCCCCTCACATCCCAAAGTTTGACAATTGTATCCGCACTTCCACTAGCAAGAGTTTGACCATTGGGGCTAAATACTACAGAAGTAATATATTGAGAATGGAAAGTGAAGGTTTGCGGTAGCTTATCTATAACTTGTCGCTGTGAAGTTGATTTCACAACAGCAGATGGTTTTGGTCTAACAACTCCGGGAAAAATATCAACACCAAGATTTGTAGAGCGATCGCACCAATAACATTTACCATAGGTTTGGCTATAGTAATGACTATCTAGCATTTCGCATTCATTTAGTCCATTTCTAGCAACTTTTAACGATTGCATCCATTCTTTAGCTGTAGGACGTAACTGAGGATTTTCATAACCATCATTAAAGCATTTAAGAAAACATCTTCTGATCTCTGAATGTACAATATCAAGAGGAATTGTTCTATCTACAGATTGAATTAAACTATTTGCACTATATAACCATATACTCCGACGAACAAGTTCATTAATTTCTGGAGTTTCTCCTGTACCTATCCATTTTCCCTGAAAAGGACTATTCCCCCCAAATAATAATTGATAGATAATTACTGCTAATCGAAATCTATCATGTATTTCCGTTTGTTCAATACTAGAAAAATCTTTACCAATTAATTCCGGTGGTGTATATCCTTCTGAACCAACTAAACAACGATAAATTCTACCATTTCTCGGATTTTTTTACCTGAAAAGAATCTGTATCAATAATTGAAGGTAAAGCCCGATCATTAACCAGAATATTTTGTGGGTTAATATCACCCAATACATAACCAGCAGTGTGAAGTGCTTCAATAATTGAAACGATATTCATCGCTGTTGTGTGTAGAAACCGCCAATCAACTTTAATTTTCTCACGTTTACGAAGTTGGGGATTATAAATATTAAGAAGTTCTTTTGCATCTCTAACTTCTGGCATCAAAAAGCCTACAAAATCACCCTGATCATTTTTCAATGGTGACTTAGGCCAAGCAAAGGAAATATGATTAAGATGGGCATTTGGCTCTTGTGGAGGGTGATCTATCATTACTGCTAATTTTTGCACCCGTTCTGGTGTTGGTTTATGGTAAATTTTAGCTAAATAACCATTTTCATTAGTTCGCCAAATTTTCGCTTCACCACTATTGAATATTGCTTCACCTAACAGACTAATTGATTTATTTGTAATAGCACAGGTGAGAACTGTCATAGAATTTTAATTAAATAGGATAACATCAATATCAAATAGTAGTTGAAAACTTGTACAGCAAATTTTTAACCTCTCTCTAAACCTCTCCGATACAAGGGGAGAGGCTTTGAAACTCTCTGTACAAAAACTCATTTTTTCATGTTCCCTCTCCTCTTAGGAGAGGGTTAGGGAGAGGTTCTTGAAAATTCTGGATTAATTTTCAAAAAGACACAAAACCAAAGTTTTATCATCATCAGTACGAGAATTTAGCCTTTCAGAATTGAGAAAATCAATAATATATTGATCATCCTCTTCTGGATTATTTGTTTCTCGCAAATATTCCTCAAATGGTTTAAAGAATGGCGGAAAAGGTTTCCAGTCACTCAAGCGAATTGCTACTTTTTCTAGCCCATCAGTAGAAGCACAAATAAACTCTTGATTTCCTGAAATTACCTGTACCTGCATTTCCTCAACTGCATTAGCTGAAGTGACAAAAGTTGTTTCGTTGAAAAACTCCCCTTTATCTGGTTTAAACAACAATTGATATTCTGAATCTTGGGGATGCACTATCATAAATCCATCACCAATTTGCATGGCTGCAACCCATTCAGGAGTTGCTATAAAAACTAACAATGTACAAGCTAAATCATTAACAGAATCACCTTTGTTAGTTCCTTGTTTATTTAACTCTTTAATAACTTTTTTGAAGGTTTGATTAAAAAGCTTTTTAACCTCTTTTTCGGTAAGTGGTTTAGACAGATTTTCCCAGAATTTTTTGCGATTATTAAGATTTCCTTTAAGGTAGTTGAGCGCAGTGTCTACCGCTAATTCAGAACCAATTTGAGAATATTTCGCACTCCCAGCACCGTCAGCAACTGCACCCACAATCACATCATTAAAAATGCGGTAATTTCCGCAGTCTTGACAGGGTATTTTTTCCGCTTGATGACTCGTACCCACCGCAGAACGAGCAATTGCTTTCCAACTCACAATAAATAAATCCTCAAAATATCATCTTTAAATTTAAGTAATCTGATTTAAGGTTTTCGGCGAATATAATTCGCTACTACACAAACAAAGTCCACACTATGGCTAACGCCACGCTACGCTATCGACAAGCTCAGTGACCGCCTTCGTGGACTAATGAAAAATCAAGGTTTTTAACCCACGAAGGTGGGTTTTGCCTGTGTGGTTCCGCGATTTATAATCGCCTTTTCCAACTATTCAGATTATGTTATAATCTGACCCCATCCCATCGGCGGTAATGCTACAGCTTCACCTACCTTGCCACTAGAAACCCGTTTCATGGAAGTGGAAAGCCAACGAAATAAAGAGCGAAAATCTAAGCCATTCAGCGTCACTGGAGGACGTTCTGGAGGTGCAATTTGTCTGAGTTTATTCATATCCGCACCCTGAACACCAACAGTAAAAAACAACATTCGGCGCTGTTCTTCTGCTTCCCTCACTCTTTGGGCTGCACCTTCCCAGTAATCTGTAGGCGCACCATCGGTAATTAAAATTACCCAAGGACGATAATACAGTACACCGTTATCTTTATAAGTCTGTTTGCGTTGTTCTAATAAATCCAAAGCGTATTCTATGGCTGCACCCATTGGTGTAACACCCTCTGTTTCTAGCTTAGGCGGTGTAAACTGGTCTATAGTGACAAAATCTTGTGTTAGTCGCACAGGTCCAAAGGTGACGATAGCAACTTCTACACTTAAAGAGGCTTGAGCATCTTTCATCACATCTTCTTTGAAAGCTGCCAAACCTCTATTTAACTCCTGGATAGGTTGTCCTGACATTGAGCCAGAGGTATCAAGCAAGAGAATTACCGGACAACGATTTTCCGGGTTTTCCACAAATTCAGGTAAACCTACTGGCATTTTTGATACTCCTGTTTAATCAAATATAGAATGTAAAATGTCTAGTTTAGATTCTACTGGTTAATACCTATTTTAACATGAGTGTTTTTACGGAATCAATACCCGTATCTATCAACAGTAAGGGTTTAGCACTGCTAAACCCCTGCGAATTTAGAGAATTGATTAAATCTTTACCCTAATCCCCCTATCCGCTAAACTCAGAGATGCTGCGTTAATTCTGAATATGTCCGACTCCCAAGTAAGTGCTGCTGTTGCGAAACTCTACGACACCTATCCATTCCCCCCTGAACCCATCCTCGACGAACCACCACCAGGATATAATTGGCGTTGGAATTGGTTAGCTGCATACAACTTCTGCACAGGGAGAAAACCACAAAAGCAAGATATCCGCATTTTAGATGCTGGTTGTGGTTCAGGAGTCGGAACAGAATATTTAGTCCATCTCAACCCCCACGCGCAGGTAGTAGGAATAGATTTAAGTGCTGGTACATTAGAAGTAGCAAAAAAACGCTGTCAAAGCTCCGGTGCTGACCGTGTAGAATTTCATCATCTGAGTATCTATGATGTAGAACAGATACCAGGACAATTCGATTTAATTAATTGCGTTGGTGTGCTTCATCATCTCCCAGATCCCATTCGTGGTATTCAAGCCTTAGCGAAAAAACTCGCTCCAGGTGGAATAATGCACATCTTTGTGTATGGAGAATTGGGAAGATGGGAAATACAACTAATGCAAAAAGCGATCGCACTTCTCCAAGGTAACAAACGCGGTGACTACCGTGATGGTGTTCAAGTCGGACGAAAAATATTTGCTTCTTTACCAGAAAACAACCGCATTGTCAAGCGAGAAAAAGAAAGATGGGCAATGGAAAACCAGCGGGATGAATGTTTTGCCGATATGTACGTACATCCCCAGGAAACTGATTACAATATTGATACACTATTTCAATTAATAGATGCTTCTGGTTTAGACTTTGTAGGTTTTTCCAATCCTGGATTTTGGCAACTGGAAAAGCTTCTAGAAAAAGCACCAGAGCTAATTGAACGAGCAGAAGAATTAACAGAACATCAACGTTATCGTCTCGTAGAATTACTAAATCCAGAAGTAACTCATTACGAGTTTTTCCTCAGTCGTCCCCCCATACCCAAAACCGATTGGTCAGCAGATAACACACTACTAACTGCGATTCCCGAACTGAACCCTTGCATAGATGGTTTTCCTAGTCAATGTTTATTTAACTATGATTACCAAATAGTTAACTTATCAATAGTCGAATTTGAATTTATGAAAAGCTGTGATGGTAAATCTACCATAGCGGAGATTTTAACCACAGTACAGTTTGATTTAGATGGAGTTAGAAATCTTTTGAAACAACAAATGATTTTACTGACACCCGGTTAATTAGAAGAGAACCAAACTTCGGGAAGTTCATCTACATCTTCCACCAAAAAATCTCGATACACCCAGATTCGAGAAGCATTGTAGAGATCACTAAGAATAGGTTTTAATACACCATTTTTATCCCAAGGTTGAAGATCAGAATCTAGTTCACAAAAACCTACCCATGAATGTCCTTGTTGTTGCAAATCCTCAGCCCTGACAAGAATTGCCGCCAATACAGCCATATCATAAGGTTTTAACGAAGTATCCATTGCACCAATAGACACTTGCCGTTCTAGCATAGACTCAGAAAGAGGAAACACATTCAAATGTGGATGCTGGGCTAATTCTCTCAATCTTTCTGGAACTTTTGTTAATTCATTTGTAACCAATCCATCAAACTTATCAAAAACTCGAAACGCTGCATTAGCATCTTCTGTAGTCAGTTTCCCTTGTCTTTTAGCCCATTGGACAAATTTACGTAGATCGTTAGAGTCAGTACGTGGAGTAAATCGTCGGGGTATAGTTTCCCTCGCTTCTGTGAGACAGATAGCAGGTAGGTGTAACTCAAACTCTCCTGCTTCCGCACGTGACAGCAATTCAGCCGCCTGTACACTCTGTAAATGTGCAGGTGCAACAATATCTACCACCCAGTTTGTTTCGACAAAAACCGCTTGAGGCTTCATTTTGCAACTTTACTCCACCTTGGTCCACCAGCCCTGACTTCACCAAGTCGGAGAATATTGATTATCCGTCCGCTAAACAAATTTTTCAAATCATCTGGTAAACTGTCTACATTAGTTTGAAGTTTCAATTTCTCTAACCATCGCTGAACTTGTGATTCAAACTCAAGGTAAGGTTTTCCCCTCCATTGCTCATCTGCTGGTGGTAATAAATAATTTGGAAGTCTTGCTTCACCCACTACGTGAATTGATGAACCCTGAGAATCATCAAAAGAATCCCGTAGGACAATAACACGCTCTCCTGCTACAAGCAAGCCAAGGGAGCAACCAATCTCAATCATCGAGCGTTCAAGCTGAAAAATAACATTTTCATGATGGATACTGACATTATTGAGTTTTACTTCAACAATCATCAAATATTCTCCATCTGGGCTAGTGACGATAATATCTGGATGTGATGTTTTCATAAACTAAATATAATGCTTCTGCCACATTGACTAACATTTTAGCCCAAGTCAAGCTAAACTTAGACGGAGTAAGACATCTCCTCAAACAACAACTAATCTTACTAACCCCCGCTTCATCAAAAAAATCAGTAACAAGGCAGTTATCTTGCCACTGACAACTGACCACTAACAACTGACCAAAAATAAGTTAATTGTTTTTTTCTAAAGTAGTGTTACCGGATCGTGATATGATTCAAGTGACTGAATGTGCAGTCATCTTATCTTAACTGTACTGGTTTCAAGTCTTGTGAGCTTGTCAGAAGAATCAATTGCACCCACTCAGACAACACAACAAGATCAGGAATCTGGTTTTGTAGAAAAACCAATTAGTTCTTCTATTGGAGAGTTCTATCAACTTTATCAAAAGTTGATAGTAATCACACTTGTGTTGACGGGGATTATTTTTATCTCTGTGTGGATTTTTTATTCATTAAACATTGCCCTAAATTATTTCATTGGGGCGTGTACAGGTGTGGTTTACTTAAAAATGCTGGCTAAAGATGTTGAGACGCTAGGTGGTGAAAAACCAAGTTTGAGTAAAAATCGTTTTGCTCTGATCATGATACCGATTATATTGGCGACTCAATGGCATCAGCTACATATTCTGCCCATATTCTTGGGGTTTCTCACCTACAAAGCTACCCTCGTCATCTATCTGGTGCAAACTGTATTCAATCCTGAAGCTTAAAGCTAGTTGTAGGAGTTTAGCATTACTAAACCCTTACAGACAATCCTCCCATTTGCAATTTTTTGGGAAAATCTTGAACAACGCCCATGCTTAGTGTATTAAACGCCTTCAATGCTTTTCCCCTCGCCGAATTGGAAGTAGGTCATCACTTCTTGTGGCAACTGGGCAGTCTTAAAATACATGGGCAAGTATTTCTCACCTCATGGTTTGTGATTGCTATCCTAGTAATAGCATCACTAGCTGCCACCAAAAACGTCCAAAAAATTCCTAGCGGCATCCAAAATTTCATGGAATATGCCCTAGAATTTATTCGGGACATAGCGAAAAACCAAATCGGAGAGAAAGAATATCGCCCCTGGGTACCATTTATTGGTACGCTATTCTTGTTTATCTTCGTATCAAATTGGTCAGGAGCATTAATTCCCTGGAAGCTAATCAAATTGCCTGCTGGTGAACTAGCTGCTCCTACCAACGACATCAATACAACCGTCGCATTGGCATTGCTCACATCCTTGGCGTATTTCTACGCTGGATTTAGCAAGAAAGGTCTAGGCTACTTTAAGAAATATATTGAGCCAACACCAATTCTGTTGCCAATTGCCATTCTCGAAGATTTCACCAAGCCTCTCTCCCTAAGCTTCCGTCTATTTGGAAATATATTGGCGGATGAATTAGTTGTGGGTGTATTGGTATTACTCGTGCCTCTCTTTGTGCCTTTGCCAGTAATGGCTTTGGGTTTATTTACTAGTGCCATTCAAGCCCTCGTATTTGCGACCCTAGCCGGGGCGTATATTCATGAAGCCTTAGAGGGACACGGTGAAGAAGAACATGAGGAGCATTAACGCCCTCAGTTGATAGTACAGTATGGCTTGCGCCACGTTGCCCTATCAGACGAGCAAACTTGCTCAAAACATCGCTACGGCGATTTAAGAACCTAGTAGCGTGTGAAAACACATATCTAGATTGTTACGTACATTTGTAATTTTTGTAGTTAAAGCAAGGAAAATCGTCATGGATCCATTAGTACAAGCTGCTTCAGTTATCGCTGCTGCTCTCGCTATCGGTTTATCTTCAATTGGACCTGGTCTTGGTCAAGGTAATGCAGCAGGTCAAGCAGTAGAAGGTATTGCCCGTCAGCCCGAAGCAGAAGGCAAAATTCGCGGCACACTACTTTTAACCTTAGCCTTCATGGAATCCTTGACAATTTACGGTTTGGTAATTGCCTTGGTATTGCTATTCGCTAACCCTTTTGCCTAAGACCGAAAAAGTTTTGTTAATCTAGAGACGTGCAAGATGTCACAGCAAGTAAAAAACTGGACATCTACACGCCTCTAAAAACTGGCAGTTTATGGATCATCTAGGAAGAGATTCGTAAAATTATCAACGGCTGGATCACGTTACTAGCCAAGCAAATTCCTATTCCAGCCAAAGAGGAGAGAAATGTTTGATTTCGATGCTACCTTGCCATTAATGGCATTGCAATTCTTGTTGCTGGCAGCTGTGTTGAATGCAATTTTCTATAAGCCTCTGACTAAGGTATTGGATGATCGGGATAATTTTATCCGTACCAATAACCTTGATGCTCGTGAACGTTTGGCTAAAGCTGAAAGCTTAACCAAAGAGTATGAGCAGCAACTAGCATCCGCTCGTAGGCAGTCACAAGTAACTATGGAAGCTGCCCAGAATGAAGCTAAGAAAATTACGGCACAAAAAATAGCTGAAGCTCAACAGGAAGCCCAAGCTCAACGCGAACAAGCTGCTAGAGAAATAGAGCAGCAAAAGCAAACAGCTATGGCAACCCTAGAAGCACAAGTTGATGCCCTCAGCAACCAGATTCTAGAAAAACTATTAGGACCTGCTTTGGTGAAATAATATAACAGGAGTCAGGAGTCACCGAGTCACCAATTCAGGAGTAAAACCCTGTTATGGAAGGATTTCTATGATTAATTGATATCCTAGCTGTTGGCAATTGTTATATCACCAAATTGGTGCTACGAAAGCATAAACACATCAGGGCATTGCCTGAAAATGTGGTGAAATTTAAGTGTCCAAAAGATTGGCACTTTTTTCCCTATCGGGAAAAGTCAACGAATTACCAAGCGATCAGCGCACTTGTAGATGGGTAACATGGGCAATATTTTATTACTTGCCGCAGAAGCTGTTAACTCTGAAATGGCAGAAGGCGCAGCAGAAGGCGGTTTCGGTCTAAACCTAGACATCCTGGAAACCAATCTAATTAACTTAGTAATTCTGATTGGCATACTATTCTACTTTGGACGCAAAGTTTTAACGAATATCTTGAATGAAAGACGCTCAAATATTGAAAGCGTTATTCAAGATACAGAAGGACGCTTGCGGGAAGCTCAAACTTCTTTGGCAACAGCCCAGAAACAGTTAACCCAAGCACAGCAAGAAGCACAGAGAATCACCCAAGTAGCTGGGGAAAATGCCGCAGCAGCTAAAGAGGCTATTTTAGCTCAAGCGATTCTGGATGTAGCCCGGTTGAAAGAAACCGCAGCATCCGATTTGAATGCAGACCTAGATAAAGCTATTTCCCAACTTCGACAAAAGGTAGTTGCTAAAGCACTGCAAAAAGTTGAAGGACAACTCAAGGGTGGTATCAGCGAAGATGCTCAACAAAGATTAATTGCTAGTAGCATCGCACAACTGGGAGGCGAGATATGAAAAGTGATGCAGCAACTGCTGAAATATCTCAGCCTTATGCACAGG
The DNA here is from genome assembly GCA_017355425.1 of Dolichospermum sp. DET69. Taxonomy (NCBI): domain Bacteria; kingdom Bacillati; phylum Cyanobacteriota; class Cyanophyceae; order Nostocales; family Aphanizomenonaceae; genus Dolichospermum; species Dolichospermum sp. DET69. The sequence continues at coordinate 3,420,170 of CP070233.1, forward strand.
CACTGTTATCCATTGCTCAATCTCAAAACTTAACAGAAGAGGTTGGGGAAGATACACGGACTTTTCTGGGCTTATTAAGAGGGAGTCAAGAACTCACCAACTTTTTAAGCAATCCATTTGTGAAGCAAGAGAACAAGAAAAATGTTCTCAAACAATTACTTGGGGAAGGTGGAAACTCCTACCTACGTAACTTTTTACTGCTGTTAGTTGACAGAAGACGGATTGCTTTCTTAGAACCAATTTTACAGCAGTATTTGGTGCTATTACGCCAGCTAAATCAAACTGTATTAGCTGAAATTACTTCTGCGGTTCCGCTTACGGAAGCTCAACAGCAAGCAATTACAGAAAAAGTCATCACTCTTACCAAAGCGCGTCAAGTGGAATTAGAAACCAAAATAGACAGCGACTTAATTGGTGGTGTGATTATCAAGGTTGGTTCTCAAGTAATTGACGCTAGTTTGCGTGGTCAACTACGTCGTCTCTCTTTGCGTTTAAGCAGTAACTAAAAAGTTCTGATAAATGTCAGTGGTCATTAGTCATTAGTCAGTGGTCAGTAGTAAAGAAAAACAACTGACAACAGACAACAGACAACGGACAACGGACAACTAACAACTAACAACTGACAACTGACAAATGAGCATTTCCATTAGACCTGACGAAATCAGCAGCATCATTCAACAACAAATCGAGCAATACGACCAAGAGGTTAAAGTTGCTAACGTTGGTACAGTGCTACAAGTTGGTGACGGTATTGCCCGGATTTATGGCTTGGAAAAAGCTATGGCTGGGGAACTCCTAGAATTTGAAGATGGCACAATCGGTATCGCCCAAAACTTAGAAGAAGATAACGTTGGTGCGGTATTGATGGGTGAAGGTCGGAGTATTCAAGAAGGTAGCTCTGTAACCGCTACCGGTAGAATTGCCCAAGTAGGCGTAGGCGATGCCCTTATTGGTCGAGTTGTGGATGCTTTAGGTCGCGCCATTGATGGTAAAGGTGATCCTAAGACTACCGAAACTCGGTTAATTGAATCTCCTGCACCTGGGATTATTGCCCGTCGGTCTGTACACGAACCGATGCAAACTGGTATTACCGCTATTGACTCCATGATTCCTGTAGGCCGTGGTCAACGGGAATTAATCATTGGCGATCGCCAAACTGGTAAAACTGCGATCGCTATTGACACCATCATTAACCAAAAAGGTGAAGATGTAGTTTGCGTTTACGTAGCTATCGGTCAAAAAGCTTCCACCGTTGCTAACGTAGTCCAAACCTTACAAGAAAAAGGCGCGATGGACTATACAGTAGTTGTTGCTGCTAACGCCAGTGACCCAGCTACTTTACAATTCCTCGCTCCCTACACAGGCGCTAGTATTGCTGAGTATTTCATGTACAAAGGCAAAGCGACCTTAATCATTTATGATGACTTATCCAAGCAAGCTCAGGCTTATCGCCAAATGTCCTTGCTGTTACGTCGTCCACCAGGTCGGGAAGCGTATCCTGGAGATGTATTCTACATTCACTCCCGCTTGTTAGAACGTGCTGCTAAGTTAAGTGATGAATTGGGTAAAGGCAGTATGACCGCCCTACCTATCATTGAAACCCAAGCTGGTGACGTATCTGCATACATTCCTACCAACGTAATTTCCATTACCGACGGTCAGATTTTCTTATCCTCCGACTTGTTCAACTCTGGTATCCGTCCTGCGGTAAACCCCGGTATCTCAGTATCCCGTGTAGGTTCTGCGGCACAAACCAAGGCCATGAAAAAAGTTGCTGGTAAGATTAAACTGGAATTGGCACAGTTTGACGACTTACAAGCTTTCGCACAATTCGCTTCTGACTTAGATAAAGCCACTCAAGACCAGTTGGCGCGTGGTGTCCGTTTACGGGAACTCCTCAAGCAGCCCCAAAACGACCCTCTCTCCGTAGCTGAACAAGTAGCAATTCTTTATGCTGGTATTAACGGTTATTTAGATGACATTGCTGTTACTCAAATAACTACCTTTGCTAAAGGTTTACGTGATTACTTGAAGAATGTTAACACTGCCTATTTCCAAGGCGTACAAAGTACAAAAGCCCTTGGTGATGCAGAAGAAGCTGCTTTGAAAGCGGCTCTTACCGAATTCAAAAAGACCTTCCAAGCAGCAGCGTAATTAGTCATTGGTCAGTAGTCATTGGTCATTAGTAAATAGCTGATGACTAATGACACAAGACAAATGACAAATGACTAAGGACTAAGGACTAAAATATGGCTAATCTCAAATCAATACGCGATCGCATTCAGTCGGTCAAAAACACCAAAAAAATCACAGAAGCCATGCGGCTTGTAGCAGCGGCGAGAGTCCGTCGCGCTCAAGAACAAGTAATTGCTACCCGTCCCTTTGCTGACCGTTTGGCGCAAGTATTATTTGGCTTGCAAACCCGACTAAAGTTTGAAGATGTTGACCTACCCCTACTGAAAAAACGCGAAGTTAAATCAGTAGGTTTGTTGGTAATTACTGGCGACCGAGGTTTGTGTGGTGGTTACAATAGTAACGCAATCCGCCGGGCAGAAAATCGGGCTAAGGAACTCAAAGCTGAAGGTGTAGACTATACATTTGTCTTGGTTGGCCGCAAAGCTATCCAATACTTCCAACGCCGCAATCAGCCTATTGCTGCTACCTACAGCGGTTTAGAACAAATTCCTACCGCCGCAGAAGCTACAAATATTGCTGATGAACTACTTTCTCTATTCCTTTCGGAAAAAGTAGACCGGATTGAGCTAGTTTATACAAAATTTGTCTCCTTAGTTACTTCTCGTCCCGTAGTCCAAACTCTTCTACCTTTGGATACCCAAGGTTTAGAAGCAGCGGATGATGAAATTTTCCGCTTAACTAGCCGTGGTGGTCAATTCCAAGTGGAACGAGAAAAGGTAGCTAGTACAGTTACTGCTTTACCTACTGACATGATTTTTGAACAAGATCCAGTGCAAATTCTGGATTCTTTGTTGCCTTTATATCTGAGTAATCAGCTATTACGGTCATTACAAGAATCAGCAGCTAGTGAACTAGCAGCACGGATGACAGCGATGAGTAACGCCAGCGAAAATGCCGGTGAATTGATTAAAACTCTATCTTTGTCTTACAACAAAGCTCGTCAAGCTGCAATTACCCAAGAACTCTTAGAGGTTGTTGGTGGTGCAGAAGCGTTGACTTAATTTGGTGGTTGATGATTGGTGGTTGGAAAATAAACCATAACCAATCATCAATTATTAATAATTATTAAATTTCAATTTATTCTCTATCTTTATTAATAAGACGATAGCGAAGCGCGACCTAGTAATGTTCTAAAACTCGTTTAATATAAAATGATTTTACACGATTATTATGAACGATTTAAAACACAGTTAAACTAAAACTAGTGGACGTTGTGGATAAAAAGTTTTTTGTTTGAACAACGGCATTTTTTGCCAGCAACTGCGGCAAAACTAATAAATCTGATGTTGACGAAAGTTGTCTATCATGGTATGAGAGTAGCAGGGAGAGATATTCATAAAATTCTCCACATCTGTTATAAAATTTATTTTGGCTATAAATAGAGAGAGAATTGAAGCAATCTCATTGACTTTGAAATTATGGCGAATTTGTGAAATATTTGTAAATAGGGAGCAAATATTACAAAAACATAACAATTTAAGTAAATAAATCTTGTTTTTTGTATATTTAAGTTACAAAAATTGTAAAATTAGATAAGTGATTTTTTAAAATATCAGTATATCCTCGTAAGGGCTAAAATTTAACCTTTGACGAGATTACGGAAAAAGCTAGATACAGCACTTCCTTTGTGTTATGAGGTACAAGAACCCCACCCCCAACCCCCTCCCCGCAAGCGATGAGGGGGCTAAGATGTAACTCATAAGAGCGAAAACCGCTGTATGTAGTAGGGTGTTAGATGATGTTTTAAAAGTCCCTTAAACCTCTACCAATATTATTTCTATATCAAACAATAATTATCAGGAATTTAGGAAATGAATAAATTTACTTTATCTCTCATTTTGTTTAATAGTCTATTTATATCCATAGAAACTGCTAACGCTCAATTATTAATAAATAATCCCCGCAATTCAGATATAGAAATAGAGAGAAAAACCACTAATGTGGATAAAATTTCTCAACAATTAAAACTACCATCTTCCAAAATAGCAGTTATTGATCAGAATAATCAGGTAAAAATACAAAATTTTGTTTGGGTATTTAAAGATTTAAAGCAAGTTGGAAAACAACCATTTCTCCAGGTTAATAAGGAAACAGATAAACCGAAACCTAAACCTGAATCTAAATCACCTAAAGAAGATGAATTAGAAGATTTTGCAGAAGTTACCAAAGATACTCAAAAATCAGAGGGAATCTTTACCATTTATCGCCATAAAAATAAAAATAAAATCTATCTAGAAATTAAACCAGAACAACTCCAAAAAAACTTCATCGCTACCTCAACTTTAGAATCGGGTATTGGGGAACGGGGTATTTATAGTGGAATGCCATTACAAGATTTCTTATTCTATTTTCAAAAGGTAGATAATCAAATCCAGTTTGTTGTGAGAAATGTCAATTTTCGGACTCGTGAAGGAGATCCTCAAGCCAGATCCATAGCTAGATCATTTAGTGATTCTGTTCTTTATACTATTCCTATTAAAAGTATTCATTCAGAAGAAAAAACCATTCTGATTGATTTAGGTGACTTATTACTCACAGATTTAGCGGGATTAGCTGCTAATTTAGAACTAGCAGCTAGTCCAGAACAAGCTTATCTTGGTAATGCTCAAGTATTTCCCAATAATTTAGAAATTGAGTCTATTTTTAATTTTGCTAATCCTGGTGGTAAGGAAGGCAAAAATTTGGATGTCTTAGCTGATAGTCGCGGTTTTACCTTAAAGGTGCATTATAGTCTGTCAGAGTTACCAAAAAGCAAATATCAACCTCGGTTAGCTGATGAACGAGTAGGTTATTTCCTCACAGCTTATCAAGATTTATCGAAAGATGAACGCAGAGATCCTTTCGTTCGTTATATTAATCGGTGGAATTTAGAAAAACAAGATCCTACAGCCGCAATTTCTCCACCGAAAAAGCCCATTGTTTTTTGGATTGATAATGCTGTTCCTCTAGAATATCGTGAGTCCATCAAAGAGGGGATTCTGATGTGGAATCAAGCCTTTTTGAAAGCAGGATTTAAAGATGCTATTCAAGTCCAACAAATGCCTGATAATGCTACCTGGGACCCAGCAGACATTCGTTATAATACCATCCGTTGGATTAATACCGTAGATGGATTTTTTGCCATGGGTCCATCCCGTGTGAATCCCTTAACTGGGGAAATTTTGGACGCAGACATTCTGATTGATGGTAGTTTTGTCCGCTTATTAAAAAATGACTATCGGCAAATGATTCAATCTGAAACTACGCAAACTCGCACTTCTTTATCAAGATTAATTAATAATGGCCGTTTGTGTGGCAAAGATAATCAGAAATCACCCAAATCATTAGGCAATTTGTCTAAACTAGCGACAGATTATGATTTATGTTATGGCATGGAAGCATCCAATCAATTGGCTTTTGGTTCTTTGGCAATGTCAATGTTAGGAAATAGTACACCAAGTCCAGAGCAGGTAAAAGATTATATCCACCAATATTTACGTTTAATTATTACCCATGAAGTTGGTCATACTTTAGGTTTACGTCATAATTTTCGGGGTAGCACTTTACTCTCTCCAGAGGAGATGAATAATCCAGAAATTACCCGCACTAAAGGGATGACCACATCTGTTATGGATTATATTCCTCCCAATATTGCCCCTGTGGGTGTCAAACAGGGAGATTATTTTCCGCAGAAAGTGGGACTTTATGATGAATGGGCAATTCAGTATGGTTACTCTCCCAGTCAAGCGACAACTTCTATGGGGGAAAAGTCATTTTTAGCAGCAATTGCTGGACAATCTAACCAAGGAGAATTGAGTTATGCTCCTGATGAGGATGTTTCTAATAGTGATCCAACTGTGAATGCTTGGGATCATAGCAGTAATGTATTAGTTTATTCTCAGTTACAATTGGATAATGCCCGACGGATGTGGGAACGATTAAATAAGGGCTATCCTATGGACGGAGAAAGTTCCAGCGATGTGGAGGAGCGTTTTAATACGATCTTGAGGAATTATTTACAGAATCTATACTATACCAGTAAATACATTGGGGGTCAGTCTTTTTATCGAGTTAAGCCGGGTGATACTAAAGGACAATTACCATTTGTTCCTGTGCCAGTAGAACAACAGCGACAAGCATTGATGACGATGCAAAAGTATGTTTTTGCGGAAGATGCTTTGAAATTTCCCCCGGAGTTACTGAATAAATTAGTACCTTCTCGGTGGCTACATTGGGGAACTAATATTCAAGTAGGACGATTAGATTATCCGATTCATGATTTAGTGTTATTAGTGCAGAGTGCGGTGTTGCGCGATTTATTTGCAAGCGATCGCTTAACTCGGATTAAGGATCTAGAACTCAAAAGTGCATCAGGAAAATCTCTCACATTGCCAGAATTATTTGATACTTTACAAACTGGGATTTGGTCGGAAGTTTTGCAACCTAAAGGTAAATTGCAAATTTCTAGTTTGCGAAGGGGTTTACAACGGCAATATCTGGAAATACTAATTGGTATGGTGTTGCGAAAAGAAGCTGCTCCCGAAGATGCTCGAACTTTAGCATGGTATAAACTCAAACAGTTAAATAATCAATTAAAACGGGTGAATTCTGAAGATGAGTATACCAAAGCTTTCTTATTAGAAACACGCGATCGCATTGATAAGACTTTAAATGCACCATTAGTAGGGAATTGATGTCACTACTAGTTTTAGTGTCATCAGGGGGAATAGGACTTCGCTATCCAATCTTGTGGGATGGGCATCTTGCCCGTCCTTGTATTATTAGGGGACCAGATGCCCGCACCACAAGAAATTTTGGGATATTTTTTTAATTGGAAGTCTCTAAGGAAGATATTGTTTTTATCCTGTAAATCCTTAAATCCTGGATATCCTGATTCTGACAATGTTAGAATGTAAAAGATATTGCTTTTATACTGTAAATCCTTAAATCCTGATTCAGACAAAATTTTGGTGGGCAACGCCCACCCTACGAGTTAAAAATGAAATAGGATTCCTATTCTTTCTTAATGATGATGATGATGATGAGTTTTAGCTGATTCTGAATTAACAGCCATTCCTTGGGTTTCCATCAATTCTGCTATATGTGCATTTGCCCATTCAGCAACCATTGATAAAAATTGTGGATCATCATTAACACAAGCCATTTGTAAATAATCTACATCTGGATGTTGTTTTTCTAATTCATGAATAATGTGATGCACATCTAACAAAGTTTCATGATTTTCTGTGGCAAAACCAATGGGCATAAATATCAACGCCTTGGCACCCAGTTGAATCAAATTTTGAGCAGCTACTGTAGCATTTGGTTGTGTCCATTCAATTAATGGAGTATCATGGTTCAACCAACCCACAGAAATCAACGGGTAATTGTTAATTAACTTATTTCTCACTAACTCATACATTGCTTGACTTTCATCAATTCCAGATGTAAAGCCTTTAGCTTTGTGGGGACAACCATGATTCATCAAGATAATCCCAATTTGCGAAGGTAGATAACCTGTAGCCAAATCAGCATGAATTTTTTCTTCTACCAAATGCGCCATTAAATCAATATATTTTGGCTCATTGTAGAACGAAGGAATATATCTTTGAGCTTTGATCCAATGTTCATCACCGTCAGCTAATTCTACCAGAGCATTATTCACTTGTTCGAGAGCGATACCACTGGTAAAAATGGAATCAACAACTAATAATGGATAAATCAGAAGTTTACTAAAGCCTTGATCTTTAATTTCGGCTAAAACTTGGTTTGGTAAAAAAGGAGCGCAAAAGTTAAAAGCTTTGAAAACTTGAACACCACTACCCCATTTATGTTGTAATTCGTGTTCAAGCCCGGCTCTTTGTCTTTCAAAGATGGCATTGTGTGGGGAAATGAAATCATGATGCGTGTGTCCCCATTCATGACGATCAAATATTGCCAAAAGCTTGGCTAAAGGGGGATAAATCCAAGTAGGAACAGGGGCAAATTTAGCCGTGAGTAAATTTAAAGCTTGTTCGTTATAGTTAGCAAAATCTTCGTAGCTTTCGACTTCGCCATAGCCCATAAGCAACACGGCTACACGGTCTTTACTGGGTAGATGTTCGTGACTATGGGTAGCGTGCAGTTTTTCGGGGGTTGCAACCACAATAAGTTCCTCAAGATAACCAAAACAGAGAGACAAGCCTAGACAATTGCTAGATTATCTCTTTTAATTTGTAGCATAATATCCTATCCAGGGGGATAGGATAAAAATAAAAATAAAAATCTACATCAATACTTGACACTCTCAGGGCTGAAATTAACTTTAAAAGGATATTTATCAAGTTAAATTTGCTACCGTTAATTAACTCTATGCGCCCTCTGCATCCTTACTCTCTGCCCTTGAACGTGCTAAACTATCAATAGCATCACCTAAAGCTGTAGTCAGACTCTTACGAGTTTGAGTGTGGTTTTCTTGTTCAAGTTTCAAAGCTTGTAATAGACAATCACGTTCTTGAATAACTTCTAATAATTGAGTTTGCAACTCTTCTATAGAATTAAATTGGGCAATTTGTTGCTGAATAACCGTAGTTTTATCAGTTCCTGTTTCAGCGTTGATACCTGAAAATTTTTGGACTTCAGCTTTTACAGATGCTATAATTTCCTGGTGTATTTTGGTATCTGCACGCCGTTGTTCTGCTTCAGTATTATAAAGTTGCCGCCATTTTTGCGAACTTGCCCAGGATTCATCTCGTTCACGCTGAAATTGTGTCATCTGTTGTGTCAGAGACTGGATTTCAGCTAACCACTTTTGTGTTAAATAGGCAGGTTGATCAAGATTTTCAGTCATTATTTTAGTTAAGTGTGGTTAATATAGCAATACCTGCGCCATTTTTTTGTAGGTTGGGTTAAACGAAGGGAAACCCAACTTATTTGTTGGGTTATGCCTTACAGCACACTGCGTGTTCGCGGAGCGTCTCGTAGAGATACGTACCTCAAACCAACCTACGCATCAAGGAATTTTTTGATTTGGCTAAGGTATTGATATAGGAATCTGGTTTGATGTTGTTTTTAATTTTACAAGTATAAAATATAGTATAAACTAAATTGTTAACGTAAACTAAAAAGAAGGAAATAATTTTCAATTCCTTATTGTTGTATTGACAAATAAGTATAATAAAAATATGAATAAACATCCTCCCGGTTTAGTAGCAATCGTGATCTATAAAGGTTTCGTTGCTTTACTACTTACAGCCACATCTATTGTTTTACTTTTAGCATTAAAAAAACATGATGCCCTTGTGACATTTTCTGACTCTTATGTATTGGAAGGTAAACTTACAATTATTGAATGGTTAATAGAAGAAATTATTAATATCAAACCACAAACATTAAAATTTAGTGGTATTGCTATGGCGATATATGCCATAGTAACTGCAATCGAAGCAGTGGGTTTATGGTATGAAAAAACCTGGGCAAAAATATTAGTGATCGGATTAGTTGGTATTAGTATCCCTCCCGAAATATTTGAACTAATTAAAGGTTTTACAACTTTGAAAGTTTTAGTTTTCATAGCTAATATAGCTGTATTATGGTACTTAATCAGACATTTATCTAAACATTAATTTAGTAAAAATACTATCAATACAGCCGTAATTTTAACCAGTTAGTAATGTAAGTTTTTATTAAAATTGGGGTACTGAAAATTATGCTTCAGCCTAGTTTTTTCCGCTTTTTTCGTCACCTGACATGGCGCACATTAAAAAAAACTTTTGCAAAGACAATCGAGACAAGATTGTTAGGACTAGCTGCTGAAATAGCCTTTAATGCTATGTTATCACTATTTCCGGCAATTCTAGCTTTGTTAACAGCAATTGGCTTATTTGCAGAATCTTTACGGAATACATTTATTCAACTAGCAACAGAACTGAGTAGAATTGTTCCTCAAGAAGCTTGGATATTAATCCGTGATTTTGCTACTCACGAAATTGCCAACTCTAAAAATAGTAGTTTATTTTCTCTGAGTTTTGTACTTACCCTTTGGGCAGCTTCTGGGGCAATTAGTACAGCCATGACAGCTTTAGATAGAATTCAGCAACTTCACCCTAAAAAAATGCGTTCTTTTTGGCACGCAAAATTGATATCTATAGGTTTAACTATCGGGACTATATTATTATTAGTTGTGGCTTCTTTTTTAGTATTCATAAGTGATTTACTCTTAGGAATTGTTGTAAAAGGCAATACTTATTTCCTATTTCTATTACATATTTGGCAATTTTTACGTTGGCCTTTAGCGTTGGGTACAGTTGCCACTGCTTTTGCTTTTGTCTATCGCTATGGACCGAGTAAATGGAAAGCAAATACACCAATTATCCCAGGGGCAATTTTAGCAGCAATTCTTTGGGCAATTGTTTCGGCGTTATTTCGTCTTTACGTTAGTAATTTCGGTAATTATAATAAAGTCTATGGTGCAGTAGGGGCTGTGATTGTTTTAATGTTATGGTTATGGATGAGTTCTTTTGTTCTTCTCCTGGGACAGCAATTAAATGTAACTGTCGGTGAAGACATGAAGAATTTAGAATTTAGAATTTAGAATTTAGAATTTAGAATTTAGAATTAGTTATCACATTTTTAACTCTAGTCCATCTAGTACAATACGGCGTAAGTTAATGAACACATTCCGAATCTGTGAAAAGCTTATGCTGTATTTATTCTAAATTCTAAATTTTGAAAAAGCGTTACTAGCTACAAATTTACCAAATAGATATAAATAAAACAATATACAAGTTGAACATTCAAAAATCGGAACCTATTAACAATGACTAATTCTCCTGAAAAAATTGCTATTACACCTGATGGTTATGCACCTCGATTAAAGCGTCTACGTCAATTTAGTGGAGTATTAGATAATATAATTACCATTCCTGGAACACAAGTAGGCATTGGTTTAGATCCAATTATCGGATTATTGCCCATAGGTGGTGATGCTTTAGGACTAATCTTTTCATTTTATATTATCATTGAAGCTGCACAACTAGGCGTATCTACAGCCACATTAGGACGTATGGTAATGAATGTGATTGTTGATTCCTTAGTTGGGGCTATTCCCATGTTAGGAGATTTGTTTGATTTTGCCTGGAAAGCTAATAATTATAATATTATTTTATTGGAAGAAGCTTTAAAATCTCCGCACCAAAATAAAAAAGCAGATAAATCATTTATTCTGGTTTTTAGTATTGGTTTATTTTTGCTGGCTATTGTCTTAGTATCCATACCTGTGATATTAATAAGAACATTATGGCAAATCTTCACTGGTAGTTAAATTATTTATTTGTAAAATCATGAAAGATTGGTGGCAAGATCATTTTCCTCAAGGACGGCAAAATCTGGTTATTCCTGATTCTCAAGGCTATCCAATTCAAATAGCTTATGGTGAAAAAGGCAAAGGTAAACCGCTATTTTTATTACATGGTTTAGGCAGTTGGAGTTATAATTGGCGGCATAGTATCGAACCATTATCACAACATTTTCGGGTAATTTGTTGTGATTTCAAAGGTTTTGGTTTTTCAGAAAAACCTGTATCTCGTCGAGAAGAAAATGGACATCAAATTATTGAATTAAAACGCATTATTCAAGCTTTATGTAATGAACCACCGATAATTGTTGCCGAATCTATAGGTGCATTAATTTCTCTGGGATTAGCTGGTGAAAATCCTGATTTAATTGGATGTTTAGTAGTAATTAATGCCCCTATTTTTACAGAAACCTTACCTCATTGGTCTATGGGTTTACTTGCCCAAACACCAATAGAGATTATCCATGCAATTGATGATTTACGTCTTGCATATTGGTTTGCACCTTTAGTTAGGGAAATTATGGGAACAGAAAGACGTAAGGTATTATATGATCCTTCATTGTTAACGGAGGAAGATATTTACTGGATTACTTATCCGTTTATTCAAATTCCTGGAACTTTGGTAAAAGTTGCCGAAGATTTACAAATTGCTGCTAAAGAAATTGAGAATTTGCGAACAAATCAGCCAAGTATGCTGAGAAATATTCAAAAAAATCTCAAAAATATTGAATGTCCAACTTTGGTATTATGGGGTGATCAAGATAATTGGTTTCCTGCTAGTCATGGGGAAAAATTACATCAACATCTTCCCAATTCTCGCTTACAAATTTTACAGAATTGCTATCATGACGCTTCAACAGGTTCTGCTGATGTGGTGAATGCAGCTATTTTAGAGTTTTTAAAAGATACTAATTACTAATTCCCAAACATAAAAAGAATTGTCAGTTGGGTTATTAGCGTTACGAAGCAATGGAACGAAACCAAACACAACCTCAGAAATGTTGGGTTTTGCAAAGCCTCAACCCAACCTACGCGGGTTGAGGTTTTTGGTACTAACTGAACTGTATTGATTGATAATTACCAATTACCATACAGCACTTCCTGCTGTTATGAGGTACATCATAGCCCCTTCTCGAAGAGCCTACGGTGTACACACAGGTCTTACCTGTCTTTGTTTCGGCCTATTTCGCCCCCTAAATCCCCCAATGCTGGGGGACTTTGAAAATTCTTGTTCCCCCAATTTTGGGGGGTAGGGGGCGATTCAATCACTTGTGTGTACACGGTAGCCTCACTTGCGGGGAGCTACGGTGTACACACAAGTCTTCTAGAGTTGCCCCACAACGTTTAGATCCCCCCAACCCCCCTTAAAAAGGGGGGCTAAATTCTTCAAAGTCCCCCTTTTTAAGGGGGATTTAGGGGGATCGGATCACGTTTAGCATCCTGTCTAGAGATGTGTGTACACCGTAGCTTAAAAAGGGGGGCTAAATTCTTCAAAGTCCCCCTTTTTAAGGGGGATTTAGGGGGATCGGATCACGTTTAGCATCCTGTCTAGAGATGTGTGTACACCATAGCCCCTTTAGAAGGGGAGGGTTAGGGTGGGGTAATTTGAGAAGTAATGCTGTCTTCCCTGAGAGTGTCAATCCATCAAGAACTGCTGTAAATAAAAAGAGAATGGGAGAAGGCATACCAAAAGCCTAAAATCTCCCACTCTACATTTACTGCTGTAGCGTTTGGGAATATATATAAATACTGCTAGTTATTTTGGGGGTTCATTTAACAAAAACAGTATTTATATGCGGTTAATATTCCCTTCGCAGCAAATGTCAAACCTAATTATTGTTATTATTTTTGACTAAATAAATCAGCAATCAATTATTTGTAAATCATTGTTATTTATGCTCGAAAATTATTAGCACAAACTATAGTGTTCCATTAAAGAATCAATATTTAGTAGACCCTAAAAATCACATCCTTAAAGTTGTTTATCTTGAATCAATGTAACTTAGGTAATTAAAACTTGGTTGCCAAGTTGGCATTTTTTTGAAACTCTTGTATCTTCAAGTTTTCAGGGAAATTGTGAATCTTGTTGTTGCGAACTGTGTTTACATAAGTTCCGCAAGTTGCCAACAGATGATGTATTGGTATTGAGCGGATAGATTTTCTCAGGTGGTAAAATTATGAGCAAATTTTTTCTGTCAGCCGGTGAGGATGGAAAATTTGTGGATTTATAACGTTTCTGGGAAGACAATTTTTGACTGTTGCGAGCGCGTTGACTGGTTTTTGTGCTTTCTCTTGAATTTTGCAGTAGGTAGAAAATTACAAACGAACCTGTAGAACAGCAGAAGATTACCGCCATTATTAACCACAGAGGTAGAGGATTACTAGTATCGGAAAATGTAGAAATAGTTGATTGTACAGGGATAAATGGGGTTTCTTCTGGTTCTTTCTGTGGTACATAGCCAGTATAAATCAGTTGGTTATAGGCAAGAATTGTAACTCCTATAGGCGTTAGAAACAAACCCAAAAACCATATCCCACGGTAATTTCTCAATAGACTTACTAGAAATTTTCTAGTATTTTGATTTTTTTTTAACTCTTTTTCATTATCCATCACGTTAATCATATCAATCACGCAAATCATAGTTATGGCAAGAGGAAAAATCCATATTTTTCCCCTTTTAACTTAATCCATTATATCCTCTCCCTAATCCCCTTAATTCACTGGAGAATGTCTTTCAATTGCTAGTTGAATTAAATGATCTACTAATTGAGCAAAGGGTATCCCAGTATTAGCCCAGAGTTGAGGATACATACTTGTAGAGGTAAACCCTGGTAAGGTATTAATTTCATTGATGAAAATTTCTCCCGTAGCTTCGACATAGAAAAAGTCTACTCTAGATAACCCAGCCGCATCAACAGCCGCAAAAGCTTGTAAAGCCATGTCTTGAATTTGCCGTGCTACCACATCTGGTAGGTTGGCAGGAATAAATAAATCGGCTTTTCCTGGGGTATATTTAGTTTCATAATCGTAAAAATCACTATCAAAAGTAATTTCACCAATAACGGAAGCTTTGGGGTTGTCGTTACCTAAAACTGCACATTCCACTTCTCTAGCTACAACTCCAGCTTCGACAATAATTCGTCTGTCATGAGTAGCTGCGTTATCTAAAGCTGCTTCTAATTCTGGACGCGATCTCACTTTGGTAATTCCCACCGATGAACCTAGATTAGCAGGTTTGACAAAACAGGGATAGCCCAATGTGGCTTCAATTTCATCACATAGTTGAGGAAATACACAAGCATTTGACCAAACTTGCGCCCTCGTCACAGCTATATATTTTACTTGAGGTAATCCCACTTGGGCAAAGGCCATTTTCATGGCAATTTTATCCATTCCCACAGATGAACCCAATACCCCAGATCCAACAAAGGGAACTTGCATTAAAGTTAGTAAACCTTGAATTGTGCCATCTTCTCCATTGGGTCCGTGAAGAATGGGAAACCAAAGATCAACTTTTGCTGTTTCTGTGGGAAATTGCCATAAATTAGGGGTTGTGGTGACGGGTTCTTGGGAAACACTAGATGTTAAAACTTGTTGCGCAACTTCTCCTGCTTGCCAAACACCATCTTTTTGAATATAGAAAGGTAAAACTTCGTATTTATCAGCATTATCTTCTAAACTGAGGGCATTAGCGATCGCCCGCGCAGAAATTATTGAAACTTCGTGTTCTCCAGAACGCCCACCAAACAGCAAACCCACCCGTAGCTTTGTCATTATCTTCTCTATCTCCACAGATTCGCAATTTCCATTATCACCACAGAAAGGGAATAGGCAGCAGAGTAGAGAGGGAATTTTTGTCAATACCTTAGCCAAATCAAAAAAATCATTGATTCCTAGTAGTCTGTCAAATAAATTTTGACGGATAAGAAACGAACCACGTATCTCTGACGAGACCGGAGGGATATAGGCACGAAGGACACGAAGGAAGAAGGAAGAAGGAAGAATCAAAATGGCAACGAATGAACCCGTCAATTAGTTCTTGACAGACTACTAGGTTGGGTTGTGGAACGTGAACGTTGGCGAAGCAATGGGACGAAACCCAACAAATACGTCGGGTTTCTCTTCGCTCAACCCGACCTACACAAAAATGGCTAAGGTATTGACAAAAAAAGGTAATTTCTGTTGACAAACTTAAACAAAAATATTAATTATCCAGTCGTAATATTGATGCACAGGAGTTTTTGGAATCTGCTTCTGGTGCTTTACAAAAAAATTCGATAAATGTTTTGAACGTTTAAAAATTGATGCTCATAAGTATTTTAATATAAAATCCCTCAAAGGTGAGTTATTAAGTTGTTATTATTGTCGCGTAGGTAACTATAGAGTTATTTACGAAATTAATGATCATTTAAAACTGGTAACAATTATTTTGATTGCCCAGAGGAGTAAAGTTTATAAGACCTCGCGGTAAGCGTAAAACTCAGCGGCTTTAGCCCTGAGAGTGTCAAGAGTAGATTGTGACATTGTAACAAATTGGTTTATGCTGTAAACAGTGAAACGTTAAGAAACATTAAATTCTCTTCCCAGTATACTTATGCAATGTATTGTTAATCGCCGCGACCAGTTTTCAGCAGTTAGTCGGTATTGGTTCCCAGAACTGAGTGAAAGCGAGAATTTAGAGAAATTTGGACTTTACTCGAAATTTCCCGGACACGGACACAACTATGTTTTATTCATCTCCATGATTGGGGAATTAGATGAATATGGTATGGTGCTGAACTTGTCTGATGTGAAACACGTTATTAAAGGGGAAATTACCGGACAACTAGATTTCTCCTATCTCAATGATGTCTGGACAGAATTTCAAGAAACTCTCCCCACCACGGAAAATATCGCGCGGGTGATTTGGCAACGTTTAGCACCCCATTTACCCTTGGTTCGCGTCCAGTTATTTGAACACCCTCAACTGTGGGCAGATTATCAGGGGGAAGGAAAACAAGCTGATTTAACTATTAGAACTCATTTTAGTGCTGCTCACCGTCTTGCGCCTAATCTCAGTGTTGACAAGTATGGTAGATGTACGCAAACACACGGACATAACTATCATTTAGAAGTGACTGTATCAGGAGAAATAAACTCACGCACTGGTATGGTTGTGGATGTCGCTGCTTTAAATCGAGTGATAGAAGATTATGTGGTGAAAATATTTGATCACTCTTGTGTAAATGAAGATATTCCTTATTTTGCCGATATTGTACCAACCACAGAAAATATTGTCCGTTACATTAATCATCTCCTAGAATCACCTATTGATGACTTAGGGGTGAAACTATCCAATGTTAAGTTGTTTGAAAGTCATCAACTCTGGGCAGACTATACTAGCAATGGGATGGAATCCTATCTCAATATTAGCACTCACTTTAGCGCGGCTCACAGATTAGCTCACCCTGATTTGAGTTTGGAAAAAAATACGGAAATTTATGGTAAATGCGCTCGTGTAAATGGCCATGGACATAATTATCAACTAGAAGTAACTGTGAAGGGCGAAATTGATGCCGCTTCGGGAATGATTATTGATTTAGGGGCTTTAAATCAGGTAATTACAGATTATGTACTTGAGCCATTTGATCACACTTTTCTCAATAAAGATGTTGCTTTCTTTGGTAGGGTTGTACCAACAGCGGAAAATATTGCTCTTTATATTAGTAATACATTGCGATCGCCTATTCAAGAATTAGGAGCAACACTTTATAAAGTTAAACTCGTTGAAAGTCCTAATAACGCTTGTGAAATCTACACTACTGATTCTGAATCAACATCTGTTAATGCAGAAGTAATTCAACCAGTATTAGCAAGAGTTTAAAATCCTTCCTTCATGACGTAGGGTGCGTTACGCTGGCGCTAACGCACCCTTGATAGAGCCTAGGGTGCGTTACGGCTATGGCTAACACACCCTACAAATACTATAAATACTTAAAGGTTTCAAAATTCACATACTATTACTATATGTATATCTTCTTGTTTAGTGACTAGACATATAAAGGACTAATCAATTTATGATCTAAAAGAATACCGACGACGAGCTAAATTGCGTAAATAGCGATAAATTAACCAAGCAAAAATTCCTAACCAGAAATTTAGCAATATTTTCTCTAGTATAAACCAGAAAATTGTCCGCTCAAACAAAAGTTCCCACCGCAAAGGACTAATTTTTCTAGCGAGAATCAATAACCCAAATGCGGCATTTCCACCCAATAACAGCATTAATAACACTAATCCCCTTTGCCAAGTCCGAGCTAAGGATGTGTAGCCAGAAATTAACAGTAAAGGACGTTTTCTCTGGAGTTTTCGCAGAAGTTGTTCCAACCGCCAAAATAGCCATAATAGTAAGGGGAAAAAACAGTAAGTAAGTAAATATATGGGCTGAGAAAATCTCCCAGACATAGATAAAATATTGACTAAAGCATGGAAAAAAACTGAATTTAACCAAGCTGTGAAAATCAAATTCCGAGATCGATTGGATCTTCTACTAGCAGAAATATAAATGGCTAAAGCGTATCCCCAAGGGGCAGAAAACATAGCATGAACTGGCGTACCAATGCTACGTTCTAGAATTGAAGATGTGCCATGAAATAGATAAATCCAAGTTTCTTCCGCAGTAAACCCTAAAGCTACAGCTATGGTAAATAAAAAAACAGTTGTAGCTCGCAAATAATAATGACGTTGTAGATAGTAAATGGGGACAATAACTGCTACTAATTTACAACCTTCTTCAATGGGAGCGATCGCTAATATCTGTCGAAAAACGACACCAAAAAAATGACGCTGTATCTGTTGCCAGTCTAAAACCCAGTTAGCGACAGTTTCCATGCGCCATTCCAGTCCAAGAGCCACAAAACCAGATATAGCCCCAATAATGAATAAAACTAGTAGACTTAACAGAGGTGGAGCAGTAGGAGTTCTGCGGTAGTAAAACCACAACAACAGCAGCGGGGGAATAACTGCCCATAGGACTAAAGATAAATTAGCCACTTACCTGAGCTATAACTGTCCGGTGACGCGGACTATTGCTAGTAATAGTAGGAGTTTGGAAACCTGCCCCAATCAGGGCCTGTTCGATATCCAAACTGAAATATTCATCTAAATAAGGTTCGGTGCTTTTGAGCAGCGTGAATACATAGGTTGGCATTTTTTTATAAATTTCCGATTTGGGATTCATGTCCATAATTGCTAAGTGGCCACCGGGACGCAAGATACGTCTAGCTTCAGCAAAAATTTGATGAGCTGCTGACTGGGGTAATTCATGACACATCAGAAAAATCGAAACCAAATCAAATGTTGCATCTGCTAGGCCTGTAGATTCAGCTTGGGCATGAACCCAGTTGATATTTGCTTGACGTTCTTGGCTGCGATAGTTAGCTACGGCTAAGAAGTAAGGAGATAAGTCTAAACCTGTAATTTGGGCTTGGGGGTACACTTCCTGGAGGGCAAAGGTACTCATACCCACACTACACCCTAAATCTATAATATCTTGTGGCTGCTCAAAAATAGAATTTTTCAGGATATCGTGAAAGCTTTGGCGGAGTTTAGCATCTCCTTGGCTTTCAGTTTCCTGCCAAATTTTAGCATGGACAGCACGAGCCGCAGATTCTACTTCACAAGCCGCTTGCCAACTAAGATTTCCGGTTTCGTAGGCGTGGAATGAAGTAACGTAGTAATCTGGATAGTTGAGGTCAGGATTTTGGACTTGAGCGAAATCGCTAGACCAATCACGAGCCTGGAGTTTCTCTGCTTCCTTTGTCCAAAACACACCAATTTCTTCAGCCCGTTTAATCATCATTTGTCTAGCTTGATGTTTAGCAAAATTGGCTAAGGGTTTAATAGCCAAAATACCATTGACAAAGCGGGAAGCTAAATCAGTCTCAGTCTTGATAGTAGTAGTCATAAATCAATTTTCTTGTGGACACTCTTTTTAACTTATGACATTTTTACGGGATTTGAGTTGATATCTGGTTTAATTTAGCATTTTTTTCAATGTTTCTACTCTGTCAAAAGATTAGAGTTTGGTCGCTAAAACCACGAGTTGTTTATAGTTAATTAGATCAATGGTGTTGTTAGCAGTATCAATGTTAATCCATCCTTTTTCGGAGAGTTTTTCCATGATTTTAGTGGTTTCTTCCCAGGTGATTTCTGTCACTTCTGCCAAATCTTTCCGGGAAATATGAAAAATTTGCTTGCCTTGCTCTGATTCTTGACCATAACTATCGGCTAAACTAACTAGAGTATGGGCGAGTTTAACCGCAGGTGGTGACAAACGCATTTGTAACCGGAGGTTAATTTGCCGGACTCGTCGAACCATCATTTGTAACATCCGATGATGTAACTGTGGATCTTTAAACAAGATTTGAATAAAACGCTCTCGAGAAACACTGAGTAATTTTACTTCTGAAAGAGAAATAACGTCTGTTGACCGTGGAGATTCATCTAAAACGGCCATTTCTCCAAAGAAATCACCAGCGCCTAGAATTGCTATGGCAATAGATTCATCCCCTTTGTTCCATCGGACTTTTACCCAACCAGAAACAATCAAGTAAACTGCATTACCCCAAGCATCTTCCATTAAAACAACCCGTTCCGAGGGGTAATCATGTTCAGTTGCTATGTTGAATAGCCATTCTATAGTTTGTGGACTGGCTGTACTTAGCAATGGAAAGGTATCACTAACAATATCTATTTTCATGGATATACGTATGAAATGATTGCAAGTAGGGAACAGGTGACAATTAAACAATGACAATTATCAATGACCCATTACCAGCCTAAACTAGATCACTAGCAATTTGGGGGAATTCCAAGTTTTTACTGATATAAAGCTATTTTTATACTTTGTATTGTGGGTGTGAGAAAAAAATATTGTTACAGTTAATTCTCAATTCTCAGAGTTTGGGCTGCAAGATAAACTTTTGTCCATTCACCTAGAACTTGATGGGTTTTGAGTTGTAGCTGTTGGGCGATCGCTTCTATGGAGTTACCGGCTTTGCGGAGGTTGAGGATTTGTTGTCCTAAAGGGGTGATTTTTTCTGGAAGTTCCTGCCACTTGGTTTCTGTTAGTCCTAGATTATGTTCTTCTAAGGAGGTGGATAGCCAGTTATCAATTAGTTCTGATTGGCCTTTGATGGCAAAGACTCGCACGGCATGATAACTGAGTTTTTCCCGCAGACGATATACTTCTTTGATAGGTTTGTTGAGTTGTTTGGCAATTTCTTCTTGGGATTTGCCTTGGAGATATAAGCGCAACCAATCTACTGCTAGTTGTCCAATATTTTCTAATAAATATTTTTCAAATTCTTGCTGTACGCGTTGACGGTTAGCTTGTTGTTCTTCTAGCTGTTGGGTTTCTTGATATTTAGCGATCGCTTGATTATCAACTAAGTTAATCGGACTATCGTTATTTTCTGCCAGAATTTCTTCAGAAACAAGTCTAACTAATTCACTGCTAGGTACTTGTGTTAAACCTCCTCGCTGAATTCGCCGCAGGTAGTTAACAAAGCGGTACATTAATATTGGTTGATTACGAACTGGGCGTAAACAATATTCTTCGACGCTGGCAAATAACAACGTATCCCGCAATCTTTTGTCCGTTGTCAATGCGGCAATCTGCTTCATTTGTTGTTGAATATAGGAATCACTTTGGAGTAGTTCTTGGAGGACTTCTTGGAGGACATCAATTACACTCCGTTGGCGATCGCGGCTGAGAGATATCCAAGTCTGAATTTTATTTCTAATAGCAACAACACTAGCCAACCGGCTAATAAGTTGACGATAAGCCCTTTCTCTGCCCATACTTAAATAGCGTTTATGCAGAATTCGCCAGCGATATTCCATTGCTTGTTCAGCAATTGCGAGTTCTTTCGGGTTAAGTAAATCAAATCGTTCTAAATCTACGCCCAAAAGCCAGGTAACAATACTTTGTCTAGTAGCCTGACTTTGTTCTGGACATTCTGTGGTTAGTCGCTGTTGCCAATATTCAGCTAAATTTGCCCCATATTCTGTCATAGCGATATTGCGCTCCTCGAAACTCTGTTGTAAAGTTGGCATCACAATCGCCATTTTTATTAATATATGGAACTGGTCATTTATCTAGGATAAATATCTTTTCCTGACAAAAAGAATCATTATTTAAGACGTAGTTTTCTATTGATAAGTTGCCAATTTTCGGGAAATTGTCTGAAAATCTGAATTAATTGATAAATTTGGCAACTATAAGAGGATGTTTTAAAAGTCCCTGATGATGTATCAAATATTTATTACCCCCCCTTAATCCCCCTGACAAGTGTAGGTTTTTTACATTGTTTTGAGGATAAGACTTGGTGGACAAGGTAGACAAGGTGACAAGGGAGGAAAACCGCACAAATGAATGTATAATTAGTAACAAAACAATCCATGAATTGAGTATTTTGTGGATAAAATCCTCCTTGTCTACTATCCTTCCTTGTCTTCCCGGTCTTGCCTTTACAGAGAATATTAAAAACCTACACCTGTCAGCCTTAATCCCCCCGATGTATTGGGGGGAAACAAGAAAATCTAGTCCCCTCCCCAACACATCGGGGAGGGTTAGGGTGGGGTATAACTGTGATAAAAATTACAGAATAATACTTTTAAAACAACCTCTAAGACTAATATATAAATTCCTGACTTTAATTTCTACAAATCAAAAACCTGACATAATTAGCTTTAAGCCTACTTTGAATGGTAAATATTTATTGTCGTTTATCTGTACTTCAATATTAAATTTAGTGATTTACTAGAATAGAACAACTCCTAATTGATTCGTTATTTCAGATAATACTATAAATCAATACAGTGCAGTTAAGAATTTTTTCTTCCCTGGTGCGTCCTCTGCGTCTAGAGCGTTATGCCTACGGCTCCCGTAAGGGATAGGTTAAAAAAAATGAATTTCACAAAGAATTTGAAACTTAACTGAACCGTATTGGATCAGAAGGATACCATGACGGAGATCACTAAACCTCAGTTAACTTCCAGTTGTAATATCCGTGATCAGAATTTAGGAGACAGTAGCCCAGGAATAAATTCTTACCAATCACTAATTGAAATTAACCTCTATTAGAGGGAGCAATAATGGGATTTTCTACCGAGTCTCGATACTGTTGAACGTCTGCTGTGTAAGCAATTGGCAAGACAGCTTCTACGTTTTCATGAGGACGCGCAATAATTACCCAAGATTCGAGAGTACCACCGTGAACCTTTTCCACAGCGTCTATACCGGCAGCCATAGCGGCTTTGACTTCGGAAACGTCACCACGAATATTGACTGTAAAGCGGGCGCTACCAACTCGGATATAACCAACGAGGGTAACTCGACCGGCTTTTACCATTGCGTCTGCTGCTGCGAGGACAGCGGGAAAACCCTTGGTTTCTAATGATCCAACAGCCTGTAGTGACATTTTTAATCTCCTGTTATGAATATAAAGTTATAGGTTGCTACAAATTATGTTTATGAAGGGATGCTTCAATTTTTGATAGCGAACTTACTTAGAAAATACGGAAAGGTTCAGATTTGGAGGTGAAGTGAATAGGTAAGATGGTTTCCACATTTTCCGGAGGATTGGGAATAATGTAGTGGGTAATAACCTCACCACCATAAACTTCTTCACCAGCAGCAATTCCAGCGGCTACGGCTGTTTGCACTTCGGCAACGTGGCCTCTGACAGCAACTATCATGCGGCCACTTTCTGCGATACCGTAATAAACAATCGTGACCCCAGCAGCTTTAACCATTGCGTCTGCTGATGCTAAAACCGCGGGAAAACCTAATGTTTCAATTGCGCCAACTGCCATTGGCATGGCTTTAATCTCCTACGTTAGGGATAAGTGATTCTTATTTTACAAGAAAATGGGCAATTTTCTTTTTTAATGAGTATTGCTTGAGATGATCCGCTGTGATGTAAACTGAGAGTTATGTTTCCAAGTTTTCTTCCTACCGCAGTTGGGCAATTAACAGAACCAACATCCATCGCTTTGGCTCAACATATCCAACGTCAGGCGATTCCTACTTCTTTAAGCAATGAACCCATTAATACCACTTATATCCATCAAGGTCAGGGTGGGACACCGATTTTATTAATTCATGGTTTTGATAGTTCGATACTTGAATATCGGCGACTTTTGCCGTTACTTGCGGAAAAAAATGCAGTTTGGGCAGTAGATTTACTGGGTTTTGGCTTTACAGATAGATTACCGGGAATTGCTTACAGTGCGGAAGCGATTAAAACCCATCTTTACTCTTTTTGGCAAAGCCTAATTAATCAGCCCGTGATTTTGGTGGGTGCGTCCATGGGTGGGGCTGCGGCTATAGATTTTACCCTCACTTATCCAGACGCGGTAAAACAATTAGTATTAATGGATAGCGCCGGGTTAAAGGGAAATTCGCCGTTAGCTAAATATATTTTTCCACCTTTGGATTATTGGGCGACGGAATTTTTGCGAAATCCCAAGGTGCGCGATCGCATTTGTCGAACCGCATATAAAAACCCTAATCTAATTAATGATGATGCTTTGTGCTGCGGAGAATTACACCTGCAAATGCCTAATTGGACTCAAGCTTTAATTGCTTTTACCAAAAGTGGCGGTTATGGTGCTTTTAAATTCCCGCAACTTGCCACAATTAAACAACCAACATTAATTTTATGGGGCGATAGTGATAGAATTTTAGGAACTGGGGATGCTCCAAAATTTGCCAAAGCTATTGAGCAGAGTAAGCTAATTTGGATTAAAGATTGTGGTCATATTCCCCATTTGGAACAATCATTACCTGTCGCCCGACATATATTGGGATTTTGTAATTAATCGAGCAAAAAGATTCCCAACTTCTTAAATAAATTGGGGATATAAATTATTGAATTCAATCATATAACCAAGTATTAGCTGAAAAATCCTCACTATCTTGATTGGGCTTTTCCTGAAGTCGTTCAATTGATCTATGGGATTTTTTATATTGAATGGATTTGGCAATTTGACTAGCTTGTTCACTAGGTTGGTGACTAGATTGTTCACTAGGTTGTTTTAAAACTTTGATTTGTTCTAGTAACTGCGAGTTAGAATCTGCTAGTTGTAAAGCTGTTTGTTTTGTTTGAGAAAGTTCTTTTGTTAAACGTTCTGCTAATACTTCCTTTTCAGAAACAGCTATTTGTAAATCACTAATTTGCTTAATCAGAGTAGATTCTTTTTGTTTTAATCTAGAAACTGTTTGTTGTAGTTCTTTAATACTAGCTTCTAGTTCTAAATGATTATCAATTGGAACTATAGCAGTATCAGTGGTTTGTATTGGTGTTTCCAATACTGCTTCAGCAGTAATTTCAATTACAGGTTCACCTTGCAGAGGTATAAATTTTGTGTTTTCTTCCTGTATTAAGTTAGAGAGATTTTTTTTAGGCATTATATTATGAACTCCAATTACGTCGTCATTATTCAAGTATACGTCGTCAAGTAACAACAAAATATCAGATATTTTATTATTTTAGGTATTGTAGGGTGTGTTAGAACGAAGTTCGTAACGCACCATGATCAAATGCACCACCATTAATAATTTGGTGCGTTACGCTGTCGCTAACACACCCTACGTATTTTTTCTACAAAAATTTAGCGCAACCTCACATAGAATTGGCAGGAGGACAGATAATAGATAAAATCAAGATGTTTCCTTACTTATTCTTTTCCAATTTTGGCTACTATATCTTGTCCTCGTTGCCAGCAAATTATTGATAATCAAGCAATTACTTGTCCTCAATGTCGGCTATCGCTGAAAGCTTACGGACATCCTGGTATTCCCCTGTACCGCGCTCCAGAAAATGAGCATTTATGTGACAGTTGTACTTATCACTTTGATCATACCTGTAATTTTCCTCAATATCCCTATGCTCAAAACTGTACTCTCTATCAAAATATGGAAGAAAGTAAATTAAAACTGCAAAAGCAAAATTCTCATCATAGCCTGAGTGCAAGGTTTAATAGTTGGATAAAACGCCATCAAACTTTGTTATTAATACTAGCTTTATTATTAGTTTGTTTATTAATAACTTTGTTTACCTCCTAAAATAACATGGAAATTTTAATTCTAAATTCTAAATTCTAAATTCTTAATTCCTTGATGAAACTTCTTCCTCAAATACTTCTAAATCAAACCAAAAAGTAGTACCAACACTAACTTCACTCACCAAATTAACTTGACTATGATGTCTGTCAATAATGTTTCTGACAATTGATAAACCTAAACCTGTTCCTTCGAGAGTATGAACTCTGTTTTCTACCCGAAAGAAGCGGTCAAAAATTGCCTGTTGATCCTCTGGTGCTATACCAATTCCTGTATCACTAATTTCAATTCTAACTTTACCAGCATGATGATGAGAATTAGAATTAGCATCTAGTTGATAAGCACGGATAACTACCTTACCACCTGCTAGAGTAAATTTTAGAGAATTACCAATTAAATTACCAAAAACTTGCAGCAATAAATCATAATTTCCTAGGACTAAAGGTAAATCAGGAGTCATTTCCTGGAAGAGTTCAATACCTTTGTCTCTAGCATTAAGCTGGTAGGTACGTAACGTCTGTTCCAGTGCTTGTGGTAAATCTACTTTATCAAAACTGTAATTACGACCTGATTCAAGTTTGGATAAATCTAAAACATCATTAACTAAGCGAGTAAGTCTATCAGTTTCATTATTAACTGTTTGCAAAAATTCCTGGCGTTCATCAATACCTAAATCTTCGCCATAATCATGTAAAGTTTCAATATAGGTTTTGATGTTAAATAGAGGTGTTCTTAATTCATGAGAAATATTGCTGATAAATTGGCTTTTTGCTTCATTTAATTCTACTTCGCGGCTAATATCTTGAACGGTGATAGCTATACCTTTAATACTTTCCCTTTGCAGGTTAAGAACTGTGGTTAAAACAATGCGAATTGTGCGTTGAACGGGTTGTTTTAATAAGATACGAAATTCGGCACTTTCACATTCACCTGCTGCCATTTCATACAAAGTCCGGGATATTTCCATTTGGACAGTATGGGGTAGGTGATGCAGGATATTGCTACCAACAACATCCAGACTTTCCCAACTAAAAATCCTTCTGGCTGCGGGATTGACTAATATTACTTGCATATTATTATCAATCAAGACTGCACCATCAGCAATCGTGGAAACTAAAGTTTCTAATTTAGATTTTTCGGCAGTTAATTCTTCAATATTTTGCTCTTCATAACGCTCTAGTCGTTCTGCCATTTCATTAAAGCCGAAAATTAACTCTCCTAGTTCACCACCTAAGGGGATATCTATCCGTTGTTTGAAATTTCCAGTCGCAATTTGTTTAACACCAACTAGCAATTCTTTGATAGGTTTAGTAATAGTTAAAGCGTTAATTACTCCTGCCAAAATCACCATGACCCAAATTGTGATAAAAACCGCAATAGTAACATCACGGGTGAAATTAGTGGATATAACCGCGGTTTGGTTAGGATTTATGCCGACTGCTAACACACCTAAGTATTTTTTATCTACTATCAGAGGCACAAATACATCCGTAACTGCACCATCGGGGGTGTTATGTTGCCTAACCATTAACTGATCTTGATTACCAGCGTAATCTTCTGGTAGTTGGATATGTCGCTTAATGGTGAGGGAGTTTTCCACTTCTGGTTCCCAAAAAGGAATACCAAAAAAGATTTGTCCAGTCTCATCAGCGTATAGCATATAACGCACGCTAGAAGTAGCACTGTAGAAACGTTGGGAAAATTGGGCAACTTCAGTCAGATTGTTATCAGCAATTAAGGGAGCCACATTAGCCGCCAGCAGTAATCCTAGATCCCGACCAAAGCGGGTATCATTGAGACTTGCATCTTGCTGAATTGTGTTGACAGCCCAGAACGTCAAACCACTCATTACCAGGGAAACCATCAAGGTAGCGACGGCTAAAAGTTTAGTCTGAAGGGTGAATTCTGACCACCAATTGGCGATGCTTTCCGCCAGGGAAGCTATCGCTTTTGACACACTAGAGACGAATTCATCTCGGAAATTTATGAAAATAGCCAGCATCTTAAAATATAGGTGTTAGTAAGTAGTTAGACAAAATTAACTTCATGAGTGAAGTCAGGCAACAGGGAACACAAAGACAATGTGGTAATTAATTTTGTCCGATTATCGCTTCTTTCTTAATTTAACTATGTTTTTGGATTAATCGTGAAAACTCAGTTGAAACGGAGGTTATGTGATGTGACTATTACAATGTAAAATAGGTAATAATCTTAAATCCAACAACAGGAATGTTTTGACTTTCCTAGTTAAACCAACATTCTAACTCAGTAAATTATTTCCAAAGTACTTATAACCAGACTAAATTCTTTCTATTCTATTTATGACTAATCCTGAAATACCCCGCAAACTACCCAGTCAAGCAATCGCTGCCAAAATTTTTCACACTGGCAATATCATTAGTTTATTTATTATGATCACCAGTGGGTTGCAAATTTACAATGCTAACCCTGTCTTTGGTGGGCGTGGAGGATTACCTATTTTTCCCCTTTTTACTTTAGGTGGTTGGTTGGCTGGAGGTAGAGATTGGCATTTTGCAGCTATGTGGCTATTTTCTATCAATCTGTTCTGCTATGGAATTTATATTTTTGTTACCCAACGCTGGAAAAAGAGATTTGTTGGTGTGAATGATATCAAGGCATTACAAAAAAGTCAGAATAGCCAACGTTTAAACTATGCTTGGCATCGAATTATTTATACAGCAATCATTCCTATTTTATTATTAGCAATATTTACAGGCATAGGAATGTACAAACCTGCTCAATTTTCTTGGATAGTGGATATTTTTGGCAGTTGGCAAGCATTAAGAATTGTTCACTTTGCCTCTGTACCAATGGTGGTAATATTTGTCTGGCTGCACTGGAAATTGGGGCAGAATGTCGGCGGAGA
Source organism: Dolichospermum sp. DET69 (assembly GCA_017355425.1). NCBI lineage: Bacteria > Bacillati > Cyanobacteriota > Cyanophyceae > Nostocales > Aphanizomenonaceae > Dolichospermum > Dolichospermum sp. DET69. Next base: position 3,448,677 of record CP070233.1, read on the forward strand.
TGCTCTTACAAAATCTATGTTTTTATAAAAATATCAAAATTGAGGAATTAACATGAATAATCATGAACTTAACCGCAGAAAGTTTTTACAAATTTCTGGTTTATCGAGTATGAGTTTATTACTGGGTGGTTGTGGTACACCCATATTTGCCGATGTTGTAGGAACAGTTTCTGAACCTCTAAATCAGAAATTTGAAGAATTAATATTTCAGCCTCAAAAGCCAGTTCCAGAATTTTTACCTCATCAAATTGAACCAAATAATTTAATAGTTAATAGCTTTCAATCTACACCAATTATTGATCTAGAAAAATATCGTTTAATTGTAGACGGTGAGGTCAATAATCCTCTTAGCCTCAGTATGGCAGATATTCAAGCTTTACCGCTTACTTCCATGATTATTCGTCATGTTTGTGTAGAAGGCTGGGCAGCAATTGTGCAATGGGGTGGCATTCGTCTGAGGGAAATTATCGCCCTTTCTCAACCTAAATCTCAGGTAAAATATGCCTATTTTAAATCAGCAGATGGTTATGATGAAAGTTGGGATATAGCTTCAGTTTTACACCCACAAACTTTATTAGCATATCAAAAAAATGGTGCAGCTTTGCCTGTGGAAAATGGTGCGCCTTTGCGGTTAGCTTCACCAATTAAACTTGGTTATAAACAAAGTAAATGGGTAACACGAGTCACCCTCACCAATGAGTTATCAATTTCTAAAGGTTATTGGGAAGATAGGGGTTATGAATGGTTTGCAGGACTTTAAATTAAAGCATAAGGTAGGGGAATCAGAAGCAAAGCCCACCCTACATTTCCCTATTCCCTATTCCCTATTCCCTATTCCCTATTCCCTATTCCCTATTCCCTATTCCCTATTCCCTATTCCCTATTCCCTATTCCCTATTCCCTATTCCCTATTCCCTATTCCCTATTCCCTATTCCCTATTCCCTATTCCCTATTTCTTAACTAAAATATAGGCATTTGTATATTCAGGTAATTTTTGAATATATTGCTGAAAATCTTTTTCACTAGCAAAAGTTCCTGCTAAGAAATCAAGTTGATAAAGGTTAGGTAAAAATGCTCCACCTGTATCAGCAATTACGCCCATTTTTAATCGTTTCTGTCCACTTTGATTATCTTCAATAACAATTATTCTCCCTAACCCAATATTCAGAATATCTCCCGCAAATGTGACTCCTGGTTTTATGGATATTTTGGCATCTATTTTATATCCATAGCCTTTAATTGCATCAACTTCTTTAAAATACCAATAACGCTTTTGTGCAGTTGCATTTAAGCCCCGAATATAGGACATTCCATTATTTCTATCTACGTTTAAAAACTCTTTAGTTCCATCAGTAAAATTAACTAAAACAGTTCCCTGCATTAGTGCGGCTTCTAAACCATTGCGAGTTAAATAAGCAATAGGTTTAACTTTACCAAATTCTTTACCTCCAGGTTCATAAATACCTGATAAAACATCTTGTTTAGTATAGTTAGTGTAAAATTTATCTTGCTTTACTTCTTCGTTAATAGCATAGATTGGTATATTATATTTAGAAGTTTTTTGTCGAGAACCGGGATGAATAAAAGCTGCATATTTGGTAATTCTTAATTGTTTTTGTTGAGAATTTTCTGGGTTATGGGCAGACCATTTAATTACGCGAAAATTGGCGTTAATAAAATTTGGATCTTGTAATCGAGTTATTCGATTATTAGAAATGTCTTCTTCTAAGACAACAATCATGAAATCTAATGTTTTCAGAATATCTTTAACAGTAACTCCTTGAGTTACCAAGATGCCTGTGCGTTGAATATCGGGATCTTCTTGAGAATATTTTTGAAAATATTTTCTCGTATTTGTGAGTACGGTTAATAAATCAACTTGATTAAAATTTATGGGATTATTTGGTAATTTTCCTACTTTTAATACCTGATGAGAATTAATACTATATTGATATTTTTTCCATTCATTGATAACTGAATAAAATATGGATTTTTGATTATTTTTTATATTTACATCAGATGGTTTTTCTGTAGGTAAATCATAAGATAATTCTTTGATTGGAGAATTTACTATTTGGGACAATGATAAATTTTTAACAATTTGTTGCTGTTGAATTGGCTGTTTATTCATGAAACTTACTACTAATAAACTAGTAATAAATGCTGTGATTTTGAATTTTTGATTAAGTAGGATACGCATAGTTCATGAAGACAAACAACGATTATGCTTCATTTTAGCATTCTCAGAAGTATTGACAATGGACAATATGCCCAATTAAAGCGATTAATCATCCATTTCTTTTAAGGTGGCTAATGCTGAAGGTGATAAACGACTAAGATAGCGGAATATCCAATATTTAACTATAGTGTCTAAAATTACAGGAAATGTCGCAATAAACATAAATATATAATTTCTACTCGCTGGTAAACCTAAGTGTTCTGCAAATCCTTCCAGGATTACTTCCCACCCATGCGGTGAGTGAAAGCCCACAAATACATCTGTACATAAGATAATTAAAAAAGCTTTAGCACTATCGCTTAAACTATAAACAGTTTGATCTAGGAAGTGTTGAAAAGAAATAATATCTTTTGCATTAAAAACAATTACCAATGCAAAGGCAATGAATGCTATAATATCAGCAAATATATTACTAATAGCGTTGGCACTTTTAGCTTGAAATTCTGCTGCTAGTTCTATGGCTTTCTTTTTAATCTTCGATTCTACATTTTCTTGGGAAATTTCGGCTTCTGAATCTAGTAAACTTTTAAACTTTAATTTGGCTGTAAATATTTTTAATTCGTGAAAGGCTTTTGCTTCCATGTCCTCATTTAGAAAAATTTGGTTAGAGTTCCCATTTCTAATACTTTCTACTATGGGCAGGATCAATATCTGCTTAGATAGTTGATGAGTTAGGAGGGGAATAATAATTAGCAATAATAAGAATTTGACAGCAATAGTTGTCCGCTGTCTGGATAGTTGATATTTCTTGATAAATTCTTGATCTGCATTTGGAGATATATCACTCAGAATTTTTTTGAATGTACTACCAATTGATCTGGGAAATATGCCAGTTTTTAAGAATGTAAATGGTTGCGAAGAGGTATATTTATTAGATGATTGTGATGATTTTTTCACGGTAGGATAAATCTTTCTAGTTTGAGTCTAAGGTTAGATGTAGCCATGATCATTATCAACAACTATAACAATTAAAAAGGTTTATATTCAACTGTGAAATAAATACCATTTTCTTGTAATGTATTTCCAGTCCTATCTAACTTAACTAAGGGAATACCCCAATCAATTCTAGCGTTAAAGTTGTTACCAACTAAAAAGCGTAAACCTAACCCAACGGATGATAAAGTTTTTTTGAGAATTTTAGCTTCAGAATCAGAGTGATTCCAAATTGTACCAAAATCGAAAAAGGGAGATAATTGGATTGTGGTTTTTAGTTTGGGTATTTTCAGGATTGAGGTACGCATTTCTGCGGATGCAAATAAGCCATTATCAGCTAATAGTTGATCTTGACGATAACCTCTAACACTCTGTTGTCCTCCAATACTTAATTGTTCAAGAGGGACTAGAGGACGGTCAGCTAGTTGTAAATCAGAGCGTAATAATAAAGTTGTATCTGGTGTTAATAGGCGTAAATATTGGCTTTGTCCCCGCCAAGTTATAAACTGACTATCAGGTGCTTTATCATTAATTGTAGAATTTAAAGCATTAATTCCAAAGTTAAATTGTGACCGCAGAGCAAATACCTGTTGGGTATTTCTTTGAGTATATTCCTGGAAAAAACGGAGAGCAGAAATTCTCGTTTCTCCTTGTTGATTTGCACCAATAGATAAAGGAAAAGGGATATTTAACAGCGAAGTTTGTGATTCTTGTCGAGAAGCTGTTAAACCTACACTAAATTCTGCGTTGGGGGTTTGTTTTAGGGGTTGACGATAGGTGATTTGATAGTTGCGTGATTCTGATTGGATATCTAAGGTGTTAAAGGGCTTTTCAATAATATTACTATTAGTTAGACTATAATTTAAGCTAATAGTCCCATTATAGGGGTTGATGGGAAGTGAATAACTTAAATCATCGAGGGAGTTACTACCATCGGTATTGATATAGCCTACATGAAAGCGATCGCCAAATCCTAAAAGATTATTGTGACTGATTTGCAATTGACGACGGACACTACCAACACTAGGGGATCTTTGATTATCAATACTTAGTTGAGTCGAGAAAGCTTGAGCCTCTCGCACCTTAATTTCTAAGGTACTTACTCCCGGACGAGAACCTGCTGCTAATTCTGCTGATAAATTAGCAATTAAAGGGTCAAGTTGCAGCATTTGTAAGGACTCAAGCAAGCGATTTTGATTTAAAGGAGCTTTCGTTGCTAGTCCTAATCTACTGCGGAGATAACCAGCTTTTAATCTTTGTAAACCAGTGATCTTAATTGACTCAACTTCACCTTCAATCACTTCTATTTTTACTACCCCATTTTTTAATTCTTGGGGAGGTATAAATGCTCCAGATGTGATATATCCAGATTTTACATATAGTTGACTAATAGCGTCTTGAGCTTTCATTAATTCAGCAAAAGAGATAGGACGTTTAGTAAAAGGTTCTAAAGTTTTAGCTAATTCTATTTGACTAAAAACAGTGCTACCAATAACTTCAAATTCTGTAACTGTAATTGTTCCTGGAATTTGTTCTAATGATGGTTGAAGAATTGCAGGAATTTGTCCTGGTGTTGGGAATAGGTCTTCTAAAGGGGGTAATGGTTGGGGTTCTGGTAGAGGTTGGGGAATTGGTAATACTGTTGGATCTTTAGGTGTAACAGGTTGTGTAATTACTTGCGCGTTGACTGGTAATAATAGATTTGGGAAAAAAATTACCAAATCAATAAACAGAAATAACCGGTTAAATATGATTTTGTAGGAACTTTTGAATTTACTTTTCACTTTTTTAACACACCTTAATTTTGTAATAATAAACAGGGAAATACTAACGTAAAAACTAATTTTACTATCCTTTTTCAAGTATTATGAATTTCTAACAAATTACAGCCAATTACCTATGAGTACAAAAGCTGACCAAAAATAGGGATGTTTAAATTCATCTTGCTTTAAAACAGATAATTGAGCGCGACGCAGAGCTTCAGATTTTGTAATTTTACCATTACTTAATTCTTGATACAATTTAGTCATGAGTAAAGAGGTTGCTTGATCATCAACAGACCACAGACTAGCAATTGTACTTCGCGCTCCTGCTCTCACGGCTATTCCTGCTAAACCTAAAGTAGCTCTTTTGTCTCCACTTGCAGTTTGACAAGCACTTAAAACTAATAATTCAATTGGACGAATTTGCTTGTTATCAGAACGGAGTATATTCGTGAGTTGATCAATATTTAATTGATTATCCCAAGTTAAAATAAAATTATCTTCTGCTTTAGAGCTAAATTGACCATGAGTTGCTAAATGAACTATTTGAGCAGGATATTGTTTAATGTTGTTTTCTAGACTTGAATTTGTAAAAGACTCATTTTTCAAGAAATTTCCTAGGGGAAATTTAGATTTGATTTGTGCTAATTCTGATACTACATTAGGAAGGGCATCAAATTTTTGACGAGATTCACTTATTCCTCCTGCCAATAATTGCACTTGTTCTCGTAATAAAGGTTTAATATCTACAAGTTGCAAGCTAGGAGCAAGAGCAATACTATATTTTTCAATTAAATATTGTTTACCATCATAAAGAGCCGCTAAGGGAATATTTCTGAATACACCATCAGAAATAAAGACTAAATTTTTAATCTTGCTATATTTTAATTTTGCATCTAATTCTTGGTTGATTAACCAAGTATAAATTTCTTGAGATAATCTTAATCTTCTGGTGTTTGAACCTCTCGCATTAGTTAATTCACGTTTTAAGTCTTTAATACTGTTCTCTACATTTACTTGAGATATAGGTTGTGAATACTGTTGTAGAGGTTGATTAGGTAAAGCTACAATTAGTTCTAGTCTATCTTTTAAGATCAGAGTATAGAAAACAGCAGTGCTAGGATCATTAATTTCATCTATTTCTACAGATTTACTATTTAAACAAGCATTACGGAAGAAATTATCTAATTCTGCTAGTTGTAAATCTTCAATTACTTGTCTAGCTTCTTTAAGTTCTGCTTGACTTGAGTTTTCATGTAATAATAATCCTGCTAATTCTCGATAAACTGGTTCAACATCTTCTCGAAAAGAAAATTGCAAATCTGAACTAATAGCAACTAAATCGGTTCTGATGCTTTTTAAAGTTTGCACAGTTTGTTTATAGGCAGATATTGCATCTTTTTGTGTTCCTGTTGCTGCTAATATTCTGCCTAGTTGCCATTGCCATTTATAACTAATATCAGGTGCTTTAATTCTTTGAGCAATTAAAACAGCTTTTTCCGTCAATTTTTGCGCTTCTGGATAGCGTTGATTTTTTTCATAGACATTACCTAACACTCCTAAGCTATAACTTTCAGCACGATTATCTGCTAATTTTTGGGCTAAATTTAATGCTGTTGCTAATTCTTGAACAATTAAATTTTGATAAGTTTTTGCTATTTTTTCATCTTTGAGAATAGTTTTAGCGAAGGTAATCCGAGCATAAACTGCACTGCGACTAGCAGGTAATTTAGTTAAAATATCTTGTATTTTGGGAATTAATCCTTGAACTTCTGATATTTTTTGACTAAACAACAACAAATCAATTTGATTCAAATAGGCTTGAATAAGTAAATCAGAAGAGGGTGATTTTTCAATAGCTTGTTGATAATAATTCAAGGATTGCTCAAACTTTAATTGTAACCGCTGAGTTTTACCTAAACTGATTAAAATTTCAGTAACAGTAGCATCAGATGATAACTTTTCGGCAATAGTTAACCCTTGATTTAAGACAGTTATAGATTCATCTAATTTTCTCACTCCTCTTAAAATATCACCTAAAGTTAAGAGTGCTTTAGCTTTGAGTAAAGTATCCGGTTGCTTATCTAAGGTTATTTGAGTTGCGGTTAGATTTTTAATAGCTTGATTATATAAACCCAAACCTTGTAATGATTGAGCTTCATTAATTTTAGTTCTAATTAATCCAATGCTATCTCCTGATTTTTCATAAATATTAATTACCTGTTTCCAAGTATCTAAAGAAGCTTGAGAATCACCAATAGATAATTGAATTTGTCCTTGCACTTCTAAGGTTTTCGCAAATAGTTCTTGACGCTTTTTATTATCTGCTATTTTAGGTAAATATTTGATACTTTCTGCTACAGCTTGTTTAGCTTCTTGAGGATTCCCCATTCTTTGATAAACTAAACCTAAATTTCGCCAAGCTATGATTTGTCCAGTCAAATTATCTTGTTTTTGATAGTTATTAATAGCATCTTTTAAAATAGTAATAGCTGGTGGGAATTCTCCATTTTCGTATAATTTTTGAGCTTGATTTTCCCAAGATAGAGAATTTTCAGAAATTATGGAAATATTACTAACATTTGCTAAAACAGAAGAAGAACTGAAAACACAGCTTAATGATAATAAACTTAAAACCAAGAAATTGCGATTGAACATCATTATATCTTTCTTCCTTTGCGCCTTTGTGTGAGATAATCTTGATTATTTACAATCAGGTAGATTGTTTTTATCAGCTTGTAAAGTCACTTTTTCAGGATCAGCAGTGAGAACTACTTTACCATCTGGAGTAACCATCCAACCTTGTGCTTGTTGGATTTGTGGATGATGATTTATATTTTTTTGAGTAACTTTAACTGGAGAAGTAGAAACTTGTGTAAGGTTTGGTGAAATGTTTTCCCATTCGACAAAAGCCGGAGAATTGCTAATTAACTCATGGGTATCAGCAGGTAAACCTCCCTTACCAGTAATGATGAAAGAACTGCCCCCAGCAATTTTATCATCTTTGATAGCACAAACATCTTTATTTAAACTTTCGGCATCTACTAAACTTGTTGGTAAATTAGTTAAACCAGAGGTAGGATCTACTCCAGGAGTGGTAATTTCCACATTACCACTCACACCAAATTCAGAAGATGCGGTAATATCACTTAATGCAGTTTCTTGGGGACGATATTGTAAACCAAATAGTTGATTAGTTGTAATATTAATATTTCCTCCCTTACCTAGATAAGCATTAGCCGTAATATCATTATTTTCATAGGGTACAGCTACAATAAATGGGGAATTAATATTAATGTTTCCGCCATTTCCTCCAGATTGATCTGTGCCGGCTGTAGCTGTAATATTGCTATGATGACGCATGAATAATAAATCTTTTATTTGTAGAGTAATTCCTCCTCCCTGACTACTTGCAGTTGCAGCATTAATAAAAGCTTTATTATCTAACGTTAAAGTACCTGCTTGAACAGAAATATCTCCACCTTTACCGCTTCCTTGACTATTTACTCCTATCCCTGCACCGTTTTTAATAATAAATAGTTGGGGATCTATATCAATACTACCACTATCACCTGTAGAACCTTTTTCGGTACTAGCAAATAATCCGGTATTTGTGCCGTCTAAAGTAATTTTATCTTTTACCTTCACAATGATATTACCACCTTTACCACTACCAGAAGTAGACGCTGATATTTTTACACCATCACTCAAATTTAAGTTTTGGGAGGTAATTAAAATGTTACCCGCATCACCACTTCCTTTACTTTCAACAGCTAATTTTCCCTGTCCTGAAATGTTAATATTTTCTGGTGCGGTAATTTGTAAATCACCTCCTTTACCACTGGCAGATGTGGAAGCGGAAAGGATGGAATTGGGGAACATGGTAATATCTAAATCAGGCTGATTTTGATAAGGATTGAGTTTTAAAGTACCTGCGGGCGCTTGTCCTTGGGTTTCGGCGAAAACTCCCACAACCCCGGCTAGGTTGATTTTAGAGGCGTTTAAGGTAATGCTACCACCATAATCTTGATTAGTAGCTGTTTCTGTGGTTGTGGCGGTAATTCTAGCGGTTTCTGATAGGGTGAAATTGGGACTATTAATAATAATATCTCCGGCTTTTCCAGTATTATTGGTTTCTACTGAAATAATGGGAGCAAAATTCTGGACACCCTCTCCAATATTGACAGAATTAAGAGCATTAATTGTTACTGTACCGCCATTTCCACTTCCATTAGTAAACGCAAAAATGTTGCCCCCATTAGTAAGATTTAAGGTTGAGGTGTTGACTAAAATATCTCCGGCATTGCCACTACTAGAGGTATTAGTTTTAATGGTAGAATTATTAGTAATATTAAGGGTATTGGCGGTAATCTTCACAGTCCCTGCATCCCCTTGACCGAAGGTATTAGCTCTCAACTCAGAACCACCCAGCAGTTCTAGGGATTTGGTGGAAATATCCACACCTCCTGCTTTTCCTACTGCTCCTGTTTGCACTTGACTACCAGCAGAACTATTACCATCAAACTTGACAGCATCAGTAGCGGTAATCTTCACAGTCCCTGCATCCCCTTGACCAAAGGTACTAGCATCAAGAAAAGAACCACCCAGCAGTTCTAGGGATTTGGTGGAAATACCCACACCTCCTGCTTTTCCTACTGCTCCTGCTGCCACTTGACTACCAGCAGAACTATTACCATCAAACTTGACAGAATCAGTAGCAGTAATCTTCACAGTCCCTGCATCCCCTTGACCAAAGGTACTAGCAGTAAGAAAAGAACCACCCAGCAGTTCTAGGGATTTGGTGGAAATATCCACACCTCCTGCTTTTCCTACTGCTCCTGCTCTCACTTGACTACCAGCACTACTTCCACCATCAAACTTGACAGCATCAGTAGCAGTAATCTTCACAGTCCCTGCATCCCCTTGACCGAAGGTACTAGCAGCAAGAAAAGAACCACCCAGCAGTTCTAGGGTTTTGGTGGAAATATCCACACCTCCTGCTTTTCCTACTGCTCCTGTTCCCACTTGACTAGTAGCATAACTTCGACCATCAAACTTGACAGAATCAGTAGCAGTAATCTTCACAGTCCCTGCATCCCCTTGACCGAAGGTACTAGCAGTAAGAAGAGAACCACCCAGCAGTTCTAGGGATTTGGTGGAAATATCCACACCTCCTGCTTTTCCTACTGCTCCTGTTCCCACTTGACTACCAGCACTACTTCGACCATCAAACTTGACAGAATCAGTAGCAGTAATCTTCACAGTCCCTGCATCCCCTTGACCGAAGGTACTAGCAGTAAGAAGAGAACCACCCAGCAGTTCTAGGGATTTGGTGGAAATATCCACACCTCCTGCTTTTCCTACTGCTCCTGTTCCCACTTGACTTTCAGCATAACTTCCACCATCAAACTTGACAGAATCAGTAGCGGTAATCTTCACAGTCCCTGCATCCCCTTGACCAAAGGTACTAGCATCAATATCAGAACCACCCAGCAGTTCTAGGGATTTGGTGGAAATACCCACACCTCCAGCGTTTCCGACTGCTCCTTCTTCCACTCGACTTTCAGCATAACTTCCATCATCAAACTTGACAGAATCAGTAGCAGTAATCTTCACAGTCCCTGCATCCCCTTGACCAAAGGTACTAGCATCAATATCAGAACCACCCAGCAGTTCTAGGGATTTGGTGGAAATACCCACACCTCCAGCGTTTCCGACTGCTCCTTCTTCCACTCGACTTTCAGCATAACTTCCATCATCAAACTTGACAGAATCAGTAGCAGTAATCTTCACAGTCCCTGCATCCCCTTGACCTAAGGTACTAGCATCAAGAAAAGAACCACCCAGCAGTTCTAGGGTTTTGGTGGAAATACCCACACCTCCAGCGTTTCCGACTGCTCCTTCTTCCACTCGACTTTCAGCATAACTTCTATCATCAAACTTGACAGAATCAGTAGCAGTAATCTTCACAGTCCCTGCATCCCCTTGACCGAAGGTACTAGCAGTAAGAAGAGAACCACCCAGCAGTTCTAGGGATTTGGTGGAAATATCCACACCTCCTGCTTTTCCTACTGCTCCTGTTTGCACTTGACTACCAGCAGAACTATTACCATCAAACTTGACAGAATCAGTAGCGGTAATCTTCACAGTCCCTGCATCCCCTTGACCAAAGGTACTAGCAGTAAGAAAAGAACCACCCAGCAGTTCTAGGGATTTGGTGGAAATATCCACACCTCCTGCTTTTCCTACTGCTCCTGCTCTCACTTGACTACCAGCACTACTTCGACCATCAAACTTGACAGCATCAGTAGCAGTAATCTTCACAGTCCCTGCATCCCCTTGACCGAAGGTACTAGCAGCAAGAAAAGAACCACCCAGCAGTTCTAGGGATTTGGTGGAAATATCCACACCTCCTGCTTTTCCTACTGCTCCTGTTCCCACTTGACTAGTAGCATAACTTCGACCATCAAACTTGACAGAATCAGTAGCAGTAATCTTCACAGTCCCTGCATCCCCTTGACCGAAGGTACTAGCAGTAAGAAGAGAACCACCCAGCAGTTCTAGGGATTTGGTGGAAATATCCACACCTCCTGCTTTTCCTACTGCTCCTGCTCTCACTTGACTACCAGCACTACTTCCACCATCAAACTTGACAGCATCAGTAGCAGTAATCTTCACAGTCCCTGCATCCCCTTGACCAAAGGTACTAGCATCAATATCAGAACCACCCAGCAGTTCTAGGGATTTGGTGGAAATATCCACACCTCCTGCTTTTCCTACTGCTCCTGTTCCCACTCGACTTTCAGCATAACTTCGACCATCAAACTTGACAGAATCAGTAGCGGTAATCTTCACAGTCCCTGCATCCCCTTGACCGAAGGTACTAGCAGGAAGAAAAGAACCACCCAGCAGTTCTATGGATTTGGTGGAAATATCCACACCTCCTGCTTTTCCTACTGCTCCTTTTTGCACTTGACTTTCAGCATAACTTCGACCATCAAACTTGACAGAATCAGTAGCGGTAATCTTCATAGTACCTGCATCCCCTTGACCGTAGGTACTAGCAGAAAGTATAGAAGCATTGGTGAGATATAAAGATCCAGTCGTGATATTAATATCTCCTCCCTGACCTGTTCCATAGTTATCAGTGTTGATATTACCTCCATCAATTGAAATTGTATGATTAGCTTTGAGGTTTAAATTTCCTCCTGCTTGTATCTGACCAGATAAATTAAGATTATCTGCATTAAATGTTAAATTTTGACCAACTGTTAAATTACCTTCACTCTTAATTTCAGCTTGCTGATTTCTCAAAGCATTTCTAAATAACGCCTCCGGTTGTATATTCAATAAATGACTTGTAGCTGGTGCTGTGGCACTAAATAAACCATTTTCACCTAATTTAATACTATCGGCTGTTGTGGCTGTAAATGAACCACGAATATCTAAACTCGCACCATTGCCAAAAAATATCCCATTAGGATTAATTAAAAATAAATTTGCTGTTCCTTCTACTCCTAATGTCCCCAAAATGTTAGAAACATTTCCCCCAGTCACACGAGTTAATATATTTTCAATTCCTGTAGGATTAGCAAAATAAACACTTTTCCCAGCATCAACATTAAATTCTTGAAAACTGTGAAATAAATTTGTACCTCTAGTTGCACCACCATTAATGATGTCTTTAAGTGCGCCATGATTGATAGTAGAACTTTCTGCACCTAATGTATTATCAGGAGTGATCTGTGCAATAGCATTTTTACTTATATTTATTACTAATCCCATGAACAAAGTAGTACATCCTAAGAGATAAGATAATAGGCGTTGTTTAGATTTTACTGGTTTAGATACTTTCACCTGATGCACATATAAGTAAACTTACTGTGTATTGTACATCTTTTAGCAAAAAAAGTCTAGTCCGTCCTTGCGGACAGTTAACAATTATTATTTACAATTAGGCAGATTATTTTTGTCAGTTTGTAGAGTTATTTTTTGAGTATCAGCAGTGAGAAGAATTTTACCATCTGCAGTAATAATCCAACCTTGTGCTTGTTGAATTTGTTGATGATAATTAATATTTTTTTGAATTACTTTAACTGGAGATAAATTTGCTTGTGTAATTACATCTGAATTATTTTCCCACTCCACAAAAGCGGGAGAATTGCTAATTAACTCATGGGTATCCGCAGGTAAACCACCTTTACCAGCAATGATAAAAGAACTACCACCAGCTATTTTATCATCTTTTATCGCACAAACATCTTTCTTGAGACTTTCTATATCTACTAAACTTGTTGATAAATTAGTTAAACCAGAAGTAGGATCTACTCCTGGAGTGGTAATTTCGACATTGCCACTCACACCAAATTCAGAAGATGCGGTAATATCACTTAATAAAGTTTCCTGGGGACGATATTGTAAACCAAATAGTTGATTAGTTGTAATATTAATATTGCCTCCCTTACCTAGATAAGCATTGGCTATAATATCATTATTTTCAGATGGTACAGCTACAATAAATGGGGCATTAATTTTAATATTCCCGCCATTTCCTCCAGCTTGATCTGTGCCGGCGGTAGCTGTAATATTGCTATTATGACGCATTAACAATAAATCTTTTATTTGTAGAGTAATTTCTCCTCCTTGACTCCTAGCAGTAGCAGCATTAATAAAGGCTTGATTATCTAAAGTCAGAGTACCAGCTTCTATAGAAATATTCCCACCTTTACCGCTTCCTTGACTATTTACTCCTATCCCCGCACCGTTTTTAATGATTAATATTTCGGGGTCAATATCAATACTCCCACTATCACCTGTTGAACCTATTTGAGTATTGGCAAATAGTCCGGTATTTGTGCCGTCTAAGGTGATATTATCTCTTGCTTTCACAGTCATATTTCCTGCTTTGCCATTACTACCTTTGGCAGCAGTGCTGATGATTTGTCCTCCGGTTTCTATATTTAGATTATTAACATTAATCCCAATTTCACCACCATTGTTACTACTGCGTGTTAACACACTTAAAAATCCTCCATCTGACAGATGTAAAACACCTTGAGGATTACCTTGATTAATCATAATAGTTCCACCATTGCCACTATTAAAACTTTCACTGGAAGAAAGTAAACCACTATTAATTCCAAATGTATTCACTCCAGAAATATCAATGAAATTGGCATTATTAATAAAAATGTTTCCTGCTGTACCTGTTCCCTTAGTTTGAGCTTCTATTCTTGCACCGTCTCTAATAGTTAAATTAGGAGTATCAAGAGTTATATTACCTGCATTTCCTATGGAATTATTTTCTGCTAAAGCAAAGATACTACTTGAACTCTTTCCGTCAAATGATGTGCCAATTACATCTATTGAATCTATAGCCTCGATCTTAATATTTCCGCCAACGCCTTTATCAATAGTTCCCGCAAGTATCTTTGATCCATTCTTAATACTAAGTTGATTTGTGGTGATATTTAAACTGCCTGCATTACCAGTTCCCAGGGTATTGACAGCTATAATTGATCCGTCTTGGAGGGAAATCTGCTTTGCTTTAGTGGTGAGATTACCTGCATTACCTGAACTGAGAGTGAGAGTACCTAAACCACCGGCACCTATTAATTTAATTTGATCAGCATTTATTTCTAAATTACCAGAATTACCTGCATCGGAAAATTTAGAAAATTGAGCATAGATATTGCTGATAATGCTAGTAGGAGTAATTCCTTGTGAATTGAGAAAAAATTTGGTGGAAGCATCTAATTGATTAAATTGATTATTGACTTCTAAAGGAATTAAGGTAGGGTAAAAATCAGGAAGAAATTTAGGTGCGAGAGAACTAGTAGCAACTCCTGCTCCATCCCGTGTTGTTAATAGTTTGGTATTGATTGTTAATGTTCCTGCTTGCCCAGTTGCCTGGGTACCTGTGGTTATTCCAGCAAAAATATCAAAAAATGATTGCAATGTTTCCAGTCCTTGAAAATAAGTTGCTCTTGGGTTATTACCAATAATTTCAATAGATTCTGAGGCATTAATAATGATATTGCCTCCTTTACCTCGCTTAAAATCATCATTAGTTAGTTGAAAGTTACTAACTTTAGATTTGATAATATATCGGATATCAGCATGAGATGAAGAAGTAATTCCTGTTTGAAATATAGGATTATCCCTATCATCTTGAATTAGAAGTTTATTTGTTGTCAAGTAGATATTCCCAGCATCTCCCAACCCGTCTGTAGAAGATTCTAATACACCACCATTGGTTAGATTAACTTCTTTCGCATTAACAATTAAATCACCGCCACTACCAAGACCATAAGGTCGCGCTCCGAAACGAGCGTTAGCACCATATATATTCAGAACATCTGTTTCAATTATTAAATTTCCACCTTCTCCTAAACCATCTATATTCACTAATATTATACCATGATTATTTGCGTTAATTAATGGAGATTTTAGGTAGATATCACCTCCTGTTGAGGAGTTACCATTACAAAAGTTTACTTGACTACAGAGATTAGTACCACTGTTAACTAATCCTTCTATTGAAATAGAATTACCGCTAATTAGTTTAATATTTCCCCCACTGCTATTTACGCTTTTAGAAGTAATTTCTCCAACTCTAATATCTGTTGCTGTATCTAGTGATATATCTCCTGCTGATCCTGTAGAAGAGGAAGTATTAAGTATGCCATTTGTTGTATTAATTCCTCCATTCATACTATTCAAGGTAATTTTAGAAGCTGTAATGCTGGATGTAGTAATATCTCCAAAAGCATTAAATGTTAAATCTTTACCTATTATTAAATTACCTTCATTCTTAATTAATCCTGGTTGATTTCTCAAAGCATTAGTAAATAATGCCCCTGGTTGGACAGAAAGTAAATTACTATTTTGAGGATTAGTAGCACTAAATAAACCATTTTCACCTAATTTAATACTATCGGCTGTTGTGGCTGTAAATGAACCACGAATATCTAAACTCGCACCATTGCCAAAAAATATCCCATTAGGATTAATTAAAAATAAATTTGCTGTTCCTTCTACTCCTAATGTCCCCAAAATGTTAGAAACATTTCCCCCAGTCACACGAGTTAATATATTTTCAATTCCTGTAGGATTAGCAAAATAAACACTTTTCCCAGCATCAACATTAAATTCTTGAAAACTGTGAAATAAATTTGTACCTCTAGTTGCACCACCATTAATGATGTCTTTAAGTGCGCCATGATTGATAGTAGAACTTTCTGCACCTAATGTATTATCAGGAGTGATCTGTGCAATAGCATTTTTACTTATATTTATTACTAATCCCATGAACAAAGTAGTACATCCTAAGAGATAAGATAATAGGCGTTGTTTAGATTTTACTGGTTTAGATACTTTCACCTGATGCACATATAAGTAAACTTACTGTGTATTGTACATCTTTTAGCAAAAAAAGTCTAGTCCGTCCTTGCGGACAGTTAACAATTATTATTATTTACAATTAGGCAGATTATTTTTGTCAGTTTGTAGAGTTATTTTTTGAGTATCAGCAGTGAGAAGAATTTTACCATCTGAAGTAATAATCCAACCTTGTGCTTGTTGAATTTGTTGATGATAATTAATATTTTTTTGAATTACTTTAACTGGAGATAAATTTGCTTGTGTAATTACATCTGAATTATTTTCCCACTCCACAAAAGCGGGAGAATTGCTAATTAACTCATGGGTATCCGCAGGTAAACCACCTTTACCAGCAATGATAAAAGAACTACCACCAGCTATTCTATCATCTTTTATCGCACAAACATCTTTCTTGAGACTTTCTATATCTACTAAACTTGTTGATAAATTAGTTAAACCAGAAGTAGGATCTACTCCTGGAGTGGTAATTTCGACATTGCCACTCACACCAAATTCAGAAGATGCGGTAATATCACTTAATAAAGTTTCCTGGGGACGATATTGTAAACCAAAGATTTGATTAGTGTTGATATTAATATTGCCACCATTACCTTGATAAGCATTAGCGGTAATATTATTATTTTCATTAGATACAGCTACAATAAATGGGGCATTAATATTAATATTTCCGCCATTTCCCCCGGCTTTATCTGTTCCTGCTGTGGCGGTAATATTGCTATTATGACGCATGAATAATAAATCTTTTATTTGTAGAGTAATTTCTCCCCCTTGACTACTAGCAGTAGCAGCATTAATAAAAGCATTATTATCTAAAATCAGAGTACCAGCTTCTATAGAAATATCCCCACCTTGTCTGCTTCCTAGACTATTTACTCCTATGCCTGCACCGTTTCTAATAATGAATATTTCAGGGTCAATATTAATATTTCCACTCTTACCTGTTGACCCTTTCTCAGTATTAGCAAATAGTCCAGTATTTGTGCCATCCAAAGTGATATGATCTTTCACTTCTAGGTTAATATTACCAGCTTGGGCATTTCCAGCAGTGGTACTTAAAAATTGTGCGCCTTTGGTAGCTGTAAAGGTATTTGCTTTCAGGTTAATACTACCACCTTGACCACTGTTAATAGTAGAAGCTGAGATTTTCACACCATCGGTAATATTAAGATTTTTAGTAATAATTTCAATATTGCCAGCATTACCTGTTCCTCCACTTTCAACGGCTAATTTTCCCTGTCCTGTGATGTTAATATTTTCAGGTGATTTGATAATTAAGTCACCACCTTTACCACTGGCGGTAGTGGAAGCGGAAATGGTAGAGTTGGGGAAGAGGGTAATATCTAAATCAGATTGGTTTTGGTAAGGATTGAGTTGTAATGTACCTGCGGGTGCTTGTCCTTGGGTTTCAGCAAAAATGCCCACAACACCTGCTAAGTTCATTTTTGAGGCATTTAAGGTGATGCTACCACCACCTTCTGTATTGGTGGCGGTTTTAGTGACTGTGGCGGTGATACGGGCGGTATCAGATAGGGTTAAGATAGGAGTATTGATGAAGATATCTCCAGCTTTCCCCGCACCACTGCTTTCAACAGATAAGATAGGAGAAGAATTTTGAACACCAATGCCGAGATTAACAGCTTTATCTGAGTTAATAATAATATTTCCACTATTACCTTCACTAGAAGTAAAAGCGAATATTTTTGATCCATTGATAATATTAATAAAATCAGCATTTAGAGTAACTCCACCTGCTTTACCTCTTCCTGTAGTAGAGGCAGAAATTTCTGTATTTTGAATGTTAAAGTTATGGGTATTAATATTAATATTTCCTGCATCACCTTTATTTTCAGTTTCAACTGTTAATTTTCCTAGTCCATTAATATTAATCGCCTCTGGCGCGGTAATTTGCAATTCTCCACCTTTACCTGTGTCAGAAGTGGATGCAGAAATAATAGAATTATCAGCTAAGGTTATGTTTAAGATGGATTTATTGATATCAGGTTGTAGGGTAATAGTTCCCGCAGCAACTATACCTTGGGTTTTTGCCAGAATACTGCTGGTATTGGCAAGGTTGAGGTGAGAAGTATTAACTATAATATTTCCACCTTGTTCACCAGTAGCTGTATTTGCAGCGGTAGCAGAAATTAGGGATGCTTCTATCAATTTAAGATTATCTGTAGTAATCGTAATATCTCCAGATTTGCCTGAACTACTAGTTTCTACAGTGAGGCTGCTATTGTTAGCAAGATTGACTAACTGGGGCGCATTGATAATAATATTACCTGCATCACCTTCACCAAAGGTAGTAGCAGAAAGGTAAGAGTTAT
Source organism: Dolichospermum sp. DET69 (assembly GCA_017355425.1). Taxonomy (NCBI): domain Bacteria; kingdom Bacillati; phylum Cyanobacteriota; class Cyanophyceae; order Nostocales; family Aphanizomenonaceae; genus Dolichospermum; species Dolichospermum sp. DET69. Next base: position 3,467,343 of record CP070233.1, read on the forward strand.
TAAGGATTTCCAGAGATTTGGTAGTAACAGAAATACCTCCGGCATTTCCTTTGGCTGATGATGTTACTTGACTGGCTGCATAAGTGTTATTATCTAGTGTTGCTCTATCATTAGCAGTAATTGTGATCGCCCCTGCATTACCTGTTCCCAAGGTACTAGCATCGAGAAGACCACTATTAGTTAGCTCAAAGATACCAGCATTAATTTCTATGCCTCCAGAATTACCTTCAGAACCGCCAAAAACTTGACTGAAGGCTGAACTTCGAGAACCAAATAATTCAGATTTCCCATCAAAAACGACTTTATTAGTAGCAGTAATTTTAATTTTACCTGCATCTCCTTTTCCCAAGGTAGTAGCACTTATTTGTGCGCCATTTGTTAATGCCACATTTGCACCACTAAGCTCAAATCCCCCTGAATTACCTACTGCGCCCTTTTCTACTTGACTAAAGGCTGAACTAAGAAAAGCATCTTTAGATTCACCATCAAACAGGATTTGATCACGAGCAGTAATTTTAATTTTACCTGCATCTCCTTTTCCAAAGGTACTAGCATCGAGAAGACCACTATTAGTTAGCTCAAAGATACCAGCATTAATTTCTATGCCTCCAGAATTACCTTCAGCACCGCCAAAAACTTGACTGAAGGCTGAACTTCGAGAACCAAATAATTTAGATTTCCCATCAAAAACGACTTTATTAGTAGCAGTAATTTTAATTTTACCTGCATCTCCTTTTCCCAAGGTAGTAGCACTTATTTGTGCGCCATTTGTTAATGCCACATTTGCACCACTAAGCTCAAATCCCCCTGAATTACCTACTGCGCCCTTTTCTACTTGACTAAAGGCTGAACTAAGAAAAGCATATTTAGATTCACCATCAAACAGGATTTGATCACGAGCAGTAATTTTAATTTTACCTGCATTTCCTGTTCCTAATGTATTGGCAGTCAATTGTGCGCCATTGCTTACTTTTACGTTTTCTGCATTAATCTCAATTCCTCCAGAGTTTCCTACTGCTCCATCTAACACTTGGCTAGTTAAAAAACTGAGGGAAGCAGAGGGAGATTCACCATCAATCAATACTTGATCACGGACAGTAATTTGGATTTTACCTGCATTTCCTTGAGCTAGAGTAGCCGCACTTAATTGTCCACCATTTGTTACTTCTACACTACCTGCTTTAATTTCAATACCACCAGAATTACCTATTGCTCCCTTTTGTACTTGGCTAAAAACTGCACTGATATTTCCATAGAGAGATTGTCCATCAAATAATACTTTATCATTGGCAGTAATTTGGATTTTACCCGCATCTCCTTTAGCTAGAGTAGTAGCACTTAATTGTCCACCATTTGTTACTTCTACACTACCTGCTTTAATTTCAATACCTCCAGAATTGCCTTCTGCTCCATTTTGAACTTGACTAAATGCAGAACTAAGAAATCCATAAGCAGACATTCCATTGAACTGTACCTTATCATTGGCAGTGATTTGGATTTTGCCGGCATTCCCTCTAGCTAGGGTATTGGCACTCAGTTGTCCACCATTTGTAATATCTACGCTACCTGCTTTAATCTCAATGCCTCCAGAATTACCTACAGCATTTTTTCCTACCATGCTGAATGCAGAACTGATGCAACCATTATCACATCCCCAAAGAGATTGACCATCAAAAACTACTTTATCAGTAGTTATAATGGAAATTTTCCCAGCATTACCTGTACCATAGGTACTGGTGTTCAGTTGTCCACCATTAGTTACTTCAAGGGTTTTAGCATTAATCTTAATATCTCCAGAATTGCCTATTGCTTCTGCTTCTACTAGGTTAAATGCTCCACTGGGGTTCCCTTTACCTGAGATGCCATCAACAACTACCTTATCAGTAGCATTTATTTTAATATCTCCGGCTTGGTTTTCGGGTGTTCCCTGTCCTGTGGCTATTCCAGCTTGTAGCTTACTTCCACCTACAATGTTGACATTACGGGCATTGATAGCGATACTGCCGTTATTTTCACCAAGTACATTAACGACTGATTGATTGCTTAAATATACGTCGGCTCGTTCAACATGATCAGGAAAAGTTAGAGATGTGAGCTTTTGTAGTCCTTCTGAGGTTTGGATATTGAGATTTACTATACCTTCACCTGTTAGTCCACCTAATTCAATCCTACCTCCAGATGTTTGTAGAGTACCACCATCTAGGGTAATGTTACCTCCTACTAATGCTAGGGTATTGCCAGGATTGACTTGAAGATTAAAAGAATTGTTAGCTATGTTTGCGGGATTGTTTCCCAATCCTAAACCTATGGGTGCAGTGATGGTTAATAATGGTGGTGCTTGGGGGTTTGTGGTGCTGAATTTTAAGCCATTTTCAAATAGGATGTTATGGGCGGTTGTTGCCAAAAATGAACCACCTAAATCTAAATGGGCATTTTGTCCAAAGATAATGCCATTGGGATTCATCAGGAAGAGGTTAGCATTACCTAAGACACCGAGAGTTCCGAAAATATTAGAAGCGTTACTTCCTGTGACTCTGGTTAAGATATTTTGTATTCCTGTAGGATTGGTAAAATATGCTGCTTGTCCTGCTCCAATATTGAATTGTGTAAAACTGTGGAAGAGATTGACTCCGCGAGTTGCTCCCCCGTTAATTTGGTCACTGGAAATGCCTTTAATTATCTGATTAGGAGTAATGACGGAACTTTCTGTGCCTAGAGTATTATCTGGAGTTATTTGTGCTTGTGCTGAGTTGAAGAAAGTCAAACTAAACCAGGTCAAGCTGCTTGTTAAAAGTCCAGTGAATAAATAAGTTAATCTTAATTTATTAATGTTATTTAATTTGGTATTTATAAATCTCTTACACAATTGTTCAGGTTTATTAATTATCATCTATAAAATCTCCGAAAATAATCAAATTAATTAAATGTGGATATTGATCAAAGTTATTCCATCCTTGAGTTGGTAAAAACTCATAGGTAGCTGCCATTGTTGCCCCAAAAGTACCATTAGTTTGACCAAGAGCAGTATAGACAGCATCTGTGCTGAAACCGACAATATCAGCACAGCAATACCGAGGCGATCGCACTTAAATTATTAGCATTTGCCGTAATAAACTCTTGTGATAGATAAATCTTATCTGTAGCGATCGCAAAAGCCCCATTTGCACCATTAATTTCAGATGCACGACGAATTTCAATGGGAGGAAATTCAGAAAAATTACGTTTAGACCAGGCAGTTTTGAAAGCACTGACATTAGCACCATCACCAAAGGCGATCGCTATTTTATTGTTAAACAGAGGATCATCACTAAATTGATCTAGTAAATCAAAAACTAGACGTAGTGATTTATCCACAATTTTTTGGATTGATTTTTGAGAATTGATAAGATTGCTAAACATTACAACACCTCTAGTATTTTTTTTAGGAAAGAACCCAAATAGTTGCATCATCATCAATGTTATTGTCACGAAGTTTTCACCATGATGAGCAGAAGAAGATAATGCCCCTGATTGGACAGAAAGTAAATTACTACTTCTAGCAGCACGACCATTAATGATGTCTTCAAGTGCGATATGATTGATAGTATCACTTTCCGAACTTAATGTACTATTAGGAATGATTTTTGCAATAACGCTTTGACTTATATCTACTATTACTCCCAGTGATAAGGTAGTAAATCCTAAGAGATAAGATAATAGTTGTTGTTGAGGTTGCATCGCTTCAGAAACTTTAATTTCCTAAATATACGTATAATTACTGAAAATTTTCCGTCTTTTAGCAAAAAAATCTAGTATTGAGCAGGAAAGTTGCGTAAACACACGGAAACAGCAAGTTGCTAAAAACCTGTAAATAACCTATTCATTACGTATTGGTTAAATTTATATTTCGTTACCTATACTCAAAATTGCTGACTTCTTTGATTGTAAGCCAACCAAGATTTCCCCGCCGGATTATCAGTATCTCTCGATATCCAGGTACTGCTAGAACCATTTCCCCGATACAAAGCAGCTATAAAGAAAGTTCCGCTTACCATTGTGGGTGTGATGGGTAAATTCACAAACCCACTACTTCCAGTTAAATTAGTGGCTAATTCCAGGATTTTTTCATTACTATCAGGGGCATTATTCCCGTTTAAATCTTTATAAAGATAGTTAGTTGTGCCATAAAAACTGGCCTGCTTTTTTATAAATTCGGTCTATAACTCAAACATATAGGTTTCCCACCCATAAAACTATTGTCATAATTACCGTTTTTTTGAAGATGGCTTTTCAGTAAAAACCCTACTATCTATAGATCTATCAGCCATATCTCTATGTAAAATTATGCCTAATATCTTCGTATTACTGAGATTTATGCAGATTCACCAGCAAGCAAATTGAGGAGATTAGTTGAGTGAAGCGGACTGAGTTTTTTTTCAAAATCAAATATTGCTATATTTAGTGTAAAAATATTTCTACTGAAAGAAGCTGCAAAAGAAAAATTATGACTATGTCTCCTAACCTCAAACGTGCATTCGCTCATCCTGTGCTTAAGGTAATTAGCGGTTTGAATAACTTTAATGCTGCTAATGTGGCTGCGATTGTCAAAGCGGCTGATTTAGGTGGTGCTACTTTTGTGGATATTGCTGCTGATGTGGATTTGGTGAAATTGGCGAAAAGCTTGACCAATTTACCTATTTGTGTATCTGCGGTTGAACCAGAAAAGTTTGTAACTGCTGTGGCTGCTGGTGCTGATTTAATTGAAATTGGTAATTTCGATTCTTTTTATGCCCAAGGACGCAGATTTGAAGCGGCGGAAGTTTTGGAACTAACTCGCCAAACCCGCGCTTTGTTGCCAGAAATTACCCTGTCTGTGACTGTTCCCCATATTCTTACCTTAGACCAACAGGTACAACTGGCTGAAGATTTGGTGAAAGCTGGCGCTGATATTATTCAAACTGAAGGTGGTACTAGCAGTAATCCTATTCACCCCGGTACTTTGGGTTTAATTGAAAAAGCTGCTCCAACTTTAGCCGCAGCTTATGAAATTGCCCGTGCGGTCTCTGTGCCTGTACTGTGTGCTTCTGGTATGTCTAATGTGACTGCACCAATGGCGATCGCATCTGGTGCGGCTGGTATTGGTGTCGGTTCAGCTATTAACCAACTCAATAGTGAAATCGCCATGATTGCTGCTGTGCGTAGTTTAGTGGAAGCTTTAGCTACTGCGAATACTGTGGTATATAGTAAGTAGATTAACTCCGGCGATTAGAAATCGCGGCTACACAAACAAAGTCTGCCTCCGCAGACTAATGAATAACTAAGACTTTGAAACCCACGCAGGTGGGTTTTGCCTGTGTAGACGCGGTTTCCAACCGCCAAGGTTTTAAGACAAACAATTTTTTAAGGCATCAATGACTTTATCTTGTTGTTCTTGCTCTAATTCAGGGAACATGGGTAAAGATAAAACTTCATGACAAGCTTGCTCTGCTACTGGGAATTCTCCTGATTGATAACCTGAATTTTTATACACTGGCTGCAAATGTAAAGGTAAGGGATAGTAAATCATGGAATTAACACCCTGTTCCTGCATTTGATTTTTTACCCAATCTCGATATTTACCACTTGCACCATTACGTCTTTCTCCAGACACCCGAATAGTATATTGATTCCAGACACCAATTCCTCCGGGAAATTCTTGAGGAGCAACAATACCAGAAAGTGAACTGAGATGTTGGTAATAATAATCAGCGATTTGCTTGCGTCTGTTGTTCCAAAAATCGAGATAGCGCAGTTTAATTTGTAAAATTACCGCTTGAATGGCATCTAACCGACTATTGATACCAATTTCTTCATGAATATATCTTACTTTACTCCCATGTTCCCGTAAAACTCGTAATTGAGTAGCGATCTCTGGATCATTTGTGGTCATTGCTCCACCATCACCACAACCACCGAGATTTTTGGTAGGGTAGAAACTAAAGCAACCAATATGCCCAATACTACCAACTTTTTTATCCTCCCAACTGGCACCAGTAGCTTGAGCGCAATCTTCAATTACTGCTAAATTATGAGATCTGGCAATTTCCATTAATCCTGTCATCTCCACAGGGATGCCAAACAGATGTACTGGCATAATCGCTTTAGTTTTTGATGTAATTGCTGCTGCTACTTTTTCTACATCTAAATTAAATGTAGTGGCATCAATATCTACAAATACTGGAATTGCCCCGACAGCACTAATAACTTCTGTCGTCGCAAAAAAAGTAAATGGTGTGGTAATAACCTCATCACCTGCACCAATTCCTAAAGCGCGTAATGCTAAAAATAGGGCATCAGTGCCTGAGTTACAAGCTACACATTCACTTACGCCATGATAAGCTGCAAACTGTTGTTCAAAATCTGTAACTGCTGGACCACCAATATAACGCCCAGAAGCCAGAACATCTAAAACAGCGGTACTTACCTCAGCCTGAATGGTGGCATATTGTTCTTTAATATCAAAGGCTGGAATCGAATTTACACTTTTAACCATGAGTTTTTATTTTATTTGTCAGTTGTCAGTTGTCAGTTGTCAGTTGTCAGGATAAAGAAGGAAGAATTAAAAATATTTCCCTGTTCCCTATTCCCTGTAATACGTAAAGTTTTTAATCGTTAAGAGGTAGACAAACTATGCCAGAGCTAATCAAATTGGATATGGTAGATTTGGCTTTCGCTATTGGCTTAATGGCTATTGCCATTGGTTTATCGGCTTGGGAGCAATTAGGACTAGAATTAAATTTAAGCGTAGCTACTGGTAGGACTATCCTCCAACTGCTGGTATTAGGATATATTTTTGACTTCATTTTTGCTGTTAATAATATTTTGGCAGTAGTGGGGATTCTAGCAATAATTCTGACAATTACCGCAATTATTACTCGCAATCGGATCAGTCAAAAAATTCCCCACGTTTTACCCTTAGTCTGGGTAGCAATTTTTCTCAGTACGTCCTTAACGTTGCTTTATACTAATTTTTTAATTATTCAACCAGATAGATGGTATGAACCGCGTTATATCATTCCTTTAGCTGGTATATTGCTGGGTAATGCGATGAATGCGGCAGCAGTAGCCGGAGAACGTCTGGTTACTAGTATCAACCAATTTCCCACGGAAATAGAAACCCATTTAAGTTTAGGCGCGACGGTGGAACAGGCTATCAAATCTTACCGCAAAGAAGCAATTCGCGCCGCATTGATGCCCACTTTGAACCAAATGATCTTAATTGGTATGGTAACAATACCAACCTTCACCAATGGACAGTTATTAGCTGGTGTCACACCTCTAGAGGCTGTATCCTACGAGATTTTAATTATTTTTATGGTGGCTGTCACCAACTTGTTAACAACCATTTTAATTACTAAAGGCTTATGTCGGCAGTTTTTTAATTCAGCCATGCAGTTGGTTAGGTAATAAGTAATTGTCTGAATCAGGATGTCCACCGATTAAAGGATGAACAGGATAAATACAGGGATTTTATCACTAGATTGTAGGTTGGGTTGAGGTAACGAAACCCAACACCTATATCAAGTTTTTATAAAATAAGGTATAATTAATTCAGTTTGATGATAAAATCTCACATCATGAATAACCCAGTATTAGAGAGAATAACAATTAACCATGATATTTGTCATGGTAAACCCTGTATTCGCGGATTACGCTATCCTGTGGAAATGATCTTGGAACTTTTGAGTTCGGGAATGACTATTGATGATATTTTAGAAGATTATGATGATTTAGAATATGAAGATATTTTAGCAGTTCTTACCTTTGCTACTCGACTCACTCAAGTTAAAAGTATTCTGTAATTAGTTTCATGAAATTCTTAATTGATGCTCAATTACCAATGAGAATTGCCAATTTATTGAAAAACTTAGGTTATGATGTTATACATACCAAAAATCTTTCTTTACAAAATGCAACTCCAGATTCAGAAATTAACAAATTATCAATTCTAGAACAGAGAATTGTTATTAACGTAAGTTGCTAATTAGAGAAACTGTCTGAATCAGGATGTCCAGGATTTAAGGATTAACAGGATTAAAACTGGGATTTTATTACCAATTACCAATTACCAATTACCAGCCTCAACTAGATAACTAGCAAATTGGGTGATTAATATCCTAATACTTTTTAAATAAAGTAAATTACCTTCATATAAATTGATTAATTTTAACCAGCAATTAATAAATCATTATAACCGGAGTACCAATATTTGCTAACTGCGCCCGAATTTCACCTGCATTTAAAGCTGAAATATCATCTAAAGGTAAAGAAATAAATACTTCTAAAAATCGCTTTACTTTTGCCCAAACTTGATCAGGATTATCACTTCTCATTGCTCCATAAAATAACTCTAACTTGACAACTGAACAAACAGCAATATCTTCTAAATCAATATTTTCTAATTTTCGGCGAATAATCAAATCTTCATTAAGATATTTAATACATACATTTGTATCTAACAAATATTTCATGATAATTTAAACTCTTCTAAATCATCAAAAACACCTTCTGAATCTATAGTTAAAGGAGTATCTTTTAAAGATTCTGATGTTTCTTCAAAAAAATTAGCAGGCCAACCTTTTCCTTTTGGTTTATTTTCCTGTTGAAAATCATCACTAGGTTTTAAAATAATAGTAATAGTTAAATCAGCATTAACCATATTTACAGGAATATCTAAATGTAATATTCCATCTTGACCAACATGAGAATTTAAAGTTATTGTTTCCATAACATTTAATTACATGGAGTGATTTTTACTAAGATATATCTAATTGTACATCAGATATTTAAAATTGCGAAATTGAACATACTAGTTATAGATGATATCGAAAGAAACTGTTCTAAACCTGACAATCTGACTCATTCAAGTTATCATTTAAGCAGAAAAAGCAAAAACATCAATCTCAATTTTTCTCTGAGATTTTTGATTACTATTCAACATTAAACGAATATTTTCAGCAGTTTCACTACTAAAGGTTATTTCTCCACAACGAGAACAAACCTTAGCTGGAATACCCTCAACTAAAATTAGTTTACCTTCGACTTCAAAAGTTTCATTAACTAATTCTTCAGGAAATTTATCTGAACCGCAATTATGACAGCTTAACATTATAACCTCTTTTGAGAATAATTGATCCATTCTGTTTGATTAGGCTCATATAAAGTAATAATAGTTAACATATCAGATTCTCGTCTTGATACCTGTAAATGTAAAGGACAATTTTTATCTTATTTGATAATTTTTGATAATTTTCGCTAAACTAAACAAAAATAGTTGTACAATTATAATAGTATTATTATTATAATAAAAAAAATATGCAACAACTAATCATTCAAATTGCTGATAAAGAAAAAGCACGAATGCTATTAAAACTTATTTCTGCTTTAGATTTTGTTAACTCTGTAGAAGTAATAGAAGATAACACAAATATATCTAATGATGAGCAAGATTTTTTTTCCTTGGCAGGAATCTGGGAAAATAGAAATATTACTACTGAGTCCATTCGTCAAGAAGCATGGAGACAAGAAATGAAATGATTTTATGTGATACAAATATTCTCATAAAATTTTATAAAATTCATATTACCATTAAACCTACTTTTAATCCTAAAGACTCTAGCAATATTCGTAAAAGATTAAATTCAATTTCACCTGTTTCTTGAAGTTTTTCTACAAATTTCATGAGAATTTTTTGAACATCTTTAGACAATAAATTTACCCCTCCTCTTGCTTCAATTACATTAAAGAAGGCTTTTTTAATCATCATTGGATTACCTTCTTCTAGCACAACTTCAAGATAAACTGCTGCTTCAGAAGGATCTTTTAAAGATTCAATTAATTCAGTATGATAACTAATACTTTTAGGCATTGTCTTGACTCCTGTAATCTTGCCAATAATCTTGAGCTTGACGAATATCTTTATTTTGTCTGCTTTTATCACCACCCCATAGCAATAAAATGATCACATCACTCTCTTGTCCAAAATAAATTCGATAACCAGGACCATAATCAATACGCAGTTCATATACTCCTTCACCAACAAACTTACAATCTCCTAAATTTCCCTCTTCTACTCGGTCTAATCTTGCTCTAATTTTAGCTCTAGCTCTAGCATCTTTCAAGGAATTTCGCCATTCTAAGAAAGGAGTAGTTCCTTCTAAAGTTGTGTAAATCCTAATTTCTTTAGGGGTTTTAAACTGTTCGGCAATTTCTACCCATAACTAGCCATATTTTACGGAACGTCCATATAATTAACTTAGTCAAGCAACGGAGTTAATTATATGGAAAACCAAGAAGTGACTATTTCAATAGGTGATGCGGCTAAAGAGCTTGGTGTATCAGTAAAAACTGTTCGTAGATGGGCTGATGCTGGTAAATTGCAATTTGAACGCAGTCCATCAGGGCATAGAAGATTTTTTCTTACAGATATTAAACGAATTACACCGCGAGATTTTAATCAGTTAGAAAACCGCATAACTATCAATTATGCCCGCGTTTCTAGCCATGACCAAAAAGAGGATTTATCTAGGCAGATAAAGGTTTTAGAAGCTTTTAGCGGAAGTAATGGTTGGCAGTTTGAGACTATATCTGACTTAGGTAGTGGTTTAAATTACAATAAAAAAGGTCTTCAAAAACTACTGAAACGGATTATGCAAGGTGATGTAGGTAGATTAGTCCTGACTCATAAGGATAGACTTCTCAGGTTTGGTTCTGAGATTGTATTTGCAATGTGCGAAGAATTTGAAACTGAAGTTGTCATTATCAATAAATCAATCGAAGAAACCACTTTTGAACAAGAATTAGTAACAGACATGATTGAACTCATTACTGTTTTTTCAGCAAGACTGTATGGTTCGCGAAGTCACAAGAACAAAAAACTACTGGACAACGTGTCCAAAGTTGTCCAAGAATCTATCCAAAAAAGTTGACAGTGGGTAGATGTGGGTATATACTAGAGAAGTATCAATAAACATTGTCAGGTCGAAAACAATGCTTCTGTGTTTCAAAACTGCGTTAATTCCAAATAACGGACAGGTTACAGCTTTTCGTAAAGCATCTGGAGTAGCTAGACACGCCTATAACTGGGCAAATGCTCAAATCAAGGATATTTTAGCTGTTCAAAAAGAAGGCGAAAAACTTAAATTACCCTCAGCAATAGACTTGCATAAGCGATTAATTGCTGAGGTAAAATCTGAGCATATTTGGTATTACGAAGTTAATAAAAATGTTCCTCAGAAGGCGTTAGCTGATTTACGCCAGGCTTGGGATAGGTGTTTTTCCAAAACATCAAAACAACCACGATTCAAGAAAAAAGGACAACACGATTCTTTCTATTTAGAATCAGGAACTAAGGCGAAACCAGCGATTAAAAATGATGGTAAAAGAATTAAATTACCGTCAATTGGCTGGGTACGTTTAGCAGAACCTTTACCGATTACAGTAACTCATAATTGCGTGATTTCTAGACAGGCTGATAAATGGTTTATTTCTGTTAAATACGAAGTTGAAAAACCTCCTATACTTGCAGACAGACCGACCATTGGCGTTGACATCGGTATCAAAGAATTAGCAGTTTGCAGTAATGGTGAAGTATTCGAGAATCCTAAAGCCTACCGCCGCATGAGTAAACGCATGAAACGTTTACAGCGTAGTGTGAGCAGGAAAATTAAAGGCTCTAATAACCGTAAAAAAGCTGTGAGAAAATTAGCTAAATTACACGCCAAAGTTTCTAATATTCGCAAGGACTCTATTCACAAATTAACCTACTATCTAGCTAAAAACCACAGCATAATTAAGATAGAGGATTTGCACGTTAAGGCATTTTTGAAGAACCACAAATTAGCAGGTGCAATTGCAGATTGTGGGATGTATGAATTTAAAAGGCAATTAGAGTACAAAACTGAGAAGTTTGGCAGTGAATTAATCCTTGTAGATAGATTCTTTCCTAGTTCGCAAATATGCTCTAACTGCGGTAATCATCGTCATAAAATGCCATTAAAAAGCCGCGTTTATGTTTGTCCTGATTGTGGACATACAGAGGATCGTGACCTCAACGCAGCTAAGAATATTGACCGATGGTTTGTGGATATTTTTATCCCTGTAGCGTAGCGGTTCTTTTTAGGAACTACGGTCAGAAACGGTAAGTTCTACCGAGATTGTCTGTGGAGCGGGCAAACCTCTTAGAAGTCATTCTAAGACCGCGATGAAGCAGGAAATAAACACTAAGATTATCGCTGTCCAGATGTGTCTAGACTTTGGTAATTTTGGGTAAGTTTTATAGAACGGTTGCCTCCATCATATCTATATGCAAAAAAGAGTTTAGAGAACGAAAGCCAACAATTTTATCAAATTTTAAGGAAACGATGATTAACGTACTTACCTGAGCAAAATTTATTGAATACTTTGGAAATAAAAATCCCTTTACCCTGTCCCTAAAAACTATTGGCAAATTTCCCGTAATGTGTTTGTAAAGTTGGGATAAGAAATAGCTGCGGCTTCAGCGCGATAAATGGTAGTTGTACCAGTAGAATTAAGGGCGGCGATCGCTAAACTCATGGCAATGCGATGATCTGTATGGCTATCTACTTCCGCACCGACTAGGGGAGTACCACCGATAATTTCCATCCCGTCAGGTAATTCGGTGATTTTTGCCCCCATTTTATTGAGTTGTTGCGCCATCACGGTAATGCGATCGCTCTCTTTGACTCTTAACTCTTCCGCATCCCGAATAATTGTTGTCCCTTGGGCAAAAGCCGCCGCAACTGCCAAAATGGGAATTTCATCAATTAATCTGGGAATAATATCACCGGCAATGGTACAGCTTTTTAAACCACCGGAACGGACACGAATATCAGCCACAGGTTCTCCCGCAACTTCCCGCTGATTTTCTAGTTGAATATTTGCCCCCATCATTGCCAAAGCTTCTAAAATTCCGGTGCGGGTAGGATTAACACCGACATTTTCCACTACCAAATCTGAACCAGGAACGATCGCCCCTGCGACTAACCAAAAAGCGGCTGAACTGATATCACCAGGGACAATTACAGTTTGTCCGTAGAGTTTCGCCCCACCAGTAATAGTTACACTATTCGTATCTGTATCTATACTTAATTCCGCCCCATAAGCCCTTAACATTCGTTCACTATGATCCCGTGATAAAGCGGGTTCGGTGACGGTAGTTTTGCCTGCGGTGTTTAAACCGGCAAGAAGGATACAGGATTTAACTTGAGCCGAAGCGATAGGAGAATGATAATGAATAGCTTGCAGGGCTTGTCCTTGAATAGCTAGAGGTGCTAAAGTATTACCTTTGCGTCCCCAAATTTGCGCTCCCATTTGTTGCAAAGGTTTGACAACACGGGACATAGGACGCGATCGCAAAGAACTATCCCCAGTCACCGTGAAAAACCGCCCTGGATGGGATGCTAACAACCCCAACATCAACCTCATCGTTGTGCCAGAATTACCAGCGTCTAAGACATCTATAGGTTCTTGGAAATTGCCCAAACCGATGCCTTTGACCTTGACCAATTCTGTATTTAATTCCGAAATTTCCGCACCTAACGCCCGAAAACAAGCCGCGGTGCTGCGGGGATCTTCGCCTAAAAGTAGTCCTTGAATCTGAGTTTCACCTTCAGCGATCGCACCCAACATCAAAGCACGATGGGAAATAGATTTATCTCCAGGGACTCGGATACATCCCTGTAAAGACAATCCAGCAAGAGGGCGCTGAATAATTAAGTGATCAGAAGAGTTTGCTTGAGTTTGTAAAGTAATAACAACAGACGGCATTAGGATATAATAGCTTTTGAATAAATATAGAAGCTAAACAAAACAGCGATTCGATTGATTGTCACTATTAACTTCCAATTTAGTATCTTAACGCTTTTTGGTAACTATACTATTTTTTGAGGTAGAGAACAGGTGACAGGTAATACCATATTGAATTGTCTAGCACGTAGGGTGTGTTAGCGTCAGCGTAACGCACCCTACAAATACTATTGCCATATCATATCAAATTGTCCAAATTAAAATTAGCACTTTAGCAAATTGCTGAAATTTTATTTTTCATTTTTAATCCCTGATACTGTCATGCTAACTCACCACCGCAAACCTATAAGTTTATCAATGATTTCCACTGACTTACCAATTTGGTCTGTGGTTAATACTGCCGGAACTTTGATCCAAAAAGATGTAGATAAATTTCATTTACTATTAACTGCACCACCTCTAATTAGTTGTGAAGTCGGAAGTTATTTAAATCCAGAAGAGACAATTTCCCCAACTAACAACAATTTTGCTCCTCCTAGCAGTCCCAGAATTTTATGGTTGGAAATTTCACCTCGTCGGGTAATTATGACAATGCAAGGTAGTGACCAAGTTAGTTACCGTCACTTTTGGGAGTTAGGAGTATATGGCATTAGTCGTTTTTGGTTGCCAAATGAATCTTTACAACCTCATCAACCCATCCGGTTGCGTAATTTTACCAAAAGCTTTACTATCAGTGGAAATCCTCTTCCACAGCATTTACGTTTAGAGTATGAACTGTGGACAGGAAAAGTCCAATTAGGACGTTATATTCTCAATTTGGAGATTCAGCATTGACAGTTAACAGTTGACAGTTGACAGTTGACAGTTGACAGTTGACAGTTGACAGTTGTCAGTTGTTAGTTGTCAGTTGTTAGTTGTTAGTTGTTAGTTGTTAGTTGTTAGTTGTCAGTTGTCAGTTGTCAGTTGACTAATAACTAATAACTAATAACTAATAACTAATGACTAATGACTAATGACTAATGACTAATGACTAATGACTAATAACTCGGTTCGTTACCTGGTTTCCATTTGATATTGCAACCAATACTTGGCTTTTGTTCAATTGTCAGAGGTTGATTATTTAGGACTGCGGTAATAGCTGCTCTTAAATCTTTACCTGTTACAGGTTGATGATTGCTAGGACGACTATCATCTAATTGTCCACGATAAACCAGTTTTTGTTCCCTATCAAATAAAAAGAAATCCGGTGTACAAGCTGCTGTATAAGCTTTTGCTATTTCTTGGGTTTCGTCGTAACAGAAAGTAAAATCAAACCCCAATTCTATAACCATTTCTTTTAATGATTCTGGGGCATCGTTGGGGTAATTTTTAGCATCATTAGCACTAATGGCAATAATCCCTAAATCACTGCTGCTGTAATCTTGGTCTAATTTTGCTAATTCTTGTTGAATATGCTTAACAAATGGGCAATGACGGCAAATAAACATGATTAATAATGCTTTCTTGTCGGTAAAATTATCAAGAGAAATTATTTTTCTAGATACTACTTCTGGTAGATGAAAATCTGGAGCTTTAGTGCCTAAAGGCAACATTGTAGAAGCTGTTAAAACCATAATTTATTTAATGTTTTAATTGGGATTTTACCTAATCATAGGATAGTCTATTTTGATATAAATTTAGATACGTAAATTACTTAAACTTTCGGTATACTATGAATCTCGTAGTTAATTTATAATAAAGATATAGAATGATAAGCATACATATAGTATAATTATCCATTGCTAATTGAAAAAGATTTTGATAATGATAACTTGGTGTTCCTTGCTAATGAAACGGTGGGGTAGGATGACGAAGTTCCTATCTTTATTTTGTTTGTGTCTATTATTTATTGTTAGTTGTACTCCTAAACAACAAACAAATACACCTGCTCCCAGTTCTGTAACTACTACTGCGGGTGATGGTCGAATTACTATAGGAACTACAGGAAAACCAAGAACTCTTGATCCTGCTGATGCGTATGAATTATCATCCTTGGGTTTAATATTTAATATGAGCGATCGCTTGTATACTTACGAACCAGGAAGTACAGAAATTAAACCACAATTAGCGACAGAATTACCTAAAGTTAGTGCTGATGGTTTAACCTATACTATTCCTACTCGCAAAGGAGTATTATTTCATGATCAAACTCCCTTCAATGCTAAAGCAATGGAGTTTAGTATTCAGCGTTTTATCGAAAATAAAGGTAAACCATCTTTCTTACTTTCTGATACCGTAGCTTCAGTTAAAGCGACAGGAGAGGATGAATTAACAATTAAACTGAAAAAACCCTTTGCAGCTTTTCCTTCATTGTTAGCATTTTCTGGAGTATGTGCAGTTTCACCAACAGCTTATGAAATTGGGGCTGGAAAATTTAAACCCAATATCTTTGTAGGAACTGGTGCTTATAAATTAGCTAAATATGGAACAGATTCCTTAAGATTTGATGTATTTGATAAATATTGGGGAACAAAGCCCGAAAATAAAGGTGTGAATGTCCAAATTCAAACCAGTCCAGTCAATTTATTTAACGCTTTTAAAACTGGTGCGGTAGATGTGGCTTATCTATCTTTGCAACCAGACCAAATTCGCAGTTTAGAAGCCAGTGCTAAAAAAGGAGATTGGCAAGCAATTACCGCCCAAGGTAGTGTAGTTAGTTACATGGTGTTAAATCGCAATCAAAAACCTTTAGATAAAGTAGAAGTGAGAAGTGCGATCGCATCATTAATTGATCGTAAATTATTAAATGATCGCGTATTGTATTCCCAAGCTGATCCTCTTTACAGCATGATTCCCACAACCTTCAATGTTTCCCAACCATTATTTAAAGATAAATATGGTGATGGTAACTTTGAACTGGCTAAAAAATCCTTAGTTTCGGCTGGTTTTTCCAAAGAAAATCCCGCTAAAGTGCAAATTTGGTATCCCGCAAGTTCACCCACTCGTAGTTTAGCAGCACAAACCCTAAAATCCCTTGCTGATACTAAAATGGATGGGATGTTGCAATTGGAAGTTAAAACCGTAGAAGGTGCTACATTCTTTAAAGAAATTTCCAAGGGTTTATATCCAGCCGCTTTACTTGATTGGTATCCAGACTTTTTAGATCCAGATAACTACGTGCAGCCATTTTTAGCTTGTGAAAAAGGTTCAGTTGCTACAGGTTGCCAAGAAGGAGGCAGTCAAACTCAGGGTTCTTTCTATTATAGTGAAGCTATGAATAAACTCATAGATCAACAACGCAAAGAACAAAATCCCGAAGCCCGGAAAAAAATATTTGCAGACATTCAAGCCCAAGTTTTAACTGATGTTCCTTACATACCTTTATGGCAAAATAAAGATTATGTATTTGCCCAAAAAGGCGTAGCTAATGTTAAACTTGATCCTACCCAAAACCTGATTTACAAAACAATTAAAAAATAGTTATTAGTCAGTAGGGGCGCAGGGCCTGCGCCCAGTCATTAGTCAGTAGGGGCGCAGGGCCTGCGCCCAGTCATTAGTCAGTAGTAAAATATTAACCTTTACCCTGATTCCTCCTTCTTCCTTCTTCGTGACTCGGTGACTCCTTCTTACTTCTTCCTTCTTCCTGACTCCTATTAAAATATGTCCCGTTCAAAAGCATTACAGTATTATATTGTTTCCCGGTTGCTATTTGCGCCATTGCAACTATTAACTATTATCACAATTGTTTTTCTTTTACTCAGAGCCACTCCAGGAGATCCCGCAGATGCAATTCTGGGAGGAAGAGCGCCAGAAAGTGCCAAAGAAGAATTAAGAAAACAGCTTGGTTTAGATTTACCTATTTGGTTACAATATCTCAATTATTTAGGTAATTTACTTCACTTTGACTTAGGAACTTCCTTAACTAGTCGAGGGCAAAATGTAGGCGAAATAATTGGTCAATATTTTCCAGCTACCGTAGAATTAGCATTTGCGAGTATGGCTGTGGCGTTGATTGTCGGCGTTTTAGTCGGGACTATTTCCGCTTCTCGTCCGGGAACTGCTTTTGATATTGGAGGGCGTTTATTCGGGATTATTACCTATGCACTACCGATGTTTTGGGCGGGTATGTTATTACAATTAATTTTTTCAGTTCAATTGGGTTGGTTTCCCAATTCTAATCGTTTTCCTCCCAATCTTCCCGCACCTACAAATATTACTGGTTTATATACAATTGATAGTTTATTAAGTGGTAATTTAAGTCAGTTTTTAATATCTTTACATCATTTAGCTTTACCAAGTTTAACTTTGGGAATTTTGTTAAGTGGCATTTTTGAACGGATTGTCAGAGTTAATTTAAAACAAACATTAAAAGCTGATTATGTAGAAGCCGCTAGAGCAAGGGGAATTTCTGAAAATAAGATTTTGGTTTCCCATGCTTTGAAAAATGCCTTAATTCCGGTAATCACGGTATTAGGATTAACATTTGCTTCCTTGTTAGGTGGAGCGATTTTAACAGAAGTCACATTTTCCTGGCCTGGTTTAGCAAATCGCCTATATCAAGCTATTTCTGACCGTGATTATCCCACAGTACAAGGGGTATTAGTATTTTTTGGGGCAATTGTTGTGACTGCAAGTATTTTAATTGATATTCTCAATGCTTATGTAGATCCGAGAATTAGATATTAAAGCTTAGTAGGTTGGGTTGACGCTCATGTTACCCAATATGATTTTTTTGTCTGAATCAGGATTTACAGGATTTTAAGATTTACAGGATTTTGTATTCATATAAAAACTATTAATCCTGTTCATCCTTTAATCGGTGGGTATCTTGATTCAGACGTAGACATAGTTGAAAACAATTAGATAAGTTTATTGAACATAGATCCCCGACTTCTTCAAGAAGTCGGGGATCTAAACTACCTCTGCACACTACGAGGATCAAGAGCATCTCTTAAACCATCACCTAATACGTTGAATGATAAAACGGTGATAATAATCAGAATTGCTGGTGGGAGAATTAACCAAGGTTGTAAGACCAAAATAGAAGCATTACTAGCTAAAGAAAGCATATTTCCCCAAGAAGGATCTGGTTGTTGAATACCTAAACCAATTAGACTTAATACGGCTTCTGCACCAATAAAACTAGGAATTGTCAAAGTAGCAGAAATAATGATGTAAGTAGCAGTTTGTGGCAAAACATGACGGACAATAATATAAATCGGATTACCACCCATGACCTTGGCTGCTTGCACAAATTCAAGTTCTTTGATTGATAATACCTGTCCACGAATTATTCTAGCTAAACCAGCCCAACTAATTACAGAAGTGATCAAAATAATTAATAAAAATCGTTGGGCGCTAGTTAATTTGGGACTCAAAATACCTGATAGTGCTACTAATAAATAAATACTGGGAAATGTCATCAATACTTCGGCTAAACGCATGATGATGCTATCAATTAAGCCTCCAAAGTAGCCAGAAATTCCACCAATTAGTAATGCCAATGGATAGGTAATGATAATCCCAAAAATGCCAATAAACATACTAATACGACCACCATGCAACAAGCGACTAAATTGATCACGTCCTTGTTCATCTGTTCCCAAAATATTCAATTTTGCATCACCACTAACGCCAAACAAATGCCAATTTAAAGAAATACCAGGAATAATTGTAACTTCTTGCCATTTTGGAGGCAGGGAAATACTCAAATTGAATAATTGATATTTTGGTCCAGCAACAAATAATCTTAGTGGTGAAGGTTTTGTCTGGTCTATAATTATTTTTCTTTCCCCAGTTTCTAAGTTTGTATCACCTTGTGTTGTAGGATATACGTGTGGTCCAATAAACTGCCCTGACTGAGACATCCAATGAATCTGAGTGGGTGGGAGTAGTGAACCATTGGCTTGTGAATCATAAGGATTATAAGGAGCGATAAAATCAGCACCAATTACTGCTAAATAGAAACATAACAGGACAATTGCCCCAGTTCGTGCTAAAGGATTTTTATTGAGTCGTTGCCACCAATTCATAAGACCTCGCGGTAAGTGGGAAACTCAGTGTCTAAAGACACTGAGAGGGAAGCGACACGTGCGGTTTTAACCGCTGTGGATATTAAAATTGAAACCAGATTTTTGATTGGAATCTGGAAACCAACTCCCATTTCTGGGGTGATGTTAGCAACGACTGCGTTATAAGAGCTTGTTAGACTTGCAACACTGTTTCAGTGACCTTAAAACTGTTTAATTGCAAATGACAGAGCAGGGAACTAGCTTCGCATTCCGGGGTGTCGTGACTCAAATAACGGCTACCCTTCGACTACGCTTGTGGGTGGTCTGGTCAGCACGGCTTGCTTGATTACTCTTGCAAGCCCAGTCCCTTTAGGGCTGGGTTACTGACAGTTTTTGATGTAGAAGTTAATCTTGATTAATTGTTGATAAAAGTATATATCAATAAAAAACTGTAAACCTATTTTATGAACAACTTGCATCATCATCGCGCCCAATTTCCCGCTTTAAGTAATAAAATTTATTTTAACTACGGAGGCCAAGGGACTATGCCTCAAGGGGCTATGGATGCTATTACCCAATCTGAGGCACATATTCAAAATATCGGACCTTTTGGGAGTGCAGCATATAGTTGGATTTCACCGCAAATACAAGCCAGTCGAGAAGCGATCGCATCCCTACTAAATGTGCCAAGTAATACAATTACTCTCACTGGTAATGTGACTGTAGGTTGCAATATTGCGATGTGGGGCATTGATTGGCAACCTGGTGATCATTTACTGCTTTCTGATTGCGAACACCCTGGAGTCATTGCTACGGCTCAGGAAATTGCCCGCAGATTTGCGATAGAAGTTACCACCTGTCCCTTAATGGCTACTTTAAATGAGGGACAGCCTATCAGTATTATTGCTGAAAATCTCCGCCCTAAAACCCGCTTAGTTGTTTTAAGTCATGTTCTCTGGAATACAGGTCAAGTTTTGCCGATTGATAAAATTGTCGAAGTATGCAGAAGTAATAATTCTCTGTTGTTGATAGATGCGGCTCAATCTGTGGGGGTTCTGCCCTTGGATTTAACAGCCTTGGGTGTAGATTTCTATGCCTTTACCGGTCATAAATGGTTATGTGGCCCTGCGGGTGTAGGTGGGTTATATGTGCGCCCAGAAGCGAGAGAAAATTTGCACCCTACTTTTATTGGCTTAAATGGGGTAATTACTAATAATCAGGCACAACCGACGGGTTGGCAACCAGATGGACGCAGATATGAAGTATCTACTTTAGCCACTTCATTATATGTGGGTTTAAAGGCAGCAATTACAATTCATGAACAGTGGGGAACAGCACAGGAAAGATATGAGCAAATTTGCCGAAATAGTAATTATCTTTGGCAGAAATTAAACTCTTTAGCTGATGTCAAATGTTTAAAAAATTCACCTCCAGAAAGTGGATTAGTTTCTTTTTATGTAACTAATCAGCCTAGCTCTAAATTGGTGCAATCTTTAGAATCACAAAACATTTTAACACGAACAATTGCTAATCCTAATTGCATTCGTGTTAGCGTTCATTACCTAACTCTAGAGTCAGAAATTGACCAATTAATCGCAACGATAAAAGGCGACTAGAAGTCGCAGCTACACAAACAAAACCCACCTGCGTGGGTTAAATTCTATTAGTCCACAAAGGTGGACTTTGCCTGTGTAGTAGCGATTTCCAATCGCCCAATATTTAAAAGGCGACTAGAAGTCGCAGCTACACAAACAAAACCCACCTGCGTGGGTTAAATTCTATTAGTCCACGTTCGCGTTAGCGTTCCGAAGGAATAGGTGGACTTTGCCTGTGTAGTAGCGATTTCCAATCGCCCAATATTTTTAACCTTCTACCTTTTAAATCATGGAAAGACCAATTATATACATAGCAATTACCAATCACGGCTTTGGTCATGCTACCCGCACAGCTTCTATAGCTAACACCATTCAAAAATTATGTCCTGAAGTGTTGTTAATTTTAGTCACTACTGCACCTCGCTGGTTACTAGAATCTTATATAGAAGGTGATTTTATTTTACGTCAACGGGCGTTTGATTTAGGTGTGATTCAAGCTGATAGTTTGACAATGGATAAACCAGCAACTTTAGAAAAATTGCGAGAAATCAAAAAGAATCACAAATCCTTAATTGCTTCAGAAGTTAATTTTATTCGCCAAAATCGCGTTAATCTTATTTTAGCAGATATTCCTTTTTTGGCGGCAGGATTTGCTCAAGCTACGAATATTCCCTGCTGGATGATTAGTAACTTTGGTTGGGATTTGATCTATCGAGCTTGGGGAGGAGAATTTATAGAAATTGCTGATTGGATTAGTGATTGGTATGGAAAATGCGATCGCTTATTTCGTCTTCCTTTTCATGAACCTATGTCAGCTTTTCCAAATGTTACCGACGTAGGTTTAACTGGGGGTTCTCCCAATTTTACTATTGATGAATTACGCAGCAATTGGGGCATAAATACACTTCCAGAAAAAACAATTTTACTAACATTTGGGGGTTTAGGTTTACAAGAAATTCCTTATGCTAATATCAGCAAATTTCCCGATTGGCAATTTATTACTTTTGATGCCTCAGCCCCAGATTTACCTAACTTAATTAAAGTTACAAATCGCCAATACCGTCCTGTAGATTTTATGCCAATTTGTGGAAGAATTATCTCTAAACCTGGTTATGGAACATTTTCAGAAGCCACTCTTTTAGAAGTACCAGTTGTAACTATACCCCGTGATGATTTTGCCGAAGCAGCTTTTATGTTAGCAGGAATTACTAATTACAATCATCATCAAATTCTGACAGCATTAGAATTTTTTCAAGGAGATTGGGATTTTCTTTATCAATCACCTCAACCACCAAAACAAACCGAACAAATAGATAAAAATGGTAATGAAACAATAGCTAAAGCTGTGATAGATTATTTACAGACAAATATATGAACTAAACTAGCCATGACACATTACCAAAAATTATTAAGAGTTTCCACTAACGGGAAATCATTTCACAATATTACCGCTAAAATTGAAGCCATTGTTGCTGAATCTGGGATAGAAACTGGACTTTGTAGTTTATTTTTACGTCACACTTCAGCTAGTTTAGTAATTCAAGAAAATGCAGATCCTAATGTATTAGTTGATTTAGCCAACTTCATGGCAAAAATAGTACCAGAAGGAAACTATTATATTCATGATGATGAAGGGCCTGATGATATGCCAGGCCATATTCGCACAGTTTTAACCCATACTTCCGAACAAATTCCCATTAATAGTGGTCATTTGGTATTAGGAACATGGCAAGGAATCTATGTTTGGGAACATCGTCAAAGTCCTAATGTTAGAGAGTTGGTAGTTCACATTTCTGGATAGAAGAATTGGGAATTGAATTATTTTACCAAACAGAATTCAGGAGTCACAGAGTCAGAATTCAGTTGGGTATTCTGTGCGAGTGGCGGATGAATAACCGGCGTTTTTGCACCTCCACCAAATCGCAGATTTGGTGGTCTTTAATCAGTCGCAGGTCTGAATCCTCGACTGATTGATTCTGACTCGGTGGCTACTGACTCGGTGACTCCTTCTTCAATTGAGTCCTATTGAATAAAAAATATTTAAGCTTTGTATTGACTTAATTAACTGAACTAAATCTCTGAAAAATAACATGATAAACTTATTCAATTACAGCAGTTCCAAAACGATAACCTTTGCCATAAACAGTATGAATCATTGGTGTTTCACCCACTGTTTCCACCTTACGACGCAACAGACGAATTAAAGCTGCAATCACATTACTATTAGGTTGTTCTTCATTTTGCCATAAATGGTGCAAAATTTGAGCATGAGTCAGTAATTGTCCGGCATTTTCCATGAAGTATTGTAACAACTGACTTTCTTTTTGAGAAAGTTCAATCATTCTCCCGTGACGATAAGCTATTTGATTTTCTATATCTAGTTCTAAATCTGCTACAACTAACTTTCCTGTTGTACTACTATAGGATTCTGTACCAGCACGACGCAACAAAGCCCGAACTCTTGCCAGTAATTCCCGTAGTTCAAAAGGTTTAACCAAATAATCATCAGCACCAGCATCTAAACCTTGTACTCGGTCATCAAGGGTATCTTTCGCTGTCAAAAATAGTACAGGAGTTATTTTACCTTGACGACGTAATTCCTGACAAATCTCTAACCCCGTTTTTCCCGGTAACATCCAATCTAAAATCAGTAAATCATAACTGCCTATTTCTGCCAACTTACTGCCACTTGTTCCATCATAAGTAGCATCAACACTGTACCCTTCACGGGTTAATAGACGACTTAAAGGGTCAGTTAGTTCAACTTCATCATCAACTAATAAAATTTTCATTTTGTTGTTAGTGAGTAATATAGATATATTCTCAATATAGTGAACTGCAAACACATCAAGAACACAAAAAAAGAATGTTAACTGTTGCAATCCCAAAAGGGGAACTACTTAAACCTAGTCTCCGCATATTACAATCTGTAGGATTAGATTTTAGTGCTTTCTTAGAATCAGGAAACCGCCAATTGCAAATTCCTGATGCTAGTGGACAAGCAAAGGCGTTGTTAGTCCGAGCGCAAGATGTGCCTGTTTATGTAGAATATGGTCAAGCACAATTGGGAATTGTGGGCTACGATGTCCTTAGAGAAAAACAGCCTCAAGTTGCCCAATTAGTGGATTTAAAATTTGGATATTGTCGGATGTCTGTGGCTGTAAAAGCTACGAGTTCCTACAAATCTCCTTTAGATTTACCTGCTCATGGTCGAGTTGCTTCTAAATATGTAAATTGTGCGCGAGAATATTTCCAAGGTTTGGATTTACCTATAGAAATTGTCCCCTTGTATGGTTCTGTAGAATTGGGTCCAATTACCGGAATGTCGGAAGCAATTGTGGATATTATTTCGACAGGCAAGACTATAAAGGAAAATGGTTTAATTGAGATTGCAACTTTGTATGAAAGTACAGCGCGGTTAATTGTTCACCCTTTAAGTTATCGTTTGAATACAGGTAATTTACATCAATTAATTGCAAAAATTCGGTTAGGAATTCTCAGCGCAGTTTAGTTTATGAATATGGGCGAATAGAAATCGCAGCTACACAGACAAAACCCACCTTCGTGGGTTAAGAAGCTTGATTTTTGATTAGTCCACGAAGGTGGACTTTGCTTGTGTAGTAGCGAATTCTATTCGCCTTTTTCTGTTTTACTCACGGCACTAAGTTGATCTAAAATTGCTAAAATCTCTTGTTCAAAGGCAACTTGAGCGCGGTTAGTTTTTCCCCCAATATACAAAGTTTCGCCTTGTTGTAAAGCCCAAATTTGGGAATGGGAAAAATAACTCATTACCACACCTAACATCAATAACCCAAATCCTGTATAAACAATGGGAATACCAGGATCAAATTTAATTTGTAACCCCGTGCTACCAATAACATCCAGGATTTGCAAATTTACCCCATTTACAGGTATAGACATTCCTGCACGCACAGTATTAATTAATTTACCTTGAGCATCATAAATTAATACCATGCCTTGCAAATCTTTGGCTAATAGGGAAACACCTTCACTTAAATCAGGTTTAGTCGGAATCCAAGTTCCCCAAATTCTCCCTCTACCTTTGGTATCTAATTGTGCCATTGGTAATTGGAAAATTGGACTTTTATTTAATCTCACCCGAACGTTAGAAATTCCCCAATCTGTTTGATAGAAAACTACACCATGATAACGCAAAGGTTTATTAACATAAATCTTCTCATGATTAACTTCTTTACCTTCCTTATTCAACACAGACATATCTGAATAAAATTGGTCAATTCCTCCCGTGGGTGTGTAATCAATCCAAAAGCGATTTACCCGCACAGACCAATCTTTTAAGACATCTTGAGATGACCAAACACCAGCATCAACAATATTTTTCACCTGGAATGTATCACCACCAGAAATCATTTCTTGAGCCATAAATCCTGTCATTGATCCGAAAATTCCTCCCAGAAGAATAGCAACTATCCCAATGTGAACAATAATTGGACCAATTTTCCCAATTATCCCTTTACGAGCATAAAGAATATCATCTTTTTCTTGGAAAATTCGATAACTTTGTTGCTGCAAAATTGGCGTAATTGATGACAAATAAACACCTTCTAATTCCGCACTCAAGGCTAATTTTTTAAAATTGCGCGGTTCTTCATAGAATTTCCATTTTTGAGCAGCCTTGAGGGCGGGTAATTGACGAGTAAAGGTACAAGCTGTTAAACTAGTTCCAAATAGAACTAACAAACTCAAAAACCACCAAGTGCGATATACATGATCTAAGCCAACTACTTGAATCACTTTCCACGAAAGGAAACCAAACAAAGCTGGATGTTCGGGATAATTAGATTGATAAAAAGCAGGCGCTTGTCCCTGTTCAATTACCGTACCACTAACGCTAAATAAGGCAATTACTAATAGAAGAACAATTGCTAATCGTAAATCAGTTAATACAGGCAAAATTTCCCGGCGGATAAATCGCCCAGGTATTAACCACCAACTTAATTCTGTGGATGTTGTCTGATCTGAAGTCATTGCTTAGAAACTACCAATAGGAATGCGAGAAAGTAAAGAAAAAACACCAAAACCTACTAATAATGCCCCGCTAACAGGATTTATCCAACCAGACCAACGGCGCAATTCTAATATTTTTTTGATGGACGCAGTAAAAGTACCTGCTAATATTAATGGAGTTACATATCCGGCTGTGTAAGAGAGTAGCAAAACAGCACCTAGAATTAGATCTTGCGTATTAGCAACCCAACCCAATAAACTGGCTAAAACTGGTGTGCTGCAAGGGGAAGCAACCAACCCAAATGTTAAGCCAATAGAGTATGAACGCACTCCGGGAGGTAAATCTTGAGAAATCCAGTTTGTTTCATTCAAAGAAGGAAATTGTATGGGTAATGCTTCTAATAAATTCAGTCCCATAATAATAGCGATAATACTGACAATAATTGGTAAACCAATTCCTATTTGTCCATAAACTTTACCCACTAAACCTGCGACAATTCCCATTCCTGCCAATGTAGTTGCTAATCCCAACGCAAACCAAGTTGATTGGGCTGCTGCTTGTAAGCGAGTTTTAGCCTCATAACCACCAATATAGCCAATGGTAATGGGTAGCATGGACAGCATACAGGGCGTAAGGCTGGTAAGCAAGCCAGCAGCAAAAATAATGGCAATGCTGACAATACTCAGGTGTGTAAGTTGGTTAGCAACAAGGGTGTTAGCTAGTTGTTCAAGTTCGTAAATTCGGGTTTCTAGAGTTTCTAGCATGAGTATATTTAAGTAGAGAATGCTTACTCTGCTTGAATTTTAACGTATTTTGGCTGATGAAGTGAGGGAAAACAAGTAACCTGGTGCAAATCAGATTTCCGGATTTTTGTGAAAAATTGATGAATTTATAGTCAAGATTACTTCGAGAATGTTTGTAAAGCATTAATTTGTATCAAGAGATCCCCCCTAACCCCGCTTAAAAAGGGGGGAATTAGAGTCAAAGTCCCCCCTTCTCAAGGGGGATTTAGGGGGATCTCAATATTTTGGATACATGACGAAAGTCAAAGTCCCCCTTCTCAAGGGGGATTTAGGGGGATCTCAATATTTTGGATACATGACAAAGGACTTTTAAAACATCCTCTTAAACATCAGGTTAATTATTCTGAAGATTGTTTTAGACTCATCATCAAATATATATTGGAAACCAAAAATACTCATTAATCAGGAATCTACCACCATGACTCAGAAAATCAACAAAGTTTTCCAACAATCTGGAGTTATTCCCTATCGAATCATAGATGGGAAAGTTGAAATTTTATTAATTACCACTCGTAATCGTCAAGGTTGGGTAATTCCGAAAGGGGGACTTTGTAAAGGCATGAGTCCCCATGATTCCGCAGCAAAGGAAGCATGGGAAGAGGCAGGAGTTATCGGTAGAGTCACAACAGAAAATTTGGGTAATTATAAATATCGCAAACGAGGGAATACCTATCAAGTAAAACTATTTTTATTACCTGTAGAAACAGTATTAGAAGATTGGCCAGAAGCTACTTCAAGGGAAAGAAAATGGTTAGAAATTAACCAAGCTGCCGAATTGGTTAAAGAAATTTCACTAAAAAGAATTATCGAAAGTTTATAACGACTATTTAAAGAACTGCACAAAAAAATTATCCAATCTTGTGGGATGGGCATCCTGCCCGTCCTTGTATTATGTGCAGGGCCAGATGCCTGCACCACAAGAGAATTTGGGATATTTTTTTATTTGGAAGTCTCTTAAGATTAATTTAGTTTGAGATATAGTTGTGTGGTCATCGCTATCAGAATAATAAGTAGAGAATATTCAGCACTACTACCAGTGCTTAACCGGAGATTACGATTACCGGGACAAACACACCGCACAGGAGAAGGCCAAAACATTTCTACCCCAGAGCGAGTAAAGCAGTCGGCAAACCAGCCAAATGTATAACCAATTGTGAGGGCGCTCGCTATTGGTAGTAAGTTTGGTAGAAATATTGATGTTCCATAAGAGGCACTCGCTATTACCACACTAGCTACTAATGAATGTGTGCAGCTTCTATGGGGCATTGTACTTTCAAAATATCCAGATATCCAAGGAAACAACCGACCAGCCGATGATGTACTAACGTCAATATCTGGTAATAAACCACCCATTGCCCCAACAAAAATTAAAACAGGGTCCGCAGTTTCTAGTAGTAGACAAAGCAGCAGTGCCACTAATTAATAAATGCGAAATTCCTAACATTATCTAATTCTCCTTTCTTCTCTAGGCAAGCTGTCAAGTAGTCGATAAACTCCTAGGAAAATGGCCGCACTTATGCCACCAAATATATAGAGACCTTCATTATTAGTTCCCAAGCCAATAAACCGCATAATTATAAAAAGCACTCCAATTACTGAAATTAATGGTGTGATATCAAAGTAACGGCGGTGATCTGCACCTTCAAAATTTAAACCAAGGTACTCTTCCTCGATGGCACGGATAGCTAACATCGGATTTCCCCCAGCCCGTTGTTGTAATTTGGATAAGTCAGTCGGTAATAAGGCGATCGCTCTTTCAATTGCCGCACTTTCCATAATTTCCCTGATAGCCCTTTCTGGTAATGGCCTCAATTCAATTCTGGGGATTCTAATAAAAATATCCGAGCGCGGCGGATTTGTGGCTAAAACCAACATCGGCACACCCTGACGGCGTAACTTTTTAAGCCAAAATCTAAATTTCCTATCACAGCTTTGAGCATCATCGAGAATAAGAAAAGCTGTGTTTTCTTTGAAAAAATCGGCGATTCCTACGGAGCGCTTCGCTATCGCTATTTTTAATTTCTCTATAGTTAAAGATTTCCCTTGTAAAGTTTCAGTAGGAATATCAAGGCAAAAACAAATTTCTGTCATCATCTGCTTGAGTGTTGTGGGTTCTACAGATGCCACTAAAAACCCATCATCAGATAACTTTTTGATAACTGCTGATCTTAATACAGATTTACCAGAACCTTGTTCACCTACTACCAAAATGGCTCCATTCGCTAACAGAGATGCAGTGATTCTCCGTAGTTCGGGTTGACGGTAAATTTTAAACTCCCCATCTGGGGGTCTTTCTTGTACTTCCTCATTCATAGGGGATGCCTAGGTAACTGTGGAAAAAGTGAGAATAGGGCAATAATAACTAAACTAATGGGATTAAACGAACTTATTGCTAATAATAAGCCGTTTATAAACAAGATTAACCAATTAGTTCAGTGTCGTCTTTTTGTTGGTTGATTTTCTTCATGGCTAGGTTGATCAAGTTCTGCGGATTGTACGCAGCTTTGTTGATAGTGTTCCGCGATTGAGTAAAATTTTCTTTCATCTCCTCCAATTGTGCTTTGAGATCAGCAGGTAATCGATGTGGGTTTTGATAAAAGTAAGTTACCATTGCTTCTTGGACAATCATCAGACCAGTAGCTTTTTCCGCACCGGATCTAATAACATTCTCCATATCCTGATCCGTGATAAATTCAGTATTTATCAATGCTGTTTTTAATTCTTTTAAAATTTCGATAATCTCAGATGATTCAGCGTTAATAATCTGGGGATTTGTACTTTCTTTCTCTTCAAACTGTACCTTTTTAACTTTTTTCCACTCAGATACCAGGGGAGAAATTGTACTAAAACTCCCACCTCCCAACTGTTCTCGTACAGCCTCACGAGTTACTTTCTCATTATTTTTATATAGGTTTTCACAAATTCCAAAAATCTTTGATCTTAAATCTTCAGTTTGATTTATGGTAGTCATAGATTTCCATTAATGAAGGTCTGAAAAACTTTATCTGGTTCAATTCTAAAACATTAATTTATATATTAGCAATATTACAGAGAATTTGCAAAAAAAAATGACAAAAAATACCATCAAATTTTTCGGGGCTGCATTGCTAATCGTTTGAATAATCACAATCCATGCAGCATTGTCCTAAGAATCACTTACTTATAAAAATCTATGTCTTTCGGAGGATGCTATTAAGTTTGGCAATATTTTATGGTGTTATCCTTATTTTTACAGCAAATTGAGATAGCGAAGCGCGACCTAGGAATCAAAGCCGCCACAAATATAGTAAACTTTAAAAATGAAGAATTATTAAAGGTAATTGTGACAGACCTTGTCTGCCTTGTCTTCCAAGTCCTGTCCTCACCCAATTGTAAAAAACCTACACCTGTCAGACCCCCCTGCCCCCCTTCCCTACGTTAGCGCAGCGTGCCGAAGGCTGGGAAGGGGGGTTTCAAAGCCTCTCCCCGCTTCGGGGAGAGGTTTACAAGAGGGGTTTATTTATACATTAAAAACTTTTCAAACATCCTCTTAAGTTGACACCAATGCGGCTGCTCAAATCCCTACACTGCGCTATCCTAAATTAGGTCAAAATCGCGCCACCCATTAACCGCTCATACCTATATTTCAACTCATCCTTCATCAATGGCCAACGCTCCAAACTTGCATCCATATCAATCACTTTTTCCGCTGCTTGTCGCGCTAACAGCAAAACATCTTCATCTTCCACCAAACTAGCCAAAGTAAAATCTGCTACTCCAGATTGGCGAGTTCCCAGCACTTCCCCAGGGCCACGAAACCGCATATCCATTTCTGAGATAAAGAACCCATCTTGGGACTGTTCCAACACCTTTAACCGTTGTTGAGCATCAGGACTTCTGGTACTACTCATTAATAAACAATAAGATTGCGCTGCACCCCGTCCCACCCGTCCCCGTAATTGGTGCAGTTGTGATAAACCGAACCTTTCCGCGTGTTCAATTAGCATAACCGTGGCATTAGGTACATCCACACCCACCTCAATCACAGTGGTAGAAACGATAATTTGGGTTTCATTATCGCGGAATTTGTGAATTGCTGCCTCTTTTTCTGCTGAACTCATGCGTCCATGCAATAACCCAACTTGAAAATCGGGGAAAACACTTTCTTGTAACTTTTGATGTTCATCAACAGCCGAACGCAAATCTAATTTTTCCGATTCTTCTACCAAAGGCAAAACTACATAAACTTGTCTACCTTGGGCAACTTCTCGACGGATTAAATCGTAAGCTTGGGGACGTTGTTGTCCACTTAACATTGTGGTTTTAATCTGTTGTCTTCCCGGTGGTAATTCGTCAATTTGACTAACATCTAAATCCCCATGTACAGTTAATGCTAAAGTGCGAGGAATGGGTGTAGCCGTCATTGTTAAAACATGAGGTTGTTCGCCTTTTTGCTGTAATTTTGCCCGTTGTTGTACCCCAAAACGATGCTGTTCATCTATGACAACTAAACCCAAACGTTGAAAATTCACTTTATCTTGAATTAATGCGTGTGTTCCCACTAATAAAGGTAATTCACCTGTTTCTAACTGAGTATAAATTTCTCGCCTTTTAGCTATTTTTGTTGAACCTGTTAATAACTCAACTGGTAAATGTAGTAAGTTAAACCAACTAACTAATTTATGATAATGCTGTTCTGCTAATACTTCCGTGGGAGCCATTAAGGCGGCTTGATAACCTGATTGAATTGCTGCCAAAATAGCGACAACAGCCACAACTGTTTTTCCTGAACCAACATCGCCCTGAACTAAGCGATTCATGGCTACAGGTTTTTGTAAGTCTGTGAGAATTTCATTAACAACTCTTTGCTGTGCGCCAGTAAGTTTAAAAGGCAGGATTTCATTAAATTCTTCTAATAATTTACCAGTGGGTGCAAGGATGGCACTAGTTTGGATTTCTCTGGCTTTTTTTTGGCGTTGCAATAAGCCCAGTTGCAGGTAGAAAAATTCATCAAATACTAACCGACGACGAGCAATTTTCAAAGAGTCACTATCTTTAGGAAAATGAATATTAGGAATTGCATCTTTCAATTCCATTAAATTATATTTTTCTCGCAAACCTTTAGGTAAAGGATCTTTTAAATTAACAGCAGCGGTTAAAGCAATCATTACAGCCTGTCTGACTGTGTTTGCCATTACCCCTTCAGTCAGGGGATAAATAGGCACAACCCGCCCAATAGTTAGAGAATCAATAGTATCACCTGGATTTGCCAAAACTTCTAATTCTGGATTATCCAAAGTTAACCCATATTTACTTCCTTTTACCAACCCACAAGCCGCCAACATACTACCTACAGTATACTGGCGTTTTAAACTTTCTTGCCAACCCCGACTACTAAACCGCGCACCCGCATAAAAACGGCTAACTTTAATTTGTCCGCTATTATCTTTGAGGATTAATTCTAAAATTGATAACTTCTTATTTTTAGGACTGGTGAAAAAATTAAACCTTTTTACTGTTGCTATGATAGTTACTGTTTCCCCTCCTTCCAATTCACTAATATTCACCTGACGGGCATAATCAATATGATCACGAGGATAATAAAACAGTAAATCACGGACAGTATATAAATCCAACCGCGCTAAATTCTCAGATTTTCTAATGCCAATTTCTGGTAAATCTCTGAGTTTTTGGTCAATTGTTGGAGCTTGTCTTTTACTAATTTCGGCAACAATTGGGGTGGTGGGATGTTGGTTTTTAGATGCGTAATTTATTTTCGGTGCTTCTGTCTCTATTTCTTGCTGAAGTTGATGAAGATATCTTCTGATTTCTGCTAGTAAATGTTGTCTTTCTGGTAATGCCAAATTTGGATAATTAGCAAATTGCATTCCTACTTGATGCCAGCGAAGTCTTTCTTTTGGTGGTAAGGCAGTTGGGAAATTACCAAAAGTTAAACAAAGAAATTCACTAAAGCGATATTGTTTACCTACTAAATCTGTAAAGCCATTTTCCGCCTCAAATGTCAAGGCTTTATTTAGTCTGATCCAATCAGGTGTTTCATTAGTCATTAAATATCTCCAAAATACTA
Organism: Dolichospermum sp. DET69; assembly: GCA_017355425.1. Taxonomy (NCBI): domain Bacteria; kingdom Bacillati; phylum Cyanobacteriota; class Cyanophyceae; order Nostocales; family Aphanizomenonaceae; genus Dolichospermum; species Dolichospermum sp. DET69. The sequence continues at coordinate 3,500,573 of CP070233.1, forward strand.
AAATTCCTCTTTCATTTTCGTTGATCTAGTCTACGCTTATATAATTCAGTACACTTTTAATTATAGGTTCATGACTATTGACAATAGATAGAAAATATAATAAGATAAAATGTATATCAGTTTTGATAAAAAATACCCATTAAAAATGATACAGAAATTCCAGTGCAAGTGTAGCACTTTTGAGCAAATATAATAAAACTTATCTATCTAGGTCAGAACATCCGCTAAAAATATAGGTTTTTCTCGTTCCCATACTCTGTATTTTCTCGTTTTCTCTTTCTCGTTCCCATACAGAGTATGGGAATGAATTCTAGAAGGCTCTGCCCTCCATGATAGCAGAGGCAGAGCCTCTGTGATAGCATTCCCATACAGAGTATGGGAACGAGATTAACCTACGAAGGTGGGTTTTGTTTGTGTAACTGTGATTGCTAGTCGCTGAGTAATAAATTAGACTTTTCAACCAAACTCTAAGAAAATATTTTCTGCCACCATGTTCTTGGTTGAATTTCGGGGTAATACATTTGTCTGAATCCTTTAACAAAGTCGATTGAATCCTGTGACTTAAATTCAGCTAACTTAGCATCTACAATTTGAGCTAAATTTTTGTCTAAATTTTCCTTAGCTTCTGATTTGACCGAAAACAATTTTTCTCCTGAACCGCAATTACCGTCCACAGCTTTAGCCAAGCAAATTGATATTGGACGATTGGATTGATTGCCATCAACTACTATATTAAAATTTAGTCCTTTATTGTAATATTCGTTGAATTTATTGGCTGCATTGTCACAATCTCCCTTAATATCCTTTGATTCGATATACTTGCTATCCCAGTGAATTAGCGGTATTTTTTTAGTTGTTTTAGAATTATAAGCAAAAGTGGTTCGTTTACCTTCAATTTTGCCACATTGAAATAAGTCTTTACTCGTAGGATTGGACTGACTAAAGGTTGGGGTAGCTGTAAGTGCGATCGCTGTAAGTGCTGTAGGCATCACTACCATCGTCAAACCCATGAACAATGATTTTTTAAGTGTCATATAGCTTATGTAGTGTAACTAAATTGATATTTATAAGAAATATAGCGAATTATTTGACTATTGTCTACTATTTGTAGTAAATATCAATACTAGTTCTGTTATCGCTATCCTTTGGTTGTATCGTATTAAATGAGACTAAATTATTTACCATACTGGGTTGTTGGCTGTCTCCCTTTGTGCTTACTTGCTGTCACAAACCCCACCAGAGCGCAAATAATTCCCGATCAAACTCTATCAGTTAATTCAGCGGTTACATCTCAAGGAAATACAAAAGTCATTAATGGGGGAACTGTTGCTGGCAGTAATTTATTTCACAGTTTTCAGGAATTTTCGGTTGCTACTGGTGAAAGCGCATATTTTAATAATTCTTTAAATATTCAAAATATAATCACAAGAGTGACAGGTAAATCAATTTCTAATATTGATGGTTTACTCAAGGCTGATGGTAATGCCAATTTATTTTTACTCAATCCTAACGGAATTATTTTTGGTCGTAATTATACTCTAAATATAGGCGGTTCTTTTGTAGCAAGTACAGCTAGTAGCATTAAATTTACTGACGGTGGTGAATTTAGTGCTATTAATCCTCAAAGTACATCTCTATTGAGCATAACCATGCCCTTGGGATTGCAATTTCCCGGAATGCCTGCAAGCATCATTAATCGTTCTGCTAATCTGCAAGTATCATCTGGAAAAACCATCGCTTTAGTTGGCGGGGATATTAGCTTAGAAAATGGTAAATTGGCTGCACCACAGGGACGAGTTGAACTGGGTAGTGTTGGTGGTGAAAGTCTAGTGAGTTTGCATCCCACAATCAATGGTTGGTCTTTAGGATATGACGGTATAAATAATTTTGGTAACATTCAACTACTAACTGAGTCTAAGGTAAGTGCTGATAATGGTGGGGATATTTCTATTCGAGCCAAAGATTTAACAGTGACAAATGGCTCTGCAATCTCAGCAAATACTTCTACTACAGCAAATGGTGGTCAAGTTACTATCCAAGCTAACAAAGTCGAAGTTAGTGGTGCATCGGCAAACGGTCAAATCTTCAGTACAATTGCTGCGACATCAACAGGAAGTGGCAATTCTGGAAACATAGAAATCACAACCAACAGGTTAATTACCAAAGAGGGTGGTGATGTGTCGGTGAAGACAGTTGACTCAGGGAAGGGAGGAAACCTCACCGTCAATGCTTCTGAGTCCATAGAACTGATTGGGGCTGTATCTATTCCTAATACTACCATTTTCAGTCGCAGTGGTTTTTTTGCTGCTACCGAAGGCATTGGAGACGGTGGTAATATCACAATTAATACTCCTCTGTTACAGGTGCTAGATGGTGCGCGGGTATCAGTTTCTACTCGCGGTGCAGGAAAAGACGGTATCACCGGAGGTAAGGGAGGTCTCTTAACCGTAAATGCAGCAATGATAGACCTCAGTGGTACGAGCGCTGATGGTAGATTTATCAGTGGTTTGTTTGCTTTGTCTGGAGAAGAAAGACCCAATATTAAAGAAACTGATGCTACAGGTAATGGGGGAAATATCAAGATTGAAACTAGTCAGTTAAATATTAGAAATGGAGCGCAAGTATCAGCAGCAACTTTAGGTATAGGCAAGGGCGGAAATATTACTGTACAAGCTGATACCATAAATATCGCTGGAGCATCAACTATTAGTCAGAAGTTTAGCACCTTAGCTACTGACTCTCATGCTACAGGAAACTCAGGAGACATCAAGATTGATACCAAACAGTTAAGAGTGAGTGATGGAGCAGATGTTTCTGTAACAGCTTTTGGAGCAGGGCGTTCAGGAAACCTCACTGTCAATGCTACAGAGTCTATAGAACTCATTGGAGCTAGTGCTATTCCTAATAGTACCATTTTCAGTCGCAGTGGTTTTTTTGCTGCTACCGAAGGCATTGGAGACGGTGGTAATATCACAATTAATACTCCTCTGTTACAGGTGCTAGATGGTGCGCGGGTATCAGTTTCTACTCGCGGTGCAGGAAAAGACGGTATCACCGGAGGTAAGGGAGGTCTCTTAACCGTAAATGCAGCAATGATAGACCTCAGTGGTACGAGCGCTGATGGTAGATTTATCAGTGGTTTGTTTGCTTTGTCTGGAGAAGAAAGACCCAATATTAAAGAAACTGATGCTACAGGTAATGGGGGAAATATCAAGATTGAAACTAGTCAGTTAAATATTAGCAATGGAGCAGGATTATCAGCAGCCACTTTAGGTGTAGGCAAGGGCGGAAATATTACTGTACAAGCTGATACCATAAATATCGCTGGAGCATCAACTGTTAGTCAGAAGTTTAGCACCTTAGCTACTGACTCTCGTGCTACAGGAGACTCAGGCGACATCAAGATTGATACCAAACAGTTAAGAGTGAGTGATGGAGCAGATGTTTCTGTAACAGCTTTTGGAGCAGGGCGTTCAGGAAACCTCACTGTCAATGCTACAGAGTCTATAGAACTCATTGGAGCTAGTGCTATTCCTAATAGTACCATTTTCAGCCGCAGTGGTTTATTTGCTGCTACTGAAGGGATTAAAGACGGTGGATCTTTAACTGTGAATACATCTCTACTGATAGTTAAAGATGGTGCCAGAATTTCCGTATCCACTCGTGGTAAGGGTGAAAATGGCATCCCTGGAGGCAAGGGAGGTAACTTGATTGTTAATGCCAAAGAAATTGAACTGAGTGGTATAGGTAAGGTGCAATTGCTACGCAATGGTCAGACCGAAACACGCACATTTCCCAGTGGATTGTTTGCGTTGTCTGGAGAGATCAGACCAAATATTGCAGACAATGAAGCTACGGGTGCAGGTGGTAACTTAGAAATTAACACTGACTTGTTAACTGTGCGAGATGGTGCAGAAGTATCAGTAACTGCTAAAGGTGCAGGAATAGCAGGAAACTTAGTTACAAAAGCCAATGGAATTAGATTGCAAGATGGCTCAATTATTGGTGCAACGGTGCAGGGTAGCGGCGCTAACATTACCTTAGAAGTTCGGGATTCTTTGCAACTAAGGGGTAACTCTCAAATCTCCACGACTGCTGGGGAAAATGGGGATGGAGGAAACATCAAAATCACCGCAGATACCCTGGCTATTCTAGAAAATAGTAGCATTAGCGCTGATGCTGGTAGACAAGGTGGTAATGTGCAAATTACAACCAAAGGAATTTTCTCCCTTCCAAATGCGATTACTGCCAGTTCTGCACAGGGAGCGCAATTTAGTGGGAATGTGTTAATAAATACTCCTGATATTCAACCGACTCAAGGGTTAATTGCTCCCCCTGAAAACTTTCTTAGTCCTGAAAATCAGGTAGCTTCAGCTTGTGTTTCGGAAAAAGGACAAAACCGCAGTCAATTGATTATTACTGGACGCGGTGGACTCCCACCTAATCCGACAGAACCGCTCAGTAGTGAAACGGTGAGGGTGAGTTCATCAAAATTGCCATCAGATCATAATTCTATAACTTCAGTACAGTTACCGCAACCGGCGACGGGGTGGGGAGTTAATAACAAAGGTGAACTGATTTTAATTGCTAATACAGCAACTTTACCAGGTCAGAGTTCTCAAATACCCGCTGCTAATTGTCATGTCCATTAAACATCGTAGCCTTGCTTTTTTGTGTGAGTTGTTAGTGCTAAATCTGGGATTTTTGGCTGTGGATGGGATATTTTTATCAGTGCGATCGCAAAATATTCCTCCTACTCAAATTCCAGTTAATCCTACTATCCCTGAACTCCCATCTAAACCTAAACCGTTACTTTCTCCAGAAGAACTCAAGGAAATTTTACCCTCAGATGCCAATAAACCAGAACAAAATTTCGATGTTTCTGGAAGTATTCAGGTTCATAAATTTGAGTTTATGGGTAATACGAAATCAGTATTTAGTAATGACAGATTAGCTAAAGAGTTGGAGGAATTTACTAATAAAGATATTACTTTTACGGAGTTATTACAAGCTGCTGCTAAAATTACTAATCTTTACATTGAAGAAGGATATGTTACTTCCGGTGCTTATATTCCAGCACAAACCTTAACAGGTTGTTTGGTGAAACCAGAACAAACTTCTCACAGTTGTGATATCACAATCCAGATTGTTGAAGGAAGTTTACAAGAAATTCGTATTAGTCGAGATGAGAACAGTAAAAGCTTTTTGCATGATAGTTATGTGCGATCGCGTTTGAATTTAGCCACCGGAAAACCTCTAAATATCCGTAGTTTAAAACAAGCTTTACAACTTCTACAATTAAATCCTTTAATTAAAAATCTTTCTGCTGAATTATCTGCGGGGACAACTCCTGGCACTAATTTACTGAAAATTAAAATAGCAGAAGCAGATTCTTTTAGTACCAAAATAATTGCTGATAATAGTAGAAATCCTAGTATTGGCAGTTTTCGGCGCGGTTTGGAAATAGAAGAATCCAATTTAACTGGATTAGGAGATAGTCTGAATCTAGCTTATAATAATACCGATGGTAGTAATGCCATAGATGCCAGGTATACCATACCAATTAATCCCCACAATGGAACTATCAGTTTTAACTATAGCAACACCATAAGTAACATTATTGAACAGCCATTTGATGAATTAGATATTAAGTCAAATTCTCGCAATTTTGAACTTACTTTACGTCAACCCATAATCGAGAAAGCTAATGAGAAATTCACCGAAGAACTGGCACTTGGTTTCACACTAAATAGAAAGGAAAGTAATAGTTCTATCTTGGGAGTAAACTTTCCTATATCTGTAGGAGCAGACGCACAAGGAAGCACGCGAATTTCTGCATTGCGATTCTTTCAAGAATGGAACCGGAAAAGTTTACAGCAAGTCTTTGTTGCTCGTTCTCAATTCAGTTTAGGAGTGGGAACATTTAGTGCGACAATTAATAATCAAGCACCTGATAGTCGCTCTTTTGCATGGAGAGGACAATTACTATGGTTACACTCACTTGGTTCTCAAACTGATAATCCCAAACAGAAACCAAAAATTTTACTTCGTTCTGATTTACAATTAGCAACTAGATCGCTTTTACCTTTAGAGCAATTTACATTAGGTGGTGTTTCCAACGTGCGGGGTTATCGTCAAGATGCTATTTTTAGTGATAATGGATTTTTTGCTTCTGCGGATTTTCAATTACCAATTTATAATACCAATAATGGAGAAAATATTTTACAATTAATTCCATTTATTGATGTTGGAACTACTTGGAATAGCTCTGGTAAACCAAATCCTGATTCTAACAACTTAGCTTCTTTAGGTTTAGGTTTACAGTGGCAAATGGGCGAAAAATTAAAAGCTCGTTTAGATTATGGCATTCCTTTAGTTAAAATTAATTCAATAGATAGAACATGGCAAGACAACGGTGTTTATTTTTCCATGCAGTACAACCTCTTCTAAAACCAATATTTATGTGGAAATATCGTCGCAAATTAACAACATTTTTCTTGGCATTATTAACGCTAATTTCAACCTTGATTTTTCCTATTTTCTCTGCCAATAAAGTGACAGGAACTGAAATAAAAATAAAACCAACTTCGGTTCTTATTTCTCAAGTATCTAATAGCTTGAATTTAGAACAACAAGGAAAAAAATACTATGATATTGGCAACTTTTCTGAAGCGGCTAAAATCTGGCAACAAGCAGCAGATGCTTATGGTAAAGATAAAGAAGGTAAAAATAAAAATCTCATTAATAAAGCCAAAGCTTTGCAATCCTTGGGTTTGTATCCTGAAACTTGTAATCAATTATTACAAGTATTTAATATTGTTGACTTCAAATGTGAGCAATTAAAGAGTAGTGATAAAAGTATTGATAATAAAATTATCGACCATCTAGAATCACAACCAAATTCTCTAAATAAAGTCATTGGTTTGCGGCTTTTAGGTGAAACATTCCAAAAATTTGGACAATTAGAACTTTCTCAACAACTTTTAAAAGTTAGTAAAATAGCAGCACAACAATACCCAGATCAGCAAAGTGCAATATTTATTAGTTTAGGAAATATAGAAAGAGCTATTGGTAATAGAGAGCGAGATAAGTTAAATTACACTTCGCAAATTGAGTTTATTCTTAGTGAGAAGTGTAATAATGAATTTAATCTACATGATGAAAATCAAATCAAATGTACTAACAATGAATATATAGATATAAAATCATATTATGAAGCATTTAGACATTATAATCAAGCTAGAAATTATTATAAACAAACAGCAAATAATCACACTAACTCCATAACAGGAATTCAAGCAGAACTAAATCAACTCAGTCTATTATTAGATATCCAAGAATGGTGGAATGAACAATTTAATAAAAGTCAAAGATATCAACCATATACTTGGACTGAATTAAAAGATGATCTGAATAATCAAATCGAATATTTATGGAAATCTATTAATTCTCATTTGGTTAAATTATCTGAAAGTCCTCAAATAATTCGTGAGTTAGTATACGCAAAGATTAATTTTGCAGAAAATCTAACTCGTTGGAGAAAAAATACTCAAAACGATAAACTTCCACAAGAACAAGAAATTGCTCAACTTCTATCAACAGCTATTCAAAACGCTCGTAAATTTAAAGACCAGCAAGCTGAAGCACTTGCTTTAACTCATCTTGCTAAGTTATACGAACTACAATCACAGAAAGAAAACCTCACAAAAGAAGACAGAGTTGATAACCTTTCTCAAGCGAAAATTTTCACAAAACAAGCTCTAATGCTGTTAAATAATCTGAATTTTGATAATCGGCAAATTCTATATCGTAATAGACACCAATTAGGGCGCATTTTAAGAGATTCAAAAAATATTGAAGGAGCATTAACATCTTATGCTGAAGCATGGAATATACTTCAGTCACTGCGAGCGGATTTAGTCAATAGTGCTGATAATCAGTTTTCTTTTCGTCAAAATGTCGAACCTGTGTATCGAGAATTTATTGATTTACTATTGCAAGCTGAGAGTAGTAAAATTAATTTTAAAAAACTAGGATTGCTTAATAATATCACCACAGTATACAGTTCTAATCAAGAAAATATTCCCTTCAATATAGCTCGTTTAGTTATGGAATCACTGCAATTAGCAGAGTTAGATAACTTCCTCCAAGATCCTTGTTTACCACCAATAGAAAAGTTAGTACAAATTGAAAATATTGATCAAGAAGCAGCAGTTATTTATCCAATTCTTTTGAAGGATAGATTAGAGGTTATTCTATTTCAAAAAAATAAATCTCCTTATCATTATTCAGTTCCTAAAGATTCGCAAATAAATTTTAATAAAACTATAGAAAATTTCGCCGACCTTATCTATAGTCAAGTTGAGGATGGAAAATTATCTGCTTTGGAACAACAGAATAGAGATAGAACCAAAACGTTTAATGAGAATAAAGAAGAGGTTTTAGAAGTTTCTCAACAACTATATAAATGGTTAATTGAACCGCTAAAACAAAAAGATCATCTAGACCAGGTTAAAACTTTAGTATTTGTACTAGACCGTGTTTTCCAAAACATTCCCTTAGCTGCTCTTTATGATGGTAAAAATTATTTAATTGAAAATTATAATATAGCTATAAGTGTGGGTCAACAACTCAAAGACTCAAAACGACTTGAACCAAAAAATATAGAGATTTTAGCGGCTGGTTTGAGTAAAGAGGTTTCAGTCCAAGGGAATAAATTTCCTGAACTAAAAGATATCAAAGATGAGTTAGAAAATATTAAAAATTTAAAGGATAAACTCAGAATAAGTCCAAAAATACTTTGTGATTACAAAGAAATTTGTCCCCAGGAATTTACCAAACATAATTTCCAAATAGAGATGAAATCTTCTCCTACGGTAGTACACTTATCAACACACGGTGTTTTCAGTTCTAACCGAGAGCAAACGTTTATAGTAACTAGTGATATTGACGACAATACGATTAAAATAGATGATTTTCAGAATTTACTCAACCCCCAAGGTAAAAGTAGAAACAAAAATATTGAATTACTGGTTTTAAGTGCTTGTCAAACAGCTTCGGGAGATGAAAAAGCAGCACTGGGTATGGCCGGGGTGGCTTTGCGTTCCGGTGCAAGTAGTACCATTGCTAGTTTATGGCCTGTATCAGCTAAAGGTACAACAGAGTTGATGAAGGAATTTTATGCAAATTTAACTAACTCTGATGCGAAAATGAGTAGAGCGGAAGCACTTCGTAAAGCCCAAATTTCTCTCATGAAACAAGATGGATATCAGCATCCTTTTTACTGGGCGGCTTTTACCCTTATAGGTAGTTGGCTTTAGCTATATTAAGAGATTAGCGTGATTAGAAAAGAAGTTCTTACACCTCTTCTTTTTTTATTCACAAAACTATCCATATTCATCTTATTTACTTTTAATTTCCTTTAAGTTGATCACGAAGTTCTTCCGCCTTTTTTTTTCCATTCTCAAATTTACCTCTATTATACTTGTCTACTTTATCAATTGCTTTCTGGAATTCTTTAATAGCTTCTTCTAAAAGTTGTATGGCTTTATTCTTATCTGATGGATTTAATTGTTTGGCTTGGTACATTAAGGTTTCACCTTTATTATATAAGTTTAAAGAACAACCTTTATTCAGGTCTGTTGGAGATTGATGACCTTTATTTTGAGGATAACAACTTAACTGAATAGCCTGTTCAAAAGATGCCTTTGCCCTATCATAATCTTGCAAATCTTTTTGAGCATATCCTAAACAAGACCAACCACTAAAATCATTTTGATTATTATTAGTTGCTTTTTCACAAACACTCTCTGCATCTTTATATTTTTTTTGATTATTATAGATTTGTCCTATGCTAACTTGAGGAAGTATATAAGTTTTATCATTTGCTATTTTTTGTGACATATTATAATCTGCGATTGCTTTTGTATATTTTTTTTGACCATTTAGCGCATTTCCTTTTAATAAATAAGCCTCTTTAGATGGACGGATATTGATGGATTTCTGACAATCTATTTCAGCTTCACCATAATTTTCCCGCTCATTTTTTTCCTTACAACTTATCAGCAAAGTCATTTCTGGTGGTTCTGGTCTGTTTAGTTTCCAAACGATATACGCTAAAAATCCTATACTAAATACACTAAAGATGAACAATAATTTCTTATCCTTCTTTAACCATTTCACAATTCCATTTTGAGGTTTGAATCCTCGACCTAAACTCTTCAAATCCTTCAAAACTTCTTGTGCAGATTGATAACGATCTCCTAAATGAAAGCGCACCATTTTAGTTAAAATTTTTGCCAATTTAGAGTTAATCCGGATTCCATTGGGCAAGATTACCTCATTACGCGAATCTTTTTCTAAATCTTGAGGATGTACTCCTGTTAAAAGTTGAATAGCTGTCATCCCTAAAGCATAAATATCACTACTGGGTTTTGGTTGATTTTCTTTTTGTTCAAAAGGCATATATCCATCCGTTCCCCCTGGTTGCTCAACTATTTTGTTATTTCTATACTCTAAAGTAAAAATTTCCTTGAATTTGGAAAAATCAATGAGAATAAATTTTTTATCTTCTGTTCGTTGAATTAAGTTAGAAGGCTTAATATCACCGTGAATAATACCTTGTTGATGGATAGGAGACAATAGTTCTAAAACATCTGTTAAGAAAGCAGTAATTTCGGCTTCATTCCAATGCTTACCTGTTTTAATTTTGTCGCTGAGATTGTCACCCTCTATAAATTCATAAACTAAAGATAAAGTTGTTCCCTCTATAAAGTTATCTAATAAATCTGGAACTTGCTTATGAAGAGAAAAATGTTTTTGTGATTCTAAGGCAGGTTCTAATCGAGATTTTACTTCCTGGACAATATGTGGATTATTAGTTGTCAGAGTAAATTGCTTAACAATACAACGACGGTTTTGTCTAGCACTGTGAGTATCCTCTACTGAATATGTATGACTAAAACCACTACCACCCAAATAGCTAATAATTTTATAGCGTTGAATTAATTTTTGACCCAAGAAAGTTAGTGGTTTTAAATCTACGAGAACATCATTAGCTGTTGAGTAACGTTTTTGTAAACTGACCCGCACCATCTTAGTTAAGATTCTCGCTAAGTTTGGGTTAACGGAAATCAGATTTTTCCATATAACTTCATTATCAGAATCTTTTTCTAAATATTGAGGCCTCACTCCTGTTAAAAGTTGAATTGCTGTCATACCCAAAGCATAAATATCACTGGCAAATTGTGGTTTTCCTGCAAATTGTTGTTCTGGGGGTGTATAACCTGGCGAAAACACAGGCATTGTTGTAACTGTTATGCCATCAGGTTCTAAGGTTAAGGTACTAACTTCTTTAACTGCACCAAAATCAATGAGAAAAATCATTCCATCCTGGTCTCTCTTCATTAAATTTGTTGGTTTTATATCTAAATGTTTAACTTTTTTCATATTGTTATGATGAATGTGATTTAATATTTTTAATACTTCATAGACAACATTAATAACATCCATTTCAGTCAAAGTCTGATCTTTAAAATCCCTACCTTGAATATATTCTTGCACTAAATACAATCTTTGATTTTCTTCAAAATCATCATAAAGTTGTGGTATTTGTGGATGATTTCCTAATACACGCAATATTGCTGCCTCATCTCTGAACATCTTTATGACTGTGTTCCGTGTTTTTGGATCTGTAGAACGGTAGCTTAGGTATTTTATCACCCGATAACATCCTGGTAACTGTATATCTTCTACTAGATATGTCTCACCAAATCCCCCATAACCTATAGGATTTATGATTTTATAACGCCCTTTTATAATTTCCCCATTTTTGTGTTCGTATTCGTGTTCGTATTGTTGTGGCATATAGGGTAGTGCAAGTTATTGTTAAGTAAGTAATTAATTAATTGCAAGTTTAAATACGAATACATCGAATAGAAGTTGATGTATTTTTAGAAACAAAAAACTCCTTGGTGCTGTTTTGGGAGTCTTTTAACCTATTTTTAGGTTTTAATCAATTTTCTGCATAAATTATACTACACTTATTTATACCATTTTCCAGAATATCAGCATTTTTTACTTTCCATCCGATAAATCCTAAAAACAAGCCCTGGCGATTATAAATCACGAAACCACACAAACAAAGTCCACCTGCGTGGACTAAGAAAAACTACTTGTTTTTAGCCCACGGAGGTGGGTTTTGCCTGTGTAGATGCGGTTTCCAACCGCCGATTTAATGTTAATAGGACTCTAATCCTCAAACCAACTGGCACGCCAAGCCGCTTCAGCTTCAGCAATTTTCAGTTCTCGTTGTCTTTTTTGATACTCTCGTCCTAGTTTATTCAATTGCATTAAAATATTCCGAATTCCTTTACGTTCTGATAATAGTGTCGCTTCCGCAAATTCTATTTCTCCTAATCGTAAGTGAATAGCCATAATCTGAGTCAGACTAGAATCTTCAGAATCTTCATCATTACTAATTTCTATAACTAAGTTTAATAGGTTGGGAGGGCTGGGGATCATATTACTAGAAGATTCTGAAGAAGCTGCGGCAGCGGTTGCGGCCATTAAAATCGGTTCTGGTAGTTTTTTGGGTAAAACCCCATTTTTTTGGATTAAAATATTAACTGCTTGGGAGACTTTTTTTAAGGTTTCTTGAATCGCTTCTTCTAAATCTTGTTGCCATTCAACTAGTTCTATGGGGTTAGAAGGATCTAATACTTTAGGCTGTTGTTCATTTTCTCCATTTTCTTCTTTTTCCTCGGTTTCTACTTCAGTTTTTTCTTCAGTTTTTTCTTCTTTTTCAAATTCTACTACTGTTTCTGTTTGGGTATCTTCTGGGGGTTGAATATAACTAATTAATTGTTGAAAGGCTTTTTTACTTAATTTGCGAATACCTTGTTGTAATTTTTGCCGCTGATTTAGTGATAAGTTCAGAAATTCCTCAGGATATCCTTGGGTACACAGGTAATAACTAGCCAAAATCAATTGTTTTTGTAAGACTGGTCCTAGGGTATTTATATATTTAGCATAAGCTGAATTGAGTTCTTGAGCGATCGCGCTAATCGCTACTTTTAATTCATTAATCTCTTTTTCTATCCGTTCAATTGCTCTTGCCATAATTTTATGCTGGTTAGTTGTCGGTAGTCAGTGGTCAGTAGTCAGTGGTCAGTTGTTAATTAATTTTTATAGTGTAAATATATGTAGTTTTGAAAAAATAATCATTAACCTAATAAAATACAGGCCAGCGCCTCACGCATGACCTGTAATAGCAATAGTTATCAGTCACAAGTTCATAATCAGTCACCAATTATTAAGTATATATTCTTAACAACTGACCACTGACTACTGACAAATAACCAAATTACTTAGCACCAATTTGGGCAGCAACTTCATCAGCAAAGCTCATTTCGTTCTTTTCAATGCCTTCACCGAGTATATAACGGACAAAGCGATTGACTTGAATTTCTTCACCAACTGTTGATTTTACTTGCTTCACCAGGTCTTCTACCGAAATACTTTGATCACGAATATAAGGTTGATCTAGTAAAGTCATTTCCTTGAGACGTTTATCAATTCGACCTTGAACAATCTTTTCTTTGATGTTCTCTGGTTTATTGCCCAAATCGTCCTTACCCATTTCGATGCTTTTTTCTTTAGTGACAACTTCAACGGGAATTTGGTCTACACTAACGTACTCGACATTAGGACAAGCTGCAACTTGCATTGCTGCATTTTTAGCCAAAGATTGAAATTCTGCATTAGCAGCGGCTGAAGCACTTTGAGCAGTTAATTCCATTAATACTCCCACACGTCCACCAGTGTGAATGTAGCTATCTGCTATCCCTGGTGTGCTAGTAAGAGAGTAATTAACAAAGCGGCGGACTTGAATATTTTCACCAAGAGTAGCAATGGTTTCTTTGATGAATTCATCAACAGTAACGCTGGGTTTTTCAGCATAAGATTGAGCCAATAAAGACTCCACGCTATCAGTAGTTGCGGCTTGTTGTGCTAGGTTCTTAACTAAGGCTTTAAAAGCTTCATTACGGGCAACAAAGTCGGTTTGGCAATTAACTTCTATCAGTACACCTACCTGACCATCAGGTTGAATGTAGGTATCTACTAGACCTTCTGCGGCAATGCGACTACTGCCTTTATCAGCTTTGGCAATACCCTTTTTCCGTAGCCAGTCTATGGATTCATCGACATTGCCATCATTTTCTTTCAGTGCTTTTTTGCAGTCCATCATGCCAGCACCGGTTTTTTGGCGTAGCTCTTGGACGAGTTTTGCAGATATTTCCGCCATATTGCCTCAATTCTTAACTTGACAGATATAAATATTTAATCAAGATTCTAAGATGAATCGCGCTCATCTTAGAATCATAAGATCACGCGGTAAGCAGGAAACTCAGTCCCTAGGGCTGAGAGGGAAGCGACACGAGCGATTTTAACCGCTGTGGATATTAAAATTGAACCCAGATTTTTGATTGGAACCTGGAAACCAACTCCCATTTCTGAGGTAATGTTAGCTTCGACCTGTTATAAGAGCTTGCTTGAGCTTGTAACACTGTTCCAGTGACCTTAGAACTGTTTAATCACAAGCGACAGAGCAGGGAACTAGCTTCGCATTCCAGGGTGTCATGACTCAAATAACGGCTACCCTTCGACTACGCTCAGGGTGGTCCAGCACGGCTTGCTTGATTACTCTTGCAAGCCCAGTCCCTTTGGGGCTGGGTTACTGACTTAATGCTGATTACAGATGCTTATGCTTCTTCACCTGATGATTCAGTGGTATCACTTTCATCATATTCGTAATCTTCGTCAGCGTAATCGTCGTAATCTTCTTCCGCTTCTAGCTGACCATGACGGCCTTCATAGATAGCATCTGCCAATTTACCGACAATTAGCTTAATGGATCTAATTGCGTCGTCGTTGGCTGGGATAGGAATATCTACAACGTCTGGGTCACAGTTTGTATCCAACATGGAAACAATAGGAATACCCAATTTTTCGCATTCTTGAACTGCGTTATATTCCCGCTTCTGGTCAACAATGACCACAATATCGGGAACTTTCTTCATGTTTTTAATACCACCCAAGTATTTCTGTAGCTTCGTCATTTCTCGACGGAGCATAGAAGCTTCTTTCTTGGGTAATAAATCTAGTGCGCCGGTTTCTTCTCTCCGTTCTAAATCTTTGAGACGTTCGGCTCTGGTTTTAATGGTTGCCCAGTTGGTGAGCATTCCACCCAACCAACGTTGGTTAATGTAGTGAGAACCGCAACGGAGGGCTTCTTGGGCAATAATTCCGGCTGCTTGGCGCTTAGTACCAACAAACAGGAATTTTTTACCTTGCTCTGATTGGGTTCGCATATAGTTATATGCGTTATCCATTAACTGGGCTGTTTGTACCAAGTCAATAATATGTACACCATTTCGTGAGGTGTAGATATAAGGAGCCATTTTGGGGTTCCAACGTCTGGTCTGGTGACCAAAGTGAACACCTGACTCCATCATTTGAGCCAAGGAAACTACTGGCATATTTTGTTACTCCTATTCGGGTTAAACCTCCACCTAGGTGCATTTCTTAAATTCTTGAATTCATGAAACACCCGAATTCCTAGATGTGCGGATTTTAGACAACTGTACTAGGGTAACATAAATATATTCAGTTTTCCCGTGAACCGGGATTTTTTGGGAAATTATCTTTTATGGACAGGTCTAATATGTGTTTTTCTGTATTTACTTATCTTTATACACCTTTGATTTTTTTGTTCGCTTACTTATTGATTTTAATTACAGGCATAGAAGTGGGTATATCTGTAATTGTAATATAGCGGTATGCACTTGAATGAAATACAGTGATTAAATTTCAAAACCTGTAGGGGTTTCCCCCCCCTCTCGATTGTATTGCATCCGGACGATAACCGCTATATAAGGAAAAATTAAGCCTTTAAAACCCACATTTGTGGATTTTGCTTGTTTAGTTGCAGTTTCTAACCGCTCTTACTCATTATCCCCAATATCCCGTTTTGGTGGACGTTTATAGGTAAAAGTAAAACTCTCCCCACTAGCAATTACCTTTCGCATTTCCTCATACATAGGATAACTACCAACACCGCTTAAATTCGCCCAACCTCGCGCCCTAGTTAAAGCCACAAATAACTGATTGCGGAAATTCACATCACTTTCATTTCGCGCCACATTATCAAAACCTACCACATAAATCATATCTGCTTCATGTCCCTTAGCGCGAGTAATGCGTGATACCGTCACACCACCATCACACCAAAATTTATCCGGGTCGTTATGAGGATATTGGGGAGCTAAATCATTTAACTTTAAAGCAGTAGGAATATAAACATCAATGTCCTGTTTCATTAAATAACTAGCAATAGATGTTTCTAACTCTATTGCTTCATAAGATGAACCTAAAACCAAAACCAAAATATCCCGACTGGGGTTAAGTCCGTCATGGACAATATTGTGCATAATATTCTCAGACAACGCCTTCATTTCTGCTTCACGAGAACTATAAGTTTCAAATTCTAAAACAGGTTTTCCCCACAGTTCAGGAATAGGATTTGGTGAAAATTGCGGCTGTCTTTCGACAGTTATGGGTTTACCAACTCGGCGAAAATCTCCCTTAACTTCATAACCAATTCTATGCCAATCATCTTTATTTGTAATTCCTGTTAACATTCCTTCTGGACGCAATAAACCCATACCAATAGCATGAGCAGATGTGAGAATTTGTCCAGGAGTTCGGTAACAACGTTTCATAACTTCGGAACGTTTTATGCCTCCTGAATACTGAGGTTGTTTACTTAATAAATTACTTAAATTTTCTCCAAATATTTCCTTAGCTTTGGGTACTACTAAATTATCCAAACTTTGTGCTTCATCATAGGCCCAAATTAAGCGTCTTTCTTCTGGCTTTTGTACATTTACAGGTCGTAAAGCTTGATAAGCTAACCAATAAATGGCTTGTTTATCTTCATATTTTAAATCATCTTCGGCTACTAAATCTTGACCTTCATCAATTAAGATGGCATCAAACATTGGTTCAATAGTAATTTCTTCTAATAACCGTTTACTTAAATCTATTAAACCGCGATTTGGCTGTCTTTCATTGGTATTTTGCACAGTTCCTGGTCTTTTACCATGATATTCGCAAATGGTTCTATATAAACCTGGTTGTTCTTTTGCCCCCCAGGCATGAAATACTTGTAATTTGAAGTTAGTTTTTGGATTATATTCCATTTCACCACAACTAAAACGCTTGATCCATTGATCTAGTAACCCAATCACCAAATCATATAGAGAACGGGTAAAAAATACTAAAGCAATATCCCAATCTGGATGTTTTAGGTGCATATTTGCGGCTTTTTGACACAGTAAAACGGTTTTTCCTGAACCTGCGATACCGCGAATCCGTTGGGGACCCGGGGGAATTTCTTTACCAATATGTTCTTGTTGTAAATCAATTTCATACAGTCTTTCTCGTAAACTATCAATGACACTAGAACGGGTTTTTCCAGTGGTATTAACTTGATTACGAGGTGGTTTACGCAATACAGGTGTTCCGGCTACAACTGATAGTAATAATTCCCAATCTTTATCTTCTAACTCTGCTCCAGGAATAACAATATTAGCTTGTTGAATCCGTTCAATTAAACCAACTTTTCCTAATTGGTCTTGAAATATAATTGGTGGGCAATCAGGTAATTTATCAAATCCTTTTTGCTGCCATTGTTCTGCGGTAATTTGCGGTAATGCAACTATAGCTCTACCATTAACTTTTCGCCACAGTGCGGTTTCTCTATCACTATATGATATTAATGCTCGCAGTTGATGTTCTGCCTGTTGATAGGGATTTATTTCTGTGATATCACTATTTTGTAATTGCCATTGTTGACCATTAATAGTGGCAATTTGGTCAATACTGATGGATTTTACTTCAACTACAACTATACCAAATTCTCTATCAACTATTAAGATATCTGGCTCTTTTCTAATTTCTCCAGCTTTTGAGAAAATGGGATAACGCCAATATCCAATACAGTTTTTATCAGCAAAAGCACTCCGAAAACCATCCCAAACTTTCTGTTCTCCATCTTGATTTTTGATTGCTTCGGTGGTGATAAACTTGCTACCCTGTTCTTCTATGCCTACAGCCATTTTCTTTACCCGCATAAAATCGTTATGGATTTTAAGCTACCATTACTAATAGTTTATAATATCTATCTGTGGGTAGATGATACTGAGTTTCTAATTTAAGCTTGTCTGATAGCGGAGCGTGGCGTTAGCCATATCAGGATTTTCAGGATTTGAGGATTTTCAGGATTGTCGTTGATGATTTATTTGTCAGTTTAAATATTAATTGTCTGAATCAGGATTTTCAGGATTTGAGGATTTTCAGGATTGTCGTTGATGATTTATTTGTCAGTTTAAATATTAATTGTCTGAATCAGGATTTTCAGGATTTGAGGATTTTCAGGATTGTCGTTGATGATTTATTTGTCAGTTTAAATATTAATTGTCTGAATCAGGATTTTCAGGATTTGAGGATTTTCAGGATTGTCGTTGAGGATTTATTTTTTAGTTTAAATATTAATTGTCTGAATCAGGATTTTCAGGATTTGAGGATTTTCAGGATTGTCGTTGAGGATTTATTTTTTAGTTTAAATATTAATTGTCTGAATCAGGATTTTCAGGATTTGAGGATTTTCAGGATTGTCGTTGATGATTTATTTGTCAGTTTAAATATTAATTGTCTGAATCAGGATTTTCAGGATTTGAGGATTTTCAGGATTGTCGTTGAGGATTTATTTTTTAGTTTAAATATTAATTGTCTGAATCAGGATTTTCAGGATTTGAGGATTTATTTGTCAGTTTAAATATTAATTGTCTGAATCAGGATTTTCAGGATTTGAGGATTTTCAGGATGTGAACTTGCATTTAAAGCTCGAACTTCAGACAATAATCATCGGCAATGACAAATAATGTTCAAAAATCCCCAAATTATAAACATCCTCAAAACACAAACATCCTCAAATCCCAAAAACCCAAACGCAAATAAACATCCTGAAAATCCTTAAATCCTGGATATCCTGATTCTGACAATTAAAATCCTCAAATCCCCAAAACCAAACACAAATAAACATCCTGAAAATCCTCAAATCCTGGATATCCTGATTCAGACAATTAATATCCAAAAACCCAAACGCAAATAAACATCCTGAAAATCCTCAAATCCTGGATATCCTGATTCAGACAATAATTATATAGGACTCACCTGTAATAAATCCAATCCCTGGGCAAAAATATCATCAATGGGTAACATTTCCCCTGATTCAGTCATGAATTTATGGTCTTTTGTAGCGCGAATAATTGCCCCATTTTCTAATAAATATTCATAAACTTCCTGCTGTCCCCGATTATGCCATTGGGCAATTGCTTGAGTATAAAGTGTTCCGTTACTATCAACTGTATACACACTACATTCAATTCGTTTTTCGACAATTTCGCCAATTTCTAAAAAACCATATTCAACTGTTAAAATTTGCGTTTCATAACTTAAACAATATTCGGCAAACTTCAACATATCCCCAAATAAATGTTCTGCAACTTGGGGTTTTACACCATTTTTTGCGGAACCATCAATAAAATTTTGCTTTTGTTTCTCCATTTCCGAGACTTTCTTTTTACCCATAGCCCGACGGAGTAAATCAGCTTGTCCTAAACTATAACCAGCCATATCTTGAGCAATTTTCATAATTTGCTCTTGATAAACCATGATTCCGTAGGTTTCATTTAAGATTGGTTCTAAAATTTGAGTATCATATTCAATTTCTTCTCTGCCATGTTTACGATTAATAAATTTAGGAATTAATCCTGCATCTAATGGACCTGGACGATACAGTGCTAAAATAGAAGAAATATCTTCAATATTTGAAGGTTTCAAATCTCGAACTATCTGTTTCATCCCTGAAGATTCTAATTGAAATATCCCTTCTAAATCACCTGCTTCTAATAGTGAATAGGCTTTAGCAACATCTTTTGGTAAGCTTGTATAATCACCTTTAGATAATATTTTTTGTGCTTTTCTTTCTTGTCCTGTAATTTCATCAGGATCAATTCTATATCCTTTACTTTGTTCAATTAAATCAATGGTTTTTTGAATTAGGGTTAAGTTCCGCAAACCCAAAAAGTCCATTTTTAATAATCCCAATGATTCCAAATCTTCCATGAAATACTGGGTAATTACAGAACCGTCATTATTCCGTTGCAGGGGAACAAGTTCATCTAATGGTTCTGCGGAAATAACGACACCGGCAGCATGAACTCCAAAGGTTTTATTAGTTCCTTCAATTCGGATGGCCATATCAAGCCACCGTCTTACATGAGGTTCATTATCATATTTGGCTTTAAATTCTGGTTCGGGGGTTTCATTAGAAATCATCACTTTGAGTTTTGTCGGTTTACCCCGGACGACTGGAATCATTTTCGCCATTTTATCAGATTCACCATAGGGAATATCTAATACTCTAGCGACATCTTTTAAAACTGCTTTTGATGTAAGACGGTTAAAAGTGATAATTTGAGCGACTCTATCAACGCCATATTTATTAGTAACATAATCAATCACTTTGTCTCGTTGATCAATGCAAAAATCCGTATCAATATCTGGCATTGATTTCCGTTCAGGATTGAGAAATCTTTCAAATAGTAAGCCATGATGTACGGGGTCAATATTCGTGATTTTCATGGCATAAGCTACTAATGAACCAGCCGCAGAACCCCGTCCTGGACCAACAGGAATATTATTATCTCGTGCAAATTTGATATAGTCCCACACTACCAAAAAGTAGGTAGAAAATCCCATTTGCTGAATCATTTTTAGTTCATATTCCAATCTTTCTTTATAGACTTGATCAACTTCGTTGCGAGATTTACGATTTAATCTTTCTAGAAGTCCCAGCCATGCCACTTCTTCGGCATAAGTATCTGGTGTATGTCCTGAAGGGATTGTAGGTGTAGGAATTTGCGGATCACCCATGATGTGATAAGGTTCAACTTTATCAGCAATTTCCTCGGTTGTGGCGATCGCTTCAGCAATGATATCATCTGGTAAATGATCACGAAATAGCTGGTGCATTTCCTCTGAGGATTTGAGGTATTCTGTACCGCTATACCGCATTCTTTTATCTTCGCTAATCAGTTTACCTGTTTGAATACATAACAAGGCATCATGGGCTTCTACGTCAAAACAAGAGATAAAATGGGAATCATTTGTAGCAATAATTTTAATTCCTAGTTCTCTGGCAATTTTGACTATTTCTACATTAACAATCCGGTCTTCTTGAGAACCATGATCTTGAATTTCTAAATAAAAATCTTCACCAAATACATCTTTATACCATTTAGCAACTTTTCTAGCTGCATCTGCCCGATTACTCATAATGGCTTGGGGAATTTCTCCACCTAAACAAGCGCTAGTTACTATTAAACCTTCACGATATTGTTTGAGTAGATCTTTATTAATACATGGACGAGAAAAAATACCTTTGCCTTGTACTCCTTTGAGGTGGGAAATTGTGGTAATTTTAACTAAGTTTTTATAACCTTGAGTATTTTTGGCTAAGACGACTTGATGATATTTGGGACGGCGTTCTTGTTTTTCAATATCACCATTGAGAATATACATTTCGTTGCCAATTATTGGCTTAACATTTTTGTTGCGGCAGATTTTAATGAGTTCAACTGCACCATACATGACACCATGATCTGTGAGGGCGATCGCTTTCATTCCCAATGCGATCGCTCGATCTACTAATTCGGGTAGTTGACTAGCACCATCCAGCAAGCTATAATCACTGTGAATATGTAAAGGAACAAATGACATATTAGTATTTGGTAGAGTAAAGTAATTTTAAATTAACAATTTTTACTATGACGATATCATATAATAACCTATTATGACCAACTATAAATTACTCCCTATTTATTAATTATCAATCAATCCAATAATGATGGCATACTTGAACAGTTTGTCAATATAGTGATGGGGGTAAAAACGGAGAATCAACAACAGTCTCTAAATATATCAGCAGCTACACAAGAACTAGATATCAAGGCAGTTTTAGTTTATATATTAGGAACTATCCTGCAAATAGAAGTGATTACTCTTGTATCGGTGGGAATAGAAAAATTAGTAAATTTGATTGATAAAAACTCTTCTTTTCCCAGTTAGTTTAGCACTTTAGTGACTGCATTATTTTTTAGTTTATTAAGTATCCGTTCCCAAATTTTTTCTCTTTTAGATAATACCCGTTCTCGGATAACTTATGACCAGGTAATCAGACTAAAATAGTCTCCTTCACCTTTAGCATTTCCTATAGTTTTGTGGGTAATTTCTTCTGTATTAATTTGGCAGAAAATAAATCACCAATTTTTAGTTCTACCTTTAATTTTGTTTACAGCACTTCCTGCTGTTATGAGGTACATTATAGCCCCCTCTCGAAGAGCGGGGGGGGTTCTGACAGGTGTAGGTTTTTAATATTTTCTGTAGAGGCAAGACCAGGAAGACAAGGAAGGATAGTAGACAAGGGGGATTTTATCCACAAAACACTCAACTGTAGTTTGTTCTATTACCAATCATACATTCCTTTGTCCGGTTTTCCTCCCTTGTCACCTTGTCTGCCTTGTCCCCCAAGTCTTGTCCTCAAGACAATGTAAAAAACCTACACTTGTCAGGGGAGGGGGTTGGGGAATCAGTAAGTACCTAAAATCAACACCTAAAACTTTTAAAACATCCTCTTACTCAATCAAGAACCGCTGTAAATTGAATTATCTATCTTTATTGATCCGATTAATCTTTAAATCTTGAAAATCCTGATTCTGACAACAATACCTTAACCAAATCAAAAAAATCATTGATTTCTAGGTTGGGTTGAGGGACTTGAAGCCATAACTCAACAAATAAATACGTCGGGTTTCTCTTCGCTCAACCCGACCTACACAAAAATGGCTAAGGTATTGTGACAATAGATTACTTTGATGATTTCATATCTGCTATAGCACCTCTAGTCATGGACGCGATCGCTTTATCAGTGGCTTTAGGTAAGTGATAATATTTACCTCCTGCTGTCTTAGCCAATTCCTTCGCAAAACCAGTGGATACAAACTTACTCTCTGTATCAATTACCAACAACTGCATCCCAGAGGCTCTAATTCTGCCCGCAATATCTAATAATTCGGCTTTGATATCTGGCTTTTCTCCTGGTTCGATGGGTTCACCTAAAGAACGAGCTAAAGGAATATTACCGCGACCATCAGTAATTGCCACGATTACAACCTGACCGATATCTCCACCCATTTGAGCATTTACCCCCACACGCACCGCTTGAGTTAAACCATGGGCGAGAGGTGAACCACCACCACAAGGTAATCTTTCTAAGCGATTTTTGGCTAAAGCAATGGAACGGGTAGGAGGTAATAAAACTTCTGCTTGTTCTCCTCGGAAGGGTATTAAAGATACTTGATCCCGATTTTGATAAGCTTCTGTTAAAAGCTGCATAACTGCACCTTTGGCAGATTGCATCCGATTTAGAGCCATTGAACCTGAAGCATCAACAACGAATACTATTAAAGCACCGGCTTTTCTCACCAACCGCTTAGAACGGATATCTCCCTGTTCAACAATTACTTTTTTATCAGGTTGTCGGGCGCGGCGTGATTTTTGATACGGGGCTGCGGCTCGAAGTGTGGCATCTACGGCTATTCTTCTCGCCTTACCTTTGGGAATCATCGGTTTGATATACCGTCCCCGGTCGTCTGAGAGGATAATACTGCGACTTCCAGATTTACCTTGACGTTGCGCCATTTGGGTAAAATAAAGCACTTCTGGGTCAAGAATTACCCCTTCTGGATCAAAAATAAATTCTTCAGGAATATCTGGGGGTTCTTGCTGTTCTTGTTCTTCTTCTTTCTCTTCTTTATCTTCTTCTTCTTGTTCTTCTTCCGATTCCGACTCGTCTTGATTTTCTTGTGGTGGTGGGGGAGGTGGTGGTGGTTGGTCTGGTGGTGGGGTCTGCACTATAGTTGTTCTGGGAACTATCACCAATTCCACGGCTCGACGTAAATCTTCGGCGGTTACGGTACTGCGTCCTTCTAAGGCTGCTGCGGCTTTGGCAACTCGCACCGCAAATAGTTCTGCACGATGTCCTTCCACACCCCCGCGAATGGCTTCATTGACTAGGTAGGTAATTTGTTCTTGGGTAATAGTGACTTCTTTTAACCATTCCCGGGCCAGGATGATTTGGGTTTTGAGGGAGTCTATGTCTTCGCTGTATTGTTGGAGAAATTCTGAGGGAGACTTAGAATAGGCGATCGCTTGTTCAACTGCCTGTACTCTTTGATCTATACCCAGAACTCCGTCTGCTGATAATGCGATCGCTATTCTATCAAGTAAATGTTCTCTTAACGCCCCTTCTTCTGGATTATAAGTGGCAATAAACAAAGGTTTGCAAGGATGTTGAAAACTTATTCCTTCCCGTTCAATTTGGTTACGTCCATCTGATAATACAGATAAAAGTTGGTTACTAATTTGGTCATCTAATAAGTTGATTTCATCCACATACAGCACACCTCGGTTAGCTGTAGCGAGTAACCCCGGTTGAAAAATTGTATCACCTTGTTTAACCGACTGTTCCACATCCACAGAACCTAAAAGCCGATCTTCTGTCACACCTAGAGGAATTTGCAAAAAAGGTGCAGGGATAATTTCCGTTTCTATCTCCTGTCTTTGTTCAGCTAAAAGTTTATCATCCCATTCTTCTGGATGATCAGGGTCACAGTTGCTAACGGAATTTTTAACAACTTCAATTGGTGGTAATAAAGCGTGAATAGCACGCGCCATCACAGATTTAGCCGTACCACGACGACCTGCAATTACCACACCCCCCAAAATGGGATCTACTGCTGTCAACAGCAAGGCTATCTTAATTGCTTCTTGACCAACTACAGCAGCCAACGGAAAAGCAGTCATTGTTGGGGTAAAAGTAGACGCAGGCATTGTTTCCTTAATAGTTATTATAATTTTAGCATAGCAATTTATGACGCATTTTAGTCAGCGATTAGAAGGCGATTAGAAATCACTTCTACACAAGCAAAGTCCACGCAGGTGGACTAAGGAAAATTCAACCCACGCAGGTGGGTTTTGTCTGTGTAGGCGCGAATTATATTCGCCTTCTTCTTTTACAATATATAATTATGTAACGGTAATTTCTAAAAGGAGCAAGATATATGACTACAATTCAGGCTAAACGCTTCACCCTAGAAGAATATCACAAGCTTACAGAAATAGGCTTTTTACATGAAGATGATCACGTTCAATTAATCAATGGAGAACTTATTGAAATGGTATCAAAAGGGACAGCGCATGAAACTTGTTTAAGAAGCTTATTGCGGCAACTTCCTAAACTTATAGGGAATCAGGCAACTTTGCAATGTCAAGCCCCTATCAGCATACCACCAAAAAGCGAACCAGAACCAGATTTTGCGATTATCAAAAACCGTGATGATAATTATTTATCATCTCACCCACAAGGGACTGATGTGTTGTTAGTTATAGAAGTTGCAGATTCTTCCATAGATTATGATCAAAAGGTGAAAATACCTCTTTACGCAAAAGCGGGAATTGCTGATTATTGGATTTTTAATTTATTAGATAATTACCTGGAATGTTACAGTGAACCATATCAAAATAAACAAAGTATATTTGGGTATGGAAGTAAGCGAATTATTTTACCAAATCAAGTTATATCTTTACCACATTTTTCTGATTTGCAACTTGATTTGAATAGACTATTTCCTTGAAATTTAGATCCCCGACTTCTTTAAGAAGTCGGGGATCTGGTATTCTGATATGGTGTTTTTGAACTTTATATGTCATAAATTATGAACCAGCGACTAACCCAAGAACAATTAAATCAAATAATTGCTGAAGTTCAAGGACTGCAATTACGTCAAGAAGCAGAACTTGATCAACAGCAAGTTAAAGAGATTTTACAAGATTTGAATTTACCACCTGAATTATTAGATGAAGCATTGATTCAAGTTCGACGTAAACAAGCCTTAGAAGTTCAACAACGCCGTAACAAATTAATTACTTTTGGGGTAGTTGCGGCTGTGATTATAGGAATAGGATCAACAGTATTTTTTAATCAGCAACAAGGTTCTTTACTAGCTAATGTTTCTGCACAACAGGATAAAATTACTCTAGAATCAAATAATGGGGACTTAAAAAATATCTCCCGTCAAACTAATTCAGAACTTTTTTACCGTGTGACTTTGAAAAATGCACCTATAGGTAAAAAACTGGCTTTATCTTGTAATTGGATTGATCCAAGTGGTCAAATTGTCAAGCAGAATAATTATCAAACCCGTGAAGTTAAAACTTCTATTTGGGATACATTTTGCCGTTATACTATTAATGCTACAGCACCAGTGGGTAATTGGAAAGTCGAAATGTTTCTAGAAGGACGGAAAATTAGTGAAGAACCTTTTATAGTGCAATAGTTATGTTTCCCTATCATTTTATTGGCTATTGGGGTGATGAGAAAAAAGAGTTTTTCATGCAAAGGCACAGAGGCACAAAGAGAGAAGTTAAGGAAGAAAAATTTGTTTGGGATGTTGTTTATATTGGTTGTGAGTCTGTGCCGTCGCTCCCTGAAAATACGATTGCTGGTATTTCTGCTGCGGGGGTTTTTGATAATCTTGATGTTTGGGTAAAGTTAGAATCAAATAGGTTGATTTTGGGAAGAGAAGCTTTTGGAAGGGTTTCTTTATTTTGGACTCAGCAAAAAGGGGTGATTTGGTTTGCTTCACAATTACAATTACTTTTAGAGGTTATAGAAAAACCGGAAATTAGTATTTCTGGTTTATATGGTTATAGTTGTTTTTCTTATGTTCCCAATCCTCTCACTGCTGTTAATGAGGTGTTTTCTGTACCTGCGGGAACTGAGATTATTTGGGAAAATGTTGATAATCCCCAATTTCGTAGTATTTATCAATGGTGTGAATCAAAGTCACAAATTCAAGATGAAAACACCGCAGTTTCTCAATTACAAGTTTTACTAAAAAATGCTATTCGAACACAAATTGCTGATTTAAAAGATGAACCTGTAGGAGTGTTTCTTTCTGGGGGTTTAGATTCTTCTATCGTTGCGGCTTTGTTGGTAGAAGCTGGGGTGAAAGTTCGTGCTTATACTTTAGATTTCGGGAATGTGGGAATCCCTGAATATCCCTATGCGGAACAAGTTGCACAGTTTTTGAATATTCCTTTGGTAAAAGTTGATGCTAGTCCAGGTAAGATTAAAAAGGCTCTTATTCCTACTGTCAAAGCCTTAGATTTACCTTTTGGTGACGGAGTGACAGTTCCTTTATATCTCCTGAATCAAGTTGCTTCTGGGGAAACTCAGGTGATTTTTAATGGTGAAGGTGGTGATCAATTATTTGCTGGTTGGACTAATAAACCTTTGATTGCTGCGGGTATTTATCAATCTGAACACCCTAATCAAGAAGAAAGTTTTATTCAACAATATCTGCGGACTTTTCACCGTCTTTGGGGTTATGAATCAAGGGTATATCAGCCGAAAATATATGCTCATATTCAGGGTTTAAATGCTCAGGATTGGCTGTTAAATGCTCTTGATAGCAGTTTTTGTCCTTCGTTATTACATCGCCTTCGTCGTGCCAGTTTGATGTTAAAAGGAGCGCAAAATATTCATCCGCGTGCGACTGCGTTGGGATTTGCTCATGGGTTGGCTGTGCGATCGCCTTTTTGTGATTTACTTTTAGCAGAATGGACTTTTCAGCTATCGGGTGAACTCTGTCTACATGGTGCTTGTGAGAAGTATATTCTCAAACGGGCTGTAGAAAATTTGCTACCTTCAGAAATAGTTTGGCGACAAAAACGCGGTATGGGTGTTCCCTTAACCTCTTGGTGTTTAAATGATTATTGGCATGATATCGGTAATTGGTTAAATCCTGGTATACTAAATGCGGATAACTGCTTTATTCCTGATCTTGCTGCACAAATTGTCACAGGTGAATTAGGGGGCGCAATTCAAGGCCGACGGATTGGTGAAAGTCTATGGTTATTGACAATGTGGCAACTTTGGCGTTATCATGTTTTTGGTTCTCAACTAGGTAAAAAGTCTTTATATCATCCATTTATCATACCTCGATGGTTATGGCAAAAATACCAACAATTCCCAAGTTAGAACTAGAACTTGCACAAGAGTTATTACAAGTTTATGGCTCTCCAATATATGTTTATGATAGCGATTTTTTACGCCAAACTATTGCACATATTACTCAATCTATCCGTTATCCCCACACCAAGTTTCATTTTGCTAGTGTGACCAATGGCAATATTGCATTATTGAAAATATTTAAAGCCGCAGGTTGGGGACTTCATGCTAATACTCCAGGTGATATTTATTTGGGTTTAAATGCAGGTTTTCATCCTAGTCATATTATTTATAGTGGTAGTAATTTGAATCGGGAGGAAATGGCACAGGTTTTAAATTGGGGTGTGACTACTCTTAATTTGGATAGTATTTCTCAGTTGCGGTTGTTGTCTGAGGTTTTTTTGTCTCATGCAAAGGTGCAGAGGAGCAAAAAGGAGGAGGGGTTACATCTTGGTTTGCGATTAAATGTTTCTGAAGATAGTCGCATTGGTGTGACTTCGGCTGATTTTGATGAGGCTGTTGCTATTACTAGTGCTGTGGGTTTAAAGATTTCTGGTTTACATTTTTATCGTGGTACGGGAACTAATGCCACAACTGCTTTTACTGATGTTATTGATCAGATTTTAGCAATTGCAGAAAATTTACCAGATTGGCAATATTTAGATTTTGGGGGTGGTTTTGGTTATCCCTATCATCAAAATGGTGCGGCTTTTGATTGGAAATTATTTGGTGATGAATTAAGTACAAAAATTAATAATTTAGATAGAAAAATTAATTTACTAATTGAGCCAGGACGTGCTGCTATTGCTGGTTGTGCTACTATGTTGGCTAAGGTTGTCTCTGTAAAATGGCAAGGAAAAAAACAAATTATTGGTGTTGATTCTACCATTGCTAATATTTCTGTTCTTTCTGTACATGGAGGTTATCGAGAAATTGTTACTTGGAAAAATCCCACTTCTGAAACCTGTCTCACTGATGTTTGTGGAAATACAACTTACTCACGCGACTATTTAGGAAAAAATTGCCAACTTCCTGTTCTAGAAATTGGTGACATTATTGCTATTTTAGATGTTGGTGCTTATGGTTATGCAATGTCATCACATTTTTTACATCGTCCCAAACCAGCGGAAGTGTTACTAGAAAATAGTACACATCGTTTAATTCGTAAACGGGAAGATTACAGCGTTTTACTTAACAATCAAATCCTTTAATTGAGCCTAAAACTATGAAATGTATTAAATGCGGAACTGATAATAATTTAAAAGACAGAACAGCAAATCAAGGAAGATGTACTAAATGCAATCATCCTTTTGCTTTTGAACCTACAAGCATGGGAACTGTGAAGATTACAGATCCTATGTTTGCTAAACTTATTAATGATATTTCTGCTAATAACACTTTATTTTTTACACCCAAACAACTACTTTACTTTCTAGATAGTCGTTTGCGAAACAAATCATTTAACGCATTAGGATTTGGTTTTTCATATTTCTTCTTAAATATTTGGGTAACAGGCTTTGTTGGTGGTTTTTTAAGTGGGATATTTGGATCTAATTCTTCTTTAATTGCAAATTTAATTTATCAAATTGGCGTAATTATTTATCTGTTTAAAAACACAAATTCTGCTAAATTCAATAATGCTAGTCGCAAAGCTAGTGCTAAATCTTTACAAAGACTAGGAATTTTGATTTTAGTTGTCGGAATATTTGCAAGTCTGTTTGTTCTTAAATCATTTGTTCTATTTGCCAGTTTCTTGACTATAGGAATGTCTTCATTATTCGTAGGAACTCAACAGTTAGGAAGAGTTGGTAAATTAAGACAAGAATTTTTGATTTCTCAAACTCAATTACAAAATTGGTTAAAACGCTGGGAGCAAATTAATAATATACCTGAAAAAATTCTCCCTTCACCAAAAGAACAAATTGCACCTGCGTTAATAAATCCTGATGTCACTGCTTACAGTTTTGATAGATTAGTAGTTTGTGATAGTTCTACTATTGCACAATTATTAATTGCTAATAATTTCCATTTTGAAAATAACTGTGCAATTCTCAGCATTACTGGTTATCCTCAAAGTATTTTTAACACGACAATGGAAATGCTGCGTCGTAACCCTGATTTAAAAGTTTATGCTATCCATGATTGTAGTCCTAAAGGTGTGAGCTTAGTGAATCATCTCCGCACCAGTGAACGGTGGTTTCTCAATAGCAATGTGACAATTATTGATATTGGACTTTTACCCAGACAAATTATGGCTACTAACCGAGAAGTATTTATCCAATCTTCTCCAGATTTAGCCACCGCAGCCAAACAATTAGCTAGAGAAATTCGTCAAAGTTTCACTTCTGAAGAATTAGCTTGGTTAGATGCTGGTAACTTTGTCGAATTAGAATCTTTCACACCGCAAAGATTAATTCAAGTTCTCCGCAGTGGTATTTCTGGAAGTTCTAATTTAGAAAGTGATGATAGTAGTATGATTTTAATGGATAACTCAGGAAATGATATTTATATGGTGGAAAGTTTTGGGTAACTAAAAATTGGTGTTGCTGATGATTATTCTGGCTGAGAAATTGCTTGTTGTTTTCTAATTGCACGAGCAATTAATGGAGCTTTCTTTTCTAATCCTGTTATGGTAATTTCACCATCAATATACATTTGATACCATGCTTGACGCTGACGAATAACTCGTTCATCATCCTGTAGATGTAATCTTTGCAGAGTAAATTCAGCTTTTTGGCGTTCCTCTATAGGTACTGCATTAGTTATTACTAATTGCAGGGAAGGTAACAAAATTTCAAACCAATCATCTTCAACTTCAAATGGGTCAAGCACTTGCTTATCAAGAGTTCCTTTACTACTATTAATCCAACCAGAAGCAAAACGGTAATTACTCCATTCATAAGCTAAATGACGATGATTATCACAGGATAAAAAATGATCTACCGTACCAACAGGTTCATACATTGCACTATAACCGCAAAGATTACCAAAACCATCAGCTAAATCACTTTTGAAATTTGACCAATAATCTCTTGGTCTTTTTTTAGGATCTGTATTTTTCTCTAACCAATTATTACCTGGTTGTCGTGCTTTTAGATCAAAATTTTCCGGTTCTGCTGGAGGATTAAACTTTAACATATTTACTATGAGTCTTATGAGTCTGATGATCTTGAATTTCTTTTTTCTGCTGTAACTATCCAACGTGGCCAAAATGAATCATGTCCTGGTAAAAGTCTTTGCAGTTCTTGATGAATTTGTGATTGTGTTCTCAAATTTTCAGGAAAAGCATTCATATCATCATTACGCATCCACGCTTCTGCGGCTTCAATTGCGGTTTCTGATTCTTGAGAACGCGCTTGTTTTAGTCCAAATATTTCCGATGTTAACCATCCTACTGTATCTCCTTGTTTAGTCCAGGAAATTTCATTTAGTTCAACGTCTTTTCCTTGCAATTCAAATAAAAATAATTTATCTTGTTCTTCATCAAAAATTGGTTCTAATGAAGCCAATACAAGTGGAGAATGAGTAGTTACTAAAGCTTGTACTGTTATATTTGGTTTTAACTGATTTACGACGGATAAGATAGATGGTAAAATGACTCTTTGCCAGCGAGGATGCAAGTGAGACTCAATTTCATCAATTAACAAAACTATTTGATTCATTGGTTCTTGCTTTCTGAGTTCTGAAGCTTTTTCGTGTTCATACCAAGTCCATACCAACAAATAAGCAAGTCCCAAAATCCGCTTCATTCCTGCTGAAGCTTGGGTAATAGGAATATTACCATAAGGAAGATTAATTGTGGGAATGTCGCGCACATCATCCACAGATACTCGCGTCGGTTCTCCTATTTCTATCCATTCATCTGGATGGGGTGAAAGTCGTTTTATGACATCAGATAAAAGTTGAAATGGCATTTTTTGTGGTTGATTTTGCCATGTTACCCAATCTTGAATTAGTCCACGACAAAGAGTTGTTCTCTTTAATTTCAAGCCATTCCAAAGTGTATATGGAGTAAAATTATAAGCACTATCACGGTTGCGAATAGGATCAAAAACAGAGAAACTACCATCAACGCGAACAAAAATAACTACCTCGTTTAATTCAGGAGGTGACTCTACATTTGTCCATTGTTGTTCAGAAAAATTAAAACCACTTTGATAGTCTTGTATACCATCTTTGGTACTAATTTGGGAGATAATTCTAGGAATTTCTTCTGTATTTCTTTGCGGATAAGCGGGTTGTTCTACCCAATTTCCGGTAAGTACCCACCAAGCAACATCTAGTAAAAAACTTTTACCTAGTCCATTATCCCCAGTAAAAATGTTGAGTCTATCAGCAAATTCAACATCAAATTGAGAAGATGGTCCAACAGACCTTAAATGAAGTTCTTTTAACATTTGACTACTTTTTGAATATAGATTTATTTACCTGTAACCAAATTTCCAAACTCACCAATAACCACAGCTTAACACCATATCTTCCCCAAACATCCCCTTTAAAATCTAACCACTCACGCAATATATCCTGATTGATATAAGCTGAAATCTCACTATTTCTATTTAACAATAATTTCCTCGCTTCCTGTTGCCAATATTTTCTAAATCCCAATTGGACAGGAACCATCATCCCACTTTTAGGACGATGAATAATACTAGGTGGTAAAATATCACTAACTGCTTTTTTTAAAACTGCCTTTTCCTCAACTCCTGAAAGTTTATATTCTGGAGGAATTTGCATACTTAATTCAACTACGCGCTGGTCAAATAATGGTGACAAACCTTGTAAATCTGCTGCTTGGGTTAAATTATTCACCTTGGTTAAAATCTGATCTGCACCTTTAAATTTAATATTCAATGCCATTAATCTATTTAAATAATTAGCATCAGCATTTAAATCATTATAAAATACAGATGGTTCATTTTTCAAACTTTGCCAAATTTCCGGTTTTAAAAGTTGCGGCAAATCTAAAGCGCACTTTTGAAAAGAAATTAAAAATGCCTGTAGTGAATCCTGGTTATTAATAGCACCATATAAACTATTAATTAACATGGGTTGATTTTTTGGACCACCAAAACAAGGATCTCCTCCTTCTCCATTGAGTGTAATCTGCACGTTTTCCCGTGCCATTCTACCTATTAATAAATTTGGGACTGTTAAAGGATCTCCAATAGGATCATCTAAATAAGCCATTGTTTCGGGAAGACCTTCCCACATATCCCGCAAGGTAATTTCTAAAATATGATGTTGCGTTTGGCAATATTGAGCAACTAAACTAGAAAATTCTAATTCGTTCGCAGTTTCTGCACCAAAATGAATAGAATAGGTATGAATTGGTGCATGATGCAATTTTGCTGCTAATGCGGTAATACTGCTAGAATCTAAACCACCAGAAAGAAAAATACCCACAGGTTGATTTTCTGGTAAATATTCTTTAACAACTTGTTCAAGTAAAGAACGGAGTTTTTCTGCATACCATTCTAAAGATTGATTTGTGTCTATAATTTGTTCTTTTAGTTGCCAATAATGATAATATTTATTTAATGGCATTTGCAGAAAAGTACCAGGACGAATTTCCTTGATATCTTGCCAAAGTGTCCTTTCTCCAGGCACAAATGCACAACAAAGATAATCTCGTAATGCAATTAAATCTAAATTATCACTACGATAAGGTGCAAGAGTTCTTAATTTTGAGGATATCCAACAAGTTACACCAGTTGTAGTATAATATAAAGTGTTGCCACCTATGGCATCTCTAATTAAATATAATTCCTGTTTTTCACAATCCCAAACTACTAACCCAAACATTCCCACTAGTAGGGTTAAACATTCAGAATTGTATTTTTCCCAAAGTTGAGCAACCAGTTGTTGATTACTGCAAGGATCATTAATTTCAATTCCTAATTTTTGCAGTAATTCACTTCGATTACTTAGCCAAATATCCCCAACTACTACAAATCTTTTAGTCGGACTCAGTGCAAATTTTTCTGATTTGGAAATAACTGCAAATTGCTGATCTTGCCAAATTACATCTGCTGTTAAATTATCGAGTTTTCCGTAAGCTACGCACCAACTAGACTTAAATTTAATATTGGCAATGGAAGATTGAGAAGTTTTAAAAAAATTAAATAGCATGAGTTTGAGTATTTGGGAGGAGGTAATTATCAATTACCTCTTCTCCCATTAAAGTCTAAGCAGCAAAATTTGCCGCGACAAAATCCCAATTCACCAAATTATCTAAGAAATTCTTGATGAATCCGGGACGAGCATTTTTGAAATCAATGTAGTATGCGTGTTCCCAAACGTCAATGGTAAGCAGTGCTTTTTTACCATGTGCCAGGGGGTTTTCAGCGTTGGGGGTTTTCATAACTTTGAGTGTACCACCATCATCAACCAACCAAGCCCAACCACTACCGAATTGAGTTGCAGCAGCAGCGGAAAATTCTTCTTTGAACTTCTCGAAGCTACCAAAATCTTTTTCAATTTTAGCCGCTAATGCGCCTGTAGGTGCGCCGCCACCTGCTGGTTTCAAGCAATTCCAGAAGAAGGAATGATTCCAAACTTGAGCCGCATTGTTGAAGATTCCCGCTTTAGCAGAGTCTTTAAAAGCAATTTGGATCACTTCTTCTAAAGACTTATTAGCTAATTCTGTATCCTTCGTCAAGTTGTTGAGGTTGGTTACATAAGCTGCATGATGCTTACCATAATGATACTCAAAGGTTTCAGCTTTCATGCCATAAGACTCTAAAGCGTCCGTTGCAAAAGGTAAAGGAAGTTGTGTAAATGCCATTTTATGAAATCCTCTTTTTACTGTTTTCTAGTTGCAAGCTATGAAGGAAGCTTAGGAAATTACAGATTTTGTATGGTGTTTTTTTATATCCTTAGTATGGGGACATAAAACTTAACATTTTTATTCTACAGTAGTTTGTCAATAAAGCAAATAACGCCAAAATAGGGAGTTTAATCAGCTACTACTCCAAAATATATAATCATCAACTGGGGCTAATATCCATCTCAAGTTAGATGAATTAATATGTAAATAGTTTACGATACTATGTTAACAACCAAAAATTTGCACTACTCAAAAGTAGGGTGGGCAATACCTAGCAAAACCCGCCTATTTGTCGTTACTCAGCTAAAACGCACCTAATTTAAATATTCGGGCGGGCAGGGATGCCCCTGACAGGTGTAGGTTTTTAATATTTTCTGTAGAGCCAAGACTAGGAAGACAAGGAAGACAAGGGGGATTTTATCCACAAAACACTCAATTGTAGTGTGTTCTATTACCAATCATACATTCCTTTCTACGGTTTTCCTCCCTTGTCACCTTGTCTGCCTTGTCCCCCAAGTCTTGTCCTCAAGACAATGTAAAAAACCTACACTTGTCAGCAAGGATGCCCACCCCACAATGTTTAGCATGAAATACAATCGAGTGCGGGTAAACCCCGCCCCTACAGGGTTTGTGATTTAATGACTGTATCTCATTTAAGTGCATACCGCTATAAGAGGTTATACAATTTAAATGCGGAACAACTTACCAATGCGAAAGACGCTGATTGTAATGGCTAATAATTTGTGCCGCAACCTCAGAAGCAGTTAAACCATCGGTTTGGAGTTCAATAGCATCAGCCGCTTTTTGCAAAGGGGAAACCTTCCGAGTGCTATCTTTCAAGTCGCGTTCAGCAATATCCCGTTCTAGCTGTTCTAAACTAACTTCGGGTTGATTTTGGGTTTGAAAGTCTTGCTGACGACGACGCGCCCGTTCTCCCACAGAAGCAGTTAAGAAAATTTTAATTTCCGCATCTGGGAAAACATGAGTGCCAATGTCTCGACCTTCAGCCACTAAACCCCCACGTTGTCCCCAACTTTGCTGTTGTTGCACCAATGCTTGCCGAACTGCACTTTGGGCAGCGATCGCAGATACAAGAGATGTCACTGCAATTGTGCGAATTTTTTGAGTGACATCTATATCATTAATCTGGACTTTGACGGGAGATTGCAAACTTTGGCTAGGAGTCAGTTCAATTTTACACCGAGTCGCTAATTCAGCAACAGCACAATCGTCATCAATGGCAATCCCCTGTTCCAGCACCAGCCAAGTAATAGCCCGGTACATAGCCCCCGTATCTAGATATACTAAGCCTAATTGATGTGCCACTTGGCGAGCGACTGTAGATTTACCAGCACCAGCAGGGCCATCAATAGCGATAATCGGTTGGCGTAACCCGTCGTTGACATCGCGTAAAACCGTGTTGTCAATTAGCCGTGTAGAACCAAGACGAGCAGCGATCGCCAACATTCCTTCATCCTCAACTTTTTCTAAAAACATCAACGTATTCGGTTCAACTAATTCAATATATTCCAAGCTGATATTGCTAACTTTGGCGATTTCTTGCCGCGCCAATGCTATGAGTTCACTGCTGTGACGAACGCCAGCCCGAAACGCCGCTTCAGCTTGCCGTAAACCTTTAAATAGCACCCTTGCTTGCTCTTTTTCTGTGGTAGTCAAATATTGATTACGAGAACTTAAAGCCAAGCCGGAAATTTCCCGCACTGTAGGACAAGTAACAATCTCTACTGGCAAATTTAAATCAGCTACTAACCGTTTAATAATTGCTAGTTGTTGACCATCCTTTTGTCCGAAGTAAGCTCGGTCAGGTTGTACCAAATTAAAAAGCTTGGTAACAATCGTGGCCACTCCTTGAAAATGACCCGGCCGAAAATTACCACACAAGCTAGATATCATATCAGATGGAGGGATCACTTGTGTCACCTGAGTTTCTGCTATATTCTTCCCAGGTATACCAATTTCTTCCGGAGTTGGGGCGAAAATCACATCTACCCCAGCTTGTTCACAAAATTGTCGGTCTTGTTCTAAAGTCCGGGGATAGCTTTGATAGTCCTCATGGGGTCCAAATTGCAGGGGATTGACAAAAATACTGACAATCACCGTCGAATTTTCCTGTCTAGCTCGGTTAATTAAGCTTAAATGACCTTGATGTAAACCCCCCATAGTTGGCACTAAACCAACATCTGTGGGATACCAACTAGTTTGTTCATCAAGTCCGAGATCCTCTGGTGGCCGCCGCTGGCTTTGGCAGCGGCGGCGATTTAAATAGCAGCGTAAAGCTGCAACTGTTGTCAGCACACGCACAAAATACCCCTAGTTCCTTTCTATCCTTTCCCCCGTTAGTTTATATCTGATAGCGCAGAGTGGCGCAAGCAATAATTGGGGGATAATGATCAATGAACCAGGGGTTAATTAATATTGAAGAGCGAAAAGAGAGTCAGAACTAGGAAGCGGGTTATCTTCCCAAAACCTCAAGACTGACTGGAGCAACACCACTGCCAATCATGCCTAATAATCTAGCAGCACCAGCGGAAACATCAATAATTCGACCCCGGATGTATGGACCTCTGTCATTGATTCGCACGACGACAGAGCGACCATTACGGGTGTTAGTTACACGGATTTTTGTCCCCAGGGGTAAGCTCCGGTGAGCAGCAGTTAATCCTTCAGGATTATATCTTTCACCACTGGCTGTTTGACTGCCAGAGCCATCATAACCGTACCAAGAAGCTACGCCCTGAAAACTGAGATTGATATTACCGAAGGCAATCTTTTGCGGTAGCTTGAGTGGGGATGCTGATTTAGCTACTGGTAAGTTAGTAATTTCGTTAATGGGAGACGCGTTGCCTATGAGTCTCCGCAGTCTATTAGTTGCTTGTAAGGCATCTTGGGAAAGATTTACGGTTTGCACCACCCTGTCACTATGGGCGCTATCTGCCAATCGTATCCCTTTATTGACTTCTACCAGTTCTTGACCGTCAATTGTAATGGTGTAGCGCTCGCCTGACGGTTGTTGACTTAAGAAGCCTTTTTTATCGGCTTTATTGTTAATTATGGAATTATCCGCTGCTTTCCAACTAACGGTAATCTTGCTTGCGTCTACATTTTTTTCGATGAGTTCATTAATTCTAGCGGCTATGACACTAGCTTTCTGAACTGGTTCATTGTCAACGGAACTAACTTTTTTGTTAAATTTGATTGTATTACCAGCATTGCTAAAACTGGCAACCTTGGCTGAACTGGTAGTAACAAGAGAGTCAGAATTGACATTCTCATTATTGCTAATTACTCCAACTTTGGTTTCTTTTTTACTAACTGGGGTAGAACCCAGAAACGTCAGAACAGGAATGTCCCGAACATAAAGAGTTGCTGCTTGTAAACCACGAACACTGTGAGGATAAATTCTAGTAATCACAGGATCTGAGGTGGGTTTTTCTGTTGGGGATTGGTATTCTCCTACTTTGACAGCATCACCTGTTAGTGATACTTGGCTAGTTGGGGAACTTTCCTCACTAGTTTGAGTTCGACCAACTAAGGGTAAACCCAAAACAGCCAGAAATACGGCAACTGTAGTCCACAAATGTCTTTGATTCATGCGTCCGATTTTAAAGCGACTATAGAACTTAAGTTTTTTGATTAGCGGGTTTTTCACCTTGTGAATAGTGACTTTCGCTGGAAACTCGAACCCGTTCCGTTTTCACTTTGTGTTTTGTAACTCGAATACATTAGCATGAATTTTTGGGCTTGGGGATCAGGGTTTTAGCGTAAGTCTCCAACCAATGGCCAAATTTACAGTTAGATTTGAGCTTGTAAACCGTGATTAATTCAGGACTTTGGCTATGTAACGTTTTTTTTTAAAATTTCCATATTTTCTTAAAAAAACTTAATCTTGGCTGATCATGTAATTCAACGGTTACTACCTAACATTTCTTATCAGTAATCGCAAATCTTGAGGTATTGAAAAGCCTATCAAGCTAACTTGCGTTTATATAAAATCTTACTTTCAATAATTTGATTATCAGCAGATATAATCAGAGAAAACACAATCTATACAAAGGTTGAACCCTAAAAATCTTTTGGTCTTTTTCACTCAATACATAGTTTTTTATCTACATTCTAGATAAGTAAATACAGCTAAATATTTTTCATTAATTAGTCTTAATTTATACATAAAATACCAAAATAATAAAAGTGATTTATCTCCAGTAAGTATTTATTCTTATCCCCCGATCAATAATAAATGAGACAATGAGAAGAGTGGCAAGCACATATATATGCACACTAAGGTATAAAATAAAACTATAGAATAGCTATTTTCGTAATAATACTAGTAATCAATTTTGTATCAATCAATCAACCCTATGTCTAATCCAGAAAATCCAGAAATATTACCACCAGCACTTTTAGACATTCTCCAAGAATTATACTCCCAGTATAAATCCCTGAAAGATGGTGTAGTAGCCAACTATATTCCCGAACTTGCAAAGGTAAATCCCGACTTATTTAGCATTTGTATTGTGACTACAGATAGTCAAATTTACGAAGTTGGCGATTTTCAATAACTGTTTACTATCCAGTCAATTTCTAAAGTCTTTGTCTATGGACAGGCATTAGCAGATCATGGTAGGGATTATGTTTTAAAGTGTGTGAGGAACTATCGCAACGGTTGGGATTACATCTTTTTGGATGATTAATTGCTTTCACACATTAATTAATCATCTTCATCAAATTAATCACGTAAATCATAGTGCAGAACTTTTAATGCTAGTGTTTATTATGGAAAATCCGTCTGAACTATGATTTTTATGATTTTTGTGATCAAGATGATTAATTGCTTTCACACATTAATTAATCATCTTCATCAAATTAATCACGTAAATCATAGTGCAGAACTTTTAATGCTAGTGTTTATTATGGAAAATATGTCTGAACTGTGATTTTTATGATTTTTGTGATCAAGATGATTAATTGCTTTTACACATTAATTAATCATCTTCATCAAATTAATCACGTAAATCATAGTTCAGAACTTTTAATGCTAGTGTTTATTATGGAAAATCCGTCTGAACTATGATTTTTATGATTTTTGTGATCAAGATGATTAATTGCTTTTACACATTAATTAATCATCTTCATCAAATTAATCACGTAAATCATAGTTCAGAATTTTTAATGCTAGAGTTAATTATGGAAAATCCGTCTGAACTGTGATTTTTATGATTTTCGTGATCAAGATGATTAATTGCTTTTACACATTAATTAATCATCTTCATCAAATTAATCACGTAAATCATAGTTCAGAATTTTTAATGCTAGTGTTTATTATGGAAAATCCGTCTGAACTATGATTTTTATGATTTTTGTGATCAAGATGATTAATTGCTTTCACACATTAATTAATCATCTTCATCAAATTAATCACGTAAATCATAGTGCAGAACTTTTAATGCTAGTGTTTATTATGGAAAATATGTCTGAACTGTGATTTTTATGATTTTTGTGATCAAGATGATTAATTGCTTTTACACATTAATTAATCATCTTCATCAAATTAATCACGTAAATCATAGTTCAGAATTTTTAATGCTAGAGTTCATTATGGAAAATATGTCTGAACTGTGATTTTTATGATTTTTGTGATCAAGATGATTAATTGCTTTTACACATTAATTAATCATCTTCATCAAATTAATCACGTAAATCATAGTTCAGAATTTTTAATGCTAGAGTTCATTATGGAAAATCCGTCTGAACTGTGATTTTTATGATTTTTGTGATCAAGATGATTAATTGCTTTTACACATTAATTAATCATCTTCATCAAATTAATCACGTAAATCATAGTTCAGAACTTTTAATGCTAGTGTTTATTATGGAAAATATGTCTGAACTGTGATTTTTATGATTTTTGTGATGAAGATGATTAATTGCTTTCACACATTAATTAATCATCTTCATCAAATTAATCACGTAAATCATAGTTCAGAATTTTTAATGCTAGATATTCAGATCCCCCACTTTAAAAAAAAATAGGGGCTATATTCAATTTACAATTTCTGCAATAATTCCTGAGTTAATTGCATAAATGCTTTAGAACCTGCTGTATTCGGACTTAGTAAGGATACAGGCATAAAACTATCAACAGCTTTAGCAACATTAACATCAACTGGTATTTGTGCTTTACAGATTTTATCTACTCCAAAATCTTCGATAACTCGGTGCATTACCTGTTTATAATATCTACCATTTAGGAGATTTGCACTGGACATACTAAAGACAATTCCCAACATTTTAATATCTATGTTGGCTTCGTGTTCGTGACTTTCTTTTAATTGGGCAATGCGTCTTTCTAAAAGTTGAATTCCCACAACAGATAAGGGTTCTGGTTTAGCTGGGAGAATATAGAAATCACTTGTAGCTAAAGCACTGCGAGTTAATAGATTGTAACCGGGAGCGCAATCTAAAAGAATAAAATCATATTCATCTCGCACGGGTTTTAAAATATCTCTAATTAAAACTCTTTCAAAGCGATTCCAGATATTTTCAAAATCCTGTTCTCCCAATGCTACTGATTGATTATGCAGCATTTCCGAAACGACAAATTCATCATATAAGTCTATATCTCCCGGTAATAAATTTAATCCGGTCAGATTACAAATTTGAGGTTGAATGATATCCCCAATTGTAAATTTTGCTTCTGGTTCAGGGTTAATAATTTGATCTAGCAAATATCTAAATGTCTTTCGTTGCTTGCGACGTTTGGCAAAATCTACTGGTGACATTAAACTCAGTGTGGCACTAATTTGACTGTCTAAATCTAAAACCAGGACTTTTTTTCCGTGATTTTTCGCCAAGCAAGTAGCTATATTGACGGTGATGGTAGTTTTACCGACTCCACCTTTCATGTTTGCGGTTGCAATTACATATCCCATTTTTAATTCCCCTACTGACGCTTTTCCATTGAGGTAGCGTTCATATTATCTAATAGATTTTCACTTTGGTTAATTTTAGTCTTTTGGGGGATGTGGAAAAGTAGGATTTGTAATAGATACCATTTCTTTATGAGAATGGACTTAATTAGCAAATGTAGAGACGTTCTTAATTAGAGAACTCCACAAAAAAAATAATCCAATCTTGTGGGATGGGCATCCTGCCCGTCCTTGTATTATTAACAAAGATGCCTGCACCACAAGAGAATTTGGGATATTTTTTGATTTGGAGGTCTCTTAGCAGATGTAGGGACGTTTCATGAAGCGTCTCTACAGTAATGGGAGTTGAATATTTTGTGCTAATAAGCTCTGAAGACGTTGTAGTTGCGAACCAACTTGGTAAACTAAATCGCCTTTCCCTATCAGGTAAGCTGCTACGGTTGATGTCCCACCTAAGATTATTTTTGAATCAGCTTCGCTTTTGGTGCTGAGTGCAACCCGTCCAGGTAAGTTAGAACGAATAATTGGGGTGACAATACTGGCTTCTGGACGTTGTGTGGAAATAATTAGATGAATTCCGGCGGCTCTTGCCATTGCGCCTAGACGTTTGATACTTTGTTCCAATATGGTGCGAATTTCTTTTTCTGCCATAAAATCGGCATATTCATCAAATATACAGACTATTCGCGGCAAAGATGGAGAAGAACGTTGATTATAGGTAATTAAATCAGCACATTTAGCTTTTTCAAATTTTTGATAGCGAGATTCCATCTCTGCAACTAATTCTTGCATTAATTCTACAGCGCGATCGCTATCTTTGACTACTGGTGAATATAACCACGACATTTGCTCAAACTCTGGAAATGTCACCCGCTTAGGATCAACTAAAGCAATTTTCAAATGTTGGGGAGAATGACGGTAGAGTAAACTGAGCAGGAGCGATCGCAAAAATTCGCTTTTACCGCTTCCAGTTGTTCCCCCAACCAAAAAATGACAAGTATTCGGATCTGATAAATCAGCCTCTAACAATTTACCATCAATACTCACGCCAATGGCAATTTTCACGGGTGCTGTTGGGGGTAAAAATTGCTTTTTAATATAATCTTCAAATTTGGCAATTTGTCTATCTGTACGGGGTAAATCAATACTCACATAACCAGCTTGGGGAGCAATTAAAGGCGGATATTCTAACCCCAATTGTACTTGTAAATCAGCGGATAATCGTAATAGAGAACTGACTTTAACACCCAGATTTGGTTTAAGTTTTACTCGAATAAATGCTGGACTTACAGCAGCACCTTGATACTCAACACCAATACCAAAAGATTGCAAAGTATTAACCAAAGCTTCTCCTATTTCATCAGCATTAATATTTGGTAAACTCTCCCCCCTTTCTAAGGGGGGTTGGGGGGGATCAGATTCCACATTTGTAACTAAAGATTCCCCTGTTTCATCAGCATTAATAGTTGACGTAGTTCTCAACAGATCACATATATCTATCATTTTCTCTATACATTGATGCAAAGAAACATTAGTATTAAAAAAAGTCTGACATTTTTGTTGTTGAGGGCAAATTTCACATAAATGAGGTTGAGTTGTAACTGGTGGTGGGTTAGGATTTGGAGATTCCCAACTCAACCATTGTTGCAT
This sequence comes from Dolichospermum sp. DET69, assembly GCA_017355425.1. Lineage (NCBI taxonomy): Bacteria > Bacillati > Cyanobacteriota > Cyanophyceae > Nostocales > Aphanizomenonaceae > Dolichospermum > Dolichospermum sp. DET69. The sequence goes on from CP070233.1 coordinate 3,544,257, forward strand.
CTGTAATAGTTTGTAAGGAATTAATTGATGAACTGTATTTTCTAATTGTTCCCAAGAATATTTGTATTCTTTAAAATCAGGTAAAACACAATAAACAGCAGAATCAACAGGTGCTTTTTTCTTCTCCCATAACATATAACTATAGAGAGAAACTTGTGCTAATTGTGCTGCTGAATCTACAGGTTGATAGGTTTTAAACTCTATCATACAAAGGCGTTTGAGTTCAAAGTTAAAAACTAAACAATCAAATTCACCTCTTACCAGTTGTTTTGTGCTATTAGGTAAATTAAAATAATGTTCTAAAATGCGTTCTTCATTAATAAAAGTATTTCTAATCACTGTTTCTGCACTGCAATAACGGCGATTAATAATTAATAATTCCGTCAATTGTTTAATAAGTCCTTGTATTCCCTGCCAAACTTGTAATAAAGCGGGTGCTTTACTAGGATCTTGACTAATAGTATTTTGTAAATAAGGGAAAAATTTAACTTGGTAGAATATTTGTTGAATTTCTGAGGCTATTTCATCTACATTTATTCTGGTTGCATCTGGGTTGAATAAAGATTTAATTTGTGGTTCAATAATCAGTAAGTTAATAAAATCATCTGCTAATTTATGAAAAGCATTACCAATTCCTGATACTACATTTTTAGGGAAAAATATGGCTTTATCACCAAATTTATGGTTAAGGTAAAATAAACGAGGACATTCAAAAGCCAATCTCACTTTAGTCGGAGTTAAAGAAGAATTTTCTGATTGATGATTTACCATATTAAATATATTACTAATAGCATCAGGGTTAGATATTTGCAGTAAGCGACGATGAACAGCAGCGAGATATACTGTATCCATTGCTGCATAGTTTAGTTGTTTTTGAGAGAGAGGGCGTTGTCCCCAATCGCTTGTTCCTTCTTCAGCATCTACATGAGAAAAGTGACAGAGTTCAGTCGCTAAAGTTTTTAGTTTTAAGTTGGTAGTTTGTAAAACTTTACGGTTAATTTTTTGGGCTAATTTTAAAGTACAGGTAACATTTTGGGCTAAAGTTTTTCCCAGATATTTTAAATCAAAACCCGCACTATGAAATACTTTTTCAATTTGGGGATTAACCATAATTTGGTTAATAAAATATTCTGCTAAATCAGGTTTATCTAAAACATCAAAAAGGTAAGCATATTCACCTGTTAAGTCCGTAGGATTAGCCAATGCTTGAATTAGTGCTAATTTGGGATAGTGAGTATTCCAATCAGCAATTTCTGTATCTAGCCATAAAACTTTATAAGTTCCTAGTTGAGATATTTGATTGTAGATTTCAGAAGATTTTGTCAGGTAGTGCATTGGCTGATAATATCTTAAAAGATAAGTAGATTTAAGCAACTAAACAAATTAATTGATCTGGTAATTTAGCTTTTGGGTTAATTAACTTCACTTTCTTTTCTTGACATAATAGATCAATTAAATGTTGAATATCAGTTTCTTGAGTATCAGAAAACTGATTAGCAGCCTGTGAAATCAAAGTAGGTACTCCCATAAATTGCTGAGTTGTGACAAGATTTAATAAGAAATCCTTAACGGGTCTTAAATCTTTTTTGCCATTTCTATTGGTATCTGGTGGTGTTTCTTGTTTATAAACAATTCCTAAATTCTGAAACAAGGTACATTTATACAAAATTTGGGATTCACGAATTAAAACTTCTAGTTTTTGTACACTAATAGATTTACCACTAATTACTAAGTCTTGAGATTTTGCAGAATTTACCAAACTTTGGTATGTTGCCAAGTAATGAATAGACTGTAAATTTGGTTTGATATGAACATGATTAGTATCTGTAAATATCTGTCTATAGATTTGATTGCCAGCTAGGTTTGGCTTTCCTAAATCTCCACCACGAATTAAGTACATAGTTTGACATAGATTTTTTTGAATTGCTGTTTGACAAGCATTCATTATATGAAAAAAACTATTCATATTTGCATCTTCTGTCCACACTACTCCTACTCTTTCTTGTTTGTGAGACTTTTGATAACTCAAGGAATAATTAGCATACTTTCCGCTTACAAGTTTAGGCTTAATTTCTTGTATTTGTAAGGCAGATATAGCTTGTTGTAACATCTGAATTAGATCAGATGATGACAACAAAGATATTTTGGTAATTTTTTCCTGGTTTTTGTTATATTCTTTCTGCCATAGTAATTGAAATTCTGCTTGAGTTGTATCCTGATTACTTTTATCTGGATCTACTTGTGTTGGGGGAATAATACGTATAGTTTTAGGAGTCCCATTTTTATCTGGTATTAAAACATTTATGGGATTTATTGGAACTTCAACTATTGCTGGCTTTGGCTTTTCAGTTAATAGGGAAATTTTATATTTTTGATATTCATCACGACCTAGAATTAATGTATTTCTAGGCATGGTTTTACCACCAGGGTAATTTGTAGCTAAAATTTGTTGATTTAGAGGAAAAATAGCAGATTTAGGTTTGGGAGTTGCTAGTTGATGTAATGGATTCAGTTGATAAGCCCAAAGTGCTTCTGCTTGTTCTATATTAATACGTTTTAACTGAATTGTTTTATGTATTCCTGCTTTATCGGCTGGAAGAATCTTGTCAAAATGGCGTTTTAAAGTATCTGTAATAACACTGATAATCACTAAAAAGTTTTTTAAACTATCCCCGTGAATAGTTGTGTTGACATTGAAAAAAGGTTGTATATCCAGAAAACCTTCTGGTAACTGGGGCATAGTATCTAAATTGTCAAAACATAAAACTATTGGTTGGGTTTGTGTGGAAATTCTGCCAAAGTTAGCCAAAATATTTTTTGCAGCATCTTCTGTATCAATGCAGTTTTTTACTCTGATTTCTTTCATAGACTCTTCGCTTAGATCATCCCCGCGCAACCATTCGCAAGCTAAGTCATATAATTCTGGATTTGCGAGATCATGCAGCACTCCAAAAAAGATGTCAGGATTATAAATACCTGCTTTCTTATAAGTATCTTTGAGGTGTTTGATGAATTTTTGACGATTGCTTTGTAGTGCTTCCCAAAAATTATCATTAAATATTCGTTGTTTTATATTAACTTTACTAAATGCAGATAAACTTTTGAGCCATAACATTAACTGTGATTCTTTTTCACCTTCGGGAACTTGAATTAAACTATCAACAGTATGCCGTAAAATATGCCGCCAAATATAGGTGCTATCAGCCCAGTTACAGAGAATATAGGCAAAAAAGGCTTTCGGGTTAAGAGTACGTTTGAGCCGACCTAGTAAATAACTTTTACCAGAACCAGAATCACCCGCTAACAAAACTGTCCGACTACGATGATCTTTACCTACTAAGTCAAGTAAACCTTCAATCTCTATTATTGTCTCTTGATGAATTGACTCAACCATTAGCGTTGAATCTTGTTCGTCAGCCCAAAAATTAGTAGGTTTTAAATTGATTATGTCAAAAGGATTGACCTCACGTTTAATAATGTTGTTGATGTCTGTCATAGCTATAGGTTAGTGAGAGGGCAAACGAATGAAAAAAGAAATAGTTGAAATCGTTTTAATTGACAGTGATAAAGAACAGTTGACCACCAATATTTTGAGGGATACCAGCATCAATTTGCTTTGGTGTATAAGCACTGACTTCTTGCAAGGAACTCAAATCAATTTTGTCAGTTTTCTGCAATCTATACAATGCCTGATCTAATTCATCCCGTGACATTGGTGGTTGTAATTTTTGCCGTAAATGAAAAATAGGTAAATAATTCTCTGTACCCAATTCCTGATCTAATTTCTGAATAATTTTTAAAATTTCTTCATCACTTATATCTGACGGTTCACTTGCAGCTAGTGAAGCAGAAACTTGTTCTGACTTAACCCGCAAATTTTTTCGTAAAAAGTGCAGATAATTACCCAGCATATCTAAACTGACAGCAGGGTTAACTCCCTTGTTGGGAATATATTCATCCCGCAAAAACTCAATTCCTCTTTCAGTCAACCAAACCTCAGCTTTAATTCTTTGAATTTTGATTTCTGTCGCAATTAAACCGCGTTCACTTAAGCTTTTTAGTATCTCTCCTCGTTCAGCAGCTTTTAGAAAAGTTATTTCACTGGGGGCGATTTTAGCAGTAGCTTTACTGAGCTTATCCAACACCTTACGCTCTTTGTCAGTGATGGGTAAATCGGCTGATTCGAGTTTCAAGAGTGCTTGAGCAGGGGGTAAAATTTTAACTGTGGCAATCTCCCGTGAATAGTCTACCAGTTCACGTTCCCCCAAATCTCGACAAATTTTGTCCCTACCTTTGAAGGAACTAAAAGTGCTGGAACTCAATCCAGTACGATAGTCGGCACATCCCAAAAGCTTCAAAAGGAACTTTAACTCATTCGTTTCCATACGGGTAATCTTGCTGTATTTGACACCTGATTACTTTAACGCGAATCACAACAAATTAACATACATTTTCTATACTAACTCTAAGAGGTTGTTTGATAGCGTGGCGTAGTTGTGATTTTTACCCCCCTTAGAGGGTGTTTGAAAAGTATTAAATAAAACCAATAATCTCCAAAAACCTAACCCCCCTACCCCCCTTCCCTACGCTACGGTGTACACACAAGTCTTCTAGAGTTGCCCCACAACGTTTAGATCCCCCCAACCCCCCTTAAAAAGGGGGGCTAAATTCTTCAAAGTCCCCCTTTTTAAGGGGGATTTAGGGGGATCGGATCACGTTTAGCATCCTGTCTAGAGATGTGTGTACACCGTAGGTATAAAGGGGAGGGAACTAATTTTTCTTGTTTCCCCCAAATACATCGGGGGGATTAAGGGGGGTAATTTAACTTGTGTGTACACCGTAGCTTCCCTACGAGGGAAGGGGGGTTTCAAAGCCTCACCCCGCTTCGGGGAGAGGTTTACAAGAGGGGTTAATTTATACCTTGAAAACTTTTAAAACATCCTCTTAGATTTAGACATCAAATATCGTAAATCTTTTAAATTAATCACTGTACCAGCAATGACTAAATTTCCTTCACAAGCACTTTTAACTAAACTATTATATGTAGCTTTCTCAGTAGATAGGCTGTAATAAGATAGGAATCATCAATGATATTTGAAAAATTTTAAGTAGTGTAGGGTGGGCATTGCCCACCAAAACCCTTATCCAGTAGGTAATTCCCACCCTACCTAATTATAGAACGTCTCTACATTCTTTATGATAGATGCTTATTTGATCCCACTCATCTTCAGACAGAGGTTTTACCTCTATTTCCATAGAAAAAAAATCACAAGCTGCGGCTATTAAAGCCTTAATTATGGTTTCTTGATTGATAGTTTCAGGAAATTTTAGAGAATTAAAAGACTCTTCATTAAATACTTGTGCAAACAAATCTGCATCTGAATTTAACCGCATAGAACCATGCTGAAGAACTGCCTCAGCTTTCCGCAATTGAGCGCTACCAATGAGTTTAGAACCATCTGCTAAAACTAAATCTGCACCTGTCGCCGTCCCAAAACAATTAGGATTATGAATATAACCCCGCCCAGCTTGTCCATAATACAACTCTATCCCAAGCGATCGCCATCCTTGAATCAAAAACTCACAAATCTTTGCATACACATCTAGACGATTTCCCCCTAGTCCCGATGTCACCACAGAGTAAGTTAAATCACCTTGATGTAAAACCGCCCTCCCACCAGTAGGACGACGCACCAAATCCAATTTTTCACCTTTCCAGATTAAATTTTGCCAAAATTCGGGATAGTGGCGCTGATGATAACCCAAAGAAATTGCAGGTGGCGACCAAGTATAAAAACGTAAAGTTGGCAGATTTTTTCCCGCCTCATGCTGTGCCAATAACCAGCGGTCTATAGCCATCTGGACATCACCAGCGGCTGCTAAAATCGGAATAAGTCGCCATACCTGCTGTTCAGGCATTAAATTTCACATCCCTAAGCTAAAATTGTTTAAACTGCACCAAACTCAGATTGCAGATATTCATCATTATCATCAGCAATAGTAGCAACGATAGTAATGATCCGAGAAACTTCCCCTGGTGACAATTCAGCTAAGGTGCGTGTAGAAATCACCACTACTTGATTGTCAATAATCCCAAAACGGGCTTCAAAGGTACTGACACAGTTCAACTCTAAGAGATATCGGGTCAATTTTGGTTCATCTTTAGCTGGTAACTTTAGCACCGCAGCCCAGACTGTGATTGTATCTTCATCAGTAATTCCCGTTAACTGCACAAACACTTCCACACTGCCATACTGGAATTTCCACAGATATCCACCCTCAGCAGCACGACTAACCATTGCACTTTGATCTTGTGCTAAGGTATCAATTACATTTTCAATCACTTCCACATGGTTTGGGGCTGTGGTTTCTTGAATAAGTTCGTCCAGTAACTCATCTGGAGATGGGGTTTCGAGGTAGCTTGCCATACAGATTTTTTGCTAAAAATATAGTTACTGCTTTAATCTACTATTATGCTACCAGAAATGCCAGTATCTACCTTGCCTGTCGTCCAAAGTCAAGATGCCAAAATGCCAAGAACATGATACAGTATTGATGCAGATCACAGCCATATCCGTTGGGATCATCCTAAAACGTAGTAATACGGATTAGATGTGAACCAGACCACCCACAAGCGTAGTCAAAGGGTAAACGTTATTTAAGTCATGACACCTTGGGATTCGCTAGTTCCATGCTCTGTCGGTACTGATTAAACATTCCGAAAGGAACGTGTCTTTACCTTAACAAACTTAGATAACTAGGTTGAAGCAAACTTTACTTAGAAATAAGGATTGGTCAAACCGACCACAAACGTCAATAGTAGGAAATATTTTCCTGCTATTGACTACGAAACACTACATTATTCTGGGATTAGGACCTATGGCATGAAATAACCTGAAGTTATTGTTGAACAGGTAACACTTGGTTAATATTTCAATTATTTTTTCCCGGTTTCAGGCGTTCACATCCAGAACCATTAAACGTAAGTCACGTTTACCCTCATGGGGGTGTCAACATTAGGTAAAGATTTTAAAATTTATTGTCTACTGTGTCCCATTAATGACACAACAAACAAAAGTCTAGTTAAGTAAAGTGGTAGTCAATAACTCAAAAAGCTGATCTGATTTGCTTTTTAGTTACTTTGAATAGTTTCTTTATTTACTACTTAATTAAGTTTACATCATTCTCTGCCTTCTGTCGGTTACATAAGTTACCAATTTTATTGAAAACAGGTCATCAAAAACAGTTTATTTGGGATATGACAAAAATTACTCGCTGGTTTAGTCTAACAAGATGTAACGATGATGGAAAAGGAATAATTTGCTAATTTATAGCATCAAGGGATACGGAACTATGAGTTAAATTGTGCATTGCCTAATGTACAATAATTAATTAAAACGCAAGTTGACAAATTGGGGTGCTATCTGCTAGAAGGTTCTAGAATCTCACCTAAAAAAGCCGTAAAAAAACCAAAAAACTTTTGGAGATTTTTCCGGATTAGCCAAAAAATCTGCGATTATTGTTACACTGATTTCAATAAGCACTATGAATATTAAACTTGATCACAGCACTCCATGTCATTTAACTTCCTTCTTTAGCCTACTCATGAAAGAAGGTATTTCTCCCAATCAAATCGTTCTAGGCATTGTTCAATTAGCCACAGAGACTCAGGAGTTAGAGGGGATGATGGCATCAGCAGATTGTTTACGGTTGCTACTGGTACTGATGCCAGCACAAGAATGTGCTAAAGGTGTTTCCGAATATATATCATCTTTAGCAGCAGAAGGTGTTACTACCTTAATGCTGTTAGATGCTCTGAGCCTAGCTTGCTATGTTTGTGGACAATCAGATGAAGCTAACCTAGTTCACTTGACTTACAAGAGATTACAAGCTGATGCGATCATTTCCCAAATGCTTCGTGATTAAGAACTAAATTGTTAATTTTTCATCCTTTTTTACACAGTCTAACTATCTGCAAGTTAATTCATACTCGTACATGACAATTTTGTACTGAATATATCCGTTTGTTCATTAGCAAATCAGTCAGTTTAATTAATCTATATTTTCTCTGTGATTTTTAGTCAATGGCTGTTAGCTGTGGCTATGATTTGAATATTGCAATATTTCTCTTGAGTTTGATTGACAGCACCGTATCTATCGCTTATAATCTGGTCTAGAAGTTTCTAGCGCTGGGGCAATCCCTACATCAATAACTTCTCAACTTTCTCTTTAACCCTGTTGATATTCTATTAAAGCTGAAAACTAAAATAGATATCTGCCAAATTGCCAAAATATGAAATTATCGTCAAAAGATTTCGGGAATTTTATATTTTGCAAATGAAGCGAGCATTTGGTTTTCAGGAAAATATATTTTATATTATAAAGTAGAGACGTTCCATGGAACGTCTCTACGATTTTTTTCGGATATGTTTATTGCCAGAAAATTTTTATTCCCATTAAAAAACGCCTGGGAGTGTTGCCGTGTTTCCACCCCAGACGTTTTTTAAACTTGCTCCTCACACACAAATATAATTTATCACTATTTCAGTTAATTGGCAAGTACCTTAGACAACTATTTTGAAAATTGTTTTTAACAGGGAACAGGGAACAGGTGACAGTGGGGCAAGAATTATTACCAATGACCAATGACCAATGACCAATGACCAATGACCAATGACCAATGACCAATGACCAATGACCAATGACCAATGACCAATGACCAATGACCAATGACCAATGACCAATGACCAATGACCAATGACCAATGACCAATGACCAATGACCAATGACCAATGACCAATGACCAATGACCAATGACCAATGACCAATGACCAATGACCAATGACCAATGACCAATGACCAATGACTAATGACTAATGACTAATGTAAAAAGTGGCGTACACCAGTCAGAACCATTAATAAACCCAGTTCATTAGCGGCTTTGATAGAGTCTTTATCCCGGAGACTTCCTCCTGGTTGGATAACAGCAGTAATTCCGGCTGCTGCGGCTGCTCGGATGGTATCATCGAAGGGGAAAAAGCCGTCACTAGCGAGAAATGCTCCTTGGGCTTTTTCTCCAGCTTGTTCTAGGGCGATTTTTGTCGAACCGACGCGGTTCATTTGTCCAGCACCGACACCTAATGTAGTGCGATCGCTCGTAATTACGATAGCATTTGATTTAACGTGCTTGCAAACTTTCCAAGCAAATAGTAATTCTGCTAAGTCGCTGGAATTAGGTTGACGTTCGCTGACAACTTGCCATTGACTAGGATCAGCAATGATATCATCAGCGGATTGGACTAAAAATCCACCAGCGATCGCTTTCACAGTTTCTTTAGGTCCAGTCAACAAGTCTGGTAAAATCAAAACGCGGACATTGCCTTTTCTAGTTAAAATTTCTTGGGCTTCCTCGTCACAACCAGGAGCAACCACACATTCTAAAAATGTCTTTGTTAATTCATTCGCTGTGTCTGCATCAATCGGCCGATTTAAGGCAACAATTCCCCCAAAAGCCGAGGTAGAATCAGCATTAAAAGCTTTTTGATAAGCGTTAAAAATGTTTGGTGCTTCCGCAGTGCCACAGGGATTAGTATGTTTGATAATTGTAGCTGCGGGACTGTCGGTAAATTCAGCAATGATGCGGCGTGCAGCTTCTAAATCTACCAAATTATTATAGCTGAGTTCCTTCCCTTGTAACTTTATCGCTGCTGCCCAACCAGTGGCCTTATTTCCAGTTTGATACCATGCTGCGGGTTGGTGAGGATTTTCCCCATAACGCAAAGATTGGATTTGTGTACCAGAAATAGTAAATTCTTCTGTTTGTGTGCCAGCTAAATAGGCAGCGATTGCATTATCATAACTAGCAGTATGCAAAAATCCCTTTAACGCGCATTTTTGGCGGAATTCTAAAGATGCTGACCCATTTTGGCGTAATTCTTGCAAATACTCACCATATTGCTCAGGATTACATAATACTGTTAAATGGGCGTAATTTTTTGATGAAGCCCTTAACATTGCAGGGCCACCAATATCAATCTGTTCCACCGCGTCAGCTAAGGTAACACCTGGTTTCGCAATGGTTTCCTCAAAAGGATAAAGATTCACCACTACCAAATCAATCGCCCGAATTTGATTATCTGCCAAATCTGCGACATCTTGCTCTACATCTCGCCGTGCTAGAATACCGCCATGAATGCGGGGATGAAGAGTTTTCACCCGACCGCCTAAAATTTCCGGTGAACCTGTATAATCAGAAACTTTTGTAACTGGTATTCCTGCATCTTTCAGGGTTTTGGCTGTTCCCCCACTGCTGATGATATCAAAGCCAAATTCCTCAACTAAACTCCGGGCTAAATCAATTATACCAGTTTTATTAGATACACTCAGTAGGGCTAAACGCGCCATAATTCCCCAAATTCCTTTGGACTAAATTGCTTTCGTGAAGAATATTCTACCGAAAGTATGGTCAGATTGGTGACATACTCCACACACTCCCCTTCGGGTGAGTGTGGGCTTCTCAACGACTCCTCTATGAGGACATTGATTGAGCTTTGGGGGCGTGTGTCCCACGCGCCTTTATATTTATAGCCGCATTTAGATCCCGACACAAGCTGACCTTACAATTAGGGCAATTGTGCGTTCTTTCTGATAGCGGCTTTTTGACTTTGTGACTGCAATTAGAACATTCTTGGCTCGTACCGTTTGGATTTACAGCTATCACTTTCAAACCAGCATTTTCGGCTTTGTTTGAAAGTATAGTAATGAACTGTCCCCATCCAGCATCGTTAATACTTTTTGCCAATTTTGTTTTAGCAAGTCCTTTTATATTCAATTTTTCAACAACTACTACATCGTACTTTTTGAGCAGATTATTAGCAGTTTTAAAGTGAAAATCTTTTCTAGTATCACCAACTTTTTTGTGCTGCTTACTTAGTTTTTTAATAGCTTTTTTACGGCGATTAGAACCTTTCTTTCTACGAGAAACACGACGTTGAGCAGATTTTAATTTACGTTCAGCTTTACGCAAAAACTTAGGGGCTGCAATTCTTTCATCGTCTGAGGTGACAATAAAATCAATTAACCCGACATCAATACCAACAGTATTATTAGCATTAAAATCAGGTTTAATCGTGGGAACTATCTTGTCGTCAAGGCTTAGAGTCACATAATACCCGTCTGCTTTTTTGGTGACAGACACAGTTTTAATATCAAAACCATCGGGTATTTGCCGATGAACAATTACTTTTATATCTCCTATTTTTGACAGTGTAATTCTGTTATTAATAAAGTGATGTTGTTTAAATTGGGGAAAAGTAAATGTTTTGTATTGCCCTGCACTTTTCAATCTAGGTCTACCCGACTTTTTCCCATTAGCATCACATTTTAACCATCGATCAAAAGCTAATTCAACCTTTTTTGGAACTTCCTGTAGCACCTGAGAATGAATTTCTTTGTACCAAGGACGGTCTTCTTTAAGTTGAATTAATGATGCTTGCTGACTAAAGCGGTTAGGCTTATCTTTTAGTTCTGGTAAATAACAAACAAGAATGGAACATCTATCAATAGGAGAACGGTTTTGTTCGTACCAGTGGAAGCGTTGAGCCAGTTGATAATTATACTGATGCCGCAGCATATCTAGTGTTTTATCAATTTTTTCTGCTTGCTCTTTTGTTGGTTTTAATCGGTACTGATAAGATGTTCTCATTTTTTTGTTTCCTTTCGACCTGTTTTTATGATAGCATAAAGGATAGCCATTAACCACCCTTTATGAAAAATAAAAGATTAAGCCTAAGAATCAGTGAAAGAAGAATGCGAGTATTGCAAACTTACGCCGCAGCCAAAGATAAAACTATTACGTCCTTAGTCGAAGATTGGATAGATTCTCTTAAATCAGAAAATGTTCATTCGTCATTGACCAACGATCCTGATTGAAATGCGTTCAATTTCGCCCGTTGGGCAATTCCTCACTCACGCGCATTCATCCCACACTCCGGTATAGTGAGATGTGGGACTTCTGCTGTTTGTGTTAAAGCTCCCGACTCTAATAGAGGGATTTGGGGGACAAGGCAGACAAGGTGACAAGGGAGGAAAACCGGACAAGAAAGGGATGATTGGTCATAAAAAAAACCATAAATTGAGTATTTTGTGGACAAAATCCTCCTTGTCTTCCCGGTCTTGCCTTTACAGAGAATATTAAAAACCTATACTGTCAGATAAAGGGACGGAGATTTTTGCTTCAATGACCAACCTTATATAAACAATACCTATATATTTGCCCAATAAGTATCATATTTTTATATTCTTAGAGATTTAAACGCTGATCATCAGATCCAAATTACGGTAAATGCTCATATTGTCAATTAGGCAGAAGCTTTATGTATTATTGCCGCATAAATAATCTTTATCATAACAATAAAAATTTCTAGAGATTTAAACGCTGATCATCAGATCCAAATTACGGTAAATGCTGATATTGTCAATTAGGCAGAAGCTTTATGTATTATTGCCGAATAAATAACCTTTATCATAACAAATAAAAAGCTTTTTCTCTGTAGAAAAAGCTTTTGAGTTGTTTAGAATAGGTAGTTTATTGACACTATGGGGTAGTAGATTTTCTGAGTTATTTCTAGATCACCCTCTCACTCGGTTCTTCACATTCATACAAAACTAATTACAGCTTTTCTAGCAGGAAAAACAGCAATGAATAAGCAGATTCGTCCCTTTTATCGCCTTCTAGCACTAGCTATAGGTTCGATGGTTCTGGCAATTTTTGCCCCCACAGTTGTCCAGGCAGCAGATCCTGTGACACTGGAATCATTAGATGCAACAACTAAACAATTACAAATTTCCATTGATACTACCTGGGTACTACTCACAGGCTTTTTAGTATTCTTCATGCAAACTGGTTTTTCTATGTTAGAAGCGGGTTTGCTGCGCCAAAGAGGTGTAGTAAACGCCCTATTAGAAAACTTTATTGATGCGGCTGTCACCATTCTCATCTGGTGGGGTGTAGGATTTGGCATTGCCTTTGGCACAAGTGCTGGTGGATTCATTGGTACAGACACTTTTTTCTTGAGTCAATTACCAACTAATGGTGTTTTTACCAATGGTGGTTTACCAGGAATAGCTTCTGGACTCAATGCCTATACTTTGTTCTTCTTTCAGTTTGCCTTTGCGGCTACAGCCAGTACAATTACCACTGGGGCAATGGCTGGGAGAACAGACTTTATTGGTGATTTAATTTACAGTGCTGTTATGGCTGCATTCAGCTATCCCGTGGTTGTGCATTGGGTATGGAATTCCAGTGGTTGGTTAGCGAAAATTGGTTTTCATGACTTTGCTGGTAGTGCCGTAGTTCACACTGTTGGCGGTTGGACAGCCTTAGTAGGCGCTTATTTACTCGGACCCCGGCCTGGACGGACTCCTTGGGGACAAATTCCTCCTGCCCATAACTTAGGTTTAGCAGCTTTGGGAACAATGATTCTCTGGTATGGCTGGTATGGCTTTAACCCCGGTTCAACTCTGGGTACTGGTAGTCCTGGGTTAATTGGTTTGATTACCCTGAATACTACTCTTGGTGCTGGTGCTGGGGCATTATCAGCAATATTTTATCAATATACACGTTCCCATAAATGGGATTTAGTCTATTGTCTGAATGGTTCTTTGGCAGGACTGGTAGGGGTTACAGCAGGTTGCGCTTTTGTCGCACCTTGGGCTGCGGTTGTGATTGGTTTAACTGGCGGGATTTTAGTAGTTTTAGGCATTGATATTATTGAATCATGCAAAATTGATGACCCCGTGGGAGCATTTGCTGTTCATGGTATTAATGGCATGATGGGTACATTGGCAGTTGGCTTTTTAGGTCAATCAGAATTGACTTTAAACAAAAAAGCTGGACTGTTATTAGGGGGTGGTTTTGATTTACTGGGTGTGCAAATTTTAGGTGTAGTTGCAATATCAGTTTTTACTATTACTTTTGCCCTAGCAATGTTCTCTGGACTTAATGCCATTGGTAGACTGCGTGTTAATCCTGAAGCTGATCAAATCGGGATTGATAACTATGAACATGGTGCAACTGTATGGCCTGATGTCTATGCAGTTGAGGAGTTTGTAGAGGAAGAAAAAAGCCACTCTAAAAATCCTCAAACAAGTCTGTAGGGTTTGGGAAATCAGTTGTTGGTGGGTTAGCTTGCACCTTAACCCACCCTCGTCGAACACAAAAACGCTAACCGAAAAAAAAGTTACTTTAGGGTATTGACAAAAATTTTTCGGTGTGTTATCGTAAAGTTGATAAGGAAGAACTATTTAATAATAACTAAATAACTAGATCCCCGACTTCTTTAAGATGATGTTTTAAAAGTTTTCAAAGTATAAATTAACCCCTCTTGTAAACCTCTCCCCTATAAGGAGAGAGGCTTTAAAATCCCCATTCCCTTGTAGGGAAGGGGGGTTAGGTTCAAGGTGTAAATTAACCCCTCTTGTAAACCTCTCCCCTATAAGGAGAGAGGCTTTAAAATCCCCATTCCCTTGTAGGGAAGGGGGGTAGGGGGGTTAGGTTTTTGGAGATTGTTGGTTTTATTTAATACTTTATGGCTAACGCCACGCTATGCCTCCGGCACACTTCGTGAACGCTATCAAACACCCTCTAAGAAGTTGGGGATCTAAATTCTATTACTTCTTAGCTGCTGGTTGAGTACCAGGAATTGTGATATCTATTGTTGTTACCTTGTCGGCTAAATTGGTTAGTGGTTGTTTCATTGCTGCTTTATTTCCAACTACTAAAGTGACTAAATTTTTTGGTTGTAGGTATTTCTGCGCTACCCGTTTAACATCTGCGGCTGTGGTGGCAGTGACGGCTTTTTGATAGCGAAAGAGGAAATCAGCGGGATAACCATAATATTCGTAGCGCATTAACCTAGATAATGTTTGGCTAGGATCTTGAAAATTGAAGACAAAGGAATTTAGCGTTGAGTCCTTGGCTTTATTTAATTCTTGGGCTGTAATATTTCCAGTTTGCAACCGTTTGATTTCGGTTTGCAGTGATTTGATAAACTGGACTGTGGTTTCTGTGCGAGTTTGTCCCCCAGCCACAAATGTTCCTGGATAGTCAAAACGGGGACTCCACATCCCATACACAGAATATGCTAAACCTTGGCGCGATCGCAATTCATTAAATAAGCGTCCTCCAAATCCATTTAAAACGCCATTCATTACGTCCAAAGCTGGATAATCAGGATTATCGAATTTTCCGCCTAAATGGCCGAGTAAAACACTACTTTGGGTGAGTTGGGGTTGATTCACGAAAAATACACCACCTAAATTAGCTTGTGCAACTTCTGGTAGTTGGGTTTTAGCAATTTCTGGATTTGATTTCCAGTCACCAAATTTGGCTTGAATGAGCGATCGCATTTTTTGAGGATTAAAATCGCCAACAATCCCTAAAATTAAATTATTGGGGTGAAAATATTGCTGGTAAAACTTGAGTAAATCATCACGGGAAATTTTATCAAGAGTTGCATACTCAACTGTCCGCGAGTATGGACTTTCTTTCCCATAGATTAATTTTCTCAACTCTCGACTGGCAATACTATTAGGGTTATCATTTCGTCTAGCAATACCACCGCGAATCTGAGTTTTATCCAAATCCAACTTTTCTTGAGCAAAAGTTGGTTCTCGCAGTACCTCAGTAAATAGCCCAAAAGCCATTTCTAAATCTTCAGTCAATGCCTCAAAACTAGCACTACCAGCAGCTTCACCCATATCTGTTTCTACAGATGCTGCTCGTTGTTCTAAAATCTCATTTAACTGATCAGCAGAATGCTTTTGAGTGCCACCACTTCGCAATGTTGAACCAACTAAACTAGCTAAACCTGCTTTTTCGCCTTCCAACCGGCTACCTGTTCTAATCAATGCTGTACCAGTTACTAATGGTAGTTCATGATCTTCCATTAAATAAACTACCAAACCATTTTCTAGGACATACCTTTCATACTTGGGTAATTTAACTGCTGAAACTGGGGCAAATTTTAACTCATCGTAATGCTTTGCTGCTGTTGCTGCCCAAGAAAAATTTTCTGAAGAAAAATTAAAATTTACTAGCAAACAAGCAACAACCATTCCCAAGATAAAAACGAATCTTTGTCCCTTGGAAAAGTGGAATTTTTGGCTTTTCAAATCAAACCTTAACATATCTGTCTTCAACTTTGAATTTTAAATTTCTATCTGGCTTATTTTGACAACAACTTGCCAACTATGCGATTTTCTGGGGTAAAAGTTGCTTTGGCTACTCTTTGAATATCTTCAGGAGTGACAGCGGCAATTTTGTCTAATTGCTGGAATAAATTGCGCCAAGAACCGGTTTTTACTTCATATTCCAACAATTGTGCTGCCATACCTGAGTTAGAATCAAGGCTCCGTAATAAACCCGCTCTAGCTTGGGTTTTTAGTCTGGCTAATTCCACCGCAGATACAGGTTCAGTTTTCAAGTTATCAATTTCTTGTCGTAATGCGATCGCCACTTGATCCACTGTTTTTCCTGGAGATGTGAGAGCATAAAAGAAGATCAGATTGGGATATTTATCTCCTGGAAATCCACTAGAACCTTGGGCATTTAGGGCTAAACTTTGTTTTTCTACCAAAGACTTATACAGTCTTGATGTTCTCCCGTCACTCAATAAACTACCAATTATTTCGTAAACTGCATTGTCGGGATGAGTCACAGCCGGACGATGATAACCTTCTAAATACCAAGGTTGGGTAGCTAATTCTAAAGTAACTTCCCTGGTAGCGGTTTGTTGGGGTTCTACTGGTAGTTTTTGCTGTGGTTTGGGTTTAGCTTGATAACGTCCAAAATAAGTTTGTGCCAGTTTTTTCACTTCAGCAGGATTGACATCTCCCACAATGGCAATAGTTAAATTACTGGGAGCATAATAAGCATCAAAAAACTTCTTAACATTCTCTGGTGTTAAGTTGCGAATATCTTGATCATAACCAATTACTGGTCGGCGATAAGGATGAACTTTGAAAGCAGCATCTATAAATTTTTCCACCATTTGGCCGATAGGTGAATTTTCTACTCGCAACCGTCTTTCTTCTAAAATTACCTCTTTTTCTTTATAGAATTCCCGAAATACAGGATCTAAAAAACGATCAGATTCCAAGGACATCCACAGTTCTAATTTATTGGCAGGAAAACTATAAAAATAGCGGGTAGCTTCGGAGGAAGTATTGGCATTTAAACCCACACCTCCAGCTTGTTCGACAATTTGCCCCATTTCGTTTTGTTTAACTAATTTGAGTGCCTGGCCTTCCATGGCTTTAAATTCAGTTTCTAACCGCGCTATTTCGGCTTTTTTGCCGCTGGTTTTTGCAGTTTTAATTTGGTTATCTAACTGTTCTAATTTTTGTAAAAGTGGTGCTTCAGCTTTATAGTCTGTAGTGCCAATCCGCTTTGTGCCTTTAAATGCCAGATGCTCTAAAAAGTGGGCTACACCTGTTTGTCCATCTGGTTCATCAATACCACCGACATCAGCATAAGTGAGAAAGGAAACTACTGGGGCTTGATGTCTTTCTAAAACAATGAATTTTAGTCCATTATCGAGGCGAAATTCTGTGAGCCGATTAATTACTTGTTCTAGGTAGGGTTGAATTGAATTTTCGGATTTTTGCAGGGCTATGGCCATTTCTGGCATCCATCCCCAATTAAATAAGATCAACGCCAAAGCAGTTGCTAATAGCCGACGGCATGGGGATTTTTTCAGGTTATCCATGAATGATTCTAAAATTGTCTGGTGCATAAGCAAAAGTTAAAGTTAATGTAAATTTACATTACTGGAAAAATTGAATAATTAACACGAAGAGATTTAACCTTCTATTAAGCTTTCTGTAATTTTTACATTCTCCATTGCACAATAGGGCTACAAATCTTGTTTTGGAGATATCAAAATAATTACCATGCGAGTTTTTAATTCTCCTCCATCGTCAGAAATACAGACGCGCACACGTATTTTGCAAGCAGCACAACGGTTGTTTGCTGCGAAGGGATTCGAGGGAACCACAACCCGTGATTTAGCGCAAACCGCAGGGGTAGCTGAGGGAACTCTCTTTCGTCATTTTGCCAATAAAAAAGCAATTTTGGTGGAAGTGGCCACGAGCGGTTGGGTGGATATTCTCACGGATTTGCTGACCGAGTTAAGCGAAATGGGTAGCTATAAGGCGATCGCCCAAGTTATGCGCCGTCGGATGTGGAATATGCAAAAAAACGCCGATATTATGCGCGTTTGCTTTATGGAAGTGCAATTTCATCCAGATTTGCGCGATCGCATTCAAACAGAAGTCATTGATAAAATGACTTCTGTTGCTGAAGCATTTTTTCAAACTGCAATAGATAAAGGCATCTATCGTCAGATGGATGCCAAAATTGGAGCTAAAGTTTTTTTGGGTTTATTTGCGATCGCCGGTTTTTCTGATCATACCCTTATAGAACCCAACGCCTCCCCCCAAGAAATGCAAAAAATGGCGGAAGGATTAGCGGATATATTTCTTAACGGTGTTCTAGCAAAGGAATAGATAACAGTTGACGGTTGACAGTTGACGGTTGACGGTTGACAGTTAACAGCGAACAAGAGGTAAGGATCTTTACCACTGACCACTGACCACTGACCACTGACCACTGACTACTGACCACTGACTACTGACCACTGACTACTGACCACTGACCACTGACCACTGACCACTGACCACTGACTAATTCCCCATTGCTTGCGCTTGATGACTCCACTGTTGCACTAATTCAACTGCTGGACACAAATCGCGGTTATGCAATGTTGCTACTTGCAAACGCATAACTTGTCTATGTAATCTGTGAGTAGGAGTTTGCGCTAATTGAGCAATGGAAATAACACCAGAGTGAAGCAATATACCGCAATATTGAGTTCCTACACTGGGAACACGGGCTAAACCTGCTAAAACTACCCATTTATTCACAGAATGGATATTTACCTGTAATTTACCTGCTAATACTATTCTCTCTTCTGGAGTTTTTCCTCTTTTAATTAGTTCTTCTGTGGTGTTGATGCCACAATTTTTTAGTTGTGCTTGATCTTCTGCGCTTAATCCTGGTAAGTCTTTAACAGGCCAATCGGATTTTTGAAGTAAATTTCTATTAGTTGCACGGTTAATGGTCATTTTTTGAGTTTTTAGTATGGGTTAATTTATGTAAAAATTCAGGATTTACCGGGATTTTACTTTTTGAATTTTCACATTTTTATCAAATAGCCATCCTTCTTTAGGACAGTATTATGGACATTATGACCTAGAAAAATTCAAACCTGCAATTTGTTTATTGCTCAACTTCCTTGATTAAAGGACGTTCACAGTCAATAATACCCGATAACTGTCATCTTACGATCCAAAAACTTAATTACAAATATTAACTTATTGGATAATTCACCAAAAAAAAGGGGTTACTGAATCAGAAGAAAGAAGGCGTGCTGTATGGCTTTCAACCTAATTTTTGTATTTCATTCCAGCGAATATCCCTATGATAATTATCAGTATTGGCAAACTTTTATCTCCCCTATTTCGTTAAAAAGTCAATCCTTAACCTATAGTTAATTTTCCTTGCATTACTGTTACAGCTTGTCCAGATATAAAGACGCGGTTTGCTCCTGGATAGTATACTTTCACTACTCCACCCCGACTGGAAGCTTGATAGGCTAAAAATTCATCTTTTCCCAATTTATCTCGCCAAAATGGGGCTAAACAACAATGTGCCGCACCTGTTACCGGATCTTCATCAATACCTAAACCTGGGGCAAAAAAGCGAGAGACAAAATCATATTTTGAGTCATAATTAGCGATGCTAGTAACAATAATATCAGCCTTAGTCAAGGTTTTCATCTGTTGAAAATTCGGCTGCATTTCTCTGACTAATTGCTCAGATTCTACTTCCACTAAATAGCTAAGAGAATTTTGGACAACAGATTTACAAGTTACTCCTAAAACTTGACTTAATTCTGGAAATAATTCGACAGGTTGGGAAATATTCACTGGAAAATCTAACTGAATCCAATCATTTTCTAGTTTAGCTACAAGTATACCACTTTTTGTATAGAAACGCGCCTCTTGATTTGGTAGTAAATGTCCTTGAGACCATAATACATGAGCGCTGGCCAAGGTTGCGTGTCCACACAGAGGAACTTCTACTTTTGGTGTAAACCACCGTAAATTAAAACCGTCATCTTGTTTAATTAAAAAAGCGGTTTCTGATAAATTCATTTCCTGGGCAACATTTTGCATCCATGATTCAGATTGTGGATCATCTAAAACACAGACAGCAGCCGGATTTCCCTTAAATGGGATATTGGTAAACGCATCTACTTGGGTAATAATTTGGTTCATTTTTAGTCAAGATCTAGCAATTTATAATTCTGTGTGGGATTTTAGCCACTGTTCCAAATCGTTAATATCTCCAAAGTCTAATAATGCTTCTCCCAGGTCTTCTAACTGTGCTATTGTTAATCCGTTGATGGTTTCTATATAGCGCACTGGCAATTCATATTTGCCACCACTGCTTAATTTTCCAAATCTCTTAGATAATATTCGCAGCAGTAAGTTTTTCTCACCTTCTTGTTGACCTTCTTCTTTTGCCTCTTGATAAACTCTTGTTTGCTTGATATCACTAAGTAAAAACATCGCTTCAACCTCCTGACGGCTTAATTGTGAAAATTTCGACACCAAAACAGTTTCCAATAACTCTATAATACCTTTTTTTTCTCTATCATTGCTAATCTCTGTCTTGGTTCTTGCCATAAGATTTTGTACTAATTGTGGTGCTTGGTTTTCTTTACTCACAATTAATTCAATTAACCCCATACCGATTGAACCTGTTGGAATTTCATCTAAATAAATTCTTTGAATTCGACCACTATTAACTAATTCTTGTTGATAATTAGTTAATACTTCCACATCCAAACTACGTTTAGCAAATAAAGCCACTGCTTGCCAATCTTGTTGCGGTTTGTATTGATTGAGATAAATGTTAATTTCTGTGATTAATTCCCAATAAAATTCTGGTTTGTTTTGGAATTGAACTTCCACAAAATAGATAGGTTTTTCGGCACTATCGGCCATAAAAATGCCATCAAATCGAAAGGCTTTTTCTTTAACTTCCACAGAAGTGAACTGATAACCTTCAGCATTTTCTATGGGTTGTCCCAGGAGTTCAAATAATAAACTGTGGAAGGTGAGAAAGATTTGGTAAAATATGGTACCTGTGTGCATTATTTATGATTTTATGTGAGATTTTAACCATTGTTCTAAGTCGTTAATATCTCCAAAGTCTAATAATGCTTCTCCCAGGTCTTCTAACTGTGCTATTGTCAATCTGTTGATGCTTTCAATGTAGCGGACTGGCAATTCATATTTGCCACCACTGCTTAATTTTCCAAATCTCTTAGATAATTGACGCAGCAGTAAGTTTGTTGCTTCTGCTTGTCTACCTTCTTCTTTTGCTTCTTGATAAACTCTTGTTTGCTTGATATCACTAAGTAAAAACATCGCTTCAACCTCCTGACGGCTTAATTGTGAAAACTTCGACACCAAAACAGTTTCCAATAACTCTATAATACCTTTTTTTTCTCTATCATTGCTAATCTCTGTCTTGGTTCTTGCCATAAGATTTTGTACTAATTGTGGTGCTTGATTTTCTTTACTCACAATTAATTCAATTAACCCCATACCGATTGAACCTGCTGGAATTTCATCTAAATAAATTCTTTGAATTCGACCACTATTAACTAATTCTTGTTGATAATTAGTTAATACTTCCACATCCAAACTACGTTTAGCAAATAAAGCCACTGCTTGCCAATCTTGTTGCGGTTTGTATTGATTGAGATAGATGTTAATTTCTGTGATTAATTCCCAATAAAATTCTGGTTTGTTTTGAAATTGGACTTCTACAAAATAGATGGGTTTTTCGGCACTATCGGCCATAAAAATGCCATCAAATCGAAAGGCTTTTTCTTTAACTTCCACAGAAGTGAACTGATAACCTTCAGCATTTTCTATGGGTTGTCCCAGGAGTTCAAATAATAAACTGTGGAAGGTGAGAAAGATTTGATAAAATATGGTATCTGTGTGCATTATTTATGATTTTATGTGAGATTTTAACCATTGTTCTAAGTCGTTAATATCTCCAAAGTCTAATAATGCTTCTCCCAGGTCTTCTAACTGTGCTATTGTCAATCTGTTGATGCTTTCAATGTAACGCACTGGCAATTCATATTTGCCACTACTACTTAATTTTCCAAATCGTTTCGATAATATTCGCAGCAGTAAGTTTGTTGCTTCTGCTTGTCTGCCTTCCTGTTGACCTTCTTCTTTTGCTTCTTGATAAACTCTTGTTTGCTTGATATCACTAAGTAAAAACATCGCTTCAACCTCCTGACGGCTTAATTGTGAAAACTTCGACACCAAAACAGTTTCCAATAACTCTATAATACCTTTTTTTTCTCTATCATTGCTAATCTCTGTCTTGGTTCTTGCCATAAGATTTTGTACTAATTGTGGTGCTTGATTTTCTTTACTCACAATTAATTCAATTAACCCCATACCGATTGAACCTGTTGGAATTTCATCTAAATAAATTCTTTGAATTCGACCACTATTAACTAATTCTTGTTGATAATTAGTTAATACTTCCACATCCAAACTACGTTTAGCAAATAAAGCCACTGCTTGCCAATCTTGTTGCGGTTTGTATTGATTGAGATAAATGTTAATTTCTGTGATTAATTCCCAATAAAATTCTGGTTTGTTTTGAAATTGGACTTCCACAAAATAGATAGGTTTTTCGGCACTATCTGGCATGAATATGCCATCAAATCGAAAGGCTTTTTCTTTAACTTCCACAGAAGTAAACTGATAACCTTCAGCATTTTCTATGGGTTGTCCCAGGAGTTCAAATAATAAACTGTGGAAGGTGAGAAAGATTTGGTAAAATATGGTATCTGTGTGCATTATTTATGATTTAATCCCGTTTCTGCTAAATGCTTAATTAGTGTAGACTGTGGTAATGGTCCTTGCAAGTGATTCCAAGGTAAAATTTTCTCAGTTGACCAATTGCTATAAACATAAAAATCTAAGTCGGGAATTTGTCCTTTCAGTTGTTTAAAAGCCCGTTTATAACTTCCCAAAGAGTCACCAAAATCACGGGTTAATTCTAATAATGGGGAAAGTCGGCGATCGCCTCTGGACAACAAAGCCTGTATAATTGACCAATTATAGCTTTCTGGTCGAAACTCTATCCCTTGAGGCTTAATATATTTTTGTAATAATTGTAACCTCTTTTCTGCTTGTTTATTAACCCCAAACCATTGAAAAGGTGTATGCGACTTAGGGACAAAGGTACTGCAACCCAACGTTAACCGCAAACCAGGAGCAGCTTTTTTGACACTTTGCATCATTTTTACAGTTGCGTCCACATCTTCGGCTTCTTCTCCAGGAATTCCCACCATTCCATAGAGTTTTAAACTAGATAAACCACCAGCTTTTGCATTGATAGCTGCTTGAATAATTTCATCATTATCCAATTTTTTATTGACAATTTTCCGGACTTTTTCTGAACCACTTTCGACCGCAATTGTCAATGATCTTGTATCTCGTTTCGCCAAAGTTTGGGCTAATTTAACTGTAACTGTATTGGTTCTCACAGAAGCCACACTCAAACGCACATCATCATATTTTGGCTGACTAATATAATCTAATAATTCTGTAAATTCTGGATGTTGGGTGACAGAAGCACCCAATAAACCCAAGCGATTTGTAACTTTTAATCCCCGTTCAATTCCAGGAATTAAAGAATCTTCTAAACTGGCAGTTCTAAAAGGTAAAGTTAAATAACTGGCTAAACAAAAGCGGCACATTTCGGGACAACTTCGCACCACTTCCACCATATAAATATTTTCCCAAGCGGCTTTTTCGGTAACGACAGTAGAAGCAGAAAGAGTATTACCTCGGTAAGTTTGCTTTTGGATAATTGTGGGAATTTCTGACGAAATGGGATTAATTGATTTTATTTCTCCATCTGGTGTGATATATTCTATTACATATAAACTAGGAATATAAATTCCGGGAACTTGGGCTAATGTTTTTAATTGAGTTTCTCTATCAGCATTTCTAACTTTTTTATAAGTATCTATAAAATCACCAAGCAGATTTTCACCATCTCCCAACAGAACCACATCAAAAAATTCTGCATAAGGTTCAGGGTTAGCCGTAAGAACAGGTCCACCACCAAAAATTAAAGGATGATTTTGACTACGAGAATTAGCACGAATGGGAATTTCTAAAGATTCCAAAAGATTAAAAATATTCACATAATCTAATTCCCAAGACATCGAAAAACCTAATAATTCTGGATGTCTAGGGAGTTGTTCCCGAATATCAGTAAATAAACGACTTACCTGCAAATCCTCACGCATAGCCAAAGTTGCCCATACCACCTGATAACCCAGACTCGTTATCCCCACCGTGTACTCATTGGGAAAGGCGAAAATTACAGGAATAGCGTCGTGATTAGGGGTTGCGGGGGTAAATAGAAGGTGTTCCGAGTCAAATACAGATGAGGTCACAGCTTTTTTAGTAGAGTTATCTATATTTAATTTTAAGCCATAGAATAATCAAGTTAAAAAATAATGTCACCCCATTAGCGAGAATCACTGGTAAAGCCCCGAGAATAATCCCATAGATTAACCACAGAAATAAGCCACTCATGAAGACAATCAGCATCACATAGGACACATCTTTTGCTGATTTTGTCCGCCATATTTGGAACATTTGCGGTAAAAAAGCAATAGTGGTCAATGCCCCGGCAACTAATCCTAAAATGGTGATAAAATTCATGTTTAAAAATATATCCTAAATTTAAAGATTATACTCCATTAATTGCAGATATTTAGCCAAATATAGCAGTCCGATATAGCGGTATGCAGTTGAATGAGATACAAAATTTTCCTAAGAGGTTGTTTGAAAACTTTTTCGTGTGGTATCTAACACCCGCAGATCCCCCTAAATCCCCCTTAAAAAGGGGGACTTTGAGGAATTTAGCCCCCCTTTGTAAGCTACGGTGTACACACATCTCTAGACAGGATGCTAAACGTGATCCGATCCCCCTAAATCCCCCTTAAAAAGGGGGACTTTGAAGAATTTAGCCCCCCTTTTTAAGGGGGGTTGGGGGGATCTAAACGTTGTGGGGCAACTCTAGAAGACTTGTGTGTACACCGTAGCCTTTGTAAGGGGGATCTCGATTAATTCTGATACTTTTCAAACATCCTCTAAGAAACCATACAGAAAAAGACTTTTAACTCTGTTCCCTACTATAGGATAAATTAACTATGCCAGAAGTTTTGATAGATGATGTTATTTGATTATTAAATTCAAAAAAGAATATTATTTCTAAGTTATTGTTTTGCTGCTAATTCGGGCATTATATAAAGATAGTCATCAATTGCTATATCTAATTAGTGAGAAATCGAAGATGAAACGATATATGCCTTTTTTGATTATTGCCTTTATTCTCTTTATAATCCTGGGAGATAAGGTATTACCAGGTAAATTAGGGAAATCTAGCATTCAAACCCGCATAGCTTTAAATGACTTTGCACTTAACCTATTTCCCACCGTTAAGCCTCCTAAAAACCCTTATGAACGAACAGAGAAGCAGCTAGAAGAAACAGAACAAAAAAGGTAGAAATATCAATCAACTTGAGGACAATCATCCCATAAAGTGGTAATTTCTCTTAAACTCTGATGAGTGCCATTACCTAAGATTAAATGATCTAAAATGGGAATGGCTAGAAGTTCCGCACCGGCTAATAATTGACGAGTCAATTCTATATCGGCTTCACTGGGTTCTAAACTACCAGAAGGATGATTATGGGCAACTATTACCCGTGTAGCACCTTGACGAATAACTTCTCTAAAAATATCACGAGGTGAGGCTAGAGTTTCTGTTGCAGTACCAATAGTAATTACCCTTGTTCCTAATAACTTATTTTTCACATCTAATAATAACACGGCAAATCTTTCTTGATTTTGCCACATCAAGTCTTGACTAAGCACAGCAGCCGCAGCAATGGGACTATCAATGACTGTTCCATCGGAAGGACGGGATAAAAAAGTCCGTTTACCTAATTCAATTGCAGCCAAGATAGTTGTCGCTTTTGCCGGTCCCACACCGGGAATTTCCATTAACTCAGCGGGGGAAACATCTCGTAAAGCGGCTAAGGGATCACACTGACCTTTGCCTAATACTTGTAATATATATTGCCCTAAACCAACTGCGGATAATTTACCAGGTCCTTGACCAGTACCCAGCAAAATAGCGATTAATTCCGCTGTAGCTAAAATTTTCGGTCCGTGAGTTATTAATCTTTCACGGGGGCGTTCATTTTCGGGTAAGTCGGCTATTCTCAGGCAATAAGTCATACCAATCGGGGATTTTGAATTGGGAATAATTGGGTAGAGCCATCCTTATTTATCCCTTATTTCCAGTGACAATTATTCCTGCTTGACAAAATCTTTATTTTTTGTAGAGATTACCTGAGTGATACTGAATGAAAAATGTAAATTAATTACTGGTATATTTGCGTAGCTTTGAGCATATGGTAAGTAATAATTAACTGAGTGAGGGCGAGGGGGTAACTTTGCAATGTTTCGCCAGTTGTCCCCGCTATTTTACCTAATTCTGGATTGCTTTCGCGATCGCACACACTATTCAAATGCGGCATATCGTTACACATAATCCGTTCGATTTTATTCACCTGTTCCAATGTTGCATGACCGTCAACCTCTAAAACATCTACCGGTTTTCCCATATCTCTATCCAGTCCCAAGCGGATAGCTGATTGGGAATCACTACGCCCTGCATGGATAATTTCCGTAAAATCGGGATGAGGAATCGAAGGACGCAGCACCAAGCGCACATTTAAACGTCCATTAGTTTCATCAACTTCATCATTGGGAGGATAGAAACTGACCACAATATCTGACCATTGCCGCTGAGGACGAATATACATTTCTGAATCTGGTTCGCGTTTGTCTAATTCCGCTAATACCTGTTCTGGAGAATAACCACGTTTTTGCGTATCTCGTTTCACCTTCCAATCAGCACGCAGTGATTCAGGAGGGGCAAGATAAACCTTTACATCATAAGCTTCACGGGCTGCACGGGTAGAATAACCTAGTAACCCTTCGATAATCACAAATTTACTGGGCTTGATATATTGCGGCGGCTCAAAAGTCCCTGTGGAGTGGCTGTAAACCGGCTTGAGAATTGCCTGTCCTGTGCGTAGCAGCGATAAATGTTGCTGCATGATATCCAGATAGTTACAATCGGGATGGAGGGCTGTAATCCCCAATTCTGCCCGTTGTGTGCGATCATAACGATGGTAATCGTCCGTACAGATAATAGTTACATTTTCAGGACCTAGTACCTGAGCAATACCTCTAGTCAGAGTTGTTTTCCCAGCAGCACTATCACCAACAATACCCAGAATAATTGGACGGCTCATGAATACCCTCTCTGACGCGAGTAAGTTTATAGAATAATCCTTAATTTTAGAAGGCAGATAACCAATTTATTCAGAAAATCCTCTGTTTGCAACATCTCTACACAAACTTTTCAACCACCAATATAACCCACATTCCGCACCCTTAACTGTCACAATCGGTTATTACGGAAATTAATTAATAAAAAAGGAGTAAAAAATTACCTTTGGCTCAAAAAAAATGGATTTTGGATAGGAAAATTTATTAGATGTATTCTCAATAAGGAGCAATAAATACAAGAGTGGTTTGGTAGAGAATTTTAATAATATAATTATATGCTGATAATATTAATATATAATTGTAACTTATGTTTATCTAAAAATAAAGTTAAAAACGCCATGAAAATTTCAGAACATTAATTTTATTAATGAACCAAATGGTCTAATTAAAATATTGATAATATTGATAAATCAACTTATATATCTGTAGTAATTACGGCAATTTTCTGGGAGGAATAGGAGAATGTACTTCATTTCTGATGTTAAATTATAAAATTCTCTTTTTTCTTGAAAAGTAACAAGATGAACTGATTGAAAACATTGAAATATCCACCGCATGGTTGGATTGTTTATGGCTTTTCCCAATTGATTTTTTACAGTATAGTTTAAGGATTTTAAAGCGGCTCTAATTTCTCTTTGTGCTAGAGTATAAACTAGCAAACATAACCCCATTATCATTGCCAAGGCTTCTATTCTTTCTGGGCTTTTGAGAAAAATACTATCTGCTAAAAATAAAGGATTTTTGAGAAAACTAAATCCTCTTTCACATGATTGCTGCGCTTTATATTCAGATAGCATTTTCTCATCGCTCAGTTCCTTTTCACACAGAACATTCGTAGCAATTATAAACCTTCCTGCACTTAACATTTCTTGCTCAATAACATCTTTATTTTCATCAACCGTTGCTGAAATTTGATAGTATTTTGATTGATTTTCTTCTTTGATGTTGGGAATTTTTTCCGTAATTTCGATATTTGCTACCTGATGATATTTAAATTCTTTACTTATTTTGGTTAATTCTTTTCTAGCATCAGCAGCGCAAGCAAATTTTTCTTGTGCTAGTTTTTTTAACTTAGCTTCAGTATTTATCAAAGCTTTTTCTATTTTCTTAGATAATTTCTGTAAGTCAGATTTTTTTCTATCTTGACTTTGTACAACTAACCATCTTTGTTCTATGTCTCCATAAGTTATTTTTCTTTGGGCATAAGAATATCCTGATTTTTCACTTTTAACAAATTCCGATTCTGCTAAACTCATTACTAAGCTTTTTGCCAATTTTATCGTCAATGGTACTCGCGTCAACCATTTGATACTCGACATTAACTTGATATTTGATTCTGTATATAATGCGCTATCTGCTACTATTAAACTATCAACTTGTATTCTTTTCTGATACTCAACTGCAATTTCTCCAAACTTTTTAGAATCAACTTCATTTCCTGACACTGCTTTTATATATATTGGTATATCTCCATCTCCTGAACATATTAATTGTGTAATAAATTGTTTTAAATCTGGTCTATGGTCACGGGAATAACCATAGGTTAGGTTTATTGTTTGAGGTGATTTTTTCTCTTCATTTTCTTTTTCTAATGAACCTGATTCTTTTTGATTTTTGAAGATTACTTCTGGTAAACTATATTCATATTCTCCATCTACATGAAATGATGTTGAATCCAAGTGTGATGATAAAAGTGATATCTGATATATTTCTACCGTATTTAAACTGACTGCTAAAAATACTGTATCTAGTCCTTTTATAAATAATTTATCTAATACTCTCCCCAGCTTATCATCATTGAAATATTCTGGTTTTGCTCCTGCACCAATTAAGTGTTCACAAGCGATTAATTCAAAGAATTTTGGGAACATATATAAAGGCTGTGACATCATGCTTAATCCGTTTAAAATCATCGCCTTTACTACCTGACCCGCACTGACTTTTTCTTCTGGTTCTGACCCTAGTAAATTATTAATTATTTCTACTATCCCAATTGAATCTGCTATTCCTGCTACTATTCCCAAATGATCAATCTTCTTCAATTCAAGGTCTTTTATATTAAACATGACAACAGAAACTCCACAAAAGTATCTGTTTTGTATTTTCTCATTTTTCTGTTGAGTCAACACATTTTTTTAGTTTTTTCATCGTAATTGAGGATAAACTTTTCAATGATTTTGAACTCAGTTTTCTATCAAAATAACCTAAGAACCAATAATTTCATACTTGGTCGTAAATATTTAACTATATCTCTAGCTTAATAGTAATAATTCCTATTTAGCTTAAACAAATCCTCTCGGCAATTAGTTCCTATGTACTAACTACATCCGTTTCCTTGGGGTGTGACAGTTGTGGGTGCGGAATGTGGGATATAATTATTTTCCTCTTTATCCTGTCAATCCTTAAATCCTGGACATCCTGATATGGCTACGCCACGCTACGCTATCAGACAATCAAGACTTGACAAATCTCAAAGACTAGGCTATATTTATGTTATGAGTGGAAAAGTGTGCGCCCATATATAGGCAACCTGATAATTTTGTCAATGTCTGAATCAGGATATCCACCGATTTGAGGATTTACAGGATGTTGTTGGATGATTGTTTGTGGGAAGTTGGGATTTTGGAGATGATTTTGTCAGAATCAGGATATCCACCGATTTCAGGATTTACAGGATGTTGTTGGATGATTGTTTGTGGGAAGTTGGGATTTTTCAGGATGTTGTTTAATGATTGTTTGTGGGGATTTTGGAGATGATTTTGTCAGAATTAGGATTTAAGGATTTTCATTCAGGATGAGTAATTGGTAATTGCGAAAATGCTGTAAACTAACCATCGAAAGAAGAGCATAAAACAACATCTTTAAAATATCCCAACTTCCAAAAATCACCACTTCCTCAAAAACAATCTTTCAATCACATCCTGTAAATCCTCAAATCCTGGATATCCTGATTCAGACTAAAAAAATCACCACTTCCTCAAAAACAATCTTTCAATCACATCCTGTAAATCCTCAAATCGGTGGATATCCTGATTCAGACTAAAAAAATCACCACTTCCTCAAAAACAATCTTTCAATCACATCCTGTAAATCCTCAAATCCTGGATATCCTGATTCAGACTGAAAAAATCACCACTTCCTCAAAAACAATCTTTCAATCACATCCTGTAAATCCTCAAATCCTGGATATCCTGATTCAGACTGAAAAAATCACCACTTCCTCAAAAACAATCTTTCAATCACATCCTGTAAATCCTCAAATCCTGGATATCCTGATTCAGACTGAAAAAATCACCACTTCCTCAAAAACAATCTTTCAATCACATCCTGTAAATCCTCAAATCCTGGATATCCTGATTCAGACTAAAAAAATCACTACTTCCTCAAAAACAATCTTTCAATCACATCCTGTAAATCCTCAAATCGGTGGATATCCTGATTCAGACTAAAAAAATCACCACTTCCTCAAAAACAATCTTTCAATCACATCCTGTAAATCCTCAAATCGGTGGATATCCTGATTCAGACTAAAAAAATCACCACTTCCTCAAAAACAATCTTTCAATCACATCCTGTAAATCCTCAAATCCTGGATATCCTGATTCAGACTAAAAAAATCACCACTTCCTCAAAAACAATCTTTCAATCACATCCTGTAAATCCTCAAATCCTGGATATCCTGATTCAGACTAAAAAAATCACTACTTCCTCAAAAACAATCTTTCAATCACATCCTGTAAATCCTCAAATCCTGGATATCCTGATTCAGACTAAAAAAATCACCACTTCCTCAAAAACAATCTTTCAATCACATCCTGTAAATCCTCAAATCCTGGATATCCTGATTCAGACTGAAAAAATCACCACTTCCTCAAAAACAATCTTTCAATCACATCCTGTAAATCCTCAAATCCTGGATATCCTGATTCAGACTAAAAAAATCACCACTTCCTCAAAAACAATCTTTCAATCACATCCTGTAAATCCTCAAATCCTGGATATCCTGATTCAGACTGAAAAAATCACCACTTCCTCAAAAACAATCTTTCAATCACATCCTGTAAATCCTCAAATCCTGGATATCCTGATTCAGACAATTAAGCTTTTATATCACCTTTTAATGCTTCTAGACAATTACCTAAGGGAATTTTTAAATCTTCTAGGCTTGTAACTGAGTCTAGAGGATTTGGGGGTTGACATTTGATTTTAAATTTGTTATCATAGAACCGATAAGGAAGAACTATCATAAAATAATTAATAAATATAAATCATGTCAAAACAAACCCTGGGTTTAGAACAAAACTTATATGATTATTTGCTGGCAGTTTCCCTGCGCGAACCAACTATTTTAACCCAACTGCGTCAAGAAACCGCTCAAATGCCCAGGTCTATCATGCAAATATCCCCTGAACAGGGGCAATTTATGGCATTATTAATTAAATTGATAGGAGCAAAAAGAACCTTAGAAGTCGGTGTATTTACTGGCTACAGTTCCTTAGTAGTGGCTTTGGCTTTACCCGCAGATGGTAAAATAGTCGCCTGTGATGTCAGTGAAGAATATACAAGTGTTGCCCGTCGTTATTGGCAACAAGCGGGAGTTGCTGATAAAATTGATTTGCATATTGCCCCAGCTTTAGAAACTTTAGATAAGTTATTGACAGCAGGGGAAGCAGGAAGTTTTGATTTTGCCTTTATAGATGCTGACAAAGGTAACTATGATAATTATTATGAGCGATCGCTGGAATTAATTCGCCCAGGTGGACTAATTGCCATTGATAATGTGTTGTGGTCAGGTAAAGTTGCAGAGACAGAAATACAGGATAATCAAACTAACAAAATTCGGGCTTTAAATCGCAAACTACATCAAGATTCCCGAATTACCTTGAGTTTAGTTCCCATAGCCGACGGATTAACCTTAGCGATGAAAAATTAGTCCGAATAGATAGCGCAGGAATCTCGCTTACTTCTATTTATAGCTAAACTAGGAATATAACTTGAAAATATCAAATACAATGTCCAATCATCCTTCAGTTATAAGTGTCTCTTCTGAAATTATGAGTGGTACTCCTGTTTTTACGGGAACAAGAGTTCCTATACAAACACTCTTAGATTATTTAAAAGCAGGAGACTCAATAGATGATTTTTTAGATGGTTTTCCCACTGTTACTAGGGAACAAGTCATTACATTCTTAGAAGAAGCAGGAAAACAAATGATTAACAAGGTAGCTTAGGATGAAACTGCTTCTAGATGAATGTATTGACCGCAAGTTAACTAAGGAATTTGTAGGTTATGAAATCAAAACAGTTCCCCAAATGGGATGGGCAGGAACTAAAAATGGTAAACTACTAGCTTTAGTAGAACAGGAATTTGATGTTTTTATTACGGTTGATAGAAATTTATCTTTTCAGCAAAATTTGTCTCAGTTTAATATTGCTGTAGTTGTTTTGCAAGCATCTTCTAATAGATTAATTGATTTGAAACCTTTAGTTCCTAAGATTTTAGATATTTTATCTACATTAGTGAAAGGTCAAGCTGTAGTTGTTAGTCTTGAATGATAAGAAACTGAAATAAGATCCCCGACTTCTTTCTGGATCTTGTAAATAAATGATAAACTGATCTCAGAAGTCGGGGATCTGGATATTATATTTTTCTAAATTTCCAACTTATCACCCCGAATCGCATAATCTAATAACTCCATTGGGTGCATAATAGAAATAGTTTTCCCTTGTAAATATTTACTAATCTGCAAACTACAACCAGGGTTAGGAGAAGCAATTAAATCAGCACCAGTATTGATTAAATTCTCAGCTTTTTGTTTACCTAACTCTTCTGCAACTTCCGGTTGCAACATATTATAAACACCCGCACTACCACAGCATAAGGCCGCGTCTATGGGTTCTTTTAAAATCACACCCGGAATTTGTTTTAACAGTTGACGGGGTTGGACACTAATTTTTTGACCATGTAATAAATGACAAGCATCTTGATAAACTAAAGTGAGAGTTTTATCAGTTAATGGTGAAAGTTTTGCAGTTAAACCCACATTAGCTAAAAACTCCTGTGAGTCTTTAACTTTTGCGGCAAATGCTTTCGCTTTTTCGGCATATTCTGGATCATCAGCTAAAATATGTCCATATTCCTTTAAAGTATGACCACAACCAGCCGCATTGATAATCACAAAATCCACATTAGTATCAGCAAAACTATCAATCATTTGTCTGGCTAATGTTTTTGCTTGTTCAGTTTGTCCTTGGTGTTCAGGAAGCGCAGCACAACAACCTTGAGATTTAGGAATTACAACTTCACAACC
The DNA here is from genome assembly GCA_017355425.1 of Dolichospermum sp. DET69. NCBI lineage: Bacteria > Bacillati > Cyanobacteriota > Cyanophyceae > Nostocales > Aphanizomenonaceae > Dolichospermum > Dolichospermum sp. DET69. The sequence continues at coordinate 3,578,180 of CP070233.1, forward strand.
ATTTGCAGTTAAAACCCTCACTGTCGCTTCATTTACACCAGAGAAAAACAGCCTTTGCACACAGCCTAAAATTACACCCACCCGATATCTTTTTTCATCCTTGGCTGGGATGATATCTGGTAAATTATCCTGAAAAGATTTAAGAGTAATTTCCGGTAAAATAGATTCCATAGCTGCTAACCGGGGAGATATAGCTTTAATTAACCCAGTTGCTTGTAATAACTTAGAAATCCCTAACTTTTGATAAACTAATAAAGGAAAAAGTAAAATTCTTAAAAGATCAGGATTAGGAAACAGAGAAAAAATCAATTGTCGAACTAACTTATCAGGTAAACTGCGGTTATAATTCCTTTCCACCTGATGACGAGTAGCCGAAATTAACTTATCATACTGCACACCAGAAGGACAAGTAGACACACAAGCCAGACAACCCAAACAAGAATCAAAATGTTCAACAGTAGCCGGATTGAGAGCAATTTCACCCTCATTAATAGCATCCATTAAATAGATTCTTCCCCTGGGAGAATCCATCTCCTTACCTAATACCCGATAACTAGGACAAGTAGCCAAACAAAAACCACAATGAACACAACTATCAATCAACTTTGGATCAGGTGGATTACTATTATCAAAACCCTTCAAATTCTTAATACTAGCAACATTATTAACCAAACCTTCCGAAACTTGCATTTTATTCTTCCCTCTTTCTTCGTTTCTTCGTCCCTTCGTGGTTCATTCTCTTAGAGGATGTTTTAAAAGTTTTCAAGGTATAAATTAACCCCTCTTGTAAACCTCTACCCGAAGCGGAGAGAGGCTTTGAAACCCCCCTTCCCAGCCTTCGGCACGCTGCGCTAACGTAGGGAAGGGGGGTAGGGGGGTTAGGTTTTTGGAGATTATCGGTTTCATCTAATACTTTTCAAACACCCTCTTAAATCTTAAATCCCACCCACAAACCGACCAGGATTTAAAATACAATTACCATCAAACTGTTTTTTAATACCCCGCATTACATCCAAACTATTGCCAGTATACCCCCAAACATCAAACTTTTCTTTTACCTCAACAGGCGCAGACAAAATACTCAAAAAACCAGAATTTGCTTGACATAAATTCCGCAAAGGTAAAATTTGCTCCGATTTTTCCAACCGCACCAAACCCAAACCACTGCTAATATGAATTAACCCAATATCTATTTGATTGAGAATCTCCACCGCAGCAGTTGGTAATACTCCTATTTTGCAAGTGATTGGAGATTCTGTAACATCAGAATGTATTTGTTCTGGTAATCGTTGCCATAAATCAGCTTCATGATTTTCTGCATAAATTACTCCATGTAAACCTAGTTTTTCACCAATTATTAACAGTCGTTTTGACTGTTCTTGGACACTTTCGCTAATACTTTGAAAACGGGCAATTAATCCTATACCTGTCCCCAAATCTAAATTGGTAACTAACTTAGTTGATAATAAATCAGCTTGAGTTGGTGTTAATTCCGAACTTTGCAAAGTTCTCACCGCTTGGGATATGGCTTCAGGTTTACCAGTTAATATAACAGTTCCTGAACTTTCGGGAATAGGATAAACACGAAATGTGACTTGGCTGATAATTCCTAAGGTACCGTAAGCGCCAGTAAATAATTTCATTAAGTCGTAACCAGCCACATTTTTAACAACTCGTCCCCCAGCTTTGGCGATTTGACCATCTGCACGGATAAAAGTTATACCTAAAAGTTGGTCACGCACACCGCCATAACGTTGACGCAGAGAACCTGTATCGGCAGTAGCAACAATACCACCAATGGTAGCAGAATTAGGAAAAGCCGGATCAAGTGCTAGAAATTGGTGATGTTTAGCTAAAATCTCCTGAAGCTGGGCAAATTTCATCCCTGCTGCGACAGTGACAGTTAAATCACCTACAGCGTGTTCTATGAGTTGGTTAATGCGTTCGGTGCTGACAATAATATCAATATTTTTAGCTAAACCACCCCAATTGATTTTACTACCGCTACCACAGCTTAGAACACGCCATTTGTGACTGTTGGCAGTGGTGATAACGGCGGCTAATTCTGCTTGGCTATGGGGATAAATGACACAACTAGGCTGGCTTTTGGGGTCTATTCCTTGTTGGATATTATGCTGTTGGGTGGGGCTGAGATTTTCCCACGATAAAACTGCGTTTTCGGTGCTGAGAATAGAAGTTAAGGTAGATATTATTGAATTCATTAGTCTCTTTTTTATTCTTAATTTAATATGAATTATATTTTGCGTAAAGCTAAGAGGTTATCTCGTTCCCAGTCTCTGACTGGGAATGCCATGATGTAGGCTCTGCCTAATTGTATTATTAAAGGCAGAGCCTTATGGAATTCATTCCCATACAGAGTATGGGAACGAGAGATATTTCACAAATAAATGTAGGGGTTTAGCAGTGCTAAACCCCTACTCATACTAAACTATTAATCTCAGTTGATTCTAGAAAGTGAAGGTAGTCCGTAAAGTACCAACGTATTCAGTCCCATTCTGGTCATTATGCTCAGGATTTAAGATTACCAATACACCAGGAGTCAGAAGAATATTGTCAGAAATCTTCATCTTGTACAGTCCTTCCAAGTGATAAGAAGTGTCAAAATCTCTAGTAACACCAGCACCTGTACCACCAGTTAATTTAGGTGATTGACCGAAGATTAAACCTAAAGTATTACCTTCTTTACCAAAGTCTTTAATACCCAATGTACTAGCCCAGTACCAGATTTCTCCACTTCTACTAGCACCACTTAAAGTGCTGGCAGTAGTATAACCACCCCAAGCACCTAATGTGATTTTAGGACTGGGTTGCAAGGTAGCTTGTACACCGTAATTGTTGGTTTCAGTTCTTGGTTCACCAGTAAAAGGAGCATTAGCTCTAGCGCTACCTGTACTACCAAGAAGACCAGTACTAGCACCAAAGTAGGAATGAGCATAGGTTAACCCAACATTGATAGCTTTGTTAGGCTTGAAAGCCAACTGACCAAAGATAGTGTTACCACCATCGAATAGTCCTCTTCCAGGTGCGGGGTTAGCAGCATTATCCCTACCTGTTGCAAAATAAGCTGCACTCAAAGCGATTTTATCGCTGGGAGTGACGTTAACTGTGATACCACTACCATCATTAGCTTGACGATAAATTGGGCTGAAACGTCCGTAGCGAGATAAAGCACCTGAACCACTGCTTCTAAAGTCAGGGTTGAAAACGTTAACGTTTTCGTTTAACTCAGCACCAGTAGCATCAACTTTGACGCGAATTTTTTCGCTCAAGTTGAAGGCGTAGTTGAGTTTGTCAATAGTTACAGTGTTATTACTGTTATTACCAGTAGCACTACCATCATGACCTAGACGGGTCATGTTAGTACCTGTACCAGTAGTACCTGAATTATTTGGAGAAATATTTACCCCTTGCAAACGAGTTTGCAACTGGTCTGTCCCTGTAAAACTGCTGTTCAAGCTCAACCGCACACGGTTAGAGAAAGTTGTGTTGGAATCTACATCTGGAGATGCGGGATTAATATTATTAGCAGTAGAAGCAACTGCTACCTTATCCCCAAAAGCTTGAGACAAGCTGAAAATTGCTTCACCAGATAGTTTAGTGGTGGTGGAGAACTGATTAGCTTCTAATTCGCCAGTACGAGCTTCTAAAGCATCTACTTGACCGCGAATAGTTGCTAGTTCAGTGGAATATTCTTCTTGCAAACGCTGTAAGGTAGCTAAATCTTGCTTGCTTACCATGTCAGCGGTTGCGGTAGCAATGAGTTCATTAACGCGGTCTAAGCAGGAGTTTAAACCAGCCGCAAATTCATAACGACTCAAGGCCCGATTACCACGGAAAGTACCGTTAGGATAACCAGCTACGCAACCGTAGCGTTCAACTAAAGACTGTAAAGCTTGAAACGCCCAATCTGTGGGTTGTACGTCGGAAAACTGAGAAACGGATGTTACTTGAGCCAGGTTGTTAGACTCTTGGGACAATTGAGCAACACTTGTTACTTGTTCCTTAGCTTCACCAGCAAAGGCACTGTTACCTGTCAATAAGGTCAAAGCTAGGACAGGACTAACCTTGAGGATATTCCAAAAAGCTTTTTTCATAAATTTCAATCTCTCTCACACCTATAATGAATCCAGTCTATGGTAAAGTCCCAAGGGAACTTATACATAAATGTTCTATAGTAATTCTACATCATTAATGGCAATTAAAACAACTAAATATCAAAATTTTTATACAAGGTTATGATTTATTTATTATTTGATAAATTTGAGATTATACCCTGTCTATGGTATGTATTGATGGCGATCAATATCCAATTTACGATCGCTGACCTGTAACAATATATGTGACTCGTTGAGCAATATTAGTTGCGTGATCTGCCATCCGTTCTAGGCAACGGATTGCTAAAGTTAACAGCAGAATTGGCTCCATGACTCCGGGAAAATTTTCCAAGTGGGCAAAGGTTTGATAAAGCTCCTCATAAGCATTATCTACAGCATCATCTAAGTGCTTCATTCTTTGTCCGCTAGTTTCGTCTAAGTCTGCCAGAGCGACTAAACAAGTTGCTAACATTGCTTGGGCGTGCTGAGACATAATCGCAATTTCTGGTAAAGAACTATGTTGCGGATAGGGGAATAGTTTGATGGCAATTTCCGCTAAATCTTTGGCATAATCTCCTATCCGTTCTAAGTCACGAACTAATTGCATAAAAGCACTTAAACATCGCAAATCTTTCTCTGTGGGGGCTTCGCGGATGATAATAGTTGTGCAGTCTGATTCTATTTGTCTATAAAAGCGATCTATTTTTTTATCTAATTTGGGTATTTGTTCCGCTGCGATTAAGTCACCAGCAAACAGAGCTTGATGACTCAGCCGAAATGATTGTTCTACTAAAGCACCCATGCGTAACAAATCCCGTTCTAAACGCCTAATAGAGCGTTTTATTTGCGGTACTTCATGATTTTGTGTATCAAATACAGTTTTCACAGTGGTTATATAAAATGTGTATATATTTTTTTAACTATAATCTTGACTAGGCGAGTTTGTCATGATCTGCGAAAAGTGAATTTGTATCCAAGCACTACCTGTTTCTGGGTGGTTCATGGCTTTAATTACACCACTATGTGCAATCACTATTTGCTGGACAATGGCTAAACCTAACCCAGTACCAGCAATTCCGGTTGTAGAATTATTGACTGGGGAACGATAACGGGCTTTATCCCCGCGATAAAACCGTTCAAATACATGAGGTAAATCTGCAATAGCAAAGCCGACACCGGAGTCAATAATATTTATTTCCAAGATTTTTCCGTTATCAGTAGAAATTATTTTAGTTTCAATGTCAATAGTGGTCGCAGCGGGACTATATTTAATGCTATTGTCTAGCAGGTTGATAAATACTTGATAAAGTCGGGATTTATCTGCCTGAATATAGATGCTTTCTGGACCAGAATAGTTAATATTTAAAGATTGACGTTGGGCTATTGGTTCTAGGGTTTCCCATGCTGAAATAATGAGCGATCGCATTTCCACCAATTCTAAGTTTAACTGCATGGTGGGATTGTTTTCTATTTGCGTCAGTTCTAACCAGCTTTGAACTAAATTAATCAGTCGGTCAACTTCTTGTAACAGCCTATTAACCCAACGATCTAAAGGTGGTTCTAAACGGGTTTGTAGAGTCTCTACAACTAGACGAATGGCAGTTAAGGGTGTTCGCAATTCATGAGCTAAATCGGAAAAAGAGCGATCGCGTTCTTGCTTCAAATCTAACACAGGTTGACAATTTTCCAAAAATACCCCCACTTGTCCTGCTGGCAAAGGTAAACTAGAAGCCCTTAAAAACATAGACTTTACCGCTGTCATCACCTTAGCATCTTCACAAGCAGGATGAAAAACCCATTCCTGTACCTGTGGTTTTTGCCAATCACGAGTTTGTTCAACTAATTGATCTAATTCATAAGACCTAACCAATTCTAACAACAAACGCACTTGTCCTGGTTGCCATCTTTGAAGATATAAAATTTTTCGCGCTTGCTGATTGCACCATAGCAGTTGATTTTCCTCATCTACTTGCAAATATCCCAGCGGTGCAAAATCTAACACTTCCTTATACGTGGATAATGATTGCTGCAAATCCTGTCGTTGTTTATTGACCAGATAAATCTCCTGCCATAAACGAGGTCTTAGCAGCAGTTTAATGCTGGAAATTTTATGATCATGAGAATTTAACGGTTGCAGTAATCGTTCCAAGTACCAGTTCAGATGAACCTGTTGCCAAACCCAAAAACCAAGGCCGACAGCTAAACCCAGTAAAAATGCCAGTAAAAACATCGAAGTCGTTAGTTGGTGTATTACTACTCAAAACTAACAACTATCGTCACCAATTATTCAAATCTATAACCAAAACCCCTCACAGTCACAATATATTCTGGATGACTAGGATCTTCCTCCAACTTTTCCCGTAACCAGCGGATATGAACATCCACAGTTTTGCTATCCCCAACAAAATCTGGACCCCATATCTGATCTAGCAACTGCTCCCGTGACCATACACGACGGGTATAACTCATAAATAATTCTAGCAGCCGGAACTCCTTTGGAGACAGGTTTGCCTCTTCTCCACGGACTGTTACCCGACATTCTTGAGCATTTAAAGTTATATCTTTGTGTTTGAGTACGGAGGCTTGTGGTAATGCGCTTAAACGTTGACGACGAATTAACGCCCGACACCGCGCTACTAATTCCCGCATACTAAATGGTTTTGTCAAATAGTCATCAGCACCCACTTCTAAGCCCAGCACTCGGTCAGTTTCTGTACCTTTAGCACTGAGCATCAAAATTGGCACTGAGTTGCCTTGGTGACGCAAAAAACGACAAATATCTAGACCATTAATTTGCGGTAACATCAAATCCAATAGTACCAAATCTAAAGATAGTTCTTCAGAATTATCTTCACAACTTTTCAGATATTCTATCGCTGCTCTGCCGTCACTGGCCGTAATTACGTCATAGCCTTCCCCTTCCAAGGCAACAACTAACATTTCCCGAATCAGTTCTTCGTCTTCGACTATGAGAATACGGTTTGTTTGTCCAATATCTGCTCTGGCAGAATATTTAGCTAATTCACTGGTATACATTAACTTTTTCAGTGTATAACAAAGTCTAGTATATTATAAATCATCCCAATCATAGATTTATTTTAATTTTCTTTGTCTTTGGGTTAATTGTAAATTTTTGTGTCAGTAAGCCCGCAATTCCCCTTGACAACCGCAGAGTTATCTACTACGCTTATAGTACAAAAATACTAAAAGCAGAGACATGACAGAAATAGCCCTAGAACAAGCTAAAAGTCAAGCAAAAGCTAAATAAGTGTTAGCGAAGCGTAACGCACCTTATAGGGTATTTTAAAAGCCTGGCGACTAGAAGTCGCACCTACACAGACAAAACCCACCTCCGTGGGTTAAAATTGTCTAATTATGAATGCTACCATCAGGCATAATAGCACCTGTTAAGAAGGTTTCACTCATATCTGTGTCATCTAAATTAGCTCCAGTTAAATTTACCTCGCACAAATTAGCTTCGCTTAAATCAGCACCACTCAAGTTTGCACCTTGTAAATCTGCTTTCCACATTCTTACACCTCCCATTTTCGCACCACTCAGATTTGCACCTTGTAAATTTGCAGATGAAATTGAGGCCATGTGTAAATTAGCATCACACAAGTTAGCACCACTTAACAATGCACCACTGAGGTCTGATTCATTTAAATGAGCCGTTTTTAGAGTAGCTTGAGTTAAATCAGCACCACAAAGAATTACTTCGGATAAATGCGCTCTTTCTAATGTTGCTCCTTGGAGATTTGCTTTACTCAAATTAGCTCCACTTAAAGAAGCTGCTGTTAGATTTGCTCCTCTTAAATCTGCTTTACCGAAGTCCACACCACCTAAGTTAACTCCTTGTAAATTTGCTCCTGGTAAAGCAATGCAGTTAAAGCTTCTTTCTCCTGTTGCGTACCTAGCTAAAAGCTCTTTAACATTCATACTTTTTTAGACCTTGGTAGTAAACAACTCAAACTTCAATATTAATTAAAAGATAATTATTGATGATATTGTTTAATTTCGTCCTCTATTTAATCTAATCATAAATATATCTCCAATTATCAATTTATTCATATTTTTTAACTTGATGACAATTAATTAAATGCAGGTTCAAATGCTACAATAAAATCACCAATCTCATTACTATCCAGTATTTATGAATAATAGTAATTTAAAATTAGGTAAATATTTGACTTTAGAAGAATTTTGTACCTGCACTCAAACTTATCATAAATATCCTGAAAATATCAACCCATATCCACATAATATATCAGAAGTTATTCCTGCCTTACAAGATTTAAATAACTTTATCATTGACCCAACGATAGATTATTTTGGTAGAAAAAGATTTCGTCTTACCTACGGTTTCTGTTCTACTGATTTAAAAAAGTATCTTGAGAAAAAAGACCCGATTACAGGTCAAAAAAACGGGCGTGTAGCTCCTAATCTTGACCAACATCTCAGTTATGAAATTAATAAAAATGGTAAATACTACTGTGAAAGATTAGGTGCGGCTTGTGATTTTCTGATTACAGATTTACCAAGTACAGAATTAGTAGAATGGATTTTACAAACTAAACTACCTTTTGATTCTCTCTATTTTTATAGTAGTCAACAACCGATTCATATTAGTTATGGACTTCAACATAAACTGGACATTTGGACATTTAATAATTTAGGAATACCGACTAAAAAAGGTATTGAAAATTGGGTAAAATTAGCAAAAGCAAGGAATTAAAAGTCAAAAATATTGGCTATTATAAATCACGGCTACACAGACAAAACCCACCTGCATGGGTTAGAGCAATTACCTCTTCATGAATCTGTTAATTTTCAAGAACTTGCTTCTCAATTTGATAATATTTCTGGAAGAGATATCAAGAAAGCAGTTTTACAAGCTGTAGTTGCTGCTGCTTGTGAGGATAAACTAGATGATGAAAAATGCGTTACTCAATCACATCTTGTAGACGCTATGAAACAAATCATTTCTGCAAAAGAAGCTGCTCAAAAAGATAAAGACAAGAATCAACTTACCCCTGTCACAAAGAATGTAGAATTACCACCTGATAGTACTGTTGAATAATCAATAATGTCACTATAATTCAGCGATCACCCTTATTTTACCAAAGAGCGATCGCTGAATTATTATCACAAATTATATTTATAGTGAAATCAAAAATATTATTTTGAGTCTGAATAATTTTTTCTCCATTCTTGTTAATCGAGTTTGTGCTATATTTTTTACCTCAATAAATGTTATTGGTATTCTTTCAGGAGAACCAATATCAACAGATAATATTGATGAAGTTAAATTTAACCCTCAACCCCTTGACACAAAATACCTAAAATCTTGTTTAACTCCTTAATATAATAATTATTCAAATCAATAAATATATCAGTCCCTTCCAACTTCAAGAATTTCCATATATCTCCTGTTGTCACAGCCCCATAAATAGTTTTAATTTCATTACCTTCCTGTTCATTAAACAACTGTGCTGCTAACATTGCTGCTGCACATTGACCCAAACCACCTTTAATATTTTCATTTTTAGCTTCTACAATAATTAGCACAGGAGCATTAATTGTTAACTGTTCCCTAGAACGACTGATAACAAAATCACAATAACCATTTAAACCTCTCTCAACATCAACATTAAAATCCGTACCAGAAAATAAACTAATTTTATAATTAGCTTTACGTCTAACCTCTAATAAAATTGGCGTAATAATCATTTCTGAGCGTGCTTTCTCCGTATTTATTGCTAACGCGAGTTCCGTAGTTTCTTCTAAAGTGTTGGTTAATTTTTCACTGATTTCTATAGGTTCTACAGTCGCAAATAAATCAGATTCTTCATCAATTGTAATGTTAAAATTTTTCTTAAACTTAGTTAAGCTAAAATCACTATAAGCCATTGCTATTACCTAATTATTTTCAACAGGTTATCTAAAATTTAATATCTCTTTAATTATAGCAGTATACTTTTCAGGAATAGGTGCATCCTTACACTTAGTCTCAATATCCCTGACCCAGCTTTGACTCATACCTACAGCATTAGCAAAGTCTCTTTGACTTATTTTTTTAGCTGTTCTTATTTGTTTAACCGATCTGCCATTTATTTCCTTAATAACAGGTATATCCCTAACTGTTACTTTACCATTACTTACTCCCGAAGTTTTAGCTACGCTAGAATTATTTATGACAACATCAACCGGATTTTGTATTTTTAAACATAATAAAAAAGCTTGATTTTTGGTGTGTATAATTTATTTACTGGTGACTGCTTGGTTTTTAAAAACTATAGTTTTTGATTAGTCGTAAATGTAGTTTTTGTATACTACTTATTGAAGTGCGGAATGTGGGTTTTAATTTTTAATTAAATCTATATTTGTGCTGTTAATTACGACATCAATTATTTTTCAGATATAAAATGTGTTTCTAATCAGTTCGTAGCCAAATATATTTTTAATGCTTGTGTAACTACCGTTTCAAAAGTAACTCTCAAAAGTATTTTTTACCATTTTAGGTATTGATAATGACTTACAACTCAGAGGAAATGCAGCAGATTCTTGAAGTAGCTTTTAGACGGAAGCAACAGGGAGAATATACAAGAGAACAAATTATAGAAATAGCCTCAGAATTAGGTGTTTCTTCAGAATCGCTACAAGCGGCAGAACAAGAATGGTTAAAAAATAACGTAGAAGTAAAAAAAGAGCAAATGTCTAATAGTCAACAACAGAAAGGATTTAAATCACACCTATTTGCTTTTATAGCAATTAATGGTTTTTTGGTACTGTTAAATTTAGTAGTAAGCCCTGGATACTTCTGGGCAATTTTCCCAATGTTAGGATGGGGATTAGGTTTATTATTGCATGGAATTAAAGTTTATATAAGTAATTCCTAAATGAGTAATAAACGATAAGAGGTTGTTTGAAAACTTTTTCGTGTGGTATCTAACACCCGCAGATCCCCCTAAATCCCCCTTAAAAAGGGGGACTTTGAGGAATTTAGCCCCCCTTTTTAAGCGGGGTTGGGGGGACTTTGAGGAATTTAGCCCCCCTTTTTAAGCGGGGTTGGGGGGATCTCGATTAATTCTGATACTTTTCAAACATCCTCTAAGATACCTAACTTGTTACCCCAATTCATTATTGATTGTAGGGTGGGCATTGCCCACCAAAACATAACTGTATATTTTAAAAATCAAATATTAGTTCTCTACATCACTTTTGATTTTTAATTAATTTATTAGACTTTAATGGCAAAAATAACAAAGATAAGTAATCATTGCTTTTGACTAATTCCCAAATTAACAAAGGAATTATAGAACTAAAAACAAAAATCAAAAATCTGATCAAAGAATTGGGAGGATAGTATAAGTTTAAAAAAGTATATGCTTGATTTATAAAAACATAATGAAACATTAAAATAAATAGACTACCAGTACCGATATATCCAAATATTTGTCCAATAATTTTATATCTAGATATCAAACTTGAAATACATAAAACTATATATATTCCCAAAATTGCTTCGAGAGTTGATATGATTAAATCATCGTATCTTCTGAAATTCAAATCAATTGTATAATTAAAATGATATTGACAAAAACTAAATATAAACAAACTAATTAGGAAATATTTGGCTTGAAATTTTAAATCAAAAACCTCTTGCTTGAGTAAAAATCCTAATAAAAAGAAAAAACCACTAATAAAAACAATATCAATACTAAATGGAAGACCTGGTAATAAAAAATCCTGACCAGATAATTCTAATGGGAATTTACCAATGCTGATAGGTATGTTCCGCAAAACATCCCGGGTCAAAAAACCTATTACAAGTAATAATAACAGCAGCAAAAATTGAAAAATTTTCTTGATATCACTTAATTTAGTAATTTTTATAAATAACCATGAAAAAATTGAAACAGCCCAAAGATGAGTAAGAAACCATAAGGGAGTCCATACAATAGGAATTGTAGAACTACTACTATAAATAATTCCAACTAAATAATTGATGATTGAATCATTTTTAAAAATAAAATATCCAATTATCAAGGTTGTTAAATATGGCTTAAAAATTGAGTCAAATTTAGTCAAAATTAGTTTTTTAAATTTGCCATCCGCATTAAAGAATAAGCCCGATAAAAACAAAAATAATGGCATATGAAAGGAAAATATTATGTTGACTAACTTGCCTTTTATATTGGTATCATTGTTATGACCAAATACAACTAATAATATGCCTATACCTTTTGCTATATCTATATGCTGTAGTCTATTATTCATAATTGCCCTGGAAAATGAAATTTTGCTATTTATCAAATTATTAAAGAAGTCAAATATTCAAAAAAATCAAGGGTAGTTCCTGGAAACTACCCCTAATTCTCCCTCATATTTAAGATTTACTAGAGCGCCCTTTTGGGGTTGATAATAATTACTCAACTATATTAACTATCTCGGAACTAGCTAATGTTGGTGCGGTAAAAATTTGAGAATACAAGTTTGTAGGTTGTTGACGAGCAACAACTGGTAAGACTTGACGCGCATGAGTGGCAATTTCTACTGTTTTCACATCATAGGTTTGTGTAATCATCTTAGGATAAAAACCAATACCGATGATAGGAACTAACAAGCAAGCGGTGATAAACAATTCACGGGGCTTAATATCAAGAACTACAGCATCTAAATGTAAGTCTTCATTTTTGTCACCGTAGAACACTTGACGTAACATGGAAAGTAAATAAATTGGGGTGAGAATTACACCAACGGCTGATAGAAAGATGATGACAATTTTGAAGCTGGAACTGTAAACATCACTGGTAGCAAGACCTAAGAACACCATTAACTCACCGACAAAGCCACTCATACCGGGTAAAGCCAGAGAAGCCATGGAAGCGATAGTAAAGAGAGCAAAAGTTCTCGGCATTACTTTAGCCATACCACCCATTTTATCCATCATCAAGGTGTGGCTGCGTTCGTAAGTTACACCGGAGAGAAAGAATAAACTAGCAGCAATTAAACCATGAGAAACCATTTGTAATACAGCACCGCTGATACCGATTTCTGTATAAGAGGCAATGCCAATTAACACAAACCCCATGTGGGCAATTGAAGAGTAAGCCAAACGGCGTTTGAGGTTGGTTTGGGCAAAGGCGCAACAAGCCCCGTAAACAATATTAACTACACCTAAAACTGCTAAAACCGGAGCAAAGGTGACGTGAGCATCAGTTAACATTTCTACGTTGAAGCGAATCAGGGCGTAACCACCCATCTTTAACAATACACCAGCTAAAATCATTGAACCGGGAGAAGATGCTTCACCATGAGCATCAGGCAACCATGTATGGAAGGGGAAAATTGGCAGTTTTACACCGTAAGCAATTAAGAAACCGGCATATAGTGCTAGTTCTAAGGCTTTGGGATATTCTTTCATTCCCAATTCGGTCATATTGAAGGTGAAGTTATCACCATAGAAAGCCATTGCAAAACCAGCTATCAGTATAAATATAGATGCTGCTGCGGTATAGATAATAAATTTGGTAGCTGCATAGCGGCGGTTTGCACCTCCCCAAATGGCAATTAGTAAGTAAACGGGTACTAACTCAATTTCCCACATCAAGAAGAACATTAACAAGTCTTGGGCGAGAAATACACCTAATTGGGCGCTGTACATGATTAACATCAACGCATAAAATAAACGCGGCTTGGTGGTTACTTTCCAAGCCGCGAATACTGCGAGTGTGTTAATTAAGCCTGTTAAAATTATCAAGGGCATTGATAAACCATCAATCCCTAGAGACCAGTTCAAGCCAATTTGGGGTATCCAAGCATAGCTTTCTGTCATTTGCAGGGCTGAACTTTGAAAGTCGTAACTCTGCCAAAGGGCAAAAATCATGAATACAAAGTCTAATAGTGCTACTCCTAAGCCGTACCAGCGGAGTGTTTTGCCCTCCTTATCGGGAATGAGGGGAATTGCTAGGGCTGCCACCAACGGCAGGAAAATTATGGCTGACAACCAAGGAATTTCCATTGCATTCATCACTTTTGACAATATGTTTTTGATTTTGCTTTTATTTACATTATATTAAGGAATCGTTACGTCTGTAAACAATTCCTTATGAAGATTTCCAATTTGGAGCATAACTAGTAATAAATACTTACTGAATTATGCTGCGATTCCATTCTAAATGTAAACTTTTGCAACGTCAATAAAAAAACAGCGGCATTAATCGCTGTCTTTAGTTATATTGGACAGCTTGAGGATAAGCTGATTTTTTATCCAAGTTATCTATATTTCTTAAACAATACGGTTGACAATCATCCACACTTCTCCATCTGATCTTACGAAAGGGACAGAAATGGTCTTAAAGCCTGTAATGAAAGGTTTGTAGTAAACTTGCCAATACATGGGACTAAGTTCATCAGCACAGGTTTTGAGGAGTTTAATTTCCTTTGCTAGTTCCCAAGCTAGTTCATTAACTCGTTCAGCATGAATTTGAGCAATTTTTTTGGCTTCTTCTAGCTGTTCTTGCTGTTGGGATATGCGAATAGACATTGGCAAATACCGATTAATATGGGCTTTCTTTTGTTGTATTTGCTTTTCTAGGAAATACATTGCATCATCTATGCCTTTAAGTTCCGCAGACAATTGAACGTTTTCCCTAGCTTGACGACGGTAAGCTTCCACTATGGCTAGGGGTGAATCATTTTCTGGCGTTACATGATGATTTGTCAGTGCAGCGCGTTCTTGTTGCAGTGCTTGGATTTGAGATTGTAGTGCTGCTATTTCTGACTGGATTTTATCCATAGATATAATTGGTAATGGGTAATTGGTAATGGGTAATGGGTAATGGGTGATTAGTAATGGGTTTTTCAGCACCAATTACTAATCCAAAATCTAAAATCTAAAATCTAAAATTTACAATCATCACATATACTGATCCTTCAATTTTCAATCATCTGGTCTATCTTCGGTAAATTGATCAATTGCCTCTACCATTCCCTCTGAATAGGGTTCAAGGACTGTGGAACAAGCATAAAGATCAGCAAGTGCTTGAGAAAATTCTTCGGAATTGGGATCAGTATTTTTGATGGCTTGAATTGCTTGAATTGCTTTTTCTAGCTGGGGTTGATATTCATTCAAAAATATTTCTAATCTTTCGTAAGGATTTTTATAGAGTGCTATCATTTTCCTAATCTCCTTTCTAGTTTCGCAATATTTTGGCGACAATTTGCCACTGTTTTCTCCCAATGGGCAATTAAACCTTGATCTTGTCCTTGTATTGATTTCTCCTTTTCTTTAGCAATTTTTTCTAGATGTTCCTCTAAGGCTTGATGTTGCCCTTTTAGTTTTTTGCGGGTTTCCTGATTTTTGCCCATAATTCTAATTTTAGACTCTTCCTCTGACTATACTTAAAACGGCTTAATTATTTGATTTAAGCGGGTAGGGGTAAAGCAAAAGCTAAACCCCTACAAATCTAGGTTTTTCATGATTTTACAAAAGTCTATGTCTTAACCATTTTGAGTATAATTTAATTGTTGGTGCTGCTGATCAAATATATGAATAAGCTGCACGCAAAGGCGCAAAGAATAAAGGTTGCAAAGGTTGATAGTTTGCGTCGCCATATTTCCCAGTTTCATATTTCAATTCAGTAACGCCTAATTGTTATAGTGCGATCGCTATTTTAGTTAGATAAGAACTATACTTGTCCCTTCGCTATTGTATCTAATAATATCACGGTTTTATCCGCTCCAATTATATTTTATACATTAATTGTTTGTCAATTACTACAAAAAATAAAAAATAAGGTACATTTGTGAATCATTGGTTCTAGTCAACTTACTCTCACATTGAGTTAGGATTGAAAAGTCACTCCCAATATTGAAAATTAAAATGGATAACAAGCAACTATTTATAGACGGATACTTAAATAGAATATCTGAGCAATTTAACGTAAATAAAGATATAGCATTTGAAATTTTCTCAATGGCTGCGATTACAGAAAGACCATTTCAAGAAGTATATGATGACATTCAAATCAGGCAAAAGCTCGATCTCAAGGGCAAAGATGGTGGGATAGATGGGGCTGTGTTTGTAGAGCAAGGCGGCTACTATACACTAATGATATTTCAGTGTAAGAATAGTCGCAGTTTAAAAAATAACGAACTTGATAAATTTCGTCATGACGTAGATGATGCCTTTATCTATGGAATAACTAAGCCAAATTCGGAATTACTTCAACCTAAAATAAATGAATATCAGCAGCTATCTAGAGATGGTTTTTTAATCGAAATTAAATATTATTTTGTGTATAATGGTTCTAAGAATGATCCTAAATATGCTTCAAATCATCCCAACTATCTAGCTTATCATAGGCCAGATGACTTTGAAATTTGGGATGCAGAAGCAATTTACGAAAAAATCAGTCAGCTAATTAAAGCACAAGCTAAACGTAAAGATATTAAGTTTATTTTTAATCCTCAAATATCAAACATCATAACTTCTGATAGACAAGGACAAGGCTTATATACATATTCTGTTGGTAACGTGAGAGCCGCTAATTTTCGGATTGAAGCTGATGAACTTTGTAGTTTAGTTGAACAAGAATTATCTATTAATAATACTTATGAGTTTCTATTTTCAGAGAATATTCGTTCTTTTTTAGGCTTCAAAGTTAGACCAAATCAAAGGATGAAAGAAACATTAACTGATCCAGATTCAGCGATATATTTTCCTCTGCTTAACAATGGGGTAACAATCATTTGTGAAAGAATGGAAATTCCATCTACTTTACAAAGTGGAAAATACATCTTACCTACTTATAATCCTATAATTGTCAATGGTTTACAAACAACTCGTGTTATCTACGAAGTCCTCAAGGAAATTAAACGTAAAGGAATTAATAAACTTCAAAATGTTTTTGTAAATGTCCGTTTATACGAAACAAGTGATATTGAGATAGTGGAGAAAATTACGGATGCTACTAATACTCAAACTCCCATTTCTTACAAAGATAAAGTAAGTAATAAAGATTTCAATTTATATGTAAAAGAAGTATTCGCTAATCAGGGAATTGCTTATATTACAAAACGTGGTGAAGTTTTCTCCAATTATCTTAGCAGGCAGTTAAAGTCTACCATTGAAAGTGATACCCTCTTGCGATTTTGGTATGCAACTTTTTATGAACAGCCAGAAATAGCTAAAAATAGTATATATGAAGTTATGGAAGCTATTTTTGATGCTACAAATAATCATAACCATCCATTACATAAATTATTCAATGGTGAAAAAGATTCACCCATATATTTACAATTAATCTATGCTTATAAAATTTATCGTTATGTTCAAAGTAAAAAAGAGGCTCAACAAGCAATAAGAGAATATATTAGTCATGCTACTGAGTTACTGTCCTATGGTATTTATAAGTATTTAGAAAATGATTTGACAAGTATCAATAATTCAGACAAATTAGAAGCAGCATATCAATTTACTCTCAATGTTGTCCACCAGATTATACAAGAGCAGATAGAGTTGTATAAGCAGCAAGAAAAATCATTTTCCTACAGTGGTTATTTTCGCAAAGCAAAGTGCAGATTTGAATACAACCTGAAAGCTGGCATTGTTGATGATGACTCGATTATAGAAAAATTGCAACTTTCAACTTAGAGACTTCCAATTAAAAAAATATCCCAAAATTTCTCGTGGTGCGGGCATCTTGCCAGCTAATAATACAAGGACGGGCAAGATGCCCATCCCACAAGATTGCATAGCGCAAGATGCCCATCCCACAAGATTGCATAGCGAACGCGAGAACGTCCCGGAGGAAACTAGCGCTGCTGCAAGCAGTTCATCTTTTTTGTGCAGTTCTCTAATGGTCTTAGTGTAGTTTGAGATGGGACATAAGCTAAAAAACATCTAATTTACATAATTGAATTAAACATAACTCTTGTGGGGTGGGCATCTTGCCCGCCCAGCTTATGCAACTTTAATGCTCATTAGCTTAACATTCTTGCTGAATGGCTGCAAGTGACTTTTTTATCACAACCAAGATACCTCAACAGTTTGCTCCAGCCAGATTTTTATTGTCTTTTTTAATTTACGAATCACAATATACTTGCCCCTTGCGTATCCAGAGGGAGCGATCGCACAGTTGAGTTTATGCCCTTTTCTATCCAGGCTTTTGCCATTGCTATCTCTACTGATTTGGCATAACTTGTATCAACTAAAGCTAAAAGTGTCGGACCTGCGCCACTAATTACCATACCATAGGCACCAGCAGCCACAACAGCGGCATTGACAGCATCATAACCAGGAATCAAGGATTGGCGATAGGGTTGATGTAACTTATCTTGTAAGGCTGCTTTTAACCATTCTTCCCGATTAGTTGCTAAACCCCGCAACAATAAACCTAAATGGGAAATATTGAAAATTGCATCAGCACGACTGATTTCTGTAGGTAAAACTCCCCGTGCTTCTGATGTTGATAATTCAAAGTTAGGAATTGCTACCACTGCAATTATATCTCGATGCCAGGGAATATCGCAAATTTCCCAACCTTTACTGCTGGTGGCCGCTAGACGACAGCCACCTAATAAGGCTGGTACTACATTATCAGGATGTCCCTCCATGGCGATCGCTAATTCCATCACCTGCAACTCAGATAAAGGCGCACCCGCCAATTCATTGGCCGCAACTAACCCCCCAACAATAGCAGTTGCAGAACTACCCAACCCTCTCGCCAAAGGTACACCCAACTTAATTTCTATTTTCACCGCTGGAGGTGTTTGTTTTATATATTCATATAGTTTGACAAACGCCAGATATAAAAGATTACTCTCATCAGTTTGTACTTTTTCTGCTTCTGTGCCGGAAACTTGAATAATTAACCCATCTGTATCGAGAATAGTAAACTTAAATTCATTGTACAGCTTCAATGCTGTACCAATACAATCAAACCCTGGTCCTAAATTCGCCGTTGTGGCGGGAACTTTAACGGTAATGCTAGAAACTACAGACATCTAAGTTAATTCAAAATTCCAATATGAACTACCCTATCTTACAGGTTTTTTGGTATCATCAGGATGACTATGACTTATACCAATTTAATCTGAAGTTGGATAGAATAATGGAACGCAGATGAACGCAGATGAACGCAGATGAATTGATATTAAAACTTTTGTCTGATTTTCATGAAAGCAGCACCTGTAACTAATGCGGCGCATTGTCCCCAGTAACTTACATTAGAGAAGGCACTATTACCTGGAAGATTTAAACTACCTATTCCATAAAATGACTGTTGGATAAACCACCAAAATAGGTAGAAAATTACTGGTAATTCAACAGGTATATAGACAACTAATAAAGTTAAAACTGAATATATTTTTGCCTGGGGAAATTTTATCATATAAGCACCTAAAATAGATGCAATAGCCCCATTTGCACCAATGATTGGTACTGTTATATCTGATGATAATATAATTTGGACTATGCCACAAAAAAAGCCGGCAGTTAAGTAAAGTAGTAGATATTGTTTATGTCCCAAAATACTTTCTACTGTTTTTCCAAATACCCATAAAAATAGCATATTTCCGATAATTTGGCTAAAACTTCCATGCAGAAATAGCGATACAGGTAAGGAAAGTAACCGCCAAAATACAATTATCCAAGCCGCAGAATTGTAAAAAAAAGCGTTAGCAATTGCAATATTTGTTTGAGCCGGAATTATTCCCCAATTATTAATTAAATCTCCTAATTCATTACTCCAGTCTAATTTGATTTCCCAAAGAAATATTACTAGGTTAATCCCAATCAACCAATAATTAATAATTGGTTTTTGCCAACTGCGAATATTGTCATCTATCGGAATCATTTTAACTTTAGTATTTTGGATTGGTGATTTTTCCTCATTTCTTTATTTTTTTATGAGAATATTGCCATATAGCGGTTCTCGGTCGGATGAAATACAATGAGGGCGGGGAAACCCCGCCCCTACAGGGTTTGTAATTTAATAACTGTATCTCATCTAAGTGCATACCGCTATAATTTAACATAATAGTTAAACAGGCTGATGAAATGCTAGGAAACACCCTTGTCGGCAGATACCAAATCACCAACTATCTGGGAGGTGGCGGATTTGGTGAAACTTATGTTGCTAATGATACTCAATTACCCGGATCACCTCAGTGTGTAGTCAAGAAACTCAAACCCCAGTCTACTGATATTTTGCATCTGGAAATAGCTAGAAGGTTATTTGACACAGAAGCCCAAGTTTTATACAAATTAGGAACTCATGATCGCATTCCTCAACTTTTAGCTTACTTTGAAGAAAATGCCGAATTTTATCTGGTTCAAGAACTGATTATTGGTAATGATCTCAGTCAAGAATTAAAATCAGGTGTTATTTTTACTCAAGATCAGGTTATTTCTCTCTTACAAGAAATTTTGGAGATTTTGGATTTTGTCCATCAACAAAAGGTAATTCATCGTGATGTTAATCCTCGGAATATTCTCAGACGACAACAAGATGGTAAGTTAATTTTAATTGATTTTGGTGCAGTTAAACAAATTACGACTAAATTAGTAAATTCTCCAGATATTACTAAAGCTACTGTTGCTATTGGCACACCTGGTTATACTCCTGGAGAACAAGCACAAGGAACACCAAAATTTAGTAGTGATGTCTATGCTTTAGGAATTATTGCTATTCAAGCTTTAACCGGATTATCACCTGATCAATTAGAAAAAGATGCTGAAACTAATGAAATTATTTGGCAAAATTCGGCGACTGTATCTCCAGAATTTAGCCAATTTTTAAATCGGATGGTGTGTTATGATTTTCGCCAACGT
This sequence comes from Dolichospermum sp. DET69, assembly GCA_017355425.1. Classification (NCBI taxonomy): domain Bacteria; kingdom Bacillati; phylum Cyanobacteriota; class Cyanophyceae; order Nostocales; family Aphanizomenonaceae; genus Dolichospermum; species Dolichospermum sp. DET69. The sequence continues at coordinate 3,599,135 of CP070233.1, forward strand.
TATGCTTCAGCAACAATTGCATTACAAGCTTTACAAGAATTAAATAAAAATACATCTGGAACTATAATTGTCGCTCCTGCTATTTTAGCAAATCAAGTTAAAAAGCTCAAAACTACCAAATCAATATTCTGGAAATTGCTATTAGGAATATTTGTGTTGGGTATTGGGACTGGAGGGACAATATTCATGATTAACCGGATGAATAATACTAACGCCATAGAATTATATAATCAGGGAAATACTTTAATTCAATTACAACGCTATGAAGAAGCTTTAGGTGTTTATGAAAAAGCTGGAGAACTGAAACCTAATTATCCTCAAGCTTGGTATGGTCAAGGTAAGGCATTATTTCAGTTAAAAAAATATCCAGAAGCTTTATTGGCTTATGATAAGGCTATTCAAATTCAACCTAATTATTTAGAAGCTTGGACTAATCGAGGTTTTGTTTTGGTCAGTCTCAAGCGTTATCCAGAAGCACTTGCTACTTTTGACAAAGCTTTACAATTTAAAAATGATGACCCAAAAATTTGGCAAGCTAAAGGTGATATTTTTATAAAAACTAATCAATATAATGATGCAGTTAAAGGTTATGAACAAGGGATTAATTTACAACCTGATAATCCTGAATTATGGTACAAAAAAGGATTAGCATTACAAAATCTTAAGCAGTATGAAGAAGCAATTGCAGCTTACAAAAAAACTGTAGAATTAAAACCAGATTCTGAATTAGCTTGGTATAATTTGGGAAATTGTGCGGTTAATTTAAATCGCTATGAATTTGCTTTACAAGCTTATGATCAAGCTGTACAGTATAATCAAAATAATTCCGCAGCTTGGTTATCCAGAAGTAATATCTTGATGACATTACGCAGATATCCAGAGGCCATTGATTCTTTTAGTCAAGTGATTAAATCTAATCCTCAACAGTATCAAGCTTGGTATAATCGGGGTTGGGCATTACATCAAGTTAAACGTTATCCAGAGGCGATAGAATCTTATAAAAAAGCTATTAATTTAAAGGGAAATGATTATTTAGTATGGTATAATCTAGGAAATACACAATATAATTTACAAAGATATCAAGAAGCGATCGCTTCCTATAATAAAGCAATCCGCTATAAACCCAATCATTATGAAAGTTGGTACAGTAAGGGCAATGCTTGGTTAAATTTGCAACAATATCCACAGGCGATCGCTTCCTACGATAAAGCTATAGAATATAAACCAGACTACCAACAAGCCATCGAAGCGCGGACAAAAGCCCAAAATATCCCCGGATTTCTCCCCCAATTCTGGCGACAAAAACCGCAGACTTTACCAAAATCCAGGTAAAATCTAAAATATAAATCCAATCACAATTTATCAACAGCAAAATCTCAAGTGATTTCAGCTTGAGCCAAAATTATGGACGTATTAGAACTAAAACGCGAAATCGAAACATTGTCTAGCCGCCTGGGTAAAACCCAGGACTATCTTTGACGTACCTGCACTCAAAGCCAAAATTCACGACTTAGAGCAAATTTCCGCCCAAACAGAATTTTGGGAAGACCAAACCCAGGCACAAAACACTCTACAAGAACTCAATGATCTAAAATCCCATTTAGATCAGTATTACAAGTGGCACAATAACTTAGATGATACCAGAGCAGTGGTTGAGCTATTGGAACTAGAAACCGACACAGCACTTTTGCAAGAAGCGGAATCTACCATTACCAAACTCAATCATGATCTTGACCAATGGGAATTACAACAACTACTTTCCGGCATTTACGACGATAAAGGCGCGGTTTTGACAATTAACGCCGGTGCTGGTGGTACAGACGCGCAAGACTGGGCATTTATGCTCATGCGAATGTATACCCGGTGGGGAGAAGATCATGGTTATAAAGTCACTTTAGCTGAAGAATCAGAAGGTGAAGAAGCCGGTATCAAATCCGCCACTCTCGAAATTACGGGACGTTACGCTTATGGTTACTTGCGTTCGGAAATGGGTACTCACCGTCTAGTGAGAATTTCTCCCTTCAATGCTAACGGAAAACGGCAAACCAGCTTTGCTGGAGTCGAAGTCATGCCACAAATAGATAACACTGTCAAGTTAGACATTCCAGACAAGGATTTAGAAATTACCACTACCCGTTCTGGGGGTAAGGGTGGGCAAAATGTCAACAAGGTAGAAACCGCAGTCCGCATTGTGCATTTACCTACTGGTTTAGCAGTCCGTTGTACAGAAGAACGTTCCCAACTGCAAAACAAGGAAAAAGCTTTGGCACGTCTAAAAGCTAAGTTGTTAATCATTGCTAAAGAACAACGCGCCCAAGAAGTTGCCGAGATTCGCGGTGATATGGTGGAGGCTTCCTGGGGTAATCAAATCCGTAACTATGTATTTCACCCTTACCAAATGGTGAAAGATTTACGGACAAATATCGAAACCACAGCCATTATTGATGTGATGAATGGTGAACTGGATATGTTCATTCAAGCCTATTTACGGCAAGAAAACCAGATAGTTGATGGGTAATGGGGATTGGGGATTGGGTAATTAATTTTTGGTGTTGCTGATTTGAGATATTCACCTGATTTTTAATGATATCAAACCCTTTGTAGAGATGTTCCATGGAACGTCTCTACACCTAAATTCATGCTTGATTTCAGCAACTCAAATTATTAATTGGAAATATTTTTATTCACTAATTCCAATACAGGTTTTGGTTTAAATTGTTCCGTCACATACTCCTTAAATACAAGTTGCAAGGTGTATTTACCTGCTTTTTTCTCAATTAAAGAATGTGAATTAGGGGATGGGATGAGTGCTATTTTCCTGAAAATAACGATAGAATAAAGCCTGTGCAGCCTGACAATGTTTTTCTACTAATTCAGATGGAGATAAAACTACTGCTTTATCCATGTAACGATAAACCCAGAGACTAAACTCATTTAAAGAACGTGGTGGTAATTTTATAATATAGTCTATAAATTGGTATTCTCCTATAGTTTTATCTATTTGTCCTAGGATAATTTGTTGGTTAAGATGACGAAGTTCACCTTCTAAAATAAATCTTGTAACTGGAGGAAAAAAACGTACTTTAACCTCAATAAAATCCAGATGACCATTTAATTCTAATTCTTGTTCTTTGACTTCACCTAAATATAAACCCCAACCATTTTCTATTAACTTATATGCTTGATCAAGACTTTTTTTCTGTTTATCTAATTTACGAGGTGTTATTTTAATAAACTCACAATAATTATTGAAACGATTTAAACGCCCTATTGCTAAATGCTGTGTTTCACAATATTCATATAGTAAATACCAAGCAATATCATAATAAATTAATTGTAAAGGAAAAACCTGAAAACGTCCTGTTCGATTAGAAGCATATAAATCTTGCGAACGAGATATTTCGATGGCTTGTCCATGACTAATCGCTTTTTCTAATAATGGCAATTGATGAAATAATGTATCTCGATTTTCACCTTTTGCTGCCATTTCTGCGGGGTCAGTATGAACAATAGCCCGATTAAGATGCTGACGAATTGGGTAAAAAAAATTACCCTTGAGTTCCATATCTAAGCCACGGAGTCTTTTACTAAGAGTTTCACAAATACGTCTAATTTGCGGATCACCTTGATATTGTGCTTGGGACACTAAAGCGTTAAATGCTACCTTTAATTCTGTGCTAGAAAGCGCACCAGTCCCAAGATAATATCCCCAACGATACATTCGACGATCAAGAATACCGTAATTTCTCAGGGTTTCTAAATCTTTTCGTAATGTAGAAACTGCTGGATATCCTGCTGGTAATTCTATATTTAATTCTGTGGCTAATTTTTGGAGATATTCTCTGACAGCACTAATTGCATCGTGGTGTTGATTACTATTGGAGTCCAGAAAATCAGGACTACCTATACCTGGATATTTCAACAAGGTAGTAATTAATATCAGTAATCGTTCAAAAGCTAAACGTTCTGTATAGGAATGACTAGGTTTTTTAGGCATAATAAAAGAAAATATTGAAGTTTTTAGTAGCTATTGGCTATAACTCTTGTCAGGATTATCTTTGTGTAAGTAATTATCAATCTTTAGTTTATAGTCTTTTCCTAGCTTTTCATTAATTCTGAAGCTATGGTAATGAGTATCATTTAACCTAGCTTTTTCAATATGTATATTTCTCGACGTTCTGCTACTGTCAGAAATGTTTCTGTATCTACTGTTAATGGTGGTATTACTTTAGTAATTTTGTTAATTGCTCCTTTGGGTTTAGCCGCAGTAATTATCAATACTTTATTAGTAACCTTTTCTACCTATATACTTTCTATTGCGGCAGACAGGGTAATGTTATGGTTGGAACCCGAACAAAAGGCAGAATTAAGTGCTTCTGAAAGTGAACATCGTTCTCAAAAATCCAATTTACAACGTTGGTGGCGTTAATGCAGACTCTTTATGTTTCTGAACAAAACTGTTATGTTTGCCTACAAAAAGAGAGTTTATTAGTTAAACAAGGTGATTCCGTATGCGTTGAAGTACAGTTACCTTTATTAGAGCAAATTCTGATTTTTGGTAAGTCGCAAGTAACCACCCAAGTAATTCGTGCTTGTTTATGGCGTGATATTCCCATTGCTTATTTATCACGCATGGGCTACTGCTATGGCAGGATTTTACCGATTTCTAGGGGATATAGACAATTATCACGTTATCAACAACAGTTATCCCCTATAGAGAAGTTAATTACTGCTAGGGCTATTATTAAAGGCAAGTTAAAAAATAGTAGGGTATTATTACGAAGACAGAATAAAAAAAGAGAGTCAGAACTTTTAGAAAAAGTTTTACAAAGTTTAGATTATTTAGCTGATCAAGCAGCACAGGCTGATACTTGTGAAAGATTAATGGGCTTTGAAGGTGCTGGTGCGGCTCAATATTTCGCGGCTTTTAGTGAATGTCTAACTAATCCTGATTTTGTGTTTTCTGGGCGGAGTCGTCGTCCTCCAGGCAATCCTGTGAATGCCATGTTAAGTTTTGGTTATCAAGTTCTTTGGAATCATTTATTATCATTGATTGAAATTCAGGGATTAGATCCTTATTATGCTTGTTTACATCAGGCTAATGATGGTCATGCAGCTTTGGCTTCTGATTTAATTGAGGAGTTTCGCGCACCGTTAATAGATTCTTTGGTTATGTGGCTAATTAACCGCAAAATCGTTAGTGCTGGTGAGGATTTTGAATTTAAAAATGGTGGGTGTTATTTGAATAATTCAGGAAGGAAAAAGTTTTTAAGGGCATTTTTACAACGAATGACTGAGGAAATACAAACTAATGATGGAAAACAACCAAAGTGGGATTTATTAACTCAACAGGTCAGGGCTTTTAAACAGTTTGTTTATAATCCTAGTCATCAATATCAGCCTTATCGAATTGATTGATTTTTCCTCATATTTATGTTATGTTTTTGTATGTGATTGCTTATGATATTCCTGATAATAAACGCCGTAAAAAAGTCGCCGATTTGTTAGAAGGGTATGGTCAACGTGTACAGTATTCTGTGTTTGAATGTAAATTAAATACGGAAAAATATGATGATTTACGTCGTCGGTTAAGGAAGGTTTTGAAGTTAGAAGAGGATAATGTCAGATTTTATCCTTTGTCTCGACATACTCTGTCTCAGGTGGAAGCATGGGGGGTGGGAATACCTGTGATTGAACCGCCTAATTCGATTATTGTTTAGTTTTTTTTGATGGTAAATTGTGGCGTTGTCCGAAGGTCAGGTAAAATGGCTGAAATGTTTATTTTTGGGTTACGAACTTCGGTCGCTTGCTGGGTAAAGGTTTTAGGCATTTTGATCTGTTGCTTAGAGGCTGTTTTACCACTTTTTTTCCTGACCTTCGGAAACTGTCTCTGGACTCCTTACACCATCAGGGTCTACAATACAGGGATTCCCACTCGCTGGGGATATTAATTGAATGGAAACTTCTGGCAACCACTTCTTGCTAACTAAGTCGAATTGAGGTAGAAATTCCCACTCGCTGGGGATATTAATTGAATGGAAACTTTCTAGACCAGATAGCTTGTTGCCCTTTGGGATAGTGCATTCCCACTCGCTGGGGATATTAATTGAATGGAAACGTCAAGAGCAATGAAAGTAAAATAGCTTCTGCCTGGGGATTCCCACTCGCTGGGGATATTAATTGAATGGAAACTTACCCCTCACTTTGCTACCATTAGCAGTAACGTCAATGCAAAATTCCCACTCGCTGGGGATATTAATTGAATGGAAACATTAGGTTATCCTGTGGGAAGAACCAAGTGATTTTATCAGGATTCCCACTCGCTGGGGATATTAATTGAATGGAAACCCAGTTGTCTGGAAATATGGTAAAGTAATGGTTTCTTATTCCCACTCGCTGGGGATATTAATTGAATGGAAACGCGCTACGGTTAAAGGTTGACTCGCAATCTATCTTCCCATTCCCACTCGCTGGGGATATTAATTGAATGGAAACATGATGGTGACTTTGCAGTAGTTCCTTATAAAGAAGATTCCCACTCGCTGGGGATATTAATTGAATGGAAACATCAGTTTCTTCTACTTCAATAAGCCTTGCCTTTTTAGAGGGAGACTTATTCCCACTCGCTGGGGATATTAATTGAATGGAAACTACCACCAATAGCTCTACCAACCCCTCTTGATAGATATTCCCACTCGCTGGGGATATTAATTGAATGGAAACTCAACAATTATATTCCCAGTCCCATGTTCTATTGCAATTCCCACTCGCTGGGGATATTAATTGAATGGAAACAAGCTATCTAAAGCATCCATATTTAGTTTACCTGTACATTCCCACTCGCTGGGGATATTAATTGAATGGAAACATTTGTTGACAAAGCTTAACACTAAACTGAAGCTTAGTATTCCCACTCGCTGGGGATATTAATTGAATGGAAACTAACGACGCAGGAGTCAAAAGGCAGCCTCGCAAAGAATTCCCACTCGCTGGGGATATTAATTGAATGGAAACTCTGTTGTTAGGTGTTGACAGAATCTATCGGTTGTTATTCCCACTCGCTGGGGATATTAATTGAATGGAAACTGGTCGTCTCCCGTATATCCACAAAAATCCTCTGCCATTCCCACTCGCTGGGGATATTAATTGAATGGAAACCATCAACTACCGTTTGACCTACTCCCCAATCTGACATTATTCCCACTCGCTGGGGATATTAAGAGACTTCTAAATAAAAAAATATCCCAAATTCTCTTGTGGTGCAGGCATACTATGGCTAACGCCACGCTGCGCTATCGACAAGCTCAGTACAAGTCTTGCCTGCTAATAATACAAGGACGGGCAAGATGCCCATCCCACAAGATTGGATAATTTTTTTGTGAAGTTCTCTAATTGAATGGAAACTAGAATTGCAACTTGCGATCGCCACTTAGTAATTTAGTATCTATTCATATAAATACAAAACTTTTATCAGTATTAATAAATACAATACATTTGAACTAAAAAAGTTTAGCAAAAAAAGCTGTAGTTTAATACCTGCATAAATCAGAACAGATGTCAAAAACAAGAAAATATTTAGAATAAAATTCTTGTGGAGAGAAAAAGCTTACCAATAAAGCATTGTACGAATTATATAGAGAAATGTTGCAATATTATATATTTATAGACAAATACTGAATTATGGCTATACAATGCGTATATCAATCATATAAGGAAATCACTAGTGTCAGAAGAATATTGGCGAGCTAAGATTTGGGGGTTACTTCATGATCCTGTGCTAAAAGCATTACACAACAACAGTGGACGGGGTAAAAATAGCTTCTACAAACAACTAAAAGTTATGAAACCTTGGGTTGATGCTGATAGAATACCTGGTAAGTCACAAAGTAAATTATGTAAACATATACTCTTAGCTGACCATATAGCTTCCTCTAGTGATAGAGCTACAATAGGTTGTGTAACTGCCAGTATTAATTATGCTCCACGTAAAAACCGTGAACTAGGATTAGAAATTAAACACCTATTATCTGGTGCAAAACAGGATTTTAGAATCCAACTACATGAAGAACTTATAAAATCTAAACGCAGTAACTACTTACAGGATAAAGAAAAACTCCTACTACAATCTGTACCAAAAGAATTACAAACAGAAGATATTCGACATGATCTGAAAAAGATTAAACAATTATATTGGTGGTTGTGGCGTTGTTTACCAGAAGAAACCTGCAAATTATTTACAGAAGATACATCTTTAATGTTAATGCCAGCAGAAACAAGAATTCCTGATGGTTCAATTTGGAGTCATGTTAGTATGACTTCAGCATTAGCCGGGGCATTAGCAGGATATGATTTAACACTAGAGCAAGTAGAACGAAATTGGCAGTCAGATCAAAAATTATCTCATCCTTATTTAGCCGTATTTAGTTTTAGCCCAGTACAAGAACTAATTAAATCTAGTCGCAAAATGCGCGACTTTTGGGCCGGTTCTTGGTTACTGCATTATTTATCTGCTAAAGTTTCTTGGGTACTAGCAAATCAATATGGACCAGATACATTACTTTATCCTAGTCTTTATCAACAACCATTAATAGATCATTGGTTATTACAAAAATATCCAGAATTCAATCAATGGATAGAAAAACCATCAGCAGATAAACTATTAACTGCCGGATTTCCTAATGTTATAGTATTAATATTACCCAAAGATAAAGTTCAAGCTGCCATGCAAACAGCCCAGCAAACGCTGTTAGAAGAATGGTTAATGATTGGAGATTTAGTATTTAATTACTTACAAAAAGATAAAAGTCCTTGGAAAGATTTACAATCCGATCATAAGACTTGGAAAGGATGGTTAAAATCCCAATGGCAGTTTTATTGGACAGGGTTACCCATAGGAAACAAAGAAACAGAACTTAAAAGTCCTGCAATTATTAATGAAAATAAAGATAGAGGATTTGAAGATTGGTTAAATGTCCAGAACGAAACTTATAATCTAGACAAAACAAGTAAACTTTTTCAAGAAAAAGAATTAGAACTTCTTAAAGAAGCATACAAAAGACATTATCGAAAAAGGGGTTTTAGTGCTAATGTTGGTTCATGGTGGGGTTGTATATTCGATGCTACCCGTGCTAGTTTAGCATCAGTTAAAAACGCCCGTAATTGGGAAATGCCCACAGCATTTGGACCCCGTTCTACAATTTCTGGTATTGGTCCAGTTGTAAATACTCATAATCAAAAAGAGAGTGAAGATAATCAAGAAGAAAAAGATACAAAATATGGTAATGACTGGATAGCAGAAAGCGATACCAAGGAATTATGGGAAAATAAAGCAGGTTTATTTGATGGTACAGAACAATTAAATGCTACAGAAGTAGTTAAACGAGGTTTACATAAAGTTTTACGTGATTTATTAGGAATAAAAGAAGAAGATATTGCAGCATCTTATCCCGATTTAACTTCAGGTGTCGCTGGGTATTTGAAAGTTAATGCAAAAAATCATAAACATCAAGAAAATTTGGACGAATCTTGTGAAAAAATATTAGAAAAATTTCCTAGTGCTAAAATCATAATTGATGAAATGTCTAAGAAATGGGGTATTCCCTGGATAGATACTCCAAATAGTAATCATCATTCGCAAGAATATCATTGTCGCTTGTTAAATTCTGGTTGGTTAGTAGAAGATTTACAAACTCCAGAATTAAACATATTACAAATACAGTTAGATAAGGCTAAGGACGAAGATAGAGGACATATTAGAAAGCAAATCTCTGATAAAAAACGTGATTACCGCGAAGAAATTCAAAAAATAATTACCGAATACTACCCCAAGAATAACCCATCAGATTGGTATGTATTAGCAGCCGGTGATGGTGATAGTATGAGTGAATGGTTAAAGGGAACAAAACTGAAAACCTACGGTGATTATATTCCCTCAACATTGTCAGTCAAATTAGAGAAATTTCCCCAATTCCTAGAAATTCAAAAACGCATGGGACCAAGTACCCACAGTGCATTAAGTCGGGCATTATTAGACTTCTCTAATCAATTAGTACCTTACCTCACCCAAAAACGTTATGCAGGTAAACTAATCTATGGTGGTGGTGATGACGTTTTAGCCTATACGAACCTATGGGAATGGGATGAATGGTTATGGGATATCCGCCAATGTTTTAAAGGTGCAAAAGACCCTCACGGAGAATTTAGTCATGAAGGAGATTATTGGAAATACTTAGGTAATATTGACCAATTAGCCGACCGTCCATTATTTACAATGGGTAGCGAAGCCACAATTAGTTTTGGTATCGTTATTGCCCATCATTCTGTACCATTAGCTATAGCATTAGAAAGCCTATGGGAAGCAGAAGACGCAGCGAAAAAACACGAATATCATCATAGTTGCCAGTTAGGAACTAAAAAAGATTGTTTTAACAAAAAAGACGCTGTACAAGTGCGGGTATTATATGGAAACGGTAATACTTTAAAATCCACCGCTAAATTTGATGTTTTCTATCAATGGCAGGAATTAATGGCAAGTTCAAAAGACAGTGCCATATTTGAACAAGCAGCGAGTTTGTGGACTCAACACCCAGCACCGAGTTTAGAGGCTATTGCACCCTGGACAAAGGCATTTTGTGACAGACGTGATCAATTTCAAACCGATGAAAACAAAACCGCACAAATAAAGTTTCAGGAAAACATAGCCAACTTTTTAACAGCATTGTTTATTACCACTCAAACCAAAGACCTAGATAATGAAATTCAAAGTTGGTTAAAATTGGCCGCATTTATCAAACGTAGTCGTAATATTGATATTAAGTTAGGAGGTGGTAATTGATGTATTGGTATAAACTCACACCATTAGATATCTTGATGTTACGAGATGCCAAACCATTTTCACCACAACAAAGGGCATGGGCAGCTAGTGTGTTTCCTCCTAACGGTCATACCATAGCCGGGGCATTGCGAGGGTTATTAGGAGAGGGAAAAGAAAAGAAATTGAAAATTGTTGGTCCTTTTCTCTGTTATCAAAACACAGAAAATACCTTATATCTTCCCCGTCCCTTGGGTTTTGTCAAATCTACACCTCTTGTCCCTTTAAAATGGGCAAATGAATTTCATCTAAAATGGGAAAACAAACCTCATCATCTAAACGATGCCTTACGTGATGAAACTCAACCTTGTCCATTAGTCAAACTTCATAATTCTAAAGATGAAGATGAGGAAGATGAGGAAAATCACAACAATGAATTCCCAAAATGTGAAGGGAGTTCTGAGGTAAAGTTTAGACAGTATTTACCGTCTTGTGTTGTCAAAAACTATTTAGAAACAGGGGAAATTAATAAATATTGTTGGCAAGTAGTTAAGGGTACACATGAAGATAAACCCTGGACAATAGAAACCCGTTCCCATAATAGTATTGAACCCGGAACAAAACAAGTTAAAGATGCCGATGGTTACTTTGTAGAAAACGCCATTAGATTACATCAAAACTGGAGTTTTGCCATTGGAATTAATGATTCAATACAAACACCTGCTACAATCAGATTAGGAGGAGAAGGACACAGAGTAATAGTTGAATCTTGTCCAGAGTTGGGGGAACAATGGCAAGAACTACAAAACATTTCAAATACTAATTCAAAATCTAAAAGTCGATCAATAGCTTATTTAGTTACTCCTGGAGTTTTTGAAAGACTCCATAAAAATAAACATGGACAAAAAGTTTCTTTATGTCGTCCTTATCCTTGGGAATGGAAACTAAAGGATGATAATTTTGTGAGTATGTCCACAGATAAGCCAGTCCCAATTAGTTGTAGAATAAAAAGCAAAAAGGATCAAAGTATTCCTGCGCCTCAAGTATTTGCAGCACCACCGGGGAGTTTATACTATTTAGAAACACATCAAGAATTGTTTCAGGATCAAGAACTTTTACCCAATGGTGAAAAAAATTATGTAAATCATTGGCGAAAATTGGGTTATTCAGAAATGTTGTGGATTAAATATAAAGAAAAGGTTGAGAAAAAAAATGGCTGATTTTAGAGTTGGTTATATGTACAGTCTTGCACCTATTCATTGTGGAGGTGAAGGAGACTTAGGTAATATTTTAGAAATTGCCCGTGAAGTACATACAAATTTTCCTTATATTCCCGGTTCTTCTTTACGTGGTAGCCTAAGGGATGGAGTAGAAATATTAGATCCAATGGCAGCCCCAATTCTATTTGGAAAAGAATTAGACGAAAAAGGTCAAATGGGAGTGCATCAAGTTTGGTTTGGAGATGCGCGATTATTATGGATTCCTATGCGAACCATGTCAGTTAATAATAGAGATGTTTTTACCTGGGTTAGTTGTCATTCATTAATTCGTGATCATGCTATAATTTCACGCCAAAAAACAGCAATATTTCCTAGTGAGGCTGTGGGTACTCGTGCAGGGGTTTATTCTGTAGCTGATGCTCAAATTACAGTTAAATTATTATCAAATGATCAAAAACAAGCTATTTCTTTAACAGGATGGCCAAATTCATTAAAAGATGCTGTTCAACCTACTTGGAAAGATAATTTAATTATTTTACCTGATGCAGATTTTCAAGTATTAATGGAACATTCGCTGTGGACCCAAGTTCGGAATAAAATTCAGGAAGAAGTTGGTTCGGCTGAGATTTTCTGGACAGATATTTGTATTCCTAGAGATACTATTTTTTATTATCCTTGGGGCTATAGTTTGCTCAAAAATAATCCCATAACAGAGAAACAACATGATTTATTAATCAGCATTTTACAAGAATTATTTCAAGTAGGTGGTCAAGCTAATGTAGGACGAGGTTGGGTTCAAGGTTGGACAAATCATCTTACAACACCTATTAAAGACAAAGTTATAGCCTAAAGGAATATAAATTTATGCCTCAACTAAACAGACCTAAGCAACCAAATCCAGCACTAAAAGTTACTGCAATACCTCCAACTCATTCTGAACCTATTAAATCTGAAAAATTGAAACCTGAAACTATTAAGAATGATAATAACTCTTCTTTAGTTTTACCAGAACAAATGAGTCTAACTGCCCATGAACATATTCAAAAATATTTACAAAAATTCAGAAAACAAAAGTTAGATAAAAACGATTTAACCGCCGTTTTAAGATTGTCTCAACATCTAAGAGTTTTTGGTTTACTGTCTGCTGTTGGTTATCTAAATCAAGCTAATGCCCAAGGTGGAGAAGTAAGGGAACGTACTGTACCAGTGTGGGAATCATTACTAGGTCAGATGGTAGACAAAAATAACTCACCAACGAAAGAAGAACTGATGGCACAAATAGTAGACATAACGAAAGATAAGCCACAAGAATATATGCTGATGTGGCGGAAATCTTTGTTATTAGCTAATCACTGGAATTTTTGGGCTAGAGCCTATCAGGAGGACTAATGTATACAGGAATCCAATTAATTAATTTACTAGAAAAACAGCATCAAAAGCGATCGCAATCTGGCCTATTTAAAAAAGACATTTTTACTATCCAGTGGCGTGCTAAAGTAGGTTCATTTCCCCATCCAGATGTAGAAACTATTGTTTCTGCTGGTGAACCTTGTGGTACATGGCGGCCAACTCACGGACGACCAGGAGATAAACGCAATGTTAGCGAAAATTGGGAGCAATTAAGATTTTTACCCCTTAATGGTTACATTCCAGGGGCTTCTATTCGAGGTTTGGTAAGAGCATGGGCAAAACAACGGCCAGAAATTTTACCAAGAATGTACGAGCTTTTGGGGTATCAAGAAAATGATAAAATTAGTGCTGGGAAAATAGAATTTCTCGATGCTTGGCCAGAAACAGCAACTAAATTAAGTTTAGATATTGTTAATCCTCAACAGGAATTTCAGGTATATCATCAAAACCAAAGCAAACCATTATCTCTTTATACTTTAGGTAATGGTAAAGATACAATTCCTGTCATAGTTGCAATTAGAGGAATACCCGAAAAAGCTACAGATGAAGAAGTAACCGAAGTTTGGAATTGGGTACAACAAGCACTAGGTTTATATGGTATTGGTGGACGAACTGCGTCTGGTTATGGAAGTCTCAAACTTCCCAATTCTGCACAAAAACTCACACCTGATCCCGATTATGCAGTTAAACAATTTGAATTTAGTCTTTACAGTCAAGGTAATGCAGGTCCACATACTCAAACAATGGAATTACGTCCTTCACATTGGCGGGGTTGGCTGCGTTCTTGGTTGATGCGTTTTTTCTTGGGAGTAATGTCTGAAAATATGGCTAAATTGACTGTATCTGAACTCATGGGAGATATAAATGCAGGAGATGGTAATAGTCGCAAAGGTTGTGTACGTCTGCAAATAATTCAATCTAATACACAGGGCGATCGCTCTGAGAATCAACCAAACTTTTATTTGTGGAAAGGTAAACTACAAATTAGCGCACCACAAGACATCCTTAATAAAATTATTTTGCCTATCATTCGCTTTGCTGTCATGGTTGGGGGTGTTGGACGTGGATGGCGTAGACCATTACATATATTTTACATGAATAATGGTAGAGCAGCTTCCAGAGGAACATACTTAATTTTAAAGCACAAAGTTAAAAATAACACTACTAACCAATGGGATACTAAACCTTTTGGTTTACCTCTTGATACAACAGCTTGGATAAAAGCTTATAGTAACTGGTTGACAGCAGTAAAAAGTAATTGGAATGATAGATTATCGACTGAAAACCATAACATCACAGCAGAGGTTTTTTCCCCTACTACTTGTGCAATTTATGTAGTTCCAGGTCCCGATATAAATCCCATAAAAACTTCCTCCATAAAATGGGAACAAATAGATGATGCAGAAGTAACTCGTGGGGATGGAATGTATTTAATTTATCATGAAAATCATCCACGCAATTATAAGCGTAATCAAGATTTAGGTGGTAGTGCTGGTAATAGTAGTGCTTACTGTTCTTGGGCAAGTATTAAACGGGTAAATATTCCCAATAAAGACGAAGAAACCGACTGTCAAGAAATTGTTTGTTTATTTATGGGTGGACAAACACCAAATGCTAATCATGTGCGATCGCGTTTTCTCCGTGATTTAGGAAACATAAATGGTAATTTACATCTATTTGGTGTCGAACCTCCAGCAGAAATTTAACTAAATAAATACTACAAAATATAACTCGCTTAAATATGAAATCAGTTTTAATTGCCACAATCGGCACTAGAGATTTAATGTTTCAAATATCATCTGGTGCATGGTTCAATATTGGTAATGATAGAGTCCAAAACGGAGAAATTATTGCTGAACAATTAGAAGTAATTTCTGATTTAGGCTTAAAGGATAATATAACTTTTCGTGACTTAACTAAATACCTATTAGATAATATTGAAAAATATGTAGACAAGCTCCAACCACCAATTATTGGTAAACTATTTATTGAGGAAGCATCAAACATTGAAAAGGTTTATTTAATAGCTACTGATCAGAATGAAAAAGTAAAACAAAGAGAAAAAGATACCTTATATTCAGCCGCATTAATTAAAGAATGGATAATCCACAAATTTAGTCATCTTACTGATGAAAATGTTACTATTATTCCGCTTGGTCAGGATGGTATTAACCCCTCTAATTTTGAGGATATGTTTAATTGGTGTCGAAAAATCTGGAAAAATACAATTACTGTTAATAGAGATCAATCAGTTTGGGTATGTTTGAAAGGAGGAGTAGGACAAACTTCCGAAGCTGCCAGAATTTCAGGACTTAGTTTTTATGGTGATCGCATTCAGTTCTTTGAATTTAGAGAAAATCCAACTGCTAACCGTAATGGTATTCCCTCTGACTATACTGGTCCATTTTTAGGAACTAATTATCTTTGGGATAGAACTCAAAAACAGGCTTTACAATTATTAGAAAGCTATGATTATGCCGAAACATATAAATTACTAGAACCATATTTTCAACAATTCCCTAATAAATTTGGAGCAATATCTAACTTATTAAAAGCTGGAATAGTTTGGAATCAAGGGGAATTTCAGCAGTTTTTATCAATAGCTAGAAATTCTACCAACATACCCAGAGTAGAAGGAAGATTATGGATGGCTTATGAACAAGCCTATTTAGGTGTAATTCGCCTTCAACAAAGAAATACCACAGAAGCAATGTTACACAGTTATAGAGCTATTGAAGGCTTATTATATTTGTGGGCTGCGGATTCTTTTCCTAATGATGTTGAGGAAAGAGAACAAGGATATCCATCAATTAAAAGTTCTATTTTGCAAAAATATCCATCATTAAGAAGACATTTTAATAATTCAGATGTTAATCTGCAAGGATGGTTATTAGAAGATTTATTAAATCTGGCTATTCCTGAAACCAGAAATCATATTGATTTTCAAACATTTTGGGATTCTGCTAAAAAGGCAAGAAATAGTTTTTCCCACCGTTTAGGCGGTTTGGCAGAACAAGATATTTTCAAAGCTTGGTCTCAAGATATAAAAAATCCAGATATCAAAAACTCAGAACAATGGGAAAAAAGAATTTTTAACTGCATTAATTTAGTCACAGGAAAACCTTTTAAGAATCTCTCACAAGCCAGCATTTTTCAAAAAATACACATCGAAGTTTATCAAAAAATAGAAAATACTGAAATAATTAATTAAAAATTAGTGTATATTTTATGAAAACAACAAATAACACAACCCACGTTAACACCCTGATCATCACCGTAGGAACTAGACAAATAGGGTGGCATTGCAAAGATGGTATTATTCGTTCCTTTGGTGCAGATGGTAATATTGGGTATCCTGCCCATATAAACCAACTTTATCAAGAACTAGGAATAGAACGGGGTACACATCAAGAAGGTGATAAAACTTATCCTTGGAGTGGTAGAGATTTAGGACAACGTTATTACGAATACTGCAAAGAATGGTTGGGTGGTAATTTTAGTAATGTTGAATTATTGTTAGACAAAACTATCATTGAAGCAGGAATCAAACAAGGATTAAAACATATTATTCTTTGGGCAACTGACCAACCAGAAACAGTTTCCTGGAAATTTCGCAGACTTGATACCCTGTGGATAGCAGAATTAATGGCAAGTAAAATTAAAAGTTTATTTCCAGAAATCAGAGTTGATATTCATGCACCAAAAATAGATGCTGGTGATAGTAATGCAATAAGAGAAGAACTAGAACAATTAGTATTAAAAGATGCTATTGATGCCTTTTCACCTACTAAAAATGAAGAATTTGTACTGTGGATACAAACCAAAGGATGTACTCCAGTAATTGCTTCTAATGTAGAAATTTGTGCAGCAGCATTAGTGCGTCAATATCAAGTATTTAACGCTAGTCCTGATGAACCGAAAGAATTGTTTAGCAATTTAGAAAATAATTCAGTAACCGCTAATCATTCCCGAAGTTTTACATTAATTTCAATGGCAGAATATTTCTGGTCATTGGAAAAATTACGGATTAAATCAGCTTGGGAAAGAGGCGATTTTTCAGAATCTCAACTTTGGTTAGCTGTTCATCAACATCGTCATCCAGTATTATATAAATTAGCGGGGTTATTAGCAAGATATAGTAATTGGGAATCCAATGATGAATTTTACCGCAAACTCAAAGATTGGCTGGGTTCTAATGATGTGAGTAACTTGGTTGAGTCAGAACAAATTGAAACTTGGAAAAACCAACTCCAGAAAATGCAAGATAATGATATCAGCAAACTTTGGGAGTCAACAATTTTGATAGAACTGTGTCTTTATCGAGAGAATTATACGGCTGCATTTATCCAATTTACACAGCTTTTAGAACGATTATTATATATCCAATCAACTGCACAAAATTGGACTACTAAGGGTTGGGCATTGCATAAAAATAATGACCCCTCATTAGCAGAATTAATGCAAGGTTGGTGTTTATACAAGAAATTTAATCAAGATAGTAAATGGTCTAAACTTTTGTATGAGATTCGACAAAACCGCAATCAAATAATTCATAAAGGTGAATCTATCACAACCAAAAAAATTCGTGCTATCTGGGCTGATAATGATTTTCCAGTGAAATATCCAGAAACCCCAGCAATCATTAAAAATCTGATGATGGATGTACTTAAAGAAATTGGTACACCTCTCAACTTGAATAATTTACTCATGCGATCGCTATATCAATGGGGACTAAAATATTTAGAAGATGTGAGTTAATTGATTCTGTAAACTTGAAAATAATACTAAAAAAAGTCCTCCACTATCATTACAAACTTTATTAGCAGAGGTAAAAGCAAATCGAGATAAACAATATCTAAAAGTCTAATTTTGAAGATACTTAGGCGATCGCTCTACCAATTATTAAGGGAAAACTGGCAATTCCTAGGTCGCGCTAGTTCCCTCCGGGACGCTTTGCGTAGCTTGCTTCCCGTAGGGTACGCTATCGCTCACCCATTTATCCCCTAAAAATTATCCTAATTACAATGTCCACACTAATTCCTTCATTTAATAGCTGTTCAATGAGAATGACCCCTGGTGAAAGGAGGTTAGCGCAGCGCATGGAGGAAAAACTAGATGATGATTATTTATTGTGGTATGACGTACCCATCGGTAAAAAACAATTACACCCTGATTTCATAGTTTTGCATCCTAGCCGGGGTTTGTTTATCCTTGAGGTTAAAGACTGGAAACTGGACACAATTCAAAATATCAATCCCTCCACATTCACTATAATTACTGATAATGGCATTAAAGAAGTTAAGCACCCATTACAACAAGCCAGAGATTACGCTTTAGCAGTCAACAAATTGTTAGAAAAAGATACTGCTTTAGTTCAACAAGGTGATTATCAAGGTAAGTTAATTATTCCCTATGGTTATGGTGTGGTTTTTACTAATATTAACCGCAAAGATTTTAATAATAGTGAACTCCCCACAGTATTTGAGGAACATTTAGTTATTTGCAAAGATGAAATCTTACCAAGTACCGATGCAGGGGAATTTCAGCAGCGACTTTGGTATTTGTTAGCATATAACTTTGGTAAAATCCTAACCAACAGTCAAATAGATAGAATCCGTTGGCATATATTCCCAGAATTACGAATTACTCAATTATCTTTATTTGATGTAGAAATAGAAGAACCCCAACATCTGCAAATTCCAGATATTCTCCAAATTATGGACTTGCAACAGGAACAATTAGCCCGCAGTTTAGGTGATGGACATAGAATAATTCATGGTGTGGCAGGTTCAGGTAAAACCATGATTTTAGGCTTTCGGTGTCAGCATCTGGCACAACTTAATAAACCCATATTGGTACTGTGTTTTAATGTTTCCCTTGCTGCTAAATTACGAGACATGATTCAGAAACCTGGCAAAGTTAGTCGCATCAAAGTAAGACACTTTCATGGGTGGTGTATGGATTTACTCAAGAAATATAACATCCCCAAACCTGACCCTAGAGAATATCAAGGGGAATCTTACATAGAAGAACTGGTAAATCTAGTCATAAATGCTGTTGATGCTAAATTAATACCCAGTGGAATTTATGATGCTGTGATGTTGGACGAGGGACATGATTTTAAACCTGAGTGGTTAAAATTAATTGCCCAGATGGTTAACCCGGAAACCAATTCACTGCTTGTACTTTATGATGATGCCCAAAACTTATACGGTAGTAAACGTAATAAATTTAGCTTTAAAAGTGTGGGGATTCAGGCACAGGGACGCAGCACCATTTTAAAACTCAACTACCGCAATACAGAACAGGTGTTAGGGGTGGCCTACGAATTTGCTAAGGAAGTAATGATACCCACGACCGGGGATGATGACCAAGTGATATTAGTAGAACCTGCGAGCGCTGGCCGTCAGGGACCAATGCCAGATTTAATCAAACTATCCAGTTTCCAACAAGAGGTAGATTACTTAGCCCAACGAGTGCAACAATTACATGAACGGGGTACACCCTGGAACGAAATCGCTATTATTTATCGTAGTTATTTTATGGGCAATTGCATATTCCAAGACTTCCAAAAAATGCACATCCCTATTGAATGGGTAAACGCCAACAATAATAGTCGCAATTATAACCCTGCCCAAGAAAGTATAAAATTAATAACCATGCACTCATCTAAGGGTTTGGAGTTTCCCATAGTGTTGATTCCTGGTCTTGGGTATATGCCCAACGAAAACCAAGAGTTAGGAGAAGAAGCGCGGTTAATATATGTAGCCATGACCAGGGCAATGGAACAATTGATTATCACCTGTCATCGTTCATCAGAATTTACCAACCGGATTGAGTCAGCATTATCAAAAGTTACAAAGTAATTTAGAGGATTTAATAAGGTACAAATTGATGGAGTTCATTAACAACAATCATCACAAAAAACTAGAGATTATAGACGGGATAGGATACGTAATGTTATTCGTACCGTGAGATTTGATGCTAGTGAATGTTATAATTGTCCGATGGATGTTGTGACAGAGTTTCTGAATCTATTTTAGTAATTATTAATTTTTTGCCAAAACGAACATAATATAGTCAAAATATGAAATTTATTTTTGTTTACGTTACTTGTAAAGATCGTAGTGAAGCCCTTAATGTAGGTAAAGCTGTAGTAGAATCCCGTCTTGCTGCCTGTGCCAACATAATTAATGGTATGGAAAGCATTTATTGGTGGAACGGTCAATTACAAGTAGAAAAAGAAGCAATTTTAATTATGAAATCACGCCGCGATTTGTTTGCAGAACTGACAGAAAAGGTAAAATCAGTACATTCCTATCAAGTACCTTGTGTGGTAGCTTTACCCATTGAAACAGGAAATCAAGATTACCTGAATTGGTTAATGGCAGAAACCAAAACTACAGATATCAACGAACAATTACACTAAACTTATTGTTATTCTCCTATGAACAACGGTTACGACCAGTATAAAATATATCTAATACGACACAGCGCAAATAAACTTATTATTAAACATAGAAATATTTCCACAGAATATTGTAATGTCGTTGTCATTACATAATGCTAAAATAATTGAATCACGAATAACACCCCAAATCAACCGACAATGACCAGTAAAACTCCACGTAACACCCTCAATTTACGCATTAAGCCAGAAGAACGTGATTTGATAGATATGGCTGCCAAATTGCTAGGTAAAAATAGAACTGATTTCATATTAGCAGCAGCGAGGAATGCAGCCGAAGAAACCTTACTAGAACGAACTATTTTTTGGGCTACTCCAGAAGCTTATGCCGAATTTATCACCTTACTAGATGCACCACCCCAACCTAATGAACGTTTACGTAAAACTATGCAAACAAGCGCACCCTGGGACTCAGAATGAGCTTAACACCACCTGAAACCCTAGCTAGTCATCACTCCTGCGCTGATTTTTCCTGTGGAATAGCTTCTCTTGATGATTGGTTAAAGCGTCGAGCTTATACTAATCAAGTCAGTAGTGCAACGAGAACTTTTGTCATCTGTGTTGACAATAAAGTTATTGGATATTATGCCCTTGCTTCTGGAGCAATTAGTGTAGAATCAGCTTTAGGTAAATTCCGGCGAAATATGCCTAACCCCATTCCAGTGATTATTTTAGCACGCTTGGCAATAGATAATTCTTATCAAAGTCAAGGTTTAGGACGTGCTTTATTCCGTGATGCTGCGCTACGGGTTATTCACGCTGCTGATACTATTGGCATTAGAGGAATTATTGTTCATGCCATTTCCGAGGAAGCTAAGAATTTTTATTTAGCTTTAGGTTTTAATTTGTCTCCTCTTGAACCAATGACATTGATGATTACTGTTAACGATTTACGTGATTGTCTTGCTTAGGATTGAACTAATTAGCTCCGCATTAACACTCTCTGGTTTAGCATAAAACAATTGTTTGCTAATGCAGACACAACAAAAAAACCAAAAACTGGTTTAAGTTCAACAGCAGCACTATCAGCCGACTCCTATTCCCCAAGAACCTGCTACAGTAATAAAAGAAATAATAGCGAATTAATTATGGAAAAATCTCCTACTCCAGACCCCCAACCCAGCTATGTCAAACTTGCCATGCGAAACATGGTGAGAAAAGGTGGCACATCCCTCCAACACTTCGCGCTAACTGCCGTAGGACTATTATCTGTCCTAGTGGGTTTAGCATATCTTACCCGCTAAGTGAGGAAAATTCGTGCCTCTACAGATAGAATTATATTTAGAAGATTGCTTTGACGACTCTTCCCCCATAGCCGTCAATATTGGTAATAATTACCCCATTCCTCTGGAAACCTGGGAAAACTGGTTTCAACAATGGTTGGAAAATCTTCTTGATTATCTGCCAACTGCACCTAGTTATGAAATCAGCTTGCGTTTGACAAACGATACCGAAATGCAAACCCTAAATTCCCAATATCGTCAGCAAGATAAACCTACAGATGTTTTAGCCTTTGCCTCTCTCGAAGCAGATTTACCACAAAGCGAAGAAATGCTGGCTACGATGCCTTTGTATCTAGGTGATATTATTGTCTCTATAGATACGGCACAACGTCAAGCTCAACAGCAGGAACACAGCTTGTCTACAGAATTAGCTTGGTTAACGGCTCATGGTTTATTGCATTTGTTAGGTTGGGATCATCCTGACGAAGAGAGTTTGATAGAAATGTTAAAGGAGCAAGTTGTATTACTCAAGAAAATAGGTATTATTATTAACTTAGAGTCTTAGAGGATGTTAGAAAAGTCTAATTTGTTACCTAGCCTGGCGACTGGAAGTCGCAGCTACACAGACAAAACCCACCTTCGTGGGTTAAGAAGCTGGGTTTTTGGTTAGTCCACGCAGGTGGACTTCGCTTGTGTAGTAGCGAATTATATTCGCTCAAAACTTTTCAAACATCCTCTTAGATATATCTTGACAACGGCGAATCTTGGTAATTAATTTATAGTTGAGATATTTAAAATAGCCTATAATTCCATCAAAGTTGATCTGGCTATAAAAATCCGTAAATTCTCACCCTTTTATATATCGTATTCTTTTGTCTATGCCTCCAAAAGTTTCGTCATCACCAACCAATAACAGCTTACCAACGCTTGTGTCTAAAGATAGGGAACTTTCCTGGCAAATTGCCTCTAATTTATTTGTTAGTTTTAAGTATGCTTGGGCTGGAATTACCTATGCTTTTCAGACTCAACGTAACTTTCGGATTCATGTAGCTGTCTGTGCCTTGGCCATTGGACTAAGTGTATTTTTACGTTTAGAAACAGTAGAGGTAACTATAATTGCGATTACCAGCGGTTTAGTTTTGACCTTAGAGTTAGTGAATACTGCCATTGAGTCAATTGTAGACCTAACGGTCAAACAGTCTTATCATGAGTTAGCAAAAGTTGCTAAAGACTGCGCTGCTGGTGCTGTACTTATCTCAGCTTTAGTAGCATTACTGGTTGCCTCTATATTAATATTGCCTCCTTTAGTAATTTTGATCCTATCTACTTTCTAGAAATTAGATTGTGAAGAGTAGAGACGTTTTCGGAAAACGTTTTTGATATTTTTAAATGAAATTAGGTAAAAATTGTGATATTAGTCATTGATAACTACGACAGTTTTACGTATAATTTAGTACAATATCTTGGAGAATTAGCAGTAGATTTTCCAGTGGCTAATGACCTGCAAGTGGTACGAAATGATCAGATTACTGTAGATGAGATTAGGGCATTAAACCCCGATGCAGTGGTAATTTCCCCTGGTCCTGGTCGTCCAGATGATGCCGGAGTTTCCCTAAATGCGATCGCCCAACTTGGCTCTCAAATACCCATTTTAGGTGTGTGTTTAGGACACCAAAGTATTGGTCAGGTCTTCGGTGGTAAAATCGTCTCTGCCCCCGAATTAATGCACGGTAAAACCTCCCAGGTATCCCACACAGGAATAGGAATTTTTCAAGGTTTAGAAAATCCTTTAACCGCGACCAGATATCATAGTTTAGTTATTGAAAGGGAAACTTGCCCAGAAGTATTGGAAATCACAGCTTGGGTGGAAGATGGCACAATCATGGGCGTGAGACACCGGAACTATCCGCACATTCAAGGAGTCCAATTTCATCCGGAGAGTGTTCTCACTGCTTTGGGTAAAGAACTACTAAGAAATTTTTTGCGAACTTTGTAAAGCGAGCATTTTTATGAAACGACGACAATTGATAGGCTACGCTGGAGCGGGTTTAGTAACGGCTGTAGTTACTAATTTAGGTACTCAAGTTCCAGTAAATGCCCAGTCTGGCGGTGTATCAATTCAGTGGTTAGGTCATACTTGCTTTTTATTGACCAATGGTAATGTCAAAATTCTCATCAATCCCTTTCAAACTTTAGGTTGTACAGCTAAGTATCGTTCCCCAAACGTTGCCACAGATTTGGTATTAATTAGCAGTCAATTGTTGGATGAAGGTGCAATAGATAAAATCCCAGGAAATCCCAAATTAGTCTATCAGCCGGGTGTCTATGAGTTTAAAGGCGTTAAGTTTCAGGGAATTACCACAGACCATGATCGTAACAATGGAAAACGATTTGGGAAAAATGTAGCTTGGAAATTGACACCAGGAGGAATTAATCTATTGCACTTGGGAGGTTCCGCTGCACCGATTACTCTAGAACAAAAAATTCTCATGGGTCGCCCCGATGTGTTATTTATTCCCGTGGGAGGTAGTGCTAAAGCCTACAATGCCCAAGAAGCAAAACAAATAATTGAATTCTTAAATCCTAAGTTAGTCATTCCCACCCATTACCGCACTCAAGCTGCTGATGGTGCAGTCTGTGACATTTCCCCAGTAGATGATTTTCTGACTTTGATGCAGGGTGTTAATATCCGCCGAAGTAATAATGATTCTGTGGCGATTAACTCCAAGATTTTGCCGGAAAAAACCGAAATCCAGCTTTTAAGTTATAAGTTTTAGTCACAGATAAGCGTTGGGTTTCATTCTTCAACCCAACCTACTCATTAATGGTAGGCTTGTTTGGCAAATAGTTCTTCCTCGTCAATTTTATCATAGCATATCTAAAACTCGTTGTCAAGTAAAAGATTACTCTTTTTGCGTTTTTTTTGTAAAATTCAAATTCTTATCTCGTTCCCAGTCTCTGACTGGGAATGCCATGATAGAGGCTGGAGCCTCATTGTATTATTGAAGGCAGAGCCTTCTTGAACCCATTCCCATACAGAGTATGGGAACGAGACAACGAGACATATAACCGCATTAGAAACGGAAATGGATCAAATCAAATGGTTGATCAACTTTACAAATTAACAGCAGAGGAAATTCAAATTAGAGAAAGTTCTAGTAAGAGAACTCCACAAAAAAGATTATCCAATTTTGTGGGATGGGCATCTTGCCCGTCCTTGTATTATTAGGGGACCAGATGCCCGCACCACAAGAAATTTTGGGATATTTTTTTAATTGGAAGTCTCTAAATAAGAATTTGGGGATCTAGGGGAGATCAGATAATTCGTGATAGGACTGCATTCTCTCAACTAAAATGAGTGAAAAGATGACTTAATATGGAGGAGATAAAATCATGAGAGTTTGGCTTGTATGCTTTTTTGTTCTGTTTGCTTTAGCCGAGTTTTTTAAGTGGTTACGAGGTTTTTCTGTCCCGTTACCGATATATATTTTAGGTGGGGCGTTGTTAGCAGTTGCCTCTAATTATGATAAAATCTTTGGTTACTATGTCAGCAATATCCATATAGTTAATTCTGTGGAAATCCCCCAGGAAATACCTAATTTGGAATCAGCAGCAAATTCAACTCCAATCTCTGTATTAATTTCTAGCTCTGTATCCGAATCCAATGTTCAAGAATCTGCCAGAGATTGAATTACTGAGTGGTTAGATTCGTAGAATCAGGGAATAGAGAATAGGGGATACAGAGAGTTTTATTTTTTGGCAAAATATATAATTAGGGCTGTATCAGTGCAAGATGCTGATATTGCATGACAAAAAATGCCTTTGTAAATATAACTCACACGAAATATAAGATTTTTGTTAAGCTTGCTGGAACATTAGAAGTTAAGTAGCTTTTAAGACAGAAAAAAGTAGCAAATACTACGAATTGTATTTAATTGAGATAAATATCGTAGACCCAGAGGAAAGAAAATCAATGTTCAAAAAATTGATCATCGTTGGATGTTTAACCCTCTTTCTATTGGTAAGTTTATTAACAGGAAATGCTTTAGCCGAGACTCCAGCAGCCGTGTCTGATCTGAATACGGGAGATACAGCATTTATGCTAATTTCATCAGCCCTAGTAATGCTGATGACACCGGGATTAGCATTCTTTTATGGTGGGTTTGTGCGATCGCATAACATCCTTAACACATTAATGATGAGTTTTGTGTTAATGGCCATTGTCGGAGTCACCTGGGTTCTTTGGGGTTATAGCCTTTCCTTTGCCCCTGGTTTGCCTTTTATTGGTGGTTTGCAGTGGTTGGGGTTAAATTGGTGTCGGCTTGGAAACTACAGGTTATCTGAAGGGTTCAGCCCCGGCAGAGGTGGTTTCCTATGCGGGGACAATTCCCCATCAAGCATTCATGATCTATCAAGCCATGTTTGCAATTATTACCCCAGCCTTAATTTCGGGAGCGATCGCGGAACGGATGAGTTTCCGGGCATATTGCCTGTTTGTCGTGCTGTGGTCAACCTTTATCTACACACCCTTAGCTCACATGGTTTGGGCAAAAGGCGGATTTTTAGGTTTATATGGCGGTATAGGAGCCTTAGACTTTGCGGGTGGTACAGTAGTGCATATTAGTTCCGGCGTTTCGGCATTGGTAGCCGCAATGGTCCTAGGTCCGAGAAAAAACTATCCAGATCGTCTGAGTCCTCCCCACAACGTCCCCTTTATTTTATTAGGTGCGGGTTTACTGTGGTTTGGGTGGTTCGGTTTTAACGCTGGTAGTGCCTTATCCGCAGGCACAGTAGCTACAGTAGCTTTTGTTACTACCAATACATCAGCCGCCGCCGGAGCATTAATGTGGTTGATTTTAGAAGCGACATTAAGGGGAAAACCCACCGCTGTAGGGGCAGCCACGGGTGCAGTAGCTGGTTTAGTTGGTATCACCCCAGCCGCCGGATTTGTCACACCTGTTGCGGCAATTTTAATTGGTTTCATTACCTCCGTCGTTTGTTTCTTTGCTGTGAGTTACAAGCACAAATTACAGATTGATGATGCCTTAGATACCTATCCCGTCCATGGCGTAGGTGGGACTATAGGCGCAATTTTAACAGCTATCTTTGCCACAACTGAAGTTAATGCCGGTGGTAAAGATGGGGTATTGCGTGGTAACTTTGGAGAATTATTTGTGGAACTGGGAGCGATCGCCCTAGCCTATATAATTGCGGCTGTTGGGACTTGGATCATTCTCAAAATAATTGCGGCTACAGTTGGTTTACGAGTCCCAGATCAAACCGAAGATCAAGGCTTGGATATCAACGAACACGGAGAAGAAGGTTATAACTCCGAGTTTGCAGATCGGATTTCTAATAAGTAGAAAAGGTAATGGGTAATGGGTAATGGGTAATGGGTAATGGGTAATGGGTAATGGGTAAGAGCTAAAAACTTTTACCTATTACCAATCACTAGATCTACAATTAAGTTCAATATTGGTAATGTTTTCTAGTCGTGTCTAATCGTGTAAAAACTTTTCCTGTCTGGGGACTCTTCGCACTGTTAACTAATATAATCCTCATGTTAGCGGTGATCGTATTGATTTGGCGACAGCAAAAACTAACCCCTGTGTTAGCAACTACAGCTATCCCCGATTCCCCAGAACCAGTTAACCTCAATTGGAAAAATCAATATGTAGCACCAGAGTTAGGCCCCCGTCATAAACTCAGTTATCCCCAATGGTTGGATATCCTCAAGCAAGAAGCTAAAATAACTGCTAGGAAAAATCCCCAGCGATTAACCATACTCGCGGGAGATTCTCTAAGTTTATGGTTTCCACCAGAGTTATTACCTGAGGATAGAAGTTGGCTAAATCAGGGTATATCTGGGGAAGTTAGTAATGGATTATTGCAAAGATTAGATTTCTTTGATCGCACCCAACCAGAGGTGATTTTCGTCATGGTGGGTATTAACGATTTGATTCGCGGGCTAGATGATCAGGAAATTTTAGCTAATTATCGGCAAATTATCAGTTATTTGCGAAAAAAACACCCCCAATCAGAAATCGTCATTCAGTCAATTTTGCCTCATGGTGCGGAGGGGGTAACTTGGGAAGGAAAAGAAAAACTCCTAGCAATTCCCAATCCTCGGATTCGCAATTTAAATCAGGAATTGAATAATCTTGCTACTGAAAAAGCTGTGAGATATCTGGATTTACATCCTTTATTCACCGATAAACAAGGTAATCTTCGGACAGATTTTACTACCGACGGTTTACATCTGAGTCCCCCAGGTTATCTAGTTTGGCGGACTGCCTTAAGGATGTATACTAACCAACAAGTAACACGCCAAGTACCTCAATTAGAAAAGATAAATTCAAAAAATAGGATATAAATCCAAATTTTCCATCTAAATCGTCTCCAAACGCGAGAAAATCAAAAATAGTAATTACCAGTGGTCTATTTCAAATGGATACAAAAGCTTTTAAACGCAGCCTCCAACATTCAGCTAATTACAATCGTAAGGGCTTTGGTCATCAAGCGGAAGTTGCTACCCAGTTACAATCTGAGTTTCAGAGTAACTTAATTCAGGAAATCCGCGATCGCAACTACACTCTCAAACGGGGTAATGTCACCATTCAATTAGCACAAGCATTTGGCTTTTGTTGGGGTGTAGAACGGGCTGTAGCCATGGCCTATGAAACTCGTCAGCATTTCCCCACAGAACATATTTGGATTACTAACGAAATTATTCACAATCCCTCTGTGAATAAACGAATGCAAGAAATGCAGGTAGAATTTATTCCCGTCATTGACAAAAATAAAGACTTTTCTGTTGTTGGTAGCGGTGACGTGGTAATTTTACCAGCCTTTGGTGCAAGTGTTCAAGAAATGCAAATCTTGAATGATAAAGGTTGCCAAATTGTGGATACTACCTGTCCTTGGGTATCTAAGGTTTGGAACACAGTAGAAAAGCACAAAAAAGGCGATTACACCTCAATTATTCACGGAAAATACAAGCATGAAGAAACCGTTGCTACTAGTTCTTTTGCTGGGAAATATTTGATTGTTTTGAATTTAAAAGAAACAGAATATGTGATTAACTATATTCTTAATGGTGGCAATCGGGAAGAATTTTTAGCCAAATTTTCTAAAGCCTGTTCTGCGGGATTTGATCCTGATCAAGATTTAGAACGGGTAGGGATTGCTAACCAAACAACCATGCTCAAAGATGAAACCGAAAAAATCGGGAAAATGCTAGAGCGGACAATGATGCAGAAATATGGACCAACAGAGTTAAATCAGCATTTTCAAAATTTCAATACTATCTGTGATGCCACTCAAGAACGTCAAGATGCTATGTTGGAATTAGTGGAAGAAAATGTAGATTTAATGATAGTCATTGGTGGGTTTAATTCATCAAATACTACTCAATTACAACAAATTGCTTTTGATAGAAATATTCCTTCCTATCACATTGATTGTGTGGAACGGATTCAATCAATTAATAACATTGAACATCGGCAATTAACAGGAGAATTGGCCATTGCAGAAAACTGGCTACCAGCGGGAGAAATTAAAGTTGGTGTGACTTCTGGCGCTTCGACACCGGATAAGGTAGTTGAAGATATAATTGAGAAAATTTTTGCCCTCAAGTCAACAGCAACTTTAGTTTAAATCGTAGTTTCTTGACTTACCTCTCTTGACATTACTAATAATTTTTCTAAGAGGATGTTTATAAAGTTTAAATTAATACTAATACAGCGCGGCATAAATGAAGCAACCATTTAAAATTTCTGAAAAGCTCATGCTGTAGAGGATGAATGAACAAGTCCCTCATGGTGTATTAAATGTTGTTTTACCCCTCCCTAACTCTCCCCTTTCTAAGGGGCTACGGTGTACACACAAGTCTTCTAGAGTTGCCCCACAACGTTTAGATCCCCCCAACCCCCCTTTCTAAGGGGCTACGGTGTACACACAAGTCTTCTAGAGTTGCCCCACAACGTTTAGATCCCCCCAACCCCCCTTAAAAAGGGGGGCTAAATTCTTCAAAGTCCCCCTTTTTAAGGGGGATTTAGGGGGATCGGATCACGTTCAGCATCCTGTCTAGAGATGTGTGTACACCGTAGCCTTAAAAAGGGGGGCTAAATTCTTCAAAGTCCCCCTTTTTAAGGGGGATTTAGGGGGATCGGATAACGTTCAGCATCCTGTCTAGAGATGTGTGTACACCGTAGCCTTAAAAAGGGGGGCTAAATTCTTCAAAGTCCCCCTTTTTAAGGGGGATTTAGGGGGATCGGATAACGTTTAGCATCCTGTCTAGAGATGTGTGTACACCGTAGCCTTAAAAAGGGGGACTAAAACCTCTCAAAGTCCTCCTTTTTAAGGAGGATTTAGGAGGATCTCCCAGGATTTTGAGTTTATACCCAAGATGTGTGTACACCGTAACTAAGGGGGTAAATAATCATACCTGATATCACTTTATGGCTACGCCATGCTTCGCTATCAAACATCCTTTTCTGAAAAACGATATAATCGCAATTTATCACTTAATTTAAGGAATCTACAACAATGACGGATAGTACATCTTTTGATAAACTCCAACCTGCAAGTCAACAACAATCTATCGTCTATTTACCATATATTCCGGGTGGTAAACGAAATTTGTTACCCTATGCCATCACCCTTTATAAAAAATGTCAGTTAGAGGGACACCGCAAAATTGAGGGTAGTGATAATATTTCCTTCGTTGCTTCCTGGAATGATGCCACCTTACCCTCAGATTTAACCATTTGCCAGATGCAGTTTGATTCTAAATCTGAACTAACTTATGAAGTCAAGATGCCAAGTTTTGAATTTATTAGTTTTTTAATTGAACTAATGGAAAACTATAAGCGCAATAAAATCGCCGATTTTTCTAAAGCTTTTTACCGGAAACTCTTACGCTTAGATGATTGAAGCAAAAGCGGAATTTAGAATTTAGAATAAATACAACATAAGCTTTTTGTCAGATTCGGAATGGTTCATTAACTTACGCCGGACTGTAATATAAACATGAGAATATATCATAAAGATTTATAAATTTTAATGATTTAAAAAAACAATATATGATTTGATGTATTTTAAATTACAAAAACATCCTAAATAAAATTCCCAAACATCTACCAATAGGGTATTGTCAGAAGAGATAAATTTTAGTTTGCTATTAATTTTGTTAGTCGTTATATTACTTACGATTAGTCTGCAAAAAACACATTCAAAAAATACACAGCCTCATGCACATACCCGATGGATTTATTTCAGTTCCAGTAGCAGCAGCCACCAGTTTAGCCAGCGCAGCCGCTTTATTCGTGGCTTTTGAGCGATCGCAAACAGCTTTTGGGATTCGTCGCGCCCCCATTCTCGGCTTAACCACCGCCTTTATTTTCGCCGCCCAAATGATTAATTTTCCCGTAGCGGGAGGAACTAGCGGCCACTTATTAGGAGGGGCTTTAGCCGCGATTATTTTGGGTAGTCCTTGGGCGGGAATGTTATGTATCGCCACAGTTTTAATTATTCAAGCCGTCCTCTTTGCTGATGGTGGAATCACTGCCTTGGGTGCAAATATTTTAAACATGGGAGTAATCGGCGTGTGGGTTGCGTGGGGATTAACCCAAACCTTACAACGACTATTTGGTGGTTCTCAAGGGCGTTTACCCCTAGCAGCAGGCATAGCAGCCGGAGTCAGTGTAGTTGTTGCCGCCATAGCTTGTGCCATTGAATTAGCCCTTTCGGGAACAGCACCAGCCAACATAGTTTTACCCACCATGGCAGGAGTCCATATTTTGATTGGTGTTGGGGAAGGGGCAATTACTGGGGGTGTATTAACCTACCTAACCACAGCCCGTCCCGATTTATTACCAGGTGAAGAACACAAAGTTAGAGGCTGGTTAGTTCCCGTTGTCAGTATTTTCCTAATTTCGGGTGTGTTGTCTCTTTTTGCTTCCGCTTGGCCAGATGGCTTAGAAAAAGTGGCGGAAAACTTGGGATTTATTGATTTAGGGGCAAAAGTGCGCGTCATTGTCCCCACACCTTTAGCTGATTACAGTATTCAGGGTTTAGGTAAAATTGGGACTAGTATTGCCGGTTTAGTCGGTGCTACATCGTGTTTTGCTGTAGCTTTTGGAATTGCCAAAGTTATTAAACCGAAGAATGCTTAAAATTTCCTTGCCATTACGCTTGCAATTATCCCTAATTATTGTAATTGGGGCGGCTTTTCTCAAACATTATGCTTGGTCTAATTTGCTTGTATATGGGGCGATCGCTCTTTTGTGGGTTTGCATATTACAAGTACCCATTCGCAAATTAGGCGGATTATTGGGGACAGAATTAATTTTTCTATCCTTGGTGGCTTTACCCTTGGGATGGGAGCGTGCTAGTTTTTTGCTGGTGCGATCGCTAATTTGTTTAATTACGATGAATAGTTTTTTATTAACCCTACCCCCTCATAGTTTCGGCATTGCTCTCAAAAGCTTACCAGTACCCGCACCATTAAAGGAAAACTTGATTTTAGCTGGGCAATATTTAGAAATATTACTCTCAGAAGTAACTCGAATGCAGCGCAGCGCCCAATTAAGAGGTTTAAATGGTACAGGAGGATGGCTACGCTATGCCAGTGCTTCTATGATTGGGGCTTTATTTCTCCGCACATTAGACAGAGCCGAAAGAGTTTATGGGGCAATGGTAACTCGTGGATATAACGGACAATTACCCATAGATTCCCCCCTCAAACCGAAAGAACGTTTTATCCTGTTAGTAGCTGGGGTGACAGCGACTTGTTTAACCCTAAGTTCTTATTTTATTGTTATTTGAGTGGTGAATCTTGACATCATTAACTTCTGATCCCCAAATGTCCATCTCTCAACCACATACTGCTGTCGTTGAAGTCCAAAATCTGGTGTATGCCTATGAACGCCAGCAACCCGTATTCCAAGAAATTTCTTTTAGCTTACAAACAGGCGATCGCGTGGCCTTAATGGGTGCTACAGGTTCAGGTAAAAGTACCTTACTAGAAAACCTCATTGGCTTAAAACATCCCCAAAGTGGCAAAATCTGGATTAACGGTATAGAGATATTACCAAACACCTTGCCGCAAATTAGGCGACAAATTGGTTTTAGTTTTCAAGATGCTAATGACCAATTATTTATGCCGACAATCCTGGAAGATGTCACCTTCGGACCCCTTAACTATGGTGTGTCACCCATCGCGGCTAAAGATAAAGCTCATCAATTATTAGCCGACTTTGGACTCGAAGCCTACGCCCATCGTTCTGCCCATGAACTTTCTGGAGGACAAAGACGTTTAGCCGCCTTAGCCGCAATTTTAGCCCTAGATCCGGCAATTCTCATCTTAGACGAACCCACCAACGGACTTGACCCAGCATGGCGAAGACATTTAGCCCAAGTATTATTAAAATTACCTGTCCAAGTGATGCTAATAGCTTCCCATGATCTCCATTGGCTAGGAAGAGTTACCCAACGGGCTTTAGTCCTCTCTACTGGTAAAATTCAAATAGACAGCGACATCCAAACACTGTTGCAAGATGGCAAAACCTTAGATACATTAGGGTTGCCAGTAGATTGGTAAACTGCTCAACACAGAAATTCGTAATTGCGAATTAATGATTATCTGGCTTAATATTTAGGGGATTTTAATGCTTTTGGGATGTTAATGTTATTTTCCCGTTATTCAGTTATTGCTCCTGTTAGCCTGAGCATTGCATTGTTAATTACTAGTTGCAGCGAGACTAAAACCACCCAATGTCAGCGATTAGTTACAGTTGTCAATCAAGGTACATCATTGATTGATATAAAAAAAGGTCAGCAGGTATCAACCAGCTTGCAATTATCCAAAGACTTAAAAAATGTCACTAAGTCTATTCAGCAATTAAATTTAAAAGACCCCAAACTGGAAGAATTTGAAGCCAAATTTATCAAAATCTTTGATCATCTGAGTGAAGCCATAGCCAAAGCTTCTCAAGCACTTGGGGAAACTAAAAAAGCAGAGGCATCATCAGATGGTAGAGCAAAAATTGAAAAAGCCAGAAAAGAAATTGATTCTGCACTGACAACCGCAGCTAAAACTGCTGGAAAAGAATCAGATGCTTTAGGAGTGCAATTAAATAAATATTGTAGCCAAGAAGAATCAACGAAGAATTAAAAATTGAGAATTAAAAATTAAAAATTGTTAGAGTTAGATTCTTTACTCTTCTTTTTTTAATTTTTTCATATCTCTGAATTCTATCATCAATTAATGATTTTTTGATGAGATGAAAAAAGAAGTCGGGGATTTCTATTGTTGGGGTATTTCTTCTTTAGGTACTAAAGCAATACGATAACCTAAAGCATCTAAAAATTCAATTAAAGTATAAATTTCATTTCCTGCATTTTCTGATAACAATTTATCAAGTTCTTGATAGCTTTCTTTGGCTATTTCCGAAAGATTATTACCCAATATTCTGGCATCAATAATATCTTTTAAACCAGCACGCAATACTTCTGGTTCGCGTCCTTCTTCATCTAATGCTAAAAAAGCTGCTAAATAAGCTTTAGCGTGTTCTTCATTTTGAAGAGAGGAAATAAGATAATCTTGGTAACTGCTACTTGGTGATATTTTTACTTCTGTTGTCATAATCTCTCCAATATTCTTTAGCTGTCAATATATCTTGTTCTTGGGTGCTTTTATCTCCACCACAAAGCAAAAGTATTATTTTTGACCCGATTTGTCCAAAATAGATCCTGTATCCTGGTCCATAGTCAATTTTTATTTCACAGACTCCTTCCCCAACTGTGCGGTAGTTTCCTAAATTACCTAACTTCACTCGTTTGATTCTCTTTTCTATTTTAATAATAGCTTGCAGATCTTTGAGATCATCAAGCCATTCTGCAAATGGGGTTTTTCTATTTGATGTAATGTAATTTTGTATTTCTCTTGGTTGTGCTTCCACTTTAAGTTTATTAATGCTGCATAAGTTAGTTTACTAGAAATCTTCCTGATCTACTGCGCCATATTGGTTGTATCGTTTTATGAAAAACACTATAATTTACCCAAATAATTACTTGCCGCAATTATCACAATGTCCACAACGCCAATTAGCAGTAGGTGTTTCAAACCCAAAGGCATTTAATAAAAACTGCCAACGACACTTTTTAGTAGTGAGATATTCACTCATTTGTTTAGCAGATTGTAATTGCGTTTCTGGTGGATTTCCTGACTTTGAAGAAATAGCATAATGGAAAGGATCAAGCCATTCTAGTTGTCCATTACTATGGAGAAGAGAAAGTGCCACAGCAGCAATGGGAAATTCTTTAATTACAGCATTTACTTCCCCCTGGGGTGGTAATTTTGTGGCTAATTGTTGGGCTTTTTGCTGTTGTCCTCTCATTTGTTCTGCAAAGAAATGCTGTCTTTGCTTATCCTCAGAATCTAATAACCCCGTTGGTTCACTTACCAAAGTTAGCACATCAGCAGGTTTACCATCTCTTCCTGCTCGTCCTATTTCTTGCACATATTCAGATAATAAATGTGGTGCATGAAAATGGATAACCCAGCGGACATCTGGTTTATTTATTCCCAGTCCAAAAGCACAAGTACATACCACAAACTGGACTTTTCCACTCAACCAATTAGCTTCAATATTCCGACGTTCTTCTGGACTCAATCCAGCATGATAACTATTAGTTTGATGTCCTATTTCTGTCAACCACTGAGCTAAATTTTCACTATCTCTTCGAGTCCGTACATAAATTAAACCAACTTGATTTGGTCGTTCTTGAATAAACTTTAATAATTGTTGTTTTCTCCCTTTAGGAGTCCAAGCAATGCGGACAAGAGGATTTAAATTTTCCCGGTAGGGATTAATCCGAAAAATCTCAGGTTTGTGTAATTTTAAAACTGTAGAAATAATCTTTTGGGCTAAAGGATCAGCCGTTGCCGTAAAAGCTGCTATACTAATTTTTGTTCCTGGTGGTTTTGATTTTAGTAACGCTTCACGCACAGCCCCCAATCGCCGATAAGCTGGACGAAAACTATCACCCCACTGCACTAAACAATGGGCTTCATCCAGAATCAAACCATTAATTTGTAGTTGGGGATCACATAACCTTTTCCACACTGCTGGACTTAGTAAAGTTTCTGGTGATAAATATAATAATCTTAATTGCTGTTTTTCCAAAGCTTGCAAAGTTGCTTGGCGTTGAAATGGAGTTAATTCACTGTGTAAAAGTGCAGCTTTTTGTGATAGTTGACGTAATTCCTCAACTTGGTTTTCCATTAGTGCCACCAAAGGAGAAACTATTAAAGTCAATCCTGTTTGTAGTAGGGCAGGAAGTTGAAAACAAATTGACTTCCCCCCACCTGTGGGCATAATAATTAGGGCATCTTCTTGTGATATTAAACAGTTAACAATTTCTTTTTGAGGAGGACGAAAATCGTCATATCCCCAAATTGCTTTTAATGCTGCGCGAACATCGTGCCAAGATTGTGTTACTGGGAGATTCATTTTTTTACCACAAAAGCACAAAAAAGAATAAATGGGAAAATAAGGAAAATATTTATCTTTACTCTTCCCACTGACAACTGACAACTGACAACTGACAACTGACTACTGACCAATCAATTCTTGATCATTCCATTCCAAAGTATCACCAATGTTTTCGCCATTATGGTAAGCAGCCAGTAATACTTCGCAGGTTTTACCATAGGATATCGCACCAGTGGCATCAAGAGCGATCGCTCCAAAATCCCGATTATTTCTCTTAGCTTCCGTAAATGATCGCTGCATAGCCTCCTGTAGTGACATTCCATCAGTAACGCGCACCACAACCTTAGCGGCTAAACACTCATCAATAATATCTTCCCCAATGCCCGTACAACTAACTGCTGCATGACTAGTTGCATAATTACCCGCTGGCATCGCCGAATCACTGACTCGCCCAATGCGTTCAAAGCCTTTACCCCCGGTGGAAGTACCTGCCGCTAATTTACCATAGCTATCTAAAGCCACGACACCAATAGTTCCCCTGCCCGCACTTTCTGCCATTTCTGGTTCTGCTACTACCCCAGCCATTGTTCTTTTAAAGTTCCCCTGGCGTTCTAGGGTCCACTCTTGCAAGCGCAAATCTGTTAAACCATTGTAACTAGGAAGCTGCAACTCCCGCGCCAACTCAGCCGCACCATAATCAGACAAA
Organism: Dolichospermum sp. DET69; assembly: GCA_017355425.1. NCBI lineage: Bacteria > Bacillati > Cyanobacteriota > Cyanophyceae > Nostocales > Aphanizomenonaceae > Dolichospermum > Dolichospermum sp. DET69. Next base: position 3,636,470 of record CP070233.1, read on the forward strand.
ACCCGATCATCGGAATCTTGTAAAAACAGCGCCATTTCAATGGGGTTTTTCACCCGTGACACATTAATTACACCACTAAAGCGCCCAGTTGTGCCATCCATCATGGAAGCACTCATGCGGATTTGTCCATCTGATTGAAGCACAGAACCAGTACCGGCATTAAAGCGTGGTTCATCTTCGAGCATTTGACAACCCCGAACTATAGCTTCAGCGGCAGTTGCACCCGTAAGCAAGAGAGCATAAACTTCTTCAACAATCTGAGAAAGAGAATTGCGGACTGCGATTAATCCCCCCTTACCTTGGAGAGAACTACCAGCCCCTCCATGAATAATTAATTTAGGTTGCATTTGTAAAATCATTTATTTTCTTCGTAGGGGCGCAGGGCCTGCGCCCATATATTTATTGGTTGGTCTAACTCTCATTTTTAGCCTGAGAACGACGACGACGGCAACGTTCTGAACAATATTTCACCTCATCCCAACAATCTTGCCATTTTTTTCGCCAACTAAATGGACGTTGACAGACTACACAGATTTTTTCAGGTAAATCAGATTTAGAACGAACACGCTCCATAATAATCAAGGTAATTGGTAATTGGTAATTGGTGATAAAATCCCTGTTTTCATCCTTTAATCATAGATATTATCTCGACTATGGCTACGCCACGCAGGCTATCGCTCGATAACCACCTGATTCTGACAGTATACCTGTAGCTTGCGTAGCGATAGCCATACTAGCAACTTACATTATTAGTCCTGTAGCTTTTTTTATCTTGTATAAACTATTTATATGTTATATTCTGAAATAGTTCTAGTCTAAGCCTATTCTGGGAACTAAAGCTTTTTTGCGGTCTGTACTTCAACAAGCTCAGTCACAATAAACTACAGGTTTCAGCCTCGATAGTGTTTAAGTCTTAAAATCTGACAATTTTACTGTTTTTTAACTTAAAAGGCGAAAAAAATGACTCAAAATCAGAATTACATCAATAATCTTCTGAATACAGCCATTCCTTCCGTTTATGATACTTTATTTGAATATGCTCGTTCTCACAATTTCTGGACAATATTAGGGACAGCTTTCGGGTCTAGTTACAATCGCTTAAAAGCAGAGTCTATTCTTGCTCAGTGGCAATCAAAAAAATTCAGTGCTTTACCAAATATTGAAGTCGTTAGTGGTACAGTGCTAGGGACTGCAAGAGCAGGCTATGCTGCAACTCAGAATAAGATTTATCTGTCTGATAGTTTTCTCAATACTGCCACTGTAAATCAAATTCAGGCTATTCTTTTAGAAGAAATTGGGCATTATTTAGACGCTCAAATCAACCTCACAGACACCAGAGGAGATGAAGGTGAATATTTCTCTGCTTTAGTGCGTGGTGTACCTGTAAGTGCTACGGAAATAAATCGTATCCAAAATGAAAATGATCATCGGACTATTACCCTAAATGGCCAAAATATTGCCATTGAAGAAGCGGGGATTACCGTCTATGAGACAGTTAAGTTAGCTATTTTGGGAAGTGTTTCTTTGGGAAGTGCTTCTGTTAAATCTTCCGGTAGTAATTACGTTTGGGTAGCTCGCAAGGGAGCAAATTCTGTTCTTAACCTCTACAACGGCACAACAACATTACCAATTGCCAATAGTGCCTATGATATTGATACACCCGGCAATTACAATATTTCCAATGGCAATTACAATATTTCTGGTAATACAGTTGTTTATACCAAAAAAGATGGTAGTGACACAGAGATTTATCGTTACAGTGGTGGCACAACAACCAAACTGACCAATAACACAATTAACGACTACGCACCTCAGATTGCTGGTAATACTGTCCTCTGGTATGCTAATGATGGCACGGATGTGGAAATATTCCGCAATAACGGCACAACCACAACTCAACTTACCAATAACGACACAGACGAAAGGGGTTTAAAACTATCAGGTAGTAATGCTGTCTGGGTTGGTTGGGATGGTAATGACTACGAAATTTATCTGAACAACGGAACTACTACAACCCAACTCACAAACAACACCACCGACGATTATAGTCCTGTTATTTCTGATAATGATAATAAGGTGGCTTGGTTTAACTGGAATGGTACGGCAGAAAACTTGTTTTACTACAATGGCACAACTACTACCCAAATTACCAATAACATTGAGGTTTATAATCCACTAGTTTCTGGAGATAAGGTTGTCTACTCTAAATATGATGGCACAAATTATTCTCTTCAGCTTTACAATGGTACTACTAACACCACAACCCAACTAGCCAGTCAGTTGTCGTCACAAGAAGACTTTAAGATTGATGGTAACTGGGTTGTTTGGGTAGATAGAACAACAAATAGTAATAGTTATTATTCTAGTTCTAGTTCCACATTGAAACTCTACAATGGAACTTCAACGGTAACACTAAGTAATTCCTTCCCTTTTTATGACGATTCTCCTTATTCTGACAGCAATTTTACGGTTGCCAATAACAAGGTGGCATGGGTAGGCACTAGTAATAGTAATAATAGCAGTAATCGTGATATCTTTCTTTACGATGGCACAACAACCACCCAAATTACCACGAGTGGTGGTTATTATTATTACTCACCTTATTACTCACCTAACTTAACCATTGTTGGCAATAATGTTCTGTCAATACAAAACAATGACTTATACATTACCCAACCTTCAACAAAGCCTGGTCTAAGTATCAATAGTGTCACAGTAATAGAAGGGCAAACCTCCCCACAAAATGCGGTTTTAACCGTCACCCTTTCTGCGTCCAGTACAACTACTGTAACTGTCCAATATGCCACTGGCTACTCCTATTCAGGAGGCTACACTGCTTCTCCGGGTTCTGACTACACTACCACTACAGGTGCACTGACCTTTAACGCTGGGGAAACCACAAAGACTATTAACGTCCCCATTTTGGATGATAACTATTCAGAACCTGATAAAACCTTTAGCGTCACACTTTCCAATCCTACGGGTGCTGTGTTGATACCAGGGCAAAATATAGGCATAGTAACTATTAGTGACACTTTACAATCTAGTGCTACTACTACTCTACCCGCAGGTGTAGAAAACCTGACCTTGACCGGAACTGGGAATATTAACGGCACTGGCAACATTAACAGTAACACTATCCGGGGCAACAGCGGCAATAATATTATTGATGGTGGAGCAGGAGGTTATGATACCTTACTTGGAGGCGCGGGTGACGATACTTACATTGTAAGTGGTAATTCTTTTATTGGCGTTAATATTACTGAAAATGCCAATGAAGGAACTGATACTGTCCAGTATTCTTCTGGTACAAGCCCTTTTGCTTTAGGTAGTTACACATTAGGAGCTAACCTAGAAAACCTCACCCTTACTGGTACGAATGGTATAAGTGGGTATGGCAATGAATTGAATAACGTTATTACAGGTAACAGTGGTAATAACTCCCTGTATGGATACGGTGGTAACGATACATTAGATGGTGGATTAGGTACATACGGTGGTAACGACTCAATAAATGGTGGATTAGGTACAGATATTTTGATTGGAGGCGCGGGTGACGATACTTATATTGTAACAGGTAGTAATATGTATACGTATGGTAATGCTACTGTTACTGAAAATGCCAATGAAGGAACTGATACTGTCCAGTATTCTTCTGGTACAAACCCTTTTGTTAGTTACAGTTACACATTAGGAGCTAACCTAGAAAACCTCACCCTCACTGGTACGAATGGTATAAGTGGGTATGGCAATGAATTGAATAACGTTATTACAGGTAACAGTGGTAATAACTCCCTGTATGGATACGGTGGTAACGATACATTAGATGGTGGGACTGGAAGTGATTATTTGTCTGGCGGTGCAGGTAATGATACTTACATTGTTGACAATATTAGTGATTCCATTTACGAAAATGCCAACGAAGGTACAGATACAATTCAGTCTAGTATCACCTTTAGTATTCCTAGTATTCCCACCATGTTTGGTACTGACATGTTGACAAACATCGAAAACCTGACTTTAACGGGAACAACCGCAATTAACGGTACTGGCAATGCAGGTAATAACGTCATTACTGGTAATACTGGTAATAACATCCTAGATGGTGGATTAGGTACAGATACCTTGATTGGTGGTGCGGGTGATGACATTTATATTGTTGATACCAGCACTGACACGATTACCGAAAATGCCAACGAAGGTACAGATACAATTCAATCCAGTATCACCTTGAGTATTGCCACTTTGACAAACATCGAAAACCTGACTTTAACGGGAACAACCGCAATTAACGGTACTGGTAATGCAGGTAATAACGTCATTACTGGTAATACTGGTAATAACACTCTAGATGGTGGATTAGGTATAGATACCTTGATTGGTGGTGCGGGTGATGACATTTATATTGTTGATACCACCACTGACACCATTACCGAAAATGCCAACGCAGGTACAGATACAATTCAATCTAGTATCACCTGGAGTATTGCGACCTTGACAAACATCGAAAACCTGACTTTAACGGGAACAACCGCAATTAACGGTACTGGTAATGCAGGTAATAACGTCATTACTGGTAATACTGGTAATAACACCATAACTGGCGGTAGAGGAAAAGATACTCTAACCGGAGGACTGGGAATAGACCGTTTTGATTACCGTAATTTAGCCGATTCTGTCTTCAGTAGTTTTGATGTGATTACAGACTTCAATGCTACTGCTAATAATGATTTATTCCTTGTTTCCACTGCCCGCAGCGTATTTTCCAATGTGGGATCTGTGGCAACACTGAATACAACGGAAATTGCAGCTAAGTTAACCAATACTGCTTTTGTAGCTAACTCTGCTGCTCAATTTACCTTTGGTACTGGTGCTAATATCCGTAGTTTTGTCGCTATTAATGATGGAACAGCAGGATTTAGTGCTGCTACTGATGCTATTATTGAGGTGACGGGCTTAACGGGGACTTTAGCATTAGCTAATTTTGTCACAGTTTAGCTAATAGACATCAGGTGAATATTTAATGTGCGTAACCTGAAACCCTTGTAGAGACGTTCCATGGAACGTCTCCACCCTTGACCGGAGATGGCGCAAAATATCTCTGAAATTCTCTTTGGTTTGTGACTTGTGCGTAAGTCCTATTATTTTCTGAAATTCCCTAATTTAATTGACTGATACTTTTAACCGAGACATTCCCCGACATCTGAGATATCGTGAATATCCAGTATAACATCACCAACTGAGTTAGTGAAGGTGGTATCCCACATTGCCCACAGAACATAATTCTAAGGCTCTTGATTGTCTATCAACGAGTTCAATACCCAAATTTTCTCTAGAACTACCAAGTTTTCTAAGGAAAGGTTTATTTTCTTTGTAGCCATTCAAGTCTATTCGGAACCATTACAGTTACTCAAAATATTTATTGACTTTAAATTAACTACAAAACTCTCGTATACATATATAGTATTATGAACCTATTGTCGGGAAATGTCAATAGATGCCTGAAGATTTGATGTCCTATTCTTTACTCCTAACCTAAATTGGATATTTATAAAGCATTAGTTGGTCATTTTTTATTTACTCTGGTGAAAACAGACCCAGAGTGGTTACACAAACAAACTATTAGTAGTCTTAATTGGTTGGCAAAAACCAGCTATTATCCGGCTAATAATTGTTTAAATCATCTCCTTTACCAATCTTTATCTCTCCAGAACCCACGACTAGAACAAACTATACTGGGAATGAAATTTCCCAATCCCTTGGGTTTAGCGGCTGGATTTGACAAAGACGGTGTTGGCGCTAGTTTGTGGCATAATTTTGGGTTTGGTTTTGCTGAATTGGGTACTGTTACTTATCACCCCCAACCGGGAAATCCCCCCCCTCGGTTATTTCGTTTACCTTTAGATCAAGCGGCACTTAACCGGATGGGTTTTAATAATTCTGGTGCAGTCGCAATGGCCGCAAGATTAACAGCGGCAAAACAACATTTGATTCACCCAATCCCAATACCGATAGGAATAAACTTAGGTAAATCCAAGATAACACCTTTGGAATTAGCAGCCCAGGATTATCTAGAGAGTTTTCGATTACTGAAGGATTTGGGTGATTATTTTGTAGTTAATGTTTCCTCTCCCAATACACCGGGATTGCGATCGCTCCAGGATGCTACCATGCTCAGTCAAATCTTAGATATGCTACAGCAGGAAAACATCGCACAGAAACCCATATTTGTGAAGATAGCCCCGGATTTAGAATGGGAAGCAATATCTGACATTATTAATCTGGCTAAAACCTACCAAATTGCCGGTCTAATTGCTACCAATACCACCATCAGCCGAGAAGGACTCAAAACCCAAATCATTGAAAAAACTGGTAAATCCCCCCAAGAAGAAGCGGGAGGAATTAGCGGAAAACCAGTGCGCGATCGCTCTACGGAAATAATTCGCTACATTTACCAACAAACCCAAGGGCAAATGCCCATTATTGGTGTAGGTGGTATATTTACCGCTGAAGATGCTTGGGAAAAAATCACAGCCGGGGCTTGTCTGGTTCAAACTTATACAGGCTGGATATATGAAGGACCAATGATGGTACGCCGTATTCTTGCCGGTTTATTAACTAAACTCGAAGAAAACGGCTTAACATCCATCAGTCAAGCGATTGGGATTAGTCCGTAGGGGCGCAGGGACTGCGCCCAGTAGTCAGTGCTAAAACTATTCCCTATTCCCTACTCCTCAATGGGGAAAAACTCCTTAGACTTACGAGAATAAGACCAAGCGATACCATCAGGATCACGGCTACGACACCAATCGGCAAAATCTGGGTCATTGCGTCGTTTGTAAACCGTACTGGAATAGACATTTAGCCGTTTGGCTAATTCAGATTGAATCAGCGAACCAAAAACTAACTGTTCTTCTAGAGGTTTTTTAACTTCCTCATGGGTAGGGGCAGGTAAGGATTCCGATTCCGATTCAAATTTAGGTTGCGCTTCCTCCTCCTGGAGTATTACTGGAGGTGGAGCTAAAAACGAACGGGCAATTTTAGTAACTGGTTGAGCCGGAAGTTTTTCTAGCAATTCACTACTATCAAGAATATCGCCGAGAATACTGGCATTAATAAAGTAGTACGATTGTTCCTCATTTTCAGAACCTAGTACACTAGCACCAAATTCCTGAGCCTTACCATCTAAATAGCGTTTTGCCACCTGTCCCGAAAAATTACCCTTGATTGCCAAATCCATTGGTGTAATTTTTCCCTGGTTTTCCCGAATCAAGTCATAAAAAAGCGGGTTAACTTGGTTGCACCACTTTTCCCATCTATATTGCTGCCAAAGATTGAAAACCATCAGCAGCCCTAAGATTAGCAGTAAGACTTTCCAGGTATTCACCAAGAAAACAATCACAAACGATATCGGCAAAATTAGAACGAGAAAACTTTTCCCGTAATTTTCTATGGTTTTCTCACTCATGCTCATTTTTGCCAAGTGAATTTTTACAAAATAATATTTCTATATTGGCAAAAATTTGGCCATTTGTTTGTATTTTTTGGCAAAATTTTTGGCAATTATTCGACAAAACCTCCTAATTTCAGGTAAAAGTGACATATAACACTAAGAAAAAAATTTTTTCCTAGCCCTTGGTTATCAGCTACAAAAAATTAGATTTAGTCAGACTTGCTCCACAAGGATTAAAATTAAGCGATGATAGTCCATTGAATATTCTTTATTTTATTTAGTTTTGAGTAAGTTTTTTAGAGCAGCTTCAGCAGATAATAACCAATCACTAATCATTTATCAAAATATGAAGATACCTGGATTTCCTGGGAACAGAGCTAAAAAAGCAGCTTCCTCTGCCCGAAAATCCTTTTTTTTAATTCCGCCATTAGCTCTTTGGCATCCTTGGTGGCATCAATTTATGGATTCTGCGGTAACATTTTTAACTGTAATGCTATGTTTACTAATGTTGCCAACTCGGTTTCCCGGAATGGAATTATTAGGCATAGGCCCTAACTGGCTACTCATTTGGGTAGTGGCTTGGAGTGTCAATCGCTCCGTATTTTCTGCTATGCTATCGGGAATAATTTTAGGGCTATTGCAAGACGCAATGACATCACCAGATCCAACTCATGCCTTGGGTTTGGGAATAGTCGGAATGTTAACTGCTCTGATTCAAAAGCAGCGGTTTATTCAAGAAGACTTTATTTCTATTGCTTTAATTGTATTTGGCATGGCTGTGGTCGCAGATACTATTTTTGCTGTGCAGTTATCTTTAACAGGAAATCGTCATGCAGCCAGTATTTGGACATATTACCAGCGTGCTACCTTAGCCTCGGCAATTCTGAGTAGTTTATGGGCGCCTGTGGTTTATTATCCTCTTAATCGCTGGTGGCAGCAGATGAAATTAATTCGTAATTCGTGAGTCAAATGGATAATTTTTCCGGAGTCTCTCCAACATCTGTATCTTTACCCCAAAACAATCAATTTGTAGTCAAAGAAATGGTCTGTAATAACTTTGACTCTCAGATGATGCTGCGGTGTGTGGAATTAGCTCGCACTGCCTTGGGACGGACTTCACCAAATCCCCTGGTGGGGGCGGTGGTTGTTCAAGATGGAAAGATTGTGGGGGAAGGGTTTCATCCCCGTGCTGGTGAACCTCACGCCGAAGTTTTTGCCCTCAGAGCAGCAGGAGAACGGGCGCGAGGAAGCACTATTTATGTGAGTCTTGAACCTTGTAACCACTATGGACGCACTCCTCCCTGTTCTGAAGGGTTGATTAATGCTGGTGTATCTAAGGTGGTAGTGGGGATGGTTGATCCTAATCCCTTGGTTGCTGGTGGTGGGATTGCGCGGCTCCGGGCTGCTGGTATAGAGGTGATAGTTGGAGTAGAGGAATCGGCTTGTCGGCGATTAAATGAAGGTTTTATTCATCGTATTCTCTATCAACGACCTTTAGGGATTTTGAAATATGCTATGACCTTAGATGGCAAAATCGCCACTACCGCTGGTCATAGTGCTTGGGTAACAAATCAAGATGCTCGCACTGAGGTTCATCAATTGCGAGCTGCTTGTGATGCTGTAATTGTTGGTGGGAACACGGTTAGACAAGATAATCCTTATTTAACTAGCCATCAAGTGGAGGCTCATAATCCCCTGCGAGTGGTGATGAGTCGTAGTCTGAATTTACCAGAACAAGCTCGCCTATGGGATATTCAGGAAGCTCCTACTTTGGTTGTAACGGAAGTTGGGAGTTCAGAGACTTTTCAAAAAATGCTGCGGCAGAAAGGGGTGGAAGTGGTGGTATTTAATTCACTCACACCAGAAGCAGTTATGGGTCATTTATATAAGCGGGGTTTTTGTAGCGTGCTATGGGAATGTGGTGGTATTTTAGCAGCTAGTGCGATCGCTCAAGGCGCAGTTCAAAAAATTATGGCATTTATCGCGCCTAAAATTATTGGTGGCGATTATGCTCCTACACCTGTGGGAGACTTAGGTTTAACTAATATGACTCAAGCCTTATCTTTGGAGCGGGTAACTTGGCGTGTTGTCGGTTCTGATTGCTTAGTGGAAGGTTATTTAACACCAAAAATTACATAAATAAAATAGATACCAACTATGATTGTTGGCGTTCATAAGCTAAATCACGAATCAGACTCAGCCGAGATTGAATGTAGTCACAAAGAAAATTAATTTCATGGGCATCTAAGAAAGCTTGATTAGTGATTTGTTTGAGTAACCACTGTACCAAACTAGCATCATCAAGCTGTAAGAGTGTTACTGTGTGAGTGGCTTCAACTATAGACCAAAACTGACGCATGATTGTGGGAGTCATTAGACCTCTATGTTAATCATTAATTTAGTTATTTCTCAGATTACACAATTTTAATATTGATTGACTGCATAAATATATAACAAGATATAACTATTATTAAAAATTTAACAAGTGAATAAATATCTTGCTAAAAATGAAGAAATGTCAAGTTATATAAATTAACAAAAATTTACTTCATCTCCATAAAGCTTATTACAAACAGTTAGAAAATTGTGTAATGGGTAATTGGTAAAAATATTGGTTATTGCTGCTTTCGTTAAGCCTTTCACTCTTTTGACTGAAATTTATCAAGACAATAACCAACTACTCTAGGACACAGACAAAAGTGAGGAGTAGGGGTTTGAGATGTTTTTTACCTTTCTCCTCAAGTTTATTAACTTCCAATTTGAGATTTTTTATATTAAAGTAAATGTAACCAGGTTATCTATATTTTTACAAGATGACAAAGTAATGGTTCAACCTGATAACATAAAAAATACAGTTGAGGAAAATCTCTCAACATTTCATTCTCTTGATTTGAGTAACATCATTCAATATTGCCAAAACAATTCTGTTGGCAAAATGTTACCTGATGCTTTTTACATTCATATTTTAGCATTACATACTCTTGATCCTTGGCTTCAGGAATATGAAAGCCACGCCCGGACTTGTACTAAGCGAAGTCAAACTAGTGCTTTACCTAAAGTTCAATCGGCAACCTTAGTTAAATTTAGCACTAATAAACCAAAAATTTCTTATCTATTTTATCCTAATTTTGATACTGATGCCCATCCGACTTTACAAGTTAGTATTCAGGTTGATTTAGAAACTCTAGAAGTTGGTTATCGGGATTACAGCAACTCGGAAAATCCCCCCATTCTTCACCGTAAAGAAACCTTTGTGACTCCAGAATATCCCCTCTATGCAGAATTTGCGGCTTTAACTCGCGCTCAAGTTGCTTTAGGTTTACTTAATCATCCTCAAGGGATTGGGACTAAGTTAGGCTGGGAACAACGGTTACAAGTTTATGGTGTGGAAATTCAAGGACACCGCTTAATCAAACGGGAAAATAGTCCGATACCTACAAATATAGTTCCCAAAATAGAGCGTCACAAAGCTGCTATTATTCGTCCTGATTTATCCCGTCCTGTGCGGTTAGCATTGGAATCAAGCTTATTTAGTCCAGAAGCCACCTTTTTTGATTATGGTTGTGGACATGGTGGAGATGTTAACCGCATGGCTGACCAGGGTTATATAAGTTGTGGTTGGGACCCTTATTATGCGCCAGATACGCCTCGGATAGCTGCGGATATTGTGAATATTGGTTTTGTGATCAATGTGATTGAACATCAGAGCGAGCGCCGGGAAGCTTTGATACAAGCCTGGGAACTGACGCAAAAGGTGCTGTTAGTAGCCGCTCAAGTGTTGATATCTGATATTAAGCGGGGTGTAATTGCTTATGGTGATGGCATCATCACCAATCGTAACACATTCCAGAAATATTATGAACAGGAAGAATTAAAAGTTTACATTGATCAAGTGTTAGGAGTGGATGCAATTCCTGTGGCTTTGGGGGTTTATTTTGTGTTTCGAGATGAAGCGGAAGCTGAGTTATTTCGCGCTTCTCGGTTTCGTTCCCGGGCGACTACTCCGAGAATCCGTCTTTGTGTGCAGCGGTTTGAGGAATATCAGGAATTGTTAACGCCGTTGATGAATTTTCTGACGGAACGGGGACGAATGCCTATTAAGGGGGAATTGCCTCAAGAAGCGGAAATTGCTGCGGAATTTGGGAGTTTACGCAGAGCCTTTAATGTGATTATCCAGGCAACTGATTCGGAAGAATGGCAAGCGATCGCTGATAAACGCCGTCAAGATTTGATGGTATATTTAGCATTATGTAATTTTAGCCGTCGTCCGCGATTAGGACAATTAGCTCCCGCAGTACAAGAGGATATTCTGGGTTTATATAGTAGTTATAAACAAGCTTGTATAGATGCAGATTTAATGTTAAAAAGTTTGGGAAATACAGAATTAATTATTAAACGTTGTCTAGAAAGTAAAGTAGGCAAAAAATTAGCTAATTCTCTTTGGGTGCATATTTCTGCATTACAAGCGGTTGATCCTTTATTACGTCTTTATGAAGGTTGCGCGAGTCGGACTATTGGACGGTTAGAAGAAGCAAATGTGATTAAGTTTCATTTGAAAACAGCGAAGATTTCCTATTTATTTTATCCTGATTTTGATATTAATCCGCATCCAATTTTATCAAAGGTGATGACAATTGATTTGCGAGATTTGCACGTTACTTATCAAGATTATGATCTGGAAGATGACCCACCAATTTTACATCAAATTGAGGCTTTAGTTACTGCTGATTATCCTCAGTATGAGAAGTTTGTGAAGTTAAGTTATCAAGAAGAAGATAGAGGACTTTTGGATAATTGGAAAAGTATTAGTCGTCTTTCTGGCTGGAAAAAATGTTTAAAGGAAAATTATACTGTAATCAATGGTTATAAGTTAGGTTGGTGTAAGGATGTGGATGCTTATAAGTTGAAGCTGCTTAAAGCTGCTGCGAAGACTCGACAAGGAAATAGGCTGAAGTTGCTTAAGTCTAAAGAGGGTGAGGTTTTGGAGGAGTGATCTCTTTGTCTACCGTAGCGATCGCTTCTGTGTCAATTTTCATAAAGTAGTCTTTGTTGCCTAAGTCTCATTAGTCGAATATTAGACATATTATCCTGTTAATTACCCATATTTAAGTATATTGGAAGTAAATCTAGATAATATAATAGAACTATTGACAGTTTTAACAGTAACTTAGGTATGAATTGAGTTTTAATAGTTACTACGTCTTACTGCCAGAAAGTTTTTATTTCCATACTTCCCTAGTACCCCCCATGACCACCATTAAAGAAAAACTCATTGCGTCAATTGAAAATGCACCAGAACCTATTCTGGGACAAACCCTCGACTATCTCGAATATCTCAAAACCAAAACAAATGCTTCTGCTATTAAATCAAGCAGTATTCCTGTACAAGATGGAGAACCAATATTACGCGGATCTAAAGCCAAAGATTTACTACAATTTGCTGGAACTTGGCAAGGTGATGACTTTGAGAAATGTCTCCAGCTTGTTTATGATACCCGATCTGAAGCTGAATTCTGATGTATCTTTTAGACACTAATCACTGTAGTCGCATCATCTTTGGTGAAACTAATCTTATCCAACAGCTAGAACTCCACAGCGAAGCCGGCGTTGCTACTAGCGTCATTGTCCGTGGAGAATTACTTTACATGGCAGCCAAATCTCAACAAACAGCCGCCAATATCCAACAGGTGAAAGCTTTTTTAAACAGCATTGATCTCTACCCTATTAATTTATCAATATCAGACATTTACGGCGATCTCAAAGGCAAACTTATTAATACATTTGGTCCTAAAGAAAAAGCAGAACGGCGAAAATTTAATATCCAAACTCTAGGCTTTGGAGATAACGATCTTTGGATAGCGGCTACCGCCATCCACTATAATTTAACTATAGTTTCCACAGACAATGATTTTCGACGTATTCAGCAAGTTTCCCCTTTTGTATTAGAGTCCTGGATTTAAAATGTGTACTCAAATCACAAAATCCTGTACATCCTCAAATCCTGGATATCCTGATTCAGACAAAAAAAAAGCGGGCTAACCGCTTATTAGAAGGTTAACCCGTTTCGCTTTGGGAATGCGCTAGAGAAATTGTTACTGCAAGACTAACTTAACGTTAGCGTTTTGCAGACCGCGCTGTTTTACTTCAGCCAAAGTCTTGTTAACGGCATATTTTTGATTAATGGAGTTGATCAACTCGGTCTGGTTGTGCTTCTTAGCAACACCCCAAAGGTCAGCAATGAGGTCAAAAGAACCGTCACTGTTGCGAGACCAACCTAAATCGTACTCGCCTTCCAATACGGCAACGATGTCGGAACGGAGACGCTGACCGTTATAACCACGAACATCAGCTTCAGTCTTTACGCTGATACCTAAATCGCGCAAAGAAGATTTGAGAATTTCGGCATCGGTGATCTTGGTACGCAGAGTGCTAAAGTGAGACATTTGGGTTTCCTCCAATAAGAAGATTGATGAGAAAAACGACAACGGTTCTTTTTCAGCCAAGCCGCATGATTTGGGAACGGCTTTTTTCTATTTGTTAGCCTTATGACTAACCTTTCCCCCCTGACATGGCAGAGGAAAGCTTTTAAAACTCCATGCGCTGATATTCAGCAACAGAGGAGGCTGCGGGTCTAGCACGCTGTCTGGCCCAGTCTCGTAAGGCTGTGACCTGTTCTTGCATCGTTCGTGACAGCGGCAAAGTAGACTTCAATGCAGCAATAATATCTAATTGGGTGAACTCCCGATCTTGGGCAAAGGCTTCATACATAGCTGCCACTATCGCTTGTTCAATTTCTGCCCCTGAAAAGCCATCTGACATTTTTGCTAGTTGTTGTAGATCAAATCTAGCAATATCTTCCCGGCGTTTAGTCAGGTGAATACCAAAGATATCCTGACGTTCTTCAGGTGTGGGCAGATCCACAAAGAAAATTTCATCAAAGCGCCCTTTCCTCAAAAACTCTCCAGGTAGGCGTTCTACGCGGTTAGCAGTTGCCATTACAAACACTGGAGATTTCTTTTCTTGCATCCAAGTCAGGAAAGAGCCGAAAATTCTGTTTGATGTCCCCCCATCAGAATCGCCTGAACCACCGCTACCCGCAAAGGATTTATCCAACTCGTCGATAAACAGAATCGTTGGGGAAATTGATTCTGCTGTTTTTAGGGCGTTCCGCAGGTTAGCTTCGCTCCGACCCACCATTGAGCCGTCGTATACCCGCCCCATGTCTAACCGCAAGATTGGTAAACCCCACAAACGGGAGGTAGTTTTGGCAATGAGTGACTTACCACAACCGGGAACACCAAGAATCAACATTCCCTTTGGTTGGGGCAACCCATACTCTCTCGCTCTTTCTGTAAAGGCGTTAGAGCGTTGGGTAAGCCAGGTTTTTAATTCTTCCAAGCCCCCAACAGCATCAATGGTTTCATCTTCTTCGATGTACTCCAAGATACCGTTGCGACGGATGAGTTGTTTTTTCTCGGATAAAACGATATCAACTTCATCTTCCGTCAATCGCCCAGTTGTTACCTGTGCTTTCCGGTAGACTTTCTCAGCTTCATCTTTAGTTAGACCTAAAGCGGCTCTGAGAAGCTTTTCTCGCGCCTCGGTTGTTAGCCGTCGTCCACGATTTTGCTCTTGATGGGCAGTTAAAACCTTATTTAACTCAGCCATATCAGGCAATTGAAAATCTAAAACAACAACTTCTTTTTCTAGTTCAATCGGAACTTGCTGCATGGGAGACATTAAGATAATGTTCTTTTGCGTTCCTTTAAAACTAGCGATCGCGTCCCGGAGCGATCTAGTTGTTGCTGGCGCATCAATAAAGGGATGTAAATCTTTAAGAATAAATATACTGGGTTCTTTTTGCCGAATAATCCAATCAATCGCTGCTTCGGGAGAAACAGTATTGTGTTGAGTAGTATTCCGGGGTTGACCGTACTCGACGATACCGTGAGTTACTGTCCAAATAAATACTCGTCTTGGGGGTTTTAACTCTTGGGAGACTTTAAAAATTGCCTGCTCTGCCCGCTCTTCCTCGGAGGTCACAAGGTAGATTAGAGGGTATTGAGCTTGAATTAAAATATTGAGCTCTTCTTTCATACTATCGACCTACTTGAGACCTTATAGAGACAGTACCGATTAGCGATAGCCTGGCTTTAAGCCATTCAGCCATAGCGTGGCCTTAAACCATACTATAGATTAATCATTCTTAATTCCTATCTAGCAAGGAACTAATTCTTCCTCACCCTTGGGAGGAGTTTCATCTTTTTCTCTACTATCAATAGATAGAGGGTTTTGACCAATTACTCCTGGTTGATTGCCCAAGTTCAGTAGTTCACCATCACGTAATACAAGTGAAGTTTCGCAAGTGGGACAGGAATAAACCCGGTGAGTTCGACCATGTGAAGACGCTTCTATCTCTTCTACTATTTCTGAGTTCATCAGGTAGAAATTAAGCGCACGTTCAGCAAGGTCTGACATCGGTTCTGAGTCAACAGCAGAACGAATTTTTAGTCTTCTGTGCAGTTCCGGTGATAAATATAACGTAACCTTTTGCTTAGTTTGCATACAACTTTCTAGTGGTCTTACCCGGGTATGTAAACCACCTTATCGGCTTTTTTCTTAGTTGTCAAGATGGTAAAGCGTTTTAACGTTGATTTTGTTACATTTCGTAATGTAGCTAGGATTTTGTCTGATAGCGTAGCGTGGCGCAAGCCATATCAGGATGTCTAGGATTTAGGGATTTTCAGGATTTTTGTGGGGATTTGGATTTTGTCTGGATATATTTCACAAAGTGGTATGTACTCTTTGTGATAATCTGGTGAAAATATTATCTGCCGTCGTTTAGCTTCGTCCTGTGCCGTTTTAAGATTATTGTTGACGATTGTTGCTCCAACCAGTGCGGGTAAGTCTACTATTATTAATGCGATCGCTGGACAGGATTTATTACCTAGTCGTAATGATGCGATGACGGTTTTACCTACGGAGATTGTTTTTTCTCGTGAGGTAACTCGTCCTAAGTTGATTCTGGATAAGGCTTTGATGACGCTTTTGCGAGAGGTTTGGCGACAATTACATCAGAAATTGCAACGAATTGGTTTAAAAGAAGCTGTTGAACAGGCTACTAAAAATGATTTTCCCCGCGAGAATGTAATTAGGGAAATTTTGAACAGTAGTTCTGTTTCTTCTCAATCTGAGGTGGAAGAATCAAATAGTATTCAAGCTGAATTAATCAGAATAAATGATCTACTGCGGTTGTGCGGTATTTTTGGTGTAGCTACAGATTTTTTGTCTTCCTTGTCTGAAATTCCTCGGATTGAAGTTCCTTTTCCGCGACAATTATCATCTCTAAAAGATTCGGGTTTGGGGACTTTGGCACTGGTGGATACCCCTGGACCTAGTGAGGATAAGTCTATGAACTACCCCATCTTACTTCGTTGAAGATGGGGTTTCTACATCCCCTTAAATTTAGTGAATGTTGTCGAGGATAGACTACGAACGATTAATCACCAAAGGTAAAGACAGCCAACTGCGTCAAAGTATAAGCGATAGAATACTTGCAACGGACAACACAATCCCCGATAACCATTTTTCATTAATCGAACTCCTCAACCTTTCATATAGCGAAACATCCCCAGAAAACCAAGAACTTGCCGGTTATTTGTTGGAAGTAGAATCTATTTGCGAACAAAGACTAGGGAAAACTCTCTATTTATTTACCCTTGGGAAAACCCTAGAATTAGCCCAACTACCCAAACAACAACAGCCCCAAAATCTAGCCCAAACCGCCTTTGAATTATGCCGTAACTACCCCAATGTGATGATTTATCCGACTACCAGCAAAAGAGAATTTGTGGAACGCATTGTCAATGAAACTGCAAGCGATAGGCTCAATTTAATAACATTAGTCTAATCGCCCTTCGTAGGTTGGGTTGACAAAAGGAAACCCAACATTTCTAGACAAACAATATCCCCTCTAAAATTATTAGGAGAATAACCTATGACCACGAGTCTGTATGAAACCGACTTTAATCTTTGGATAGAACAAACTGTTAACCAACTCAAAAATGGACAAATTCAAGACCTAGACCTAGAAAACCTAATTGAGGAAGTTCAATCAATGGGGAGCAATGACAAACGGGAAATTAAAAGCCGATTAATTGTTTTAATCATGCACCTATTAAAGTATAAATATCAACCAAAAAAGAAAACAAAAAGTTGGACTTCAACTATAATAACCCAAAGAAATGAACTCGAATTAGTCTTAGAAAACAGTCCTAGCTTAAATCCATTCCTTAAAGACAATATATCCGAGTGCTATCAGAAAGCACGAAAAAACGCCGCCAGGGAAACAAAACTACCCTTAACTACCTTTCCCCTAGAATGTCCCTTCACCCCAGAGCAAATCATAGACTCCGATTATTTCCTAGACACAAACGCTTAATACAAAAGCAGTATTGCTGATTTCAGAGGACTAATTTTAGCTTCGTAGGTTGGGTTGACAAAAGGAAAACCAACATTTCTACACAAACAATATTCCTTTTTCAAAATGAATTAATACCATTATCATTGAATTTGTTGGGTTTCGTACCTTAACCCAACCTACCGAGTTTTGAGAAAGTTGAGTGCGATATTGTTGTTTTTAAAAATGTAATTAATCCTATTGAAAATCAGGCAATTTGTTCTGAGATACGGGGCTGAATTCGTTGAATAATCTCATCACGGTTAGGTAACGTTTTTAGATCATAAATTGCTTGAAGATTAAGCCAAGAAGCCGCATCACCCCCAAAGAACCGCGCTAATCTTTCCGCCGTATCAGCAGTAATAGAACGACGTTCTTTAACAATTTCGTGCATACGAGATGCAGGAACATTTAAGGCTAAGGCTAAAGCATTCACACTCATATTAAGAGGAGTAAGAAAATCTTCCCGTAGAATCTCGCCTGGGTGAACGGGACGCATTTGGTTAACTGGGTGATTAGTCATGGGTTATTTATGAGTGATAATCAACAATTTCAACATCAGTAGGAGCATTATTTGTCCAGATAAAACATAATCGAAACTGGGAATTAATCCGAATACTATATTGTCCTTTTCTGTCGCCTTTTAATGCTTCAAGTTGGTTGCCTGGTGGAGAACGCAGGAATTCTAAGGTTTGAGCCGCATCCAATTGAGTCAACTTCCGAATTGCACTATCTTTAAAAGCACGAAAATGGGATGGATCACCCCCTTCAAACAGCGATCGCGTATGTTTACATCGGAAAGATTGAATCATATTCAAATTCTATTCCGTTTCGCGTAATACGTCAAGCAATGTATCTCAATGTATCTCAAACATTTTCAAAAACTAATCTGGAATATTGCAATCCAACGCAATAAAATTAATTTATCATCGAAGAAGGTAACTTTGAAGAAGGATTAGTTGATACACTCATAGAGGCAGGAATCAAAAAAGAAGATATCGTCACCAGTTGACAACAAGCGATCGCAGGATCTCCAAAGTAGTGTAAATATTCTCCAAAATAGACCGCAACAACTTGCTAATAATAGCGAACTGCTTGCACCAGCACTTACTTTATCGCCTATAATACTAACTAGATAGACAACTAAATAGCTAGAATACTTTCGAGGTTATTAGGAATAGGTTAAAAATGGCAAAGCGTGGCGAAGTACTTGTAGTAATAATGCCAGCAAAATCGGACATGAAAATTGCCTGTGAGCAAAACTGGTATCGGATTCCTGCTGATCAAGTGGAACGTCTTAAACAACGTAATGTTTGGGAACCAAAATGGTTAGCCTTTTATCAGCCAAAAGTTTTTCGTGATGAGGCATTTGCCGTCAATTACTATGCTTCCATAAAGTCTATTAGTCAGACTTTCAGACATGAGCTTTTTCCTGATGAATCACCAAACTCCAAAAGTCAGAAACGTTATTACAAAATAGACATACACCCTATGGAAAAACTACCGCAGTCAATCTATAGCCGTAGGCTCAGACGTATATTGTTCATTCCTACAACTTGGGAAAAGCTAATAAATGCAGCCGAAATTAACGATCTATGGGACGAAAGCCCATTAGAAGATAAGCTTTGGGCTGAATTCAAGCGTTATTCTATAGATGCCGAGCGTCAACAGGAAGAGAAAATTAAAGATAAAACCTATCTCCTTGACTTTGCCATTTACTGTGAAAAAGGAAAAATAGATGCAGAGACAGATGGGGATACTTGGCATTCAGCCAAAGACCGTATTGCTGAGGATAATCTCAGGGATAACGATCTTGAGACTGTTGGTTGGCGAACTATTCGTTTCAATTCCCAAAAGATCCGAGAAGAAATGACTGAATATTGCATTCCTACAATTCTAGAAAACATCAAAAATCTAGGCGGACTGAAAGATGACCAAAAAAGGATGCCTCGCAAAATTGGCTTGGATGGTTCGGAACAATTGACTCTATTTTAGAAGCATATATTATCTTCAAAATATACACTCATCGAGGCAGGAATTAAAAAAGAAGATATCGTCACCAGTTGGCAACAAGCGAACTGCTTGCAGCAGCGCTTACGCTATCGCTACGAATAAATAACCTTTAGTGATTTTTTAGTTACTAACTTAAAATTCTTGAGAAATAATAATTAAAATTGCTGATTTTAAAGGACTAATTTTAGTTTGAATAATGTCCCAAATAATCTCGTCCTCCAAAGAAAAATAAGCATGAACTAAAATATCTCTCAATCCAGCAATTTTGCGCCATTCAATATGCGGATATTTATTTCTTATTTCTGGAGGAATTTGTTTAACTGCTTCCCCAATCACTGATAAATTTCTAATTACCGCATCAAATCTTAATTCATCAGCAAAAAAACTATTATCATTAATCCTTGAGTATAACGGATAATTTTATCACAACTAATTAAAATATCATCACAATAAAGTTTTAAACTACGCGACATAAATAGCGTCTTTTTCTACAGAACTAATAATTTGAGGTTTCAACATTTTTTTAGTGACTAAATCAACGGATAAAGATAAGTTATCTTCCAAGAAGAATTTTAAGTCCATATATTGATCAAAGGTAACTTTTCCTTGAAATTCTACGAGTAAATCAAGATCGCTAGTATTTTTTGCTTCATCTCTTGCATAAGAACCAAATAAAGCTAAGGAAGTTACACCATAACTTTTGATCGTGGTTAAGTTTTTTTTCAGGAAGTTGATTAAATATTCTCTATTCATGATTGTTACCTAATGTTTTTGGTCTGAATTAGGATTTAAGCATTCACAGCAATGTTTCAGATCCCCGACTTCTCAGAGAAGTCGGGGATCTTATTCTTGGAATATGTTACAATTTGCGTCATAAAATTAATAGATTAATAATTTAAATTATTACATGAAAGAAGCCAAAATCAAACTCGGATTGGTGCTGGCGGGTGGCGGTGCTAAGGGCGCGTACCAATCAGGTGTGGTCAAATACCTAGCAGAAATTGACTTTGCACCTCTGATGATTGCAGGTACAAGTATCGGTGCGCTCAATGGTGCGATCCTTGCTTCTGGTACATCCTTTAAACAATCAAGCGATGCCTTCGGCGAGCGCAGCTATCGCCTATGGCAACTATGGAGAGAACTGGGTGAAGCCAACATTATCAACTGGCAGTTAGTTAAATATCCACTGCATTCCTTGGCACAATATTTACATTTCTCAGGTGAAGACGCATCACTTTGCAACTCTAGACCACTGGATGAATTTTTACACAATGCAGTCAATGCCGAACAACTGCGAAATGGAATCGAACTATGGGTAGCCGCATTTCCTTCAGCCCACAATTTTCTACCATCTCCACACAAAGCAGGTCAGATTGTCCCCACAATAGGCAATGCGATCGCCTCCAATCTTGGACAGTCCGCCGAATATATTCACGTCCAATCAGCCAAAACTGATGAAGAAATTTATCAAACATTACTCGCCAGTGCTGCTATTCCTTTAGCATTTAAATCGCGCAAAGTTGATGACAAGCATTATGTTGATGGTTGGTTAGGTGATAATGTCCCTCTCAAAGCTTTAGCAAATCGCGGTTGTACTCATGCGATCGTTATTCATTTAGGAAATGGTGAACTTTGGAATCGTCATGATTTCCCTAATCAAACAATTATTGAAATTCGTCCAACTGAAGATATGGGTGGTCTTAATACATTATTAGATTTCAGTCCCGAACGGATTCAACTTTTGCAAAACCGAGGTTATCAAGATGCAAAACGCTGTCTTGAACCAATTTTACAAACACTGATGATCGAGCGATCGCGCCCAGAAAGTTTTGCGCGGCTTCAGGAAACATCAAAGCGATTAAGAGACGATCCACCAATATATTAATTAAAACTGAATGATGAAACAGCCTTGGGGTGCGGTACAAATAAACAAGGCGCTGTGCGCTATTATTTCAGGTGTGGGGATAGGGATGATCTTCTGGGGGTGTAATGCTAATAACCCCCAAATTCAAGATTTGACACTCTCACTGGCTTTAGCCGCTGAGATTCTTGGTTCAACGAGTCCACTTAGCTCAGATCCCTTGCAGTATCTAAACCAGAGGTGGTTCTCTCCCCAAGCGTTAACTTTCCCTCTGCCCGAAGGTAGTCGCATTGCTGCAAATTTTGCTTGAGTTTAAATTCTGTGTTGTCTAGCTCCCATGAAGATTTTACCTATTCGGAGGGTAGTCACTAGAACTATGGAATAGAACCCCATATCAACAAGAGTCAAGGACCAGAAAAGCCGTTAGGCAGTTAGGTTTTTATACAGGTTGATTACCATTCCTGTTGTGAACATTATAACACTATTAGGAACAAAGATGACAAAACTTCATGCACCTCAACCAATCTTCATGAAAAGAAAGACTCTATGCGCTTTATTACCGCACGAGTCGCTTATATCTCAGGTCTAAAGACACTGAGTTTTACGCTTGCCGGATGCTCTTATAAAAATAAGCGTTATGGTTTTGAGTTTCCTTATCCGCATACTTGGCAGGTGTCAGGAAACCCAGACAATAGTGATGGTGTTGTTTTAGTTTCACCAAACCAAAAAAACGTAGAAATTCGTGCTTATGCAAGTAAGTCTGGATTAAAATCCTTAACTGAAAATTCCCAGCCAGTCCCTAATTTTCAGACTCATCAAGGTTTTCCTGGGGTATTGGCTGTAGAGGCTGGTGAAAAGGTGACTGTGATTAAATTGACTATTAGCCAAGAGAACTTGGAATATCACTGGCAAGGACAAAGCGCGAGTCAAGACTTTAAAAATTATTACAGGCTGTTTTACTACATTGCTCAGGAGTATAAAATTAGTCAGTAGTCAGTGTCAGTTGTCAATTGTGGGTGGTTATACTCAACACGGCTTATTCTGTGGGTAGAAGCTTATTGGTGTCAATTTAACGTAAATTGATGTTTCTTGCAGCCAGGGAATAAATTCCCTGTCTAAAAGCTAAAGTCGGTTAAAACCGACTACCTTGGCATAAATAAATAGGATGATTTTTGATTTTGAGTTAAACTGCGTGCGTTTTAATGCACTTTAGCTTTGAGACCGGAACTTAAGTTCCGGGCAGGAGTGTTGCAGCCTGACTCGGTGACTCCTGCTGTAATAGATTCCTGTCTTGATCAGAATTTAATGATGAAGAAGGGACACAAACCTGATAGATTTAGCTATCAGCGAGTAAAAACTGGTAAAGATGAAAGTCCTGGTTATTGGTGGTGATGGGTATTGTGGTTGGGCAACCGCGCTTTACCTTTCTAATCGAGGTTATGAAGTTGGAATTTTAGATAGCTTGGTGCGACGGCACTGGGATAATGAACTGGGTGTAGAAACTCTTACCCCAATCGCACCAATTCAGCAACGTCTTCAACGATGGCAGGATTTGACTAGTAAGTCTATTGATCTGTTCATTGGTGATATTACTAATTACGAATTTCTGCACAAGTCCTTACACGAATTTCAACCAACTGCGATAGTGCATTTTGGTGAACAGCGTTCAGCGCCATTTTCCATGATTGACCGTGAACACGCTGTTCTCACCCAAGTGAATAATGTCGTTGGGACGTTGAATTTGCTGTACATTATGCGGGAAGATTTCCCAGATTGCCATTTGGTGAAATTGGGAACAATGGGTGAGTATGGAACTCCCAACATTGATATTGAAGAGGGATACATTACGATTGAACACAATGGCCGCAAGGATACTTTGCCCTATCCGAAACAGCCTGGTTCAATGTATCACTTGAGCAAAGTTCATGATAGCCATAATATCCACTTTGCTTGCCGAATTTGGGGGTTGAGGGCTACAGACTTAAATCAAGGGATAGTTTACGGTGTCTTAACCGACGAAACGGGGATGGACGAACTGTTAATTAACCGCCTTGATTATGATGGCGTATTTGGTACAGCACTGAACCGCTTCTGTATTCAAGCAAGCGTAGGACATCCCCTCACTGTCTACGGTACAGGTGGACAAACTCGCGGCTTTTTGGATATTCGGGATACAGTGCGATGTGTTGAATTAGCGATCGCTAATCCTGCCGAACCAGGAGAATTCCGCGTATTTAACCAATTTACCGAGTTATTCAGCGTCGGTGATTTGGCGATGATGGTGAAAAACGCCGGTAACGCCTTGGGGCTAAATGTGGATATTGACCACATCGCTAACCCCAGGGTGGAGAAGGAAGAACACTATTTCAACGCCAAAAACACCAAACTCTTGGATTTGGGTTTACAACCGCACCTACTTTCGGATTCTCTACTTGATTCACTGTTAAACTTTGCAGTCAAGTATCAGCACCGAGTTGATCACAAACAGATTCTCCCCAAAGTCTCTTGGCATAGAAAATAGGAAGTCAGGAGTCACAGAGTCAGGAGTCACAGAGTCAGAAGTCAGGAGTTAAGTAAGAAGAAAATTTCTTCCCTTCTCCTTTTCTTCTGTTCTTTCTCCTCTATTCTGAACTCCTGTAACTTCTGTAACTTCTGAACTTCTCATCATTTGATATGCGAATAGCCTTATTTACAGAAACCTTTTTACCTAAAGTTGATGGCATTGTTACACGCCTTCGGCATACTGTTGACCATTTACAACGACATGGCAATCAAGTCTTAGTATTTGCTCCCGAAGGTGGCATAACTGAACACAAAGGTGCAAAAGTTTACGGTGTTAGTGGCTTTCCCTTACCTCTTTACCCAGAGTTAAAAATGGCACTGCCCCGCCCTGCCATTGGTCATGCCTTAGAAGATTTTCAACCAGATATTATTCATGTTGTTAATCCCGCAGTTCTCGGACTATCAGGGATTTTTTATAGTAAAGTTCTGAAAATTCCTTTGGTGGCTTCTTATCATACCCATTTGCCCCAATATCTACAGCATTACGGTTTGGGGATGTTAGAAGGATTACTATGGGAGTTACTTAAACTTGGTCATAATCAAGCAGAATTAAATCTTTGTACTTCTACCGCTATGGTGAAGGAGTTAACAGAACATGGGATTGAAAGGGTAGATTTGTGGCAAAGAGGAGTAGATACAGAGTTATTTTCTCCAGATTTAGCTAGTGCCAAAATGCGATCGCATCTTTCCCAAAAGCATCCAGATAGCCCCTTGTTGCTGTATGTTGGTCGTCTTTCAGTCGAAAAAGAAATTGAGCGGATTAAACCCATTCTCGAAGCCATTCCTGATGCCAGATTAGCATTAGTTGGCGATGGACCCCACCGCCAAGCTTTGGAAAAACACTTTGCGGGTACAAATACTTATTTTGTCGGTTATCTGATGGGTCAAGAATTAGGCGCTGCTTTTGCCAGTGCTGATGCCTTTATTTTTCCTTCCCGCACTGAAACACTAGGATTGGTGCTGCTAGAAGCCATGGCTGCCGGGTGTCCAGTGGTTGCAGCCCGTTCTGGAGGCATACCTGATATTGTGACAGATGGGGTAAATGGATATCTTTTTGATCCACAAGCTGATATTCAAGAGGCTATTAATGCTACCTTGTGTTTGTTAAAACAACGACAGGAAATAACTATTATCCGTAAAAATGCCCGTGCGGAAGCAGAGAAATGGGGATGGACATCGGCTACACTGCAATTGGAAGACTACTATCAAAAGATAGTGTTAAAAAATAGACAATGAGGTAAAGTTTGCTTCAACCTAGTTATCTAAGCTTGTTAAGGTAAAGACACTTTCCTTTCAGAATGTTTAATCAGTACCGACAGATCATGGAACTAGCGAATCCCAAGGTGTCATGACTTAAATAACGTTTACCCTTTGACTACACTCAGGGTGGTCTGGTTCACATCTAATCCGTATTACTACTTTTTAGAATGATCCCTAATATTAATTAAGCTTCTTCAGAACCGTGACTTTGAAAAGGTTGTTCACCAATTTTCAGTTCTTTTTTTGATTGCTTTAATTCTTTCCAAAGTAATTTAATTTGTTTGTAAGCCTCCTGTGGAGGGAGTTTTCCACCTGTTTCTAAGTTACAGATATAACTAATTTTTTGGGCAAATTCTTGTAAATTCGCGTTGAATACCAAGTTTTCTGGCTTGACATGACCATAATAGCGACCACGGGGATAGAGAAAATCTTCTTTGCTCATCATTTTTTTTCTCCATTTACTCAACTACTATAAACCTTATATAATATTCGTAGCGCAGTTTGGCCTTAGCCAGACATTGCTGTTCGTTTCTCCTGTTGGTCTTGATAGCTCCTCTATCTATCTTTTCAGAAGGGGATGGATCAAATTATTACATCCTGCTGATAGTTTAGCGTAGCGTGAGCTACAAGTGGAGATTGAGGGGCAGTTAGTCACAGTTAGTTATTTTCTAATTGATTAACAACAGATTGTATTAAATTCAACAAGTTATTAATATATTCCTGAAGATAGGTTAATATACTCCTTTTTGCCAAACATTAAACAATTATCTTTTGGTATAATAAAACTATAGGACTTACACACTGTACAAGTTAATCTCAACGCCGCTAAAAACATTGACCGATGGTTTGCGGATATTTTTATCCCTGTAGCGTAGCGGTTCCTTTTAGGAACTACGGTCAGAAACGGTAAGTTCTACCGAGATAGCCTGTGGAGCGGACAAACCTCTTAGAAGTCATTCTAAGACCGTGATTAAACAGGAAATAAGCACTAAGGTTATCGCTGTCCAGATGTGTCTAGACTTTGGTAATTTTGGGTAAGTTTTATAGAACGGTTTAGCCATTGGTGTCAACTTAACGTAAAATCCATAGCCCGCCTGGGAATGATAGCGTAGCGTGGCGTAAGCCATAGTTCAGGGCGGGTGTGGAAGCAAACAGATAAGTAGGGGCGTATTGCAATACGCCCTTACTTAAGTTGACACCTATAATCACTGCTAAACCCCTACGAGGAATGTGGTTTTTACAGCCATACATATTTGATATTTTTGGTCAATGCCTAAGTCCTATTATACATAAACCTCCTTAGAAATTATTAAATACCCAAGAAAACGTCAAAATTCCCGACTTCTGGCAAAAATCGGGAAAATGAAGTATTAATTGGAATTTGCTAACTAAGCAGATGTCCGAGTTGCTTCTAGTAAACTGGAAAAGTAAAAGCTTGTTCGGGTCATTGCTTGTCTTTGGACTGAAAAACCATTTTTTTGCAGAATTTTGATTACATTAGCTTCACGATGCAAATAAGCGCGAGTGGCTTTACTTGGTCCAGGAAAGAAACTACCGATTTTTTTGAGGATAGTCAGAAAAAAGGTTTTAGGTGCAAAACTAAGAATAATTCTTGATTGAGCTAAAGAACATAGATGAGAAATCATTTCATCAGCTTTGTCTTGAGGGTAATGAATGAGAACATCCAAACAGATAACGGTGTGATAATTACCACCCAAAGATTCTAAATCCTGTACCGCAAAAGAGGGATTGACAGTATTGAATAAAGCGTTTACTGCCCTATCCTGGGCTTCTGATACCATTTTGGCGGAAATGTCGCTGGCGTAGACTTTAGCACCATCTATAGCCAGAGGAATACTCAAACTACCCACACCACATCCAGCATCACAAATTGATAATGATGGTAAATTGTTGTCAGCTTTTAACCAGCCGATGACATTATCCACGGTTTGCTGATGTCCAGTGCGAATATCTAGCTGGACTTTGTTAACTTCACCATCACCATAGATGCGTTGCCACCTATCAAAACCTGTGGAGTTGAAGTATTCGCGGACTATTGTTTTATCGTCGGCTGCGTTCATAAACTCAATTGCTAATTGTTCACAATTCTTAAAATTATCATTTTTGACATACTCACCGACCTGAAGGTGCGGTGATTCTTGACGCTTCACTGACTGACGCTAACCGTTGCTAGTCTTACTCTGTCTGGAGCGCCCGTTTAGAGTCGTGGCAATGCCCTATCCCGACTTTATTTATATTTTTTGCGGCGTTCTCGTCTCGGTCGTGTTCAGTCCCACAATTCAGGCACTTAACCGACCGAATTTTTAGATCAAGTTTCCCCCATTTGTAGCCACATTCAGAGCAAATTTGGCTGGTCGGTTCCCATCTACTAATGACGTGAAATGTCCTGCCAAACTTCTGTGATTTAGCTTCACATAACGTCCGAAACTCTCTCCATCCCTGAAGACTAATCGCCCTAGCAAGTTTGCGATTTTTAACCATGCCCGATACACTCAAATCTTCTAAAACGATAACTTCATTTTCGCTAACTATTTTGGAGGATAATTTGTGCAAAAAGTCTTTTCTGGTATCAGCTATTTCGTTATGTAGTTTTGCAATTTGAATTCGGGTTTTATTTCTTCGTTGTGAGTCTTTTGGTTGCCGTGCTAATTTCTTCTGAAGTTTGCGAATCTTCCTGTCTAATTTTGAGTAATCGGGGCTTTGGGCTTTTTCTCCATTGCTCATGACAGCAAAAGTTTTTATCCCCAAATCAATACCGATACTTTGGTTTTTAGCATCAATATTAACGGGTTCAACTTCTACTACAAAACTGATAAAATAACGGCTAGCACAATCCTTTATTACTGTTACAGAGCTAGGAGCGGAGGGTAAATCTCTTGACCAAATCGGGCTAACGTTACCAATTTTGGCTAGATAAACCTCATCCCCTTTGATTGAAAACCCACCGATTCTAAATCGTGCTGACTGCTGATTAGTCTTCTTTTTGAACTTAGGACGACCTAATTTTTTACCTTTGCGTTTCCCTTTTAGAGAATCAAAAAAGTTTTTATAGGCAACTCCCAAATCTGCAACCGATTGTTGCAAAGGAATATTAGAAACATCAGACAACCATTGCCGCTCAATAGTTTTTTTTGCTTGAGTAATAACCAACTTTTGCAAGTCGTTGTTACTTGGTAGTTTTTCTGCTTGTTTACACATAGCCAGCGCATCATTCCAAACCACGCGAACACAACCAAACAATTGAGCTAAAAGCTTTTGCTGTTGGTCTGTAGGGTAGAAACGGAGTTGATATCTGGCTTTCATGGTTAATGCTATAATTGGGCTGTAAATTAATTATATATTGGTCTGCACAAAATGGCAAGTCCCCTCAGAAGAGAAAGACACAGCGTTACAGACTTAAAGATTCATTTGGTTTGCGTTACGAAATATCGTCGGGCTGTGTTTACTGGTGAAAGTCTTGATTTAATTGAAAAAACATTTCGTGAGGTGGCTGAAAAAATGAATTTTAAAGTGCTTGAGTTCAACGGTGAAGGAAATCACGTTCATGCACTGATTGAATATCCTCCTAAATTATCTGTTTCTCAAATAGTAAATGCTCTAAAAGGCGTATCTAGCCGCAGATATGGACAAGCCGGATATAAAAAACCCCACAAAGAATCTCTATGGAGTCCCAGCTATTTTGCCACTTCAGTCGGTGGTGCGCCACTAGAAATATTAAAAGAGTATATTAAGAATCAAGAAAAGCCGTCCTAGAAGGACGGGGCTTGTGTCCCGTCATTTCGGTCAGTGGATTCTCAGCGACAAAAATTCTCGTCGGGGGTTAAATTCTTAAAAACTTACTAGCTAATTTGATCGCGTCAGCAATATCCACATCACCATCACCGTCAACATCTAGAAATTGATTTAGTAAGGGATTCCCACCAGATTGCAAGAAACTCAAGATTAAAGGCACTAAAGTTGGTAATAATTGTTGAATCGTATTCACATCTAAGCTAGTACCCTGGGCAGCATTTTCCGCTATTTCTGCTTGAATATCGGGAGAAAATAAGGTATCTACGGCTTGGGAATCGGCTGAATTTCCAGCAAATTGATTGACAAAATCTTGCACGGCTTCACTGCCGTTAGTAGCTTGTTTTGCTTGCAAGGATGATTGTACTTGTTTACCAACTACTGATAAAATTGATTGCATGGTGGAAGAGTCTGCACCAACGCCATTACCTAATTGTTTAACTGTGGTGGCAATAGTTACTAAATTATCCAAGCCACCCGGTTGATTGGGATTACTAACCGCACCAAGAATTTGATCAAACAGTCCCATTAATTTCCTTCCTGTTGTTTTTGATATCTCTTATTATTAATAATATATCAGAATTGATGACTAAATTCAGCTAAAATATAAAGATAGCAAAACCAAGGCTATTCTATGAAAATATCAACACAACCAACAACTCAAACCTTATACGACCAAGATTATTACCTGTGGCTGAGAACAACCATTAACCAACTTCGCACAGGACAGTTTTCTGTGGTTGATTTAGAGAATTTATTAGAAGAATTAGAAACTATGGGTAAAAGTGAGAAACGAGCAATCGAAAGTTTATTAACTAAGCTGCTTGTACATCTACTAAAACTCAAATGTTGGGATAGTGAAAGAGAACGGAATCAAGGACATTGGCTAGGGGAAATTAGGACATTTCGCAGACAGATTACAAAATCTCTTAAAGATAGTCCTAGTTTAAAACCTTACATTTTAGAAATATTTGATGAATGTTATCAAGATGCCAGAAAAGAAGCATCAGATCGTTCTCAACTTCCCATTGATATATTCCCTCTTATCCCCATTGCTTCTTTAGAACAAATTTTAGATGACTGGTTGCCGAGATAAAAAAATGAAGGATAAAAAACTTCATCCTTCACTCTTCAAATTTGATCAGCTAAAACCCACCTAATTTAAATATTCAAAGCGGGCAGGATGCCCACCTCACAATATTTAGACTCCTAACAGGTTATACAATTTAAATGCGGAAAAGCTTAGTTTTGATGCCTTATTTCTCAACACCTGTATGCACAGTTTTTACCCATTTGAGGCGTTTTGGTCGGAAGGAGATTCGCGCTGTAGTGCTGCTCATGACTACTAACCAATGCAACATATATAAACTGCCGCGTAAGGTTTGCATAAGTAACATTAAATAGGTAGATGGTTTAAATTGTTGATCTGAACGAACGTGTTTTAAACCAGCAAACATTCCGACAACTGACATCCCCAGAGATAACCCAGTTACAGAACTTAATACGGGGGGACGATGACGAGCGATCGCCATTAATATATCTGGCACTGCTGCTGTAGGTAAGATATACATCGTTAGCATAAAGATCAGCAAATCCCAGGTTTTCTTTGTCCCCATGCGGTTTTTGAGGATGAGATCCCAGTAGTCTAAATAACGTTGATAACCACCTTCTGCCCAACGGTTACGTTGATGCCAAAGGGCTGTAGCATTGGTGACACCTTCTTCTTCTACTGGTGGATAAAACACACATTCAATATCCCACTTATCTAGATGTAAGCGAATAGTTAAGTCGAGATCATCGGTGATAGTTTCTTCATTCCAACCACCGCAACTTGCCAACGCTTGACGACGGACAAATTGACCATTACCTCGGAGTTCACCAATACCACCCATAGCAGTGCGCTGTTGTTGAAACCAAATATCCAACAACATTTCTGCCATTTGTCCCTTAGTCCAAAAATTTTCTTTAGCATTGGCGATCGCTTTCCGCATTTGCACCGCCCCTACCCGTTCTTTTTGGAACAACGGAACTATTTGTAATAGTAAATCCGGTGTAACTTGGGCATCAGCATCAAATACAGCAATAATGTCTCCCTTTGTCAGAGGTAATACTTGATTCAATGCCCCCGATTTTCCACCACTAGCATCCGGGGAACGTCTAAATACATTGAGTTGTTGATATTCCTGCTTGAGTTCGGCTAGTAATTGGGCTGTATTGTCTGTGCTATTATCATCAATAATCCAGACTTCATATTGACCATTACCGTATTGTAAATTACACAGATTCTTAACTAATCTGCCAATTACCGCTTCCTCATTTTTAGCAGCCACTAACACCGAAATAAAAGGCAAATCTCCTTCTATCTCTTGGGAATGGTGACGGGGGTTAGCAAAAATAATCCCCAAGGCATGAATACCTAGCATTGTTGTTAGTCCGAGGACAAATATCGAACCCCAAGAAACTAAATGCAGGGTAATAGTACCACTCCAGACTATAGTTAAAACTAGAGCAGCTTTGCCTCTACGCCCTTTAAATCGGGCTGGTGGTAGAGACGCGGAATCTGTCCTTACTTCTGATTCCTCATCTACTGATAGGTCAGTGAAGATAGAGTCAAGGGGATCAGAGCTTCCGTGATAAGCATCATTTTCAGGACAGGAATTCGCTGGCATAGGTTACATAATTCAAAAACATCTATGCTATATAGCTTTTATTTACAGACTAATACTCTAACAGATTCCCAGCTACCTAAGAGAATGAATGAACAAGTCCTTGATGATATATCAAATATTTATTATCCCCCTTAATCCCCCCGATGTCTTGGGGGGGGGAAACAAGAAAATCTAGTTCCCTCCCCTGATCAAGGGGAGGGTTAGGGTGGGGTATAACTTTATAATATTTTCTAGCTGGGTTGTAGCTGTACAATAAGGCTGGGCTACAACAACTAAAGCGATAGCAATTGGCGGAATTTTGTGTAATTAATTTTGTCCTATTACCTAAGAGGATGTTTTAAAAGTTTTCAAGGTATAAATTAACCCCTCTGGTAAACCTCTCCCCTATAAGGAGAGAGGCTTTAAAATCCCCATTCCCTTGTAGGGAAGGGGGGTAGGGGGGTCTGACAGGTGTAGGTTTTTTACAATTGGGTGAGGACAGGACTTGGAAGACAAGGCAGACAAGGTGACAAGGGAGGAAAACCGGACAAGAAATGGATGATTGGTCATAAAACAAACCATAAATTGGGTATTTTATGGATAAAATCTTCCTTGTCTACTATCCCTCCTTGTCTTCCTGGTCTTGCCTTTACAGAGAATATTAAAAACCTACACCTGTCAGGGTAGGGGGGGGTTAGGTTTTTGGAGATTATTGGTTTTATTTAATACTTTATGGCTAACGCCACGCTTCGCTATCAAACACCCTCTAATGCAGATTAATTTCTGCTCTCAATACTGTTGTATCCCCTGTTGTAAGGATTTGGAAACCGAGGTTTTCACATACTCGCTGCATACCTGAGTTGTCAGCTAAAATATCAGCATAGATGCAGCAATTTTTCTCATTTTTACCTACTTCTATCAATCTGCGGAGTAATTCTGTTCCTAAACCTTGATGTTGAAATTTGTCGCTTACCAGCATCGCAAATTCTGCCGCATTACCACCATGTATTTTACTTAATCTTCCTACCGCTAAAATTTCTATTTCTTTGGTTTCTGGATTTTGGGATTCTGCGACTAAAGCCATTTCTCGATCATAGTCAATAAAACAAATTCTGGTAAGTCGTTCATGAGTGATGCGTTGACTTAATTTAATTAGATGGAAATAGCGAAAATAAACACTTTCTTCTGATATATTTTTGTGAAATTTTACCATTAATGGTTCGTCTTCAGGACGAATGGGACGAATAGTAATCGGTATCCCGTTTTTCAATTTCCAAACACTAATATATTGATTTGGATAAGGACGAATTGCTAATTTTGGTAATTGATGTTCTTGCACATCAGGAGAATGTAAAACTATTCTGGCATCTAAAGCAATTAATCCTCTAGAATTTACAGAAGTAGGAGGAAAAGCTAACAAGGGATTAATATCAATTTCTTTAATCCAAGGTTGTTCCACAACTAATTGACTAAATTC
This sequence comes from Dolichospermum sp. DET69, assembly GCA_017355425.1. NCBI lineage: Bacteria > Bacillati > Cyanobacteriota > Cyanophyceae > Nostocales > Aphanizomenonaceae > Dolichospermum > Dolichospermum sp. DET69. Next base: position 3,670,013 of record CP070233.1, read on the forward strand.
TACCATTAATTGTTCTAGGGCAGAAATATTAATACTTTCACGTCCTCTTACTCCTTGTAGGGCTTGATAAATTTTGGTTTGTTCCATCATTCGTCTGGCTAAGGTAGTATTGAGAGGAGGAAGTGCAATGGAACTATCTTGAAAAACTTCTACTAATTGTCCCCCAGTCCCAAATAATAATATTGGTCCAAATTGCAGATCTAAACTACTACCAATAATCAATTCATAACCGCTAGATTTAACCATTGGTTGGACAGTTACGCCTAAAAAATCTTCAGGTTTAGCTTTTTCTAATACCGAAGTTTCAATAATTTGATAAGCACGTTTTACAGCTTCGGCATTTTGCAAATTTAACTGAACACCACCAACATCAGTTTTGTGAGTAATGGTTTGAGAATAAAGTTTTAAAACAACCGGATAACCCAGATTATCTGCACATTCAACGGCTTTATCGGCACTTTCAGCAATGCAGCCAGCCACTACAGGAATCCCGTAAGCAGCTAATATTTCTTTAGATTCAAATTCTGTGAGAATTGTTCTTCTTGCTGCTCTTGCGGCTTGAATAATATTTTCAACCATGGCACAATTGCGAGTATTAACATCACAAGTTAGTGTGGATAAAACTGGAGTTTCATAAATACCGCGCAGGTTATAACTCGACTTCCACATATAACTAAATACCCGCGCTGCTGTATCAGGATAATCATAAGTGGGAATACCTTGACTATTAAGAATTTCTTTTCCCGCAGCCACATCAGCACCACCCATCCAACTTGCTAAAATGGGTTTATTTGACATTTGTGCGTAGGGTTTTAATTGTTCAGCAATGTGGGTTGGATCTGTCATCGCTTGGGGTGTTAAAATCACTAACAAACCATCACTATTGGGATCTTTTGCGGCAATTTCCAAGGCTTTTGTATAACGTTGGGGATCAGCATCTCCTAAAATATCAATGGGATTATTATGACTCCATTGAGGAGGTAAAATCTCATTGAGAGAATTTATCATTTCTGGAGAAATATTTGTCAGTTCTCCCCCACTTTCAATTAATGTATCTGTGGCTAATACTCCCGGACCGCCAGCATTAGTTAAAATAGTTAATTTTGGTCCTTTTGGTCGAGGTTGTTTGGCTAATACTTCTGACATATCAAATAAATCAGAAATACTATTAACTCGTAATACTCCACATCTGCGAAAAGCTGCATCTAAAACTATATCACTTCCAGCTAATGATCCTGTATGAGATGCGGCTGCTTTGGCTGCTGCTGCGGTGCGACCGGCTTTAATAACAATTATCGGTTTTGTTAATGCTACTTCTCGGGCTGCGGAGAGAAAAGAACGGGCATTACCAATGGATTCCATATAAATTACAATACTTTTTGTATGGGGATCATCACCAAGATAATAAATCAAATCTCCCCAACCAACATCTAACATTGAACCAAGGGAAATAAAGGCACTAAAACCAACTTTTTCTTGTAAACTCCAGTCTAGAATTGATGTACATAAAGCTCCACTTTGACTAATTAAACCTACGTTTCCTGGTTGTGCCATTTTACTAGCAAAGGTAGCATTTAAACCGGAAATAGGATTCATTATTCCTAAACAATTAGGTCCGATAATTCTAATTTTTCCTCGCTGTGTTTGTTGGAGTATTTCTTGTTCTAAAGCTATACCTTTTTCACCAATTTCTTTAAAGCCAGCAGAAATAATAATTGCGCCTTTAATGTCTGCATCAACGCAATCAGAAATGATTTTTGGTACGGTTTGTGCTGGTGTGGCTATCACTGCTAAATCTATTTTTTCGGGAACATCAAATATCGTAGGATAGGCGATTATTCCTAATACACTATGATGATGAGGATTAATGGGAAAAACTGTGCCTCCAAAGGGATTAGTAATTAAGTTCCAAAGTAGATTTCTTCCCACACTTCCGGGTTTTTCAGTAGCACCAATTACAGCTACAGTTTTGGGTTGAAAGATAGCATCTAATGGGTTTATTTTCTGTGCTTGCAAAATATCAAAAGTTTGATTACTGATACTTTCTATAGATGCTGACATAACCACTCCTTGATCATTTATCGGTGATTACTATGATCTATTCTCTATTTTTCGGGTAAATTACATCTATAAATAGTTACATTTATGGAGAATTTCCCTAATTTTGAATATGGCAATTTGTATACCTTTTTCTGCTATGGGTGAGATGCGATCGCCTAATTCAAAGTTTACACCTGGAACTGTGACTAACCAAGCTTGAGGATAATGATCATAGAGTATTTGAGAAAGCGCAAGTAGCGATAGTGGATTACCGATATGGGTATTAATAGTATTCAACTCAGATGCTAATAATGATTGCACCTGCACTTCACTAAATTGGGAATTAATACAGGCATCAACAAAAATTACTAAGTCAGTATTTGCCAAAGGTTCAGTTAATTCTGGTGTTAATTGATGGACTGCAAAAGATTTTAAATTAGGTAAATCCCAGGATTTAATAGTATTTGCTATTAACTGACCAATGGCATCATCACTACGTAAATTATTACCATAACCTATAACTATTGCAGTTGCCATCATAATTTTAATTTTCTGACACTAGCACAATTCGATAACGAGCTTTATTTGCAGCAATTTTATCCATTGCTGCATTAATATCAGATAATGGCATTGTTTCAATCATCGGTTTAATTTGATTGATTGCGGCAAATTCTAGCATTTCTCGCATAAATCTGCGTCCTCCTACCACACTACCAGCAATCACTTTTTGACCGAATACTAAAGGAAGAAGTGGAATATTTAGAGTAGATACAGGAAGACCAACTAAACAAAAAACGCCATTATTAGCAAGTAAATTAAAGGCTTTTTCCCAATCAATTGCTGATGAACTTGTATTAATTAATAAATCCTGTTTTCCAATTGCTTGTTGCATTTGTTCAGGATTATTCCAGTGTTGGAAGTGATGCGCTCCAAATGTTTTTGCTTCTTCTTCTTTATCAATAGAAGTTGAAAAAGCCGTAACTTCTGCTCCCATTGCTCTAGCAAATTTAATTGCTAAATGTCCTAGTCCTCCAATGCCAATAACGCCCACTTTCATGCCAGGATGCTTGATATAAGTTCTCAGAGGAGTATAAACTGTAATTCCTGCACATAGTAAAGGAGCAGCACTAGCAGAATCTAAAGCATCAGGGATTTTATAAGCAAAATCTGCGGGAGCGCGTAAACGATTAGCAAATCCACCATGATTACCGACAATTAATCCTGTATAACCTCGCTGACAAACATTTTCTTCTCCTCGTAAACAAGCGTCACAAGTTCTACAGGAGTTACTAATCCAACCAAAACCAACGCGATTTCCAATTTGAAAGGAAGTCACATCTTCACCTATTTGGGTGATTTTACCCACGACTTCATGACCTGCAACCAGAGGAAATTTACTCACGTTCCAGTCATTATCCCTCATGTGAATATCCGTATGACATAAACCATTGTGAGTGACTTGAATTTCAATATCTTGACGGCCTAATATGGGCGGTTCATAGTCCCATTGCTGTAATTTTTCTCCTGCTTGTAAAGCTGCATAACCTTGAAATTTTTGATTTATTGCCATAAATATTATCCTATTATTTCCAACACAAAAATTAAATTTGTTGTTTCCTATAATCCCTGTAGAGACATTACATATAACGGCTCTATTTTTCCTAGATATGTCTAATTACCTAGTTCCATGATAAGCCTGAATGTACAAATTGTGTAAATCACTAATTAGAGGATAACGGAGATTTGCACCTGTACATTGATCATCAAAAGCTTGTTCTGACATTAATTCTAATTTATCATAAAAAGTTTGTTCATTGTCTTTAATTACATCCTTAATCGTTAGGGGAATTTCTACATCCTGTTTAAGTTTTTCCACAGCAGCAATTAGTAATTCTACTTTCTCTTCTTCGGTGTTTCCTCCTAATTGCAAATAATCAGCAATTTTAGCATAACGCCATTTTGCATTGGGATATTCATATTGGGGACAGCAATTCTCATTTTGAAACGAGTTTGCATCATTCCAGTAATCTCCAGATTTGTTAAGAATTGTAAACTCCTTGTACTGTAAGGGTTTAAATGTCATGAAACCTTAAAATGAGAATTGTTGGTTATTAATCTTACTTCTTAATCTTTGCGAATTCTGCGGTTAGTTAGAATTCATCATGTCCCCGAATTCTTCCATCATTTTTTCCATCAATTCTTCCATCATATCCTGCTGCATAGAACGGAGACTTTCTGGCCCAGAAATAAATTCCTTAATAGTGATTTTTTTATCTTTAAAATCTTTGACGAAATCACGAATCTCAGCAACTATTTTAGTTTGAGATTGGATAGTTTCTAGCATGAGTTCAACAGCATCAATCCCCTGTTTAGCTGCTTTTTTGTAATTAGCAACCATCGCTCCTTCCGGGGTATCTTTCACTAACCTTAGTTCCTGCTTCAATTTCTCATACTGATTTTTAAGAATTTGATTTTGTTGTTCTATATTTTTACATCTGCGAGTTAAATCATCTTCGCTATTATTATCAACTATTTCCCCTAGTTCATGCTGACGTTCAATTTCTAAAAGTCGTGCTAAATCTCCTTCTTGGTAAGCTTTATTAATTTCTTTCATAATTTCTGTATGGAACATTTGCGTTTCATTATCTTTAACCTTATCGGGGTGAAAAATTTCTGCTAACCGCAAAAATGTTTGCCGCACTTTTTTTGAATCATCTGCTCTACCTCCATGGGTAGATTCTGAATCTTGTTGTGCTTCCCAAAATTGCCGACGACGTTGATGATTTTCTTGATCTTCATGTTCTTCAAATAGTTCATCTTCATCAATAGCTTTATAACTAATAATTCCTCCCATTTGCAAACTTCTGTAAAGCGATTCTATATTTTTTTGGGTTTGTTTTCCCAACTTTTTTGCAGTTAAAATTTCGGCAAATAAACCATGAATTTCTTCATCTAATTCTGCCATTGTTTTCATATTAGGACTAACTTTATGAAATACCTCTGTCGCTAACGAACGCATTTTTTCAACAAAGTTATTCAGTTCTGTGCGCTTTTTTTTAATCTGCTTTAATAGAGATTGGTGTTCTTTCTCCAAACCATCTAGCTGAAGGTGTAAATCAGATAATGCTAGAGGAGTAACTGTAGTTGAGGATGTTGTTTTTGTTTTACGTGCCATAGCAGATGCAATTAAGTTTGGGGTTGATAAAAGAAGACAAATGCTAAATCTTTTAGGTATCACCTTAAAGGTTATTTGATAGCGTTCACGAAGTGTGCCGAAGGCATAGCGTGGCGTAGCCATAAAGTTATGATAGATGTATCAAATATCTTTTTACCCCACCCTAACTCTCCCCTTTCCAAGGGGAGGGAACTTGATTTTCCAGTTTCCCCCCTTGATAAGGGGGATTAAGGGCTGACAGGTGTAGGTTTTTAATATTCTCTGTAAAGGCCAGACCGGGAAGACAAGGAAGGAAAGTAGACAAGGAGGATTTTATCCACAAAATACTCAATTCATGGGTTGTTTTGTTACTAATTATACATTCATTTGTCCGGTTTTTCTCCCTTGTCACCTTGTCTACCTTGTCCACCAAGTCTTGTCCTCAAGACAATGTAAAAAACCTACACTTGTCAGGGGATTAAGGGGGGTAAAAAATTACAACTGATTACTTTTCAAACATCTTCTTAGATAGCGTTTAGTTCGGATAGACGGGAGCAATTAATATTATTATTATATTTTAAATATTGATATTTATCCAAAATTTTCGATTAAATTAACTGCTGATAATTGCTTAATTCAAAACCATTCCTAGTCAACAATTCCCGCACTCGCTGACTCAACAAAGCCGCTAATTCTACCTCACCACCGCTATTTATACCAGTATTTACTAAATCAGGATGAGCATAAATTTCTACTAATTCGGCTTCTATTTGCGGTATTAAAGCCAGTAAATATTTTTCACTCATGTCACCAGTTTGTAACAATCCATAAACCTTATCAGCAAATTTAATATTGTGCGCTTTTAATAGACCTTCTCCATAACGACGTAATTGTCCAAAGACAATAGACCAAACTATTTTAATTAGTAAATTGCATTTATCAATTTTGAGATTTTTACTTAGTTCTTCTGAGGGTAAACGGATGAATTTAATCTTAAATTCTGCGGCAAGTTCTGTTAAAATATTTAAAATTACGGGATGTACATGAAGATGTAAATGTCCATCAACATGAGAGAGATTTAAACCAGAATCACGAAACTTTGCTAATTGAGCATATATTTCTAACCGCAATTCTGCACGAGTAGCTTGATTAAATTGATAGTTTAATCCTGCTTGGGTGGGATTATTGGAAAAATTACCTTGCGAGTCTACTAAATGGGGAATTTGCGAAGGTGATAAAACAGATTTACCGCAAACCAAAACTAAATGTAACCCAACTGCTAAATGAGGATGATTTTTTGCCAAAGCGATCGCCTCTTGTGCAGCATCACCACTTACCATTAAACTAGTGCTAGTTAAAATACCTTCCTCGTGCGCTTTAATAATCGCTACATTCACACTAGAAGAAAAGCCAAAATCATCAGCATTAATAATTAAATTGGGCATAGGTAACAAGTGATTGGGATTAAAAATGTCTGAATCAGGATATCCACCGATTAAAGGATTAATTAAATTCAATCCTGAACATCCTTAAATCCTGTAAATCCTGATTCTTACAATTAATGAATTAAAACTGTCTGAATCAGGATATCCACCGATTAATGGATTAACAGGATTAATTAGAAAATTCTTAGAAGATAATTAAATTAAATCCTGAACATCCTTGAATCTTGTAAATCCTGATTCAGACAATTTATCTAGCTAAAGCTTGAATTCGACGTTCTTTCAAATAAGCAAAAAACTCTTTACCTTCTCGCAAACGACGCACTAACATTTGTCTATCACCAAGCATTTCCCGCACAATCGGAATAATGGCTTTCGGACGGAAGTAAAACTTGCGATACATTTGTTCAACTGAATCTTCAATTTCCGCACTCGAAAGAGTTGGATATTGCAAAGTTGAAGTTTGAATACCGGAACTTGCGACTAAAGACTCATTCGCAAACCAACCTTTTTCTCTGGCTTGGTCATACAATTCTGTACCAGGATAAGGTGCAGCGATAGAAACTTGAATTGTATGGGGACTCAATTCACAAGCAAAGCGAATTGTTTCTTCTACAGTTTCTGGAGTTTCTATTGGCAATCCAATAATAAAAGTTCCATGGACAGTGATACCGAGTTTGTGGCAATTCTTCATAAATTCTCTCGCCACTTCTAGCTTAATGCCTTTTTTGATATTATTGAGAACTTCTTGATTACCAGATTCAAAACCTACTAATAACAACCTTAAACCGTTATCTCGTAAAGTTTTGAGAGTATCATAATCCAAATTAGCACGAGCATTGCAACTCCAAGTTAAATTGAGTCGCTTCATGTGTTTACTAATAGCGATCGCTCGATGTTTGTCAATGGTAAAAGTATCATCATCAAACATATACTCCCGCACCTTGTCCCCAAACAAAACCTTGGCTTCTTCCATTTCTCGTCCTACCGCATCAGGGCTTTTATGACGGTACAAATGTCCACCAATAGTTTGCGGCCATAAACAAAAAGTGCATTTTGCCGGACAACCGCGCCCAGTATAAAAAGAAATGTAAGGATGTTGCAAATAGCCAATAAAATATTTGCTAATATCCAAATCACGAGCATAAACTGGCAACACACTGGGCATAGCATCCCAGTCATGAATCAAAGGACGTTCCTCAGTTTGGTGGATATTCCCCAACTTATCCCGGTAACTCAAACCCTTGATTTCATCCCAAGGTTTTCCTTCTGCCAACTCCTTACAGGTATAATCAAACTCATTGCGACAAACAAAATCAATTACCGGATTTTCCCGCAAAGTTTCCTCTGGTAAAACCGCAACGTGCGCCCCTACAAAGCCAATTTGCACATTGGGATTTTGCTCTTTGATAGTTTCAGCACACTTAACATCATTAGCCAAAGAAGGTGTACTGGTGTGCATAATTACCAATTCGTAATCTTTAGCAATTTTCAGCACATCATCCACAGTTTGACCATGGGGGGGTGCATCAACTAACCTACTGCCTGGAACTAACGCTGCTGGTTGTGCTAACCAGGTCGGATACCAAAAAGACGTAATTTCCCGTTTTGCTTGATACCGCGCCCCCGCACCACCATCAAACCCATCAAAAGATGGTGGACTTAGAAATAAAGTAGTTTTCATGAATATTCCTCACACACAAATTTTTTATCTTGGTAATAGGTAATATAGCGGTTATTTTGTTGAGTGAGATACAATAACCACACTCCGCAAACTAGGCTACCGTGTACACACAAGTGATTGCATCGCCCCCTAACCCCCAAAATTGGGGGAACAAAAACTTTCAAAGTCCCCCAAAATTGGGGGATTTAGGGGGCGAAATAGGCCGAAACGAATACAGCTAGGACTTGTGTGTACACCGTAGGCTCTTCGAGAGGGGACTATGATGTACATCATGTAATTGGAAAACGCTATATAATCCCAGTTTTAATCCTGTTAATCCTTAAATCGGTGGAAATCTTGATTCAGACAATTCCCCACTCCCTAACTAGCCTTAGCATTCACACCCATGAGGTTTTCAATCAGGGAAACAACATCACTCCGACTGAGTTTTTCCTTACCATTTGCCAAAGCATCTAGAGTACCATGTGCTAAAGCTAGGGGAATTTGGCAAAATTGCAAAGCCGGTCCCTTTGGCAAAGAGTTGGTATAGGCATCTGCTAAAATCAGATTACGACGGGCATATTTTTGGAGATTATCGTTATCCCAACCTACCGGGAAAAAATTGACCCCACGGGTTAAATCTTCAGAATTGTTACGCAGAATATTTACCGCTTGCAAACCTCTACCAAATCCTATGGCTTGAGTCCGGTTGCTTTGAGTTCCATCATACCAGTTCCATAAATCTGAGAGTAACAAGCCGACAGCACCAGCTACTCCAAAGGTATAACGGTCTAAATCCGCTTCATTTTCTATTTGCCAATTTCTATCAGCCCAATAAGCCATTCTGTCAGCCATTGCGGCCGTTGCATCCCAAATTCGCGGAGCAATGCTTTCAGGTGCTAATATTGACCATTCTCTAATCCGTAAACTGACTTCTTGTAAAGAATTTTCGTAACCTTTAAATCCTACAGCGAAAGCATCAAGAGGAAAACCATCTATTCCCGCTTGCAATGTCAGACTAATATTTTGTAACAGACGTTTTTTAGTCACATTATCCAAATTTGGATCATCTTCAATTTGGTCAATGGCGCGCATACACAAGTATGCTGATGCCACCGCTTCTTGCAATCCTGATGGTAAAATACTAATTGGGATATAAAAAGTTCTACTAGTGTCTTTAAGGATTTGCAACGCATCTCCACGTAAATCCATTTTGTTCATTCCTCTCTTGATTTGCACACCACACCACACTTAATTTCGGATTTTTCGATAATACTGAATTTAGTTTTTACTAAACCTAAAAAACTATCAACATCCTAGTATTTAATCTAGGAATTGTACAGTTTATGGTGTCGTCGTTAACACAAGTCTCAAGCTTATCAAAGTTTAATATAGTATATAAGGTTTTGGTAACAACAACCGTGTTCATCAGGATAGATATAGCACGATTTAGAAATCATTAATAGGTAAGGGTTTAGCAGTGCTTACTGGTATTAATTTTCGATAAAAAAACATTTACCTTTAACAACATATCGGTATTGAGCCGAAACCCTCTCAAACCTGCAAGATGGTCTGGAAACTCCTGCCATGTATAGGTAGCAGAAAATGGCGCAGGTATTGTCAGTTATAACGCCTTCAATAACCAAACCCGATAAAAATAGTCGGGTATGTTTGACGTGCATTTTACCTTGTGCTAGTATCATTCCAAAGTTGACGGATACCCAGGGAAAGCAAAATTATGACTCAGGCGATTACGAACCTCAACCAAGCGAACACTTCTATTCTCAAAGCCTTGAAGTGTAAAGAATGTGGAGCAGAATACGAACTTAAAGCCACTCATGTCTGTGAATTGTGTTTTGGACCATTGGAAGTCAAATATGATTACAATGCTTTGCGGAGCTTAGTTAGTAGAGAAACTATTGAAGCTGGTCCTAATTCCATTTGGCGTTACCGTCACTTTTTACCGGTGGCTACAGATAACTATATAGATGTAGGCACAGGAATGACTCCCTTGGTACGTTCCCACCGTCTTGCCCGTCGCCTGGGTTTAAATAAACTTTATATTAAAAATGATGCCGTCAATATGCCCACCCTGAGCTTTAAAGATCGGGTGGTGTCCGTTGCATTGAGCAGAGCGAGAGAATTAGGTTTTACTACGGTATCTTGTGCTAGTACAGGCAACTTAGCAAATTCTACCGCAGCGATCGCCGCCTACGCTGGTTTAGATTGTTGTGTATTCATTCCCTCTGATTTAGAAGCTGGTAAAGTCATCGGGAGCTTGATTTATAGTCCTACCCTAATGTCTGTTAAAGGCAACTATGATCAAGTTAATCGCCTTTGTTCAGAAGTTGCAAATACACATGGTTGGGGATTTGTCAATATTAACCTCCGTCCTTACTACTCTGAAGGTTCTAAGACATTAGCTTTTGAAGTAGCAGAACAATTAGGTTGGCAATTACCAGATCATATAGTTGCACCTTTAGCGTCTGGTTCTCTGTTCACCAAAATCTATAAAGGTTTCCAAGAATTTGTAGAAGTTGGTTTAGTGGAAGGGAAAGATGTTCGTTTTAGTGGCGCTCAAGCGGAAGGTTGTTCCCCCATTGCCACAGCTTTTAAAGAAGGTAGAGACTTTATTCAACCAGTTAAACCCAATACAATTGCCAAATCCATTGCTATTGGCAACCCCGCAGATGGAGTATATGCTGTAGAAATCGCTCAAAAAACCAACGGTAATATTGAATCAGTTAATGATGCTGAAATTATCGAAGGTATCAAACTATTAGCAGAAACCGAAGGCATTTTTACAGAAACCGCAGGTGGCACAACCGTTGCTGTTCTCAAAAAATTAGTAGAAGCTGGTAAAATTGATCCAGATGAAACTACAGTGCTTTACATCACTGGTAATGGTTTAAAAACCCAGGAAGCAATTCAAGGCTACATTGGCGAACCTTTAACAATTGAAGCTAAACTAGATAGTTTTGAACGGGCTTTAGAAAGATCCCGCACTTTGGATCGTTTAGAATGGCAGCAAGTTTTGGTTTAGTCATTAGTCAGTGGTCATTAGTCATTCGCAATGGATAAATGATCACTAACAACTGACAACTGACAACTGACAACTGACAACTGACAACTGACAACTGACAACTGACAACTAACAACTGACAACTAACAAATAATTATGCCCATAAAAGTTTTAGTTCCCACTCCTCTCCAAAAGTTTACAAAAAATCAACCTTCCCTAGAATGTAGTGCTGGCACAATTGCGGAATTGTTAGACTCCTTAGAAGCAGACTGTCCTGGTATCAAAGGGAGTTTATGTGATGAATCAGGAATACCCAGACGGTTTGTGAATTTTTATCTCAACAGCGAAGATATCCGCTTTTTACAAGGGACAGCAACAGTCCTTACTGATGGTGATGAAGTAAGTATTGTCCCTGCTATTGCAGGTGGTTGATAAGAGTCATGGAAGAGGAATCAGGCAGCCCCTGCGCTCCTACCTCCTGACTCCTGCTGTATTACTCAGGGGATTTGAGCGCCTGATCTAAAATTTGTCTAGCTTGTTCGGCTTTTCCTCTAGCTTCCTGGTAACGCAAATTCGCTTGAGCAAAAGTTTTGAGAACCTTAAAACCTTCTTTGAGATGGGTAATTTCTTCCTCAGTTACGGATTTATCGGAAAATAGCACATCAATGGCTTTACGAATTTCTAAGGCTTCCGTGCGTGATTCTTGGACTTTTAATTTCAGTGAAGCTAAATTACTCAAAACTTGAACCGCTTGTGTAATTTCATCTTCACGGCTAGAAGTATCTAGAATTGGTTCTTTCACCTCAATTAATTGTTGAGGACCAAATCCTTCTTCTAGTTCCGTTGGTAATTCCCCAGCGTCCATGAGTTCCATTAGCTGATCCATTGCTTTATCACGAGCTTTAGCGGAATCTTTACCGGGAACAGTGAGGATGATTTCTGGGCTTTGAGCGAGGCTATACTGAACCATTATCTGTATATATAAATCCTATCTAATTTGTGAAAAGTCAGAAGTAGAAAAATTAGTTCAATTATACTGAATAAAGGTAAATCAAAATATAAACAAAGGGAACAGATATGACTCCCAATCCTGCCATTATGCGTTCTGTAGAACAATTGGGCTACCGCGTCACCGTGGGTGATGTTGCTACCCAGATAGGATTAAATATAGCTGAAGTCAATCAAAGTTTATTAGCCCTAGCGGCTGATGCTGGGGGACATTTGCAGGTAGCAGAATCAGGTGATGTTGTTTACCAATTTCCTCGCAACTTTCGAGATATTTTACGCAATAAATTCTTGCAAATGCGATTGCAAGAATGGTGGAAAAAAGTTTGGTCTGTGCTATTCTATCTAATTCGGATTTCCTTTGGCATCCTTTTAGTTGCTTCTATCTTGCTAATTACTCTGACTATTATTATTATCATGACTGCTAGTTCAGATCGAGATAATGACAATCGCAGTAATAATTCTAGAGGTTTTAATTTCTTCTTTTTCCCAGATTTATTCTGGTATTTTAGCCCCAATCATCGTGATAGTTACCGAGAACAGCGGAGGGAACGGGGCGAAAATAGTGAAATGAACTTTTTTGAAGCTGTGTTTTCCTTTCTATTTGGTGATGGTAATCCTAATGCCAATTTAGAAGAGCGCCGCTGGTCAGATATTGGGGCTGTGATTAGTAATAATCAAGGTGCAGTAGTAGCAGAACAAATTGCTCCTTATTTAGATGATATTGGCGAGAAATATCAACAAGAATATGAAGATTATATGCTACCTGTGCTGGTCAGATTTAATGGAATGCCCCAGGTAAGTTCTGAGGGGCAAATAGTCTATTATTTCCCAGAATTACAGGTAAAAGCGAGTAAAAAGCAAAGTCGCTCAATATCTGAATATCTCCATGAATTTTCCTGGCGGTTTAGCGCAGCAACTTCTGGACAACTTATGCTCAGTGCTGGTTTAGGAGGAGTGAATTTTGTTGGGGCTTTAATCTTGGGCAACTTATTAAAAAATGGAACTGTAGCGGCTCAAATTGGGGGATTAGTCGGTTTTGTGCAAGGAATTTATGGACTATTGTTAGCCTATGGGACAGGTTTTCTCGCCATTCCCTTAATTCGCTATTTCTGGATTAAGCGGCGTAATGATCAGATTTCTATCCGCAATCTTCACCGCCAAGAACGAGCTAGATTATTAGCAGGTGCAGATTCTTCTTTACAGAAAAAAATTACTTTTGCCCGTGAATTTGCCACAGAAAAAGTCATTGGTAAGGAAGATGCAGTTTATTCCACAGAAACTGATTTATTAGAACAGGAATTTAAGAATAAGCAAATAGGTGACAGTTGACCGTTGACCGTTGACCGTTAACAGGTGACAGGGAACAAGGGGGGAATAATTACCAATTATTTATCAGTCAACAGTCAACAGTCAACAGTCAACAGTCAACAGTCAACAGTCAACAGTCAACAGTCAACAGTCAACAGTCAACAGTCAACAGTCAACAGTCAACAGTCAACAGTCAACAGTCAACAGTCAACAGTCAACAGTCAACAGTCAACAGTCAACAGTCAACAGTCAACAGTCAACAGTCAACAGTCAACAGTCAACAGTCAACAGTCAACAGTCAACAGTCAACAGTCAACAGTCAACTATTCCCTACTATCTTGCTTGAATGGGTGTGAGGGCTACACCTTGATAGTAATAGCCTAAAATTTGTAGGTGATTTGCTCCACGTTTTGCCAGTTCATAAGCTCCCCATTGACTCATTCCTAAACCATGGCCAAAACCTAATCCTTGCAGGACAAAACCACCATTTGCATCTTTATTAACAACAAAACGGGTACTTTTAATTCTGAGTGCAGTTCTGACTTCTTCACCTGCGAGAATTTTAGTGCCTTTATCACCAATAATTTTGAGAGTTTTGACACTTTTAAAAGGTGAGAGAGTTTCGATAATCATGTCTTTGACATTACCAACACCGGAAATTCTGGCACTAATTTCTCCAGGAGTGAAAGTTTTTACCCAGTTACATTCTTTAATATTTTGATCAAAGTCAGGAACAGCCCGCAGGTAAGCTTCTTTGCTTGTCCAGACATCTTCGACATTTTCGGTGTGTCCACCAGAACAAGCGTGAAAGACAGAAAGAATGATTTGGTTGTTGTATGTTAAGACTTTACCTGCGGTGGTATCTGTTGCGTTGTAGGTTGTGGGAGATTCACTACTGACACCTTTATAAATTTGCCACCTATCTGGACTATCTCCTAAGTCATAAACGGGATTTTTACGTTGTCTTTCTCGTTCATAAAGGGCATAGGTACGGGCAGCAATGGCTTGGGCTTTGAGGGCTTCTTGTGGCCAGCTAGTGTCCATTTCTCCACCAATGACGCTGTAGAGATATTCTTCTAAATCTACCCAGTTAACAGCAGTTAAACCGTTGCTTGTCGGTACTACTAAGGTTCTACCACGAAACCAGCGATCGCCAATATAAACAAATCCTTTCCCAGTGGGTTCAATCCAAAATAACCCCGATTGCCACCTGTCTAAAGCTACTCCTCCCGGCACTGCTTGAGCTGCAAATGCACTCATTCCTGGTAATTGTCCGAGAATCTTACCACTACTATCTTTAACAATAGCGGTTGTAGAAGCACCGACTTTTACCTGTTTAACTTCTCTTTCAATTGCCACCCGCAGAATTACAGATGCTTGTGCAGGAGCAAGTAAAGCAAACCAAATCAGGATACCTATCCACCAATGTCTACCTTTAATCTCAGAAAACAAATTGCCTAATAACAATGGGAATTTCATGCTAATTTTTTGATCACAAGCGTCTACCATTCTACTCTGGCAGTTCTTGAAAACAGGAGATTGGGAACTGAAGCTTGGGTAATTTTCTTCCTTCTTCCTTGTTTCTTCTTCCTTCTTTCTCCTGATTCTCGTAGGGGCGTATTGTTATACGCCCCTACTGACTCCTATTCACAAAAGAGAACGAACGGCACGGAAGCCACTTGGCTTCAGACAGTGGAGGAAGTGCCAACTTAGAATTTATTCGCCGAGAATATGATACAATTGAACTGCAAGTAAGAACAACCATCTACACGAAGAAGTATTTTAATAAGGAGAAACCCCTGATTTATCTCGTCTCAGCATTTGACTGTAGCCTGGGTAAACAAGTAAAGGTAAAATATGGAGTGTAATACCGCCAAAATTTGATGGACTCACAAAAGCAAAAAACATAAAAGTAAGCGCAATTGCAATACCTGTCGTACTGGTAGTTGTTTTGAGCGTGTAGCGGGATAATTGACTATTCCTTTTAAGCAAGTCTTAAAGAATCTGTGTGTCTTTAGACCGCAGAGTGTCAAGGTGTCAATATTTGAGGAAAATCATAAACTTCATTACCAATAATACCAATTAAATTTAACTTGCTTAAAATTTCTGTAGCTTCCATCAATTTATTGGGGGTAACTTTACCAATGCGTCCTACCATTACAATCCCATTACACAAAGAAGCCACAATTCTACCATCAACTGTATCTAAAACAGAGGGCGCATCTATTAATACTAAATCATAATTTTGGGTAAATAAATCCATTAATTCTTGCATTCGCTCAGAACTAAGCAAATTTACCGCATCCTCTGGTACGGGACCCGCAGTCAAAATATCAATTGCTGGATGAATGGGCTGAATATAATTACGAAATGATGTATTGATATCATCAACAAGTAATAAAGATAAACCCCAATCATTGGTAAGTCCTAGAGTTTTATGTAAACTGGGAGAACGCAAATTAGCATCAATTACTAATACTCGTTGGTGCATTCGAGCCGCACTAGCTCCCAACCCTAAAGCTAAAGTTGTTTTTCCTTCTCCTGGTAGTGCAGAAGTCAACATTAATGATTTTAAATTCAGAGAATTATTTAATCTTTGAATATTCTGGTAAATAATATCTAAGGTTTCATGATTAGGTAAATTTTTGATAGTTTCCTGATTAGAAATATCTACATTTTTAGATTTATCTCTGACCATAGATTGGAGTTGTCTTTTCCAAGTATTTTGATATTTTCCTAATCTTGGTATTGACCCTAGTAACTGAACATTGGTGAGACTTTGCAAGTCTTGAGTATAAAAAATTACATGATTACATTTTTCCCAAAATAAAGCTGTTGCTAAACCCAATATTGGACCAATTACTACTCCTCCAATAATTAGTAACCAGCGCAAATTCCCTATATGTATTCCCAGAGCAGGTTCTTCTAAAATTTGCCAATTAAAACCTTCTTGAGAAATTTTAACACCTAATGAATGTTGCACTTGAACTAGTTGTTGTAATGTCTTGCGATAAATTTCTACATTTGCAACTAAATTGTTGTACTCTGTAATTAAACTTGGGTATGTACGCAGCAAGGAACGAATTTCTTGTTCAGATTTTACTAAATCACGATCATGAGCAATTAGTCCTAATGCAGTCATTTTTAATTGAGTTAAATCATTCTCTGGCTTAGGTACTCTTTGTTCTGATATTTTTGATTTACTATTGATAGTAATAGCTTGAATTTGACTTTGTAATAGGGTGATAATAATTTCCTGTTTCTGTTCCAATTGTTGAATGATTGGATGTTTTTCTGTGTAAAACATCCGAGCTTGTGTTAATGCTTTTTCTGTTTGGTTAAATTCACTAATTAAGCTTTGATATTCGCTAGATTGAAAGGAATCATTAATATTTGCTTTATTTTGATTAGAAGAGGCAATTGCTTGTTCTAGGCTGTTATGTTGAGCCTGTACGTCTTGTAGTTGAGCGCGAGTTTTTTGCCGCTGTTTTTGAATATCTGCTAAAGACTGGACTAAAATTTGACTTTGTAAAACTGGATCAATTAAATTATTCTGTTTACGAAAGTTTTCCAGCTTTTTCTCAGCTTTTAATACATCCTTTTGCAGTTGTGGTAGATGGTTATTAACAAAAACTAAACCTTGATTAATCCGCTGATCTTTTTGATAGCTGTTATAATCTTTATATACTTTTTCTAAAGCTTGTAATACTCTTTTAGTCCTCAGAGGATCTTTGTCTGTAAAAGAGAGCAAAAATATTTGGTTTGAATTCTGATTAACTTCTGAATCCGCTGGTAACTGAGTTGGTTGTAAAGATGAAATTTTATCAATTTGGCTGTTACTATAAATATCTTCTACAGTCATTTTCGGATAATCAGTATGGAGTAAATTTACAGCTTTCTGTACTAATTTACCATTCAGCATTAATTTCATTTGACTACTGTAGTCAATGGATGATAACTGCGGTTTATTTAAGTCTTTTTTCGTCTTTTCTCTCTGATTAGCTGGTGATAATTCATCTGAATTATAACTTACCAATATTTGCATATAGCTTTGATAAGTTGGTTTAGTAGTGATAGCTAAAAGGCTTGTTGCTGACATGACTGCACAGGAAACCCCTAGTATAAGCCAACGATAGTAAAGTATAATTGAAGTTATTTTTTTAATATCAACTACGCTATATGTAAACTTAGTCAGCAATTTTTGCAAAATTATCGCATTTGTAGCCATAATCATATTCCTCTCAAATTGTAAAAATATATCTGGAAGATAACAATGATTAGAAAACTTTTAGAGATATTTGATACTCAATGTTTTCTGGTTAATAATCAATACTTATTCTCCCTATGATTACAGATATACTTAACAGAAAATATTCAGCAAGTAGTTCTTGGCTAATACCTTCAACCAGATATATGTCTAATCAGTGTGAGGAACATAAATTTTTTGCAAACATTGTGAAAATATTTATCTTGCAGATGCTAATTTATCAGCAATGCGGGTAGTTTCTGGTAAGCGATATTTTGGTGTACAGCGTAATACATATTCAATTGCTGTTGGCAAGCTAATCAGATGACCACTAGAGACATAAACTGGTTTTACTCCTGTGCGTGTTCTTAAAACTGCACCTATGGTTTCCTGTTTATGTATGAGTGGTTTCCAGCTACCTTTTGTTGGTGGTAATTCTTCATATTCACCAATAAATAAAGATTTAGCTACACCAATTGTTGGTAAATCTATTAATAAACCCAAATGGGAAGCAATCCCCAACCGACGAGGATGAGCTATGCCTTGTCCATCACATAAAATGATATCTGGTATTGTCTTGAGCTTTTCTAAAGCATCAAGAACAGGAGGAATTTCTCGAAAAGAGAGAAAACCAGGAATGTAAGGAAAGGTGGTAGGCTGATATGCGATACTAGTTTCTACTATTTGTAAATCTGGAAAACTTAGCACTGCTACTGCTGCACGGCTGATTTTGCCATCTTCCAAAAATCCCATGTCTACTCCGGCAACATACTGAATAGTTTCTGGAAGTTGATCTGTGGTAATTACTTGATTTCGCAGGCTTTCTTGAATCGCTTCAGCTTCTTTTATGCTAGAAGGCCAATGATGAGGCTTGTGAATTTCCATATTTCTTCGGTTGGTAGTTAATTTATTTTTACCAGAAGAAGAAGTTTTTCTAGCTTAGTACAATTATAAGATAACTCCACAAAAAAAATAATCCCATCTTGTGGGATGGGCATCTGGTCTCTCCTTGGATTATTAGTAGGGCCAGATGCCTGCACCACAAGATAATTTGGGATATTTTTTTATTTGGAAGTCTCTAAAAACAAAAAAAGCAAGCTGTTAAAGCTTGCTTTTTAGATAACTGGGGCGCTAGGATTCGAACCTAGGGATGGTGGTACCAAAAACCACTGCCTTACCACTTGGCGACGCCCCAATCAATTCACTATAGAGAATATAGCAGTTCTATGAGAATAATGTCAAGTGTTTAGGAAAAAAAGTTTTGAGGGGCAAAATTTACCAAAAATTTGGGTTTAAAGCCCCGTCCTTCTAGAACGGCTTTTTAATATAATGGTGAGAACAAGCAGGGCATTGTCTGTTGGGCGAGATAGTGTAAGACGGGTTATGCCCGCAACTGTTGTTTGAAAGAGAGAATCCTCACCCTTCTAGTAGTCTGTCAAATAAATTTTGACGGATAAGAAACGAACCACGAAGGCACGAAGGACACGAAGGAAGAAGGAAGAATCAAAATGGCAACAAATGAACCCGTCAATTAGTTATTGACAGACTACTAGTACAGTACGGCGTAAGTTAAGGAACCATTTCAAATCTGTGAAAAGCTTATGCTGTATTCATTCTAAATTCTAAATTCTAAATTCCGCCTTGCGGTACTAGGATGGGGAGTATGTCAACTATTCTCATAGAACCTCGCGGTAAGTGGGAAACTCAGCGGCTTTAGCCCTGAGAGGAAAACGGCACGTGCGATTTTAATCGCTGTGGTTTTTGTGGTACAATTAAATTACGAGTAGGAATAACTATCTACGTGTTGAAGCATCCTAGTATCGGAGAAATCCCGGCTCCCCTGAAACAACGGTTAGGTTTAAGTTCTAACGACAGTATGACGAGCAAGGAGCAAACAAAGGCAGGTTGCGGAGCGTACCGCGTTTTGGCTTAGTGATGGACTCTGAAAGTATTAGAAACAAAAAAGTAGATAGAAACCTAAGCTTGACTTAGAGTGACTAGGTAGACGACGTTTGACGGTCGTAGCGAGAGTTTTACTCTGTCCGCAGAATCGAGCGTGTCTTTAGACCTGAGAGTGTCAACATCCCTGAACTGTCGGTGAGAATTTACCACAGCAATTAATAGGTGTGATATTATGGGAGACTGCTACACAAATTTAGAAAAAATAAGCATTTAATCAATCATGGCTCTGACGCAACAGCGCAAACAAGAACTAATCTCTGGCTACCAAGTTCACGAAACCGACACTGGTTCGGCTGATGTTCAAGTAGCAATGCTCACTGACCGCATTAACCGCCTCAGTCAACATTTGCAAGCTAACAAAAAAGACCACTCCTCCCGGAGAGGATTGTTGAAGATGATTGGACAAAGAAAGCGTCTTCTAGCTTATATCCAAGCAGGTAGTCAGGAAAAATACAGAGCTTTAATTACTCGTCTCGGTATTCGCGGTTAGGAATTCATACTTATGGCTGGTGAAGAATCAGAACGGAGTAAATTGCCTTTTGAACCAAGCAAAAAGCGTCCAAAACCCGCTAAAGCTATTAGTCAGCCCGTAATTAAGACCGCAGAAACTCCAGAAAAACCACAACAGCAACGCCGTTATTCTAAACAAGAAATGGCGATTCCTGAAGTAGTTAGCCAACGCATGATTCGTCGAGTGGCTGGTTTTTGCGGTATCCCCACAGTTTTAGGAATTTCTAGTTTGGTAGTCAGCTATCTGCTAGTCACCTTTGCTCATATCGAACTTCCTCCTATTGCCGTTTTATTGGTGAATATGGGATTGTTTGGTTTAGGAGTAGTGGGAATTACCTATGGTGTTCTTTCTGCTTCTTGGGATGAAGAAAGACCGGGAACTATTCTAGGTGCTGATGAATTTAGCACTAACTGGGGCAGGATGACCGAAGTTTGGCGCGATACCCAGAAAAAGAACGTCTAACAACCAGCGTCCAGGTAATAACTGTAATCTGGGGTAAATTGGAAAATGAGTGTTGAAGTTGCATTTTTATGACTTTAACTGCAAATTTAAAAAACTATATTTTTCTCGTTTATACCCAATATTCAGCCAAAAATACCTGGCGCTACATTTTTATTTATTATGTTTAACTACAGGACAAGAACCCCACCCCCAACCCCCAACCCCCACCCCGCAAGCGAGGAGAGGGCTATAATATACTCTATATGTTTATTTCCCAGAGGGAAGCGGTAGTTCGATATTTAATTTATTCCCTATTTCCATAACATTATTTGCAAAATCTGCCATACCTGCTACCCCGGTAAAAGTTAAAGTAGCAGCAGTTCCTAAAGCTATTAGACAGTTTTTGACGTTGCGTAAATTACGTTCTGTCTCTGGCTTTTTAATTTCTACTTCTACATCATCAATATCAATAATAATATCGTCGCGGATTTCTGGTGAAAATTGGGCAGCAGTTTGGCGCATGGTGCTGATGATTTGCATTAGTTCTGCTACGTTTGCACCGTTTGTTTGAGTTAAATCACCGACTCGTTGACTGGCGTTGTCTTTCACTTCGCTGCCAACGTTGGCGATGCCTATTTGTGCGCCTGGAAAGTTGTTTGTGTTGTTTGTCATGGGTTTATTGTTATTGTCAATATTGTTATTGTTGTTAATTATAACGTTAACTTCCTGTGGTTTAACTGTTTGTGATTCTCGACGAGATTCTAGTGATTCATAACCATCTAAAAGTTGAGGGATATTAATGTTTATGTTGAGTTTACCAATTGGATATTTAACAACTTTCATTTTTTCAAGTCCCAGAAGTTCTTGATAGTCAAGGGGTGGATATTTGGGATAGCCAGGGACGGGAACCCATTCGGTGATTTCGAGATTGGGGAGAGTATTGTGGATTTTTTGGAAGTAATTGCGAAGAATACCAAGAAATAAGCGACGGATTTTTTTAAGTCCGCTAATGGTAATAAAGATTTTTTTGTCTTCGGGGTCGGATTTGATGCGAGCAATGTTGTAAATTTCCTTGTTTTCTTGATATTGCAAAATTACGCCACTGCGCCAATAGATTTGGTTATGGATTTTGTCGTGGGTGTTAACGATGAAGCGGGAAATGATGCTTTCGGGGAGAACTTTGTAATGATATTGAAATTCGAGAGTTTCTCCTTCTAGTTCTGTTTCCTCTGGTTGGTCTTTAGGCAGAAGTCCCGCAATCAAAAATTGTGGTGGGTAACATTCCAGTGCAAAGCAAAGCTCAAATTCCTTCATCAGATTGACCAAATAGTCATGACGCTGGGTAGGGTATCGCTTTGGATTGAGGATGCGGGTGAGATCGGCGGGGGTGAAAATGCCTTTGGTTTGAGTTTTGAGGTTTTCATCACTCAACAGGGCATAAATGCCTTCTGTCACCCAGTTGGGTTTGAGGACGTTGGTATCTTTGAGGATGGGATGCTCACGGAAGTTGAGAACTAAGCCGAGTCTATGCAGTAGGTCAATGAGTTGTTCTTGGTTTTGTTCTTCGGGAATTTTGTTTTCGTGACAGATGCCGATGTAGCGGTTGTAGGTGATGAAGTCTTCAGTCATGGATTCGAGTTGTTGTTTAACTTCAAACCATGAGAGGGGTAGAAGGTCGTAGACTTCTTTGAGTTTGGCGACTTGCTGAAAAATGGCGGTGTGAAGTTCATCAATACCGATATTGTCTTGGCAGGAGGTTTCGATAATGGCTTGGATATTGGGATATTTTTCCCGTAATGCCTTGCGGTTGATGTCCAGGGGTTGTTCGTCTTTTTTGTTGCCAACGATAATCACAGGGGACTTTCCACCAAAGCTTTCAATTAGTTTCAGCCAATATTCGATGCGGTTTTCTTCTTCGCTGGTGCGACAATTACAAACTAGAAGATAGAGGCTACGCTTGGTTAGAAAAAACTGATGGGTGGCATGATAAATTTCCTGTCCGCCAAAATCCCAAACATTCAGGCGGATGTCTTTGCTATCTATCTGCACGTTCCAAGTTTCTACATTCAGTCCGTGGGTTTGGGATTGATTTTTGTCATATTGATTGCGAATTAGTCGCTCGATGAGGGATGTTTTGCCGACGCTACCTTGTCCAATGAGTAAGAGTTTGGCTTCGTGTAATGGTCGAGTTTCACTTGTGCTAATTTGCCTCAAGTAACTCAAAATCTTTTTTATATCTTTTGAATTAAGAATTTCTAATGGAATTTCGGTGATTTGGTTGTTACTGAGGTCAAGCTGGGTGAGATTGGTTAATTTGGCTATCACCTCTGGTATCTCGGTGATTTGGTTGTTACTGAGGTCAAGCTGGGTGAGATTGGTTAATTTGGCTATCACCTCTGGTATCTCGGTGATTTGGTTGTAACTGAGGTAAAGCTGGGTGAGATTGGTTAATTTGGCGATCACCTCTGGTATCTCGGTGATTTGGTTGTAACGGAGGTAAAGTTGGGTGAGATTGGTTAATTTGGCGATCGCCTCTGGTATCTCGGTTATTTTGTTGTCACGGAGGTAAAGCTGGGTGAGATTGGTTAATTTGGCGATCGCCTCTGGTATCTCAGTTATTTTGTTGTTACTGAGGTCAAGCTGGGTGAGATTGGTTAATTTGGCGATCTCTTCTGGTATCTCGGTTATTTGGTTGTCACGGAGGTCAAGCTGGGTGAGATTGGTTAATTTGGCGATCGCCTCTGGTATCTCGGTCAACTCTTGCCGTGACAAGTCTAACTTTTCCCAACTCTCAGCCGCAGCGCGATCTATCAGTACCAACAACTCATCCTGCGTCATAATTTCAAGGCCAAGGGTAAGAGAAAAGAAGATTGATGAAGATTATTTTATACTGATTTGGGCAAAATTTTATGTTGTCTGAATCAGGATGTCCAGGATTAAAGGATGAACAGGATGAAAATAGGGATTTTGTTGTCTATTACCAAAGAAAATGAATTTATGCTAAAATATAGTCAAAGTGTCTAAAATAGTCATTCTATGCAAACCTATACTCTGACAGATGCGCGAAATAAACATGGTGAGGTTTTTGACAAAGCTGCTATTGAACCAGTATTACTAACCAAGCAATCACGTCCTAGTCAT
This sequence comes from Dolichospermum sp. DET69, assembly GCA_017355425.1. Taxonomy (NCBI): domain Bacteria; kingdom Bacillati; phylum Cyanobacteriota; class Cyanophyceae; order Nostocales; family Aphanizomenonaceae; genus Dolichospermum; species Dolichospermum sp. DET69. The sequence goes on from CP070233.1 coordinate 3,693,951, forward strand.
GTAATTATTTCCGCAGATAGCTACCAAAAATTAATTACTCGATTGGAAGAATTAGAAAATATGCAGTTAGTTCAAAATGCTGAAACTGCTTTGAGTCAATCAAAAATGGTGGGTACAGAGGCTTTTACATCTGCATTGGAGCATTTAGCTAATGGCGCGGCTTGATGGTTTAGCAACTGTTCTGGATTTCCTCAATGGGTTACAACCTAAAATAGCAGCGCAAATAGCAAAAAAGGTTTTGGCTTTGAATATTGAACCTTTACCAAATGATAGTGAAAAACTATCTGGTTATCAGGGTTTTTATCGAGTAGATAGTGGTGAATATCGAATTGTTTATAAATACTTTCCAGATCAAGATTTAGTAGAAGTAATTTTAGTTGGTAAGCGTAATGATGATGATGTTTACAAAAGATTAAAACGGTTATTGGAATAAACTCTTGGTTCTTCCACCAAATCTAATCCCAACATAGATATAAGCGTAAAAAATTAAGTAATGGGATAGAATTAATTACCGATGAGATTGGTTAATTTAGCGATCGCTTCTGTTATCTCAGTCAACACCACCACTTTTTATCGCCCATTGAATAAAACTTTTTATCGGATATTCTTTTGTGCTTGAAATTTTTACACCAATAAGTTAACATGAAATATCATGAGAATTTCATGGAGAAATAATAATGCTTGATGCACGGGAAATTTACCCCCTTTCAGACTTTCAGCGCAATGCTAGACAGTTCATTGAACAAATACAGTCAAGTCACAAACCAATTATTCTCACCGTTAATGGTAAAGCATCCGTGATCATGCAGGATGCAACATCTTATCAAGAATTACTCGATGAGTTAGAATTAGCAAGGTCAGCCGCAAAAATTCGCCAAGGCATAGCTGAATCTGCTGCTGGAAAGACAAAAGATGCGGTAGAAGCATTAGAAGAATTACGGTTAAAGCGTCAATAACTCAGGGCTAAAGCCACTGAGCTTGTAAAGAACAAACTTTACGTGTTTGACTAGCCCATCTGAGACTAATCCTGATACGCACTTCCGAATACTTCCCCAGTTCGGATTATCTGCAAGACTGTTTGTTCAGTCGTTGTTTCAGACAAGACATTTTGGATTAGTTGGGCGAGGGGACTTAAACTTTACTCCAAGGATTAGTGCGATTCGTTGTTAGCTGAATCACGGTATCCAGCCCGTACATAAGCTAACCAACCCAATCTAGAAATAGAGAAAGGTTGAACTCTCGGTCTGATATGGGTGCAAGTCCCATCTGCCAGACTCAGGTATGACTCCCTATCTGCCTACGATGACCCGACTCGGCTTCGGGAGGTCGAAGCTAGGAACAGGACGCAATCAGACATCCGTTGTGGGGTGACACTGGCGTTAATGGGGAGTTCCCACGGTGAAACAGAGCCTGGAAAAGCAACTTATCGAGAGGCGGGACACAATACAAAAAACCCGACCTCATTGGAGTTAATTCCCGCCGCATCTTAGTCCCATAGCGGTACGAGTCCAGGGATTCCAGTGGTTGAAATGGCTACACCTAACGGAACTAATAATCAACCGAGGGAACGAATAAAAACGGATTGAGGGTCTAAGGGCGGTCGAACCCTACAAGTAGGCTGGACGAGCAGCGGAATTCCCTCAATTCGGGTAGGACAGACCGTAATTGGTCTGAGGTGTTCAGAATACACAAACTGGAGCAGAGCATGATTGGACACAGAGACAACTCTAGTGAATCTTGGAAGACCTTACCCTGGAAGAAATTCCGCCGTAACTTATTCCGCCTACAAAAACGAGTGTACAAAGCGGTTCAAGTTGGAGACAAGCGCAAAGCTAAGTCCCTACAAAAGCTGATTCTGAAATCAACCGCAGCGAGATTAATGGCTATCCGTCAAGTAACACAGCTAAACGCTGGTAAAAAGACCGCAGGAATTGATGGCAAAAAGTCCCTTACCTTTAAGGAACGCTTTGAGCTTAATGAACTGCTAAAAGCATCCGTTAGCAACTGGAAACACCAGGAACTAAGAGAAATACCCATCCCCAAAAAGGACGGTACGATGAGGATGCTGAAAATCCCTACTATTGCAGACAGAGCTTACCAATGCCTTGTCAAATACGCATTAGAACCAGCACACGAGGCAACCTTCCACGCTAGGAGCTACGGGTTTAGGACGGGACGTTCAGCGCATGACGCACAAAGACAACTGTTCAACAACTTAAACTCCAAAGCCAACGGAACAGATAAAAGAGTTATAGAACTCGATATCGAAAAATGCTTTGACAGGATAAACCACACCGCCATCATGGATGAACTCATCGCTCCTCATAGCATAAGACAAGGTATTTTCCGATGTCTCAAAGCCGGAGTTAATCCAGAATTTCCCGAACAAGGAACACCTCAAGGTGGTGTGGTAAGCCCACTTTTAGCTAACATCGCCCTAAACGGGATTGAAAGTATTCATAGATATCACGAGAAATCTAATCGCAGAATCACAGACAGAACCCCAAAGGAAAGTATTGTTGAACCAACAATCCGTTACGCGGATGACATGGTAATAATACTTCGACCCCAAGACGATGCGACTGAAATACTTGACAAAATCAGTCAGTTTCTAGCAGAGCGGGGAATGAAAGTCAGTGAGAAAAAGACAAAGCTAACCGCCGCGACAAATGGGTTTGATTTCCTCGGCTGGCACTTCAAAGTCCAGAAAAACGGGAAGTTTAGATGCGTTCCATCAGTGGACAACTTTAAAGCTTTTCGCAAGAAAGTAAAGCACATCGTCAACAACTCGAATTATGGTGCTACCACAAAGGCTGAGAAATTAGCCCCTGTAGTTAGAGGTTGGAGGAATTACCACCGCTTCTGCAAGATGGACGGGTCAAGAAACTCGTTATTCCACATCGAAACAAGAGCTTTCAGGGTATTCAATAAGGAAACTAAGCAAAACCGCTACACTAGCAAGAAATTACTAGACAAGGCGTTCCCCTCAGTTCCCTGCTCCGAAAACAAACACATCAATGTCAAAGGTGAGAAATCACCTTATGACGGAGATTTAAGTTATTGGAGCGAGCGTAACAGCAAGCTCTATAACAACGACACCTCTAAAGCCCTCAAACGGCAAAACCATAAATGTGGTCATTGTGGTCTAAAAATGCTCAGTGATGAGAAGGTGCATTTACATCATATAGATGGAAACCACCAAAACTGGAAACCAAAAAACCTTCTAGCAATTCATGAAAGCTGCCACGATTATATTCACATGAGCAAAAGCGTAAGCTAAGAACGTCGGAAGCTGGGTGCGGTGAAAGTCGCACGCCCAGATTTAACAGAGAGGAGCGCGGGATAATACCCGCCTTCGACTCTACCAAGCAATTGGTAAATTCAATAAATTGGGTATTTTTTATGTACAGCTACAAAAGTTGCCTAGTGATAATAAAACACAAGATTTAGTTATTGGTTTAGATCCAGGCAAAATGTTTTCTGGCATAGCTGTTCAATCTCAAAAATACACACTACAAATGTTGCATCTAGTTTTACCATTCAAAACAGTTAAAGACAGAATGGAAAACCGATCTATGATACGACGTTGTAGACGTGGAAGACGAATTAACCGAAAAATATCTTTCAATAAACGTAGTCATCGTCAAGCAAGATTTGATAATCGTCGGCATTCAAAATTACCGCCAAGTATTCGAGCAAACAAAGACTTGGAGTACCGGATAATTACTTTGTTGCGTGAAATCTACCCGATTAAAACTATTGTAATTGAGGAAGTAGAAGCACGAGGAAGTAAAAGTTTCAGCCCTGTGATGGTTGGTCAAAGATACCAAATTAACCGATTGTCAGGACTAGCAGACATCGTTTTAAAGAAAGGTTGGGAAACATCAAATCTTCGTCAGCATCTAGGATTGCATAAAGAAAAATCTGACAAGTCTTTGCAAATACCAGAAACGCACGCAGTTGACGCAGTGACATTAGCTTGCTCTGAATTTATTAAATATCAAATATGGGAAGGAGTTAAAAATCATGGTGCATCCTGGATAGGCGCAGTTGATGTTACAGAGTCTCGATTCACCATTGTGCGTCGTCCTCCCATTAGTCGCAGGCAATTACATTTGATGACTTTTAGCAAAGGTGGTAATCGTCGGAAATATGGTGGATCTACAACCCGTCATGGATTTAGAAAAGGTGACTTTGTGGAAGCCACTCAAGGAAGTAAAACATTCTTTGGTTGGGTTAGCGGAGACACTGAAAAACAAGTTTCAGTTAGTGATGCTAATTGGAAAAGGCTTGGACAATGTTCCATTAAAAAAGTTAAGTTGATACGACGCTCAACAGGATTAATTGCCACTGCGGTTAAAACCGCTCGCGTCGCTTCCCTCTCAGCACGCTTTTTGACTGAGTTTCCCACTTACCGTGAGGTCTTATGATTATTGTCATGAAAGTTGGTTCCCCACAGGAAGAAATAACTCGCATTACAACAGAACTATCTAGCTGGGGATTAACACCAGAAAAAATCATTGGAGAACATAAAGTAGTAATTGGTTTAGTTGGTGAAACTGCGGCGTTAGACTTACCCCGCATTCAAGAATTGAGTTCATGGATTGAGCAAGTATTACGAGTAGAAGTACCCTACAAACGAGCTAGTCGCCAGTTTCGTCATGGTGAAGCTTCTGAAGTGGTGGTGAATACTCCTCAAGGAGAGGTGGTGTTTAGTGAACATCATCCTTTGGTAGTTGTGGCTGGACCCTGTTCGGTGGAAAATGAAGAAATGATTGTAGAAACTGCACTGCGGGTAAAGGCGGCTGGAGCTAAGTTTTTACGAGGTGGGGCGTATAAACCCCGAACTTCACCTTATGCTTTTCAAGGTCATGGTGAAAGTGCTTTAGGATTGTTGGCTAAAGCGCGGGCAGTGAGTGGACTTGGTATTATTACAGAAGTAATGGATACTGAAGACTTGGAGAAAATTGGCGAAGTTGCCGATGTGATTCAGGTAGGGGCGAGAAATATGCAGAATTTCTCCATGCTGAAAAAAGTGGGAGCGCAACCGAAACCAGTGCTGTTAAAACGCGGTATGGCGGCGACTATTGAAGATTGGTTAATGGCGGCGGAGTATATTTTAGCTGCGGGTAATCCTAATGTGATTTTATGTGAACGGGGAATTAGAACTTTTGACCGTCAATATACCCGGAATACTCTAGATTTATCGGTTGTGCCAGTGTTGCGGAAACTGACCCATTTACCAATCATGATTGATCCTAGTCATGGGCTAGGTTGGTCTGAGTTTGTCCCTTCTATGGCTATGGCGGCGATCGCTGCGGGTACAGATTCGCTGATGATTGAAGTCCATCCTTACCCTGCGAAAGCCTTATCTGATGGGACCCAATCCTTAACCCCAGACCGTTTTGATAAATTAATGTCAGAATTAACCGTGATTGGTAAAGCCGTTGGCCGCTGGCCACAATAGACTCAAAATTGTCTTGAGGACAAGACTTGGGAAGGCAGACAAGGTGACAAGGGAGGAAAACCGGACACAGGAATATATGATTGGTAATAAAACGTAGTTATTCACTCCCCCCCCTCTAAAATTATCGAAACCCTTGATCTCTCGTTAAAGATAAGGGGGGGTGTGAACAGTTACAATAAAACAACCCATAGACCGAGTATTTTGTGGATAAAATCCTCCTTGTCTACTATCCTTCCTTGTCATCAGTTGGTCTTGCCTTTACAGAAAATATTAAAAACCTACACCTGTCAGGGCATCCTGCCTGCCCATATTATATTTAATTGTCCCTATCTACTATGGTCAAATCACAAACCAAAAATTGTGAATTAAATTAAAATACAACCCAAGTCCCAGACCCTGGGACATTACAGTAAAATATCACTGTTTTCTAATACTGTTTCATCTAAGCTTTCCTTGACCCTACGGATTGGTAAATTAGCTATTAAAGCCGTTGTCCGTTGGCTGCTTTCTAGGGAAAACTCCAAACCATCTGTTTCTATTTCGACATAGCGACAAACGATTTCCAGGATTTCCTGACGCATTTTTTCTAAGGTTTGGGGGTCTAAGTCTGTACGGTCATGGGAGATTACCACTTGCAGACGACGTTTAACATCATCGCGGCTGTTATCGGGACTACGAGCAAAAAATTTTTCTAAAATTTCAAGAATCATTGCGGGTATGTGTAAGGCAGAAACACTGGTAAGTAAATTAAACAATCTTTGACCACAACATCTTTCTCAAGCGGGAGAAGATATTTTTATTAGATGAGTCAAGCTCAAGAAATTCTACAGTTTCCCCTTCCAATCTCCGAGCAATATTCTCAAAAGCTGTGGCAGCTAAAGAGGGAGTGTCTGATAATACTAAAGGTTCGCCACGGTTGGTAGAGACAATCACCCGCTCATCGTCGGGGATCACTCCAATTATGGGGATAGCGAGAAGTTCCTGAACGTCCTGTACAGACATCATATCATTTGCCTGTACCATTGCTGGTCTAATCCTGTTAACTATTAAGTTAATCTTTTTTACACCTTGGGCTTCAAGTAATCCCACTACTCGGTCGGCATCACGGACTGCGGAAATTTCGGGAGTGGTGACAATCAAGGCTTCTTTTGCTGGTGCAGTCGCATTTTTAAACCCCATTTCAATCCCTGCCGGGCAGTCAATCATCACATACTCATACTTTTGTGCCAGTGCATTTACTAGTAACTTCATTTGGTCAGGTGTAACTGATTCTTTGTTACGGTGTTGGGTAGCTGGGAGCAGTACCAAATTCGGTTGCCGCTTATCTCTAACTAAAGCTTGTTCTAAACGACACTCTCTAGCCAAGACTTCCACCGCTGTATAAACAATGCGATTTTCTAGTCCCAGGAGTAAATCTAAATTTCGCAGCCCAAAATCTGCGTCAATTAAGGCCACTTGCTTGCCTATTTTGGCTAAAGCCATCCCTAAATTAGCTGAAACTGTGGTTTTACCCACTCCCCCTTTACCGGAGGTAATGACAATAATGCGAGTCATGATAATGCTGTATGAAAGTTCAGGGAACAACTATAAAATATTTAAAGCTATTGATTAATTCTAATTACCTTTTGTCAGTTGTCATTAGTTATTAGTCATTAGTTATTGGTAAAACTATTGCCTATTACCTAAATATTTTGTGGAACTAATTGCGTTCGACTACTTAATTGACTACGGGAAAAATCAGCGGCTTTAACAATGCGAATTCCTTCAGGTGTAATATGTGCAACTTCAGGAAAGAAGCTGCTTAGGGTTTTTTCTGGCGCTCTAGCGACAGCATCAGCAATTCGCAATTGGGTTGGTTCCATTTGCAAGGCCATGATCAGAGATTCCCGATTACCACCGGCACCAGCATGGGCAACCCCCCGCAAGCGCCCCCAAATCAGAATATCCCCATCTGCAATGACAATACCACTAGGATTGATATCTCCCAAGATAATTACCGTACCGGGATGACGAATTTCTACGCCTGATCTAACTGTCATTTGCAGATAAAGTGCATCTGCTAGGGCGGTGGGAGTTGGTTGAATATCGGACGCGAGGGATGTTTGGAGTTGGATTTGTTCTACAGAATAACCCAGGGTACAAGCAGCGATCGCCGTTTGTCTCCGACTGGTGGCTACGGATTTTAGTTGTAGTTGGTATGTATTTAAAGTTTCTGCCAAATCTTGCAGTTGTCTGTTATCTAACAACCGATCTTTCGCTACTAGATGCACGGATGTATTTGGCTTGCGTAAGCGATCGCCTGCATTGAGACGCTGTTTCATTTGTTGCCAAATTTCCCACCAATTGAATTCTGATGGTAATATTTGAGACTCAGTGGGCAAAATTAATAATAGTCGCTCTCCTTCGGTTTTTAACTGAACTTGAATATTATGATCTACCTTCTGCTGGTTGTCATTTAAATCAGTATTTGGTAAATCAGATAAAATAGAACTAGATTCCCCATGATTAGGAATATTAGATTCTGGATTTTCAGCAGCAGAATTACCGTTTAAATAGGCAATTACAGAATTTAACTCTGAATTAGGAATAATAGGATCAGATTCTACTTTATTATCAGCAAAATCTGTATTTATCTCGCCAGAGTTAGAATCATTTACCTCTTGATCAACCTGATGAGAAATTGGTTCTGACTTAGGAACTTCAGGCTTTATTTCATCAGGTTTAGCAGTATCAGTAGCATCTACATTTTCTGGGACAGAATGAGAATTATTTACCTCTTGATCAACCTGATGAGGAATTGATTCTGACTTAGGAAATTCAGACTTTATTTCATCAGGTTTGGTAGAATCAGAATTCATGCAGCACTAGCCAAAATACACCAACATTTGAAATCTTCATAAAAATAGAGAAATTTGGTAATGGGTAATTGCGGATAAAATCCCTGTTTTCATCCTATTTATCCTTTCATCAGTGGATATATTGATTCTGACAGTTTCTCCAATTACCAATTACCAATTACCAATTACCTATCAATGTTTGATAAACTATCCCCAAAGCATCAGCATTACCGACATTACCGGGGAACAATACCACTGGCAAATTCGGAAACAGGGGATGATCAGATGGTGTGATTACCATTGAACACCCTGCTAAAATTTGACCAAGTAATCGGGCTGAAGTTAAAGCCAGTCCCGTACTCAAGACATCGTTAGAAGTAATACCCCCCTTACTGATTAGGAATCCTATATCAGATGGCAAACCTTGGACAATATCCATGAGTAAAGCTGAAACTGTAGTGCCAAAATCTAACCTAGTTTTGACATCTTTAAAAGCCAATTCCTGACGGCTAGTATAAATTACTGGCGTTTTACCAGCATTATGCACTACTTTGACATTTTCTAGAATCTCGGTTAGCAGTTTAGCAGATTCATTTACCCCATTCTCAACTAATCTGCCCACATTAACTTCTATGCCTACCGTTCCCTCAACTTGTAATAATGATTCTAACTGTTGAGTTGTCTTTTTCACGTGAGAACCAACAATAATTGCACCAGGTTTACCACCGCGCACATATTCTGTCATATTTTCAGCAGCAATGGGTTGGGGTGGTAAGGCCGCCAAAGCTGTTAAAATACTAGCAGCAGAACGGAATAAAAAACGTTTTCCCTGACTTGCGGCTGTTAATACATCTACAGCAAAGGTATTCAGATCCTCCTGATTTTCCCCGTCTATGACACCACATTGATTATTCTCAAGTTTTAATAAGCTTTCTAAACTACCAGCACGGATATCTGCGAGTAAAAATCTAGTAACAGTATCTTCTTTAATTCGTCCTTTGGTTTTTTCTTCGACATATTTAGGAAGATAGCTGTAATTGTAGCCAAAGACAGAATCACGGGCAAATTCTGTTTCATGTACGGGAGTAGGAACACCATCAATGATTAGATAGTGAATACTGTCGCGGGTAATTCTTCCCCCTTCAAAAAACGCAGGTACGAGAAAATGAGCATCAAATGGACCAAGTTCTTCAGCAATGACATCTGTTTCTATGGGATAATGTCCGCGCAAGGTGGAGTCTGAACGACTGACTACGAGAAAATCATCTATTTTTTCCTCTGCTAGTGCGAGTTTGAGGTTATGACAAACTTCTCTGGTGACATTAGCGGCTGATTCTGGTGTCAGAGCGCGAGTATTGGTTAAAATAAAGAAGATAGGAGCATTATCTTTTAATCCTAACCGTAAGGTTTCCACGTCCCAGTGCATGAGTAATAAGCAACTGTGGACGGTTTGCGAACCAGTAGGATCATCATCGAGGACAATTATTTTGGGTTGGTTATTCATAGGTTATTTTGTTTATACTTTTGTGAGGTTTCTAAGTTCTGCTTGTACGTCCAAGGCAATCTGTCATGATTGATTGAGAAGTTGAGTATATTCAATCGCTTGACGACTAACTTCTAAGTTTTGGAGATTGGCTAAATCATTTACCACTAAATCTTGGTTATTAGCAAGCGGTTTTTTATTATCGCGCAAAATCTGTTCACTTTTTCAAGCGCGAACTAAATCTTCTCTATAAGGAAGGATAAGTTAAATTGGTATATTAGTACGGTGCGTCAGACCGCATAAATACTGACAATAAAGAGATTCTCAATATCTGACGCACCCTATAACCTATCTTCCGCACCCTCAACTGTCACAATCGGTTTTTACTGTTTTTTATGATGAAATGAGGATGTATTATATACCGAATCTCAATGAATTAACGGATACATGATGCCGACAAGGCATAATTTGTATCCAAAAATCAAGAGAAAATCAAGTGATAATACTATGTGACACCCCAGGGTGCGGAATGTGGGCTATAAGAGATATTCAATGTGATAATTGGGTAAGTTAAGTATTGATATATTTTAGTCGGCTTTATCGTGATGATTGCAGTTATTTTCAGGAAACCAATTTTCATCTAGGATTTGCTCTAAAGAACCAATGAGTACAAGAGGGAATTTGTCAATAGTAAGTTGAGAACGATCCGAAACTTCTTTTCTTGCTTCTTGATAAGATTCAAAAATGAATATGGTGCAAATATTGAAAACATTAAAATTTTCCAGCTTCTTTAAGTGCGAAATCAATCACTCGTTGACTTAAACGAATATTGTGATTGAGCATTTTTTCAATCGCAGTTTTGATAGATAGGGGATATCCTTCTTTTTTAGCACGTAGCAAAATTCCAATTGAACCCGTAACTGCAAGACCACTTAATCTAGCTATTCTTCTTCCTACCGCTTCATCTATACAGACTGTAGAAATATTTTTATTTAATGCTAATTGAATTACAGAAGCTTCTCCTACATCTAAAGAATTCAGAAGTATAGGAGAAATATTTACAGGAACAGTTTGCTTTTGTAGCCAAAAATCAGCTTTAAATTCAGTTACACCCAAACCTGTTGTACCACCAATGATTATTTCTTGAGAAACTTCAAAGGGAACAATAACAGTTGTATATAAAGATTGTAAAACATTAAAGTACCCGATAGCAGCAACAATAGCAATTAAAGGAGAAGTATTAATAACAATTTCACTGGTGTTAGGCATTTTCTATATCTGATAATAATTCCTCTGCACTTAAATCAATTAATGGCACTCCATAATCATTTAATTTAAGGATAAAAGTTACTCTCTCTACTCCTAATAAAGCCGCAGCCATACCAGAAGAAAGACGTTTCATTTCATATAGTTTAACTGCCATTGCCCATTTTGCTTCTTGTTCAAACTGTTCTCTAGTTTTACCAACAGCATCAGGTAAAGTTTCGGGATAGTTAATTTGGAGTTGCAAAGACATAATTTATTGTACAGCAAAGGTTATTGATATTATCGAATTATAACAAATAAAGTTGAGTATCTGCGTGATCAACCATATAAGCAACTCACTTTTCTATTTTTGTTTTTATTACCTTCCCTTTATTTATGGATGTAAAAACGCAAGTTATGACCTTTTCAAGTATAACGTGTTGTATATATCGCTCTCTGAAATCAACTCAATATCTACCGATGGTTATGCGATCGCTTAATATTAAAGCATAGTTGAATTAATTGATGATTACACTTTTGTCAGTTTTCTAAGTTCCGTTTGTACATCCAACGCAATCTGCAATGATTGATTCAGCAGTTGAGCATATTCACTAGCTTGATTACTAACTTCTAAACTTTGCAGATTGGCTAAATTATTTACCACTAAATCTTGATTATTAGCCAGTAGTCTTTTATTATCGCGCAAAATCCGTTCACTTTTCAAAGCGCGAACTAAATCTTCCCTAATTAGCTCAAGTGCGGATATAACTTTTTCTCTGTCGCTAATGCTACTTTGGGAGTTACCAGAGTTGGTAAGTTGATCATTAATATCTATCGCTTGGACGACTTCGTGATATTTTTCAACTTCGTCTAAAAGGATTGTGAGTGCATGGGGACAGGTTTTTTTTCGCCAGAGCGAGCGCCCCACAACTACCGCAACAGGTACAATAATCAGTAACATTACCCCCAATTGATTAGAAGATCCCAGCGTGGGTAAAACTATAAAAGCGTAAATACCACCAACTATAATCGGTGTTAGCACCAAAGCGACTAAAGCTTCATTAAGAAAAAAGCTAGTCCGCCTGTCCTTGTCTGCCATAATTGAGGGACGGAAAACGTCTTCTGAATCGAATCCAGTTAAGCGTCTAAGTTCCCCTTTGCTAATTTCTAAACCTACTAAATCTGGCTGCACTGCTAAACACTCCTTTGAGTTAAGCATCTATTTTAAAGTGTAGAGCGATATCTTGAAGGATATTGAGAACTCCCTTGTCCGTTGTTATAGTGGTAAAAATCAGCCAACTTATGTAGGAGCAGTTTGAAAATCTAAAATAATTTTTGTAACAAGCACCACATTTTTTTAAATTTGCCCTGAAAGTGAATTAATCGAGTTGATGGTAAATTTATGTTGCGTAAATAACTAATAAAACTTTAATTATCTATTGATAGAAATCACCGCTACTAAGCTGAGAAAGTGCTATCGTAGAAAAGATAATTAAGCATTTACAAAAGATACTCATCTCAGTGTCTTCTGTTTGTCTGTGTTGTTCTGTAAAAAAACTGATTAAGTCCAACTATATTTGTTAACCAACAAATAAAATATCTGGCTAATCACTAACAAAAGTCCAAAAGATGGATAAAGCATCCAGGTTATTAGGATAAAAAAGACTAGAAAACATCAGAAAATTCTGATTGATAAACTGTCGAAAACACAACTATTTCAGCTAATATACGTCAGTAACCCAGCCCTAAAGGGACTGAGCTTGCAAAAGAAATTAAACAAGCTGTACTGACCAGACCACCCTGAGCATAGTCTCAGGGTAGCCGTTATTTGAGTCACGACACCCACCGAATGCGAAGCTAGTTCCCTGCTCTGTCGCTTGTGATTAAACAGTTCTAAGGTCACTGGAACAGTGTTGCAAGTCTAACAAGCTCTAATAACTGGTCGAAGCTAACATTACCCCAGAAATGGGAGGCTCTTTGGAGCAAAACATTATGCGTACAGAGTTGAGAAATTTGAATCGGTAATTGTCCCGTTGAAAGTACATCACAAAAGTACCCCGAATTTCCCAACTCCAAGGCGGTAATGAAACAAGATTTAAAGCGTTTAAAAACGCCCGATTTGCTTCCCTCTCAGGTCTAAAGACACTGAGTTTCCCACTTACCGCGATGTCTTATGAACCAATCTGCGAAACGTTACTCACCGCTCCAAGCTGCCTTGATTGGTGGAGCGATCGCCACAACTGCTACTATATCTGTATTCGGTCAGGCTTGGACACGCTCAGTTCATGCTGCTTTACAAGATAGTCCTAAAGCATTAGTTGACCAAGTTTGGCAGTTGGTGAATCGTGAATATGTTGATGAAAAATTTAATCAGCAAGATTGGCAAGCAATCAGGCAAAGCCTATTAAGTAAAGATTATACTTCTAAAGATGAAGCTTATGTAGCCATCCGTGAAGCTTTGCAAAAGCTAGGTGATCCCTACACACGGTTTATGAACCCCAAACAATACGAATCCCTAACCAACCAAACATCTGGGGAAGTATCCGGGATTGGTATTCGGATGCAAATCAACGAAAAAACCAAGCGTCTAACGGTAATAGAAGCTATAGAAAATTCTCCAGCCCTCAAAGCCGGACTCAAATCAGGTGATGAGATTTTAGCAATTGATGGTAAATCTACCCTGAAAATGACGGTAGAAGATGCTTCAAAATTGATTCGTGGTCGGATAGGTACTTCTGTGAGATTGGACTTAGAAAGACCAAGTAACAAATTTAACGTTAAATTAACGAGAGCAACAATAGAAGTTCCCACAGTCCGGTATACCCTGAAACAAGAAACTGGTCGGCGAGTTGGGTATATTAAATTACAAGAATTTAGCTCTCACGCTGCGGATCAAATGCGTGTAGCCATTCGCAAGTTGAACGACCAAAAAGTTGATTCCTACGTTTTAGATTTACGAGGTAATCCTGGTGGTCTATTAAATGCGAGTATAGAAATTGCCAGAATGTGGCTAGATGACGGACATATCGTCAAAACCGTGGACCGCAAAGGATCAAGTTCTCAAACAACAGCTAACCGTACAGCTATTACCAAACTCCCCTTAGCAATTTTAGTTGATGGTAATTCCGCTAGTGCTAGTGAAATCCTCACCGGCGCACTTAAAGATAATAAACGCGCTGTGGTTGTTGGTAGTCAAACCTTCGGTAAAGCTTTAGTACAGTCAGTCCATGAATTAGGGGATGGTTCAGGTCTAGCTGTCACCATTGCCCATTACTATACACCGAATGGTACAGATATCAATCATAAAGGGATTGCACCAGATATTAAGCTCGACTTGACACAAACCCAAGAACGTGAATTAGCTTCTAATCCAAATTTAGTTGGTACAAATAGCGATCCCCAATATAGCCGCGCTATTGCTGTTCTTTCTAATGGCAAATTAGCACAATCACAGTCTATGAATGTCAGTGCTAAAGACCTGAAATTTTAGAATTTGAGGTATGATTGTTTACCCCCCTTAGTCCCCCCTTTCCAAGGGGGGATAACAGAAAATCAAGTCCCCTCCCCTTAGAAAGGGGAGGGTTAGGGAGGGGTAAAACAATATTTGATACACTATAAAACCCACCTTCCGCACCCTAAACTGTCACACAACGAAAAATGGTCATTTGGGGATTTGAGATTGGCGATCGTTACCTAAAATTTAGACCATTTTGTATCAAAATTATCCTCACAGGTCTTCAAAAATCCGAAATTACCGATTGTGACACTGGGGGGTGCGGAATGTGGGATAAAAGACTGTAAATTCGAGAGCTAATAGCCCAATTCTTCTCTTCCTTCTTCCTTCGTAACCTTCACTCCTATATCCCTCCGGTCCCGTCAGGGATACGTGGTTCAGTAGGGGCGTATTGCTATACGTCCCTACTGATTCCTGTAGGGGCGTATTGCAATACGCCCCTACTAGCCTTCACGAAAAGACTTTTATGGCTTACGCTACGCTATCAGCAAGCCCTACCCAAATAGAGAATTATAGGTAGGGTACTGTTATAAACCCCCTATGCTAACAGTGTAAAATCCGTTCTATAAAACTTACCCAAAATTACCAAAGTCTAGACACATCTGGACAGCGATAATCTTAGTGTTTATTTCCTGCTTCATCGCGGTCTTAGAATGACTTCTAATCTTGTTTGCCCGCTCCACAGACAATCTCGGTAGAACTTACCGTTTCTGACCGTAGTTCCTAAAAAGAACCGCTACGCTACAGGGATAAAAATATCCACAAACCATCGGTCAATATTCTTAGCTGCGTTGAGGTCACGATCCTCTGTATGTCCACAATCAGGACAAACATAAACGCGGCTTTTTAATGGCATTTTATGACGATGATTACCGCAGTTAGAGCATATTTGCGAACTAGGAAAGAATCTATCTACAAGGATTAATTCAC
Source organism: Dolichospermum sp. DET69 (assembly GCA_017355425.1). Taxonomy (NCBI): domain Bacteria; kingdom Bacillati; phylum Cyanobacteriota; class Cyanophyceae; order Nostocales; family Aphanizomenonaceae; genus Dolichospermum; species Dolichospermum sp. DET69. Next base: position 3,709,427 of record CP070233.1, read on the forward strand.
TGCCAAACTTCTCAGTTTTGTACTCTAATTGCCTTTTAAATTCATACATCCCACAATCTGCAATTGCACCTGCTAATTTGTGGTTCTTCAAAAATGCCTTAACGTGCAAATCTTCTATCTTAATTATGCTGTGGTTTTTAGCTAGATAGTAGGTTAATTTGTGAATAGAATCCTTGCGAATATTAGAAACTTTGGCGTGTAATTTAGCTAATTTTCTCACAGCTTTTTTACGGTTATTAGAGCCTTTAATTTTCCTGCTCACATTACGCTGTAAACGTTTCATGCGTTTACTCATGCGGCGGTAGGCTTTAGGATTATCGAATACTTCACCATTACTGCAAACTGCTAATTCTTTGATACCGATGTCAACGCCAATGGTCGGTCGGTCTGCAAGTATAGGAGGTTTTTCAACTTCGTATTTAACAGAAATAAACCATTTATCAGCCTGTCTAGAAATCACGCAATTATGAGTTGCTATAATCGGTAAAGGTTCTGCTAAACGTACCCAGCCAATTGACGGTAATTTAATTCTTTTACCATCATTTTTAATCGCTGGTTTCGCCTTAGTTCCTGATTCTAAATAGAAAGAATCGTGTTGTCCTTTTTTCTTGAATCGTGGTTGTTTTGATGTTTTGGAAAAACACCTATCCCAAGCCTGGCGTAAATCAGCTAACGCCTTCTGAGGAACATTTTTATTAACTTCGTAATACCAAATATGCTCAGATTTTACCTCAGCAATTAATCGCTTATGCAAGTCTATTGCTGAGGGTAATTTAAGTTTTTCGCCTTCTTTTTGAGCAGCTAAAATATCCTTGATTTGAGCATTTGCCCAGTTATAGGCGTGTCTAGCTACTCCAGATGCTTTACGAAAAGCTGTAACCTGTCCGTTATTTGGAATTAACGCGGTTTTGAAACACAGAAGCATTGTTTTCGACCTGACAATGTTTATTGATACTTCTCTAGTATATGCCCATATCTACCTACTATCAACTGTTTTGGATAGATTCTTGGACATTAGCAGCATCACCTATTGAAATAGTCACTTGTTGGTTTTCCATATAATTAACTCCGTTACTTGACTAAGTTAATTATATGGATGTTCCGTAAAATATGGCTAGTTATGGGTAGAAATTGCCGAACAGTTTAAAACCCCCGCAGTCAAAGTTGTCGTTAAAAATTATTGTTCCCCCAATGTTGGGGGTTAGGGGGCGATTCCATCACTTATGCGTACACGGAGTATCAAAGCCCGAATTTATTATCTTCTTCTACTACCGAAACCGGAAGAACGACGACTAGAAGAACGGCCACCACTACCAAAACTATTATTAGAATTGCGACGGGTAGAGCTAGAGTTACCAGAAGGTTTAAGGGTACTACTACCAAAACCAGAACCGGACGCTCTTCCACCTGTTGTAGTCCGGGTTGCACTTCCTGAAGAAGAGTTTCTGATGTTTCCTGTGGTGCGGAAAGTAGTGCGATTTCTCACTGCTGCGGGTGGTTCATTGTACCGAGAACGGTAACTAGAAACTGCTGAATCATAGTTAGAACCATAGCCACCATAACCATTCATGATCCCACCTGGCTGATATACGGGGGGAACATAATATTGAGGTCTAAATAACATACTACCAATAGCTTGACCAGCAACATTACCAACTAAAGCACCTGCAAAAGGCGCCCAAAAACTACTTTGCTGACGAACAATTACAGTTTCCGGTTGTCCAGTTTGGGGATTGTTTTTGGTTTCTGTGACGTTATGGATGTACTCAAGTTTAAAGTCTTCAGTCATATATAAGACTGGCTGACTATTTTCTACTTTCAAGTAAGTTTTCTTACCTGCTTTGATTTCTTCATCAGTCAATCGTGCCATTTGTAGCTTTTCTGTGGCAAAGCTGGGGGGGGTGTTATTAAGTAAAAACAGGGTATACTCACCATTAACATCGTTGTATGTACCTTGTTGTACTTCATACTGACCATCATTTAATTTGGTGGGAGTAGCAGTTTGGCTAACGTTCTTTGTTGAAGAATTAACTTGGTTTCCTCCCCCACAAGCAACAGTTGTTAAGCACAAAGTCAAGGCTAAAAAAACAACTGTAAATTGACGCAGTACGGTGATTATCATTGTGTTCATGTTTTGTGCTGGTACTAATTACAGATCCATAAATAATTTACAATGGAATCAATTCAGGGTAATACTCTAATAATTGATCACTAGAAAGTTCATCACCTAATTGAGCGGGAGAAAAATGGACTTGGATAGCGCGGAGTTTATGTTTGTAGTGTAAATTAATTAGGGCTTTTAAAGCTGCTTTTAAGGCTGGAATATTCGCCAAATCAGTTTCTAACTCGGGAACTTCTCCTTCAGCCGCAACTGTAATCATGATAATGATGTTACGGGTGACAGGGAGTGATAAGGGCTGATTTGAGGAATTGGCATTAAAATCAAGATTAGCCCCATATCTTTGGGCTGAGTCTGTGAATAATTCATTAACGTAATCTCCTGTTTCCCCTTCATTCCACAAAACATCACCTTCATTAGCAGCAGAGAACCAATATTCGTCATATTGCAGGAAAGTTTGGCACAGTTGCACCAATTCTTCTCCTGAGACTTCTAGATCACCATCAGCATCAATTGCTGTTCGAGCGCTACGATTGAGGACACCTAGTATCGGGGCTACGTCTGATCCTTGTAAATGCAAAAATAAACGACAGACAACATAGCGAGTTTTACCCATCATGCGATTAAACATTTTTTGTCTCCTGTAATGTCAGTGGATAATTAAATACTATACAAATTTATAGTGGCAAACCAAAACTGATAATTAATCAGGTTCTTCGGTACTTATTATGCTAAAACAACAATTTGAGAGGAGGGAACAGGGAACAGGGACCAGGGAACAGGGGAACAGGGGAACAGGGGAACAGGGGAACAGGGGAACAGGGGAACAGGGGAAAAATTTTAATTTTCTAGTTTTTTAATCAGACTAATAATCATTCTGCTTTCCTATTCATAATAAGTTAAGAATCATTTCTATATCTTTTTCTGAGCATAATCCAACTCGCTTCGATAAAATTAGGTGAGTTTCTAATTCTTAATATCTGACATTCTTCCTGTTCCCTGTTCCCTGTTCCCTATTCCCTGTTCCCTTTCAGGTCCCCTAATCATCAAGGACGGGCAGGATGCCCATCCCACAAAATTGGGTAATTTATTTTTTGGTGTTCCCTAAGATTAATGCTACTAAAATTCGATTCTGTGAGGTTAAGACCACTAAAGTCTAAAACCCCCTCTGCATATTTTGCGATTAATTCTGCTTCTAAATTCATGAATCTACCCTGTTATTGCCAACTTTGAGAGTTGGACTTGGTAAAGTATCGAGAGAACAAGTAAAAATTAAATTTTCAAAATGACGATGAAAATTGGTATTCTAGGATTAGGGCTGATTGGTGGTTGTTTAGGTTTCGATTTACGTTCGCAAGGACACTATGTTTTAGGTGTGAGCCGTCGTGAATCAACCTGTGAAAAAGCTATTAACCTTGGTAGTGTTGATCAAGCGTCCTTGGATTTGAGTTTGTTGGCATCAGCCGAAGTTGTATTTATTTGTACTCCTATAGGATTGATAGTGCCTCAAGTGAAAGAGTTAATAACTCATTTACCAAAAACTACTATTATCACTGATGTTGGTTCAGTTAAAACACCTATAGTTGAGGGAATTTCTCCTTTGTGGGAGAATTTTATCGGTGGTCATCCGATGGCAGGAAAAACAGATGTCGGTATAGAAGCAGCACAGCGGAACTTGTTTTTCAATCGGCCGTATGTATTGACACCAACAGGGATAACACCTAGTAATGTTGTGATAATTGTAGAAGAAATTGTGCGATCGCTCGGTTCTATTATTTATCATTGTCAACCAGAACAACATGACCGGGCTGTAAGTTGGATTTCTCATTTACCTGTCATGGTTAGTGCTTCTTTAATAGCAGCTTGTTTAAGTGAAACAGATCCAGAAATCGCCGCATTAGCCCAAAATTTTGCCAGTTCAGGGTTTCGGGATACTAGTAGAGTCGGAGGAGGAAATCCCGAATTAGGAGTAATGATGGCACAATATAATCGTCAGGCATTGTTACATTCTCTAAATCAATACCGCGAAAATTTAGACGAATTTATTCAGATAATTGAGCAGGAAAAGTGGGAATTATTGGCAGAAAAGTTTAAATTCAATCAACAAGCGCGTCCTGATTTTGTAGAATAAGTTACTGGTTCGTTAAATAGGTTGGTGTAAATAATTATCATCGTAATAAGGCAGAGGAGCAGGGATCTCTGTCTCAGGGGGGTTTGCTGGTTCCCGGGATTATATCCACTCAAAAATCAGTATTTAAATACCACAGTGAATAAATTCACTCGTGTCGTTTCCCGCTGTCCCCTAAAATTTGTATTAATTCTAGTTTGAATCCAAAAACTTAATCATAGGATAAGCCAAAATTGCTCGATCTTCAGTCACCATAATTAAATCATGTTGTAAAGCTTGAGATATTAACAAACGGTCAAATGGATCTCGATGAAGTGATGGCAGATTAATCAATTGAGCAATGCTATTTTCATCAACCACAAGACTTTTAATTAAGTGCTTTCTTCTTTGCTCAGGAAGATATATTTCAGGAGAATTAGGAAAAGAAAGTTTTCCTTGTTGATATTTAATGACGCATTCCCAAATTGAGGCAACGCTCAAAAATCTTTCATTATTGGGATTTTTGAGTTCTTGGCAAAAGTAATCTGACAACCGCCCATCATTGTCAATCAACCAGAGAAAAATATGAGTATCTAACAATAGTTTCATTGGGGGTAAAATAAATCTAAAATTTCATCTGGTAATGGGTCATTAAAATCATCAGGAACAACAAATTCGCCTTTTGCAAGTCCAATAGGTAGCAATTTATTTTGCTGACGATAAGATTCAACGATTCTGTCAATTTCTTCATTGGTGGTCGGAGTTTCTGTTTCAATAGGAGTTTGTTGATATTCTAAAAACCCAACAAATTGCCACAAGTAATTAAGCTGCTCGGTAGCTAATTGATCTAGCTTTTGATGTAAACGTTCTCGTAAACTTTCCTTTTGAGAATAATCATGGGTTGCTCTAGCATTCATATTTACTCCTTCCAATAATAATATTTTGGCAGAATAGTATTCTCATCATTGTGGAACAGGTATCTTGCCTTACCAAATATACCATAAATAGCTATTAATATAATAAATTCAGTAGAGCGTACCGCTAATGATATGACTTTTTTTGCGAATTGGAAAAGCTAGTACGAGTTCCTATAAAACATCAAGTATAATAGCACAATAGGTATAAGGTGCGTTAGCCACAGGATAACGCACTTGATTTATTTACTACACATTAAATCGAAATAATAACACATCGCCTTCTTGGACAATATACTCTTTCCCTTCACTTCTGACCAAGCCTTTTTCCTTGGCTGCATTCATTGAACCGTGCGTAACTAAATCATTATAAGCCACAGTTTCTGCGCGAATAAATCCCCGTTCAAAATCAGAGTGAATTACTCCTGCGGCTTGAGGTGCAGACATTCCCGCATTAATTGTCCAAGCACGAGTTTCTTTGGGACCACAGGTAAAATAAGTCCGCAAACCTAAGAGGGTGTAAGTTGCCCGAATCAAGGATTTTAAACCACCTTCTTTTACACCCAAAGATTCCAGAAAATCAGCTTTATCTGCTTCTGGTAATTCCACTAATTCTGCTTCTACTTGGGCAGAAACTATGACAACTTGAGCATTTTCGACCGCAGCAACAACGCGCACTTTTTCGACAAAATCATTACCTGTTGCTAAGTCTTCTTCAGAAACATTAGCAGCGTAAATAATTGGTTTATTGGTAAGTAGTCCTAAACCTTTAATAATTTCGGCTTCTTCGGCATTTAAACTGACTTGACGGACAGATTTACCTTCATTTAAAGCAGCGGCTAATTTTTCTAGAATTGTTACTTCAAACTGGGCATCTTTGCTAGTGCGGGCAAGTTTGCGAGTTCTCTCAATGCGTTTTTCAATTTGAAATAAATCAGATAAACCCAGTTCTAAATTAATGATTTCAATATCTCTGGCTGGGTCTACAGAACCAGCTACGTGAATAATATCATCATTTTCAAAACAACGGACAACATGAACTATGGCATCAACTTCCCGAATGTGGGATAAAAATTGATTCCCTAGTCCTTCTCCTTGACTTGCACCTTTGACTAAACCAGCAATATCCACAAATTCGACACGAGCGGGGACTATTTGGACTGAGGTGGCAATCTGGGACAGAACGTTTAATCGGTCATCTGGGACTGATACCATACCAACATTTGGTTCAATGGTGCAAAATGGGAAATTAGCGGCTTCAGCTTTAGCATTAGCAACTACAGCGTTAAATAAGGTTGATTTTCCGACGTTGGGAAGTCCGACAATTCCGGCTCTTAGCATTTTAGATTTTAAATTTGGGGATGAACTATCTACTATAAAGATAATTCAAACAGGTTGAGGTATGGTTTGGGGAATTGAACCGGGTACTGTTTGGGGAATTGGTGCTGGTACTGTTTCTGGGACTGGTTCCGGGAAAGGTGGGGGAATGCTTGGCTCTTTTGGTGTAGGTTGAGGACGTGGTGGGAGGGGGTTTGGTTCAGGAGTGGGAATTTGGGGTTCGGGGATGGAAATCAATGCGGGGTTAATCATTTTTGGTATTTGGGGTTTTGATTTTGGTGTGTTAGAGACTTCCAAGGAAAAAAATATCCCAAAATTTTTTGTAGTGCGGGCATCTTGCCCGCTAATAATACAAGGAGGGAACCAGATGCCCATCCCACAAGATTGGATAATCTTTTTTGTGGAGTTCTCTAGGGAAAAAGCCTCTCCACTGAGAGGCTTCAGGTATAAATTTCAGATTCTCGAAATTTTAAACAAAGAGATTCGGAGTAATCACAGCTAAAACTCCACCTACTGCGGACGCAACTAAGGAAACAAAAGCGGCGTTAAATAGCCACCATGCGGCATCTGCAAGGGCTTTTTTACTATCAATTGCTTGTTGTTTAGCTTGTTCTTTAATTACTTGGAGTCTTCTTTGGGTTTCTTGCTGGATGCGTTCAGCTTGGTGTAATACCCTATCCCGTGCTGATTCAATTCGATTGATAAGCTGATTAGCTTGTTCTGTGGAGATATCTGGACGAGAACTCAGGAGAGCAACTAGGGTATCTCGGTCAAATTGACTTAAGCGATCGCGCAATGCTTCAAATCCTGCTTGGGGATCATCGAAGATTTTGGCAAAATCATGCTGAATGCCTTCATAACTGAGTTCGGGACGGTCGAGGGAGTTGAGATAGTCGCGGACTCTGCCAAAAACACTATCAACTAGCGATCGCATTTTTTGCTGAATTTGCTCGAATTGCTCAACTATGGAGTTACGTACAGATTCAATTTGGTCAACAATTTTGTTTGCTTCGGCTTCGGAAATATCCTCACGTTGAGAAAGCAAAGCTACTAATGTGGAACGGTCAAATTTAGAAATGCGATCGCTTAAACTACCAAAACTTTCCCGGGGTGAAGATAGTAACAATTGCAAATCGCGTTTTATCCCTTCCGGATTCAGTTCTTCTTTGTTGGTGTTACGCAGGTAATTTTCTAAATTGGCTTCAAAATCTAGCACTTGTTTAGTCGTGCGTTGGGCTAAACGTTGGGGGGCTTTAATAATATTAGCGATCGCTTGTTGTACAGAATCAATGATTTGATTAACTTGCTCTTCACTCAAATCATCGCGTCCAGCCAGCAATTTAACTAATGTTTCCCGGTCAAATTGTGATAAGCGATTACCTAATGCTAAAGCACCTTCTTTGGGGTCATGCAACAACTGTTGCAAATCTCGCTGAATCCCTTCAGGGTTGAGTTCTGCCAAATTAGTATTCCGCAGATATTCAGCTATAGCTGTTGTCGTTTGTGCATACTGTTCTTGTGCTTTTTCAGTAACTTGCTGTGGCGCTTGCAGAATATTATCTTTGACTTTTTCCAAAGAATCTAGAGTTTGATTAATTTCTGACTCACTTAAATCTTGACGCTGACTTAATAATTGCACCAAGGTATCTCTATCAAATTGGGATAAGCGAGAGCGCAAAAGATTTATTCCGGCTTGCGGGTCTGCTAACAGCACTTGAAAATCGCGCTTAATACTTTCAGGATTGAGTTCTTCCTTGTGAGTATTCCGCAGATAATCTTCTACCCTTCCCCGCAATTCATTAGCTTTCTGTCCGGCTTGTTCTTGCGATTGTCTAGCTTGGTCAATAATCTGATCACGACTGCTTTCGAGTTGACCAATAATATTATTAACTTCCTGTTCGCTAATATCGTGACGTTCCTGGAGTAAGGGGAAAAATGTATCCCGATTAAATTTACTCAACCGTTCTTGTAACTCTTCAAAACCCACTTCTGAATCTTCCAGCATCATGCTGAAATTGCGCTCAACTCCTTCTGGATTGAGTTCTTCTTTGTTAGCATTCCGTAAATAATCTTCTATTTGACTACGAAGTTGTTGTGATTTTTCCTGTTTTTCCGCTTGTTGCACAATTGGTAAAACTTCTTGACGAATAGTTTCTAATTGTTGCGAAATTTCTCTCACCCTGTTTTCACTAAGATCACCCCGTTGGTTGAGTAAATTAGTCAAGTAATCTTGATTGATTGCTTCTAAATTATGGCGGAGATTACCGGGATTAGCATTAGAATCATAAATGACTTCTCTAAATTCTTCTTCAACTGTAATGCAGTTGAAATGCCAAGGGAAGGAATTGAGAATATAATCTTCTACATCTAACTTGATAGTATTCTCAGGTTGTTTTGATAATTTCTCAGAAACTTGAGTACCAAGATTACTGGCTTGCTCACTGGTTTTGCTAATGACCTGTTTCACTTGCTCAATAATTTTATTGACATCTATATCTTGAGCTTTACTGCCAATTTTATTGAGTTCATTTGTGATTTCTTGAACATTAATGTCAGAAACATTAACTCTATCTAATACTGCTGTTCCTGCTGCACCCAAGCCATATTGAATAGCTTGATTCAGGAAACCATTGGTTTGTTTGCCATTTCCTCCACCAACAGTTATTAATTGTTGCAATTTTTCACCCAATTTTTCCGATTTCAATTCTTCTGGACTAGCAGACTTGATTAAATCAATTACTTTTCCTGTTGGATTTTGACGATTTAAAACTTGCTTCCAAGCAGCTTCCAGTTGGTCAGCAATTTTATTGATATCTGCCTGAGAAAAATCTGTCCGACTACTGATTAAATCTACAAAAGTCTGACGATTGATCAGTAAACCAAAAAGTTTTTTCCTGAAGGGAGATCGCCAAATACTGTGTAGTATAAAATACTTTTTTATTCCCGATACTCTAATCAGCAGACATAGTATAGATAATAATTACTTATGATTAGCTGGTTAATAATTTCTTGACGCTAACCGGATGGAATATAAATGCTTTCAACGACTTGATATTTCTTCTGTAGGGCTTGAGATAAAAAGGCTAACATCTGTTTGAGTGTAAAAAGTGTGCGATAAATTAATCTACTACCTTTCCTTTTACGACTGATTTTGAGCCATAGTAGATTCACCCAGATGTTAATTAGAAGAAAGGATATTCCAATGAATAGTAATCTCAAGACTGGATTTTTGTTATTCGTCTTAATTCGACAAATATTTTTCAGACGATAACTGGTTTCAATGCCAAATCTTTTTCGATAATCTTGATAGATATAATTTAAATTTGTTTTGACCTTATAAGCAACATAAACAAAGTATTGAACCCCATGCTTTTTATGCTTTCCCTTTCTATATTTACAGACGATCCATAAATCAAATGTGACAAAATCATCTTTGTCTCTTGTAATAGTATAGGTAGTTTTATAACTTTTTTTACCCTTGAGGAATTGTTTGATTCCTCCTTTTTTTCCAGTCTTGATAGCAGGCATAAGAAAGGGAATATCTAATGCCTGTAACCATCTAATTACAGGAGTATTAAAAAATCCCCTATCCAAATAGAGTTTTTTTACATTTATTTTTAGGGATTCAAGTTCTGCTAATAAATAAGTAATTAAAGCCACACTAGTATCTAATTGGCGAACACCTCTTATTGCTAGAGTTACACGCTTATTATTACTAATAACATATAAAGTGGCATAGGCATAAAATGAATTAGTACCAGATTTAGCTTCACTTCGATATATGTAGGGTAATTCTGACGATGTTGGTTGACCATAATAACAAATTAAATTTAAATCAATCGCTATTTTCAAACACCCTTTTTTTAATCCTAAAGGAATTCGACTTTTTAATGCTTGATTTATTTGCGCTTCTAATTCCTCAAAATTGTTAATTTTATTGAGATGATATCTAATATCATTAGCTGTCGGAATATTTTTTAACAATTTAGCTGTGTTTTCAATACTGTCTCCAGTGCTGGCTGCTTTAACCAGAATCTCGAATAAAGTTTGTTGGTCACAGGCTCCTTGCGTTTCAATCGAAAAATTTTCTACTAAACACTGAATAACCTCATCAAGAGTTTCTGAGTCGGTTAAAACGAGTTCTTCTGTAGACTCGCCCCGCGTGGCTTTTGTTAGAGATGAAACAGTCAATTTTTTCAGCCAATATGCTACACACTACTTTCATCATTTCATATTTTGATCCAGTGCAAATTATGATAACTATTTCTTATATATTTGGTATTCTATAGTACATGAGTATCTGTCGTATTTTGTTAGTGATGCCTGCTGCGTCTGTAGCAATAGCGTCAGCACTCCGTAAAAATCACTCTTTGGGAAAAACTTTTTGGTTTACTGTTGATATTTTCCAATAATTTACTATCACCGATATCTCGCAAATCTACATCTTTTAACAATTGGTCAAATTGATTTCTAATTTCTTTGATATCTAGTTGTGGTAACTTTAGAGAACTCAAAGAAGTTTGCAAAGTATTTCTAATACTATCAGCATCAAAACCAGAAGTTAATTCTCGACGGACTGCGGCAGTAATTTCTTCAGCGGTAGAAACCATCTGTTTCTGAGCAACATTCGCACCAATAGCAGTCGTGGCTGTACCCAGCAAACCTTGAATACCCGAAGTGACAGTGCTAACAAAAGAACCAACTATAGAACCTAGGGCATTAGAACCCAACCACATGATCACTGTGAAGTAGGTTGACCAAATAACTACACCGATTATTGCTCCTAAAAATGTACTTTGAATTAAACTCAGTTTAACCGCTAGAAAACAAGCAATAAATAATGCAATACTAGAAGAAAAAATTGCCCAAGTCCCAATCTTAGCTTCTACTTTGCGAATACTTCCACCTAATGTTTGAGTATCATCAACATCAGAATATACACCAGTTCCTAAAGCTGAAATTCCCGAAGCTACAGAGAGATTTGTGAACAATAATTGAAAAGCAAACGCCATGAGAACACCACATAGCAATGCGACCAAAAATTTAGGACTAGAAAAAATAAATGGTGTTTGGGCTGAAGGAGTTAACACTTCACCTGTTATTCTTATAGGCGCTAATCCTAAATCTAAATAGCTCAATTGTAAATTCATTACCAAATTTGAAAACATCATGCTTTTCTCCTTTAATTACGAACGATACTTACTGTTTACTTCGCTTTTCAAGTGAATAAAATCTGGTTTTATTTGAAATATGCAAATCAAATGTTATATAGGACTAATATTTGATTTTTGAAATATACGTAGGGTGGGCATTACCCACCCTACTTAAAATTTTTTAAATATCATTTATGATTCCTATAGACAAATATTAGCTTCATTTTTTCGCTCAAGTCTTCTGCCATTCGACACATTACGCCTTAGAGGTTGTTTGAAAAGTATTAGATGAAACCGATAATCTCCAAAAACCTAACCCCCCTGCCCCCCTTCCCTAGGAGGGAAGGGGGGTTTCAAAGCCTCTCCCCGCTTCGGGGAGAGGTTTACAAGAGGGGTTAATTTATACCTTGAAAACTTTTAAAACATCCTCTTATGAGTTTTCTGAGAAAAGTCCCCCACTTTTAAACCAGTAACATTATCTAATTAACTCAGCAACTCGAATTGCCGAAGTGATAGCACCTTCATGTAAACCATCACCTAAGTAAGCTCCTGCATGGTAGGTATTGTTATCACCATTTGTCATCATAATTTCGTTTCTGTAACGGAAAGATTCAACGGTGTAAAGAGGCGTGTGGTGTTCTTGAATATGGATAATTTTTTCTTCAGCTATCAAGTGATCTAATTTAAAAGCCAGGCTGTATGCAGGTGATAATGATATGGCACAAAGCCGATTCAGATAAGCATTATATCCCCAGCCTTTGTGAGTTTGAAAAAAATCAAATTCTGAATATTCTTTAATGCCATATCTGGCATACATTGAACTATCGGTATGAATCACTGTTTTAGCCTGGTTTTTTTGCCATGCAGAAAACCATTTAATTTCATCTTTTGTTGAGTCAGATAATAACTGGATTACCTGGTCGGGTGGCGTTGCAAAAACTACTTTATCAAACAGATAGTTTGCATCATCTGATAGCCTAATTTGAACAGAATCAGATTGTCTATAAATTTCTGCAATATCAACATTCAGCAAGATTTCACCTTGAAAACGTTCTCGGATTTTTTCAATATAGGAATACACTCCTCCTTTAATTCTCAACCACTTAACAAATACATAATCTTGTAAAACAGGAATTACCAGTTCCGCAGGCACATTATCAATGAATTCAAAGGGGATTGAGTAACAGTACATTGTCAGTAATTTTATCCAGTCGTTACGGATAGACTGGCAGTTTAAATATTGAGATAATGATTGATTATACAGGTCTTGTCTTTGAGAAAAATGTGATCTCACCCATAGTGCAGCAGAACTAGCATAGAGAGTATTTAGCTTCAACTGTTCAATTACTCGCTGAATTCCTGTAAAGTTATTTTGAATCATTAAACCGGAAAATAAATGATGACCATTTTGCCAGAAAATTGCTGAACCAACTTCTACTGGTTCTAATTCCACATCCAATTCTTTCATCAATTCTCGGAAATTATAAAAATTATCAGGAAATTCCAGAACACCAGCTTCTAAAAATTGGTTAGGGTCAACTTTATTGGATTTAACATTTTTATTTAATGTCCGAATATGACCACCTAATATTGGCTGTTTTTCAAAAACTGTCACATTATGACCTTTTTTATTGAGCAGATATGCCGTTACCATTCCGCTTGCACCACCACCAATAATTGCTATTTTCATATATCATCTAGTAGGAGTCACCGAGTCAGGAGTCAGGAAGAAGGAAGAAGGAGTTAATGAACCACGTTCGCGGAGCGTCCCGGAGGGATATAGGGACGAAGGACACGAAGGAAGAAGGAAGAAGACTGTGTTTTTGAAGAAGTTTAATCATTCATTACTTGATTTTCTAGTCTCTTTGTCTGTTGTTATATTAAAAATGAGTTCTCCTATCCATATAGGATTAAATTCTACTTGGTAAAAAAATCTACGAATTTTGTATTTTCTGATATTTATTAAAGTGATAAAATCAAATCCCCTGATAATCTTTGATAAAGACTTGCCCCAGTCCAAAATGTCGGAGCAAAACCGGGATAACCAGATGAAGCATTACAAAAATAGAAATTATTTAAAGATGTTTGATGATTTAGTCTGCCAATTCCCATATTGCCAGGAGTGAGATTGGAACCATAGGAATTACCTTGGGGACACCAACAAAATCGCTCATTTGTTGTCGGACTACCAGTCATTTTTAAAACTAGATGTTTTCTCAGATTGGGAATATAGTTTTTTTCAACCACATCAAGAATGAAATCTAAGATTTCTTCTTTTTTAGCTCTGTAAGCCTTTTTATCTGTTTCTTTCAAGTTTTTGAAGTAATCATAATTAGCAACGGTTAAAAATTCAATGATTTGATGTCCTTCTGGACAGTCGCCCTGATTTTCTGTTATTAATGTAGGTGTGGTAATGGCAAAACTGGGATTAGAAAAATCATGGTTTTCATACATTTGATAAAATGCGGCATTTAAATCTTGATGACCTGTATGAAAGGTATTCCATTTGCCAAAACCATAGTCTCGCAGATCAATATCTTTAACAACGCAATAAGCCATATAATTAGATGGGGAATACTCATAATTAAGCTTGTTGCGGACTGTCTGAGAGAAGTGTTCTAATCCAATCATCTGGGCAGCTTTTTGAGGATCAATATTACAGATGATTGTTTCAGCAGTAAATTCACGAATTTGATGGGTAATTCTATCAATTGTCTCAACCCCAGTTATTGTTTTATTTATTAATTTAAAATCAGTTACTTCTTGATTGAGTAATACCTCACCACCATTTTCTTCAATCACTTTAACTAAGGAATTAATTACATACTCAAAATGTTGGGTCGGGTAAAAAGCTCCTTGTTGATATCCAGTAAACAAAATCACCCAAGCAAAAAAGGAAACTTGATCTGGGGGTAATAAAAAATCAGGCCATTGCAATGCTAATAAAGTTTGTGCTTCTTTGGGGAGGTTGAATTTGTCGAACACATCCTGAAGCGTACTTTTAAGATACATCACGGCACAGGAAACTTCACTGAAATGTTTGAATAATTCAACCGGATTTATGGGAGGTGATAATTTTTTTACTCCCGCGCTGGTTTTTTCGACTTCCAAAATAAATTTACAAATGCTTTCGCTATCTTCGGGAAAAAGATAAGATAGCCGTCGAATTAATTCTGATGATGATGAGGGTATCTCCAGTGAATATCCTGGCATTTTCATGTGGTCAAAACCATCAGGATTGTATCTTTCAAAGGTGACTTTTTGATCTAAATTTAGTTGCTTGAGAACCCGATTGACAGTGTATCCTTCACCGCAATCCCAAACGTAATGTAGTTGGGCATTAAATTTATATTTATTCGCAATTGTAAATGTGTGACCAAAGCCTCCTGGATGTTCATGAGCTTCCAGTATTTGCACTTTCTTCCCGGATTTTGCCATTAAAGACCCAAATACTAATGCTGACAAGCCACTGCCGACAATTAGGTAATCCGTTTTCATAAGACCTCGCGGGATAGGTGGAAATCCAGCAGAATGTGGCTGACGCGCTGTAGATACATCAGTTGAAAGCTTTACGGTCGGCGCTTTTTGCCAAAAACCAAAAGTAATAAGTTAAGTGTGCATCAAGTGAATCTAATTTTTCATGAATCCTGAGAGGTATTTAATCATCCTGAAGATAGAATTATCATTCTCAATGGCAAACCAGAATAATGGGGAAAACAATAGTTATTGCGGAAATATGCTTTGATTAAGAGGATGTTTTAAAAGTTTTCAAGGTATAAATTAACCCCTCTTGTAAACCTCTCCCCGAAGCGGGGTGAGGCTTTGAAACCCCCCTTCCCAGCCTTCGGCACGCTGCGCTAACGTAGGGAAGGGGGGTAGGGGGGTTAGGTTTTTGGAGATTATTGGTTTTATTTAATACTTTTCAAACACCCTCTAAGGTAGTCAACCACAACTATGCACTATGTTTATAAAAGTTCATCTAGTTGTCATTATTAATAATAATACCTTATTGGTATTTTATACGGAATCGGATTGCTGGGAGTTTCGGTTAATTAGTGCCGGTGGTCAAGTGTTTGGTGAACAGAGAATTTACTATAGTCCAGAAGCAGCAGAAAAGGCAGGACGGGAGTGGATTTATCAGGGATACTAATGATGGTGGTAAATCTGTATCATTAACAATTTATGAATTAAAGTCCTAAAATTTATAGGTTACTTATTCTATGAACTGTGGCATACTTTAAGATAGAATAAAACTCAAACCCCACAATAATAAAATATTGGTATTATCAATTTTTATACCCAGTTGAGATTAATTATTTCCTGAAAATAGAGGTGTAACATGACAATTACCCTTAATCACACTATAGTACCTGCACACGATAAGGAAGCATCTGCACAGTTTTTTGCCCAGATTTTCGGTTTAATGGTAGAGCCTCCTCTGGCTCACTTTGCTGTTGTCCGTGTCAATGATCAATTGACCTTTGATTTTGATAACAGAGAGAATTTCGAGTCACATCATTATGCTTTTCATGTTAATGATGAAGAATTTGATCTAATTTTTGCACGGGTTAAAGAAATGGGTTTGGAATACAGTAGCGACCCTATGCACCAACATCAAGGTGAAATAAATCATAGAGCTAGTGGTCGAGGTTTTTATTTTTATGATCCCAATGGTCATAATTTGGAATTGCTGACCCGTGAATAATACTAGTCCTATTAACATTAAATCGGCGGTTAGAAACCGCAACTACACAAGCAAAACCCACCTCCGTGGGTTGGGAAGGTAAAAGACAAATTACGTCTGGGAAATTTGAGCCAATAAAATTATCAAAACACTCTATCAATCTATTCAAACAGGTCAGCCTGTGCGTGTAAACAATTTTGATCGTGATCAACGCCCGACATCGGCTCAAACTCTTGAACTTCCTGCTACTGAACAGAAACCAGAATTAATTCATGCTACTCCAGTTGGTGGTAAAGCTTAAAGCAAAGTTGGTTTAAAGGGGAAAGAAAAAATCTTTAATCTTTTCCCTTTAACTCTTTCCCTTGATCATTGTCAAACAATTCTAATAAACCAACTGTACCGACAAAAAATGTATAAACTCCATATTTGATTGCTGGTTGATTTTTACTTGGTGCGTAAATACTAGCAATTATTGCTTCGACAAAATGAGCAGATAAGGCGATATGGGCAAGTATTAAAGCCGGGTTTAATATATTAGCAACTGGTAATTCCTGGTTAGTTGTGATTGTTTGAATGTTCCATAATTCTAAGGCGATCGCACTAGGAATGAGAATACTAGAAATAATTTTGATGATGGAAAATAATTTTTCTTTTACAGATTTTAAATTCATGTTATTTAGAAAATGTTTTGTACCTGAATAATTTTAGTCCGCTTTTGTTTATCGGGAAAATGACAGTGAACAGCATCAGAAATCATTATTCGTAGTGTTTCGATATCATCAGCTTGAGTAAAAATTGATTGGCCTAATGCTGTGGCTGTATAACCACCATCTGGATCATCTTCAACGAGAAATACAATTTTAATCATAGGGATATTTTTTGAGGATGAGATTATTTTATAGCAGAAATAGCGATCGCATGATTTACCTTTGAAAATTCAAAATTGCTTTGATTACTTCTCAGTACAAGTTAACCTCTCCATTCAGACTCAGGAATTTTTGCTCCTTGAACAATGCTTAATAATGTGCCAATAGGTAAAGTCCGTCCTTTATGTTCAGGAACAATTACTTGTAACCCTAACTCTTCATTTCTCCATTTGCGATGACTACCTTTTTGAGAAATAAGTTCAAATCCATATTGTCTCAGGATATTTTCAACCTGTCTCGCAGTCATGCGACGAACTCGCTCACTCATTAGACAGTGATCTCCCTTGCAATTGCACCAGGAGATAACTTAATTAAATCTGGCTGTAAATATAGTTGAATAGCTTCTTTAATATTTTCTAAAGCTTCTTCTTCAGTTTCACCGGCTGAAGTACAACCTGGTAATTCTGGACACCATATAGCCCAATCTCCTGTTTCTATATCTGATTCAAGAATCACACGCCATTTCATAAATTAGTCCTTTTAGAGCTTGTTCAGAAATTAAATAGGAGTCCTATATATTAATTACTAACATATTGATTTATTGGTTTCCTTTCCAACTCTTGTTTTCTCGTTTCAATATTACGATTTTTTGTTTTATCAATATATTCTTCTAAAGCAGTTAGATTTATCCAATAATTATTATGAAACCCCTTATTGGGAGATTGAACCAAATCTCTGATTATCAAACCTAAAAATTTATGAACTTCAAACTGCTGAATAAGTTTCTCTGAATCCAAATTAGCTAATTTCTGCGTTAATTCTTTGCTTTCAGCCGTATTTTTGCTATTTAAAGCATAAAACCATTGTCCGTGAGCTATCTTATTTCTGATTTCGCTAGGCTCTTTTATATATTTGGTAATAATATTATGCAAATTTTTTTTTCTATTATGTAAATCAGAATTTTTGTCCCAACTTCCTACCTTCGCTATGGCTAAATTAATCATTTTTTCCCATTTACCAAAAATTGTGTTTATACTTTTTATATGAGATATCTCTGATTGAGAAAATGCTGATGGTGTATAGACTATTTGTGTAAATTGAGCCTCAGACCATGCACAATATAGCAAAGCCAGGAGTTTTGTTTTTATTTCCACTTGAAAATCATCTGATTTTCTTAAATGAAAGTTAATATCCTTAATTAGGTTCCTTTTCACTTGTTCAAGTTTTCTTACATTCTGGCTTTGTAGCTTATATAGCTCAAAAATTTCTTCATTAGTCATAGCCGCTGTAATGTTTTAGTGGGGGGGATGGGAATCGAACCCATATACTCACTGTTACAGTGAGTTGCATTAGGCCACATTATGCTACCCCCATGTTGTCTAATCAATTATAGCAATAAAGACAGTATTTTTCACTTAATTTAGCACAAAAATGCCAAATCAAAACCAAACCCCCCTGATAGATGCCTTAAAAGCCTGTACAACCCGACCTCATTCACCGTTTTACACCCCAGGACATAAACGCGGTATGGGCATTTCCCCAATTTTAACCGATTTATTAGGTAAAGAAGTTTTCCGCGCTGACTTAACAGAATTAGCAGAATTGGATAATTTATTCACACCCCAAAGTGTAATTCTCGCAGCGCAAGAACTAGCAGCAGAGGCTTTTGGGGCTGAAAAAACATGGTTTTTAGTTAATGGTTCTACCTGCGGAATTGAAGCCGCAATTCTTGCTACTTGCAGAACGGGAGATAAAATTATTCTCCCACGAAATGTCCATTCTTCCGTAATTTCTGGATTAATTCTTTCTGGGGCAATTCCTATTTTTATTTATCCTGCATACAACTCAGATTTAGATATTGCTCATAGTATTACACCAGAATCTTTAAAAACAGCATTAGCAAAACATCCAGATGCCAAAGCCGTGCTGATAGTTTATCCTACTTATAATGGTGTTTGTGGAGATTTGCCAGCGATCGCACACCTTACCCATCAATATAATATCCCTCTCATTGTAGATGAAGCACATGGCGCACATTTCCATTTTCATCCTGATTTACCTACCTCAGCTTTAACCGCAGGTGCAGATTTAACAGTCCAATCAATTCATAAAACATTGGGGGCAATGACACAAGCATCAATGTTACATATTCAAGGAAATAGAATTGATATTGATAGAGTTAATAAAGCTTTGCAATTAGTTCAATCTACCAGTCCTAGTTTTATTCTTTTAGCATCTTTAGATGCTGCACGTCAACAAATGGCAATAGATGGAAAAAAACTGCTTTCCCAAACATTGGAACTGGCAAATAAAGCCAGAAATGAAATTAATCAAATTCCTGGTTTATCAATTTTACAATCTTCCAATTTTTTAAAATTAGATCAAACTCGCTTAACAGTGAATGTTTCTCAACTAGGGATTACCGGATTTACCGCTGAAGACTTAATTAATGAAATGGGTGTAACTCCTGAATTTTCATCTTTAGAAAATCTCATTTTTATTATTAGTATCGGTAACACAGAAAGCGATATTCAACATCTAATTCAAGCATTGTTTAATCTTACCCAAGTCAAACCATTGATATCTGAGTGTCAACCGTGTAAGAATAGAAACAATGATATGATTGCTCATTTTATGTGCATTTCTCCTCGTGAGGCTTTTTTTGCTGATAGTGAAACCCTCCCTATAGAGAAAACCCCAGAACGGATTTGTGCAGAAATTATTTGTCCCTATCCTCCAGGAATTCCGGTATTAATGCCAGGAGAACTAATTACAAAAACAGCTTTAGAATATTTGCAAGAAATACAGAAAATTGGTGGTTTTATTACAGGTTGTGCAGATGAAACTTTGCAAACTATAAAAGTTGTGAAAGTATAGCTTGATGTCATCTCGTTTTTTTGTCCCTTATTAACAGAGAATAGTTTTGAAGACCTGCTTTAAGGAGAGACTTTCATGACTATTTCTATGTATCAAGCCTTAGTGCCACCAATCATTCGCGCTCTCAATAATCTCATGGCCATTCTGGAAAAGGGTGCTGCACACGCAGAAGCTAAGAAAATAGAGCCGTCAATACTGATCACTAGCCGACTCTATCCTGATATGTTGCCGTTAGTGCGACAAGTGCAAATTGCTTCTGATATTGCTAGAAGAGGTGCAGCTAGACTGGCCGAATTGGAAGCCCCCCAAATGGAAGACACTGAAACTACCTTTCCTGAGCTTATCGCTCGTCTTCAAAAAACCGTCGCTTATCTGGAAACATTAACACCAGAGCAAATTGATGGTACAGAGGAAAAGTCAATTTCTCTAGCAATAGGTAAAGAAACCATGAATTTTGAGGGATTACCCTATGTACTTTACTTTATTCTGCCTAATGTCTATTTTCATGTTACTACTGCTTATAACATTCTCAGACATTGTGGTGTAGAAATTGGTAAGCGGGATTTCCTTGGTAATCCTTAACTATCAATAGTTTCAGAAAGGGATACAGCCGGAATGCTTGCAAGTACGATTCTGAAGCGGCTGAAACTTAGATATAGCGACAGTTTTCAGATCACTTGCCGATTTGCAAGGGTATCCCGACTGTATCCCAAATTGGGTAGTCTGCCACGTTATCTGGAGATAAGCTCGGAACCAAGAAGTAAAGTTGTTGCGGTGATTGGTTTTTAGGTTTTATCAATAACATTTTAAAAAATAGGCAATTTGGCAACCAATATTTTACTATTAACGGTTTAATAGAAATATCAACAGGGATGACGGGATGAAACAGAACTTCAATGATAATTTCCCCGCTCCCTTGCCAGTTGTTGATAGAGTGCTTTAGCATACCCCCCCCTAAAAAGCTAATTATAAACACTCTTTCACCGCTTCAATTACAACTGGCTAGAATTACAAAAAATAAAATAGGACAGATTAGAATTTTTATTTTTAACATGAAATAAAAACGAGTTTACTTTAACAAGATAAGCAAAAATTAGCTAATAATTAATACTTGTTTATGTGTTTGATATAAGAGTAGAGAATTTCACGTTCACTTTGAGGAGAGACAATACAGCACTTCCTGCTGTTATGAAGTACATCATAGCCCTCTCTCGAATAGCGGGGAGTGGGTTGGGGGTGGGGTTCATGTACCTCATTCAATCAATAACCGCTAGATTCATTCATTTCACCTAGAAATTAAGACGGGGGATTTAATCTAAGACTGATACTTTTAACCGAGACATTCCCCGACATCTGAGATATCGTGAATATCTAGTATAACATCACCAACTGAGTTAGTGAAGGTGGTATCCCACATTGCCCACAGAACATAATTCTAAGGCTCTTGATTGTCTATCAACGAGTTCAATACCCAAATTTTCTCTAGAACTACCAAGTTTTCTAAGGAAAGGTTTATTTTCTTTGTAGCCATTCAAGTCTATTCGGAACCATTACAGTTACTCAAAATATTTATTGACTTTAAATTAACTACAAAACTCTCGTATATATTTAATATTATGAACCTATTGTCGGAAAATGTCAATAGATGTCCAAAGATTTGATGTCCTATTCTTTACTCCATTTCCGCTAATTCTAACCAGCGTTCTGTAGCTGAATCAATATTTTTCTTCAGAGTTTCTACCTCTTCATATAGCTTTTGAACTTGGCTAAAATTTCCAGCCACAGTTGCTAATTTTTTTTCTGCTGCTGTTTTGTTTGCTTCTAACTTAGCAATTTTTTCTTCCAATTCTTCCAATTCCCGTCTTTCCCAATTGGATAACCTGCGGACTTTTTTAGTCTCGATAACTGGAGATATAACTTTTTCTACAATTACAGTTTTTTGCGTTTCCTGTTGTATGGCTACGCCACGCAGGCTATGGGATTCTTCAGCTTTTTTATAATCTAAATAAATGGAATAATTCCCCGGATATTGACGTAAACCTCCACCTTCTTCTAAAGCAAAAATTCTATCTACTGTTCTATCTAAGAAGTAACGATCATGAGAAACTACAATCACACAACCATTAAAATCCTCTAAATAGTCTTCTAATACCGCTAATGTCTGCACATCTAAATCATTAGTTGGTTCATCTAAAATCAAAACATTGGGCGCACTAATGAGAATACGCAATAAATATAAACGGCGTTTTTCTCCCCCAGAAAGTTTATTAATGGGTGCATATTGTTGATTTCCTGGAAACAAAAATCTTTCCAACATTTGGGAAGCAGTGATTTTTGTACCGTCGGATATTTGAATAAATTCCCCTTCTTCCTTAATATAATCAATCACTCGCTGATCTTCATTTACCGCTGTCAATAATTCTTCTGAATGTTGGTTAAAATAACCAATATGAATTGTAGTCCCAATTTCTACAGTCCCAGAATCTGGTTTAATTCTGGCAGTCATAATATCCATTAAAGTAGATTTTCCTGCACCATTGCCGCCAATAATGCCAATTCGATCTTCTGGACTAAATTCATAGGTAAAATCATGAATTAAAGTCCGGTTATTGTATCCCTTACTAACATTTTTGAGATCAATAACCTTCTTACCAATCCGACGGCCAACAGTAGAAATATCTACCTTACCATTAATGTCTTTAAACTCAGTGTCTCTTAGAGCATGAGCGCGATCAATTCTGGCTTTTTGCTTTGTACTTCTAGCTTTAGGGCCTTTTTTCAACCATTCTAATTCCTTTCGTAAAAGCCCTTGATGTTTACGTTGAGTGCTGACAGCCGATTCTTCAGCTAAAGCTTTCTTTTCTAGATAATAGGAATAATTACCCGTATAATTGTAAATATCACCTCGATCAATTTCAATAATTCTATTAGTAACTTTATCTAAAAAATACCGATCATGAGTAATTAATAAAAGTGCGCCACGATAGCGATTTAAATAACTTTGTAGCCATTCCACAGACAAAGCATCAAGATGGTTTGTTGGTTCATCCATTAACAATAAATCAGGTTCTGATATCAAGGCTGCTGCTAAAGCAATCCGCTTGCGATATCCTCCTGATAATGTGCCAACTTTCACATCAAAATCAACAATTCCTAATTTTGTTAAAATGATTTTGGCATTGGTTTCTACTTCCCATGCCCCAGTCGCATCCATGCGCTCCATCACAGTAGAAAGACGGGACATCAATTGACCATCATCAGGATAATGTGCCAATTTATCAGATAATTCTTCATACTCTTTGACGAGGTTCATTTGTTCACCACTGTCAGCAAATACCTGTTCTAAAACAGTGTGATTTTCGTCCATATCTGGCTGTTGAGGCAAGTAAACAATTTTTGCCCCAGAATTAACTAAAATTTGCCCACTATCAATTGATTCTAGTCTAGCAATCATTTTTAATAAAGTTGATTTACCAGAACCATTAGTGCCAATTAAACCAACTTTATCATTAGGATCAAGACTAAAACTAGCATCTTTTAAAAGTTCTTTAATGCCAAAATCTTTTTTGACTGATTGAAGTGTAACAATGCTCATATTATGCAGTAATTAGTGAGTAATAAAGAGGTGGGCAATGCCCACCCTACAGATGATTGTCAATGCAATTCTAGACAAATAAATCGAGGGGTAAATGTCCATACATTTCGTTAACTCCTCCCTCTTGATAGCACTGGCAAGATACTAACACTCCCCGATGATGTCCAGCATAGGAATCGAGATAACACAAACCATTTTTGCCATTTAACTTAATGTAAACAGGTCCGTCTGGTTCTGGTAAATCAGTTGGTGCTTGATAACCCAAAGCGCGAGAATAGGTTTTCATGGCTAAAATTCCTTCTGCGGCTGTATCAGCACAAATACCTAAAATTTGGTAATCAGTCAGGCTGGTGAGAAAAATTAATGCCTCACTGGTAACAACTTTTTCTGACGGTTTGAGAATGGGAGCAATATCCAGACAGTTAAATTTGTTGAGTATTTTTTTGGCTTCTTGGAGTGTGAGTTGCTGGTGATTGGGAGTAGACATAATATTGATTTGTCTAGTTTTACGGCTGGTTTTAGTTTAGGGAGTGAGATTTGCTCACATTACTAGCATTTTTGAACAAAATCAAGATTGATATGGCATATTCTTGCAGTTTTAGCAGGAATATTGCTGTATTGGTCGTCTTCACTGAAAATTAGCACATCTGATTTATTGATACGGTTATTATACCCTGCTGTTTGAGGCTGGGAACAATAATTTTAGCGCCAATATTTTCTAATATAATTCCCAAAACAGAAGTTTGCCAAATTACCAGTTACTTCCTTACCCATATAAGATTACCTACCTTCTTCCTTCTTCCTTCTTCCTTCTTCTTTCTTCCTTCGCGTTCTTCGTCCCTTCGTGGTTCATTTAATCCATATTCCTTTCATGGGAAGGGAGTACCAATTTTTCAAAATAATCTTTTCTGTTCCCAAAGGAAGATAAATGTATCTATTGCTTCAATATTGATCACAAATCAACTCAATTATGTGGTAATATTAGCTGCAAGTAATTATCAACTAATGTGGCTATGCCATTTACATATCCCCGATTATCAAAAAGGCGTAAACATTCTGTTCGTCCCCTCCAGCGTTTGTTTAAATATGGACATCAGTATATTAAACAAATTCGTTTGGCCATTGGTGCTTCTATTCTCAATAAAGTTTTTGATTTAGCACCACCAGTATTAATTGGGATTGCGGTAGATGTGGTAGTTAAGCAACAAGATTCTATCATTGCCCGATTAGGCGTAAAAGATATTTATGGGCAATTTCTGATTCTATCCTTGTTGACGGTGATTACTTGGGTATTAGAGTCGTTGTTTGAATATGCCCTTAAATTACTATGGCGCAATTTGGGACAGAATATTCAACATAATTTACGACTAGACGCATATAAACATTTACAAGAATTAGAATTAGCTTATTTTGAAGAACGCAGTACAGGTGGTTTAATGTCTATCCTCAGTGATGATATTAACCAATTAGAGCGATTTTTAGATGTAGGCGCAAATGATATTACCCAAGTAGTTACAACTATTATTGTTGTTGGGACTGCATTTTTTATTTTAGCACCTAGTGTGGCAGGGATGGCAATTTTGCCCATGCCATTTATTTTGGCTGGTTCGGTAGTTTTTCAGAAATTTCTTGCTCCTCGCTATGCTGAAGTTCGGGAAAAGGTAGGTTTATTAAATGGGAGATTATCTAATAATTTAAGTGGAATTATCACTATTAAAAGTTTTACATCAGAAGCTTATGAAGCCACTCGTGTAGAATCTGATAGTAATGCTTATCGCCAAAGTAATGCCAAAGCGATCGCTTTATCTGCGGGTTATGTTCCCATTATTAGGATGTTCATTTTAATAGCTTTTACAATATTGCTAGTATTTGGGGGTATGGCAGCAGTAGAAGGCAGATTGGCGGTAGGTGCTTACAGTTCTTTGGTATTTTTAGTTCAGCTTTTACTATGGCCATTAACCAGATTAGGAGATACTTTTGATTTATATCAAAGGGCAATGGCTTCTACTAATCGAGTCATGGACTTATTAGATACTCCCATTGCGATTCATCCCGGAAATATTGATTTACCTGTAGATATGATTCGGGGGGCTTTGGAATTTCAAAATGTCACCTTTGCTTATCAAAATAGAACCCCAGTTATTGACAATTTATCTTTAGAAATTCCGGCAGGAAATACAATTGCGATTGTGGGTTCAACAGGTTCTGGAAAAAGCACCTTGGTTAAACTATTGTTGCGTTTTTATGAAGTGCAAAATGGTAAAATTACTCTGGATGGGATTGATTTACAACAGTTAAATCTGCGAGATCTACGGCGCTCGATTGGTTTGGTGAGTCAGGATGTATTTTTATTTCATGGTACAGTGGGGGAAAATATAGCTTATGGGACTTTTACTGCTACCAATGAAAATATCATCATGGCAGCGAAAATAGCCGAGGCACATGATTTTATTATGAGTTTGCCCCAAGGTTATGGGACAATTGTCGGCGAACGGGGACAAAAGTTATCTGGAGGACAAAGACAACGGATTGCTATAGCTCGCGCAGTGTTGAAAGATCCACCAATTTTAATCTTAGATGAAGCTACCTCAGCAGTAGATAATGAAACCGAAGCCGCAATTCAGCGTTCTCTAGAGCGAATTACCGTTAATAGAACCACAATAGCGATCGCTCACCGTCTTTCCACAATTCGTAATGCTGATTGCATTTATGTCATGGAATATGGCAAATTAGTAGAAGCCGGAACTCATGAACAACTGTTAGAGAAAAACGGCATTTACACCAGTTTATGGCGTGTGCAATCTGGGTTAAAATAGCAAAAATAAAATTACAAATTAATTATCATGTTTAGTATTCCCCAACCCGAAACAGCAGAGAATCAATGGCGAGGACAATTAGATAGATTTGTCAAAAACAATCAGTCAGAACTAGCCGCACTTTTTTGGGGATTGTGGTTAGAAAATGGTAATATTCAGGGAACTATTGGGATTGATTTACAACCAACGCCCCATTTTGTGTATTGTCCCCAAGCCGAAATAGAAAAACTAAATGATCGCGTGGAAAATCGTCTTCAAGAAATTTTAGGAATTATTGATAATCATAAACCAGAAACAGAAGTAGTCATGATTGGAATTGGTAAAGGGGAAATTAAGTTAATTCAATTTGCACCCAAATCATCACCAGAAATCTGTTTTCAAGAAGTAGGAAAAGATATCAATGAGTTATTGGATTTACTAGAACAGCGACTAAGTGAGCAAATCAAGATTGTTTAAGAAGATGTTTTAAAATTAGGTAGAGTAACATAAATTCAACCCACGCAGGTGGGTTTTGTTTGTGTAGCAGTGACTTATAGTCACCCAGCGTGTAATCCTCAGAATTAGACAAAGATGGTAACAACTTGGTTTAATTAAGAAAAGTGGTATCACCAGAAAAATGATGATTTTGGCTCAAAGCTTAACTATTGATGCAGTTTTAGTAAACAACTGTATCCAGTTCACAACCTGGGGATTTTCTTCCCTCTTACTCGCAGAAATTGTCAGAGACGTTTATCATGCTTTGTGCCATCAAGTAACATGGTTAGCGAAATGGCATAATAAACATCATGCTGTATACCGTCGGGATTTAACTCTATTTTCCCAAAAAGCTTATGTAGATTCCCAGTTGTATCACGATATCGTCGAATCAGCGATACTGGTAGTCGTCTTAACAATAATTGCCTTACTAGCTCATCAATGGGGGTTATGGTTGGGAGTTGCTTATGCTGTTACTTTTTTATACGGTGCATCTTTGCGATATTTTCAAGGAACAATAGACACAGACTACAATCATTTACCCGGACCGTTAGACACAATTCCTTCTTTTTGGTGGGTAAATAGAACCTATCATTGGCGACATCATTTTGATGATGTTAATGCTTACTATAGTGGTGTTTTTCCCCTAGTAGATAAAATTTTGGGAACAGGACTTTCTCTTAAAGGTAAAACCGTAGCTTTAACTGGTGCAACAGGTGCATTAGGACAAGCATTAGCCGCAGAATTATTAAAGCATAATGCCAAAGTTGTGGCATTAACCACTAATCCTGAAAAAATCGCAGTTCAAGAGCGAGTCAAAGTTGTCAAATGGGAATTGGGTAATGAAACTCAACTACAAGAAACTTTAAAGAAAGTTGATATTCTCATTATCAATCATGGCGTAAATGTGTATGGAGATCGGACTTCTGCCGCCATTAACAATTCCTATCAAGTTAACACTTTTTCCGCTTTAGAATTGATAGATATTTTTTCTGCAACTGTCACAGGAGCGCAAGACAAAGCCACTAAAGAAATTTGGGTAAATACTTCGGAAGCGGAAGTTTCCCCAGCTTTAAGTCCCTTGTATGAACTGAGTAAAAGAGCATTAGGGGATATCGTCACTCTGAAACGATTAGATCAAGTTTGTGTAATTCGCAAATTAATTTTAGGGCCTTTCAAAAGTCAATTAAATCCCTACGGTGTCATGTCAGCTTTGCAAGTAGCACGGGGGATTTTGTTTTTTGCTAAACGGGATGTCAGAAATATTATTGTCACGGTAAATCCTTTGACTTATTTACTATTTCCTATCAAAGAATTTAGCACCTGGTTGTACTATCGTCTTTTTAGTAAAGATGTGAAAAGCGAATAATTACAAAGATAGCGTTGCTAAATCATGATCATTTTTGAAAATGCTATTAGCAATGTTATCTATGATATTGGAAAATAATAAATATACGATATTTTTATGCCTATTTGAAGATTTTTCGTTGTGGTTGTCAGAATCAGGATTTCCAGGATTTTAGGATGTCCACCGATTGCAGTTTGTAGATTTTCTGTGAATATTTAATGATTATAAATTCTGCTTCAGAGAAAAATATATTTTCTATCATTCACAAAAACCTATATTTACTAAAAGGATGTTTGATAGCGAAGCGTGGCGTTAGCCATAAAGTATTAGATGAAACCGATAATCTCCAAAAACCTAACCCCCCTGCCCCCCTTCCCTAGGAGGGAAGGGGGGTTTCAAAGCCTCTCCCTGCTTCGGGGAGAGGTTTGGAGAGGGGTTTGTTTATACATTAAAAACTTTTCAAACACCCTCTAAAAAACATCCTGTTAACCCTTTAATCGGTGGATATCCTGATTCTGACAATTTAATTATTGCCTAGCTTCCTTTATAATCAAAATACTAAACAATAGAAATAACCAAACAGGAGTAAAAAACTATTAATAATCAACCTCAACTAATTCCAGGAGAAGGAAGAGTCGGTACTTATGGAGACTTAATCAAAGCTGGACGTAGGGGAGATAATTTGACACCTCATCATATACCTGCGGATGCTTTTATGAAAGCCAAAGTTCCACTTAATTATACAACAGATCAAGGATATGCCATTATGATGGAACATTTATCACCAGGAAAAGGAGGTCGTCATCGGCAAACAATGTCTTACGGTAAACGCCCTAATTTAAACCTATCACCCAGAGAAGCATTAGCACAAGAAATTTGGGATGTACGTTGTATTTATCTTCATCAAGGTTTGTATAATAGAGAAATCAAGGAAAGTTTGCAAACATTAATCAGACGGAATAAACGTACTTGGCCATGGATTTTTGAGAAATAAGGGACAAAACAATGAGTCAAAATAATTTATTGGCAACCTTGCAAGAAAATCGCTTAATGCAAACAGAAGAACAAGTTACAAATTTTGAAAATGCTTTAGCTGAAATAGCTGAAAATCCTGATGAAAATAAATTATCTGCCTATCATCTAATTTTAGATGATCAATGTCAACAGCCAGAAGTGATGTTTAGCTTAATTCATTTTCTGGAATCTTTTGATATGGAAAAACAAATTACAGCATTTATTCATGTTGTCCCTCAATTAATGATAACAGCACCAGAATGGACGAGAATTATTCACAACCGGATTTTAAATGATGTCTCAGCGTGTGAAGTTTATTGTCACGGTCTAGAATTAATAAATCGTAAAAACCTTCATCATTTTATCTATGATCTGTTAGAAGAAAGTGTTATTAATCATACAGGAGTATCTCGTGGTATTTTAGTAGGAGAACTAGCAAAAATAGTCTGATAGCGTAGCGTGGCGAAAGCCATATCAGGATGTCCAAAATTTAAGGATGTACACCGATTACAGTTTGTAGATTTTCTGTGAATATTTAATGATTATAAATTATGATTTAGAAAAACATATATTCTCTATCATTCACAAAAATCTATATTTCATCAAAAAACATCCTGTTAATCCTTAAATCCTGACCATCCTGATATGGCTTTCGCCACGCTACGCTATCAGACTATTTACTTATTCCCTGGCTTCTTTTAATACCCTCTCGGAGAACCATCACCACGAGGATCTGCTGCTCCTTCTAGATTACCATCTTCTGTGACTGCGATGCCTTCGGCGAGCGTAGCTATCGCATTGGCATTACCCCAAGGTTTACTTTCCTTAATAGTGTGTCCCCGACGGCGTAAATCTGCCAAAGTTAAAGCATCAAAACCCCATGCTTCCACTCGCAGTTCATCAGGTAGCCACTGATGATGTATGCGTGGTACAGAAACTGCTGCACCCACATCCATTTTATATTCCAAAACATTCAAAATGATTTGTAATACTTGGGTGATAATGGTACTACCACCAGGCGCACCAACAGCCATTCGCAAGCGATTGTTTTCAGTAATAATGGTGGGTGTCATACTAGAAAGAGGCGTTTTTCTAGGAGCGATACTATTAGCTTCATCACCCACTAATCCAAAGGCATTTGGTACTCCTGGAGCAGTGGCAAAATCATCCATTTCATTATTTAAAACTATTCCTGTTCCTGGTGTAACAATCCCCGCACCAAAGCCGAGATTAATTGTGAAAGTTAAACTAACGGCGTTTCTATCTGCGTCAACTACATTTAAATGACTCGTTTCTGTTGATTCATGAGATTTTAATGTTTTCAGTCCAGGTTTTATTTCTGTTGATGGTGTCGTCTTATCCATGTTAATTTCTTGGCGACGTTTTTGGGCATAAGCTGGACTAATTAATTGAGAAACGGGGACTTTGACAAAATCAGGATCACCTAAATATTTTGCGCGATCGCTATAAGCAATTCTCATAGCTTCTACCATTAAATGTATAGCATCGGGATGATGCCATCCTAAAGATTGTAAATCTGTATCACCAATAATATTTAAAATCTGCAATAAGTGAACCCCTCCTGATGATGGTGGTGGCATAGAACAGATTTTATCTTTGCGAAAGTTTCCACATACAGGAGTTCGCCAAATTGGTTTATAAGCCTTTAAATCTTCGAGAGTAATTAAACCGCCATTTTTTGCCATATCTGAGGCGATAATTTCCGCAGTTTTTCCAGTGTAAAAACTTTGGGGATTTTGAGAAATGGCTTCTAAAGTATTACCTAAATCACTTTGAATTAATTTTTCTCCTGGTTGATAATATTCTCCATTGCGAGTGAAGATTTTACTTGCTGCTGGGTTATTGAGAAGTTTAGGTTTACGGTTTTGGGAAGCAGAGAAAGAACGCCAAGAAACTCTATCACTAATCATAAAACCATCTTTAGCCAGAGCAATACTTGGTTTAACAACTTCTCTCCAAGGTAACTTACCATAAAGACGATGTACTTCATACATACCCGCCACAGTTCCTGGTGTTGCTACTGCTAAATAACCATCTGTACTCGCCCCTGGAATCACTTTTCCATTAGCATCTAAATACATATTTCTAGTAGCTTTCATGGGTGCGCGTTCTCGAAAATCTAAAGCTTTGATTTCCCCTGTTTTTTCCGAATGGAATAGTAAGAAACCACCCCCACCAATACCCGCAGAAAAAGGTTCAACTACGGAAATAGCAAAGGTTGTAGCTACTGCTGCATCTACGGCATTTCCGCCTTTTCTTAACATTAAAAGTCCAGCTTCACTGGCTAAGGGATTGGCGGAAACAACCATCCCTTTTTTAGTGCGAAGGGGTACTGTGATAGTGGCCGATACTGCTTGGGTGGTAAGGATAGCAGTCAGGGAGATAAAAGAGAAGATGAGGCGTTGGGTTTTAGTGATTATGGGCATTTTAAATTGTATTTTCAGTTAAAATAATCATAAAATACATTTTCATTGTTTAATCTCAACCCATGCAATTAATTCTCTACAGCAAACCCGGTTGTCATCTTTGTGAAGGTTTACAGGAAAAACTAGCACAAATCAAAAATCTCAGTTTTGAGTTAGAAATTCGAGATATTACTACCCGTGATGATTGGTTTGCAGCATATCAATATGAAATCCCGGTACTGCATTTACTCACGAGTAACGGTAAAGAAAAACTGATACCTCGTCCTTCTCCTCGTCTCAGTGTGGAACGTCTGGAAAAAATGTTAGGTGATTATGTAAAAAGCTAAGATGGGCGGTTAGAAACCGCCTGATGCTTTTTCAATAATCTCTTAAACTAATAAATTTGCGATTATCTCTATTTATTCAAGGTTTTTTGGCAAAAATAAAGGCTTTTGAGTTCTCTTTCTCAACTTAAGCTACTGTACATGGTGCATATTATTCTATTCTAGATAAAGTGCGTTTAATTAAAAATTACACCTATGACCGACATATCCAATATCAAAATTACCATTGCTTTCACTGATACAGACTTAGATGACGAAGACAAGAATCAGGAAGTGCAGAAGCTACTGAATCAAATGCAAAAGCTAGATGAGGTAGACGACGTTAACCGCGTTATTGACCCCAACCCCCCAGAACTAAACAAAGCTGGAGGAGGTTTTTTACCTGGACTGCTAACGGCGCAAGTGAACCCAGCTAACTTTTTGAAGTTGTTTGGATTTTTAAAAGAACGCTTGGGTAACAAACCAATTAAACTTAATGTTAAAGCTCCAGATGGTCGGGAAATCAACGTCGAAGCCAGCAGTAAAGAAGAATTTGAATTTGCTTGGCAAAAAGCACAAGATTTTATTAACAACAAATAAGGCTGGACAATGGCGAGAATTGCACTACTGATAGGGGTAAGTGAATATCAACCAGGCTTAAATAAACTGGCTGGGGCTGTAAAAGATATCGAAGCAATGCGGCGAGTTTTACAGCATCCAGAAATGGGCGATTTTGCTGAAAGTGAAATTATAATCATGCCAAATCCTCAAAGACAGGATATGGAAAATGCGATTGAAAAGCTTTTTGATAACCGTAAAAAAGATGATTTATTATTGTTTTATTTCTCTGGTCATGGAATTACCGATGATACTGGTAAGTTATATCTAACTAATAGCCAAACTCGCAAATATGATAATGGTAATTTGGTCAAAACTACAGCTACTCCTGCCAGCTTAATACATGAATTCATGGAAAATAGTCGTTCTCAGCGACAGGTAATTATTCTGGATGCTTGTTTTAGTGGTGCTTTTGCCGAAGGGATGAAAGCAAAAGATGATAGTAGTGTAGATATTAATCAGCAATTGGGAGGAAAAGGTAGGGCGGTTTTGACTTCTTCCTCTTCTAGTCAATATTCTTTTGAACAAACAGGAGAAGAATTATCAGTTTATACTCGTTACATTGTTAATGGTATTGAAACTGGGGCGGCTGACATTGATAACGATGGCGTGATTTCTGTTAATGAATTGCATGAATATGCCTCTAAAAAAGTGCAGGAAGCAGCACCAGCAATGAGTCCTAAAATTTATGCTGTGGAAGAAGGTTATAAAATTAAGGTAGCAAACGCACCTGTTGGTAATCCAAAATTAAAATATCGCAAGGAAGTAGAAAAATATTTATGTGATGGTAAAATTTCAGTGGTTAATCGTCGAAGTTTAAAAATTCATCAAAATAAATTAGGTTTTTTATCATCACAATATGTTCCCGTTCTCGAATAATACTAAATCCGAGTAACTCTAATGTTTTAATAACTTTTGCTTTTGGTGCATCTACGGGAAATTTAGGCATTAAATCATCACCTCAGCTTCCGCTACAAAAGCCTCTAAAATTGGTGATTCATCTTCTAAAACTTCTTTACCAAATACTTCTATATGACATTTAATAGCTGATTTGACATCAGATAAGGCTTCTTCATAACTGTCACCTTCACCAACTATAACTCCTTGAATACCAAGGGGGTAAGCAATATAACCATCAAAGTGTTTTTCGACAATAATTTTAATTTGTTTCATATAGTTCATTTTGGAGGATCTAATTATTTGTTAGGTTTTTCTGGAAGTTGGTTTAAAGTATATCTAGCTCTAGTTTTGAGAATATTCAATTGATCAACCTGTGCCAGTAATTTGTCTAAAGTTTCAAATTCCTCATTTGACAATTGATTTTCAGAATTTTTCATTAATAACTTATCTAATTGAGTCTGAGTTTTGGGAGATAATACACTTTCTACCAAAGCTTGTAATTCATCTAAACTTAACCCAATCAATAATTCAGTATCTGCTGATAAGTTGGTTAGTTGTTGGTAAGTTTCCAGATTTAACAATACACCAGCTTTTTCTCCCTGGGCATTAGTTATATGCTGCACTGATTCAGACATGGTTTGGATTTTGTATGACTGGTTATATTGTAACTTTTTATCAAAATAAAGGTTTATAAGACATAACAAATATTTATAATCAATAACATACAGGAAAACTATCTAAAAATATGAGTAACCAAATCACAATTACTCTACCAGATGACGTTTATCAAAAAGCTGAACACTTTGCACGTCTAGCAAATCGGGATTTAGCCAGCGTCTTAGTTGATACCATTCAATTTTCTATTCCACCTATTAGCTTAGAAGCAACAAACTTTGAACCTGTATCAGCACTTTCTGATCAACAAGTTTTAGCTTTGACAGAATTACAAATGGAATCTGAAGAAGATAGTCGTTTAAGTAGGTGAACATAAAAAATTAAAGGTATGTAAAGAAAAGTAAAATCTCCCAAAACCTCTTCATTCTTGCCTCTTGCCTTTTGCCTCTTGCCTTGCCATAACGACAATTTTCAATGCTAACCTACTTAAGTGAGTTACTGGATAAACAACAAGCTGGTATGCTTACAGAATCAGAATATTCTGAATTGCAAACACTAATGCAAATTTATCAGGAAGGACTATTGCGAAAAGCCACCGCATTGAGTGAAGCTGTCAACCGTGGATTAATAAAAGACATATCATAAGACCTCGCGGTAAGTGGGAAACTCAGTGGCTAAAGCCGGTGAGAGGGAAACGACACGAGCGGTTTTAACCGCCTTGAATATTTCTTCATTACCGCCTTGGAGTTGGAAAATTCGGGGTACTTTTGTGATGTACTTTCAACGGGACAATTACCGATTCAAATTTTCCAACTCTGTACGCATAATGTTTTGCTCCAAAGAGCCTCCCATTTCTGGGGTAATGTTAGCTTCGACCTGTTATAAGAGCTTGTTAAGCTTGCAACACTGTTCCAGTGACCTTGGAACTGTTTAATCACAAGCGACAGGGCAAGGAACTAGCTACGCATTCCGGGGTGTCTTGACTCAAATAACGGCTACCCTGAGACTATGCTCAGGGTGGTCTGGTCAGTACAGCTTGCTTGATTACTCTTGCAAGCTCAGTCCTTTTAGGGCTGGGTTACTGACAGGATTAACTGCCTGTGGTCGTGTTACAGTTTTAGCTTTATAACTTAATAATAATCTACGCAGTGACTGTGAGACAAGCCTGGGTTTCTGCTGGTTGGCATCCACCTGAAGATGGTTTCTAAATTCTGTGGTATTTCTGTCAATAGATAAAAAATAATGTTTAAATAAGCGCAAGACAAGCTTGTGGCGAGGTTCACCAGATGAAATTACGGGAATTACTAGCGGCTGTAGATGGGATTGAGTTTGTAAATATACCAGATATTGATATTCAAGGACTGAAAACTAATTCTCATGCTTGTACTGCGGGAGATTTGTTTATTGGGATGCCAGGAAGTAGAGTAGATGGTGGGGAATTTTGGGCAAGCGCTTTAGCGGCTGGTGCAGTAGCAGCAATTATTTCCACAGAAGCCATGCAGAAAAATCCGCCTACATCAAAATCTGTGGTCATTAGTGCCGATAATATGACTACAGCTTGCGCCCAAATAGCCGCAGCTTTTTATGGTTATCCTGGACAAAAACTGAAAATGCTGGGTGTGACAGGGACAAATGGTAAAACTACCACCACTCATTTAATTGAACATTTCCTAACTCAAGCTAGTTTACCGACAGCGTTGATAGGTACACTTTACACCCGCTGGCCTGGTTTTGCCGAAACTGCCGTTAATACCACCCCTTTTGCTGTGGATTTGCAACAGCAATTAGCAAAAGCCATCAATGCTGGTTGTGAAACTGGGGTAATGGAAGTTAGTTCTCACGCTTTGGCACAGGGAAGAGTGTTGAATTGTACTTTTGAAGTAGCGGTATTTACCAATCTTACCCAAGATCATTTGGACTATCACAAAGATATGGAGGACTATTTTGCCGCGAAAGCGTTGTTATTTAGTCCTGATTATCTCCAAGAACGGGCAATTATCAACTCTGATGATGCCTATGGTAAACGGATAATTGCATCTTTGCATCAGGAACAGGTTTGGAGTTATAGCGTTAATGATCATACCGCTGATTTTTGGATGAGTGATTTAAGTTATCAGCCAAATGGAGTAAGTGGAATTTTACATACTCCCAATGGAAATGTAGATTTTAATTCTCCTTTAGTTGGTCAATTTAACTTAGAAAATCTTTTGGCTGCGGTGGGTGCTGTTATCCATTTGGGGTTAGATTTGCAATTGGTAGCCCATGCTATTCCGTCATTTCCCGGTGTTCCTGGACGCATGGAACGGGTGCAAATTAACTCACAGCAAGATATTAGTGTGATTGTGGATTATGCCCATACTCCCGACAGTTTAGAGAATTTGCTCAAAGCTGCCCGGCCGTTTATTCCTGGTAAAATGATTTGTGTATTTGGTTGTGGAGGCGATCGCGATCGCACTAAACGTCCGAAAATGGGTAAAATAGCTGCTGATCTTGCGGATATAGCTGTGGTGACTTCAGATAATCCCCGCACTGAAGACCCAGAAAAGATACTACAGGACGTATTAGCAGGTATTCCTGATATGGTACAACCAATGGTAATTAGCGATCGCGCCACTGCCATTCATACAGCTATTTTACAAGCACAACCCGGAGACGGTGTATTATTGGCTGGTAAAGGTCACGAAGACTATCAAATTCTTGGTACTGAAAAAATCCACTTTGACGACAGAGAACAAGCGCGAGCAGCCTTACAGCAAAGAATAAACAGCAAAAATTAGATCATTAGACATCTGGTAAAAATTAAATGTGCGGTTTCTAAAACCCTTGTAGAGACGTTCCATGGAACGTCTCTACATTATTTTCTGGAGATGTTTATTAAATTTGTATCGCTTATTTGAAGTTTCCCTCAAAAAAATGTTGGTGATTATGTAGGTACGGAAGAAAAAATCAAGGGTTTGAGTCATTGAAATAGTTGAATTTTATGATTTTTTGGCAATTTCCTCTATCTAAAGTTGGAAAAAGGCTGTTCAAAATTAACTTGGAGTGATAATATTTTTTTATTGCTATGTACATTTGGTACTATGTATACATAAACTTATTTATACATATCAGTAATAGAGACGACCTAAAAAAGATTTCATGTAGCTTGGGTTTTGAGGGAATTTAACAAGTGATATTCTTATGGATGATATATCTACCAAACTCCTAGCGATTTTCCAGAATGTCAATGATTGGCTGAAGTTTGCAGAAGCTAAAAATGGCGTTTTATTGGCTTTTTCTGGTGCTGCTATTACTGCAACTGTAACTCTTTTAGCCACAGCAGAAAAATTTCCTAATTCATTAAGAATTGGTTTATTGATCACAACAATTCTTTTATGTATTTGCTCTTTAATTTGTTCCCTTTCTTTGACTAATAACCAAAGTAAACTTTAGGTTACTAAAGATATTTAGTCATCTTTAGATGACTTTAGCTATTAGACTTGGGAATTCATTCCCAGACGGGCTATGGATTTTACGTTAAGTTGACACCAATGATCACTGCTAAACCCCTACGATAAATGTGGTTTTTACAGCAACACATATTTGATGTTTTTTCTCAATGCGTAGGTTCTACAAATAATAGATGTAATTATAAATAAAAAAATTAATACCCATGTCATCCAGTCAATTTACTCTTGAACAAATTAAATCAGAATTTGGAATTACTCTTGCTGAAAAAGTAGGATTTTTTGCTGCAATTCCAGAACAAAACTATAGTCAATGGTTAGCGGAAACACTTGAATATAATATAGCGGTATGTACTTGAATGAGATACAGTGATTAAATTTCAAAACCCGTAGGGGCGGGGTTTCCCCGCCCTCAATTGTATTGCATCCCAACAATAACCGCTATATACCCTTAGCTTTGTCTATTAACTCCGAAAAAGCTCGTTCACAAATGATAGTTACACCTATTTTAATTAAAATTAAAAAGCAATTAAATAATCCAGTAAGTTTATTTTGAGGTAAGGATTTCAATGTAGATCCTCAAAGAGTAAGATGTTACAATTCCCCCAGAACAGACAATTGGACAGATTATTGAATTTAGGAAACAGCCATTAAATACTGGAGCTAGTTAATCATGTATCAAAGCGATGTGAATATCAAACCGAGCTATGAGCCGCTACCTCCTCAAGAAACGTTGCCAACAATGTATGATTTACCTAGCGAAAATCCGGAGGAACCAGGTTTGCCCGATGAATTTCACCTATTACAACCAGAACTACTACGTAGTACCTTCAGTCCACCGGGGTATAGCGATGATAGAGTATTTACAGCCAGCGATCTAAACTTATATTATGACTCCTTGCATCCCCAATGGTATAAACGCCCAGATTGGTTTGCAGTTTTAGGAGTATCGCGCTTTTATCAGGAAACAGAATTGCGCTTAAGTTATGTAACATGGCAAGAAGGAACAAATCCTTTTGTGGCTATAGAATTAATATCACCAGGTACAGAAAATGAAGACTTGGGAAAAAATCTCCGGGAAGTGAACCAACCTCCTAATAAGTGGTCAGTATATGAACAAATTCTCAGGATACCCTATTATTTTGTTTATAACCGTTATACAAATGAGTTTCATTGTTTCGGCTTAATGCTCAATCGCTATCAACTTCTACCGATAAATGGACTAGGAGTATGGTTAGAAGAGGTTGAATTAGGTTTAGGACTGTGGGAGGGAGAATATCAAGGATTAACTAGGTTGTGGTTACGTTGGTATGATAGAGATAATAATTGGCTACCTACCTCCACAGAACAGGAAAAACAACGGGCTGAACAAGAAAAACAACGGGCTGAACAGGAAAAACAACGGGCTGATTCTGCTGAATTAGAAATTGCTAGGTTACGACAATTATTACGGGAAAAAGAGATTAGTTAACCTAACTACCCATAGAACGTCTTTACACGGTTTCCAGGTTACACTATTGCTAACACAGCTTACCCATCTATACGGATGGGTTTTGTTTGTATAAATGAAATTTATAATTGCTTAAACAATCTTTAACAAATTGGTGATCTAAAAATTCCAATTTGGAAAATTCCTTAGTTCACAAAGCGTGGACTTGAGCTATTAGACAGGGAATTTATTCCCTGTCGGGTGTGGGATTTACCTACCTTTCACACTTGTTGAGTAACTTCCAAAGGTAAGAAAATTGTCAAAACCTCCCCATATTGAGGACGTTGACGGACAATCAACTTTCCACCAATTGCTTGAAATAAATGCTTAGTTGCCGCCATATTTAAACTAATTGCCCCAGTTTCCGGCTGAAACATTAATAATTGACCTAAAGATTTCCGAATTGGTGGCGTTGTTTTGTAGTTTTTATCTTGACAATCAAACTGAGGTGATAACTGCAATTTTAGTTGATCACCCGCAGGAATTACTTGCACCTGAATACAACTACCAGGAGGTAAACTGCGGGTAAAATTCTCAATTAAACCAGTGAGTACCCGGTCTAGCATAGCAGGATTACTAACCACAGTAGGTAATTGCTTAGGTAATACCACATTTAAAGTTAAATTACGACGAGTTGCTGCTTGTTGCCAACGAGGAATACTTTGCTGTAAAACTTCATCTAAACACATAGGTGTAAGTTGAGAATGAGCAAATTTTGAAGGTTGTGATAAATTCTCTAATTCTGCCGCTTTAAATAATAACTCCATTCGGTCAATTTGCTCAGTACATTCATGATCAATAACCTCTAAACGACTGATCACATTCACAGGTAAATCTTGACGTTTTAATAATAACCGTGTCATCATCCGAATTGTTGTCAACGGAGTGCGAACCTCATGGGCAAAGGCTTGGAGTAATTCAATATCAGAACGAGAAGGAGATTTAGGCGGTGGAGTCGGTGAAGAACAATGTGATGAAGTATGAGTAACTGGATTATTTTCTGTAATAGTTAATTCCTGAAGCAATAACTGACTAAATTGAATTATAGTGTGATAATCTGGTGCAACTAAAGGATAATTTTGCACCTTAATATCTAAATCAGCAAACAGTTCTGGATTAGTTAAAACTACCCTAGCACCTAAAGACTGCCAAGCTTTTTGTACAACCTCTGGTTCAAAAGAAAACAAAAACTCTTTTTTACCATGTTCATATTCCGCCAAAACCAGAACTAATCTAAATTTATCTGTGAATATCAAACAAAACTGCTCCGCGCCCAGAGGATCAGCCGGTAATAAAGGTAAAATAGATTCTTGAAAGCTAGGATTATGAGAAGTATTTGTTTCTATATTATTTATATTGGGTGCCATTTCTGATGGCATAATAAATGGCATCAACGCCAAAGGGTTAAAAGGTCTAGTTGTGAAAGTTACCGTTTGTAACTGCTGTGTTAGTTGTGGGTGACTAAATAAGGGTGCGGGTGCAGTTAATACCAAACCTTGAGTAGTATCAGATAAAGTTGTAGCTAAAGTTTTCAACAGCAGGTTTTCCGTAGCTGCAAGACTAACACGCCATTGCTGTTCTGCTTTAGCCGTAGAACATTTAGGGATATGAGATTGATTTTCAGATAAAACTTCCTTGAGACTTGGCAAAATCCATTCGTACACAGGTTTTCACCTCTTGATTGCTTCAGCAGCTAATGGTGGCTATTTCAGACATTGCACTCTACATCCACGAGATTATCGTCATTAGGGTGAATACAGAAAGTGGTATAACCGAACATTTAAGGTGCAATATCCTCTCTTGGTCGGATATTTTGAAGAGTCACCGAGTCACCGAGTCAGGAGAAAGAAGAAGAAGAAGAAGAATCAAGAAATTACCAATTCTTCCACTGACAACTGACCAATCCCCGAAAAGATGCGGCTGAGTCTCTATAATAGAGAATATAGAAATAGTGGCTACTCCTGAGCATCAAATCGTCAATCACTATAGCCATGAGTACAATCAAATTGGCTCTTTTCAATAAAAGCGTTTTAATTTAGTTATGGGAAAGTTGTCAAATCGTCAGTTATCTGGATGTTTGGTTTATAACTTTTGGGTGTAGCAATTTAATTCTTTTTTAAGATTTGCTCCTCGGCATCACGCACAGTAAAATCCCTCACTTCAAGTATTCAATTTTGGAAATCAACATGAAAAAGCTCATTCCTTTTCTAGTTAGTGGCATTTTGGTAGCTGGTATGGTTGGTTGTCAAGAAGCACCAAAAACAGGTTCAGAAACTACTGGTACGGGTACGACTACAACCCCCGTTGTTCCAGCAAAACCTGCTTCTGATACTACGCCGATGATAGACAATTCTACTACAACTCCAACCGCAACTCCCACTACAACTTCCACCGCAAGCCCCACTCCAACTTCTAAATCTACAACTAAATCTACAACTGACTTAAAAACCGAAATTAGCAAAAAGCTGAAAGCAGGTTTACCTGAGAACAAGTTGGAAGTAGTTAACAAAAATGGTGAAATTACTCTCACAGGAACAGCAACTTCTCAGAAAGAAATCACACAGGCTGAAACTTTAATTAAGGAAGTAGCTGGTGTGAAAAGTGTCAAGGTAGAAGCTAAAGTGAAGGCTGAGAAAAAACCCTAGTTATTCTATTTTATACCATTTGGGATTTTGAATTGGTTTTACAATCATTTATTTGTCAAATTGGTATAACTTGAGATTAGAATTTATCAGGGCTTACTTTAGTTAGTAAGTCCTGTTTTTTACTGATTGAAAGAAATAATAATGAATCTACCCACTCGGAAACTAGGATTTGCACCCAATAACTGGGACGTAAATCAGTCATTTGCAGATATTACCCGTCCTGAAAAGACTCCACAAGCAGTTATTTTAGCCACAGAAACTAAAACTCTTCGTTGCGACTTATCCAAAGCTGCTATCATTGTTATTGATATGCAAAATGATTTTTGTCATCCTGACGGTTGGTTGTCACACATTGGTGTAGATGTCACTCCTGCTCGTCAACCGATTGCACCTTTGCAACAATTATTACCACAATTTCGGGCGGCTGGTGTACCTGTAATTTGGTTAAATTGGGCAAATCGTCCCGATTTACTCAATATTAGTGCTGGGTTAATGCACGTGTATAATCCCACAGGGGAAGGTGTCGGATTAGGTGATTCCTTGCCCAGTAACGGTTCTAAGGTACTTATAAAGGGCAGTTGGGCTGCTGCGGTGGTAGAAGAACTAGAACAGCTACCAGAGGACATCCAGGTTGATAAATATCGCATGAGTGGATTTTGGGATACACATTTAGATAGTATTTTACGGAATTTGGGTATAACTACAATATTTTTTACTGGTGTAAATGCTGATCAATGTGTTTTATCAACTTTGTGTGATGCTAATTTTTTAGGATATGATTGTATTTTAGTCAAAGATTGTACTGCAACAACTTCACCAGAATATTGTTGGTTAGCAACTTTATATAATGTGCAACAATGTTTCGGTTTTGTGACAGATTTGTCAGCAATTTTAACTGCAATTAATAATTAATTTAAATTGGTAGAGAATACCAATTACCAATTACCAATTAAGAATATGTACGATACTTGTTGTGTAATTCCCATTATCAAATCCCCCAAAGATTATCAAGCATATCGAATTAGTCCCCATGACTCTAACCGATTAGCAATTATCTTTGATTCCACAAATGCTAATACTTCCTTAACTTGTTGTCTAGAAATATTTGATGTTGGTGGACAAACACCAGCAAATCGCCATCAATTCGCTGTAGAAATGTTTTTTATTCTCAAAGGAGAAGGCATAGCAATTTGTGATGGTAAGACAGTAAATATCAAAGCTGGAGATAGTTTGTTAGTGCCACCGACAGGTACACATTTGATTAGAAATACTGGTAAAGATCGTCTTTACGCATTAACAATTATGGTTCCTAATGAGGATTTTTCGGAATTAATTCGTCGTGGTGTTCCTGTAGAATTAGATGCTGAAGATATGACTGTTTTAGAAAGATTAGATTCTTTAAAGTTTTTTTAGATGATATCTATTTGAGAACGGGAATCAAGTAATCACGATATTTACGAGAAATCCAAGTTCTACACCTGAATGGTCAATATTCTTTTAATATTTCTTCTTTGATAAATTGATTCATTAATTTATCAAAGAGTTCTTTTGTCATTGGAGAAATTTTTGTCCCGATTCTTTGGATTTCTTCTTGTTTCCAAAGTGGTTCTTGTATCTGCATATAAGGATGATATATTTCAGTATATCTATATGCTATTTTTTCTGATTTTGATGCTTTTAATGATTCCTTTGTGGCGGTTGAATCATGATACATTCCTCTTACTTTGAAATTTTTTTGAATTATTTCTGTGATTTCTCCAACTGAAATATTTTTCGGATTTACTAAATTGTAAGTTTTTCCCAGACAACAACTTTTTTTTATATCTACACAGGCATTAATTACTTCATTTATGGGGATTAAATTTTTAGTTATTTCTGGAGAACCAATAAGCCTTATATTTAATTCAAGTTCTGTCTCTGAATATTTCAAGTGCTTTAAAAATTTTTCTTGTGAACCAAATTGAGATATTATAACTTTCATTAAGGTTAAAGCATATCCATAAACCATTCTTGTTTGTTTTTTTGCTGTATAAGTTTTTGAATCTCCCATGATGATACTTGGCCTAATAATAGTTATAGGCAATTTAGATTCATAGACTATTTTTT
This sequence comes from Dolichospermum sp. DET69, assembly GCA_017355425.1. NCBI lineage: Bacteria > Bacillati > Cyanobacteriota > Cyanophyceae > Nostocales > Aphanizomenonaceae > Dolichospermum > Dolichospermum sp. DET69. Next base: position 3,753,300 of record CP070233.1, read on the forward strand.
CAGAAAGATTTTTTGTTTCTTCATAAGGGTTGTTGAATCCTTCTGTAGGTTCAAATCTATTTTCTGGAACTTCTTCTAGGGTTTTTCCGGAAATATACGCAGTACTCATATAAAAAAAGTTTTTTAAGTGAGGTATTTTGTTGGCAAAATTAATTATATTTTCAGTTCCTAGTGTGTTTGTTTCTTTTGTTTGATCATATTTTGAGTCTTGAAAACTTGTAGAAGCTGCCAAATGCCAAATTTGATCTATATCTATGTGACTTTTTATTCCTAAATTTGGCAGAGTAATATCTCCTTCTACATAAGTAATTCTTTCTTGGTTAAGGTCTTTGAAAATTTCTTTAGCATTGTCTATATTTCTTACTAACAAATAAAATTTATCTTCTGGAAAAATTTTATAAAATTCTTTAATTAAGTCTGTTCCTAAGAATCCTGTTGAACCTGTAATAAATAGAGTTGTCATTTTTACTTCTAGTATTTATAGATTTTCTATAGAAGACAAGCATTGCAATTTTCCGCTTTATACGTAAAATTACAGTTATTCATTCATTACAGGTATACCGTACCACATTTATCACCAAAGATCAATACTCCTAGTTGTAAAATAAATTTTTTCAATCATCTGCTTCGTATGTTTAAGCATACACAATGTGCTAAAGTTGCAGAACCGTTCAAACAATCAATTTCTTACATACAAATATTCAACCGTTGAAAAATTTTTATGAATAAATCAGTTGGTTTTGACCTCAAACCGTTACCTTTTTGGTTAAAAGTTCCAACTGTTCTTGCAAAAGAACTTGGAATCGCTTTTCCCCGTTTAACTCCTGAAAATTTGATTAAAGCAGCATCTCGCAATGCCTCTTTACCAGCTTGTTTACCTGCAAATGTTGAAGAAGCTCTGGAAGTTCTGTGTCGCTCTTTGACTGATGATGCTCAATTGCATTGGTTTGGGAAAATGAATTATTGGAACATGATTGTCACTGGATTATCTGGACTTCTAGAGGTTGAACAGGCTTTTGTAGATGATCCTTCACTGATTAATACAAAACTAATTAATCCATTAATTGTTGTTGGTTTACCCCGAAGTGGAACAACCTTTTTGCATCGTCTTTTAAGTTGTCCAGAAAATGCAAAAGGCATTGAGTTATATAGACATTTGTATCCTGTAGCAAAACAGCCGGATCTTCGCAAATTATATGCTTTTGCCATATTTGAACCTTTTACCATTGCTAGTAGTGTATATAACATGGATGCAATTCATTATATGCGTCCTAATCTACCAGAGGAATGTATTTTTAGTCTGCGTTTGAGCATTCAGTCTACGCTTTTTTGGTCTATAGCCCCTACCTATAGTTATCTTTCTTGGTTACTAGATCAAGATTTACGAGAAACCTATGAATTTTATCGTAAAGTATTGATTCTTTATCAAAAACAGCTACCAGGGAAATGCTTAACTCTTAAGTGTCCTGATCATGTTGCTTGGCTACCATCTCTTGTAGAGGCACTTCCAGAAGCCCATATTGTCCAAACTCATCGAGATCCATTAGAAACTCTGGCCAGCGATTGCAAACTAACTTTATCATTACATGGCTTGGCTACAGATTCACTTGACTGGCGTAAAATAGTTAATCACGTTTATTTAAAAGAACGTACTTATGCACAAAGGTCTGTAGATTTTGCAAATTCAACCCAAGGACAAAAAGTTTTTCATGTAGACTATCGTAACCTGGTAAAAGATCCAGAAAATGTTGTTCATCAGATATATGAAAACACAGGTATTCCTTTCTCTGATCATGATTTAGAAACTGTAAAACAATACGTTTTAAGTAATAAAAAACATAAACACGGGCGTAATTCTTATAGTCTAGAACAGTTTGAGTTATCTCCTCAACAGGTCATGGATACATTTAAGGATTATACAGATAGATTTATCAATAATCCTTAAGTTTAATACATTGTCGGTATAAACACTTGAAAAAGCAGATTTACGGATGAGGAAAAAATGAAAAAATATGGTTTCATTTTATGGCTGACAGGACTGAGTGGTGCAGGTAAAACCACACTCACTCAAGGACTAGAATGCGAACTGAGGAAACGTGGTTGTCTGATTGAGATTCTAGATGGTGATGTTGTGAGAACAAATCTTTCCCACGGTTTAGGTTATAGCAAAGAAGACCGTAACACCAATATTCGTCGGATTGGTTTTGTCGCTAATCTACTTAGTCGAAATGGGATTGGGGTCATTGTTGCAGTAATTAGTCCCTATCGGGAAGTGAGAGATGAACTTCGGGAAACAACTAATAACTTTATAGAGGTTTATGTTAATGCACCTCTTGCAGTTTGTGAGATGCGTGATGTCAAGGGATTATATGCTAAGGCAAGATCAGGAGAAATCAAAGGTTTGACAGGTATTGATGACCCTTATGAAGAACCGATAAATCCTGATATTGTTTGCTATTCTTCGCAAGAAACTATTGTTGAAAGTATTACTAAAGTAACCACTTTTTTGGAGCAAGAGAATTATATTTGAAACATATGTTGGGTGGGAAATTCCCACCAAAACCTTCCTCTATTTTTCAACAATGCCACCATTATCTATGGCACTATAAGTATCATTATTGACTAAACCCAACCAAGGATCAGAACTAGGAGTTAAAAACAATTCAGCATAAACTTTTTCATTCAATTGATTGACATCTGATGTTTTATTTTCTTCTAAAAACCATTGATGAATTTGTCTGTGTAGCATATATTCGTTTTTGACTGTATCTAATGCCATAACAGTTTCAAAGTTACGAATTACTTGAGATAAATTATTTTGATTTGTGGTATTTGGTAATTTTTTATCCTCAATTAAATTTATACTATTTTTATCAAGTTTAGCATCATTTCCATACAGTTTAGCTAAGTTATTCCAAGTTGCTTGGTCAAGAATTTCTGAAGTAGCTGCTGATGTTTCTGGTTGAATAGAATTAAGAATTGGTCTTTCAACTACTGATTTGGAAACTGCTAAAGAACCTGCTAATCTAGCGCTGGGAAGTGATCTAGAATTATTTACGCGGACTAAACGAGGTGGAGATTGAATACCTAATTTAGATAAATCTGCTCTCCATTGGTTTTGAATATCATCAAGACGGCGGAGATGATATTGTTGTAATAATAAATTGTATCTTTCACCATTTTGGTTACTCAAATTTCTGGCTATTACTTCCGCTTGCTGGAGTTGTTTAAGAAAAGCTTTTGGTCCATAAAGTCCAGGAATGGCATCAATAGGACGACCAGAACTATCTAAAATGTAATGAATACTATTACCGGTGATTGTTCTTTCTAATTTGCGTCCGTCACCAAAATCAATTGTGACCTTAGGAACAGGACGAACTGTTTGCCAATGTAAGATAAAGTTATTTCTTAATTCTTGGGAAATTTCGGCATTTGGATATAATGCTACTCTGAAAAAACGGCTATTTGCACAACTGAGGTCTGTATCTAATCTTCCTAGTAATCGTAAAGAAAGTATTGGTTTACCACTAATTTTAGCAACAGCTTTTGCTTGTTCTAAATCGGTATACCAATATAATTTGGAAGCATAACAATCTCGTTGTTGACACAATTGATCTAAAGCTGTTTTGATTTGTGGTTCAGGTGGAGATTTTAGGTTATTAATATGGGATTTGAGGAATGTTTGTAATCCTGTCTCTCCTTGTGTCCGTAATTTTGTCACTTCTTCAGATAGTTTAGATCTGTTTAATTCGATATTTTGAGGATAACCTGCTGGTGAAAAAATTAAACTGGCAAGAATGAAAACAAAGGGAATTTGCAAATTAGTCAGTTTCATATTTTTTGCTCTCTTTTTTATAATTGTGAAAAAAGATTTTGCCAATCAATAATAGTTGGTCTATCTCCTTGATTTACCATTTCAAAAACTTTATTAGTGGAACTTTGATAAGATAAACTTTCTACACAAGCTGCGGCTACATCAATCCGGCTGGTATCCCCTGAAAGTGTGTCTCCTGTTCCGAAAACGACGTTTAATTTACCTTCACTTGTGGCTTTGAGTAAGGTATTGAGATCATAGGATGTATAGGGTCCATCAGTTAAACGTCCTGGACGAATGATAGTATAAGATATTCCTGAATTAATAATAGCTTGTTCGCCTTTTTCTTTAGCATCAAGCACACCAAAAAGATTGAGAATACTAAAAGGAAATTGATGTTTGCGAAGAATACCGCAAGAAGAAACAAACACGAAGCGGTTTAAGTTTTTTGGTGCTGCTGAGATCAGATTAATTACACCTTGAGTATCAACTTTAGTGGGGGTATTTTTCGCTTTATCTTCTAGGAATTGGGGATTAAATACACTGATTCCTAATTCGATAATGTTGGGAGTTTGGTTAAATTCCCATCTTGCAGAAGGAAAAGCGGTAGTTCCTGTACAACAAATAATAGAGGTGATATTTGCCATTGTGGCTGTGAGAGCGCTGGGTTGACAAATATCACCAATAACAATTTCTACTTTGTCGTTAAACATTTTTGTGGCTTTTTCTGCATTCCTGGTAAGAATCCGCACTGGTAAGCCTTTTTCTAATAGTTTACCAACTACAAGTTGTCCAACTCCACCGGTAGAACCGACAACCAAGATGAGATTTTCACTAGTATTCATAAATGGAAACTTTTTTGTATAGGGTATATTTAATCTACAACAATTTTGGTTTTACCTTTATGTCCATGAATTAATTGAATTTGTTCCCATCCTTCACTATACCAGGCTGTTGATTTAGGTGCTTTTAACCATTGCATAACGGCAATATTAGCAGAATTGGGACTAAAATCTGGATGATAAAGTTGAAAGTAACATCCTATAGCAACTATCCCAATGCCGCTGATACCTGTCACATCTTTATCTCTTATTAGTTTAAAACTTTGGAGATGATAACCATCTAGCGAGGTTTCTGCAAATACTAATTTTCTGCCTCTTTTATTTTGCAATTGTTGAAAAGAGGGAAAACATGGGAAAGTGGCATGACTGGAATGTGGTAATCTTCTAGCGATCGCTACTTGTCCATCTGGTAAAATAAAACCACCACCGATAATCTGTTGTAATGGTTTTGCTTCAGGTTCAATTAACCAAAATGTTTGCTGTTTTAGTTCCATAAAGATATTTTTTTAATCGCTATTTTTATTTTATCAGTAATGCGTTAAAATTTTAATTACTCATTTCTATCGGTTAAAAATTTATGGTTAAGAAAATTCGCCGTTTACCAAGTTTGAGAAAGAAGTCACACGGTAAGAAATTTTATCATGAACCAGGAACTGCACCAGGAACAATTATTGTTGATGAGAATGCGGAACAACCAATTATTTTTTTAATTGACTATAACCAAACTGAACTCATTCAAAAGCAAATCAGTTACCCGGAAGAATGTCTTAACTATTTGGATACAGAATCTGTTTCTTGGGTAGATGTTCAAGGTTTAGGAAATCAAGATATTTTACACCGTTTAGGTCAATCTTTTGATTTACATCCTCTGGTTTTAGAAGATATTGTCAACATGGTAGAACGGCCAAAAATTGAGGATTATGAAGATCAACTAGTGATTATTGCCCACATGGTTGTACCTAATAATAATACTGGCAGTTTTTACAGTGAGCAAGTAAGTTTAGTTTTAGGAAAATATTATGTATTGACAGTTCAAGAAGAACCGGAACATGATTGTTTTGATGGAGTTAGGACGAGAATTCATAAAAATAAAGGTATTATCCGCAGACAGGGAAGTGATTATTTAGCTTATTCTTTATTAGATGCAATTATTGATGGATTTTTCCCGGTTTTAGAACTTTATGGGGAACGGATTGATGAGTTAGAAGAGGAAGTAATTATTAATCCTAGTCAACAAACATTACAAAAAATATATCAAATTAGGCGGGAATTATTGCAACTACGTCGGGCAATTTGGCCACAAAGAGATGCAATTAATTCTTTGATTAGAGATGGGAGTGAATTAATTAGTGATGATGTGAGAATTTATCTACGAGACTGCTATGATCATGCAGTGCAAGTGATGGATATAGTGGAAACTTATCGAGAATTAGTTGCTGGGTTAATGGATGTGTATTTATCGGCAGTTAGCAATAAAATGAATGAGATTATGAAACTGCTAACGGTGGTTTCTTCTATTTTTATTCCTTTGACTTTCATTGCTGGAGTGTATGGGATGAATTTCAATACCGAAAAATCACCGCACAATATGCCCGAATTAAGTTGGTATTGGGGCTACCCCCTATGTTTAGGAGCAATGGCGTTAATTGCGATGAGTCTGCTATACTTTTTTTGGCGGCGGGGTTGGCTGACTAATGCTGTTAATTTCCAAAAAGATTCTCACCGCTAAAATCTATAAAATCACAGTTGAGACAATTTAATCAGTCTGAACTATGATTCTTGTGATCAAGATGATTTTGATGATTTATTTAAGAACAAGTTCTCATCATCTTCATCGCTAAAATCTATAAAATAGAGACGTTAATCAGTCTGAACTATGATGCTTGTGATCAAGATGATTTTGATGATTTATTTAAGAACAAGTTCTCATCATCTTCATCGCTAAAATCTATAAAATAGAGACGTTTACTTAAACATCTCTAGGTGGTGAATGCAATTAAATAACAGGAGCAGCTGTAAATATAAACCACAGCAATAATGCTAAAGCCAAGACACCTATTTTCACAAGCAAATAGGTATAAGCATGAGGGATAAGCAAATTTTGGGTTGTCATATTCTACCTCTACTTACTAGCAATTAACTAGTTATTTAACGGAAGGAGTCTTTTTTAATCTTTATTTTCCTATACTTCTATTATTGCTTAAAAATGAGTGATATAGATGATGGGAAAAGTTTTGTTAATATTTCTTAGCTTGATTTAGCATTTTGTCAGATTCTGAAAAATCAGCCGAAAAACTGCTATAAATCTCAATTTTTCCCAATGTGCTGAACCAAATAACAAAAAGTTGTTTGATCTGTGTTTAGGAGTATTAATCATGAAATTTAGTGACTCCTGACTGGGCGCAGGCCCTGCGCCCCTACTATTACGTTTTATTAAGTTAAATCAAGCAACCTTAAAACATAGATAGGTAGACAGATCAACGGTAATCTGAGGATGGTAAGCTAAAGAGTGAAATATAAAAGTGACTTAGGACCAAGTGTTAAATGGGTGTTTCCTCAACGGCTCCTCTCCTGCTTCGGGCTGCTCGTGGTGAACAAGTAGATCGTCCCCCTGTATGGATGATGCGACAAGCGGGACGCTATATGCAAGCTTACCGAGATTTGCGGGAAAAATATCCTTCATTCCGCGATCGCTCGGAAATTCCCGAAGTAGCAATAGAAGTTTCCCTCCAACCCTGGAGAGCTTTCCAACCCGACGGAGTGATTTTATTTTCCGATATTGTCACCCCCTTACCAGGAATGGGGATTGACATGGATATTGCGGAAGGGAAGGGACCGATTATTTATTCGCCCATACGCACTCAAGCACAAATTGAAAAACTGCGTCCCCTAGATCCAGAAACAGCCCTACCGTTTATCAAGACTATCTTACAGGCATTGCGCTCTGAAGTAGGTAATCAATCAACGGTATTGGGCTTTGTGGGCGCACCTTGGACATTAGCAGCTTATGCGGTGGAAGGTAAAGGTTCTAAAACCTATTCCATCATCAAAAACATGGCCTTCTCAGATCCGACTATTCTGCATCAGCTATTAACTAAATTAGCTGATTCAATAGCTGATTATGTGCGTTATCAAATTGACTGCGGCGCTCAAGTGGTGCAAATGTTTGATTCTTGGGCGGGACAATTAAGTCCTCAAGATTATGATACCTTTGCTCTACCTTATCAGAAAATGGTGTTCGAGAAAGTCAAAGCAACTCATCCTGACACACCATTAATTTTGTTGGTGACAGGTAGCGCCGGACTTTTAGAAAGAATGGCTACCTCTGGTGCGGATATTATTACTATAGACTGGACAGTAGATATGGCAGATGCCAGAGCCAGATTAGGTAAGCACGTAAAAGTACAGGGTAATCTTGATCCGGGTGTGTTATTTGGTTCTAAGGAATTTATCCGCGATCGCGTTTTGGACACTGTTCGCAAAGCCGGTAACTGGGGACACATCCTCAATCTCGGCCATGGTGTACTTCCAGAAACACCAGAAGAAAATGTGGCCTTCTTCTTTGAAACTGCCAAAAACCTCAACGCTTTGGTATAATCTGTAGGGTGGGCAATGCCCACCTGATTTTTAATGAAACGCAGATAAACGCAGATGATGAAATATCTTATAATTAATTTGTGAAACCCGTTATTGAACTTTTTTGAATTACATTAATCATTAAATAACAACTAAAACCTTAAATTTCATGACTAAAAAACGTATTTTAATCACGGGTGCAAGTGGCTGTATTGGTCACTATATCAGCGAAGCCTTAATTCAAAATACTAACCACGAATTGTATTTACTGGTTAGAAACCCAAACAAACTACAAGTTGATACTACAGCCCGTCCCGGTATCACTGTTCTCCAGGGTGATATGCAGGAAATTGGTAAATTCTCTAATTTACTCAAAACCATTGATATTGCCGTATTAACAGCCACTTCTTGGGGTGGTGAGGGCATTTTTGATATCAATGTCTTCAAAACCCTGGAATTAATGAATCTGTTAAATCCAGAAAAATGTGAGCAAGTAATTTATTTTTCCACTGCGAGTGTTTTGAACAACGATAATAAACCACTTAAAGAAGCGGGAGAAATCGGTACAGATTATATCCGTTCTAAATATGATTGTTTGCATCAAATCGAAAAATTAGCTATTTTTCCGAAAATTACCACGGTTTTTCCTACTTTAGTTTTAGGTGGTGATGACAAAAAACCTTATTCTCATCTCACATCTGGTATTCCTGAAGTTACTAACTATATTGATATCATTCGTTTTTTACAAGCAGATAGCAGTTTTCACTTTATTCATGGGCGAGATATTGCTACAGTTATCCAATATTTAATTGATTATCCACCACAACAGGGAGATCCCCGTCGATTTGTTTTAGGACAATCTTCTTTAACTGCTAATCAAGCTATTGAAGAAGTTTGTGCTTATTTAAATAAAAAGATTTACTTCCGCATTCCTCTATCTATAGGGTTAGCTAATGTAATTATTGTTTTATTCCGGATTCAAATGGCAGCTTGGGATAGATTCTGTATGGATTATCGTCATTTTAGCTATGCTAACGCCATTAATCCTAGCAGTTTCAATTTGCCTAATTACTGTGCAACTATGGCTGATGTTTTGAAAATTAGCGGTGTTAACAGTCCGCGGTGAGCAATTTATTCAAACTAATCCTTGCTTTCTAGCAATTCTTTAGACATCTGGTAACAATTAAATATGCGTTTTCTAGAACCTTTGTAGAGCCAAAATCCCTGCGAACATCTCTACAATCTTTTTTACCAGATGTCTTTTAGTTAAAGAATTTAGTAAAAGGTAAAAAAATCCTGCCCTTTTATATTGGCTCAAATTTAGCTATAGCATTGATAGCCTTTTGTAGGCTTGGAGAACATAACTTAGCCACTTCCATTTGCCAGTAGTTATTAACAAAGTGAATCAACTGTCCATTATAGTCTCTACCTACCTTTGCCGTGCTGTTGGACTGTGGAACTATAGCCTCATGCAATTCACGTTTTTTAGATTTTCTCGCAATATTAATCAATGTTTGTTTCGGATCACTAATTTCGTCTACATTTTGAGGAATCAATATTTGTGAAACTGCCAAGAATTTGGCAAAGCTTTCTCTATCAGCTAAAATCCATGCTTCTACTTCCCTAAGAGGTTGTTTGAAAAGTATTAGATGAAACCGATAATCTCCAAAAACCTAACCCCCCTGCCCCCCTTCCCTACGAGGGAAGGGGGGTTTCAAAGCCTCTCCCCGCTTCGGGGAGAGGTTTGGAGAGGGGTTTATTTATACATTAAAAACTTTTCAAACATCCTCTAACAGCGATACGAAACAATAGATTAGGATGTTTTGGATATGGTAGCCATTCTTGAATTAGTTCCTGCGGACACTCTGCTGTGTCAAGGTCTGTTAAAACTATATAAGGCGTTCCTTTGGCAGCATTATTAAATCCTTTTATATTCTTTTTAAGATAGCCGAAACCGTTTTTAGAATAACAATTACCCACTATATAAGGGCGGTTTGATTGGTGTAAAATTGCCCGCAATACAGCTTCACTCAGTGGGTCTTCAACAGCTAAATTAATAGAGATCAAGTCCACTATAAATGAATCTCCAATTTATTAATTTCAGATGGTTTAGTTAATGGCAATACGGCTTCAGCTATGCTTAAACCTCCTTCTAAGAGATCACGGACATTATCAATTAATGATGCAGTAGTAACTTTAGTTCCTTCTGGACTTGGTGTTAAAAGGAGGATTTCTTCACCTCCAATTCCTTCGTCTTCTAATAAATCTGCGCTATGTGTAGTAAGTATTATTTGTCTTTTTTTCTGACGCTGTATTCGATACATTAAAGAAGGTAATTTCTTAACTATTGCTGCATTTAAAGATAACTCTGGTTCTTCAAGAAGTAGTAATGAATCACTTTCTAGTAATGACCACAGCAAGCCGATTAAACGTAATGTTCCATCGGAAAATTGATCTTCTCTTTGTTTACCAGATTGAGGTCGCCAATGCTCATATACTGCTTCTAAATGTGGAACACCCATTTCATCTTTTATATCAGTAAGATGTTTCAATTGGGGAACAGCAGAACGCAAAGCATTTTCAATTTTTGTTAGTCGAGATTTGCGAGTCTTTTCAGGGGTTTTGGTAATGCGTTCTAGAAAACTTCTGCCAAAAGCATCTTCTGAAATTCCCTGTCCAGAAAATGCCTCTGGATAACGAAGTAACTGCGGTACAAGATGTAGATATAGAACTGATTCAAAAAACTTAGCAATTTCTCGAAAATTGGCATTAGCACTAATTTGCTCTAAATGCGTTTGTGTTCTTCGTAATTCATCTTTTTTATCGTCTATGTCTGGTCTATTAACTATTATTTCATTTCCCTTCCATACACGCTCATAGTCTAAAATAGGTTGACGATAACCTCTAGTTTGTTGGGTTATGCCAATAGCATATTTCCATATAGGTTCATGACTAGAATAATCAGACAGGTGTACTTCAATTTCAATCTTGGGATTTTGCCGCGCTGACAAACAGCGAATTTTGGATACTCCTCCACGATCTTTTACCGCTGTCTGTAAACCACCTCCGGGTTTGGCAATATCACGTAAAAAGCGAAATACATCAAGAAAGTTAGATTTACCACAAGCGTTAGGACCGACTACAAAAACTCTGTCACCTAATCCAACATCTACTGACAGAAAATTACGCCAATTCTTGAGGATGATATGAGAAATAAACATTAGCAATAAAAATAAGATTGCAACAGACCAGTTAAAAATACCAAACTTACTATTTCTTTATCTTATCATAGCTATTTTCTAGAAAGCAATCCCTAAATAGATATTAAGAAGTGATTGGTTATTACCAATCACCTCTTTGGTAATTACCCAAAATTACGCTTTCTTCAACCAGCTAAACATAGCCCGTAAATCCTTACCAACAGCCTCAATAGGATGTTCAGCTTCTTGACGACGCATAGCAGTAAAACCAGGTTTACCTGCTTGGTTTTCTAAAACGAATTCCCGCGCAAATTGTCCAGATTGAATTTCGCTGAGGATTTTCTTCATTTCCGCTTTAGTATCGGCGGTGACAACGCGAGGACCACGAGTATAATCACCATATTCAGCAGTATTAGAAATACTATCGCGCATGGTAGCCAAACCACCTTCTACGACTAAATCAACAATTAATTTGACTTCGTGCAGACATTCAAAATAGGCTAATTCTGGTTGATAGCCTGCTTCGACTAAAGTTTCAAACCCGGCTTTGATTAAAGCACTTAAACCACCACACAATACCGCTTGTTCCCCAAACAAATCGGTTTCGGTTTCTTCACGGAAAGTGGTTTCCAAAATACCGGCGCGTGTACCACCAATACCTCTAGCATAAGCCATAGCGCGATCGCGTGCCTTACCAGTTGCATCTTGATAAACTGCAAATAACGCAGGTACTCCTTGTCCTTGTTCGTAGGTACGGCGCACCAAATGTCCTGGTCCTTTAGGTGCAACCATGACGACATCAACATCAGCAGGGGGAAGTACCTGTGCAAAGTGGATGTTAAAACCATGTGCAAAAGCTAAAACGTTTCCAGCTTCTAAATTTGGTTCAATTTCGTTTTTGTAAATTGTTTTTTGGACTTCATCAGGTAATAAAATCATGATGAAATCAGCAGCTTTGGCCGCATCAGCAACATTTTTTACAGTCAACCCAGCAGCTTCGGCTTTAGCTGTGGACTTACTGCCAGGATATAATCCAACTATGACATTAACACCGCTATCTTTTAGATTCAGCGCGTGAGCATGACCTTGTGAACCATAACCAATAATAGCAACGGTTTTACCTGCTAAAAGGTCTAAATTAGCATCTTCATCATAATACATACGCGCCATAGAAGCATCTCCTGTCCGTAAAGGTTGTCATGAAATTGGCAGACTTATGATTGTATCGCAAATTGGTCATTAGTTATTAGTCATTGGTCATTGGTCATTGGTTGTCTCTCAAGATCCAAAAATATATCTGTGGATACTTTCATTTTTTGTTCAGAAGTTCAAAATAAACAGAAATAATTGTGACATTTTTGATACAAATTTGTTAAGAATGGTTACAGCACCTGTAGTGAAAGGAAATATTTTTTATGGTTGATCTAGCTGACAAAAAACCAATCCATCAAGTCGTGATTATTGGTGGTGGTTTTGGGGGACTTTATGCCGCTAAGTCTATGGCTAAAGCCAATGTGCAAATTACTTTGATTGATAAACGCAATTTTCATCTCTTTCAACCACTGTTGTATCAAGTCGCTACAGGTGCTTTATCCCCAGCGGATATTTCCTCTCCCTTGCGGGCTGTCTTGAGCAAGAGTAAGAATACAAAGGTGCTGTTGGGTGAAGTAAATGATATTGACACTAACGACCAAAAGGTGATGGTGGGCGCGGAAGCAGTCCCCTACGATACCTTAATTGTCGCTACAGGGGCGAAGCATTCCTATTTTGGTAAGGATAACTGGGAAGAGTTTGCACCGGGTTTAAAGACGGTAGAAGATGCCATTGAAATGCGTCGGAAGATTTTTATGGCTTTTGAAGCCGCTGAAAATGAAAGTGATCCGGTTAAACGCCAGGCTTTATTAACTTTTGTCATTGTCGGTGGTGGTCCAACTGGGGTAGAATTGGCAGGAGCGATCGCTGAATTGGCAACCAAAACCCTGAAAGAAGATTTCCGCAACATTGACACTTCAGAAACCAGAGTTTTATTGTTAGAAGGTTTAGATCGGATTCTTCCCCCTTTTGCACCAGAATTATCCCACACAGCAGAAGTGTCTTTAACGGCTTTGGGTGTAGATGTGCAAACCAAAACCTTAGTAACACATATTGAAAATGATATTGTTACGATTAAGCAAGGTGATGAAGTTAAAGAAATTGCTACTAAAACCGTGTTGTGGGCTGCGGGTGTGAAAGCCTCACCAATGGGGAAAGTTTTGACAGATAAAACTGGAGTTGAGAGCGATCGCGCTGGTCGTGTTATGGTAGAACCAGACCTAAGTATTAAAGGATATCCCAACATCTTCGTAGTTGGTGACTTAGCGAATTTTGCCCATCAAAATGATAAACCTTTACCGGGAGTTGCACCAGTCGCCATGCAAGAAGGCGAATATGTGGCTAAACTCATTCAAAAACGCCTCAAAGGTGAAACTTTACCCCAATTTAAATATGTAGATAGAGGTAGTCTAGCAATGATTGGGCAACACGCCGCAGTTGTTGATTTAGGATTTATCAAACTTAGAGGTTTCTTTGCCTGGTTTGTTTGGCTATTTATTCATATTTACTTCTTGATTGAATTTGATAATAAGTTAGTAGTAATGATTCAATGGTTGTGGAGTTATTTTACCCGCAATCGTGGCGCGAGATTAATTACAGGGAAGGAAGTTATTGCACCTGTGCCAATTGCAAATAGCGACAATCAAACGCCAATCATCCCAAAAAAGCCGTTAAATGTGTAGTTTTGTAGAGTGGGTTAATAACCCACTATTTTGATTTAGAATAGACGCAAACTCCCATTGCTTGGAAAGGAATGCGGGCTGTGATATGCCCGTATATTTTAATAATAATTAGACTGTAGTATCTAAATTCTGATATACTATAACCAGTAAGAGTTTTTACTATTTCACTTATTGTCTTAAAAATATGTCCAGCACAATCTTAAAAGCTAAAGATATAGAAAATGCAAAACACATAATTGCTAACGATTTGGAAGAAACTATCAGATTTTTGAATCGTTGTGGTGGATTTAGTCATAAAAATGATGAAGAAAAGAATAAATTTGATGAATATATTAAAATTGCTCAAGGAAAAGGCAAATCTCTTGTAGAACTCAAGCAAGATTTATTATTAGGAAAGAAGAAATTTCAAAAAGCAATGCAAATGTTGTTAGAAATCTTCGGAAGCAATGAATCACGAAATTTTTTTGAAAGGAATATCCGAGCATTAAATTTACTAACAGAATCTGTTATTGAATGTTGGGATTTTTATTCATCAGATACACAAGAGTTTTTAAGAAAATTTGCCTTGGATGCTGCTGAATTTAATAGAGTGATAAATGTTGCTTCGTCTGCGGAAATTAACAGTTCTACCGCAGTTGAAGAATGGAAAATCATTGAAGAAGTAGCCAAACAACATGAAAAAGCAGTACAGAGATTTATCAACTCTGTCACAGGACCAATAGACTGGAAAAATTGTGAAACGGATTTAGGAAGAAAACTTTTTAAAATTAAAGAAAAAATAATTCTGTCTGGAGAACCGCTGTTAACTTCAGCAGAATTTGATCAATATCTTGAACAACAAACAGAAAATAACTAAATAAACAATTTAATCGGGTGAAAAGAACTTATATAGATTCCTGCGTATTAATAGCAGCAGCAACATTAGATAATAGTGATCCAATCTGCCAAGAAGCTTTAAAAATTTTAGGTAGTGCGGAACGCTATTTTATTTCTAGTTATTATGTCAAATTTGAAATATTACCTCATGCTATCAGAAATAAAAGAAAACTAGAAGCAGAGTTTTATGAAACATTTTTTGATAGTGTACAAGAATGGGTAGAACCTAATCAAAAATTATTAGAATGTGCATATAACGAAATTATTACAAATAATAATGGATTGAGTGGAATTGATGCAATTCATGTTGCTGCTGCGTTGCTAGGAAAAGCAGATGAGTTAATTACCGCCGAAAAAAAAGAAAAGCCAATTTGTCAAGTTAAATCAATTAAAGTGATTACATTGAGAAAATAATTGATTGTTAGGGTAAGTGTGTTAAAGATTAAAATAAAAATGTAGAATCATGTATTAAAATAGCTGTATTTTGTATCGCTATCACTGAGATAACCTGAGTTCGACGTAAGAGAATAACTTACAAGTGTTGACTGGAAAGAGTTTCAGGATTAAATAAATTTTTAGCGGTTGTCAATAATTTCCGGTTATTGACAATTGCTTGGGAATAAATAATATAAATTGTAAATTTTTCTTAAAAACCATTAAATAACATTACTAATCATACTCAAGATTGTACCAAAGATTTAAGAATAAAGTAGTTGTTTGAGCAAGGAAAAATGGACAATGGAATTAGAACAATTATTTTGTGCAATAGATGATTTCTGTTTGGATTTTGAAGCAAAATTGAACTCAGAACTAATTTCGAGCCAGTCACAAAAAAGAAAAAGAAAAAGTCGCTTATGTTTAAGTGAAGTCATGACTATTATTGTTCATTTTCACCAATCAAGTTATCGTAATTTTCAGGACTATTATCAAAAAAGCATTTTAACAACCTACCACAGATATTTTCCATCTTTAGTGAGTTATAATCGCTTTGTTGAATTAATGCCTGATGCTTTACTGCCTTTGATTTGCTATCTTAATAGTCGAAAAGGTCAATGTAGTGGCATCTCTTTTATTGACAGCATGGGTATTCCTATTTGTCATAATAAAAGAGCAAAAAGAAATAAAGTTTTCCGTGGCTTATCGGGATGGGGCAAGAGTTCTGTGGATTGCTACTTTGGATTTAAACTTCATTTAATTATTAATGAACAAGGCAAATTATTAGCTTTTCAAGTTACTCCCGGAAATGTTGATGACCGGAAACCAGTTCCTACTTTGGCACAAAATTTATGGGGAAGACTTTTTGGAGATAAAGGATATATTTCTAAAAGTTTATTTCAGGAACTATTGGAAAATGATGTGAAATTAATTACTCCTTTTAAGAAGAATATGAAGAATAAATTAGTTGAATTGTGGGAAAAACTTATGTTAAGAAAAAGAGCTTTAATTGAAACTGTCAATGACCAACTTCAAAATATTTCCCAAGTTGTTCATTCTCGTCATCGCAGTATTTCTAATTTTATGGTTAATATTATTGCTGGTTTAATTGCTTATACTTGGCAAGATAAAAAACCTTCTTTAAAATTAGATAAACATGAAGTAACTTCTCTACCAGCTTTATTAATTTAATTATTTTCATGCAATTAAATTGTGAGTCCAAAATATTCAATTTTGGATTGTTTTCTCTTGTTTGTTTATTGTCAATAATCATTGCTAATTGAGAAAAGCCCGATATAATTAGTTTTCAGGATGATTATTTATATCGAACTCAGGTGATGAAAGAGCTGCCAGGAAGGTGGCTATGGCTCGAAAATTACCTCTAATTGGGACTGTGGGGATTTTGCTATTAGCGAAGCGTCGAGGTTTGTTGCATAGTGTTAAGGCTGTTTTAGATGAAATGCAAGCACAGGGAATGAGAATTTCAGATCGGCTTTATGTGCAGGTTTTGACTTTAGCACAGGAAAATAACGGTGAATAATGGGTAAGTATGAAACTCACTATTTTTAATATCCGAATATTGCATTTCTAAACCAAATCATCTTGCGACATAATAGAAATAGAAATTCTATCTTTAGGATTGTTAAGAATGTATCAAACAGATCCGCCACTTTCCCCTAAAGAAACATTACCGACAATGTATGATCTTCCTAGCGAAGACCCGGAGGAACCTGGTTTGCCAGATCAATTTCATTTATTCCAACCACAATTATTAGCAGAAACATTCCGTCCCCCTAACTATCCTAGCGACCAAATATTTACAGTTAGTGATATGAATCTTTATTATGATTCTCGTCACCCACAGTGGTATAAACGCCCAGATTGGTTTGCCGTGTTAGGTGTTCCTTCTCTTTATAACAAAAGAGATTTGCGGTTAAGTTATGTAGTTTGGCAAGAAGCAGTTAATCCGTATATTGTAGTTGAATTACTCTCACCGGGAACAGAAAAAGAAGACTTAGGGCAAACATTAAGAGATGTAGAAAAACCTCCTGGTAAATGGGAAGTTTACGAACAAATTTTAAGAGTACCCTATTACGCTATCTTTGATCGTTATAAATCTCAATTTAGAATGTTTCAGTTAACAGGCGCTCGTTATGCTGAAGTAGAATTATCAGATTTCCGGTTTTGGATTCCCGAAATAGAATTAGGTTTGGGAGTGTGGCAAGGAAGTTATAAAACTGTCGAAATGCCTTGGTTACGTTGGTATGACAAAGACGGTAATTGGATGCTAACTAGTACAGAAGAGGAAAAACAAAAAACCGAAAGATTAATTGCCCAACTGAGATCGCTTGGTATTGAACCTGATTTAGACTAGATATAATTCCTCACCTTCTCTTTCCCAGTTGAAGAAAGGGAATGAGGAATTTTTTGATTCACTTTTGCCCAGATAAATCTGTGGGTGGTCGATCATTGCTCCAAGCCCACCAGACATAACTGCAATGACAATGATAGAATTCTTGCCATTTACGACGACGATCTGGGGTGGTTACGGGAGATCTCCTATTTAACCACACATTAACGGCTTCTCTGCTACCAGCGTGGCATTTGGGACAATGAAACTGATAGGCGTGTACGGCTTGATTAGTCCATTCTGGGGGATTGGGATCAAAAGCGTCCATATAAATATAAAGTGGAATAAAGTGTAATTTTAGTAGTCATTGAATATACATAATTATGACTAATAATGGATGCTATGGAACCAAATATTGAAATTCGTCGTTTATTAGATGTAATGCCCGCTTCTGGGCGCATGATGACTAAAATCGTCAGTAAACCAGAACAAAAACAGGTAATAGATGCTGCTTTTCCTCTGCCTTTAAGTCAAGCTAGACCAATATATATTAATTTCGATTTGTGGCGACGGTTGACAAAACCTCAACGGGATTTGCTCCTATTGCAGAGAGTATCCTGGTTAATCGGTGTGAAATGGTTACAACCGAATATTTATCAAGGTGTGGTCTTAGCTGGGTTTGCGGGGGGAATCCTGGAAGCAGTTCAATCTGATGTGGTAGGTGTGGTTATAGCTGGGGGATTAACTGCCTTAGCGGCTATGCGGATTTGGCGCATGAATAAATCCCAAGAAGCAGAATTAAATGCTGATATAGCGGCCATTCGGATTGCCAAAAGACGGGGTTATTCAGACACTGAAGCCGCCCAACATTTGTTAACAGCTATTGAAGCAGTAGGAACAATAGAAGGGCGTTCTGGTTTAAATTTTAGTGAATTAATTCGTTGTCAAAACTTGAAAGTAATTGCTGGTTTATCACAAGTTGGTATCCCTAAAAACTATCAATAGATTTATAAGAAAATAGGCTAAAAACCCTTGAGGGCAAGTTTTGGAGCGTGGCGGAAAAACTTAACTGTCCTTTAGGCAAGGGATGAAAGCCAACTAGAGGCCAATACTGCTCGGTTAAGCCTCTAACATACCTCTAAGATACAAGGTTGGGTTGTTCGCGTTAGCGTTGCGGAGCAATCGGAACGAAACCCAACGAAATCCTTGGTAATGTTGGGTTTCGCTGTCGCTCAACCCAACCTACATTTCCTTGACCGACAAGTATTGAACTAGAGGCTGTCTTCCTTCAGTGACTTGTGTTATCCTAATTATCAACAAATAGAACGAAAGGCACGGAAGCCACTTGGCAATAGATGGGTGGAGGAAGTGCCAAAAAGGCGAATAAATTCGCCGTGACATGATAGAATTAATCAGCAAGTAGGAATAACCATCAACGCTCATAAGTGTTTTATTAAGGAGAAACCCCTGATTTATCTCGTCTCGGCATAGCCGTAGCCTGGGTAAACAAGCAATGGTAAAGCATGGAGCGTTTAACATCAAAAATTGATGGACTCACAAAAGCAGCAAAAAAAATCAAAAGTAAGCGCAATTGCAATACCTGTCGTACTGGTAGTTGTCTTGAGCGTCTAGGAGGATAATTGACTATCCTTTTTAAGCAGGTCTTAAAGAATCTGCGTGTCTTTAGACCGCAGAGTGTCAAGGATAACAAAGTTATAAATTAGCAATGCAGAGCAATTCTTCTTTGGAAAGGCAGCCACAACTTACAGAGGAAGCAAAATCATTTCCCCTCTCCTACGGTCAACAAGCGATGTGGTTTCTTGACCAGATAGCACCCCAGAGCATCGCATACAATATCTATACAACATTACGGATAAACTCAGATTTACACTTGGAGGCATGGCACAGAGCGTGGCTTCAGATTGTAGAACGTCATCCTATCCTACGAACTACTTATGCACAGTATGAAGATCAACCTATTCAAGTAATTCACCCATACCAAGAGATAGATATTAAAATAACAGATGCTTCTGCTTGGAATTTAGACTACTTGAAAAAACAAATTCTGACAGAAACCGAGCGTCCCTACGACTTGGAAACAGGTCCAGTATTGCGGGTACATCTATTTACAAGATCATCAGAAGAACATATCCAATTACTGGCCATGCACCACATTGCTGGAGATATGTGGTCTTTTGACATATTATTAAATGAACTGCAAATTCTGTATGCTACAGAAGTAAAAACATTGTCTCAAGCTGACTTACAAATTATTGAAAATTCAGATATTTATAATTCAAAAATAGATAATATCCCCTCCCTGCCAAAGCTGTCATACACAGATTATATAAATTGGCAGTCTGAAATGTTGACAAGTTCTCAAGGTGAACAACTTTCAGCATACTGGCATAAACAATTAATAGGTGAGTTGCCAGTCTTAGACTTGCCTGTAGATAAACTTAGACCAAATGTGCAAACCTACTCTGGCAATACACACATCATCAAGTTAGATGAAGAATTGCTTTCCAGGCTGAGAAAGTTGTCAGAATCGGAAAAAACCAGCCTGTATAGAATTTTTCTGGCTGCATTTTTTATCCTATTTTACCGCTTATCAGGACAAGAAGACATCCTAGTAGGTTGTCCGGTTGCGGGTCGGTCAGGTAACAAGGAGTTTGAAAGTATTGTTGGCTATTTTACAGACCCCGTAGTATTACGTGCAAATCTAGGGGAAAATCCCACCTTCAGAGATTTTCTTGCTCAAATACGTCGCACAGTTTCTGAGGGTAAGAAACATGAAGATTATCCCTTTCCCCTATTAGTAAAACAGCTTATTCCTGAAAGAGATTCTAGTCGTCCTCCTCTGTTTCAAGTTTCTTTAACTTGGCAAGAGCATCGCTGGTATGATAATAGCCAAAAATCATCTTTAGTGATGTCGCCATTCTTAATAGAAGGACATCAACGAGGATCAGCATTTGATATAGATTTGGCGATTATTAAAACTGGTGGTGAGTTTAATTTTTGCTGGCAATACAACACTGATCTGTTTAATATTTCCACTGTAGAACGAATAGCAGGAAATTATCAAACCTTACTAGAAAGTATTTTAATTAATCCAGAACAACCTATTTCCCAATTACCATTGTTAACAGAAGTTGAGCAATGTCAATTATTAGTTGATTGGAATAATACTAAAAAAGATTATCCATTAGATAAATGTATCCATCAATTGTTTGAAGAACAGGTAATCAAAACACCCGACGCTATAGCGGTAGAGTTGGAAGGGGAAAAATTAACTTATCAGGAATTAAATCAACAGGCAAATCAACTAGCAAATTATCTGCAAAAACTGGGTGTGAATCCAGAAGTTTTAGTAGGAATATGTGTAGAGCGATCGCTGTTAATGGTAGTAGGATTATTAGGGATTCTCAAAGCTGGTGGTGCTTATGTTCCTTTAGATCCAGCTTATCCAGCCGAGCGTTTAGCTTATATGTTAGATGATTCTCAGGCAAAAGTGCTACTAACTCAACAGCAGTTAGTGAACTCAATACCGAATACTGGCTTAGAGGTGATCTGTTTAGATACTGATTGGGAATTAATCAGCACTGAAAGCGACAAAAACCCACAAACACAAACTCAAGTTAAAGCCAATAATTTAGCCTATGTAATTTATACCTCCGGCTCTACAGGAAAGCCGAAAGGAGTAATGATTGAACATCGGTCTTTAGTGAATTTCACCCAAACAGTAAAAGATAAGTATGGGATGAACAATAAAGACAGAGTTCTTCAAGCAGCATCTATTAGTTTTGACGCAGCTGCAGAAGAAATCTATCCCTGTCTAGTCTCTGGTGCAACCTTAGTGCTACGGACTGCTGAAATGTTGGGTGCTGTCTCCACATTTGTACAGAAGTGCTGGGAATGGAAATTAACAGTATTAATGGTGGGAACAGCCTACTGGCATCAGTTAACGGCTGAATTAGCAACAACAAATGAAACCCTACCACCATCAGTAAGATTGTTATCAACTGGGGGAGAACAATGGCTACCAGAAAAATTAAAGTTGTGGCAAAAGTGCATGGAGGAGAGGTCAAGTATTCAGAATTTAAAAGCACCACCGCTATTAATGAACGGCTACGGACCAACAGAAGCAACGGTATTGTCAACAGTATACGACTTATCAAAGTTAGCAACAGAGGATACAAGGACACGGCAAATAATTGGTACTGCTTTTGATAATGTGCAGACTTACATTCTTGATAGCTATTTACAACCAGTCCCTATCGGTGTACCGGGGGAATTGCATATTGGTGGTATGGGTTTAGCTAGAGGTTATCTCCACCGTCCAGATTTAACAGATGCAAAATTTATTCCTCACCCCTTTAAGCCATTAGAACGTATTTACAAAACAGGGGATTTAGCTCGTTATTTACCAGACGGGAATATTGAGTTTTTGGGTCGCATTGACAATCAGGTGAAAATACGCGGTTTTCGCATTGAACTGGGGGAAATTGAAACTTTACTGATTACACACCCCCAAATATCAGAAGCGGTAGTGATTGATTCTGATCATATTCCAGGTTCTAAACGCCTAGTTGCATACATAGTAGGGACGTTGAATGGAACGTCTTTACCCCAGTCGCAATTGTGTTCTTTCCTGAAACAGAAGTTACCAGATTACATGATACCTTCTGCTTTTGTGGTTTTGGATGCTCTGCCTCTTACCCCTAATGGTAAGGTAGATCGGCGTGGTTTACCTAAACCTGATACAACAAGCCATAAAATAGAAACGGATCTAGCAGCACCGCGCACGGAGTCTGAAGAAATACTAGCAAAAATATGGTGTGAAGTTCTGCATCTTAAACAAGTTGGTATCCATGACAATTTCTTTGAGTTGGGTGGAGATTCTATTCTCAGTATTCAGATTATTTTTAAAGCTAAACAAGCTGGATTGCAATTAACGGCTAAACAGATATTTCAAAACCAGACGATTGCTGAATTGGCGGCAGTAACTAACATCACTCAGACGGTGAAAGCAGAACAAGGTTTGGTAACAGGATTATTACCGCTGACACCTATTCAACACTGGTTCAAAGAGCAAAATTTCCCCGAACCTCACCACTTTAATCAGTCATTGCTGCTGGAATTATCTGGGGTAGTTGACTGGACTTTATTCCCAGAAGTGATGCGACAATTATTATTACATCATGATACTCTGCGCTTACGTTGTCCTGCCGATGGGGAACAGATTAATATTACCTCTGATGATACTATTCCTTTTTCTTATGTAGATTTATCGGACATCCCAGATAGGGAACAAAAAGCAGCTATTGAAGCCACTGCTAATTCCCTGCAAACTAGCTTGAATATTGCTTCTGGTCCAATAGTGCAAGTAGCGTTTTTTGGTCTAGGTACTAACAAATCCAGCCGATTATTAATAATTATTCATCACCTCGCAGTAGACGGCGTTTCTTGGCGAATTTTGTTAGAAGACTTAGAAACAGCTTACGAGCAGATTAGTCGCGGTGAAAAGATTCAGTTTCGTCCTAAGACAACATCTTTTAAATACTGGGCTGAGAAACTGAATTCTTACGCACAGTCTGATAGTGCAAAGCAAAAACTAACTTATTGGCAAGGTATTTCATCTACACAAATAACTCGTATACCAGTCGATCATGCCTTGGGTGCTAATACTGTAGCATTCAATCAGATCATATCAGTTTCACTCTCACCAGAGGAAACCCGCGCTTTATTGCAGGAAGTTCCTAAAGCTTATAAAACCCAGATTAATGATATCTTGCTAACTGCTTTATTGCAGACTTTAGGTAGTTGGATTGGTAGTAATTCTGTGTTACTTGATCTTGAAGGTCATGGACGAGAAGATATTTTTGAAGATGTAGACTTATCGAGGACAGTCGGTTGGTTTACGACCATCTTTCCCGTACTTTTAGAGTTAAAAGCAACAGATAATCTGGGAGATGGGATTAAATCTATTAAAAAACAACTTGGTGCTGTTCGAGGTCAATTGGGGGGTATTGGCTACGGTTTGCTGCGCTATTTGAGTGGTGATAAAGATATTATCTCTCAACTTTCAACAATGCCAAAAGCTGAAGTTAGTTTCAATTATTTGGGACAATTCGATTGGGGAAGACAAGAAAATTCCTTCTTTAAACTAGCTTCTGAATCAGTGGGAGCGGAACATAGCCAGCAAGAGAATTGCAGTCATTTACTAGATATTAATGGACTCGTAGTAGATGGTCAGTTAAAACTAGATTGGACTTACAGCGAAAATTTTCACCACCGAGACACTATTGAAAATCTCGCTGAAGATTTTGCAGCAAATTTGCGTTTTCTAATTACTCATTGTTTATCTATTGATGTATCTGCAAACCAGGAAATTTACGGCTTTTCTCAACCAATAAATAATTATCAGCATCAGGAAAATAATGTTCCTGTCCCCCTACATTTATTAGAACTGACTCAAGATATCTCTGAGTTATTACCTGATGATACACAATTCGCATATCCTCTTGCCAAAATGCAGGAGTTTATGTTGCATCATTACGCGAATGATCATCAAAAAATGGGGGTTTATCATGGACAGGAATTATTAGATATATATGATGAAAATCTTTCTATAAGTGTCTTCAAGAAAGCTCTACAAATTCTAGTAGAAAAACATCCAACTCTGAGAACGGTGTTTATTTTTCAGAACGGAAAACCAGTATGTCAAGTGGTTAGAAACAATCTGAATTTTTCCATCAATGAAAAAGATATTAGTCACATCAAATCAGAGGAACAGGAAAATTACATTGATGCAATCATAAAGCAAGATAGGCAGAATTTATTCAACGTTGAGAATTGCAATGAAGCACTTTTTAGATTATGGATTTTTGCTAAAGCTGAAAATCACATTGAATTCTTCATGTCAATGCACCATGCAATTACAGATGGTTGGAGTAGTATTGAATTTGTAAATCAACTAGAGGAATTATATTCTGCTCTCAAGCAAGGAGAAGAAATAACCGTGATTCCTGCAAATAATGTGCATCAGGAATTTGTCGCTTTAGAGAAAGAAATCATTAGCTCAACAGAAGCATCAAATTTCTGGAAACTTCATTTGCAAAATTACAAATATAAACCATTACAGCCGTTAAAGACGACCGTATTTCAAGTAAAATCTGCTTCCGATAGCCAGAAAGCCATAGAAGAAAACTTTAACGCAGAAATAATTCTTGATTTACGTGAATGTTGTCGGAAATTGAAAGTTTCACCAAAAGCAATTTTCTTGAGTACATACCTGGATCTCATTAGTATTGTCATGAAAGAAAATCAGGTTTCTGTAGGAGTTATTTCTAATGGTAGGATAGAAAGATTATCTGATCCCTTGGGAGCTTTAGGTTTATTCTGGAATATTGTGCCATTTTGTCAAACAATTACAGAAGATAAAGGGGTACAAATTAAAAATGTCCAGCAAACCCTAATTGATATTGAACCTTGTGTGAGATATCCACTGCTGCAAATTCTGTCAGACCAAAAAACAACGGAATTATTTTTGGCTACGTTTAATTTTGTAAATTTCCATAATACCAAAACTGTGAACAAGCATACTAGCTTAAAGGTACAGAGAAAAATGATTTATGACAAGTTTAACTTTCCTTTAAATTATGCTATTTCCATGGAATCATTATCAGGAAATGTCAGCATTCATGTAGAATACGATCAGACATATTTTAGTTACAAAGATATTCAATTAATGCTGCAAAATTATGTTGAAATCTTAAAAAATAGAGTTTATGGATAAAAATTGCTGGAAACCTATCAAACTTTTGTACGTAGTTGGGCTTTAGCCCTTTTGACGAGTTAATTAAGAGGATTTAAACATGAAAACCTTGATTATTGATAACTACGACTCTTATACTTTTAACCTTTACCAATTGATTGCAGAAGTTAATGGAGAGTATCCAACTGTAATTTATAATGATCAAGTTATATGGGATGAACTGAAACAGTGGGAATTTGATAACATCGTAATTTCACCAGGTCCAGGCCGTCCAGAGAAATCAAAAGATTTTGGGATCTGTCGTCAAATGATTGAAAATGCCCAAGTACCACTTCTAGGCGTTTGCTTGGGACATCAGGGACTAGGATTTGGCTATGGAGGAAAAGTTATTCACGCACCTGAAGTTCGGCATGGTCGGCTCAGTGAGGTTTATCATACTGCTACTGATTTGTTTGCAGGAATACCTTCTCCTTTTTCTGTGGTGCGCTACCATTCTTTACTGGTTGCAGATGACCTACCGGACTGTTTAGAAAAAGTTGCGTGGACGGGTGACAATCTGATCATGGGAATGCGCCATCGCTCTTTACCAATGTGGGGTGTGCAGTTTCATCCAGAGTCAATCTGTACTGAGTATGGACATACTTTGTTTGAGAATTTTCAAGAAATTACTCGGAAATTTGCCCAAGAGCAAGGTAAAAGCCCGAAAAAACACTATTGGACAGAAAATAACGGGAATGGGAGCTTACCCACAAATTCTGCTAAGAAAAAACAGCAAGAGGAATTTGAACTTTGTACCCGCAAATTGAATTTGTTTACAGTGAGCGAAGCCGAACTTTGTCCCGATACTGAACAGATGTTTGTGCATTTATTTGGCAAATCAGCCAGTGCATTTTGGTTAGATAGCAGTCGGGTTGAACCTGGTCTTTCTCGCTTTTCTTTCATGGGAGATAACAGTGGTGAAAACAGTCTCCTAATTAATTATCGGACGCAAGGGCAAGAACTGACAATTACACAGTCCGATACTGTCAGTTTCAAAACAGAGGGGATTTTTGATTA
Organism: Dolichospermum sp. DET69; assembly: GCA_017355425.1. Lineage (NCBI taxonomy): Bacteria > Bacillati > Cyanobacteriota > Cyanophyceae > Nostocales > Aphanizomenonaceae > Dolichospermum > Dolichospermum sp. DET69. The sequence goes on from CP070233.1 coordinate 3,780,000, forward strand.
TCTCCAGCGGGAAATTGAGCGGCGACATTGCTCATCTGAGCATTTACCTTTTGATTTTAACTGCGGGTTTGTGGGTTATTTTGGCTATGAATTAAAGGCAGAATCTGGAGGAAAATTCAATCACACATCTGCCTTACCTGATGCCATGTTTATGTTAGCAGATAGAATGATTGCAATTGATCACCAAGAGCAAACTATCTATCTGCTTTGTCTAATTCAGAAAGGAAAAACAGCCTCCGCAGAAGATTGGTTTGAAGCGATCAAAAACCAAATTGACAATCTTCCTCCTCTGTCGCCTATTGTTCCTCAAAACAAAAAAACACCTGTTATTTTTAGATTGAGCAGGTCTGAAAAGACTTATCTTGATGATATTAAAAAATGTTTACAAGAAATTCACGAAGGAGAAACTTATCAAGTTTGTTTAACAAACCAGATTTACACAGATACAACACCTGATCCGCTAGAGTTCTATCGTTCATTACGCCGCATCAATCCTGCTCCTTATGCTGCATTTTTGCGCTTTGGTGATGTGGGAATTGCCTGTTCATCTCCAGAACGATTTCTGCAAATTGATCGCCAAGGTTGGGCAGAAACAAAACCTATCAAGGGAACGTTACCACGAGGAAAAACACCCGCAGAAGATTTTATCCTCTGTGAACAATTGCGGAACAGTGAAAAAGATCGAGCGGAAAATCTGATGATTGTGGATTTACTTCGCAATGATTTGGGACGGGTTTGTGCAGTGGGAACGGTTCATGTACCCAAATTAATGGATGTAGAAACCTACGCAACAGTACATCAATTAGTGACGACAATTCGCGGTCAATTACGAGCTAATATGAGTGCCGTAGACTGCATTCGGAACGCCTTTCCTGGGGGTTCTATGACTGGCGCACCTAAGATTAGAACCCTGGAAATTATTGATCGATTAGAGCAAGAAGCACGGGGTGTATACTCAGGGGCAATCGGCTTTTTGGGTTTGAATGGTTCAGCCGATTTAAATATTGTCATTCGTACCGCTGTCCTGACCCCAGAACAAACTTCGATTGGTGTTGGCGGTGGTATTGTGGCACTTTCTGATCCCCAGATGGAGTTTCAAGAAATAATGCTGAAAGCTAAGGCATTAATTCAGGCAATGATGATCACAACTCATGGAGTTTCTGATCCCGATCAATATTATATCCAGGGAACAGAAACAGAGGTTTTTGATAACTATGAAAAAGTGGGTGTATAAGCAATGAATAAACAACTAATTTTCGCAACTCTTGGACCATCTGGAACTTGCCATGAACTAGCGACTCAATCTTATATTGAGTTTCAAGAAGTGGCTAATGCCAAAATAGAACTATTGAATGATCTGTTAGACGCATTGGAGCTACTACATGATGGTAAAGTTGACTTTATTATCCAAAACTCTGCTCATCCTAAAGTTTATGAATTAACAGAAAAATACTTTCGGGAAGTATTTGTGATTGATAGCTTCTTATGTCCAACTCGTGCTATGGGACTCCTAACCCGTCGTGATGTAGAACATCCCCGCAGTCTAGGATTAATGCCTGCTACGCGGGCTTATGTCAATACAGAACGCTACTCAACTTTTATCCATGAAACGGCCAAGCCCGTGGTGGGTCAAAATTTGCTGGTGGGTAAGTATGATAGCGGTATTGCAGCTTTACAATTTGCTGAAGAAAATCCTGATGTATTAGTAGTTGATGAAGTTATTGGCTCTGTCCAAACAGCTTGGCTCGTATATGGTCGTCAACAAAATAGACAGCAGGGAGTTATTGGGATCAAAAATCCTCAACTTTTCCAATTAGAACTTTCTGGTGTCTGATTCTCTTCCCATTTATATCAACTTACATAATTAGAAAATGTCAACATTTTTCCCAGTTTCTCAAACTATAAAACCGCGTTCAGATTTAGAGTTGACACTTTTTCATTGTCAAGAAATAGTTATTCAATTAGCTAATATCTTACCGGGAGCAATTTTTGAACCTCACCAACATCCAGAAAGCCAAATGGGGATGCTTTTTTCTGGTTCTGTGGAAATTAATGTCAATGATCAGAAAGCAATTTTAGAGCCATTCCAACAAGCTTATATTGCCGGAAGTAATATTCCTCATGGTTCTACGATTCTTTCTCAAGAAAATGTTCTGGGATTTGAGATGAAATATTTAATAGGATCTCAATCAGATAAATCAGATCAGGTCATTGATGAACCTATCCTCACTTTCCAACCTACAATAGATAAAACAACAGGTTTTTCTTGTAAATTCGGTGCTTGTTCATGGTTTCAAATAGCTGTTTTGGAAATTCCTGCCCACGCAAAATTACCCATATATACAAGTACCAAAGAAGAAATTGGCATTATTGTTAATGAGCAAATGATGATGAAAGTAGGGGAAGAAGAAAAACTTTTAGGATATGGTAGCATTTATTATGCTCCCCCTGGTGTTTCCCATAGTGGGTATAATACTTCAGATCAAACGATTTCTTTAGTTAAGGTTTCACTATAGATACCCAACTTCTAAGAAAATTGATGCTAATAATACCTTAGCCAAATTTAAAAAAAGCCTTGATTGGTAGGTTGGGTTGAAGCATGAAACCCAACAAATTAGCCAAATTAGAAAAAGCCTTGATTGGTAGGTTGGGTTGTGGAACGTGAACGTATCCCTGCGGGACACTGCGTGAACGCGGAGCAATTAGCATGAAACCCAACATGAGCGTTGGGTTGCGCTGTCGCTTGACCCAACCTACCAAAAATAGCAAAGGTATTGAATAAATGAGAAGATTGGTAAGAAAATTTGGGAATCTGAAAATGAGTGGATTGGAAGGTTTTAGAGCAGAAATTGATGCCGTAGACTGTCAGATTGTTGAGGCATTAGCCAAGCGATTTGAAATTTGTCAACGGGTGGCTAACTTTAAAAAGCAACACGGAATTGCGATGATGCAACCCGAACGAGTGGAAGCTGTGAAACAGCGTCGTCGGGAATTGGGGATGCAGCATGGGCTAGATGGAGATTTTATGGTTGCATTATACAGCCTCATCATTCAGGAAACTTGTCGGATGGAAGATGAGATTATAGAAGCGCAAGGTTAATTACTAAAAAAGGGAACAGGGAACAGATAAGAAACTTTAGTTCTGAGTTTAGAGCTTCAGTCAAAAAAGCAGTTTCATTATTTCAATCTCATGTTTTTAAAGATGAGTTTTTTCTGTTCCCTCTAAAAAGTACAATTTTTTTGCAACAAATTTAGGATTGTTATATGGCCTTAGAATTTTGCTCTTGGACTTACCTTGATGGACGCATCGTACCCACTGAATTAGCACGTTTGCCAGTAGATAATCATGCCCTCAATTTTGGAACTGCTGCTTTTGAAGCATTTCGACTTTATCCCACTGTCAATGGCTCAAAGATATTAGGATTAGATTTACATCTCAACCGATTACGATTGTCAATGTTATCTTTGGGATTGTCTCCTGTAGAACCCGAAGCAATTATCAAAGCATTGTGGCAAGCCGTAAGTGCGAACAATTTACAACAGGGATATGTGCGTTTGCTAGTATATCCAAACGGCAATTGTTTGGGGTTAGATCCTTCCCCATTCCCTTCGGCTGCATTGGTTATGGCTTGGCGTTCTGACAGTTCAGGATTTTTACCACCATTGACTTTAGGCATTAGTCATATCCGTCGTCCCGAAGCCGGTTCTACCCTCGCTAGGGGTAAAATTAGTGGCTTCTATGCAGTGGAAGCTGCGGCTGATCGCAATGCTAAAAAAATGGGATTTGACGGTAATCTGATGTTAAATCCAGATGGAACTATCTGCGAAATGACAGGAGCAAATATTTTCATCGTCAAAGACTCTGTTTTATATACTCCTCTTCTTCCTCAAAGTATTGATGGAGTCACAAGACGGTTAGTGATTGAGTTTGCAAATAGATTGAATATCCCTGTCAGAGAAGTACCTCTGCCTTTGGGCGATTTAATGGTGGCAGATGAAGTATTTGTGAGCGGAACTTATCATGAGATCCGTCCTGTTTCTGCGGTAGATAGACAGATTCTCGGTAGCCAATTTCCTGGACCTGTCACCCAACTGCTGCAAGAGCGTTTCCAGGAAATGCTGAATAACCCAGAAGATGAAATGGCATCCCGTTGGCTATCAGGAACGGTTTTAGAAAAGTCCACACCCAAGGCTGTTTCTCAACAAGCATACCAGATTCGTTCTGCTGAGTTAACTGACATTCCTGGGGTGATTGCAGGTGTTGGTTCTCTGTTAGCAGAATTAAAAGGTGTTTCAGAATTTCAACTTCCTGCTAGTTCAGCAGAAATTTGTCAGCGTCTAATTGAGGGGAAATATCCCGGCACTATTTTCGTTGCTAATCTACCAGGGAATCATGATTCTATTCTTGGTTTAATTACTTTAACTGTGCAAGAAGCAATTCATGTGGGCGCTTCTTATATCCTAATTCAAGAGTTATGGGTTCACCCAGACCATCGAAGTCAAAATATCGGTGAAAATCTCATTCAAGCTGTGGAAACTTATTGTGAACAAAAGGGACTTGCTCGGATAGAAGTTTGTTTACCAACCCATGAGTTTCCTGGTTTTTCTAACACCCACCATTTTTATAAAAAGAGTGGTTTTGAAGATTTTGGTCCGCGAATGTTGAAGAGAATCTAAACTTTGCCATAATTTATCGCGGTTGTAGGGTGCGTTCCCTAACGCACCAAAATAGTAGCAGTAAATATCAATTAAATTAGTAAGGAGAAACATGAGTAATTTGTCCCTGGAGGTGATCTTACAAAGAGAAATGCAAGGAGCATCTCCCATTATTGTTACTTCTGAAGGAAATAAAGCTGGACAAGAAGTTGAAGAGCGTAGCCAGTGCATTGTTAAAGGTCTAGAGCGTCTTTCTCAATGCAATTTTTCCACAGCAAATGTTAGCGATCGCTATCTTGATAACATTCTCCAACAAATTCATGAACAGTCCTATCTTGACTTTTTAGCTCATTGGAATAGAGCATTAGTAGGAGAAGAGTTACTGTTTGATTATCCGTTTGTTGACCAGGGAATTGCCGCAGATACTCCTCTATTTGCGGGAGTCTACGACTTGTCTCGTGAAGGGGCTAGAACTGCGATCGCTGCCGCACAGAAAATTGTCAATGGTGCTTCTTTGTCCTATGCTTTGTGTAGACCTCCCGGACACCATGCTGGGCCTGGTTGGTTAGGAGGATATTGCTTTTTAAACAATGCAGTTGCGGCTGTAGTTACACTGCTAGAATCGGGAATAGGTCCAGTAGGATTGATTGATATTGACTTTCATTTTGGCAATGGTTCTGCTGCTTTATTAGCATCACGACCGGATGTTTGGTTCGGTTCTATTCACAGTTCCACAATCGTTAGTTATCCTTACAAAGAAGTTCAACCAGCTAATGATAGCCAAATTTTCATTCCTTTTTCCCATTCACCAAGTCCAGAAGAATTTTTAACTGGAGTTGAACAGCTAGTTAAAAAGGCCAAAATTGAATTTGGTTGTGCAGCTATGGTTGTTTCTGTTGGCTATGACATTATTATCAATGATCCCCATGGCGGTTGGCATCTACCACCTGCTATTTTTGAGGAAATTGGTCAGATTCTCACCCAAGCATCTATACCACTTTGTTTAGTCCAAGAGGGCGGCTATGTGTTAAATGCCTTAGACGAATGTGCCTATAAATTTGGATTAGGATTATTGGGCAGGCATTGAGCCGAATTATAAACAAGTGCGATTTGTATTCCCCTCAATAATTGGGGGGACTATGAAGAGCAGATTGTTCAAGAATAATAGTTGCTATATGCGCCCGTTTTCAACATCTTCCCCTATTCCCAAATTTTCCACCATTATTTGTTCACGAGTTTCTCCAAAAGCTAAAGTCAACAGAGGATTTGCTTCTAAAGCCGGGAGAGTAGCACTAATATTATCAATATCATTTCTAAATGTACTGGGCAACTTGATCACAAACATCATCGTTCTTATTGCATAGAACAAAGATAGACTCAACCACAAAATATGGTTACTAGAAAACTTAACGGCAGCAAAATTCACAGGTGCAAATCCGATAAAAAGAGCGAATAAGCTAACATTACGGAGGGTATGTCCTTGTGCTAAACCTAAGAAGTATCCTTCCAGTGTAAAATCTATAGAACTAAGTACCAAGGCTAGTACCAACCAGGGAACAAAAGTATCTATCTTAGAGATGATTTCGGTGTGGTTAGTGAATAATCTAAAAACACTATCGGGAAATAATATACATATTCCACCGAAAAATATTCCTACAATCAGAGCAGTTAAGACAGAAAAACTAACTAGAGGTGCTAACTGGTGTGAATCTCCTTTTCCTTTAAAGTTTCCGACCAAACTTTCTGTACCGAATCCGATTCCTTCAATAAAATATGTATTAAAGCTGATTATCTGCCACAACAAAGAATTCTGTGCGTAAACTAGCATTCCCATCTGTACTCCTTGATAACTAAATGTTAAGGAGATAAACAGAAGAACTAAATTGCTAATAAAGATGTTGCCATTGAGAGTTAAGTTAGATTTTATAGCTGAGATGTCCCATATTTTAAACGCTACAGATATCACTTCCAACCACTGGAATTCTCTACAAAAAAATATCAATCCTACCAACAACAATATATATTGGCTGGCAGCAGAAGAAACTCCTGCTCCCATACTTTCCCACCCTAAGTTGATAATAAACAGATAGTCAAGTCCAATTTTCACACCATTACCAACTACTGATAACAGCACAACTAAGCCATTTTTTTCTCGCCCTAGAAACCAACCTATCAGAACAAAATTGAGCAAAACCGCAGGCGCTCCCCAAATTTGGGTGTTGAAATAGGCAAGACCTGAAGATTTGATTTCTAGGGGGACATTGAGGATGGTAAACCCAAGATCTCCCAAAGGGTATTGTAAAAGTATGAGGGCAATACCCAGCACCAAAGCTACTAAGCCATTACGCAATCCTATCAATAACATTTCTTCCCTGTCATCTCGTCCAACCGCTTGCGCTGTGACTCCAGTAGTCCCCATTCGTAAAAAGAGTAAAACGAAGTAGAGAAAGTTGAGCAAGTTTCCAGCAAGAATAACTCCGGTGAAGTTGTTGATTTCTTCAAGATGACCCAAAAATATGACACTGACTAAATTAGCCACCGGGATCATAATATTCGATAGGACGTTGGCTAGAGCTAACTGGAAATAGCGAGGTATGAAATCATACTTTTTTTTGAATGTTGGGTTCATTTTTTAAGTAGCTAGTAAGTAGGTTAGCATTGAAAATCGTCGTTATGGCAAGGCAAGAGGCAAGAGGCATTTAAAAAATTAGATAAATGGTGATACTCTGGAATAGAATCCTACATATACATTTTTAAGAGTTATGAATTATAAATTATCACGAATGGAAGCGATTCAATCGCCAATTATTCCGGTGGTGGGAGAATTAATTAAAAACTCTCCTGGGACAATTTCTTTAGGACAAGGTGTGGTTCACTATCAACCACCAGATACCGCAATGGAATTATTACCAAAGTTCCTTGCTGAACCTAAAAATCATCTTTATCAACCCGTTATCGGGATTCCTGAATTATTAACAGTATTAGCAGCAAAGTTATCAATATTTAATGGTCTTGATATCAATGAAGAAAATGCTATTGTGGTGACAGCAGGTAGCAATATGGGGTTTATAAATGCTATTTTAGCAATTACTTCTCCTGGTGATGAAATTATTTTAAATACTCCCTACTATTTTAATCATGAAATGGCGATTAAAATGGCAGGTTGTCATCCGGTATTAGTTGCCACAGATGCAAATTATCAATTAATTCCTGAAGCCATAGCCGCTGCAATTACAGATAAAACTCGTGCGGTGGTAACGATTTCTCCAAATAATCCGACGGGTGTTATTTATTCAGAAACAGCATTAAAACAAGTCAATGAAATTTGTCGAGAAAGGGGAATTTATCATATTAGTGATGAAGCTTATGAATATTTTACTTATGATCATGTAAAACATATTTCTCCTGGGGCATTTGCGGGCAGTAATCAATATACAATTTCTCTTTTTAGTTTATCGAAAACTTATGGTTTTGCTAGTTGGCGAATTGGTTATATGGTAATTCCTCAACATTTATTAATTGCTGTGAAAAAAGTTCAAGATACTATTTTAATTTGTCCACCTGTGGTTTCTCAATATGCAGCTTTGGGGGCTTTACAAGCAAAAGATGATTATTTAAAAGATAATATTGGGACAATTGCTAAAGTTCGAGAAATAGTGATTAATTCACTGCAATCGCTTGAAGATTTATGTACAATTACACCCGCTAATGGCGCATTTTACTTTTTCATAAAAGTGCATACAAAAATGAACGATTTGGAATTAGTGAAAAAACTGATTCAAGAATATAAAATAGCGGTAATTCCGGGAACAACCTTTGGGATGGAAGATGGTTGTTATTTGCGGGTTGCTTATGGGGCATTACAAGCAGATACAGCCAAAGCAGGTATAGAAAGATTAGTCAAAGGTTTGCAAACTATCGTATTATAATCGCATAACAAAAATTAACATTCGTAATTTTCCTCCATGAGTCAAATAGTTTGGATAGCAAGACACGCTAACCGCCTTGATTTCGTATACCCCGATTGGTTTCTCACTGCTAAAAGACGGTATGATCCACCTTTATCAGATGATGGGATGATCCAGGCACAGCAGTTAGCAAAACGACTCAAAGGGAAAAAAATCACCCATATTTTTGCTTCTCCGTTTTTGCGAACTATCCAAACTGCGAATGCGATCGCTGAAGTTTTGGATTTACAGATTAAACTAGAAATAGGTTTGAGTGAATGGCTTAATCCCGAATGGATGACTGAAGAACCGGAAAAACTGCCAATTTCAGCTTTAGTCAAATTATTTCCGAGAATTGATACTAGTTATACATCACGCATAGCTGCACAATACCCTGAAACTCATGAAAAAGTGCGGGAACGTTCGGCACAAACTGCTAGATGTCTATCTACTGAATTTTTCCCCCATGATATCCTATTGGTGGCACATGGTGCTTCTGTCTTGGGTGCAGCTATGGGATTGGTGGGAGATATAGCTAAAACGGAAGTTAAAGCTTCTTTATGTTCTTTAGTAAAAGTTGTGCGTCAAGATTCAGAATGGTTGCTAGAACTAAAGGGAGATACTTCCCATTTGACGAAAATTGAGGAATTGGTGCGATTTGTGTAAATATTTAAGAGGGGATTTTCTCTAAATCACAAGTGACAGTAACTAAGCAAAAGTAACTTACTAACTGATAAATTTTATGACATTGCTACTAGCAGGAGACATCGGCGGCACAAAAACGATTTTGCGTTTGGTAGAATTCTCAGAAACATTAGGTTTAAAAACCTTGTATGAAGAGAGTTTTCGCAGTGGGGATTTTCCCGATTTAGTCCCCATAGTTCAAAAGTTTTTGACTACAGCTAACTCTTCTACACCAGAAAAAGCCTGTTTTGCGATCGCTGGCCCTGTAGTTGCAAATACTGCTAAACTAACTAATCTATCCTGGTTTCTCGATACAGATCGTTTAACTCAAGACTTGGGTATTCTTTCAATTTCCCTCATTAATGATTTTGCGGCTGTTGGTTATGGAATTTTTGGGTTAACAAAACAGGATTTACTAACTTTACAAGTTGGTAAATATCAACCAGCAGCACCCATGGCTGTAATTGGTGCAGGAACTGGATTAGGCCAGGGATTTTTGATTAAACAAGACAATCAATATCAAGTCTTTCCTTCCGAGGGTGGACACGCAGATTTTGCCCCCCGAAATGAGTTAGAGTTTCAACTGTTGAGATATCTGGTAGATAAACATGATATTCAACGAGTTTCTGTAGAAAGAGTGGTTTCTGGGTTAGGAATTACTTCTATTTACCAATTTTTACGCGATCGCAAAATAGCCCCCGAATCACCAGAAATTGCCCAAGCAGTCAGAACTTGGGAACAAGAAGCACAGAAAGCTGAAAAAACCATTGATCCTGGGGCATTTATTGGTAAGGCTGCCTTAGAAAAAAGCGATCGCCTTTCTGAAAAAACTATGCAATTATTTGTAGAAGCCTACGGTGCAGAAGCCGGAAATCTGGCATTAAAACTTCTACCCTATGGAGGATTATACATTGCTGGTGGTATTGCCCCCAAAATCCTCCCATTAATGCAAAATGGGAATTTCCTCTGGAATTTTACCCAAAAAGGGAGAATGAGTTCATTACTAGCAGAAATACCCGTGCATATAATTCTTAATCAACAAGTCGGTTTAATTGGTGCGGCTTTATCTGCCTCTAGGTTATAACTAGCAACAACAGTAAAATCTGCATCTACAAATTTTATAACTTATGAATAGCAAAATTTTATTATCGTTGCTTGCTGCCGCTTTTTTATTTAGCGGTTATAGTGTAGCTGCGGTAAATTCACCTCAACCGACAATTTCCCCAAAGAAACCCATTGTTCCTCAAATAGTACAACCTAAATGGCGGACATTTACTGCCCCAGATGGATCTTTTAGCGTATTAATGCCGGGAATGCCCAAGCGGAAAACCCAAATTCAAAAAACCTACATGGGGAAAATAAAATTAGAAATATTTTTAATCCAACCACCGCAACAAGAAGCAGCATATCTAGTTACATCCAATGAATTTCCTGATAGCTATGTACAAATGACAAACCCACAAAAAATTCTGGATCAAGCCCAATATGTAGAACTAACAGCCACCAAAAGTAGATTACTAAATCAGCGCAATATTCGCAGTTCTAACTTTCATCCTGGTAAAGAAATTGAATATGTCAATGCTATCGGAAAAGTTACTAAAACGAGAATGTTTATAGCTCATAATAGATTGTATAAAGTCATGGCTATAGTTTCTAAAAAACAGCATGATAGTTTAGATAAAACTATTACAGGCTATTTAAATTCCTTTAAATTGGTTGTTAAATTTTAATTGGCAATTGGAGTCTGTAAGGTGCGTTAGCTCGTCTCGTAACGCACCGTTAATCGATCCGAAGGTGCGTTACGGCTATGCCTAACGTACCCTACAAATACTTGTTCTTGCATCTAGGTGAAAACTAGATATATCCTGTTTGTGAGTAGATGATTAATAATATTGGTGATTATGGCAGGACATAGTAAATGGGCAAATATTAAACGTCAGAAAGCCGTAGTAGATGCGAGAAGGGGAAATATTTTTACCCAGCTATCACGGGCAATAATTGTAGCTGCGAGAAACGGTGTACCAGATCCAGCAGGTAACTTTCAACTACGCACAGCCATTGATAAAGCTAAAGCCGCAGGGATTCCCAATGATAATATTGAGAGAGCGATCGCTAAAGGTGCAGGTACTTTCAGCGATAATAGTATCCTGGAAGCAATTCGCTATGAAGGTTATGGTCCTGGTGGAGTAGCAATTTTAATTGAAGCCCTCACAGATAACCGTAATCGTACGGCTGCGGATTTGCGAGTTTCTTTTAGTAAAAATGGCGGAAATTTAGGAGAAATAGGGTGTGTAAGTTGGATGTTTTCCCAAAAGGGAGTTTGTGTAGTTGAAGGTATCATTAATGAAGAACAGCTTTTAGAAGCTTCTCTAGAAGGGAATGCTGAGTCTTATGAAATGATTGCAGAGGAAACCGCTGAGGTATTTACAGAAATAGCAAATTTAGAGAAACTCAGTCAAACATTACAAGCAAAAGCTTTTAAAATCACAAATATAGAATTGCGTTGGATTCCTAGTAATCAAGTAGAAGTTACTGATGCAAATCAGGCTAAAATTCTGCTTAAATTAATTGATACTTTAGAAGGGTTAGATGATGTCCAAAATGTAACAGCTAATTTTGATATGGCTGATAGTTTAATGGAACTGAGTGTCACTGACTCAACCCTAAAGGGATTGAGCTTGTAAAGAACAAACTTTACAACACAAGCAGCGACTAGCCCATTGAGACTAATCCTGATCCGCACTTCCGAATACTTCCCCAGTATGGCTTACGCCACGCTACGCTATCGGATTATCTGCAAGACTGTTTGTTAAGTCGTTGGTTAAAGACAAGACATTTTGGATTAGTTGGGCGAGGGGACTTGAACGGGTTTGCTGGTTCCCGGGATTATATCCATTCAAAAATCAGCATTTAAATACCACAGTGAATAAATTCACTCGTGTCGCTTCCCTCTCACCGGCTAAAGCCACTGAGTTTCCCGCATACCGCGAGGTTTTATGACTTAGTGATAAACCATTAATATTTATAAAAAAGGCTTGGCTATTTACCAAGCCCATATATACCAAGTGTTTACCATAGTTGGTTAATTTACATGAATTGATGCTGAAATTCATCTATCTATGGTATGTGTATCAGTTATGAAAGCTGTTATAGATTGCTGACAAAGAAATAATCATATATTTTTTTGAGATAGAAAAAGGTTTAGCATCAAGCTAAACCCTCATAGAAAGCAGTTATTCGACACACTAGGGTTAATGTAAATCTACTTTTATTTTTCTGCATCTGACTCGGTGACTCCTGACTCCTAAAAATATTATTTTCAGCAGTTTAACCCCTGTATGGTTAAAAAAATACGATGAAATCTGGAATACAATTTCTGGTATTGTATCAAAGTATGTATCTATTCATTAGTAAATACACTATTTTGCAGATATGTCAACATCTAAAAATAATCATCAATTCAAGTTTTTGGGATTTTTTTTAGCTCTAGATCCTTTCTCTAGGCTGATTTTTTTAGGACTTGGGTTTGCTAGTTTGAGTACCTTTGTCATTGTTGTTGGGAATATTGTCAATTATCTCACACCACCTCATCTGACAATAGCTGCTGGAGATAAAACAGGAGAAAGTTATCTTATCAGTGAAGCTATCAAAAAGGTAATTGAACGGAGAACTAATATCAAACTGCAAGTAGAAGAAACTAAAGGAACAACCCAAAATATAGAAATGTTATCCACAGGAAAAGCTCAGTTAGCAACGGCTCAAGTAGATGTTGCTGCTGAGGAAATTGGTAATTTAAATTCTCTGTCAAAAGCGAATGTGAGAACAGTAGCTTTATTGTACAAAGATACTTTTCAGCTAGTTGTAAAAGATCCGCAAATCAATCAATTTGTGCAATTGAAAGGGAAGACTGTTGCTTTAGCTGCTAGTGGTGGACAATACCAATCTTTTCTCACAGTAGCAAAGCATTTTGGTTTGAGTGAAAAAGACTTTAAGATTACAGGTTTAGATAGTAATAGTAAGCCTATTCCTGGCTATAATGATCAATTTGCAGATAAAGATTTTCGGGAAAATAAAGCTGATGCTGTATTTCGTGTTCGAGCTATAGGCAATAAATCTATTGCGAATCTTGTCAATAATTATCAGGGAAAATTAATATCAATTCCCCAAGCAGAAGCGATGAAAATTAAGCAACCTGCCTTTGAAGCTACGATAATTCCTCAAGGTGCATATAGAGGCAATTTCCCTGTTCCTTCCACTAATTTATCTACAGTAGCAATATCAAGATTGCTATTAGCAAATGATCAAGTAGATGCTAGTGTTATCAGAAAATTAATTCAAGCTATCTATGAAAATCGGCAAGAAATAGCTAATGAAATTCCTCTAGATCATGCTGAAGTTAAACCATTAATTTCTAGTATCAGCCGTCCTAAAGAAAATAGTGGTGTTGATATTTTCTTACATCCTGGTGCTGTGGCTTTTTATGAAAAAGATAAACCATCTTTTATTCAAGAATACGCTGATTATATAGGGTTATTATTAACGGTATTTTTATTAATATTACAATGGATTCATCAACTTAAATTATGGATTGCCCAAAGTAAAAAAAATGAGGCTGATGAATATCTAAAATCAGCAATTAGCTTAATGAAAGAAGGAAAATATCAACTTGAAGAAAGACAAAAGCTTTTGGATGAAACATTTAATAAAGCTGCTAACGCATTGGTTGATGAAAAAATTTCCCAAGAGTCATTTCGGACTTTTAACGAAGCCTATAAAAATACTAGAGAAGCAATAGAAAGAGATAAACAAGTTGCTCAACAATCTATTGAAAAAGTTCAAAGAGATAATGCAGCTAAATATATTAAAATAGTGGTTAAATTGCTAAGACATCGCCAACAGAATCAGAATATAATCATTCAACAAAAGTTAGATATTATTCTAGAAAAAGTAGTGAGTGATTTAGTTTTAGAAAATATTTCTCAAGAATCGTTCCGAACTTTCATTGAAGCATACAAAGCTACCAAGCATTCTATTGAAAGCAAGAACCCCTCATTATTAAATTAAGATTATAGATCCCCGACTTCTTTGAGAAGTCGGGTATCTGGGTTTAAGATGGATATAGGTAACTTATCAAATTATATAAAATACTCCTGTGACTATATCTGAGAAAATATTACCACTGTATAAAAACCCAGAACGCTTAGAAACTCGTCTGGGGGAGATTCCCGCAGAACCGGGAGTTTATTTGATGCGAGATGGCAGCGATCGCTTAATATATATAGGTAAATCTCGAAAATTGCGTTCTCGTGTCCGTTCCTATTTCCGCGACTCTACCAACAAGACGGAACGCATTAATACAATGGTTAAGTTGGTGACAGAAATTGAATTTATTGTCACTGATACCGAAGCAGAAGCATTAGCACTAGAAGCCAATTTAATTAAGCAGCATCAACCGTATTTTAACGTTTTACTCAAAGATGATAAAAAATATCCTTATCTTTGTATTACTTATTCAGAAGCATATCCGCGTATTTTTATTACCCGCAAACGTAAATTAGGAAAAGCCAAAGATAAATACTATGGACCTTATACGGATTCTAGTTTGTTGAGAGAAATATTACACCTATGTAACCGAATTTTTCCCGTCAGACAAAGACCACAACCTTTATTTAAAGATCGTCCTTGTTTAAATTATGATATTGGTCGTTGTCCTGGAGTTTGTCAACAGTTAATTTCTGTAGAAGAATACCATAAAATTATTCAAAAAATAGCAATGGTTTTTCAAGGAAGGACTCAGGAACTAATTGATATTTTGACAGCACAAATGGACATTGCTGCGGAAGAATTAAATTTTGAAACTGCGGCCAAAGTCCGTGATCAAATTAATGGTTTAAAATCTCTCAATGCAGCCCAAAAAGTCTCCTTACCTGATGATACAGTATCACGAGATGCCATTGCTTTAGCCGCAGATGATCAACACGCCTATATTCAATTATTCCAAATTCGCGCAGGTCAATTAGTTGGACGTTTGGCTTTTGTCGCTAATTCCCACGCAGAACCAGGAGCAATTCTACAACGAGTTTTAGAGGAACATTACCAAACTGCGGAAAGTGTAGAAATTCCTAGCGAGATTTTAGTGCAACATGATTTACCAGATAGTGAAATTTTGTCCAATATTTTGACAGAACGCAAAGGCAGAAAAGTAGCAATTTTATCTCCTTTGCGACAAAGTAAAGCCGAATTAATAGAAATGGTGGAAAAAAATGCCCAATATGAGTTACAAAGAATGCAAAAATTGGGAGATAGTAATTTACAAGCAACTCAAGATTTAGCTGCTATTCTCGATTTATCAGATTTACCAAAACGGATTGAAGGTTATGATATTTCCCATATTCAAGGTACTAATGCGGTAGCTTCCCAAGTCGTATTTATTGATGGTTTACCAGCAAAACAACATTACCGACATTACAAAATTAAAAATCCTGATATTACCATTGGACATTCAGATGATTTTGCTAGTTTAGCGGAAGTTATTAATAGAAGATTTAGAAAATATATTGAAGATCCCAAATTAGCAAGATTGGGTAATTCTGACTGGCCTGATTTAATTATGATTGATGGTGGTAAAGGTCAATTATCTGCGGTTATGGGTATTTTATCAGAAATGAATTTATTAGCAGATTTGCGAGTTATTAGTTTAGCTAAAAAGCGCGAAGAAATATTTTTACCAAACTCATCTCAACCTTTAGAAACAGACGCAGAACAACCAGGAGTACAGTTATTACGACGTTTGCGAGATGAAGCACATAGATTTGCTGTGAGTTTTCATCGTCAGCAAAGAAGTGATAAGTTGAAAAGGTCGCATTTGGATGAAATTCCCGGTTTAGGACAAAATCGGCAAAAGTTGCTATTAGCTCATTTTCGCTCTGTTGATTATATTCGTCAAGCCACACCTATACAATTAACGGAAGTTCCCGGAATTGGTTCCCGGTTAGCGCAAGATATTTATGATTATTTCCACCCTGTTTAATATATCTTTTTTAAGAGATACGAACCACAGAGGCACAGAGGACGCAGAGAGTAATTAATGTAGGTTGGGTTGACGCAAGGAAACCCAACATCAATACTGTATTATTAACCAAAGTTGTAAATACCATATTGTTACCAGATGAAAATTAGTCTGTGCATGATTGTCAAAAATGAGGACACTTCTTTACCAAAGTGCTTGGGAAGTGTTAAAAATTTTGTTGATGAAATTATAGTTCTTGATACGGGTTCAACTGATAAAACTCCGCAAATAGCAGAACAATTTGGAGCAAAAGTTCATTATTTTACCTGGAATAATAATTTTAGTACGGCTAGAAATGAGGCTTTAAAATATGTTACAGGTGATTGGATTTTAGTTTTAGATGCTGATGAAACTTTAACACCAGAAATTATCCCGTTAATCAAATCAGTGATTAATAAAGAAGAATATCTTGTTATTAATTTAGTTCGTCAAGAAGTCGGTTCAACACAATCACCTTATTCTCTGGTTTCTCGACTATTTCGGAATCATCCAGATATATATTTTGATCGCCCTTATCATGCTTTAATTGATGATAGTGTAACCGCAATTTTAACTAAAGAAACAGATTGGGAAATTGGTTATTTACCAGGAGTTGCAATTTTGCATACTGGTTATCAAAAAGCTGTGATTAATGAGCAAAATAAATATGCTAAAGCCGCAGCAGCAATGGAAGAGTTTTTTGCAAATCATCCCCATGATGCTTATGTTTGCAGTAAGTTGGGGGCTTTGTATATGCAAATGGGCAAAATTGATGCGGGTATGGAGTTATTAAATCGGGGATTAAATCAAATCATTGGGAATCAAGTCAATGAAAATAAAAAATCGGTAACTAAATTAAAACAGTTACAATCACAAAAAGTTGAAGTTTCTCTTGATGAAGATATAAATTATGATATTTTATATGAATTACATTATCATTTAGGGATTGCTCATGCACATTTACAAAATTTACCAATAGCCATTTCTCATTATCAAAATGCGGTGAAATTACCTATTTATCCGCTTTTAAAATTAGGAGGATATAATAATTTAGGGAATTTATTAAAAAATGTGGGAGATTTACAAGGAGCAAAAATTGCTTATGAAACAGCCATAAAAATTGATCCTAATTTTGTAACGGGTTATTATAATTTAGGAATGGTATGTAAAGCCATGGGTTTATTTGCTGAAGCAATTGATTCCTATAATAACGCTATTAATTTAAATCCTGATTATGCCGAAGCTTATCAAAATTTAGGGGTTGTGCTGTTGAAAATTGGTGATGTTCCCAGAAGTTTAGAAGCTTTTGAATATGCTATAGCTCTCCATGAATTAAACAACCCTGAAGAAGCACAAAGACTTCATCAGGGTTTGAAGGAAATGGGTTTATTTTGATTTTAGGTTACTTTTTTAACAAATAGAACTTGATCATTTCTTGCATAGATTCTATACCAGATTCTATCTTTGTCATTAACTTGATATATTTCTTGAGTATTGACAATCTCTTGATTGTCAATGTTTCTAAATTCATATTTACCAATTTTCTTGATTTCTTTATCTGGCTGAATTTCCAGGTGATTAATTAATTTTGGATCATACTTTGAATAAAATAAATAATAAATATATGGCTGATTTATTTGATTATCAATGACTATTTTTGCAAATCTATCTTCATTGGTAATTACATAATTCATGAAATCTTTGATTCCATATTGGAACATTTCTCTGAGTATCTAATTCAGTGAAGGCGTAAAAGCTGAATATCTAACCGATATAGCGGTTCTCAGTCGGATGAGATCCAATCAAGAGGGCGGGGAAACCCCTACAGGGTTTGTAATTTAATAACTAGATCTCACCTAAGTGCATACCGCTATAGTAGAATAGGAAGATTACTAGAACAATTATATGAATATGGTGTAACACTGTTGTTATTGAAAATAGCCAGTGCCATGGTAAATTGCTGGGGAATAAAGATAGGAAATGCTCATAATGAAGTGTTTTTCCCATAGAAATTTCAGTCTTTATCGATGTTTTCTCCAAATCTTTGTACAACCTTGCTACCAGAAAGTATCCCAAGAACAGTAACAACTGATTCTGGGATCTCTGCAATATTTCGGTTGACTAAACTCACAAAACTCCAGACTACGAACAGACCTATACCCCATAGCAATAGCAATATTCTAGAACTAGATATTTTCCCTTTTTTTTCTCTAATGACACTCCACTTGCCTCTAAATTGTTCGCTCGACTCTTGATTCAGTTTGTCCATATTGTCAATAGTTTGTACAGTCATATTTTTCTCTTAAAAGCTGAGATGATTGATTGACAGTTCTCTTCAAAATTCTTAGAATTTATAGCGTAAGAGTACATCTTAATATAGACTGGCTGGCTGATCCAGCCAGTTTGGCTTCCTCTTAGTTACGTAAGATTGCAATAAGCCCGTTCGGGTAATGTAGCATCAATCACAAAAGGGTTTTCATTCCCTTGTAGTGCAGCAATAGAATTGCTTCTGGCTATCTCTGTGCTTGAAGGTGGGTCTAGTTTATTCCAATTACATAAAGTTTGCTTTTGTTCAGCAAAGTAACTGTCATCAGCTTGAGATTTGTGAATTGTATAAAAGTAGAATACTGCTCTGGCAAGATCTCCCTTTACCGATTCTCTTGGCTCGAACAAACTATTGGTAGATTCACTAAATTCATTGATACTTGCAGTAGGCTTATTTGTTTGAGAAATATCTCCTTTCAACCATTTCTTAGTTTTGTCGTCGGGTATCTCTGCAAAAACTTTGTTGCCTCGCTCACCATTGATTTTAGCATCTGAAGGGAACAAATGGTGTAAATCACTCCTTTGAGGCTCTTGCCCTGCCCCCTTACTTTGTGGCCAGGAGTGCTCGGTGTTAAAACCTTGACTTCCGGCTGCTTGACTGGGGTCATTCCCATCGTCTAAGGTGATGACTCGCCCACCATAAATATCGATTACTTTGCCATTTTGATTGTCAATATCACCAAACATCTTATCTCTAGCGGCTCCATAACCAATAGTTCGAGTGGGCGAATAACTTTGACGAATCTTCTCCTGCAAACTCAGACCTTTCAAAGATGGAAATATATTGCTCGATGCTCCACTTGGGATGACAATGGGGTTTGCTCCAGGATTTTGACCAGATGTAAGATTAATTGTGGCAACTAATGGGTCGTGGTCACTAGCTCTGCTGTTTCTCGGTTGATTCGCATTAACGTGAGCAATACGGATCCTCGGATTAGTTTGAGCGAGTTGTTGATTGACTAAAATGTAGTCAATCAATTCTTTCTGTCCCTGAAAGATAAATGAATAAGCATCATCAGATGGCAACAATTTAACTGGTAGATTAACCAATGTTCTATCAGTCAAAGTTCTTAGCGTCGTTGAATTTGGCCCATCGTTTAAGTCCCCCACCACAACAATGTTACTTTGGCTGTCCTTTGCTAGGATTTGGCTGACAAAATCTTCGACAATCTGGGCTTGTTGAATCCGCTGAGATTCTTTGTTATTGTTATTACTTTTCGATACGAAGTGATTCGCAATGATAAAGACTTTCTTATTACCAACGACGAACTCTCCTGCTAATGGTTTGCGGCTATTCTCGAATGCTGGGCTGTTGGGTTGAATCCGACTGGGATTACGTGACAATGAGACTGACCCGTTTTTTAAAATTACTTCAACCGCATCTTGAGATCCTCCGCTTTGTCCCTGAGCGAGGCTGACTTTTGCCGGATTATAAATATAACCAACCCGAATGTTACCTCCAGGCTCACCACCGTCTAAATCATCTACAGGTGAGATATCAGAGAATTGATAGACTGGTCCACCCTCAGTTTTAATGGCTGTGGTTAGGGTTTTGTAAGTGAGGTTGGCGGTTGTTACGGTGTCATCGATCTTCCCATTATCGTCCTGGACTTCTATCAGGGCTAAAATATCAGGAGCATTGAGGTCATTGGCAATAATTTTGGCGATTTGCTTGAACCGCAGATTATCTGAGGGGTCGAGATTTTCCACATTAAATGAACCGATTGTTAATCGTTCAACCGCAGCCTGTGCCTCGACAGGCAGAACGTTTAGGTTGAAGGTTATGAGAAACATCACTAAAAAACTTATCAGTAGAGATTGGATTTCACGCATCATTTCTGCTCTGGTATAGTTATTCAAGCAATTTCAGCTATTCTGAGGGAGAGTTTTTTACTCTTCTCTATCCTTTCGCTAAAAAATCTATCCTTTCCCTAAAAAATCTATCCTTTGCTTATAAAATTTATCCTTTGCTTATAAAATTTATCCTTTCCTTATAAAATCTATCCTTTGCTTATATTTAGTATTTATTTGACAAAGATTAACTGATACTTAAAACTCAAAACTCAAAAGTTTTGAGTCTTGAGTTTCGGAGTTTTCAACTTGCTTGTTTGTAATTCGCAATCACGAATGATG
Organism: Dolichospermum sp. DET69; assembly: GCA_017355425.1. Lineage (NCBI taxonomy): Bacteria > Bacillati > Cyanobacteriota > Cyanophyceae > Nostocales > Aphanizomenonaceae > Dolichospermum > Dolichospermum sp. DET69. Next base: position 3,800,793 of record CP070233.1, read on the forward strand.
CTAAATTCGAGAACGCACGAATTTCTCTAATCTATCCATTCCCTTTTCAATTGTCGCCATATCAGTAGCGTAGGAAAGACGAATGTTTTTATCAGCACCAAAAGCCACACCAGGAATTAGTGCAACTTGATGTTCTGCTAATAAAGCATCACAAAATTCCAGGGATTTCAAGCCAGTTTTGCTGATATCAGGAAATAGGTAAAAAGCACCGTCTGGTTTAGCGGTACTTAAACCAGGAATAGCACTGAGTCTGGCAAACATTACCTGACGACGTTTAGCGAAAGCTTGACGCATTTCCTCTACACAGTCTTGGGAACTCTCCAAAGCGGCGATCGCTCCATATTGAGCAAAAGTACACACATTGGATGTACTATGTCCTTGAATGGTGCTGGCAGCTTTGATAATTTCCACAGGCCCTGCTAAGTAACCAAGTCGCCAACCGGTCATAGAATAACCCTTAGCGAAACCGTTACTAATCAAGGTAAGGTCAAAAATATCCTTTCCTAGAGAACCAATGCTGATATGTTCCGCACCGTCATAGAGAATCTTTTCGTAGATTTCGTCAGAAACAACATAAATACCTGCATCAACTATCACCTTTGCCAAGGCTTTGATTTCCGCAGGGCTGTATACCATCCCTGTGGGGTTTGAAGGGGAGTTGAGGACAAATAACTTAGTTTTTGGGGTAATTGCCTTTTTGAGTTGTTCTGGTGTGATTTTGTACCCTGTGGAAGCATCTGTTTCCACAATTACCGACTTTCCACCAACTAAAGTTACCATTTCGGGATAACTTAGCCAGTAGGGTGAAGGAATAATTACCTCATCACCGGGGTCAATCAATGCCACAATCAAGTTATAGAGAGAATGTTTACCGCCATTGGTGACAAGGACATTCTCCGACTTATAATCAAGACCATTATCATGTTTTAGCTTGTGGGCGATCGCTTCTCGTAACTTTGGTTCTCCAGCGGCTGGACCATACTTGGTTTTACCTTCATCCAAAGCTTTTGTAGCTGCGGCTTTGATATGCGCTGGGGTGTCAAAATCCGGTTCTCCAGCGCTAAAACTACAAACATCTATTCCCTCGGCTTTCATGGCCTTAGCTTTAGCGGCGATGGCTAAGGTGATGGAGGGTGTTACCTGACTTACTCTTGCTGCCAGCTTCATTCTAGTTTATTTAGCGAATTTCTATTTAATCTCTATCTAAGGATATATCAGAATCCTATTCAATATTGGCATTTTCTCAGAGATTCCCGATTTTGCTTAACCATAGGTAATAAAAAGTCAGAATCAGGATGTCCACCGATTTAAGGATTAACAGGATTAAAACTGGGATTTTATTACCAATTACCCATTACCAGCCTCAACTAGATAACTAGCAACTTGGGTTATCTAAAACTTCACATTGCCATTTTTCAACAGTTTTCTCAAAAAAATCAGTAGGATATCCCAACTCTTCTGGTGTTGGTATGTTTTCTTCAGAAGAATCAGTAATAATAATTAGATTCTTAATATCTTTTATTATTATACTGCTACAGCACTTCCCGGTGTTATGAGGTACAAGAACCCCACCCCCAACCCCCTCCCCGCAAGCGATGAGGGGGCTAAGATGTAACTCATAAAAGCGGAAACCGCTGTAAATCCTCGCTACACCACTACAAAGAATCCAAAAACCATAGTTGAGGCTGATGTCTAAGCCCACATTAGGAAAGCCGCGATCCGCAGAATGAAAAATTAATTGTACACCTTTGTCATAAACTAACAGCGATATCTTTGGGTTATTTTTTTTCAACTACCTGAATCAATTTCCAATCTCGAAAAGTACCAATTAAACGTTCATTAGCTGATAAACCTACTTCCGGTTCAGGACTAACCCAAGCATAATTATTTACAGGAACATCTGCAACTTTTTGAAATCGCTTTCCCCAATGAGGAGTTTCAAAAGTAAGTAATAATAAAGGTTTATCACCACCTGTTGTCATTGTTTCTGTTTTTTGTACTACAAAATCAATAGGATAATTTTTGAGGACAGGAGAAATTTCTGGTTGCTTCACAAACAATTTTACATCAGGACTATAATTACTTAATAACCCATTACCACCAGCTACAGCTAAAGCTAACCATGCAGGTATTAACCAACTTGCTAACCAATAGTTAGCTGTTAAAAATTTTTGTCGAAAACGATGACGTGCAAGCCAAACTATTGGTAAAAATAACCAACCTAATCCTAATACGACACCGATTGATGAATAATTTTTGATATCTGCTCCATCACTAACAGTAATTGGAATAAGTCCTGTATTTAATATTATTCCTAATATCAATACAATAGCACCTAAACTACCAAATATATAACTAAGATTCCGAGGTAAGAAAAAATATTTTGTTTGTTCAAAATGCTGATTATAAATATCTCCTAACCAGTTTAATGCTATTCCGGCTAAAATGGCTATCCAAGGACAAAGCATCAGAGTATAATGGGGTAAACGAGTAGAAATTATGCTAATTTCTAGGAATATAATTACAGGACAAACAACTAATATTAAAATATTCTTAATTGAAGAACGACTACATACTAAGAATAAACCCAAAATACTAAATAAAGTCCAAGGAAATGATTTAATTGGTAAGTTCCATAAATAGTAAAAAGGGGAATTTCCATGAATTTGTTTTGTTGCTAGTCTTGTTACTAAATTAAAAAATTGTTCAAAAACTATAACTCCATAACTTTGATAACTTAACCAAAACCATGTAATTACAGGGACAAAACCAATTATAAAACCGACATATACGGCATAGTTATTAAGATGCTGATGACGACGATTTTGCCAAATTAAATAAGGTAATAAACCGATAAATGGTACAAATATTAATTGACCTTTAATTAAAAATCCTAACCCAAAACTTAACCCTGCACCAAAACCCCAATAAGAGCGATATTTATTATGTAATTCTGCTTTTAATAAGCATAAAATACCAAAAAGAGCAATACAAATAGTAATAATATCTGGAGCAACTAACCTACTAACCTGTAACCATAGAAAAGATACCGATAAGATGGCAGAACTTAACCAAGCTATGCGTTTATTTAACAGCATCCTGGCTATTTCATAAACTAGGAAAATACTGAGAATAGAAGCAATTTGAGAAGGTAATCGAGATGTTACCTCACTAATACCAAACATTGTGTAAATAGATGCTAAAATCCAATAAAAACCTGGTGTTTTTTCATAAGCCAGTTCTGACCAAGATTGGGGAGTTAACCAATCTCCAGACTCTAGCATCCATCGAGAGCGTATAGCATAGGTAGTTTCATCATGAGCAATAAGACTATGTTGTCCATGATTCAATAACAATAATGGCACTACCCAAATAATTAGTCCTAGAAAATACCATATTTTTGGTAAATTAAGCAATTTTATCACTGTGAACTTTAGCTCCTGCTATCAGAGTATTTGTTAACAGCCTAGAACATTTATGTGTTTTTTTTACATATACAGCACTTTTCTTGTTAAATGACCACACCTAAATATCCAAAATGTTCACGGGGTAAAGGTTCTAGGATTTATTTTTGTACCCAACCGTTGAGCAAATTACATCCCCACCCTATGAGTACATTGAGGGTGGGGAATTACGCAAAATTGCTAAAATTATCGTGTCTGACCACCCTACAGACTACAAAATCTCCAAAAATTAATAACTAGCAACTTAAATGATTAGAAAAAGATTGTCATCAACAGATAAACTCACATATAGACATAAATACTGGACGCTGACATCAAACCAGCGGCGGAAGGTAATTAGGCAGCAAACGCGATATATATAATTGTGAGCAAAATTATGGCAGACTGGCAAATAATTACTGGTGGTGTGACAGCAGCGCGGGGGTATAGAGCAGCCGGAATTACAGCGGGGCTAAAAGCTTCAGGATTACCGGATTTAGCTTTAATAGTATCAGATGTGGAGGCGATCGCCGCAGGTGTATTTACCACTAGTCAGGTCAAAGCCGCCTGTGTAGATTACTGCCAGCAAGTGTTACAAGGCAAACATAGTGCTAGGGCAATTCTCTGTAATGCGGGACAAGCTAACGCCGCAACAGGTGAACAAGGTATTAAGGATGCCCAAGAAAGTGCAGACTTGTTAGGGAAAGAGTTAGGTATTAACCCGGAATCCATTTTATTAGCTTCTACTGGCGTAATTGGTCAACGGATTAAAATGGATATCTTGCGTGGTGGTATCCCCAAGGTTGTGGCAGCACTTTCGGAAACAGGCTCAGACACAGCCGCAGGGGCAATTATTACTACAGATTTAATTACCAAATCTATCGCCTTAGAAACTACTATAGGCGATCGCCCTGTCCGAATTGGTGGGATTGCCAAAGGTTCAGGAATGATTCACCCCAACATGGCGACAATGTTAGCTTTTGTTACCTGTGATGCGGCGGTATCTTCTCCGCTTTGGCAACAAATGTTAACTAGAGCAGCGGATAGAAGTTTTAATTCTATCACGGTTGATGGTGATACAAGTACAAATGATTGTTTAATTGCTTTAGCAAATGGTCAGTCTCGCACTCCAGCAATTACAGAAATGGGTGCAGAAGCCCAGAAGTTAGAAGCTATGTTAACATTTGTCTGTCAGCATTTGGCAAAAGCGATCGCTCGTGATGGCGAAGGTGCAACTTGTTTAATAGAAGTACAAGTGACAGGCGCTCATGATGAATTATCAGCCAGACAAATCGCCAAAACCATTGCAGGCTCATCTTTGGTCAAAGCTGCCATTTTTGGACATGATCCCAATTGGGGACGGATTGCGGCGGCGGCAGGACGGGCTGGAGTTCCTTTTGAACAGGAAAATCTCTCAGTTAAATTAGGGGATATTTTACTGTTTGAAAATGGTCAACCTTTAGCTTTTGATAAAGCAGCGGCTAGTGCATATTTGAAAGCAGCAGCTAATGGTGAATATCTACAATCAGACACGGTGTTAATTGCTGTTGGTGTTGGTAATGGTCATGGTAGCGGTAAGGCTTGGGGTTGTGATTTAAGTTATGATTATGTGAAAATTAACGCTGAGTATACAACGTAATAAAACGGGAGTTAAGATCCCCTACTTCTTGAAGAAGTTGGGGATCTGAGTTCTTTAATTTCATTTAGGATTGCTATATATCTTTCTGATACTTTTAACCGAGACATTCTCCGACATCTGAGATATCGTGAATATCCAGTATAACATCACCAACTGAGTTAGTGAAGGTGGTATCCCACATTGCCCACAGAACATAATTCTAAGGCTCTTGATTGTCTATCAACGAGTTCAATACCCAAATTTTCTCTAGAACTACCAAGTTTTCTAAGGAAAGGTTTATTTTCTTTGTAGCCATTCAAGTCTATTCGGAACCATTACAGTTACTCAAAATATTTATTGACTTTAAATTAACTACAAAACTCTCGTATATATATATATAATATTATGAACCTATTGTCGGGAAATGTCAATAGATGCCTGAAGATTTGATGTCCTATTCTTTGCTCTAATCACGCTCAAGGTGTCTTTTATGCGGTTACGCTCAATTTACTTAATTTTTATTGCTGGTTTTATCGGATTACTTTCTTGGGTATGGACTCCCACAGCTTTAGCATTAACACAGATTAAATTATCGGATATTTCTTACCATGACTGTCCATTGGAACTAGCAACTGGAATAGTGGGTAGCAGTGGTTCAAATTCTGCTGCTTGCTTTATAGTTACAGGTAAAGCGGAAAATAGCACGAACAAAACAGTTTATGATGCGGATATTTTTGGGCGTATATATGATGCCAATGGCGACTCAACCTTACAAAATCGGACTCGTCTGGGTTTAATAGCGGAAGTCCCTCCAGGAGTGAATGATTTTGAATTCAGAATTACTGTACCTAGTAATCAGCCTTTACCATTGCAGCTTAAGCAGTTTAAAGCTGCTGGTTTTAGTGGACGAGTAAGAAGATAGGAAACAGGAACAGGGAACAGGGGCAAAATTTTTGTTATACCTTCTTTCTCCTGACTCCTGACTCGGTGACTCCTGACTTAAAACCCTTGGACTAAGGTGGTACGGGCTAAACTATCTAGAACACTACCAACTATGTTCAATGCCAAAAATGCTAGGATAGGGGAGAAATCCATGCCACCCAAGGGGGGAATTATGGAACGGAATAGATTGAGGTAGGGATCACTAATTTGGCTTAAAGCCGCAAATGGTTGATTGGACCAGTCAACAGTGGGAAACCAAGTCAACAAGACTCGAGTAATCAGCAAATAGCTGTACAGAGAGACAAAGGTAGCGAGGGTTGTAATTAGTAAATTCATGGATGGGTAACTTTCCTATTAAATGTCAAACATAGATTCATGGTTGATTTTAATTTAGCTCACTTCATATTGTGTAGCCAATCAACATAACTAAGGGAAGATTTAAGAATGTTCATTAACTTCCTGAGATGAGTTACTGTTGACATTGCCTAATTGCTTCCGCACATCATCAATTGTGGCATTGAGTTGGGCAATTTTATCTTCTAGCGATCGCCTTGTTGCTTCTATTTCCAGATTCTCATTAGCTGAGGCTCTCATTTGCCGCCTTTTAGCTCCTGTCTGGCTATCATTATCACCAGTTAAGCCTTCATTCTCTTCATCGGCAAATTTAGCATCTAAGCGCGAAGTAATCACTGCACCAACCACACCACCGACTACGCCCCCTATCAATGTCCCCAGTAGCAACCCACTAGCAAAACCATCTTGTTGACTCATATTTTTACCACCTTCTAGAAAATAAGTAACTTTGACATACTTTAGCTATTTTCCGGACTTAGCTGCACGCCTACTGCCTTTCCAACATAAAATTACCTATCTTCATTCCTTCTTCCTTCTTCTTCTTCCTTCCTTCGCGTTCTTCGCACCTATCCCTGACGGGACGCTCCGCGAACGTGGTTCATTTAATCCATATACTTCTAAGTCCCAAAAATGCGATCGCCCGCATCCCCTAATCCCGGGACAATATACCCTTGATCATTAAGCGTTTCGTCAATAGTAGCGGTGTAAACGATTAAACCAGGATAGATAGCAGCCAATTTTTTCAAAGCTGGGGGGGCAACAACTACAGAAATAATGCGAGTTAAAGCAGGATCAACACCTCTTTGAGTTAATTCCGCCATTACTGCCATTATAGAACCTCCAGTAGCCAACATTGGCTCGGTAATTAACACCCGTGTTTCCGGAGCAAATTTTTCTGGCAATTTATTTAAATAACAAGTAGGTTCTAGAGTTTCTTCATTTCGCACCAACCCAAAATGGTAAATTGATGCTAAAGGTAGTACACCCTGCGCTCCCTCTAATAAGCCTAACCCAGCCCGCAAAATCGGTACAACAGCTACAGGTATGTGAGGATTAATAAAAGTGGCAGGACAGGCAGCGAGGGGGCTTTGCACGGTTGTTTCTTGGGTTGGCAACCACTCCCTAGCCGCTTCGTAAGTGAGCCACCTGCCCAACTCAGTAACAGCAGAACGAAATAATACTGATGGTGTAGCTACATCACGGGCAACTCCTAACCAGTGCTGAATTAGGGGATGGGGTGGGACAAAAACACGCAGTTGTTGTTGCGTCATAACCAAAAATGGGCAGTCTTGGACTATATGAGAACTCAAACAACATCATACTCTTTCCCAGCTACGAGTGACAGCTAATTATAATTTATTGCTAAAATTTATCATTAGTAGTTGACAACTCTTCTCAATTAAGGTTATATTGTCAACAAGTGTTCTCTTCTCTTTAAAGAATCGGCAACCGGGATTAGTCAGCATCAGCAGACTTTTCCCTATTTCTATTTGTATAAATACTGAATAGATCCCCTAGATCCCCGACTTCTTGGAGAAGTCGGGGATCTGAATCTTTAGCGAAATAAATTTTTATGGGAAAAGCCAACTTTTTTAGGTACGTATTCCGAACAGTCTATGGCTTCTTCTGTGAGAACAGAATCTGGCTTGACAGCACATTTTAAATAATGGTTATTCGCAAAAAACTGACATTTTTTACAGGGGACTTTTTGTAAAATTTTGCTTTGCAAGCATACTTTATCATCTGTATTGGTGCGGATTTTATGAAAAAGGAGCAGAAAAATAGCCCAAACAAAAATAAATCCCAGAGGAGCTAAAGATAGTGCTAAATCTGGTATTTGGATGTTGTGATATTGTCCTTGTACTTTTTCTTGTTGAATTGCACTTTGAGCAATGGACAAGTTGGTATTGTCGGATATGAGTGTTTTTTCCAATACCTGCTTTATATACATCTTATTTCCCTTAGTAATCTATAATGGTTCCTAATTGACAAAAGTGACAGAACCAGATATCAACCCCTTAGTTTAATTTTGAAACTTTTAATTTAAGTCTATGATCCATCTGAACAAAGCTTTATATAGCCTTCAATTATAGGTTTAGCAAAAGAAAAGTTTAGTTATCTCTGTCAATAGTTTTGTTTTTGATTATCTGCATATATACCTGAAGTAATACCTGTATATATAATTTTTATGTAATTCAGGAGAAATATGGAGAGTGAGCATGACTCACTCTACTGATAATAGGTAATAGTTGTTTTGAATTTTGAACTCGTATTACCTATTTTGTTTGCTCTAATCTAGCTTTGACATCATTAGCAAAGTCTTCATATTTCCTCAAAGGAGTTACTTCTACTTGCACTTTTTGGCCATTTTTTTTCATAATAGGCAAGTCCAGAAGAATTTGATCTAGTGTGTCTGGGGTGGGAACATCAACAATGACAATGACACGACGAGTACCAATACATTTCCATAAATCAACTATTATTCCGGCTTGTTTGGCTTGGAGTGCAACATCTGCTTCTTCACTCCATAAGGTAAATAGTTCTTGTTGATTCATGTTATCGGGGTATTCAACATGAAAATCTAAATGATATAGCATAGTTACTTGTTATCACAGGACTTTATTAGATTGACACTCTCACTGGCTTTAGCCGCTGAGATTCTTGGTTCAACGAGTCCACTTAGCTTAGACCCCTTGCAGTATCTAAACCAGAGGTGGTTCTCTCCCCAAGCGTTAACTTTCCCTCTGCCCGAAGGTAGTCGCATTGCTGCAAATTTTGCTTGAGTTTAAATTCTGTGTTGTCTAGCTCCCATGAAGATTTTACCTATTCGGAGGGTAGTCACTAGAACTATGGAATAGAACCCCATATCAAAAAGAGTCAAGGATCAGAAAAGCCGTTAGGCAGTTAGGTTTTTATACAGGTTGATTACCATTCCTGTTGTGGGCAGTATAACACCATTAGGAGCAAAGATGACAAAACTTCATGTACCTCAACCAATCTTCATGAGAAGAAAGACTCTATGCGCTTTATTACCGCACGAGTCGCTTATATCTCAGGTCTAAAGACACTGAGCTTTACGCTTGCCGGATGCTCTTGTAAACCAAAATCAGCTTAATTCTGAGTAGGGGCGTATAGCAATACGCCCCTACGTTAATGTCCTCATAGAGGAGTCACGCTCGTTGCCCACACTCACCCGAAGGGGAGTGTGTGGAGTATGTCACAAATAGACTATTTAACGAGTAGGTAGTTCTTCTTCTAGGGGACGAATAATGGGTGGTAGTGGTGCGAGTTCTGGTTGAAAGATTCCTTGTAGTGCTTGCTCTAAGGTTCGTGCCATGATGATGCGGTTTTCATAGGCTACAATTACTCTAACTAATGTTGGTAAGCTATTCTGTGTAGCTTCTAAATAAATTGGTTCAACATATAGTAAAGATTGCTCAATGGGAACTATTAAAAGATTACCTTGAATTACTCGGGAACCTTGACGATTCCACAGGGAAATTTGTTGAGAAATAACTGGATCTTGATTAATTCTAGCTTCAATTTGTTCTTGTCCATAAATCAAGCGTTCTTTAGGAAAGTTATATAACAGTAATTTGCCATAATTTTCGCCGTCAGAACGTGCTGCTAACCAAGCAATTAAATTCGTCCGTTGTTTGGGTGTGTAGGGAAGTAAGAGGATAAATTCTTCAAAAGAGACGTTGGGAAGACTAGTAATTAAATAGTAGGGTTCAACTTTACGGGTTTCGTTGCCATAAATTTCATTGGGAATTTGCCATTGATCTTCTCGGTTGTAAAATACTTGAGGATCTGTCATGTGGTAGATCATTAAGCGTTCAGATTGAATTTTAAAAAAGTCTACTGGATAGCGAAGATGACTACGAAGATTGGGGGGTAAATTCCCTAAAGGTTGGAACATTTGGGGAAATATTTTCGACCAAGCAGTAATTAATGGATCTTGAGGATCTGCAATGTAAAATCTGACTGTGCCGTTGTTCGCATCAATAACGACTTTAACGGAGTTACGAATATAGTTGATACCGTCTTTACCTGTATCAGAATAGGGATAGCGATCGCTTGTAGTGTAAGCATCAACTATCCAATAAAGATAATTTTCTTGTCCGGGAAATTGTAGTTTTTGATCGTCTTTTTGAGCATCAACCACAACTAAATAAGGATCGCTATCAAATTTTAAAAATGGGGCAATTGCTCGAATTCTTTGATTAATATTGCGACGAAATAATACTTTAGTCTCTGGTAAAAAATCTCGTGTAAATAGCATTCTCCAGTCTTTCAAATATATGGAAAATAGCCATCTTTTCCATAAATAATTTATCTTGATACCACCTAATCCATCATAATTATTATAAACATTATCACTGCCACTAGGATAATCTAACTCTCTAACTTTTGTCCCAGTCATGACGTGAGTATCACTAATTTCTCCGTAATAAATTCTGGGTTGTCCAATGGGAATACTTTCACGAATATCTGGACTAGAAGTATTTAAAACACTACCATTTTTGCTAATATCCTTGACAAAATATTCTGGTAATCCACCAGCAGCAACGGTATTAACGGGACTCATGGTAAAGCCATAACCATGAGTATAAATCATATTTCGGTTTACCCATGTTTGTGCTTGGGGAGGAACATCTTGATAATTTAATTCTCTAGCTGCAATTAGTACCTGTTGTTTTTCTTGATTGTCGTTACTTTTTATTAAATATCTATCAATATCAGCATCAGGAAATTGATAATAGGGACGAATTTGTTGTAATTGCCGATTGGTTTTTAGTAATGGTTCTTGATCCCAAAGACGAATATTCCGAATTGTTAAATCATTAGCTTTGATATCAGCTTCTGTTAATTTTCCTATGGGGTTAAATGTTTGGGAATCAATGGCATCTAAATTAAATGCTTGCCGAGTTAGGGCAATATTTCTGGTAATATAAGGTTTTTCTCTCTTTAATTCATTTGGTTCAACAATTATTTTTTGTACAGTTATAGGTAAAATAAAATTACCTGTGACTATAAAGATTAGATAAATACCTAAAATATAGCTTACCCAGCGATAGCGATGATGTGAAAATTTTTGTGGCCAAAATATAGTTAAAGATAATAAATACAAAGCGATCACTACTGATAAAACACATAATATTGTATCTGCTGGTAATTGGGCTTTAACATCAGTAAAACTAGCTCCATAACTAACTCCACGAGCAGAATAAAGCAGTTGATAACGACTGAGCCAATAATTTAAAGATACTACCAACATTAAACAGCCCATTAAGCCCGATAAATGGCGAAGTTGTGGTGAAGAAAATCCTGGAAAACTAGCTTGAGTGAGACTATTTGCTGATAATAAATATGTAAGAATTACGCTAATTAAGCCATATAAAGATAATCCTATTAACCAAAATCCTAAAAGTTCCCAGATAGGGAGTAAGAAAATATAAAAACTGATATCTTTGCCAAATAATGGTTCAGCATGATCAAAGGGAATAGGATGAAAAGATAAAAGAATTTTTGACCAATACTGAGACAGTATCCATCCAAATCCCAGACTCAAAATAATAGCGATCGCTCTGAGGAAAAATTTGCTATAAATTAATATAGCCAGAGATAATCCCCCAAATAATCCTAAATCCCAAGGTTGAGAAATTATCTTTTTTCCCAATGGCAAAATTATCTCTGGCCGCAATAGCAACGGTACTGATAAACCGGATTGATTAAAATTATCTGTCCAATAAGAGAGGGCAATTTTTCCATAGTGTGCTAATGTTAAGTACAATAAAAAAATTAATCCTAATATTAAAGGTAATAGCCATCGTAATTTAATTTTATTGGTATAGTTATGCCATTGAGAACCTTGATTAGTTGTGGGATATTGAGGACTAAGAAAATTCATCAATCTTCGACTAATTTTTATTTCCTCCACGGGAATAGAATCAGAAAAAGGGGTATATTTCAGCCTTTGGGCTAAAGTTAGATTTCCTAACAGATAAACGGTACTCAAACTCACAATAAATAACCATATACTCCCTTGACTTAACAATCTTTGTCGCAATACTTCTATATAACCAACTTCCTGAAACCAAAAAATTTCCGCACCCACATGAGCGGCTATATCTAAGAATAGCCACAAACCCAAACACACTATAAAAACTTTAATAGCTTTCATGAAAAACATTAATTTTATATATATGGCAATAGGATTTGAATTTTGAAAACTCTAAGTATTTGTAGGGTGCGTTACGGCTATGCCTAACGCACCCTAAGCTCCATCAACGGTGCGTTACGAGACGAGCTAACGTACCCTACGTTGTCCGTTATTTCACTCCTGACTTATACTACAAGCTTAATTCCAATTACCAATCATTGTCAAAGCAGACCAATAATATGGATGGGATAAATTCATATTAGGGACTTCCAAATAAAAAAATGTCCCAAAACTGACGCAAAAATTCTCTCTCTGTGTTCTCTGTGCCTCTGTGGTTCGTTTATTGGGATAATTTATTTCTTGGAAGTCCCTTATCTAAATTAGCTAATTCTGGAGGTAACGCAATCCGTTTTTCTGGTGAGAGATATAAATATTTGTCTGCTATGCGAACTTCTCCTTTGAGCATTCCTAACTGAGCTTGTCTGAGAGATTCGGAGCGTAAAGAAGTAAGTTTCAACTGATCATAAAATTTTGTGATTAGTGCTAGAGAACTGTGTACATAATTGTAAGTTTCTATGGGAGAATAATTTTCTAGAAAGTACATCATAAATTGGTAATTTTCTAACAATGCTCAAGATAAATTTTCAGAATTTAGGAGTCAAAATCTTAACTTAGCTTCTACAGTAGGATAATCTAAGGCTAATTACCTTCTTACTGATGATTTGATATCAGTGTTAATGTTTTATTTGTAACCAGTAACTATGCTTACCAGTGTTGATCGGTTATTATTTGTAAGACAAGTCCCCATTTTTAAAGAACTGCGGGATGATTTCATTGTCAGGCTTGCTTCCGTAATGAATGAGTTATCCTACCCAGCTAATTATACAATCTTTCAGCAAGGACAAGAAGGGCGATCGCTGTATATATTAGTATCTGGTCGGGTAAAAGTCCATATTGGTGATACCAAGTTAGCAGAAGTTGATAAGGGAAACTACTTTGGTGAAATGGCGGTCTTTGATACTCAACCTCGTTCCGCGGCTATTACTACTTTAGAATCTTGTGAGTGTTTGGAACTTACCCAAGAGCAACTTTATGATGCTATTGAAGAAACTCCAGAAATTGCCGTGAATATTATTCGTGAGTTATCTCGTTTAATTCGGAAACTAAATGAAAATATTAGTTAATAGTTATGACTAAATATTTCTATATTTCTACTTATTTGCCTCAGTTTACAGGTATAGATGGGATAAAAGAGAGAAAATTAGATAGGGTTTGCAAAAAAGAAAGCAAAAGGGTTGATAGATAAAAGCCATAAAATCATGATTGATGTATCAAATATTTTTTACCCCACCCTAACCCTCCCCTGGGAAAGGTGAGGGAACTTCATTTTCCGATTTCCCCCCTTTATAAAGCTACGGTGTACACACATCTCTAGACAGGATGCTAAACGTGATCCGATCCCCCTAAATCCCCCTTAAAAAGGGGGACTTTGAAGAATTTAGCCCCCCTTTTTAAGGGGGGTTGGGGGGATCTAAACGTTGTGGGGCAACTCTAGAAGACTTGTGTGTACACCGTAGCCTTTATAAAGGGGGATTAAGGGGGGTAAAAAATCACGACGGATTACTTTTCAAACATCCTCTAAGAGTGAAATGTGGGGCTTATGCTGATTAAGCTAAACAAGCTCTCTAGATAATCAAGTTGTGTCTCATTACTACATTATACTACGATTCGGCTAAATTGGCGCATTGAGTTTCTCTTCAATCAATTGATTTGTGAGTTTGGGTTCTGCGCGTTTGTCTGTTTTTTTGAGAACTTGTCCCACAAAAAAGCCTTTAAGGTTGGTGTTACCTTTGCGATATTTTTCAACTTGTTGAGGGTTAGCAGCGATGATTTCATCAACGATCGCTTCAAGAATGGTACGATCTGAAATCAGTTCTTGACCCGCAAAAGCTTCCTCTGGAGAAACACCATTTAATAAATCTGTGAGTTTTTCCTTAGCTTGTCCGTTACTGATTTTACCAGTTTCAATGCGAGTAATCACATCAGCTAAGTTAACAGCAGTCAGTTTAATTTCAGAAATGGTGAGTTTTTGTTTATTTAAGTAACCAGCGATATCTTGAGTAATCCAGTTAGCCGCAGCTTTAGGATTTGCACCTTGAGCGATCGCACTTTCAAAATAGTCTGCAACTGGTTTATCCTCAGTTAACACCCTTGTATCATAAGCAGAAAGTCCCAACTCATTTTCATAATGGTGGCGTTTATAGGCGGGTAATTCTGGTAATTGATTTAACCATGAGTCCAATTCTGCTTGGGTGACTTCAATGGGGGCTAAATCTGGTTCTGGGAAGTAACGATAATCACTAGAACCCTCTTTTATCCGCATACTACTTGTGCGTTGTGAACCTTCTTCCCACAGACGTGTTTCTTGAACAATTTTTTCTCCTGATTCAATGGCTGTAATTTGACGTTCAATTTCATAATCAATTGCTTTTTGAATCGCACTAAAGGAGTTCATATTCTTAATTTCTACCTTAGTGCCAAATTGCTCTCGTCCCACTGGACGCACAGAAATATTCACATCACAACGCAGAGAACCTTCTTGCATATTTCCATCACTAACGCCAAGATAACGGACAATCCGGCGTATTTCTTGAGCATATTCTGCGGCTTCTTGTCCTGTTCGCAAATCAGGTTCAGAAACAATTTCCACCAAGGGAATACCAGCGCGGTTGTAATCTACAAGCGAATAGGTAGAACCAGAAAGTCTATCACTACCTGCGTGTACGAGTTTTCCTGCATCCTCTTCCATGTGTAAGCGGGTAATGCCAATCCGTTTACGATTGGGGTTTCCTGCATCATCTACCAATTCAATTTCTATCCAACCATGTTCGGCTATGGGTAAATCATATTGCGAAATTTGGTAATTTTTGGGTAAATCAGGATAAAAATATTGTTTGCGGTCAAATTTACTATACCGAGCGATTTGACAATTTAGCGCCAAACCAGTTTTCACGGCGTATTCGAGAACTTTGGCGTTCAGTACGGGTAAAACTCCTGGTAAACCCATACAAACTGGGTCAATGTTAGTATTGGGGTCAGCACCAAAAGCAGTAGAACTGTTGGAGAAAATTTTGGTGTTGGTACTGAGCTGACAATGGGTTTCTAAGCCAATAATCGCTTCGTATTCAGTTTTTACAGGTGTAGCTGTGGTCATATCCAGATTTTGCCATTTTTCTGATTTGGTACTATTTTAGCGGTTTTGGGTTGATATTAAGGGTGAGGCTATCGCGCTATTCTGTGAGATTTTGACACTCTCACTGGCTTTAGCCGCTGAGATTCTTGGTTCAACGAGTCCACTTAGCTCAGATCCCTTGCAGTATCTAAACCAGAGGTGGTTCTCTCCCCAAGCGTTAACTTTCCCTCTGCCCGAAGGTAGTCGCATTGCTGCAAATTTTGCTTGAGTTTAAATTCTGTGTTGTCTAGCTCCCATGAAGATTTTACCTATTCGGAGGGTAGTCACTAGAACTATGGAATAGAACCCCATATCTTCAATTGTCAAGGACCAGAAAAGCCGTTAGGCAGTTAGGTTTTTATACAGGTTGATTACCATTCCTGTTGTGAACATTATAACACTATTAGGAACGCAGTATCGCGCAATAGATGAGGCTATTCGTGCATCTCAATTCATCCAAAATAAATGTTTAAGATATTGGATGGACAATAAAGGTGCGACGAAATATGATCTCAATAAATATTGCGCGATTTTGGCATCTGAATTTCCTTTCGCTGATGAACTTAATTCAATGGCTAGACAATCTGCTGCGGAGCGTTCTTGGAGTGCAATAGCTCGGTTTTACGACAATTGTAAAAAGAAAGTTAGTGCGATTCGTTGTTAGTTGAATCACGGTATCCAGCCCGTACATAAGCTAACCAACCCAATCTAGCAATAGAAGAAGGTTGAACTCTCGGTCTGATATGGGTGAAAGTCCCATCTACCAGACTCAGGTATGACTCCCTATCTGCCTACGATGACCCGACTCGGTTTCGGGAGGTCGAAGCTAGGAACAGGGCGCAACCAGACATCCGTTGTGGGGTGACACTGGTGCTAACGGGGAGTTCCCACGGTGAAACAGAGCCTAGAAAAGCAACCTACTTTTGAGCAGGACACAACATCAAAAACCTGACTTCATTGGAGATAATTCCCGCCGCATTTTTAACTTAATAGCGGTAAGAGTCTAGGGATTCCAGTGGTTGAATTGGCTACACCTAACGGAACTATCAATCAACCGAGGGAACGAATAAAAACGAGTTGAGGGTCTGAGGGCGGTCGAACCCCAAGTAGGCTGGACGAGCAGCGGAATCCCCCCAATTCGGGTAGGACAGACCGTAATTGGTCTGAGGTGTTCAGAATACACAAATTGGAGCAGAGCATGATTGGACACAGAGACAACTCTAGTGAATCTTGGAAGACGTTGCCCTGGAAGAAATTCCGCCGCAACTTATTCCGCCTACAAAAACGAGTGTACAAAGCGGTTCAAGTTGGCGACAAGCTTAAAGCGAAGTCCTTACAAAAGCTGATTCTGAAGTCAACCGCAGCAAGATTATTGGCTATCCGTCAAGTATCACAGCTAAACGCTGGGAAAAAGACCGCAGGAATTGATGGCAAAAAGTCCCTTACCTTTAAGGAACGCTTCGAGCTTAATGAACTGCTAAAAGCATCTGTTAGCAACTGGAAACACCAGGGGCTAAGAGAAATACCCATCCCCAAAAAGGACGGTACTACCAGGATGCTGAAAATCCCTACTATTGCTGATAGGGCTTATCAATGCCTTATCAAATACGCATTAGAACCAGCACACGAGGCAACCTTCCACGCCAGGAGTTACGGGTTTAGGACTGGACGGTCAGCGCATGACGCACAGAAAATCCTGTTCGACAACTTACGCTCAACCAGCAACGGAATAGATAAACGAGTTATAGAACTCGATATTGAAAAATGCTTTGACAGGATAAACCACACCGCCATTATGGAGAGACTCATCGCTCCTTATAGCATAAGACAAGGAATCTTCCGATGTCTCAAAGCCGGAGTTAATCCAGAGTTCCCCGAACAAGGAACACCTCAAGGTGGCGTGGTAAGTCCACTATTAGCGAACATCGCCTTAAACGGTATCGAAAGTATCCATACATATAAAGATGCCGGAGGGTCAATAAAAGAACCATCAATCCGTTATGCGGATGACATGGTAATAATACTTAGACCTCAAGACGATGCCACAGAAATACTTGACAAAATCAGTCAGTTCCTAGCAGAGCGGGGAATGAAAGTCAGCGAGAAAAAGACAAAGCTAACCGCCGCGACAGATGGGTTTGATTTCCTCGGCTGGCATTTTAAAGTCCAGAAAAACGGGAAGTTTAGATGCGTTCCATCTGCGGACAACTTTAAATCTTTTCGCAAGAAAGTAAAATACATCGTCAACAACTCGAATTATGGTTCTACCACAAAGGCTGAAAAATTAGCCCCCGTAGTTAGAGGCTGGAGGAATTACCACCGCTTCTGCAAGATGGACGGGTCAAGAAACTCGTTATTTCACATCCAAAACAGAGCATTTAGGGTATTCAACAAGGAAACTAAACAGAATCGCTATACCAGTAAGCAATTACTAGATAAGGCTTTTCCAGCAGTCCCTTACTCCGAAAACAAACACATCAATGTCAAAGGTGAGAAATCACCTTATGACGGAGATTTAAGTTATTGGAGCGAACGTAATAGCAAGCTCTATAACAACAATACCTCTAAAGCCCTCAAACGGCAAAGCCATAAATGTGGTCATTGTGGTCTAAAAATGCTCAGTGATGAGAAGGTACATTTTCATCATATAGATGGAAACCATAAGAATGGTAAACCTAAAAACCTTCTAGCAATTCATGAAAGCTGCCACGATTATATTCACATGAGCAAAAGCGAAAGCTAAGAACATCGGAAGCTGGGTGCAGTGAAAGTTGCACGCCCAGATTTAACAGAGAGGGGCAGGGAATAATATCCCTCCTCGACTCTACCAGGGTAAAAAGGGATTTCCGAAATTCAAAAAGAATTGCCGCTCAGTTGAATATAAGGTTAGCGGCTGGAAGTTATCTGAAACCAGAAAAGCAATTACTTTTTCTGATAAAAAAGGTATAGGTACTCTGAAATTAAAAGGTACTTATGATCTTAATTTCTATGACATCAAGCAAATTAAGCGAGTTCGTTTAGTCCGTCGGGCTGATGGATATTATGCTCAATTTGCAATTGATGTCAAGATTAGAATCGAATCTCAACCAACGAATCAAATAGTTGGCTTAGATGTGGGGTTAAAATACTTTATTGCCGATTCAAAAGGTAATGTAGAACCTGCCCCACAATTCTATAGAAAATCAGAGAAGCAGTTAAGTCGAGCTAATCGCAAAAAATCCAAGAAGTTTGACAGAAACAAGAAAAAAGCTAAACAACCACAATCCAAGAACTATTTAAAAGCTAAAAATAGGTATGCCCGTAAACATTTAAGAGTAAGTAGGCAGCGAAAAGAATATTGCAAGAGATTAGCATATTCCGTGATCCAATCTAACGATTTGGTAGCTTATGAAGACTTAAATATTAAAGGCATGGTAAGAAACCGACATTTAGCTAAATCAATTTCTGATGCTGGCTGGGCAACTTTTCGGCAATGGTTAGAATATTTTGGGCATAAATATGGGAAAATAACGGTTGCCGTCCCTCCCCGTAATACTTCTCAAAATTGTGCTAATTGTGGTCAAGAAGTGAAAAAATCCCTGTCAACCAGAACCCATAATTGTCATCATTGTGGATTCGTGGAAGATAGAGATATTAATGCCAGTATCAATATCCTAAAATTAGGATTAACTACGGTAGGGATACGGTCAGCTACGCTACAGGAGATTTGCCCTCTTGGGCGATTGGTGTAAACCTGTCGTCTAACGGCGAGTCTGTGAATGTAGAATCCCCGCGTCTTTAGACCGGGGAGTGTCAACAAGTTCATATTCCTTAGATAGAAAAATCAACGGAATTATTTTTGATGTAGAGACGTTACATAAAAAGTCTCTACAAGTCTCTACAAGTCTCTACAAATGTTCTAGATAGCGCACATTTAATTTCGGTCGTTGTCTCCTAAACAAGCAAGCTGAAATCACTAACACTGAGGGTGATATCAGGATTACCTGTTGTAGAGACGTTTCATGAAACATCTCTACAACGTCGTTCATCTACATGATACCAGAAGCTACACTAAGGTAGTAGTAAAGTTACCGAGTCCTAAAGTACCAGTTAAACCTGTCACCTCAATGATGGCATCGGTAGTGGCACTAAATCCTGCGGTAGCGTTGTTAATAGCGACAAAGGTACGGCTACCAAAGGTAAATTGAGCCGCAGAATTAACTGTAAAAGCAGCAGCAGTTAACTTAGCTGCAATCCCGGCTGTATCAAGTGTTGCCACAGATCCGACATTAGAAAATACGCTGCGAGCAGTGGAAACAAGGAATAAATCATTACTAGCATTAGCATTGAGTCCGGTAACGACATCAAAGTCACTCAGAAGAGAATCAGTTAAAACGCGGTAGTCAAAACGGTCTACTCCCAACCCTCCAGTTAGAGTATCCTTTTGAAGCCCCCCGGTGAGGATATCATTACCAGCACCACCAAATAAGATATCATTACCTGCACCACCGTTAAGAGTGTCATTACCTGCGCCACCATTGAGAGTATCATTACCGGCGTTACCTGTGAGGCTGTTATTAGCACTGTTACCGATAAGGACGTTATTGCCGGCATTACCAGTACCGTTAATTGCTGTTATTCCTGTCAGGGTGAGGTTTTCTACATTCGTTGCTAGGGTGGTAGTAACGGCAGATGTGAGGGTATCGGTTATAGTTGTAGTTACAGTTGCTGTACCCAATTGGGCATTGGTAGGAGAAGACAGGGTAAGATTAAAGGTTTCCTGTGCTTCGTTAAGGGAGTCATTGAGAATGGGAATAATGATGTCTTGATTGGTAACACCAGGAGCAAAGGTGAGAGTTCCGTTAGTGGTAGTATAGTCCGACCCTGCTATAGCCGTATTATTAACAGTGGCATATTGAACAGTAACGGTTTCAGTGCTGTCACCAAACAAAGTAACAGTATAAGTGACATTTTGGGGACTGGTGATGCCTTCGACTACCGTTTGGTTAGCGCTCACGTCAATAATAACGGGTAAATCATTATCAGCAATATTGACTGTGGCACTAGCAGCAGTTCCAACTGTGTAGCCTGTTCCTGATGTGACGGTGAGGATGGCAGTTTCTGCTGCTTCTACAAGGGTGTCATCAGTGACGTTCAGGTCAACTAAGGCTGTGCTAGAACCTGCGGCAAAGGTAACAGTATTAGGAATGGTTGTGTAATCTGTGCCATTGGTGGCTGTTCCGGTCAAGGCAACGTTAACTGTTAAGCTACCAGTGACATCACCAGTCCGGGTTAATGTGTATTGTCCGGGATTTGGTGTTGTTCCTAGTAGGGTTTCGGCAGCATCTGCATCTGTGGCAGCAACGGTGATTACAGGTAAGGTACTCCCACCATCACCATAGATTTTAACGTCATCAACGTTCCAAGAACTTACTGTAAATACACCAGCGCTACCAACATTGAACCCGAAACGAATTTGAGTTGAGGCACTCTTGTAGGCACTAATATCAAATTGTTGAGGGGTCCAAGCGTTATCTTGGACTCCTGGGTAATCGTTGAAATTGCTAGGCAAAAGATTGACCCAGCTAGAACCGTTGAATATCTCAACTTTGTTCTGCATATAGGGCGTGTAGTCACTATTGAGCCAACGGGCAAATTCAAAGAACAACTTATTAGCGGTGCTGGTGTTGATAACCGGACTGGTTAAATAATAGAAGTCGTGCAAGGCTGCGGAGGCATTTCCACCAATCACTACTCCGGCTACACCATTATCGGCAGTGGGAGTATTGTCCGTTCCAGGATCAGGGTTCCCAAAAACCTGACCCGTAGAAGTCTTGGCCGCACCGATTTGCCATTCTGTCCCCAGAGTCCAACCCTTCGTGTTATTAGCAAAATCATCCGAGAAGTAAGTAGTAAATCCTTCCTCAGAAATAATAGTTCCCGTTGCTGTATTAGGAGCATCACCAATGTAGCCTGTCCCAGAATTGACAGTTAAAATAACTGATTCGTTATTTTCCTGTACGGTATCAGCAATCGGATCAACCGCAACCGTTGCTGTTGTGGCATTAGCAGCAAAGGTGACAGTTCCCAGTTTCGTCGTCGGATTAAAGGTAACACTGCCATTGGTTAAGAGATTATAGTCTGCTGGGTCGCTTCCCACCGGGGCGGCGTTTGCTATGCCACTCGCCCCGAAGTTAACGGTCAGGGGAGAACTTAGGTTTAAATTGGTGCGAGTAAAGGTATAAACCAAGTTAGTCGCACCGTCTTCTTGAACAGTGGCAGGACTGACACTGACAGTTACAGAAGGTAAGTTAGCTGCCGCCAAAGCATTAAAAACATTGAGGCGTTTTCCAGAAACCGTTTTCCCTGCTAGGGCAGCAATTGGGTCACCGGTG
The DNA here is from genome assembly GCA_017355425.1 of Dolichospermum sp. DET69. Taxonomy (NCBI): domain Bacteria; kingdom Bacillati; phylum Cyanobacteriota; class Cyanophyceae; order Nostocales; family Aphanizomenonaceae; genus Dolichospermum; species Dolichospermum sp. DET69. The sequence goes on from CP070233.1 coordinate 3,822,919, forward strand.
TTCATCAAGGTATTCTTAACCTGCTGTGCGGTCCAAGTCGGATTTTGAGACCAGACTAAAGCCGCAGCCCCGGCAACGTGGGGACTGGCCATTGATGTCCCAGAATAAGTTCCATAACTGTTGTTAGGCAGGGTGCTATAAATGCCTGAACCTGGTGCGCCTAAGTCCACACTGGTCAATCCATAGTTGGAGAACCAAGACAGGCTATCAGTGTTTGTGGTGGAAGCAACAGAGATAATATTGGCTAGGTTATAGCTGGAGGGATAGTGGGGTGATGTGTCAGTGTCAATAGAGTCATTACCCGCTGCCGCAATAAATAAAGCCCCAGCTTGACCTGCTGCATTAATGGCATTATACAAAGCTTGTTCACTGGGTCCACCTCCCCAGGAGTTGTTGGTTATTTTCACGCCCTTGGCTGTGGCATAGTCAATTGCTTTTATGGCATTGGAAGTAGAACCGAAACCATCATCGGCTAAAAACTTCAGAGGCATAATCTTGGCATTCCAGGCCACCCCGGTCACACCAACGCCGTTATTCCCTTTACCAGCAATGGTTCCAGAAACGTGGGTACCATGTCCGTCCACATCACTGGGGTTGTTGTCATTATAGGCAAAGTCCCAGCCGCGAATGTCATCAATGTAGCCGTTATTATCGTTATCTATGCCATCGCCGGCGATTTCTCCTGGATTAGTCCAAATATTGCCTACTAGATCAGGGTGGTTATAATCAACTCCTGTATCAATCACTCCTATGACCAGGTTGGGATTGCCTTTTTGGATATCCCAGGCTTCAGGAGCATCAATATCTGCGTCTGGAGTACCGCCATTTTGACCTGTGTTATTTAGTCCCCATAGTTGACCAAACCCTGGGTCATTGGGGATTGTAACTGCTTTGGTGACAATATAATCTGGCTCGATGTACTTGAATGTGGAACTATTTCTATGTGTAGCTATGGCAGTTTCTACAGAGGTTTTTCCAGATAACGTCCATATTTGAGCCCCTGTCAGCTTAATGGTCTCTGTCTTGACCACTCCCAAGGTGTTTTTAATCTCATTGGCTTGGGCGATATTGATTGTGTCATTGAATTTAACAATCAGTTTATTACTGGCATAAGCTGGTTTCGGAGTTGGATATTTTCCTACGGTATCTTGACTATTTCCGTTCGAGGTGATAGATGCAATTTCTAGTGCTGGAGATGCTTCAATCAATCCAGTAGTGTATTCTAACACCCAGTCTCCACCTGATGTAATATTCCCAGTCAAGTCATCAGATGCAGCTACATCTGCCCCGGTCAACTGACTAATTTGCTGGACAAAAGTTTTACCTGCTGAACCCTGAGCAACATTGGAAGCATACAACAGAATGTCTCCTGTGGCGGTGAGAGATTGACCCCACTGCTGCAATTGTGATGTGTAACTGCTGAGGTTTGAGGAGTTGAGGACGGTTGAACCAAGTGACAAACTGCCTTCTGACCCTTGAGAAATAATCTGAAGGCTATCAATGTTTGTAAGTCCTGATAAATTCTGAGTAATTTGCTGAATACCGTCTTGGTTGGCACTGAGAAGAAACAACAGTGTACCAGGTTTAACGCTATCAACTATATTTCTATAATCTGCAACGTTGGGATCAACGAAAACAACGGATTTGGTAGATTCTGCCATAACTATAACTTTGAACCCTGTATATTTTTCGATCCTTATTTTTTTAATCTACTCCACAAATGACCGGGTTCTGTACCGGAAAATACTAAGTTATGACTGACTTAGATAATTTCTATGACTGTTTTGAGAAATACACACATAGCGCAAACCCAAGATGTTTGCATAAGCTAATCAATTATTTTAGGTAAAGCTTGCCAATTTGCCATCCTCTTCTCTGCCCCCTACAGATGGAACATTCCTATAAAGGTTTTAAATTACGCATACTTGATTATTGTATAAAATAACAAAATTTACTAGGTTAAAACTTTTGTCATCTATCTAAAGATAGATTGTAATGACTAATTAATTTTGAAAAAATTAAAGCCATAATTTCTGCAAATTTAGTAAAATACCGAATAAAGACTTGATTTTTTAGATACGCACTCTTTATATTTTGAAATTACTTATGCCTAGGTCACTGAGAATTCATCATAACTATATTAATGAAATTAAGTCAAAAATTATACAGCAAGGCTATCGGACTCAAAGAGCTTTAGCTGATGATGCAGGATTATGCTTAACTACAGTTAGCAACTTCCTGAATGGTAAACCCGTTGATTGTGCAACCTTTGAAGAACTATGTCGGAGATTAAGTCTAGATTGGCAAAAAATCAGTATTTCAAATACTAAAATAGTATCTAATCCTCTATACTTGTACGGAGAAATACGTAAAAAACAAACAAAGATATCAAATCAAGACTGGGGAACAGCGATTGATATTTCAGCATTTTATGGCCGCAGCCAAGAACTGACACAACTAGAATCATGGATTTTGGAAGATGGCTGTCACTTAGTAGGATTATTTGGTATGGATGGAGTTGGTAAAACAACTTTGGCTACCCAACTGACAAAACAAATTCAGGATCAGTTTGATTACGTTTTTTGGCGTTCAGTGCCAACAGTCCCATCTTTTGATAGTATGATCACCGAGATGCTTTCCTTTATTTCCCATCGTCGGGAAAGTACACCCAATATCAATCAGCTGATATATTATCTGTATGAACACCGATGTCTCATTATTTGGGATAATCTAGATACGGTTTTGGATGTTGATTATATCAAATATATTCAGTTAATCCGGATCATTGCAGACACGAAACATCAAAGCAATTTAATTTTTACCAGTCGAGACAAACCTGTTGAACTCACTGAATTAGAGGGGTGGTCATTATCATTCCGTTCTTTGAGGTTGACTGGTTCATCAGAAATAGCTTTTTCTCTGCTACAATCAAGGCGGCTATTGGGAACGGATCAACACAAGTATGAATTATCCCATTCTTATGGTCATAATCCCTTGAAAATTAAAATTGTTGTTAATATTATTATTGACTTATTTGATGGTAATATTGAAGAATTCCTCAAACAAAATACATTATTAGTCAGTAATTATATAAACAGCTTACTGGAACAACAGTTAAATCCCCTCTCGGTTCTAGAATGGCAAATTATGTACTGTCTGTCCACTGACCAGCGATTAATAAACCTTACGGGTTTGGCGCAAAATCAAAATATATTACCTAATGTTTCTATATCCCAACTTTTACAAGCAATAGAGAGGCTATATTCACGATCTTTAATAGAGAAAAAAGCGGGTATGTACAGTTTGCAATCTGTTCTCAGGGAGTATGTCATAGAAAAATTTATTAATAAATTATGATTTTATTATATATAAGCTTTAAAAATCTGATTTGCAGTAAGATCTAATTCAGGAAAATTTTGGGAAATAATCCGTTCATGATCTCGAAACTTGCTAATTTGATATTCTTGATCAATTAAATTACAAACAGAGATTGTCGGTTGTTTAGGATTACCAATAAAATTCCTTATACAGCACTTTCCGGTGTTATGAGGTACATATCCAGCGGGCAAGATGCCCGCACTACAAGAGTTTTATAATTCAAGTTTGTACCTCATTAGAGCGAAATCTGCTGTATTATAGCATTGACAAAAAACAAGAACCCCGAATTCTTCAAGAAGTCGGGGTTCTGGATATTATTTAATTACTACTTCCCAAATCCTTTACCTCTACTAATAGAAGGAAGACAAATACAGTTTTCTAACTGCTGAAGTAAGGTTTCGGTATCCAGATTTTGACCAATTAACACTAACTGATTTTTCTTTTCACCTTTCCATTGATCATCATCAATAGTGAAGCGTTTACCGCAAAGATGGAAAATATGCCGTTGAGGACTTTCATCAAACCACATAATTCCCTTAGCACGGAAAACATTTGTGGGTAATTGGTTATCTAGGAAATGTTGAAACTTTCTAATGGAAAAAGGTTTTTCACTTTGGAAAGAAATAGAGATAAAACCATCATTTTCTAAGTGGTCAGAATGGTGATGATGTTCATGATCATGGTGGTCATGGCCACAGGTAGAATGATCATGGTCGTCATGATGTTCATGTCCAGAATCATCATGATCATGATGTTCTTCTGCGTGAGAATCAAAATATTTATCAGATTGAAACAAACCGACACTGAGAATTAAAGGGAGGGGAACTTGTGATTTTGTTGTCCGAATAATTCTAGAACCTTCTTTGATATTGTTGATTTTTTTCTCTAATTCTTGCAAAGTGGTTTCATCAACCAAATCAGTCTTATTGAGAATAATTACATCACCATAAGTAATTTGACTCAAAGCTGCTTCAGAATTGAATAAATCCAAACTATAGTTTGCCGCATCAACTACAGTAATAATAGAATCTAACCTGGTTAAATCTCGCAATTCTGAACCCAAAAATGTCATGGCTACAGGTAAAGGATCTGCTAAACCAGTGGTTTCTACAACTAGATAATCTAGCTTTTCTTCCCGTTCTAAAACCTTGTAAACAGCATCAACTAAGTCATTATTAATGGTGCAGCAAATACAGCCATTACTTAATTCCACCATGTTTTCATCAGTGGAAACAACTAATTCATTATCAATGCCAATTTCACCAAATTCATTCACTAAAACCGCAGTTTTTACACCTTGCTGATTTGTGAGAATATGGTTAAGTAAAGTCGTCTTACCACTACCTAAAAAACCTGTAATAATAGTTACTGGTAAACCTTGTTTGGCAACTTCCATTGTCTGAGATTCGGAACTAACAGTTGTTTGCATAGTCATAAAGGAGGATTTTGGTGTATTTTAAATTTTATCTTGATTTTGGTCACTCGACATGACAAAAGAAGGGAACAGGGAACAGGGAACAGGGAACAGGGAACAGATAAGAAACTTTAGTTTTGAGTTTAGAGCTTCAGTCAAAAAAAAGATATTTTTACAAAATGCGTAGCCCGAAAAAAACAGTGTCATTATTTCAATCTCATGTTTTTAAACATGAGTTTTTCCTGTTCCGGTGTGCCTATTCCCTGTTCCCTCTGACAGTAACATATTTACATACCAGCTTGAAAAATTTGGTTAGCAGTTAAGGTCAATTCTGGAAAAGTTGGTGATACTATAGTTTCATTTTCTCGAAATTGTCTAACTTGATATTCTCCATTGATTAAATCATAAATAGAAATAGTTGGTTGTTTAGGATTTCCTATATAGGGAGTTCCACCTAAAGCTAAATAATCAATAATCCAATATTCAGGAATCCCAATTTCTTCATAGTCTTTGACTTTTGTTAAGTAATCAACACGCCAATTGCTACTAACAACTTCAATCACTAAGGGAATTGATGCTGCTTGAGTAACTGTAGCTTGTTTTTTCCATAATGGCTCATTGATTAAATTAGAACGATTTAGTATCAAGACATCTGGTGAGTAAGCTGATTCATTTTCAGGTTGTTTTACTAAAACCGTTTTAGGAATACGGTAGGGTAAATTTAAGCGCAGATATTCCGCCGTAGCTATCTCAGCCAAAAAACTACTAATATCTTCATGATCTCCTAAAGGTTGATTCATTTCAATAATTACTCCATTATGTAATTCATAATACTTTCCCTCTGGCTTCCATTGCACAAATTCTTCAAAAGTTACTGATTTAGTCTTCGGTAATGTTTGAATCATACTTTACCTCTATCTGTTAGTGTTAATAACCATAATTATAGCCAATTATTAGCTACTAAAATATTCAATTACGCCATTGTCATCAACTTGCGTTATCATTGTTTATCGTCAGATTCCCGCATTACTCTGTTATGACCCTATCTATTTACAATACTCTCAGCCGTCGTCAAGAACAATTTACCACCGTCGAACCTGGAAAGGTGAAAATGTATTGCTGTGGCATGACGGTTTATGATTACTGCCATTTGGGTCATGCGAGAACGTGCATTGTTTGGGATGTAGTCCGTCGTTACCTGCAATTTATTGGTTATGATGTGCGTTATATCCAGAATTTTACTGATATTGATGATAAAATTCTTAAACGTGCCAGAGAAGAAAATTCTTCAATGGAAGAGGTTGCAGAACGCTACATTCAAGCATATTTTGAGGATATGTCGCGGTTGGGAATTAAAGAAGCTGACGAATATCCCCGCGCTACACATACCATCAATGGTATTCAAAGATTAATTCACGATTTAGAACATAAAGGATTTGCTTATCCTGCTGATGGTGATGTGTATTATTCTGTACAGAATTTTGAGGAATATGGCAAACTTTCAGGACGTAAATTAGAGGATATGCAAGCCGGCGCAAGTGAACGGGTAAATATCGAAGATGCAGAATATCAAAAGAAGCGATATCCCTTTGATTTTGCCCTGTGGAAGGCTGCAAAACCCGGTGAACCTGCGTGGGAGTCTCCTTGGGGAAAAGGTCGCCCTGGATGGCATATTGAATGCTCGGCGATGGTGCGCGATCGCTTGGGTGATACTATAGATATTCATGCTGGTGGTGCTGACTTAATTTTCCCCCACCACGAAAACGAAATTGCCCAATCGGAAGCCGTTACAGGAAAACCTTTAGCAAATTATTGGTTACACAATGGCATGGTAAAAGTTGATGGGGAAAAAATGTCCAAATCCTTGGGTAATTTTATCACCATTCGCCAATTGTTAGATCGGGGTGTAGACCCAATGGCGGTAAGATTATTTGTGATGATGGCACAATATCGTAAACCCATAGATTTTACCGATGATGCTATATTAGCAGCAACAAATGGCTGGCATACTATCAAAGAAGGATTACTTTTCGGCTATCACCATAATCAACAATTGGGAACTGAAACTAATTTAATTTCTCATAGCTACATTGATAAATTCAAAGAAGCCGTTAATGATGACTTTAATTTCCCTGGTGGGTTAACAGTAATTTTTGAATTAGCTAAAGAACTAATTCGAGAAGGGAATATTATTGTACATCAAGGAAAAACAGAAACTCCAGCCCATGAATTACAGCAAAAATGGCGAACATTAATTACATTAGCAGATGTTTTGGGTTTAACCGCCCAACCAGAAACAAAAACTCCTACACAGGATGGTATAAGTAATGCAGAAATTGAAGCTCTAATTCAACAAAGACAAGAAGCAAGAAACGCAAAGAATTTTGCCGAATCTGACCGTATTCGTGATGAAATAAAAGCAAAAGGTTTTGACTTAATTGATACAAAAGGAGGTGGCACACTCTGGCATCCCACCATTAATTAAATATGCGTGACCTAAAACCCTTGTAGAGACGTTCCATGGGTAGGGATTCTCGGCTCTACATTCATAATAAATTCTAAAACAGAGGCAAACATGACAGAGGTAACAGCGAACTATGATCAAACATGGAAAGAAGCCATAGGACAATATTTTGAATCATTTTTACAATTCTTTTATCCAAAAATATACGAACAAATTGACTGGAGCAAACCCCCTATTTCTTTAGATAAAGAACTAGAACAAATTACTGCATCTAGTCAAACAGAAAAACGTTATGCGGATAAATTGTTTCAAGTCTGGTTATTGAATAATAAAATAATTTGGATTTTGATTCATATAGAAGTCCAAAGTCAATATGATAAACAGTTTCCTCAAAGAATGTTTATCTATAATTATCGTTCATTTGATTTATTTAATAAACCAGTAATAAGTTTAGCAATATTAGGAGATGAAAACAAAAGTTGGCGACCGAATAGTTATGAATATGGTTTAGGAGATAGTAAAGTTAAAATCAAATTCAGTACAGTGAAACTCCTAGACTATCAATGGTCAGAACTAGCTGCAAGTAACAATCTGTTTGCTATAATAATAATGGCACATCTGAAAACCAAAGTCACTACTAAGGACTTAACGCAAAGAGAACAATGGAAATGGAACTTAGTCAGACCATTGTATCAAAAAGGCTTAACTAAATTCGACATTATTAATTTAGTCAAGTTCATTGATAAAATGATGACGTTACCACCACCATTGCAATTAGAGTTTAAGGATAAATTAGAACAGTGTCAGTAACCCAGCCCTAAAGGGACTGAGCTTGCAAGAGAAATCAAACAAGCTGTACTGACCAGACCACCCTGAGCATAGTCTAAGGGTAGCCGTTATTTGAGTCACGACACCTTGGAATGCGAAGCTAGTTCCCCGATCTGTCGCTTGTGATTAAACAGTTCTAAGGTCACTGGAACAGTGTTGCAAGCCTAACAAGCTCTTATAACTGGTCGAAGCTAACATTACCCCAGAAATGGGAGGCTCTTCGGAGCAAAACATTATGCGTACAGAGTTGGAAAATTTGAATCGGTAATTGTCCCGTTGAAAGTACATCACAAAAGTACCCCTAATTTCCCGACTCCAAGGCGGTAATGAAAAAATATTCAAGACGGTTAAAACCGCTTGAGTCGTTTCCCTCTCAGCCTAGGCTGTTGACTTTGTGTGTTTTTGAGGGATTTTTCAGAAAATTATTCGTGTTATTTTTTGTTTGTGGGAAAACCACTGCAACAGCCGTTTTCCCGCAAGAACACACGACATATTTTTTGCATGAAGCCTTATGGGGTAAAGGGTTCAAAGTCAACAGCCTACTCTCAGCCCTAAAGGGACTGAGTTTCCCGCATACCGCGAGGTCTTATGAAAAGGAGTTAAATATGCCTTTCCTCAGCACTATTGAAGAATTTGCAGAAGCAAAAGGTGAAATCAAAGGAGCTAGAAAAAACTGCCAAGACAATATTATCAAAATTCTAGCTAATAGATTTGATGATGTTCCAGAATTGATGAGCAATTCTATCACAAAAATTGATGATATGCTTATTCTGGAAAATCTACTTTTGTCGAGTATTAGTGTTCCCTCATTGGAGGAATTTCAAAAGTTAATTGATGCAGAATTACAGCAAAATCAATGATATCATATCTCTGATTTCTTCTATTACGAGGGAGTCAGAGATAACCATAACAAACTACTAAAGTTCAAAAATTATTACTTTGATATTTAGCAATTGATTAAATGCAGACAATACTAGTCGTTTAACTTACAGTTTCTATAAAATTTGGTACTTTACCTGAAAAATTAATGAAAACTATTCAGCAAATTGATAATTTAACGAGTTTAAAACAACTACTTGTACAAACCATCAGCGTTAATTCACTGGATGAGTTTCAAACATTAATTAATGCAGAATTAGGGGTCAAATGAGTAATGATTCCGAAAGTTACGATCAGGATTTGACAACCTTCTGGTAACATTCTGATTGACATGAATAAAACTGTACCATTTGAACGCCTCCAATTTTTGTAGTCTGAAATCCTTATGGCTACGTTGTGAAATGCTGTATCAAATAAACCTTGGGTTAATTGGTACGTTGAGAATTACCAAAAATATTGATTGACATAATGCTTATCCAGTATGGCTTACAGTCTTAGCGTAACTTTCTGTGCGATTGCTCATTTACCCCCCCTAGTATTGTAGGGTGCGTTAAGATGAAATCTGTAAGACACCTTTATCAAAAATTTGGTGTGTTACGTTATCACTAACACACCCTACTGAATTTTTAATGCTCAATTTTTAATTAATATCATGTGGAAAGAACTAACAAACGCAATTTCTCATTTAAACATCCCTGCTGATTGGGTAGGAATTAGAGCCGTTAAAACAACTTCTACCCATCATTCCGTGCGTGATGGTTTACCCCAAAGCAATGGTAAATCATTGGATATGGGAGCAATGATAGAAGTTATAGTTGATGGTTGTTTAGGCTATGCAGCCACCAACTCCTTAGATGTTTCTAGCTTACAAAATGCTGCGGAAATCGCCTACAAACAAGCATTAGCCGCTAGTAAATGGTGGATATATCCCCTTAGTGAAAATACCCGTCCCAAAGTAGTTGGTGAATATAACTCGCCATTTTTAGAACCATTTAACGCTTTTAGTCCTGGAGAAATCAACAATCTATTAATTCGGATTTGTCAGCAACTCAAAATTAACGATAAAATCATTCAAACTACAGCCACCGTCGGTACAGATCAAAAAGAAACTTGGTTTGTGAGTAGTAACGGTTCAGAAGTATATCAAAATATTCTATCTCTTAGTCATCATTTTGGAGCGATCGCTCAAGACGGCGCAATCGTCCAACCACGCACCAACAACGGCGCTCATGCAAACTCTTATCAAGGAGGTTGGGAACTGTTCAAACACGATAATTTATGGCATCAAGTTCAAAAAGTTGGTGAACAGGCATTAGAATTATTAACAGCGGAAGAATGTCCAACTACTCGGACTAATTTAGTTTTAGCGCCAGATCAAATGATGCTACAAATTCATGAAAGTATCGGACATCCTTTAGAAATTGACCGCATTTTAGGAGATGAACGCAACTATGCCGGCGGCAGCTTTGTTACCAAAGATGATTTTGGTAAATTAGAATATGGTTCACCGCTGATGAACATCACCTTTGATCCTACAGTACCAGGTGAATTTGCCAGTTATAGTTTTGATGATACTGGTGCAGTAGCTACCAAAGAATATGTTATTAAAGAAGGCATTTTACAACGCGGTTTAGGCAGCTTAGAAAGTCAAGCTAGAGCAGATTTACCCGGTGTTGCTTGTGCGCGAGCTTGTTCCTGGAATCGTCCCCCCATAGACAGAATGGCTAACTTAAATTTAGAACCAGGAAATGCCAGCTTTGAAGAAATTATCTCAGGAATAGAACATGGTATTTACATGGAATCTAACCGTTCTTGGTCAATAGATGATCAACGTTATAAATTTCAATTTGGTTGTGAATATGCCAAGCTAATTGAAAACGGTAAACTTACTAAAACCCTTCGTAATCCTAACTATCGTGCTACCACACCAGAATTTTGGCATAGTTTAATTAAAGTTGGTAATGATTCTAATTGGCAAATATACGGTACACCTTTCTGTGGTAAAGGAGAACCAAATCAAGCCATTTCTGTAGGTCATGGTTCACCGATTTGTGAATTTGCAAATGTTGAGGTTTTTGGTGGTGGTTGATAACATTTTTCCTGCTTTCTTCCTTCTTTCTAACTCCTGACTCCTGACTCCTCCTATAAATGCTACAATGAACAAGTAACTACTTGATGCCATATCAATATGATCATTGCTCAAGAATTAGAATTGCAACAAAACATCTGGGCAGATGTCATCTTTCCTCCTAGTGATTTATATAGTGACGAACCTCCTGTGGAATCAGAACTGCACCTAGAGCAGATTATGCTCTTAATTAAATGTCTCAAATGGTTGTGGAAAGATAGATATGATTTCTATGCTGCGGGAAATCTTAGTATTTACTATAGTCCTAACCAGAAAAAATCAGAATATTTCCGGGGTCCTGATTTTTTCGTCGTCTTGGAAACTGAACGCAAAACCCGTAAAAGTTGGGTAGTGTGGGAAGAAGATGGTAAATATCCTAATTTCATTTTAGAAATTCTTTCCCCAAGTACAGCTAATACTGATAGAGAATATAAAAAACAACTTTATCAAAATACTTTTCGCACACCGGATTATTTTTGGTTTGACCCTTATACATTAGAATTTGCAGGTTTTCATTTATTAGATAATAAATATCAACCTTTGGAACTAAATGAAAAAGGACATTTATGGAGTGAACAGTTAGGTTTATATTTAGGAATTCATCAAGGATTGTTAAGGTATTTTACTCCAGCCGGGGAGTTAGTCCCGACACCTGAAGAAAGCGCGGAACAGGAAGCTAGAAAAGCAGAAATACAAGCTAACAGAGCAGAACAAGAAAATCAAAGAGCAGAACGAGAAGCTAGAAAAGCAGAACGTTTAGCCGCAAAATTGCGAGAACTAAATATTGATCCAGAAACAATTTAAAAAATGAAAATAGTAGAATTATCAACTTTAGAAAAAACTTTCAATCAACTTGTGGAAACTCTGCTGATTAAAAAGGCAGAAAATGAATATTTCACAGTCAGACTTAGTAGCGAAAGTAGTCAATTTACTCGCTTTAATTGTGCCAAAGTTAGACAAACTGGCTGTGTTGATGATGGTGGGATTCAACTTACATTAATGGCTAATCAACGCAGTAGTTCTCGTCAGTTTCCTTTTACCGGAAATTGGGATATAGATTGGGAATTAGCTTATACAGCTTTACAAGAATTGCGTGATGAATTACCATTATTACCAATTGATCCTTATTTAGTTTTACCATCAGGAAATAATACCAGTAGGGAAGTAAATACTAGTAAATTACTCACTCCTGAAATATTAATTTCCAGTATTCTCGAACCTGTGAATAATTTAGATTTTACTGGTATGTATGCTGGAGGAATTGTCATCAAAGGTTATGGTGATTCTAGTGGACAAAAACACTGGTTTGCAACTGATTCCTTTAATTTAGATTATTCCTTATTTATGGCATCAGGACAAGCTGTTAAAGGAACTTTTGCTGGGAGTGAATGGAATGAAGCTGCTTATCTAGCTAAAATAAATGATGGAAAACAGCAATTAGAAATGCTATCTCGTCCAGTCAAAGAATTACCAAAAGGACAATATAAAACTTATTTCGCTCCGGCTGCGGTGGCTGATTTATTGGCTATGCTTTCCTGGGGTGCTATCAGTGAGGCAGATATTCAACAAGGTAATAGTGCTTTAGTGGCTTTATCACTTCAAGAAAAACAACTTTCTCCAAAATTCACTTTAAAAGAAAACTTTCAAAGCGGTTTAGTTCCCAGATTTAATAATTTGGGAGAAATGGCTGTACCGGAATTAACTTTAATTGAAAAAGGTATTTTAATTAATAGCTTAGTTAATTCTCGCACAGCTAAAGAATATAATAAACCCGCTAATGGTGCGAATAGTTCAGAAACATTACGTTCTCCCGAAATTAGCCCTGGTAACTTGGCATTTGCAGAGATTTTACCCAGTTTAGATACAGGATTATATGTTTCTAATTTACATTATTTGAACTGGAGCGATCGCCCATCTGGCAGAATTACAGGTATGACTCGTTATGCTTGCTTTTGGGTAGAAAATGGCGAAATTGTCGCACCTATTGAAAATCTGCGTTTTGATGAAAGTCTTTATCGCTTTTGGGGAACAGAAAATCTCATAGATTTAACCAACTTCCAAGAATTTATTCCCGAAGTGGGAACTTACGAAAGCCGACAATTAGGAGGTAGTTTAGTTCCTGGTATGTTAGTGAAGGATTTTACCTATACATTATAAACCTAAAATCAGATCCCCGACTTCTTAAAGAAGTCGGGGATCTAAATAATTTTTATTTTTGAATTTGAACTTGATCTTTAATCACTTGTTCATCATACTTATAAGTAATATCTGCTAACTAAGCAAAGCCACCACTTTAGATAAGAAAAGGAGTCACAAATATGTATGATCAATTACAAGATAGCGATGTTATCGAGAAAGATGAAGATACTGCTGAAGAAGACAGAGATGATAACGGAGGTTTATATCCTTATCATCCAAATGCAGCAGACATTGACATTCGAGAAGAACCACAAACAATTTTCGAGTTAATGAGAAAATATGATAATGGTAAACTGATTATTGATCCTGATTTTCAACGCAATCTCGTTTGGAAACCAGAACAAAAAAGTAAATTTATTGAATCAGTTATTCTTAACTTTCCCTTACCTCCTTGGTATGTTAATCAAACCGTAGAAGGTAAATATATTATTGTAGATGGTTTACAACGAACATCAACTTTACATGAGTTTGTTAATGATGAATTTAAATTAAAAGGTTTAGAAGCTTTAACTGATTTGAATGGATATAATTTTTCAGGACTCAAAAAACTCCCTGGTGACTATCAAACCAGAATAGAAGATAAAAAACTTAATCTATATTTGATCAGACCTTCTGTACCAGCTAAAGTTGTTTATGATATTTTTAATAGAATCAATACTGGTGGTACAAAACTTGAACGTCAAGAAGTTAGAAATTGTATATTTTCGGGAAAATCTACTCAACTACTCAAAGAATTATCAGAAACAGACTATTTCAAAAGAGCCATTGATTATGGAATATCCGCTACAAGAATGAAAGATAGAGAAGTTATTTTGCGCTATTTAGCGTTTAGAATTTTTGATTATGAAAAAGAATATCAGAATGATTTAAGTGATTTTGTTGAAAATGCAATGAAAAAGATCAATTTGATGTCAGTTCAAGAATTAAATGCTTTAAAAAAAGATTTTAATGACGTAATGAATTTGACTTTTGAGTTTTTTGGAAATAAGAATTTCCGTTTACCAGTAGGAAAAAGTAGAGGAAAAATAAATATTGCTATTTTTGAATCTGTTTCTTATTTCTTTTCTGTAAATAACGATCAATTCCTAGAAGATAATAAAAAATCTATTCAAGATAATTTTGATAAATTGCTAGAAAATAAAGAATATATGAATGCAGTTAAATATGGTACAAATAGTAGAAGGAAAGTTATTATTAGATTTAAATTAGCACAAGAAATTTTAGGAAATGTATAGGTATGCTAACTCAAATTAAATTAGAAAATTTTAAATGCTTTAAAGAAAGAACTTCTTTTTCATTAGGACAATTAACACTGCTTACAGGAATCAATGGCTGTGGTAAGTCAACTTTGCTTCAGTCTTTGCTGTTAATGCGACAATCTATTGATCATAATGAAAACACTGATCAAATTTTGTTGAATGGTAGCTGTGTAAGTTTAAATAGTTTTAATGACGTTAGAAATATAAACAATTCTAGAAATGAAGACATTATTTTGCAATATTGTTACAATAAATTAGTTGAAATTTATGATACAAGTAATCCTAGTAAGTATACTAAATTCAACATAAGTGGAGATGCTAAATACTTTTTGAGTGAAAATTCAGAAGATGACATGGTAGGGAAAATTCAGAAAATTCAATTTTACGATAAATTAGGATTAAATTTTTTGCAAGATGAGCATATTAATAAAAGTGATTTATATAAAATAATTTCTGTTTATGAACCTCGATTAAGTAATTTTTTAAGCAAATTTATAGTTCATTATAATATTAATATTATAGATAAAAATAATAATACAAATTCATATAGTGGAGGTACTCTTATAAATAATTTAATACCTGAACAACATTATTTTATGGTTGATAATATTGATAATATATATCAGAAAATAGCATCAGAGTGGTTACATAAATCTTTAAACTTTAGTCATATTCACTATATCTCCGCAGACCGTCTGGGTCCTCAAGAATATTATTTAAAATCTACCATCAATAAATTTCCCAACGTTGGTGCAAAAGGTGAATTTACAGTTAATTTACTCTATAAAAAAAGAGATGATTTAGTTAATGAAAAACTATGTTTAGGTGAAGATGCAAAAACACTAGCTACCCAAACTGAAGAATGGCTTAACGAAATATTTAATGGTGCAAAAGTTGAAGTTCCCAGTTCTCAAAGTAATATACTCGAACTTTTATTTAATACTAGCGCATCAAAAGACCGTTTTAGACCAGCTAATGTGGGATTTGGATATAGTTACATTTTACCTATTGTTGTTTCAGGTTTGATTGCTAAAGAAGGAGAAATATTAATAGTCGAAAATCCCGAAGCACATTTACATCCCAAAGCACAATCACGACTAGCTAAATTTTTAGCTAAAGTGAGTAGTTGTGGTGTACAAGTTTTTATTGAATCCCATAGTGATCATATTTTAAACGCCTTGCGAATCGCTGTTCTTGATGATATTATTACTCATGAAGACTTAAGTATATTATATTTTCAACAAAATCCAGAACAGCCAGTTGTGAAAATTCCTGTACAACCCAATGGGGGAATTGAAGAATGGCCAGAAGGATTTTTTGACCAAATGGATAAAGATTTTGCACGACTTTTCGGGATGTAAAAAATGGAAATATTTATCAATGAGGTGTCTCTACAGGGTCAGTATCTTAACGAAGCAGAATTTCGGGATGCAGTGAAAACATTCACTGCTATTTTTCTGTTAATTAATGAAAAAATTCAAGATAAGAAGCTTTACAAAGAAGAAATTGATAGAATTAAAATTTATGAAGCAATTAGAGATTCTACATTTTCTACCAGTCTTAGTCTACTTAAAGACAAATCTTTGAAAACAGCTTTTATTAATATAGTTTTTAATAAATCAAATCCCCAAGAATGGCGTACCGAAAAATTACATTCTTCAGAAGATTTATTTGATTGTTTAATTAGTGATGATAATTATAAAAATGTTAGTGATACTTCATTAGCTGAAGTTACAGAACGAAAATTAAAAAGTCCTAACAGTGAATATTTACTAATTAATTTTCCAAATTCTAGTTTTATAATGGAACATCCTGATATTAAAAATAATTGTCTAATTACTATTATTAAAAATAATAATGAAATCAATCTGATATGTTTAGATAGTATAGACAGTAAATTAGCACTGGAATGTTGGTTAGAACATAAGCTAAATTTAAGTCAATTAGAATATTCTTTAGATAGCGAAGAACCTCCAAGGGACAAACAGACAATTTTACGAGATACCACAAGATTTAAAAAAACAGCAAATAAATGTCAAGGAAGAATTATTTATCTTGAATCAAATACAGAACGCTATTGGTATGTAGATAATTTTCATGAGGGTAAAGCGGCTCATTTAGAAGTTTTTGATAAAACAGGTAAAAATCATCTTGGAGAAGCAGATTTAGACGGAAATATTAATTATTCTAAAAGCGATTCAGATAAAACTATAGATGTTTAGTTAGTCAAATTGTAGAGGGATAGGTAAAATACCTATCCCGTAAAACTTTTAACTACTCAAGAATCTAACCTAACAACTCAATGTTAGAAAAGATGAAATCTTGAATAGAAATACGTTCTGCTATTTCCGTGCGAATTTCCCGACGGTTGAGAACGTAATAATTGCCTACTTTCTCATACTCATCAGTAAAATCGCTTTTACCGCCCTTTTGTGCGCCGGTTTCGGGGTCGTTGTATACAGAATTGTATGTGTGAGAAAGATAGCCTTCTCCAGTGTCATGACTGCTGAAAGTGTCAATAGTCACAAAAGTACCGTGAATTAAACGGTGAACGTGGCAAACTTCATTGTTACGCACTTTGTAGTTATCTCCTTCCGACTTTCCACCCAGAAAAATTTCTACTGCGCCGGTTGCGTCAGTGTTACCAGCCCTAAAAGTATTTGCACCGTGAGTTTGTTCAAACGACCGACGGACGCGGTGAACAGCAATTTCCCAAGCTTGTCCGTGAATGGCTTTTTTAGCGGCTTCGTCTTCCACATTGAGAACCTCAGCTTTCATATTGGCATCAATCCGCACTTGACCTTTGATCACTTGGTCATCATACTTATAAGTAATATCTGCGGTATATCCAGGGAAATTTGCGTCCCAAGTATAACGGTTTTGATATGCAGCCTGGAAAAGTTCTTGGGCTGAGATTTGAGTAACTGTCATTGTGCTTGTCCTCTGGTTACAAGTTAAAATAGCTTTTTATCTTTGCTGGTATTAGCATAGAGGTAATTATCAAGGTTCGCATAGACCCCAAATGGGTACACTTATGGCTAAAACTCTCCACGCCATTTTTCAAGCGATCGCTAACGTCCAAAATGAGCAAGAATTAAAACTAGCTCTCATGGATACCATTGGCGACCATTTTGCAGTACAACATTGGGGTATTGATCTCCTAGATGACCAATTAAATACTCAAATTGAAATTCCCGAAATTCCCGCAGTCTGCTTAGAAGCTAATCCCGTCGGGCGCTATGTTTTGGAACGTCATGCTCCCACCCATGAGCAATTAATTTTATCCCCAGAAGACTGGAAAAACTATTGTTCTCGTCACGAACACGTTATGACTGGCCCCATAGTTTGTAATGGTCAATTAGTGGGGACTTTAAACTTTGCTCGTGACCCGGGAAGTCAGCCTTTTGATAGTAATGATTTAGCTGATTTAAGTGCAGTCTGTCTGCATTTGTCGGCAAAAATGGCCACACTCCAAGCAACACCAAAAACCTTTGCATCTGCTGATAGTTGTCCCCTCACAGCGCGGGAATTAGAAATTGCCAAATTAGTAGCTCAAGGTTTAACTAATGGGGAAATT
This sequence comes from Dolichospermum sp. DET69, assembly GCA_017355425.1. Lineage (NCBI taxonomy): Bacteria > Bacillati > Cyanobacteriota > Cyanophyceae > Nostocales > Aphanizomenonaceae > Dolichospermum > Dolichospermum sp. DET69. The sequence continues at coordinate 3,841,045 of CP070233.1, forward strand.
GCGGTTAAATTATGGATTACTCAAAATTCTGTCAAGCAAGCCTTGAAAAGGATGTTCCGTAAATTAGAGGTTTCTACTCGTGCGGAAATGGTAGCGAAACTACAAGAGCGATTAGTTTCCTGAAAAGTCGTAAAAATAAACTTTTAAACAGTTCTCCAGAGATTCTGTAAATTATACCAGAATCTCTAGAAAGTTTATTCATTAGGCTGTGCTGAAAAATTTTAACTAATTTTAAAATATATTACTCTTTTGATACAGCTAATATAAAAATCTTCTGTTAACTTATATAGCAGTGTGTATTTGCATAACAATGTTGGGTTAAGAGTCCCTCAACCCAACCTACATTTTCTTGTTTCCTGTTCCCTATTATAAAAAATATTATGCACAGATTATTATCTGGAGCTTTAAGTACAGAAAAATTGATAGTGAAAATCCCCAACTTACCTCTATCATTAGCAGGATTAAAGCTGGTACAAATGTCAGATTTTCACTATGATAATGGTCTATTATCAGAAAAAATGTTAACAGAAGCAATTGCTATTAGTAATGCAGCCAAACCAGATTTAGTCATTTTAACTGGTGACTACGTTAACACAATAGCAAAACCAATTCATCAACTAGCATCACGACTAAAAAAACTAGAAAGTCGCTATGGTACTTATGCTGTACTTGGGAATCATGATATTTGTTATCCCAATTCAAAATCAGAAATTATAGAAGCTTTAACAAAAGTAGATATTAATGTGCTGTGGAATCAAATTGCTTACCCAGTAGGAAAAGAATTACCGCTAGTGGGATTAGCAGATGTTTATTCACGAGAATTTAATCCCGAACCAATTATGAATCAACTCGATGCTACTACACCTCGGATTGTCTTATCCCATAACCCAGACACAGCCGAAAGTTTGAAAAAATGGCGAGTAGATTTACAATTATCAGGTCATAGTCACGGGGGACAAATCGTAATTCCTGGTTTGGGACCAGCAGTAATTTACTATATAAAAACAGTCAAAAAAATCCCGAAAAAAATACTCCGCAAATTACCATTTTTACGGAAAACCCATTCTGTATTACGCCACTGGGAATGGTCAGAAGGTTTACATCAAGTAGGCAATAATCAATTATATGTAAATCGGGGCTTAGGAACTTATTACCCAGGAAGATTATTTTGTCCACCAGAAGTTACAATCATTACCTTACAAGAGCATCCGGTAAGCGTAAAGCTCAGTGTCTTTAGACCTGAGATATAAGCGAATCCTGCGGTAATAAAGCGCATAGAGTCTTTCTTTTTATAGAAAATTGGTTAAGGTGCGCGAAGTTTTGTCATCTTCGCTCTCAATGGTGTTATACTGTTCACAACAGGAATGGTAATCAACCTGTATAAAAACCTAACTGCCTAACGGCTTTTCTGGTCCTTGACAACTGAAGATATGGGGTTCTATTCCATAGTTCTAGTGACTGCCCTCCGAATAGGTAAAATCTTCATGGGAGCTAGACAACACAGAATTTAAACTCAATCAAAATTTGCAGTAATGCAACTACCTTCGGGCAGAGGGAAAGTTAACGCTTGGGGAGAGAACCACCTCTGGTTTAGATACTGCAAGGGATCTGAGCTAAGTGGACTCGTTGAACCAAGAATCTCAGCGGCTAAAGCCAGTGAGAGTGTCAAAACTTGCTTAACCCCTTCCTCCCTCTGCGTCTCGGTGTGCAAAAAACAAAATTGGAAAAATAGCCATAAAAATAGTAAAATAGGAAATTAGCATCAATGTGTAATTTCTTATGTCTGCTACGCCGCTTGTATCTCAGGTAGATTCACCTAACTCCTCAAAATCCGAACTTCTCCCTCCCCTGCTTGGTGCTTCGGTAACGGAGTTAACTGCTTGGGTACAGCAGCAGGGACAACCCGGATACAGGGGTAAACAATTGCATGATTCGATCTATAATAAAGGCGTGCGATCGCTCGCTGATATTTCTGTATTTCCGAAAAATTGGCGTTTGCAAGTTGCAGATGTTCCCATAGGTCGTTCTTCTCTACATTACCGCTCCGTTGCCCCCGATGATACCGTCAAATATCTCCTCAAATTGACTGACGGGGAAATTGTGGAAACGGTAGGTATTCCCAGCGATAAACGGTTAACAGTCTGCGTTTCTACTCAAGTTGGTTGTCCTATGGCTTGTGATTTCTGTGCAACTGGGAAAGGTGGTTACAAGCGTAATCTTACCCGTGCGGAAATTGTTGATCAAGTCCTGACTGTCCAAGAGGATTTTCAAGAACGGGTGAGTAATGTGGTATTCATGGGCATGGGTGAACCATTATTGAATACGGAAAATGTGCTTTTAGCGATTAAATCCATTAATCAAGATATGGGAATTGGTGCGCGATTTATTACACTGTCTACTGTAGGTATCCGCGATCGCATCCTTAAAGTCGCCCAACACCAACTACAAATTACCCTAGCTGTCAGTCTCCACGCACCCAACCAAGCATTACGGGAACAACTAATTCCCAGTGCTAAACCCTACCCCATAGAAGACTTGCTGGAAGAATGTCGAGAATACGTAGAAATTACTGGACGCAGAGTTAGTTTTGAATACGTTCTTCTTGCTGGAGTTAACGATTTACCCGAACACGCTTTAGAACTATCAAAACGTCTGCGCGGATTTCAAAGTCACGTTAACTTAATTCCCTACAATCCCATTGAGGAAGTAGATTACAAAAGACCAACCCGCGACAGAATAGAAGCCTTTGTTAACGTTCTTCAACAACAAAACACAGCAGTTAGTGTCCGTTATTCTCGTGGTTTAGAAGCTGACGCTGCTTGTGGACAATTAAGAACCACTAAAAGGTAATTAGTGAAAAGTAATTGGTAATTGGTAATTTTCTTACTTTCTAATGACCAATGACTAATAACCAATGACTCCTATCTTTTAGCATAAATACCTGGTGCGTAAGCCTCAATGACTTTACCAGTGCGAGTGCAAGTAATCATCAAATAATCGCAGCTAGGGCATTGTGTCCGTGTAACTTGACTATCAGTAATATAGTGACGTTCAGCCGCACTACCACAATTTGGGCAGTGAATTTTTTGTGATACTTGCATTTTAAAACCCCTGAATTTAATAATTGTTTAGAAAAATTGAAAAAAACCGTTTAATTATTGTGAATGTCAAAAAGTTGATATCTCTGATTATTGTCTTAAACCTGATAATTATTATCATCATGCCTAAGATATATAAATTTACCTTAGACGTAACTTTTCTTAGATTAGCAATGATCCCTATGGTGTAATCCTTGAGACAGTCTTATTTATTCGCTTAGAAAAATAAGTTATTTTCTCATTCAACCGCTACCAGATAGGAAAAACTGTAATCAAAGTCACAAAATTTGTAGCTTTATATTTAATTAATATTTGGACAGACCTATCCTAAAATCCATAGATTGGCATATCTTCATCCGCGTTTATCCGCGTTTATCTGCGTTCAAGAAAAAAGTAAGTAGTCATACCAAAGGCCACCACGATGACAAATTTCCGCACCAAGCTGGGTTCTAGTCTTCTAGCAAAATGAGCGCATAAATAACCACCCAGAGAACCGCCAACCGCCATGATAATAACTTGATGCCAAGCAATCAAATTAGCGAACATAAAAGGAATAATAGCCACACCATTAATGCAACTACCCAACAAGGTTTTAAAAGCATTAATAGCGTGAATATTTTTAATACCTAAAAAAGTTAAAGTTGCCAACATTAAAATACCTACACCCGCACCGAAAAACCCACCATATATAGAGATTAGCAATTGACAAATGAGGAGAATAAATAAAGGTGGAGGTACAGAAACATCTTTTTTAGTCTGAAGTTGCAGCCAGTTTTTCAGAGATTCGCTAAATGTAAATATCAAGGTTGCTGATAGTAACAAATAGGGTAGCATCTTTTTAAACACATCCGGTGATGTATATAATAAAGCTACAGAACCAATGACACCACCAATTAAACTTGTGCCAGCTAGTAATAATAATTGTCGTTTTTCGACATTCAAATCTTGACGATACGCCCTCGCACTAGCTATAGCTGCTATCCACAAAGCAGTATTATTTGTGGCATTAGCACTAATTGGTGATAAACCCGTAAATATCAGAGTAGGAAATGTAATGAAACTACCACCACCTGCTACAGCATTGAGTCCACCGGCAATAAACGCGGTACTAAAGAGAAGTAAGCTATGAATCAAAGTTAAATCTTGCGGCATTTTTTGTAATTAATAAACCCATTTATACTGTTGTACAGTAAAATACTGTAAGTTTATCAAATTATCGTTGATTTAACTAGCACTCAATCCCAAGCTGTACTAACGCTAAAGGTTATAAATTTTGTATATTCCTTTAATTACCTACTGAGTGCTGTTAAGCCGGGATAAATCCTCGAAGGTAGCCCAGGAATTGTTGTTAACCCAGTAGAACCAATTCTTCCATAGTTGGGGTTATTAATTAATGTTTGAATAAATTGGGGATTAAAACCTAATTGAGGTAAGCTAAACCGCTCTGCGGCTGTTCTCCCTAGATTTGATATTGCACCCAGGTTTGTTAGATTTGTACCAAAATTAAATGCCCCAGGTTGAGTTAAATTTGTGAGTAAATTAGTATCAATTTTGCCACCTGTAATTGCAATATTTCCGACTTGGGTAAAGTCATTAATCCTTTGAAGAGAAGATACAACACCGTTGATAGTTATCGGAGTGTTGTTAAAAAGTAAAAAATTACCATCAGCAGTTTGTGATCTTCCAGTTATTAAACCAGATAAAGTACCAATTGGAGCTTGACCATTTTGGAAAATACCTCCTAAATTACTAACTTCTTTTAATTGACCGGTTCCTTGAAAATTAGATATTCTGCCAATGTCAGTTTCTAAATTAAATGAGTTAATATCTAACCCAGTTAATCCATTATAAATAGGCACTATAGGATTGTTATAATCATAATTCAGATTTCCAGACAGATTTCCACCTTGAATCATAATTTGTGCTTGAACAGGTAAACTAGCAGCTAAAAAACAACTGCCAAATATTCCCATTCCTAAGATATTCTTAATAGATTTAATCCACATTTTCTCAACTCCTATTATGCAAAACTTTGTGTTTTAATTGTTTAACTATACGTAGGGTGGGCAATGCCCACCAAAACTACTCCAATGTGGGCAATGCCCACCCTACGCTACTTAATATTTTCTAGAAATTATTTAGGGCTTACTGAAAGAAAGTAAAAGGGTTGATAGATAAAGGTTTGCAGGGTTTTATAACCAAACAAGTGCAAGATTATTGACAATAGATGTTTAAAACCCTTGCATTTTCACTCTTCTATAACCGCGTAAATTTGAGGACTAATTGTCCAAACGTCTCTTCCTTCTTTCTTATTCTTCCTTCTTTCTCCTGACTCGGTGACTCCTGACTCGGTGACTCCTGACTCCTAGTCCCCACGAAAAGACTTATTCAGCGATTAGTGTATTTCTAGAAACTAAAAGTTGTGCGTAAAACACCAATGGTAATCATATCGCTATTCGGGCTATGTCTTGGCTCAAATATCAAGATTACACCAGGAGTAATACTAATATTATCTGACATTCGATAACGATAGAAAGCTTCTACATGAGTAGTAGTTCCTAGTTGTCCTCCTGGACTACCAATAGAGTCTTTGAGAATACCTGGAAGATTATTCCCTGTTGGTAAATCACTCCTGACAATTTTAGGAGGTTGTCCTACATAAATTCCCCCCAAATTTCCTTTTCCCAATACATCAGGAAAATTTAGAAAAGCCATCCAATTATTAGTTTCTACACTCCCTGACTGTCCCGGTATGCGAGAAGTTGTCAAACCACCCCAACCACCAATTATTAACTTGGGATTAATCTGCCAAGATGCTGTAGCACCAAAAGCATTAGTTGTTAGAGGGCTACTAGATGTGAGTGTATAAGCCAATAAATCATCCCCCACTCCAGTTCCTAAGAATCCGGTAGTTGAGTAAGAATTAATGTAATTTAGTGCTAAATCAATATTATTAGTAGGGGCAAAATTTAGTTGCACTCCTGTGGCATTTCCACCATTAAATAATCCTGCTTTTTGGCTAGTGTCTGCGGGTTTAGTAGCTGTATAAACTGCTTGCAAACTAATCCGTTTATTCATTTGCCAATCAAATCCTAAACCACCTGTACCATTACCAATTGCTAAAATTGGGTTACGTTGAGCAAAGGCAGAAATCGGACCTTTACCCGCACTTTCTATGCGGTTTGCTCCCCGAAAACTATTAATAGGATTAACTCCTGCTGGACCAACTATTACTGCTATTTTATCGCTTATTAAAAACCGATAATTGAGGTCAGTTAAAACTAAGTTATTATCTGTATTACCTTCATAAGCTAATCGCGTATCATTGGTTAATCGAGGGGCAGTGAAACTAGCTGTACCACCATTACCAGCTTGTAATCCTGTTAGTAAAAAGCTGCGGTTTTTAAATTGGGTGAGCAGTGTTAGTTGTAAATTACTAATAAGATTGATTTTTGTCCCGTTGTCTCTTGTTTCTTTAATCCCATCTCTTGGTAACAAATCTGCACTATTTTCACTCCGTCCTTGAACACCAAAAATTGCTTGTCCAAATAGTTTGGTAGTTGTAGAAAATTGATTTGCTTCTAATTTTGTTGTTTTTGCCTCTAAAGTATCTACCTTTCCCCGAAGTGTGGCTAATTCGGCTGCAAAGTCTTCTCTTAGTTTTTGTAATTTGATTAAATCTTCTTTAGTTATGGCATTACTGGTGCTTGTGGCTATTAATTCATTAATTCTATCCAAACAAGCATTTAAGCCAGCAGCAAATTCATAGCGACTTAAAGCCCGATTTCCTCGGAAAGTTCCATTGGGATATCCAGCAATACAAGCATATCGTTCTACTAGAGATTGTAAAGCCTGAAAAGCCCAATCTGTCGGTTCTACATCTCTTAATTGAGAAACTGATGTAACTTGTTCTATCTCTGATGAATCAACATTAACATTGATATCGGCATTAGCTATAGCATGACTAAATAAAGCATAAGTTAAATGAACTACAGATGCTATTAATATTCTTTTTATTAACGTTATCATCTTTGCTGGTACACCACACATTTAACCAGTGATGATATATTAATGTCTTTACTTTTTGCAATGCTTATGCAATATCTTTGCAATATCTTTGCAATATCAGAGATAAAATTAAGCTGTACTTTATTTAATTTGTATAATTTTTGCGGGCATTTTGCCCGCACTAAATATTTTTACTGATGAGATTCTAACCAGTTAAACAAATCCTCAATAGCTGTAAAATCTAGCAACGCCTCACCGAGGGATTCTAACTGATTTAAAGAAAGAGTTTGAATTTTTTTCCTAATTTCTTCTGGTAAACTTCCCACCCGTTTTTGTAGTTGTCGGATCACAATATTTTGTTCACCTTCGGCTATTCCGCGCTCGTAGCCAATGCGCTCACCTGTAGTAATGTAGGTCATAGTTTGCTCCTGTTCAAATTGTTTAAAATCTTGCCAAAACTCCGCTTCTAATGCTTTTGGTAATATCATAACCCAATCTATAAAGTGGTAAAGGTTACGAATATCCTTTTCTTGCAAACCTTGTGCATACAACCGACGAATTAAGCTAAATTTCCAGGTTTTTCGTTCTTGAGGTTTTTTGCTAGTTTGTTGTGTCTTCAAATGTGCCATTACCACCGTTGCAAAAGGATTATTGCTGGCTTCTAATTCTTCCCAACGGTTTTTGTAATCTAGCAGTTTAACTGTGCCAAATTCAAAGTTTAATCTGGTATCAGGATAATTATAACTGTATTGCTTTGGTCGCCATTCAGGATCTGAATCACATAAAATAGCGAGACTAATGGCAGGTTTGCCAAAACAGTCGAAAATCCGCAGGTTGTATGAAAACATTCTTTCGGGAAAGATTTCTTCTGATTTTGCTTGAATTTCTATGTGTATCAATAGCCAAATTTCTTCTCCTTGGTGTTGCCACACTTTGACTAATTTATCTGCATATCTTCTGCCTTGTTTGGCTTTGCGGGCTATTTGTTGAAATTCTTTATCTAGAAATTCGTGGGGTATTTCCCAGTTAATTAATGCGGCTGTTTCCGGGAAGAAAAATTGCATCGCTTGGGGAAAGTATGCTTCTAATATTTCTTTCCACGGGCTATCTTGGTCGGCTCTTTCACGTTTTTTGTTCATGTATTAATTAGTAGATGTTTGTATAGGATGTTTAATCAAGAGAAACCCATTTCTCAACAACAAGCATAGGTGTACAAAATCTTAGAAAAATCTAACCGTTTAAGTGCAGAAGGCTGAATAAAAAAGTTGCCAATTCCCTCATCTCCCCACATAATTGAGTGATCATCATCAGAGTCCATTTGTAATAGCAGAAAATCATAACCTTCCTCTTCCTGCAACTCCGCACGATCATCATTTTGGACAAATGCAGGATATCCTCCTAAACGGTGTCCTCCTAGCAATTCCTCATATTTTTCTTCATACTCGTTGATAAAATCATCTGCAAGTTCTTCTAAAGAATTTTCCATTGCTTTGGTTAAATTACTTTGTTGGAAGAGGGGAAAATAGCTTTTAACTAAGGATCTAAACCGATAATCTGATGCACTCATGGGAGTTGATTTAATAGCAAAATTCAAACCTAGACAATCTGATAATGGTAAACCCATTCCTGGAGGTAAAAACTCAAAATTATCTAGGAGATTATCAATACTCAAATCTGGTTCAGGAAAATAAATAACTCTAAAAGTAGTTTGTGCTAATTGGGGATATTCTTCAATTCCATAGGCTGTCTCACCTCCGGCTTCAATATAAAACTGAAGAATCCCTTTTTCTGGTAAATCTTCTAATTTAGGAGTTTCTGAAAAGTTGATTTGTGCTAAAAGATGAAGGGGTGTTGAATCTGGAGCTTTGGGATAATCAAGATGTTTAGGGAAATAAGGTAAACCACCAAATTTACTTTGCCATAAGCTAGTTTCTGATGTTGAAGCTGGAGTAATTTTTAGATAAGGTTTGATAATTGTATTGGCAAATTTATCTACCTGATTTTTTAATTCTAAGAACATTCCATACAATTCATCTGGAGTAAAATTTTTGTTATTTTCCTCCGCTGGGATAGATTCGATATCATACCAACCATGGGAGAGTAATTCTTGAATACTTTCGTTAAAAAAAGCTTCTGCTTCTGCTTCAGCAGAGAATTTATGCAGTTCTTGATAATGGGTAACATTGCAGCCGTCTATGTGAATGGAAGTTCTCAGAGAACTTAATCTAAATATTTTATTGGATTTCATGATAATTAACCTTAGATGTGATAATGAATGATAGAAATATAAACCAAAAAAATTCGTAATTGATAATTATTAAATTACTAATTACGAATTTTTGATTACCTATGCTGTAAGTTTAGCTAATACTTTTTCTACAGCTTTTAATGCTTGCTTGATTTCTGCCTCTGTGACAATGAGAGGAGGAACAAACCGCACTACTTTTGGACCTGCGGGAACAAGTAATAAACCTTCTGCCATAGCAGCTTTGACAACTTCAGCAGCAGTTAAAGAGATATCGGCTTTGATTTCCATACCGCTGATTAAACCCCAACCACGCACTTCTGAGATATGCTGAGGATATTGACGAGCGATCGCTCTTAATCCTTCTCGTAAATGTGCGCCCTGTTCTCTGACATTCTCTAAAATATTCTCTTTTTCCAAAGTCTCACACACACTCAGCGCCACACCACAAACAAAGGGATTACCGCCAAATGTACTTGCGTGTTCTCCTGGTTCAAAAATATCGCAGAATTTCTTACTCATCATCGCACCGATGGGAATACCACCGCCCAAACCTTTCGCACTGGTGAAAATATCTGGTTCTACTCCCAAATGTTCATAACCCCATAATTTGCCACTGCGTCCCATACCAACCTGCACTTCGTCGAAAATCAACAAAATGCCTGTTTCGTTGCAAATCTCTCGTAACCGCTTAAAGTAAGCAACATCCCCAGGACGAACGCCACCTTCTCCTTGCAACGGTTCAATTAAAATTGCCCCGACCCGATAATTACCCTCATCTAATTCAGTAACAGCGGCTTCCACTGCTCTAATATCGTTGTAATTTACATAATGGAAACCAGGAACTAAAGGATCAAAATGCTTTTGATATTTTGGTTGTCCAGTCGCAGTCACAGTGGCTAAAGTCCGTCCGTGAAAACTGGCATGGGCAGTTAAAATGATCGGGTGGGCAATTTCTAGGACAGTGTGGGCATATTTCCGCGCTAGTTTAATTGCTGCCTCGTTGGCTTCAGCGCCAGAATTGCAGAAAAATACTCTATCTGCACAGGAATGATTAACAATCCATTTAGCTAATTCACCCTGTTCAGGAATATAGTACAAATTAGAAACATGATGCAATTTTTGGATTTGTCTAGTGACAGCCTCTACCATTACTGGATGGGCGTGTCCTAGAGTACAAGTGGCAATACCTGCAACAAAATCCAGATATTCATTCCCCTGACTATCCCAAACACGGCAACCAGCACCCCGTTCTAAAGCCAAAGGAAACCGTCCATAAGTAGACATGACAGCCGCATCAAAGCTATCAACATCAAAAGGTGTAGATGGCATAATACCTGACTCCGAGAGGTTCGTGGCTTGTTCAATTAGAGTTTGCACGCTCACTACCGCTACTCCTGAAAAGCTTTTATCGTAATACTTTACTAGGTTCTGGGAAATATGAGCAAAATTTTTGATGATTTTGGGACGTAGGGGCGCAGGGCCTGCGCCCATCATTCATTGCCCACCAAAATCGGACTACGGTGGGCAATGCCCACCCTACGCTACTTAAAATTTTGCAAATATCATTTATGATTTCTATATAATCAGCTAATAGGCATTTATTCTGAATCCTTATGTGAGAAGTTTTTTAATTTTTAATTCTTAATTTTTAATTGCCTGTGTATTCTACCCTTGAACAAAAATATCAACGGATTCAAAAAGAGTTAATGGCTGGGGCGCTTGCTTTAGCTGGTATTTCCCTAATTGGGACTTTATGGTATTCCCTGGTTGAGGGCTGGAAATGGGAAGATGCAGCTTACATGACTGTAATTACTCTAGCAACTGTAGGTTATGGAGAAATTCATCCATTAGGTAGTCGAGGGCGTTTATTTACCATTGTCTTAATTTTAATGGGTGTGGTGAATCTTACTTATATTGTCAATAGATTTACAGCCGCAGTCATTGAAGGCTATTTTTTAGAAGGAATTCGACTCCGACAACAAAGGCGTTTAATGGAATTATTATCAGAACATTATATTATCTGTGGATTTAGCCGGACTGGGCGACAAATTGCTAAGGAATTTCAGGCTGAAGGTGTTTCTTTTGTGATTATTGATTCGGAACTTGAATCTGTCCAAAAAGCTCAGGAAATTGGTTACATTGTTTTTCAAGGTGATGCCACATTGGATGATACTTTGTTAAAAGTTGGTATTACTAAAGCAATTTGTATTGTGGCGGCTTTACCTTCAGATGCGGAAAATTTATATACTGTTTTATCAGCAAAAACTCTGAATCCAGACATTAGAGCGATCGCTCGCGCTAGTACGGAAGAAGCGGTACAAAAGTTACAACGCGGTGGCGCAGATGCCGTAATTTCACCGTATATCACCGGCGGCAAACGCATGGCAGCAGCAGCCCTCAGACCGCAGATTTTGGACTTTGTGGATGGGATTCTCTCTGGTACAGACCGCCAGTTATATATGGAAGAATTTTTACTAGATTCCGATAGGTGTCCCTTTGTCGGTCAAAGTTTACAAAAAGCCAAATTGCGATCGCAATCAGGAGCATTAGTTCTGGCAATTCGCCGCCTTGATGGTAAACTTATTGGTGGCCCAACTGGAGATACTGTTTTAATGTCAGGAGATACTTTAATTTGTATGGGTACGGCTGAACAATTGCGGGATTTAAATCAAATTCTTGGTCCGATTAATTCTATTCCCCTCAAACGTCCGAAAAATAGCTAACAAGATGGGCTGAAATAAATATCAAAATAATATTGTTGAATTTGGGCAGGCTAGAAGCCCACCCCACAAAAATATTATACTTATTGTGAGGTGGGCATCCTGCCTGCCCATATTATATTTAATTGTGTCTACCTACTTAACAGTAAATTTAATTGGTGAGCAAGCGATACTATTCTACTAAACCATGTTTAATCGCAAACCTAACTAATTCAGCGCGGTTGCTGGTTTCTGTTTTCCTCAATAAACTACTAACATATTTCTCCACTGTGCGCGGACTCAAATGTAAATGATTACCAATTTCTATATTAGACAAACCATGAGTTAATAAGTCTAAAACTTCCTGTTCTCTAACAGTTAGCGGTGTCAATACTTGAGATTGTTGCACCTTATTAGGTATAGAAATATGACCGTTTTTTGCTTTTGTATAAGTGGCAAAACTTATTTCTTCCTGATCAAGAAAACGACATTCTGATTGGATAATTTGCGATCGCTCTAATAAATTGCGAATAGCAGCGGCTACTTCTTCTAATTCAAAAGGCTTAGACAAATACAGATCACAGCCTGACTGATACCCCAAAATTCGTTCTTGGGTTTTAGTTCTCGCTGTTAACAAAATTACAGGCAATAATCGAAGCACTGATTGCTGACGAATACGACGCACTAATTCATAACCATTCATCCGTGGCATTATAATATCTGTCACCATCAAATCAGGATGGTACTTTTCAACCATAGCCAAAGCATCAACACCATTATCAGTAGTTATGACACTATACCCAGATAGATCAAGATAATCACTAATAGATAGGCGTGTGCCTAAATCATCATCTACTACAAGAATAGTCAAGGGCATGGATTATACACCCCTATAATCTTTTGGTCGAGTAATTTACTGTTATCAACAATATAAATAGACACAAGCAAGAATACTACTTCTATCTCTAATACTATGACAAAATTACTTACTCATGATGACATCATCAATCATTTATAAAGAAAATCTTAAATTTTTGGAAATTATTTACAAAACTTAACGTAATTGAGAGCAAAAGGCCAGAATTTTTCCCATTTGTGTAGTTCTCATTACCAATCACCAATTACCAGTTCCCAGTCCGTTTGGATTACAATTAAAGAAAAAGCCAGTCTAAAGAAATTTTTAGGCGTATTTATTAAAACTAAGAAGATTTTAGATGAGTGATAAGCAGAGTGACGGTTACAAAGTTATTTGTGATAATCGGCAAGCACGGTTTTTATATGAAATCATAGAAACCTATGAAGTGGGAATTCAGTTAACTGGAACTGAAGTAAAATCAATTCGTGCCGGTAAAGCCAATCTCCAAGATGGCTATGCGTTGCTTCGTGACGGTGAAGCATGGTTAATCAACGTGCATATTTCTCCTTATGCCTCTAGTGGTGCATATTTTAATCATGAACCAAGAAGAACCCGCAAATTATTACTTCATAAACAAGAACTGCGGAAACTGATTGGTAGGGTACAACAGGAAGGTTTAACTCTAGTCCCCTTAAAAATGTATCTGAAACGGGGTTGGGTAAAAATAGTTATTGCCCTTGGTAAAGGTAAAAAACTCCACGACAAACGCGAAAGTCTCAAACGTCGTGATGATCAACGAGATATGCAAAGGGCAATGAAGAGGTATTAAGAGGCAAGAGGCAAGAGGCAAGAGGCAAGAGAGAAGAAAAAGTCAAATAAATATCTCCTCTGTTGCCTATTCCCTATTCCCTATTCCCTATCATCTGATGACTTTTAGCCAAAGGTTGCCAATAGCTGGCAACTAAAGCCACCATTAACCACCAGAGGGTATTAACTTCAGGGCGATAGAAGACCGTATCAAATAAACCCTGAGTAAGTATACCTAGCATACTAGAGATCGCCCCAATTAACCACAAGCCCTCGATATTTTTAGTTTCTCGTAATCGTCGCAGTTGCAAAAATCCTGTATTAAAGGTGACGACTATTAACCACATAAAACAGGTAAAACCCAAAAAGCCAGTTTCCACAATCGTTTCTAGAAACACAGAATAGGCACTTAAAGCTGTAAACCGAGGACGTTGATAGAGAGGATAGACATGATTAAAAGAAGCGTGTCCAGGTCCTATACCAATTATCGGGCGATCGCGGATCATCTGAAATACAGATTCCCAGACATTTTTTCTAAAATTATTACTGCTATCTTGGCGGTCAGCAAATATACTGACAACTCGCACCCGGAAAGGTTCTACAAATAACACTCCGATTACCAATAAACCCACCACAGCTCCTAACAAAATTGGTAAAGACCAACTCCGCCAAAATGGGGGCATATCTATACTCCACCAGTAAATTAGCAATATTGCCACAGTAAACAATCCCAACAATAAAGCAATCCAGCCACCACGACTAAAGGTCAGAATTAAAGTTGCAGTATTAACAATAAACATTGTTAGTGCTAAAGCTTTTTTCATCCAACCTTGCCAAGCCACAATAGCCACCAAGCTTAAAACCGCAGCCGGTAAAAGATAACCTGCCAGTAAATTGGGATTGCCTAAATAACTGTAAACCCTGGTAGTTTTCGCTAAAGGTGATTCGGGGTCAACCCAAGTAGCTAAAGCTTTCGCGCCAAAAAACCATTGTCGCAACCCATAGACGCTGACAATCAGGGATATATGTAAATAAAGAGTAATTAGCCAAGACCGAAACCGAGGGAATCTCAGCACCCTAGCACAGAGGGCAAACAGCAACAAATAAAGAGTTAATGTTTGTAAATCACCCAAAGCCGCTTTTTTAACCGGTGATAAAGCTGTTGATATCGCCGCAATACCCCAATACAGCAACACCAATAAGTGAATAGGGGTAACAGAAGCAGCATTAGCTGGTTTACTGTCATCAGATAAAGTCAACAGCAACCAAAAGCCGACACAAGCCACCAACAATAAACCAATTAAAGTAGTAGAAACAAAAGGCGCAAGAGCATAAATAAGACTCAGTAGGCATACGGCGATCAGATCGCCTGACTGCATTAAAATACTACTTTGTCGCCAAGGCAGCAAAAACCCCACCAAAAACCGATGTAGGTAACTACCAGACAAATATTCTTTGAGTGGTAAAGAAGATAAAGTCAATCTTTCCCAGACTAAATTCATGAGGAAATACAGAATACAGGAGCTATGCAGTATAGCTTACGCCAAGTCTAGCTGTGAAAATTAATATTCCTTTCCTAGAAAACTATTCTCAAGTTTTTATGACTTCAAATGCGCCAAAAGCCACCCATCTAAATCGGATATTTCTGTAAAATCTAACAAAGACTCCCCTAAACTCTCCAACTGCTCTATATTCAAACCTCTTATTTGCTCTTGTTGGGCTAGAGACAGCAATCCATACCGCTTAGTCAACATACGCAGCACTAGACCAGTTTCCCCTTCTTGTCGTCCTTCTTGTCGCCCTTCTTGCTGTCCTTCTTGAAACACTTCCTGATAAAACCGTGTTTGGGTGACATCTGCTGTTTTCAGGTTTAGCATTTTCAAAATCTCCTTTGTGCTGAGTTGTGGGAATTTATTCACAAGTATAGCTTCTACCAAATCTAAGCGTCGGCGCAGTTCTTCTTCTGTTTCTGCACTATTAATAATCGCCTGTGCCAAGGGGGCTGTATCTTGTTCATTTACTACCAGCAATTTCAATAATGACAAATTGGGACTCAAATCTGTTAACGGTAACAAATCTTCTAGATATAGGCGTTTGACTTGATTTGTTAACAAGGATTGGTAGGGAATATCTGAGCCTAAATCTTCCTGTCGGTTGGGTAAAATTAATAATCCGTACCAAGGTTGCTTGACGTTGTACTGATATAGGTACATAAAAATCTCTGCAAAATACCGCCCATAAAATTTGGGATCTCTCTGCATCTGTGCCTCTAAAAATACCAAAGGCAAATTTAGATCCTTGGCAATCGGTGTTAATAATCCATCTATTTCAAATCCTTTTTCTTTGACTGCGGGCGCACTATAGGTAAATTCGCAATCTTTGGGAATTTCTGGGATTAACTCGGTAATTAATCCTGGCTGAGATAAAAATAGTCGGTAAAACAGTTTATCAGTTTTCATAATTACCTATCGTTCTCCTTAATCTCCTTATCCAAAAATTTTATTTTTCTTGTTCCCATACAGAGTATAGGAATGAGAATCTTAACGCAAAATATCAGATTGCTAAACAAAGCTATTGTTATCCTATCCAATAGATTTGTCTGAAAATAAATGCTTTAAGATTAACAGCATTTACTTAAAGATTGCGTAAGGGACTTCCAAAAAATAAAATCCCCAGAAAAACTCAAAAAACAAAATTTGTAGAGAATGATAATCATTATGAGGTGATAGAGAAAGTGCTTGCCGACGGCAAGCACTTTCTAACTTAAAAATACGCATTCCAAATCTCTGCACACTGAGAGACGTGGGAACGAGGTGATACTATCTTTTTTTGGGATTATGCGGAGGGCGTTGTTGGGGATTATCTCCACCCTTCGAGACATTACCCGAATGTAATTGTTTGCGACCATTAGTAATAATTTTTAACATTTCCTGTATATCCTGTTCAATATTACCCAGAACGTTATCGGCGTATTTATCAGCACCATCTTCAATTTCCTCAGCTTGAGAAATTGCCGTTTGCCGCATTTCTTCTAATTCTTGCTGACAAGCGCGACGCTTGCGTTCAATCTCTGTCATAGTTTCCTGCATCATAGCTTCACAATCCTGCTGAACTTGTCGCCGCAGTTGGTCAGCTTCCCGCTGTGCTTGCCTGACAATATCACTTTCCGCCAAAATTTGCGCTCTTTTGGCTTGGGCTACGTCTACAACCTGTTGTCCATATTCTTCTGCTTCTAGGAGAATTTCATTCTTTTGTGCCAAAATTTCTAGTGCTTCTTGAAACACTGTTGGCAAAGAAAGGCGGACAAAATCAAGTTGTTCGAGTAATTTATCTTCATCTATTAAAGTCCGTCCCGTCAGTGGAATCCTCAAACTAGAGAGAATTATTTCCTCTATATGGTTGAGTTCCTGTTGAATATCTACCCCTGGAGTTGGTGCTGGATTCCCATTTGGGGGGATGCCATTCACATAGTCTCGTGGGGTAGGATTGTTGCCGTTGTGGTTGGATTCGAGGCTAGAGATTTTTGGTTGTAGCATTGGTATATATCTAGGGCAATGTGTGGGGGAACAAGATGATCAACAGAGCCACCAAATCTGGCAATCTCTTTTACCACACTACTACTTAAAAAACTATACTCATTTGATGTTGCCAGAAAAACTGTCTCGATCTGAGTAGACAATGTTTTATTAGTGTGAGCCATTTGTAGCTCAATCTCAAAGTCAGAAACCGCTCTTAACCCCCGTAACAAAACTTGCGCTTGTTGCATTTGGGCATATTTTACGGTCAAACCGTCAAAACTGTCTACTCCCACATTTGGTAAATGTTTTGTAGCTAGACGAATTTGTTCTAATCTTTGTTCTACTGTAAACAATGGCATTTTATTGGGATTTCGCAGAACGGCAACTATCACCTGTTCAAACAGACGACTACTGCGCTGAATGAGGTCTAGGTGTCCCAAGGTGATGGGATCAAAACTACCAGGATAAATAGCAATCACAATTTTATTTTAAGTGATTATATTGACGGATTTTTCGGATAACTTCCTTAATTTAACATCTTATTGTCAGTTGTCAGTGGTCAGTGGTCAGTGGTCAGTGGTCAGTGGTCAGTTGTCAGTGGTCAGTTGTCAGTTGTCAGTGGTCAGTTGTCAGTGGTCAGTTGTCAGTGGTCAGTTGTCAGTGGTCAGTTGTCAGTGGTCAGTTGTCAGTGGTCAGTGGTCAGTTGTCAGTGGTCAGTGGTCAGTGGTCAGTTGTCAGTGGTCAGTGGTCAGTTGTCAGTGGTCAGTGGTCAGTGGTCAGTTGTCAGTGGTCAGTTGTCAGTGGTCAGTTGTCAGTGGTCAGTGGTCAGTTGTCAGTGGTCAGTTGTCAGTTGTCAGTTGTCAGTTGTCAGTGGTCAGTTGTCAGTGGTCAGTGGTCAGTGGTCAGTTGTCAGTGGTCAGTGGTCAGTTGTTGGTTGTTGGGGAGGAAGAAGGAAAAGTCTTGCCGTAAATATTGGATCTCATTTTCAGTGCATACAGCTATAGTGACTAGGGCATAATATATTATTGTTTTTTGATCCCATAGGTTTCATGATTTTATAGGTAATTTTGTATGGTAGTGGATTTTTCGGTTTTACCCTTGGGGTTTCTATTTACTTCTCCTGGTCCGATTGTGGTCAAACTAGGACCAATAGTTATTCGCTGGTATGGGTTGTTAATTGCCTCTGCTGTATTAATTGGTGTTAGTCTTTCTGGATACCTAGCCAAACGTCGTCATATTAATCCCGATTTAATCAGTGATTTATCAATTTGGTTGGTGATTGGAGCTATTCCTGCCGCTAGGTTGTATTATGTTTTATTTCAATGGTCAGAATATTCTCAGCACCCCGAACGGATAATTGCTATTTGGCAAGGGGGTATTGCGATTCATGGGGCAATTATTGGCGGTGCGATCGCGGCGTTGATTTTTGCTAAATTGAATAAAGTATCTTTTTGGCAATTGACTGATTTGGTTGCTCCTTCATTAATATTAGGGCAAGCCATCGGTAGGTGGGGAAATTTTTTCAACTCGGAAGCTTTTGGAGGTCCGACTAATTTACCTTGGAAGTTATATATTCCTCTAGATCGTCGTCCTGTGGATTTAGTGAATTTTGAATATTTTCATCCCACTTTTTTGTATGAATCACTGTGGAATTTAATGGTGTTTGCAGTGTTAATAACTTTGTTTTTTAGAGCTTTAGCTAAAAAACCCCGGTTGAAAGTAGGGACGTTATTTTTAGTTTACTGGATACTCTATAGCTTAGGGCGGGTTTGGATTGAAGGTTTACGCACAGATAGCTTAATGCTAGGATCTTTACGGATGGCACAAATGGTAAGTTTAGGAGGAATGACTTTAGGATTAGTTGGTTTAGGTTGGCTGTATCTACTCAAGCGCCCTTTACCCGATGTTGTTTCTTCGACAAATGGAGAAAAAAATGCCCCAGAGTAATTAATCTCTAGGGCTTAACCAGGGTGCATCTACCATCTATTTCTACTAGCCAAAGTGGCTGAATCCGGAAGGGTGCTAGGGAAATGCTAAAAGTTTTTTTTTGCTGGGTTTTGAAGGAAAAAATTGATGAGTGAATCTACTAATAACTTGAGTTATTCCAAGTATCCAAGTTTGCTAGAACCAGCGGTTTATATTGTGGGTGCGGGTCCCGGAGATCCTGATTTATTAACGGTGAGAGCGCAAAAGTTGTTGGCTGCGGCTGATGTGATTTTATTTGCAGATTCCTTAATTCCCGAACAAATATTAGATGTTTGTCGTGCAGATGCGGAAATTATCAAAACAGCAAATCGGACTTTGGAAGAAATTTTACCACTGATGATTAATGCCGTGCGATCGCATAAATCTGTGGTTAGACTACATTCTGGTGATCCTAGTCTATATAGCGCTATTCATGAACAAATGCAGCTATTAGCCGATGCTAATATCCCTTTTGAAGTCATTCCTGGGATCAGTGCCTTTCAAGCTGCCGCAGCTAAACTGAAGATAGAGTTAACTGTTCCTGGTTTAGTGCAGACGATTATTCTGACTCGCATTAGTGGCCGCACCCACGTACCTGATACTGAAGAATTAACAGCTTTAGCGGCACATCAAGCCAGTTTATGTTTATATCTAAGTGTGACCCATATCACTGAAGCCCAAACCAAATTGTTAGAACATTATAAAGGGGATACTCCCGTAGCCATTTGCTATCGCTTAGGCTGGCCAGATGAAAAAATCCGGGTTGTTACTTTGGCACAAATGGCAGATTGTACTCATGAAGAAAAATTACGACGAACTACACTTTATGTAATTAGTCCCGCACTATTACCAGTAAGTGGGCGATCACGCTTATATCATCCTGAACATAATCATTTATTCCGTTCATCACACTCAGGTACAGCAGGAGTCAGTAGGGGCAATCCCCCTGTGGTTGCCCCTCTTGTGGAGTAGGGGCAATCCCCCTGTGGTTGCCCCTCTTGTGGAGTCAGGAATGAAAGCCGCTTGATGTTTGATAGCGCAGCGTGTCATGTTTTAATTTTCAGTTTATACCTAATGGTTGCGGGTATCGCCCATGAAATTAATAATCCCGTAAATTTCATCTATGCTAATATTGAACACGCTAGTAATTATATTGAATTTATTATCAAATTGCTGGATATATATCAACAAGAATATCCTCACCCTTCAGCTATTATTGAAGAATATAAACAAGAAAATGATTTTGATTTTGTGATTCAGGATTTACCTAAAATTCTCAATTCGATGATGGTAGGTTCAGAACGTATTCGCAAGATTGTTTTAGGTTTACGTAATTTTTCCCGTCTTGATGAGTCAGCAACTAAACCTGTAGATATCCATGAGGGAATTGATAGTACATTAATGATTTTACAAACTCGATTCCAGGATAAGTTAGGCTATTCTAGCAATGTAGTTGTCAAAGATTATACTGATTAATAATAATGATTGGGTACAAATTTCCATTAAAGATAATGGTATGGGGATAAATCCTGAAGTTAAACAACGCATATTTGATCCTTTTTTCACTACTAAACCCGTAGGAGAAGGTACAGGTTTAGGGTTATCAATTAGTTATCAAATTGTTGTAGAAAAACATGGTGGTAAATTAGATTGTATCTCTGCACCTGGAGAAGGAACAGAGTTTATTATTGAAATTCCTGTTAAACTACATCAGCAACTTTCTTAGATTTAACGCTGTATAACTGCATCTAATAGTAATTCAGCCCCAAACCGAATAGGATCTGTACATGGTAGTTTAGTTTCTGCTATGATGTGAGCGATCGCATTTTTTGCCTCTTCTTCCCCTAAATTTTTCGTATTCAAAGCTATTCCCACCACAGGAACATGACGAAAAGCACCCGCTCCACTCGCAACAATTTCATACAACTGAATTACTTCTGGTAACGGTGGAATCGGTATCTGCGGATTATTACGATTATGAGTTTGTCCTGCTTGATGCACTAAGATTAAATGTGTCGGTTGAGAACCCCGAATTAAAGGTAAAGTTGCCGTTGAACCAGGGTGTAAAAGAGAACCCTGCCCTTCAATTTGAAGAATATCATAATGCTGACCAAAACGCATTACCAACTGTTCCACCGCACCCGCCGCAAAATCTACCCGGACAGCATCTAAAGCCACTCCTTCCCCTTCCAACATTAACCCAGTTTGACCGGTAGCCAAAAACTTAGAACGGATACCCCGCAACTTAGCTACTCGGTGTAATTCCAGACTAGTGGACATTTTACCAATAGCCATATCCGTTCCCACCGTCAACACCCGCCGACAGGGCAAAGTTTGCGCCATAGCAGATGCTACATCCAAATTAGCAGGTTCTTTGCGGACATCCCAAATTAATTGTCCGGGTTTAAGGAGGGCATTTAATTCTGGTATATTTGCCATTGGTGTATGTAATCCATTTACCAAAGACATTCCCGCTTTGAGGGCATCTTTGATATCACCCCAATAATCGTCAGGAACAGCACCACCTTTAGGCGCAATCCCTATTACCAAAACTTCCGGTTTATACTGTAAAGCTGCTGTCACAGATGCCACAATTGGCACATCTCTTTTAATACCTGTTAACTCGACTAAAGATTTACCTACAGTTTCCCTATCAATCACAGCCACAATAGGAGACTCGCTGTAGCGTAAAATTGATAACCCGGTTTTTCCCTGAACTCCAGTAATTCCCTCATGGAGAAGAATTGCTATTCTTTGATTAAGCGACAGACGCACGATGTTTCACTCCCAAACCAGGTAAATTATTCAGCAAAACTCGCCCATTTTCTACCACTGCACCACTAAAAGGATCATCAATTAAATTCAAATGACTATCTAAATCCAAATAATCAGCCAGTGGTGCAAGTTGTAATGCGGCGGTATTAGCCAGAGAACTATCAGAATAACAGCCGAACATCACTTGTAAATTGTGGGCTTTAGCTGTATGCACCATTCGCATGGCTTCGGTAATTCCCCCAGATTTCATTAATTTAATATTAATGCCATCCACATCATTCGCTAATAGGGGAATATCCGCACTGGTAAAGCAACTTTCATCTACAAAAATTGGTAACGGTGAATGTTTTTTTAACTGGGCTAAATTTGCTTCTTCACCTCTTACTAAAGGCTGTTCTACATACTTTATCCCTAAATCGGCTAACCAATTACACATCTTTATGGCATCCGTTAAACTCCAACCGCCGTTAGCATCAACAAACACATCTTTTCCTGCGGCTTCTTCCCGTACTGCTAAGAGCATTTTTTGATCTGCTTCTATTCCTGCTGTTGAACCTAATTTTACTTTCAATAATTGCACATCCATAAAATCTAACCAGTCTCGCGTCCTTGCCTTTGCTGCTGCTGGGGAATTAATGCCAATTGTTACCGATGTTGGTACTATAGCATTTTTATCCAGTCCCCAAAGTTGCCACAATGGTAAGTTGACACGCTTACCCAACCAATCATGTAATGCCATATCCACAGCCGCTTTAACTGCGGAGGGAATTTCCATTTGTTCTAATATTGCCTCAATTTCCTGCCGTTGCCAAGGGCTATATTTTTGTAAAATAGGTATGATTTGCTGTAAAGTTTCCTGGATTTTCTCGGTAGATTGCCTGTGATTGCCTACACCAAAAGGAGATGCTTCTCCCCAACCTGTGATTTCTTCTTCAGTGATTTGTAACCAGATATTTGTTGTTTGTGCTGTTGTTCCGCGACTAATGGTGAGGGGAAATCGTTTATTGACTGTGAAGGTTTGAAAATTGATTTGCATAAATATATTAATTAAGGAATAGTGATGTTGAGGAAATACAGACTGAATTATGTATTTTACATGAAATTGTAATCTATGTGATTTTTTCTAACAGTGTTAACCATTTATTAAAATGTTGACAATTTTTACGTATTGTATCTAAACCAATATCCATTGCAATTAAAGAGCCATGTAACGGTTTATCATATCTAGGACAAGATTTAATAATGCGTTTAGAAGGGGCTGTTTTCGGACTATCATTAATATGTTCAGGTGAAGAAAATAAATCACGTTCACGCTGTATAGTTTCTACTATGCTTTGATCGAACCACTCTAAAAAAGCTTGTGGATTACTATAAAGAAGTGCTTCAAACTCATGCACTAATAAATTAGGAATAAAATTCTGATATCCAATATCTTTATATAGTTTTTCTTCAAGATATTCAGCTTTATCAAAAGGATTACTTGTATTAGGAATAGAACTTTTACCAGGAAAATCTACGGGTAATCCATACATATCAAACATTGTAGTCACAAAAGATTTGCTATCTTCAGAACATTTACGATGTAATTGTTTTTTTATTTTTCCATAAGTTACCACACCTCCCAGTAGTATAGGAATAACGTATATATTTTGTTGCAAAAAATGATTGTAGAGTAATTCTCTCACAAAAGTTTCTTCTGTTTGTCCTTCTACAAAAATGTATAATCGAATCATTTTGACGGTCTACCTCCAATAATATTCTTTTTCCATAATTCTCCTAAACTATAATCTTCTAACCATTCATGTAAATCATCTTTATTTAATCTGCGAAGTAATGATTTACCATTTTCTCGATCTACGACAATTACATCATCTGCGCTAAATTCATTTAATAATTCAACCGATTGAGTAGAAACAATTAATTGCCTTTCTCTAGAAACAGAACGCATTAAAGATGCTAAAATAGTAATTACATAAGGATGAAGACCTAATTCTGGTTCATCAACTAAAATAGTTTCTGGTTGTAACGTAGTAGGTTGTAAAAATACCGTTGCTAAACAGATAAACCGCAATGTTCCATCTGAAAGTAGATGTGCTTTAAAAGGAATATCCTGACCTTGTTCAAACCATTCTAGTTCTATTACATCATTATTATGTGGAGAAGGACGCAATAGAAAATTATTAAAGAAAGGGGCTACAAGTCGAATGGTTTTGACAATTTGTTGATAAGATTGAGAATAATTATTTTTCAATAAATACAAAAAAGCCGCCAAATTGCGAGCATCTGGACGCAGGTAAATATTATCATTAATAGAAGCAGGTTGTTTTATATAAGCACTGTCACTAGTATCATGAAAATGATAAACTCGCCATTGCTGCATAGCAGATAATACATAGTCATCAATTTTTGTTCCAGTCCCTGTAAAAGCTTGAGTTTCAAAATGACCACTACCTATTTCCCACTCACCACCACCCCAGCCAAAAGACTCTTGAGAAAACATCAAACGGTTATCTTGAGTTGGTTCAACGGTAGCATGATATCTATTATTGCCAAAATATAGTTCAATCTCTAATTGTTCAGTTGTTTTTCGACCAAAATGCAATATTGTATCTGGTCCACCTTGACGACTTACAAAAACTTGAAAATGTCTATCAAGTATCTCTTGAAGCATACGAAAAAAGCTGATAAAGTTAGATTTTCCCGCACCATTACAGCCAATTAGTATGTTAAGTTGAGAAAGCTGAATATCACAATCAGCAATGGATTTAAAACCCTTTAAAATAATTTTTGATAGTTGCTTGTTACTGGTTAACGTTGTCATTGGACAAGTTTACTCCTATTTTGCAAAACTAAAATCTGTTGTTTAGCTAAGTTCAAAATTTCTTGATGATTTATTTTTGATTGTTTTGTATTTTGTAATTCTAAACTTCTAACTAAATAACTATAAAGTTCTAAACATTTTTCATTATTCTCTGGCTGATTCAATAAATCATCACCAGCTTTTAAAGTATCAAAAGCAAATTGATAATTTTCCTGCTGACAATGATGATAAAAAGCATCTATATAATCTGTTAAATCATCTTCCCAATCCCAATTTTCTAGCCAATCACCTTCTATATCATCAACATAAAGATGAATATAATCAGAACCATAATTTTGCTTATCTAGCTGCAACTGTTGGGATGCTCCCAGATATTTCCAATCTACTTCAAAAATGGTCCGATTATAAATATTTATATTCTTTATCATAATACTATTGGAATAGGTTCACCCCTATCTTGCAAAACTTCAATGTAGAGAGATATTGCTTCTTCTATATTAGCTAAAGCCTCTTTACGAGTTTTACCCTGACTGATACAACCTGGTAAACTTGGTACTTCGATCACAAAATACCCATCTTCACCATGAGATAACAGCACTTGACGTTGAGATTTTATTGTTGCCATAGTTCAATCAGTTTCTCCTTAAAAATATCTTATCACCAGAATCTCTATGTCCCAGGTATCGCTCCCCCAATCGCTGCATCCAAACCTACCACTCACCGCTCTTGCACCCATGCAGGATGTAACAAATCTCTGGTTTATGAAAATTATTGCCCACTATGGCAGTCCTGACTACTTCTTTACTGAATATTTCCGCGTCAATGATACTTCACGGCTCAATCGGCACATTCTGGCAGCAATTACCGAAAATGATACAGGTCGCCCGGTTTTTGCCCAAATGATTGGCGAAAGTATTCCCGATTTAGTCAGAACAGCAAAAGAACTCTGCAAATATAATATCGCGGGAGTAGATTTGAATATGGGTTGTCCAGCGCCGAGAATCTATCGCAAAAATGTGGGGGGTGGGTTGCTGCGAGAACCGGAAAAAGTGGAGCAGATTTTGGGAGAGTTGCGTTCTGCTGTGAGCGATCGCCCTTTTACTGTTAAAATGCGTGTAGGCTTTGAAAATACAGATAACTTTTACAAAATTCTCGATATCATCAATCGCCACAATATTGATTTACTGAGTTTGCATGGTCGCACGGTGAAAGATATGTATCATGGTGCGGTAAAATATGATTTGATTGCGGAAGCTGTGAAGCGGGTTAATTGTCCCGTGTTGGCCAATGGTAATATTAACTCGGCCACAACTGCCCTGGAAGTGCTGGCGCAAACGGGCGCAGCGGGGGTGATGGTAGGACGTTGGGCAATTGGTAATCCTTGGCTATTTAATCAAATTCGCCAGGCTTTGCGAGGAGAAACCATTACACCTGTTCCTTTAGTAGAAGTACGCAAATATATTGATCGGTTATGGCATACTCCTACAGCCTCAACTATACCAATGCGATCGCGTGTAGCCTACATGAAAATGTTTCTTAACTACATTGCCTTGAGTGTTGATACTGAAGGTCATTTTCTAAAACTAATGCGAAAGACACAGACTGATGTAGAATTGTTCAATTTATGCGATCGCTTTCTGGTTGCTGATCCGACGCAAACTTTAGCTCTAGCACCTTATTCAGGCTGTTTTAAATAAGTACAGTATGTGCTAGATTATAATTAAATTGATAAATCACGGTAATCATGAGCTTTTTACTTATTATTAGGCATCTACTTTGTTGGACAAAACATCATTTTTGCAACCAACGTTTATCCTTAGTGGTGGCGGGGAATAGCGGCTGATGGTTCAGTGCTTGCACATCTAACTTGCTAGAAGCATCAAAGACTTTAACAATTTTGCGTAATTCCCCACCCTCAATGTACTGATATGGTGGGGATGTAAGCAAGTCAAAAACGAAACGTTCTTAAAATGTTTTTTACTGCAAGTAAAAGAGTTTTGAGGACAGTTGAGTTTTTGACAAAATATTAGCATTAGTTCGCAAGTAAATTATCTATTATCTGACGCAACCATTCACCATAACTTTGGCTTGGGTCTTTTATTGCCGATATCCTTTCGGCGACTTCTTTATCTATCGTTAGCCCAATCCGAATTTTACTCTCTCTATATCTAGCATTATACTTGTTCACTTTGTCTTTGTTTCTCTGTTGCCATTCAGTTTGTGTTCTTGGTTTTTTCATGAGTTGACATATCTATGTGAATAGATATATAATAGTATTTAGAATAAACAAAAACAAGGGGTAAAAACATCAATGGCGTTACGTAGAGCAACTTTCAGGCTATATCCCAATAGACAAGTCAATGAAATGTTGCACTATCACCGCAAACTTCATAAGGACTTATATAATGCCGCTGTATCTAATCGCATTACTTCATATAAAAAGTTTGGTAAATCTGTTTCTTACTTCGAGCAGCAGAATTGTTTACCGGACTTCAAAGAAGTTTGGATAGAATATAAAACAATTAATTCTCAAGCATTACAAGCCACATTGAAACGGGTTGATTTTGCTTTTCAAAGGTTTTTTAAGGGACAAGCATTGTACCCTAGATTCAAGTCAATTCGTCATTATTCCGGTTGGACTTATCCATCTTTTACGGGCTGGAAAGCTCATAGTACAGGGGATAATGGCTATTTAGAATTATCAAAGATTGGTCAAATCCAGATGCGAGGTAAAGCTAGACTTTGGGGGCATCCTAAAGCTTTAGATATCGTTTACCGCAATGGTAAATGGTATGCTTCCATCGTCTTGGAGATTGATGATACTTTGTTAAAGAATAGTCGCAAAACTGATAATGGGATTATTGCAATTGACTTAGGTTGCAACGATGCAATCGCATGGACAAATGGTGAAGAAAATGGGTACGTCCGGGCGCCTCGGTTTTTCCGAAAAGCAGAACAAAAAAATAAACAATTGGGTAAAGCTAAACGTCGTAAACGTTCTCCCAATTTCCAGAAAAAAGTCAAGGCTTCTAGAAGGTGGAATAAAACGCAGAAATTAGTTAGTAAACTTTCGAGAAAAGTTGCTAACCAAAGACAAAACTTTGTTCACCAGGAAACTACACGAATAATCAGCGGTAATAGCACGGTAGTTACTGAAGTGCGAATCGTTGGCTAGAAACTAAAAACCCGTAAGGGTTTTGGAGGATTAGCCGCAAGGTACAAAACCTTGACAACTGAATGACCATGTAGGTGAGAGCCATTATCCTAGAACCCCTCAAACCCTACCCCGTAGGTGCAACGGTGAAAGCATCACCCCCAGGTTCGAGACTAGCCATCAAAGCCTGAAGCGGGGTGAAAAGGTGTTATTACTGACAGCCTAAGTTGGTAAGCATCGAGCAAAGTACCCATGAGTAAAGCCTAGGCTTGAAGATGCGATTGAATCGTCGTGACTACCAACCAGCGAAATAAGGCTAAAGGCGCTGGAGTCAAAAGACACAGGATAAGGAGTTGGCAATGTTCGGTTTGACCAATTTGCACTTCCAATAAACCCGGCGAATAGCATCACTCTAAAGGTACACAGCATGGTCATTCGGAACGAGATAACCTCTCGCTTGCTCTCAGGTGGTCGAATACCTGAGTAGGTGCTAACCGTATGCAACGAGAAGGTGAGATTAAATCAAAAGCGAATGTCTGGGGTAATGCCCAGAATATGCTGACAGATTTACGGTGATTTGGATGATAAAGTCCCAAGTAGTGAGTATATATGTCTAATACACAGTCTCAACAACTGATGGTGGAATGGCACTCTATTAACTGGCGCAAGCTAGAACGTAGCGTGTATAAGCTCCAAAAGAGAATTTATCAAGCCTCCGCCCGTGGTGATGTAAAAGCATATCGCAGACTCCAAAAGACGCTGATGAAGTCATGGTCAGCAAGAGCTTTAGCGGTTCGTAGAGTCACCCAGGATAACCAAGGGAAAAAGACGGCTGGTGTAGATGGCGTTAAATCGCTGACTCCAAAACAGCGTCTAGAACTCACTGGAAATCTAAACCTGGGGTCAAAGGTCAGTCCAACTAGACGGGTATGGATTCCTAAGCCTGGAACGGAAGAGAAACGACCTTTGGGAATACCTACAATGAAAGACCGAGCCTTGCAAGCACTTGTCAAACTGGTATTAGAGCCAGAATGGGAAGCGCGATTTGAGCCTAACTCTTATGGGTTCAGAGCCGGACGCTCATGCCATGATGCAATAGGGGCAATATTTAACGCTATCAACGGGAAACCAAAATATGTTCTCGATGCCGATATTGCCAAATGTTTTGACCGCATCAACCAGGAAAAACTGCTAATAAAATTGAATACATCCCCCACCATCCGCAGATAAATTCGCGCATGGTTAAAAGCGGGAGTGATGGACGGTAAGCAGTTGTTTCCAACATCTGAGGGTACGCCACAGGGCGGGGTAATTTCCCCATTACTGGCAAATATTGCCCTCCACGGGATGGAAGAACGGATTAAGCAATATACAGAAACGCTGGAAGGAAGGAAGCAGCATAATTATCAAAGCCTCAGCTTAATCAGATATGCCGATGACTTTGTTATTCTCCACAAAGACATAACCGTTGTCCAAAGATGCAAAGAGATAATCTCTGAATGGTTACAAGGCATGGGTTTGGAATTAAAGCCTAGTAAAACGAGACTTACTCACACCCTCCATCAGTATGAGCAAGAAAAACCAGGGTTCGACTTCCTTGGTTTTACGATACAACAATTTCCAGTAGGAAAGTATCACTCGAAGCAGGGCTTTAAAACAATCATCACCCCAAGCAAGCAGAAGCAAAAGGTACACTACGACCAAATCGCCAGTGTTATTGAAGCTCATAAGGCAGCACCGCAAGCGGCGCTAATCAGCCGTTTAAACCCAATAATTAGGGGATGGGCAAATTACTACGCGACTGTGGTAAGTAAGGTGACTTACTCAGATATTGACCACCTTATGTACCAAAAGTTAAACGCTTGGGCAAAACACCGTCACCCCAAAAAGAACGGGAAATGGGTGTCAAAAAGGTATTGGCAATCCATAGACGGTGATAACTGGGTATTCGCAACCAGGAAGGAAGGTTCAACCTCACTTCGGTTACTAAATCATGCCGACACGCCAATAGTGCGTCATGTGAAAGTCAAAGGCGAATCGTCACCATACGACGGAAATCTGGTTTACTGGAGTACAAGAATGGGTAATAACCCAGAAATGCCAACCAGAGTATCAAAACTCCTGAAAAAGCAAAAAGGGAAATGTACCCACTGTGAAATGTTTTTCCGTGAAGACGATGTAATGGAAGTTGACCATATCATCCCAAAATCGAAAGGTGGAAAGGATGAGTATAAAAATCTTCAACTTTTACACAGACATTGCCACGATACAAAGACAGCCAATAATGGCAGTCCTGGCACAAAAATCCGGCTGCAATAGTGCCGAGCCTAAGCCCACCAGAAAACTTGAAAAAGTCGAAGGAAAATGGGTAATGAGGTGTGCATGACAAGCACCAAATCATTGAGGAGCCGTGTGAAGGGAAACTTTCATGCACGGTTTTGAAGACCAACGGGGTTGGTGACAACCTCGTTGAGTTTAATAAATTAGAAGTCAAAAACATGAGTGCCAAAGCCAAAAAAGGTAAACGTAAAAAGCAAAAAGCTGGGTTGAATAAATCAATTCTTGATGTAGGAATGGGGATGATAAAGTCCGCTCTAAAAGCGAAATTATCAGATATTGGTGGCTTGTTTGTAGAAGTACCTACTCGCAAAGTGAAACCATCTCAAACCTGTCCAAAATGTGGACATCAAGAGAAAAAAACTTTAGACCAACGAACTCACGTTTGCAATAACTGCGGGTATACCCAACAGCGCGATATCGCCGCCGCAGAGGTCATGCTACTTTGGCACTCAAATAATCTACAGGGGTTAGGAACTAGCCTCTCAGACGTAGATGATTCTAGCTCTACTTCAAACACTAGCAAACGCAAGAATGCTGGAAGTATGAAGCAACTAGGTCGTGTGAAACGTCAAAAATCTCAACTTACTGATGGGGATGTAGAAACCCCATCTTCAACGAAGTAAGATGGGGTAGTTCATATAAAGATTGATTTCCACAGATAGAAAGTCACTAAACTGATCATGACTTTTGACAAAATAAAGCTGTTCTTGTCCTTCACAATATGAATAAGTTGGTGGGTTATCACCTTCTGAAAGTCTGAAAAAGCTGAACTGATATCCCTGGTGCATGAAAAATACAAAAGCATCCTCTGGTAAAGCTTGAGGAAAATCATTTTCTACTAAAAGCTGTTTAGCCCATTCTTGAATTTGTGGCAAATGCTGATAAAAGCAATCTGAACCACGTAAAAATTTACCTGCCCCATGCCCCATCATCTTTAGAAAGTCTTTGTAAGTGCTGGGCAGATTAATACCTTGTTGTCGTTCAAGTTGAATTATTTCCAAATCTGAACATCGGGAAAGATCATGCTCATTAAAAATAAGATTAAGTCGTGTGGGTAAATTGCAAATTGACATTTCTACCGACTCCTTTATTCGATGTTTCCGTGATGTACATTTAGCTGAATGTTCGGGAAAGTCTGTCTAAACTGCTTCATGACATACTCACACGAATCACATGGCTCTTTGAAGTAAATAATTCAATTTTACCCTTTACTTCTCTATTATTTGTATATTTTTCAGCGATTGCCTCTAATATTTTGTACTCTGAGTCTAAGTCTCTTCGGTGTCCACCAATATCAAAGGCTTGAAACATCGGTTGATTGGGTAAACCAACCGCTCCTTCCCGCAACAACTTCCCACTAAAAGCAAATAGCTCCAAAAATGTCTCATTTACCCATACTCGAGCAATAGCAACATTTCGGGCTGGCGCTGGCACGTTACAAATTTTGCGAATTTCTGCGACGCGCTCTAACCAATCCATCTTTTTTAATTCTATACTATCGTGTATTAAAAAGGGGCATTCTGTGATAAATACCCCATCAATATTGTTTACAATTCCAACTTCTTACAACACCTTAAACTAATTTTGATTTTGGTTTTGGTTTTAGTTCTAGTGTTGGTTTTGATTCTAGTTTTGGTTCTGGTTTTGGTGTTAGTTCTAGTGTTGCTTCCGGTTCTGGATCTGGTAACCCATAGATAGAACGATAAAGTTTATCGTACTGTTTGGCTGATTCATACCAACTGAAATTTTCACTCATACCGCGTTTTTGTAATTCTTGCCACTGAGGTTTGAAACGGAAACCTTCCCAAGCCCGAATCATGCAAGTAAACAAGTCTAGAGGTTCATAACGGTCAAAGCAATAACCTGTACCCGCTTCATTGACTGGATCATAGTGGCTGACGGTAT
Organism: Dolichospermum sp. DET69; assembly: GCA_017355425.1. Classification (NCBI taxonomy): domain Bacteria; kingdom Bacillati; phylum Cyanobacteriota; class Cyanophyceae; order Nostocales; family Aphanizomenonaceae; genus Dolichospermum; species Dolichospermum sp. DET69. The sequence goes on from CP070233.1 coordinate 3,873,239, forward strand.
CAACTAATCCCCCTGTGCGGCGAACAATAGGCACAGAACCGTAACGCAAAGCCATCATTTGGCTGATACCGCAGGGTTCAAAGCGGCTAGGCATCAAGAAGGCATCTGTACCTGCGTAGATGCGACGGGAAAGAGCATCATTATATAGGAGATAAGTAGACATCCTTCCGGGATAGCGGGATGCGAGTTGCCACATTTGGGTTTCATAATAGCGATCGCCTGTTCCCAAAAGGACAAACTGGGCATCAGTATAAGCCATGAATCGGTCAAGGATTTGTAATACTAAATCCATCCCTTTTTGTTCTACCAACCTTGTCACCATACCGATGAGAAAGGCGTTAGAATTAACTTCTAAACCCACCTCTTCTTGCAGAGCTATTTTATTAGCTTTACGTTGATCAAGTGTATCTATAGTGAAGGTTTGGTTAATGTATTTATCATTAGCAGGATCATAAACTTCGGTGTCTATACCGTTAATTATTCCTGATAATTTGCCACTAACAAAAGATAATAACCCTTCTATTTGCTCACCATAGGTAGGTGTTTTGATCTGCTCTGCATAGGTAGGAGAAACTGTATTTACCTTATTAGCAAACTGGATTCCGGCTGCCATGGCATTGTGTCCTTGCATATACCAGGGACACCAAGTAATTTTCTCTAAATACCACCGCCAAGGACCCTGATAAGCGAGATTATGAATGGTGAATACACTGGTAATATCTGGAGATTGATTCAACCACACAGGCAACATTGCTGTATGCCAATCATGACAATGGACAATTTCTGGTTTCCAGTAATTCCAGCAAAATTCCGCCGCACCATTGGAAAATAAGGTAAATCTCCACTCTTCATCTTCTCCACCATAAATCCGCCGAGGCAAGAACACTGGATGTTGAAATAAATACAAAGGAACATCAGTACCAGGCAGCACACTTTCATAAACTGAAAACTCCTGAAACATAGCTGCTCCTTTCCAAATGGGTTCTTTAGGAACTGCCATTTTGTCAGGAACAAAGCCATAGTAGGGCATGAAAATCCGCACATCATGACCCATTGCCCTCAAGAATTTCGGTAATGCACCGACAACATCCCCCATTCCGCCAACTTTAGCAATGGGAGCAGCTTCCGCTGCTACAAATAAAATTTTCATATTTTTGTTAGTTGTTACTTGTTAGTTATTAGTTGTTAGTTGTTAGTTGTTACTCCCTTCCCAGTATTAAGATTACCTATTTTCTTCCTTCTTCCTTCTTCCTTCGTGTTCTTCGCTCCTTCGTGGTTCATTTAATCTATATTCTTTTAGTGGGAAGGGAGTAGTTGTCAATTGCCTTATGATCCTCGTTGAATCTCGGTAAAGATTTTTTCTAATATTTCTGTAGCGCCTTGTTCTCTGAGAATACTAGCCAGTTTTGCGCCTAATTCTTCAGCATCCACAGCCGCACCGGTGACGGTATCTTTAACTATTTTTTGACCATCAACGCTGGCAACAAGACCTTTTAAAGTTAATTGATCACCATTTATTTCTGTGTTTACACCAATGGGAACTTGACAGCCACCTTCTAAAACACGTAAAAATGATCTTTCTGCTAAACAGCGATCGCGTGTTTGCGGGTGTTCAATAGCTTTAAGTATTTCAATTACTTCAGTGTCATCTGCTCGACATTCTATCCCCAAAGCACCTTGTCCGACGGCATGGAGGGAGATTTCTGGAGTAAGAATTTGATGGATGCGATCGCTCATTTCCAATCTTTCTAAACCAGCTACCGCTAAAATTAAAGCATCATACTCACCGGCATCCAGTTTAGCCATGCGTGTAATCAAGTTTCCCCGCACATCCTTAAAAGTAAAATGAGGGAACTTATGGCGTAACTGTGCCAATCTTCGCAGAGAAGAAGTACCAATCACCGCATCTGCGGGTAAAGTCTCGATTTGCTCACCTTTATGCTTTTCATGCAGCACCACCGCGTCTGCGGGGTTTTCCCGTTCTGTAATTGCTGCTAGGGTCAACCCTTCTGGTAAATTGGTTGGTAGATCCTTGAGAGAATGCACCGCAAAATCAATATCTTTATTGATCATGCCCAATTCCAGTTCCTTGGTAAATAGTCCCTTATCGCCAATTTTAGCCAAGGCTACATCCAGGATTTTGTCCCCTTGGGTAGACATGGTATGGACTTCAAAAGTAATGTGGGGAAAAGCTTTCTGGAGTTCCGCTTGTACCCAGTATGTTTGAACTAGAGCTAGTTGGCTTTTACGTGAACCAATCCGAATAGTGCGTGCAGGACTAGAAACTGAAGTCATAAAACTATTTGTCAAACCAGGCGATAAATTAACATTGATCTAGACTACCGCAGCACGTGACTTACTGGATTATTTAAGATTAATTCTGTGAAGATTTTATTTGTGAGTCGCTTTACATTTATTTACAATTTAGCCAATTTGGCTGGTTTAGATCCCCAACTTTTTGAAGAAGTCGGGGATATTTCTATATTCACGGAGAATTGCTATATAATTTATTTAGCAGTAATTCGGTATTAAAAACTTCTATGCTTTTACTTCAAGAAGTATCTGAAATATTACAAGCTGAAGATCCAGAAGAACGGCAAACTATCACTGGTGTCAATTGGGAAAATTACGAAGCTTTACTCAATCATTTAGGTGACAGCTTACAATATAGAGTTACATATTTAGATGGAGTCATAGAATTAGTGTCACCAAGTCGTCGTCACGAAATTCGCAAAACTGTAATTGGATCTTTAATTGAAATTTACTTTCAAGAAAAACGCATTCGTTATTTTCCCCTTGGTTCTACAACCTTTCGCAAACAAGCAAAAAGAGGAGGAGTAGAACCAGATGAATCCTACTGTATAGGCACAGAAAAGGAAGTTCCTGATCTTGCCATTGAAGTCGTAGTCACCAGTGGGGGAATTGATAAATTAGAAGTTTACAAAAGATTAGGTGTGACAGAAGCTTGGTTTTTTCAAAACAATCAATTTGCAGTTTACCATCTGCATGGTGAAAGTTATGAATTGGTTGCCAAAAGTGTGTTATTGCCAAACTTAGATTTGTCAACTTTGGCAAAATATGTAGTAGCCGATGATCCTTTAGATGCTGCTTTAGAATTTCGGGAGAAAATCAAAGAAATGGTCAATTAAATTATTCCTGGTCCTTTACCTCTTTTATCAAAATCCTCTGTTAGCAGCCCCGTTTTATCCTCATTCACTTCTCGCAATTCCCGTATCCGTTCAGCTTTGTCTTCTTCTGCTGCTTCTTGTGCATCACCAGGAACTTCATAATACATTTCTGGTTCAACTGCATAATTATTCAACAACCCCTCTTTATCCACAGTATAACCGTCCGTTGTCCGAATACTGTAAATATCAGCTTGGTCATTTGTGGGAGCGCTCGCAACATCGTCTTCTGTCGGCAGTTGTTTATAATTTTTCCCCTCTCGTTTAATTCGTGCTGCTGTTTCTGCGGGAATTATGCCTCTATCGTAGGTATCTGCGGTAATCTTCTCATTCATACAACAAGTCCTTTTTACTTTTTGAAGACTGCAAAAACTAGCCTAGAATTTTCTCTAAGATAAAGACACTATCTTCAGGAAGAATTGCCGAAAAAACTTTGATTAAAATTATCTATCTATAGATGTATTAAATATCCTTAAAGATAAAATAAAATGTAGGTAGGTTATAGCCTAGCCTACATTTTATTAACTCAACAAAAAAACTTTACCCTAAAGATTGTTTTTTGAAAGAGTTAAATTTCTGGGATAATTCTTGACGAGTCTCATATTTGAGTAAATAACGGAAAGCAAACCAGATAAAGTAGAATAGACCAATCAGTTCAAGAATTGGTTGTAGCAACGGTACATCATTCACAGCATCTAGTAAGGCGATCGCTACCTTAACTGTTACCAAAGCTGATAAAATCAAAACTAGAGTGATTAAACCCTGTTTATTATTGTTAAAAATACTGCCTAAATAATCTGGCAGTTTATTGAAAAATTCGAGAATTTGTCTACTAATTTGCTGCCATTGGGATTCAGATTCTTTAGCAGCAGATAGTCTTGGTAAATTGCGATTGTCTCCACCAGAAAAAGATAAGATATCTTGTGGTGAAGTATAATTTCCTTGTTCGGGTTGCTGTGCTTGAGTTTCCATGATATTTGTTATTTAGAAATTACAACATTTTTGACAAATGAACAGACGTGATTAAAATATCACATTTTTCAGGTTAAATCCTCAATTCTTAAATAAATAGCATATTTAACCTCTTTTTAACTTATGAATATTTTCCTCCCAATTTGCACCATCAAAAGGCATAATTTCAAAATTTCCTAGAACATTTCCATCTAAACACCGCACATTGATATCAATATAATCAGGGTGACTACGGGGAACATAAAAAGAATGAATACCACAAATCTTGCAAAATTTATGTTGTGCTACTCCTGTATTAAAGGTGTAAGTTTTTAAGACATCTTCCCCTTGTAATAAAGTAAACTGTGCTTGGGGGACAATCAAATGGAGAAATCCTTTTTTAGAACATATTGAACAATTACAATCATCAACCTTGTGATTATTAACTACTACCCGAAACCGCACCGCACCACAGTGACAACCACCATCATAAATAACAGATTGATCTTTATTTAACATTTAGTTTCTCAAGTTGATTAACTCGAATCGTTAATTTATTAACTTTTTGGTTTAATTCAACCACTAAAGTTGCTAGATTCTTAAACATCTTTTCCTGTTGTGATTGTGATAAATTCTGTCTTAAATTAGGAGAACCTTGGGAATTATTAGCAGCAGGTAATTGATTATTTTTACTAACCATTAACTCAATTTGCTGTAACCGTAATTGTAAACTCCTAACATCAGATTCTAAATTATTCACACGGAAATCAACTTGCTGAGGTAAAGCCGAATTTAACAAAAAACCACTCCAAACAATGATCACGCATACCCCAGTTACTAACCATCTTCTAAACATCATCTTATCAAATAAAAATTGTCGGTTGGGTTGACAACGGAAACCCAACAAATCCCATAATTAATCAATTTTCACTTATCAGCTTGCAAAGAAGAAAATAGCCGGTTCCAATCTAAATTATTAGCAATTACATCACTTTCTTTAACTTCAAAAATACGATTACTGGCTTTTGGTTCTTTAATTGCTTGTACACAAACTTCCGCAACATCATCACGGCTAACTTTTCCTCGAATATTATCACCTTGTTCAAAGATTAATTCCTTCCCTCCCGCTGTTTCCGTCAAAGCACAAGGTCGAATAATTGTATAAGGAATTCCACTAGATTTTAAACTTTCTTCCCCTCGCAACTTCCAAGTTAAAATCCCTCCCAATTGGTCATTTAACCTTACCGCTGGTGGTTCTTCATCTAAATTAATTCCTGGTCTTCCCGGACGAGTTACCCCAGCCGAACTGATTAATACAAATTGAGGTAAAGTTTCCCCACCATAGGCTTGAATTGATGCAACTTCCAACGCAAAAATCCCCGGATTAAATGCAGGATTTAAAGCCCCATCATATTCAAACTTACTCAACATTAATTGCAACGAACAAACTTTACTAATATCCATTGGTGGACAGTCCTTAACAATTTTGGCACGAAATACCGGAACTAAATCTGTAAAAGGAATCTGAATATCTAGCCAATTATTAGCAACAGTATCAAAAGAATAACTATAACCAACACCGTCCCAAGTTGACTCTGTGCGGATAAATATTTTATAACGTTGACCGTCACCTTTAACCCGCAATTTCACACCTTGATAACCAGATAAATCAACTAATGGTGAAAAATTCTTAGTTCTTACTGAAGCAAAACCCCCAGAATTAGCAGTTGAAACATTACCTGTGAATACTGCTGTATTTTCCCTAATTTGAAAACTACTGGAACTGACACCACCCATAACCACATCATCTAAAGCCCCCCAGATATTTTTTATTTCATCTGATGGTTTAGTAAAATCAAATATGGGTTTTTCCCCCACAGAAACCAGATATTTCCCGGCTGCTTCAACTAAATTTTTCACACCTTGATATTCAACATTTTCTGGTGTATCTCCCACAATTTCCGGTAGATAAAATTTCACACCTTGATTATATTTAGCTCTATCTGGTGTATCTCCCTCCACAGGTTGAACACGCACCGAAGTACAACAAATTACAGCTTGAATATTAGCCATAACTAAACTTGTTAAAGTCTCTGGTTTTGTAATATCTCCAACAACCAAATCAATATCATCACCTAGAATTGGTTTTGCTTTTTCAATATCTCGAACCAAACAGCGCACATGATAACCTTGTGTTAACAATTTCTTGACAACTCGTTTACCCACACCACCAGTTGCACCAGCTACGAGAATTACAGCCATATTTCTTCCTTCTTTAGGTTGATTTTGATGATCTTGAGGACTACCTTGAAAAAGTTTTTGTATCCAGTTAAGAAGCGGAAAAACTTCAAAATAAGTTAGGGTTTTGAGAAACCTGCATAAATCCCATTGAGAACGATTGTTATTACTCATATTGACTATTTAACCATTTTATTCTTATTGTATCAATTTTTTGTACCCACTACAAGATTTTGAGAAGTCGGGGATCTGGATTTCTTTGGTATAATATCCATAAAATAGGATAATTGTGATAATGAATCAACTTGAAAAAGCCCAAACTGAATATGAGAAATTCCCTGAAGAATTTACCAGCATTATTATTAGTACCGTCAGTAAAGATGGGATTCCCAATGCTAGTTATGCACCATTTGTCATGGACAATGACAAAAACATCTATATTTATGTAAGTGGACTAGCTATCCACACCCAAAACATTCATAATCATCCTCATGTAAGTGTTTTATTTATTGACGACGAAGCTAAAACCAAACAAATTTTTGCCCGTCGGCGGTTAAATTTTGATTGTACCGCAAGTTTAGTAGAAAGAGAAACTGAAAAATGGCAGGAAATTGTTGATAAATTTCAGATTCGTTTTGGAGAATTGATTTCTACATTACGCAGCTTACCAGATTTTCGGATTTTGCAACTCAAACCAAATACAGGACGTTTTGTTATTGGGTTTGGGGCTGCTTATAATATTAGTAGTGAAAATATAAATCAACTTGTCCAAATTACCAAAGATTCACTTTCCTAATTATGCTACAATTTCAACCTCCTGGTTTTGGTAGTAAATTCATTCATACGTCTTTAGGGACAATGGTTTACTATACCCAAGTTAGTACCCCTTGGGAAAATGCCTCATATCAAGATTTACCACCATTGTTATTTTTACATAACTTTGGTGGTGGTGCGTCCGCTTATGAATGGTCAAAAATTTACCCAGCTTATGCGTCAAAATATCGAATTTTAGCCCCTGATTTAATTGGTTGGGGAAAGTCTGCTCACCCCGTGCGAGATTATCAAATTGAAGATTATTTAACCACAATTATTGAGTTTATTACTCAAACTTGTAATCAACCTGTAACTGTCATAGCATCTTCTCTAACTGCGGCTTTAACTATTCGTCTCGCTGTCACTTACCCTGACTTATTCAAAGCTTTATTGTTAGTTTGTCCTTCCGGCTTTAATGATTTTGGAGAAGGTGCAGGCAGGAGACTACCACTTTCTTTAATTAATACCCCATTAGTAGATAATTTAATTTATGCTTTGGGTGCAGAAAATGAAATTGCAGTCAGGAACTTTTTGCAAAGTTTTCTTTTTGCTAAACCAGAAAGAGTGACTCAAGAAATGGTGTCAGCTTATCTAAGTTCTGCACAAAAATACCAAGCCAAATTTGCGGCTTTGTCCTTCTTACGCGGAAATCTTTATTTCGATTTGAGTTTATATATTCAACAACTTCAAATTCCCACTATTATGTTATGGGGTGAAAAAGCACAGTTTACAAATATGCAATTAGGACGACGATTAGCAAATTTAAATCCTGGTGCAATTAAAAGTTTTCAAGAAATACCCGATACAGGAATTCTTCCCCATTTAGAAATACCCGCAGTTGTCATCGGAATATTACAAAAATACAACAATACAGGAGAATTTAGAATTTAGCTTAATCAGCAGAAGCCCCACGTCTCACTATACCGGAGCGTGGGATGAATGCGCGTGAGTTGAGTTGCGTAGCCCAAATTGTATTTGAGCGTAGCGAAAACAAAGAAGGCTACAGCGACGAAACGAACAAAATATTGATTTTATGTGATTATGACCAGAGTAGGTGTAGTCCAATTAAATGCTCCAAATGCAGCCTACAAAACAAAAAACAAATCTCAAAACTAAAGAACCGTGGGGCGCACGGTGTAGGGGCGTATTGCAATACGCCCCTACTCAGTTAATGTCCGGATTAGGAGTCACGCTCGTTGCCCACACTCACCTGAAAGGGAGTGTGTGGAGTACGTCACAATAGACATTAGATTCATTCGTGGTGTATCAAAAACTCTCAGATCCCCCCTAACTCCCCTTAAAAAGCTACGGTGTACACACAAGTCTTCTAGAGTTGCCCCACAACGTTTAGATCCCCCCAACCCCCCTTAAAAAGGGGGGCTAAATTCTTCAAAGTCCCCCTTTTTAAGGGGGATTTAGGGGGATCGGATAACGTTTAGCATCCTGTCTAGAGATGTGTGTACACCGTAGCCTTAAAAAGGGAGGGATAAATTCTTCAAAGTCCCCCTTTTTAAGGGAGATTTAGGGGGATGTTTCTGTTTAATTTAGCGAGAATTACAAGATTTCCGTTCATTATCATCTTGAGGATATTGCCAAGAATATGCAAAATGGCTAACAGCTTTAATTTGAGGAGATAATTGCCGGAGAGCTTGCATTTGCACTTCCAAAGATGGACGATTGCTAATTGATTCTCCCCACTTCCCAGCTAAAGCCGGAATGACTTTTGTCCCTGGTTGCGCCATCTTTAAAACCTGTTGAACTTGTGCCACAATGCAATTAGCATTACCACAATTTGCATAAGACATGGGATGCCATTCTAAGGTTTTGGGGAACTTATCCCAAGGTTGTAAACGGGAATCATACCCTTGTCCTAAAGCCTGATTACCTTCGGGAAAAAATACCACTCCAGCAGGAATACCTTGTTGTTTAGCTGGGTAACTTACTAAAGCCACAAAATCTAAGATACCTTGCATAGCGTGAGCAACCGTGAGTAACCACAAATCTAATTGCAAAACTCGCTGTTTTTCCCCTGGGGAAGGCAGAGATTTCTGCTTTTTTTGAGGAATACGCCCTTCCCATAATGGTTCATCTTCTTGCGGATAGCGTTTATCAACTTCTGCTATGTCGCCGGCGCTTACATAGCCCCTAGTGAGAAACCGACGAATTAATTCTAACCCTTTGGAATTTTTAGCGCGGCGAAATAGGACTTCTTGAGTAGCAGGGGTAAATAACCATAAGTCATGAACTTTGGTAGCAATAGAATCAGTACCAGTCTGACGGGGATAGCGGACATAATCAAAGAGGATACCATCTGGACGGCGGCGCACAACCTGCTGCACCATAAGGTAATAATCAGTTTTTGCCTGGGTGTTGTAGGGGTCAATAAATACTTGAGAGCTATCTTCTACTACAGATAAGCTAGTTTGATTTTTGCCATTACGAGCGATCGCATCTTGTCTATCTTTACGTTGAGCATAAGTAAAACCGAAGTTATTAGTATACATCCAAGCATAAACTTTTAAACCGCGTTGTTGCCCTTTTTGAATGGCTAAGGCTAATAAATCAAATTTTTCTGTACCAGGAGTGCGAACTACAGCAGGCCAAACAGTTGGGTTAGTGGCTGCTGGTAAGAGTACCTGCCCATCATAAAATACTTCTAAATAAACTTGGTTATAGCCTTGGTTGACAATACGATCCATAATTTGATCAACTAGCCCCGGTTGGGTATCACAGGGATACAAGCGTAACCAAATAGCTTGAGTTTCTGGCCAAGTCTGACTGCGGCACTTTTGTAATTCTTTTGTATGCTGTTTAAGGAGTTTTTGATAGCGACTTTTTGCATCTTTATTGCCTCTAAAAGCTAATAAGCGCAAGTTTTCTTTTTCTTGAGTTGCTTTTAATGATACCGAACAATCCTGTCTTTTTTGAGCAATAGCTGGTTCAGTAACTAGATTGAAAATCAATAAACAATTAGTAAAAATTACAGTAAATAAACCTTGCCAAGATAAAATTAGTCTTATAAATTTCCAGTTGTGATCAGACATACAGCAGATATCAGGTAAATGAAGTACAAAATTTAATGACAAAGCCATATAGCAAGAGACTTTTAAACCTGTTCCCTGCTACATATAGCAATCAATTTCGATTTGTAATAGCTTGCATGAAATAGACTGTACTTAAAATATCCCCACATCTGGAGAGATATAAAACTACCAAAAGCAGTATTTCAGTTGACATACTCCCCAGCCTAAAGGCGTGGGGATTCTGGGGTCAAACAGCAATTGCTGGCGTAGCCAGTCTAACATCACCTAACCCAATGGTTGATGCCCCAACCATTTGAATATTTATAGCGGCGTTTTCATCTCTTCCATTTACGGAATTACAAGATGGACAACGCCATTGTCTAACAGATAAATCCAGCTTTTCTAAAATCTGCCCACAATGAGAACAAGTTTTACTAGATGGATACCATTGGTCTATATAAACAACTTGTTTCTTTTTCTTTTTAGCTACCCATTCTAGTATTTGTAGAAATTCTCCAAAAGCTAAGTCTGATATTTTTCTGCCCCAAAGACGTTGCATACCCTTGAGGTTTAAGGTTTCAAAGCATAAAACATCAAACTTATCTGTTAACTTATGAGCTATTTTCCAAAACCAATCACTTCGGCGGTTACAAACATCCTCATATTTACGAACTAAGTTCTTTCTAGCTCGTTCACGATTATGTGAGCCTTTTTGTTTTTTGGAGTGATTTCTACTAGCTTTTTTGATAGCATTTAGAGATTGCTTTAGGAACTGTGGAGAATCAATTGAAGTTCCATCAGAGCCAGTTAGAAATGTTTTGAGTCCAAAATCAAACCCCGCTATTTTACCAGTCGTTGATTTAATTCCTGATTCTGACTCATCATCAATTACAATAACCATAAACAATTCACCTAGTGGTGTCCGCTTAATGGTTAATGTTTTGATTTTTCCTTCTATTTCTCTGGATTGCCAAAATTGATAAACTCGGCTGCCAATTTTAATTCTATTGCTACCCAAAAATTTATAACCAGCTTGTTTAAGAGTAAATGATTTGTATTTTTTAACTTTTTTAAAACCTGGTGGTCTGACTCCTTTTTTATTGTGTTTAAAAAATAATTGATAGGCTTTCTCAATCCGTTGGCAAATATCTTGTACTGCTTGAGAACCTACTGATTGCCAAAATGAATTACGCTTTCTTAATTTGGCAATATGAGATTGTAGTTTGGCACAGTTTAAGTGTTTGCCCCACATTCGGTAATACCGTTTATGCAGAGCAATACAATGGTTATAGATCACCCCGGAGGCATTGATCATCCGTTTGAGGTGTCTATTCCTTTTGTGTTCGTACAGCTTAAACTTTAGTGAATTCATGCTACTATTATATCATAAACTCATGGCAATATGACGGCATAAAAAAATTAACAATTAGATCCTCCCAAGAGAAATACACCATACTTGTAGAGTATTGCCAAGAAACAAGTCGGACTCAAAATGATGTACTTAGAGAATTAATCAGAAAGTTAAAGAAAAGCCGTCCTTTTATGACGGGGCTTTAAACCCAGTTTTTTGGTAAACAACTCAAACATTTCTATGAATTGAGCAGAATACACAATTAATTATTAAAATTTTTATAAATCGGAGCGGCGGGATTCGAACCCACGACCTCTACTACCCCAAAGTAGCGCGCTACCAAGCTGCGCTACGCCCCGTAAATGTGAACTTGAAATATTAGACTTTTGGAGAGGGGATGATTCCAAATTTGGATATCTAATAAAATGAATTAATTCACTCTTTTAAATATATCACAAGGTTAAGAAAAATAGCAAGGGGTTTTTCAAAAAACTTTTAACATTCCGATTGCTGGCAATAATTCGGACACGGCTCCCGCTTCCCATTTACCTTCTGTCCCCCGTCCTGTATTGAGGATAAAGCGCAGATTGTAGGCATGAGCATAACCTGCTACTTCCATCCATAATAAGTCGCTTTCGGCTTCACAGGCAATTTTTTCCTCATCCATTAATTCTGTCGCTAGATGCTTCATGGTATCTGCAAGCTGATTGAAAAGGCGACAAAACTCATTTAATTCTGCTTCTGTTAATTCTATTGCCCAATCATCTGTACCCACTAATGCTTTAAATTCCGCTGCATCTGGATTCCAACCTATGCGCCAACCCAGACCACTTTTAATAACTCGTTCCATAGTTGTATATTCACCAGACTGCTGTTATCCATTGCCAAAATTATACCAATTTGCCTTGCCGATGACGATAGATATAAAAATGAATGGCTTGTATGGTCAGTCTTTCACAATCCAAAATCTAAAATGCTATAATTCTTCAGCGATCGCGTGAGAATCTGGCCAACCTAGTTTGTAAACATTCCTTTTGGCACAGTTTTCGGGTATGATAGTATATCCGTTCTATTAAAACTCTTCCACAATTTTTCAAAATCCTATACTTAGAGGCAGGAATGGCAGCTAATACTAATACTGAGACTTCAGGCAAGCAAAAAGCTTTAAATATCGTCCTTGGACAAATTGAGCGCACCTTCGGAAAAGGAGCAATTATGCGCCTGGGTGATGCTACCCGAATGCGGGTAGAAACAATCTCCACCGGGGCGCTTACCCTAGATTTGGCCTTGGGTGGCGGTTTACCCAAAGGGCGGGTAATCGAAATATATGGACCAGAAAGTTCTGGTAAAACTACCGTTGCCCTCCATGCCCTTGCAGAAGTCCAAAGAAATGGCGGTATTGCCGCATTTGTAGACGCTGAACACGCTTTAGATCCTACCTACGCCGCTGCTTTAGGCGTAGATATTGAAAACTTACTTGTTTCCCAACCAGATAATGGCGAATCAGCATTAGAAATAGTTGATCAACTTGTGCGTTCTGCTGCTGTCGATATTGTCGTTATTGACTCTGTAGCCGCCCTAGTTCCCCGCGCTGAAATCGAGGGGGATATGGGGGATATTCACATTGGTTTGCAAGCGCGGTTAATGAGCCAAGCTTTACGCAAAATTACTGGTAATATCGGTAAATCTGGATGCACAGTTATTTTCATTAACCAGTTGCGGCAAAAAATTGGTGTCACTTATGGTAGCCCCGAAACTACAACGGGTGGTAATGCGCTGAAGTTTTACGCTTCCGTGCGCTTGGATATTCGCAGAATTCAAACTTTGAAAAAAGGTACTGATGAATTTGGTAATCGTGTCAAAGTCAAAGTCGCTAAAAATAAAGTTGCACCACCTTTTAGAATTGCCGAATTTGATATTATCTTTGGTAAAGGAATTTCTACCCTCGGTTGTCTAGTAGACATAGCCGAAGAAACTGGTATTCTCCTTCGTAAAGGTGCTTGGTATAGTTACAATGGTGAAAACGTTTCCCAAGGTAGAGATAACGCCATTAAATATTTAGAAGAAAAACCAGAATTTGCTGCGAAAATTCAAGAACAAGTTCTGGAAAAACTAGATAAGGGTGCTGTAGTTTCTGCTAATTCTGTCACTCAAGCCCATGAAGATCATGGCAATGAGGAAGAAATTGATTTAGAAGAAGAAGAAGAATAGAAAGCAATTTGTTTGGTGTTAGAGGTTGTTTGATAGCGTTCACGAAGTGTGCCGTAGCCCTGCGGGAGCCGGAGGCATCAGGCATAGCGTGGCGTAGCCATAAAGTGATATCAGGTATGATTACTTACCCCCCTTAGTTCCCCCTTGGAAAGCTACGGTGTACACACATCTCTAGACAGGATGCTAAACGTTATCCGATCCCCCTAAATCCCCCTTAAAAAGGGGGACTTTGAAGAATTTAGCCCCCCTTTTTAAGGGGGGTTGGGGGGATCTAAACGTTGTGGGGCAACTCTAGAAGACTTGTGTGTACACCGTAGCCCTTGGAAAGGGGGGATAACAGCAAATCAAGTCCCCTCCCCTTTCTAATGCTACGGTGTACACACATCTCTAGACAGGATGCTAAACGTTATCCGATCCCCCTAAATCCCCCTTAAAAAGGGGGACTTTGAAGAATTTAGCCCCCCTTTTTAAGGGGGGTTGGGGGGATCTAAACGTTGTGGGGCAACTCTAGAAGACTTGTGGAGGGGTAAAACAATATTTGATACACCATGAGAGACTTTTAAAACATCCTCTGAAGGAAAATCGTAGGTTGGATTGAGCGACTCTTAACCCAACATTTTCGGAAAGTTGTTGGGTTTTAGTGGGTATTGCCCACCCTACATTTTTTAATAGCTTTTAATTGCATCTAGTAGTTCGCTAGGATGATGAATTAAGAAATCTGGATTTTGTTTACTTAGAGCTTCAGAAGAATTAAAACCCCAACTGACTGCAATCACTTTGATATTTGCTTTTTTGGCAGATTCTATATCTCTAGTTTCATCTCCTACATAAATTACTGTTTCTGGTTTGAACTGTTTTTGCCGAAGTACATTATTAATAATTGTAGTTTTGCCAAAAATAGTTACTCCTGAACAAATAAAATTAAACAAATAATCTAAATTATGACATTTGAGAAATTCGTTAACATTTTCTGGAGAGTTAGAAGTAATAATTCCCAAGTGATAACCTTGATTATGGAGTTCTATTAATGCGGCGTTAATTCCATCAATAGGTTTTAATTCTGGGATTTTATGTTTTAATTCTCCTTTTACTCTTTTAACCATAAAAGGAATTTTGAATAGGGAAACACCAGAATATTTAATGATTTCTCTGGCTGTGAGATTTCTCAGGAGAATTAGTTCTTGGGAATTAATGGGAACATATCCAAATTCCAGGGCTAAACGATTGGCAATAGTTACAAGAGCATCTACTGTATCAGCAATCGTCCCATCAAAATCAAAAATTATTACTTTCTGGGTCATTATTATGCTTGGATTTGTCAAGATTAGCGCGAGCATTACGTCGTAACATTTCTGGTTTAATGCGCCGCAAGGCCGATGCTGTGAATGTTTTATCCCACTCCTGATTTGATATTTCAGCTAATTTTACTAGCTTCGGAGCTAAATTACTAGGATAGGGTTGAAAATCAGTGACATCAGTTGCTTGAGCAAATCGTTGATTCCAGGGACAAACATCTTGACAAATATCACAACCTGCTACCCATCCTTGTAAATGAGGTGTAATGTCTGGTGGTAATTCTTCTGCCCGATTTTCGATAGTATGATAGGCAATGCAGCGATTAGCGTCTACTACAAAGGGTTCAGTAATTGCACCTGTAGGACAAGCTTGCAGACAACGGGTACAGGTTCCACAGTGTTGGGTTGATGGGCGATCGCTCTCTAGTTCTATATTAGTTAATATTTCTGCCAAAAATACCCATGAACCATATTTTCTGGTAATCACATTCCCGTTTTTAGCAATCCAACCAATACCGGCTTTTTGCGCCCAAACTTTATCTTGAACTGGCCCTGTATCTGCATAATAACGCGTTTTCACATTTTCGCCTAGAGATTCTAGCCAAATAGCTAATTCTTTGAGCTTTTTTTGCAGAACTCTATGATAATCTCGACCCCAGGCATAACGGGAAATTTTGCCGTATTCATCACCTTGGGGACGTTCATGGGGAGTATAATAATTTAGAGCTACAGATATGAGCGATCGCACTTCTGGCATAACTAAAGTAATATCTTCACGCTTGGGATTTTTCATCCATTCCATGTCAGCGTGATAACCCATTTTTAGCCAATCTTGCAATTTTTGTGTCTCTGTCGGCTCTAAATCACTGACAGCAGCAATACCCACTTCGTGAAATCCCAATTCTTGGGCTTTTGCTTTCACTACTTTGCTGCTAACTAATCTAATTTCATTCATTTTAACTCTGTTCCCTATTCCCTGTTCCCTGATATAAGTTTCTTAATCCCAATTCCATTTAAGAATCTTCTGGAAACACCCATTTTGGTGGTTCTGATATTTTTTTCCGCAATCTTTCTTCTGCTATTTCCAGCATTTTGTCTAAAGAAGTTTCTTCAATAAATTTTGCAGTTGCTTCTCTAAACTCAATATTGGGACATTTATCCCCTAAAACACACCCGTTAACACAGGCTTCAGCACAGTTAATTTTTTGCTCCACAATTAATTCCTCTCTAATATGTTTTTAGTTGACAAATAAATTTTACTATTGTTTAGCCTTGGGCGATTTCCAATCGTCGGAAAAGAATAAATATATAATTAAAAATGCCTCATGTCGGAATTATTAGCTAACACGGGAACTATTGCGGCGATCGCTACTGCTGTTGTCCCTCAACAAGGTAGTGTAGGTATTGTGCGGGTTTCTGGTGATCTGGCCATGGCGATCGCTCAAACTCTATTTTATCCCCCAGGGCGACAAGTTTGGGAAAGTCACCGCATTCTTTATGGTTATATTCGTCAACCCCAAACCAAGCAAATTGTTGATGAAGCCTTATTATTGATTATGAAAGCCCCCCGGTCTTTTACCCGTGAAGATGTGGTAGAGTTCCATTGTCATGGGGGAATTATGGCAGTGCAACAAGTATTGCAACTATGCTTAGAAAATGGCGCAAGATTAGCCCAACCGGGAGAATTTACATTAAGAGCATTTTTAAATGGCAGATTAGACTTAACCCAAGCGGAGAGTATAGCAGATTTAGTAGGAGCAAAATCACCTCAAGCTGCTCAAACGGCTTTAGCTGGATTACAGGGTAAATTAGCCCAACCTATCCGCAAATTACGAGCTAATTGTTTAGATATCTTGGCAGAAATTGAAGCTAGAATTGATTTTGAAGAAGATTTACCACCTTTAGACCAACAAAGAATTATTGCAGATATTGATCAAGTAACGGCGGAAATTAGCAAATTATTAGCGACAAAAGATCAAGGTGAATTATTGCGAACTGGTTTAAAAGTGGCGATAGTGGGACGGCCAAATGTGGGAAAATCGAGTTTATTAAATGCTTGGAGTCAGAGCGATCGCGCTATTGTCACAGATTTACCGGGAACAACCCGCGATGTGGTAGAATCCCAGTTAGTTGTCGGGGGAATTCCCGTCCAAGTGTTAGATACAGCCGGGATTCGGGAAACAGTAGATCAGGTAGAAAAGATTGGTGTAGAGCGATCGCGTCGTGCTGCTAATGCCGCTGATTTGGTATTATTTACTATTGATGCTGGTGCAGGTTGGACTCCCGCAGATCAAGAAATTTATGAACAAGTAAAACACCGTCCCGTAATTTTAGTAATTAATAAAATTGATCTAATTTCCCCAGAAGAAAGTAAAATACTCCAATCTGAAATCGAAAATCCTAAATCTAAAATCGTCACAGCCGCAGCGATAAATCAAGGAATTGATAGTTTAGAAACAGCGATTTTAGAAATAGTGCAACAAGGAAAAGTTCAAGCCGCTGATATGGATTTAGCAATTAATCAAAGACAAGCAGCAGCTTTAACAAAAGCAAAAGGCGATTTAGCCCAAGTACAAGTTACAATCACCGATCAATTACCCTTGGATTTTTGGACAATTGATTTAAGAGGAGCAATTCAAGCATTAGGAGAAATCACCGGTGAAGAAGTCACAGAATCAGTATTAGATCGGATTTTTAGTAGGTTCTGTATTGGTAAATAAATCACCCTTTTAAACAGTGGCTATTTCCTTGATGATGACGTAAGGTTCAACAATCAGAGCATTAAATCGCTTGTTCCGGTTAAGATTCCATTCTCCTACTTGATCTACTGTAGGTTTCGCTAACAATTGCTCATCTATCCAATGTTGCACTGAAGGAATATTATCACTAGCGATCGCTTCTCCCACATCTAATAAATCCAAATTCTCTGTCACCACAATTACCGCATCTTTTTGAACATGGGGAATTAACCACTCCCATTCTGCTTCATCGAGATTTTGTTGCAATTTTTCGCGTAAATCTGACATAATTCCCCACTTTTTTGGTTATTAGTTTAATTTTACAATATAAGAAGGCAATTTTATGTGAGGCTGCACAGAATCATAAAATCCATGAATTCATCTGTGTTTATCTGTGTTTATCTGCGTTTAATTATTCTAGAAATCTTATTCTATGCAGCTTAATCTTAATTTGATATGACAATCATTTTATTAGCTACTAGAGAATGTATTTTCAATTAAATACTCAGCAGGTAATGAACCAATAAACTGACTTTTGGACTTCGGTTCATTTTTATAATCTTTGAGAAACCAGGAGATAAATAACTGTTTTTTTGCTCTGGTTAAAGCTACATAAAATAACCGCTTTTCTTCCTCTACTTTATGATCTAGTAAACTGTAGTAAGTCGGAAATTCTGCCTCACACATACCTGCAATAAAGACGGTATCAAACTCTAAACCTTTTGATTGATGAATTGTGATGATTAAAACTTGATTATTTTTCTCAGAAACTTGGTCTAAATTTTTTGATAATGCCGTATATTCTATGATATTTCTGAGTGCTGTATCAGGATGTAATACTAAATCATCCTGTTCTTGAAATATCTTTACTAACTGTTTGAGGTTTTCTAATTTTTGTGGTTCATGATTTTCATAATAGTCATATAAACCAGAATCAATTAATATTTTATCTAATAAATCTGCTGGACGTAATTTTTGACTGGTATTTTTCCAACTTTGAATATCATCAGCTAAATTTTCAAATCCTTTTCCATAACGGTAAACTAATGCTTGACGATAATCAGCACGATGTTTAACTAAAGGAATGAGAATTGCTAATAATTCTACAGTTGCACGGGTGTCATTAATAGCACTATGATTTGGAAATTGATTTAGTTTTAATTTAGTTGCTAAATTTTCTAAACTATAATTATCTGCTTGAATAAAACGTTTTGCTAAATCCCAGGTATCTCCCCATTGAAATTGCGGAGTTGATAAACCTAATTTTTGAGCATCAGCTATAATCATTTTAATGTCAAAACCGAGATTATGTCCTATTAAAAAAGCATCTTGGATAAAATCTAGAAACTCTGTAAATACATCAATTGCATTTTTGCCATTTGCTGCTAAAAATTCATCACTATAACCGTGTATTCGTTTTGAATCTCCTACAGGAACAGTATCTTTTATATAATAATGAAATTCTGATTTTATCTCACCATTGATTAATTTAATTGCTGCAATTTCAATTACTTCATCTTTACCAGCTAAAAGTCCTGTAGTTTCTACATCAAAAACAATAATTGTTCCCGAATCATAAGCAGTAATTAAATTACTAAAAGGATCACCATCAATAAAAGTTTGTGTTGATGCCATATCCGTTAATTTAAAACCACAATTTTCACCTTCTTTAATGATATGATTTAGAGTAACATTACCAATTCCCCGACTAGGACGCAGTAACATTCTCAACATTGCAGTTGTATCAAAAGGATTGATAATTAACCGTAAATAAGCAAGAGCATCTTTAATTTCTTGACGAGCAAAAAATTGATGTTGTTCAACTGTGACAGAGGGAATATTCAATCTTTCTAAAATGCTACTAATTAGATTACTACGATTATGATTTCTAGTCAAAATAGCAACTCGATTATATAGAAAATCAGGATTATTTTGAGCTAAATCTCGAATTTGTTGAGCAATCCATTTCCCTTCATCCTCCTCATTTTTTGCTGTATAAATAGGAATTAATTCACCATTTTTACAACTGGGAGCAGGAGTTATTTTTGTATGTCGTGTTTCAAAAGAATCAGCAAAAACAGAAGCCGTATTTAGTAAGGTTTTAGTAGCGCGATAATTCCAAGTGAGAGAATATTCTTGCGGTTGAAACTCTTGTTTAAATTGACTGACAACTTGTTCAGGTTCTGAACCTCTCCATTCATAAATAGTTTGGTCTAAATCTCCAATTATGGCAATATTCCCAGTTCGAGTAGCTAAACATCTGACAATTTCATATTCAGATAAATGAGTATCTTGAACTTCATCAACTTGAATAAAATCAAAACGTTCTTCCCATCTTTTTTTTATTTCTGGATAATCAGAAAACAAGGAACGAACATAGAATATTAAATCAGAAAAATCTAAAGCATGACGTTCTTGTAATAGGTTTTGATATTTACTAGCTAATTTTGCATTATCTATTCCTAATGGTGCAAATAATTTTTCTGGAGGGTAATTAGGAGATAGTTGTAAATGAATCGCTTTAGTTTTGCAATCTGCTATTTTTGATAATTGCTTTTGAGCTTTTTTATCGTCACGGAATCGAAAAATACCTTTAATTATTCCTAAGCAGTCAGTATCATCATAAACTACAAAATCTGCTGGTAAACCAATATTTCTCGCTTCTATTCTCAGGATAGAAGTACATAAACTATGAAAAGTTTTAATTGTGATATAGCGAAATTGTTGAGGAAACATTTCTGCTAACCGTTTTTTCATTTCTTTAGCTGCGCGGTTAGTGAAAGTTAGACAGAGGATTTTTTCGGGAGGAATACCTTCTTCAATTGCTTTGACAACTCTTGATGATAAAACGCAGGTTTTACCAGTTCCCACAGGAGCTAATATTAATAATGCTCCTTTTGTGTGGTTGATGATTTTGATTTGTTCTGAGTTGGGTTGGTTTTGGGAAATCATAATTGTTATTAGAGTGAATATTGTTTATCTTTAGTAGCTGATTTTTGTTTCGGGTTGTAATATTGTCTAACTCTTGCTGGTTCAATTTCTTTAAACAGTTCAGAAACTTTTCCTGATTCTGCAAGTTTCAGAGCATCTTTGATTAAATAATCATTTTTCTCTTCATTAGAAAGTGGAATATTATCTAGTAAATCGTAATTGTACATTCCCAAAATCAAGATGTAGTTTTTCTTGAGTCGAGTAAATGGAGGAGGATCATTTTTTAAAGCATTGACAATACTTTGAAGATGTTGCGGTTGTACATAAGGTTTTGCAAGATGTCCTAAATAAAGCCAAGTTTCTGTTGCTTTCAGCTTTTCAATATCAGATTTAGCTGCTGTTGCAGAGGTAAATATTAATTCCCAACCTGCTAATTTTAGTATTGGCAAAAAACGCAATGATTCAAGTAAAATAGCGCGAACATATTCACTAGATTCTTCAGTTGCTATGTTACTATTTTGATAATATTGCCATAATTGCTTAATAGCATCTCTATGTCCTTGAGAAGCTAAAGCAATTATTACATCTAGTAAGTTACGAATTACGAATAAATCACAAATGACAAAAATGAGTTCTTCCCAAACTTGATCAAATCCTAGAATTAGCAATTTATTTACAGATGTTCTGATTCTAGTTTCTGATTTTCTCTTGTTTATATTTAATTTTCGCTTTTCTTGTTCACTGATAGAATGACCTTTATCTTTGATAATTGCTATAATTTCTTGTAGATTTTTTAAACTTTCCTTAAATAGATTAACAACTTGAGACTTAATCTGATTTTTCTGATAAATCCAAGTGCGATTCAATTCTTGAAATTGAATACTCCATTGAGAAATAATAATAAAGTTATCATCTGTAGGAAAAGATGGAAATTCTAATTGTTCTTTACTGTTTGATTTTTTATAATTTAATTTTTGATATATTCTCCGACTCAAATTGATTTCTGTGACATAAATTCCCAGGGAATATAAACAATGTTGATATAATTTTATGAATTTCCACCATGATTGATCATCATGACTGCTATTAGCTAACTCAAATTCAGTGCGATAATCATGATCCATTATCCATAAAGAAACAAGCATAGAATTAAAGTTTTTATTCAGTTCCTTTAAATGATCATCTAATTCCGTACTTGGTAAGAAATCAGATATCTTTTTATAATGTTCTGTTTTCTCTTTGTTAAGCTTTAGTCCTAGATTGCTGAGTTTCTCTATTAATTCTATTTCAAATTTTTCAATATCATTACCATTGGGAGCAACTGCAATAATATCATCAACATAACGATGAAAATTGATTTTATGTTTCCATTTTGGTTCATTAGCAAAATAATCATCAATTGCTTTCAGATACAAGTTAGCATAAAAACCTGATGTCAGAGTTCCTTGTTTAAGTCCGCTACCATTTTCATGTCCATTATTCAAATTCTGTTTCATAATTTTAGTAAGTAACCATTTAATACGGTCACTTCTAATTTCTAGTTCTGTTATAGTAATATCAAGTAACTGTTGTTGAATAACTTGTTTATAATATTCTTGTATGTCAGTTCTTAAAACAGCACCTTTGGGACAACTTTTAGCACTTTCTTCTGATGCTTTTAAAAACTTAGTATATCTAGGAAAGTAATTTTCATATAAATCTTCTGTCTGTTCTAATTTTAGTTGATAGGAATAAAAATCAAAGTCTTTATTCTTTCCAATAGTTTGCAAAATAGCAATTGCTAATATTTCTTCTTCTAAACGAGTTAACTGTTTTGGACGACCTTTTGATCTACTTTTGACAAATTTATAGTCAATATCTTGACCAGAAGGAAGCAATTTATCTGAATATAACTTATCAACTAAGTTATCAATAAGAATCTGTAAATTTTCATCCAAATTATTTTCAAACAACCGGATTTCCACCTCATCATAAAAAGATTCATTAAAGATATTATTTCTAGCTTTAACCCAAGCTAGTTCTATATTGTCTAAACTAATCAATTTATTCCATTCATTATCTTCTTCAAGTTCACTATTTTTGATAGTTTGACAAACAGCATTAAATTGATCAGCATGATTTAATTTATTTTGTTCATACCAATAACTACCAGCAGGATTTTCAAAATCAACGGCTTGTTTACCTTCCATTACATAAGAAATTCTATGTTTACCCATGAATTTATCAAAAGCCGTACATATAGCATTGATTCCTTCATTAATATCACTAGCTTGAATTATTTGTTTCAAAGATTGTTCTAATTTTTTTGTCCCTATAGTCGTTAAATGTAGATTTTCAATAGGTACTTCTTCTAATAACCGTTTAAAAGAAAGTGCTTCATCTTGCCAAAATTCTTTTTCTATATCTGTATCAATTTCTGGTGCTAATCCTAAAGCCTTAAGTTTTTTATTTCTTTCTTTTTGTAAAAGGTCATCTTGACTAATAGATGAAGCTAAATCAAGCTGCATGATAAAAAGATTAGATAAAGCTTTTACAGAAGCATTTTCATCATTTAATTTATTTTGTAAGTGGCTGATAGTGCTTAGAATTGCTGGTGCAAGAGGCTGATTAATTGCTTTAAAATCTAAGGTAATATTAAATGGGTTAATCTTCTCTTGTAATTCCTGCATAAACTTCTGATAAATAGCGTAACCATAAATATTTGGATCTATACCTACATTAATGATTTCTATTTTTTTAGATGTAATATCATCTTTTGGTAAAGTTAAGATTTTTTCAATAAAAGCAGCCGTAGCAGCACCCATTACACAACCAACATCTAATAAATAAATGCGTGGATGATATCTCAATCTATTAAGTAATCTATTCGATTCAATCACACTATCTAAAATATGAACTGATTCAAAATAATAACGGGGGAATAAACTATAAAACTGAAAAGCTGTACTTTTTAAATCTCCTTTTTCTAAACAGTGTAAAATATCTTTTGAATAATTAAGTTCTTTATATCCCTGTGCGTCTGGTATTTCTCCTAACCATTGATGTACGGCAGAATAAGCAGATGCAATAATAGGATGAAAAGAACGACGAATTTTAGCTTCTTCAGCCATTACCAAATTAGTAACTTGTTTCGACTTCTGCGAAGGAAGTCCTGAAAGTGCTTGTAATAATAGTTGTTTAGCTATAGCGTTAATAGTCTTCCCTTCATTTTCTGCTCTCTGTTTTAACGCTTCTAAAGTTTCCTCTTCTAGTCGAATAGTAACTACTTTTCCCGCTTCCCATAAGATAGTGAATTCTCCATTGAGAACCTGAACAATATCTTCAATGGTTTCTAGTTTGGATGCACCAGGATTATCTATAGCTTTACCAAGGGAAGTATGATAACGCGACGCAGGAGGGACTTCTTTTGCACCTGTACGATTAGCACGAAGTTCCGCAAATTCTTTTGCTAGACGGTAAAGCGTCCAATCTAAATCCTGTAGACGTTGCTCAATATCTTTCTTGCTTATCATAAATTACGTTGTTGTTTTGCTATACATCTATAGCTCTATAGTCGTCTCTGGATTTTGCAATGTCAATAAGTATAAATACTTATAACAGAAATTGTTTGCTTTGTGTTGACTTTTAAAATTTAACAGTTTATACTGGCTGGTATGAAAATAAAAAAGGCACTCCAACTCTATTGGAATACCTTTTTATTTGCTTAACCTCTCCCAATTACAGTTGGGACAGGCTATTAACTTGATTTAATTGAATTGTTTGTCAGTAAAAGTTCCAAATTTCGTCAGTTTTACAAAAAGGAAACAAAAATGAAACCAACACTAAATAATGATAGCTTATCACCTATTGATCTGGCTCAAAAATCTTTTGCCCTTGGTTCTTCTCCCTCTGAAGTGATTGAATTAATACAATCTATAACTGAATTGTCAAATGTGCAGAAGCAACAAGTTCAGGCAAAACAAGATAATGAGAGACGCAGTTATTTAATGCAAGACATTATGCGGTCGCTTGAACAGCTTAAAATTCCCACTGGTCAACAGCGCGTTCTCAAGGCAATGACAACTTCACAGCTTGAAGCTTATGCAGAAGAGTTATATCAACAATTAAAAGAGCGTCCATTCAAACATCTATCAGTAGCATAAAAAGCTGTTGAATATTTAATTTGCACATTCTTGATTGTGCAAACTCTTGTGGGGTGGGCATCTTGCCCGCCCCCTAAGAAATTCTCACCTTCCCAAATCGTGCATTTCATTAATTGCGTCCGCACACATTTGAGTAACTCTCTCCAATTCCTCCTTCTTGCTAGAACTGGGAGCATCAATTAACTTCCCAATTCTCAGAGTCAAAGGTACAGAACGGGGAACAGAAGAACCAGGTTGTAAAATTTTCTCACTTCCCCATAAACACACTGGTAAGAAAGGAGCGTTAGCCTTAGCGGCTAAAAGGGCTGCACCTCTTTTGGGGTCATGAATGCGACCATCGGTCGTGCGTGTACCTTCTAAAAACACACCCACAGCCCAACCATTATCTAAATATTCTAAAGCCGAACGGATAGCATTGCGGTCAGCACTACCGCGACTCACCGGGTATGCACCATATAATTTAATTGCTTGGGATAAAACCGGAACTTTAAATAATTCTTCCTTGGCCATGTAAGCAACTGGACGACGGACAGAAGTAGAAACTATGGGGGGGTCAAAGTAACTAGCATGATTACTAACTATGATCACAGACCCAGTTTGAGGGACATTTTCCGCGCCATAAATCCTACCGCGAAAGTATGTATGCAGCAAAGGGCTAATCACCGACCACTTAAAGGCGTGATACAGTGCTAAACTAATTAAGGGTTCACGAGTTCTAGTCATAGAAAATATTATAAATAATACAGGATGTAGGGGCGCAGGCCCTGCGCCCCATCAGAAGTCACCGAATCAGGATATTAAAAAAGAAGTCAGGATTTATTTTAACCTCTAACTCCCACATCCTAACTTCCTATTTTTTCTACATCAGTTTCCTAATGCTAAAGCCTGTTGTCCTTGGGGGGAAGTCGCGTAACCTAAAAATGCTTGAACTCCCACATTAGCAGGGTCTTTATAGACGTAATACAGCGATCGCTGATAAGGATAACTACTTCCATCTGGTGTTAAACCATCAATAGCCAAAACTCGCACTGTTTGCTGATTAGCAACTTGAGCAAAGGTAGCATAACCTATACCATCAGTTCCTAAAGCTTGAATTAAGGGAGTTGTGGCATCTCGTTGCAATGTCGTAATATTGGGTGTAGTCCCAAAATTGCCTTTCTTCAGCACTAATTCTTTAAATGCTTGATGTGTGCCACTAATTGCTGGACGATTAATAACGCGGATAGTTGCGGCTGCACCACCTACTGCTGACCAATTATTAATTTTTCCCTGAAATATATCTGCAACTTGGCTACTGGTTAATCCTTGATTGAAGGGATTTGTCTTACCGACTATCAGAGCGATCGCATCTTGTGTTACAGTAACCGCCTTCAATCCCTGACTTTGTTCCTGTGCTGTTAATGGTCTAGAAGCCCCTGCAATATCCACTTTACCAGCTAAGAGATCCTGAATTCCCTTATCTGTCCCATTACCAACTGCTACCACTTTTGTGCCGGGAAACTTTTTCTCAAAACCATTTTTAAGATTTTGGTTAATTGTCACCATACTAGTAGAACCATCTATCTTGACGGTAGTACCGCTGGCTACTGTTGTTGGTAATGAGAAAGCCCCAGTAGTAGTTGTGGTATTACTACCGAGAGGACTATTCTCTGGCTGTGTAGTTGTAGTTGTCTGGGCAGGGTTACGCATGAAAAACCACCAGTAACCACCACCTAAAAACGCGAGAAATAAAAGAATAAAAACAATAGGAGGCGGTCCGCTTTTCTGACTCATAAATTCCTGCTTATTCTGGTAGTTGTTTAGGTTGAGAATCTTGTAATCTGTGCAAACGACGGGCAACTTCGTCGTCCAAAGTCATATTTTCCATTTCGGCTTGGAGTTTTTCCGCAGGATTTTCTGACAATTCGGCCAAAGCCTCTGTCTTTAAATTCCGACGTTCAACTGCACCTTTAGCCTTTTCAAAGTCACTTTTAGCCGAACCAATATCAAATTCATTATTAACTTTAGCAATCATAGCCAAAGCTTCATTCACCTCTGACATATCTTTCATATTCTGCATATCAGCTTTGTAGCTTTCTAACTTCATGCGCTCACGGTTGAGTTTATCCTTAGAAGCCTTGACCGCAGTTTCTGCCTGTTTAACCATTTCCTCTAGTTTAGGCAAGATTTGCTCCGTTTGAATGGCCTTAGCCATAGCCATTCGTGCAGCTTCTTCATTACCACCACGTTGAGCAATCATTGCCTGTTGCTCTAAAACCTTAAATTCTTTAATTTTTGTCTCATATTTATTCTTGGCAGTTTTATAAGCCCCTTCTTGAGCCGCAACCGCTACAGCCAGTTTCTGAACGGCTTCTTGCATTGACTGGAGAGATTCTTCAGCCACGGCTACAGCCACCTTACCACCTGACTCTACAGGCATTCCCCATAACCAGTTCCAAGTCCCAACTATGGTTCGTCCTGCCCTTTCACCCATTATCCAGTAGACAGCTTTTTTCATAAGAATACCCGGTAAGTAGGAAACTCAGCGGCTTTAGCCCTGAGAGGGAAACGACACGGGCGGTTTTAACCGCTTTGAATCTTTTTTCATTACCGCCTTGGAGTTAAGAAATTTGGGGTACTTTTGTGATGTACTTTCAACGGGACAATTACCGATTCAAATTTCTCAACTCTGTACGCATAATGTTTTGCTCCAAAGAGCCTCCCTTTCGGGGTGATGTTAGCTTCGACCTGTTATAAGAGCTTGTTATACTTGCAACACTGTTTCAGTGACCTTAAAACTGTTTAATTGCAAATGACAGAGCAGGGAACTAGCTTCGCATTCCGGGGTGTCGTGACTCAAATAACGGCTACCCTGAGACTATGCTCAGGGTGGTCTGGTCAGCACGGCTTGCTTGATTACTCTTGCAAGCCCAGTCCCTTTAGGGCTGGGTTACTGACAACCTAAAGTTATTTCAGTAAGGATGCTTATGGTAATATTTTTACTCTAATATAGGCATATGTAGCAATTATATTTCATAAAGTTTAAATTTAGATTTATAAAATTTTACCATGAATAGGCTTGCAACCGCTTTCACAGAAGGCATAATTGCCTTTATTACTACTAATATTGACGACATTATGATTCTGTTACTATTTTTTTTCACAGATAGATAGAAATTTTCAGCGCAGATATATTTTTATCGGTCAATATATCGGTTTTACCGCTATTATTATTATTCTCAAACTATGACTACAAAATATAGAACCATCTTAGAGGATGTTTGAAAAGTTTTTAATGTATAAATAAACCCCTCTTGTAAACCTCTCCCCGCTTCGGGGAGAGGCTTTGAAACCCCCTTTCCCTCGTAGGGAAGGGGGCAGGGGGGTTAGGTTTTTGAAGATTATCGGTTTCATCTAATACTTTTCAAACAACCTCTTACGCCGATAGAGGTAAGATGGCAAATATTTCTTTAATGTCCGGCAGTGTGTGAATTGCAATTTCTATTACTCCCTATTAGGGATTGAAACCAGTTAAATCAGACACAAGAAAAATTAACTCACCCAGAAACAGAAACTTCCGATTGATAGCAAATTCCAGCTTCCTTGAATCTTTGTAAAGCTTCACCCAAGCGATCGCAATCTGCAATTAAACTAATTCTCACATAGCCTTCACCACCTACGCCAAAGGCATTACCAGGAGTCAGAACCACACCCGTTTGCTGGAGAACGTGCAAAGCAAAATCTGTAGAATTCATCCCCACAGGACATTTTATCCACAAATACATAGTTGCTTCAGTTTTGGGAATATTCCACCCCAACTTACCCAAACCGTCAATTAGAAAATCTCGACGAGTGCGGTAACGTTGCTGCACTTCATGTAAATAACTATCAGGAAGTTGCAAAGCTGTTTCTGCCGCAGTTTGCAAAGCCGAAAAAATGCCATAATCTAAATTGGTTTTTAGTGTCCGCAAACCTTGGATAACGTGACGGTTGCCAACTACAAACCCAACGCGCCAACCTGCCATATTATAGGTTTTGGAGAGAGTGTGAAACTCTACACCAATCTCCTTTGCACCAGGAATTTCTAATAAGCTAGTAGGTTGATAACCATCAAAAGCTAATTCTGCATAACATAAATCATGGACTAAAAGAATTTCATATTTCCGTGCAAACGCCACAATTTCCTCAAAAAATTCACGGGGGGCTGTGGCTGCGGTAGGATTACTAGGATAATTAAAATAGAGGATTTTGGCTTTTCTAGCCACTTCGTCGGGAATAGCCGCTAAATCAATTAACCAGTTATTTTCTTCTTTAAGAATTAAATTGTGAACTACTCCCCCAGCAATAATCGGTCCACGAAAATGCACAGGGTAAGATGGTGAAGGTACTAATACAGTATCACCAGGATTAATATAGGCGATCGCTAAATGTCCCAAACCTTCCTTAGAACCCAGTAAAGGTAAAGCCTCACTATCAGGATCAAGTGTCACACCATAACGGCGATGATACCATTGAGTAATAGCTTTACGGAAACTAGCAGTTCCTTCAAAAGGTGGATAACCGTGATTAGCTGGATTTTGCAAAGCTGCTATTGCGGCTTCTATTACAGGTTGAGGTGTAGGACCATCAGGATTTCCCATACCCAAATCAATCAAATCTAGTCCCTGTTCTCTAGCCTTAGCCTTTAATTCATCCAAACGGGCAAACACATAAGGTGGCAATTTTCGGATCCGTTCTGCGGGAGTAATCCAACTCAAACTCATTCTTTTACCTCGAATAGAAATAGGGGACGGGGGAGCAGAAAGAGGCAAGGGTGCAGGGGGCAGGGGGAATATTTTCTTACCCATTACCTATTACCTATTACCTATGACTTATTTTTAATTTTTAATTTTTAATTGACTTGGTGCAGTAGTAGAAATCATTGCGGCCATCAATTGTTCCACCGCTACAGTAAACGGTAACCGATGGATATCAGAATTAGGTTCTAAACTAATTTCTGCTGCTGTTTGTAACTCAACCAGAGTGATATTACCTAATCCCAAATCTGCTAATTTTTGGGGTAATCCAATCTCTGCATAGAACTTCAACAATTGTTGTCTTGCTGACGTTGCTAGTTGATTTCCCTGGATCATTTCTTCTAACCGCAGTTGTACTAGGATACCATAAGCGACCTTTTCCCCGTGAATGCTACCATGTCCAGAAATATGGGTTAAGCCATTATGAACTGCATGAGCCGCAACTGTGCGACATTGCGCCCCACCGAGTCCCCCAATTACCCCAGCTAGGAGTACAGTACAATCAACAACTTCTTGCCAAATTTCGCTACCGGGAGACTGTAACGCAGCGGCGGACTTTTGTAATAAAATATCTCTTAAAACTCGCGCTTGTTGGACTGCGGCTATAATTAGAGTCTGTTCTGAGTGTCCACTACTCACAGATGCTTCGTACCATTTAGCGATCGCATCTCCGATACCTGCCACTAAAGTCCGTTGGGGTGCAGTCTGAATTAAATCATAATCCAAAATCAGCAAATCAGGACAGCGAGACAAAGCCACATCATACAAAAACGCCCCCGTTTCCGAATAGACATTAGACAGGGCTGTCCAGGCTGCACAGGTAGCCGCAGAAGTGGGAATTGTAACAACCGGTAATGTTAATTGATGAGCGACTAATTTAGCCGTATCTAAAGCTTTACCACCACCAATACCGATAATCATATCAGTTTTATGTTCCTTGGCGGCTTTGCGTAAAGTTTTCAGACTAGCTTCACAACAATCAGCACCATAAGAAATTAAGACAGGATGTAATTGTTGACATTGGAAAAGAGGTTGTAAACTCTCCTGACTAAGATTGAGAGTCTGATTTCCAGCAATAATTAACGGACGACTTCCCAACTTAGCTACTTCAGTCGCAACAGTTGATAACACACCCCCACCGCGAATTACCTTCCCAGGGGAAACGCTCAAACTCAAAAATGAGCTAGTGGTTTGAGTAGATAAAGTTTCAGTAGAATGTTGATTAGACATGATCACTATTTTGCCAAAACTATTGATATTTCTTAATGAAATTTTAAAATAATCCTTATTGTAGTATAGATGACAGAAAAAATGTACAGCAGGGAATTGGTAATAGCTAATTTTTCCCCTGACCCCTACTCCACAGCCTCCAAAGCCTTTAAAGTTAATATTTCCGACTGACTTAACCCCTTCACCCCCTGAATCTTCAACCCTACATATAATTTATGGTCAAAGGTGGCGATACAGTCCCCAGTTCGGACATTCCATAGTTTCACCGTTTCATCATAACTACCACTAGCCAAGGTCAGACCATCTCCACTCCAGGCTACTGACCTAACAGAACTATTATGATCCTCTAAAGTTTTTAGATAGGTATGGGCGTATTGCAACACACCCTTACTTTGGTTATTATACTTTGGTTATTAGCCCTGAAATATGGCTTACGCCACGCTACGCTATCATTTCTGGACGGGTGTGGAAGCCAACAGATAAGCTATTTTTAACTTAATATTTTTTGTCAATAGGTAAGTCGTATATTAGTGTATCAAGATAATAGACGAAATAAAAATTTCTCACCAGCCAAAAAAATCAGTAACGGGTAAAGGGAATGAGTAATAAATATTCCCCCTACCCTAGAAATCCCTAAGCCGTAGGTTTTGGTAATGAAGCAAACTTATCCAAATAAACTTCAATCGCCATTTCTGAATCTTCACGACTAACTAAAGTCCGGTTTACTTGACCCAAGTACAGAGGTATAGATAACCCTATTTCTGGGTGGATAATGGTGCGGGCGCGAACTGTCAGTTGACTATTACCATTTGCACCTAAGCGACCATAGGAATAGAGATTACTAGCTGCTTGACGTAAAGTTGCTTCTAATTCTGTAGGAGTGATTTTTGGTGTAACTGCAATTACTGTTTGGTTAGAACCGTTGTCATAAACCAGGGTATACTTCATAGCACCGGGAATAATTGTGCGACTCAGAGGTACGAGGGAAAGTGAAAATAACCCCCCTGTCAGTACCAGCATAAAGCCAGTTGCACCCACCAACCGAAAGCGGAAGCCCCATTTGACAATAAAAGCCAAGATTGTCAGGACTGCAAATACTATTGTGGCAATACCACACCATTGAGTGTATTGCAGAAAATTAGCTGTACTAGGCATAAGGTTTTAATTACGGACATTACAAGAATAACCGGTAAGTGTAAAGCTCAGTCCCTTTAAGGCTGAGATATAAGCGACTTGAGTGACTTTAGTCACGTAAAAAATTGATTGGTCGCAGTAGATGTTATATAATTATGGGGACTACTAAATTTAAGTATAACTAAACAACGTAAAAACTTAACTAGATTGGTTAAGTGCGTAGTCATACCTAACGGTATTGCAGTTTAGGAAAGCTAAATTTAGTAAAAAATAAAATGCCAAAATCGAGTACGGTAGGGCATACCGGAATTAACGCTTTAGGAGAATCGACCTCTATTTTTGTTGGAGTAATCCTGTTTAAACAAGTCGGCTCATTGATTAAAGAATCTCAGTGCCTAAAGACGCTGAGAGTGTCAACATCTTACCTATCAGCAAGACCAGATTTTTATGTAAAACAAAAACACCCCCCATTTCTGGAGGGTGTTTTTGTAATTAAGCTATTAACAAAGCTTTAATTATTAACCGTTGATTGCAGGAGCAGTCAAAGCAACAGGAGCAACTTCACTAGCAGCTAAGTCTAGGGGGAAGTTGTGAGCGTTACGCTCGTGCATTACTTCCATACCCAAGTTAGCGCGGTTGATTACATCAGCCCAGGTAGCTACAACGCGACCTTGAGAATCAATGATGGATTGGTTGAAGTTGAAACCGTTCAAGTTGAACGCCATTGTGCTAACGCCCAAAGCGGTGAACCAAATACCAATTACTGGCCATGCAGCGAGTAAGAAGTGTAGTTGACGGCTGTTGTTAAAAGAAGCGTATTGGAAAATCAAGCGACCGAAGTAGCCGTGAGCTGCAACGATGTTGTAGGTTTCTTCTTCTTGACCGAACTTATAACCGTAGTTTTGAGATTCGGTTTCAGTTGTTTCCTTAACTAAGGAAGAAGTTACCAAAGAACCGTGCATTGCAGAGAACAAAGAACCACCGAATACACCAGCTACACCCAACATATGGAAGGGGTGCATCAGAATGTTGTGTTCAGCTTGGAACACGATCATGAAGTTGAATGTTCCGGAGATACCCAAAGGCATACCGTCGGAGAATGAACCTTGACCAATTGGGTAAATCAAGAATACTGCGGTTGCTGCTGCTAAAGGTGCAGAGAAAGCTACGCAGATCCAAGGACGCATACCTAAACGGTAAGAAAGTTCCCACTCACGACCTAAGTAGCAAGCTGCACCGATCAAGAAGTGGAAAACTACCAATTGGTAAGGACCACCGTTATACAACCACTCATCTAAGGAAGCTGCTTCCCAGATTGGGTAGAAGTGCAAACCGATAGCGTTAGAAGAAGGAACAACTGCACCAGAGATGATGTTGTTTCCGTACATTAAAGAACCTGCAACTGGCTCACGGATACCGTCAATGTCAACGGGAGGCGCAGCGATGAAAGCGATGATGAAGCAGGTGGTAGCAGCTAACAGGGTAGGAATCATGAGAACGCCGAACCAACCGATATAAATCCGGTTGTCGGTGCTGGTGATCCATTCACAAAAGTTATCCCATACGTTAGCACTTTCGCGCTGTTGTAAAGTTGTGGTCATGTGTTTATAATTGCGTTTGAGGTATGTATGTTTTGGTAGGTGTTTCTACCTTATGAACTTATATTAAGCCTTATGTTTCGATTTGTAAAGGGGTTTTCGTAATATTTTTTAATAAATCTTTCTAACTGGGTAGTCCAAATCGCAATAAGCTAGACAGAGTAAGGTTTTTAAGAATTATTTTTTTTGTAACGATTTTTGATTTTCTCGTAACCTAACTGATAACTGAATTCCTGGGTGCAAGCCTTGCACCCCTACTAATCAGCACTTGAGTTGCATATAATAGACATCTGGTAAAAAAGAATGTAGAGACGTTCCATGGAACGTCTCTACAACCTATCTTCCGCACCCTCAACTGTCACAATCGGTTTTTACTGTTTTTTATGATGAAATGAGGATGTATTGTATACCGAATCTCGATGAATTAACGGATACATGATGCCGACAAGGCATAATTTGTATCCAAAAATCAAGAGAAAATCAAGTGATAATACTATGTGACACCCCAGGGTGCGGAATGTGGGCTACAAGGGTTACGGGTCACGTATATTTAATTTTTACCAGATGTCTAATGAATTGCCAAAATGTTTGCTAGAACTGGATTTCCTGATATATAAATACTAGACAAGTAGGGGCGTATTGCAATACGCCCCTAGCAAGCAAAATTTGCAGTAATGCAACTACCTTCGGGCAGAGGGAAAGTTAACGCTTGGGGAGAGAACCACCTCTGGCTTAGATACCGCAAGGGTTCTAAGTTAAGTGGACTCGTTGAACCAAGAATCTCAGCGGCTAAAGCCAGTGAGAGTGTCAAATTCCAACTGACGTTTAAACTCATGGAAACCACAATCAGCTATAACTTGGGCTAATTTATGGTTAGCTAACATACCCGAAACGCACAAATTTTCTACTACTATTTTTGCGTGATTTTTATGTAAAACAAAAACACCCCCCATTTCTGGAGGGTGTTTTTGTAATTAAGCTATTAACAAAGCTTTAATTATTAACCGTTGATAGCAGGAGCGGTTAAAGCAACAGGAGCAACTTCCATAGCAGCTAGGTCTAGGGGGAAGTTGTGAGCGTTACGCTCGTGCATTACTTCCATACCCAAGTTAGCGCGGTTGATTACATCAGCCCAGGTAGCTACAACGCGACCTTGAGAATCAATGATGGATTGGTTGAAGTTGAAACCGTTCAAGTTGAACGCCATTGTGCTAACGCCCAATGATGTGAACCAAATACCAATTACAGGCCATGCAGCGAGTAAGAAGTGTAGTTGACGGCTGTTGTTGAAAGAAGCGTATTGGAAGATCAAGCGACCGAAGTAGCCGTGAGCTGCAACGATGTTGTAGGTTTCTTCTTCTTGACCGAACTTATAACCGTAGTTTTGTGACTCGGTTTCAGTTGTTTCCTTAACTAAGGAAGAAGTTACCAAAGAACCGTGCATTGCAGAGAACAAAGAACCACCGAATACACCAGCTACACCCAACATATGGAAGGGGTGCATCAAGATGTTGTGTTCAGCTTGGAACACGATCATGAAGTTGAATGTTCCGGAGATACCCAAAGGCATACCGTCGGAGAATGAACCTTGACCGATTGGGTAGATCAAGAATACTGCGGTTGCTGCTGCTAAAGGTGCAGAGAAAGCTACGCAAATCCAAGGACGCATACCTAAACGGTAGGAAAGTTCCCACTCACGACCTAAGTAGCAAGCCGCACCGATTAAGAAGTGGAAAACTACCAATTGGTAAGGACCACCGTTGTACAACCACTCATCTAAGGAAGCTGCTTCCCAGATTGGGTAGAAGTGCAAACCGATAGCGTTAGAAGAAGGAACAACTGCACCAGAGATGATGTTGTTTCCGTACATCAGAGAACCTGCAACTGGCTCGCGGATACCGTCGATGTCAACGGGAGGCGCAGCGATGAAGGCGATGATGAAGCAGGTGGTAGCAGCTAACAGGGTAGGAATCATGAGAACGCCGAACCAACCGATATAAATCCGGTTGTCGGTGCTGGTGATCCATTCGCAAAAGCGATCCCATACGTTAGCACTTTCGCGCTGTTGTAAGGTTGTTGTCATTTTATGATTGCTTTATTTTCTTATGATATTGATAGGTGGTTTTGCCTATCTGTTAACTATAGTAGAGGATGAGTTTCGATTTGTAAAGATAATTAAAATTAGTATTAGTTATATTAGTTATATGTTTTCCTGATGTAGTCAGTAACTCAGGGCTTAAGCCACTGAGCTTGGAAGAGAAATTAACCAAGCTATACTGACCAGCCTAAGTCAAAACTTGACTACGTTATTGGAGTCACGACACCCACCGAATGCGTTCGCGCCAGCGTGCCCTCAGGCATAGCTAGTTCCCTGCTCTGTCATTTGCAATTAAACAGTTCTAAAGTCACTGGAATAGTGTTGCTCCTAAAAATCAAAGTATATATAAGGTAAACTCCCTTCAGGAGCTAATAACCAAACTGCATAAAAGCATAAGGGGACAAAAACAATTTTGATAGGCCAGCTAAATTCTAATTTCATGCCTCGTTTAAAAGCATAGGAGATGCTCATTATTAAAGCTATGCCTATCAACAAACAAGAGAGTTGATATTGACTAATGTTTAAGGCTTCTACATAGACTTTTTCCGCAAATTGTTGATCACCCCCACGACCCCAAAGGTTTTGGATTACGAAAGCTGAGTCTTGGAGATTGGGAAGACGAAACCAAATCCAAGATGTGAAAACCATGATTTGTGTTAAAAACCAAGCTAAAATCATTCCCAGAGGGTTTTGCCAAAATAAGTTAAGAATTGTCAAGCGATCGCTTAATACAGATGTGAGACGATGCACTACTAAAGCGATACCATGCAATAGACCCCAAATAATAAAACCCCAAGCTGAACCGTGCCAGATACCAGCTACTAACATAACTATTAATAAATTTCCGCAGGTACGCATTAATCCGCGTCGAGAACCACCTAAAGGAAAGTAAAGATAATTACGCAACCAATCACCCAATGTTATATGCCAGCGGCGCCAAAAATCGGCAATACTGGTGCTGAAGTAGGGAAAATCAAAATTTTCTGGTAAAACTAAACCAAACAGTAAAGCGCTACCCCGCGCAATATCTACATAACCATTAAAATCTAAATATAACTGTAAGCCGTAAGCAAAGGTAGCTAACCATAAATCGGTACTACCTGCTCTTTGTAAGTTGCCAAAACATAAATCTACAAATATCCCCAAATTATCGGCGAAAATCCCTTTTTTAACTGCACCTCTAGCAATTAACCACAGTCCCTCAGCAACCCTATCAATGCTGGGAAATTTTAAGTGATCAAATTGAATTGCTAAATTATGATAACGAGTAATTGGACCAGAAATTAGTTTGGCGAAAAATAATTTATATGTGGCAAATTGGATAAATTTAGCAGCAGCAGGAGCGCCACGATAAACATCTATCAAATAGGCTATACATTCAAATATAAAGAAAGAAATTCCTAAAGGTGCAACTAATTTAATTAATGATTCTGGTGAATTTGTCGGCTGATTAAAAACCAAATTTAGAAAATTATTTATGTATTTAAACCCTAGAAGCATAAAAACATTAAAACCTATGCCAATTCCTAAAAGTTTGAGACGGCGTTGATTCCAGTCAGCTTGAGCAAATTGCCATTCTTCGTTAGATAAATTCCAGTTTTGAGAATGTTTTCCTGGTGAAGTATTGCTGCCAATTTCCAACCCTAGACGGAAGTTAATAAAAGTTAATGTTAGCAGTAATGGTAAATATTGAATGTGTAAAGATGCGTAAAAAACAAGACTAGCTATTAATAGTATCCATAATCTTATATTTGCTAAATTAACAGTCCAATAGATGCCTAAAACACTTAACAGAAACAGCCCATAAAAAATTGATATAAATTTCATTGTTTATTAATTGATGATTTTTAATTTGTGATTGGGAAGAAAGAATATAGGGATAGGAGTCACCAAATCAGTAGGGGCGTATAGCAATACGCCCGTACTGAACCACGAAGGACACGAAGGAAGAAGAAGAAAGAAAAGAAGGGTTCGTCAATGAGTCCTCAAATTTACCCGGTTATTAAAGAGTGAAAATGCAAAGGTTTTCAACATTTTGGCTCAATAATTTTGCACTTGTTTGCTGATAAAACTCTGTAAACCTTTATCTATAAATGCTTTTACTTTCTTTCAGTCAGCCCTATTTAATCACTTTGTTGGCCAGCTAATCATTGGATCCATAGCCAGTTTTTTTGATACCTCATAAGCACCATAGCGATTGAGGTGACTAGGATCAGAAAAGTAATCATTTGCTTTTGGCCATAGCTGACTTAAATTACGATATATAAAGTGAGAATTGCTAGTAAAGCTTAATAAATACTCTTGAAATTGCTGTTCATATTTTGTGCGTACAGGATCTAAATAATTCGAGGTAAGGGGCATATTGACAAAGACAAGGGAGATATTATTCTTTTTAGTAAACTCTAACATTGACTGGAATGCCTGATCTTGTTTACCTGCTAGTTGAAAAGATTTATAATCATTGTCATAATCTCCAGAAACTTTGGGGTGTTGTTGATAATAGGTGGTGGGATTGAAGCGAATAGATAAAGGTAAGAAGCCATCAAAATCAACTCCTTGCAGAGAAGAATTATCTATCTCAGAATCATGAGTGAGATGAGTTTTTGATTTTACTGGGGGATATTGATGACTAAAAGGTAAATATTGAAGTTGTTTTTGGAGAAGAGTTTTAATTTGATCACGGTTTTTATAACTAGCAGATAAATTAGCTCCGGACTCATTTAACCAATCGTTAGCGACTTGATAGATACTAGGATCTTCTATCTTAGGTTTACTACTAATTTTTTCTTCTTTGTTTTCAGGAACTTCATTAGCTGTAACTGTTGTTTTAGCTTTCTGTAATATTTGTTTGTATCCTGCTGAGGTTTCAATTGCATTGAAAGTAATATCTTCTCTGCCATTATTAAAGGCGCGAGAACCATCTGCCCATAAAATCACTTTTGGCAGTTCTTCAGGTGCTAAAACTTGACGAATAAGAACATCAACAACTTGGGCTGTTGCTCCATTAATGCCGAAGTTGAATATATCAATATTTCTATGATTCTGGCTGACTAAAGCTTTAGAAAGGGCGACAGGATCAACTCCTCTCAGGGCGCGAGAAGAACCAACAATCAAGACATCTGGTGGGCGTTTTTTAGTGTTTAAACGTTGTTTATATAGAGCTAATTGTTCATCTAATTGCCTAGCATTAAAACTGGGCATTTGTGATCTAGCTGCTAATAAAATCGCCGTGGCAGTAGCTTTTTCTTTTAATGGTGCTGCTGGCAAATTTCCTGATTTTAAATTATTCTCGTTAATAAATCCAGAACCATTAAAAGCAGACTGATTATTATTAGGTAATTCGGTTGTTCCTGGTTGATTTAAAAATGATGTTTTCTGATTATTCTGTAATGGTAAAGATGCCTGAGCTTCTGAGGATAAGGGCGCAACAATATTATTAGTAGCTTTTGGCAAATTTTGAGATGTCCGGGCAACAACATAGCCTAACATAAAATCACTTTGCAAAGCGAGAAGTAATCCTAATGCCAGCCAAATCATCCCACTGCCAATTCCTTGATGATCAGGATTTTCGTCGGTTTCTTGATTAGATTGTGTAAATAATTGGCTGTTTAAAAGTAAATTTCTGATGAGTTTATTGGTATTTGCCACCCAATTATTTGCTATTTCTTTGATAAAATTTTGTACTTCTTGACTTGTTAAATCGGGACGCAAAATTTCTTCACTATTGTCACCGATCACTAGGGAATTTACATATTCTGATGTAGCAGCAAATTCTGGTGTTGCTTCGGGAACTAATCGAGAACGTTCTTCTAGATCAATTCCGTGATGCCATACAGGTTCTTTATCACCAGCACGACGACCATAAACACGGACACCAGTAATACCGGAAATTTTCAATTGGCGGATAAATTGAGTCACTTTACTAGAAACTTGATGGCGTGTAGGACAAACGGGAGCATCACACATAATGTGTAATAAGTCTTCTTTGCAAACTAGTAGTACCCGGATACCACCTGTTTTCAATCGCCAATCTAGGTCAGGATTGAGTAACCGCTCTAGTAAAAAAATAATTGCTGGCTGATCACCTGCACGGGCAAGATCCAAGGCGGATGTAACTAAAGCGGGATGCTGGGATGCTGGTAAAGATACCCAATCTATCCAAATTGGTTTTTTGTCCGCTGTTTTTTGTCCATATATGGCGGCTGAGATAATAGCTTGAGGAGCAATAGTTTCCAGCAAGGGGACAATGGCTTGTAGTGCGGTTTCTTTGTTTGGTGCAGGGGCGGTTTCTAAGGGGTCAAAAGCTGGAGTACAGAATATATGTAAGGTGGATTCTTTGAGAGAAGTTTGCAATGCTATCTTAAAGCCTAACAATTCCTCAGTTAATATTCTCGCGATCGCTTGCACATCCCCCCAACGCGCCCATTCTTTTAACATCACATCCGGAGGTGTCAAATCTACGCGTAAATGCCAATCTGGCTCTGTTTCTCCCCTAACTTGAGCAACAATGATGGCATCCTGATAACCAACAAGCTGCAAATGTCTCAGCTTTTGGGCTACCGTTTCTGCCAATAATGATGGATCAGGGCTATAGCTAGACTGACAAAATACCCAAAGACGATTAACAACAATTTGAGAGTTATTTTTCGCCGGAGAGGGTTTAATTTTTACCCGTATATCTATGCCTAAATGACTGAGATGTTCGCTTAAATAGCGAGCGATCGCATCTACATTTCCCTGGCGTGCCAAACTCTCATTAGAGATAATCAGCGAGCCACCAACGCTTACAGGTGCTTCTGCCTGTGCTAATAGTGACTGTTCTACCTGTTCTAAATGTCGCTCTAGTTGATTTAAATAGACCCGATGACACCATTCAGGACGGTGATCCCCTTTTTTTCGACCATAAATTAATACTTGGTATATTGAGGGTTCTTCATCATTGGTGAGGGTATCTACATCAGTTTGCTGTAGTGCTTGCAGTAACTCTGACAGGGTTTGCCAACGTTGTGGACATTCAACGCTTTCACAGAGAATATGTAGGTCATTACCTAGCAATCGGACTTTTACTCCGAAAGTATTTATGCTTATTGCTTGGCTTACCCATTGCACTAGGGATTTTTGACGACCTGCTTGCAGCAGTGCTTCGCTATCAAGTAATACTGTTTTCATCATGCAGTGGAATTTAACAGCAAGGGTGTATTGGGGGATTTTGCCTGTACTTGTCAACTAGAATCATAGGATTATCACATTTTGCCATTTTTTTTAACAATTCTGTTACCTTGGCAGGTTGCACAATTGACAAAAATAGTCTTATGGAAGGAGTCAGGAGTCAGGAATCAGGAATCAGGAATCAGGAGGAAAAAAGAAGGAGGAAGGAGTTAATACTTAACGCAAGGGATACATAAAATATAACTAATGGCATGGGGTGCTATCAGACACTAAAATACTTTTAACCTTTTTCTCTGTTTCCTGCTATATATTTCTGCTGTTAACATTGATGTAATATACCGTAGACATAGCTTTTACTTGTGTACTAATTACTAATAATTACAATGCCACCTGTAAACCAACAGTTCTTTTCTCAATCTGGATTAAATTTAATTGCTTTCACTATTTCTCCGTCTTGTCTTTTACAAGCTAGTACAGTATCTGTACTGATGATAATCATGGCTCAGAAAGCTACGGCTGAGGCATTAATAAGCCTGGGTGAAGCAAGTGAAGAATTATTGCGAGGCGATCGCTTACCTGTTCTCAATTTCCCAGATGATCACAAATTAGACAAGGATTAGAAATTTATACATAAAATCAAAGCGTATTTCCATTATGAATACCCAAAATATAACCCAATTACCGATTCCTTCCCACTTCAACCCCGCAAAAGTCGGAGAAATCTGGCGTGTCCCTTATCAACAACGTGCCGCTGAAGCTGAAACCTATGCCAAACAACAAAACATCCCAGCAGCAGCTTTAGATAAAAACCGCATTTGTCTATTATTAATAGATGTGCAAAATACCTTTTGTATTCCTGATTTTGAATTATTCGTAGGTGGACAAACGGGAAATGGAGCAGTTGCAGATAATCAAAGATTGTGCGAATTTATTTATCACAATTTGGGAGTAATTACCAAAATTATTCCCACGCTAGATACTCATACAGCAATGCAAATCTTTCATCCTATATTCTGGATAAATTCCCAAGGAGAACACCCAACCCCAGCCGCAACCAACATTACAATCACAGATATTGAAAAAGGTATTTGGCAAGTTAACCCAGTCGTTGCTAATAGCATCACCAATGGTGATTATGACTTATTAGCAAAACAGGCTTTTCATTATGTTCAACAACTTAGCCAAGATGGAAAATACCCGTTAACAGTTTGGCCTTATCATTCCATGTTAGGTGGAATTGGTCATGCTTTAGTTGCATCAGTAGAAGAAGCCATATTTTTTCATAGTATCGCTCGTCAAAGTCAAACCCAATTTGAATTAAAAGGGGAAAATCCGTTAACAGAAAATTATTCTATTCTCCGCCCCGAAGTTTTAAGAGGATTTGATGAACAACCAATTGCCCAAAAAAATACAAGTTTAATAAAACAACTTTTAGAATACGATGCAGTCATTATTGCTGGACAAGCTAAAAGTCATTGCCTTGCTTGGACAATTGATGATTTATTAACGGAAATTAAACAGGTAGATAGTAACTTAACAAAGAAAATTTATCTTTTAGAAGATTGCACTTCTCCTGTTGTCGTTCCTGGTGTGGTTGACTATACAGAACAGGCTAATAACATATTTGCTAGATTTGCAGAAGCTGGAATGCACATTATTCAATCATCTGAAGAATTCTTGATTACTAAGTAGCAGTTTTGTGCAAACTTTATTGAAATAATTGAGCATTCTAGAAGTCAAAAAGTAGAAGTAACTACCCCAATTTCCGGGGCAAAGGTGGTGCAATTATTAGTCGAACCTGGTGCTAAAGTTCAAAAAG
The DNA here is from genome assembly GCA_017355425.1 of Dolichospermum sp. DET69. Classification (NCBI taxonomy): domain Bacteria; kingdom Bacillati; phylum Cyanobacteriota; class Cyanophyceae; order Nostocales; family Aphanizomenonaceae; genus Dolichospermum; species Dolichospermum sp. DET69. Next base: position 3,915,940 of record CP070233.1, read on the forward strand.
GCCAACCTGTAGCTGTTGTCTCTAGTCCTGATTTAGCTTAATCAGCACCAAGCCCCACGTCTCACTATACCGGAGCGTGGGGATGCCAGTCGCCTGCGACGGGAAACCCGTCTACAGCGCTGGCTCATGAATGCGCGTGAGTTGAGTTGCGTAGCCACAAATTGTATTTGAGCGTAGCGAAAACAAAGAAGGCTACAGCGACGAAACGTAGCTTGCTTCTCGCCCTGGGAGTACAAAATATTGATTTTATGTGATTATGACCAGAGTAGGTGTAGTCCAATTAAATGCTCCAAATGCAGCCTACAAAACAAAAAACAAATCTCAAAACCAAAGAACCGTGGGGCGCACGGTGTAGGAGCGTACAGGGCAAACGCATCTTATTTTTAGAATGCTTACTGGACAAAGGTTTTGACGATTGTTTAGTTTTGTAACTAAAAGTTGAAACCCTTGCTGGACATGGATTACAGAATTTAGGTGCGTTTGCCCTGTAGGGGCGTATTGCAATACGCCCCTAGGTTAATGTCCTCATAGAGGAGTCACGCTCGTTACCCACACTCACCTGAAAGGGATTGTGTGGAGTACGTCACTAGAACTGCGGGTTAACTCCCAGGAAAAATTAGCACAAGGTCAAGCGGATTTACGACAAGCATTAGTTGATCTAAAGTTATCACAACGAAATTGCGATCGCTATCAACAAATAGCCACCGATGAAATTGCCCAAGAACAGAGCCAAGTTGCATTTCATCAAGAAAAATATAACAAAGATAGATAATGATGGGGCTTTACCACGTCCCATAGCCTTAGAATCTCAAGCCCAACTAGCAGAAGCTAAAACTAAATTAACCACAGCTAATACCCGCCGTGATGTCATTGAAGCTGAAGCTAAAGTCAAAATGGCTCAGTCAGCGGTGGAACTGGCAAAATCAAAAATTAAACTGAGTAATACCACATATCAAACTCGGCTTTCTCAACTAGGAAACCGTGCTAATGCTCAAGGATTAATCACCATAAATGCTCCCATTACTGGTAAGGTTGCTGATAGGGAAGTTACTCTTGGTCAAACATTCCAGGACGCGGGTGGCAAATTAATGACAATTGTCAATGACAGCCGCGTTTTTGCCACAGCAAATATTTATGAAAAAGATTTAGATAAAATTAAAATAGGTCAACGAGTCAGCTTGAAAGTGGCTTCTATACCTAACAGCACCTTCACCGGACGCATTGCTGTAGTTGAATCTGCGGTAGCGGGTGATACGCGGATTGTTCCTGTGAAAGCTGAAATAGATAACTCAAGCGCAGTTCTCAAGCCAGGAATGTTTGCAGAACTAGAAGTTTTAACAAATCAAACATCGTCAGATGTCTTAACTATTCCTACTGCGGCTGTGGTAGAAGCAAATGGTAAAAAACAAGTTTATTTGCAAAATGGTAACGCTTACCAAGGGGCTGAAGTTACATTAGGTCATGACCGTCCGATAACTACCACCACTAAGCGTCCAACGTGATATTCCCAATATCGTTACTCGTCCGCTCATGGCTAACATGGCAATGATGATCTGGTTCAATTGCCGCATCGTCGTGACTTTTATTTCCGGTAGTAAGCATTGCAAGAGTGTTAGGATATCAAACATGGGCTGTATGTGGTTTTTGAGTTTTTGTTTTGGAAGACTATAACTCTACTACATCAGCCCTCTTTCTTCATCCTCTTTTTTTGGCTACAGTATTGAGATAAACTAACTGGGTAAAAACTAACCCTGAAATGGGTAGAGGATTACCCGCAAAGTTACTTAGTAGCTTTGACAATTTGATAGTCATATGGGTGAGGTTTGAAACCAACCCCATCTCCCCCGAAATTTTTCGCTCTCCATCATGAAAAGACTTTTTCAGCAAGCCCTAATTCTTTCTCTTTGATGATTTTACCCATCTTTTGATATTCACGACGTACTGCTTGAATTAAGTGAGCTACTTCAATTTGATTGTTATCATCTGCGGCTAAAAAAGCTGCGGTTAAGGCAATATTACGAATATTTGCCCCGGTTAGTTCAAAATTACGGGCGAGAAAATTTAAATCTAATTCAGGACTACAGGGTGCGCTTTTAGGAAATATTTTCTGCCAAATTTGATATCGTTGTTTTTCGCTGGGAAATGGGAATTCAATAATAAACCGGAGTCGTCGCACAAAAGCATCATCCATATTCATGCGGAGATTGGTAGTAAGAATAGTTATGCCTTCATACTCTTCCATTTTCTGTAACAGGTAACTGATTTCCAGATTAGCATAGCGATCATGGGCATCTTTCACTTCGCTGCGCTTACCAAATAGGGCATCTGCTTCATCAAATAAAAGAATAGCATTAGCATTAGTAGCTGCGATAAAAATCCGATTTAGGTTCTTTTCTGTTTCCCCAATATATTTACTAACTACTTGGGACAAATCAATTTTATATAAATCAAGCTGGAGTTCTTGAGAAATTATCTCTGCTGCCATAGTTTTACCTGTTCCCGGAGTTCCAGAAAACATGACATTTAACCCTTTTCCTAGTGATACCTTACTCTCAAACCCCCACTCTTCCCAAACTAAATGTTGATGCTTTATTTGATTGCAAATCTCTCGTAATAGATTTTTTTGGTGATCTGGTAATATAATATCTTCCCAACTATATTTAGGCTGAATATGCCGAGACAAGGTTGCTAAATCCTGTCCTGATAATCCTCTGGACGCAGTAAATAAATCAGTTAATGTTATAGGTTTTTGCGGGCTAAATTGGGAATCAGGAAACTCGGATACCGCGGCTTGCCAGCGAACTTGATTGGTCGCCGTTGTCACAGCATCAGCAATTTGTTCAGAAGTCAAACGAAAGCGATCGCTCAAACTATCCAAATCTATAGCATCCAGGGTAATACCTACGGATTGCAAGCAATTTTCCCAGTAAAAACGACGCTGCTGAAAATTTGGCATCACAAAAGGAATTGTGATCACTTCTATGGCTTTAGTTGTCGTATTTACCCAAGACTTAATACCTGCTAAAATAGTAACTCTGGAATATTCTGTTAATTGCTTGAGAAACTCTTGATATAAAATAGTATTTTCTTGGGTTTGTAAAACATCTAAATCTTCGATATAAAGCAGGGCATTTTTAAACCAAGCTTCCCGAAATAATAATTTGATAGTAGATTTAAACTCTGCTTTATCAGCTAAAATTCTCGTCGAATTTGCTATTAATAAAGGTACTTGTAATGAATTAGCAATGGCTTCAGAGGTATGACTTTTGCCAGAAATGTCCTCACCTTGAAAATATAAATTTAGGGTTTTACCTGCTAACCAATCGGCATTGACTAAAGATATTAAACCTTGCTTAATTTCAGGTTTTAAAGGCAAGTCATCAAACTGAAATTTAGGCGTAATTAATTGACAAAAAGAAACGAGTCTGCCATCAATTCCCGGTTCTCCTAATAGCAGTTGAATTACCTGCTGATCAAGTTTAATGTTATGGGCAAGTAGGGGTGGATCTGTTTGATGAGCATCGGGGAAAAGATGCAGTAAACTGTGACGAATCAGAGGCGCATCCGCACTAAAATGAACCCGCCGTGTGAGTTTTTCTATTGCTGAAGTACAGAGTAAATTTAGAGCTAGATCTACAGTTGGTCGTTTGCAACGCACATCATCTTGGAGATAGGCGTAAAGGCGTTCGTAACGGCGGTCAAGTTCTGGGGCGAGTGCGATCGCTATAATATTGAGATCGAAATCTGATAAATCAAAAATTTCCTGAATCCATGCTATGGGTGAACCTTCCCAAGCCACATCTGAAGGTAATTTATCTAAATTTTCGCTGTTGGGCTGTAATACAGGTGTTACGGGCTGACTATTTAATAAACGTTCTACCTCTTCCTCCTGAATGTGCACTCCACGATAAGGGCTATTTAATACTTCATTACCATAAACTGTTCGAGCATTGGTAATAGCTTTTTCTAACAGTTTGTCTAATTGTTGTAAAAAAAGGAGAAGTTGATTGAGGTAAGGAGTATAAGGATTTTCTTCTTCTAAGGCAACCATTATTGATAAGTAATAAGAATGTGTTAATTTGAAGACCCACTAGAAATAATTTGTGTTGAATGTAAAATTTCCCTAAATATTGGCATATATTTGTCTGCCAGTGGCTTCAAGGTTGCTGCGTTGATTAGATAAAAAGATGAAGAATCATTGTAAATGAGAGACTGTAACTGGGAAAGGCGTAAACTCGTTGTTGTTTCTGTCCATTCGTAGTGTCTAATATAAGCTCTGTTACCAGCAATCTGGCAATATTCCTCACTGATTAACTGATATTCATTGTAGTCTTCTTGCATTTTATTACCAGAGTCAGTAATTAAGATTTCAAACCAATTACCAGAATTACTTTCCGGTTCAGTCAGGAGATAACTCATTGTAGAGCGATACTCCTCAAAATATTCCTCAAAGCCTGGTTCCGGGAGTCCAAAAATCCGAAATTGCCATTGATTAATAACTTCTGGATGCCAATATTTCGGCAACGAAATAGATATACCAATTTCTTCACTACAATAGCTGTCCATGTTTGCTAATGTCATAATTTCCTTGCTTTTTATTTTTAGTTTAAGTATTTAGTCCCCAGGAATTAATGAGATTTAAGTTCCATTTAGGCAGCCGTAACATTTTTGTACAGAACTATCTTGGCATCACGGGGACTAAGAGGATGTTTGGAAAGTCCTATGGTTTCATAAAATACTTTTCAAACATCCTCTAAGAAAGTTAAAAACAGATATTAATCTTCGCTTTTGTAAGGCCACAAAAGAATTACTCCTCTCCTGATACCAAAAGAACTCTCACTTCCTACTGTTAATTTAGGCTTTTTAGCCTCATTAGCAGCTTTGGTGGTAGCATCATAAGCCATTTCAGCTAATACTTCATCTGATTCTTTGTACCAAATAATTTCCGCCAATCTATCACTTCCTTGTACCTTCTCAGCAATGATTTTTTGCACTACCTGCCGATTGACATAATGTTTTGCACTGCCGCTTTTAGCTTTATCTTTAGCGTAATTATAAACTTTGGGGAACAAAGCATTATAAAGTTCCTCTTTCATGGCTCCTGCCTCAGCGTCTGGCATATTCGGCCGCTTGTCAGCTACCTTACTCATGAGTGTACTGGGGTTAGGACTTGAGCAAGCATCTTTGATTGCACCTTTAATTGCGGAAATATCTATTTCTATCTCAATCTCGGCACCACCACCTACACCTAAAGTTCCGCCGACGACAGTACCAAGTTTAAATGTACCCTGTGAGAATGTTGCTTCACCTTTCACCTTTGCGCCTACACCAGCCGATACTGATCCACCAGTGGAGATATTAATTAATTTATTACCCTTACGAGTTGTGATACATCCAGATACCTTGCCACTGATTTGACTGCCAGCAAATGCTTCTGCGCCAACACTAGCGGAGATGCCGGCAGGACCTAATTGTGCCTTAGCAGTAGCCTTAGCTGAAGCACCAATATTATATTTACCTTCTGCCGCTACCTGAGCACCCAAATTTCCCTTACTAAGTTCAGCCGAAACATTACCTGATTCGGAAAATCCGGCTAGTGCTTCAGCCGAAGCACTAGCTACCAGTCCATCTAAAACATTCAGTTTTAACTCACCTTTGGCACTGGCTTTAAAACCAATAAAAGTTTCCAGTTTTCCTTTTAATTTCAGACTAAATTCTCCCGCATTGAAAGCTAGATCCTGTGCCAGTGTAGATCCGAAACCGCCTTGGGTGCTGATCTCAGCTAGTAACTTAATGCCTTCAATCACATCTTTTACTTCGGCGCTGACTTTACCTTTAGCTTCTACTCCTGTAAAACTCTCCCCTGAAGTATTTTTAGAAACTTTATCGGTCTCTGTTTTCCTCGTATGAGAGCCAAAGAATCCTGCTCTCATTAATAATTCACAGGCCGCTTTAAAGTCTTGATCTTTAGCTTCTATAATTTTTTTCGCTGCTATTTCTGCACCAGCCAGTGTTGATCCTTTTTTAGTGACATTTTGATAACCCGATTGACCTTGTTTTATGTATTTTTTTTCATCTTTAGTTTTTTTCCCTGCTTCTTTAGATAAAAGTTTAGTTTCTTCGCGTTGAATAACTGCTTTATTTCCTAGTGAGCTAGTACCATTTTGTTGCACAACATGAGTCAATTCGTGGGCAATTAACTGTTGTCCTTCTCGACTTCCAGGCTGATAAGCTCCCTGACGGAAAAATACATCTCGCCCTGTAGTAAATGCTTTGGCTTGAACAGTTTCATTTAGCTCATTTGATAAAGAGGTAGTATGCACCCTAACTTCACTCAAATCTGTGCCAAAAGCTTGCTGCATTGGTTCTCGAATACTTTGATGAAGAGGTTGCCCCCTACCTTGCTCCTGTTTAAGAGATACCTCAAACTTTGGAGAAGTCCTTATACCACTGTCCTGTACTTCTGCTTTTCGCATCAATGTTTGAGGCTGTATTGTTTCGTCAGATTGATGTGACTGGATTTTTGAGGTATTTATCTGCTGAACAACTTGTGACGCAACTCGATCAGCTTCTTGTTCGTATTTATCCCCTGGTTGATTAACTGTCAGCTTGGCCTGTATCAGATTACCCTGTTCATGACCGATTAACTCATGAGAAAGACCGCGAAATAAAGGCCGACGCTGGATAGCAGCATTATTAGCGGTAGAAATTTGGTTGATAGGAGGAAGACTTTGCGACTCAATCAGGCAACCTAGCGTCCTGTTACCAAACATCTCTTGTATTTCTTCCGCTGGATGGATATCACGGTTCTTATTAGATGCGGCTTGTTGTTTGGCAGTGGCTTTAGTCTTTTTGGTTTGGTTTTGTCGCAAAGTACCCATATATATTAGCCTCTACTTTTATGATGGTAAGTGTGAATATTGTTGATTGTCGTGAGCATTGACACAGATAAAGTTAAGGAAACTTAGTTAAGTTATCTGAAATAATGATGATTTAAGTTTTATGTTCCTTTAACTCGAAAGTTAGTAGTGATGAAACTACCAGTCCCAGTATATTGCGGGCTAGGATCGGGAATTGGCCCAGCAGGGGTGGGTTGCTGGGCAGGAACAACAACTTGAAACTTGGCTTTAAATGTCCCTCCCTTGAGTAAAACCGGTTTACCGTTAGATTTGGTTCTTTGGGCTTTTTGATTGGGTGCTAGGGAATCAATGGAAAGAATACCCACACCAGGAATAGGATGTGATGGAGTCATGTAGGGACAACCAGGAACAATGACGGTTTTTTCATCCCCATCAACACAGACCATTTTTTTGTTAATCATGTCTTTACTTGACCCCATTATATTACCAGGAATTACGGTAACAATTGCTTGCCCAAATGGGGGGTTAAACATGGCCATATCGCCTGTGGTTAAAATAAAGTCAGCCATAATGATCTAGTTACAACCAAAATTTAATTAATCAATCCAATCGTCTTCCTCAACTGCCAAAGTTTTCAGCATATATGGGGTAACTCTGCCAATAATAGTATTACCCTGAATATCTCCATCCTGATCCTTAAGAGGGTGACAAATTTCTAGAACATTCGCCCTGGGATTGAGATTAAAGTCTTCTGCGATAATCACCTGAGACACAGGACGCTGATTAAGATTAAAGTTGAGCTTGATGGTGATTTTTCCAGCCACTTGGCGATCATTGATGTTAGATAACACTATGTAAAAGCCTTTGGGGTTATCCAAAAATCGTTGATAGCTAACCTGGTGTGTAGCCCGCAGTCCTTGGGAGGAAAATTCTAGATTTGGCATTAGGGGGCTAAAGGAAGAAGTACGGGATTGAATGCGTAATATTAACAACCTGGCGATTTTTTCCCCTTCTGTTTCAGCCACGTCTGTTAGTGTAATAATTGCTTCTATTTCTATTTTCTTTTTAGCTGGAGAATCAAATAATTTAAACCGATAAATCCGCTCTAACCACTGGGAGTTAGGAACGAGACGCATGGTTGCACCTACTTCGGGTCCGAGAAGGGTGTTGCCAATCTTGTATTCTTGATTTTGACTGTAAATTTTTAATTCAGAATCATCTAAACCTGTGGGAATTTGGATTGTTTCACCTACTTGGTTCCCCAAACGAGTATTCCCCTCCATGCTCTCAAACAATCGTCTGGGTTTGTAAATTCTCAGTCTGGCATCATGCACCAGGCGCATGGTTTGACCAACTTGAGAACCCAGGCGCGTATTACCGTCAATCCACTTGATTTGAGGCTGATAAATTTTTAACGGGGGTTCTGGGCGGACACGCAAAGTTTGCTCTGGATTGGAGTCAAGACGAGTATTTCCCGGCATTAACTCTAATTGATTCAGGGGGCGATAAATTCTTAAGTTAGGTTCTAGGTCAAAGGGTAGGGAATCAAATATGATCAGGGAATATTGCTGGTGGTTGAGATTAAAGTTAACTTGAACCGTAATTTTTCCAGTCAGTTGGCGATCGCTCAAATTAGCCAGAGCGATAAAAAAGCCATCGGGATTGTTGGTAAACTGTTCATAAAACACTGTTTGCCTGACATGGGGTCCCACTTGGCTGCCATTAGGTTCAAGGGGCAAATTTTTTCCCTGAATGCGGATTAATATTTGCTCTTCTAAGGGATCTCCTGGCGGGCAATCATTCAATTTAATCCTAGCCTCGATTTGCATTTTCTGTTGAGGCGGAGCGTCAAATAAGGTAAATGGATAACAACCTCCCCATGCTTTGGTAATTTGCATGGTTAGTGTTAAGATTCTTAGGGCATAAAAGGTATGGGCTGGTTTATTTTGATCAATAATGGCTTTGGCAATCCGGCATCCTCGCCAATATCTCTCCGGCTGAGTGGTCAGAAGGGGGATTTGGACTTGAAAGTAATGAGGATGGTCGTCAAATTCAAATATTGAAATGGCTTTGGCAAGTTCGGCATCCTCGCCATATCTGTCCGGCTGACCACTCAGCCGGGGAATTTGATCTTGAAAGTAATCTGAAATCTTTCCTGCGGGATAACTGGAGTCAAGTTCTTCGAGATAAAGTTTCAGATAAATTCCTAACATTTTTTTTAATCCGAAAATAGTTCCCCGATGTTTGTATAGCGGCACTATTCGCTTAATAAATTTCCGCTTAACTGCTTCATCCCAATCTTCTCGTAAACTTAATGCTACCCACCCTGCCAACCACGGTAAAAATTCCGATGGAGTTTTTTCGGGGTCAAAATAGGTGTGAATGTGAGAAATGTTTGTTTCTAAACCAACAGAAGTTCGGGGATTTCTTCTGGGAGAAAAATTTTCTTGCTCTTGAGTAGATCCAGTGAGAATTTTTTCACACGCTAGTAAAAATCTGCCCAAAAAGGGACTTTTTTCGAGATCAGAGAAATCTTCTTGCAGATAAGCAGGTAAATATTCTTGATAGCTACTTAGTTGTTTCTTTTCCATTTTGCTTCAAAATGTTGTTGAATGGTGATAATTTCGTCAATTTTTACCTCAACCAATTCATTTTCTTCTAGAGAAATACCGATCATTTCGAATTGTTGGTTGAATTTTTTTCTTTGCTCATCGAAGTCGTTAAGTTGAACTCTCTCTACATAATCAACACCAGGCACATTATCCAATAATTGATATAACTCAGAAATATAGATATCCGCGCCAAAAGGATAGCCCTTACCTTGCCAATATTCTTGGGAATCTAAAGGAGCAAAAAAAGCTTCAATCCGGCGTTCTACCTCTTCTTGAACTAACAGATCCTTCGCACCGTCTTGTAAATATAAAGTGGCAGCAACTTTGACTTTCACATATTTGGGGTCAACTAGATGGAGGCGGGTAGTGATCAGTCGTCTTTGATTGAGAAATTTCTTAATTATTTTTCTGAGATTTTCGGTATTTGAACTATGTAGACGAGGCAAAATTACTAAGCTAATATGCCCTTCCACAATCTCATTGACATCTTTTGTTTCTAAATCTCGCTCTGGCAAGCATTGCACTCGCGCAATTATCCCCTCCTCTCCAAAGTCTCTTTTAATAGTCTTAGTTTTTGACCAGTCAGATAAAATCAGCCGTTCAAAATCTTTGGCGGTGACTGCTCGATAGGGTGTTCGCAATTCTGCCAAGGTTTTTTGAATCTCAGCCTCCAAGATGGCATTTTGGTCGGCGGGAGATTTTTCTGCTGGCAGTTCAAAATTATCCCCATTATCCCCTTCATCCCCTCTGAGTAGAGTTAAAAAAGCGGCCTGATTGTGATTGGGGATTTGATTGACTCGATATAACACCATTTCAGTCAACCAGGCTAATAATTCAATCAGGATAATTCCCGTATCAGATGGGTTGTGATCTGTCCATTGGGGTGCTTCCGTGGGAATGAGAGCAACCGCTTCTTCTACCAGGCTGGAGTATGTGCGGTCATCGAGATTGGGTAATGGTAGTGGCATAAGTTAATCTGTCTCTCCTGGTAATTTTAAGGTAACTCGGTGCTGACCAGAGTAAATAAGAGTGCGGATATCCATTTGGCAATCAGTCGGTTGGATGTCTAGGTAGCGGACGTATTTGACCCCTGGAACTGCTTCCAAGAGGGCATAGAGGTCGGAAAGGTGAGGTTTACGCCCGAAGCTCCACCCTACTCCTTGATTGCCACCTGTGAGGGGGTGAAGAAAGTTATGGAGGCTACGCTGAACTTCAACTCTGACAGCATCCGCATTTTCTAGAGAAACAGGGACAATTTCCGTAATAATTCTGATCTCTTGCCAGTTAGGTCCGGTTACTTGCAGTTTCATGGTCGGCACGAAACGCGCTTGTAAATAAGTATGGACTCGATTGAGTAATGCCAAGTTGGGGGTAGGCTGACTTTCTGAACTCTGGGGAACGATGATTACTCGCACCCGTCCAGCCCGAATCTCATGGGTAAAAACTTGAATGGGATTGCCATCTATTTTGGAACTCTGACTCCTAACTTCTGTTATCTTGGCGATTGAGGAATTTCCCTCTGGTTCAATCCATAGTTCCTCCAGTAAGGGATTGAAATTGGGAACCATCATTTCTGGGGTGATCACCTTTACCCTGGCCACATCTATAGATGCTTGATATGTTAGGTCTTCAAAATCTTGGGCTGTCACGGCGCGATCGCGGTGGCGTAGTCGTTGGGGCGATCGCTCTTTGAGCCGTTCCAGAGATTCTTGCTCGTTTCCTCCTGTGGCCGCTTCCCAATTAATGACGCTATCAATGTAGGGGATAGTAGTTTTTAATTCGGCGATCTTATAGGCAGGTTGATTCCCTCTGATGCCACCTCCGGTATGATAGCGAGTCAGGCGAATATTGTTGCGTCCTCGCGGTGGAATCATTCCTGCTTTTCCGTCACCAAACTGAATTTTTCCAGTTTGGCGATCAATCACATAATGGCGATCCTTGGTCTGGGAACTATAAAAATCAGGGACTTCTTGCCAGCGCACCCAAACTGCTACTAATTGACCTGTTTCATCTGTAATTGTGCTGATTGCTTCTGAGCCTGATTGTAGTTCAATGACTTGTCGTTCTTCGTCGGCAGGCATTTTACCTTCCTGCACCTCTAATTGTTGTCCCCAAAGAATGGGTACTTGACTGGCAGAAAATACCTGTTGCGGCTCATTGTTGCTAGAACCTAATATCTCATTTTCTAAAGTAATAGTTTGACTAGCCCAGGTAGTATTCGTCCGCACAGAACGCAAACGGGGATCTACGGAAAAATCAACAGAACAGCTTATTTGCCAACCAAGATAGCGGATTAATCCGAACAAGTTTAATCGTCTAAATCCTAATGCCCATTTAAAAAGACATAAGAGTGCGAATGGAATACTACTGGGCTTTTTCCTGGCTCGTAGCCAATAAAGTTCCTTGCCAAAGTGAGACGATGGGATAAAATCTGTTAGCCCAATAAATTGAATTAGCCCCTTCTCAGCAAAGGCTTGGGTTTCATCCTGAACAACTAGGGGTTGCCATCCGTTGGGACTAGCGTATTCCCAAGCAATCCGCTGTAGGTTAAGATCACCTTCCCCTCGATTGGCATTGGGGGCTACTTCACTGGGTAAAGGTGGTTCAACTTGGAGGTAAAGAGTATTGGGACGATTGGGAAATGGTTGATTAAATCCCAAGTAAAGGGCGGAATTGCGATTAATTGCCGGAGTTAACGGCTGAAAACAACGAATTACCCTAACTGCTCGCCGATGATCATGATTCAATGCTGTGGTGAAGATGACCAGATGGCGATGGCGATCAATTAGCTCAATTTGCCGTTTTTCGGGATTATTATCGTCAAATTTGATCAACTCACCTAATCTTAACTGACTAACATCATCCAGATGTAAGATCCTTTCTCCAGCTTTAACCGCTTGTGTCAGTCTGACAAATCCTAAAGGACTGCCTTCACAATAAATAAAATCATTATAAGCATAGTAAAATGCAGGTTTTTTCAGCAGAAATTTGTAAGTTAATGTTAAAGATTGGACTACCGGTGGATCGCAAGTGTCAGGAATCTTGTCCACCATAATAAATTTGCACAATATTCGACTGCTGGCTTCGTATTGATTACGAATATTATTCTCAAGAATCAGCTTTTTCTCGGAGGCAATTTTGTTAATTATTCTGACTTCTTCCTGTCTGGTTGAATCAGCTAATGATTGGATGCGAATGATATCATTAATCTCTAATTCATCTACACTATCAACGAATATTTCTGTTTGTCCAGAGGAGATGCCTCTAGCAACTAGGGTGACATCATTATAAACAACATATTTTTTCTCTCTCCCTCTGATCCCGTAAATTCCATTGTTAATGCGGGCGCGCAGCCAATAGGAATTTTCTCTATGATCATCAACTAGATTCTCATTAATTAGTGATTGAGGAAACTGAAAAGTAGTTGATGTGATAGGTTCTGTAGGTTCTATAAATTTTATTGGTGATGAATCATTACTCCATCTAAATTTATCTGCTGCTGTTGAAGTTTCAATGATTTGCCAATTTTGCCCGTTTCCTATTTCCCAAATGATATCTATATCGTCAGTATAACTGGGTTGATGGTTCAGTTTTGGGCTAATTTCTATGGCAACTCCGGGTTTAATTAATTTATTATCTAAAGGAATAGAAAATGTATCGTTACGCCCAGGGGTTGTGCCAAAGGGATAGAAATCTTTGCTCAGATCCAAGGGAGTATTATTAAATAAGCATAATTCGGGGGTATGGGTTTGATTAATACTAGTGCTAATTTCAATTTGGGTAACTTCTGGTAAATCATCTCGTGCGGCTTCCGCTAATTGATTCCGTTGCTGAGACTTTAAACTTACCCGCAAACATGGGGCTTTTTGTCCATTAAATTGCACCAAAGGCATCAATTTAGGTAACTGAGTCACTGTGATCATGAATTGTGTTGTATTTGCTTGGGTGTGAATGTGGGTCAGAGGTTTCCATGCTGTCTTCTCCCAATATGACCAAGTATCAAGTAATTCCCCGAATTCAGTGGGACTATTAGTATCAATAGTGATGGTAATAGTTTCTAATTTTGGTATGCTAAATATTTCTTCAGAATATATATAAAGATAATGCTCCGTGGGGAGGTCGCCTTTGAAAGCTGAAAATGCTGGATTTTGGTTGGCAATTGTGGGATCAATCCAATGGTTGCGATCGCTATAATAATCCCGATCTTCGACCACAAACATTGCTTGTAGTTGTGTGCCGCTGACTACCAAATCTTGTTCAGTTTCAAAGATAACTTCCTCTGTTTCACCTTCGGGAGCGGGTGCAGAAACTTGGGTATGAGCAGGAACTATAGCATCTACCGGACTACCACCCGCTAAGGTAAAGGTGAGAGGGACTCTGGCTGGTTGAGGGGGAGCCTGTTGAGTACCAATTAAGTTGAGAAATGCCAGCAAATTGCGATCCGGGGAGCGATTGAGGCGATCGCTGACGATGGTGGCCATGCGGCTGAAAATGCGGATGAGCGCCAAACCCGAATCGCTTTTATCGAGACATCGCCATTTGTTATCCGTATAGTCCTCAATTAATTCCTGAGTTTCCTGAACTATATCTTCATAGGTGCGCTGATCAATTTTGGGAGGAGGTAAAAACATGATTAATTACTGTAAATAGAAGGGATAGACTAGATTAAACTGATTATTTGTGGTGCGAACCTGGTAATTGATGGAAATTTGCAAAAGATTAGGATGAGCCGGATTTGGTAGCACATCAATATCTAAAATATCAATGCGGGGTTCCCAATCTACCAAAGCTGATCGCACATCGCTGATCACTTCACCAACTGTTCCGGCATTATTGGGTGCAAAGACGAGATCATGAATCCGACAGCCAAAATCGGGACGCATCACCCTTTCCCCTCTCGCGGTACTGAGGATCGCCAAAATTGACTGACGAACGCAATCTTCGTATTTCACCATCAACACTTGTCCCCTCTCATCCAATTTGCACGGATAAGACCAGCCCACACCTAAAAAATCAATATCCATTACATTACCTCCAAAGCCCCATTATTGACCTTAACCCCCGCAGCGCAGGTAATTTCCAAGCCGGATTTGGCGGCAAATTCCCCTTTAGATTTAGCTTGAATACTATAATTAGATCCGGCTTGAATTTTGCATTCTTGTTGAGTTTTAATCTCTAAATTTTTACACTCAATCAACATATCCTCATCTGTGCTTTTTATAGTCACTTTGCCTTTAGCTTCAATGGTAAAATCTTTTTCTACCTGAATATTCATGGCATCATTTTCGCAGTCAATAGTAATTTTGTTTTTTCCACTTTTATCTTGAATAATAATCTGTTCCTTATCTTTAGTATCATCCAAAATAATCATGTGACCGCTACGGGACTTAATCAGGCGTTTATTATTTTCATCATTATCATTTTTTTCAGGGGGGTTATCCTTGCCATTCCACAAACTCCCTAAAATATAGGGAAAGGCAATATCGCCATGTTCAAAAGCCACTAAAACTTCATCGTCCACTTCAGGTAAAAAGTAAATGCCTCTATCTTTCCCTGCCATCAATGTTACCACCCTAGCCCAAGCACTTTCATCCTCTTCTGATAACCAAGGAAATTTCACCTTAATTCGTCCTACTCCATCAGGATCTTTGATATTAGTGACTACGGCAACTGTCACTCCATAGAAGCGAAGACTTTTGTCTTCAGGCATTAACAAATCTATTCCCATCATGAGGCGGTTCTCCTTGCAGTAAATAAAGTACCATAACCTTGCTCTTGGGAGTAATTATGTTCAGTTGATGTCACATAATACATTCCACTAAATCGCTTTCCTACTCCAGTCACTTCAATAACTTTAGCAATTTTTAAAGTAGGAATTCCCGGACAAGTTCCTTCAGCAGTAATATAGGCGATCGCCATATCTTTAAACTGTCCTAAAGCTATTTGATCCGCTTCCGCTTTACTGGCTACAGGTTGAATAACCACAGTAGAAACAGATTCTCCAAATGTTTCCACTGCCTTTGCTCCAGTAGTTTTGCCACCCATTTTACTCCCTTCCTTGCCAGCAGCAGCTTTACCGATAACTTCTTTTTTATCTTTGGGTATCCAGCCTTTTACTTCTACTTTTTGCACCTGACCCATACTACTCAACCGAGGTAAAAACTCACGCAAATTCTCTGCAAACTTCAACGTCAAAACTTTTTGACTATCGTGCTGACGGGGTTGAAAATATAAGGTTTTATTATCAATAACTACTTCATAACCAATGCGCTCTGCACGACTTTGCAGAAAATCCCAATCAGTCTGATTATGTTGTAAAACATATTCATGTTTCACCTCACTATCTTTAACTTTTGGTGTTAAGCTGTTACCCCTGGCAATTTGACTAGCAATATCACTGTCTTTCATTTTGGCATAGGATTTTGTTTTAGAACCTCGCAATAAACGGTGACGCATATCATGTCCCCGTACCACTAATATAGGATTAGAATTTTGATTAAACTCCGGTTCTAGAGCAGTAATTTCTCCCACGATTACTGTTTTTAAGTTATTTTCATAACCCATCTGAATTTCTACTTCTTTACCAATCTCAAACATCTTGTCATCAATCCAAGTTAATTCACCCTTGGCTAAATTCCAACTAGAAAATTCCAAAGTAAACATACTTGGTACGTCCACATCTTCCGATACTTTCACCGCGAGTAAATCAGCACTAGCCTCAGCAGAAAGCTTTTGTCCTTCAATGATTACTCTAATATTAGGGGAAAGGCTTTTAACACCACCACCATCAGACATAGTTCTTTTCCTCTAAGTTTGGCTGGGAATCCGCAGAGGTGGAATCGTCAGAACTAATCCGGGAGGTATTTTCCGCGGATTATCTAACCGATTTTCTTCAGCAATTATGCGCCACAATGCAGGATCTCCATATTCTTCATAAGAAATACTACTCAGGGTTTCTCCCCTTTTAACAATCCGAACCGGATCATCTATTAAATTCTCCTGTTTTTTCTTTTTTACCGAATCTGTCCACTCTCTGAATGTGCAATTAAGAGTTGCTCGCACAGGAGTACCGTCTTCCAAGAACTGCGTCAGAGTTTTAGTGACACTTTCTAACATCCCATCAGGTAACAAAACACTATCTTTTCCCCCAATTGTTCCCCACACCAATTTACATCTAGGTGGTCTTTTGATACTATTACCAATTCTTGGGTGAGTCAAATTAAAAATCTTCTTGGTATATTTCTGGACATTTTCTGGGGGAGAACCTTTAAGAGTGGTATCAAAGAATAACTCTATTGTTAAAGTTGCTAAATCATTAGATGCAACTAGTTGATCTCCGCTGGTTGTCCAACCGGTCTTATTAATTTGTACCTGGTTAGGGTTAAACAAGACCTCGAATTCATCAGCAAAATCTCCCTCGTTACTTTTCTCTGCTTTAATTGTTAGTTTTTCTAGCGCCATTTGTTCTTACCTCTGCGTTCACTTTCTATGACTAATCTCCGCATGATTTTCCGCTCTACTTTATCTGCTAAAGCATCAACATCAATCTGAGGTGGCCGACTAACACCTGCAATGGATGTTTGGTTAATTTGATTGACTTTAGGTGGTTGAGAATTGGGAGATGGGGTTGATGCCATTATCCCTTGATTTGAAGCAATATTATTGCTTATTAAGGTTTCATCAGGGGATGATGTTATATTATAATTCGTTGTTGTTACTAAATTCATCTGGGGAGTTAATTGGCTACTATTTAGGGTGCTTGCCTTTTTTTTAGCACTAGGAGAAGTAGACAAGACTAAAGATTCAAATTCTGGTAAAGATGGCTCGGAATTAATTTTTACAACTGGTAATTTAGATTGAGCATTAGCAACAGTGGATTGGGTAATCTTTTCTACTCCTTTATTCCCATTAGTCACAACTGAAGGATTATTTCTCTTAAACTCTTCGATTAAGAGCATTGGCTCATTTGCAGCTAATTTAGGCCTGATTGGTTGGGAATAAACCACTACTGAATTTTCCAATTTGGGTTGAATTTTGGATACGGAACTATCAATAATTGGGATTACTGAAGTTGAGGGAGAGATTTTATTATTAGTATTAGTTGATACGCCTTCACTTGTTGAGGAAATTTGACTAGCTAAATTAACTAAGGGTTTTTCAATATTTGAGATGGGGGGAGTTAGTTGTTGAACTAAGGGAATTTGGGGATTTTCATTTAATGAAGATGATTGCTCAGAATTTACGTTGACTATTGGTAAAATATCAGAGGTGGCAATTTTTCTTTGAATTGCTGATTCTGAGGGGGTTGAGGAAATTTGACTAGCTAAATTAACTAAGGGTTTTTCAATATTTGAGATGGGGGGAGTTAGTTGTTGAACTAAGGGAATTTGGGGATTTTCATTTAATGAAGATGATTGCTCAGAATTTATGTTTACTATTGGTAAAATATCAGAGGTGGCAATTTTTCTTTGAATTGCTGATTCTGAGGGGGTTGAGGAAATTTGACTAGCTAAATTAACTAAGGGTTTTTCAATATTTGAGATGGGGGGAGTTAGTTGTTGAACTAAGGGAATTTGGGGATTTTCATTTAATGAAGATGATTGCTCAGAATTTATGTTTACTATTGGTAAAATATCAGAGGTGGCAATTTTTCTTTGAATTGCTGATTCTGAGGGGGTTGAGGAAATTTGACTAGCTAAATTAACTAAGGGTTTTTCAATATTTGAGATGGGGGGAGTTAGTTGTTGAACTAAGGGAATTTGGGGATTTTCATTTAATGAAGATGATTGCTCAGAATTTATGTTGACTATTGGTAAAATATCAGAGGTGGCAATTTTTCTTTGAATTGCTGATTCTGAGGGGGTTGAGGAAATTTGACTAGCTAAATTAACTAAGGGTTTTTCAATATTTGAGATGGGGGGAGTTAGTTGTTGAACTAAGGGAATTTGGGGATTTTCATTTAATGAAGATGATTGCTCAGAATTTATGTTGACTATTGGTAAAATATCAGAGGTGGCAATTTTTCTTTGAATTGCTGATTCTGAGGGGGTTGAGGAAATTTGACTAGCTAAATTAACTAAGGGTTTTTCAATATTTGAGATGGGGGGAGTTAGTTGTTGAACTAAGGGAATTTGGGGATTTTCATTTAATGAAGATGATTGCTCAGAATTTATGTTGACTATTGGTAAAATATCAGAGGTGGCAATTTTTCTTTGAATTGCTGATTCTGAGGGGGTTGAGGAAATTTGACTAGCTAAATTAACTAAGGGTTTTTCAATATTTGAGATGGGGGGAGTTAGTTGTTGAACTAAGGGAATTTGGGGATTTTCATTTAATGAAGATGATTGCTCAGAATTTATGTTGACTATTGGTAAAATATCAGAGGTGGCAATTTTTCTTTGAATTGCTGATTCTGAGGGGGTTGAGGAAATATTATTGGGTAAATTAACTAAGGGTTTTTCAATATTTGAGATGGGGGGAGTTAGTTGTTGAACTAAGGGAATTTGGGGATTTTCATTTAATGAAGATAATTGCTCAGAATTTACGTTTACTATTGGTAAAATATCAGAGGTGGCAATTTTTCTTTGAATTGCTGATTCTGAGGGGGTTGAGGAAATATTATTGGGTAAATTAACTAAGGGTTTTTCAATATTTGAGATGGGGGGAGTTAGTTGTTGAACTAAGGGAATTTGGGGATTTTCATTTAATAAAGATGATTGCTCAGAATTTACGTTTACTATTGGTAAAATATCAGAGGTGGCAATTTTTCTTTGAATTGCTGATTCTGAGGGGGTTGAGGAAATATTATTGGGTAAATTAACTAAGGGTTTTTCAATATTTGAGATGGGGGGAGTTAGTTGTTGAACTAAGGGAATTTGGGGATTTTCATTTAATGAAGATAATTGCTCAGAATTTACGTTTACTATTGGTAAAATATCAGAGGTGGCAATTTTTCTTTGAATTGCTGATTCTGAGGGGGTTGAGGAAATATTATTGGGTAAATTAACTAAGGGTTTTTCAATATTTGATATGGGGGGAGTTAGTTGTTGAACTAAGGGAATTTGGGGATTTTCATTTAATAAAGATGATTGCTCAGAATTTACGTTTACTATTGGTAAAATATCAGAGGTGGCAATTTTTCTTTGAATTGCTGATTCTGAGGGGGTTGAGGAAATTTGACTAGCTAAATTAACTAAGGGTTTTTCAATATTTGAGATGGGGGGAGTTAGTTGTTGAACTAAGGGAATTTGGGGATTTTCATTTAATGAAGATGATTGCTCAGAATTTATGTTGACTATTGGTAAAATATCAGAGGTGGCAATTTTTCTTTGAATTGCTGATTCTGAGGGGGTTGAGGAAATATTATTGGGTAAATTAACTAAGGGTTTTTCAATATTTGAGATGGGGGGAGTTAGTTGTTGAACTAAGGGAATTTGGGGATTTTCATTTAATGAAGATGATTGCTCAGAATTTACGTTTACTATTGGTAAAATATCAGAGGTGGCAATTTTTCTTTGAATTGCTGATTCTGAGGGGGTTGAGGAAATATTATTGGGTAAATTAACTAAGGGTTTTTCAATATTTGAGATGGGGGGAGTTAGTTGTTGAACTAAGGGAATTTGGGGATTTTCATTTAATGAAGATGATTGCTCAGAATTTACGTTTACTATTGGTAAAATATCAGAGGTGGCAATTTTTCTTTGAATTGCTGATTCTGAGGGGGTTGAGGAAATATTATTGGGTAAATTAACTAAGGGTTTTTCAATATTTGAGATGGGGGGAGTTAGTTGTTGAACTAAGGGAATTTGGGGATTTTCATTTAATGAAGATGATTGCTCAGAATTTATGTTTACTATTGGTAAAATATCAGAGGTGGCAATTTTTCTTTGAATTGCTGATTCTGAGGGGGTTGAGGAAATATTATTGGGTAAATTAGGTAAAGAATTATCTGGTGTTACAGTTAATTCTGTGGACTGTGATCGCTGATTTACTAAAGGAGTCGTTTGATCTTGATGGGATAAAGTAATGTCAACTGGAATTGACTTAGCATTAACAATCAGGACTTGCTTATTACCTTGACTGCTATCAGGGGATGCAAAGTTGGGATTTATCGTCTGCTGTTCTACTACTTGACTTCTCTGCTCCTGATGTTGAACATAAACAATAGGTGTTGATTCTGACTCTAAATCAATAGTGGTTGACCAACGCTGCATTTGTTGAGCAAGCAAAGGTAGTTTTTCTAATATATCAGGCGATCGCTCGATAATTCTTCTAGCCATCCGACCATTGATAACTCCCTGTTTCATCAACGGATTATTTAGCCGACGTACAAGTTTCGGATCAAGAGACTGTTGCCATTGTGGTACACGATTGAATGTCATTTTAGATGAGATATTTAATTTTTGCTTAATTTTTGCTGATAGAGATGATGATTTTATGTAATGTATCTTGACTGGTTTTAACTATGCTTTATAAACTCCTCTATGCACTAATTCCAGCCGTTCAAATGCGACTTCTGAGCCATTACTAGCATTTAGTTGTGGACCTTCCCAAGCTACCGGATAGGCTTTTTTAAAGTTCCATCCTATTAGTTTATCCTGCTTACTGTCTCGCACCATAATCGTACCGTTCAAGAGACGAATTTTACCTCTAGTAGCATCTTCATACCACTTCCATAAATCATCTCTTTCTCCTAGTCCCCGCTTGAAAACCAAATTAGGATAGTTCATATATTTAGGGAATTTATGAACGTGGTGATGAACCCCACCCTCCACATAACTCTCCAGTTCTATGTTGCTGCTTAATCCTGTCACTTCTGAAAAGCCACCCACTGTCAGTCCTTCAATTTCCACCATAAAATTGAAAGCCATATAGGGATCTTGGGATTTCTTTTGAGAATTACCCCCACCTTTTTTTTGCGATTTTGCCATGAAAGTCTCCTCTTGAGAAAAGTTTTAATCTCAAATCCTTAATTGCCTGACTGCTGATTAATCTGCTGATTAATGTGGGCAACTTGAGTTACCCACTGTTGCCGTTCCCAGTGTTCCATGTTCATCACTTGATCATAAGACCAGTGAAAGTGATAGGAAAGATAAGCTACCTCCTCCAACAGGCGTTCTGGGGGGTAGCAGACTACTCCCCCAAGGGGGAGGTTTCTACTTCAAAATCTCCTCCACAATGGGGACAAGCAACCTGAAAGCGGGTGTTACCATGGTGATTGATTCGTTGGTAAAAATCTTGCAGGTAAACCAAGTCCCCAGAAAATAATTCCTCAATAATTTTGGTATTGAGTTGGTCTAAAGTTCCTAGCTTAGTAATCACCCGTGCGAGCAGAATAATCACCAAATAACCCGGATTTCTCTGTACCCTGGGGTCGCGCAGAGGAGCTATTTCATCATAGGCTGTTGATAGTCGCATCACTCCTTCTCGATGAAGGATTCCTTCTGCATCTATATAACCGTGAGGCAGGGTAAACAGAAATTCAGTTTGGTGCATTTTCCCTCGTATTAATCAACGCTGATTCCTTCGTGAACTAATTCTAGTGATTCAATCGCTACCTCGCCAGCGGTAGCATTAAAATCTGGACCACTCCAGGTGGTAGGCCAACATTTTTCCAAGTTCCAACGCAGTTTTTCTTCACCTTTATCATCGGCCAGAATAATCGAAACGTTTTTCCGATTGTCTTCCATTGGTTCACCATCTGTGATTTGCTTGTGCCATTTCCAAAGTTCATCATTGTCAGTGATTCCTCGTTTCAGGCTGATATTACTGAAACTATTTAACCCACCAAGTTGTCTTTGAGCAAGAATTTTGTCTGTTCCTTCTCTATAGGTCGTGGCTGCCCTGGTAGCCGTCAAACCACTACATTCTCTAAAGCCTGCATGAACGATTCCGTCCCACTCTACCCAGAAATTATAACCATTAAATGGATCGTGAGTATCTTTAATAGCTGGCATGGTAAGTTCTCCTGAAGTAAATTACTAAGATTCAACAAATCTAACACCGCTACTGCCGTGAACTAGGGAAATAACAATAAATTCACTAGGAGTAGTGGGTGCTAAACCAATTTCCGTGACTATTTGTCCGGTATTGCGGATAGCTGGGGGGTTGGTTTCCTCGTCACACTTGACATAGAAAGCCTCTTCGGAACTATCCCCATGGATAGCTCCCTGTTCCCATAGGGATTCACAGTAAACTGTTAATTCCCGCTCTATACGACCCCACAAATTTCTGTTGTTGGGTTCAAACAGAGTATCAGCTAAATTCCGTTCTGCCCACCGGAGGACAGTGATTTTTAAGCGGCGAATGTTGATATATTGCCATTCTGGATTTTGGCTTAAGGTGCGTGACCCCCAAATCCGCATTCCCCGACTTCTAAAACTGCGAATGCAGTTAACTCCTGATCCAGTTTGAGGATTTAAGATTTCCGCATCTGTATCAGTAAACAAAAAACTTAAATCCAGCACCCCTTCTAATAGGTAGTTAGCCGGAGCGCGATAAACTCCGACTTGCCGATCATTACGGGCATAAATTCCCGCAATATGACCACAAGGGGGAATGTTCATAGGGGCGTTTTCTATTTTCAGCCAGGGGGTATAGAGCGCACCGTTATCGCTGATTAATCGTTGTTGTTGTGTTTTCAGGGCTTCTATGTCTTCAATTTTGGTAATACTGAAGCCATCAAGAATGGCAAAGCGATCGCCCATTCTCTCACAATGCTCTAGGACTGCTTTTTGCATTTCCATAGCCACTTCTGCCTCAGAGTTTTGCATAATATCAGGCGCGCAGACTAAATCAATGACATCTAGTCCTTCTATTGCCCGCAATCCGTTTTGCAATTCCGAGAGAGTGTTATTTAGCAAAGGAACGACATAACACAGACTACCACCATTGGTAAAGAAACCCCTTACGGCATGAGCTAAATAGCCATCTAGTGTTTCTATTTCTGCCAATCCATTTTGCAATTCTGAGAGAATATTATCTAGCAAAGGTAAGACGGAAGACAGACGACTGCCATTGGCAAATAAAACCCGCACCAAATGCAGTAAATAACTATGAAGTAATGGCTGTCCAAAATACTGCCCAAACTGAGTCCAAAGTGTGAGCATTTTCGGCACGGGAAGACCGTTTTCCTGAGCATTGTTAACCGGAGCGACTCCCAAGAACACCGGAACACCCGTTAGTAAATCTTTACCCGGTAAGGTAGGAATATCCTCTAAATATACACCAGGTGCTGTTAAGTTTAGGTGTGTAGATGTCTGCATAGGTTAATCAATTTTGGATATAGGTCATTTCAGTGCGGTCAGGAGCCTATTTTTTCTTTTCGTCTACGATTTGGCTAAGGCGGAAGATGACAAATTCTGCTGGTTCTATTACCGCCACCCCGATTTCCGTCACTACTTGACCAAGTTTACGAACATCCATCGGATTGGTTTCCGCATCGCACTTGACAAAGAATGCTTCTTGGGGACTTGTGCCAAATAATGCCCCTTTGCGCCATTCATTGGTGAGGAATGCAGTAATATTGCGGCGAATTTTTGCCCAAAGTTCTGGGTTATTGGGTTCAAAGACTACCCATTGAGTTCCTTCATCAATTGACTCCCGCAGGTAGTTAAATTGACGACGAATATTAATATATTTGAAGTCTGGATTGTCTTTCCCCGCGCCTAAAGTCCGCGCTCCCCAAATGCGGATATTACCATTGAGATTGCGGATACAGTTAATCCCTATCTCGTTCAGAGGACCCTGTTTGATTTTGCTGATATCTTGCTTTAAGCCTACTGCTCCCGAAATTGGCTCATTAGCAGGAGCTTTATGCACACCTCTTTTATCGTCTACGCGAGCGTAAACACCAGCAATATGACCACTAGGAGGAACAAATTTCAATTCGTTGCTGGCGGGATCGAAAACTTGAATCCAGGGGTAGTATACTGCCGCATAGTCTGAGTTTCCTAGCAGTTCATCACTACCTGGTTTTAGTTGATCCGAGTCAATGGCGATATCTTCTATTGTATCCAAAATCGCAAAGCGATCGCCTAACAATCGGCAGTGATCATTAATTTCACCCAGGGCTACCTTACTGGTAACACCCGGAGCCGCGACGATGGCAATTTCATCAATGGCTTCAAACTTTCCTAAAGCCCTATCCTGACTAATTTCTGATTCTGCTGTCACCCATATTACAAAACACCTTGTGCCGCCATTTCTGAAAAAGCCATAAACAGCATGAGCGAGGATATTTTGACCGGGATTATCCGAGAAATCCCCGAAGAATTTCTTAAATTCAGTGAAATTTGTACAGAGTTTGACTTCACCAGACTTAACTGAAGTTGAAAGTTCTACCTCTTCTGTGGCTTTTTTTTGGTCTTTCGACACAACTGAATATTGGTCTTCACCAGGAATAAGCTGACCTTTCTTCACCAAGGTTGAAGAAACTGTAGCACCTTCCGCTACTTTCAAACTGACGACACCAATGAATCCAGCCGTACTAGTTCCTACACCAGCAATAGGTGCTAACCCTGAAGAAATTTCATCAACATAAACGCCAGGAGCTAAATTGGCGAAATTGGTGGGCATAATATTTTTCCCTTTTTTTGTGATAATCGGATAAACAAAATTGACAGTTGCGAGTTGATACCTATTGCAAAAAAAAGCTATCAGTTGGAAGTCAACTGGAAATCTAAGGATTTCACCTCCCCAGGCTGTAAACTGATTTCTTTTTGCGTTCCAGGATATCCTTTAGCTGAAACTATTACTGTTATGGGAGTATTTTTGGCTTCTATCCCAACGATTTGATAATTCCATTCTCCTTGTTGTTGTTTAATAATTTCAATTGAGCTAAAAGTGTATTCTCCACTCCCTAAAATCTGGACTCTAGCCATGCCAACTGCTTCTGTATCATCCGCATTCGTGATTTTGCCTCTAATGGTGGTTGGTTTCAGTTCTAATTCTACTTTCCTAATATTATCAAATAGATCAACATTTTGATCTTGGTTAATAATATTATTTTGATTTTTTCGCCCAATCTCAACTTGACATTGACTCTTGACATAGCGCATTTTAGCACCAGACAAAGATGCCTCTATGCGATATAATCCGGCTGGCAAATCCCTAAAATAGAACCAACCATCAGCGGCTGTTTTAGTCCGTCCTAAGTGAGAATTTTTGGTCTTTGGGTCGAGGGGAAAATAGTCAATAATTTCCTGAAATCCTAGAAATTTATATCTACCACTAAGGTGGGAATTTTCCAGAAATACCTGAAATAATTCTAGCTTATTAGTAGCTTTTAAGCTAGGATTTCTCAGATTTGTTTGTAATTCTTGAAGTTCTTGAGGTAAGGCTAAGTTGGGAGGATTGAGATCGGGATTAAAGGAGTGCCACTGAATTAATGAACTTGGTAATCCAAATAATTTAACTTGGAAGATTACAAAATTAATAAATTCATCAGGAGCATCAATAATCTTGACCATAGCACCTGCAATTCCCTCTCCTGTGATAGCATCTCTAACTTGTCCGGCTATGGCTATTTGATCATAAAATCGTTGTCGCTTTAGCATTTTTTCAATAGTTATCGCAGAACAATTCAGGCATGAGGAATTAAGGCTAATAGCTCTGGAAAGTGAGCAAAATGTTTTTAATGTATAAATAAACCTCTCTCCAAACCTCTCCCCGACGCGGGGAGAGGCTTTGAAACCCCCATTCTAGTAATAAAAAAAGTTTTTCCTTTTCCCTCTTCTTTTAGGAGAGAGTTAGGGAAGGGGGTTAGGTGTCTGGAGATTATCGGTTTCATCTAATACTTTATGGCTAACGCCACGCTTCGCTATCAAACAACCTCTAAGGGGAAGATTGGAAAATTCTGTTCCCTGCTTTTTGCAAGGAGAGTGGTTCGTTTTTCCCGCACCCCCTATATAAATTCAATTCGTTTATCAAGCACCAAAGGAAATTCTTCTGTTTCTTCATCAACTGGAACGGCAATTGTGACCGTATAGTTGAGTGCTGCTTTAGGTTTTCCCCCAATTGCTTGCCAAAATTCCCCTAAACTTTGTAAGTAGCTAGAACGCAAACCAACTGCTACTGGTAGAGGTTCTTGTCCTTGCAAACTGCCTTGGAGAATTGCTGCTGGTAATGTCCGATAGCGGAGTAATAATTTCATTACTTCCCCTAAGATGTGATGTTCTTGTTGAGGATCATCGGCATTAGCCCAAACGGTAATCAAATAGGAACAATCTATCCTAGCTGGAGGACGTTTTTTGATTGCTGTACCGTTTTGACGACGTTGCACCGACCATTCACTACTCCGTAATTCCAGATTTTCTCGCACATCATAGAGGAAAAGATTAATCGCCGGTTTCTGTTTGATAGACCCTTCTAATGGCATATCAAAGCTAATGGCAACATTTGTTTCCGTTGACCTTTGCAATTCTGGTAATTCGTGAGTTAGTAATTGTTTTAGGGTGCTATCTAAGTCGTCCAACATGATTGAATTCCTATGGAAAAAGACAGATATATGATGATCAAGAAGTTAAGTTTCAGAAATAACTTCTATGGTGCTTGGGGAGAGTTGGTCTACTTGGTGATTATTTTGATTATTATCAACAGCCAACTCTTCTTCTAAGACCTGAATTGCTCCACTAATGCGGAGTAATGTTTCCCGGAGATTGGCCTTTTGGGAATCTAAATTAGCTAGTGCTTTTTGTCCTGCTTCGTATTCTGTGGTTAGAGCTTGCAGGCGTTTTTCCAGTTGTTCCCTCATTGCGATCTCACTTGCTAGTTAAAGGTTTTGATTGCCATTAGAAACTATAGGGAATTTCCAAATCATGAGTACCCATTTCCCGGAAATTAAGTCCAGTGTTTTGCTTGCTCATATCAATTTTGACCTTGAGGTAGGGGATAACATCAGGTCTGGGTTTGGGAATTAAATCAGCCGGAATGTACGCAGCGATATAGCGGTTATATAATTTACTATTCCAATGGCGGGCGAAGGGATTATCGTAAGTGGAGAGGAATCTTTCAATGGGCTGACCATTGACAGTAATACCACTGTGCGTACAACCATTCCAGTTGCTATTATGCTCAACCATATAGAGTAACTTGTCCCGTCCAGACCATACGACTGGAACCAGCAATTCTAAACTGGTTTTTTCAGAAATCTTTGTATAGTTATCCCCATTCCAAGAGTCACCGTCTTTTTCCCAATTTGTGGCATCACCCCCATTGACTTTCCAGTGATATCCAAGTGCTGATTGAGTAGCGTGAGACCAAGGGTTTTTACTGAATGCCAATCCAGATAACCATAAATCAGAACCTTGCTTAGAAATCAAGGTTACTTTCCCGGATCTCCCGACTGGAATAGGTTGCCATTGGTGTCTATTGCTATGGCTATCAGCGAGAGAACCATCGGGACAGTAGCAATTACCTTCTCTCCTTCCACCTGCCCAGCGTCCTAAGTTTTCTTTGTATCCATCTAGGAATTGGGCTTTGACGACGTTCCAACGATCACCGGTTGTTCTGATCCAGAGAGTATCGTACCCTTCGGGAACTGTGACAACTGCCCCTGCATCATCTTCCTCTACGCCACCATAGAAAATCAGTGGACGGTCGTTCCAGAGGTTGCTACTTGTATGCCTTGTTTCAGCATCGCTGAGGGGTGTTTTGAGGACACCGTGTCTAGCAATTACGTTGGCATCTCTGGCATCAAAAATATTTTGATAAACAATGGGATTCTTCGGATACATCCGGTGTTGCATCGGGTTTGTAGACTGTAGATGTAAAGCCCGAATTGCACCGTTAACATCGAGTTTTCTTCCTGGAGTAGTTGTCCCGATGCCAACATTACCTGTATCACGTTCGATAGTGAGTCGCGGGGTAGCAACTCCGGCGCAATAGGATATCAACTTGATGACAGATGAACTATCTGCTGCTTTACCACCTTCGGTTGACCAACCATAAAGCCCATCTGGTTTGCTAGAGAGGGAAATTGTCGGTTTTTCCTGAGTGGGGGCATTTAAAGTTGCTAGTCTCTCCTTAATTTTTGCTTCTATATGTTTTTTGACGGCTATTTCTGAAGGAATGACATTGATGCGATCGCTTTCTGTGGCAATAGTTTCAGATACAGCAATAATTTCTGAACTGCCCAATTTTAATCTACCGGATACAGTCAAATCCCCTGTGATTGCTAAAGATTTACCGTCACTTCTGAGGGTAATCTCTTCACCTTGTCCACTGGGCAACCGCGCTCCCGAATATTGACGGACACTGTTATCTACTTTTACTTGTCCGTTTTCTAGGGTGAGCCTAGCTAAAGTAATCGTTTTAGCATCTTTCGTCTCAATCGCTTCCAATGCAAGTATGGGTTCTTCTGCAAAGCGGGTGAAACTATCGGGAATTTCCGGTTGCTGTAATACTTTTGGTTCTTGATGATATCTCAGACACACCCAGCATGGTGAGTTAATTTTGAGATTGCTTTTTTCTGACCCTAGGATAATCAGATTACCTTCACCATCAATTGCTGTCCCAGATTTGATAGTAATCGCAGCTTCACCTGCCATTGCTTCTACTTCTAGCCCTTCGACAATTCCGGCTAAATGCAGTTTGCTATTGACATAACGCTGGCGATCGCTTAGATATTTATGTGCTAACTCGAAGTCCTCATCCAGGAGATACTGTCCTGGAAAATAGTTAGGACGTTGCAAGGAAAAATTACTCCAGTCTTGTTGCTGTACCATGGGAATTTTATTGTAAATTTCTAAATTATACCTCGCTTGAATTATAAATTCCAATGGTAGCCAAAAAACTTTAAATCTTACCTATGATAAAGAAGGTAAACATTACACAGTTTTGCTCCCAGAAAAAGCTTCAGGTCAGTATCAAGTGAAAATGCTTGTAGATGTTGAGGGCAAAAAAGTAGACGGTCGTTTTAGTTTTAATAAGTAGGGCTTGCTGATAGCGTAGCGTGGCGTAAGTCATAAAAGTCTTTTCGTGAAGTAGGGGCGTATTGCAATACGCCCCTACAGGAGCAATTAGTTAATAAACCACGTATTCCTCACGGGATCGGAGGGATACAGAAGCGTTCGCGGAGCGTCTCGATAGCTTGCGTGGCGACGCAGGAGCTATAGAGATAGGACACGAAGGAAGAAGGAAGAGAAGAGTTGGGCAATTAGCTCTCGAATTTACGCGGTTATTTTTAGTTAAAATGCAAGGGTTTTAAACATCTATTGTTAATAATCTTGCCCTTTTTTGCGTGTAAAACCCTGTAAACCTTTATCTATCAATGCTTTTACTTTCTGTCAGCAAGCCCTAAGTAAATCACTGAATTTTATGAGATAGATCCCCGATTTCTTGAAGAAGTCGGGGATCTTTTTTTTGTTCTACTAGATTTCATCCTAATTTCATCTTCTTAACCTAATGTTGTATTTAGCGCAGTAGTTTACTCTATTTGCTTTGTTGATCTCTCAATTTTATGAATTGTTTTGTTGCTGTATTAGTGAACTATCAAACTAATAAATAGGGAAACGGACTTCTTTAGATAATTTAATCATTTTGGAAGTAAATATGAATAAGCTACTGATTTACACAATTGCATTGACTCTGACTACTGCATCTTTGATCTCTCCTAGCCATGCAAGCTCTAGAACTAATGATGGGATGGTTCCCCATATTGATAGTAATTCACAATTTCCTCCCACACGCTGGGGAATTGGGGGAACTTTTCGACATACTTTCCGGTTGCACATTCCCCAAAACAGCAAACCTGTTACCCAACTGCTTATCAAAGTTCCAGACGATGTAACTTTGAATAATGACATTAAAGATATCAATGTTGTGAATGAGAATGAGCAGAAAATTAACACTAATGTATCTGTCACTGGAAAAACTATACTAATAGTTTTCACAGAACCAGTTGCTCCTAATACTAAGTTTGAGATTGACATTAACAAAATAAAAAGGCAAAACCTTGGGAATGGTTCTGTTTACAGCTTTTCGGCTAAAGAGGTTGGCATTGATGCCATAATTCCCATAGGTGTTGCTTGGTTTCAACTCTACTAAGAGACTTCCAAATAAAAAAATATCCCAAATTTTTTTGTAGTGCAGGCATCTTGCCTGCTAATAATACAAGGACGGGCAAGATGCCCATCCCACAAGATTGGATAGCGTAGAACTAGTGCTGCTGCAAGAAGTTCATTTTTTCATGATTCTGTCCAGCCTTACATAAAATCGGTATAATCACTATTTTTAATTGCTTAAAAACCCTTTTGGATCTTTTGCTTGCCAACCAAGAGGCGCATTAGAACGCATTTCAAAATGAAGGTGGGGTTGAGTGGAAGTTGGTTGTCCGCTAGTTCCAACGGCTCCCAAAATATCGCCTTTATTGACTCTTTGACCGAGAGTAACTTTGATGCTGTCAAGTTGGGCGTAACGGCTTTGTAAGCCATCTGCGTGGTTAATAATCACTAATTTGCCATAACTACCCTGATCTTTAGCAAATACGACGATTCCAGGCGCGATCGCTTGGACAGGAGTATTCACCGGTGCTAACAAATCTACGCCACTATGAAAAAAAACG
This sequence comes from Dolichospermum sp. DET69, assembly GCA_017355425.1. Lineage (NCBI taxonomy): Bacteria > Bacillati > Cyanobacteriota > Cyanophyceae > Nostocales > Aphanizomenonaceae > Dolichospermum > Dolichospermum sp. DET69. The sequence goes on from CP070233.1 coordinate 3,946,974, forward strand.
TCTCCTGTGATTGGGTGAATTTGCCAACCATAAGTTAATGCCACATCTGTACTACTTGGCAAAGGATAACCAGTAATTTTTCCAGCGGGGTTACTAGGTGCGGTAGCAATTGTCCCAGGAGTGGTAGCTACCCCTGGAAGTACGGGTAAAAAGACAAATTTAGGCTTTTTCTGACAACCATTAATTTCAAATACAGTATCTGGACGGACTTTATACTTAGATGCGAGTTGTCGCCAGCTTTGATTAGGAGGGACTTCTACAACAATTCCATTGAAAGGGAGAATTTGTAGTTCTGTTCCTGGACTTACCACGCCATTCTTAACAGATGGATTAATACCAGTAATTGTTTCTGGTGCTAGATTATAGCGACTAGCTATAGTTGCTAAAGTTTCACCACTATTAACTTGATGACGTTGAATGCGAGCTAAAACGGGAATAGGGCATTTCCCTGGACTAGCGTTGACGCTTTGTGATTGTAGAAGTGTGGAGAATAACCCTAAAGTGCTAAATAAACTCAAAAAACTTAGTGAAAAATAGAAAATTTTCATGTAAATAAGTCCAGAAACCGCTAATTTTTAGATTTTAGTGGGGAATAGTTAAAGATAGGATAAAGTTTTTCCTCTATCTTTCTACTACCTATTTTGAGTAAATTCATGATGAAATCTCAGAACTAGATATGATCCCCGAATATGCTGACGAATTTCTGATATTTATATCTCAAATGATCTGTTCACTGAACGTTTGTTTGACTACACTAAAGAGATAAGCTTCCATCTGTCCTTGAGCGCCATTATTCTTAATAATTATGAAGGTATCTTTGAAACAACTGGCTGTTTATCTAGGTTTGGTTGTAATTGGCGGAGGTAGTGGTGTAGTTGCTAGTCGTTATTTTTGGACACACAATCTTTCATTTCAAGAGTTAAAAAATGTTGCCATAACTTTACCTGCTGAATCTGTGGTTCCCCAACCTGTCAATGGCATACTTAACTCTCCTGGAGGTGATAATGTGAATTTTATCGCCACTGCTGTTGGTAAAGTTGGTCCCGCTGTCGTGCGAATTAATGCAGTTCGGAAAATATCAAATCCGATGACTGAAGCTTTTAAAAATCCCTTGTTTCGTCATTTTTTCAAAGAAGATGGACAATCAATGCCCTCAAACAAAATTGAGCGGGGGACAGGTTCAGGATTTATTCTCACAGAAGATGGTAAGTTACTAACTAATGCTCATGTAGTAGAAGATACAGATACGGTTCAAGTTACCCTCAAAGATGGGCGAACTTTTGAAGGTAAGGTAGTAGGAATTGATACGGTGACAGATATAGCCGCAGTCAAAATTTCCGCCCATAACTTGCCGATAGTCAAGTTAGGTAATTCACAAAATTTAATTCCTGGACAATGGGCGATCGCTATTGGCAATCCTTTAGGCTTAGATAATACTGTCACTATTGGCATTATCAGTGCCACAGATAGAACTAGCGCTCAAGTAGGTGTGCCTAATAAGCGCGTGAGTTTTATCCAAACAGATGCAGCTATTAACCCTGGCAATTCCGGCGGACCACTCTTAAATGCTCAAGGACAAGTTATTGGTATGAATACCGCTATCCGTGCTGATGCTCAAGGACTCGGTTTTGCTATCCCCATTGAAACCGCCTTTCGTGTAGCCAATGAACTGTTTACCACAGGAGAAGTTGCTCATCCTTTTTTAGGAATTGAGATGATAGACATTTCTACAACCACAAAACAGCGGCTGAAGGAGGAAGATAAACTAAACATTCAGCCAGACGTGGGAATTGTCATCAGAAAAGTCATGGAAAAATCCCCAGCACAGATAGGAGGATTACTTCCTGGTGACGTGATTCAAAAGATTAATGGTAAACAAATTAAAATTTCTGCTCAAGTCCAAAAGATAGTTGAATCAAGTACCGTTGGGGACATTCTCGCAATAGAAGTCAACCGCAATGGTAAAACTCAACTCTTTAAAGTTCGTTCCGGAAATTATCCTAAATAGAAGGGAACAGGGAACAGGGAACAGGGGAGGGGAAGAAACTTTTTTTTTGTTCTTTGTTTTTTGTTCTTGATGAACTCCTGACTCCTGACTCGGTGACTCCTATTGATTGGACAAATGTTCCAATTGCATCCTCTGTTCCATTTGGCGGAGAAAATAACCCGTCATCATTGCTGATGCCAGTAGTCCCGCTAGATTATCCCGGTCTGTTGTAATTTGCACATTAAAATGTTCTGTCGGTACCACTCCCACTAGTCCTTGGACATTCTGGGAAATGATTTGTTTAATTTCGGGGCTGACAGCTTGGGCGACACGGGCTAAAACTTCAGGAGATTGATGCTGTAAATATTTAAGTAATTGATTGGGGTTATCCCCAAAGTGATCATTCAGAAGTTGATTAGGGTGTTGCGGGGAGTCGTCATGTAAAAAATCAGGATCAAACACCATTGGCGATTTATATTAGCTTTACTGCTAATTCTACTCTAAACCATATTTATAGACTAGCGCATTTTCTACAAGGAATGGATAATTGGTAATTATACTCAGCACGATTAAAACATGGACTTTTAGAGGCTTATGAAAAAGCTAGATGTGTAGGGGTAAAGCAAGAGCTTCATTAGTGTCAATTTAAGGGGCGTATTGCAATACGCCCCTACTTATCCCTCCAACTCTAGTTCTAGTTGTTGTTCCTTTTCTGGAATTGCCAAAATTTGGGGTAGTTGTTCGATTTGAAAATACTGATGAAATTTTGGGGTTATTTGTAGGGCAAAGGAGCGAGAATCACTCTCTCGGCGTTTGCGAACAAAACCAGATTCTACTAATTCTTGAACGTGCTGATAAGCTCCTGAACCCCGTAAATTAATCAATTCACTTTGCAATATGGGGTTATGGAGGGCGATCGCTGCTAATGTCCGTAAAGCTCCCACACCGAATTCTACGGGGATTAGAGCTTGGACTAAATCATGGAAATCTGACCGCAGTTGTAAACTATAACCATTTTCAGTTTCTACAACTTCTAAAGCAGTATCTCTACGGGCATAATTCTCAATTAGTTCGATAATTCCTTCTTCTGCTGTGAAGCGATCACACTTCGCATATTCAGCAATTTCACTGATAGATAAGGGTTTACCCTTTAAATAAAGAATCGCTTCTATTTTGCCGACTATAGGTATATTCTTGGGCATTAGTTATTAGTCATTGGTCATTAGTCATTAGTCATTAGTCATTAGCTATTCCCTATAACTAAGTATAAATTCTGCGATCGCTAAATCTTGAGGAGTAGTAATTTTCAAATTAGTCTCCTCTCCGGGAACTATTCTCACTTCCATACCGCATTTTTCAAACAAAGCCGCATCATCAGTCACTTCCCAACCTTGACGCACACCTTCAGCATGGCACTGTTTTAACAATTTGACATCGAACCCTTGAGGGGTTTGGGCAGCCCAAAGTTGTTTACGCTCTGGTGTACTTTTAATTATGCCATTTTCATCAACGACTTTAATTGTATCTTTCACCGGTACAGCCGCAATTAAACCAGAACAACTGAGAATTGCCTCTGAACAAGCATTAAATAAATTTGGTGTTGCCAAACAACGAGCGCCATCATGAATCAATACTTGTGCTGCATTATTTGGCAATGCCTGTAAACCATTATAAACTGACTCCTGACGGGTAGAACCACCAGAAATTAATTCTATTGTTTTTTTCAGCTTTAAGTCAGCGATAATGGCCTTGAAGTCATCCCAATCTCGAGGTTGAGAAACAATTCCTATCCAACTAATAGAACTTGCAGCTTCTGCTGCTAACAAAGTCCAGGCAATCAAGGGTTTTGAACGTACCTGTAATAAAAGTTTATTACGATCAGCACCCATTCTTTTGCCACTTCCGGCTGCGGGAATTAGTAAATGCACAACTTTTCCTTAATCTTCAACTAAATAAATTCAAAATTCAAAAACTCTTGATTTCTCAACTCCTGATTGATAATTCTCAATCCCCATATTCTCCTAAAATAAAAAACAATAAGCGTTAATAAATATTATGCGTGTAGTAGCCCTTGTCCCTGGTTCAGTTGATAACCAAATTCTTTTTTTTGCCACCCTTGATGATCTAAAGCGTTATTATCCGCAAGCGCAAATAGATGTGATTGTAGAACCCCAGTCAAAAGCTGCTTACCGGGTTAGCAAGTCAGTTCATGATGTATTAACCTTTGATTATAAAGATCGTAATAGTCTAGCTGATTGGGGTAACTTAGTCGGCATGATCCGAGATCGGGAGTATGATGTCGCTATTATTGTCGGACAAAGTTGGTTAGTGAGTTTACTAATGTGGTTAACAGGAATCCGCACACGTATTGGCTACCAAGGACAAGGTGCGGTGTTTCTGAGTAATCCCATTACACCTAACCTATCCCAATATGTGGCAAAAATGTACCATGACTTACTAAAACCTTTAAAAATAGATACTCCTTGTCCAGCATTAACCGTAAATGTGCCTAAACTAGATATTGAATGGGCGCAAGGAGAACAAAAACGTCTAGGAGTAAATGACACAGGTTTTATTCTCATCAATGCTGGGGGAACTACTGTAGATACAACCTATCCTGTAGAAAATTGGCAACAAATCATTGCAGCTTGTCAAGAAAAACAACCAGATTTACCTGTTGTTGTCATTAAAGAAGCCAATAATGACGCTTTTGTGCGATCGCTTTTAGAACATTGTCACAATATTAAAGTTACTTCCCCGGATGATATTGGCAAATTAACCGCTATCATTGGTGGTGCTAGTTTAATGTTATCTGTGGAAAATAGTCTTCTTCAACTGGGTATAGCAGTAGAAACATATACAATTACTTTGCTAAGTTCTACGGACGCAGAAAAATTATTACCTACAAGCGAGAAAGTCTTAGCTATTACTTCACCAACTGGAAAGTTAGCGGACATTCTCCCCCAAACAGTCCTAGAAAAAATTTGGGGAGGCTGAGTGTTAATTTTGGATTTTGGATTTTGGATTTTAGATTGTTAGATTCAAAATCCAAAATCATCAAAGAACCTTCATCTGTATTATCTTTCTGTTCCGGTGTTCCCTTACAAATTAGTTTTTTCAATCATTTCAAAGAAAGCATCATCCAATTCATAACCCAGAATTTGCGCCAAAGATTTAAGTCGAGACGGACTAGCAATATTTTGTCTTTGTAGCCAATCACTTAAAACAAAAATTTTGTGCATCAAAAATATTTCTAAAGCTTCGGGGTTATATTGGATACCTTCTTTAGCACTAAACTGATGAGGTACTAACATCGCTGCATACCTAGCTAATTCTCCCGCTTTCCAGTCTAGTAAAAATGGCAACCAGGGATACTTAGCATCAAGACGCACAAACCACAGTCTTACCTCTGGAATTTCCGATAGTTCCCGCGGATCATTTTCTTCCAGTTCATAATTAATTTCTAGACGTAGTTGCTGTTCATGGGAAGAAATGCTTCCGGCTTGCAGCAGTGGTTCAATCACCGTTAGGGCAGGTGATACATCTAAACTATCAATAAAGTCGTTGTTGAGGGTGATTGTGATTGTCATGGACTGTGATAGCTACTTACTTACTCAACAGTGTTGAGAATCCACAGTAGCAGTTTTTTAACCCCTTTAGGTAGACATTTAGAGGAACTTTAAGATAAAGTTGTGATGAGTTTGTTTTAGATTAAGAATAATTTTCTGGAATTTTGCAGAAGTAAGTCCTGTTGTGCGAGTATTTTGAATTGATTTGTCCCCAATTTCTAGAGTTTACAAGCTGAAATATGTACAAGCAAGCGAGTTCTCCTAAACCTATTCGTTCGTTACAAGATGCTTTGGATAGGTGTCAAATGTTGGGAATGCGTGTCAGTCGTCAACGGCGTTTTGTATTGGAGTTGCTTTGGCAAGCGCAGGAACATCTTTCTGCCAGAGAGATTTATGATCGACTTAATAAAGAAGGTAAGGAAATTGGACATACTTCTGTGTATCAAAATCTAGAGGCTTTATCTAGCCAAAGTATTATAGAGTGTATTGAACACGGTGATGGGCGATTATATGGAAATAACAGTGATTCCCATAGTCATGTTAACTGTATGGATACAAATCAAATTTTAGATGTGCATATAGAATTACCTGAAGAGTTGTTACGTCAAGTAGAAGCACAAACAGGGATCACGATTTCTGAATATACTATTAACTTTTATGGTCATCGTCAGGAAGTAAGTGTCAATGATTAGGAATTCAAAATTTTAAATAGCCTAAAAAATCAGTAATCTACTATTTTGTAAAAATGAGCGATCGCCTTTTACAATTCTTATTAATTGACCCAGATCCAATTTTCCGTTTAGGACTAAAGGTAACACTCGAAGCTATTCCTAATTTACAAGTAATAGCAGATGTTGCCACAGAGACTGCTGCTTTACAGGTTTTATCGGAAATAAATTCTCGGCAAATTAAATTAATCATCTTAGAATTAGATAATGAACAGCTAGAGTTACAATTCTGTAAACAACTAAAAGCTTTATATCCCCACATACCTGTATTACTTCTAAGTTCCAAACCTCAACCAGAATTGCTCATTGGTGCAAAAGCGATAGGGATAAATGGTTATTGTCCTAAAGGTATCTCAATTTCTCAATTAGTCCCCATAATTCAAGAAGTAGCTAATGGTGGTTATTATTGGTTTGTAGATCCAGTAATTATTAATTCTTCTTTACCATTTGTTAAATTGCGAAGTAATTTACAAAATTCAGGAATTAACAATATTGATCAAGCTCTTTATCAAATCACAGAACAATTAAAATTACCGGGAAAAACTCTATTAAATAAAGCAATTTTAGCAGGACAACGACGGGAACTTTTAGCGGCTCGCTGGGTTGTTAATCACTTATTAACAACCGAGGAAGAAAGACAAAAGTTACCAAAAAAAATACTTAGTAGTCAAGTAGTTTTCAAATCAGATTCACAACTATTGATCAATATACCACCTGTAGTGAGTTCTCAAAAACTGCAATCTGAATTGTTGACATTATGTTCAACTAAACTGCAATTTGCTTTAAATAATATTAGTAATACACCTTTAGAAATTGATATTCTTCGAGAAGATAAAAAAAGAGAGTTACTTTATATTATTCTCCAAAAATTTTCTCAGCAATTGGATGAAATTCATACCTTTAATTTTGATAAAAATCAACTATTTAATTTAACAGATAAGATTTTAATGGATTTATGGCAATTTACTATTACAGAATTTTTTGGTAATTACTCCCAGATTAGTTTAGATAAACAAGAGATAAATATAGTTAAATTTTTATTAGATAAAACCACAGATTCGCAAACAGAAATAATCAAAAAAGTCCCTTTATTTTTTGAATTGTTATCTTATTTGCTACTATTCACAGATTTATGTATTGATAATATCTCTTACCCTGCTGGTAGCACAGAAGCTCAATCTCAAGCATTAGTAATTTTAGAAAATTTATTTATTCACATCGCTAATACTGTAATTCAACCTTTATTAAATTATTTAGCAGATGTAGAAACCATTAAACAAAATTTTTATGATCGGCAAATGATTTCCACTAGGGAAATTGAGAAATTTAGAAATAACTTATCTTGGAAATATCAATTATATCAATATATAACTGAAGCGCAAACAATTTTTGAAAGTCGTCATGAATTATTTATTTTTTCCCCTCGGGGAATTGCTAAAATATCAATTTATTCTCCTCGTAATCAAGAATTAGCTCAACTTTCTGGTGTTCCTCTAGGGGTAACATTAATACTAGAATTTCGGGATGCTATTTCCCCACGCATACAATCGTTAGTAGGGTTTTTAGGAACTGGAATTGTTTTCGTGCTTACTCAAGTAATCGGTAAGGGTTTAGGTTTAGTGGGTAGAGGTATTTTACAAGGAATTGGTAGCGTTTCTTTGACAGAAAAAGGACAACGGAAGCATAAGTGATTGGGAAAAGTGGGAATTGAGTAAAGTTGGGTAATTCCTAGTGAATTTACATAGTTAAGTAAGTAGGCACAATTAAATATAATACAGGGGCAGGCAAGATGCCCACCCCACAATAAGTATAATATTCTTGTGGGGTTAGCTTCTGGCTTACCAAGTAGCACTCTCAAGAAAAAGTAAAGGAGATTGCTGCTTTATTCAAAACAGACGCGATTACTAGACATCTCCAGAAAAGAATGTAGAGACGTTCCATGGAACATCTCTACGAGGGTTCTAGGAAACGCACGTTTAATTTTTACCAGATGTCTCCTGGTAATCGTGCAACCAAATTACTCTAAGAGACTTACAATTAAAAAAATATCCCAAAATTTTTTGTAGTCGGGCATCTTGCCCGCTAATAATACAAGGACGGGCAAGATGCCCATCCCACAATGGATAGCGAAGCGCTGCTGCAAGCAGTTCATCTTTTTTGTGTAGTTCTCTAATTGGTGAATTGTAGGATCAACGCGAGATAATATAAAAATAGATTCTTATAAAGAGATATCATGCAAGCATATAAACTTAAGATGAGAAAAAGATTTAAATAACAATTCAAAAAAACTAATAAATAAATTTGCCAGATCATAACAAAACAATTAGTCGGTTTTAACCGACTTTAGCTATTAGACAGGGAATTGATTCCCTGTCTAATAGAATGGCTGATACAACGTTCGGGATATGGATTTAAAAACTTTGATAATTCCCGAATGAGATGCTTATCCATTGGCTATAAATTCCAATCACGACGATAATTAAAGAAACTTAGTAATAATTCTTGTAAAACATGATTTTTATTAATTCTGTGTCTATTCCATTCTCGCGCTGTTTCTCTAAGAATTTCGGAAAAGCTGGGATAAATAGGCGACAATTTAGCTAAATGCTGAACTTTAATATTTTGTGATATTGCTAAACTAATTAAATTAATTAAGTATCCTGCTTCTATTCCTAATATAGAACAGCCTAAAATTTTGCCATTTTCTAAAACTATTAATTTACAAACACCTGTAATTTCTCCGTGTATTTGTGCGGCTGTAGCTGTTTTAAAATATTGCTTTAAAACTAAAACTTGATTTTGAGGATATTGGTTTTTAGCTTGAATTTCTGTTAAACCAACTTGGGCTACCATTGGCTGAGAATATATTCCCCAAGGAACAGATTGATAATTAACTTTCAGTCTGGGAAAAAATAAAGCATTTTCTACGGCAATATTAGCTTCATAATTACCAATATTCTGAATATCATAACCGCCTAGGACATCACCACAAGCATAAATACGATGATTAGTTGTTTGCAATTTTTCATTGACAACCAAGCGGTGTTGATGCTGTTTTACTCCTACTGCTGGTAAATTCAGATATTCTAAATTTGGCTTTTGTCCCGTAGCAATCAAAATTTCATCAGTTTCAATCGCTAAATTTCCGGCTTGCACCCATTTTTTATGGTCTATTTGTCGGATTTGAGTGACTTGGGTTTGTGTGAAAACACGCACACCATCAACTTCTAATTGTGCTGTTAGTAATTGGGCTATTTCTGGATCAAGATCAGGCAAAATATGGGAATATTTAACTATTAATGTGACTTTACAACCAAATCTAGCTAAAATCTGAGCAATTTCTATACTTTGAGGAATACCACCAATAATTACCCAATTTTCTGGTAATGTTGTTTTTTCTAAAGATGCCCAAATATTAGTTAGAGTCAGATATTCAATCGTATCTAATCCCGGAATCTTGGGAATTAATGGACTAGAACCATTAGCGAGTAAGTAAGTGCGACTATATAACCGTCTTTCATTAACTGTAAAACTTAATTTCGGAGCAGATTGAAATTGACCATTATCAACAATAATATCAACACCTTGGGCAGTTAAATTAGCTAAAGAATTTATTTGATCAAGATTTTTTAATACAGCATTTGCATAAGACAATCCCTTTGTCCAATTAAGAGGTGCTATGTTTAGGTTAATATTTGTTTCATAAATTCCTAAATTTGCTAAATTACGAAATTGCTGGGGAATTTGATTAATTTCACTTAGCACATATTGATAATTTAAATTATAGTTATGAGAAATATCTGCGCTAACAATCAAACCAACTTTAGCCTGTAGCTGAGTAGCGATTAAAGCAGCTTGGTATCCAGTAATACTGCCACCAATAACGATGATATCATAATCAATATTACTCATTAGTCAGTAGGGGCGCAGGGCCTGCGCCCAGTCAGTTGTTTTTTTAATTTTTAATTTTTAATTTTTAATTCTTTAAGACCGGTTAATAGGCGTTGGTTATCGGATTCAGTGCGGACTGCAACGCGGAAATAGCGATCGCCTAATTCCTTAAAACTTAAACAATCACGAATTAAAATCTGGTGTTGCTGAAGTAGTTGCTGTTGTAACTGAGAAGCAGATTGTTGAGATTCTACCAATAGGTAATTAACAGTGCCTTCTAGGGGTCTTAAACCGGGAATTGATTCTAGACCTTGAAATAGTTTATTTCTCGCCGCTGGTAGCCATTTCCAGGTGTCGTTTTGGAATTGTGTATCTTGGAGAGCGGCGATCGCTGCGGCTGCGGCTAAAGTATTGACAGGCCAGGGATCTCGCCATAATTTCCACTTTGCCAACCGCTGGGGGTGAGCGATGGCATATCCCAATCTTAGCCCTGGTAAACTGTAAAATTTGGTGAGCGATCGTAAAATCACTAAATTCTCATATTCTTGCACCAACCCAATGAGACTTTGTTCCTCCTCTGGAGGCAAAAAATCCATAAACGCTTCATCTACAACCACCAAAGCAAATTTTTCTAAATACGGTAAAACAGATTCCCGGGAAAATAATTTTCCTGTCGGGTTGTGTGGATTATTCAGCAGTAACCCAAATTCTGAAGTTTCAAGGCTGAAATCTGGCAATAGAGCCATATTCTCCTTCCCTGTGGACAGATCTACAGGAAACTCCAGCAATCTAGCGTTATCAACCGCAAGAGTGCGGTAATAGTCGCCAAAAGCTGGAGTTAGCAAGACTGTTGCTGTTAATTGTGCTAATTCTCTACCCACTAGAGTTAATAATTCTGCTGAACCATTACCTGGCAAAATCCACTCCACAGGTATTTGATGAAAACGACTCAGAGCTAGTCTCAAGTCACTATACTCTGGGTCAGGATAATTTATCAGATTACCCAGTTGGGACACAATCGCAGCAATAACGCTGTTTGGTGGTCCCAAGGGGCTGATACTGGCAGAAAAATCCACAATAGCATCAGGGGAACAGCCAGCCAGTGCTGCTGCCCAAGATAAGTTTCCCCCGTGTGCTTGTTGTGGCATCAAAAATATCCTTCCTATAACCGAACTTACTCTTTTGGCTCTTTTGGCTCTTTTGGAGGTGCTACTCTTTCTCTAAACAGTTTCCCAGCCGAGAAAGCAGGAACTCTAGTAGCGGGAATTTCCATTTTTTCGTTGGTTTTGGGGTTGCGTCCTTCACGGGCTTTGCGTTCCCGTGATTCAAAAGAACCAAATCCTACCAATGTTACCTTATCACCAGAAGAAACCGCTTCAACAATGGTTTCTATGGCAGCGCTCAGAACTTGGTCAGCCTGTTTCTTGGTAACGTTAGCCTTTTCAGCTACTGCATCAACTAATTCGCCCTTGTTCATATCAAACTCCTAAAGTTTTATCAGAGATTATTTAAAGATGCACTATTAAAGCACACTTACCTAAATCTCTGTTTGTAGAAATACAAAAATCGTTCTTTGAGAATATTTACACTCAAAACCGCTGTAAATCTCATTGATTCGACTTTTCAATGAATCATTCTAAGGCGTTGTAGCCCTAAGTGGATAGATGAAACTATGAATTTATATAGATTTCAGGATTTTTGTGGTTTTTTCCCTCTTTCTTGTCGTTAAAACATCCTATTTTTAGAAATAAATACTTAGCTGTCAGTTGTCAGTGGTCGGTTGTTAATTATCCTCTCTGTGTATTGATGACCTTGCCCCTGGCTTTAAGAACTCTGCGGAGTCGGTCAGCACTTAAATGAACTTGTCGCTCAGATGCTAGTTTTTTGGCTAGTTGTTTAGAGCTATAAGTCTGAGGTTCTTCTAGGAGACAGTTTTCTAAATAGTGTAAATCATCTTCTGAATAACGGGGTTTTCCTCCTCGACCTGGAGCATCCCATAATCCTGCTAAACCCATTTTTTCCCAACGATGTAGGGTCTGACGGACTGTAGAAATCGCCCAGTTTAAACCTTGAGCAATTTCCTCATTTTTTAATCCCCGAGCGTTCAATAGCAAAACTTGAGCGCGATCTTTAGTGCGTTGAGGAACGTCTTTGGCTTTTCTCAACTCTTCTAGTGTTAATTTTTCCTCATCAGTTAACAAAATTCTCAGTCGGCATCCCATAGTCATTTAGCTCTGATTAATGTATTTAGTATAGTTTTAATTACAGGATACAATAACTACATTATATTTTTGATTCGTTACTTAGAATATATTGGTTTTACTGTAGTTTTATAGCCGTAAATATTATTTGAACTATTTTTTAATCTTGTCAAGTGTATCCATCTATAACAATCCTAAAAAAAAGGTTTGGTGCTATAACCAAACCTCCATAATTGCTGTGCTTAACAACGTACTCAATTAATTTAATGCTACTCTGGTAACAGATCATCTTCCTAGAGGATGTGTACAAATTTTTCTAAATATGATATATCACATTAACAATACATATTAATATTGTTAGTATTTATTTCTATGAAACTTTACTAAATAGGGCTTGCTGAATAAAGCAAAAGAGTTGATAGATAAAGGTTTGCAGGGTTTTATAACCAAGCAAGTGCAAGATTATTGACAATAGATGTTTAAAACCCTTGCATTTTCACCAAAAATAACCGCGTAAATTTGAGGACTAATTGTCCAACCTTCTCTTCCTTCTTCCTTCTTCTTCCTGCTTCTTCCTCTTTATTCCTCCTGACTCGGTGACTCCTGACTCGGTGACTCCTAGTCCTTACGAAAAGACTTATTCAGCAAACCCTAAATACTTTAAACATAAAAAAGGCCTGGCTGTGAGCCAAGCCTTTATATATACCAGGTGTTTACCATATATGAATACTTTAAACCTTATATTATTCCTATTCATCTGCCTATAAGGTGTGTACAAATTCAATAAAATATGATATGGCGGGTATCTCTGGTAGTTTTTTAGCGATAGCGAAGCGCTGCTGCAAGCAGATCGCTTACGCAAAAATTGTTGAAAAATCTATAGGGTAGGCTTTTCAACCCACCCTACAGCTATGCTTTCAAAACAGTCTTTGATGCCATTCTCGTCTTTTTGCGGTCAGCTTCTGTTAGTTCTTCACCGGCTTGTAAGCGAGTTGCCGAAATTTGTAACACTGTGGCTGCATTGGTATCACCGATTTGTAAAGCGGTGTTAGCAGCAGTTTGGAGCATGGTTGCTGCCCCAATGCGATCGCCTTGTTCTAATTTTGCTTCGGCTAATTGAGTTTGGCGATATTTAGCTAATACCAAAATTGACTGTAGCACCTGAGCATTGAGAGCAGGTCCATAGGTCTTGGTGAAATTAGCATATATTGGCATCAACGGAGAAAGTAATCCCTGTTTATTCAGAGATGGATCATCATAGCGAATTTGGACATGGCCAATGACTTGTTTCCCTTCTGGTAATTGTCCCAGATAAATATTCGCTAAAACTACCCGTTCCGCATCTTTCATTAAATCCCCTAACCGCACTACCAAAGTCCCATTTGCATCGGTTTCTACTGGTAGTTCGATGGTATCTGGTGCAACTTGGGCGATGGGTTTAAGTTCTGCTAGACGCACAGCGGGAATGAAAGATAGAAGTAAGTGGGCATTTGTTAACCCCACTGATTGCACCCGACGAAACAGCCTTGCAAATTGAGTTACGGCTTGTTCGGGGTTCTCAATATAAGCGAGAGTCCCACCTCCAGCATCAGCAATTTTTTCTAGTAAGTCTGGGTTCCAGTCATGACCAAAACCCAGGGTGTTAATTGTCAGGTTGAGTTTGGCAGCTTTTTGGGCAAGTTGTAAACACCGTTTATTGTCATTTGGTCCAATTTGCCATTTCCAAATTTGTAAGCCATTATCCCCATGTCCATCTGTGAGGAGGAAGGCTTGGGAAACAGTCCCTTTTGTGCCTTTGAGTAATTCTGTAATCCCCAAAGATAAACCTTCAGCAATTACAGTGCCACCAGCAGCCTTGAGCCTGGCTTTTAGCTGAGTTTTGATGGTTTCTATATTTTGGACGATTTGGTTGGGAATAATGACTCCAGATTTGCCAGCAAAACCGATCACGGAAATGCGGTCGCCAACTTTTAACTGATCCAATAATTGCTCAACTGCTTGAATCACGATATTCATGGGTCCACCGGACATAGAACCACTTTGATCGAGAATCAAGCACAGATTCAATGGCAAATTTTGTTCAAACTCAGACGGAATTGCGGAAATGGAAATTGAGAGTTGGCGTTGATTACTTTGTTGGGCAGCATCAACGTTAGTATCATTTAGAGCCGATGTTAGTTGAACTTTCATTGAGGAGAAGCATCTTGCAAAACAGTTTTTGAGACAATTCTGGTTTTTTTGCGATCGCTTTCTGATAACTCTTCCCCGGCTTGTAAGCGTGTGGCGGAAACTTGTAACACCGTTGCCGCACTAGTATCTCCCATTTGTAAAGCTGTTTTAGCCGCCGTTTGTAACATCGTGGCTGCCCCAGCCCGATCACCTTGCTGTAATCTCGTTTCTGCTAACTGGGTTTGCCGATATTTGGCTAAAGCTAAAACCGATTGTTGTACCTGGGGATTTGGTGCTGGTTGGTAGACCCCGGTGACATGAGCATAAATTGGTAGATTGGGGGAGTATAACCCGATTTGGTTATGGGCAGGATCATCGTAGCGAACTTGAATATTAGCGATCGCCTGTTTACCTTCTGGCAACTGTCCCACATAAATATTAACTAAAACTACCCGTTCCCCGTCTTTCATTAAATCTCCTAATCTCACAGCCAACCGTCCATCACTTTCTGGTTGTACTGGTAATTCAATGGTATCTGGGGAAACTTGGGCTATGGGTTTGAGTTCTGCCAACCGCACATTTGGCATTAAGGATAATAATAGTTGAGCGTTAGTCAATCCCACTGTTTGCATTCGACTAAACAACCGCCCAAATTCCGATACAGCCTGATCTGGGTGTTGAATATAAGACAACGTTCCCATCCCAGCATCAGCAATTTTTTCTAAAACTTTATCATTCCAATTGTCACCAAATCCCAATGTATTCAGCGTTAAATTATAACTGGCTGCTAATTGGGCAAATTTTAAACAGCGATCGTTATCACCATGTTCATTTTCGCCATCTGTGAGTAAGAATGCTTGGGAAACGGTATCATGTTTACCTTTGGCTAATTCCTCTATTCCCAAACGTAAACCCTCATCAATGGCAGTTCCCCCATCAGCAGTAAGTTGTTTAATTTGCTTTTTGATATGTTCTCGGTCTGTAATTAACTGATTGGGGATTAAAACTTTGGCACGGTGATCAAACACTACAATACTGAGGCGATCTTCAGAAGTTAGACGATCTACTAATAAACTAGCAGCGGTTTTCACAGTTTCCAGGGATTTCCCCGTCATGGAACCGCTATGATCAAGTATTAAGCATAAATTTAATGGTACAGTCCGATCTATGGTTTCACCACTGGCAGAAACGGAAATTGCTAATTGACGTTGAGTGCTGGTTTGATTGGCATCTATGCCAGTATCATTTAATGCTAGTTGTAAATTAACTTTCATAATCTCTATTTCCTATCTCATCTAGACATACATAATTTTATAGATAACTTCACACGACATCTTCCCTAGTACGGAAAACAAGTTAATTTAGGAGTCACCGATAAATGGAGCCTAGAAGTCGCGGAACCATACGGACAATCCACACCCGACAGGGAATCAATTCCCTGTCTAATAGCTAAAGTCGGTTAAAACCGACTAAGTAGGTGGAAGTGAAATAACCAAAATATGTTTAGTGATATAAATTTTATACAGCTTAAATCAGAAATCTCTGTGAGAATTTTAATAACCCATGTACAGCAACGGTTTTGGATACATTAAAAGAATGTTTTATCACAAGAGGAACGGTAGAACCTAGAATTTAATTATTCAAAAAGGAATTTTTTAGGGTTTCTTCTAAAGTAAAAGGAGATTCTTTAGGAAAGAAATTTAATTTCATTCCTGTTTCTTCAGATGCTTTTAAACGAGCTTTTTCATAACAATCTGTAAATATTTCTATAAGTAGAGGTTGCAAACTAGGACTATCTTCTAATAATAATTCAATACAAATACGTTGTTCTGTAATCGTACTACGCCAGCTTTCACTGCGTTTTTCGGGTTGATATTGCCATTTTAGTAAGTGCATTAGTAGCACAATTAAACGGCTTTTTAACTCCCGTTTTTCACTTCTTCCCATGCTTTCAATTTCTTCTATCAGATTTGCTAAATCAATTTCTGCAAATTTTCCTGCTTTTAATTGTTTAGATGTTGTTTCTATCCATAGGTAAAAATCTTGTTCGTAAAGATTATAATTTGTAATTACTCTTGGTTGATGTGTTGTCATAATAATTTCTAACCTCCTGCAATAATTCTATCAGTAAATCATTTTATTGCTTCTCTTTCTTCATGTTCAACTTGAGGATATCTAATAATTGGGTCATCTGCTAAACAACCATATAGCGGTATGCACTTAGATGAGATACAGCAATTAAATTGTAAACTCCGTAGGGGCGGGGTTTCCCCGCCCTCGATTGTATTTCATCCGACCGAGAACCGCTATAATAAAATCATGCTATTCTAAATCCTTGAGTTATAAAAGCCCTGATTTTGGTAGAATCTGCCCAGGCTTATCAAAAAATGAGCTAGAGCTTTATCTATAATTTTAGCGAACGAGCAAAATTGATAAATTCTTGAATTTTGCTAGGTGTATCAGTCATAATATCGGGTTTGATTATGAGTTTATTTATATTATTCCATGTTTTATGATGCGATCGCTCTAATCATTCGCTAAATATTCCAACTCATCAGCAATCAAATTTTGCCAATCTTCATCACAATGAGTTCAAATTTATATCAAATTTAAAAGGGATTTTCATCAATTTCTTGACGCAAATATTCCCAAGTTTCTGTTTGCTTCTGTATTTCTCCTTCTTGCTGATAAAACTTTACAAACTAAACATCCAAAAGTTCCCATTTAATAACCTACAATTATTGTTGATTTGGTTATCATGCAACTTCAAAAGATTGATCTACTGGAGTTAAATCTTCAGTTTCTTGTCTTTCTCATTTGAGTTTGATATTTTCTAATTTTCTAATTGTATCTACATGATAAAAACGTTCTCCACAATTTCGGCAAACTGAAGCATTTACTTGTAATGTTGCGGTATTACTACCACCTTTGATAATTTCTGTTACTTTAGTTTCTAATAAGTTGCCATTACAAACTACACATTTATCAATCGGAAGCATAATGATTAACTCCTATAGATTGGAACTATTACTAGATAAAACTTAAACAGTCCTATCTAGCGTATTAATTTAGTTTAATTCAGGTTCTCAGTCTGTTTTCTAATCCGCCAATTAATCCATTGATTTGGATCAGGACGATGAGAATAGTAAGTAGGTAGGCACAATTAAATACAATATGGGCAGGCAAGATGCCCACCCCACAATAAGTATAATATTCTTGTGGGATGGGCTTCTAGCCTAGGCTGTTGACTTTGTGTGTTTTTGAGGGATTTTTCGGAAAATTATTCGTGTTATTTTTTGTTTGTGGGAAAACACCTGTTGCAGGGGTTTTCCCACAAGAACACACGACACATTTTTTGCATGAAGCCTTATGGGGTAAAGGGTTCAAAGTGAACAGCCTACTTCTAGCCTGTCCTAATCAACAATATTATTTTGATATTTATTTCAGCCCATTTACTTAGAATAAATTTATCTGACTTCTTTGTATCAACTATTTTACAAAAATTCTCCTTTTGAAAATCAATAAAATCCCCAGGGCAAACGCACCTAAATTCTGTAATCCATGTCCAGCAAGGGTTTCAACTTTTAGTTACAAAACTAAACAATCGTCAAAACCTTTGTCCAGTAAGCATTCTAAAAATAAGATGCGTTTGCCCTGATAAAATCCCTAATCATCCGCTAAAGATTCCAACTCATCAGAAATCAAATTTTGCCATTCTTCATCACAATGAGAATGTAAATGGATAGAAGCTACCAACAATTCTGAAAGAATTTTACCCTTTTGAAGATAGCTTCGCTTGCTGTAGGCATCACTTAACTCAGAAAGTTGTAATTGATTAACAAGAGCAAGAACATTTTGGCATTCTTCCTGTAATTCTATGAGTAACTGATTAAGTGTTGAGTTTTCACTACTAATTTTTAGTTTTGCTAGTGTCATTAGTTTTTTCCTAATCTTTTTAATGCTTGTTTTATTCCTTGGTCAAAAGCTTTAATTTCCTTTTGCCAGTGGTTAATTAAACCTGAATCTGGAAACTCCTTATCTAATTCTAGCCTGATTTTTTTTTGTGTTCAGCAATACGAGATTCCAAAGATAATATTGCTTTCTTAAAATGATTCTTACCTATAAAATATAGCTTCTAAAATTGATATGAGCCATTAAAACTCATTATAACAGACATTATCTCCTCAGAAATCACTCTACCATCATCCTCAAAACCAGCAATTTGATCAAATTTGCTTCTTTAGGCGAAATCAAAGATGAATAGACAAAAATATCCAGATTTTATCGCCATACAACCCTAGTTAATCCAAAATTCGTTAACATAGCAGAAATCCGCACCTTAAATCTCCCAGACATCGCGCTAGGATGTAATACAGTTAACGGCATAGTTTTAGGCGATTCATTTGCTATGGATATTTCTCACCTCAAGGCTGTGCAAGCCCCCTATTCCGGTGATAGCTCCTACCGGACACCACCACCAGATTTACCCTCTTTACTCCTAAAGGAGCGGATTGTTTATTTGGGTATGCCACTTGTTCCGTCTGTGACGGAATTAATTGTCGCCCAATTGCTGTATTTACAGTCCGATGATCCCGAAAAGCCAATTAAAATCTACATCAACTCTACAGGTACTTCTAGTTACAGTGGCGAACCTATCGGTTTTGAAACCGAAGCCTTCGCTATCTATGACACTATGAAATATATCAAGCCTCCTATCCACACCATTTGTATTGGTTCGGCAATGGGTATGGCAGCGATGATTCTTAGTGCCGGGACAAAAGGTTGTCGTGCTAGTTTGCCCAATTCTTCCATTATCCTGCATCAGCCTAAGAGCTATGCCCAAGGACAAGCAACGGATATTCAAATTCGTGCTAAGGAAGTTTTGGCAAATAAAGCTTCAATGCTGGAAATTCTCGCTCGGACGACTGAACAAGACAGTGCGAAAATTAGCAAAGACATGGATCGTCTGTTCTACATGACTCCCGACGAAGCTAAGGAATATGGTTTGATTGACAGAGTTTTTAGGAAGGAAGAACTCGCTAATCCCCCACTCCCTGCAAGTGTCCTTTAACTTGTCAGTGGTCAGTGGTCAGTTGTCAGTTGTCAGTTGTTAATAACTAATAACTCAATAACCATTGACCATTGACCATTGACCATTGACCACTGACCACTGACCATTGACCATTGACCAATTACAAACGGAGTACCGCAAATGCCTATAGGCGTGCCTAAAGTTCCTTACCGGATGCCTGGTGGACAATATACAGATTGGATTAGCATTTATGACCGTCTTTACCGGGAAAGAATTATTTTCCTGGGAAGAGATGTAGATGACGAAATTGCCAACCAAATCATTGCTGTCATGCTATATCTGGATTCCGATGATCCAGGGAAGGATATTTATTTATATATCAATTCCCCCGGTGGGATGGTGACATCCGGTTTGGCAATTTATGACACCATGCAACATATCAAATCTGATGTGGTGACAATCTGTGTCGGTTTAGCTGCTTCCATGGGATCTTTCCTGTTGGCTGCTGGGACAAAGGGTAAACGCATGGCCTTACCTCACTCTCGGATTATGATTCACCAACCTTCTGGTGGAACTCGTGGACAAGCTTCTGATATCGAAATCGAAGCTAGAGAAATTCTGCGAATTCGTAGTCAGTTAAATCAAATTTATGCTGATAATACTACTCAACCTTTAAGCAAAATTGAAAAAGATATGGATCGTGACTTTTTCATGTCTGCTCAAGAAGCTAAGGAATACGGTTTAATTGATCGTGTGATTGAAGAACGTCCATAGATACTGCAAAATGATTCAAAATTCAAAGTTGAAAATTTAAAGGTAGGAATTCTTCATTTTGGATTTTTAATTTTGAATTTTGAATGGGAGCGAAGCGAAGCAACATGGATCTTGAAGATTATTACCGGATATTAGGTTTAAGGTCAGGAGCTTCTTTTGCTGATATTAAAGCGTCCTATCGCCGATTGGTACAGCAATATCATCCTGATATTAACCCAAATGATCTCAAAGCAAAAGACAAATTTATTGCGGTGACAGAGGCTTATAAATTCCTGCAAACTGTATTACCACCAAAGGAAATTAAGCCCCGGACTAGTGAAGTGAAAACTCATGTTTCTACCACTACAGAAGTTAAAACTCAACCAGCAGCACCAAAAACAACGGTTATATCTCACCCACCAAATTTAGAGGATATTGAACAACGATTAAAGTGGAAAACTTATGAACAGTTGCAGCGGTTTTTACAAGAAAGACGTTTTCCCCAAGCGATCGCTTTAGCGGAGGCTTTAATGGCACGTTTACCAGCAGATCCAGAAGTGCGTCAATGGTTAGCGATCGCCTATCAAATCTGGGGACGAGCTTTAATCACGGAAAAACAACTTCCAAAAGCTAGGATTTATCTGAAAAAAGCCTTAAAAACTGACCCATTTAATAAAGCTTTATGGAATGAGGTACAGCAGGATTTTCAACGTTTAGAATTAAAACTTTAGTTCATGGGTAATGGGTAATGGGTAATTGGTAATGGGTAATTGGTTTATTATTCATGATTTATTTTTCAGCATGGATATAATCTACAAAGTAGAATTTAGGAATGAGGGAAAATTTTAACCAAGAATAAATTCCCAGTCCTAAAAGTGCTGTAATTACTAATGGTAAACCTAGCTGTAAACGCCAATGATCAGGTAATACAGCTACTCCAGATATGATAATTACAAAATATGCTAAAAGTGCTATTTGCAACCGTTCTAAATTTTTAACTACTGTTCGACAACTACTACAATGTTGAGTATGTTGTTTATATCTGTCCAACATTTCTGCATGATTATCATTAATAGTTGGAGATTCACTTACACTAATTCCTAAATCTGTCCAAGGTAATTTTCCCTGACAATGTTTATCAAACCAATTATGAAATTCAATTACGAATTTATCAGCATTTGTCGGTAATTTATAAGCTGTTTTCCAACTTTCATTTAATTGTTTTTTCTGTAATAAATACTCTTGCTGATTTAGTAGCATCATATCACCATCTAATACTAGATTTCTGTCATGAATATGATCCCACCACCGAGGAATAATCCTATGTAAGTTTTTGGCAAAGTTACGGGAAAATTGAGCGACTATTCTCGATTTGCCAGGAGATACAGGAATACAATAAACAAGTAAACCTAGTTTTTTTCCCGTGTTACCAATATTTATTACATATTCTAATCTACAAGGTGGTTCAAATGTAATTGTTGTAGATATACCTCTCTCAATATTCACTTCAATTAAATCAATAGTTGATTTGACTATTTTGATAGGTATAGGTACAGCTTTTTCTCTATTACCTTGTACTCCATGATGAGCAAAAGGGACATGACTAGGATCTCCCACATTTTCTATTAATGTTTGCCAATCGTATTCTAAATCTCGAATATAATTAGACCAAACAAATCCTTTCGCTGCGTCTATTTGTGGTGATAAAGGTAAAGGTGTATTTTCTGCTATTGCTGATGTTTTCTCATCTGGCCACACCCAAAGTATTTCCTGTTGTTGACGCACTGGAAAGGAAATAACACAAAAATTATCTTGATTTTTAGTGACAATTTCTGGTTTTTCTGCTTGGGGAATGTGTTGACAAATACCATTTTCATTAAATTCCCAACCGTGATAACTGCACATTAAGTTACCTGTTTTATCTTCTATTCGTCCTTCGCTTAATGGTGCGAGACGGTGGGGACATTGATCTAAAAATACTCGATATGTCGCTGATTTAGTAGGTTTCCAAATTACTAATCTTTTTCCTAATAATGTAATAGATTTTGGTTTTTGTGGTTCTAAATCTTCTGTGGGTATGAGAGGATACCAATGTTGAAAAAAGTTAAATTGTTCTGTCATTGTTCCTGAGTTTTTAGTTAAATAAGTAAGTTTATCCTATGATCTGCTATAAACTAAGTATATAAAAAAATGTGACAACGTTTATATTATGTCTAATGCTGCAATTACTATAACAATCAAGTTATTTGCTATTTATCAAGAAGTTTATGGTGTCAATGAGTTAGTGTGGGATTTTCCTGATGGTACAACAGTTCAATCTGTGTGCGATCGCTTAATTACTCAACAACCAAAACTAAGCCAATGGCGTGAACTAACTCGCTTTGGTGTTAATTTGCAATTTGTTGAACCAGATACCATTCTCCAAAATGGTGACGAGGTGGTTTTAATTCCTCCTGTAAGTGGTGGTTAGAGGATGTTTGATAGCTTGCGTGGCGTTAGCCATAAAGTCCCTCATGGTGTATCAAATATTTTTAGATCCCCCTAAATCCCCCTTAAAAAGGGGGACTTTGACTCTAGTTCCCCCCTTTCTAAGGGGGTTAGGGGGGATCAATAAGTGCCTAAGATCACCACTCAAAACTTTTCAAACAACCTCTTAGTGATGATATGTTTAAATACATTAATAATAAATAAAAATATGATGAAGTGGATTTTCATAAGTATTTTAATAATTTGCCTAACGGCTTGTACTAGTCTAGCATTATTACCAACCCCAGAATTAGTGCAAAAAGCGATCGCCCTCCAACTAGAACAAACCCAACAGCAACTTAACCAACAGCTAGATTTAAACTTCCAAAAATTTAATATTCAACGCATATCTATTACTCAAGAACAACCCCTCACCATAGAAAACTTACCCGCTTACCGGGTACAGGGAAATTATGACTTTACTGTGAAATTACCAAAACGCAGTTTTAAACAAGTCCAAAAACCCTTTGAAGTTTATCTGCAAATTCAGAAAGAAGGTAAAAGTTGGCGGTTATTAGTACCAGAAAAAAACCGTCAAGATTCTCAATCAAAATGGCATAGTTACTTAATTCTTTAAATGAATAATTTTTGATTATGCTAGGAATCTTATAAAAGATATAAAATAATTTTATACCCTGGTCTAATCTATGTGTACTAAAATAAATGTAAATTAGCTGATATAATCAAGACTCTAACTTTATCAAAAAATATATCAATCTCAGATTCAACCTGTGATATATGCTTGTTTAAGGTTAGACTCTAAATATATGGGAAAAAAATACTTCTTTCCTTAATTATTGTAAAATTCACTTAACAAACAAAGATTTAGTTTGAAAAAGTGCCATCTAATACGGAGGAGAAATAAAAATGACAGAAAATAATCAGGATAATATCAGTAATACTGAAGAAAGTTCTCAAGGAACAATCATAGTTGCTGGAATGCGTCCCATTACCACCGGGACATTGCAGGTAGTTGATACCTTCAACTCTATGGGAATTCGTCCCATAGGTGCAAACACATTCCAGGTAGTTGATAGCATTAACTTATCTGGTATTCGTCCCATAGCTTCTAGCACCTTGGTAGTTGCTGACAACTATTCTGTCTTCGGAAATCGGCCAATAGCGCCAAATACCTTTGACGATTCCGAGATTTTAATGGGTTTTCTAGACTAATTAGATTCTCAATATTATTATCATATCAAATTCAACCTGGTTTTATGAATAAACTAGGTTGTTTTATTAGAAAAATTTAGGATAAGTAGGGGAGAACCATTTTTCTTACCAATTACCAATTATTAAAAAGGAGTGGTTTAATTATGCCAAAATCTCCAATTTTATCAACATCTTTAAATTTTCACGAAAATTATCCATGTCCAGTATGTCGCGTTGGTAAAATTTCTCAAATGTTGATGATGGAAGCTATGTCTTGTGATTTTTGCAACGAAATTTTCACAGTCAACTTAGAATTACAACAGGTGAAAATGCCTTCTAGAGAACCGCCTTTAGTTTGGAATTGGAATGGACTCAGATGGACCCAACCGCGATTGGTAGGTATAGAATTAGGTTGGGGTTATGGTTTATCCGCAATTGCTTTTGTAATTTTACCTACAACCTTAATAGGAGTTACAGCATTTTATTTTCCACCTCATTCTCATGATCCCCTTTCATGGATTCCATTTGTTTGGACAGTGCTAACTTTTTTGTCACATTTAGGAATTATTATTTGGATTTTTATTGAAGTTTATCAGATTCCTATTTTGGCATATTTCCGAGCTATCACGCGCCAGAGAAATGGATTAATCAGGTAAAAAAGCTGATTATTATTTTTATTTTCCTCCCTGCAATACTAGCAAAAGTTCCTCATCATTTGCTAATAAATTCTGTGCTGCTTCTAACATGGATGGAGCAATATCTTTTAAATCTTCCCGATTATTCAAGTAAGTTTTTAAAGCGTCCATTGGGTCAATACTGCTACTAGCTGTTAACTCAGGAATGCGGGGTTTTGCTAACTGACTAACTAATTCTGCTTGAATAGTATACGTGTGCGCTGTGCTTAAAATATTGTGAAGAGAGGAATTATCAATTAAATCCAATTGTTCTGAGCGCAATTTGTAAATGAGTCGCACGACATTATCTTGAATATCATATTTAGCGATCGCTTTCAATAATACTTTATGTGGATCATCCTGCTTAGATAAATCTACCTCAATTGTCCGAAATGTCCGCACAGGTAAGGGACAAAATTCCCAATTTACTTTCCCCCGTTCCAACTCAATCATGACATAACCTTTATCTTCCTTCTCTTCACTAAAATCTACCCGTTCAATACTTCCTGGATAAATCACTGGTGGGTCATTGGATTTATTTAAATTTTGATGTTTATGAACATGACCTAAAGCCACATAATCAAAACATGGTCGTGTCAATAAAGATAAAGGTAAAGTAAAACCTTTACCCACTGCTAATAAACGTTCTGCTCCTAAAGTTGCATTATCAGCCATTAAATGAGCTAAAAGCACTGTGGGAATCCTAGGGTCAAGACGGCGAATTTCTCCTTCTATTACCACCTCTAAACGGTCTGTGAGCAGTTGATTAACTTCTGCTAAAGAAGAACCTTGAGTTTCTTGACGAGTCATTAAAGTTGAACGAGTTAACCAAGGAAGAGTAATTATTTGTATATCTCCGTTGCGGGTAGAAATGCAATGGGTAGTTAAAGTATCACCAACTACAAACCCCGGTACACCCAAAGTTCGGTAAATATTTAAACTAGCACCTCCCAAACCTTGGGAATGTTGGTCATGATTTCCTACTAATAAGACTGTAGGAATATCTGCATCTACTAGCCGCCGAAATTGATTAGCAAAGGCTTCTTGGACATAAGGTGCAGGTGTCGCAGTCGGAAAAGCATCACCACCAAATAAAACTAAATCTACATGATCGGCGATCGCTCGGTCAATGCACAAAGATAATGTTTTCACAAAATCCTCCAACCGTGTATTTAAACCTGTGGCTGGATTAATCCGTCCGTGGCAAAAACCGCTACCAATATGGATATCTGAAAGGTGGAGGATTTTCATAATTTGTCAGTTGTCAGTTGTCAGTTGTTAGTTGTCAGTTGTCAGTTGTTAGTTGTCAGAATTTTGTGCTGGAGTATTACCAATGGAGTTAAGATAAGCGTTCAACCTGGGAGAAAGTTCATCAATAATTGGTTTTATCCTATTTACTTGTTCGTTTGTTAGCAGGTTGCGTTTGTAAGCTTGTCGTAACCAATGTCTAGTTTCATTTAAAGAACCTCTGGCTATGCTCACAAAACGGCGATTATCCTGAAAATTATACCGACCAGAACCCTCTGCAATATTCGCGCCCATGCTGTCAACAGAACGTACCATTTGCTTACCCACTGTTTCTTTAGCAAATTGCCCCCAGCTACCAACGATGTTCCAAATCTCATTAGCCAGTTTCTCGGCTAATTGGTAAACTTGCAAATTCTCAAAGTTAGATTTTGCCATTTAATTAACTAACAACTAACAACTAACCACTGACAACTGACAACTAACAACTAACAACTAACCACTGACAACTGACCACTGACAACTGACAACTAACCACTGACAACTGACAACTGACAACTAACCACTGACAACTGACAACTGACAACTGACCACTGACCACTGACTAAATGTGAATACCACACTCAGTTTTTTCACTTCCTCTCCAACGTCCAGCGCGTTCGTCTTCACCGTCAGCTACTTTAGTTGTAATGGGTTCGTCGCCAATGCTGGGATAACCTTGGTCATGGAGAGGATTATAAATTACTTTATGTTCGGCGACATAAGCCCAGCTTTGTTTACGAGTCCAAGTAGCTAGGGGGTTAATTTTTAATCTGCCTTTACCATCCAATTCAAATACAGGCATGGTAGCACGAGTAACAGCTTGATCACGACGGCGACCTGTAATCCAAGCTCCTGTTTTGAGTTCATCTAAACCCCGTAAAAGTGGTTCAATTTTGGTAATATCGTGAAATTTAGCAATATCTTTATCCCAAAGGGCTTCACCGAATTTAGCAGCAAAGGCTTCACGGCTATCTATGTCTGGTGTTTTATAGGTTTGTAAATCTAGGTTATAGATTTCCTTGACTTGAGCTACAAATACTAAAGTTTCGGGAAAATGATATAGCGTATCTAGGAAAATTACAGGAACGGGATGCTCAAGGACGCTATAGAAAATGTGTGTCAAGATGATATCATCAACGTTAAATGCGCTAGTTTGTACCAGTCCTGTGGGGATATTCTGAACAGACCAGGCTAATATTTCTGTGGGACTTGCGGTTTCAAATTCCTGATTTAGTGATGCTAAGTCAAAGGCGGTAGAAGCTGTCATGATGTTTCTCTAAAACAAAGATTTTTTACTTTTATTAAATTTAATTTTACCTTAATAAAGTCGCATATCCCTGCCGATGATTGAGGAAATCTGGCAGAGCTTAGGTTACAGGGGAGTAGGGCTGACAAGTGTAGGTTTTTTACATTGTCTTGAGGACAAGACCTGGTGGACAAGGCAGACAAGGTGACAAGGGAGGAAAACCGTACAAAAGAGTGTATGATTGGGAATAGAATAGACTACAATTGAGTATTTTGTGGATAAAATCCCCCTTGTCTACTATCCTTCCTTGTCATCAGTTGGTCTTGCCTCTACAGAAAATATTAAAAATCTACACCTGTCAGGGGGAGTAGGGGCGCAGGGAAAAGATATTTCCTACTGACAACTGGCAACTGGCAACTGGCAACTGGCAACTGGCAACTGACAACTGACAACTGGCAACTGACAACTGACAACTGACAACTGACAACTGACCTAATTATGTAGTATTTTGATTGCAAGTCTGTTTAAGGATTCAACCCATGCAACAGTTACTCAAGCAATTATTTAGTAACGAAAAATACTTTACTCGTCTCATTTTACCTGTATTGGTGATGATGATGGCGACTTCACTGTTTATTTTACCTGCTTCTGCTACTGGTGTATATCAAATACCCAGTCTGACAGCAGATACTTGGATTTTAGATCAAGGTGATGTGATTAGCCGATTCAATGAAGGGCAGATTAGTCAGACTTTCAAAGATTTGGCTCAAGAAACTGGTAATGAAGCCAGAATTGTGACTATTCGCCGCCTCGACTATGGGGAAACACCGGAAAGTTTTGCAAAAGGCCTATTTAGTAAATGGTTTCCTACAGCAGCAGAGCAAGCAAATCAAGTATTATTACTAGTTGATACTGTTACTAATGGAACTACTTTAATTAGTGGAGATCAGGTTAAGTCTGTATTGACTGATGCTATCGCTCAAAGTGTGGCTGAAGAAACATTAGGTACAGCATTACGTGGAGGTAATAAATACAACCAAGGATTTTTGGATGTGAGCGATCGCTTGGTTGCTGTTTTATCTGGTAAACCAGATCCAGGTCCACCAGCGGTAATCGATACGGTTAAGGTAGAAGGAACTTTCACTAAAGCGGAAGAAACAAATCAAGGTAATGCTACGGCTTGGGTTGTGGGGCTGTTAATAGCTGCCACTGTGATTCCAATGGCTACATATTACATTTATTTAGTTTTTCAGCAACCAGCCTCTAAGGAATCTGAGGAATAGAAGATTGGGGATTAGGGAATAGGGTGTTCCGAGCCGAAATAATCTGATAGTGACCATTGGCTACTACATCAGCTTGATACCCTAGATTTTGAAGTTGCTTGAGAAATACTTTTTGGTTAACTATTAGACAAGGAATTTATTCCCACGGTTGGTGGGGAAGCCAACGGATAAGTAGGGGCGTATTGCAATACGCCTTAAATTGACACTAATGAGATTTTGCTTTACCCCCTCCCTGCTAACCAGTTAGATGATGGTAGTCCCTTTAATCTTGAATATACTCTTTGCCTGATACTAAAGCCATTTCAGCGCGGACAAATTCTCTACCTAAATAAGCTGCATGATCTAGGAAAGTCACAGGACAATTTGGAGTTTCTTCAAAAATCTTGATGCAGAGTTCTTTAGCTGTGCGTCCGCTAAATACGGTTGTGTGGGTTCTTTCCACTTTACCGCGCACAGGAATCACTTGACCTGTTTCAGGATCTACTGCTAAACCACGTTCATTAATCACATTAGTGAAATGCTTTGCATGAATTAATCTTTCATTTTGGTCTATGTAGATAATAAAATAGCCGTTGGGGTCAAGATCAATATAACGCTGAGAAAGTTTATTATCAATTGCTGTCAAATCTTCGAGTAGTAAATCCATAGGTATTGTAAAAAGTAAACTTATAGAAACAGTATTTTTAGATTACCTCAAGATGCAATATTCAGATCCCCAACTTCTCAAAGAAGTCGGGGATCTATTTCCTTATTTAAAAGGTAACTCTGCATTAACAGCATCTATTTCTTGTTGTTCCATCTGATTGACTTCCCTAACCCAAGGCAAAATAATTTGTCCTAAGCGGTTGTTATAAAAGCGATGAAGGCTGTAATTAGGGGTAGCAGGGAAACCACGACGTTTTTTATGTTTACCACCTGCTCCAGGGTCAAAATTCTGGATACCATGAGCGATCGCCCATTCAATTGGTGTATAATAACAAGCATCAAAATGTAAGCAATCTATTTCTTGAAAACTCCCCCAATAACGTCCATATAGTTTGTCTTCTTTAAATAAACAAAAGGACATTCCCAGCGGTTGACGCGGATCTTCCTGATTATAAGCTGCAAAAAATACGACTCGATGCCGATAATTATGATGTAACTGTTCAAAAAATTTCTTTGTTAAATACTTACTCCCCCACCAACCAAACTTATCGCAGGTATCAGCATAGAAATCATACATTAACGGAAACATAGAATTAGGAATTTCTTCACCAGTAAATGCTTGCAGTTTTAAACCTGCCTTTTCTACAGCTTTCCGTTCCCGTTTTATATTCCGTCTTTGATTAGCATTAAATCCAGTTAAGTAATCTTCAAAAGTTTGAAAATTAGCATTTTCCCAAACATAATTATGATGTAACCAAGTTGTAAACCCCTGTCGTTCTAAAATCGGTCGCCATTGCGGATCAACATAGAGAAAATGACAGCCAGAAATGCGATGTTTCACACAAAAACTATCAATTTCATGGAGCATTAAAGCTGTAATTTCTTCCTCATCTTCTCCCGGAGCAATTAAAAAGCGATAGCCTTCAGCCGGGGTAAAGGGGGTCATTCCCAGTAATTTTGGATAATACTCTATTCCCAAACGAGAGGCTAATTCTGCCCACTGCTGATCAAAAACAAATTCCCCTTGGCTATGTCCTTTTAAATATAAAGGAGCGGCTGCAATTAAGGTTCTATCTCGCCACACAATCAAGTGATTTGGCAACCAACCAGCATTAGCTGTAACACTGTGGGATGTTTCCAAATTGTGCAACCAATCCCACTCCAAAAAAGGAGTTTTTAACGGCATTGCTAAAGCATCCCAAGCCGATTGGGGAATATCGGCGATTGTGTGCGTCCAAACAAGAGAATATTGTGGTTTGTGTTCTTTGATCATTATGTATTTGTCCAACAATTTTTAGTTTACTTCTGACTTATTCTGGGGCGGACTGACTTATTCTGGGGCGGACTGACTTATTCTGGGGCGGACTGACTTATTCTGGGGCGCAGGCCCTGCGCCCCTACTAATTATCCTATAGTGTAAAAATACTTCTTGCTCAACCGTGGATACTTCTAATAATTGTAACTTAGGAGCAAGATCAGCTAAAAATCCTGTTCCTTCCACAGGTGAAGGGGCGACACTACTACCTAAAATCAGTGGACAAATAGTCAGCCAGATTTCATCAATTAAATCAGATTCTAGGAAAGATGCCACTAATTCTCCTCCTCCCAAAATAGCCAAACGGGTAATTTGTAAACTTGCTAAATGTTTTAAAGCAGCCAAAATGTCAATTTCTTTTTCAGGAGTTTCAAATACTAAAACTTGCTCAAATTCTGATCTTTCTTGCCAAAAATAAGCTCCCAGAGAGGTTGTAAGTAACCACCGTCTAACCGATTGTTGAAAAAATTTAATGTCCGGATTCAGATTGCCTGAACGGGAAATCACTATATGAACTGGTTGGGGGTGCTGATTTGCTATTTTTCTTTGTTGCATGAGTATTGTCTTTGATATGGTCATTGTTGTACCGTAGGCACGAAGAGTACCAGCACCAAATAAAACGGCATCAGATGCAGCAATTTGTTTCTCCAGGTGTATTTTATCAGCCACTGAGCCAAATCGAGCAGGCGATCGCCTAAAATCTGCTATCTTGCCATCAACACTCATGGCTAAAACTACTGTGGTATGAGGACGATGTTGTGTCATTGGGTTGCTTTGATATTTTTTGTTAGGCTATAGATTTTTGAAAAATCTATAGCTATAAGATCATGTTGGGGAATTTTACACCATTAATATTAATATGCAACAGCAGTCACTATTTAACCTCCATTTTATGAATTTTCGGATATCATGTTTACTTTTATGCCAGATTAATAACTCCATAAGCTAATCATTAGCGGAAGGCTTTTTAAATTTTTAATTCTTACCTGTTATCTCTTTTCTCACTGAGAACATTATATTAATAGTCAACTTATCATCAACTAATAAAATGTCTCTTTTAGCTAATGAAATTTCATATCTTTGTTATTGTAGTTTAAAGATGCGAAGTGGGACAAATAATGGCTAAATCTCGTCAATCGTCATTTCGGCAAATTTTAGTAACAAGAATACTGCTAGTATTTGTCCCAGTTTTATTGGTAGGAGAAATGGTCGCGCTGAATAAAGCTCGTTCTAGTTTGTTAAATACGGCTCGACAAAATTTAACAGAAAGTGCAGTTAACAAAGGAGAAAAAATTAGTGATGATATTGCAGCTTTACGCTCTAATTTAATTACAGCTAGTCAAACAAAAATAATTCAGTCTGGTTCACCTATCCAAATTGAACAATTTCTTAAACAGCTAAAAAAACAACTACCAACCCAAATTGATTGTCTACAATTTACCAGAATTAAAAAAGGTGAAATAATTGCCAGTAATTGTGGTGTTCAAGAAATTACTCCATCAGGCTTATCTCCTAACAACGATGATGTTGATATTCAATTTATATTACCATCTCAATCTGGAAAAACTGGTAAAAGAGACAAACAAAATCAACTCCAGTTGTTTTTATCAATTCCTGTTACTAATCAACGTGGTAATTTAGCTTACCGATTAAGCATTAAAACCACATTGTATCAACAAAATCCCAATCATCCAGGCTCCTTAACGGGTTTTTTAGTAGTTATTGCTGAAGATGGTAGAGTTTTAGCGCATCCATTACCAGAAAGAATTGGGACTAATATTAAAAATTATTCTGATGCAAAAAGAATACAAGCCATAGTTAAAAATGCTTTGGGTGGAAGTAACAATTCCAGCAATTTATCATTTATAGAAGGACAAGAACTAGTTACAGGTTTTACAGCGACTACTAAACCTATCACCACAAAACCATCACAAAGATGGATTGTCCTAGCAGTTACAACTGTAGAAAATGCCCTATTTGGTTTAGAAGAAATTAAACTAATTCTAATTGTTTTAACAGTTGGTTTAATTGGTGCAAGTTTATTAGCCTCATTTTATTTAGTTCCTTACTTAGCAGGGCCTGTGGAAGAACTCCGCGATTATGCTGTTAATCTTCATAGTCACCACGCAGCACAACCTATTCCCCGCAACTTCAAAATTCGGGAATTTAACCAACTAGCACAAGCATTAGATCAAATGGTAGAAAGACTAAAAGATTGGGCTGAAGAATTAGAAATTGCTTGGAAAGAAGCTAAATCAGCCAACCAGATGAAAAGTCAATTTTTAGCCACAACTTCCCATGAATTAAGAAACCCATTGAATATCATTATTAATTGTGTGCGTTTGGTGCGTGATGATTTATGTGATAATAGAGAAGAAGAATTAGAATTTCTAAAAAAAGCTGATGATACAGCAATTCACTTGTTAGGAATCATTAATGATTTACTAGATATTTCTAAAATAGAAGCTGGTAAACTTTCCGTAACTACAGTCCCTTTAGATTTGCGTCAACTATTATTAGAGGTAATCAATTTACAATCAGTTAATGTCCAATATAAAGGACTGCAATTAATTTGTGATATAGGTGATAAGCCTATTCCCATAAAATCTGATTCTCTTAAACTTAAACAAGTTTTAATTAATATTATTAGTAATGCTACTAAATTTACCGATGAAGGCAGTATTCAAATTACTACAAACATTAGCTTAAATAATTATCAGCCTTATGCTTTAATTTCTATTAAAGATACAGGAATTGGTATTGATCCTGGAGAACAAAGTAAACTATTTCGTCCTTTTGTCATGATTGATGGCACAACTACCCGCAAGTTTGAAGGAACGGGATTGGGTTTAGCAATTTCTCGGAATTTAATTGAACTTATGGGTGGTAAAATTACCTTAGAGAGTTTAGGTTTAAATCAAGGAACAACCGTAATTATCAAATTACCTTTGATTGATATGGCTTTATTACCTAATCCAGAAAAAAAAGATATTATCAGTAATGGAGCAATGACAAAAGCTCGACGATAAATTACAAGTTACAAACCCCTAAGAGACTTCCAAATAAAAAATAGCCCAAAATTTTTTGTGGTGCAGGCATTCTTGCTTGCTAATAACATCGGGACGGGCAAGATACCCATCCCACAAGATTAGTTCATCTTTTTTGTGGAGTCCTCTAAATAAATTTAGGGGAAAAATTAACAAAAAGCTTATTCTTATAATAGTGGTATCACTACTAAATTATTCTTACCTATGCCATTGCTAAAGCCATTTGACGACAGCCTTCTGCACAGCGACGACACATCTCAGAACAAGCTCTCATTTGAGAATCATTACCAAATCGATCACAGTTTTTAGCACATCTATCGCAAACTTCTGCACAAAAATCGCAGCTACGTAGATGAAGCTCAGAACCTCTCAGCATAAAGTTAGCGCTGGTTTCACAAATTTCGGCGCAGTCTAGCATGAGACGAATATGAGCGGGTTCACTGTGCATACCATTTTGATGGATGCAGTATGTAGACACTGTATTCAAGCAGATACTGTGACAGTCTAAACAATTTTGAATACATTCCTGTATTTGTGAGTTAAGTTGCTGTAAGTTGAGTTGTTGAATAGCCATTTTTACAACACCGCTGATTTTCTTGAGTTTACCAATCAGACAATTTAGCCCTACTGTCCTTATCTTAGAAAACAACAAGAGCGATCGCATCTTCCCAGTGGTGTATTAATTGTATCTTCCTATTGATAGATAGGTTTTTCACATCAATTTCATGGCGATATTAAAGGTGAAAAAGTAAATAGGATATTTTTTTCCAAATTACCGTAATACCCCTTTCTTAATAAGGAACAAAATAATTATGCAGCGTCTTTTTGCAGGAATTTTCTTGACTACAACTTTATTAATTGCTCCTGGTTGTTCATCAAATACTAAATCTACTGAAACACAAGTTTCACCTAGTATGATGATGAATCATGATGGAAATTCTATGAATGGACATGATGGACATTCTATGGAACAGATGAATCATGGAAATAATTCACAAATAACTACCAAGGTTAAATTAACTGCTCCGAAAAGTTTAGCACCAAATCAACCGATTAACTTAGTTATTGATATTCAGGACGCTACTGGAAAACCTGTGAATAAATTTGAAATTTTCCAGGAGAAAATCATGCACTTAATTATTGTTAGTGATGATTTACGATCTTTTGCTCATATTCATCCAGAATACAAAGAAAATGACCGCTTTGAAGTAACTGCAAATTTTCCCGAATCCGGTAATTATACGCTTTTCAGTGATTATAAACCTGCTGGAAGTAAGGAAATTGTTTCATTAATGAAGATCACAATTCCTGGTTTAGTTCCCTTACCAAAAAATCTGGAAAAGTTCACCAAAACTAAAACTATCTCAGATACTAAAGTCAATCTGAATATTTCTGAAAAAAATATTAAAGCTGGTCAAGAAGTAACCTTAATTTTTGATTTAAAAGACAATAAAAATCAACCAATTAAAGACTTACAATCCTATTTGGGAGAAAAAGGACATTTAGTAATTATCAAAAGTTCATCTCCCCTCACATCATCTGATTATATCCACGCTCACGCACTTAAAAATACTACAGATGGAAAAATCGAATTTCATACAAAATTTCCCAAATCAGGAACATATAAAATGTGGATGCAATTCAACCGCAACGGACAAATTAAAACCGCAGATTTTTGGGTAAATGTAGAATAGAAAATCTTTTGTTTTTTGCCAGCAATTCTCATTTTAAGGTTTCATGACATTTAAACTCTTGCAGTCAGAGGGGTTTACAATTCGTAACAAATTTTGGGATAGCGTAGAACTAGCGCTGCTGTAAGCATTTCGCTGAAACGGCGGAAAATCGTTTCCAAATGAGAATTGCTGGTGAGATACACCACTATAAAATATGATAGATATAAGTTAATAAAATTAAAGGTATAACTGGATGCGTAAACAAATCATCGAATATACCTCTGAATTAGATGCTCTTGTTGCTCTTGCTAAACAATTAAATGTTTATGAAATCAAGTACCAAATGAGTTCAGAGGATTTTTTTGATAAGTATACTCAAGGAATAACTTCTGATGATGAGGTATTTGTTGAATGGTCAGGAAACTATCAACATTATTTAGCTTTACATCAAAATTTAGAGAGTAAGCTGAGAAATGTCGCCTAATATTATTCAAGCCTATTTGGATAAAGTTGAACAACTTTTACTCAATTCTTCTAATATTTATGTTGAAGAATTTAGTGCGGTTATTTTAACAGAATATAGGGCTAATATCCGTGTTAAAATCCGGTTTTCTCTGAGATATTTACTAGCAATCAGTGAAATTTTAGTGGTAGTAAATAATCAAATAAAATACATTGATTACCGCTATCATTTTCAGGATGGACAAAATAATTTAATTTTTCGCTACGATAGTACGCCTCATTTTCCTAATTTATCTAGTTTTCCTCACCATAAACATCTTTTTGATGATGTAATTGCTTGTGAAAAGCCCGATATTGCTGATGTTTTGCAAGAAGTTATGGAGTTGTTAGAGTAGGAATATAGAAAATATATAATCAAAATTCTTCTCTAAATGCACGATGTTGGAGAGATAAACCCAATAATAGGGTTAATAATATTAAAAAATGTTGGGTAACATGAGCGTCAACCCAACCTACATCCGTTAAAAAGGTGGTAATTCTTTCAGAATCGTAAATCGAATATGGTTAATAGCCAAGTCACCCAGTGAAATCTCTTCTTTAGTTAAGCGGATTCCGTCTCTGCTGAGAGTTTCAAAGGTTATACCTTTACCAATCTCGATATGATACCAACATAAGCCCATAAAGAACCGTGTGGGATATGGACCACCTTCTTCAAGATCATCAGGATTAGATTCCATTGGTAACCAACCAATTCCAGGAATATAAAATTCTAACCAAACATGATTAAAATCGGGTTGGAGAGGAACTCCCTGATGTTCGGCATAAACTGGACATTTATATCTACCGACAGTGCGACAAGGAATACCATTAAGGCGACATAGTGCCAGTAATACACCTACATATTCGCCACAAGAACCAGTACCCCGCTCTAAAGCTATATCGGGTGAATCAATATGGGGCTTGATGGCATAAGATAATTGATCGTAGACGTAGTTGCGGATACTGTACATTTTCCGTAATAGGTTAGTTTCCGAACCAACTGCGGCGCGGGCTGCACGGATAACAATATCAGTATCCATTGCTAAATCATCATCATCTACCAGATAGCGGGTTTTTAATTCTGGTGACAGTTCTGGCAATTTTTCTACATCTTTGGGCGTGATACGATGTTTAATACCGCGTACTTCTACGAGTGCTTTCCAGCCAAATACATGACGTTCACCGGGGGCGAGGGTATCAAATTTAAAGACGGCTACTCTTTGTCCCTCAATGATTTCTTCTGTGAAAGGTAAACCAATGGGTTCAACTTGTTTGACTTTTTGCCGTTCTGTTTCTGAGGGTAAAGCAATGCGCCATTCTATATTGGCTAAATAAACTTCATCAAGGGGGGAAATTTCCTCAAGATAGGACATTTCTATCAAATAGCCATTAGAGAGGGCGTAGCGTTTATCCTCTTGGTAATGATATTGTAGGGAATGAATAAAGGTGCGATCGCGGTAGGTTAATTCAAAACAAGGATCAGCGTTGGGATTATCTCGGATATAGGGTTCTTCACTGGAGTACGCGACATAAATCCGATCTTTACCTGTGTCATCTTGTCCATGAACGGCAATACCTGTAGGAGAATCAAAAGGAGTGAGAACACTAAAACGAACTTCTCCAGTGGCTCTATCCATAGAGTAAACTGTTTGTTCCGTGCGATCGCATACCCACAGAGTATCTTTGCTAACTGCCAAATTTTCTATACCGACACCAGGGGCATAAAATCTAGTGATTTCCTTGCGAGTATCACGGTCAAAAATCAAAATATAGCCAAGTCTTTGACAACTGACATAAACTGTAGATTCCCAAACAGCAACACCATCAGCCTCATAAGGTAAAGTTATAAAATGCTCCAAACCTAAAGATGCCAGTTTGCACAGATATACACTATTACCACGAGTTACCCAGAGATTATCCTGCCACACCGCTAAACCTGTAACTTCTTGAAATTCGCGGACTTGGTGGGGATTGATAATTTTACTGTTATCGCTAAGGGGGTCAATTTCTAATAGATGACCTTTGACCGTATCAATAGCAATAAGTCTATCTTCAATGAAAGTAATACCATACAGGGTGGCAGCAGTAAATGGTCTGATTATTTTTTGCCCAAACATCTGGCTCACCGTTAAACTGGGTAGTGAAAAACTCATATTATTGAGCATATTGGTCATGAATCATTAGTTATTAACGTGAAACAGTCTGAACTATGATTTGTGTGATTAATGTGATTTAGATGATTAGTTAACTTGTTGTTTAGACCATTAATCACAAAAATCCTCAAAATCACAGTTCAGACGATGATTAATGTGATTGCCATGATTAGTCAACCTGTTTAGACAATTAAGCACAAAAATCCTAAAAATCCTCAAAATCACAGTTCAGACAATGATTAATGTGATTGCCATGATTAGTCAACCTGTTTAGACAATTAAGCACAAAAATCCTAAAAATCCTGAAAATCACAGTTCAGACAATGATTAATGTGATTGCCATGATTAGTCAACCTGTTTAGACAATTAAGCACAAAAATCCTAAAAATCCTCAAAATCACAGTTCAGACAATGATTAATGTGATTGCTATAATTAACAACTGGCAACTGACAACTGACTAATTCCACATTTTTGTCCATCACTAAATTATGATCGAGTTTTGTAACCATTTCCTGTAACCTACACGATGTCTGCTCATTCTTTACCTGAAGCTACCAACCTCTGGCATGGCTTGGCAGTTGATAAAGCTCTAGAAATGCTTGATAGTGACGCAAACAGCGGATTAACCTCCCAAGAAGTTGAACAGCGTCGCCAGAAACATGGCCTCAATGAACTCGAAGAACATGGTGGTCGTAGCCCTTGGCAAATTCTGCTAGATCAGTTTACCAATATCATGTTATTGATGCTGATTGCCGTTGCCCTGATTTCTGGTTTGTTGGATTTGCTGGCTTTGACTGGGGGGACATTGAAACCCGGTGAAGTGCCATTTAAAGACACAATTGCCATTATGGCCATAGTTATCCTCAATGGTATTTTGGGCTATGTGCAAGAAAGCCGTGCTGAGAAAGCGTTAGCAGCCCTAAAAAAATTATCTTCTCCCTCAGTCCGAGTCCTTCGTGACGGTAAACTGGGGGATATAGCAGCTAAGGAACTAGTACCAGGGGATGTGATGCTGCTGGAAGCTGGGGTGCAAATAGCTGCTGATGGTCGCTTAATAGAACAGTCTAATTTACAAGTGCGAGAATCAGCCCTCACAGGCGAAGCTGAGGCTGTCAATAAGCAAGCCATACTTACATTACCAGAAGATGCACCATTAGGCGATCGCCTGAACTCAGTTTTTCAAGGCACAGAAGTTGTCCAAGGCCGGGCAAAAGTGCTGGTGACTAACACGGGAATGCGGACGGAATTAGGCAAAATTGCCGCCATGTTGCAGTCTGTAGAAACTGAACCTACACCTTTACAGCAACGCATGACCCAACTGGGTAACGTTCTCGTTACTGGTTCTTTAATTCTTGTAGCCATAGTTGTGGGTGGTGGACTTATCCATGATTTGACTCAGGGAATAGGCTGGAAGAACTTACAAGAACTAGTAGAAGTTTCTTTAAGTATGGCGGTGGCGGTAGTTCCTGAAGGTTTACCGGCTGTAATCACCGTTACCCTAGCCTTGGGAACTCAGCGCATGGTAAAACATAATGCCTTAATTCGCAAGCTCCCAGCGGTGGAAACTCTCGGTTCTGTAACTACTATTTGTTCTGATAAAACCGGGACACTGACCCAAAATAAAATGGTGGTGCAGTCTGTCTACACTAATAATTCTACCTTTCGGGTCACGGGAGAAGGTTATGCTCCCATGGGCGATTTTCAGTTAAATGGTGAAAAAGCCAGTTTAGAAGAATGTCCAGAAATTTCCGCCTTGCTTGTTCCCTGTGCAGTTTGTAATGATGCGGTTCTGCAACAACAACAAGGAGAATGGGCAATTTTAGGCGACCCGACAGAAGGGGCTTTAGTCACTTTGGCAGGAAAAGCCGGCATTGAACAAGACCAATGGAGTAGTAAATTACCTCGCGTTTCGGAATTTCCCTTTTCCTCAGAACGCAAACGCATGAGTGTGATTTGTCAATTGGAAGCTGTGGCTACGGGTGACTCTTCCTTCTCAACTATTGACCCAGCCATTGCTGGTTTTGCAGAATCTCACCAAAAATACCTGATGTTTACCAAGGGTTCACCAGAGTTAACCTTGGAAAGATGTACAAAAATCCATTTGGGTAATCATGCAGTTCCTATCAACGAAGAACACCGTAGCCAAATTCAGGTAGCTAATGACCAACTAGCAAGTAAGGGTTTACGGGTATTAGGTTTTGCCTATAAACCTCTATCTGAAGTTCCCCCAGATGGTTCTCATGATACATCTGAGACTGATTTAGTCTGGTTGGGATTGGTGGGAATGTTAGATGCACCTCGTCCTGAAGTTAGGGCGGCTGTGCAAGAATGTCGTCATGCTGGTATTCGTCCGGTAATGATTACTGGCGACCATCAATTAACTGCTCAAGCGATCGCTATTGATTTGGGAATTGCCCAAGCAGGTGATAGAGTCCTCACTGGTAAGGAATTGCAACTGCTCAGTGACCAAGAATTAGAAGAACAGGTAGATTTAGTTAGTATTTACGCCAGAGTCTCCCCTGAACACAAATTAAGAATCGTTCAAGCATTGCAACGTCGCGGGCGATTTGTGGCAATGACAGGGGATGGTGTGAATGATGCTCCTGCCCTCAAGCAAGCTGATATAGGCATCGCTATGGGCATCACAGGCACAGATGTGAGCAAAGAAGCCAGCGACATGATTCTCCTAGATGACAACTTTGCCACGATAGTTGCAGCAACTAAAGAAGGTAGAGTTGTTTATACCAATATTCGCCGCTTTATTAAATACATCTTGGGCAGTAATATTGGTGAAGTTCTCACCATTGCGGCTGCACCATTATTAGGATTGGGAGGCGTTCCCCTGACTCCTTTGCAAATTCTTTGGATGAATTTAGTCACAGACGGTTTACCAGCTTTAGCATTAGCTGTAGAACCACCAGAGCCTGATGTCATGGAGCGTCCCCCTTTCAGTCCCCGTGAAAGTATTTTTGCCAGGGGATTAGGTTCTTACATGATTCGCATTGGGATTGTTTTTGCCATCATTACAATTATTCTCATGGAATGGGCTTACAAACATTCTCATGCAGTTGGGTATCAGGGACATCCAGATACTTGGAAAACAATGGTATTTACTTCATTATGTCTGGCACAAATGGGTCATGCGATCGCTATTCGTTCCAATAATAGACTTACTATTGAAATGAATCCTTTATCTAATCCCTTTGTTTTAGGATCTGTAGTTGTCACCACAATTTTGCAGTTGATGTTAATTTACGTTCCTCCCCTGCGATCTTTCTTTGGTACTCATGAACTCAGTCTTTCAGAATTAGGAATTTGTATTGGATTTAGTGCTTTAATGTTTGTTTGGATTGAAGGAGAAAAGATTTTCTTCCGCTTTATGGGCAAAAAAACTGTTTAATTGGTAAATTGTCAGAATCAGGACTTGCAAATTAACAGGATTTCAGAGGGAACAGGCAACTTTCTAACAGAAAAAACTCATGTTTAAGTTTAAAAATATGAGATTGAAATAATGAAACTGTTTTTTTTCGTGCTACGCATCTTTTAAAAACATCTTTTTCTTGACTGAAGCTCTAAACTCAGTAAATGAGTGTTTCTTATCTGTTCCGGTGTTCCCTGTTCCCTGCCTTCACAGATAACTTATTCAGCAAACCCTAATTAGGAGATAGATATCATGGGTGAATCCAAACGGAGAAAACAGCAAGATCCCAACTACGGGAAAGTTAAAAATCCTGTCAAAAATCTTATGAAAGTTTTTTGCCCGTTTTTTGAGGATTACGATAATTTATCTCATCTCGATGGTGATAGTATATCGTTGATGATCGCTAAGGAAGGGTACAAAGAAACGGGTTTGAAAGGAATAATTGTCACAGGGTATCTCGCTGAACATTTATTAAAAGACTATCCTCCCGAATCTGAATTAGTCCAAGCTTTCAAACAGCATGGAAATATTTATGCTACTTCCACATTAGCCTTAGCTTATTTGGAGAATGATATAAATAAAGAGGAAAATCTCAGGAATTTTGATACATACGACCCATTAAATGACTTTATATGTATGAAAAGCGATTCTGAAAAGTACCAAGTAAGTTTGGTAACAGGATCTTAAAAAAATTTTCTCATCTCCCGAAAAATTGCCAAAAGAATCCAGGCGACTGGAAGTCACGGCTACACAGGCAAAACCCACCTGCGTGGGTTTTAAATTTCCCTAGTCCGCGTAGGCGGACTTTGTTTGTATAGCCGTGATTTCTAATCGCCAGTTTATTTCTGCAAAATTGGGATGATCCCAAGAGGTTTCTCATCTCAAGAATAACTTATTATAAAAGTCGGGGATTTTGAATCTTCAGCCATTATGTACTTAAAAACTCTACACCTCAAACAATTTCGGAATTACCAAAACCAAAAAGTTGAATTTACCGCTGCTAAAACAATTTTAGTTGGTAATAATGCTCAAGGAAAATCGAACTTGTTAGAGGCTGTGGAGTTATTGGCAACATTGCGATCGCACCGCATGGCACGCGATCGTGATTTAATTAAGGAAGGTGAATCTACAGCCCAAATTCATGGCACCCTAGACCGGATTCATAGCCATAGCGATTTAACTCTCACCCTCCGTCGTCATTCTCGTCGCAGCGTGGCTATAAATGGCGTTACAGTCCCCAGACAAATGGATTTTCTGGGGGTTCTCAATGCTGTGGAGTTTTCTAGCTTGGATTTAGAATTGGTGCGTGGTAGTCCTGAAATTCGTCGCAACTGGCTAGATACACTCTTAATTCAATTAGAACCAGTTTATGCTCACATTTTGCATCAATATCACCAAATTCTACGCCAACGCAATGCTTTTTTAAAACTTTATGTAAATACACAGAAAAAATCTCTACAATCAGAATTAACTATTTGGGATGCACAATTAGTAACTGCTGGTATAAGGGTAATTATCAGAAGAGATAGAGCTATTAAAAGATTATCCCCCATAGCTTCTGCATGGCACGCTAGTATTAGTGGAGCATCCGAAGTTCTGCAAATCAATTATGCTCCTAATATTCCCTTAGAAAAAACTTCTCCTCAAGAATTACAAACGGCTTTTTTTGCTAAACTACAACAGAGAGAAATTGCAGAATTACATCGAGGGATAACTTTAGTCGGACCACACCGCGATGAAGTAGAATTAATTATTAATCAAACTCCTGCCCGTCAATATGGTTCTCAAGGTCAGCAAAGAACATTAGTTTTAGCTTTGAAATTAGCAGAATTACAATTAATTGAAGAAGTGATTAATGAACCACCTTTACTATTATTAGATGATGTTTTAGCCGAATTAGATCCATCCCGCCAAAATCAATTACTTGATGCTATTAAAGACCGATTTCAAACCTTAATTACTACCACTCATTTGAGTGCTTTTGATGCTCAATGGTTGAAATCTTCCCAGATTTTATATGTAAATGCAGGGAAAATAGATAATTGACAATTGGGTAATCTTCTTCTTCCTTCTGATTAACTAACAACTGACAACTAACAACTGACTAATAAAATTTTTCTAATCTTTTAAAAATGTGTAGAATGATTACAGTTAGAACAGCGCCCATTAATCCCAATTGCCATAAACCGCACCCAGCAGCAATTCCCAAAGCAGCGGATACCCAAATTGCAGCAGCAGAAGTCAAACCATGAATTTCTGGTGATTTTGATGTTTGGGAAGATTCACGCAAAATTTCCCCAGCGCCCAAAAACCCAACTCCAGCCGCAATACCTTGAACTACACGACTAAGAGA
Source organism: Dolichospermum sp. DET69 (assembly GCA_017355425.1). NCBI lineage: Bacteria > Bacillati > Cyanobacteriota > Cyanophyceae > Nostocales > Aphanizomenonaceae > Dolichospermum > Dolichospermum sp. DET69. The sequence goes on from CP070233.1 coordinate 3,990,581, forward strand.
ATCAGCACTGAGTTCTGTACCACCCACTTGAATAGTGATGAGTGTAAACACAGATGAACCCAAACTTACTAACATATGGGTTCTCAAACCTGCCGGTTTGTTTTTTAGTTGTCGTTCTAAGCCAATTATAGCTCCAATCAATGCAGCGAAACACAGACGAAACCCCGTGTTTAACCAGTCACTGCTGGCAACATAATAAAAGTTTATCAATTTCTGATGGTGTTAAATAATTTGACAGCGGAATTTGTGAAATTAGAAATAAAATTGGGCGTATTGTCTATAGTAACTGCTAATATAATAACAAAAAGTATGTAATAATTATTATTTAACAAGTCAGAATAAATATTGGGAATAATCCAATTTTGTGAAATTTATAAACCATATTACAAGAGCATCCGGTAAGCGTAAAGCTCAGTGTCTTTAGACCTGAGATATAAGCGACTAGTGCGGTAATAAAGCGCATAGAGTCTTTCTTTTCATGAAGATTGGTTGAGGTGCGCGAAGTTTTGTTATCTTTGCTCTCAATGGTGTTATACTGTTCACAACAGGAATGGTAATCAACCTGTATAAAAACCTAACTGCCTAACGGCTTTTCTGTACCTTGACAACTGAAGATATGGGGTTCTATTCCATAGTTCTAGTGACTGCCCTCCGAATAGGTAAAATCTTCATGGGAGCTAGACGACACAGAATTTAAACTCAATCAAAATTTGCAGTAATGCAACTACCTTCGGGCAGAGGGAAAGTTAACGTTTGGGGAGAGAACCACCTCTGGCTTAGATACCGCAAGGGTTCTAAGTTAAGTGGACTCGTTGAACCAAGAATCTCACTGGCTTTAGCCAGTGAGAGTGTCAATAAGAGGATATTTTAAAAGTAATCCGTTGTGATTTTTTACCCCCCTTAATCCCCCCTTGTAAAAGGGGGAAACCGGAAAATCAAGTTCCCTCACCAATACATCGGGGAGGAGGGTTAGGGTGGGGTAAAAAGACTATCAACTCTGTTCCCTGTTCCCTGCTATAAATTGAGTGGATAAACTCTATTGGCTTGACCAAATTAAATTACAAGACCGCGCCAGGGTTGGCGTTCAGGCGTTTTACTTAAGCAAAATTAAACAAAGTGGCTATCCTGTTCTACCGGGTTTTGTCGTAGAGGCAGATGTTTTGCGGCAATTTCTAGAAACTCTCAATAGTTCGGAGTCACTAATTGCTGATTTGCCCCATTCTTCCCTACATTTAGATGTCAATAATTGGCGACAACTTCAACAGGTAGCTGGCCGCTTACGTCAGGAAATTATCTCAGCCACTGTGCCACCTCATTGGGTAAGGACAATTTTTCAAGCAGCGAGACAATGGCAAAGAAGCAGTTTAATTTTGCGTCCGAGTCTGGCAATATCAACTAACCAAGAGATGAAAAATATATCTGGGTTATTAGAGTCGGTATATTGTCCTTGCGAAGAAGAGGAAATAGGCAAAGCTTTAAAATTACTTTGGAGTCAGTTATTCCGGGCTAGAAGTTTACTATATTGGCGGAGTGTGGGTATTAGTCTGCCCACAATTAATTTAGGGGTATTAGTACAACCAGTTAATAATGCGATCGCTTCCGGTATAATCAATACTAAATCATCGGGATGGGATATTGAAGCTACTTGGGGTTTAGGATTAGCAATTACCAACGGTGAAGTATTACCAGATGTTTACTACATAGAACCAAAAACTGGGGTGGTAACAGAACGACAATTGGGTAATAAAATGTTGGCCTATCGTCTTAATCATGACACTGCTTTCTCTGCCCAACAACTACAACCAACATTAGATACTAATTTTTTACTAGCTTATCTTTTGGAAGAATCTCAACAACAAGAATATGCTTTACCAGAAGAATATTTACAAGAATTAATTACTCTGGGGAATCAAGTAGTCGGTGAACTGGGGACAAATTTAACAATGAAATGGACAATTGCCCAAGAATCCTTGTCCACCAAACTCTATATTACAGAAGTCACTGTTCCCCAACCTCTAAACAAGAATGTCCAATTTATTCAAGGTATTGGGGCAGCCAGAGGCAGAATTATTGCTAATACCTATATTCTTAGTTCATCACAAAAACCAATACAAGTTCCCAAAGGAGTAATTCTCATCGCATCAGTGATTACTCCTGATTGCTTACCTTTACTACAAGGAGTTGCTGGCATTATTACAGAACAAGGGGGATTAACTAGCCACGGGGCAATTTTAGCCAGGGAGTTAGGCATTCCTGCGGTTGTGAGTGCCACTGGTGCAACCACTCTTTTACAAACAGGTGAAAAATTATTACTAGATGGGGATAAGGGAGAAGTCTATCGTCTCACAGAAGATGGGGAAAAGTTTTCTAGTGAGGAGATGGAAGGATTAATTAATCAGGAAAAAAACGTTAATTATCAGCCTACTAATCTACCAATAATTGCAACTAAGTTACTCGTAAATTTGAGTCAAGAGCGATTAATTGAACAAGTACAATATTTGCCTGTAGATGGAGTAGGATTATTACGTTCAGAATTGATGATGTTAAATATTCTGGAGGGAAAACATCCTCGAGAATGGATAATAGAAGGCAATCAGGCGGAATTATTAGAGTTATTATCTGAACAAATTAAGCAGTTTGCTCGCGCTTTTTCACCTAGACCTATTTTTTATCGCTCTTTAGATTATCTATCATACAATTTACCATCATTGAGTACAGAGACATCATCAATTCTTGGTGAAAGAGGTGTTTTTAATTATATGAAAAATCCGGCAGTTTTTGAATTGGAATTACAAGCTTTAGCGATAGTTCAAGCATCTGGGTATAGAAATATTAATTTGTTATTACCTTTTGTTCGCAGTGTTGAAGAATTTATCTTTTGTCGTCATAAAGTTGAGCAAGCTGGGTTAACGCAAATATCCCAGTTTCAATTGTGGATAATGGCAGAAGTTCCTAGTGTATTATTTCTCTTACCTGAATATATTAAAGCTGGTGTGGCAGGTATTTCCATAGGCACAAATGATTTAACTCAATTACTATTAGGAATAGATCGAGAACAGGGAAAACTAGGGACAATATTTGATGAAAGTCATCCCGCAGTCATGGCAGCGATCGCTCAATTAATTAAAATGGCTCAATCTGGGGGTATTCCCTGTTCTATCTGTGGTCAAGCCCCGGTGCTTTATCCAGAAATAATTGATCAATTAATTGCATGGGGGATCACTTCTATTTCTGTAGAACCGGAAGCTGTAGAAAGGACTTATCAAGCGATCGCTCGTGCTGAACAACGGTTAATCTTAGCAGCAGCAAGGAAGCAACTAGGGAATTTGTAAATTTTTTTAATGGTTGACAAAAAGTAGAACAAACCAACTATGATAGATCATAATTCATCCACCAGTAGGTAAATGTCACTATCACAATTCCGGCAACATATTACTAATTTAATAACAACAGCAGAACAAATGCTGGGTTCATCTCGTAGTGGGAAACCAGAAGAAAATACAAAAAATAGTCTGATTGTACCTTTTTTAGATGCTCTTGGTTATACCGCAGAATATCGGACATTAGAAGGTGCAATTCGTAGTTTAATTGGTACTACCACGTGGGTAGATTATTTACTCCGTCCTGAAGTGGGAAAACATCCAAAATTGATGTTTGAAGCCAAAAGTTTATGGGATAAAAATATATGGGAAACAAATGCAGTACAAGTTTTAGATTACATCAGAAATTATAGTTTAGATATCGGCACACAAGACCCTGTAGTTTGGATTGTTTTATCTAATTTTCGAGAATGGCACATTTTAAGATTACAGGATAGAAGACCTTTTTGGTCATTTACAATAGATCAACTAAAAAATGATCCTGATCTTGTCAGTAGATTATATACTTGCCTGAGTCGTGAAAATTTATCTAGTAATCGGTTAGAAGCATTTTATAGTGAAAATACTAGGGAAGAATTAGGAACAAAATTTCTCGCAGATTTAAAAATTTGGCGTGTTATTATTGCCAATGGCATTAAAAAATCTCAACCAAATTTAAAAGAAGACAAAATTCGTGAAGCTGCACAAATTATTTTAAATCGTTTTTTATTAATTAGGTTATTAGAAACATTTAGTCGGGAAATGCCATTTAATTATCTTGGTAGAGTTTATTATAACTGGCAACAAATGTTTCCAAATTTGCCATTTATTGAACAATTAAGACAGGCTTTTCGGAGTATATGGGTGGATTATAATACCGAATTATTTCAACCTTCTTGGATTGATGAATTAATGATTGATGTTGAATATTTAGAATCTATCATTGTTATTAATGCAGTGCCACAGGAAGGTATACTTTATGCCATTACAGGAACATTAGCTAATTACCGCTCAATTTATAACTATGATTTTACAACTTTAACACAGGATATATTAGGGACAGCTTATGAACAATTTCTCGCTCATCAATTGATTGTTGTTAACGATGTTATCCAAATCTTAGAAAATCAAAAAACTCGCAAAAAAGAAGGGATTTTTTATACTCCTAACTATATAGTTCAGAGGATTGTTAATCAAACTTTACAGCCATTAGTTAAACCTAAAATTGATCAAGCTATTCAATTACTAGAAATAGGTGAATTACAACAAGCATACATAGTAGCAAAATCAGTCTTAGAAATTACAGTTCTTGATCCTGCTTGTGGTTCAGGTTCATTTTTATTAGGTGCATTTGATTATTTATTAACAGAAATTAAACGTTATAATCAAGCTTGTCAAACAACTAAAATTCCCGATAACTTTGATTTATTTACTCATGTATCAGTACAATCAATTATTAATCCTGAAGAACAAATTCTAGTAAAAATGCTGCATGGAGTAGATCGAGATCCCCAAGCAGTATTATTAGCAAAATTATCACTATGGACAAGATTATTACGTGCGCGTCCAGGAGAATATGGTAGACGCAATGGTTCTATCTATTCTCACTTACCAGCACTGACTTTAAATATTCGCGTGGGAGATAGCTTAATTCATAGTCCTGCTAATTTAGCACCTTTTTCTGAGCAATTATCAATAGTCGCAGATTTAGCTAAAATTGCTAGAGATACTAGCCAAACTGAAATCGAAATAAATCAAGCAGTTAGCAATTTAGAGACTGAAATTGCAGTAATTAATCAAGAAATAAATGCTGTTTTAACTGCTTTTTTTGCTAGTGATGAAAGTATCAATTCTGTAGTTTATTTAATTAAAAATAGAGAAGCTGAAGCAGAAGAAATAGAACTAATTCGAGAATTAATTACAGAAGATACTAATATTGAAAAAACCTTAGAAAATTGGACATCTGCTGAATTAGCAAGAGTTAAGTCTGAATTGATGAGTTTAGCTACTGCTCAAGAAGAAGTGATTATAAAACGTCCATTTAATTGGGAGGTTGAGTTTTCGCATATTTTTGATCCAAGATTACCACAATCAGAAAGAGGCTTTTGTGTGATCATCGGTAATCCTCCTTATTTTAATGTTGACTCAACCTTTGGTAGAGGTGCATTAGAATTGAAATGGTTAAAATATGCTTATTCTGATATTTACACCGATAAGACTGATATTCTATTTTATTTCTTCCGTCAAGGGTGGGAGATTTTAAAAGAAGATGGTTATTTAAGTTTTATCATTTCTCGCGCCTTTATTCAAGGTGATAAATCTAGAAGTTTACGAGACTTTATTTGTAAAAACACGAAAATAATTAATATTATTGATTTCTTAGGTTATCAAGTCTTTAAAGCGGGAATTGCTACCTGCATTCTTGAATTTCAAAGAAAAACTCCCCAACCAGAAGATACTTTTACGGCTTTTTATGTATTAGATATTGATGCTGTTAAAGAAAATTTTGTAAGTGATGATTGTTCTTTAAGTTTAACCCAAGGTGTAACTCAGGTAGATATTACACAAGCTAACTTAAATGATCATCGTTGGCAAATATCTCCATATAATGAAATTTTTGCAATCATTGATTCTCAAGGTATAAAACTAAGAGAAATGGATTCTGTACATTATACAGAAGGTATCACTACAGGACGTGATGCTATATTTGAAGGAGAATTTATAAACAAGTTTCCAGATAATTATTACTTACAACGAGTTTCTATTTCTTCTATTATTTCCTATGGTTGTGAACCACCAGAAACACAAATTTTATATTATACTCATCAAACTGAATGGGAAGAATTGCCTCTATCTGTACAAAAATATTTACAGCAAAATCAGTTGGAATTAGAAAATAGAGATGTTTACAAAAATAAAACCAGTCATTATCAATGGTTTCATCTTCATCGTCCACGCTATGGGATGAGAGATGCAAAAATTCTATTTCCTCGTAGAGCTAATGCTAATAAATTTTTTATTGATGAATATGGAATTTTTGGTTTCAAAAGTGATGTGGCTGCTTATGTAAAAGGTGAAAATATTGATGTTAATATTCTTTTTTGTATTTGTTCTTTACTCAACTCCAAAGTTTTAGAGTTTCGCTATCGTGCATTGGGTGGAATTGGAAAACTAACGGGAAAAGGAATGTTTGAGTATTTTGAAAATCAAGTTGGTGATTTACCAATTCCCCAATTTAATGAAGAAAATAATTCTGACTATCAAGAGTTAGCTAGGTTAAGTCGAGAAGCTCATGATATTTGGCAAAGTCGCTATCAAATTGTCACAACTTACCAGTCTAAAACTTCCGCGATTCCTCATAAAGAAGTATCATTAAATGAATATCATAAATTATCTAGTGATTATGCTGTTGATATTGAATGGGAAAGTCCCAATGCAAATCAAGAAGGACATTTACTAGAATTAAGGATTGAACCAAATACAAATGGATATGCTATTTGGGGAGAAGTGACTGATGACGAAGATTGGCAAGAAGGGGATAGGAAATGGATAGAAATAGCTAATGTTAAGATTCGTAACCCTCATCTACGGAGATATATGTTAGCAAGATTAATTTATTTAACTGAATTTGATTCATCTTTCCGTCGTAAAAGAAAATTATCAAGCGAAATAGGAAACTTAGTTAATATTACTTTTGATGTTCTGAAAGTAAATAGATATGATCAAGATAGATTTAGTAATCTTCGTGCTTTAGAAGTAATTGAAAAAAGAGTTGAGCAAGAAGTTGGTAGATCAGACTTAGAAACAGTTTTACTCAGACAAACTGAAATTAAAAATCAAATTGATCAAATTGCCTATCGGCTTTATCAAGTAGAGGATTATATAGATATTATTAAGCAAGCTTTAAAAGTTGTGTTGTAACTTCAATTATAGATACCTAAATTCTCTAAGAAATCAGGTATCTGGGTATGAAGTTTTTGTAGATACTTAATATCTACAAATAGCTGCTACTTTAACTCCACTAGGCATTGCTTCTGGTTCAAGAGTATAAACTTTACCACCATTTAAAATGGTATGAATCACCGCAAAATCTAACATATCTTCATCATCTGGTTCTGCTTCTGGATGTAAATCAACTGTAGAGTTCTCTAAATCAAATTTACCCCAAATATGTTGTTTTATAGGCACAAATAAAGTATCAATCCTTTGATAATAAGCATCTGGAATAATTGCTTTGATATCATTGGCAACCTTGCTACTTTCTTCCCCAGCCAATTGCAAATAAATAGCCATTAAATCTCGATATTCTTGTTGAAATAAAGGGGCAACAATTTCCCAGGCTGCATGATTTAATTCTTCTGTTTTTAGTGTTTCTGCATTGCCAGAAATACCAGTTTCTTGTAAATATGGATAAGTATTAGCCTGGCGGTAAATTGGTAATAAATATTCCACTCCTGCTAATATTAAAGGTGCTTTTTTACCTCGCAATTTTTCACGTAATGCACTATCAACAGCATAACAAAATTGTAAAATATCTTCTTCATGTTTCTCCCGATCTGGACTACCTTGTCCATGCACAGAACCAGGATGTTGAGCAGCAGAAGTTGCACCTCTAGCTATGCCAATTCGGTGCTGTACGCCTTTTTGAAATTCATCTTCTAGGAGAATTTCAGCCAGATTATGAGGCATATTTTCTACTTCTACCTCATGAAGTTGGTAGCGCGTACCTGAGTAAAATTTGACATTCTTTTGACTTAAAGCCAAAATATAGAATTTTCCATCATTATTAATCAGATTTAGTAAGGGTTTGATATGAAAATTCTTGCCAACAACCACTAATTGGGGAAAAGAAATTGGTAAACAATAGTAACGAAATAGATTTGGGGAAGTAAAAATTACTAATCCCTGAACCTGATTTTCCCAAAAATCAGTGTTGTCTAATTCCATGACTGGTTGCAGCAAATTTACAGTCTCAGCATGGCGTAAACCGAGTTCATCTAAACGACTTTCAGCTTCTCGAATTAAATTTTTAAACCGAATCGGATTTTGCCGAGTATCTCCCCCTATTTTTTCCATAGGTAGATAGAGAGAAACACATGGATACTGAGAATTTTGGACTAAATTTTTGAGTTCATCAAGAGCCAATATAGTCATATATTTTATCCACAGCGAGGATAACTAGAGAATATAGATTCAATTCAACTCTTAATATGGCAATTCTGCATCTTTCTTTTGACAAGAAATTACCCGCTTTCTATGCCTTTTTGTAGATAGAATCATCAACAAATACGGTTGAGTTAAGTCTTGAACTCTTTTTTTAACTGACAGCAGAGGACACAGAGAAAAGAAACTATTTCACTTGAACTATAGCAATAGTATTTGAATTTTGAAAACTTTAAGTATTTGTAATCTTTGTAGGGTGTGTTAGGCATAGCCGTAACGCACCCTAGGTTAGATAAGTGGTGCATTAGGCTGGCGCTAACGCACCCTACGGACATTTTGAAAATCAAATATTAGTCCTACATAGTAAAAATCACCGCAAATATTGGTAATTTTCCCTTTTCCATTGACAAAAAGAAAGAATTATGGCGTTTTGAGAATACTGGGAATTGTGGCTAAGATGCGTGTGGCAATTTCTTCTGGTGTTTCAGCGGCGTTAATAGTAATATGTAAGTCAGCTTGGGAGTACATGGGTTGACGTTGTTCTAAAAGCGATCGCAATTTACTTTCAGGATCATCTTGCAAAAGCGGTCTTGTATCATCTTCCGCTAACCGCTGTAATATTATTTGTACTGGAACATCTAACCAAACTATTAAACCATGATGGAGATAACTCCAATTATGCTGCTGCATGATAATACCCCCACCAGTAGCTATAACCAATTTAGTATAGGCACAAACTTGAGCTAAAACATCACTCTCCAATTGCCGAAACTCCGCTTCACCATTTTCAGCAAATATTTCATTAATAGATTTACCTGCGGCTTTGACTATGACTTCATCTGTATCTACAAATCTATAACCAATTTCCTCTGCTAGTAACTTTCCTATTGTTGTCTTACCAACTCCCATCATGCCAACTAAATAGAGGTTAACGCCTTTTAATACATTAATCACCAGTATTTTTCTCCTGCAAAATTATTAATTATAAGGGAAATGCCGAAAACCCTTGAAGATGTAGCTGACTTAGGAAGCTACATCTGTGCTTTAGACAAGGGATAAAGGCTAGGTGCAGGATTTATCCTGCATTGACACCGGATCTGGCAGACTGTCTATCCAATCTTCTATTAGTCTTGTTACAGAATATTCTTTTTGTTCGGCTAATAACTTTAGTTTATGGGATCTGCGCGGTGTCGTTCTAATTCTTATATATTCAGTCTTCATCTTGTCTCCTATCTGTTTCCTATCTATGTTATATTATAAACAGGTCGAAAGGAAACAAAGTAATGATAGTCTTAGAGTCCAAAATTAAAGGTAAACAGCCTCAATATAACGCGATAGACGATGCAATTCGGACTACCCAATTCGTTCGGAATAAAGCAATTAGGTATTGGATGGATGCACCGCGTGAGCTAAAAATTGATAAGTTTGCTCTTAATAAATACTCTACTGAACTTCGGAAGGAATTTCCCTTTACTGCTGAGTTAAACTCAATGGCTGTACAATCAGCCGCAGAAAGGGCTTGGTCTGCCATATCAAGGTTTTACGACAACTGTAAATCTAATAAATCTGGCAAAAAAGGATTCCCTCAATTTCAGAAAGATTGCCGTTCCGTTGAATATAAAACATCGGGATGGAAGCTACACAAAACCAAGCGGCGTATCACCTTTACCGACAAAAAAGGGATTGGTGAACTCAAATTATTAGGTAAATGGGATATTCAATCCTACGAACTTAAAGACATTAAACGAGTGCGCTTAATCCGTCGTGCAGATGGATATTATGCTCAGTTTTGTATCGGCATTGATGTTGTAGATATTCAACCGAGAACGGGTGTGGACATAGGTTTAGACGTTGGTATTGAGTCATTTTACACTGACTCTAACGGGCATCACGAACCTAACCCTAAGTTTTTGAGAAAGGCTGAAAAATCAATTAAGCATTCTCAAAGACGGATTTACAAAAAGCGGAAAGGTTCTAGTGGTAGAAAAAAAGCTAGAAAACTTTACGCTAAAAAACACTTAAAAGTAAGTAGGCAACGTATAGAACACGCTAAGAGAATAGCGCGTTGCGTAGTCAAATCTAACGCAAGAGGTGCTATAATAAATGTATTGATTTTGTTTACTGCTGATGAAAATAATCGAAAATGGCTTCGAGATAAAACCTTACTCAGTAAAAGGTTTTTCGGGAATATACAAGATTGTAAATATTATTAACAATAAGTTTTATCTTGGTAGAGCCAGCAATTTGTACACACGTTACAGCGTCCATCTCTCAGAATTAAGAAGAGGTGTAAAACACCATAAAGATTCTGTTTTAAGGCGGGCTTGGTTAAAATATGGAGAGAATAATTTTATATTTGAGATATTTTTACGTGTCGAAGATAAAGCGTGTTTGGTGAAACTAGAAGAAAAATATTTACAAGAGTTAGAACCCTATAAGCCATCTATTGGCTACAATATGGATAAAAGCTCAATAGGTTTTACTACGGAAACAGCCTCGTTAGCTATCCAAAAACAGATATTAAATGGGAGAAAATGGACAGGCGAAAATAATGGAAATGCAAAATTAAATGAGCAGCAAGCATTAGAAATTAGAAATCTTTTTTTAGAAAAAAGACTTAATACTATTGAGTTAGGAAGACTTTATAAAGTTGATAAGATGTCTATTAGTAATATACTCAGCGGGAAAACATGGGGTTTTGCTGAAGATTTAAGACCTAAACGTTTAAGCGGTGAAGAACAGTTATCTGTTGGGAAGTATAGCGTCGAATCAAAATTATCGGTTAAAGAGCTTTCTGAAAGATATGGTGTTTCTATCCCAAGTATTCGCAGAGCCATTCAAGCATACAAAAAGAAACTAAATACATGAATTTAGTCGCCTACGAAGATTTAAGGGTTTCAAATATGGTAAAAAATCATTGTTTAGCGAAATCAATTAGTGACGCTAGTTGGTATTTGTTTAGGCAATGGATTGAATATTTTGCGGTTAAATTTGACAAAATTGCTATAGCTGTAGCACCACATTACACTTCTCAAAAATGTTCTAGTTGTGGCATAATTGTCAAAAAATCTTTATCAACTCGTACCCATAATTGTAGTTGTGGATGTGAGTTGCACAGAGATACAAACGCCGCAATTAACATTCTTGAGCTTGCAAAAAATAGGGGAGGGCATCCCCAAATTAACGCTACAGGAGTTGAAGCCACTACTCTACTTGGTGCAAACCTGGAAAAGCCAAGTTTTGACGATGAATGTAGAATCCCCTCGGCTTTAGCCAGGGGAGTGTCAACTCAGCTTAAATTAGCGTTTCTGTGGTTTATTTTCGTCATCATCCTCAAAATCATCATCTTCAAAAAAATCCCAGTCATCATCATCCGTTGCTTGATTTTTGCCTGATTTTTGGGAAGGAGGAATAATTACCCGGTAATCAGCATCATAAACAGATTCAGTTTTACCCACAGCAGTATTTTTCGGTTCTTGGGAACTGTAGGAATAAACCGAACTACTACGGGAACGAGAACTTTGTTGACTTGGAGAAGTTTCTTCTACTGATGCGGAATTTTCCTCATCATTCCAATCATCTTGATTCCGATTTGTGTCCCAATCATCAAATTCATCATCAACTTGATTAACTGAGGGTGGAGGACTTTTAGGCGGTGGAGTATTTTGTCTGACACGGGGTGGAGTCGGAATTGATTTGGGTATCGCTTGCTGTTCTTGTGGACTTAAGGAAGTAGCAAATCTTAACAAACTGGTAATGATTAGAGATGTGAAAATACCAGCAGTAATACTCAATAAAATCCACAATGCTAATGGTAAGGGTAGAGTCCGCATTCCCACAAATACTATTGGGACTGAGGGTGACAAATTTTGAACTAACAATAATATTAGTCCTAGCAATACTGTTAGTAATATAATTAAGCGAGTTATAGCCATAAATATTTAAGAATTCCAATGCCTTCAACCTCTTTATCTAACTAGTACAGTCCGGCATAAGTTAATGAACCATTCCGAATCTGTGAAAAGCTGATGCTGTATTCATTCTAAATTCTAAATTCTGCCCTGCGGTACTAGCAGCTTAATATACTAGTAAAGTCATAGCTTCTAAAATTAACAATTAACAATTACAGCGGTTTTCGCTCTTATGAGGTATATCTTAGCCCCCTCATCGCTTGCGGGGAGGGGGTTGGGGGTGGGGTTCTTGTACCTCATAACACAAAGGAAGTGCTGTAAAGACTTAGTTATTCCATTTTTAATGTTTAATTGTTAATTTTTAATTTCTCAAAGATGACCTTGCCATCGTTCAATTGGTATACAGTCAATATCCAATTGATCCAGAGCGCGAGCAACAACAAAATCAACTAAATCCTCAATGGTTTGAGGGTTGTGATACCAGGCAGGAATAGCGGGGACAATTCTCACGCCAGTTTCTGCTAAGGTCGTTAAATTCCGCAGATGAATTAAACTAAAAGGGGTTTCTCTGGGGACAATTACCAGTTTACGCCCTTCCTTAATTTGCACATCTGCGGCTCGTTCTAGTAAGTCGGAACTCAGCCCCCCAGCGAGTTTAGCAACTGTACTCATACTACAAGGAATAATAATCATCCCCACTGTGCGGAAAGAACCGCTGGCAATACCAGCACCAACATCACTCCAAGGATGACAGCGAAGTTTACCTTGGGAAGGAACTCCCGCTTGTTCTCGCCAAAATTGTTCCTGTTTATCAGGTTCTCCTGGCATTCGGATTTCCTGTTCTGCTTGCCAAACCGTGTAAGTTGATTTAGATGCCACCAGTTCAATTTGATATTCTGCTGCCAAGAGGAATTTGAGGGCGCGAACTGCGTAAATTAGACCGGATGCACCTGTTACGCCCAGGATTAAAGGTTTGTTGTTATTAGTCATTAGTGATTAGTCAGTGGTCAGTGGTCAGTGGTCAGTGGTTTACAGCAACGAACAACTGACAAAGGACTATTCTTCATGATATGGTTCTCGATCAAAAGATGTGGCTGATGTCTCCGGCCTACTACCGCGAACACCACGCAAGCTATCGGTTTTATTGGATGAATAAATTTCTTCTGTCTCCTCATTGCTACTAGTCGCGCTCATGGTTTTGGGTAAACCGTCAGCACCAACGGTAACAAGATCAATTTGTTGACGGTAATAATCAACACTCTTGACTTGCACCATACAACTATCGCCTAGTCGGTAGGAAGCCCGATTTTTCCGCCCAAATAAAGCCTGTTGTCTGGCACGATATTCATACCAATCATCTTTGAGGGAACTAACGTGGACTAGTCCTTCTACCCGTAAGGTGTTAGCTAGATTGCCTTCTATGGGCGATTCTATGGGAACTTCAATTTCCACAAAGAAACCGTAGGACTGAACCCCAGTAATTACCCCTGGAAATACTTCGCCAATGCGTTGTTTCATCAAGGAGGCTTTTTGGAGTCCGGCTAAATCGGCTTCAGCTTCTTGAACTTCTTTTTCCCGGTCGTTAATTTGGACTAGAACTCTGGTTAAGTCACTTTGGAGTTCTTGCTGGAGTTCTGGGGGGAGAACGTTCCAATTAATTTCTTCGTGACAATTTGAATGACGGAGGTTAATCCGATCTTTGACGCGGGTATTCCGGCGATCGCGCCCGTGTTCTATTAAGTTTTGATACACCCGTTGCAAGAGAATATCTGGATAACGACGCAAGGGAGCAGTGATGTGGACATATTGCGATAGAGCCAGTCCAAAGTGAGAACTTTTGGTGGTGCTGTAGACAGAAGGCTTGAGAGTATCCTGTAGCAAATAGGTGAGAACTTGTTCTGATGGAGAATCGGCAAAAGCTCCTGTTAAATGTTGATAATCCAGGGGTTGGATCTCCAATTCTGGATCTAGCCCTAATTCCACACCTAAATTAACGGCCAGTTTGAGCATTTCCTGAACATCTTCGGGATCAGGTGTGCCTTGAACTCGCCATAAACTGGGAACACCCAAGGCGCTGAGGTGATCAGCCATGAGTTGATTAACTAATATTACTAACTCAGTGAACAAGCGTCGCCCAGGTAAGTCATTAACCACCACAGATCCCATTGATCCTTCGTCATAGTAGGGGTTATGGCTGGGTGGAAGATTTAACCGTAAGCTGCCCCGCTGTAGACGTACCTCTTTAACAGCAATAGCCAAAGTCTGCAAATCTTGTAATTTCTCTTGGGCCGCAGCAGCTACTTTGGTGGTTTCACTGGCAAGGATGCTTTGTGTTTCTACTTGACTGACGGCTACATCTACATTAATTACACTAGGTTGAATTTCCCATTCCACCACTTCTCCTGATTGGGGGTTAATGGTAATGATGCATGAGAAAGCCAAGCGATCGCTACCAGGGACTAAAGAACAACGTTCTGTTACCACTGCTGGCAACATCGGCAGTAATAATTCTCCTAGATATACTGATTTACCGCGCTTGAGTGCTTCCCGGTCTAGAGCTTCATCTGCTTGGATATAGTGGGCAACATCCGTAATGTGAAATAGTAATTGCCAATGATCAGCGGTGGTTTTTTCGACGCTAAAGGCATTTTCTACTACGGACTCATCACTGTTAACACTCTTAATAGTGAAGGTAAAAACATCACGTAAATCTAGACGATTTTTCAGGTCTGCCTTTAGCAGTCTCTTGGGTAACTTGGCTGCTGCATCGAGGATAGAATCGGGAAAAGTTCGGGATAAGTCATGTTTACAAGTTACCAAATCTATATCCGCTGCGGCTTCAGCATCACTGCCGAGGATTTGCACCACTCGACCCAATGGGGGATATTGTGCTAGGGGATAACGGAGGATTTCTATATGAGCCAAGTGATCAATGGCTTCTTCCAACTTCATACTGTTGAGTTGCAGTTTCAGTTCAAACAGCAATCTGTCATCTAAGGGAACAGCCCGAAAACCTCCCTCTACCTGCTTAATTCTGGCGAGTAAGGTGTGATTAGACCGCTCCATAATCAACTTGACCTCACCCTCTGGCGATCGCCGACGACTACCTTCCTTGAGGACTCTGACTAAAACGCGATCGCCATTCCAGGCATTACTCAAATGACTTTCACGGATGTAAATATCCTCTGAGCCTTCACTATCTTGAATCGCAAAGCAAAAGCCCTTACTAGAACAGCGGAGTTTAGCCTCAATTAAGCCTTCTTCGGTGATGCGGCGGTATTTTCCCCGTTCCTTCACCAAAAGCCCAATTTTTTCCAGTACATCCAAAGTAATTTGTAGTTTTTCTAGACTTTCTTCATCCTCACAACCCAGTTTCTTTTCTAGAACTTTACGAGCCACCAATTTATCATCTGTAAAATTGGCAAGAAGTGTAGCGATTGAAAATTCCATGCAGTGAACCGACCTTTGGTCAAAACATCATTTTTTGTTAAATCTGGTTCTTCACTGTATCCCCCCACAGCCTACAGACACTTACTGCTGTAGGAATTTCGCCTTTGCGTAGTGTTTCCTAGAAAAGGCAAGGCTACTGATAAACTCACGTAGACTTAGCGATAGTTGCGGTTACTGTAAAGTAGCAGTAGGAGGAATCCCCATTCGTGTCAACTTAAGGTAAAACCTAGATCCCGCAAGGAACTCAAGTTCTTTGCTAATAGCCAAAGTTGTCTTTTGATGACTAAACACTTGGAAAATTCCACAAGTCCACTAAGCGTGGACTTGAGCTATTAGACAGGAAATTGATTCCCACCACGGGTGTGGAAGTCAACGGATGAGTAGGGGCGTATTGCAATACGCCCTTACTTAAGTTGACACCAATGGAGGAATCCCCTACTCCAACTTCGCACTGCACGGCAATCTCAGCGTTTGCTTGCGTGGCTCTAAACAATTTTCACCATGCACTCCTTCCTGATACTCAACGATTAACCACTAGGTAATTTAGATCAGGGGTGAATGAGAGACTTGGTTTGAAGAACTCTCTATATTACCCAAAAACTACAGACTGACCTAACCACAGGTGTTTTGTTGTTTAGAACCTTCGCGTTAGCGTGGCGTTAAACCAAGGTAATTCCACGCCATTAGCATCCAAGTTTTAACTAGGAGAAACTGCCGAAAAACCCAATTCTCCTATAATGTAGAATCGGTAACAATTAGGTAATCAGTAAAACACAGGCCATGAGGGCGAACCTTATCTTTATTATTGTAGATTTAGAGCGCACTTCTTTAAAAATACTTCTAGATATCTAATTGGTTAATTAGTATAGCATTTAAGAGAAGACGAAAATTTGCTCTAAGCAACTGCTAGTATCAGTCAGTGGTCAGTTGTTAGTTGTCAGTTGCTCCCTTTTCCCTGACTAGCAACTTAAATTATTGCGAGAATTTAAATAAAAATGGTTGAAAGCATCATGTTGGCGCAATTTCAGAGCTTGTACCCCAAAGGCAGTATTATCTCAGAATTAATAGAAATTTTTCAAGGGAAATATATCGTCCGTGTTAGTATTCAACTAGAAGGTATCACCCGGGCAACGGGGATCGCCGGAGCAGAAACAGTAGAAGCAGCAGAAGACCAAGCCAGAAATAGAGCTTTGACAGTGTTGGGGATCAAGAATATACCAGAAGAAGTCACAAAATCTGCCTTACCATTGGTTGCTCCACCACCAATAAAACCTAGTCTACAGGAATCAAAACCTGTTCCTTCTGTCAACAACACAGAGATATATACACCACCTTTCCTAGAAGAGAAAATTGATACTAAAGTTACAACACCAGAAACACTTCCTCTCCAAGAACCAGAGTATCCACCCTTATCAGAAGTCCCTCCTAGTAATGTCACACCATTCACCCCTCGGAGTTATACCCCTTATGAGGATACTGGTGTCCAGTCAGCCGTCGGTAAAAAGAAAAGACATAATGAACCAGTAAATTTATCTGATGTCATTGCCCAAACAGATGTAGAAATCGAGCGATTAGGCTGGACACCAGAACAAGGAAAAGATTATCTAGTCAAAACTTACAGTAAAAGAGGGCGTTCTTTACTCAGTGAAGAAGAATTACGGAATTTTCTCACTTATCTCAAATCTCAACCAGATCCAATTGCGGGATTTTAGATTGGTTAGTTGTCAGTTGTCAGTGGTTAGTTGTCAGTTGTTAGTTGTTTTTTCTTTACCACTGACCACTGACCACTGACTAATAACTAAACTAGAGCCATAGGACGACTACCTGCGGCATGACGGTCAATTACTTGGTCAATCAAACCATATTCTTTGGCTTCGGCGGGAGACATAAAGAAATCACGTTCCGTATCCTCAGAAATCCGCTCAAATGGTTGACCAGTATGTTCAGCAAGAAATTCATTCAGCCGCTGTTTGTGATACAAAATTTCCCGGGCTTGAATTGCAATATCAGTTGCTTGTCCTTGAGCGCCACCGAGAGGTTGGTGAATCATAATCCGGGAATGGGGTAAACTCATGCGCTTACCCTTTGTCCCAGCACTAAGGAGAAAAGCTCCCATACTTGCCGCCAATCCAGTACAAATTGTACAGACATCGGGGCGGATGTGCTTCATGGTGTCAAAAATACCCATTCCCGCTGTTACTGAACCACCAGGAGAATTAATGTACATATATATGTCCTTCTCCGCGTCCTCAGAATCTAAAAATAGCAGTTGGGCAACAATCAAGTTAGCTAGATTGCTATCAACCTGTTCTCCCAAAAAAATAATCCGCTCACGCAACAGCCGTGAATAGATATCAAAGGCGCGTTCGCCTCGGCCGGATTGTTCAATAACGATAGGAATCATTTAGTGTGTTTTTAGCTATTTTTCATTTATTCTATCGGTGACAATGGCTGATTGTGTTGAAATTGCCAATTAACATTGAAACAAGCAGGGTGAAGAGAGAAAGCGAAAGCTAGTCCAAAAAACATATTTTACCTAAATATCAGTATTTTTACGGTTATTGATAATGGAGTGACTGGAGTAAAACAATGAGATATTTCCAGGGATTTAAAAACAAATTTGGGTTTTTAGGACACTTTTTCAGAAAATAAAACGTCTAGGTTCTTAGGTACATATAAAGAGAGATATAGATCACATTCTTTCACAGATTTCTGAGCTATTCTCAAATCATATTCACCGAATCCGATAAATCAATAACACAAAGTGTATTTAGAATAACAAGTTCCTATGGAAGTCCCATCCATATAAATAAAGTGAGGGGTATGATGCTAGAAAAACTTATACAAGCGGCTTTTATTACATTTTTATTGCAACTGATAGCAGTATTGACCAACACTACTCCCATGCACCCCAAGGCAGTCTCACCTCTTTCTGAAATATCAGGGCCTGTAATTAGTTCGACTTTTCAGGTGTTGAAGTAGAGGAAATAGGGAGCAGGAAGAATTTTACCTTTTCCCTGCTTGCTAATCTTCACCATCAGAGAGGTGAATTAATGTTTCTGTAATAATTGCGGGTAACTCTTTTGGTGAATAGATGTAAGTTAGGGTTAAAAACTTTAAAGTTGTGTGCATTAAATCGATTCTATCTATGATGCCAGCTAATTGAATTTGATTATATTTGCCATTCATCACTTCTAAGCTGGCATCAGCTATGGCATCTTCTATAACTTCCTCTTCGATGAAATTTTCCCATTCATCTTGATTGATGTAATAGGATTTTTTATTCTCTTTGAGATTCACATCTTGAATTTCTCGGATACTATTCCGAATAGAAGCAATCCAAGAATTTGTGAATCGCTGTTCTATTTGATTCTTAATTAAATGTATTAAGAGAATTTTGAGGAAGGATCTAATTTGCCGGATAATCGCCTTTTTACTCATTCCTTCTAAGTCATCTACAATTGCTAAGGCATCTGCGTAACGTCCTTGTAAAATACTATCTCTGAGGTTGATTAATTCTTGTGTCATAAAACCTCGCGGTATGCGGGAAACTCAGTGGCTTTAGCCGGTGAGAGGGAAGCGACACGAGTGAATTTATTCACTGTGGTATTTAAATGCTGATTTTTGAATGGATATAATCCCGGGAACCAGCAAACCCGTTCAAGTCCCCTCGCCCAACTAATCCAAAATGTCTTGTCTTTAACCAACGACTTAACAAACAGTCTTGCAGATAATCCGATAGCGTAGCGTGGCGTAAGCCATACTGGGGAAGTATTCGGAAGTGCGTATCAGGATTAGTCTCAATGGGCTAGTCGCTGCTTGTGTTGTAAAGTTTGTTCTTTACAAGCTCAATCCCTTTAGGGTTGAGTCAGTGACTTGTATTAACCTCCAATCTAGTTATATTTTATAACGGTATGCACTCTTTGTGAGATACATTCAGTAAATCGCAAAGCCTGTAGGGGCGGGGAAACCCCCTGACAGGTGTAGGTTTTTAATATTCTCTGTAAAGGCCAGACCGGGAAGACAAGGAAGGATAGTAGACAAGGAGGATTTTATCCACAAAATACTCAATTCATGGGTTGTTTTGTTACTAATCATCCATTCATTTGTCCGGTTTTCCTCCCTTGTCACCTTGTCACCTTGTCTGCCTTGTCTTGTCCTCAAGACAATGTAAAAAACCTACACTTGTCAGGGGGAAACCCCGCCCTCAATAGTATTACATCAAGGGCTTTGACACTCCCCGGTCTAAAGACGCGGGGATTCTATAGAGAGTTTCAGTCTATATCTCTCAGTTATCCCAGCTTCAGGCATTGCCTTAAATATTTGGGTTCTTGCCCTGATCCTGTTTGCCATTACTGGCAGAATCATCTCTGACAAGCGTAACTTTCCGAGAGTCCCCCGGTAGGTTTTTAATGTCTTTGCTGACAATTTAATTGTCTCACGAATATGGATTAAAATTTGAAATAATTTCAAATTTTTAAATTAATGTCAATGCAGGATAAAGGAAAGCCTCTAGCCTTCATCCCTTGTCTAAAGCACAGATGTAGCTGACTTAGGAAGCTACATCTTCAAGGGTTTTCGGCATTTCCCTTATAACCGCTATAGAGTTTAATTTCTAATTTCGCCCTGCGGTAGTAGTCATGACTTTATTTTTGGTAGTTTGATTATTTCCACCTGCAATGCTGCGGAAATATAGACTACCAATAGTGGTAAGAAATATGAAATATCCTACAGCTTGAACAATATAAATTTTGTCCCTATAACCAAATAAGGATTTGAGAATGATGCCGGGAAACTGTTCATCAGATAGGATTTTTTCAGTATTCCAAACTATTGGACCTAAGATACAAGAGTGAATTCTGGTAAAGTGTTCATAATAGAAACAAAGATTTTCGGAAGAACGACTACTCAGAGCTAAATTAGCTGTAGCTTCATCAAAATGTTGTAAACCAGAAACCACTAATCCAGAAACAATTAATATTAATAAAACGCCCATGACTTGGAAGAATTGGCGAATATTAATTTTCACGCCCCATTTAAATAACAAAACACCAATTGCTGCGGCTGTAGCTAAACCAGCGAGTGCGCCTAAAGTGGGTAATAAACCTTGTTGAAAGTTGGCGGCAACAAAGAGAACTGTTTCAAAACCTTCGCGGACAATGGCAACTAAAATTAAACTAAAAACTCCCCAAGCAGCATTTGAGTTTTTTCCTAGTGCGTCGGTAACTGCTCCCTCAACTTGTGCTTTCATAAATCTGGCTTGTTTTGTCATCCAGATAAGCATCCAACTAAGCATAACGATTGCTAAAATACTAAATACACCTTCTAATGTTGGCTCAACTACAGAGGTATATTGAGGATTAATAGATCCTAAGAATTTAATGATCCCCGTAAATAAAATCCCGATTAAAGCACTAACAATAATCCCGACAACAACACCAGCATAAACCCAAGAGTTAAGCCGAGATTGTTTGGCTTTTTTTAATAACGCGAGGACAATTCCCACAACTAAAGTGGCTTCTACGCCTTCTCTGAGGGTAATTACAAAAGTAGGTAAAGCGGTACTAAAATTCATATTTATTAGTTATTGGTAAATTGCTCCTGACTTCTGTAGGGGTTTAGCAATGCTCATTGGTGTCAACCTCAGTAGGGGCGTATTGCAATACGCCCCTACTTATCCGTTGGCTTCCACACCCGCCCAGAAATGATAGCGTAGCGTGGCGTAAACCATATTTCAGGGCTAATAACCAAAGTCTACTGAAGTAGACTAAAGATTTTCGGGATATTTAGTCATCAAAAGACAACTTTAGCTATTAGACTGGGAATTGATTCCGAGGGGATCCATGAATTTTACGTTAAGTTGACACTTGTGAAGCTCTTGCTAAACCCCTACTATTAGCTATTAGCTAAAATCGCGTAACATTTTCTTGAGTTCGAGATTGTGCATCTCTTCTTGTCCGATCATACCACGAGCGAATTCTTCTAAATAGATACTCGCATTATTGACGGTTTCTAGAAGACTTTTGTACATATCCAAAGCTTTCTTTTCATGGGATAAACTTTCTTGCAATATGTCCTTAACGTTATGTTTGAAAGTTTCTTCCATTGGGGCAATTCTCAAAGTAGGATGTCCTTCTAAACCTGTAAGAATTTCGCCAACTTGTTGAGCATGAAGTAAAGATTCTGTGGCTTGGGCTTTGAAGAACGCCACAATAGGTATACGATTAGGACCTGTTACCATCAAGGAATAATGGGTGTAGCGAACTACCCCTGCTAGTTCAAATTCCATGATGGAATTGAGAATATCAATGGTTTTTTGGTGGTCGAGTTCTTGCATTAGTTGTTAAGTTGAGCAACATTATATAAGGAGAGTATTTAGCTACCAATTTTAAGTGAGCAGTTATACTTTTTTCAGATTTTTAAAACCCAAACTATCTTCACTCTTAATTTTTAACTATTTTCTCTCTTATTCACCATTTTAAACTTCTTATTCTGTACTTCCAATGGTGTGAAAATACTAATTTTGTGCTTTAGTGTTAGTTTTTCCTCGTACCTTTTGGGTATTTTCCTCTATGGTTTTCACTAACTTGGTAACATCTCCTGGAGTTTTAACTGCTTGCACTGGGGGAATAGCAGTGGGCCAAACTTTCACCAACTCCACAAAAGCTGTATCTATGGCTTTGTGTGATTCAGGATGTTCTTGGATCATTTGGCTAGAAATACCTTTATATAGTTCTTGAGAATAGACTATAAAACCACGAGAATCTTGATACTCAATGGGGGCAGTAATTTTGCCATTACTAATGGCTGCACCATATTCTGAGTTAGCAGCGTCTAGTAAACCGTTGATGACTTGGAGGACAAATTCGGGTTTGCTACGTTCTTCTGTTGGTAAAACAGCGATCGCACTATCAACAGCTTGCACAGAAGTGATAAAATTAGTTTTTATTTTGGCATCCTTGGGATTAGATTTAACTAAATCAGTTAAACCTACTAAATTGCTTTTAAATTCTTTAACTTTCCGTTCTTCTAATTGTTCTTCAACATCAACATAAATCTCTTCAACTGGATGACCAATATGGGGTTGAGCTTGTTTGGGTTGATTTTGATCTAATAGTTCTTTAGCTACTAAAAGATGTCCTTTCATTAATCCCAATTTTGTCATATAGTCAATATCTTTAGCTTCACCTGTGAGAACAACTTCCTCAACTGTCACCATATCCTTAATTTTGTCAAACTGTGGCTGAGTAATGACTTTTTTGCTGACTAAATCGGCTGGATTAGCGTAGGGACGGTTAGCTTGAATTTTATTTGATAAAGCCGGAATTCCTAATGTAGCTTCTAATTTATCTAATTGCGATAAAATTGCATTATTGATATTAATTTTGGCTTTGCCACCATGACCGCTATGGGCGCTAGTTTCTGTAACCGTGACTGTACTTGGTGTTGATTGAATATCTGCCTTTGGTGTATCGCTGGTACAAGAACTCAGAGAAATCATGGCACAAGCAGCGATAGATAAAAATAAGTAACGGAATTTGATCATTTTTGTTCCTAAATTAGTAAATTTTACTTATAAGTCTAAATAAATATCTAGCATAAATGAAATTTATTATCAACTATTTTACAAAAATCTAGTTAAAAAGTATCTCATGTTACTCAAGTCTGACTTTTTTACGCATATTGCAAATTAGTTTTGATCCTGAAGAGTCTTTTTTTGAGAGAACCCAAGGGTTCTCCCAGACGGAGGTTGGTATTGCAATAAATTATACATATTATTTTAATCAGTAAAACGACAATAAATATAAGCCGTGTTAGATTAAACTAGATATCTTCTAGATAAATTAGAGATGATCCAATGGCATCGCTGTTTTTAAAATTCAAAAACCATTTTTTTAATCTTTTCTTAAAGCAAACTGTAATTTGCTTAATTATTTTATTTTGTATTGGAATAGGTGTTGCTCTATCCAATATGTCTAGTCTATCCAAGACTCTGATAGAGTCACAATCGGTTCAAAATTCTCGACTACAAGCTAATTCAATTATTAATACTTGGAAACTTTACAGTCGTGCCGCAGTTATTCGTTTGGGAAAAATAAAAGATGTTAGCATCCGGCATGATTATTTTCTCACGGAAGGAAGTATTCCTCCTCCGGCTAGTTTTATCATCGAACTGGGAACTCAAATTACTGAGAACGAGAAAGGGGCTGGAATTGGCATATATAGTGATTATCCTTACCCATGGAGAAAAGACCGTGCCAAAAATGAATTTGCAGAGGAAGCCCTAAAATACTTGAGAGACAATCCTGGAAATAAAGAATTTTATCGGGTTGAGAATAATAATAATCCTCCTCTGTGGAAATATGCCCAGGCAATAATCATGGACACTAGCTGTGTAGCTTGTCACAATACTGATCCAAATAGTCCGAAGAAAACCTGGAATGTTGGAGATGTAAGGGGAGTAATAGCTATTACTCAATCTTTAGATGAAATTACTGAACAGACTAAAAAAACTTTAGGAACAGCATCTATTATGTTCGCAGGGTTTTCTGCATTAGGTATATCTGGTCTAGCATTAGTTATTAACAGGCTGAATCAAACCACAAAAGAGCTAGAAAGTCGAGTCAGGGAACGTACTGGTGATTTGACAAATGCAAATGAAGATTTAGAAAAAAGGAATACCCTGATTCGTCAGGTATTTGGTCGGTATTTGAGTGATGAGATAGTCACGAATTTACTCGATAGTCCCCAATCATTCCATCTTGGTGGTGAGAGAAGAAAGATCACTATTTTGACTTCAGATTTACGAGGTTTTACGGCTATATCAGAACGCTTATCGCCAGAAGAGGTGATTACAATCCTCAATATCTATCTAGAAAGTATGGCTGATATTATTACTCAATATCAGGGAAGCATTAATGAATTTATGGGTGATGGGATTTTGGTTTTGTTTGGAGCACCAACGGAACGAGATGATGATAGTTTAAGGGCGATTGCTTGTGCAATCAAGATGCAATTAGCAATTAGAACTGTTAATCAAAAATTAAAAAAACTGGGTTTTCCCCAACTAGAAATGGGTATTGGTATCAACACTGGATTAGTGGTTGTGGGCAATATTGGCTCAGAGAAAAGGTCTAAATATGGTATTGTTGGTAGTCAGGTTAATTTGACTTATCGTATTGAATCTTATACAATCGGAGGTCAGGTATTTATTTCTGAATCTACTCTCAGAGAATCGGGATCAATTGTATCTGTTCGTGGACAGAATCAAGTACAAGCAAAGGGGGTTAAAGAGCCGATTATCATCTATGATATTGAGGGAATTCGTGGTTCTTATAATCTCTTTTTGCCTAGTGAAGAGGAAAATTTTGTAAATTTAACTGAAGCGATTGCCATTCAGTACACAATTTTAGAAGACAAACATCTTGGTAGTAACGTCTTTTTTGGTAGTTTGATCGAACTATCTAAAAAGGGAGCAAAAATTCAAGTTGAATCTCCAACTGAAAATACTATTCCTTCAGTCTCGACTAATCTCAAGATTAATTTATTTGCTAATCATAATTCTTCAAAAATGAGTGAAGATATTTATGCTAAAGTTAGTAAAAATTACTCAGAAGGTAATATATTTTATATTCATTTCACCACCAAAATTCCTGCCTTACAGGAAAAAATAGATAAATTATTTTGATCTGCATTATTAAGTTAGGGTAACAAAGCAAAATTCTTTTCCCCCATAATTAAACGCTAAATAATTTACGCTAATTTAGTTGGTATGACTTCAAACTGTCCCATACACCCACTTTCAGCGATCGCATCTTGGTGAGGATGAAACATATACTTACCTGGGTAGCGAAACGTAAATTCTAAAATGTGTCTTTCGGCTACACCCATTGTTAAAACATCTGTTTTTTCGCTGGGAGTCATGGTCATACCGGAACGATAAACATTGAAGAAATTAGCATGAAGGTGAAACGTCACAGCGGGATCAAATTCAATAATATTCAAAATATAGACACGAATTAACTGATTTTGGTAAATCTGAATGGGATGGTGCATATAATGATGCGGCACACCATTAAAAGCATAATATTCATTGTGGTTATCATCATTTATGTCATATCCAGACATGATTAAAACTATTTCATCAGCAGGTGGACGAGGCTGAGGCGGATCAATAATAAACATTCCATATAAACCCTTGGCAATATGACGGGTTACAGGTGCGACATGACAATGATACAAATGAACGCCATAGGGTTCAGCATCAAATTCGTAAATGGTCGCTTTACCATTACTTATAGGTTTAATTCCATCCATTTCAGCGGGATGAACTCCATGAAAATGCAGAGAATGGGAATGTCCAGCATTATTGAGAAAAAGTATCCTTATTCTTTCCCCTTCTTTAGCCCGGAGTGTCGGTCCGGGAATCCGCCCGTTTAAGTCCCAAATGTTATAGGAGACAGCACTATTAAGCTGAATGGTGGAAGTACCAGCAGTTAACTGAAATTCGCGGACTGTGCGCCCATTTTCCTGCTTTACTGTCCCATAATCAAAATCTCGTAACACCTGCATGGGGTTAGTAGCACCATTAGCTGCTGCCATTTCCATTGGTGGGACTCTGACACTGGCATAATTTTTGCTATTCAACATCTGCCAAATTGCCCCTGCACCCATGACTCCAGCACTGGCAAATCCTAGCTTCAGCAGTTGGCGACGACTCCAGATTTTATCTTTACTGAGTGTAAAGTTGTCAGGCATGAGATTAATCGGGATATGGGTATATAGGAAATTGCGAATAATTTGCAATTAGCTTTATGTATACTATAAAACTTAGGAATTATTGTCAATAACTTTATAAAAATAATTTTCAGGACTATTCCTGATATATTGGTTTATTTACCGTTAACTAGACAACAGATGATGCTTCCAGACTAGGAAATGGAATAAAGTGCTAGGATTTTGACAATGGCTGCTGGTGTTAACAATATCTTTTTGTTACTAAGCAGAAAAATCCACTTTGATCTGATAAATTGCCCCACTATTTATGGGAGTTCACAAATGACTACTTTTTCTCCTACTTCAGTATTACAGAAAACTGCGGGTATTACCCTTTCTAAGCCAGTACAGGTAACACTTTATATGATGTTATCTTCTTTGGTGATTTGGACTGTGTTGTTTTCTACCTATCCTCCAGCACATAATACAACACACTCAGCGCGTCACCACGCTTTAGGTGTTGCCTGTCATTAAATTATCATAAAGTAAAGTAGAATTCAGGAGTTCTTGATTTTAGGCTGTTTACCTAAATTCTGAACTCCATTTACTAGCAATTTACTATATTTTCCATGAAAAAATATCGCCTGTTTGTTGTTATCAGCGCTGCTTGTATTTGTTTATCAATTTTATATTCTTTAGTAGGAGTTTCACAAACTCCTCAATCTCAAGTATTACTATCTACAAATCCATCTTTAGAAAAAATTCTTCCCTTTGAAGCTGCTACAGAAAGGAAACAATCTCCGGTTTCTTTCACATTGCAAGCTGTTGACAGTAGTGGAAAACTGTTAACAAATGCTTTAATTAAATTGCAGATTTCCACACCTCCACGTAATCCTTTATTAACTACAGATTTTCCCATGGTTGAGGGAACTAAGTTATTAGAAATGGAGGCGGCTACACCTAGTGGTAAATTGGAATTTCAGCAAATGTTACCAATTCGTGGTAATTATCAAATTCAAGTCAATGTTTCTCCTTTAGTTGCAAATGCTTTTACAAGTTATCAGCAAACTTTAAATTTGAATGTCAGAGAAAATCCGGTTAAATACAAATTTTTTGCTGTAATTGTAGCTATCTTATTTTCAGTTGGTTTGTTAGGCGGTTGGGTAATTGGTGGACAAGAGGAATTAAAAGCAGGGGAAATTGCCCCGCAGTCAGTCCGGTTGTTGTTAAGTGCATTAACTCTAGTGGCAATAGTGACTCTATTGTTTATTAATATAACGGCGGAAGTTGCGGAAGCTCATGGTGATGAACATTCTTCTAAAAGTGAGAAGATTGCCCCATCAATTAGCCAATCTCAGGGCATGGAAATAAAGATTGCAGGTGATAAACTAGCTACTGTAGGAAAATTGGCAAATTTATCGGTAGAGGTAAAGGATAGCACCACCGGAGCAGCTATTAAAGATGTCGGATTGCGAATTAAAACTATTGCTTTAGAAGATAATTTAACGGTGTTTGCTTATCAAGGATTTCCTAATCAAGCAGGGAAGTTAATATGGCAAGAACAATTTTTTGATGGTTCACCTCATAAGGTAGAAGTAGAAGCAATTTCTTTACCTGAATCTCAACGTCAATTTCCAGCGGTGAAGATAGCTCAATTAGTGGAAGTTGAGGGAATTACACCACCAATTTATATCCGGTTGATTGGGTTATTTTACTTTACTGCTATTGTTGGTATTGGCATGATGATTGGGTTGCTAATACAGCATAGAAAGGGATTGCAAGGAAATTAGGCGATTATAAATCGCGTCTACACAGACAAAACCCACCTGCGTGGGTTATTTGTAAAATCTATCTAGTGGATAAAAGAAAGCAAAAGGGTTGATAGATAAAGGTTTGCAGGGTTTTATAACCAAACAAGTGCAAGATTATTGACAATAGATGTTTAAAACCCTTGCATTTTTACCAAAAATAACCGCGTAAATTTGAAGACTAATTGTCGAACCTTCCCTTCCTTCCTTCTTCCTTCGTGTACTTCGCTCCTATATCCCTCCGGTCCCGTCAGGGATACGTGGTTCAGTAGGGGCGTATTGCTATACGCCCCTACTGAATCGGTAACTCCTAGTCCTTACGAAAAGACTTATATGCCTAACGGCACGCTCCGCGAACAGCAAACCCTAAAATTGTAACAATTAACCGAATATGCTCAGATACCGCTTCTGGTTGCTCTAACATAGCCAGATGCCCGCAATCAGGAATTTCAATCACATTATCGCCAACAGATTGGAAAAGCCAATGAAAACTGGCTAAATGGCGGATATATTTGGGTTCCATTACCTTATCGTCAGCACCAGCTAAAAAATAGACTGGCTGCTTTAGTTTGGAGACTAATTGGGGTAAACAGTTAATTTCTTCTTCCGTAGTAGAATCTAAAAGAGTTCCCAAAGCAGCTTCGGGGTCAGCGACAATAAAATCAATGAGTCGTTGACGCGCCCAATATCGGTCTAAAGGACGCAATACACTAGCTTTAGTAAACAACAAATCAATCAAGGGCATTTGTGAAAGCCAACGGGGACGGACTTGTAAAAATTTCTGCCCTGCGGCGCGAAATTGCTCAAATGCTTCTTTAAGATAAATCCCCCCACCTGCATTAATACAGATTACACCTTGAACACAATCAGGTTGTTGAGCCGCTGTCCACAGAGCAATAGTGCCACCTAAAGAATGACCTATGAGCCAAGCACTAGAAATATTCAGGTGTTGGAGAAGAACAGCCAGATCCTGAGCATAAGCAGATGGAGAATATAGAGAATCCAAGGCAGAACTAACCATACTAGAGTCTGTGGGAGGCAGTTCTATATCTGATGTCACCTGGGACTGTGATTCACCAAATCCTCGTAAATCATAAGATAGACACTGCAAATCTACTGATAGACGAGAAATCACAGGTTGCCAATATACGCTACTATTTAGCCAGCTATGGATAAATACCAAAGTATGCGGGCAAGATGTGGGAGCAGTTAGCTCATAAGTATGTGGAACGCCTAAGATTTCTATTGTTGCCATAATTAAATATCGTCCCCTCAAGGGTGGGTGCGACTCAATACAACATAAATACAAACAGAGAAAGAACAACTCAAAATTTTAATTTTTGAACTAGCTAAGTTCTATTGACCAAGTAACCTATGTTTTACTCCTTCCGCAATTCTGTTACCCAGATATTCAGGAATTAGACTTTCATTGGGCCCTAGTAAGTAAAGAATTAGCCTAGTCCGTCCGCGCCAAACCAGTAAATTGGCGTTAACTACCAATAGGTCTTCTTGCCAGATAGCGTACATCACTTTGTAAAATAATCCTGGTTGATTATCCGCTTCAATGACTAAAGCAGGAAGATGAAAGACAGGATCAACATAGAAATCAGTTTGTACCTGCTCTAAACCAGCATCAAAATTAAATTCTACAGCCAGCATTTCTTCTACTTCAAATCGGCCTCCTAATGCTTCACGAATAGCGCGGCAAACGTTCTCGGCGGTTTTTTCAGTCAGGGCTTTACTGCCACGTGATACCAGTAATTTAATAAAAACTAACATCGGTGGTCGAATTTGACCGTATAAACTTAGACCGTGAATAGTTAAACCATAGGCTGCTAGAACACCAAAAATATCACTTAGGAGGAAAGATTGATTCCGATAGGCAAAATGCAGGGCGCTTTTGCTCCCTTCTGACTTCATCTCGATAACAGCCCGTTTTGTTTTATACAAACGGTATGCTAGGCGTAAATTTTGAAGTTGAATCTCACTACTAACAAACTGCTCATAGAATTGGGGAAACGCTCGATTAAAGCGTTTAAGGAGTTCTAGAGTTGAAGATTTTAAACCAGAAGCCATTGTTGGTGGTAAGACTTACTTGTTTTGTGCAAACTGGAGCAGGGGGCAGAGAGAATTTTGAAATAATGTTATCTCCCAAAGTTTACAGCGTATTAGTTGAATCTTGTCTGGTTATAAAAGCAGTATTAGCGAAAGTTGTCGCTAAAGCCCCAAAGATACTGGGATTTTGGAAAAATTTTGCCTTTTGATCAGTTTTATGGAGTAGTGTCAAAACAAAATGCTAAAGTTAAAAGTGATTGGGAAGAAACACCTGACAACTAGCTGTGAGTATTGCAAATTGCTAAAACACCTAGAGTATTTCTAGTGGATTGGTCAGCAATGATCATAGTGATGTTAAATGTGAATCAACACTTTTAAAAAGTGGAAACCAATTTTAGTCATACTACCCGAACTGCGTTGGCATGGGTTTTTGGAAAACTTGGTTTAGCACTCCTGACTCTTTAGCGACAAATAAAAACGCTGCTGTTAATGAGCAGACAGCAGAAGTTGATGGTAATTCTAGTCTCGGTAAGGATCAAATCGTTTTCAGTACGGAAAGAGATATTGACCTTTATGAACTCGAAGCACTCTGTGATGCAGTTGGCTGGTCACGTCGCCCCCTTAGAAAAGTAAAAAAAGCTATTGAGCATAGTTTTCTCGTAGCCTCTATGTGGCAAGTTCGAGGAAACAAAAAGCGTTTGATTGGTTTTGCCCGTGCTACCTCAGATCATGCTTTTAATGCCACTATTTGGGATGTAGTCGTTCACCCTGATTTTCAAAGTAGAGGGCTAGGTAAGGCGTTAATGAAATATGTCCTCAAAAAACTTAGGAGTGAAGAAATCAGTAATGTTACTCTTTTTGCTGACCCTCATGTTGTAGATTTCTATAAAACGATGGGCTTTATGTCAGATCCTGAAGGTATAAAAGGAATGTTTTGGTATCCTCAGTAATTAAGGTTACTGGGGTTTGGGGATTAGGGAATTTAGGGAAATATCCTAAATCTTATTTTTTCTGGATTATTGGGTTTGCATTTATTTTTTTTTGTGTTATGATAGTCGAGATGAACCAACAAGACACAATTTAATTGATGTAAAACTTGGTTTTGATAGATTTACGGGATGTAGCGCAGCTTGGTAGCGCGCCTGCTTTGGGAGCAGGATGCCGCAGGTTCGAATCCTGTCATCCCGATTTGTGTGAAATAAAACCCCACCCCCAACCCCCTCCTCGCTTGCGGGGTGGGGGCTATGATTTATTTTGTGTAAGTGGGTACTCACCATATCGCATTTTCTACTTCTTGCTTATAAGGGAAATGCCGAAAACCCTTGAAGATGTAGCTTCCTAAGTCAGCTACATCTGTGCTTTAGACAAGGGATGAAGGCTAGAGGCTTTCCTTTATCCTGCATTGACATTAATTTAAAAATTTGAAATTATTTCAAATTTTAATCCATATTCGTGAGACAATTAAATTGTCAGCAAAGACATTAAAAACCTACCGGGGGACTCTCGGAAAGTTACGCTTGTCAGAGATGATTCTGCCAGTAATGGCAAACAGGATCAGGGCAAGAACCCAAATATTTAAGGCAATGCCTGAAGCTGGGATAACTGAGAGATATAGACTGAAACTCTCTATAGAATCCCCGCGTCTTTAGACCGGGGAGTGTCAAGACTTTTATCTATTTGATTAGATTATCGGTTTTTTGAATAATTGCTGGTTCTTGCATTTTAAGGTACACAAATAATCCCATTACCTGCCATTTGACGAATAAACCCCGTCCAAGTATCGGATAAACCATAAATTATGGGGGCAACCACGGGGGGTTTGCCCCTACGTGGGGAAATTTTCGGGGTTGTTGGGATGAAGGGTGTCAACATCCCACAATATTGGATTATCTCTTATATATTCTCGTAAGTGATCGCATGATTTTTCGTTACGAATAATGTGTTCATGATAATTGCGTTGCCATAGTCTCTTTTCAAAAGTTGGCCATTCCTTTTCATAAACACCATGACGATATTGAGCAGTAGTTAAAGACTTTAACCTATGAACAACATCTCCTAATTTCATTGAACAGTTATTTTCAAGAATAATAATGCCATGAATGTGGTTAGGCATCAAAACAAAAGCATCAATATCAATTCCTTCGTAATGGGTAGGAATTTCATCCCAAACAATTTGTACCATTTCTCCTGCTGGTGAAAGCTGCATTATACCATCTTCGATTTTACCCAATAGCGATAGCCTTTGGTTAATACAAATAGTCACAAAATACGCTCCTGCCTGAGAATAATCGTATCCTTTCAGACGAATAGAACGACGACGATGAATATCAGAATTATACGCCATAAAAACAAATAATATACGTAGGGGCAATCCCCCCGTGGTTGCCCCAATAATTTGTGGTTGCCCTCATAATTATCGGATTAATGATCAATTCTACATGGGTTTTGATTTAATGCGATCGCCCCAATAAATCCCCAATATGTACGGGCAATCCCCCCGTAGTTGCCCCAATAATTTGTGGTTGCCCTCATAATTATCGGATTAATGATCAATTCTACATGGGTTTTGATTTAATGCGATCGCCCCAATAATCAATTTATTGATCAATACAAATATCGGGTCAACCAAATGATTACCACAAATATTAAGGTAATCGCGTGGTAATTATAAATATCGGGGCATCAAATTCCATCCGTTTAATTGCCAATTGTTGAGTGTCATGATCTCGTTTTTGAGCAAGTGCTAAAGATTGTGTTTGAGTAGTAATGATACGGGTTTTATTTAATGCCATTAATGTGGGAGCGATAGTCCCAGCTAATCTAGCAATACCACCGACTATAGCGCCGATAATACTCATGGATAAACTCCTTTTTTGTGGTTATTTATTCTGATGATTGAGATTCTTTTTCAAGTAAATTTTGTAATTGTTGTTTTAAGGTTGGCAAATCATTTTTTACCGTATCCCAAAGAATTTCTAAACTAACGCGAAAGTATTCATGAATTACTAGATTTCGCATACTTATAATATCTCGCCAAGAAATTTCAGGATATTTCTGACGAATTAGTTCATCAATATTTGCTGATGCTTCGCCAATTACAAGTAAGTCAAACAGAATTGCTTTAGTCAGGGATATATTATTTTGAACATCTTCAAAAGAAACTTTTATCACCAATTCAGAAATTGCGTCAATGCGTTCCAGAATATCTTGCACTCTTAATTGCCAACTCCTAGAAGACATAGATTACCTCTGCTAAAATGCAATCTCGGATGTTTTCTTTCAGCATATTTTTTGTCCCTAAATCAACAGAACAATCAAGAATTTCTTCTAAATATCTTTGTACCTTGGAAAACTGAATTAATCCAAAAGGACGTGAAAACTCAGCCAAACAATCCACATCACTATCAGGACGAGCTTCATTACGAGCAACAGAACCAAATAATTCAAGGGATCTTACTCCTAAGTCTTTTAATTCTTGTTGATGTGTTCTGAGAATTTGTAACACTTCTTCACGGTTCATAATTTAGTATTTATCCTTATTTCTCCGTTTTATTTGGAAGTCTCCTAGTATTTTTCTAAATCCTTTATTTCCTTGGGAACTCCGGCAGTTAACACTTCATTTCCATCTGGAGTTACTAAGACATCATCTTCAATGCGAATCCCAATCCCTATCCAGCGGGGGTCAATTTCCGGTTGATCTTCGGCTGGTTTGGTGTCGGGTACTATATAAAGTCCGGGTTCTATGGTGAGAACTTGTCCTGGTTGTAAAGTTTGGGGATTTTCTCCATGTTGATAAACTCCCACATCATGGACATCTAAACCTAACCAATGACTGGTGCGGTGCATATAAAAGGGCTTATATTTTTCCTCTTCTATTAATTTGTCAATTTCTCCTTTGAGTAAACCCAGTTCTACTAATCCTTCTGTTAATATCCGCACGGCTTTATTATGAGGTGCATGGAAGGAATTACCTGGTTTTACTTCTGCTATGGCTTGTTTTTGTGCTTCTAAAACAAGTTCATATAATATCTTTTGTTCCGTTGTAAATTTACCGCTGACGGGAAATGTCCGAGTAATATCAGAGTTGTAATAACCATAAGCACAACCAGCATCAATCAATAACAGGTCATTTTCTTGCATTTGACAGTTATTTTCGATGTAATGCAGTACGCAAGCATTCTTACCAGATGCGACAATAGAAGGATAAGCTGGCCCCATTCCTCCCCGAAGACGGAAAATATGTTCTATTTCGGCTTGAATTTCATATTCATAACGTCCTGGTGCGGCAGTTTTCAAAGCATGATTATGAGCTTCTACGGCAATTTCTACCGCTTGGCGCATTAAATCTAATTCTGTTTTGCTTTTATGTAACCGCATGGTGCTGAGGACTATACAAGGGTCAGCAATAGATGTGGGGCCTGTTCCGCGTTTGGGATAAGTCCGCAGTAAACTTTGATAGTGTTCAAGAATTTTATCGTTAAAATTGCGATCGCGTCCTAAATGATAATAAATACAATCGGCTTTTTCTAAATATTGGGGTAACTTCTCATCTAACTCCGCAATGGGGTAAGCAATATCTGCACCATAAAATTCTTTTGCTTTCTCTATTCCACACCGATAACCACTCCAAACTTCCTTTTCCTGATCTTTGGGTTGGACAAATAATATAAACCGATGTTCTGCGTGATGGGGTGCTAATACTACTACTGCTTGAGTTTCATTAAAGCCAGTCAAGTAAAAGAAATCACTATCTTGACGATAAACATACTCGACATCGTTGTGCATTACTGCTGTTGGCGCACTTCTGAAAATCGCTGTACCGCCGCCTATTTTCGCCATTAACTGCTCACGACGTTGCCGATATTCTGTTTGCATAGCTGATTTATTGATAGTATTGTTTTTTAGCTTTAACAATTATAGACTACGGAGAATGTTCTCAGAAAAATTGCTAATTTTAGTTATTCTAGCCAATTTTTAAGATTAAGATCCCCGACTTCTTCAAGAAGTCGGGGATCTGGGTAAGGACTTTTATCTAAATGAGATTGTCAACAAATCAGGATTTCATCTTTAAATAATGACAGTTGTCAACAGAAAATAAAATGTTTTTTGATTGCTCAGATATTACTTTTAATTTTAAAAGTTAGTGTTGATGAACATTCTTGAAATGTCTATAAATAATGACATTGAATAAAAATAATTAAGCAAATGTTTGTTGTTTACAGAATCTTTATAAAAATCAATTTAAAAATGGATGTTAATTAAACATAAAAACACATCATGTTTCAAGAAACAAGTCAGTCAGGATTATATTCAAGCGACCTAAAAAATTCTGGATTAGTATCTCTCCAAAAATCAGAAGGATTGACGATATTTAGTGATATTCCGATGAGTAACAGTTCTTCTGTTTCTACATTGGCAGATCCATTAGTACCAACAAATCCATTACCTGTATTACCAGTTGGCAGTGCCAACCCCAATCCTAATCCTTATTTAACCAGTGCAGCCATTGTTCCTGATTTTAATGGCGATGGTAAAACAGATAAACTGTGGGTGAATGCTCAAACTGGTGAAATTTTAGTTCGCTTGATGAACGGAACACAAGTTTTAGAACAGGCTTCTCTAGGTAAATATGACTTAAATACCTGGGATTATAAAACTGCTGATTTTAATGGCGATAATAAGACTGACTTCTTATTACGCAATAAGGCAACAGGCGAAAATTTAATTGTGTTAATGGATGGCACAAAAGTTGCTAATTATTTGCCTTTAGATCGAGTTGATCCCGGTTTTACAGCTAATATTGGCGATTTCAATGGCGATCGCAAAACTGATATTTTCTGGAATAATGCAACTACTGGTGAAAATGCTATTTGGCAAATGGATGGAACCACAGTAGTTAGTGCAAATGTTCTAGAAACTACAGCACCAGGATTGACTGCAACCATTGTTGATTTTGATGGTAATGGTAAGAGTGATATTTTCTGGCGCAATAGCACCACAGGCGAAAATACCGCTTGGTTTATGGATGGTAGTCAAGCCACTAAGTATGATCTTCAAGCGCAAGATGCTTCCTGGACTTCTACTCTTGGTGATTTCAACGGCGACTTCAAAACTGACGTTCTGTGGCGCAACTCACAAACAGGTGAGAATAAGATTTGGACAATGAATGGCGTTTTTGTAACTGAGGGTGTTGTCAGCACATTGGGTACAGATTGGAGCGCGAGAATTGGCGATTTCAATGGCGACGGTAAAACAGACATCTTCTGGCACAACGCGGCTACAGGTGCAAATACTGCTTGGTTGATGGATGGTACAGCAGTGAGTTCTGAAGCCTTCTTACCTAGCAATACTCCTGGTTTGACAGCATCTTTAGGTGATTTCAATGGTGATGGTAAGACTGATATTTACTGGCGTGATCAACAAACATCCGCTGATAAAATCTGGACTATGAATGGAACTTTAGCTACAGAGACTCCTGTTGCTGATGCAGATAAGCTGACTCCAGAATGGTATACAGGTTGATTTGATAATGGGTAATTGGTAATTGGTAATTGGTAATTGGTAATTGGTCTATTATCAATTTATCAAGATTTTCTAAATTTAGATTAAGCGATCGCTATCCATGATTTATCGGAAAGCGATCGCTTTTTTATTGATGTTTGACATTTAGGGTAAGGAATGTAAGTTATAGATTTTCAATCAACCCTATATACGGCTTTCTCTTTCTTCTTCCTTCTTCCTTCTTTCTTCTTCTCTCTCATTCCCTTCCATACCTTTTCCTTAAAATCTTATATATTTGAGTAATTTACGTAAAAATTTTCCTAGATTCTGAATTATTACTACCTTTAATTATTTCATATAATCAGATAAGTTAACTATTTTACAAACTATACAACTAGTATGACCAGAAAATTCTCAACTATTCTCTTGAATGAGCAAAATGTTAGTTAACTTTAATTACACAGTTGAATTATTTGTAATTTTTCTTACATATACAGCGGTTTCTGCTCTTATGAGGTACATCTTAGCCCCCTCATCGCTTGCGGGGAGGGGGTTGGGGGTGGGGTTCTTGTACCTCATAACACAAAGGAAGTGCTGTATCAAAGACACGGTTAGATACTCAAGGTAAATAATACAATATATTGTTAAATTATCTGCGGATAATACAATTTCGCAAATGCCAAAGGGTGGAAGTAAGCTCACGGCGAAGCTAATTCCCGATTCTTTAGCTAAGATTGTTTGGGTATTCTCATGATTGGTGATTGGACAAATGATTGAAGTTGAGCATCTGAGTAAAATTTATGGTTCGACAACAGCAATTACTGATGTTACCTTTAGCGTTGAACCAGGGGAAATTTTGGGGTTTTTGGGGCCTAATGGGGCTGGTAAAACTACAACCATGCGAATTTTAGCCGGTTATTTACCTGCAACTAGTGGAACAGCGAAGATTGCGGGTTATGATGTCCATGATCATTCTCTGTTGGTGCGGCAGCAGATTGGTTATTTACCGGAAACACCACCGTTATATCCAGAGATGACTGTAGAAGGATTTTTACACTTTGTCGCCCGGATTAAGGGGGTTTCTTCAGGAGATCGCGGGGCAAAGGTAACAGCAGCTATCAACCGCTGCAACTTAGAAGATAAACGCCGAGTTATTATTCGTAAACTTTCTAAAGGCTACCGGCAAAGAGTGGGAATTGCCCAGGCGATCGTTCATGATCCCCCAGCTATCATTCTTGATGAACCTACAGTTGGTCTTGATCCTCGACAAATTATCGAAGTACGGAACTTAATCAAAAGTTTAGCAGGAACACACACCATTATTTTGTCTACTCATATTCTCCCAGAAGTGAGCATGACTTGTAGCAGAGTTGCCATTATTAATCGTGGGCAAATAGTTGCAACTAATACCCCAGAGAATTTGATGACACAATTAACAGGTGGGGCAGGATATGAATTAGAAATCGGTGGTGAAGACGCTTTAGCTAAACAAATGCTGCAAAATATATCCGGTGTGAGTTCAGTAGAATTAATGCCTAACCATCAGCAATTATCAGAAAATCATACTTGCCTCCGGGTAATATTACAGCCAGGAATAGATCCAGGAAAGGAAATTACAGCGGCTTTAATTAGGGCTGAATTTGATTTATATGAAATGCGGCGAATAAATGCCACACTAGAAGATGTTTTCTTAGAATTAACTACAGCAGAAAAGAATTTACCAATGGAAATAACTTCAGAAATTGAAGAAGGAGAAATTGTCTAAATGGGTATAGTCATTGCTAATATTATTGCCATTTATCGTCGAGAACTACAGAGTTATTTTGTTTCACCA
The DNA here is from genome assembly GCA_017355425.1 of Dolichospermum sp. DET69. NCBI lineage: Bacteria > Bacillati > Cyanobacteriota > Cyanophyceae > Nostocales > Aphanizomenonaceae > Dolichospermum > Dolichospermum sp. DET69. The sequence goes on from CP070233.1 coordinate 4,029,378, forward strand.
TTAGCCTATGGAATAGCTAGTACATTTTGGTTTTTAGCTGGGTTATTTTTCGTGATGATTTTGTTAGGTCCAGAAGGAATTTTAGTAACAGTTTCTAGCTATGATTTACAAGGACAACAATTTGGAGTTCCATCCCCAGCAATAGATGTTCCTTATGAATTTGTGCGGGCATTTTTAGATAGAATGGGCTGGTTAATGTTATTTATATTGCCTATTCTATCAATGGGACTTTATGCCGAAGAACGAAAACGCGGAACTTTAGAACTATTAGCCACATCACCAATTACTAATTGGGCTGTAGCCGTAGGTAAATTATTAGGAGTTTTAACATTTTTCTTGACAATGTTTTTACCTTTAATGGCATTAGAAGCGATCGCTTTATCTAGTTCTAATCCTCCTGTGTCACCCATAATTCCCTTACTTGGTCATTTAGGATTACTCTTACTAGCAGCAGCAATTTTATCTTTAGGAATGTTTATTTCCTCATTGACAGACAGTACAATTTTAGCGGCTGTCCTTACCTTTGCCCTCGTCATTTTGCTGTTATTCATTGATTTAATCGCTAAAGTTATTCCTGGTCCAATGGGTGAAGCCATAAGTCACCTATCCCTTCTTAAACATTACAACACCTTGATCCAAGGAATTTTTGATACTAGCGGCTTAATTTTATTTGCCAGTTACATTATCTTAGGTATTTTTCTTACAGCCCAATCCATTGACGCACTCCGCTTCCAACGTCAGTAGGGGCGGGGTTTCCCCGCCCTTATAGGGTTCTATTTCCTGTTACCGATTCCCTGTTCCCTGTTACCTAATGAATAAAAATAAACTTTGGAAACTTGTATTTTGGCTAGGACCATTCTTTTTAGCTGCTGGCTTAACCATTGGTTTGATATCAGAAAAATGGGGAATAATCCCTTTATTATTAACAATAATAGGTTTGGCAATTTGTACCTTTTGGGTAATAGTACAAAGTCAACAAAGTAAATGGTGGCAAAAACGTTCTACCCAGTCCGGTACTAATGCTTTTGTCGCTACTTTATCGGTATTAGTAATCTTAGGATTAATTAACTTTTTAGGTATTCGCTACCATCTGCGTCTAGACTTAACAGATACTCAGCTATTTACCTTATCTCCTCAATCAAGGGAATTAGTGAGTAATTTACCAGAAACAATGAAAGTTTGGTTATTTACTAAAGAACAAAATACCCAAGATCGGGAATTATTAGATAACTATCATCGTCAAAGTCAACAGTTTAAATTTGAGTATATTGATCCTCAATTAAAACCAGAAAAAGCCGAAAAATTTGGAGTTAAAGATTATGGCGAAGTTTATCTAGAATTTCAAAACAAACGGCAATTAGTCCAGACAATCAATGAAAATGAACGACTATCAGAAATAAAATTAACTACCCGCTTACAACAAATTACCAGTTCTATAACTGCTAAAATTTACTTTCTTCAAGGCCATGGTGAACACCCACTCTCAGCTAATAAAGGGGCAATTTCTCAAGCAATTAAAGGATTAACTGATAAAAACTTTACTACATCAGCTTTAAATTTAGCAGAACAGCCGCAAGTCCCTGATGATGCTACTGTTATAGTTATCGCTGGACCACAAAAAGAATTATTGGCAGGGGAAGTTACAGCTTTACAAAATTATCTTAATCGTGGTGGTAACTTGTTGTTAATGATTGATCCTAATACCAACCCCAAAATAGACACTATTTTAAAAGATTGGGGTGTGCGTTTAGATAATCGCTTGGCCGTTGATACTTCTGGACAAAGTTTGCAACTTGGCCCTGCTGCTATTTTAGTAACGGAATATGGACAACATCCTATTACTAAAGATTTTGGCAAAAATATTTCTGTATATCCTTTAACTCGTCCTCTGGAAATTGATCCTGTGTCTGGTATTGAGTCTATGGCTTTATTGAAAACTAAACCCTATCCCAGCAGTTGGGCAGAAAGTGATCAAAAAAGTGAAAAATTAGAGTTTAATGAAGGTCAAGATTTAAAGGGTCCTTTAACTTTAGGGGTAGCATTAACTAGAAAGTCATCAATTCCTACAAATTCACCAACTGTAATTCCCACAACTTCACCAACTGTAATTCCTAAAACTTCACCAACTGTAATTCCCACAACTTCACCAACTGCAATTCCTAAAACTTCACCAACTGCAATTCCTAAAACTTCACCAACTGCAATTCCTAAAACTTCACTAACCGCAATTCCTAAAACTTCACCAACCGCAATTCCTAAAACTTCACCAACTGCAATTCCTAAAACTTCACCAACTGCAATTCCTACAACTTCACCAACTGCAATTCCCACAACTTCACCAACTGCAATTCCCACAACTTCACCAACTGCAATTCCTACAACTTCACCAACTGCAATTCCTACAACTTCACTAACAACTACTAAAGAATCAAGATTAGTAGTATTTGGAAACTCAAATTTTGCCGTTGATGGTTTATTTGAACAACAATTAAATGGAGATGTATTTCTCAACTCAGTTAGTTGGTTAAGTCAACAAGATCAACAACTTCTCTCAATTCGTCCGAAAGAACCAAAAAATCGCCGTATTATCATATCAATTCCCCAAGCTAACTTGTTAACAATAGCTGCCGTGTTCGTATTACCTTTAATTGGTTTAATCACAGGGTTTCTGATTTGGTGGAAACGCCGATGAAAAATCAATTAGTAATTCATGATGCTAAATTAAAGCATTGGCTTTGTTTTCAAAATCCCGATGAAATTATTAGGGCTGATAGTATTGAGCAAGTTGTTCCCAAATTGCAACTTGTAAATGATTTAATTGCCAAGCATCAAATGTATGCAGCAGGTTTTATTAGTTATGAAGCCTCATCGGCTTTTGATTCCGTATTAGAAACTCATTATCCTAGTGAATTTCCCTTACTTTGGTTTGGACTATATCAGAAACCAGAAATTATTGATTTACCAAAACCAGCTTTACCTACAGAATATCAACTCAATTGGACACCTTCAGTTAGTGAAGCAGAATATCATCAAGCCATTACTAAAATTAAAGAATATATTGCCTTGGGGGAAACTTATCAAGTCAATTACACATTACGCCTAAATACGCCCTTTAGTGGTGATTATTGGGAATTTTTTCTCAAATTAGTCCAAGCGCAAAAAGCAGATTATGGGGCTTATGTTGATATTGATAACTTTGCTATTTGTTCTGCTTCCCCTGAACTATTTTTTCGTCTTGATGATAATTGTTTAACCTCTCTTCCCATGAAGGGGACAGCAGCCAGAGGTTTAACATTAGTAGCAGATCATGATATTGCTAATCAACTACATTTTTCCGAAAAAAATAGAGCCGAAAATGTGATGATTGTGGATATGATTCGTAATGATATGGGACGAATAGCTAATATTAATACTGTCAAAGTTCCTAGTTTATTTAATGTTGAAAAATATCCTACAGTTTGGCAAATGACATCTACTGTCACAGCTAAAACGACAGCTTCTATAAGTGACATTATGGGGGCATTATTTCCCTGTGCTTCTATTACCGGCGCACCTAAAGCCCGGACTATGCAAATTATCCAGAAGTTAGAAAATACACCGCGCCGCATTTATACTGGATGTATTGGTTTTATTAGTCCCCAACGTCAAGCTCAATTTAATGTTGCGATTCGGACTGTGTTAATTGATAAAAAAAATAATCAAGCAGAGTATGGAGTGGGGGGAGGAATTGTTTGGGATTCTGTGAGTAGTGACGAATATCAAGAATGTCAGATTAAAGCCCAAGTTCTCACCCTAAATCAACCAGATTTTTCACTTTTAGAAACAATATTATGGCAACCTAATGATGGTTATTTTGTTTTAGATTATCATTTACAACGGTTGCAAACTTCAGCAATTTACTTTAATTTTAATATTAATATAAATAGCTTGAAAACTCAACTTGATAAATTAACAAAATCATTTGCAAATCAAGCTTATAAAGTGCGGTTGTTGTTAGATTCTCATGGTGAGATGACATATCAAACTATGTCTTTATCTCCTGTGAATAATGAGAAATTTGTCAAACTAGGTATGTGTTGCACACCTGTTGACTCTACTAATATATTTTTGTATCATAAAACGACTAATCGCCAAGTTTATGAAATAGCAAAAGCTGCTTTTCCTGATTGTGATGATGTTTTATTGTGGAATGAAAGAAATGAAATCACAGAAACCTGTATTGGTAATATTGTGGTAGATTTACATGGGGAATTATTGACACCTCCGGTAAAATGTGGTTTGTTAGCAGGGACTTTTCGCGCTGATTTACTTGAGCAAGGTAAAATCAAAGAAGAGATTATTACGGTGGAAATGTTAAAGTCTAGCGATCGCATCTATATAATTAACTCAGTGCAAAAATGGCGAGAAGCAGTTTTAATTTCTGACTAAGTAGGTAAGCACAATTAAATACAATATGGGCAGGCAGGATGCCCACCCCACAATAAGTATAATATTTATTTGGGTCTATCTACTTAATTAGATAATTTATTAATTAATATTCAATATGAAATTACCAAAAACGACTTTAATTTTAATACTTTTAGCCCTGGGCTTAGGTGGTTTTGTTTACTTTCATGAAATTAAAAATAAAACTCAGCAAACAGCAATAAAAACCCAAAAACAGAAAATTTTCTCTTTTACGGCTGCTGATGTTCAATCTTTAACGATTAAAATTAAGGATACCACATTACAAATAGAAAAAAGAAATACATCTGAAAAACCCCAATGGGAAATCAAATCTCCCATATCAGCACTAGCAAATGATGCAATTGTTGCTTATTTAATGGATTTGTTAGTTGAGGGAAAAACTGAAAGAACAGTATCAGTTACACCCACTGAATTATCAGAATTTGGTTTAGATAAACCTGTAGCCACTATTGATGTTAAACTGAAAAATCAACAAAGCCATCAATTGATTTTAGGTAAAGGTGATTTTAATAATCAATTTTTATATGCTCAAGCTGATGGTAACAAAAATATGAACCTGTTATTAGTTTCTAAGGATTTTGTGAACGCAGTTAATCGAGACCTATCTGAATGGAAGCAAACACCAGAAAAAATGGATATACAGCCATTACCTGGTCTTCCGAAACTAACTCCTACAAATAGGTAATGTAAAGGATGTTTCTTCTGGTTCCCATAATCTCTATGGGAACCAGAGACTGGGAATGAGATCAGATAAAATAGCAAAAATTAGTATTTCTTATTGTCAATGACAAAACAAACAGCAACTTTATTAATTTCTTGTCCAGATCAACGGGGCTTAGTAGCGAAATTTGCAAATTTCATCTATGCTAATGGTGGTAATATTACCCATGCAGATCAACATACAGACTTTGAAGCTAGATTATTTCTGACTCGCATAGAATGGCAATTAAAAGGATTTAATTTACCAAAAGATGTAATTGCTACCGCTTTTAATGCGATCGCTCAACCTTTAAATGCAAAATGGGAATTACACTTTTCTGATACTCTTCCCCGGATTGCTATTTGGGTAAGTCGTCAAGATCATTGTTTATTTGATTTAATTTGGAGATATCGCGCTAAAGAATTTCATGCAGAAATTCCTTTAATTATGAGTAATCACCCTGATTTACAACCAGTAGCGGCACAATTTGGCATTGATTACCATTACCTACCCATAAATAAAGAAAATAAGCAAGAACAGGAAATTAAACAACTAGAATTACTGCATCAATACAAAATTGATTTAGTAGTCTTGGCAAAATATATGCAAATAGTTAGTGCCGATTTTATTGAAAAATTCCCACAAATCATTAATATTCATCATTCATTTTTACCAGCGTTTATAGGTGCTAATCCCTATCATCGCGCCTTTGAAAGAGGTGTAAAAATTATTGGTGCAACAGCCCATTATGCTACTGCTGACTTAGATGCAGGACCAATTATTGAACAGGATGTGGTGCGGGTAAGTCATCGAGATGAGGTAGATGATTTAATCAGAAAAGGGAAAGATTTAGAAAGAATTGTGTTAGCAAGAGCGGTAAGATTGCATTTACGAAATCGTGTTTTAGTTTATGGAAATAGGACAGTAGTTTTTGAGTAAAATTATTTAATCAGTCCATTAATTTAGCTATTGTTTCCATCATCAAAAAAAGCCGATGAGAATAATCAGGAAAGCAAGTAAATTGATAATGCTCATAAAAAGATCGGGCTTGATCATTCTTAGCTTCAACAACTACAGCCAGTGTAGCAATTTCGTTTTGCAAACTTCGATATAGGGCATCCATTAACAACATTTCACCCAAACCTTTTTGACGATGATTTTGATCAATAGCTAATCTACCTAAAAGAGTTGCAGGCAGTTGAGGATATTTTGGCAGTTTTTTGGTTATTTCTCCAGGTAATTCTCCTAATTTAATACTTGTTGATGATAGTGTGTAATAACCAGCGATGAAACCAGAACTTTTTTCTACTAAAACGAATGGGGCAGCTATGCGTTTACGTGCATCTTGCCCAGCTTGTTTTTGGAAATAATCATCTAATTGATCAACACCACAACAAAAAGCCGCTCGGTTATGCTTTTTTCCTAGCGGCTCTATTAAATAATGATCAAAAGCATCAAAACTATCTGTTAATTGCACTTATACACCCATATTCTTTTTATAGCGTTGAGCCGCAACCCGTAACTTTTCACTTGGTGCTGGTGGATTAAGTAGTGCTTCTACAAAAACTTCTTGGTCTTTTCTGCTTAAAACCATGATTTCATTTTCCTGAATAATCTGGTTTGCAGCACCGACAAGACTGCTAACTACAAAATCTGTGAGTGTCCGTCCCTGAATATCAGCCGCACGTTGGAACAATTCCTTGTTTTCTTGACTGATACGGGCTTCTAATCTTTCTGATTTAGAACGCAAGGATTTTTCTCGGCTGCTTTTAGCCAATGTATGAGTCATGATAGTTTCTACACAATAAATGTGATGTGTAAATTTCTAATGTACGGCAAATGTCCTAACAAATAATAGTGTAGTTATTTATTACAGAAATGTCAACTATCCCCAATCTCCAGACTTTCCACCCGTCTTACTCACTAAATGAATCGCCTCAATTTGAATTGACTTTTCTAACGCTTTAGCCATATCGTATAAAGTCAAAGCAGCAATAGACACCGCTGTTAAAGCTTCCATTTCTACACCAGTTTCTGCTTTGGTTTTCACAGTGGCATCAATTTGATAACCAGGTAATTGGGCATCGGGAATAATTTCCACGGTAATTTTCTGCAAAGGTAAAGGATGACAAAGAGGAATTAAATTTGCTGTCTGTTTAGCGGCCATGATTCCCGCTAACCTCGCAGTTGCCAAAACATCACCTTTAGGAGTGTTACCGGCTTGAATAGTGGCGAATGTCTCCGGTAACATCCGCACCTTACCAGTAGCCACTGCTTGGCGAATAGTGGCTACTTTGCCTGATACATCAACCATTTGAGCTTCTCCCTGAGCATCTAAATGGGTTAAGGAAAAAGAATTTGCAAAATTAGCTTGCGTCATTGGGAAAGTGTGTGCTATTATTAAATTCGTGAGTCAAGGGTGTGTAGCTCAGTGGACCAGAGCACGTGGCTACGAACCACGGTGTCGGGGGTTCGAATCCCTCCTCGCCCATTTCTATAATTTTAAATGCACAAGTGCCATTTTTGGTGTTTGTGCATTTTTGATCGGTTTTAAAGGACTGGGTGAAGGCATTGTCATTGGGTGAAGGCATTGTCATTGGGTGAAGGCATTGTCATTGGGTGAAGGCATTGTCATTGGGTGAAGGCATTGTCATTGGGTGAAGGCATTGTCATTGGGTGAAGGCATTGTCATTGGGTGAAGGCATTGTCATTGGGTGAAGGCATTGTCATTGGGTGAAGGCATTGTCATTGGGTGAAGGCATTGTCATTGGGTGAAGGCATTGTCATTGGGCGCAGGCCCTGCGCCCCTACTGGATTCGGAGATGTCTATTTTACAGCGTAAATATCTTCAGTCTGACCTAAAGCAAAGCGCACAGATTGCGGGATATTGCGGCTAGACTGGGTAAGGAAGATGATCATGGCTATGACAGTTAAACCTGTAGTCAAACCAAACATATTCCGATAACCCAGGGTTTCGGCAAATGTACCAAAAATTGGCCCAGCGATCGCTAAACCGATATCAAATCCCATTAAGGAAGCACCAAATATTCTGCCGCGTTCATGGGGTAAAGCTCTATCTGTCATCAATACAGAAATCATGGGAATGAGTGTACCCGAAGCAGCACCTTCCATACATGCTCCTAATAAGAACATGAAAGCGTTATTTGCTTGCCAAACACAGATGATAGCCAAAGTGTAAGCTAACAAACTCATGGTAACAAATAAACCCCGTCCATATTGATCTGAAGCTTTACCAGTAAATAATCTACAAGCAAAACTGGAGACAGCCGCAGCGGTAAAAAAGAAACCTGGATTTAAATCAACTCCCGTGGATTTGATGAATAAGGAGATGAAAGTATGCAAACTACCTAAGGTCAAACCACTCAATAATAAGACGATAGCAGGAATCCGCACGCGAGGACTGGTTAATATTTGCCAAAAGTTATCATTTTTGCTGTTATTTGGTTTGGTGGCAACAGGTGGATTAACAATGGGAATGATACATAATAAACCTAGAGAACATAAAGCCGCAGATGAGATAAATAAGGGGGTATAACCAGCGCTTGCTTGTAAAAATCCACCTATGGCTGGACCTATTCCCACACCTAAAGGACTCACCAAACTCATGTAACCAACGACCTCACCGCGACGGTGTGCTGGTGCTAAATCGCTGACTAGGGCAATGTAGGCTGTGGCAAAAGCTGCAATACTAATGCCATGAAAGGCGCGAATTACCATGAGGGGAATTATTGATTTGACAAATAAATATCCCAAAGGAGCGATCGCAGCCACAGACATTCCAATCAATAATACTACTTTGCGACCCCGTGTATCTGCTAAAGCACCCATTGACGGGCGACATAGTAACATCCCGATGGCAAAGCTACCCATCACAATGCCAATTTCTTGTTTACTAGCACCAATATGTTCAATATATAAGGGTAAGGTGGGCAATAATGAGGCCAAACCTGACCAGAAAAACAAACCCGCTGCAAATAACATGAGCAGGTTTTTTCGGAGATTAGCGTCAAAAGTATCAAAGGCTTTCACGGCAGATGCAATAATGCAAAAAGTATTATTTCTATATTGTTACGTTACTTAACATTTTTTGCCACAACTTCTCGGACTCGATAGATTGGTCGTCCTTGAGATTCATGATAAGTTCGCATCAGTAATTCTGCCAAAAGACCGAAGCAAAATAACTGTACTCCTGCTACTAGCAGCAATACCGCTAAAATTAACAGAGGACGGTTGCCAATATCTGCATGAAAAGCTAATTTAATGAAGGTTAAATGTATACCTATTCCTCCACCTGCAACCATAGAAATTAAGCCTAACAGCCCAAAAACGTGCATGGGACGGGTGAGGAACTTTTTCATAAACAGAATAGTTAATAAATCCATCAATACCCGAAATGTCCGCGATATGCCATATTTACTTTGTCCAAATCGTCGCGCATGATGACGCACAGGTACTTCTGTAATTCTCGCCCCTTCGATATATGCCAATGCAGGTAAAAAGCGGTGTAATTCTCCATAAAGGTTCATATCTGCCACTAATTCAGCCCGATACGCTTTGAGAGAACAACCATAATCATGAATATAAACGCTTGTAGCTCTACGAATTAACCAATTAGCAATTTTAGAAGGTAAAAGGCGATTTACAGCCCCATCTTGGCGATTTTGCCGCCAACCACTTACTAAATCATAACCTTCATCTAGCTTTGCTAATAACATGGGAATATCAGCGGGGTCATTTTGTAAATCAGCGTCTAAAGTCACGATTACTTTAGCTGTGGCATAATTAAAGCCCGCAGACATAGCCGCAGTTTGTCCATAGTTACGACGTAAAATCACCGCTTTTAAATCAGTACGGGTCTGTGCCTGTTCTTTGAGAAATTCGGCTGTACCATCACTAGAACCATCATCTACACAGATAATTTCATAATTAAATTTACTAGCTGTGAGAGTTGAAGAAATGGCTTCTAGCAATAAAGGTAGACTTTCTACTTCATCTTTGATTGGGACAACTACGGATACATCTAACATTGTTAATTTTATATACTTAAAGACTGGACATAGATCTCCGACTTCTTAAAGAAATCGGGGATCTGAATTATCTATTACCAGCATAACTTTTGATCACTCTACCAGCGCCGCGTAATTGTTGATAATAAGTCTGACTTACTGTATCTTCTTGTGCGGAAAGTTGGTCAATACCAATACCATTTCTTCCTTGATCTTTTCCTGAACTGTGAATATACAAACCATCACCTAAATATAAACCTACATGAGTGGCTTTTTGAGGAGTACCAAAAAAGATTAAATCCCCTGGTTGTGTTTGATTAATATCAATAGGTTGAACAAAAGCTTCTTGTTGATAAGCGTCTCTAGGTAGCCAAATACCAACAGATTTAAAAGCTGCTTGCATTAAACCAGAACAATCATAATTTGGGGCAACTGTTCCACCCCAAAGATAATGATTATCTTGCTCTTTTGCGGCTTGGGTAAAGGCAATAATTGTGGGTATGTGTTGTTGAATTTCTGCTGTGGAGATAAATTGGGGTTGATATATTGTTGTTGTGGGTTGGAGAAATTGCCAATCTTGAACAGATAACCATCCTGGATAGTTATCTTCACATAAACAAACTGCAATTGCTGTATTTTGATGATTTGATGTTATTCGTAAATGTCGTCCTGTTGCGGCTTGGGTGGCTAAACTAACACATTCAGGAGAATTATAGATATTTAGGTTAGTCTGACAGTGATATTCTCCAGTAGGGGAAGGGGGAATTAGTAGGTTTATTGACATTATTAATATTGTCTGAATCAGGATTTAAGGATGAACAGGATTATCTATTTGTCAGAATCAGGATGTCCAGGATTTAAGGATGAACAGGATAAAACAATAAACCATTGTGCTTAATTGTTAAATTCTTTATTGTCTGAATCAGGATTTTCAGGATTTGAAGGATGACCAGGATTGTATAATCAACAATTTCATTAATTCTCAGATTTTTCATTGTCTGAATTACAATGAGCAATATCTAAGGATACACAGAATTATATAATAAACCATCCTGTAAATCCTTAAATCCTGGATATCCTGATTCAGACACCAGCCTTTATGTCATCACATAATCGTCGATCCTCATTACTCAAACCAGAATTTGGATTGTGCAAATAATCCTGCAAATATTCACAACCATCCACAAGTAACCGGTCTAAATTTCGCACAGGCCATAACCTGGCTGTTTTGTCTCTAGAAGCCGTAGCAATGGTTTGCCCATTGGGGCTAAAACTCAAGTCGGATAACCAGATTAACCGTTGCTTGTTCTAATCCCTCTTCCCGTCCCTCTTCTTTAATTTCTCGATAAACTCGCGTTTCTTTGAGTGTAATTCCCAACATAGATTCTACCTCCGTGCGACTTAGGTTTTCAAACTTATACACCATTATCGTCGTGATCATTTCTATTATGGCGCGACTTGATGGTGATAGTATTTCTGTATTAGTTTTTGTTAATAAATACCTTGCTGCTTCTGGTGCTTGACTTTAATCAATAAAATAGACTTCTCAAACGGATACCAGTGCTAAGTAATAACATAGTATTGTAAGTGATGCGTTAGGAAAGTTTAACGCATCCTCCAATATTGATTAATCCTGCAAAGCTGTTAACCAAACCTGTAAATCAGCCAAATTGGTAAAATCTAATAATGCTTCGCTCAAATCTTCCAATATAGGTAATGGTAAAGCAGAAATAGCGGTGCGGATTTCTGGGGATAATTCTCCAAACCGCTTTGTTAGCAGTCGGATAACCAGATTAACCGTTGCTTGTTCTAATCCTTCTTCCCGTCCCTCTTCTTTAATTTCTCGATAAACTCGCGTTTCTTTGAGTGTAATTCCCAACATAGATTCTACCTCCGTGCGACTTAGGTTTTCAAACTTGTACACCATTATCGTCGTGATCATTTCTATTATGGCGCGACTTGATGGTGATGGTATTTCTTCATTAGTTTTTGTTAACAAATACCTTGCTGCTTCTGGTGCTTGACCTTCTTCTAAGGTTGTGAGTACCATCAATGCTACCCATACAGGTAATTGTCGAATATCTCCCAATTCATCTAAATATACTCGATGTACTTGATTACCATTGAGTAAGCTCCGATGAGGATAAATATCACTTTGTTCTGTTTTGCGAGATGGATAAATTATCACTGCTTGCCAATCGCTAAATCTAGCACGGTTGCGGTAGAAATATAGTGAAGATTCAGCAAATACCCTTTCATAAAGCTGTTTATCTACCTGGAATTGTACTTCACAGAAATAAACAACACCCCTATTTTCATTTTCTGGTGGTAAAAATACACCGTCAATTTCAAATCTGGGTTCTTTGACTGCTACAGAATCAAACCTATAATCATCGGCATTTGCAGGAGGATTTTGCAATAGTTGAAATAAGAGGGAAGGAGATTGTTGAAAGAGTTTGTAAAATATTGAGTCTCGACGCATATAGTATTTTTAGAGATGATTTTGTAACTAAATTTTGTAATTCATTAGCTGATAATAGTCCGCATTTTCTTATCTACCTGAGTGAGTATACAAATAATGATAAAATGAAATCAGCAACTAAACTCTTAATATCATCAGGAAATTCTTCACCAATGGTTTTTTTTAATAAAGACGAACAACTAGAAAATCTCGGTAATCAAATTTTAGAGGCAACTTGGGCAAAATTTCCGACTTTAGCATCTAATCAAATTGCATTGACTTGGGTTGTATATGATCCTCCAGCACCAGTTAATACAGGTGGTGCGCTGACTCCAAACGCTTTTTGGTCACACGCGGTGCGGGGATTTAGTTATCGGGGAGGAGAGCGGATTTATCCGGCTAGTGTGGTGAAATTATTTTATTTGGTGGTGCTGCAAGAATGGCTAGAAAAGGGTATGAGTCAGACTTCAGGAGAATTAGATCGAGCTTTGACTGATATGATAGTTGATTCTAGTAATGATGCTACCAGTTTAATAGTTGATATTCTCACTGGTACTACTTCTGGTCCACAGTTAACCCCTGGTCCTTTTGAAACGTGGAAATATCAGCGGAATATTATTAATCGCTATTACCAGTCTTTGGGGTGGGAGGAAATGCAAGTAATTAATGCCTGTCAAAAAACTTGGGGTGATGGTCCCTATGGACGGGAAAAGGCGTTTTATGGGGAAATGTTTGAAAATCGCAATATGTTGACCACAGATGCTACTGCCAGATTATTACATAGTATCGTGGGTGGGGTAGCGGTTTCTAGTATGCGATCGCAATCCATGATGAATTTACTTAAACGCAGTCTTAATCCAGAAGAGTTACCCCAAGATGGGGAAGAAGACCAGGTTACAGGCTTCTTAGGCAGTGGATTACCGGAAAATAGTCAAATCTGGTCAAAAGCAGGTTGGACAAGCACAGTCCGTCACGATGCGGCTTATATTGAATTACCTGATCAACGTCCTTATTTATTAGCAGTATTTACGGAAGGGAAAGAACAAGCTAAAAGCAGAGAAATTTTGCCTTTTGTGTCTGAAAGAATTGCACAAGCCGTAGCTAATTTATAAAATTGCAATTGCTGGGACTTAACAACGGAAATAGGTAAAAATGGGACGGATTTTTATTTCTGCGGCACATGGTGGCACAGAAGCGGGTAAGAATGACCCTGGAGCGATCGCTGGTGGCACAACAGAAGCAAAGGAAATGATTCTTTTGCGGGATTTGGTGGTAATAGAACTCCGCACCCGTAATTTAGAAGTTTTGGCTGTTCCTGACGATTTAAGTGCCGCTCAAACTATTACTTGGATTAATGCTCGTGCTAATTCTAAAGATGTAGCCATAGAAATTCAAGCTAATGCGGCTAGTAGTCCATCTGTGCGTGGAGGAAGTGCCTTCTATATTGCCAAAAATGACCAACGCAAACAAAACGCCGAAATGGTATTAAAAGGACTTTTGCAACGTGTCCCGCAATTACCAAATCGCGGAGTGAAACCAGATACAGAAAGTGGTTTGGGTAGTTTACAATTTTGTCGTCAAACTGCAATTGGCGCTTTATTACTACAAGTCGGTTTCTTGAGTAGTCCTGAAGATCGGGCTTTATTGCAAAGTCGTCGTCGTGATTTTGCCATAGGAATTGCGGAAGGGCTTGCTACTTGGAGTCAAACAAATGATCCTCAGCAACCAACAACCGAAAACTATTCCAGCATTAATATCAATATCAATGGACAAACTTACTCAGAACAAGGAGTATTAATTAATGGTAATGCTTATATCCCAATTGATTTAGTAGATCGGTTACGAGTTAATATCTCAAAAGTTAATAATCTTCGTCGGATTACCTATCGGCAAATAGTTTATATCAAAGCAGTAGAACTTCGAGATTCTCATGTTTCGATTAATTGGGATAGTGCCACACGTACAGTAAAATTACGCTCAATTTCCGCAGTTTGTCCCGGACAAATTGAGCAAATTATCTCTAATGGTAATACATCAGAAATACAGCTACAATTATTTCTGAAAAACAATAATGAAAGTGCCATTACACAGTTTCCTGACCTTTCTAAACTATATCGAGAAGAAGCAACTATCGAAGGCATAAATCATGATATTGCTTTTTCTCAAATGTGTTTAGAAACTGGATTTTTACGGTTTGGTACTGATATTAAACCCCAGCAAAATAACTTTGCCGGTTTGGGTGCAGTTGGTGGTGGTGCAGAGGGAGCATCATTTCCTAGTGCCAGAATTGGTGTCAGAGCGCATATTCAACATTTAAAAGCCTATGCCAGTTTAGAACCTTTAGTCCAGCCAGAAGTAGATCCTAGATTTCGTTTTGTTACTAGAGGTGTTGCTTCCTCAGTTAATCAATTATCAGGGCGCTGGTCTGCGGATTTAGACTACGGAATCAAAATTACAGCTATCATCAGAAGACTCTATGAATCAGCAAATCTTTTATAACTAGGAAACAGGGAATGGGGAATTGGTAATTGGTAATTGGTAATTGGTAATAGGCAATAGGCAATAGGCAATAGGCAAGAGGAGAAAAATTTTCTTTATTCTTCATTCCTGGACTCCTGACTCGGTGACTCCTTCTTCTTGAATCCTGTTATAGTGATATTAATAATGATTAGGAACAATATTTGTGTTTCCCCTCTACGATGAAAACCCTACTCGGATTACCCCATATTTCACCTATGGATTAATTGGGATGAATGTTCTAGTTTTTCTCCATGAAATAAGTTTGTCAAATCTACAACTAGAACAGTTTTTTCAATTGTATGCGGTAATACCGCAAGAATTAACCATCAACTTGAGTGGAGAGTGGACAACCTTATTTACCTCACAATTTTTGCATGGAGGTTGGTGGCACTTAATATCCAATATGATCTATCTGTGGGTATTTGGTAACAATATTGAAGACCGATTAGGGCATTTTAAATATCTATTATTTTATTTAATTTGTGGTGCTATAGCTGCTTTATGTCAATGGTTTATTGGTATATACTCTACTATTCCTTCCTTGGGAGCAAGTGGGGCAATTTCTGGAGTTTTAGGTGCATATTTAATCTGGTTTCCCCAAGCCAGAATTACCACATTAATTTTCTTGGGTTTTTTCGTTACCACAATTAATGTTCCTGCATTAGTAATTATTGGTATTTTCTTTGTGCAAAATCTCATTTCTGGTTTTGCTAGTCTCCAAGCAGCAGCCAATATGAGTGTAGAAACGGGAGGAGTCGCTTATTGGGCGCATCTTGGTGGCTTTATTGTCGGGAGTATTTTTGCACTGGGGAATAGGGAATAGGGAATAAAATCTCTATTTTCATCCTGTTCATCCTTTAATCCTGGAAATCCTGATTCTGACAAAGTAACTTACATTAAATATTCAAATCCCGTAAAGCTAAACGAATTTGCTCTAAACGCGTGCGGTTGACACCAAAATCAGAATCTCCTACCCGAGAAGCAGAACGGATATGAATAATTGACTTATCGCTAGGAAAATAAAACTCCACATCATCAACAAATTTGAAAATGCGACTTTTAGAAATAGCATGAACATAATTATCTGTTTGTTTGATAATTTGAGTCCGGGGAACAACAGTGAGAACTTTGAGTAAAGTTTCTCTAGCTTTATCTCTTGTTACATTATAGGTAATCGGTGCAATAGTGTGTTTAGCATCAGCATTTTGACTGACAACACAATTAGGAGAAGCTGGACAAGGACTAAGAGAACCTGACTCAATTCCCAAGCTAGAAGCCGAAGCAGTTCCAGAAATGGTGAAACTAATGATCAGAGTTAGGAATACCGAGAAAATAATATTCCGTAGTCGAGAAATTGTTAAATTGGACATAATCATTTGACTGTTATATTCTGTGATTTTAGATATATTATCAGATTTTGATATATTTTAATTAATTAAATCCTGAAAATCCTCTAATCGGTGGGCATCCTGATTCTGACAAAAAATGAAATTAGACGATATTATATTTTTAATATTGTTCATCATAGACTCTTTCTGCGCCTTCGCATCTGTTATAGCCAAATTTATCCCTGTTTCATCAATAAATGTGAGATTTCTGACATCCACACTATCTAGCCAATACCGAAATTCATAGCGCAATTTTTGTACTCATTCTGTACCTTGCTCAGTCGCTACTAAACTTTTTTTACGTTGATTAACACTGTTTTGCATCTGCTGGATTCACAAAATCATGTAAATCAGCATCCCAAATACTAATATAGATAAAATCACAACTTTGCCGAACTATTTGACCTTTTACCCCACCTTTACTAAACGTGAAATTATCTGTTTGCCGCTGTTGAACTTGTTCCAGTCCTTGTTTAATTTCTCCTGTAGCTTCTCCATTCAATAAACCATTTAGAGTTGTCTGCATAACTTCAGCTTCTACTGATGATGCAAAAGCTGCCTCCGTTTGTTTAAGCGTTCCAGTTTTCTTATCAAATAAATAGCCTAAATCAATTTTATCAGGGACAACTTTATAAGTAACTGCCCGAGTATTACCCCATAATCCTCTTAAATCTTTCTTCTTACCTAGCGTTGCTTCTACACTACTTCTTGATGTACCTGTAGGAAATGCTGGTACAGTTTCCCTAATAATATTAGTAACTACTTGATCACGTTTTCCCTCTCTTTTTTTCTTGCGTGTTTCTTTGATAGTTAAAGCCGGTTCAGTTGTAGGAACTATAGATGTTTGTTCCTCTTCATTTTTTATTTCTGGTTGTGGTGTTGATTCTATTGAAGGAGTAGGAGTATTTTCAGAAATTGATTCTGTAGGTTCAGGTAATATTGAAGGAGTAGGAGATAAAGTTGGTTCAGAAATGGGGGTATTTGTAATTATTGAAGTTGGTGTTTGAGTTGAGGTTGATGTAATATTAGAGTTAGTGGCAATAGAATTTGTAGTTTGTGGTCGGTTGATACTAGAAATTGCTACTGCACCTATTATTCCCACCACAAAGCCGCCAATAATCATAGTTGGTGTTTGCCAGATTCGAGAATTATTCGCGGTTTTAATAACAGGATTTTGAGAAGGTGAAGATATAGCTTTAGGAGGAGTGAGGCGAATTGTTGCTACTGTATTATTAACCTGTGGGACAGTAGAAGCTTCAGATTTTAAAGCATAGAGCATTTTAGCAGCAGTAGTAAAGCGATCGCTCGTCCTTGGTTCAATCGCTTGAGTTAGTACCATTGCTAATTGCGGAGAAACACCCCCAGCATAATCTTGCCAGAGAATTTGTCCTGTGTGGGGATGAGTTTCCAGTTCTTGAGGATATTTACCCGTGAGTAAATAAATTGCAGTTAAACCTAAACTATAAATATCAGTAGCATAAACTGGACGACCAATAGCTTGTTCACTCGGCATAAATCCAGGTGTACCAATTATTAGCGACTGGGTAGGATGTCCAGCGGCATTGATAGTAGTCCGAATAGTTTCTTTAACAGCACCAAAATCAATTAAAACAGGTTTATTATCTATCTCACGCCAAATAATATTATCTGGCTTAATATCTCGATGAATAATCCCTTTACTATGGACATAATCCAACACAGACAGCAAACTTAACAGAATTTCCCTAACAGTATTTTCCTGTAATTGTCCTTGAGATTGAATTACATTAGTCAGAGTTTGACCATGAACCCATTCTTGCACCAGGTAAAATAGTCCATTTTCCGAGAAATAAGCAAAAAGGTTAGGAATTTGGTCATTAGCTTCCCCCAAATACTCTAATGTCGCTGCTTCCCTCTCAAACCGTTTTTGAATTATTTGATAAGTTTGAGGATCATTACTGATAGGCTTGAGTTGCTTAATCACGCAACGCCGACGGGAAGGCATATAGGTATCTTCTGCGAGAAATGTTTCTCCAAAACCCCCAGCACCTAAAACCTGGATAACTTGATAACGATTGTTTAGTAGAGTCATGGTTATGAAAAGTTAGACTGAAAAATTAAACATAAGATACTTAACCAATAAACATCTAAGTAGATGGGATCAAGTAATATCAAAATAATATTGTTGATTCTTGGTGGGCATCTTGCTTTATATTATATTTAATTATGCCTACCTACTTATCTGTGATTTATTGATGGGATTATTTGTCTGAATCAGGATATCCACCGATTTAAGGATTTTCAGGATGATGATATTTTATGATGCACCTTTGCGTGAGACAAAAATCCACCTTAGACTTTTGCAGCAAACCCTAATTAATGCTCAAATAACAATCCTGTAAATCCTTAAATCCTGGATATCCTGATTCAGACAAGTTATGAAAATCAGGAACATCGAAGAATTTACAAAATTATCTATAATCAAGTATTATCATGTTTGTTTATATTAATCTCATTAATTAATACTCAAATAACAATCCTGTAAATCCTGATTCAAACAAGTTATAAAGATTAGGAACATCGAAGAATTTACAAAATTATCTATAATCAAGTATTATCATGTTTGTTTATATTAATCTCATTAATTAATACTCAAATAACAATCCTGTAAATCCTTAAATCCTGTAAATCCTGATATGGCTTGCGCCACGCTACGCTATCAGACAAGTGATGACAGTCGGGTTAGCTGGGAAGGATAATGTCAGAATCAAGATGATTAAGATTCAAGGATGCAAAATATATCAATCCTGAAAATCCTCAAATCCTGAAAATCCTGATTCAGACAACAAAAACTATTTCACAACAGCTAATTCCTTCTTAAAGAAAGCTTGTAAAACAGTTTCGGCAATTTGAGGACTACTTAAACCTAACGCTGCAAAAGATTGATCAGGCGTAGCGTGTTCTACCAAAATATCAGGTACACCAATCCGCTTCACAGGCACAACCACATCAGCATCAAGTAAAGCCTCAGCTACAGCAGAACCAAAGCCACCCATTAAACAACCTTCCTCCAAAGTCACAACCCGACCAATTTGTTTAGCCAAAGGTAAAATCAAATCAGTGTCCAAGGGTTTAACAAAACGGGCATTAATGACAGTTGCTTCAATGCCATATTCGCTGAGAATTTCCGCCGCTTGCATAGCTGGATAAACCATAGTTCCATAACCAAGGATTAGCACATCATCACCTTGACGGAGAATTTCCCCCTTACCTATTTCTAAAGCTTCCCAACCTTCTTCCATCAAAGGGACACCGTGACCATTACCACGGGGGAAACGCATAGAAATAGGTCCACTGGTGTGATTAATCCCAGTTACAACCATCCGTTGTAATTCGGCTTCATCCTTGGGAGCCATTACCACCATGTTAGGGATACAGCGCATATAAGCAATATCATACATACCTTGGTGAGTTGGACCATCAGCGCCCACGATTCCCGCTCGATCTAAACAGAAAAAGACGGGGAGATTTTGAATACAAACATCGTGAATAATTTGGTCAAAAGCCCGTTGTAGGAAAGTGGAATAAATAGCAGCAACCGGACGCATTCCCTCACAGGCCAAACCTGCGGCTAAAGTAATGGCGTGTTGTTCCGCAATTCCCACATCAATATATTGATTGGGTAGTTTAGCTTGGAGTTTATCTAAGCCCGTACCAGTAGCCATGGCCGCTGTAATCCCCACGATTTTGGGATTTTGTTCAGCTAGTGTCACTAAAGTATGAGAAAAGACCTTAGCGTAAGCAGGGGGTTTAGGTTTACTGGAAGGAATTGCTTTCCCCGTCGTCAAATTAAAAGGGGTTTGAGCATGGTAGCCTACTTGGTCTTTTTCCGCTATTTCATAGCCTTTACCCTTAGTTGTTACTACATGAACCAAAACAGGGCCAGTAATTTGATGCGCTTGTTGGAATGTGGCAATCAATTCCTCTAAATTATGCCCATCAACTGGCCCCATGTAGGTAAAGCCCAATTCTTCAAAAACTGCCCCAACCTTGGGAACTGCTAACCGCTTCATGCCTTCTTTAATGCGTTCCAGTTCTGGAGAAATGGACTCACCCACAAAAGGCAGATTTTTGAGCTGTTCCTCAATGCCCTCTGAGAGAAACTGCACCGGTGGACTCAGACGCATCTTATTCAGATAACGAGGAATCGCCCCCACATTGGGAGAAATAGACATCTCATTGTCATTGAGAACCACCAGCAGATTAGTTTTGGGAAGGTGTCCAGCGTGGTTAATAGCTTCTAGTGCCATACCCCCAGTTAAAGCACCATCACCAATCACCGCAACGGTTTTAAATTTTTCCCCTTTTAAATCGCGGGCTAAAGCCATTCCCAAGGCAGCGGAAATACTTGTAGAAGCGTGTCCCGCACCAAAATGATCGAATTTGTTTTCACCACGTTTGAGATAACCTGCAACGCCGTCTTTTTGGCGGAGAGTGTCAAAATTACTGTAGCGTCCGGTAATTAATTTATGAGGATAAGCTTGATGTCCAACATCCCATGTGATTTTATCTCGATCTAAATCCAGGGTTTGGTAAAGCCCTAGGGTTAGTTCTACAACTCCCAAGCCCGGACCCAAATGCCCTCCAAAGGCTGCTACGGTTTGTAGGTGTTTCTCACGAATTTGACGGGCAATCTGTTGCAACTGCCGAATTGACAAACCATGTAACTGGTTAGGATGGGTAATTTCACTCAAATGCATACTATCGGCTTTTCCTTTCTAAGTCTTCTTTTGGCATAATTTTATTTTCCCACTTCCGGTGGCTTCTAAAATCTGACCATCATCAATTATTCTTGTATAACTATAACTTTTGTGCGTTTTTAATATCTATGTAGAGCTTGCTGAAAGAAAGCAAAAGCGTTAATAGATAAAAGTTTACAGAGTTTTATCAACAAACAAGTGCCAGATTATCGAGCCAAGATATTGAAAACCCTTGCATTTTCACTAAAAAAAGCCAGGCAAATCTGAGGACTCATCAGCAAACCCTTCTTTCTCCTGACTTCTTTCTCCTGACTTCTTTCTCCTGACTTCTTTCTCCTGACTCCTGACTCGGTGACTCCTGACTCGGTGACTCCTGACTCCTAGACATACTAATTTTAATGGGTACGACAGGACTCGAACCTGTGACCGTCCGCTTAGAAGGCAGAATTTATTTATCTAAAACCCAGTGTTAGCAATGGTTTTGGCTACATCTAAAATAATTGATCTAATTTTGAGCTACCCTATTAATGCTGTAATAATTTTTAACAAAGTTGTTCATATTTGTAATGCCCACTAATCCTACACTACTCGTTTTAATAATGTGGACACCATTTACACCCAATTTCTCGGATAATAACTATCTATCAAAAAATGATAATTTGATATAGGTTCTCCACTTAAATTAAGAGAGTTTGATCTGATTTTTTTCAAAATGAGAATTGCTGCTCGGAAGGAGTTGGCATTGATGGAGGATTTGATTCCGTTGTTGCACAAGCTGGCGCAGGGGCGAGAAATTTCGGGGTTGGGGGCGTATGAGCAGTAATATAGATAGATATCGTCGGTACTAGATAAACGACAGCTATGAACCCTATTTTGCAACAAATTCAACACCATGCCGCAGCTTTACCGATATCATCGCAAGCGGAGTTACTGAATTATGCTGTTTATTTAGAACAAAAAGCACGAGAAAAAACGCCTATCACTTTAAACCAAGTAAGGCGCGAAGGTTTGGCGCAAGCATTGGCGCAGGCGGTGGCGTTAAATCCTTTTGCAGAAATTACTGATCCAGTTGTTTGGCAGCGTGAACAACGCCAAGACCGCAATTTGTTCGGGAGAGACGATGCTGATTGATAGTAATTTGATTATTTATGCCACTCAGCCGCCATATACGCAGTTGCGTAGCTGGTTGGTGAATTATGCCACGCATTATTCTGCGATTAGTCGTTTGGAAACATTGGGCTACCATCGTTTAGGTGAGGCTGAAAAACAGGCCATCATGGCGATTTTAGATAACTTGGATATTTTAATGATCAATAAAGTTACGCTTGAAATTGCGGTTGCTTTGCGCCAACAGCGAAAAATGTCCGTAGGTGATGCCCTAATTGCTGCAACCTGTTTAGATTCTGATCTACCGTTAGCAACGGCAAATATAAAAGATTTTGAGTGGATAGAGGGTTTGGTGATCCACAATCCATTGGAGCTAGGGAGTTAGCATTTTATGGATGATTTGATGGCGCAGGGGCGGGACATTTCGGGGTTGTTTACAAAAGAGGCTGTTTTGGATTGGGAAACACAGCATGGGGGTGAGCTATGAGTGTGCCTAAGTTGCGCTTTCCTGAGTTTTGGAATACGGGGGAGTGGGAAATGTTCACGGCGATTCCCAGGTCGCGCTAGTTACACTATCGCTCGGTATTTTAGATGGATACACCGATGGAAGAAATAGTCAAATTTTAGGAGGTATAATTAAATCTAAATATTCTCTTTTAAATTAAAAAAATGACTGAATTTGATTTTATAGAATCTATACCAGGTTTTATTTCCCTGGTTGATCTAAATTGTAGATACTTGAGAGTCAACAACAATTTATCTACTTTATTTAAAGATAGCGTTGAAGGTAAAATAGCAGGTGACAAATGCTATGACCAAGCTAGAGAAATAAAAAAATTGATTAATTCCCCAGTGGGAACAGAGACAAATTGGGAATATCATCATGATGATATATGCTTGGCAGTTTGTAGCAAACGGTGTGAAAATTTTATCATTAACCAAGCAATTGATATTACTGACAGAAAAAGCTTAGAGCAAAAGCTTTCTGCATTAGCTAAACGACAAGATGCCTTACTAAAAGCTATTCCTGAAGCGGCTGAATCCGGTTCTGGCAGACGCTCTAGTGAAGAATTAAAAACGCTTGTTAAGTTATTAACTCAACGTCCGATAATTGAGAAAGAATCTACTGAATCTCTGATAAAATTAGAGGTGGAGTTAAGAGAAAATACTGCTAAAATCCAAAATATTGAAAAACTTCTTTTTTGGGATGATACCTCGCTTTTGGGACGAATTAAAGAGCTTGAAATTCACCAGAATAATGATAATGTGAACTGGCATGAAATTGAAACAAGCAAAAAAAATATAGAGAAATTATCTGAAATTGCCGGCATTATTGTTAACATTCCAGGTGGAGGAAGAACAATATTTGTGACATTAATCATAGTTAATGTTTTAACTACCTTTTTTGTAGATATTGCTGCAAGGGTGGTAGACATCCATGAAATAATTCCAATAGTTAGAGATGCAAAGCCTTAAAATAATTCGTAATTCGCAATTAAACCCCAAAATTACGAATTGCGAATTAGTAATTAAAAATGTTATTGATTTACCAATGGAAACTCCCTAATTTGTAAATCTTCTGGAAATTCAGATAAAATTCCACCTTTTTTATCACTGATTTTGTAGGGTGCATTATCTAACATTGGTTTTGCTCCAAGTTGTTTGATAAATATTCGTACTTGGGCTTTTTGGCAAGCTTTGGTGAGCGATCGCAAATGTTCAATCTCACAAACACGGGCATTGTGTCCAGACTCCCCACCAAGAATGCACCAACTTAGTCGGGGTATACACTGATTACAAATTGCTAATCCAGCTACAGGTGCAGCGTCAACAGCATAGAGAATGTCCCGTTGTTCACCGCAGCCATCACAGATACCCGCACCAATAAACTCGCTTAAATACTCTGATAAATCAATGTCTTCCAAAACTGGTTCACAACTGAGAAAACGAATTTTGGCAGGTGTTTTTAGCAGATAATAAACATCTTCAGCGTCTTTCTGTGTGCATACTGAATACCCCAACCACAGATGATCCAATGGTAACTTGAGTTCCGTTTCCTCTAAGAATCTGCAACTTTCCTCTACTAATTTGCGTACCCGTTTTGTTAATTTAGTTTCTAGTATTTCGGATTTAGCTTTCACCAATGCAGATTGAATCTTTTGGAGACGGTCAGGACTGGTGAAATACTGGTGCATAATTTCCGGGCGTTTGGTGAGAATTTGGTAAATGTTCCACCGGGCGATGATCATATATGCCACAGCTTCATCTATGAAATCGAAGGGAACATCTTTATGAAATAAATCCCCCAAATTAGCGACAAATACGAGTTCGGGTTTTTTCCAATTTCCCCATTCCAAAATCCATTTTAAGCGTTGGGGTTGTAGATTGATTTGCCCTGTCCATTGCAGTTTACCATTGGTTGATTTTCTGACTGTTCCTGCAAAAACATCGGATATTTTGGGGTTGGGATGATGTGAATGAATCCAACTTTCTAACACTGCATAGCAATTCGCGCAGCCGTCCGAATCTGGATCACACCCCGTTACTATTGGCCATGTATTACCAGTCCATTCAATATTAGAATCTTTACTCATTTTTTTATCCTTATTAATTAACATCAAACATTAAAAAAAGCCGGGATAACCCCAGCTTAATTGTCATTTAATTACCATAGATATCACCTTCTGGTATATATTCATCGGCAACAGGGGAATTACCATTAACAGTGAAAGTCTCTACTGGTTTGGATTTATCAAGCAGTTTTCTGTATTCTTCTCTGACAGCTTCCCGACATTTATCTTGGAGAAGTTGAGTACACATATCCTCGTTTTCTCCTTCTGATATTGAAGCCCAAATTGAACAGCCTAATGTGGCACTATTAAAGTCACCTAAGTTAAACTTTCTTTCGTAGCTAACTGCGATAGTTTTGACAAACATTTTAACCTCTAGTTTTTATTGAAAAGTAACCACAATCATTAAGCGGTAGCATTAAAAAAGACCCAGGAATAAACCTGAGTCAAATAACTAGATAAAAGTAGTTCTCTTATTAGCAATTTCAATTAATTCATCTACAAATTTACATAAAGTTTCCATATCATTATTTGGAGCTTTACAAACTTGTATAAACGTTTCATCTAAATCTGGTTTATCACCATCTTCCATCAGTCCGGGATCAAAAAAGATATGAACCAATGCTACCTTAGTGTTCTTAGCCCATCTGGTAACTTGAATTTCATAATGTCCATATAATCCATCATCATAGCGAGGGTCTTTACATATAAACATGGAACTCTCTAAAAACTCTATAAACTTTTTATCCGGTGAAATCCAGGTTCTTTTTTCCATTTTATTAATATCAAACAGTTCTGCGTACATTTCTAATTTCTCAATATAGTCAACAGCCCCAATAAGCGATAGCATTAAAAAAGTCAGCAATACCCTTATGTATTGCCAACTAATTGTTAGAAATTGTCTGGATCATTCCAACCAGGAGGATTCAATACCAAAGTTGGTTCAAAAATAACATTTGCCCCATAATCTCTAAGCAGGTCATCACAGTTTCTCAGAGATTTAATCAAACAACTACCAAAATCTGGAGTACAAGCGTTACCATCAAATATATAGAAATCAGGATGTGAGGAAAGACTAACTTCGGAAGCATATCGTTGGTCAATCCACGTAGGATGATTTTCATAAATTTCGATTTGGAATCCTTGATAATGAACTATCATGTTATTCATGGGTGTCTTCGCAATTAATAAAAACCACAACCTTGCAGCGGTAGCGTCCCCACAGAAAAAACTTTTCAACATTACAAAATTTCCCCAATCACCCAAGCCTGAAAACTAATACTTGTCCATTGCGGTTTTAATGTTTCCATTAGCAATTCAGCTTTTGATTTAATTTCTTGGTTTTCATGATTATTAATTAAATCAATTAATTCCAAACAAATAGAATCTAACTCACTGAAAGTATCTATACCATCTTGGATTTTAGATTCTAACTTAATTAATGATTCAAGCATTTTTATTTCAAACAAACAACATCATCATTAGGCGGTAGCCCAATAAAAAAAAGGCAACTATTTCAGTTTGTCCAAAAACTTAAATCCCCAGTTTTCTCTGTTTTATGTTTTGCTATGCCAGAATCAAATTTTGTTACCGAGCCAGTAATAACTAACTCGGTTTTTATCTTTACTCTTTCCAGTTATTTGGATTTTCTGGCGATGCTAAACTTTGTTCATAGGTATGGTTCATAGTCATATCGCTAAATTGCCGTTTGGCAATCTTTAAGCCCAATCCTATAAAATCTTTATGATCTTCCTCATCCCATAACGGAGATAATGCAATCGCTTCAATCAATCTTGCATTATAATCAGTTAACACTCCATGTATTTCTAGAGTATCAACTAATTTCAACAATCTTTGTTTTGGTGATGGAGGACGGTAACATCTATTTGTTGTTAGCAATGCTTTTGGCGTAAAACCTGTTAATAATTTCATGAATTTCCTCTAACTAAAAAAAGAGCCGGGATTTCTCCCAGCCCAAAACCTAAATCAAATCAATTATTTACTGCCTTTAATCTTCTTAACATTTGATGGTGGTAACTCTGGCTGTTCTTGGCCACCTTCAAGAAGTGCAGTTATTTCTTCGCTAGACAAACCATCTAAACACTGCATATCACGAGTACCTTCAAAATCAAATAAAGCTGGTTGAGTCTGTAACAATCCAGCTATTTGTTGCAATTGCTTGTTTTCGGGTTCACCTTGACGTTCTCTCCAGTCGAAAGCAACTGTATAGTATGGACCATCTTTACCAGATTCTTTGTTGAATTTGATAGTGAATATTCCCATACCCGGATCTTGTTCACTAATTACATCCTGAACTTTGCTAAACAAGTTGGAAATACTTTGTTTCTTGATATAGCAAACACAGACTGTATTTTGGGGCAATATTTTGGGATCTATATTTGGTGCAGCAACAAAGAATAATTGAATCCATTGACCTGTATATTGTAGTCCCAGATTTCCATAATACTTAGAGACTTTGATGATAGAAATATCAATTTTATCATCTGGATTACTGCGTCTGTGCTGTGGTTCTTTTCCACCTACAAATATTCCGCCATCTTTGCAGTTTAATCTCACACTATAAGGTACATCAGGTAAAGAAATTGCATCAACTGGTTTTTTCCCAAATACTGAAAACATGATTTTTCCTCTTATTACAATTCAAACTATTTAAAAATCCAAAAACTCATGACATGACTAATCTGAAATGAAAAGCCAAAACCTAAAAGCGGTAGCACAGAAAAAATGCAGAAATTTAGTATTTATTACCAAATTTCTACATTAATTCTAAACAATTTATAAGAACACTGAAAGGGTTGGTTTTAATGTCATTGTCTCTTGACGACGTAATTCATATTCCTTTTTAAGCCTAGAAAGGTATGAAGTGAACATTACACGATTTCGTTCTAATTCTAGTTCTGCGATCGCTTGTTGATGCTTCTCAATTTCAGATTCAATTCTAGCTAAATCGTTGGCTTTGTTTTGAGATAATTTAGCCGTTGCTGTTCTGATATCTGATTCAAGTCTGTTTAACTTCAAATCAGTTTGGGGTGTTTCGTATTGTTTCTTGAATACCAAAACAATTTTGCTGTTATTGTTCTGGTAAACAGTTTTATTTTTGGTGTTTTCACAAGTACCCAAAACTTCTATTGCTTCACCAACTGCTTCTGGCATCAAGCCTTCAATTTCAAATTGCAACTTAGAAATATTGTTTCTAAGCTCAAGTAACTTTTCCAGATTTTTCATGATAAAATAACTTCAGTAATTAACTTGCTAGAGGGGTTAGTTGCAATCCTAACCCTTCATTTTTCATGAGTTCAATTCAGATTTATTCTGGTCAGACGTGGACATTGCCAGAATTGATTCTAAAGTTTCATGGTCAAACTCAAGTAGTTTCTTGCATCCAACTTGAAAAGATTGAAATTTCTCCCTAGCATAATCAGAATCTACAAAGTTAGTTCTGAAGAGAAAATCATAATAATCCATATTCCAGTAGGCTTTTGCCAATTGCTTCAAAAATTCAGTTGTCATTATTCATCCTCTTTGATATTAAATTCGTCAGCTATTTCTTGCCAATTAATTTCTTCAAGACTTGCTGTAAGTAAATAAATCAATGGTTGAAATAATATTGAATCTTTACTTTCTAAGAAGTGATTTTTCAAGGATTCAAAATATTTCTCTAGTTCACTTGCAGATGATTCACAAGGTAATCCATTGTTGGTTATCCACATTGAAATTACATAAGTTTCGTAATTTCTCCAACCTTCCCATCTACCATCATTCATCGCAGTCATCATCTTCTTCTGTATCGTCTTCGTCGCTATCAATCCCATTCAGTTCTGTTAATTGTTTCCAATTCACCACATTAAGCGACTCGGTAAGTAGGTCTTCTAACGCACTACAAAATCTGTTATATTGCGATTTGTCTTTGAATATTTCATTTTTGAGATTGGAGAAAGTATCTTTCAATTCCTGTTCTGACAAATCACAATCTTCAATCCATAAACTAACTTGCCAAGTCTCGTCATTTGAGTATCCGTTACAAGTCATTATTTTTTCATCCAGATAATACAATCATGAACACAACCACTAAGCGGTAGCACTGAAAAAATAAAGCTATCAAAGTTCAGATACCACCGTTGTTTTACCGTCAAAAATCTCAACTTTTACAACTTTTTCTAGGTTTTCAATCGGGTAAGTTCCCACATCGAAATATTTTCCTAGAAAATACTCAATCGTTGATTCATAAGATGCCGTTGCACTGATTGAGGTTTTCCATGTATAGCCTGTAGTGGTTGTGAGTTTGGCTGATTTGAGCATTTATTTCTCCTGATGGATTTGCATAATAAAACCCCTAACTCTGTTGTGAATAGAATTAGGAGTGTTAACATTAGAAATGATTAAAACAAACTGAATTGAGTATGATTTGGTTTTGGTGGTTGATAAATCGAGACTTCTTTAGTTCGTGGATGCACTTTAATCACAGGCATAAACTTCTTAACTGCCATGCAATAAGTTTTGAAAGCTCCACCTGTAAATCTTCCGTCATAAATTGCAATACACAAATCAGAATGATCAATCATGTATCTATTTCTGATGTGCATACAATCTGCGGTATAGTTGGGTTTGATAATTACTTGATTTTCTGTATATCTGAGAAGGCGCTCGCTTTCTTTCCTGTGCTGCAAACTCCACAATTCTGATTGATCAGCGCAAGGGATTACAGCCGTCCAAGGTAAATTTCTACTCATTAAAACCTTTGCAGCTAATTGATCTGAACCTAAAGCCATACCAACAAAAAAATGATTTATCCCCATGTCTAAAGCTAAGTCAATTGCTATATTGATTTGTTTGGTGATATCAGGAATTTTTCTATGACCTGTAAAGCAAGCAATTTTCTGAGAATATAGTTCTGGGTATTCTGGCTCATATCTGGTTTCTTCAACAGATACACCATGAGCTTCAATTGTTTGAGCAATATATTTCATCATGAAACTACTACTAAAGACCAAAACCAAAAGGCGGTAGCACAGAAAAAAATGAAATAAATCCTAACCTTCGTGATGAAAGCTAGGATTCCAATTAATTAAAAATCTATTTCCTCGCGGATTTGCTTATACCGACGTAAATCGTTGTGATTTCTTGCTTTTAATTCATTCAACTTTTCAAGAGCTTCATCAATGTTTTGAGTATTATAAATACAATACTGTCTACCCTTTTCAAATACACTATAAAAGCCTGTTAAACCAATACTTTTGCCATATTTTGTCAAATCCGTACACCATTTGACATAAAGATTATTGCCTACAGCAGCTAATTCATGCTTGGTTAATTCATCCTGTCTGATTCTATTACCTCTAGCGATAGCTGAACTTAAAGCTTGCTCACGAGATTGAGAAGAAAAATCAAAATCTTCACTTAAAACTAGCTTATCATTGAGATATATGTCATAAGAAAACACATTCATTCCTGCTGATTCACGATAATACTGACGAAGATTACGGATAGAACCTTTGATTTCTGGATGCTGGTAAAACATTCGTTTAAACCTTAGTAAAACATCAAAAACAAATTCTCTTCGCGGTAGCGTTATTACGATAAAGATCATGAAAAAAATAACGATCACTCCCAGTTAAGGAAGCGATCGCTATTTAAGCTATTCACAATTTAATAAACTTGTCTGATAGTCAAATTTAATCTTCCTCCAGATTTAAGAAGATTAGATGTACCAAGAATTATGCCTTTAATGCCATGATAAAACATCCTAGATTCGCCATGTAAAATCAAGATATCGCCACTTTTTAAGATAATCTCTTTGGTAGGATCTTTTCTACGTTTACCACCTATGAGAAAGATTCCATCATCACCTAAACTAATACTAATGATTGGTGATTTTTGATTAACTTCAGTGTTATCTTGATGAAGTCCTAATTTACTACTCTGAGTATAATAATTAATCAAACAAGTCTCAGGTTTATAGTTATAATCTCCAACTTCTGCTGCTAGAGATTTAACTAAATTTCTGATAACTCCTGGAATTGGCTGCCAAGGTTTATTAGTTACAGGATGTTTATCATCATACCGATAACCATTTTGGTCAGAAATCCAGCCAACTTTACCACAATTGGTCATTTGATAATTAAAGGGAGAGCCATTTTTCATTGTCGGACTGAAAAGAGGGGATTTTTTACCAATTTCTCTACAATGTTGTAAAATTTCTTGTTGTTGAGATTCGGAAAGATATTGTTGTAGATGTAGCATAAAGATGTCCTAAAAAAATAAACTAAATTCTCTTAGCGGTAGCTGCAATATCGTAAAGAATTTAGTAATTCATTAAAAAAAAGCCCCAATTCCTATAGGAATCAGAGCTATTAAAAATCAGAATCTATATTGTTGCTAAAATCTGACCAATTTTGTCATAGATTTCATTGTCAGAAATGCTTCTAAATTCTCTGTTTTTAACGTAATAATTACCATCAAAAATCATACATTTATCGTGATAATACAAAAATATGTATTTATCGGGATAACATGATACTAATTGTTCCAAATGTGGTTTGATCACTTCATTGAAATATTTAGTATTTTCCGCTAATTTTCTGAATGCTGCTTGAACTGGTGTTTCTCCAGGTTTCCTATCAATCGGCTGTTGTTGAAATTTTCTTACGAACTTGACCATTATTTCCCTCCAGTTGTAATTAAAAAAAAAGCTTCTAACCTCATATAGAGATTAGAAGCTATCAAATCAATCAAGCAAATATTTAGTATGGAGGATACCCATATTCATCATCTCCATCTTCACTTTCTTTAAAGCCATTCGTTTGACTAGTCTCATAACCAAACTCTCTAGATTTCTTAGCTGCTACTCGTTCTTGAATTAGTTTCTTCTCAGAATAATGTTCTGATCTGACACTTAACAACTCATCAACGGTAAAACCTAAATCTTGGATAAATTCAATTAATTCATCTAAAGATTTATCGTGAATTGGATCTATTTTCCATTCATCACCAAATTCTGTATTATAACCTTCTAAGCCACGTTTATAATTAGGATTATCAAGTTTGTGCTGTTCCCAACTCATAACTCGAATAGCATCCAATAAAGTTAAACGTTGCTTTTCGATAACTTGAACTTCTTGTTGAGATTTTGTGACAAATCTAATAGCCATGATGAAACTCCTAAAAGAAAATAAAATGAAAGAAAAAAAAGAAAAGGAATCAATTGACTCCCAAAATTTCTTCGCGGTAGCGTCATTATGTAATAAAATGCTGAAATAAATATTCAATGAAACCTCCAAAAAATATTAGAGATTTCATTAAGGTTTATTTAACAACAATAGTTTTACAACATTTCATAATATCAATGCTGCGTTTAGTACCACGACTCACACCGTCCCATATTGCCAAACCGTATTTATAGCCAGCAATTGCTCTCATTTCTGAATCACGGTTACTATAATTTCCCATTACACCAATAACAGAAAATCCATTATTGTTTCTTGCTATGCCAGTACCGTTGAATTTGGCATAATAAACAGTCACATTTTGATAATTTCTGGATTTGAAATATTGCTGGACTAAATCATCAACACCTGGAGCATCACCAATGATTACTTTAAATTCCAGTTCAATGATTTTATTGAGGGATGCAATAGCTAATTCTGGTAATTTATTGATAGACCTGCTACCAAATATCATGACTATTGGTTTATTCATTTTCGACTGTCATAAAATAGAAACTAATTACAGGCTGCGGTAGCACTCACAATAATTTGCAAATGCTACCAAAATAAAATCACTTATAATACTCGCTATACGCCTGTTTAAACCAATCTTGCTGAATTATCCAATTCACACACCTAATAATTCCATCCCCATGACATTGCAAAGGACTACACCAACAAGTTAGGATTACATTTACACCCTCAAGAACTTTAAAAATTATATCCCTGAGAGCAAATGTTGTTTCATCAAGTATTCCCTCATTCATCCAAAGTTTAACTTTGTCGTACAAAGATTTATCGAACATTTTACAACTTTCAAATCTTTCTTTCTCGCTGCTAAGTTTAAATGGATTATGCAAAGGACTTTCTTGTAAGCCATAAAACTTATTAGCTCTACCAATATAAATTTTATCTTGACCAATAAAACCATCACGTTTACCATTGATTACTTTAATCATAATTTCCTTTATTTTATTAATTAATTCACTGCCAGAATTAACTAGCAGTGACGTTAAATTATCTATTCATCCTTATCATTTAAATGATTAGAAATTACTCTTACAAGACTGTCAATATTTGATTGATTAAGCATTTTATTCTTGACTATCAAATCAAATATATAAATTGACTGCATGGGGTTTAATTGTTTGAGCTTTTTAACAACATCACTCCAAACACCATTAATGATTTTGTTTGACAATTCTTCAGCAAAACACCAAGCGTCTGATGCTTCAAGATACATTTGATTCACCTCTTGTCCCTCTTGTCTAAACTAAATTATTCAGAATTTCGTTATTTGTCAAACAATTACAAACTCATTGTTTCTCACTTCTAAGCAAATCACAAACTAAAAGCGGTAGCAAAGAAAAATTATGTTTTTAGTTGGTGTTACTAAAAAATCAATAACACCAACTTGTTTTGTTATTACATCTGCACTAATTCAAAAACTGACTCAGCTATTAAACCTCTAACTTTTATTTCTAATGGAAAGCTAGGATGTTTAACACGCTTGGCTTCTCTAGGAGTTCCGTCGTCACCTTCAAAATATCCATTATTTAATGCAACCCATTCAGCAAAGTTTTGATATTCTGAATAAGATTTTAACCCGATATAGGTGATAAAACTCTTGAATCCAGAATCAGAATCAGGCGACTCCTCCCAGTGAAAGCGATTGCTGAAAGTTCCTACAATTGTAATGCGATCGCTAAGTTTAATTGTCAAATAATTTCCATGAGGTGAAACACTTTTTACTTCACCTTCAATTCCTGCAAAATTGATTCTGTTCATGATATAATTCTATTATTACTAAAACACCCTAAATAATAGGGAATAGCATCTAACTATTCCCATTTTTTCAATTCCAAGTATCCTAGCTATCGAGCCATTTCAAGTTATTTTAGAATGGCTTGTTTCTTAGCGGTATACACAAAACTTTCTAATTCTAGCTGGATAGAAATTGCAGACTGTTCAAGAGAATCGCTAGGATATTTGGCGGATAAGTTTCTGATTTTCTCCAAGATTTCTGCGACATCATTTTCAAGCATCTTCAACATATTACTATCCATTGATGGTTCAACTGATTTAACTAATTTCATGGCTCTAAACAACAACAGCAAACTCTAAAGGCGGTAGCACAGAAATGATTTTGCTATGATTACCTGTATTGATTACTTCGCTGGAATTGGTGCGTGGGAATTAGCTGCTGAAATTCTTGAACAAATTTATGGTTATCAGGTTTTCACAACTTACCAATTTGTAGAGATTCTTCCTTCTGCTCAACAAGTATTGCGTTCACACTATCCACTAATTCCTATTCACTCTGATATTAAAACTTACACACCACCGCAAAATATAGATGCCTATTTCATATCCTTTCCTTGCACGGGAACAAGTCAAGCAGGAACTAAGACCGGACTTAACCACCCAGAGTCAAACTTATGGTTTGAAGCCCTCCGGTGTATCTGCATTGGCAAGCCCAAATTTGTCGTTATTGAGCAACCTGAAGGATTTATCCATAGAGGATTACGAGCGTGCCTTGGAGGACTCAGAATGGCAGGATACTCTACAGAAGTTGAAATTATCTCGGCATCGCAGCTTGGCGCACCCCACAGACGAAACAGAGTCTTTATTATTGCCCACACCAACCACTTATCCTTGCAGCAACGGGAAGGGTGGAAATGCTGGGATGAACAAATTGGAGAACACACTGCGATCGCAAAATCGTTTATCAAATACCCTCAAGCTGAATCCACAGTTTTGTCTATGGATGATGCAGTTCCCAGATGGTTATTTGGATTGTCTTATTCAGGGTGGTGGAAAATAAATAACCCCCCATTAAATTGTGGAGTTCCTAGAAACACGCCAGGACGTAGGGAAGCTATTAATTTAATTGGACGATCAATCGTGCCTTTACAAACAGCAATTCCTTTGATGAGAGTAAAGTTTTTAGCAAGTCTATGAATGGGCGATTACCTACGGTACATTTCGTGAACGCTTAATTATGACACGAAAATTTTGAACCCATTATTTTAAACGCCAGAATTACAAATAATTTGTAGTAAAAACGCTACCGCGCTTTGGTGTTGTTGTTTTTTAGTTGGACATTACGAAAATGAAAATTACTATTTATTGTGATGGTTCTTGTTCTGGTAATCCTGGGAATGGTGGATATTGTGCAATCCTCACTTCAGAGAAGTTTCCACCTAAAACTGTTAATGGATATGACCCAGAAACCACTAATAATCGTATGGAAATTATGGCAGCTTTAGCAGGGTTGAAAGCACTCAAATACCCTTGTGAAGTCGAAATAATTTCTGATAGTCAGTATTTAGTTAACACAATGTCTAAAAACTGGAAAAGGAAAGTTAATATGGATCTATGGCAAGAATTAGATGATATCGCTAAGATTCATACTATTACTTGGACTTGGGTTAAACGAAATTCTTTACCAGAACTTGAGCAATGTGACAGAATAGCCAAAGAGCAATCAGAAAGTGTAAGTTTGGCGGCATAAAAATACAATTGGTAGCATTAATAGATTATGATTTTATTAATGCTACTACTTTGTTCTATATAATCGTAATAGGGCAGTTTATTTGTTGTTCAATCGTGCCATTACAGGTTGCAATTCCTTGGATGAGCGTGAAATATTTGCTAGTAATTAGTAAATATTATTTCTGGATTGTAGAATAGATACATAGCTTTTCATAAAGGGAAATTTTTTGACAGTAGCCGATGGAACAACTTAGTTTATTTTCAAACGCCGAATACAAAGCATTAAGAAATCAAAAACCAGTGATGGATGCCTACTCTCTGGAGCAGTGGAAATCACGGATCTTTACTTATCAGCAGCGCATTAGAAACACTGAACTACCACAGCAGGTAAGTTTGTTTGATGTTCCATCTTCTCACTGTAACCCTGAAGAAATAGACCCATTTAAACTGCATCTACAATCAATGGCGTTTTATAGGATGCCAGATAATTATGGTCAAGCTGCCCTATATTTTATAGTTGATAGTGCATCTGAAATATTGCTTTATGTTGGGGAAACCTGCCACAGTAATAAAAGACGGAAAAATACCCACGACTGTAAGGGGGACTTTCTTAGTATTTGTGTATGAGTATCTTGAATTACAAATATAAATTGATGATACGGATAATAAAAAGTTTCCTCTAAGAATCGCCGGGGGTACTGAAAAATTCTTAGAGGAAATGCCAAAATAATTATCATGTTAGTGTAATTACTAATATGAAAACCACCAAACACAATGCTATAAAATACTGAGTGGAACTACTGAAAACTAAGCCGCCACAGTATCCTTATTTGGGGTGAATTTTTTTCCTATAAATTACGGAGTGATTAATAAGTACCTCTTTCTTTTGTAGTCTGATAATCTTACTTAAAAATCACTAAAAGCTTTATAAAAAATTTATTGTTTTTCATCAAAAATTGTTCTTATCAAAGCACTGCAACTTTTATTTACGATATTTTTAAGAAGTTATTGCTAACAAATAACAAGATCAGTAATAACTACTAAGATTCTGTTTTAAGGAATAAAGAAGGAATTTATGACCGGAAAAACGACACGGCGCAATTTCTTAATTACCAGCGTGGCTGCTGCTGGTAGTATTGTGGGAG
Source organism: Dolichospermum sp. DET69 (assembly GCA_017355425.1). NCBI lineage: Bacteria > Bacillati > Cyanobacteriota > Cyanophyceae > Nostocales > Aphanizomenonaceae > Dolichospermum > Dolichospermum sp. DET69. The sequence goes on from CP070233.1 coordinate 4,066,220, forward strand.
CAAGTACCTTGCAAATAGATAGTGCCAATGGTGCAAAAACACCAGTACCCATGCCAGAAAGAGTGCTAGGACGCACGGGAGTAAAAGTACCACTGTTGGGGTTGGGAGGTGCAGGTACAAAAACACCACTGGATAAAGAGGATAGAGAAGAGGATGCCTTGGCAATTATTGAAAGAGCGATAGCGAAGCGCTGCTGCAAGCAGTTCGCACTAGGTATTCGTTATTTTGATACCGCAGCCAGCTATGGATCTAGTGAAATCTATTTGGGAAAAGTGCTGCCATCCTACCGTTCCCAGATATTTTTAGCCAGCAAGACTTATGAAAAAGACAGGGATGCTGTGTGGCGAGAATTGGAACGCTCACTCAAACGTCTGAATACAGATTATTTGGACTTGTGGCAGTTACATAGCATTGCTTTACCTGAACATATTGATCAAAATGTCGAGTAAAATTTGTCCAATAGTCCACATCTCTAAGAATATCAATTAAATTACGCTCTGGCATTCTTTCAGAAATTACAGCCTCTAAGTTTTTGAGAGAAGCACTCTCACGATTAGCTAATGGACGTTTTAAAATAGGTTCTCCTTCCTCACTAATAACAATAGATGTATTATTGGGATAACCTAGATATATTTCCGATGCTGTTTGGGTTAATGAATTTTTTAGATTCTCGACAAAATCTTCAGCCTGAGTAGGAAAGCCTAATTGTTGACAATATGCTTCAACCAATGGCTGACAGTCATTCCAAGAAAGTAATTGTTCTCGATAATCAGCATAAGCCTCACTGTTAAAGACACAAATATCCCCTGACTTTAGTTCAGAAGCTACATAAGAAAAAATACAAATCTCGAAATGGCGACGCATCACTTTAGTGACATCTTTAGACTGAACTAGCACTAACTTTTGCCATGGCTGTGAAACAAAAGATAAATCAACTTCCGTTCCTATCCATTCCCCTCGACGATGGGAATTAGACAGTAAAACTTCCACTGCTTTTACCAATTTATCGTCACTACTGGTAGATTCTATCTTCAGGAACTTAAATAATCGAAAGAAGGCACTCCGATGACTTTTATAAAACCGCCATAATAAAGGAAAATAATTATTTCCTTGATAAGCATTAATTTCTTCACACTCAGTTAATAATTGTTCAACTCCTCCCATTTGTTTGAAAATAGTTTGCAATTCCTCTAATGGTTTTGAATCGGGGACATCTTCATTGAAAACTACGAGGACATCGGTGAGGACAGATACTAATTTTTCTGTGGTTATCTGCTGTCTTTTTTTGATAGAATCTAATTCCTCAATAGCCAGATTATGGATTTTTTTCATCTGCTTTAGGAACATTTCTACTAGGTAATCACGAGTCTGCACTTGAGCAGAATAAATGAGGCAAAGAAGTAAGGTTAATTGCTTATTTAGAGTAATATCCTTCATCTCAGAAGCAGTAACAGTAAACCAAAAAGTTTTTCCCAAAGAGTGATTTTTACGGAGTGCTGACGCTATTGCTACAGACGCAGCAGGCATCACTAACAAAATACGACAGATACTCATGTACTATAGAATACCAAATATATAAGAAATAGTTATCATAATTTGCACTGGATCAAAATATGAAATGATGAAAGTAGTGTGTAGCATATTGGCTGAAAAAATTGACTGTTTCATCTCTAACAAAAGCCACGCGGGGCGAGTCTACAGAAGAACTCGTTTTAACCGACTCAGAAACTCTTGATGAGGTTATTCAGTGTTTAGTAGAAAATTTTTCGATTGAAACGCAAGGAGCCTGTGACCAACAAACTTTATTCGAGATTCTGGTTAAAGCAGCCAGCACTGGAGACAGTATTGAAAACACAGCTAAATTGTTAAAAAATATTCCGACAGCTAATGATATTAGATATCATCTCAATAAAATTAACAATTTTGAGGAATTAGAAGCGCAAATAAATCAAGCATTAAAAAGTCGAATTCCTTTAGGATTAAAAAAAGGGTGTTTGAAAATAGCGATTGATTTAAATTTAATTTGTTATTATGGTCAACCAACATCGTCAGAATTACCCTACATATATCGAAGTGAAGCTAAATCTGGTACTAATTCATTTTATGCCTATGCCACTTTATATGTTATTAGTAATAATAAGCGTGTAACTCTAGCAATAAGAGGTGTTCGCCAATTAGATACTAGTGTGGCTTTAATTACTTATTTATTAGCAGAACTTGAATCCCTAAAAATAAATGTAAAAAAACTCTATTTGGATAGGGGATTTTTTAATACTCCTGTAATTAGATGGTTACAGGCATTAGATATTCCCTTTCTTATGCCTGCTATCAAGACTGGAAAAAAAGGAGGAATCAAACAATTCCTCAAGGGTAAAAAAAGTTATAAAACTACCTATACTATTACAAGAGACAAAGATGATTTTGTCACATTTGATTTATGGATCGTCTGTAAATATAGAAAGGGAAAGCATAAAAAGCATGGGGTTCAATACTTTGTTTATGTTGCTTATAAGGTCAAAACAAATTTAAATTATATCTATCAAGATTATCGAAAAAGATTTGGCATTGAAACCAGTTATCGTCTGAAAAATATTTGTCGAATTAAGACGAATAACAAAAATCCAGTCTTGAGATTACTATTCATTGGAATATCCTTTCTTCTAATTAACATCTGGGTGAATCTACTATGGCTCAAAATCAGTCGTAAAAGGAAAGGTAGTAGATTAATTTATCGCACACTTTTTACACTCAAACAGATGTTAGCCTTTTTATCTCAAGCCCTACAGAAGAAATATCAAGTCGTTGAAAGCATTTATATTCCATCCGGTTAGCGTCAAGAAATTATTAACCAGCTAATCATAAGTAATTATTATCTATACTATGTCTGCTGATTAGAGTATCGGGAATAAAAAAGTATTTTATACTACACAGTATTTGGCGATCTCCCTTCAGGAAAAAACTTTTTGGTTTACTGAGTAAGAGCTTTAGCTTCCGAGGTACTATATGTGTCAAGAAATGAGTTATGTTCACTGGTTTAAAAAACTTATTTGGATCAGATAAAAATGGTACTTATAGACTAGGTTTATCTTAATATGTAAAGTTTTGTTACGCCATTCAACATTTCTGCTTACACTTTAATCTGAATAACTCTTTCCCCGATATATTGAGGGGGATACAAAAAAACCTTATGAAGAGTATGGAAAATAGCTTTCGAGTTGAACTATGTGAGAGCCAGGATGAATCACAATATCCATTGCGTCATGTGATAACTGCTACAACCAAAGAGCAGCTACAGATTTTGGTAGGCTGGAATAATACTGTAACAGACTATCAATGTATTCATGAATGGTTTGAGGAACAAACTCAACAAACGCCAGATCATATCGCGGTCGTGTTTGGTCATGAACAACTGACTTATCAGCAACTGAATCAACGAGCGAATCAACTAGCTCATCACCTACAAGCATTAGGAGTTGAACCAGAGACATTAGTGGGGATTTGTATTGAGCGATCCTTAGTAATGCTTGTAGCACTGTTGGCTGTTCTCAAAGCCGGGGGAGCTTATGTGCCTCTCGATCCGTCTTATCCGAGTGAACGTCTTGCCTATATGCTGGCAGATGCCCAAGTTTACTTGCTACTGACTACGACAAGGTTGTTAGAAACTTCCTCAGTAATTTCCCATATTGCGGAGGGATATTCCATTGTTGATCTGGATAGAGAATGGGAGACCATCTCACAAGTATCGAATCATAATCCAGTCAGTTTGGTTAAGCACCACAACTTAGCCTATGTTCTTTACACCTCCGGTTCCACCGGAAAGCCCAAAGGGGTGATGATGGAGCATTTGGCACTTCTTAATCTCATTGACTGGCATATCCATCATCGCATCACTAGTGCAAAGACCCTGCAATTTGCTCCTCTTAGTTTTGACATCTCCTTTCATGAGATTTTTTCCACTTGGTGTTCAGGTGGCACGTTAGTCTTGATATCTGACGAACAACGACGTAATCCTGAAGCTCTCTTCAATATCATTTGGGAACAAGGGATTGAAAAGCTATATTTGCCCTTTGCAGCACTTCAGCAGTTAGCTCAAGTGGCTATCCGTAGACCGTTGCAAACAAAGCTGCGAGAAATTATGACAGCAGGAGAACAATTGCAAATTCTGCCAAATATTGCTCAATTCTTCCAGCAAACTGGTTGTAGACTGCACAACCATTATGGAGCTACTGAATGTCAAGATGTCACAAGCTTTACATTATCATCAGACGTGAACGATTGGGATTTCCTTCCCCCTATTGGTCGTCCTATCCATAACACTGAGATTTATATCTTAGATGAGTTGCACCAACTTCTTTCTCCTGGGGTTGCAGGCGAGTTGTACATCGGTGGAAAGGGAATTTCTAGGGGCTATCTTAATCGTCCAGAACTCACCAAAGAGCGATTTATTACCAATCCTTTTGGTTCTGGTCTTCTTTATAAAACAGGAGATTTAGCTCGCTGTTTGCCAGATGGTAACCTTCAGCACTTAGGACGTAGTGATAGTCAGGTGAAAGTGCGAGGATTCCGAATTGAACTAGGTGAGATTGAAGGGCTGTTAGCCAAGCATCCAATGGTGCAAGAGAGTGCTGTCATTTTGCGAGAGGATGTTCCGGGTAACAAGCGGTTAGTAGCCTATATAGTATCATCCCAGGATACGATTACTCATGATTTGGAAGTGATTGTCCACAGTTATTTACGCGATTGTCTGCCTGACTACATGATACCTGCGGCTCTAGTGTTACTTGATCAAATGCCCCTGACACCCAGTGGTAAGTTAGATCGACGAAGTTTACCTGTTCCTAAACGATCGCTGTCGGTATTGACAACTGAACTAGTTCTCCCTCAAACTGAAACAGAAAAAAAGATTACTGAGGTTTGGCAGTATATCCTACAGTTAGATGAGGTGAGCGTCAATCACAATTTTTTTGAGGTGGGCGGCACTTCTTTGTTACTGCTGCAAGTCTATGAAAAACTTACAAATATTTTTGGCGATTGCCTGACAACAATTACAACTTTATTTGAATATCCAACAATCCAAACACTAGCCCAACAGTTAAGTCAGAACACATCAAAACCTAAAGCTACAAATCAGAACTTACTTTCTGGTAACCGCTGCTTTACGGTAGCTCAACAACAAAAGAAACTCCGACAAGCACATCGTGCTCGTCAAAGATAGGAAACGCGATCTATGGTGACTACTTTAATGGGTGAAACACTGATTAATCTACTATTGCTGTGTATTCTTTTGGGGATATGTCTTGTAGCTGAATGGACTGCCCACAAATGGCAGCAAGCTATTCTTTGGCTAAGTACCGCAGGATTACTGATTTTATTGGTTACAGCAATAATTTTACATGACTGGACGCGTGTAGGAATTTTGGTGATTGGCATTTTTTTAGAATCTCTATGGTTCCGACAATCGAATCATTGGACATCGAAGGAGACACTCATAACTTTGGGTATTAATGCGTTTTCCGGGATGATCACGATCTCCCTTCAGGCATTTCTGTTTGCTGTATTGCTCAAAGAGTTTCCGTCAGGAACAGGTCATTGGGGATTAGTTGCCTTATCTACACCTTTGACGTTACAAATTGTTATTTACTTAATATTAGAAGATTTCAAACGGTATTGTTTTCACAGATTAGATCATTCTTCCGTGTTTTTTTGGCGGTTTCACAAAATACATCATGGAGTGACTGAACTCAACTGTATTACTGGCAGCCGTGACCATCCTGTTTTTAATCTAGGTCACCTCACCTCAGATATTGGGCTGGCCTATCTTCTGGGTGTTACCAATGAGGCGTTAGTGATTGGTCTGAGCATTCGTATGGTTTTTGGAGGTATTCTCCCGCATTTCAATGTGGACTTTCCCAATACGAAAAAGACCTTTCCTTGGTGGGCTTACCTGATTGCTACTCCCAACTTTCACGCTTGGCACCACACAGTTCATTGCCGCTATGATGCCAACCTCGCAGATGTTTTTCCCATCTGGGATGTCCTGTTTGGAACCTTTGAAATGCCCCGTGGGAGTTCTTGTGATTGGCAGTTTGGCTTGAATGAGTCTGAACAAATTCCCCAATCAGTTGTCGGGCAACTTGTTTCTCCTTTTGGGACCAGTAACACTATTGCCCCAAACAACTCAATTTAAATTTTCTCTGCACCAGAGTTAATAGGACTTACGCACTATACAAATTAGACATGATATGCGTCAACGGAAATAATCATTTCCAGCTTTATTAGTAGGGTGCGTCAGATGGAAAAATATGGCGAGTGTGGTTAAATTATCGGGTCTGACGCACCCTACAAAAGACGAAAAACCGCAATCCATATTTAGTAAATGTTGTCAATGCGTAAGTCCTAGTTAAGTACCTGAGCAAAATTAATTTAACATCTTTAGAACAAACAAAAATCTCTGTATTTCTTATTTGTTACCTGTTCCCCTGTTCCCTCTCCCAAATATAAAATTTATTTTGCACGACTACTTACCAAGTTTTCTAGGAATTAAAGATCGATGAGTCTTCTACCAAATAACGATTCACAACAGCAGTTTAACGAATCAGATATTGCCATTGTGGGAATGTCATGCCGCTTTCCAGACGCAGAGAATATTGATGAGTTTTGGAAAAATCTGTCTAATGGGGTAGAATCAATTTCCTTTTTTTCTGATCAAGAGCTTGACTTTTTTGATCCCAGCCTGCTGAGTCATCCAAATTACGTCAAAGCTGGGGGTGTACTAGCCAATATTGACCTGTTTGATGCCGACTTCTTCAGCTACAGTGCCAAAGAAGCCGAGATTATCGACCCCCAGCAGCGAATTTTCTTGGAATGTGCCTGGGAAGCTCTGGAGAGTGCTGGCTATAACCCAGAAATTCGCAAAGAGTCAGTAGGGGTTTATGCAGGGTCAAGTCTGAGTACCTATTTAATCAATAATGTTTGTCCAAGTCGGGGGTTTTCACCCCAGCGACCATTTCTCAGCCATCGCCTGTTTAGAGCCGCCAGCGATTTACATATAGAACAGGGTAATGGCTCAGATCATTTACCCATGAGGATTTCCTATAAATTGGGTTTAACAGGTCCGAGTGTAAATGTGCAAACCACCTGTTCTACTTCCTTGGTTGCGGTGCATTTAGCCTGTCAAAGTTTGCATTTCGGTGAATGTGATGTGGCATTAGCTGGAGGTATTTCCATATTTGTTCCCCATCGCATTGGCTATCTTTATCGAGAAGGCATGATTTTGTCGCCAGATGGACATTGTCGAGCGTTTGATGCTGATGCTCAAGGAACTGTTTTTGGGAATGGTGCCGGTGTTGTTGTTCTCAAATTACTGAGTAAAGCTCTTGCAGAAGGCGATACCATCCATGCTGTCATCAAAGGATCAGCAGTGAATAACGATGGGGCGCACAAAATGAGCTACACATCTCCGAGCATTCACGGACAGGTTGCGGCAATTTCGGAAGCCTTGGCGGTATCGGGAGTTGATGCCAGTACAGTCAGCTATGTAGAAGCCCACGGAACCGGAACTGCTCTGGGCGATCCCATTGAAATAACCGCTCTTACCCAAGCATTTCGCCAAAGTACAGAGGAGAACACAGACAAAAATGGATTCTGTGCCATCGGTTCAGTTAAAACCAATATTGGACATTTAGATGACGCATCAGGGATTGCAGGACTGATTAAGACGGTGTTATCGCTCAAACATCATGCTATTCCCCCTAGCTTAAACTTTAGCCGACCGAATCCCAATATTGACTTTGCGAATACACCCTTTTATGTAAATACCGATCTAGCAGAATGGAAGCGCGGCGAAATGCCCCGTCGTGCAGGGGTCAGTTCCTTTGGCATGGGTGGTACGAATTGCCACATAGTTTTAGAAGAATCTCCTCAGACAAGAGCGCGATTACGTTCGCGGAGCGTCCCGGAGGGAACTAGCACTACTGCAAGCAGTTCGCACTCACTAGAACGAAAATTACATTTATTAACATTATCCGCCAAAACAGAGACAGCACTCAAAGAGTTAGCCCAAAGGTATGTGGATTATCTAGATACCAATCTCGATGTGGATATAGGGAATATTTGCTTCACTGCTAATACAGGACGTAAACACTTTCATCACCGATTGGCTATAGTTGCTGACTCTAAAGCGAATGTGCTATCGCAATTGCAGGTATTTATTCAAAACGAGTATAAAAAGCAGAAATTAACGCGCCCCAAAGCTCATGTACTCAAAGCTGTGACTACCAAGAAAATTGGCTTTCTTTTCACTGGGCAAGGCTCGCAGTACATTAGTATGGGTCGTCAACTCTACGAGAGTGAGCCGACTTTTCGAGAAAACCTGGATCGCTGCAATCAGATTTTAAGTGAATATTTAGAGGTTTCTTTACTAGAAATACTATATTCAGACAATTTAGATAATTTAGAGAATCCTTCAGAATTAGATAACACAGCCTACACACAACCTGCTCTCTTTGCACTAGAATATTCCTTAGCTCAGTTATGGAAATCCTGGGGTATTCACCCCGATGTGGTTATAGGTCACAGTGTTGGTGAGTACGTGGCAGCTTGCATTGCGGGAATTTTTAGCTTAGAGGACGGATTGAAGCTCATTGCCTACCGAAGTAGGTTGATGCAAGCATTACCCCAAAATGGTGAGATGGTTGCAGTATTAGCTTCTGAGCAAGAAGTTCTGTCAATAATTCGTCCCTATAGTAAACAGGTGTCTTTGGCAGCAATCAATGGAACACAAAGTATTGTTATTTCTGGGCATCAGACAGCAATTCAAGCCACCTGTGCTATTTTTGAAACCCACGGGGTGAAAACCAAGAAACTCAGAGTTTCCCATGGGTTTCACTCACCCCTAATGGAGCCGATGCTGGCTGAATTTGAGCAGGTGGCTCGACAGGTACACTTTTCACCACCGCAGATTCCTTTAGTTAGCAATGTTACAGGAGAAATAATCACAGATGCAATTACCACCCCAGAGTATTGGTGTCACCATATTCTTCAGCCTGTCAGATTTGCTCAAAGCATGGAAAGGCTAGTACAACTGGGCGTTGAAGTATTTATAGAAATTGGTCCTAAACCCACTTTGTTGGGTATGGGTCGTCAGTGTTTCCCTGCTGATGATTCTAGATTGTGGCTACCTAGCTTACATCCAGAGCAAGGAAATTGGCAAACATTACTCACAAGTTTAGCAGAACTTTACCTACATGGTGTGACAATCAATTGGGAGGGCTTTGACCGAGACTTCCCACGGCAACGGGTGGTTTTGCCCACCTATCCCTTCCAACGCCGTCAGTATTGGGTGGACGCTCCAGCTACACATCAAACGCCTGTTGGGTTGCCTTTGAACAATTTTAGTACACCCGATGGTTCGCACCATCCTTTACTCGGTGAGCCTTTATCCTTGGCTGGAACTAGCGAGTTACGTTTCCAGGGACAAATTAGCAAATATTTTCCGGTATGGTTAAGGGATCATCGTGTTTTTGAAACCACGATTTTGCCGGGAACTGCTTATTTGGATATGGCATTGGCAGCAGGAGCCACGATTGCCCAATCCGGTCAAAGTTGTCGGCTAGAAGGAGTAACCATCCAGAAGGCGTTGGTTATTTCGGAGGCAGGCGAAACCAAGCCCCTACAGATGGTGTTGCAACCAGAAGACTCGACAACTTACGCCTTCCAAATTTTCAGCCCAGATCCGTCACCACCAAAAAACCAAGGACAACCGGCTTGGAACCTCCATGCAGCAGGCAAACTCTATTTGGAAAAGACAGAAACGCCTGCGACGGTGAATTTAAAGGAACTACAACACCAAATAACAGAAGAAATTTCCGTTGCTGAACTTTATCACAAGTTTCAACAGCAGCAAATTGACTACGGTTTAAGTTTCCGGGCAGTGAAGCAAGTATGGCGGAATCAAGACAGAGCGCTGGGTTACATCGTCCTCCCGGAGTCTGTGGCACTAGACCTAGATAATTATCAGCTACATCCAGTATTATTAGATACTTGTTTACAAGTTTTAGATGCAACGCTTTTAGAAGAACAGGAAGAAACTTATGTTCCTGTCCTTTTCCAGGAGTTACGGTTTTTTGGTCAGCCTAGTGACCAGATGTGGTGTGATGCCAAATTGCATAAGCGTGAATCTGATCGCTCAGAAACCCTTAATGCAGATATTAAGTTGTTCAGTCCTCAAGGACAACTCATTGCAGAGATGAATGGGCTGCAACTGAAACGGGTTCGCCGTCAAACGATGTTCGGCAAGAACCAGAATACTGAGCAGGATTGGCTCTACGAAGTGGAGTGGCGTGAGCAAAACCACAAGTCCATAACGATTGATAACTATCACCCCCAACCTCGCCATTGGCTCATCTTTGCAGATAGTTCTCATATTGGTCAGGAGTTGGCTGCTCTGCTGCGTGATCAGGGTGAAATTTGCATTCTTGTCCTGCCTGGTCAGGACTATGAAGCAATCTCCGCCCACGAGTACCACCTCAATCCTGCTGCCCCTGAACATTTTCAGCAACTGTTGGTATCTCTACCGTTGATTGAGGGAATCGTTCACGCTTGGGGCTGGGAACAGCCAGAAACCCTAACACCAGAGATCCTTGAGCAAAGGGCTTTGCTAAGTTGTGGCAGCGTGTTGCACTTGGTGCAAACCTTGGCAAAAAGCAATATATTTGTACCGCCGCTGTGGATAATCACTAAAGGTGGACAGGCGATCCAAGAACATTCGGTGCAGGCGTTAATACCTTCCCTAGTGTGGGGGATGGGTAAAACAATTGCCTTAGAGCATCCAGCTATGCGAGTAATTCGGATCGATTTAGATCCGGGGGTAACAACTACTGAGTCGGCTCAATCTGTGTTCGCGGAAGTATTTCCTCCTCTGTCAGCAGATACTATGGAAGACCAAATTGCCTTCCGTAACCAAGTCCGCTATGTTGCCAGATTGGTTCGCTGCCAAAGCTCCAATGCGTTAGGCGGGCAAACGGCATTGGCAATTCCTGAAAATCAGCCCTTTCGATTGGCGATCGCCAATCGAGGAACACCAGATAACCTGCAACTACAAGCCACTAACCGCCAACAAATTGCAGACGGGGAAGTGGAAATAAGAGTTTACTCCGCAGGACTTAACTTTATTGATGTCTTGAATGTCTTGGGACTCTATCCCGGTGAACCGCCCCTGGGGATTGAATGTGCAGGTGAGATCGTTGCCATTGGTGCAGGAGTAACTGGGTTAAAGATTGGGGATGCAGTGATAGCGATAGCCAGCGGCAGCTTCAGTCAATATGTGACAGTGGATGCTAACTTAGTCGTGCTAAAGCCAACTACCCTCACCTTTGAGGAAGCTGCCACAATCCCAGAGTCTTTTTTAACAGCATACTGGAGTCTGCATCACTTAGCCAAGATTGCTCCTGGTGATCGGGTACTAATTCATGCTGCTGCTGGCGGGGTAGGTCAAGCTGCTGTGCAGTTGGCACTTCTAGCAGGTGCAGAGGTCTTTGCTACTGCTAGTCCCAGCAAATGGGCTGTTCTGGAAGCGATGGGGGTCAAGGTGGTGATGAACTCTCGCACCCTGGATTTTGCCGAGGAGATCATAGCACTCACTCAAGAGCAGGGAGTTGATATTATCCTCAATTCACTCACAGGAGAGGGTTTCATTGCCAGTAGTTTGAGTGTACTTGCCGAAAATGGGCGCTTTCTGGAACTCGCCAAGCGCGATATCTGGAGTCCTGAGCAAATGACGCATTTACGACCAGATGTGTCCTACTTCAAGATAGATACTACCAAAGCTTGCCAAGAGGAAGCACCAGCAATCCAGTTGATGCTGCGCCATCTTGTGCAGCAGTTTGAGAACCATGACTTAAAACCGCTGGCGAAAACCGTCTTCCCCATCCAGTCTGCGGTAACTGCGTTTCGCTATATGCAACAAGCAAAACACATCGGTAAGATTGTTTTAACTTTGCCAGCATCAGCTTTGGTGCAAGGCGATGGCAGCTATCTGATCACGGGTGGCTTCGGAGGATTAGGATTGCTGGTTGCTCGTTGGTTGGTAGAACAGGGCGCACGTTATCTTATTTTGATGGGACGTAGTGATATTCCAGCAGCAATCGCTCCTCAAATCAGTGAGATGGAGCAAGCGGGAGCTACTGTGATCACTATTCAGGCTGATGTGTCTAATTTATTAGAAGCTACAGCAGTATTTTCCCATTTGACTAAAACTGCTCCGCCGTTGCGAGGCATTATTCATGCCGCCGGTGTCTTGGATGATGGGGTACTGCAACAACAAACCTGGCAACGCTTTATACAGGTTATGGCTCCTAAGGTGCAAGGGGCTTGGAATCTCCACACCTTAACTAAGAACCAACCGTTAGATTTCTTCGTGCTGTTTTCTTCCAGTGCATCCTTGCTAGGCACAGCAGGACAAGCCAACTATGGGGCGGCAAATGCTTTTCTCGATGCCCTAGCATCCTACAGACGCAGACAAGGGCTATCTGGCTTAAGTATTAATTGGGGTCCGTGGGCAGAAGTGGGAATGACCGCAAAACTGCAACTGGGCGATCGCCTCCGCCAAAAAGGCGAAGATAGTATCCCCCCCCAACAAGGTTTGCAAATCCTGGGGAAGCTCCTACAGCAGCTACCCGTGCAGGTAGGAGTCATGCCGATGAACTGGGAACGTTTCCTAGAAAGACAACAGACGCTCACTCCCTTTTTCAGCGAGTTGTACGATCCCTTAGCACAGAGGGTTGGGCAGTTATCTGCCATTGAGTTTCGTAAACACCTAGAAACCCTACCTCTTGAGGAACGTAAGGCAGCTTTGAAAACTCATGTGTGTACCCAAGCGGCAAAAATTCTCGGTATCGGGACTCCACAGCAAGTGCCTACGGACCAACGGCTGGTGGATTTAGGACTGGACTCCCTGATGGCAATTGAATTTTTGAGTTTGGTGCAATCGAGTATGGGAACTTCGTTAAGTTCTGTGTTGTTGTTTAATTATCCCACTGTAGATGCACTGGTTGATTATTTGTGCCAACAATTTGTTGCTCCTGAAGATGCTGATAGCCTTCCCCAGGCTAATGGGAAGGGCAGTCATGGGGCTTTGCAGGTGACAAATAATAGGGTTAACACTCAACATCACTCTACGATCATTGCTATTCAGCCCCAGGGGACAAAAATACCTTTGTTCTGTGTAGCTGGCATTTTGGGAAGTGTGTTTGATTTCTATGGCTTGGCACGCCACATTGGTGCAGATCAACCCTTCTACGGATTGCGATCGCTGGGGCTAATGGTTGGGGAGCAAGCCTTAACTCCCATGGCTGATATTGCGGCTTACCATATTAAGGCGATCCAAGAAATTCAACCGCAAGGCCCCTACCAATTGGCTGGGCATTCGTTTGGAGGAAAAGTCGCTTTTGAGATTGCTCAACAACTTAGCCATCAAGGACAGGAAGTATCTTTACTGGCGATCATGGATATTCCTGCGGTACTTGCAGGAAGCGATCGCGCGATCGCAACTTGGGATGATGTACAGTACATCACGAAATTGGCAGAAATTTATGGAGGTGCTAGTGGTAAGCAATTAGAGACTTCCCCAGAGATTTTGTCCAAGTTAGATACAGAGGCTCAACTAAAGCTGTTATTAGAGCAAGTACAAACAACTGGTCAGAAACTAACTCTACCTGAATTGCAACAGATTTTCTCCGTTTATCGCGCCAACATGATTGCAGATACAGCCTATGTCCCGCAGCCTACGGACATTCCTATTACCCTCTTCAGAGGCAAGGAAATGGGGCAGCTCGATTTTCTCCCCGATGCTGCTACAACCCAAACAGATCCCACTTGGGGTTGGCATCAGGTTTCTACTCAACCCATCCAGCTTCATCTTGTCCCTGGCAATCATTTCACAATGGTAAAAGAACCAGATGTGCAAGTTCTGGCTCAAAAACTCAAGACTATTCTGGCATTAAAGATTGCTGACGGTAAGGTTTAGATTCAAGTTAATAGACCTATTTGTGACTTGAATCATAAAATGCTTCAAGTCACACTAAGTAGGTTAGCATTAAAAATTGTCGTTATGGCAAGGCAAGAGGCAAGAGGCAAAAGGCAAGAGTGAAGAGGGTTTGGGCGATTTTACTTTTCTTTACACAGATTGGTTTTATTGTGTTCACCTACTTATTTGCAAAAGTCTAATACCAATTTTATGTGAGGCTGCACAGTCTAGCCAAATAGATTGATCCCTCTTTATCTGTGTTTATCTGTGTTCATCTGCGGTCGATTATTCTTGATATTTTATTCGCTGTATTGATAATCAGTAAACCAAAAAGTTTTTCCCAAAGAGTGATTTTTACGGAGTGCTGACGCTATTGCTACAGACGCAGCAGGCATCACTAACAAAATACGACAGATACTCATGTACTATAGAATACCAAATATATAAGAAATAGTTATCATAATTTGCACTGGATCAAAATATGAAATGATGAAAGTAGTGTGTAGCATATTGGCTGAAAAAATTGACTGTTTCATCTCTAACAAAAGCCACGCGGGGCGAGTCTACAGAAGAACTCGTTTTAACCGACTCAGAAACTCTTGATGAGGTTATTCAGTGTTTAGTAGAAAATTTTTCGATTGAAACGCAAGGAGCCTGTGACCAACAAACTTTATTCGAGATTCTGGTTAAAGCAGCCAGCACTGGAGACAGTATTGAAAACACAGCTAAATTGTTAAAAAATATTCCGACAGCTAATGATATTAGATATCATCTCAATAAAATTAACAATTTTGAGGAATTAGAAGCGCAAATAAATCAAGCATTAAAAAGTCGAATTCCTTTAGGATTAAAAAAAGGGTGTTTGAAAATAGCGATTGATTTAAATTTAATTTGTTATTATGGTCAACCAACATCGTCAGAATTACCCTACATATATCGAAGTGAAGCTAAATCTGGTACTAATTCATTTTATGCCTATGCCACTTTATATGTTATTAGTAATAATAAGCGTGTAACTCTAGCAATAAGAGGTGTTCGCCAATTAGATACTAGTGTGGCTTTAATTACTTATTTATTAGCAGAACTTGAATCCCTAAAAATAAATGTAAAAAAACTCTATTTGGATAGGGGATTTTTTAATACTCCTGTAATTAGATGGTTACAGGCATTAGATATTCCCTTTCTTATGCCTGCTATCAAGACTGGAAAAAAAGGAGGAATCAAACAATTCCTCAAGGGTAAAAAAAGTTATAAAACTACCTATACTATTACAAGAGACAAAGATGATTTTGTCACATTTGATTTATGGATCGTCTGTAAATATAGAAAGGGAAAGCATAAAAAGCATGGGGTTCAATACTTTGTTTATGTTGCTTATAAGGTCAAAACAAATTTAAATTATATCTATCAAGATTATCGAAAAAGATTTGGCATTGAAACCAGTTATCGTCTGAAAAATATTTGTCGAATTAAGACGAATAACAAAAATCCAGTCTTGAGATTACTATTCATTGGAATATCCTTTCTTCTAATTAACATCTGGGTGAATCTACTATGGCTCAAAATCAGTCGTAAAAGGAAAGGTAGTAGATTAATTTATCGCACACTTTTTACACTCAAACAGATGTTAGCCTTTTTATCTCAAGCCCTACAGAAGAAATATCAAGTCGTTGAAAGCATTTATATTCCATCCGGTTAGCGTCAAGAAATTATTAACCAGCTAATCATAAGTAATTATTATCTATACTATGTCTGCTGATTAGAGTATCGGGAATAAAAAAGTATTTTATACTACACAGTATTTGGCGATCTCCCTTCAGGAAAAAACTTTTTGGTTTACTGATAATGTTAAAATTGTGAGTAAATAAAAGTGGAATAAAGTTTAGAAAAAATCATGTTGACATTTGACGCGAAAGTTCGTACAGTACGACCTCTTTCCCAAGAGCAAATTGCTCAATATCACAAAGATGGTTTTCTGATCGTGCGAGGGTTTTTCGACATAGATGAAATTGAGCCACTGCGTAAAGCTTGCGAACAAGACCCAAATGTCATGGGCTATCAAACCAACATCCTTGATAGCTTTGGCAAAATTTATAAGGTGACAACTTGGACTGATTTAGAACAAACCTATCTAGGAGTTTTGCCGAGAATTGCCCGCATAGTAGATGGAACAGAAGCTCTCTTGGGAGAGGAGAGCTACCATTGGCATTCCAAGATTCTCAAAAAAGACCCCTACAGTGAAGGGACTGTAGATTGGCATCAGGATTGCGCCTTTTGGTACCAAAATGGTTGTCTATTTCCCCATTTTGCAACTTGCACGATCGCCATTACTGCAAATACCAAGGAAAACGGCTGTATCCAAATGGTCAAGGGGTCTCATCTCGCTAGTCGCTTTGATATGGCTAGAGGAGATCAAGCGGTATTTGCTGATCCAAAACGTGTCAAAGAAATTCTCAAGCGCCTAGAACTCGTGTATTGCGAGATGGAACCAGGCGATGTGATGTTTTTCCACGGTAATACTTTGCACTGTTCTGGACCCAACCTCACAGATCAAACTCGGACAGTGGTTCATTGTCATTACAATGCTGTTTCTAATGCACCATTTTGGGTTGAAGGACAGGAGCATCATCAGTACAAGCCCATTCAAAAACTACCTGATTCTGTGATTAAAGATGGTAGCTACACATCCGTATTTGAACAACACAACTTCCATCCAAGTGAAGAGGGAGAAACAGGAGATGGTGGACTCGGTATCTTCAAGAAACAGGATTGGTATGTTAGCTCGGAAGAAGACTACAGCGGCAAAGAAAGCCCCTTTGCCAATCTAGAAGTTTCTGTTTCTGGTTGATTTTTGTCTTGTTGATTCACTTTCATAGGATTAGAATATGTTGTGTAAAGATAACCACGTATTAACTCTTTACGCACTGTAATCCTCAATGACTCCATAAATCTGATCGTGAGTTCTTTCTCGAAAATGTCTGTTTTATCCGATGCTTCACCAGAAAAGTTACCTATCAAGTCGGAAGATTTGTGGTCTTTTATCTCATTGCTAGGATCACTGATCGCGTTTTCCTTCGTTCCTGTTTTTACCAAATGGGGTGCAATGGAAACGAGTTCAGGAACCGCAATCTTTGACCGCTTTTTTCTAACAACGATCATCTTAGGTTTGATTTGGGGATTACTGGCTATATATCGTCAATTGGCTAATTGTCCAAATCAATCTCCCCCCCTATCTCCGCCGCTTTATCACCGTGTTCAATTACTGGGATTATTTCTGGTAACGGGGAATTTTTTGGCGGGAATGCTGATCACCTTAGCTTGGTCTTTAAGTCAAACCACTGTAGCCAATTGTGAACTAATAAATAATCTCACGCCTGTTTTCACAGTTCTGGGGGGATGGTTACTATTCAAACAGTGCTTTGACAGGCGTTTTCTTATAGGGTGTGCGATCGCCGTTTCAGGATTGTTGATAGTCGGATTTAATGACTTTCAAATCGGTATTGATAAGTTACAAGGTGATTTTCTAGCACTTGCCTCGGCACTTTTCCTAGCAGCATATTTACTAGGAGCAGAACAACTCCGAACTCAGTTACAGACAGATACTGTACTGCTAGGATGCTTTGCTTGTGGAACACCATTGACGTTAATGGTTCTGGTAATAACCCACGAAAATCTACTGCCGACTTCGTTACCAGGCTGGATAGCTATTGTGAGTATGTCAGTTTCCGGTTTGCTTGCTCAAGGACTACTGTTATATAGCCTCAAGCGGCTTTCATCAGGATTTGTCGCCCTGGTTTTTTTACTAACACCATTTACGACTGCCATAATCGCTGGGATAATGTTCTCAGAAACTTTAAGCTTGTCTAATTTACTTGCTTTTTGCGTAGTTGTACTGGGGCTATCTCTGAGTATTTCTAGCTCGTCTGGGGTTAAGGAAATTGAGGAGAGTGTTTAATTTTAGTTCGCTCTCTTTCTGAGAAAGATATTTATAAAGGGACAAAAGATGCTGCTACAAACCAAGCAATTGGGACTTCCGGCAAAATATTATACAGATTCAGAAATCTTTGCTCATGAGCTAAAAACCGTTTGGCGTAGTACCTGGCAATTGATTGGTCGGCAAGAAACTATTCCCGAACCAGGTGATTACCTGACTTATACCTTGGGAGAAGAGCCAATTTTTGTGATCCGGGCAACTGATGGGTCTCTTCAAGCCATGCACAATGTCTGTCCCCATCGTGGAGCAAAGTTATTAGAGGGAGAAGGTAACTGTCATCACAAAATTACCTGTCCTTATCACGCCTGGACATACAGCTTAGACGGTCAGCTTATAGGCATTACCAAGCCTAAGCTTTTTCCGAACCTAGACAAATCCCAAATTCACCTAGTTCGAGCAAGAGTAGAAACCTGGGGTGGGTTTATTTTTGTCAATCCCGATGCCAACGGAGAATCCCTCGATGATTACTTGGTGGGTATGCCTGCTTTCTTGGAACATTATGATCAGGATTGGAATTCCCTCCGAGAAGTTGACCGTTGGTTCTATGATCAACCGATTAACTGGAAATTGATCGTGGAAAATTACGTTGAGGATTACCATTTTGAGGTAGTCCACAATCAGGGGTTTGGGACAGTTTACGATAGTGATAACATCCGCAGCCTCCCCACAGGTCGCCACCTCCGAATTGAGGTTCCCTATACGAATAATCAGGGAGGAGAATTCTTTACCAGTTTTTCAGAAGCAGGGAAGGTTTCACATCAGGGCTATATTTTCCCAAATATGATGCTGAACCCACACAAAAAATTTCTCTCTGTCTTTCATCTGATTCCCTTGGATGCGGGTAACACTAGGGTGGAGATCATTATTTACCAAGCTCCTTCTCAATTTGCAGGTATTCCCTATCGCTCCCAAGAGTTTCGTCAGGGATTTGATGTCCTCATGGAAGAGGATTTTTCCATTTGTCGGCAAATTCAAGCCGGACTCCATTCACGCGCCTATCAGGTAACACAACTTGCCGAGGAGCATGAACTGGGAGTTGATCATTTTCACAACGTTCTCTCGGAATATATCTGACTAATTCGGTCTTGAAACTAGTTATTTGTCAGCAAATATTCAAAGATAACAAACTACAAAGCACAAGCTAGAAGTTTATCCAGGAAGGCAGGAAGCAGGAAGAAAACTGCGCTCTGTTTCCTGCCTCCTTCAACTAAAATCCCATTTTTCAAGAAATCAAGTGCCATGATTATCAGAAAATTAAGCGAAATTATCAACTCTGAACGCGATGTTGCTTGGGGCAATGGGCAAAGTCGCAGGTTTCTGCTTGCTAGAGATGGTATGGGTTATTCTCTCACAGATACGATCATAGATGCAGGTACAGAATCTCTTTTGGAATACACAAATCATCTAGAAGCTTGCTACTGCATTGAAGGGGAAGGGGAAGTCGAAGTTGATGGGATTGTCTACTCGATGGAGCCGGGTACTATGTATGCGCTCAACCAACGGGAAAAGCATTATCTGCGGGCAAAGACTCGGATGCGGCTGATTTGCGTCTTTAATCCTCCACTTCAAGGTCATGAGTCCCATAAGTTAGGAAATAAAAACAGTTCCAGTTATCAGATTCAGGAGTTGCCGGCAACTCGGTAGGATTATTCCATATGCAAGGACTAAAGTCATCTCTGATATTAGTTGTGCTGATCGTCCTTTTGTGGCTAGGGTTGAGTTCTTTAGGGTTTCCTACCTTAGCTTCACCACTGACGATTCTGCCTCAACCAGACCGTCCTTTTGGCGGCAAAATCAGTCGAACAGATCAAGATCCCCCCTGATGGGGCTGAGGGAAGTCTCATGACTCATGGTGGACGATTTGGTGGCTATGGGCTGTTTATGGAAAATGGCAAGCTAATTTACGTTTATTTTAGAGAATAGGGAGATTTAATGCAGCAGATAGCTTATAATGTTCTACTCAAAATTACTGGCATTGTGGCGATCGCGTCCATCTTTACAGCTACCCTATCCCTCCTTTCCCATCTCAATCTCGACTATTTCGTATTAGCCTACCTGTGCGGATTAGGTGTGGTAATGAGTGCAGTGTTTTTTATTTACTTCATCATTGTAAATATTCATACTGTCAGTCCGGTTAAGGTAGAGCAATTAAGTTCAGAAACGCCAGAAGTTGCCGTTATCGTTCCTATTTATAACGAAGATATTCATTTTTTAAAGGCAACAGTTGACAGCATTGTTAAGCAGGATTATCCCATAGATAAAATTAAGCTGTTCATTGCTAATGATGCTCGCAGAGATGAGATTGCAACGTTTACAACCATTTTGCAGTCTGCTTACCCAAAACTCTCCTGCTATCATGTTCTACCACCTTCTAAAGATTCTTCAGATCGGGAAGGTGAGGCAAAAGCTGGCGCACTCAATGCAGCTTGGAAGGAACTTCGTAATCTTTTTCCCGGTATAAATTACATAGAAACACGAGACTGTGATGATTGTGTAGGTGATCCACAGTTTCTGAGAAAATGTACAACCTATCTGATTAATCACCCCACTGTAGGTTTAGTGCAAACTTATAAAGAAACGCAGCTTCTAGATGAGTCAGATCCCTTTGATACGCGAGAGGTATTTTTACAATCCTATGTTCTACCGGGGAAAATATGGTTAGGAGGCGTGTTTTCACTAGGCTCAGGGACTGTCTATCGTCAGCAAGCACTTGTGGATGTAGGCGGTTTTGATGCTTGGAATATGGTCGAAGATGTAACCACTACAGTCCGTATTCTCCAAAAAGGTTGGGCTTCTCAAGCACTTGATGTGGTGGGTGTCTCGACTCAAGCACCTGTAACTGATTTGGAAAACTTCTTGAAGCAACGTTCTGTTTGGTCTCTAGATGCCTTTCGATTAGTGTTTTTTGTCGATTTGTCAGGGCTAAGTCTCAAGCAACGGTTAGCTTTTTGTACAAAAGCAATAAGTGAACTACTCTATCCCACATCAGTATTTCTCTCGAATGTGACAATCGCTATTTCTTTAATAATTGGTAACCCAATGTTTCTGAGTGTACCGCCAATTGTCTTTGTGGCGATCGCATTTATGACTCTTTTCGAGTTATTGGTCTTTAAAGGTAACATTCTTTTTGGTTGGAAACACAAAACCCTAGAATTAGCCCTTTTATTTGCTAATCTCAAAATGGTTTGGGTTGCTATTGTCAATGGCAGAAACAAAAAACCCAAGTACGTTGTGACAAGAAAGACGGCTAAACATCAATCCTATCTTCACTATTGTCGATTACATATTGCGCTCTTAATTCTATTAATCATGGGAATTGTGCGAGTTGTATCCACAGGAATAGCTCTAGAACATAGCATATTCTTGGTGGCGGCTATTTACTGGTCAATTAGATTAGTTGATGTCATGCGTTTAGCTTTGTATCAACCTCAGACCAATTGAAGATAAAGATACATAAATACAATTTAACTAGAAATCCATTTCCCCTCCTCGCTTGCGGGGAGGGGCTAGGGGTGGGGTAGAAATAATATGCACCCTCACAAATAATTTGTATTACACATAAACTATCAATATTGACGATTAACATCAATATTGGTCTAATTAAAATTAAATCAGAATTTCAATTCATAAAAATGCAACAATCTGGTGTGACTGTTTGGTTTACTGGTTTAAGTGGTGCTGGTAAAACTACTATTTGTAAATTTGTGGAGCAAAGTCTTCTCAAACAAGGTTATAAAGTTGAAGTTCTTGATGGCGATATTGTCCGCCAGAACTTAACTAAGGGTTTAGGTTTCAGTAAAGAAGATAGAGACGAAAATATCCGTCGTATAGGCTTTGTTGCCCAATTATTAACTCGCAATGATGTGATTGTTTTGGTTGCAGCCATTTCTCCTTATAGAGATGTTCGTAATGAAGTGCGGCAGAAAATTGGTAATTTCATTGAAGTCTATGTCAATGCTCCGTTAGATGTTTGTGAGGAACGAGATGTTAAGGGCTTATATCAGAAAGCTAGATCAGGACAAATCAAAAACTTTACTGGAATTGATGATCCCTACCAACCACCAACTCACGCAGAAGTTGAATGCAGAACAGGTCAAGAACACTTAAATGAGAGTGTAACCAAGGTTCTAGAGGCGATCTTTGCTAGACAAACCCATGTGTAACTCGTTGCCTCACCTTTCGTTTTTATTCCCCTATCCATACCCGTCCTATAGAAGGATAAAGAATTTACCGCATTTGTGTTAAGTAGTCACAGTAATTTCTTTGTCGGTTTTTACCCTTGCTTATTGTTTTTAGTTACTCATTTTATTCTTCTCATACTTATTCGATAGCATAATCAAACTTTAATAAGTAAGGGTAAAATTTATCTGTCAGAAATGAACTATCTTCCTTTGATAAGACTTGTCTCCATTCCCCAATCTGGCCTTTTCGGAAAAAACCACTGCTTCTGTTTGCTTCGGGACCGTGTTCAAATTCCACTTTTCTAAGATTGTTCAAAGAGCATTTATCGATGGCAATATCTATATAATTCTTCTCATATTTTATTTCTAGGAAATCAGCAATAAGGGTTAAATTCTCTGTGGGAAAGTGAACCAAGTCTTCATACCTAAAGATTTTGATTTTATCTGGGTAAGCTTCTTGATGATTAAAAGCCATACCAACATGAGTTTCCCAACTCCCATAATATTTAGGTGTTCTCAAGAAATCAGGGAGAGAACCTGCAAACCATCCATTCTTGGTCGCGTAGTGGTACAAAGATATATAACCCACATTCCGCACCCTTGACTGTCACAAACGGTGATTACGGAGGTAAATTGATGAAGAAGGAGTAAAAGAATACATTGATATATAAAAAAACAAATTTTAGATAGGAAAATTGATTCAGATGTATTCTCAATAAGAAGCAATAAAGAATAAGGGTGGTTTCTGGCAAAAAATATAATATAATTTTATTGTTAGTCTATCAAGACTTAATCATAACTTATATCCTTCTAGAAATAAACTTAAAAATAGCATTAAAACTTAAACTCATTAATAAAATTAATGAGTCAAATTGTATAATTAAACTATTAATAATGTTGATAAATCAACTTATATATCTGTAGTAATTACGGCAAGCTTCTGGGAGAAATAGAAGAATGTACTTCATTTCAGATGTTAAGTTATAAAAGTCTGTTTTTTGTTGAAAAGTAACAAGATGAACTGATTGAAAACATTGAAATATCCACCGCATTGTTGGATTGTTGATGGCTTTGCCCAATTGATTTTTTACAGTATAGTTTAAGGATTTTAAAGCAGCCCTAATTTCTCTTTGTGCTAGAGTATAAACTAGCAGACATAACCCCATTATCATTGCTAATGCCTCTATTCTTTCTGGGCTTTTCAGGAAAATACTATCTGCTAAAAATAAAGGATTTTTGAGAAAACTAAATCCTCGTTCACAGGATTGCTGTGCTTTATATTCAGACAGCATTTTCTCTTTACTCAGTTCTTTTTCTGATAAAACATTTGTGGCAATTATAAACCTTCCTGCACTTAATACTTCTTGGTCAATAGCATCTTTATTTTCAGCAACTGTTGCTAAGATTTGATAGCATTTTGATTGATTTTCTTCTTTGATGTTAGGACTTTTTTCGATAACTTCGATATTTTCTACTTGATGATATTTAAATTCTTTACTTATTTTGATTAATTCTTTTCTAGCATCAGCAGCACAAGCAAATTTTTCTTGCAATAGGTTTTTTAACTTAGTTTGAGTATTAGTCAAAGCTTTTTCTATTTTCTTTGATAATTTCTTTAAGTCAGATTTTTTTCTATCTTGACTTTGCACAACTAACCATCTTTGTTCTATATCTCCATAAGTTATTTTCTTTTCGGCATAAGAATATCCTACTTTTTCACTTTTAACAAATTCCGATTCTGCTAAACTCATCACTAAGTTTTTTGCTGATTTTATCGTTAAGGGTACTCTGGTTAACCATTTGAGACTCGACATTAACTTGATATTTGATTCTGTATATAATGCGCTATCTGCTACTATCAAACTATCAACTTGTATTCTTTTCTGATATTCAACTGCGATTTCTCCAAATTTTTTAGAATCAACTTCATTCCCTGATACTGCTTTTATATATATTGGTATATCTCCATCTCCTGAACATACTAATTGTGTAATAAATTGTTTTAAATCTGGACGATGATCTCTTGAATAACCATAGGTCAGCTTTATCGCTTGAGGTGATTGACTCTCTTCATTTTCTTTTTCCAATGAACCTGATTCTTTTTGATTTTTAAATATTACTGATGGTAAACTATTTTCATATTCTCCATCTACATGAAATGATGTCGAATCCAAGTGTGATGATGAAAGTGATATCTGATATATTTTTACCGCATTTAAACTGACTGCTAAAAATGTTGTATCTAGTCCTTTTATAAATAATTTATCTAATACTCTTCCCAGCTTATCATCGTTGAAATATTCTGGTTTTGCTCCTGCACCAATTAAGTGTTCACAAGCGATTAATTCAAAGAATTTTGGGAACATATATAAAGGCTGTGACATCATGCTTAATCCATTTAAAATCATCGCCTTTACTACCTGACCCGCACTGACTTTTTCTTCTGGTTCTGACCCTAGTAAATTATTAATTATTTCTACTATCCCAATTGAATCTACTATTCCTGCTACTATTCCTAAATGGTCAATCTTCTTCAATTCAAGGTCTTTTATATTCAACATGACAACAGAAACTCCACAAAAGTATCTGTTTTGTATTTTCTCATTTTTCTGTTGAGTCAACACATTTTTTTAGTTTTTTCATTGTCATTGAGGATAAACCTTTCAATGATTTTAAACTAAGTTTTCTATCAAAATAACCTAAGAACCAATAATTTCGTACTTAGTCGTGAATATTTAACTGTATCTCTAACTTAATAGTAATAATTCCTATTTAGCTTTAACAAATCCTCTCAACATTTAGTTCTTATGTACTAAATACATCCGTTTGCTTGGGGTGTGACAGTTGTGGGTGCGGAATGTGGGATATAAGCATCTCTGGGGTCACGAACTAAATAAATAGTTTTTGGGAATAGATAGAATAGAGGCCAATGGGTTTTCATTAATGGGCGTTTTGAAAGATGATTTAATCGCTCTTTATGTAGTTCAATTTCAGGAACATAATCATCAATATTACGAAAGGTTATCTCTAATTTCTGTTCTAATAAGTTAGCTACCAAAAACCTAACCCATGTATTACCACTCTTGGGGTATGAACACAAAAAAGTATCGTCGCTATATACTTTATTAAGTCCCAATTTTAACAAGTCATCATTCGAGTTCATAAGCAGTCAGTTATTTGAAAAAATGTGAATATTTAAGATTTTACGAAGCTTATTAGATTGCGGAATTTTGATACTAGTGGTCTGTCAATATTAATTTTGTGTGTTAACGAAGTTTGAAAGTATTGCTAACAAACGGTTATAAAATTTAATAACTCACAATTTCAAGCTTGACAGACTACTAGATTAATTGCCTGCAACTTTAGAGAACAATACGATGATCATAGTCCCATATTGTTTTCACAAATGTTGAATGTTGTAATAAAATGTTATATGTCAGAATATAATTATCCTGTTAACGTTCTACGCGAAGGAAAGCTTGTAAGATTCGGGTTGATAAGTAGGTGGGCGGAGGAAAATCAAAATATATTCCGTTTTGTAAAATGGCTGAAACTCAACCACAATAACGCATTAGGGTAAATTTACATATCATTACACATTTTAGTTATTTTACGTCCACCTACTTCCCGATACCGTTCCTGTTCAATCCTTATTTGTTTGAAGTGCTGCAATATATTACTTTTCCTGAACATAAGTTGATCATGACTCAAACAGCAATTTCTCAATCTGAGAATAGTGTCGATATTGGCTTACTGGCTCGTGATGCTGGTATTGCCTTAATTTTACAAGCGATTGGTGATGCCCTTGCCTATATGCTGCAATTTGCACTGATCTGGTGGATGGGGTCAACCGAATATGGTGTTTATAATTACGCACTCTCTTGGTCCTACTTATTAGCAATTTTTGCAGGTTTAGGTTTGCCTCATGCGGTTTTGCGCTTGGTTTCAGAATACAAGGTTCAACAAAATTGGGGGATGTTGCGGGGGATAATTCGGGGAAGTTGGCTACTGGTTTTTCTATCAGGCTGCGTGGTTTCTCTTCTAGGAAGTGTGATTGTGTTAATCATTAATCGGTATTACGAATCGGACTATACGACTCCTCTGCTCATTGGTCTGTGGATGGTGCTATTGCAGGCTTTAACTCAGCTACAGTTAGAAACTTTCAGAGCCTTGGAAGATATTACACTAGCCTTTGCACCCTCACGTATTTTATCGCCTGCCTTAATTCTGCTGGGAGGTTTTCTTCTTTTCACCAAAAACCATTCTTTGAGCAGTGTGCCAGTAATTTTGCTGTCAACACTGATCTTACTGGGAGTTGTTTTGTTGCAGCTATGGTTGTTGAGAAGAAAACTCAACCAAACTGTTGAAGCTGCCACGCCTACCTACGCTTATCGTGAGTGGTTAAAGGTTGCTCTCCCTTTATTGCTTCAATCTGCTTTCATTGTGATTTTGTTTCGTACTGACATTTTGATGATTGGTTCATTAGTAGGTGCAGAAGCGGCAGGAGTTTACTCCGCAGCTAGCAACACTGCTGTGTGGGTTGCCTTCTTTTTGCAAATTATCAATATTGTGGCAGCACCTGCATTTGCAACTCTGCACGCTCGCGGTGATCACCAGGGACTACAAGCTGTCGTATCGACTACAGCTTTGTGGGTTCTCTGGCCGTCCTTGCTCATTGCACTGCTCTTAATGGTTTTTGCCGAGCCGATTCTGGCGATGTTTGGGTCAGAATTTGTCACAGCAGACTGGGTGCTAAAAACTCTAGTGATTGGTGAAGTGATTAATGTCCTATTCGGTCCCGTCAGCTTTTTACTGGGGATGACTGGACATCAAAATAAGTCAGCAATCGTATTTGGGTGTAGTGCTTTAATTAACGTGATACTGAACCCAATTGCAATTATCCACTTTGGAATACTTGGGTCTGCAATGACAACGGTTCTTTCAATGCTAATCTGGAAAATCTGGTTAAGTATTCTGGCGATGAAGTATGTCGGAGTTAATCCGTGGGCTTTGTATGGCTTGTTTAACTCAGGAGAAAAAGAGAACCAACAAAAACCAGCATCTTAAGCCTCTTTCAAGAAATAAGTAAGTAGCCATCATGAACTGCGTACACCAGGAGGGATGAAAATCTATTTTCAAGTCAGTCGGACAAAATTAAATTCGCTTGTTGAGGGAGGGAACAGGGAATAGTATGGCTTACGCCACGCTATGCTATCGACAAGCTCAGTGCATCGCATGGAACATGGAACAGAAAAATCAGTTGTGTAATTAATTCTGTCCCATTTCTTACGAGCCGAAACCCTGATTATCCTGATAATTACGATTTTCGTTTTGTGGAGTTTTTAAGCAACCCGTAGTTAGTGAAAGCATTTTTTAAGAAGACTATTACACTTGGCTTCACACTCTTGAAACCAGATATCAGGATGATATTCTTGCCAAACATTTATTCTATCTTTTCTTGGCTTTGGCATTTCAATTGATAGTTGATATGTGACTGATGTGTAAAGCCATAACCACCTCATGTCTCAAATAATAGCACCTCAGAGTGTAAAATTGGGGGTATGGAAATGTCTGAAAGCCGGAGTCAACCCTGAATTCCCTGAACAAGGTACACCTCAACGTGGCGTGTGCAGCCCATTACTTGCCAACATTGCCCTACATGGAATAGAAGCCATACATAAATCTGTGAGATACGCAGATGGGGGTAAATATAGCGAAATATCTACGCCTACCACCGCACTGATGTTGTAATTTTAGACGGCAAATGCCTCAGTCAAGGACTCATAGCTCGCCTGCACTTAAAGCATCACGTCCCCTATGGTTTGCATGGCAGTTTCATACACGATTTTTAATGGTTTCAAACCCGCCCTTTGTGACTCCTTGGGGTGGGGGTGCTATCTGATGGGTATAGGTTTTGACGAATGTATCTGAAATGGGGTTTTTCTGTCGATTGAACTACTCCGTTTAGTTGGTGATAATTTAGCATTTTCTCGAAATCCTTTGCGGCACTGCATTTGAGTAATTTCAACAAACTTTCAGTGAATAACTAACTATTTGTTCCTCAAATGTGGTAACTATGATTGTCTAGGCTATGGCTAAAGATAACCAATTTTCTTTTTATCAGAGCTACTGTTGTATAAATTTATATAAATTTCTAATTTCTCCAGTCCAGTAAACAGTATTTACCATCCATGCTTAACATCACTCAACTAGAATCTTCTCTCTGGGAAGCAGCAGACCAACTCAGGGCTAATTCTCGACTTAAT
This sequence comes from Dolichospermum sp. DET69, assembly GCA_017355425.1. Classification (NCBI taxonomy): domain Bacteria; kingdom Bacillati; phylum Cyanobacteriota; class Cyanophyceae; order Nostocales; family Aphanizomenonaceae; genus Dolichospermum; species Dolichospermum sp. DET69. Next base: position 4,094,684 of record CP070233.1, read on the forward strand.
GCCAATGAATACAGTATGCCCGTATTGGGGCTAATTTTCCTCCGTCATGCCACAAATCGTTTCAATGCTGTAAAAGCTGATATTGAGCAGAATTTACCATCACGGGGAGGTAAAAAACGCCCCATTACCACAGATGACTTTAAAGGAAAATCAGCAATTTTCTTACCAGAAGAATCTCAATATCAACAAATCCTGAATTTACCGGAAGATGGCAAGATTGGTGAAGCTATTAATAAAGCCATGAAAGCCATAGAAGAAATAGAACCAGAGATGTTAAAAGGGGTTTTAGTGCGATTCGTTGTTAGCTGAATCACGGTATCCAGTCCGTACATAAGCTAACCAACCCAATCCAATCATGGAAAAAGGTTGAACTCTCGGTCTGATATGGGTGAAAGTCCCATCTACCAGACTCAGGTATGAATCCCTATCTGCCCACACCGACCAGACTCGGTTTCTGGAGAGTGAAGCTAGGAACAGGGCGCAATCAGACATCCGTTGTGAGGTGACACTGGTGCTAATGGGGAGTTCCCACGGTGAAAACAGAGCCTAGAAAAGCAACTTACGCCAGAGCAGGACACAACAATAAAACCTGACTCCACTGGAATTAATTCCCGCCGCATCCTGTTGAGAATAGCGGCAAGAGTCTAGGGAATCCAGTAGTTGAAGTGGCTACACCTAAAGGAACGAACAATCAACCGAGGGAACGAATAAAAACGGATTGAGGGTCTAGGGGTGGTCGAACCCGGAGTAAGCTGGACGAGCAGCGGAATCCCTTCAATTCGGGTAGGACAGACCGTAATTGGTCTGAGGTGTTCAGAATACACAGATTGGAGCAGAGCATGATTAGACACAGAGAAAACTCTAGTGAATCCTGGAAGACGTTACCGTGGAAGAAATTCCGCCGTAACTTATTCCGCCTACAAAAACGAGTGTACAAAGCGGTTCAAGTTGGCGACAAGCGCAAAGCGAAGTCCCTACAAAAGCTGATTCTGAAGTCTACCGCAGCGAGATTACTGGCTATCCGTCAAGTAACACAGCTAAATGCCGGGAAAAAGACAGCGGGAATTGACGGGAAAACCGCGCTCTCATTCGAGCAAAGGTTTGAACTAAATGAAAAACTTAGAACCGAATGCAATGACTGGAAACACCAGGGATTGCGTGAAATACCCATTCCTAAAAAGGATGGTAAAACCCGAATTCTCAAAGTCCCCACTATTGCAGATAGAGCATATCAGTGCCTTATCAAGTACGCATTAGAACCAGCACACGAAGCAACATTCCACGCTAGAAGCTACGGATTTAGGACAGGACGTTCAGCGCATGACGCACAGAAAATCTTGTTCATCAACCTAAGCTCTATCGCCAACGGAATAGATAAACGAGTTATAGAACTCGATATCGAAAAATGTTTCGATAGGATAAACCACACCGCTATCATGGATAAACTCATCGCTCCTTATAGCATAAGACAAGGAATCTTCCGATGTCTCAAAGCCGGAGTTAATCCAGAGTTTCCTGAACAAGGAACACCTCAAGGCGGAGTGGTAAGTCCACTATTAGCTAACATCGCCTTAAACGGTATCGAAAGTATTCATACATATAAAGATGCCGGAGGGTCAATAAAAGAACCATCAATCCGTTATGCGGATGACATGGTAATAATACTTAGACCTCAAGACGATGCCACAGAAATACTTGACAAAATCAGTCAGTTCCTAGCAGAGCGGGGAATGAAAGTCAGCGAGAAAAAGACAAAGCTAACCGCCGCGACAGATGGGTTTGATTTCCTCGGCTGGCATTTTAAAGTCCAGAAAAACGGGAAGTTTAGATGCGTTCCATCTGCGGACAACTTTAAATCTTTTCGCAAGAAAGTAAAACACATCGTCAACAACTCGAATTATGGTGCTACCACAAAGGCCGAGAAATTAGCCCCTGTAGTTAGAGGTTGGAGGAACTACCACCGCTTCTGCAAGATGGATGGGTCAAGGTTCTCCCTATGGCACATCAATCACAGAGCATTTAGGGTATTCAACAAGGAAACTAAACAGAATCGCCTTACTAGCCAAGAGTTAATAAAGAAGGCATTCCCAGCAGTTCCTTACTCCGTAAACAAACACATCAATGTCAAAGGTGAGAAATCACCATACGACGGAGATTTGAGTTACTGGAGCGAGCGTAACAGCAAGCTCTATAACAACAATACCTCTAAAGCCCTCAAACGGCAAAGCCATAAATGTGGTCATTGTGGTCTAAAAATGCTCAGTGATGAGAAGGTACACTTACATCATATAGATGGAAACCATAAGAATGGTAAACCCAAAAACCTTCTAGCAATTCACTTTCATCTGCCACGATTACATTCACATGAGCAAAAGCGAAAGTTAAGAACATCGGAAGCTGGGTGCAGTGAAAGCTGCACGCCCAGATTTAACAGAGAGGGGCGGGAAATAATATTCCCCCTCGACTCTACCCCAAGGGAATATACAAAATTTGAGCCAGATTTATTATATAAATTAGTCCGCATTTTTGATCGGGAAGAATTACGCACAGCTACAGGTGATGTATTTGGGCGAATTTATGAATATTTTCTCAATAAATTTGCCATGACGGGAGCGCAGGAAGGGGGAGAATTTTTTACACCACCTTCTTTAGTTCGTCTGATTGTGAATATTATTGAACCTGATCGGGGAAATGTGCTAGATCCTGCTATTGGTAGTGGAGGAATGGCTGTACAAACTGGGCATTTTCTGGAAGATCGCGGTGATAATGCAGCCGCAAAAATTACTTTTCATGGACAGGAAAAGTCTGATACTAATACCAATTTGGCAAAAATGAACTTAGCGGTTCATGGTTTAGAAGGAAAAATTCGCCAAGGTAATACATTTTATGATCGTTGGGAAGAATTGATCGGTAAATGTAATTATGTCATGTCTAACCCACCGTTTAATGTTGATGGAGTTAGTCCAGATAAAGTAAAAAGTGACCCCCGGTTATTTACAGAGAAGAAAATCCCCGGAATTGCTGCTAAAACTAAAGCTGTTAGTAATGCTAATTATCTTTGGATTCAATATTTTTATAGTTATTTAAACGCCACAGGTAGAGCAGGGTTTGTGATGGCCAGTTCTGCTTCTGATGCGGGACATGGAGAAAAGGAAATTCGCCAAGAGTTAATTAATACCCAAGCGGTAGATATCATTATTTCTATCGGGACAAACTTTTTTTACACTAGATCCCTACCCTGTACTTTATGGTTTTTAGATAAAGGAAAACCAGCAGAGCGCAAAGATAAAATTTTGATGATTGATGCGCGGAATATCTATCGAGTTGTGACGCGGAAAATTCGTGATTTTACTGATGAACAACTCCAGAATATTACCGCCATTTCTTGGTTATATCGTGGACAGTCGGAACGTTTTTTAAAGTTAGTAGGAGAATATTTAAACCAGACGCACCAAGAAGCCGGAAATATTGAAGGTGTATTAAATCAGTTAGATCAACCTTTGGCAAAGTTAACTGAGTTTTTCTACAATTTTAATGATAGTCTTGGTGATTCTTTGCCATTATTAAAGAACTTACCGGAAGTAGAAGAATTAGTGGCTGAAGATATCGCTAATCAAAATTTAGGGGCTTTTCGTGGGACTTTGAACGAGTTAACCGCAGAAGTTGAAGAATTTACTACTGTGAAGAAAAAGGTAATTAGTGATTTACAATTGCATCTGGCATGGTTTAGAGAGAACCTAACCCCCCTACCCCCCTTCCCTACAAGGGAAGAGGGGAAAGACAATAACTCCCCTCTCCTCATAGGAGAGGGGTTGGGGGAGAGGTCAATAAATGAAATACAAAAAGAATGTGCAGCTAAGTTTGCGGTTTTTATTCCTCAATTAAAAACTCTGCAAAAGCACATTAACGAATTACATAAACTGGTAAATCGTGCGGTGGAAATAGCAGAAAAAAAACTAGAAGCGCGTAAACAGGAAGTTTGGGACAATAAGGAAGTTAAAAAACATCAAAATGCACTGGATACGGCAAAGGATACAGGGATTTTTGCGATTAAATCTACGTTGTATATGAAAGCGCAAGTTACCTGGTTACAATCTCGGTTTCCTGATGCGGTTTTTATGGATGTACCGGGGTTGTGTAAGGTGGTAACGCTGGATAATATAGCTCATGAGGATTATAGTTTAACACCTGGGCGTTATGTGGGTGTAGGGATTGCTGCTGGGGAAGATGAGGAGGATATTGAGGAACGGTTAAAGGAGATTCATTTGGAGTTAGCGAGTTTGAATGAGGAAGCAGTGGAGTTAGGGGCGAGTATTTTGGTTAATTTTGAGGAGTTGCTAGGATGACAGAAGTGTTTCATAAACAATTAGTTTCTTTATCAAAACACTGTGAATTATTAACAGGTTATCCTTTCAAAAGTTCTCATTTTAGCCATTCATTACAGGATATTCCATTAGTTAAAGGCGAGAATCTTGGTCATCGTGAAATAGACTGGATAAAAGCTGTTAGGTGGCCAGCTAGTGAAGCAAAAGATTTTGAAAAATTCGAGCTAAATCCAGGAGATATAGTGCTTGCAATGGATCGTCCTATTGTTCAAGGTCGTCTTAAGTTTTCGTGGATACGTAATTATGAACCTCTTGCATTATTAGTACAACGAGTTGCTCGTCTTCGTGGATGTAATGGTCTTACAACTGACTTTTTACGCTACTTAATAGCGAGTCCAGCTTTTCAATCTCATGTTGAAAAAATTACTACTGGTGTTAATATTCCTCACATTAGCGGAAAAGATATCCTATCTTTCTCATTTGCGCTACCCCCATGTGAAACCCAAAAACGCATAGCCGAAATACTCTCAAACTATGACAACCTCATAGACAACAACAACCGCCGAATAGCACTACTAGAAGAGTCTATCCACCTGCTTTATAAAGATTGGTTTGTGCGTTTACGTTTCCCTGGTTATGAGTCAGTAAAAGTAGTTGATGGTGTTCCTGAAGGGTGGAAGAAAAAGACACTTCAAGATATTGTGTCACCTATTAGACAATCTATTCATCCTTCAAATATTGAAGCAAATACGCCTTACGTTGGGCTTGAACATATTCCAAGACAATCTATAGCCCTTACAAATTGGGGATATAGTCACCAAGTGAATAGTAATAAGTTTATCTTTATTAAGAATGATATTTTATTTGGTAAAATTAGACCTTATTTTCACAAAGTTGTTTTTGCACCAATAAATGGTATATGTTCCTCTGATGCTATTGTGATTCGTCCACTAAGCAAAGATTTTTTCGGATTAGCACTAGCACTTGTTTCTAGTATTTCTTTTGTTGATTATACCTCTAAAACATCTAAAGAAGGCTCGAAAATGCCTCGTGCTAATTGGGATGTTATGGAACAATATCCAGCATTAATTCCTAACTCAAAATTATTGGAAGATTTTAATAATTTAGTAAGTTTAGCAACGAACCAAATAACAAATTTAATATTTATGAATCAACGTCTTATCCAAGCTCGTGATTTACTTCTACCGCGTCTCATGAATGGAACTATAACCGTATAAGTAGGTTGGGTTGTTCGCGTTAGCGTTGCGGAGCAATGGAACGAAACCCAACATTTATAAAGGTTTGTTGGGTTTCTCTTCGTTCAACCCAACCTACAAATCAACTATAAATAGAGGATATTATCGAATGGATAAACTAACCAAATATCAACAAATAATTCAACAACTTCTCCAAGAATATGCAGCCTTTTCTAATCAAAATCAAGAAATAGAAACTCAACTAATTTCTGATACGAAAAATCATCATTATCAACTTGTTCATGTTGGCTGGAAAAATCAACGTCGTATCTATGGCTGTATTTTACATCTGGATATCAAAGATGGTAAAGTTTGGGTACAACACAACGGTACAGAAAACGAAATAGGAGAAGATTTAGCAAATTTAGGTATTCCCAAACAAGATATAGTTATCGGTTTTCATTCCCCATTTAAACGCCAATTTACAGATTATGCAGTGGGGTAAATATTAATGAAAAAATTAAAACCAGCCAGGGAATAAATTCCCTGTCTTATAGCTAAAGTGCGTTAAAACGCACTATAATAAAAATATTTTTCAAACAGAAAATCTCCATTATATATTTAATTATGTTGACATACTTACCATAACTTTAATCAAACAATATAAGTTAAATTCAATAAAAAAATAGTCGGTTTTAACCGACTTACGCTTTTAGACAGGGAATTTATTCCCTGGCTTCTTCTGGCTTCAATAATTCAATACTTCAAGACAGAAAAACCCAACATTAACCTTAAAACATCAAGAATGTGTTGGGTTTCTCTTTGTTCAACCCAACCTACGATATTATGGTGATAATATTTACCCATATTGTCGTTTACTGTTATGAGTGCCGAATATTCCGAAGATATCCTAGTCCAACAAACCACAGCAGACTTCTTTGAAAATACCCTAAAATGGCATTCAGTTTACGCCTATAATCAGGAAACCTTCGGTAATAACGGTACACTGGGACGCAAAGACAAAAAAGAAGTCGTTCTCACACGCTATTTACGGGAAGCACTAGAAAAAATCAACCCTGGACATCCCCAGCAAGTATATGATGATGCTATAGAACAATTTACCAACTACAATATTTCAGATCAATTAATCACCATTAACCAGAAAAAATACAAACTTATCCGCGAAGGTATCCAAGGGAAATCATACCAAAATTCAGACGGTGAAAACATAGACCCCCGATTAAAAGTTATAGACTTTCAAAACCCAGAAAATAATCATTTCTTGATAGTGCGGGAAATGTGGGTTCAAGGTTCACTTTACAACCGTCGTCCTGATATCATCGGTTTTGTTAATGGTATTCCCTTATTATTTATCGAACTCAAAAAGACTTGCCGTAATGTTAGAGTAGCTTACGAAGACAACTATACAGATTATAAAGATACTATCCCTGAAATTTTTCACCATAACGCCATAGTCATGTTAAGTAATGGCATAGTGGGAAAAATAGGCAGTATAACCAGTCCCTACGGCTATTTTCAAGAATGGAAACGACTACAAGAAGAAGAAAAAGGAAAAGTTGATTTCCAAACAATGTTAATGGGGATATGTCCTCAAGATAATTTCCTCGACATTATCGAAAACTTCATCGTTTTTGATGACAGTAGCGGTAAAACCATCAAAATTATCGCTCGCAACCATCAATTTTTAGGTGTTAACCGTGCCTTTACAGCCATTCAAGAACGAGAAATCAGAAAAGGCAAGCTAGGAGTTTTCTGGCATACTCAAGGTAGTGGTAAATCCTATTCAATGGCATTTATCACCCGCAAAGTTCACCGTCAGTTAATAGGTACTTTCACATTTTTGATTATTACAGATCGTCAAGAATTAGACACCCAAATAGTCAAAACCTTTGCTGGTGTGGGTGCTATCAAAGATACTGAAACTAAAGCTACAGACGGCGATAATTTAGTTGAATTACTCAAAGAAAATCATAATTATGTTTTTACATTAATTCACAAATTTAATAAACCTGGACAAATTTATTCTCAGCGTTCAGATATTATTGTTATTTCCGACGAAGCCCACCGCACCCAATACGGTAAACTGGCGGAAAATATGCGAATAGGATTACCAAATGCCTCTTTTATTGGTTTTACTGGTACTCCTTTAATGGGTTCAGCAGAAGATCAACTTACCCGCGAAGTTTTTGGTGATTATGTTTCTACCTACGACTTCCAAAGAGCAATAGAAGATGGTGCTACAGTTCCTCTATATTATGATAATCGGGGCGAAGAATTATATTATGAAAATAATGGTAAAAAATGCCAAGTCTCTGCTTCTGAAGAATTAAATAAACGCCTAGCTTCAGCTATAGAAAAATTTAACTTAGATAGCGATGAAGAAGAAGCAGTTTATCGTCGTTTAGGAAAGGAATATTTAGTATTAACAGCCGAAAAACGTTTAGACCGGATTGCCCAAGATTTAGTGGCACATTATACCCAACGCTGGCAAACAGGAAAAGCCATGCTTGTGTGTCTCGATAAGATTACGGCGGTAAGAATGCACGGTTTAATTGATAAATACTGGAAACAAGCAATACAGCAACAAAAACAGTTACTTAAACAAGCCACTGATGCACAAGAAGCGATAGAATATCAACAACATTTGCAATGGTTAGAAGCAACAGAATATTTAGTAGTTATTAGTGAAGCCCAAAACGAAGTTAAAACTTTTCAAGATTGGGGTTTAGATATAATTCCCCACCGTCAAATTATCAAAAGTCGAGATTTAGAGGAAGAATTTAAAAAGGAAACACACCCTTTCCGTTTAGCTATTGTTTGCGCCATGTGGTTAACAGGTTTTGATGTTCCCAGTTTATCTACTCTTTACATGGATAAACCCTTACAAGGACATAATCTCATGCAAACCATCGCCCGTGCAAACCGTGTTTATGAAGGGAAAAATAACGGTTTATTAATTGATTATAATGGCATTTTGAAGTCTTTACGGGCTGCTTTAGCCAGATATGCCCGGACAGAAGTAGAGGTAAGAATAGATGATCAAAATGATAACAATAATGGCACTTTACCTTACAATGACTTAAATAAATTACAGACAGATTATGCGAAATCTCTTGATGCTTGTATTCAACACATTTCTAATCTGGGATTTGATTTACAAGAATTAATAGAATCAACAGGATTTGATAAAATTGCGGCTTTAGACAGTGCGGTTAATGCCGTTTGTACCAATGATGAATCCCGCGCCCGTTTTTATGTATTAGCTAGAGAAGTTTTCCAGAAAAAACAGGCATTAATTACAGAAATAAAATTAACTATTCCCTATCAAGATAAATATAATGCTATCGAAGCTATTTATCAACATTTACAGGAACAAAATAAAAAATCTTTTGATCTTAACGCTGTTCTCTATTCTCTCCAAAATGTCGTTAGCGATTTAATTAATGTTGATACTTCCCGTTTACCCGGTGCAGATTCAGGGAAAATTTATGATATTAGCAAAATTGACTTTGATGTATTAAAAGCAGAATTTGCTAATTCTCCCACTAAAAATATTTCTGTCCAAACTCTGAAAGAAGCTATTGAACGTCAACTTCAGAGAATGTTAAAACAAAATTCATCTCGCATGGATTATTACGCCCGTTATCAACAAATTATCCAAGACTACAACCGCGAAACAGACAGAGTAACTATTGAACAAACTTTTGAAGAATTGCTAAAACTGGTAAAAAACCTTTCAGAAGAAGATACCCGCGCTGTGCGTGAAGGTTTAACTGAAGAACATTTAGCTGTTTTTGACTTACTTTGTGATTCTAAAGATAGTTTAGATAATAAAACCAGAAACCGCATTAAACAGGTTGCCCAATCACTAATTGAAGCGGTAAAAGCAGAATTACAGCAACTAGAAAACTGGCGAGATAAAGAATCTACAAAAGCAACAATTAAAAGTTTTATTCGTGATTATCTGTGGAGTGATGAAACAGGCTTACCTGATGCCTATGATGATAGTGATGTAGACAAACTAAGTAATGTGGTATTTCTCCACGTCTATCAGCAGTATGAAAATGCTAATAATCATCCTTATGCAGCTTGATAAGTTCTTGATATGCACACATCTTTTAACGGAATTGGTTTTTGGAAACAAATATAATATCTTGGTGCTAGAATGACAATTTTTGTTTTTTAGCTCGTTATTTAGTACAATTGATCTATACATATAAGTGTAGATAAAATATCCAATTTGCAGTTCTAAAATATGGCTCGCGGTGAAATTCTCAGAAAACTCTTCAAAAGCTTCTCTTGCAATGAGAGAGAAGAGTTTTTGGCTGCGGCTAACGAACTAATTGAAGAAGAAAGAAATAAAAATCACATCCTGCTGGCTAGAGACTTGGAAAAACTACTGCACAATGGCAATGGCTACAGTAAACCCCTAGCATCTAACCTAGCTCCCTTGACACAGTTTCCTGAACCACCTAAAGATAAAGACACTGGACTGGCTTTACTAGATGTCAAGCGATTTGACTTAACATGGGATCACATCGTCCTCAGTGAAAAAATTTTTGATAACCTGCAAGAAATAGTTTTGGAAAACCGTAAACAAGACATCCTTGCAGCCTATAACCTCAAACCCAAAAATAAACTGCTCTTTTGTGGACCACCGGGTTGTGGTAAAACCCAAACCGCAAAAATTCTCTCTAGTGTCTTGAGTCTACCCCTTGTTTACGTGAACCTGACAGCAAGGGTTTAAATAGTAATAATTTGATAATATAATTTACAAAAAGTAAATATCTTAGAGCGATTATTATGAGCAATATGTGAGAGTCCTTGTTTGGGATACTCACAACCGAGCTTTTAGCGACAATTCACTAAAAAATGCGATCGCTCACTTCACTATCATAATAACCCTTTAATTCCCCTGTGACTTACCAGCAGCAACAGACTCTTTTTTTTGTAACCAATCTCTAATCGCCTCCTCCAAAGCCGCAGTTTGCGTCATTTCCAGACGCGCACAGGCAATTTCAAAGGCGATTTTTATGTCTTTAGTCTTTAGGGACTCTTCCCCTAACCTCTCTAGTTTCTTCTGCCATCCTAATTAGAAGCCCAAGCTTGCGGTTTTTATTTTTGCACAGTCTTTGAGAAAAAAACATTTGCGCTATTGAGTTATATCTAGCCATCAAGATGCTCACACCACAAAAGTTTCATTATTTAATTTAAGCTTGTACTTCAAAAGAGCAAAATCTGCTGTACACTCGTAATTCCCGAATTTTTACATACCAATTAACATCATTAAATTATCGGTAAATTCCACTTTTATAGTGTTACTATTTTTCACAATTATGTTAGAATACATAAATAGTTATTCTGTAAAAATATGACACCAGAAGAATTATTAAATCAAATATCAGACGGCATTTGGATTAATAAAGGTGGGTTGAAAGTTCCCGATGATGTCGTTCAGGCTTTGCAACGAAAAGAGGATTGGTTTGATGGATTAAACCCTGTTGTTTATTCAAAAGACAATCTTCCTGATATAAAAGGAATTTTAAATTTTTTCTCCGAACAGGAATTAGATCAAGAGGTTGGTTTCGCTGCAACTGAGATTTTGCAATCTTGCTACGGTGTGAATAAAGTAGTTAATTCAAAAGTTCACGATAATCCCCAAGCATCAGGAGAGAATAAATTAGATTTACTTGCTGGTCAAGCTACTAAACCGGACGATTACACAGCAGCAGTAGAAGTAAATAATTTATTTATGAATTGGGGAAATATTGTCAAAAGTAATTATACAAATAACAGTGATGATATTTTTCTAAGAATCAAAAGCATCGAAGAGACTAATAAAAATTGGTTTCAAGATAAAGTTGATGATTTGAAGGCACAAATATTAGCTGCTTATGATGATTTGATGTCACGATTTGATGAACAAGAAGATCCTGTACCCCAAGAAGTCAGGAATCATTTTATTGCAGTTAGAGAAAAAACTGAACAGAACTTTTCTGAAGCCATAACTGAGTTTCCACAAGACAACGACAATTTAGTAAATATATTTCTAGAATTATTTAACAAACTCAAAGAAGAATTGAATAATATACTTCAGCGAATTAAAGAAACGATATTTGGCAAAGATGAATCTAAAGCTGCCAAGGCAGAGGCCAGACAAGAAAATAAAGGCAAAGTAGATATAATCAAATTCCTAAAAAGTAAAGTCATTCGTCCTGCTATGGTAGGTATTAAGAAGCTATTCACACAGGGTAAAAAGTTGGTTGAGTTCAAAGACCAAGCTAACTATGCTCAAGATAATCTAAAATCACAGTTTGGAAGTGTTGTGAGTAATTATGGTGCAATCACACCAGTACCAACACCAACTAATTTAGATGTTGTCAATGTTCTTGGCAAAATAGCTGAAAGTTTGCTATCAACATTTATATTAAAAGGCATTTCATTACCAAGAGCATTTTTTGATGCTATTAAAAATACTGTAGTTTCAGTCATCACCAAAAGATTATCTATTCCTGCCAGTGAAGCAATTCGATATATTACGGGAGGGTTGCTAAAATCAGCCAAAGACTTATTACCAGCGATTTTTAATAATACGGGAATGTTTGCGGGTGCATGGGGACTTTTAACCGCTTGCGCTCCTTATATTTTGGCAGCAGCAATAATTATAATCATTGCTATAAATATGGCTAAAAAGAATCAATTGGGTAATTTCATTTGGTTGTTAGGAATTAAAGAGAATCAGATTGAACCTGACCTGGGAATTGCCAGAGTAAGCGGTGATTCACTGGAACGTATGAAATGTTTGAAAGAGTTTAAACTTGACTTTCTTGAGGAAACAAATAAACAATATCAATATTTATATGCTTTAACCTTTAAAAGTGAGAACCTTTCTAGAAGCTTTGACATGACCGAAGAAATGCCAATCATATTATCAGAAGAAGCTGCTAAAATTATCAGAGATGGGTTTTCTTATTTAGAAGATATGCCACCTTATTGATAATAATTTGGACATACAATTTTATGCCTACAGAATTTACAAATATTAAATATGAACCGGATGGTTCGGCTGGAGAAATCCAAGTAGTGACAGAATGGCCAGTGTGGAACTGCAAAAAGCAGGAATGGATTAAAGGAGAAAAAACTACACTGAGAAATATATTACTTGCAGCAATGCACCCTGGATTAATTTTCGCCATTGGGGAAATTCCCACTACAGAGAAAAATCCATCAACATTAAATCCGTTTAAGCCAAAAAATTATGAAAATGCGTTCTTTCTGGATTTAGCCAGTGGTTCTAGAAATCATGGCAGATTTACCTTTACCAATAAATCTACAGTTGGTAAATATTACTATGGCACTGCTGATAAAGAGCAATGGAAACGCATAATTTACGGTTCAATTCTTCATACTGGCTGTAAGAAAATCATCTATTTGGAAATGAAATACATTGTTGTAGATGATGAAAATCGTGATCCTGATGGTAATTTGTTAGATGACCCAGTAAATAACATTCATTGGAAAACTGGCGACTCCCACGCTAAAGCTAGTCTGCGTCTGATGGAAATATTAGGTTTACCTGTAGAAGAAACTGAGAACGTAGATATAGACAAGCCAATTCAATTTAGAGCGGCTTTATTTAAAGAATGGATAGGAAAAGGTACACTTGCCTATAATCCACATCTGGATACTTCAGGATTTGATTTAGCAATTCCCTTATCTTCACTCAAGGGTAATAAGCCAGCGTTAGGAAACTATCAAGGTAAAATATTAATGGGATTAGTATTTGATGGGGAAGTTCGTAGAGCTAAACCTGGTTGGATGCTTTTACAGTGGTTCTCGTTTGAAGTCTTAGAAAAAGACAACATTATTGATAACCTGCGGGGAAAATGCGATCGCCTATCTCAAGCCTACAATTCCATTGTTGATTTAGCTGAAATTCTCAGAATTGACCAGTCAGAAGCTGAAGCAGAATTACAGGAAGGAAGTGAAGAATTACAGTCTGAAGCAGAATATGAAAATACCATGATTCGTGTCGTCAGGGTTGATAAAAATGGTGTTTTGTTACTGCATCCCTACATCGTCAAACGGATTAAGGAACGATTACGGGCTTTATGGTTGAATTTGGCTAAAGCAGCAGGAATTAGGTTTTATTCTGTGATGGTACAGCCTGATGAAAGTTTGGCACATTACCATACTGCTTTACCAGACGGTTCGATCAAGGGTAGAAAAGTATTCTGTGCGCCTGACTTTGAAGAGGGTTTATACATAGTTTTCTGTAACCCTATGAGACATTGGGGGGACTGTCAATTGTGGGAAAATAAATATGAAGGGACTTATACCAATGCAACGGGAATTATGGCAGTTCCTACTAAGCTCGCTTTGACGCTTGGCAGAGATTTTGATGGAGACTTCGTACAGTTAATAAAGGCTAGTGCGTATCCAAATATGCGGAATGCGATCGCCAATTTCAAAAAGCCTCCAGCAACAAAGAAATTTCCGAAAATGGCATTACAAGGAAATCTTCAACAGATTGCTCTTAACTCCATGAATGACATGACTGGGATTGTGGCCAGTTTATTGGCTAGAGCAAAAGCTGCTAATGCGGAGGATAAAGTTTTGTTAATTCCTGCCGGTGGTGAACAAAAAGAAAACGAGGAAATGACCGTTATTGATTTTCTATCCCAACAAGTACAAATTGCTGTTGATAGTTTGAAGTCTGCATATCCCAATAATAAAAACGGATTAGATGCGGTTAAGAAATTCTTAGATGAAATAGAAGCTGAAGCCCCATGGTTAAAGGATTTTAAAAATGATGATTGTTATGCAAAAAGACCTTGTGCAGTTAATCAAGATTCACAAGATACAATTTCTAGACTGGTAAAATTAGTTAATGGCTATTGGGGAGAACCTAAATTTTTTGATGGTGATTTGAGAGCTTACGAAAAAGTTCTTTTCAGTGATATTGAACCTTCTCAGGAACAATTGGATTATGCTCTTGCTCATCGTGCAGCTTACAGAGAAGCTATTGGTAGAGCTATCAAATGGAAAGTGCAAAACGATGGTAGTACAATAATGATTAGGCAGATTGCACAGGCAACTAAAAATAGTAAAGAAAAGATATTTGCAAAAACCAGTCCAGACGGAAAACTCTATGATCCACGTTCTTGGGCTGCGGCTTATTGGAGAATAGCACATCAAGCGGAAACTGGAGATGCCGGTTTAGCTTTTATGATATTTGGAGATGAGATTGTGACTGAACTTAAAAACATCCCAGAAAAAGAAACCCAAACATTAGTAGTTTATGGGGTAGATAAAATTGGTATTCCCCAACTTCAGAAAAAATGGACAGGGCAAGAAATTCAAGTCAGAGGGATTATTGATGAGTACAATGGCAAAACTTATTTTAAGCTACAGGCTTATAATCAAAAAACTCTGGATTGGATTAATTTAGGCAATATTTCTGATAAATATCAGCCTTATTTTTTGCCAGGACAATCAAAGAGAATGAAGATTTACTCAATTTCTATGAACGCACAAGGTAAGACCAAACGAGCCGCATTATTCAACAAAGATATGAGTCAAGAAGAAATTGATAAATGCTTAATTTTTGAGCTTAGTGCCACAACTAAATAATAAGTTATAATTTTGTAAAGCTTAACAACTTACCCTAAAAATACCCCGATGAACGCTCAATTAATTGAATATATTCAAACATCAACTGGACTACAAAAAAACACAGTTGAATCCGTTCTCAGTGCTTTTGTCAAATACATTCAAATAAGTCTAACTCAGAAATTTTCTGTTAACTTATTAAAGTTTGGGACTTTCTCAGTCCGATTTCTTGATGAAAGAGAAGGACGTAACCCTAAAACTGGTGAGAACATAACAATTTCTGCTAAGTGGAAACCTAGATTTAAGTTTTCTGCCGATTTTGTTGTCAATCCAGATCCCGTTGCTGAGTTTGAAGCTAAAGAGCCTAAAATTTGGCAAATTCAAATAGATGGTATAGCTGTTGAAGTCCCAGAGTTTAAACTTCATTCTTATTCTGTTACTAAAAATACTCCAGTCTGGAGTGAAGAAACAGGTTGGGAATTAGCGAAAAATATTCCAGAACTTGAATATTTATTTTAGATTTTGGATTATCTCAATAGATATTGTACAAAAATACCCCTGTCCAAAAAGGATAGAGGTATTTTTTTGAGAGGATTAATTCATCAATTTCAACGTTACGGAGTTAATATTTTTAATCCGTATAATTTACCGTCAAAACCATTGAAATTTCCGATAATTAGTCCATTTGCAGTGTTGTATGTTTGTGTAACTGGTTTTGATGCTGAAACTCCATTTACATCCAGTGTTACTACATTATTGGATCTAATTATTTTGATAGTATCGAGGGCATTAATACCAGATACAGAATTGGGGATTGTGATGACATTATTCTGCCCAGCACCAACATCAAAGCACCAATTCGAGCCATCTGGGCGCAGATTCAAAAATCCGTCTGGTTCAACTCCCATGATATTAGAATATTGGGGATCAATTGCTAATTTAATTTCTATGGCGAAATCTGCATTAAAGTTTTCCTCTATACCCTTGATGGTTAAAGAAGATGATCTTTTGACAAAGGACAGATGCTCACCTAATGAATCTATTCCAGCAGTTATATTATTAGCCAAAATGCTCAAACCATTGGCTAACATAGTAGCCATATTTAATTGGTAGGATTTATTAAGGTTGTTAGGAATTGGATTAGGGTTAGGATTTGGGTTAGGGTTAGGGTTAGGTGTTGGAATTGGATTTGGATCAGGGTTTGGATTTGGATTTGGGTTTGGATTAGGGTTTGGATTAGGGTTAGGTGTTGGATTTGGATTTGGATCAGGGTTTGGATTAGGGTTTGGCGGTGGAGGTGTTGGAATTGACTGTAAAATGAGCGATTTAATATCACCAAACTTCACTCCTTTTGGACCGCCCAGAGTGGGAACAAGAGCAATCAGGGTGTCATCATTAATAAGGTTAGGTGCGATCGCTTCACTTGCTCTATCCACAATAATTAATTGGGCTGTTTTCACTGGAGCATATTTAGCCCCTTTGACAGAACCGAGTAGAAGTTGGACTGTTTCTTCTCCTTCCTCGTAAGCATCTTGTACCACGCTCACAGGAACGTATTTATTGTCACTTTCACCATCCGCCCAGGTAAGAGTAACGCTGACTTTTTCAATATCTTTGCCTACAGTTGCACTTTCGGTTTTAGCAGTTACTTTGACAGTTGCAATTCCAGATGTACCACCAGTACGGCTAACTGCTATTCTGTCACCTACCCAAGTACCAGATTCAGTGATTTTATAGGTAGGTTTGGTAAATTGAAGGATTCCCGTTGATAGAGTTGGTGTGGTTGGCATGAGTTTAATTCCAAAAAATCAATAGTTTGTATTAATAAGGTGGGTATTACCCACCATAAAATAGTTAAAAATTAAGTTTGGACTAATAAACCGCAAGCAATTACCAAACCATCTGTTGCCTTGCCAATAATATGAACAGATACATAAGGATCATTGGCAGCATCAACATAGACAACATTAATATTATCTAATTGAGAAAAGATATTTTTAATGTCAATGGAAAAATCCAAAGATTTAACAGGCATTGCTAAATCTGCCAGAGTTGCAGCAGGGGTTAAAGGTGTGATAGTTGCACCAGTTGGTACTAAGTCTGGATATAAAGAGTAAGCTTTTTCTAACAATTCTTGAACAGCCATTTTATTGCGGTTAGCAAATGCTTGTTCTAAGGTTTCATATCGGATTGTGCGAGTTTGAGGAACTACATAACCGGGAGGAATTAACCCAGTTTCATCAAGTGCATCAGTTCTCGTTTCAGACTTGCGAAGTGAAGCATCTAAAGACAGATAGCGTTTTTCATCCAAGATTAAATTTGTTGATGTTTTGACCGAAAGAGGTGCGCCATTGCTAGATTCGGTTTTTTCAAAGTCGTTGGCATCATCACGAATAATCTTGGTGCGAAGCAAAGTAGAAGCGTCTTTCTTGGTTAAT
Source organism: Dolichospermum sp. DET69 (assembly GCA_017355425.1). Classification (NCBI taxonomy): domain Bacteria; kingdom Bacillati; phylum Cyanobacteriota; class Cyanophyceae; order Nostocales; family Aphanizomenonaceae; genus Dolichospermum; species Dolichospermum sp. DET69. Next base: position 4,112,276 of record CP070233.1, read on the forward strand.
GTAGTAGCCATTGATTTTTACCTAAAATCTAAAATTCTTAGATTATTCTAACATCAGAAAGCCGAAAATAGTCAACCCTAAAAATCAGCTAAAGTATTGCTGTAAATGGTTCTTAGATTATACCAAACTGGTTTATTTTATAATTAATAACTAATCAAATTGATTTTATTAAACCAGTTTTATTAGCTCCACTTCCCAGCAATTATCTTAATTTCTCCATTTTCTTCAGAGATGGATTCAATATTAAAGCCATTAGCAGCTAGAGAATTTAAGGCATTTTCACGGGCATAGTTAAAGGTTAAAGTTCTCATAAATTTTTCAGCATGATGATTAGCTCCAGCGTAATTGAGAAACTTGAATTCATCTTCTAATTTCACAAATCCGAAATCACTGGAATCATTCCAGCGAGACTTAGCTTGTGGTCTATGAATAACAAAATCAATTGTTTTGTAATTCTCGAAGCAGTGAGTAGTAACGTTTTTCTCTAGTGTTGCGCTAACAAGAATATTTTCGAGTCCATCCTCAATCATTTTTCTAAGCACAGATTCTAAAACTTCAGCGTTTTTGATTGTAGTTCTGATGTGGGTTAAGTGTGACATTGTTAGTTCCTATTTTGAATGGTTCTGAAAATACCAGCTTTTCCTATTGCCCAATTGTCTAAACTTTCTGTTTTTGGCATCGTTTAGCGTAGTTTGTGTCAATAACGTGCTGAATTGCAAGCTGTGAAACCCTCAAGTATTCTTGACTGGGTTTTTTGTCTATTTCTTGTCCTTGTCGGTAGTTTTTGTAAACCAAAGCCTGTAAATATGTTGGTACTAATTTCCAATGACTACTACACATCAGGTATTGGGGTTTCACTTTCATACAACAGTTTGGAAGATGGCAGTAATGGCACTGAGAAATTAATTTATGTTCTACTTGTTTAGCCATAAATTATCGTCTTGTTTAACATAAATTTCTGGGTTTTGATATATGGCTTCACCACGCAAGCTATCAGGTAATAATTCCTGAGATTCAATATTGCCTAGAGATTTTTCTAAACCTGCGGTTAAATTAATGCAAGTTTCACCATCACCATTAATTATTCGCTCTGTGATAATTCCGTCTTTACCGATGGTAATTTCAATTTGTTGGTATTGCATCTGAAAATCCTATCCTTTGGTTTATTAAAAGGTGGTAGCTAACCACCAATTACGCTACTTTCTTTACTGATTTAATGAGTCAATAATTTCTGAGATTCAACTGGGAAATTGTGGGATTATTTGATGTCATGTAATCCTTGGAAAATTCTGAATAATTTCCAGGGTACTGTCAAGAAACCTATTGATTAACTCAATCCTTACTTCATAAGATATATTGGAATTACCCAGATTTTCAATTTGAAATTTTGCCGCTACCATATTATTGATGGCTATTGATAATTTCCTCTTTATTTCATTAATTACCTCTTCATTAATTTCTGTATTGTTTGTTAAAGTTGTACCTTGAATTAATTCACTAATTTCTGACATTGTAGGTTTATATTGCCAACTTGAAAAATCTCTGTCTGATGCCATATCAAATACCTCAATCATCAAACTCTATAAGCGGTAGCAATTGGATAAAGCTAATTTCAGCAATTAGTCAGTTGCATTAAAATTCTAATTTTGTGCATTCTTAGTATTGCTTTAAAAAGCAGTAAGACGGGGCAGTTTAGTAAAACCACCCCTAATTTCTTTAATGTTCAGATGGTAGTAAAAGAATGCTATTTTCAATGTATAGCTTCATTTCTGTTAAAGGAAAATCAGTAAATTCAATGTCTTGTCTAATTACTGGTTTTATTCTCTCAACTGGCGTATCTTCCCAGCAAGTTAACACTGCTTTATGATTAGGGTTGGGATTTATAAAACCGTATTTTTGAGGTAATTGATTTTCGGTATTAGTGACAGTTAATAACCATAGCTGAAAATATCTCAAGTTTTCATTAGACAGTAATTTCTTGGTTTGATGGGAAGTTATCGCATCTATTAACCAATATGCTTGGGCTTTTTCTGCTAAATGATTTACTCCGTTAGTGTACTTTAACACTTTGCTCCAATGTAAATAATACTGTTCACTGCCAGTAAAATTAGCTAAATCCTGAATCAATTTTGTGGCTGAAATCATGGATTATTCCAAATAATTATCAACCTCTAAAGGCGGTAGCACAAAATTAATTTCACTCACTTTTAAACTGGCACTTTTAGCACCGCTATATTCTGCCCATTTAGTTAAGGATTGAATTTGAGTTTGGGAGATTTGAGCTAATGGTATACAACTACCAATAGAATCCAACAAATCACCTTGAGTAAATTCTTCATTGCGACTGAAAGCATTTTGCATCCCTTCATAAATCACTTGTTCAATTTCAGCCCCAGAAAAATCTTTTGCCCGAATCGCTAATAGTTCAAAATCAAAATCAGTGCGATTAGGACGCAGACGGTTTAGATGGACTCGGAAGATTTGTAAACGCTCTGTTTTACTAGGCAGATGTACAAAAAATATTTCATCAAGTCTGCCTTTACGAATTAATTCAGCAGGAAGCAATTCAACATTATTAGCAGTGGCAATAATAAATACTGGGCTGGTTTTTTCCTGCATCCAAGTAAGCAATGTGCCGAACACGCGCCTAGATGTACCAGAATCACCGTCACTTCCAGCATTGATATTGCCAAATGCCTTATCAATTTCATCCAGCATGAGACAACAAGGAGATATAGCCTCAGCTAGTCTAATTACCTGTCTTACCCGGTTTTCACTTTCTCCAACAATGCTACCAAATAGCCTTCCAACGTCCAATCTGAGTAACGGTAATTTCCACTCAGCAGCAATGGTTTTAGCTGACAAACTTTTCCCAGTCCCTTGAATCCCCGCAAGTAAAACCCCCTTGGGACTGGGTAAACCGTACTCACGCGCCGCATTGCTGAAACTATTTGCTCTGATTCTCACCCATTGCTTGAGATTTTCCAGCCCCCCAACCGAATCTAAACCAGCTTGTACAGGGATAAACTCTAAAATCCCAGTTTCTCTGATAGTTTGCCGCTTTTCCTCGATTACAGCAGCGATCGCACTCTCATTAATTTTGCCTGATTTGGCTAAACATTTTGCCAACACTCGACTAATTCGGCAACGACTCAACCCCTGGCAAGCCTTCACTAACTGCTCATAACCAGAATCGTCTAACTTAATCTTGCTCCCAACCAACTTAGAGATTAAATCATAAATTTCATCGGTATCTGGAAGTGCAAAATCAATAACGGTGCTTTCTTCCCGTAATTCTACAGGCAATCTCAATTCATGAGTTAGTAGTACGAGTGTACGCTTGTCCCGTGAAATATCCCTGGCCAAATTTTTGATTTCTCGAATTAACGGTAACTGTGCAGGGGTAATTTGACCGTTACCTGTGGGGGCTATCAAACTGGCCACATCTTTGAGAACAAATATCGTTGATTGATTAGCAGATGATTTTGCTACCCTTCCCAAAGCATCCATAGGATTCCCTTTACCCTGCCCATCTTCACTCCAGCCACGCGCGTAATCCCAGAAATAGATTTGTGATTTTCGTGATTGGCATAACACAATTAATTCTTGTTCTGCTATTTCTTCTTCTGGAGTTACTACATAAATCAAAGGAAACCTAGCCGATAACATTAATTCAAGTTCTGATTTTTCGGTTTCAGTAACTTTGTATGTCCCTGATTTTTCAGACATTTCAAGAGTCTCCTAACAGCGTATAACGTTCTCTTAAACAGTTACGATTTAGTAATCTAATCCAAGTTGAAGCTTTCTTGAAATCAAACTTTTTGGCAAATTTTTTGAATTTTATACAACGGCATTTACCATTGGGAAATTGAGCTAAAAAATGCCCAGACTCAATATCAAAAATCATTACTTTCATTTTGTTTTGTTTGTCCAGTAACAAAATTAGAAATTGTTATGCTCTCTCAACAAAAACGAGATAGAATTGACGAAAAACACTATGCCGCAACAGGTTTTCTAGATTTTTTGGCAACTTGACTCTCCAATTCTTCAACACGCAGTTTTAATAAGTCTCTCTCATCCATTAGTTCTCTGATTTCAGCATTCAAGCCGTCAATATCAACATCTACTTGCAACTCAGATGTAGATTTTTCTTGTAGTTGTGTTTGAAGTTTGGTAATAGTTTCGTTGGCTTGTCTGACTTGCTCTTGAGAAGTCGTTAATTGAGACTCAATAACCAACTTTTGACCAGACTCCCCTTGCAAGGCTTGAACCTGTTCACGCATAACTATCACTTCACGTTCACGAGCCTCTAACGCACCATTTAATTTAGCAATTTCACCTTGCCGTTCTTGTTCACGGGTTTGAACTTCTGCCAATTCAGTTAGTTGTTTAGCAAATTCATTGTTTTTGAGAACTAAATCATTGCGCTCATTCTGCACTGTTTCTAATTGCAGTCTGAATGTCTCAGAATCAGCTAATTGCTGTTTATTAATTGATAAATATGCTTCCTGCAATTCTTTACGCTGACGCTCATATTCAGCCTTATAAAAATCCAACTGCATTTGAAACTGAGGAAAATCTTTGAGTTGAGATTTTAATAAATCATTCTCTTCTGCTAAAGTTTTAATGCGATCGCCACTAATTGTAGTGTCAGCCTTTTGATGCCCAAATGTATAAAGAATAATTCCCAGTTGTTTTGATAATTGGTGAACCTCTTCAGGAATTTCTGTTTCATCTAAAGTTTGGTCATCATTTAAAATTTCTGCAACAAGGTTTTTCTCACCCTTGCTGGCTTTAAGTGCCTGAGTATTATCTTTCCGCCATTCTTCCAAGAATCTACAAATATTCTCAGAACTTCCACCAATCCCGTAAATTTCCTTGAGAGCCGCTTGTACAGAACGGACAACAATCCGAATACGATTTTTTTGCAGCACGGCACAAGCTTGATCAACCATCTCCCGATTGACGCTGTTGTACCTGATAGTTTTATCAAACTCAAAACCAGATAAATCTAGGGTTGTAAATGTTGTTGGTAGCTTGGTCATAGCAGAAACCAATATGGTGCTTGTAAAAACCATGCTACCACAGCTACCATCTTGGTGTATACGCTAATTATTAAATTTTGTTAAGTTGAGGCATAGAAAAATAACGTATTTGACGCAGATTCTACGCCATAAGTTTCAAAAAGTGAAACTAAATATTTTCTAACCGAGTTGCAATTTGCCTCAAAAGAGATACTAGTTGTTCTTTAGAAGCCCCTGAAATCATTGCTGATAGACGTTCATAATGAGATAAGGTTTGTCTTCCCTCCAGATAATCCATAAGTTCATTTACTGTTTCACCCCTTAATTTAGCGATTTTTTCTAAATTAGGACGTTTTGGGATCGTATTACACGATTCCCAGTCAATAATTGTACTGTGCTGTACACCGAGTTCTCTGGCAAAACTCCTGAGATCCCTGCCAGCCCTTAGATTTACAATTATTTCAGCAAATCTTTTTTTAGCCTCTAAATCCACTTGATTACACCCTTGATATCTATTGGATGTATCAGAAAATTAGATACTTTTGTGGTTGTCATAGAAACCAACTTGGATGATAATGAATATACAAAAGATAGAAACCAGGATGGTGTTTATCATGAAAACTGAGAACGTAAAAAGAAGAAATCGAACTCGCAAAAACAAAGAATTTCAGCCTAAACAGTTAAAAGTGCAAAATCGTGGTGACGGGAAGGTTCAAAAAACGCTCTCTATTAGGCAAGAAACACATCATGCACTGGCAAGAATTGCCCATGACAGGAATCTCTGGGAGTCCGATTTGGCGGAGATGGCTATTTGTACATATTTGGGGATTGAACCGCCACCACCGCCCATGGAAAAAAGTAAGCACATTAAGAATATGGGCGATAACAGAAAATTCCCAAATCCCGCAGGACTTAACAACTTATCAAAAATAGAATCAAAAGAAATTACTCCGTAGACAGAACTTCTTATTGTCCACCCTTAAATAATTTCAAGAAGTAACAATGTTTGCTAGAGAACTCCCAACATTTTCAATATTCGACCACCTAAATAAATTGCAAATAGTCAGACAGACTCGAACTGCTATTAGGGCTATTTGTCCAATTTGTGGTGGTAACAATCTTGAGATCACAACATCTGGCAAAACTGCCGGACGTTACGCTTGTTATTCCAATATTGGATGTACATCAGAACAGATTAGAGAAGCGATCGCTCCATTGGTCCAAGGCAACACACCCAGATTAGAAGCCTTTGAAAAAGCTGGAAGTCATTATAGGGGTTTGGGCAGACGGATAAACCTAAGAGTTTTACCTGCACCGCTCAAACTCTACAAGCCTGTACTTTTACCAGCAGGTGAAATAGTTCTGGCCACACTTCCAGAAGATGTAGATGTTCTACCAATAGTTCAAAAGGGACTTAACACAGAAATCATCTATCACTACAGTTGTGAGCAGTGGGTATTAAGAACTGACTTTTATAACGAAGCCGGAGAACGCACCCATAAAACGACGAAGCCTTGGCATATCAACGCAGACAGTAAGAACGTCAATTCCAAGGGTGAAAAACCATGGCCAATTTACAGAATCCATGAAGCTGAACAATTTGCAGTTGATCAATGGGTGTTGGGTGTTGAGGGCGAAAAGTCTGTGGAAGCAGCCCGTTTTCTTGGTATTTGCACCGTTACTTGGATGGGTTCAGCCTGGTCTGATGTTGATTTAGAAAGTGGGTTAATTTCTCTCAAAAAGGCGGGTGTGGCTGGTTTAATCTACTTGCCAGACAATGATGAGATTGGCATGAAAAAGGCATTAGCGATTGCCAACGCAGCCGCCAAAATCCAATTTCCTTGTCTCGTCTTGAACCCGTTGGAACTTTGGGAAGAAATGCCAGAAAAAGGCGATATTGCCGACTGGATAGTAGCTAATGGGGATTGGAGTCGTGAACAGTTCATTGCAATAATGAACCGGCTGATAGGACAAACTGCTGATAAATTTACTGAAAAACTTGTCAACTGGGATGCTGAATTTATCGAATATGGGGGTGATGGTGGTAATCATAGATCAATTATTGAGTCCTGGTGTGAAGCTGAATTTTCGGATTTGGTGGCTGAAAAGTATCGTGATCAGTTGGCTTGGAATGTGGAGGAAGAACAATGGTACAGATATTCTGCAAACATTGATGGTATTTGGGGATTAGAAACCTCTGATGCTGTCTCATTGATTTGTGAAATAGAAATCAAACCCTACAAGTATTATTTCTGTGACAAATATGGTAGACCTCACCCTATCTCACACGGTTTCACTTCGGGCGTTGAGCGCAAATTAAGAGCAAAATTAGCCGTTAAAGAATGGGATGAAATTACGGGTTTCATTCCTATGATTAACGGGCTGTTAAATCCTACAACTCTTGAACTTACCCCCCACTGTCCCGCCCATAGACTGACTTGGTGTTTACCCTATCAATATTCGGCGATCGCAACTTGTCAACCGATTATTGACTGGTTTAATTCTCAAGTTCAAGATCAGGGGACTATAGATGTTTTACGGGCTTATCTTTATGCTGTCGCCAGTGGTAAATCAGAGTGGCAACAATATTTAGAAATCATCGGCAAGGGTGGGACTGGTAAGGGGACTTATACCCGATTAGCACAGGCACTTGTAGGACTTAGAAATACCCACTCTACAAAACTGCAAAAACTGGAAAAATCTAACTTTGAATCTGCTTCACTCAAAGGTAAACGCCTATGTGTGATCACTGACTCAGAAAGATTTGCGGGTGAGGTTTCAATACTTAAAGCTATGACTGGTTCTGATTTAATCCCCTACGAAGTCAAGGGTAAACAATCTACATCAGGTTTTATATATCCTGGGATGATAATTATTGCTGGTAATGAAGCGATCGCATCATCAGATTATACATCTGGCACAGAACGTCGTCGGATTGGTGTCTGGTTTGATCAGCAGGTTGAGCGTAAAGACCAGCGTGTTTTACTAGATTTTCGGACTAACGGCGAAATGTTTGGGGAGTTTGCCGGATATATCCCCGGACTTCTTAACTGGGTTCTGAGTATGGGTGAAGTTCGTGCTAAGGAACTTCTGAAAAATCACTGTGAAGCTTCCCAATTACTCTGTCAGCAAAAAGCAACCATGCTGACAGAAACCAATCCTTTAGCAGCTTGGGCAGATGAAGAACTTGTACAAGAAACTGGGTATAGAAATTATGTAGGCATTGCCCAACAAATCAGATTTACAACGGGTGATATAGGTCAATCTGAATCCTGGACTGCATATCGCAACGCCAATACTTGGCTTTATCCTAACTATTGTCAATACGCGCAAAACACAGGCACAAATCCGTTATCTCAGAAACGGTTCACCAGTTTGTTACTTGATTTGTTACAGGCACAGTTAAAGTTGCCAATTTCCAAAGGAACAGACAGAAAGGGGTCTTATTTTCAAGGGATCAGAATAAGAACAGGTAGCGATGATGACATTTCTACATTAATCACAAAATTGTCTGAATTAGAACTAAATAATAGTGATTTGAATACTGAATCAGAAAAATGTGATGGGTCGTGTGATGGGTTGGTGATGGATAATGTGATGGCTAGACCAATTGTACAGCAAGCCTGTGATGGGTGTGATGGCAAAATTGACAATTATTCAATTGAGAATGAGAACACAAAAAATAGTCTAAGTATGAATACTGGTACAGCCTTACAAGAAAATTTGGCTTCTGACCCATCACAACCCATCACACAGGTAGTTGTAGAAGTGCCTGAAACTTTTGCTGTAGTTGAGTTTGAAGCTACTGTGATGGGTGAATTTGTACCATCACAATTACAAGAGTTGCAACAATCAGGAGAAGTTGCCAATACTGAGACAGAAAAAGCAGAAGATTTTATCAATGTAATTGCTGAAAGAAACAACAAATTCCCCATCGGTTCTTATGTTTACTACAAGGATTCCAGGTTTAAAGGATTTGGGGACTTAGGAAGCAAAAGACTATGCCAAGTAATTGCACATTTAGATTGGTGTCCAGAACATATTCAAGTTAAAGGTAAAGGCGTTGAAGGAATCGTAGCGTGTGCTGACTGCAAGCCTCTAACCCGGTATGAAGAATTAAAGCTTGGTTTGTCTAGAAAATAGCTTCATTTTTTACCTTCATATTCAATTTTTATTTTTCTTTCCTCCCTCCCATTCCCTACCCCCTATTCACTATTCACTAATAACAACAACAAATATCCATGAAAGAAACATTTCCAGAATTACTTAGAAGGTTGGCGATTGCTCACTATCAGAGAAAGCTAAACGAAGGACTTTGTTCACTTCCAGAAAACATAAAATTCGTTCAACTACCAAAGGTTTCTTAGTCATGAATAAGTATGTAAATGAAGCTGAATTAATAAAACATAGACAAGAGTTAAAATCTCACTGTCACAAGTTAATTGATTTAATATTTCGCCATATATACGGAATAAAACTCTTGCTGTTTTCTGCTAAATGCCTTGAATCAATTGCTGACTACAAAGCTAATCGCAGTGGTAATTATGTTGAAAAGTTTCCCATGACTTTAGAGGACATACAAGAGTTAGAAGCATCGAATTAACAATTAACAATTAACAATTAGGAGTTTTGAATATGGAATGGCAAAGAACAAAACAAGCGGCTGAATCTCTGAGTTTAATTTCTTGTGACCAACTAAGAAAATTTGTTCGTGAAGGATTTTTCAAAGAAGGTATAGACTATCGAGATATTAGATTAAACGGGCGAGTCAAACCGAATTATCAATTTCATATCGAAAACTGTAAGAAAAAACTTGGTTTGAGTCCCAGTAAAAGAGTTGCTCACAAAAAAGTTCCTGGGTAAAAAAGTGGCTTAGTCTGGTGTTTTAATACTTTCCTCAAACACCCGTCGTTTTTCAGATTCTCCAATCCATCTTTGATAAGTTTTTAGATACACTCCCGGTTCGTGACCAGCCCAACTAGCAGCGATCGCCACCGGGATTTTGTATTCTGTAGCTAACCTTATGCAGTAGGCATGACGTAAGCAGTAGGGAGTAAATGATACTTTCTTTCTGGCAAATGTCCGGGTCACTCTACCACCATACTCTTTAAAAGTATCAGCATTACATGGGAGCGTGGCTTGTTCCCATAGCTGCCATTCTTTAGCCCATTCGAGATAATAGGGGTAAACTTCCCTGTACCCTGTTTTACCTTTTAGAACTTTCAACAAGTGCGGATGTTCTGGTGAGATTTCACAGAAAAATAATTCATGGGGTCGAAGTCCATAAGCCGCTAATACCCCATAACCCCACAACCAATGTCCAGTAAATAAATTTCTGCTGTCCTCAATTTCTTTTTTACTAGGGATATTCCGGGGTATCGTCTCACTACTCCCATACGTCCCCAAATATGGTTTTAAATCTACAGTTATCCCCGCAAATTTAGCCAATGCCAGCAGCTTCTCACATACCCGTTTACGTTTACGGGTGTTGGCGGTGGTTTTCCCTGCTGCGGCGATGATTGTTGCTGATGTTAATTCCCTTTCTAGAAGTTGCCACGCTGGTAGGTAATCTGATTTCCAAGTAGTTTCAGTGGTAGGGGTGCGGCCTTTGCGGTTGTAATAATCAACTTCAAATTTCTTAACCCATGATTGGGCATCGCCAACCGGTGTTAATGGTTCTTCTAAATAGTCGGACCAGGTGAATTGTTTTTGAGCCAGTAATCCACCAACTTTTTTGGCTTCAGCTTCAGCATATTGCAGCCCTGCGGGGTTGGCATAGCATCCTAAAGCTAGATATTGCTGATAGGGTGGCTTATCAATTCCTGGTTTTGCCGGGAATGTGCCACGCAGTGAAAGCCTGTCTCCACGTTGACAGACTGTAACGCCGATTCTCCCAGCTTTTAGACGTTCATTGACTTCCTCTAGAGTCCATTTGACCATTTTGGTTGTGCTAGTTCTGAACTAAATCTTAGTTATCTTCTATTATATTCCAGTGCATTCTAGAACATTCGGAATAGTTGAACTAACTACCGGAATGAGTGTAGATACAAGAAAACCCTCGCAGTTGCAAGGGTTTTAAGTTAATGGGTACGACAGGACTCGAACCTGTGACCGTCCGCTTAGAAGGCGGATGCTCTATCCAACTGAGCTACGTACCCGTGAAGCCTTTACTATTATATCTAAAATTGTTTAAATAAGCAAGAGGAAATTTTTAAGTTCCTAATTTTCAGTAATAACCTGCCAGTAATTAGGGAGTCGGAGTAGAATAAGAAACAAAATAGATACAATATTCGGATATATTAAGATGTCAAGGATTGACACTCCTCGTCCTAAAGGCGCGAGGATTGTTGGTTCAACGAGACTACTTAAACTAGATACCTTGCAGTGTCTAGTCCAGAGGTGGGACTCTCCCCAAGCGACTTTGGGTATGCCCTACTAAGAGTTGGATTTCTCCAAGTTCTTTTTTAGATTTGAAACATATCGTTTCAAAAAACTGTTTGTCTAGCTCCTCTAAATCTTTTACCTACTGCGAGGTGGAGTCTAGAAAAAGGCAGTAGAACCGCATAGATTTAATTTTCAAGGTATGGCTAACGCCACGCTACCGCTATCAGCGTTGTCCCTTTCGGCAACTGGGTTTTTTAAGTGGTTGATTACCCTTCCCACTTATTAAATTCTACCATAAAAGCAAAAGCCGTGCTAGAAGCACGGGGCTTTAGACCCAGGTTTTTGGTAAGGTATCCCAATCAACACCAAATCCTCTTTCCCAAATTATCAAGTAATTATACTTTATCGTAATGATACTAAAAACCATTACATATTCTTTATCAACAAAGCCACTGTGAGGAGTTATTTGCTGCTGCTATGTTTATTCTCAAACGGCAGGATGTTGAAATTTCAACGATTCAGCACCCAAATAAAGAAGATCGGCAAGTGCCAATCCTCTACTATCAGGGGCAGACTTTTCGCTTGATTACAGTTTTCAAGGCCAGCGAAGCAGAAGAAGCTAAAACTTTTTGGAAATCGCTTACGGATAACCGAGGTAAAGCTTGTGTCTTATTAGAAGAACCAGAACGCTTTAGTATCTGGGGAAAGGTTAAACTAGAACAGATCAGTATTGATACTGGCAGTCATAGTAAAGCTGATGTTTTGACATTAGGTGTTATTACTCTGTTACAAGCCGTTTATCTAGATATTGAAGATTTATTAGGGAATCGTCAAGCAGCTTTATTTGCCAAAGACATAACGGGGGTATTACAGCAAAAACAATTTCCCGATATATCTGCCGCAGATGCAGTAAAATCTTTCCTAACCGCGGATTTGTCAAAGATGAGTAAAATGCCAGCTTGGCAAGAAACTCATGTAATTATTCTTTTAGAAGAACTACACAGATTAGGAAAAACATACTTTGGTGATGTCAACTTTGCTCATCAACTAGGTGAGCGATTACAAGATATGCCAGAAGAAGAGCAAGAACTATTTATCAGTTGGTTGCAAAAATCTCCACTTAATAAGCTTTGGCATTAGGGTGGATATTGATTTGTAAAAAAACAACTGTTACTGGCACTTGTCGTTAACTGGCTATTGTCTGTCACAAAAGTAAGAAAGTACAATTATTACATCCGATGTGCAAAAAATATTACATTACCAGCATTTACCTAGTTAATCCCTATGAGTAAATCTTACGACAATTCATCTCCTGTCAAGCCCCTGTTAACTACTCTAAACCTTGTTTTTGCTTGTTTTAGCTGGGCTGTTTTAGCATTGTTATACTTTTTGCTGTTTAGTGCCAAAATCCCTGACCCAGGGCAACAAGGAATAGAAGTCCGCGCCCAGTGGTATGTGATTGGCACAAATATTTTTGAAGCTGTGGCTTATTTGGGTGCAAGTCTCTTATGCTGGAGGAACTGGCGGAGTACCCAAATGGTTAGTAGTGGAAAAGTCTGGCTCTTAATCGGGTTAGGAATGTTTGCCTATTTTATAGGTGGACTGGTTTTCGGCTACATAGAAATCGGCCTAAAACAAGAGCCAGATGTATCTATTGCTGATATATTTTTTGTCTTGACATATCTATGTCTAGGTACTGGCATGGCTTTGGCCTTGCTTTCTCGCCGAATTCACCTGGAAGCATGGCAGTGGCTAATTGTGGTGGCAGTTGGAGGATTAGGCAGTTTTCTGGCTTGGTTGATTTCTCAAAAAGAACAAGCATCAACTGAACAAATCGCCTTTTTTCTCAACTTGTTTTACATAGTTAGCGATGTGGTGTTATTAATTATTGCCACAATTATGCTACTGGCTTTTTGGGGAGGTAAAGTCTCCTTATCTTGGCGAATGATTGCCGCTGCCGCATTTTCGCTCTACATTGCAGATATGTGGTTTAAATTCGCCCAAGGATCTGATTATCAAAGTGGAGACTTACTAGAAGTATTCTGGGTGTTTAGTGGAGTGTTATTCGGTATGGGCGCTGTTCTAGAATACGACGCATCATTGAGTCTTAAACGCCGAGACCGTGGACGCAAACGAACTTAATAAATTTTGGTGTCTACTGTGAGAAAATTAACTGATTCTGACAAACAAGAAATTCTCAAGCTATATCGAGAAACTGCCGAAACAACCTCGACTTTGGCAGAACGTTATGGTGTGAGTAATTCCACAATTAGCCGACTGCTTAAAAGTACCTTACCAGAAGAAGAGTACGAATTTCTCGTTTCTTTAAAACGCGCTGCTAGAACCCCTGAAGGCAGAGCGCAGGTAAGTTATGAGCAGTTACCACTGTTAACTCAAGCACCATTGGAAGTGGAAGCTTCTAGTAGTGTCAGCATTGTTGAGGAGTTATCCAACCCAGAACTAGAAAAGCCCACAATAGCCGCAGTGGTAGAGGTAGAGGCAGAGGCAGAGGCAAAGGCAGATGGTGATCCTGATTTTGCCCAACCCATTCCGGCTAATAGACGGGTTAAAACACGCTCCTGGGCAGTGGAACAACCCAAGATTCCTGTTGTCAAAGAAACTCCAATTTTCAAAGAAACTCCAATTTTCAAAGAAACTCCAATTTTCAAAGAATTGGAAATTGTCAGACACAAGCCCATAGAAACGCCAATTATTCCCAAACCAAAGTTAGAGGTGGAAACTCGATATTCACAGCCAAGTTTGTTTGCGGAAATCTTGGATGAGGATTTGTTGGATGAACCTGATGATTTAGAAGATGACGATTTGGATGATGATTTGTATGAGGATGAGGAGGATTTTGAGGACGAAGACTATGAAGCACCAAAACCTCTAGTTACCAGACGCTCAAATGGGGAAGCATCTGTTCAGGTTTTACCATTGTCGGTTGCTAATTTACCGAAAACCTGCTACTTGGTAATTGATCGTTCTGCGGAGTTAATTACCCGGCCACTCAAGGATTTTGGTGATTTAGGTCTGATTCCTAGTCTGGAAAATCAACAGAAAACTCTGCCGATTTTCGATAATCACCGCGTAGCTAAACGCTTTTCTACCAAGCGCGATCGCGTGATCAAAGTGCCTGATAGTCAAATGCTCCATAAGGCTAGTAACCATTTACAAGCTAAAGGGATTACGCGACTATTGATTGATGGACAAGTCTATTCTTTGTCTTTAATCTAAAGGTAATGCGGGTATTTGCTGGTTGGAGTAGTTCACTACTCTAACCACCGCTTCATAAAACTGCTGCAAAACGATCTGCTAAATCAATAATATCTTGTTTTCTAGCAATTTGTTCAACCCATTCCTGGGGAATATTTTCCACCCCATAATAAATTCCTGCAAATCCCCCCGTCACAGCCGCAGTAGTATCTGTATCTCCTCCTAAATTAACGGCTTTGAGGACTGATTCAGCGTAAGATGAGCTATTTAACAAACACCATATTGATGCTTCCAGAGTGTCAATTACATAACCACCAGAATTAATTTCTTCTTTAGCTAATTCGGCAATTTTACCGCTAAATATCCGCTGAAAATGAGATTTTTCCTGAATATATTCACTATCAGAATAAAGCTCTTGAATTTTCTCTACACCCTGTAAATAAGCAGTTAATAAATCAGCCCCTCTCAATATTTCTACTGCCATACTAATATAAATCCCACAAGCCATTTGCGAACGCAGATGGCCATGAGTAATACAAGAAACTTCATGTACTTTTGTGATTAAATCGGAAAAGTTAGGGTTTCGTGTAAATAAGCCATGGGCGAAATTCGCATCAATGAACCATTACCATTGCTGTTGTCATTAGTACCACCTGCTTGTAAAGGACGTTGATAGACAATCAAGAGCCTTAGAATTATGTTCTAAGGCAATGTGGGATACCACCTTCACTAACTCAGTTGGTGATGTTATACTAAATATTCACGATATCTCAGATGTCGGGGAATGTCTCGGTTAAAAGTATCAGGAATACCCTTTTCTAATTTGATAATAGCTTGGTATGTGGTATTACCAATATCAAAGACGTTACCATGAGCAGTCCAGTAATTTTCTCGATACCAACGCCAGAGTCAGTAACCCAGCCCTAAAGGGACTGAGCTTGCAAGAGAAATCAAACAAGCTGTACTGACCAGACCACCTAGAAATAGGTAGCCGTTATTTGAGTCACGACACCCCGGAATGCGAAGCTAGTTCCCTGCTCTGTCATTTGCAATTAAACAGTTTTAAGGTCACTGAAACAGTGTTGCAAGTCTAACAAGCTCTTATAACAGGTCGAAGCTAACATCACCCCAGAAATGGGAGTTGGTTTTTCAGGTTTCCAATCAAAAAACCTGACTAAAATTTAAGATTCAATGCGGTTAAAACCGCCCGTGTCGCTTCCCTCTCAGCCCTAAAGGGACTGAGTTTCCCGCATACCGCGAGGTCTTATGATTGTCCTATATCATCTACAGAATAGCCATTACATAAAGATGCTGCTAAACATAACATTAAAGAACTGTCATCAGACCAAGTTCCGGGGGGTTGATTCCACGTTCCATAACCCAACATCTTTGTGACTGGTGATTTAATGCGTTCAGCACGACTGGTAAATTCCACAGGTACACCCAAGACATCACCCACGCATACACCCATTAAACCCGATAATACTTTAGTAGTAAGTGTCATAATTTAGATATAGGATTCCTATTTGATTTTTGATAGCTTGCGTGGCGTAGCCATACTATCCGTAGGGTGGGGCAATGCTCACCAAAGCACTACTTACTATTTTTCAAGCATCATTTAGGATTACTATATAGCGGTTATCGCTCTTGATGCAATATAATCGAGGGCGCAGACCCTGCGCCCCTACAGAGTTTGCAATTGGCTGACTGTATCTCACTCAAGTGCATACCGCTATATCAATGAGCAAGCTGGCCTCTCACCATGCTAAAATTAAAATAATATTCATAATTCCGACCCATATTTCGGGGTTACACTGGCTGAAAACGTGGGAATAATTTCCTGTTTGAGCCTTAACTTACGCCTTATTTGAGAAACGTATCTACTGTAATGGTTAACTCTGCTGCTTCCCCTCTCACCAACCGTAAGCCTTCTAAAGTTGAAGGTATTAAAGAAAATAGTAACTTTTTGCTTGAACCTGTAGCCACCGAAATCCTTCAGGACACCACCCACTTTACTGAAGACGCAATTCAGATTCTCAAGTTTCACGGTTCTTATCAACAGGATAACCGTGATAACCGCGTCAAGGGACAGGAAAAAGATTATCAAATGATGCTGCGGACAAAAAATCCCGGCGGGTTAGTACCACCCCAGCTATATTTGGCTTTGGATAAATTAGCTGATGAATATGGTAATCATACTTTAAGAGCTACTACTCGCCAAGGCTTTCAGCTACATGGTATCCTGAAAAAGAACCTGAAAGCAGCGATCGCTACAATTGTCGAAAATCTTGGTTCAACTTTGGGCGCTTGTGGTGACATCAACCGCAACGTTATGGCTCCTCCCGCCCCCTTTAAAAATCGCTCAGAATATCAGTATGCTTGGGAATATGCCCAAAATATCGCTGATTTACTTTCTCCCCAAACCGGCGCATATTATGAAATTTGGTTAGATGGGGAAAAAGCCATTAGCGCCCAAGAACATCCAGATGTTAAAGCAGCCCGACAAACTAACGGTAATGGTACTGTTATTCATGATTCCGTAGAACCTATCTATGGTACTCACTATATGCCCCGCAAATTTAAAATTTGCGTCACAGTCCCCGGTGATAATTCCGTTGATTTATATTCCCAAGATCTAACGTTGGTAGTAATTACCAATAAAAAAGGCGCGTTAGCAGGATTTAATATCTTTGCTGGTGGTGGTTTGGGTAGAACCCATAATAAAGAAGAAACCTTTGCCAGAATTGCCGATCCTATTGGTTATGTTGCCAAAGCTGATGTATATAATCTTGTAAAGGCTATTGTTGCCACACAACGAGATTATGGCGATCGCACCGACAGAAGACACGCTAGATTAAAATACTTAATTAATGATTGGGGTGTAGATAAATTCCGCACTCAAGTAGAAGAATACTTAGGTAAACCTCTCGAACCCTTTAAAGACCTAATTCAGTTTAAATATAAAGACTTCCTGGGCTGGAATGAACAGGGAGATGGGAAACTATTCTTGGGTATTTCCATTGAGAATGGGCGTGTCAAAGATGACGGCACATTCCAACTTAAAACCGCTTTACGGACAATTGTAGAGCAGTTTAATCTGCCTATTCGCCTCACAGGTAATCAAAACCTGCTATTTTACGATATTGCTCCTGAAGATAAAGAAGCTATTCAGGAGATTCTCGATAATTGCGGCGTTGTTGCTGACCCTGAGCAAATAGCAGCATTAACCCGCTATGCTATGGCTTGCCCTGCCTTACCTACTTGCGGTTTAGCAATCACAGAATCAGAAAGAGTAATACCTGTAATTCTAGAAAGGATTCGGGCTTTATTAGATAAACTGGGTTTACAAAATCAGCATTTTGTGGTAAGAATGACCGGTTGCCCCAATGGTTGCGCTCGTCCTTATATGGCAGAATTGGGTTTGGTGGGTAGTGCTGCGGAATCTTATCAAGTGTGGTTGGGTGGTTCACCAAATCAAACCCGGTTAGCACAACCTTTTGAGGAAAAACTGCACCACAATGATATTGAAAGTTTCCTCGAACCGATTTTTGTCTTCTTTAAAAAGTCGCGCACACCCAAAGAAAGTTTTGGGGATTTTTGCGACAGATTGGGTTTTGATGCGATTAGGGAATTTGTGGCTAATTACAACCCAGGAGATCCTACCAGCAGTGGTAAATCCCGTCACCGCGTCAGTCTGCGGGATGATTTTTACGCTCAACTCAAGGAAACGGCTGAGAAGCAAGAACGACCGATGACTGATTTGGTACATGAGGCTTTGGAGGCTTATTTCCAAACGCTGTAGGAATATATTCTCACGCAAAGGGATCATTCTAAAAAGTAGTAATACGGATTAGATGTGAACCAAACCACCCTAATCGTAGTCATTCGCGTCAGCGAATCGAGTCGAAGGGTAAACGTTATTTAAGTCATGACACCTTGGGATTCGCTAGTCCCATGCTCTGTCTGTACTGATTAAAAATTCCGAAAGGAAAGTGTCTTTACGATAACAAGCTTAAATAACATGGTTGAAGCAAACTTTACTTAGAAATAAGGACTGGTCAAACCGACCACAAACGTCAATAGTAGGAAATGTTTTCCTACTATTGAATCCAAAATACTACATTATTTTGGGATTAGATAGAATGGCGCAAAGTTGTTTTTGGGTTTTTGCGTGAGATTTGATTTACACTTATTTTCGAGTGAATTAATTACATTTTTCTTTCTCACGCAGAGGCGCAGAGGCACGGAGAGAGAGCAATTTATTGTGGTTGAAAATCGAAGATAAGTAGGTGAACATAAAAATTTAAAGGTATGTAAAGAAAAGTAAAATCTCCCAAAACCTCTTCACTCTTGCCTTTTGCATGAGTGCCTCTTGCATTGCATAACGACAATTTTCAATGCTAACCTACTTATATGATATATGAAAAAACTTTTAATTACAGGTGTTAGTGGTTTTTTAGGTTGGCATCTTGGTCAATTAGCGCAGCTAGAATGGGAAGTTTATGGTACATATCATAGCCATTTTCTAGAAATACCTGATATTAAAATGGTGAAGGTTAATTTAACAGACTTTCAGGAATTAAAAGGGATATTTAATGATATCAAACCGGATGCAGTAATTCACACTGCTGCCCAATCTCAACCAAATTATTGTCAACTTCATTCCCAGGAATCTTATAAAATCAATGTTACAGCCTCTTGTGATATTGCGGGACTTTGTGCTGATAATTCTTTACCTTTAGTTTTTACTTCTACCGATTTAGTTTTTGATGGTTTAAATGCACCTTATCAAGAAATAGATCAAGTATCACCTGTTAATATTTACGGTGAGCAAAAAGTCGAAGCTGAAGCAGGTATATTAAAAGTATATCCCCAAGCGGCTATTTGTCGAATGCCGTTAATGTTTGGCAGGGAAACACCCACAGCTAAAAGCTTTATTCAGCAATTTATCCAAATATTGAAAGACGGAAAAGAACTAAGTTTATTTATAGATGAATTTCGCACTCCGGTTAGTGCAAATACAGCCGCGAAAGGGTTATTATTAGCTTTAGAAAAGGTTAATGGGATCATTCATTTAGGTGGAAAAGAGAGAATTTCCCGTTATGAATTTGGGAAAATATTAGTTGAAATCTTACAACTTCCAAATGATAAATTAAAATCCTGTTTTCAGGCAGATATAAAAATGGCAGCAGCAAGGCCAAAAGATGTTTCTTTAGATAGTTCCAAGGCTTTTGCTTTGGGTTATCAATCATTATCTGTGAGAGAGGAGTTAGAAATATTAAAATCTACCTGTTAGGGTCTGTTAGCGAAGCATAACGCCCCATGCAAAGTCGTTTTTAAGGTTTTTTGCCATTCTATCTAATCCCAAAATAATGTAGTATTTTGGATTCAATAGTAGGAAAACATTTCCTACTATTGACGTTTGTGGTCGGTTTGACCAGTCCTTATTTCTAAGTAAAGTTTGCTTCAACCATGTTATTTAAGCTTGTCATCGTAAAGACACTTTCCTTTCGGAATGTTTAATCAGTACAGACAGAGCATGGGACTAGCGAATCCCAAGGTGTCATGACTTAAATAACGTTTACCCTTCGACTCGATTCGCTGACGCGAATGACTACGATTAGGGTGGTTTGGTTCACATCTAATCCGTATTACTACTTTTTAGAATGATCCCTGAGATTATGGACGGGGAGTATAGCTGACACCATACTCCTGTCTTTTTTAAGCTGTGACTGGTTGACGAACTTCTACTGCTTCTCCAGTTAAACTAAAAGCCCGAACTTCGGTAATTTTGACTTTGACTATTTGTCCTTTAAGTTCATTAATATCACCAGTAAAGAACGTAAGCCGATTTCCCCCGGTTCTTCCCATGACCTGATTTATGTCTTTGGTGTTTTGCGCTTCTACTAATACTTCTTCAATGCGGCCAAAGTAACGTTCGGATCTTTCCGCTGCTTTAATATTAACTAAATGATTTAATCTTTGCAAGCGATCGCTCTTTACCTCTTCACTGAGTTGATTATCCCACAAAGCCGCAGGTGTGCTAGGACGGGGTGAATAAGCCGCAGTATTCACTAAATCAAAACCGATATCTTCCACCAATTTTAAAGTATTTTCAAACTGTGTTTCTGTTTCACCCGGAAAACCCACAATCGCATCAGCACTAATTGACGCATCTGGCATATACCGTCTAATAGTATCAATAATCCGGCGATATTTTTCGTGAGTATAACCCCGTGACATAGCTTTCAAAAGCTCATTATCCCCAGATTGAAAGGGAATATGAAAATGTTCGCAAACTTTAGGCAAATCTGCACAAGCTTTAATTAATCTTTCTGTAAAATAACGGGGGTGACTGGTGGCAAATCTAATTCGTTCAATTCCCGGTACATCATGTACATAATATAGTAAATCTGTCAATGTATGCAGGTGACGACCTTCAGGGGTAGAACCAGGTAAATCACGTCCGTAAGCGTCAATATTTTGACCCAAGAGGGTAATTTCTTGATAACCTTGTCTTGCTAACTGTTCTATTTCCGCGCGAATTGATTCTGGTGTGCGAGACTGTTCTACACCGCGCACGTTGGGAACTACGCAATAAGTACAACGTTCATTACAGCCATAAATGATATTTACCCAAGCTGTTACCTGACTATCCCGACGAGGTTGGGTGATATCTTCAAAAATATGAACTTCTTCGGTAGCAACAACTTGATTACCTGCAAAAACCGACTCTAGCAAATCTTTAAGACGGTTGGCGTGTTGGGGTCCCATGACTAAATCCAATTCTGGCACCCGTCGTAGTAAAGCTTCTCCTTCTTGTTGGGCAACACAACCAGCAACAATCAATGTTAAATCAGGTTGCTCTTGTTTGCGTTTGGCCTGTCTACCTAAATAAGAATATACTTTCTGTTCCGCATTATCCCGAATGGTGCAGGTGTTGTAAAGGATTACATCTGCTTGATTTGGGTCGTCTGACCACTCAAAGCCCATGTCTTCTAAGATGCCAGCCATGCGCTCGGAGTCGGCTTTATTCATCTGGCAACCGAAGGTAATAATATGATAATGGCGGTTAGTGGTCATTGGGAATTACGCTTAGTTAGTAATGTATATCAGGTCTGTTGTCTATTCTATCTTAAAGTTTCTTCTATTTAGGTTAATTTTGTTTCGCGCAATCTCTCTTAGAGATCCCCAAAGGTAGGTACAAAGGAGCAAAGGAATAAGTTTACAATGAAGTTAGAACTATCAGAATATAGGGAGAAAATTTGATTATGCAAACTATGAAAATACAATCTCATATTGGTAATGATGGAATGCTACATATATCTTTACCGGAAATTAAAGATTCTGATGTAGAAGTGATTATCGTCTATCAACCAATACAGAAAACTGAAAAATTATCTCTAGCATCATTATATGGAATTTGTGCTGACGATCCTATTATCATTGATGATGAAGGTATTTTCGACAACCTAGATGAAAAAATAGCAGGAATGTTTGATTAATAAAATGCTTTATCTAATTGATACTAATGTTTGTGTGATGTACTTAAATGGACGCTCTACATCTATTAGCGATCGCATTTTATCATTACCAACTAAAGATATAGCTGTGTGTTCTGTGGTAAAAGCAGAACTTTTTTATGGTGCAATGAAAAGTAATAATCTTTCGCGTACATTACAAAGACAAAAAGCATTTCTTGATCATTATGAATCTTTACCTTTCAATGATCAATCTGCCTCTATTTTTGGTAATATTCGCGCTCAACTTACTGCTCAAGGAACACCAATAGGAGCTTATGATTTACAAATTGCTGCTATTGCTTTAGCTAATAATTTGATATTAGTTACACACAATACTAGGGAGTTTTCACGTGTTCTTGAATTACAATTAGAAGACTGGGAAATTGTCTGAATCAGGATGTCCAGGATTTAAAGATTTACAGGATGGTTTTTATTCAATAAACAAACTTGCATCAACATGAAACAAATTACCCAACATCTCACCTTGTTCTTTTGCTAAAAAATGCTCGTTTTCTTCCTCAGTTTTGATGACTCGCGGTTGATGCTGAGACAGCAATTTGCTGTAAGCTTCTAAATTATATGGATGCCGCTCTTTCATATCTGAGTTTATCCTAATTTTGAGATTTTGCTGCTTTTAAGACTTCTAACATAGTGTTTGCAGCGTCGAAAGCATCATAAGGCGACAAAATTGGATAAGATTGATCAGGTTTAATTAAGTTAGTTTCTTGTTGCGCTAGTTCAGATATTAAAACCTGCATGATGTACAGTTTGTCTGCACGGTTGAGAGTGTGTAGGGTGTTGAGAAGTTCTGTAGAAACCATTTAAAAAACTCCAGGATTTCAAAGAGCGATAGCACACTTATTCTATCATCTAGTAAATGCTAATTTTGATGGTGAAAATTTGTCAGAATCAGGATTTTCAGGATTTAGGGATTTACAGGATAAAAGAATAATATATTATGTGTTATCCTTATATGGATTGTCACTATACGTTAAGCATTTCTTAGTAAGTTATAAGAAAATGAATATGTGTAATTTATTCCCTTAAAATTATTTAGATAAATCCTAGAAGCTGCTGATAAACTGATATATGAAGATCAAGACAATTACCCAACAAGCGGTAGAATTAACAATCCTACCCCAATTGCACCCCTTGATATGTATTGCGATTACTTAGTACAAATCCTCACCGCCCGCGTCTATGATGTAGCCCAAGAAACACCACTGGAATATGCCCCAAACCTGTCCAAACGCATCAATAACAAACTTCTCCTGAAACGGGAAGATATGCAGTCAGTCTTCTCCTTCAAACTGCGGGGGGCATATAACAAAATGGTCAATCTCTCCCCAGACCTACTCAAACAGGGTGTCATAGCGGCTTCTGCGGGCAATCATGCCCAAGGTGTTGCCTTAGCTGCCAGTCGCTTGGGAACAACCGCAATCATCGTGATGCCAGTGATTACGCCAGAGGTAAAAATAAATGCCGTCAAAGCTAGGGGCGGAGAAGTAGTTTTATATGGTAATAATTATGACGATGCCTACGCCCACGCGCGGGAATTGGAAGCAGAAAAAGGGTTGACCTTTATACATCCCTTTGATGATCCTGATGTGATTGCTGGCCAGGGAACAATTGGCATGGAAATCCTGCGCCAATATCAGCAACCTATTCACGCTATCTTTGTGGCCATTGGTGGAGGTGGCTTAATTTCCGGAATTGCAGCTTATGTCAAACGGTTGCGTCCTGATATTAAAATTATTGGTGTTGAACCTGTAGACGCTAACGCCATGTATCAATCATTGCAAGCTGGTGAGCGCGTGCGGTTGTCTCAGGTGGGTTTATTTGCTGACGGTGTAGCAGTGCGGGAAGTAGGAGAAGAAACCTTCCGGCTATGTCAACAATATGTAGATGAAATTATTTTAGTGGATACAGATGCTACCTGCGCGGCGATTAAAGACGTGTTTGAGGATACTCGTTCTATTTTAGAACCTGCGGGGGCATTAGCGATCGCAGCGGCAAAAGTTTACGCAGAAAGAGAACAAATTCAAGATCAAACCCTCATCGCTGTTGCTTGTGGCGCTAATATGAATTTTGATCGCTTGCGTTTTGTGGCAGAACGGGCAGAATTTGGAGAACGTCGAGAAGCCATATTTGCAGTTAACATTCCCGAAGAAAGAGGTAGTTTAAGAAAGTTTTGCGAATGTATTGGTAATCGCAACTTGACAGAATTTAATTATCGGATTGCTGATAATCAAGAAGCGCATATTTTCGTAGGTATGCAAATAGAAAATCGTGCCGACGCTGCGAAAATAGTCGAAAACTTTGCAGCTAATGGATTAAAAACCATAGACTTAACAGATGATGAATTAACAAAACTACATTTGCGTCACATGGTAGGAGGACATTCTTCTCTAGCAGAAAATGAACTCCTTTACCGCTTTGAATTTCCCGAACGTCCAGGGGCTTTAATGAAATTTGTAACTTCCATGTCTCCTGATTGGAATATTAGTTTATTTCATTATCGCAATAATGGCGCAGACTATGGACGGATTGTGGTAGGAATGCAAGTTCCCCCCCATGAAATGTCAGAATGGCAATCATTTTTAGATACTCTCGGTTATCACTATTGGAATGAAAGCGATAATCTTGCATATAAGTTGTTTTTAGGATGATTTAGGATTATAGATCCCCGACTTCTTAGAGGTTGTTTGATAGCGAAGCGTGGCGTTAGCCATAAAGTATTAGATGAAACCGATAATCTCCAAAAACCTAACCCCCCTGCCCCCCTTCCCTACGTTAGCGCAGCGTGCCGAAGGCTGGGAAGGGGGGTTTCAAAGCCTCTCCCCGCTTCGGGGAGAGGTTTGGAGAGGGGTTAATTTATACCTTGAAAACTTTTAAAACATCTTCTTAAAGAAGTCGGTGATCTGGGTATTTTGGGTATTAGAAAAAACTGATTGTTTGCGGAATAAAACTAGATGAACTCTCCCAATAATCTACTTTATTAACTTTCACTTTTAGCAAAGCAATATCTGGTTCATCTATTCCTTGGGGAAACCAAATTCCTAATTCTGGTCGCCATTTTTCTTGAAGTTGATAACGATCTCTTGTTAATTGTGCTGTACCTAATATAGAAACATATCGCTGCTGATTAGGTGCAGAAAAACTCACATTTACCTGTTGATGATGTTGGATTTCTACTATCTTATGGGAGTTAGCTGAGGTAAAAAACCAAAGTGTCCCATTATCGTCAATTTCATGACCTATTGACATAGGACGACTGTGTAAACTACCATCATCATCAATTGTGGTTAACATCCCACATTCAAGACCTGCAAGCAGTTGACGCAATGCCTGAATTTGTGGTTTTGTGTCTAATGATTGTGTCATTTATCTAGAATTTCAATTTTATAGAGATCAGTTATATTTTTAGTGTTAATGTTTTTCAATTTATATACCTGAGTCTAAAGAGAGAATTATTAAAAATTACTATTACCAATTTATAACTAAAAAAATATACTTTTGAGTAGATGTCAACACGATAACTCAGATCCCCGACTTCTTGAAGAAGTCGGGGATCTTATTATTGTTCAATTCAAACTAATTACCCAATCCCGTAAATGTGAATTTATTTGTTCGGGAATTTCATCATGGGGACAATGACCTGCTGTGAGAAAATATTCTGTTAATTGAGGATAATATTCATGAAACTTTTGAGAACGTTCTCTGGCTTTCATCCAAGGATCTGCTTCTCCCCATAATAACAGTAAAGGACAAGTTAATTGTTTGAGTAAAATATCAACTTTCTCTCCTTGAGGACTGCTAAAAACAGAAACAAATACATCTAAAGCACCTTTATCAAAAGCTGGTTGCTGAATTTCTTCTACTAATTGATCAGTAATTGCACTTTTATCAAGATAAACCTTTTCTAAGGTGCGACGAATTACCCACTTTTGGCGCGTATATTGAAATAATAAAGATTGAGCTAAACGTTGTTTAAATGCCCATTTAATAGGCTTACCCAAAAGTTTTTGCAGAGGATTTGCAGGAGGTTGAATTTGATTTTCTGGTTGAGAAAAGGGACCGGCACTATTAAGCAATACCACACCAGCCGCACTATCAGGACGTTGGGAAGCGACGCATAAACAAGCATAACCACCCAAGGAATTACCTGCTAAAATTGTTTTTTGACCAATAACTTCGCTGATAAAATCATGGAGTTGGTCACGCCACAAGTCACCGCTATACTGTAATTTAGGTTTTGCTGAACGCCCAAATCCTAACAAGTCAATGGCAAATACTTGGAAATCTGCACCCAATTCTGTGATATTCTTGCGCCAATGGTCTGTGGAAGCACCAAAACCATGTACTAATAACAAAGGTGGACGCTGGGTTTGTGATTCTCCTGCTTGTACATAGTATACGTTATGTCCGCGCCATTGCCAGTATTGACCAGGAATAGGTTTTGTAGAGGGAGCGATACTTGTTTGCATATTACAAAGAAATATTAAGTTACTTCTAATATTGTAAATTAAATTATCGAACAACTGTATCGGCTCAATAAGTAGGGGTAACAGAGGAAAATAAGTGCAACGAGGTACACACAGTGTCATAGTAGTGTGTTAATTCTGTGTATTTTTGGAGGGATTGTCCGAAAAATTATTGGTGTTACCGTAGTTTACACCGGAAACATCTTTCCCCGATATATTGAGGGGATACAATTATTTAACTTTTCATTTTAGCTTGTGTCACTTACGTGACTCTAAGTATAAGTCACAAAAAAACATTTATTAGGTAAAAATTACGGTTTTGTTTAGAAAGAAAATCTTTTATTATTATACACATATTAACCCTGTTTGGATTAGAATTTGTAGAGGTTTAGCACTGCTCAACAGTGTCAAATACCTTCAAGCTTCAAGCCAGGGAATAAATTCCCTGTCTAATAGCTCAAGTCGGTTAAAACCGACTATGTTGGCGGTATTTATTCGAGAAATAGGATAATTTCTGATTTTGATGTCATCAGAGACTTGAGCCAGGGAATAAATTCCCTGTCTAAAAGCTCAAGTCGGTTAAAACCGACTTTTTTGGCGGTATTTGTTTAAGAAATAGGATAATTTTTGATTTCGATGTCATCACAGTGCGTTTTAACGCACTTTAGCTATTAGACCGGAACTTCAGTTCCGGGCGGGTATAAAAGCTTAGTTACCAAGTACAAAGGAAAAAAATATGTTTAGCAACTCTTCCCTCAGTCAAACCGCGACAACTATTGTTGTTATTGATTCTTCTGTTTCCGACTATCACACCCTCCAAGCAGGAGTTGTAGAGGGTGTAGAAACGGTGATTCTTTCCCCAAATCAAGACGGGATTGAGCAAATTAGCCAAATTTTACAACAACATCCCCACATAACCACTATTCACATCCTTTCCCACGGTGCGCCGGGATGCTTGTATTTAGGAAATAGTCAATTAAACTTAACCAATATTCACAATTACACCCAACAGTTACAACAATGGCAACGTCAGAATATTTTACTATATGGTTGTAACGTCGCTGCTGGGGACGCTGGGGAAGAATTTATTCACAAATTACATCAAATTACCAACGCCACCATTAGCGCCTCCACCACAAAAACCGGCAATGCAGCATTAGGGGGAAATTGGCAGTTAGAGGTGAACATTCCCGTTACAGAGACATTCCATGGAACATCTCTACATTTGTCAGATATTGTTGCACACACCCTCACCAGCTACCAGGGAGTATTTGCACCCACATTAGTGGGCAATTATGATACATCTGGCTATGCTATAAGTGTGCAAGTTGTCGGTAACTATGCTTATATAGCTGATAGAGATTCAGGACTACAAATCATTGATATTAGCAACCCCACTACCCCCACCCTCAAGGGCAATTATGTTACATCTGGCTTGGCTTGGGAAGTGCAAGTAGTCGGTAACTATGCTTATGTAGCTTATGATACTTCAGGACTACAAATCATTGATATTAGCAACCCCACTACCCCCACCCTCAAGGGCAATTATAATATACCTAGCTATGCTTATGGTGTGCAAGTAGTCGGTAACTATGCTTATGTAGCTGATTATTTTTCAGGACTACAAATCATTGATATTAGCAACCCCACTACCCCCACCCTCAAGGGCAATTATAATACTTCTGGTGCTGCTGTAGGTGTGCAAGTAGTCGGTAACTATGCTTATGTTGCTGATGGTGAGTCAGGACTACAAATCATAGACATTAGCAACCCCACTACCCCAACCATCAAGGGCAATTATGATACATCTGGCTTTGCTCATGGTGTGCAAGTAGTCGGTAACTACGCTTATGTAGCTGATTATTATTCAGGACTACAAATCATTGATATTAGCAATCCCACTACCCCCACACTCAAGGGCAATTATGATACATCTAGCTTTGCTAGAAGTGTGCAAGTAGTCGGTAACTATGCTTATGTTGCTGGTGCTTGGGAAGGACTACAAATCATTGATATTAGCAACCCCACTACCCCCACACTCAAGGGCAATT
This sequence comes from Dolichospermum sp. DET69, assembly GCA_017355425.1. NCBI lineage: Bacteria > Bacillati > Cyanobacteriota > Cyanophyceae > Nostocales > Aphanizomenonaceae > Dolichospermum > Dolichospermum sp. DET69. Next base: position 4,140,958 of record CP070233.1, read on the forward strand.
ATAATACATCTGGCTTTGCTACAAGTGTTCAAGTAGTCGGTAACTACGCTTATGTAGCTGATGATTATTCAGGACTACAAATCATAGACGTGAGTGAGTTTACTAACAAAGCACCCACCAACCTCACACTCTCCACCAGCACAATTGCGGAAAACCAAATTATTGGTACAGTAGTTGGTAATCTCACCACCACAGACCCAGATACAGGAGACACCTTTACCTATAGTTTAGTCACCGGGGACGGTGCAACGGATAATAGTTTATTCACTATTACCAATAATCAACTTAAAACCAACTTTGTATTTGACTTTGAAGCCAAAAACAGTTATGGCATTAGAGTCAAAACCACAGACCAGGGTGGGTTATCCTTCGAGAAACAATTAACCATTGGAGTAACGGACCTTAACGATAACGACAACTTCACCACCACAGCCCAACAAGATATCATAGATGCTGACTATGGAGAGGACACCATTACCAGCACATGGGCCAATTTACAACAAAACGACACCATCAAAGGTGGTAATGGCACAGATACCTTAATTATCAGCGGAGGGACAGTTAATGATATTATCTCCATAGATACCAGTAACACCACCAATCAATTAGATATTCCAGGGACAACAGTATTCGGATTTGAACGCTTTGATTTAAGTGGCTTTACAGGTACTATCAGCTTTAACGGTACTACTGGTAATGATTGGATTAAAGCAGGTACAGGAAACGATGATTTAGGTGGTGGAGATGGTAATGACACTCTGAACGGGGGAACAGGTGCAGATTTATTAGGTGGTGGTAGTGGTAATGACAGTTATGTGGTAGATAATGTAGGAGATGTCATTATTGAATTTTTAAATCAAGGTATTGATACCGTTGAATCTTCTATCACCTGGACATTAAAAAACCACTTAGAAAACCTGACTTTAACCGGAACAACCGCTATTAATGGTACAGGTAATAATCTGAATAATATCATTACAGGTAACACTGGTAATAACGTTCTTAATGGTGGTGCTGGTGCTGATACTATGATTGGTGGCGCTGGTAACGATTCCTATTATGTGGACAATACAGCAGATAGCATTACAGAAAATCTGAATGAAGGAACTGATATCGTTTTCAGCACTGTAACTTACACCCTCACCACCAACGTAGAAAACCTGACTTTACAAGGAACAACTGCGATTAACGGTACAGGTAATGACCTCAATAACAGCATTACAGGTAATACAGCAGCTAACATTCTCACAGGTGGTTTAGGAAATGATACCCTCACTGGTGGTGCGGGTGCTGATACTATGATTGGTGGCGCTGGTAATGATTCCTATTATGTGGATAATACAGCAGATACCATTACAGAAAATCTGAATGAAGGAACTGATATTGTTTTCAGCAGTGTAACTTACACCCTCACCACCGACGTAGAAAACCTGACTTTACAAGGAACAACTGCGATTAACGGTACAGGTAACACCCTCAATAACAGCATTACAGGTAATACAGCCGATAACGTTCTCACAGGTGGTTTAGGAAATGATACCCTCACAGGTAATGCAGGTTCAGATACTTTAATTGGTGGCTTCGGTAATGATAGCCTGTATTTGGGTTTAAACGATAATGTTGTAGATAACGTTAATTACGTTCTTGGTGATGCTACAGATACAGTTTATCAATTTGTGCGCGGTGTCGGTGGTGATAAACTGAATTTTACAGGTATTGCCAGTTTTGATGTAATTACATCAGGTACTTCTACATTAGTGCGAGTTGGTGATGGTATTGGTGGTAATACTGGTTTTGGTACTGGTCAGTTATTAGTGACTTTATCAGGGACATCTGGATTTACTAGCACCAATGCGAATTTAAACCTCTTTGGTGGTAATTTCTTGTTCAATTAAGGGACTTCCAATTAAAAAAATACCCAAAAATTTCTTGTAGTGCGGGCATCTGGTCCCCTAATCATCAAGTATCTGGTCCCCTAATCATCAAGGACGGGCAGGATGCCCATGCCACAAAATTGGGTAATTTATTTTTTGGTGTTCTCTAAAACTGAATTTAGCTAGAAGACAGGGAATCAATTCTCTGTCTTCCTGATTCACATCATCACTCCATGATGTTTCGCATAAAAACGCAAAAACGCCAACCGAAAAAAAGAGATTTTAGGTATTGACAAACTATTTTAAAACTGTTATCATAAAGTTGATAAGGAAGAATTATCTTGCAATTATTCAATTAATAAAAAGACAAAATCCCAATTATTCTCACTTGGGCATCAATCCGACAAGCGATCGCTCCAGAATACTCAGAACGAGTTGTCCAGTTATGACCCAGGAACACTTCCCCTTGTTGGCTTTTCAAAGATAAAGGCGATCGCGCTTGCCGGATGCTATTGTAACAACTAATAAAAATGATTACTGGAAAAACGAAACTTTTAGGAGTCATTGGACATCCTGTGGAACATTCCCTTTCACCATTAATGCACAATGCCGCATTGGCTAAACTAGGATTAGATTATGTATATTTGCCTTTTCCGATTGCCCCAGAAAATTTAGAGAGGGCGATCGCCGGATTTGCTAGTATGGGTGTAGTAGGATTTAGTATCACCATTCCCCACAAACAAGCGATATTGCCTTTATTATCAGAAATTTCCCCTATTGCTCAAGCTATCGGTGCAGTTAATACTGTCACTCGTCAAGGTAATAAATGGATAGGGACAAACACAGATGTAGAAGGATTTATTGCCCCTTTGCAAACAACATATCATCAAGATTGGAGTCAGAAGAAAGCGGTAATTTTAGGAAATGGTGGTGCAGCGAGGGCAGTTGTAGCGGGTTGTATTCAACTCGGTTTAGCAGAAATTCATGTTGTTGGGCGGAATTTACAGAAATTACAAGCATTTAGTCAAAGTTGGCAAAATTCACTCTATGCAGATAAATTTCAGGTACATGAATGGCCAGAATTACCAAATTTAATTCCCCAAGCTAACTTGTTGGTAAATACAACTCCAATAGGAATGTATCCCCATGTTGAAGAATCACCGTTAAATAGACAAGAAATTAGTTATTTACCAGGTGATGCAATTGTTTATGATTTAATTTATATTCCTAAACCTACCAAATTTTTGCACCTAGCCGAAAAACAAGGAGCAATAATTATTGATGGTTTAGAAATGCTAGTACAACAAGGTGCAGCAGCCTTAAAAATCTGGTTACAACAAGAAACAGTTCCCGTCACCGAAATGCGTCAAGCATTACAAAATCATCTGGGGATATAAGAGGATGTTGGAAAAACAAGCCCTGGCGATTATAAATCGCGGCTACACAAACAAAGTCCACCTTCGTGGACTAAGAAAAAATACTTATTCTTAACCCACGGAGGTGGGTTTTGCCTGTGTAGTTGCGGTTTCTAACCGCCGATTTAATCTTAAATATCCCCCCTAACCCCCTTTAAAAAAATAAGCCCTGGCGATTATAAATCGCGGCTACACAAACAAAGTCCACCTTCGTGGACTAAGAAAAAATACTTATTTTCAACCCACGGAGGTGGGTTTTGCCTGTGTAGTTGCGGTTTCTAACCGCCGATTTAATCTTAAATATCCCCCCTAACCCCCTTTAAAAAAACAAGCCCTGGCGATTATAAATCGCGGCTACACAAACAAAGTCCACCTTCGTGGACTAAGAAAAATACTTATTCTTAACCCACGGAGGTGGGTTTTGCCTGTGTAGTTGCGGTTTCTAACCGCCGATTTAATCTTAAATATCCCCCCTAACCCTCTTTAAAAAAATAAGCCCTGGCGATTATAAATCGCGGCTACACAAACAAAGTCCACCTCCGTGGACTAAGAAAAAATACTTATTCTTAACCCACGGAGGTGGGTTTTGCCTGTGTAGTTGCGGTTTCTAACCGCCGATTTAATCTTAAATATCCCCCCTAACCCCCTTTAAAAAAATAAGCCCTGGCGATTATAAATCGCGGCTACACAAACAAAGTCCACGGAGGTGGACTAAGAAAAAATACTTATTTTCAACCCACGGAGGTGGGTTTTGCCTGTGTAGTTGCGGTTTCTAACCGCCGATTTAATCTTAAATATCCCCCCTAACCCCCTTTAAAAAAATAAGCCCTGGCGATTATAAATCGCGGCTACACAAACAAAGTCCACCTTCGTGGACTAAGAAAAAATACTTATTCTTAACCCACGGAGGTGGGTTTTGCCTGTGTAGTTGCGGTTTCTAACCGCCGATTTAATCTTAAATATCCCCCCTAACCCCCTTTAAAAAAACAAGCCCTGGCGATTTATAATCGCGGCTACACAAACAAAGTCCACCTCCGTGGACTAAGAAAAAATACTTAGGAACATCTCTACACCTAAATATTATATTAATTGTGGCAACTTAACCAAAAAGTGGGATACTGCAAAACATCATTTTATCTAAATATAAACAGATGGAAAAAATACAACTTTTTGGAATGCCGGCAGAAAAAGGCCGATGGCTACTTATCCCTCTAAGTATAACTGTTTTACTGTGTTTGGGTACAGTTTATTCTTGGAGTATTTTTAGGAAACCTTTGCAAAAACTCCTCAGCGTCGGTGCAACCGATAGCCTATTACCATTTACAGTGCTATTAGTTGTTTTTGCTATTTTAATGCCCATTACAGGCTTTTATATTAACCGTTTTGATACTCGTTTAATAACAGGTGTAGGAGGTTTAATTACCGCTGTCGGTTATATTCTCTCTAGTTTAGGTAACAATATCCCCACCTTAACTATGACCTATGGGATTATTGCTGGCATTGGTGTCGGTATTGCCTATGGTGTACCATTAGCTGTTGTAGCAAAATGGTTCCCCGATAAAAAAGGTTTAGCTGTGGGTGCTACTGTGATTGGTTTTGGTTTATCACCTTTAATTACAGCACCTTTAGCCAAGTCTCTGATAGATAGTTTTGGAATTAAGCAAACTTTTGTAATTTTAGGAATCGCTTTTGCGGTAATAATTACCGCCATTTCCACACTCTTAAAAACTCCCCCCCCAGGTTGGCAACCAGAAGGTTGGACTCCTCCTGCTTCTACACAAGCAAATATTAACTCGACAACTTCAACATCAATTATCCAAAGTTCCAGCTTTTACGGATTGTGGTTGTGTTATACCATTGGTTCTTTTGCAGGACTAGCTGCTATTGGTATTTCTAGTCCTCTGGCACAAGAAATCATTAAATTAGATGCAGCCACAGCCGCGAGTACAGTTTCTCTATTCGCTGTATTTAACGGTGTAGGACGCTTGTTTTTTGGCTGGTTCACAGACAAATTTTCACCCAAGCTAGGGGCAATAGTTTCCTTTGTTTTGATTTTAATTGGCTCAATTATGATGCTTAGTGCAGGAGAGGGCAGCGTACTAACTTATCTAGTCGCTTTTTCTCTATTTTACTTAGCTTTAGGAGGTTGGTTAGCGATCGCTCCTACTTCTACTTTAATCATGTTTCCACCCCAAGACTACGCGAAAAATTACGGTGTTGTCTTCACAGCTTACGGTATGGGAGCTTTAGGGGGAACGTTATTAGCTGGTAAAATTAGGGATATTTTCGGCAGTTATACCAATTTCTTTTATCCTACTGCGGGATTAGCCATTGTTGGTATTGTTATCGCTGTATTCATGTTAAAACGGACTTCTGCTAATGCTGATTTAGTTGAATTTTAATATTAGAAAATATCCCCGACTTGTTTTTTATATCTATCATTTGTTGACGTTAATTTTCTTAAAGGGTGTTTGAGAAGTATTACAGCGGTTTCCGCTCTTATGAGGTACATCTTAGCCCCCTCATCGCTTGCGGGGAGGGGGTTGGGGGTGGGGTTCTTGTACCTCATAACATCGGGAAGTGCTGTAAATAAAACCAATAATCTCCAAAAACCTAACCCCCCTGCCCCCCTTCCCTACAAGGGAAGGGGGATTTTAAAGCCTCTCTCCTTATAGGGGAGAGGTTTACAAGAGGGGTTAATTTATACCTTGAAAACTTTTAAAACATCCTCTTAGAAGTCGGGGATCTAAGACCTTACCAATTTCCTACTGTGGTTGCCGCATATATCTTTCCTGTCCTTGGGCATTATAGATAAATACAGGAAGTTTAGCATTTTGACTAATGACCTTGAGAGCATCTTTCAAGCTTTGGAAATGACTTTGTATTTTTGGATTATTAGCTTGAAATAATCGGTCATATTCAGGAGTTAAATTTACTTTAATTTCCTGATTCTCGATAGTAAAAGTACAAATCTTAATTCTACTGGTACAAGTGGTATTGAGTTCAGCGCGAGTTTGGGTTAAATCACCATAGATTTGGAATTGTTCTTGAGCCTGTTTAAGAGATACTGTATAGGTTTCAATCAGGGGTTTAGCTTGATTGAAATAGAAAGTATCTTGACTTACTTGTTTAGAACTTTGTACAGCCTGTTCCCAAGCCTTGACTGCACCTGTCCATTGATTTTGATTACCATAGATTTTAGCTTGACTAGCGGCTTTAATAGCTTGTTGATAGGATGCGGCTGCTAATTGTTCCTTTTTGGCGCGATTGCTTGCTACAATCATCTGTGGTTGATATTCTGCTAACAGCTTGCGTGCATCCTCAAATCCTAAACTATTTATAGGGATAATTTTTAGGGTATTAATTGCTGTTTGGAAATTAGATTCTACCCTTTGCCATTCAGGCGCAGATTTAGCATTAATTTGCAGTTTAGTAGCTGTTTCTCCGGCAGTTTTGGCAGTAGCAATTTTTTGTAACCATGTTTCTTCTTTCAGCAACTGATCATTAACACTTTTTAAGGTATTTTGATAGGTTGGTAAATTAATTTTTACCAGTCCATAGAGTTCATTACTAGGCTTAATTACCTCTAATGGGGTGATTGCCTGTCTCCAGAGGTTTTGTCTACTGCGTAACTCATCCAAGCTCTTAGGGGGAGCTTGAGTTTTTTTCTGTGCCAAGGATGCCATTTGTAAGGCTTTTAGCACCTGGTTAATTTTTGTGGACTGTTCCGAAAAACTCGTAACTAATAGCTGAGAGTCTTGATAACGGGGAGACCATTGAGGAATATTTTGCAACTCTGCAACTACCCCATCTAGTTTTTGTTGCACGGCTAATAAGTCTTTTTCTGATTTAGTCCGCTTAATCTGCTGCTGATAATCATTTTTAAATTGCTGTGCTGTTTGCAATTCTTTACATTCAGAGATTACACAACCACGATGGAGAACAAAAGCACCACCACCGGAAACCAGGGCGATAACTACAGCCGTACCAATAATTATCGGTAACGGTGGAAATGATAGGGAGAATGGTCCTTTTTTGGGTTTATCTGGGATATTGGCAAAAGGATCAAACTTTTCTTCAATATCCTCAATTTCCTCAGATTCATCCAGAGATAAATTTAAGTCTGGTAGTGCATAATCTGAGAAAGATTCTTCAGAACTGGAGAGAAATGAATCCATAATGGTTTCTCCTTCCGTTTCTGTCAGTGGAGATGATGGTTCTTGATGATCAAAAGACATAAAAAGAGTATCTCTTTCTTTCCCTATCTCTACCGTTTCTCTGTCTTTGTCCACTGTGGGAATTGGAAAATCATCCTCAGTTTTCTTTTCTGTTTCTACTATGGGAATTGGAAAATCATCCTCAGTTTCCTTTTGTGTATCTACTGTGGGAATTTGAAAATCTAGGAAATGTTGAGCATAGGGACGCTTTTCTCCAGAAACTCTCAAGAAAAATTGTACCCGTTGGGTTTGGTAGTTAAATTGCCATTGTAGTGCTTGTTCTAAGACCTCAAAAACTTGCCGTGTGTCAACTGTCACCTCATTAGGGTGTTGAGTTAAAATCATCAATTCATCATTTTTGACAGCGCATTTCACCTGGAAATCCTGACTATCAAGCACTTGAGCCACTAATCTTTCCTGTAAGATATTGCCTAAAACTTGTAGATCTTCTTGTTGAACTGTTGCTTTCATAAAGCGTTACCGCCACTCTTTTTATATAGTTTTGATTATCAAAGGAACAAAGGAACAAAGGAACTGGACACTGGAAACCAGGAATTGAGAAAATTGGCAGTAAAATTCAAACTCTATTTTTACATCCAATAGAATCAGTTTCTAGCAGAAGGTTAAATTTGTCACGAACAACACAGTCAATGGTGATAATTTAGACTTCTATTTTTTTATACAGTTAGATTATAAATTAGACAATCCAATTGCCAAATAAATTTTTCAGTTCTGTGAAACCAAATTCTATAATTTTCGGTATTGGGCAAAATATCAGATAGCATCAGAGAAAGCGAGTTGGACTTGTCAATACAAGGTGTGTCTCAATGGATTTATTGGAGTACCAAGTTAAAGAATGGTTTGGTAAAATTGGCATTCCTGTCTTACCATCCCAAAGAATAGACCATCCCACGGATTTGAAACGGTTAAAAATTCGTTACCCGATTGTGCTGAAATCTCAGGTACAAGCTGGGGAAAGGGAAAAAGCTGGTGGAGTCAGAATTGTAGAAACTACGATTGATGCGATTGCTGCTGCACAGAATATATTTAATTTACCAATTTGGGGACAATTGCCAGAAGTTTTACTGGCAGAATCAAAGTATGATGCCCAGGAGGAATTTTATCTAGCTGTAGTTTTAGATACTGCGCTCTGCCGTCCCGTTTTATTGGGTTGCACAGAAGCAAATATCGAATGGGAGACAGCCGGGGCTAAAATTCAGCACGTAGTTGTAGAAGAGGAATTTTCGCCATTTTATGCCAGACGACTGGCTTTAAAGATGGGTTTACAGGGGGCTTTAATGCAATCTGTGAGCGATATTGTCGAGAAGTTATACCAGTTATTTGTCCAAAAAGATTTGGACTTGGTGGAGATTCATCCTCTAGGTGTGAACGCTGCTGGCCAAGTGATGGCTCTCAATGGTAAGGTCAGGGTGAATGAACGGGCTATTAACCGTCATCCTGAAATAACCGATATGGCTGCAAAAATGATTAGCCGTTTTCATAGTAATCAAAAAAAGCACAGCTTATTGGGCAGCGGGGATACCTTAGAAATGCCTGGTAAAATTGGGATATTAGGTAATGGGAAAGGTTCTGTGTTAACAACATTGGATGCAATTGTTAATGCTCATGGTAAACCTGGTAAATGCGTTAATTTGCGCCATTTATTTATGGGTGATACTGTACCCACAAATTTTTGCGATCGCCTAATTAGTAGTTTAACAAATTTGGCTGATGATCAGAGTAGTCAAGTTATTTTGGTCAATTTTCTGGGGACTATTCCTCAGGTTGAAAAACTCCCAGAAATTATTACCAAATTTCTCCAGTCAGACAGAAGCAAAATCACATCTGGGGTGCAAGCATCCAATGGTAATAAAAGTCAGTATCAGCTGGATTTACCTCATTTAGTTCTTCGTTTAGCAGGTTCTGAATTTAATTCTGTTAGGGAATATTTAGCCACACTCAAAACTTCTAATCAATCGCTCATAGTTGTAGAAAATTTAGATGAAGCAGTCAAAGAAGCCGTTCGTTTAGCTAAATTATCTGTAGTTAAAAAAGCTAATAGGTAATAGGTAATTGGTAATAGGTAATTGGTAAGAAATAAAAGGAAAAAATTATGAATAATTACCACTAACAACTGACAACTGACAACTAACAACTGACAACTAACAACTGACAACTATGAACTTAACGCCAGAAAGTAAAGTTTTAATCCAGGGATTTTGTGAATTTATATCAGCAACTCATATTGCTCAAATGCAAGCTTATGGTACAAATTTAGTAGCAGGTGTAAATCCTGGCTATGGTGGACAACAAATATATAATCTACCAGTGTTTGATTTAGTAGAGGAGGTTGTTGCCGAATTTGGACAAATTGACACAGCCATTATATGTGTTCAACCTTATCAAGTTTTGGATGCAGCATTAGAAGCGATCGCCTCTAATATCCCCCAAATTATCATTACTACCGCCGGTGTACCACCATTGGATATGGTGCAACTACTTCGCAAGACAGAAGCTTGTGAAACTTTGATTATTGGACCTAATAGTCCGGGAATTATTGTTCCTGGTAAAATTCTCCTGGGTACTCAACCCAATGAATTTTATATACCCGGTTCTGTGGGAATTGTCAGCCGAAGTAGTACCCTCACTTATGAAGTAGCTTGGGAATTAACAAAAGCTGGTTTGGGACAGTCAATTAGTGTCAGTATTGGTAGTGATGCTATTGTTGGTTCTTCTTTCCTCCAATGGTTACAAATTCTTGATGAAGATGACACCACAGAAGCGATTGTTTTAATCGGCCAACCTGGTGGGGGTAGCGAAGAAGCAGCAGCAGAATATATTACTGAAGCAATTGACAAGCCTGTAATTGCCTATATTGCTGGTATACACGCACCACCAGCCAAAAATTGGCAACAAACAGGGACTTTAGCAAGTGTAATTGGACGTTCTGCAAACTTTGGCACAGCAGAAAGTAAATTAGCTGCTTTTAACTCTGCAAAAATCCCTGTCGCTGATAGTCTATCTCAAATTCCTAAATTGCTGAAAAATATCCTGATTCCCCAAAGTGTAAAGACTAAATAATAGTGAAATACGAAAATAAGTATGTATTTATACTATTTTAAAATTTCTAAGTCGTTATACTCATAACCAGGTTCTACCTGGGAATTGATGAAGTGGCTAGTCCACTTCATTTTTATTGTCAAAACCGAGATTGTTCAGTCATTAACTAACTCATCTCGCCATTTTTCGCGTTTTTCTCTCTCTTCACGCACTTCTTCTTCCCGTTCCCGCGATCGCACTAATAGCCAAGTTTCCCATGTCAGGGGTTTTTGTTGTTCTAAATGATTAATAAATTGGATAATTGATAAATCTGCTTTGATGGGATTTTTTAAATCAAACTGCATGGTTTGTAAAAACCTATCATTGGTTTTGAGTAAGCGATCGCTAATTGTTTTCCCTACTAATAACATCAATTTATTAATCAATTTCCCGAAAATACCTTTACGTTTTTTGGACATTAAGAGGGTTTGTCCTTGAGTTTTTCCTCCTGGTAATATCCGAGTTGTAAATATTATATGTAAATGGGTAGAATCATTAGTAAAGGAAATTATACTTGTTGTTCCATACCAATAACAAATACTGTAATTAAGAGAATTATTAAAAAACCAACGGTAGAGAATTAACCAAAATGATTTACCATTAATATTTGTAATAGTGCTAAAAATAATTGCATTTTGATTTAGTTCTTGTTTCTCCAAAACCATTTTTAATGGTAATTTATTAACTATATTAATTTGTTGAGTATCAATACTCTGAAGAAGTAATACATTGGGATGACAATCCATACTAAATTGCGAACCCAGAGAAAAATCAAAATCTTGATTTTCCCAATCTAAAACAAAAGGTAATGGTTGTTGAGGAGTTTCTCCAGTCCAAACCCAAATCATTCCATATTGTTCTGCTGCTGGCCAAGTTTTAGCTTTGAGGGCTACGGGTTCATCTAAATTAGGAACATCAACACAAATACCTTCTGCATCAAATTTCCACCGATGTAAAACACAGCGTAATTCATTACCCTCAATTTTACCTTCAGCTAAACTCATACCCATGTGAGGACAGTAAGCATCTAGGATAACGGCATGTCTATCTTTACCGCGATATACTACTAAATCTCTACCAAAAATTGTCACAGTTTTGACATCACCCACTTGCAAAGATTGAGAAAGTAATACCCAGTACCAACCTTCCACAAAACTGGCTGATTGATTGAAAATTTTAGGTTTACGAACTGAGTTGAGATTATCTATATTGGTGTTCATTTTTAGGATTTCACTTGCAGTGAAGCGGTTCATCTATTCCTATCATGAACAACTTATAAAAACAGTTATTTTTAGTACCGTCGGGAGTGAAGTCTGAACTGTGATTTTCTTGATTTGTTTGATTTAGATGATTTTGTCTGAACTGTGATTTTCTTGATTTGTTTGATTTCGATGATTTTGTCTGAACTGTGATTTTCTTGATTTGTTTGATTTAGATGATTTTGTCTGAACTGTGATTTTCTTGATTTGTTTGATTTAGATGATTCTATCTGAACTGTGATTTTTTTGATTTTTTTGATTTAGATGATTCTGTCTGAACTGTGATTTTTTTGATTTTTTTGATTTAGATGATTCTGTCTGAACTGTGATTTTTTTGATTTGTTTGATTTAGATGATTTTGTCTGAACTGTGATTTTTTTGATTTGTGTGATTTAGATGATTTTGTCTGAACTGTGATTTTTTTGATTTGTGTGATTTAGATGATTTTGTCTGAACTGTGATTTTCTTGATTTGTGTGATTTAGATGATTCTGTCTGAACTGTGATTTTCTTGATTTGTGTGATTTAGATGATTCTGTCTGAACTGTGATTTTCTTGATTTGTGTGATTTAGATGATTCTGTCTGAACTGTGATTTTTTTGATTTGTGTGATTTAGATGATTCTGTCTGAACTGTGATTTTCTTGATTTGTGTGATTTAGATGATTCTGTCTGAACTGTGATTTTTTTGATTTGTGTGATTTAGATGATTTTGTCTGAACTGTGATTTTTTTGATTTGTGTGATTTAGATGATTTTGTCTGAACTGTGATTTTCTTGATTTGTGTGATTTAGATGATTTTGTCTGAACTGTGATTTTCTTGATTTGTGTGATTTAGATGATTACTTAATCTGGTAAAAATACTTATTACTTATTACTTATTACTTATTACCTATTACCTATTACCTATTACCTATTACCTATTACCTATTACCTATTACCTATTACCTATTACCTATTACCTATTACCTATTACCTATTACCTATTACCTATTACCTATTACCTATTACCTATTACCTATTACCTATTACCTATTACCTATTACCTATTACCTGGTTGAAAGTTACGCAATCTTAAAGCATTACTGACTACAGAAACAGAAGAAAAAGCCATTGCTGCACCGGCAATAATTGGATTAAGTAACCAACCAAAGAAAGGATAGAGAATACCCGCAGCGATGGGTATACCAATAATATTATAAATAAAGGCAAAAAATAGATTTTGACGGATATTATTAATGGTAGCGCGGCTGAGTTGAATAGCTGTAACTATGGCTTGTAAATCTCCAGAAATTAATGTAATATCACTAGCTGCGATCGCCACATCTGTTCCTGTGCCAATGGCAATTCCCACATCTGCCTGTGCTAATGCTGGTGCATCATTAATTCCATCTCCTACCATGGCCACAATTGTATATTTATTCCCTATTTTTCTTTGTTGCAATGATTTAATCATAGCGGCTTTTTGGTCTGGACGCACTTGGGCAAAAACTTGAGTAATCCCAACTTGATCAGCAATAGTTTGTGCAGTTTTTTGATTATCTCCCGTTAACATTACCACTTCTAACCCTAATTTCTGCAAAGCTTTAACTGCTGTTAGTGATGAAGGTTTGAGGGCATCAGCAATAGCCATAATTGCCTCCAGATTACCATTTACTGCTAACCAAATTACTGTTTTCCCTTCATTTTCCCACATTGTTTGATGTGGTTCTAAAACATCTGTATCAATTCCTAATTCTGTCAGCCAGCGTTGTGTACCAACTTGTACAAATTGTTCATAGACAACGCCTTGAACACCACTACCAACAATTGCTGAAAAATTCTTGACATCAGCTAAACTCACAGATTGATTCATCGTATATTTTACCACTGCTTCCGCTAAAGGATGTTCAGAGTTTTGTTCTACACTAGCAGCTAATTTTAATAACTGAAGTTCATTCCCATTTGCTGTACCTTTAATAGTGATAAAGTTTGTAACTGTGGGTTTACCTTGAGTTAAAGTTCCAGTTTTATCGAGAACAATAGTATTGATTTTGTGTGCTAATTCTAAACTTTCAGCACTTTTAATTAAAATGCCATTTTCTGCCCCTTTACCAGTTCCCACCATGACAGAAGTAGGAGTAGCTAAACCCAAAGCACAGGGACAAGCAATAATTAAAACCCCTACCATTGTGATCATTGCTAATGTGAAATTACCTGTAATACTAAACCAAATGATAAAAGTAGCGATCGCTATCATAATTACCGCAGGCACAAACCAAGCAGTTACCTGATCTGCTAATCTTTGAATTGGTGCTTTTGAACCTTGGGCTTCTTGGACTAATTTGACAATTTGCGCCAAAAATGTATCCTTACCTACTCGCGTTGCTTTAAACTTAAAACTCCCAGTTTTGTTAATTGTTGCCCCAATTACCTCATCTCCTGGTTGTTTTTTAACAGCTACACTTTCACCTGTCACCATTGCCTCATCTACTGTAGAATTACCATTAATTACTTCACCATCAACAGGAATCTTTTCACCAGGACGGACTAAAATTAAATCATTAACTTTCACTTCCTGAATAGGAATATCCATTTCTAAACCATCTCGGATTACCCTAGCTGTTTTGGCTTGCATTCCCATTAATTTGTGAATAGCTTCTGAAGTTTGTCCTTTAGCACGATGTTCAAAAAATCGCCCTAACAAAATTAAAGTTACAACTATCGCTGCAACTTCATAATAAACATGAATTTCTAAGTCTTGGGAAATAAATAAACCCGGAAAAAGCGTCACAAACAAAGAATAGAAATAAGCCGTACCTGTTCCCAAGGCAATCAAAGTATCCATCGTTGCAGTGCGACGTTTTAAGGATTTCCAAGCATTGCGAAAAAAAGATCCACCACACCAAAATTCCACAGGTGTTGTTAATACTAATTGCCACCAAGGATAATGGAGAAATTCAGGAACAAAAGGTAAATGTAATCCCGTCATCATCGGTAAAGAACCAAAAAACAGAATAATACTAATTACACCCCCAACTCTTAACTTGAGAATGAGTTCTCGTTCTTGGGCTAATGTATTTGCTATTTCTGCTGCATCTTCCCCTGCTGCTGCTAACGTAAAAGATGAATAACCAGCATCTACAATTGCAGCTTGGATTTCTGTTAAACTTGTTTGTTTAGGTTCATAATTAATAGTTACCTGTTCTGCACCAAAATTAACATGACAATCAATAACTCCAGAAACAGATAAAATAGCTTGTTCTACATTATTAGCGCAGGAAGCGCAACTCATCCCTTTAAGTTTAAGACTAAGATTATTCATATCACCCCTTGTAATTAACTAATTATCCAGATCCCCGACTTCTCAAAGAAGTCGGGGATCTAAACTCCCAAACTCTACCTATTGGTGTAATATATCATTTTAGTAATTTTATTGACTTTCACTTAACAGACATTTCAGATTGTGGAGATAGAAATATATGTTACAAGTTATTTATTCTGACGAATTTTTAGATCACGAAACGGGAAGCTATCATCCAGAAAAACCAGCCCGATTAACAGCCATAGTCAACGCTTTAAAAGCTGCCAGTTTTGCCGAACAAATCACCTGGAAACTACCTACACCCGTCACCGGAAAACCGTCTTTAATGTCTTGGATAGAAAAGGCTCACACTAAATCATATATTAACAAAGTTAAAGAGATATCCTGCTCAGGTGGTGGTTATTTAGACGGAGATACTCCCATTTCTCCCCGTAGTTATGATATAGCTTTATTAGCAGTTAGTGCTTGGTTAGATGGAGTTGACATAGTTCTTAATACAACTAATCAAGCTTTTGTATTAGCGCGTCCACCTGGACATCATGCGGTAAGTGATACAGGAATGGGATTTTGTTTATTTTCTAATGCTGCAATTGCAGCTTTATATGCTTTAGAACAACCTGGTATTGAGCGCGTTGCTATCCTAGACTGGGACGTACATCACGGAAATGGTACAGAAGCGATAGTAGAAACTCACTCAGAAATTGCTTATGTTTCTCTTCACCAGTATCCAGCTTATCCGGGTACAGGGAAAGCTTCTCAACAAGGGTTACATAATAATGTGTTAAATTTACCTGTTCCTCCTTGTAGTGATATTACTGTTTATCAACCATTGTGGGAAACAAAAATCTTGCCATTTTTAACCAATTTTCAGCCAGATTTACTAATTATTAGTGCTGGTTATGATGCTAATGCTGATGATCCTTTAGCAGGTATGAATTTGCAACCAGAGGACTTTGGTTTATTTACAAAATATTGTTTAGGTATAACCAAAAAAATCATGTTTGGTTTAGAAGGTGGTTATGATTTACCAAGTCTAGCAGAATCAGTAATTGCTACTATTCAATCTTGCATAGATTAGTATTTTTAGCTCTAAGGGCAGCGTGGGATGAATGGCGCGTGAATTAACGACAGTTTTTCGACCAATGCGATAGCAAGGGAGAAAAACATGGAGGCAATTCATTTTTCTTGTGCTATGCTGCTTTATAGTAAAAAACTTTCACTCTAATATGTTAAGAGTCGTCAAAGTCAGATTATATCCAGATGCCCAGCAACAGCAGTCATTAGCGCAAGCTTTTGGTAGTTGTCGTTGGCTATGGAATTATTTTTTGAATTTGATGAACCAAACATATCAAGAGACGGGGAAAGGCTTGTCTGGGTACGAAATTAAAAAGATCATTCCCCAATTAAAGAAAGAACATGAGTGGTTATCATTAACTTATTCTCAATGCTTACAACAGGTCTGCTTGAATCTGGGAGTTGCATTTAATAACTTCTTTGAAAAGAGAGCTAAATACCCCAAGTTTAAATCAAAACATGGTAAGCAGTCTATTCAGTATCCTCAAAACGTCAAGATTGCCGATAGTCAATTAATCCTACCAAAAATAGGAAAAGTATCGGCAATCATTCACCGAGAGATTGAAGGGAAAATTAAAACTGTAACCATCACCAAAAATTGTAGTGAACAATATTTTGCTGCTATTTTGTTTGAAGATGGTAAACAAAAACCAGAATCAATTGCAGAGGGCAAAGCAATAGGTATTGATCTAGGGCTGACTCATTTTGCAATTACCAGCGATGGTTCTAAGTTTGATAATCCTCGGATACTGAATAAACACGATAAAAACTTAAAAATAAAACAGCAGCAATTATCTAGAAAACAAAAAGGCTCTAGTAACCGAAATAAAGCTAGAAAGAAAGTTGCTAGAGTTCATAGAAAAATAACTAATTGCAGAGAAGATTTTCTCCATAAACTATCTCGTAGGATAGTTAACGAAAACCAAGTTATTGTGGTAGAAAATCTTCATGTTAAAGGCATGATGCAAAATCACTGTCTAGCCAAGTCTATTCAACAGGTTGGCTGGGGAATGTTTTGTACCATGCTGAAATACAAAGCAGAAAACGAAGGGAAGATTTATCAAGAAGTTGATAGATTCTTTCCTTCATCAAAGACTTGTCATGTCTGCCTTAATCAAGTGGGGAGTTTACCGCTAGATATCAGATTTTGGACTTGTGAAAAGTGCCAGGCTAGACATGATAGAGATATTAATGCAGCAATAAACCTCAGAGATGAGGGACTACGAATTATGACCTCTGGAACGGGGGATAAAGCGATGAAGTGTGGTCTTGGGGGTTTCCCCCATGAACAACTTCATCAAGAAGCCTGTCGTCCAGATGTAAGTCGGAGTAATAGAGGACGAAAGAAATCTACTACTGCGCTTTCTGCTGGGCAGGAAGCCCACACTGTACCGTCAGGTCAGTATGGGTAGTTCACTAATAAAACTTTGTCATCATGTCGTGAAATATCTAAAGTTTTGTTAAGATACGATTACAAGGAATTCAGCCACCCGGCTGTGAAAAAAATTAGATAGTACCAGTAGCTGTATAAAGTTCAGAAGGTGAACAAATGACCACCTATATATTTTTTGACCAAGCTCTTCGGATGCTTACCATTGCCTTTCTAGCAGCACCAATCATGCTAATCGCCGCTTCTAGTATAGGTTTAGCAGTGATTGAAACCATTCAAAAAACAGGAGAGAGCTAAAACTACACCTCAAGGTAGGGACAGGGCTAAAAAAGTTGTCCAGTACAATCGAAATCTTCTCTACAACCTGCCCCTACCATAGACGTATCTACTCACCTAAATTAATCGCCGGATTCCTATTAAAAAATCCCCTGGGCATTAACTTAAACCCAACGCGGTGAGTTGGCATGACTGGCCAATCTTCTGGACGGGGAACATGAGTTATTCCCATTGTGTACCACACAACCAGATCTTCACCACTTAAAGATTCATTATCAGCAATATATTTTGGTAAACCTACCCCCAATTGTGTTTGATTGGGATAATCCCCACTTGCATACATTTCACCAGATTTATATTTTGTCACCCAAAAATGATGAGTTGCAAAACCTGCTTTTTTTCTAATATTTGCACCTTCTACTGCATATAAAATTGTATTTCCTGCCGGCATTAACATATATCCAGGAGGAACACCTAAATTATTTAGTTTATCTGCACTAGAAATCATCCATTCTCGACTATGTTTAATATCCAAATCACGGACGGCAGATTTTTCAGTTTTTAGTAGTGTATCTTCTACAGTTATGGCATTTCCTAACGGGTTTTTATCACCTATTGGCAACGCTTCTACATTCATTTCCATCACAGAATTAGCTTGTCCATCTATATCTAAATCTAGGCGATAGTTAAAGAAATGCTGGTGATTAACTCCAAAGATATTTTTAGCTAATAGTCTGCCAAAAGATTTATTTTCAGTTTGTTTTGTCTTTGCTGTTCCTTGAACTAAATCAATACCTGTCAATTCATTTTCTACTTCTAAAGTACCATCTTGGCGAAATATCCAATTGATACTGTAATCATAGTTGTCAACTGTTGTAATCATTTTCATGACTAATTCACGATTACGACGGATATAATTTTTTTGATTTCTGTAATTAAAATGTTTCCAGAGAACACCATTATCTCTTTCGTAGATACCAACTAATCCTGGTATGGTAAAAGGTTCTCCTTCACTATTAGCAAGCACTGTATTTAATAAAACTCCATTTTCAGGAATTTCTTTACCTAATTCTAGTTTGTTTGCTAACAAGCCCAGGTTATATTCTCCCACATCAAAAGCATTACGAAATGACCAATTTGGCTGAGGATCACCATAAGGAACTGCCATTTCTGAGAGACTACCACGATATAAAATTGATCTATCTTTTTCACCATCGTGATATTTAACAAGATATAAAACTAAGCCCTCGCGGGGGTGCATTAAATAACGAAATTTCCAACCTTGCCAAGTAATTTCATTACCTTGAATTTTGAAACTTGTTCCTTTTGGTTGATTGATATTTAATGGTTTTGGTGGTGTAATTAGGCTATTGAAAGCATGAATATCATAATCCCAATTCTCTTGAGAAATAGGAACTATCCCATTATCAATAAAACTATCAACTTCACCTTTATTTAAATTAACTGTAACTAAAACACCTTCTATGGGACGCGCATAAAAATTCCAATGTTTACCTTGGTAATAAGATAATGCTCGACAAATTCGATTACCAGATTTGGCTTCTTTATCAGTTAATATTCCTGCTCCCCAACAATTAACTTCTACATTTTCAAAATCTTTAATTCCGCGTTTCTGCATGGCTATTTGCCAACGCAAATCTGATTTTACTACGTCCCTCGCTATTGCATAATCTGCTGATGAAATAGCTGGTTGTCCGTGAGGTATTTCTTGCCAAGAAGTGATATTTTTAGTATTTAAATTAACTGTTCCTGTAAAGGTTTTGTTAAGTTCGATTTCATAAACTTGCAAAAAAACCTGGCGGAGAAATGATTTACCATCTGTAAAATTTAAAACTTCTTTTTTATCAGGTTCTTGTAAAGTAATTATGGGGAAAATTGCGGTTTCACTGAGATTTTTTTGCTCTTTAACTATGGTAACTGCTGTATTAATCTCTGCCTCTGTTAAAGGGTTAAGAGGATGAGAAATTACTGTTTCCTGAGCCAATACGATATTAGGAAATACCAGAAAGATGTTGATGAAAATAATAAAAGTAATAGTTAGCTGGTAAAAAAGATTTAGCCTCTTAATCATCTTGCACATTTTTTCAGAAAAGTACATTTATTGATTCCTCAACTAAAGATGAGAAACCGTAAGATTAAGAGAGTTATATTAATAAATAAACTAATTTAATTGACGCATTATTATCTGCGTTTATCCGCGTTTAATAATTCTTGATATTTTATTGATAAAGACGTTCCATAGAACGTCTTTACAATCTATATAGAAACTAAACGACGTAAAGATTCAGCCCGACGTTTAGCTACGAGGTTATTGGGTGAAAGTTTGAGTGTTGCTTCGTACATTTCTAAAGCTGGAGCATTCAATTTTTTCTTCTCATAAGCGTGTCCGAGATTATTTAGGGCTGATACATAATCTGGATTTAATTTGATAGCTTCTTTATAATGACGAATTGCTAAGTCATATTGCTCTTGGGCAAAATAAACATATCCTAAACCGTTGTAAATAGGAGCAATAGATTCTTCTCCCTCTTCTTGGGCTGCTTTTAGGGATTTTTGAAATAGAGGTATGGCTTGGCTAAATACTTTTTTTTCTGAATAGATACTAGCTAATTCGTAATATTCTTGAGCCGTACCTTTTTCTTTAGTTAATTTGTTTTTCAACTTATTCAGTGAGCTTTCAAGTTTCCGGGTTTTAAATACTTCACGAAAAACACTCACACCTGCAAATGCAAGTAAACCAACAAAAATTGACAGATAAACGACGACTAAATTGCTATCCATTTTCTACAAATACAAATTATTAAAATACTCTATCTATTATCAGTTATTAGGTTCTATATTTCTCACTAAATTACCACAATCCCCAATATTCTATCCGTTCTTTCAGCCAACCTGTAACTGTATAACGAGCGATCGCTTCATTCACGTTGCGTCTTAACTCATCATACTGCAATCCTTTAGGCATTGCTACGGATAATGGTTCTGCTGAGAATTTAGTTGGCAGTATGCGGTATTGAGAATTTGCTTGCACCCAACCACTAAGAACGCTGATATCCGCAGCAAAAGCATCTACTTGATTACTTTCTATTTTTTCCCACCCTTGGGCATAAGAATTTACACCGACCAATTCAGCAGATGGTGTAAAATATTTTAAGTATCCAATCGTGCTGGAGTTATTAAGAACAGCTATTTTGCGTTTCCCTAAATCTTTTAGTTCCTGAATAGAGGCACTTTTTGTAACTATTGCCGCACCATCATAATAGTAAGGAACACTAAAGCTAACAATGCGAGAACGTGATTCTGTGGCTGTGACTCCAGCAATAGCTAAATCAACTTGATGATTAAATACTACAGGCAAGCGATCGCTATTAGCTACCGATTGCAATTTCACAGCGTCAGCTTTACCCAACAAATCACTGGCTAAACGTTTGGCTAAATCAATTTCTAAGCCTTGTAAATTGCCCTGATCATCCCTAAATCCTAAAGTACGAAGATTATCCTTAACTGCAATCTGTAAGTAGCCTCGTTGCTGAATTTCCGCCATTGTCGCGGCAGATGCAGTTAAGTTTCCACTGAGAATAAACAGACAAAAAATCAAATATAAGGTAGCGGATAATACCAGATGTAACTTGTTCATAATCGCCTTCCGTTTTACTCCAATTAAAAATGCCAAAAATTTTCTTTATTTTTAATTTTTAATGCTCCGAAGCGGCCATCTGTTACATCCGTTATCCATCCGTTCCCACCTTTATCCGTTAACTGAATTTGCCAGTTCCGCAATTTTCGCAAAGCTTGCAGGATCAAGAATTGCCAATTGTGCCAACATTTTGCGGTTTAGTTCCACATTGGCCTTTTTTAAATTGCCAATCAAGCGGCTGTAGCTTAAGCCGTGTTGTCTAGAGGCTGCGTTAATCCGCGCTATCCACAGACGACGAAAATCACGCTTCTTCTTTTTGCGATCGCGGTAAGCACTGCGAAGCGCCTTCATTACTTGTTGGTTAGCGGTTCTAAACAAAGTTGAGTGAGAACCACGGAAACCTTTAGCTAATTTGAGAATTTTATTGCGGCGTTTACGAGCTACATTACCGCGTTTTACCCGAGTCATATCTTATTACCTGTGATCTTTTACAAATATGGAAGCATTAAACGCACGTTAGGTTCGTCCGTTTCATGAACAATTGCCATTTTGGACATATTGCTCTTTTTGCTAGAGGATTTATGCTCTAACAAGTGGTTTTTGAACGGTTTACGGCGGACGATTTTACCGGTACCGGTGACGCGGAATCTCTTCGCCGCAGCCTTGCGAGTCTTTAATTTAGGCATGGTCTGGCTTTAATTCAACACAATCTACTATTATATATGAGAAAGTGGAAATTGTATGTAAGAACTCAATTTCATCCTCTAAATTCTGAATATCCTGATTCTGACAATTAAGACTTGACAAGACGCGATTTTTGAGTTACACTTATGTTAGTAGTAGAAATCTGTCCGCGCATATATAGTAATATTGTTTGTTGGTGATGAAAGTTTTATTTGTCTGAATCAGGATAACCAGGATTTAAGGATTTTCAGGATGGTAATTTTTAGATGGTTTAAATTATTCAAAAACAATTATTCAACAACATCCTGAAAAATTCCCAACTTCCCACCATAAATCATTCAACAACATCCTGTACATCCTCAAATCCTGGACATCCTGATTCAGACAATTAAGACTTGACAAGGCGCGATTTTTGATTTACACTTATGTTAGTAGTAGAAATCTGTCCGCGCATATATAGTAATATTGTTTGTTGGTGATGAAAGGTTTATTTGTCTGAATCAGGATATCCAGGATTTAAGGATTTTCAGGATGGTAATTTTTGGATTGTTTGTTGATGATGAAAGTTGTATTTGTCTGAATCAGGATTTTGAGGATTATAAGATTAACAGGATGGTAATTTTTAGATGGTTTAAATTATTCAAAAACAATCATTCAACAACATCCTGGACATCCTGATTCAGACAATTAAGACTTGACAAGGCGCGATTTTTAATTTACACTTATGTTAGGAGTAGAAATCTGTCCGCGCATATATAGTAATATTTTGGATTGTCTGAATCAGGATAACCAGGATTTAAGGATTTTCAGGATGGTAATTTTTAGATGGTTTAAATTATTCAAAAACAATCATTCAACAACATCCTGTACATCCTCAAATCATGGACATCCTGATTCTGACAATTAAGACTTGACAAGGCGCGATTTTTGAGCTACACTTATGTTAAGAGTGGAAATCTGTCCGCGCATATATAGTAATATTTTGGATTGTCTGAATCAGGATAACCAGGATTTAAGGATTTTCAGGATGGTAATTTTTGGATTGTTTGTTGATGATGAAAGTTGTGTTTGTCTGAATTAGGATTTTGAGGATTATAAGATTAACAGGATGGTAATTTTTAGATGGTTTAAATTATTCAAAAACAATCATTCAACAACATCCTGTACATCCTCAAATCCTGGACATCCTGATTCAGACAATTAAGACTTGACAAGGCGCGATTTTTGATCTACACTTATGTTAGGAGTGGAAATCTGTCCGCGCATATATAGTAATATTTTCAATTATTAACAATCTTGCAAATCAACTATATTGATTTCATCCTGAAAATCCTTAAATCGGTGGACATCCTGATTCTGACAATTATTAAATCCCAACGCTGACAATATGCAAACCTGGACACCCAACACCGAACTACAGAATGGACAGTATATTATTAAAAAAGTCATTGGTGGAGGTGGCTTTGGTGAAACCTATTTAGCAGAAGATACGGGATTAAGTAGATTAGTCGTTATCAAAACCCTGAACCGCGAACAACGGGAAAAACCCGACTTTGCGGATAGACAAGGTAAATTTAAAGAAGAAGGAATATCTTTAGCAAGGTGTAATCATCCCCATATTGTCAAAGTTTACAGCACCTTTTTGGCAGATGGTCTTCATGCTATTGTCATGGAACATATTGACGGCGATGATTTAGAAGTCTATGTTGAAAGTTACACTGCTGACAATGGTTATTTATCAGAAGCCGAAGCATTAGGATATATTGACCAAATTGGACAGGCTTTAGAATGTGTTCATGAACAGGGACTTTTACATAGAGATATCAAACCCAGTAATATTTTATTGCGACGGAAAACCAAGGAAGCGGTTTTAATTGATTTTGGGTTAGCGCGAGAATTTCAACCGGGAAAAATCAGAAGCATGACTGCGAAGAAAACAGAAGGTTATGCACCGATAGAACAGTATGAACGGCGTGGAGATTTTGGTTATTATACAGATGTTTATGCTTTAGCAGCGACATTATATAGTTTATTAACGAATAGAGTTCCTATTCCTGCTAATTATCGCGCTGAGGAAGATGTCAAGTTATCACCACCGCAGAAATTTAATCAGAAAATTAGTGATAAGGTAAATGCTGCTATTCTCAAAGGGATGGAATTAGAACCCGTAAACCGTCCCCAAACTGTGCGGGAGTTTCGGGAATTATTGGGTTTAGTGGTTAAACCTGTTGTGAATATTCCTACATCAACACCTGTTAATTATAATCCTGTTCCAATGCAGGAAAGACAGCAGCAAAATATCCTCACACCTCAACCAGAAAAATCTATCTCTCGACTGCCAAAACTTCCAAAAATTTTTATTCCTCAAAATATCCTCACACCTCAACCAGAAAAATCTCCCTCTCGACTACCAAAACTTCCAGAAACTTTTATCCCTGAAAATATTTTCACACCTCAACCAATAAACCAAGAAGTACAATTAAAATCATCCTGTGGAATGGACTATAGACAACTGCATGACTTACTCGCACAAGGGAAAAGGAAAGAAGCAGACGAGGAAACAAGACGAGTAATGTTAGCGGTTGCGAAACGGGAAGAGGAAGGTTGGTTAGACCTTAACAGTATTAATAATTTTTCCTGTGAAGACATCCACACCATTGACCAGTTGTGGGTAAAATACAGTAATGGTAAATTTGGGTTTTCTGTGCAGAAACGCATTTATCAAGGTTTAGGGGGAACGAGAGAATTTAACTGGGACATTTGGAATAAGTTTGGGGACAAGGTAGGATGGAGAAAAGGAAGCAACTGGTTGTACTACACAGATATTACTTTTGACAAAAAAGCACCAGAAGGCCACCTTCCGTTGGCAAAGCACAAATGGGAAATACACCACCTCCCGTCAATCATGACCAGGACAGGTCTCTTCTCTCGCGTCGAGACTTGTAAGTTGTAACATTTAAGGATTACAGAAAATTATTAAGTCTGAATCAGGATATCCAGGATTTAAGGACTTACAGGATGTTAGTTTGTAGGGTGTGTTAGGAGCGCGAAAAGATGAGAAAATATACAAATAAATTAAATACACGACGTAACGCACCAATATTAATTGTCTGAATCAGGATAACCAGGATTAAAGGATTTACAGGATGTTAGTTTGAGTTAAGGATTTTTTTGATGTAAGAATTTGTGTGATGTAGAGATTTTTGATTTCCGATTTTCCGCTAATTTGATATTAACTCACACAGATTGAGAATTAATCATCAAACCAATATTCAAAACGTCAAACGTCAAACCAAAATCCTGTAAATCCTAAAATCGGTGGATATCCTGATTCAGACAATTTCTATATTAATCATCAAATCAATATTCAAAACATCAAACGTCAAACCAAAATCCTGTAAATCCTAAAATCCTGGAAATCCTGATTCAGACAATTTCTATATTAATCATCAAATCAATATTCAAAACGTCAAACGTCAAACCAAAATCCTGTAAATCCTAAAATCCTGGAAATCCTGATTCAGACAAATTCTATATTAATCATCAAACCAATATTCAAAACGTGAAACGTCAAACCAAAATCCTGTAAATCCTCAAATCGGGGGATATCCTGATATGGCTAACGCCACGCTTCGCTATCAGACAAATTAAATACGCGACGTAACACACTATTATTATCAGAAATGGCTAACATCACGCTATGCTATCAGACAAAATATAATATAGATATAATTTGTAGTAAAAACCTATGCACTCCCTTAACATCACACTACCAGATACATTAGCAACTGCTCTGAATAGTTACATCGAAGATCAGGTAAATATCTTACCTGCTAATGATATTATTGAAAATGCCATTATCGAATTTCTGAGTCAACGTGGTTATTTACCTCCAAAAAAACCAATCAATTTTACTTCTGCAACTAAAGGAAGCGGATTTTTGAATACATCAGTAAATCATGATCAAATTCTCGCTGAACAAATATACTCACAATCATTACCACCAAACACACCTTGAGAGCTATAATTGCCGATACTGGACCACTTTATGCTGCTATAGATGTAGATGATCAATATCACCAACATTCACAAATCCAAATACAAAAAATCACCGCAGAAAACTTAACAATCCTAGTTCCCTTTCCTGTTTACCTGGAAACATACAATCTTTTACTATATCGTCTCGGAACTCAACAAGCGATTAGCTTTGCTAGAGATTGTCAAGAATCAGTTTATTTTATCAACCCTTCCCAAGAGCAATACATAGCAGCAGCAGAAAAAGCTGCTCAATTTCCAGATCAGAAAATTACTCTCTGTGATGCCGTCACCGCTATTTTATCTAGAGAAATGAAACTACCAGTATGGACTGATGATTATCATTTTGATGTTATGAAGGTGCAGGTATGGCGTTAAAATTGAAAATTTATTTTATCCTGAAAATCTTCAAATCCTGGATATCCTGTTCACGTAGTGTGGCGTTAGACATTTCTGACAATATAAAGAATCCCAAAACTTACTATATATGCGCGAACAGATTTCTAGACATAACATAAGCATAGCCGAAAATCGAAACACTGTCAACCCCCCTAGCTGAAATCACCAAAACTCGTGCAATTATTGACATCATTCTCAATAACTGTGAGAATAGACCCCCCATTATTGACAAAGAACTTTTTTCCCAAAATCCCATACAAATAACTTATCTAAGATCCCCGACTTCTCAATGAGATGTTAAATTAATGACAAAGTTGATCTAAGAAGTCAGGGATCTGAATCAACCCTAGTATAATATTTAGTGAAACCCAAAATAATCAACTATTAAAAAAATGCCATCTACCGTTACCCTCACCATTACCACAGGGAAACTTTCAGGAAAACAATATATATTCGATAACCGCAGCACTTGTATTATTGGCAGAGGAGAAGATTGCAATTTGCAAATTGCCGATAATATTGATATGACAGTTTCTCGTTATCATTGCTTATTAGATATCAACCCACCAGAAATTAGAATCCGTGATTTAGGCAGTTTAAATGGGACGATGGTTAACGATAAAATCATCGGACAAAGGAAAGCAGAACAAACTCCAGAAGAAGCTGCAAAAATAGCTTTTCCAGAATATGATTTAGGTAATAATGATCAGGTAATAGTTGGAGATATTGTCTTTGATATTGGTGTAGAAACAGAACTAGAAAAACAGAAAACTCCGAATTTTATAGTTAAAGAAGAAAACAACAAACCTAATTTTTTTGATATTATTAAAAATCTCCTTAATTTAGCAAGTCAAGGAAATCAAAATCTTCAAGTAATTGCTAATTATCATCTAATCAAATCTTTAGGACAAGGTGGTTGTGGAGAAGTATTTTTAGCTCAACATACCCAAGCTAAAAAACTTGTGGCATTAAAATTAATGTTACCTCAAGTTGCGGCTAAAGAAATGGGTGTAAAAATGTTTTTGCGAGAAACAGAAAACACCAAATTTTTGCAACATCCTCATGTAGTCCAGTTATTAGATTATGGCTATGCCGAAAATACCTTTTTCTTCACAATGGAATATTGCGAAGGTGGGGATGTTTGGGATTTAATGGAAAAGTTAGGAGGACGTTTACCTGTTAACATGGCTGTTGATATCACCCTCCAAATTCTTGACGGTTTAATCTATGCTCATAACGTGGAAGTTCCTTATGTGAGATTAGCAGACGGAAGACTAGGAAAAGGTAAAGGTTTAGTACATCGAGACTTAAAACCCAATAATATTTTTATTACTAATATTGATGGTAAAATGATAGTGAAAATTGGCGATTATGGTTTAGCAAAAGCCTTTGATTTAGCTGGGTTGAGTGGACAAACCTTGACAGATACAAAAATGGGTACACCTGTATTTATGTGTCGTCAACAAGTGCTAGATTTCAAACACGCATTACCAGAAGTTGATGTGTGGGCAAGTGCAGCTTGTTTATATAATATGTTAACAGGAGATTTCCCCCGTAATTTTGTGGGAGATCCTTGGAATTGTATATTAATAAATAATCCCGTTCCCATTCGTCAACGTGATAGTAATATTCCTGAAAATTTAGCAAAAGTCATAGATTTGGCATTAACAGAAAAACCGCAAATTCATTTTCAATCTGCGGCTGATTTTAAAGCAGCTTTGTTAAAGTCTCTTTGATTTCTACTTCCTTAACACAACCACACAGATTTAATTCCCCCCAGTCGTTTTAGTGACTTGAGGATCTAAAACAATCCGTACCCCAGTTATATCTACATGATAAGTCCATGATTGACTTTTGACTTTGACAATTACTTCCCAACCTTTAACAGGATCAAATATTTGAGCGCAAACTTCACCGAAGTTAAACACACAGGAATTACTAAAAGTTTTCTGAGTTGATTGCATAATTTTCAAAGAACTTACCGCTAAACCAGAGCGTTTAGAAGCATCACTCAAAACCAGATTAGCGATTTTTTTCGGTAATTGATTACTACTAATTTTCGGATCTAACAGAACTTGTGAACCGGATTTATTGACATGATAAGTCCAAGATTGTTCTTTCACTTGGACAACTACAATCCAACCGGGAATAGGATTATATTCCTTTGTACAAACTTCCCCAAATTTAAAAATACAGGGATTACTAAAATTGGTAGATGTAACTTGAGTAATTTGCAAATCAGGAATTTTCACCCCAGAAACTCTAGAAGCATCCCTTAACACCACTTGAGAAATAGATTTGGGTAAGGTATTTTGGTTTAACTGTGACTGTTCTGGATTTTTAGCATTTGCAGATGTACTATTTTTAGTTACGCCTAAACTACAACCTAATAAGCTTGTGATCATGAAAACCAAAACAAAGATTTGCGGAAAACTGCGGTTAATGTACATTTGAGAAAATAGCCTAGTAATTAATTTCATAGAAATCTAAATTAACAATTGAATGATTTACTTTCCAAGAGGTTATTTGATAGCGAAGCGTGGCGTAGCCATAAAGTGTTTTGCTGTGACTGTAGGCACTTTTAGATCCCCCCTAACCCCCCTTAAAAAGGGGGGAACGGTCATCAAAGTCTCCCTTTTTAAGGGAGATTTAGAGGGATCTAAAACTTTTGATACATACAAGAGGATTTTTTAAACATATTCTAAATTCTAAATTCTTATATTCTTCCCATTGCCAAAAGTGCTGTTCCATAAGCTGCTTCTGTATTAATTGATGAAACAATTGGTACTTTTAAACAACGTTGACGAATAGCTGTCCAAGCAGGATTAGCAGCACCACCACCAGCTGTATAAATATGAGTCAATGAATCTGCACCTAAGTTTTGCAATAATTCATATCCTCGTGTTTCTATTCTAGCCATACTTTCTAATAAACCATGCAGAAATTCTTTATTGTCATCTGGACGTGGTTCTAGTCTTGGTAATAATTGGGGATCATTAATGGGAAAGCGATCGCCTGGTTTTAATAATGGATAATAATCTAAATCACTAGCTTGAGTTGGATCAATTTCCGCACTTAACCTCACCAACTCGACATCACTAAAGAAATGCTTCAAAACTGCACCACCTGTATTAGAAGCACCTCCAGTCAACCACAAATCTCCTAAACGATGACTATAAATTCCATATCGCGCATCTTCGATTCTGTGACGACTTAAAAGTTTTAGTACCAAAGTTGAACCCAGAGAAGTTACCGCTTCCCCCGGAAATTTAGCTCCACTGGCTAGAAAAGCCGCAATACTGTCAGTTGTGCCTGCAACCACCAAACAATCGCCTTTAAAGCCAAATTCAGCCACAATCTGGGGACATAATTCACCAATAGCCGTCCCCGGTGCTAAGACTTGTGGTAATTGGAGGGGAATTTGTAACTGTTCCAACCATTCGGGATATTGCAACTTTTCCACGTCATAACCCAGTTTTAACGCGTTGTGGTAATCGCTAATACCTAACTTTCCATGCAAAAGAAATCCCAGCCAATCGGCTTGATGCAATAGATATCTAGCTTTTGCAAAAGAAGGTAATTCCTGCATCCAGAGGAGTTTCGCTAGACTAGATGTAGCACTTAACACAGTGTGGTTAGGTGGTGCAATCCGGCTCAACCGTTCTAAAGCCGTTATCCCCCGACCATCGTTGTATAATAGCGGCGTGTCTACAGGCTCTCCAGCCCCATCAGTCAGCAAAATAGTGGAAGAAGTCCCATTAATAGCGATCGCCCTTATTTCCCGCCTTAACACCCCCGGAATTTGCCCTAAAAGACTCCATAGTGCCTCTCGCCAACATTCTACCCAATTTATCGTCCCAGTCTGCCAACAATGACGCATTTCGGACAGAATCGCACCTTCTTCATCAATTACCACACCCCTTGCGCCAGAAGTGCCAAAGTCAATACCAAGGGAGAAATTCATAGGGAACAGGGAACAGGGAACACCGGAACAGGTGGGAGGAAGATATTTGCCAATGACCAATGACTAATGACCACTGACCACTGACCACTGACAACTGACCAATGACTAATGACCACTGACCACTGACAACTGACAACTGACAAATTCAAAGTTTTTGTTGCATCTTGTAACAAGATGTTTCCTAATCTTGGCAAAACAGGGAAAAGTAGAAGAAGAAGTGCTGAAAATCAAGTTTAACTTAGGAGGATTTCCATCATGCCTATCTCAGATACTCAAGTTTACATTGCTTTGGTTGTGGCGCTAATTCCAGGAATTCTAGCTTGGCGGTTAGCTACAGAACTATACAAATAACACCAATGTAACTCCGTTACTGGTGATCAGCCCTAGTATCAGTAAGTGTGGTTTCCAAATGCTTGTGGTTCTAAGCTATGGGCATTTTGGAAATTGCACCTTACCTTACTAGGTAATATTTTATTCATCTTCATACTTGTATAAATTTCCCAAAAATGGAGTAATATGGCAGCTAAATTAAGCCGCAATTAGCACCTGTTTGCTTTTGACGGTCATTACCGTAAGTTAGCGAGCCTTTTGTTAGCACCATGAATGCGTTTCAACCCTCCAAACCTCCTCTACAGCCCGTAGAACAACGCCGATCTGTACCAAGACCTAAACGACATTTACGCCAGCGTGCTTATCAGATAATGGCACTGGAAACTACAGCTAAAGTAGCAGTTAATATAGTTATTAGTACAGCAGCGGTATCTGCTTTATTACAATTATTGCCTTATCATTGGTCACAACAGGATAAGTTACGAACAGTGCGTACCGAAGTAAAAGTTATGGAAGGACGGGTGCAAAATTTGCAGACAGAATTTAGCCGCAACTTTGATCCTGGTGAAGCTAAGAGTATTATGCAACAAAAGTCATTCCGTTTTGACCCTAATCAGCGTCCAGTTATATTGATGAATCAAGATCAGACTGTAACGGAACAATCTAATTCAGTGCCATAAAAGTGCAGACAACGTATTTAATCATCACAGTTATCAGGGTAACTACTGATGATGCCAGTTTATATTTCAGTAACGAAATTCAAATTTTCGAGTCAGTTTTACTTATGACTTCTAAAATTCTGAATTCTCCATTTTAACTATCTACCAAATTAGTCTTCAAAAAATAGCAACTCGTTTAACCAGTTTTCGAGTTGTAAACGCAAGCGATAACCGGAAACATCTTGATGATTTAAAGATGGTAGTTCTGCCAATGCGCGACGATAATCCGCGATCGCACAATTCCAATCACCCCAGAGATGATAAGTCCGTCCTCGTTCAGCCCAAATATTTCCTTTGAGTTGACCAAACAGCATCGCAATTTCTAAATTTTCAATGGCTTCCCCATACTCTCCTAAGTCACGTAAAGTAATACTGCGATTAATCCAAGCTCGGATATGATGGGGATTTAGGTCTAATGCTTGTTCATAATCAGCTAATGCGGCTGTTAACTCACCACAAGCGGCGTAATAATTAGCCCGATTATTGTAAGCACTAGCTAATTTAGAATTTAAGTCTAAGGCTTTGTTATAATCACAGATGGCTTTTTGGCTGTCACCACTTTGAAAATAAATTAGCCCTCGGTTATTGTAATCAACAGCATTTTCGGGATGATTGTCAATCAGGTGACTTAAAAGAGCGATCGCTTTAGTATAATCCCCTTGTTGTGCTAACTTCAAAGCACAAGAGCGTAAATAACGTTCCTCTAACATTGATTCATTACCATCCTGTAACTGTACACATTGATGACAAGGATTGTTTTTATCAAAAAGAGATACTTGATTGTTTTGAATACCAGAATTTAAAAAAGAGTGCTTATTCATACGTTGCCTACTTGGTTTACTTGGTTTGTCAAATAAAGTTACAGTTTTTGTGTCCTGATGGCTCTAAGATTATTGAAGGACGTGGATTTTACATCCAGCAACACATGAGCCATAAATCTAATCATGTATACTTCATACCCAAGTTCAATTCCCGAATCAGTAAAATTCTAAAGAATGGAAGTGTAAATTTTAGTGATGACTCAGAAGAGGTAAGAGAAGTTTTACCAATAACAACTGACAACTAACAACCGACAAACCCCTATTTACCAATTCTAGAAGAGACATTTATAATGACAACAATAATTGCTTATGCTGATGCTACCGATCTTAATACCGATGACTATATTGTTCTTGGTTTAGCTACGTGCTTCTATAAAGAAGATGGGGAAGTGCATCAAATTGAAGTGATAGAACCCATTCCTTCAGCAGCTTTAGAAGCTATATGTAAACAGATTCCCACCTCTTACAGACTGGCTTATGCAACAAATTTGGGATCTGTATTAGATGGTGATAAAATGCTGTTGCCAGAAGCTTTCCCGGAGTCGGCGCAATTTGGGGATGAATTTCCATTACGCTTATTTTCTACCGCTCGTACCTATAAGCGCCGTGAAGTAGCCCAAAATCTCATTCCTTTGGGAACTACTAAAACGGATTTGAATTATTCCATAGAGCGCAAACGGGTGCTAAATGCAGCTAGAGTTGTCACCAAAGACGATAACGTGAAACAACACTCCCATACTCACAAAGTTCTTTAATTTCTGATAACTAAAGACTATATCTGAACGTCCCGCATTTCAAAAAAGTATCGGTGGACGAAAGTAATTGGTCATTGGTAATTGGTAATTGGTCATTGGTCATTGGTCATTGGTAATTGGTCATTGGTCATTGGTAATTGGTCATTGGTAATTGGTAATTGGTAATTGGTAATTGGTAATTGGTAATTGGTAATTGGTCATTGGTAATTGGTCATTGGTAATTGGTAATTGGTCATTGGTAAAAATTTATTACTCCCTTTTCTCGATGACTAATAACTAATAACTAATGACTAATGACTAATGACTAATGACTAATGACTAATGACTAATGACTAATGACTAATGACTAATGACTAATGACTAATGACTAATGACTAATGACTAATGACTAATGACTAATGACTAATGACTAATGACTAATGACTAATGACTAATGACTAATGACTAATGACTAATGACTAATGACTAATGACTAATGACTAATGACTAATGACTAATGACTAATGACTAATGACTAATGACTAATGACTAATGACTAATGACTAATGACTAATGACTAATGACTAATGACTAATGACTAATGACTAATGACTAATGACTAATGACCAATGACTCTTTAACGATAATTTGTAAATTGCAAAGCAACAGGAAAGTCTTCTTGTTTAAGACGTTGGATAACGAGTTGTAAATCATCTTTGGATTTGGCTATCACCCTCACAGCGTCACCTTGAATTGATGCTTGAACCTTTTTAATTTCGTCCCGAATCAATTTAGAAATTTGTTTGGCAATTTCTTGACTGATACCTTTTTTGAGGGTGATTTCTTGACGGACACGATTACCACTGGCAGATTCAACTTTACCAAATTCAAATATTTTTTGGGAAAGGTTACGCTTTGCAGCTTTTTCCCGCAGGATGGTATGGACAGATTCTAAAGTAAAGTCACTATCAGTAGCAATGGTAATGTTTTCTTCACCTAATTCAATTGTGGTTTTCGTGTCTTTAAGATCGTAACGGCTTTTAACGTCTCTGACGACTTGATCAATAGTATTAACTAATTCTTGTCTATCAAAGTCGCTGACAATATCAAAGGAAAAAGAAGAAGCCATAAATAAAACTGGTAATTGGTAATTGGTAATTGGTAATTGGTAATTGGTAATTGGTTAGATTATTCTAACGCGCTCCTTTTCTTCAATTCTTTATTTTGACTCCTGATGCCTGACTCCAATTATTTGATTTGCATGAGACTCAGGAAAAAAAGAGTTCCAGAACTAAAAGAAGCAATACCAAACATAAGCGATCGCAACAGGGGTATATTTGCAATATAGAAAATAGAGTATAGCAAACGAGCAATGATAAAGGCTATCGCTGCGTTTGCTGCTTGGGGAGAATTCACTCCAGTGACATAAGCCATTAAGGCTGCTGCTGCAAAAACCATAAACCCTTCAAAGGAGTTTTCATGGGCCCATGTTGCTCGTTGGGCATAGGGTGGCAACTTATCAAACATGGCGCGAGGAGCAGAAAGATCGTATCCTACTTGCACTCTAGCAAAAGCTACTAATAAATAGGGTAGATAAATGAGAATAGCTGCGCCGACAATAGAGTATAAAAAAATAGCAGGTACTGGTAATAGAGATAGAGACATTCAACTAAATTTAATAGGGTACTTGGTTCGGTATTGATCATTTTTTATCAATGGATAAGGGGTAATTTAGTCAAGTCATTACCCTTTACCCAATAAATTCCCATCTCCATTATTGGCTTTGCAAAAACTACAGTTCACTCTAGTCAAAGTAGAAGAGTGTTACCACTTTTCGCTGTTCTTCGGCATCACTACAGGTTTGTAGCAGAGTGCGACTATCGTGAAATGCAAAGCAGATGAGTTGTTGACAACGAGAGACGATTTCTTTGTTACATAAGTAACTCGCTTCAGCTAAGGACAGGTTATCATTGCTGGGATTTTCCACCAGGTGCATGACTTGTTCTAATTGCTGGCGCGATTCGTGGGGTTGGCGTTCCAAGCTCTGGGGTAAAATTACCGTGAGTAAGTTGGGATCAGCCTTTGTTGCGCCCCGGATGGCCGCAGAGTTTGTGCCTGTAGCACCAGATGTAATGATGCGGTTGCCCGATAGAATCAGGGCATAACTCATCATTTCAATGAGGTTCTGATGGGTAATTGGCACATGACGAGAACCTAGCAAGGCAATCCGCTTAGAACCTGTTTGCTGGATAGTTGCTAGTTCTTGGGCTAATGTATCGAGGTTAATAGTTTCTATTGACTGACTCAAAGATTGAAGATCATGAGATTAAACAACCTAGATATTGTACCAAACAGCGTGTAGATGGCAACCTAACTAGAGTTACATATTTATGAAACAGGAGTCAGAAAGAAGGAGTCAGGAGTCACCGAGTCAGGAGTCAGGAGGAAGAAAGAAGGAGGAAGAGGGAAGGAGGAAGAAGGAAGAAGGATCAGAAGAAACGTAGGTTCTGTTGCACAATAGCTTACAAAACACCGACACCTTTTAAGCCAGTCCAACCGATAACGATGTAACCAATGGATAACAATAAACTACTAATACCAGTCCGTAATTCTTTCCAGGCATCTTCCTGAGTTTTTTGCAACTGTTGTTGTTTTTGAGTACGAATTTGGGTAATTTTCTGGGTTGCTTCCTGACTAATTTTGTTGCTTCTCTGGGTTGCCAGGGCTGCTAGTTGTTGAGGATCTGTTTGCTGGCTGATAAAATCATCTAAAGCTTGAGGATTTACTTTATATTGCTTGAGTAAATTCTTTTGTGCGTCAGGTAATTGTTTATTGTTAAGTGCCTGATTATACTTCTTTTCATCCTTGATCAGTTCATTTAACTGAGTAGCTAATTGCTGTTTTAATACCGGGCGTTGTTTCTCTACAGCCGCTTTTATCTGTTCATTACCAAATTGATTTTGTATTTGTGCTAATTGATTTTTAATTTCTGTTTGCTCTTGTGTTAATTGATTGTTAATTTGGCTTTCCAACTGTTGGGCTTCTTGGTTAATCCGTGTTAATGCCTGACTCTTTACTTCATTGACGTTAATGAGGTGTAGAGGAAAAATTAATAAAAATATCAGCCCCAACAAACTAGAGAAGATAAAAAGTGGCAACTTTAGACGCGCAGATGAGCGATGGCTACTGTCACCAACTCTATCAACCCAATATGCCGTTAAAATTGCTCCTAAACCAAGCATGGGGATAATACCACGCTCTACAAGACTTCTAGATACGTTGATTTGCCAGAGTTTATCTGTAGGTTGCAAAGGTAATAATAAAAATAGAAAGTCTAGAAGAAAAGACAATACACAGATTATGCCGATTAATTTCAGCAAACCCGATGTATTAGAGGATGTAGTACGAGTAGTCATATTTATTCACAGTGTGCATACATTAAATTAATTAGCATATTTAACTTTTACTTTCATCAACAGTGTTAAAGTTTTTCTCGCCATCCTTTTACCTTGTGTCGTAACTCTGCATCTAACCAGTGATCAAACTGGGGATACAGTGGTAAACGTGGGACTAATTCCCAGCCCCCAGACTCTAAAATACTTCTCAGTTCCTCTGCCTGTAAATGGGGATAATCAGGATTAACTTCATCCTTGGGCCCTATTCCTCCCAAATCTCTAGCCCCAGCAGCTATACAAGCAAGTAACCAATTTCCATCTTCAACTAAATTTGGGGGAATCTGAATTATTATATCTGCTGGTAAAATTTCCCGCGCTCTAGTAATAACTTCCGGTAATTGATGGGGATTAAATGGTGGCGCGTCAAAGCTTTGCACAGTTCCGGGGCTGTGGGGTTGAAGAATTACCTCTTGAATATGATGGTAATGGGCATGAGATTCAGAAATAGCCGCTAAAGTTTCCCACCAATCTGCCTCAGTTTCCCCTATTCCTAAAAGTAACCCGGTGGTAAAAGGGATTTTTAACTCTCCGGCCCATTGTAATTGTTGCGATCGCACTTGGGGCAATTTACTCGGTGCATGACGATGGACAGTATTTAATAGTTTTGGTGTCAACTGCTCCAACATCAACCCCATTGACACATTCACAGTTTTGAGTTTTTCCATTTCTGCCCAACTCAGTGGACCAACGTTAGTATGAGGTAAAAATCCCATTTCTAGTGCTAATGCACACAAATCATAAATTCGTTGAAACCACGCTTCCCGTCTAGCTGAATGGGGATGAACTTCACCACTAAGCATGAGGATTTCACAGATATTTTGATTTTTGAGTTGTAATAAAGTTTTTTCAGCTTCCGCAAGAGTCAACCAAGGACTTTGACCCGGTTCGGTGCGAAAATTGCAATATGTACATCTATTAAAACATTCATAAGTGGGAACAACCGTATAAGCAGGGCTATAAGTGACAATATTTTGATTAGATAGAGACATATTGAGCAATTAAAAATTAAAAATAAAACTGAAATACTGACTAGCACCGCAGGGCGGAAGTCAAAAGTCAAAAGTCAAAAGTCAAAAGTCAAAACGAATACAGTATAGGCTTTTGGGAGATTTATCATGGTTGGTTTATTTACGCCGTGCTGTACTAGTAGTCTGTCAAGAACTAATTGACGGGTTCATTCGTTACCATTTTGATTCTTCCTTCTTCCTTCGTGTCCTTCGCTCCTTCGTGGTTCGTTTCTTATCCGTCAAAATTTATTTGACAGACTACTAGTAGGGGCGCAAGGCTTGCGCCCAGGAATTCAATGATCAGTTAGTTTACGAGAAAATCAAAAATTGTTACAAAAAAAATAATCCTGAAAAACCTTACTCTGTCTAGTTTATTGCCATTTGGATTACCCAGTTAGCAAGATTTATTAAAAAATATTACGAAAACCCCTTTACAAATCGAAACATAAGGGCTACTATAAATTCATCAGGTAGAAACGCCTACCAAAACATACATACCTCAAACGCAATTATAAACACATGACCACAACTTTACAACAGCGCGAAAGTGCTAACGTATGGGATAACTTTTGTGAATGGATCACCAGCACCGACAACCGGATTTATATCGGTTGGTTCGGCGTTCTCATGATTCCTACCCTGTTAGCTGCTACCACCTGCTTCATCATCGCTTTCATCGCTGCGCCTCCCGTTGACATTGACGGTATCCGTGAGCCAGTTGCAGGTTCTTTAATGTACGGAAACAACATCATCTCTGGTGCAGTTGTTCCTTCTTCTAACGCTATCGGTTTGCACTTCTACCCAATCTGGGAAGCAGCTTCCTTAGATGAGTGGTTGTATAACGGTGGTCCTTACCAATTGGTAGTTTTCCACTTCTTGATCGGTGCAGCTTGCTACTTAGGTCGTGAGTGGGAACTTTCTTACCGTTTAGGTATGCGTCCTTGGATCTGCGTAGCTTTCTCTGCACCTTTAGCAGCAGCAACCGCAGTATTCTTGATTTACCCAATTGGTCAAGGTTCATTCTCCGACGGTATGCCTTTGGGTATCTCCGGAACATTCAACTTCATGATCGTGTTCCAAGCTGAACACAACATTCTGATGCACCCCTTCCATATGTTGGGTGTAGCTGGTGTATTCGGTGGTTCTTTGTTCTCTGCAATGCACGGTTCTTTGGTAACTTCTTCCTTAGTTAAGGAAACAACTGAAACCGAATCTCAAAACTACGGTTATAAGTTCGGTCAAGAAGAAGAAACCTACAACATCGTTGCAGCTCACGGCTACTTCGGTCGCTTGATTTTCCAATACGCTTCTTTTAACAACAGCCGTCAACTACACTTCTTACTCGCTGCATGGCCAGTAATTGGTATTTGGTTCACCGCTTTGGGCGTTAGCACAATGGCATTCAACTTGAACGGTTTCAACTTCAACCAATCCATCATTGATTCTCAAGGTCGCGTTGTAGCTACCTGGGCTGATGTAATCAACCGCGCTAACTTGGGTATGGAAGTAATGCACGAGCGTAACGCTCACAACTTCCCCCTAGACTTAGCTGCTAGTGAAGTTGCTCCTGTTGCTTTGACTGCTCCTGCAATCAACGGTTAATAAGTTTAGTTAAATGAAAAACGCTCTCCAATCATGGAGGGCGTTTTTTTGTCTTCACTTTTCACATTCGCGCTTAGTCACATAATGCCGATAGCGAAACATTGCTTCTAGCTGTGTTTGTACTAACCAACCACTCATAAATTCCACTCCATCCCCACCAGGCATGGCATAGTTAACATTATCAGTTAATCTAGTTTTGCCGTTTTCTTCTGTAAACTCATGACGATGTACCCAGGACTCAAAAGGGCCAGATATCTGTTCATCAGTAAACAGATGATATTTTTCATAGTCTGTGTGCCGCGCTAACCAAGTTAAGGGTAAAATCCCCAGAAAAAGCCGAAATTCTGTAATTGCACCTGGTGCTAGTCCACCTTCACGTCTGACTACTTGTACAGGTTGCCAAGGTGGCGTGAGTATTTGCAGTATGTCCGGTCTTTCGTGGAATTTCCAAACTACTTCTACTGGTGCGTTAATGATTGAGGAATGTTTAAAGTGCAACATGAACAAAAAACCTAAAATTGAGCCTTTAAATTCAGGCAAAGGGCGATTAAACCGACTATAAACTGGATAAAGTCACGAAAATTGATAATTCTGCTGGCTTTAAATTCACTAAACTAAGTATAGCGAGAGAATACACCGAAAAGCTGATTCTGTAATTGCTAATTGATGTATAAAAAAATATTTTATAAATCTTTTTGAATTTATCCGCCTATATATCTATTTATTATGCAATAATAGGAGTCGAGAAGTAATTCGGTGGACCTCGTTTGTTTTTAGTATTGATAGGCTTTTTCCCTTTGGTATTTACAGACTTTTCTCCGAAATCTAAATCTCTACACTCTTATGATTTTGGAGAAAATCTATGTCAATTTATGTAGGCAACCTCTCTTATGAAGTTACCCAAGATGGCTTGAGCGAAATTTTTAAAGAGTATGGCACTGTAAAACGTGTTCAACTCCCTACCGACCGGGAAACAGGTAAAGTTCGCGGTTTCGGTTTTGTAGAAATGGATTCAGATGCAGAAGAAGAAAAAGCCATTGAAGCCCTAGATGGTGCTGAATGGATGGGACGTGATTTAAAAGTGAACAAAGCTAAACCAAGAGAAGAACGTAGTGGTTCTTTTGGTGGTGGTGGAAACCGCGGTGCTGGTGGTGGTGGCAGCTTCGGTGGCGGTGGTCGCGGTCGCTACTAATATCCATAAACTATCAGGTGGATAGATAAATATCTGCCTCTAAGCTCAGGAATAAACACCTGAGCTTTTTTAATGGAAAATTTTCCCAATAGCAGTTTTGAACCCATTCCACCAAATGGGCTATCCAAATAATTTCTGAAGTTGTAGGGTGGGCAATATCCACCAAAACCCACCCTTTACCTATAGTTCACGTGTCAGCTTGATGATGATTAGTGGTTATAAAATGTTACTTTAGCAATATCTCCGCCATTTTTCTGCTTTGTTGGGTTTCATTCTTCCACCCAACCTACGAATCTTATGATTAGTCATAAAATGTTAATTTAGGAAACTATAACTAATTGATATTTTTCGACATCTACCAATGCCTTATTTTACTGCTGCTGAGGAAATTCGTTCCCTAATTACTGAATATGGTAAAGCTACAACTCTGTGGATAGATACAGAAGTGGCTGATTATAAAACTCCTAATCCGAGATTATCACTAATCCAGGTGTTGGATCATCCAGAAGATATGACTGGTAATAGTGTTTATTTGTTAGATGTTCTCGATAAATCAGATGTGATTGCTGATTTTGTAGAGAGGATTATGACTAATGATGCTATTGAAAAAGTTTTTCATAATGCTTGTTATGATGTGAAATATTTAGGAGGTAAAAAAGCCAAAAATATTACTTGTACCTTAGAAATGGCGAGGAAAATTCCTGTCTATTTACTGCCATTACCTAATTATCAACTGAAAACCCTAGCTACTGAACTTTGTAATTTTTATGATATTGATAAACATGAACAAAAGAGTGATTGGGGAAAAAGACCATTAACTGAAGCACAAATAGAATATGCTTATCTTGATTGTATTTATTTGGCTCAAGTACATTTGCGATTATTAGACTTAGAGGCAGAATTTAACATAGATCCAATTCAGGAAGATTTAAGTTTATTGACTGCTAGATATATAGAAATTGAACAGCAACAAAAAATACTCAAATCAGAATTTGAGCATTTACAGGAACGGGTAAAAAAAGCGATGTTAGTCCAGAATATTTCTGAAACATCATATTGCAAACTTACTAGTTATGAACGAAAAACTGTCAAGACGCAGTTTCAACAATTGGTAGATTTAGTTGAAAATCAAGGTGTTGATTTAGATTTTACAATTACTCTCACCGAAGATATCCGGAAAAATTTGGGAGTAAATCTGGAAAAATTAACTCTAAATGTTGATACAAATACCTATTGGAAAATAAGTCCTAAGAATCAAGAAAGTCAGGAAGATTAAGCACTAATTTTGATCCTACTTCCTGATACTGGTATGAAGATTTTTCTAAAAGTGCTAACAAAATTAACAGAATTATCAGAGGTAGTCTTGTAATAATATAAATGTAGGTATAAAGAATTTTATTTTTAATATTTACTAATATCCGGTGATTGACTAGATAAATTTATCCATTAATTCCAGATAACTTCAGGGAATTTTGTTATTTGAATTGAATATTAATCAAAAAGCGAGAATATTGCCAAAGTAAGCAAGCAATGTAGTGAATGATTTACTCCACGGATAATGACGATTTATAGTAACTTATGAAATGGCAGTTATTGACACACAAACAGCGAGGGGTAAACAAAGCATTCACTATAGCAATGTTTACAATTTTCAGTGCTATTATTTGCATTTCTTGCAGTAATAATCAAGATGTATTGGTGACGGAAAGAGGCGCAAGTACCCCAAATCCACGGATAGGGAGAACCTCTAAAGCGGGGGAATTTTATGTTCAGGGACAAACTCAACATCTTAAAGGTAATTCCCAAGCGGCTATTGCTGCTTATAGTAAATCAATTAGTCTCAATCCTCAATATGCACAAGCCTTTAAGGGGCGGGGATTAGTGTATTTTGATACTGGGAATAAAGAAGGAGCGATCGCGGATTATAATCAGGCTTTAAAGCTAAATCCCAAGGATGCAGAAGCCTACAATAATCGTGGTAATGCTTTAGCATCTATAGGAGATTATAGAAGAGCGATTGCGGACTATAATGAAGCAATTAGTATTACGCCCAAATCTGCCGAAATTTACAATAACCGGGGTAATGCCCGTACTAACCAAGGTGATAAAAACGGGGCGCTAGAAGATTATACTCAAGCGATTCGGATCAATCAAGAATATGCGGTGGCTTATAATAATCGGGGTAATGCTTATGCTTCCAGGGGAGAAGCGCAAAAAGCAATATCCGATTATAATGAAGCTGTTCGCATTAATCCTAACTTCGGTGCTGCTTTCAATAATCGCGGCAACGCCTATGCTGTAATTGGCGATAAACGCGGAGCATTAAAAGACTTGCAACGGGCAGCAGCTATTTTTGACAAAGCAGGAAATAAGGACTTGTATCAACAAGCAATGAAGAATATTGAGGAGTTGAGTAAGTAATTAACAATTAACACCCAGATCCCCGACTGCTTTTTTTATCTTGTAAATAAATTATGAATTGATTTCAGAAGTTGGGGATCTTATATTAAAATCCCTGACTTGTATTAAAAAATCAGGGATATTATTTTTCTCAAAATTGAACCCAAAAACATCGAAGTTACTTTAGTAGGAATTAGAATTTGTTATCTCTTTTTGTAAAGTTTGAACTTGTTCGAGAGATAATTCCGTAACTTCAGAAATTTGTTCTAAACTCATACCAATTCGCAACAAATTTAAAGCTAATTTTTTGGTCGCTTCAGCTTTACCTTCAGCTTTACCTTTAGCTTCACCTTCTTCCAGAATTTCTTGATAAATCACTGATTCTCGCATAATTTCACTCCTGAATATTTTTCTAATTACATCTTTTTTTAACACAAGACCTGCTAAAACTGCACTAGCAGCAGCAATATTCCCTTGTATTTTTTGATCTGTAATGGCTTCTACTGCTTCTCCTACTTGGCTTAATACCATTTTAGGATCTTTTGTCTGACTTAGCACTGCAAAGGGTAATAAACCGGGAACTGTCATAAATTGGTCTGTTGGTTGTTCCCACAGTCTAATTATCTCAAATTGATGGTAAGTATTTTTAAGCTTAAAACTATTTTCACTTACTAAGTTAGAACTTGTTTTTCGCAAATAGATGACTACTTGACGCATTTCTTTTTGAGGAAACCGACGATATACCCTAACTCGATAATCTAACATCCTAAAGGGTATATCATCATCTGGATCTGTTTGAAATTCTGTATGTAAAACTAATTCATCGGATTGTAATAATATTAATGAATCTGCTCTAATTGGTTCACTAGAAAGTTCTGTGGGACTAAGTTCTGTTAATTTGATTGGTGAACCTAGCAACCATGTTGCTAAGTCGTCTTTGAAGTTTTCGGCAATGAATTTACAGATATTGTCATACATGAGAGATTTTAGGAAATGATTGAAAATAATGAATATTAATATTATACCATATCAAATACCGAAAATATTCAGGGTTTAGCATTGCTAAACCCTGAATATAGCAATCTTATTTGATTTATAAATACTGGGAATTTCAGATCCCCGACTTCTTCAAGAAGTCGGGGATTTTTGTGTTCATAATTCATTGAGGATTGCTATACTAAAAAATCAACTAACTGCTAATGATTTTTTACTGTAATATTCAGTTTGAGGGTAGATGCTAATAATGGTATTTCCAACTTCAAAAAATGTCCCTTCCTGTTCATGTTTAGAAAACTGTAAATGGGGATATTTAGTAGCTAATTCATCAGCAGTCATGGCTTTAGCTGATATTTTATTGGGTAAAAGTCCTGTCGCACCAATGTAAAACACCATAGGGGAAATATTTTCTTGGT
Organism: Dolichospermum sp. DET69; assembly: GCA_017355425.1. Lineage (NCBI taxonomy): Bacteria > Bacillati > Cyanobacteriota > Cyanophyceae > Nostocales > Aphanizomenonaceae > Dolichospermum > Dolichospermum sp. DET69. The sequence goes on from CP070233.1 coordinate 4,185,276, forward strand.
AAACTTGCTCAACATCAGCTGCTAATTTTTGGTAAGCTGTCGTCATGTCCGCAATTAAATCTTCTCTATTCACAGATTTACCAGCGTGTTGAGCATATAATAACAATGCTAAACTATGATCACCAACTTTGTGGAGAATTTCCCCTACTTTGCCATTTACATTGATTCCTAAAAAGTCGTCAAAAATCGGTTTCATCAAATCATCAACTTTAGTCAGTTTCATTCTCGCAGAAATGGCTTTTTGTCGAAAAGCGATATTTTGATTTAATCCCATTTCTAAAGTTGGTTTCAAGAAAATTTCCCCAGTTTCTTGATCATAAACCTCATATCTCCGCGCTAAAAATTGGTTAGCAGCATATAATTTACCTAAGTTAAGAATATCCTGATTACCAAACTCAATTTTATAACTAATATGAGAATCAATTGTATCTGGATATTCCTGAGTTTTAGGAAAATTTAAATACAGGTTTTTCGATAAATAATGTTGTTTTAATTCCTCTACTTGATTACTGACAAATACATCTGATTGATGGCGTAAGTAAGCAGATAAAATACTCATAACAACTTTGATTTCTGCTAAGTGGGTAAATAACCCATCAATATTACCAAACTTGATATTAACAGGAACTAATGGTAAATTATCTAACTGAATTTTATACTCAGAATTGAAATCAAACTTATCAGCAACAATTGCACCTTTAGCTTGCAATAAATCAAATACTTTCTTGCTGCTGATTTTGAGATTTAAAGCGGAAACATTAACTTTTCCATCCTTGACAATGGTATAATTATTAAAATTATCCAAATCATGAGCGAGCAAACCCGCAACCTCAATTATGGGTGTATTATCTTCAGCTTTTACTATCTTAACCTTCCGTTTTACTAACAGATTAATAGTAGCAGTGTTGCGATTCATAGCAAATACACCCATTTGCACAAAATCACCAACATAGATATCTTCAGTTTGTAACCAAGGACTAATCAAATCACCATTGATATCTCTAATACCTCTAACTCGTTTAATACCAGTTCTGTGGTAATCTTCCTTTAATTTATGTAAATTCAAAATAATATTGTGCCGATGTGCCGATAAAATCTGGATAAGTTCTAACAGAGAAATCTGGTGATTTAACTTCGACATAAAACCTCCTAACTTTTATCAGATAAAAACCCTTTCTTCCTCTTTGCGACTCTGGGTGAGGAAAATCCCTATTTCTCTTATTATAGTATATATGTACTAAAAAGTCAAATTACCGGAATGAAGACTAAGATAAAAATAGCTTTACACTTCTTCATAATTAAAACAAAACAATGGCGCGAGATTTACGGGGATTCATTAAAATTCTAGAAGAAAGAGGACAATTAAAGCGAATTTCGGCTTTAGTTGACCCAGATATGGAAATTGCAGAAATTTCCAACCGAATGCTGCAAAAAGGTGGACCAGGCTTAATATTTGAAAACGTCAAAGGTGCATCTTTCCCCGTTGCAGTCAACTTAATGGGGACAGTGGAAAGGATATGCTGGGCTATGAACATGGAAAAACCAGAGGAGTTGGAAACCCTGGGAAAGAAATTAAGTATGCTTCAGCAACCCAAACCACCTAAAAAGATTTCCCAAGCCATAGATTTTGGTAAAGTGCTGTTTGACGTAGTGAAAGCCAAACCGGGAAGAGACTTTTTTCCCGCTTGTCAACAAGTGGTTATAGAAGGGAATGATTTAGATTTAAACAAGTTACCTTTAATCCGTCCTTATCCGGGAGATGCCGGAAAGATTATTACCCTAGGATTGGTCATTACTAAGGATTGCGAGACGGGAACACCTAATGTGAGTGTGTATCGTCTACAACTGCAATCCCATAACACCATGACCGTACACTGGTTATCAGTGCGGGGAGGTGCAAGACATTTGCGAAAGGCGGCAGAACATGGTAAGAAGTTAGAAATAGCGATCGCTCTGGGTGTAGATCCTCTCATCATTATGGCAGCAGCCACACCCATTCCTGTAGATTTATCAGAGTGGTTATTTGCTGGCTTGTATGGCGGTTCTGGGGTAAAATTAGCCAAGTGTAAAACTATAGATTTGGAAGTTCCCGCAGATTCTGAGTTTGTTTTAGAAGGGACAATTACACCGGGGGAAGTTTTACCAGATGGACCTTTTGGCGACCACATGGGATATTATGGCGGTGTGGAAGATTCGCCTTTAGTGCGGTTTCAGTGCATGACACACCGCAAAGACCCAATTTATCTTACCACATTTAGCGGGTTGCCACCGAAAGAAGAAGCCATGATGGCGATCGCCCTCAACCGCATCTATACCCCCATTTTACGACAACAGGTATCAGAAATAGTTGATTTCTTTTTACCAATGGAAGCGTTAAGTTACAAAGCCGCAATTATTTCCATAGATAAAGCCTATCCTGGACAAGCACGACGAGCAGCTTTAGCGTTTTGGAGTGCGTTGCCACAATTCACTTACACTAAATTTGTGATTGTGGTTGATAAAGATATCAATGTTCGTGATCCGCGTCAAGTGGTTTGGGCAATTAGTTCCAAAGTAGATCCTACCAGAGATGTATTTATTTTACCAAATACTCCCTTTGATACCTTAGATTTTGCCAGTGAAAAACTCGGTTTAGGTGGGAGAATGGGCATAGATGCAACTACAAAAATTCCTCCAGAAACAGAACATGAATGGGGTAAACCATTAGAATCAGATCCTGATATAGCGGCAATGGTAGAAAAACGTTGGCAAGAATACGGTTTAGCGGATTTACAATTAGGAGAAGTTGATCCTAATTTGTTTGGTTACGATATGAAATAATATCCACACTTTCCTTTCTTTGTACGGAAGGGGGTGTGATTTCAAGATTGAAAGTTGGGAGAACATAAGCGAATATAAATCTCTCTTTTTTTATCTGTAAAAGCCCTTCTACCGTGCATTATTCTGGTATTATCAATCATGATAATATCTCCTTTTTGCCAGTTAATATTAGTAGTAATTCTCTCAGCAATTTCATTTAATTCCTCCATAAGTTCAGCAGGAATTTCTGAATCATCGTCAAACTTCAGGATATCAGGATTTAACTGCATTGTTGGTAAAAGGCTATTAATAAAAACCTGATATTTTCCACATCTACTAGGAATAACTAGTGGACAAATATATTCAATCAGAATTGATTTGTCTGCATATATTTTCAAAGATGTATAATTATTTTTACATATTTCTTCTAGTTGATTAATGTTCTCAATTTTGTATTTTTTTTGCCATTCTTCCTGGTTCATGCTAAAATTAAACTTTAGCCGCTTCTGATTGAATAATTCTTGAGTTGAATTACTGAGTTCTGCAAAAAATTGCCTACCATCACAAACTGTAGTTTCACCATCTGTTAAAGCAGGATTAGCACAGAAGAACCATAACATTAAGGGAATATTCTGCTGATAGTACATTTCCCCATGTAACCTAATCTCTGTCTGGAAATCATTAACACTTAAAATAGTTTGATCATTATTAATTACCCTTCTATTGAAAGCACCACCCGCATAATCTAAAAAATCGGTGCTGAACAAATTGCTAAACTCTCTAAATCTTTCAGTATCAGCCGGAAAGCCTCTAAAAAGTAAAACGCCATATTCTTTAAATAGACTGATAATTTCTGCTGGGTATATTTCCAGAATACTCTTATTATCTTGGTTAATGATTTGCTGCCCAATTTTCTCATCAATTGGCTGTGTAATAACATTCATGTTAAATAACTAACCTTAATCAAAAATTTAACTAATTTTTATCTAATAACAATTATAAAAGTATTTTTGTGTCTGGGTGTCTATTATAAGGACTAATTTTACCATCCCCGTTGTGTTAACCGGGATGGTTTATAGCTATATATTAGCCTTCAACAATGATTTTACCAACCATACCAGCACCACGGTGAGGTTCGCAATAGAAGATGTATTCTCCAGCAGGAGCGTCAGCAGGAATAACTGTAGTTTCAGTTTGTCCAGGACTCATTAATAACTTCTTGTGAGACAAAGATTTAGCTAAATCAGCACTCTTAGCGGGGTTTTTAGCAGAATCAAATACAACGTTGTGGGGGGGGACTTTGTTGTTCTTCCATTCAATTGTATCACCAGGCTTAACAGTTAACTTCTTAGGTTCAAAAGCCAACAAACCTTTATCACTACCCAATTTAACTGTATATGTTTCCGCAGATGCAGTGGGGGTAAACACAGCAAAACTACCAAAAATTACAATAACTGTCAATACAGCTAGGCTCAAGCGTCGCAAAGTTGCGGCTATAGATTTCATGCTTCTTTCCTTGGGAATGAATATTTTTATGTTTCTGTTCTCATTTTAAATACAATCAATGCCAAATATGACAGGTCGTCATATATTTATTTTTGTTAACCACCATCACCAGCTAGATTTCTAAAATTCTATTGCCACCGAATTTCTGATACAATCAAAAATCCGACTCCTTTAACATAGATTAACGTATGAGCAAGGGTACACTATTTGACAAAGTTTGGGAATTACACACCGTTGGTACATTACCATCAGGATTAACACAACTATTTATTGGACTACATCTTATTCATGAAGTTACAAGTCCCCAAGCCTTTGCTATGCTCAAGGAGCGGGATTTAAAAGTATTATTCCCAGAACGGACAATAGCCACAGTTGATCATATCGTTCCCACAGAAAACCAAGCTCGTCCCTTTGTGGATAGCATGGCCGAATCAATGATTCAGGCATTAGAAAAGAGTTGTCAAGAAAATGACATAACTTTTTATAATATTGGTTCAGGGAATCAAGGTATAGTTCACGTCATCGCTCCCGAACTGGGACTCACCCAACCGGGAATGACCATCGCTTGTGGTGATAGCCATACATCAAGTCATGGTGCATTTGGAGCGATCGCCTTTGGTATAGGTACAAGCCAGGTTAGAGACGTTCTCGCCTCGCAAACCCTGTCATTATCAAAATTAAAAGTCCGCAAAATCGAAGTTAACGGTAACTTAAAACCCGGAGTTTATGCCAAAGACGTAATTTTACACATCATCCGTATATTAGGCGTAAAAGGTGGCGTAGGTTATGCTTACGAATTTGCCGGCACAACCTTTGCACAAATGAACATGGAAGAACGGATGACCGTTTGTAACATGGCCATAGAAGGTGGTGCAAGATGCGGATATGTTAACCCCGACCAAATTACTTACGATTATCTGCAAAATAGAGACTTCGCACCCAAAGGTGCAGACTGGGACAAAGCCGTTGCTTGGTGGGAATCCCTCAATAGTCATGCCGATGCTGAATATGATGATGTAGTAGTATTTAATGCCGAAGGCATTCCCCCTACAGTCACATGGGGAATTACACCAGGTCAAGGAATTGGCGTAGATGAAAAAGTCCCCACAGCCGCAGAACTCCTAGAAGAAGACCGCTTTATTGCCGAAGAAGCATATCGCTACATGGACTTATATCCCGGTCAACCCATTCAAGGCACAAAAATTGACGTTTGCTTCATTGGTAGCTGCACCAACGGACGCATAAGCGACCTAAGAGAAGCCGCCAAAATTGCCCAAGGTCGTCAAGTTGCAGCGGGAGTAAAAGCCTTCGTAGTTCCCGGTTCAGAACGAGTCAAAAAAGAAGCCGAAGCCGAAGGACTAGATAAAATCTTCCAAGCTGCTGGCTTCGAGTGGAGAGAACCAGGATGTTCCATGTGTTTAGCCATGAACCCCGACAAACTCCAAGGAAGACAAATCAGCGCCTCCTCCTCTAACCGTAACTTCAAAGGTAGACAAGGATCATCCTCTGGTCGTACCCTGCTCATGAGTCCCGCAATGGTAGCCACAGCAGCCATAAAAGGCGAAATCGCCGACGTGCGCGAACTACTGTAAACCCAAATCTCTCTTAAACTCTTCTCTTCTTCCTTCGTGTCCTTCGTCCCTTCGTGGTTCATTTCCCCTTAAAACTATGGTAAGTGAAGTCAAACAAATATCCGGTAACGCCGTTCCCCTAATTGGTAACGACATAGACACCGACCGAATTATACCCGCCCGCTACTTAAAAGCCATCACCTTTGACGACTTAGGAGAAGGCTTGTTTATTGACGACAGAAAAGCCTTAAACGGGGAACACCCATTTGACCAAACCCATTACCAAGGCTCGAAAATCCTCATAGCTAATCGCAACTTTGGCTGTGGTTCATCACGAGAACACGCACCTCAAGCCCTAGCAAAATGGGGAATTACCGCCCTGATTGGTGAAAGCTTCGCGGAAATCTTCTTTGGTAACTGCGTTGCCATGGGGATTCCATGCGTCACAGCTGAATCAGAAGTAGTGAAACAGTTGCAAGAATTAGTCACCGCTAATCCTCAAGCAGTCGTGATCATAGATTTGGAAAAATTGCAAGTGCAAATTGGCGATTTTACCGCTTCAGTTGTCATGATTGAAGGGACAAGAAGTGCCTTTATTGCAGGAACTTGGGATGCTTGCGGACAATTAGTAGCGAATGCCCAACAGGTAAAAGCAACAGCAGCAAAATTACCTTACATTGGTTGGGGGAATTTAGCCGCAAGTTAGTAAATAGTCTGAACTATGATTTGCATGATTAATGTGATTTTTATGATTAATTGATTTAGGAAAGCAATTAATCACATAAATCACAGTTCAGACAATTGCATGATTAATGTGATTTTTATGATTAATTGATTTATGAAAGTAATTAATCACAAAAATCACAGTTCAGACGATTGCATGATTAATGTGATTTTTATGATTAATTGATTTATGAAAGTAATTAATCACATAAATCATCTAAATCACAAAAATCACAGTTCAGACGATGATTAATTAATTTGTCAGTAACCCAGCCCTAAAGGGACTTAAATCAATAACAGTCTGAACTATGATTTGCATGATTAATGTGATTTTTATGATTAATTATTTAGGAAAGTAATTAATCACATAAATCATCTAAATCACAAAAATCACAGTTCAGACGATGATTAATTAATTTGTCAGTAACCCAGCCCTAAAGGGACTTAAATCAATAACAGTCTGAACTATGATTTGCATGATTAATGTGATTTTTATGATTAATTATTTAGGAAAGTAATTAATCACATAAATCATCTAAATCACAAAAATCACAGTTCAGACGATGATTAATTAATTTGTCAGTAACCCAGCCCTAAAGGGACTTAAATCAATAACAGTCTGAACTATGATTTGCATGATTAATGTGATTTTTATGATTAATTATTTAGGAAAGTAATTAATCACATAAATCATCTAAATCACAAAAATCACAGTTCAGACGATGATTAATTAATTTGTCAGTAACCCAGCCCTAAAGGAACTTAAATCAATAACAGTCTGAACTATGATTTGCATGATTAATGTGATTTTTATGATTAATTATTTAGGAAAGTAATTAATCACATAAATCATCTAAATCACAAAAATCACAGTTCAGACGATGATTAATTAATTTGTCAGTAACCCAGCCCTAAAGGGACTTAAATCAATAACAGTCTGAACTATGATTTGCATGATTAATGTGATTTTTATGATTAATTATTTAGGAAAGCAATTAATCACATAAATCATCTAAATCACAAAAATCACAGTTCAGACGATGATTAATTAATTTGTCAGCCCACCAACAATTATGGAATTAATTATTAGATAAAAGTAATGAATTATTGGTTAATGAAGTCAGAACCAGGGGTTTATAGTATTAGTGATTTACAAAGTCAAAATCAGACTATTTGGGACGGTGTGCGTAATTATCAAGCGCGTAATTTCTTGAGAAAAATGCAAATAGGAGATTTAGCATTTTTCTATCATTCTAATGCTGAACCTCCGGGTATTTTTGGCTTAATGAAGATAGTTGAAACAGGTATTGCTGATCCTACACAATTTGATGTAAATAGTAAATATTATGATGATAAATCAACTCCTGAATCTCCCCGTTGGCAAACTGTAAAGGTAGAATTTGTGGAAATTTTTAGTAATCCTCTTTCACTATCAACACTCAAACAAAATTTTCATGGTGATGAATTATTAGTAGTGAAAAAAGGTAATCGTCTATCAGTCATTCCTGTAATAGAATCAGTCGGAAGTAGGATTTTAGAAATGGCAAGAGATATGTAGCGTGGGCAATGCCCACCAAAACCCATTTATGCTAAATTTTTAGTAAGTATAATCAAAATATTCTCTATCAAATTGTAGGGAGTGCAGTTTATGACAAAACAAGGTGATGATAATTCCTGGAAAAAAAGGGTTACTGGGGTTTTTAATCAAGCAAAAGGTAAATTAACCCAACTTTTACCAGTGGAAAGAGTAACACAAACCGTAGGACAATGGTTTAATGTTAGTGATACTCAAGTTGCGGAAATTTTGGAAACTATTCGCGCACAGTTACCAACAACAGAAGCTTTATTATTAGGAAAACCCCAAGCAGGTAAAAGTTCTATTGTTAGGGGTTTAACTGGAGTATCTGCGGAAATTATCGGACAGGGTTTTCGTCCCCATACCCAACACACCGAACGTTACGCATATCCTGCTAATGATTTACCTTTGCTGATTTTTACAGATACGGTAGGTTTAGGAGATGTCAGTCAAGATACTGAAGTTATTATTCAAGAATTAATCGGCGATTTACAACAGGAAACAAATAAAGCTAGAGTTCTGATTATTACTGTCAAAATTAATGATTTTGCAACTGATACTCTGCGGCAAATTGCTCAAAAATTACGGCAGCAATACCCAAATACTCCCTGTTTATTGGTGGTAACTTGTTTACATGAACTTTACTCACCAGAAATTATAAATCATCCTGATTATCCTCCAGATTTTACAGAATTAAATCGGGCATTTATCGCTATCAAAGAAAATTTTACTGGATTATATAATAGTGCGGTTTTAATTGATTTTACTTTAGAAGAAGATGGTTATAATCCAGTGTTTTATGGTTTAGAAGCACTGCGAGATAATTTAGCTGAACTTCTCCCGGAAGCAGAATCAAAGGCCATTTATCAATTATTAGATCAACAAGCTGGAGCAAAATTAGGGAATATTTATCGAGACGCTGGCAGACGTTATATTTTACCATTTTCGATTATGGCTGCAACTCTGTCCGCTGTGCCTTTACCTTTTGCCACTATGCCTGTTTTAACTGCCTTGCAGGTATCAATGGTGGGATTGTTAGGGAAATTATATGGGCAGACTATCACACCGTCTCAAGCTGGGGGTATTGTCAGCACCATTGCAGGTGGTTTTGTTGCCCAAGCCGTAGCACGGGAATTAATTAAATTTATCCCTGGGTTTGGTAGTGTCATTGCCGCTTCTTGGGCAGGGGCTTATACATGGGCTTTAGGTGAGGCTGCTTGTGTGTATTTCGGTGATTTAATGGGGGGAAAAAAACCTGATCCTCAAAAAATTCAAGCAGTGATGCAAGAGGCTTTTAGTGGGGCAAAAGAACGGTTTAAGAAAATTGAAAATGCAGATTACAGAAGTTTTTTTTAATTGGGTGTTCTAATTATATAGAAAGCGTTACTATAGATGATAAAGTTTAAATATCATTGTCAGTAACTCAGCCCTAAAGAGACTGAGCTTGTAAGAAATTGCCAGCTGTACTGACCAGTCTAAGTCTTCACTGACTACGTTTTTTGAGTCACGACACCCCGGAATGCGTAGCTAGTTCCCTGCTCTGTCATTTGCAATTAAACAGTTTTAAAGTCACTGAAACAGTGTTGCAAGTTTAAAAAGCTCTTAAAACATTGACGAAGCTAACATCACCCCGAAAGGGAGGCACATCGCGTGCAACACATTATGCGTACAGAGTTGGGAATTTTGAATCGGTAATTGTCCCGTTGAAAGTACATTACAAAAGTACACCGAATTTACCAACTCCAAGGCGGTAATGAAAAAATATTCAAGGCGGTTAAAACCGCACGAGTCGTTTCCCTCTCAGCACTGAAGTGTCTGAGTTTCCCACTTACCGGGTATTTTTATGACACTGGAAGAAATAGCGGGTACGTTAACGGAGTTATTTAGTGCTGAAGTTGTAACATCTATAGCCCCTGGTTCTTGGCAAATAGAAACTCCTGATTTTCGGTTATTGGTACTGCTTTCAGAAGATAATACTTGGTTGCGGGTATTGCTGCCAATTATGCCTTTACAAGAAGCTGCTGCATTTCTTAGCCAGTTTCTAGAGGCTAATTTTGATGATACTCAGGAAACACGATATGCTGTATATGATGGGGTAGTATGGGGAGTATTTCAGCATAATAGTTGCACTTTAACTAATGCAGATTTTGCTAATGCGATCGCTCGTCTAATTTCATTATATCAGGCTGGTGTTAATGATGTTTTCAATAATTTGGTAGAAACTCGAATCCGGGAAATTATTAAAGCAGCAAAACAACAGGGACAATCTCTGGAAGCAACTATGCAAAATTTAGACCGTTTTTATGCAGAAGGTTTATTAGGAGATATTGACCAAAATCCCCAGGGAAGATCACAAGTTTTAGCAGCTTGGCAACGACAATTAGAACGTCTTTGGGTGGAAATGTAATTGACTAAAATAATAAAATATCAAGCATAATTGTAGCTTGCTTCCCGAAGGGTACGCAGATAAACGCAGATAAACACAGATGAAGATGTATCAATCAATAGACATCTTTAGTAAAGATTGTAGAGACGTTATATGGAAAGTCTCTACATTATGGTTCTACCGTTCCCCTTATGATCAAACATCCTTTTGATATATCCAAAACCATTTGTGTACATGGGTTTGATCTAAATTAATAAGCGATTCCTTCGGAGCGCTTCGCTATCGCCTATTTTCAATAATATTAAAGCCTCAAACCTAATGAGGATAAGGGTTTCCGCCATATTTTTTTGAAAAAATCATAAAGGGAGCGGTAGAACCTACATTATTTATCACCGGATTTCTATTGAAGATGATTTATGGCTAAGATTGGACAGTCTACTGATTTATTCCCAGACCAGTCTGTGAAGGTATTATCATCTTTATAATGTCTGGGTGTTTGCATCATCAATTCCCATGCTTTACCAGCATTCAATAAGTTTAACCGTTCAGGATAATGTGTTTGTAATAGTTCTTGCACCATTGGAGCATAATCTGAATTGATGCCGGGAAAAATGTGATGTTCAGTATGATATGAAAAATTTAAATGTAATAGATCAAATAGTTTAGGAACTCGAATTGAGAGACTATTGATCAGAGGATCATTTACACTTGTCATTCGACATAACATATGATTCGTATAGATATAAAACATCAGCCCTGCATAGCCTATCCAAATTGGTAAGAAGTAGCTAAGAAACAGTTTAATGGGATGGAATTCCAGGTAAGTTAAGATGCTCCCATGTATTCCTATCATCATTAATAATTCTATAGCGATCGCTCGTCGTTCTTTACCACTAACTGTAAAAGCCACCACAGGATATTCGGCTTTACTATTATTGAATAATAAAACTGAGGTTATATTACGAAATGCGTGAACTCCCCAAGCATGACCCATACCTATGAACAATAACAGCGGATTTACCTCAGCCGACGGCACAAAAGCATTCTGAATCCATTTTCCCCAATTTTTAGGTTGACTATCTAAATAATTGCGATCTGGATCTTCTAAGGAATTTGTTTTATTGTGATGTTCTCGATTGTGTATTGCCTTCCATAAAGTTGGTGGCATCCATAACATTGTCAGTCCCAATAAACTAATTATTTGTCTTAACCAGGGACTTGTAATTGTGCGGCTGTGGAGGAAATTGTGGGTGCTAAACAGGAGAGCAATCACACTATTACCCATCACCAATGCTAATGGTAAATAGAGCCAGAGAAAATACCAATTCCACTCATCAAGATGACTAGCAATTCCCCAACCCAAAATCATAATTGCTAGATTAATTAGAAGAATCCAGAGTTTATTAATATCAGGTAAAAATGCTTCAGTTGGCAGTAAAGGACGCAGCTTTTTTGCATATTCTGCTTGCGTCATCCAAGTTTTTTTTTTAAGTGTATTCATGAATCTTTGTAGTTTTCCTTGCAGGGCTATTACGCCGAATTATGAGCAATTTCAAGTAAGTGTTAGGTTAACTTTTGGCGTTATTTGTAGTTAAACCTTTGTAAATTAATAAGTAGGTGAACAAAATAAAAATGAGGGGTATTGCGGTTTGTAAAATGGCTGAAACTCAATCAAAATATCGCATTGAGACAACTTTACATACCGTTACATCCCTTTAAATTTTTCTGTTTACCTACTTAGATTTCACCAAATGAAGAAGGAGTCACCGAGTCAGTAGCCAGAATCAATCAGTCGAGGATTCAGACCTGCGACTGATTAAAGACCACCAAATCTGCGATTTGGTGGGGGTGCAAAAACGCCGGTTATTCATCCGCCACTCGCACAGAATACCCAACTGAATTCTGACTCTGTGACTCCTGAATTCTGTTTGATAAATCTTTAGACAACGAAAATAGACATCATAGAAAGTTTATGTTGCCAATATCATCTATATAAGGACTTATTTAATTTGGAATTAATTTGCTCCCATTACCTATTCATTCAGGTAACTCAGCAGCATTACGAATGTTTTGTGAAATTAAACTGGGAGCAGTCCGTTTAATTAACCCAGTTAAGACGTTACCAGGACCAATTTCCACAACTTTCTCCATGCCATTTTCTGCTAATTGCAAACAAATTTCTCGCCAGCGCACAGAACCAGTCATCTGTTGAGAAAGGCGCTGTTTTAAAGTTTCCGCTGCCACTGCGGGAATTGGATCTACATTAGATAAAACTGGAATATTTGCTGCCCCAAAAATAACTGAATCTAGAACTTCTTGAAATTCGGTTGCGGCTGCTTTCATTAAATGAGAATGAAATGCTCCGGAAACCTTTAAGGGAATAGCTCTTTTGGCTTTGACTTGGGACATTACAGCCTGTACAGCATCTGGAGTTCCAGAAATTACAACTTGGGCAGCACTGTTATCATTTGCTAAAACTACATCAGGTGTTTCACTAATAACTTTTTCTAACTCTTCTCGATCAAAGTTCATTAATGCGGCCATCATCCCACCAGCAGCACTATCCATGAGTTCCGCCCGCCGTTTTACTAAGTGTAATCCCGCAGACCATTCAAAGACACCAGCCACATAAAGGGCTATATATTCGCCTAAACTATGACCTGCAACTAAGTCTGGTTGCTGTCCTTTTTCCCGTAAAATATCAGCAATAATACTTTCGATTACATATAAACTCGGTTGTGTATAAAGTGTCCGTGATAAGGTATCAATATTACTTTGACAGACATCTATCACAGACCAGCCCAAAATTGCCTCAGCTTGAATAAATTTTTCTTTGGCAGATGGTAGATTTAACAAGTCTATTCCCATTCCCAGCACTTGAGAACCTTGTCCGGGAAACACCCATGCAGTTTTTGTCATTTGTTATTAGTCAGTTGTCAGTTGTAATTAGGTTTCTAATTTTTAATTGTCTATCTTCCCCATTTAAAAATTGCTGCACCCCAGGAAAGTCCAGCACCAAAACCAGATGTGGCAATAATATCATTGGGTTTAATTTTTCCGGCTCGCACTGCTTCATCTAATGCCAGGGGAATAGATGCGGCGGAGGTGTTACCATAGTTAGCAACATTGCTGATAACTTTATGTTCGGGAATCTCTAAGCGTTCAGCAACAGAATTGATAATCCTTTGATTTGCTTGATGTAATACTAACCAATCTATATTTTCAACTTTGAGATTAGCTGCAAACAGGGCTTTGTCTATCACTTCTGGGACTTTTTGCACAGCAAAGCGGTAGACTTCTTTACCATTCATGGTAATTGGGTGGTATTTGCCTGTAGATACATGAATATCTGGTGTCAGTTCTTCTGTAGAGGCGTTATAAGCTAGGTTGAGACAATTATTTTGAGAACCATCGCTTTTGAGGCAAAATCCTAAGAGGCGATCGCTTTTATTGGCTTGTAATACTACTGCTCCAGCCCCATCACCAAATAACACACAACTGCGTCTATCCTGCCAATCTACCCAGCGAGAGAGGATATCAGCCCCAATTAAGAGTACATTCTGATAAACACCTGTTCTAATGTATTGTGCGGCTGTGACTAGACCAAAGACAAAGCCAGAACAGGCGGCAGTTAAGTCAAAGGCGACTGCTTTGATAGCGCCTAATTCATTTTGAACGCGGCAAGCAGTTCCAAAAAGATCATCAGGGGTAGAGGTAGCCAGTAAAATTAAGTCTATGTCTGCTGCTGTGATACCTGCGGCATCAATGGCCTTTTTACTCGCAGCAGTAGCTAATGATGCCAGTGAGTCAGGGGGCAGTGCTAACCGTCTTTGGCGAATTCCTGTTCTGGAGGCAATCCACTCATCCGATGTTTCTACCAATTGAGTTAACTCTTGGTTATGTAAACAAGTTGCTGGGACGGCTGAACCACTGCCTGTAATTGCGATACCACTGTTAAAAAAATTTTGCACTTATTTTTTCTCCTCAAATTGTCAGTTGTCATTTTTTAATTGTCAGTTGTCTTGTTTGTAAGCATTAATAACGAGTACCAATGACAATCCCAATTTTAGATTTAAGATTAGGGATTTTAGATTTATCAACAGTAGTTATGAATCTAAAACCCGCAATCTAAAATTGGATGACAAGTGACAAATAGCTGATAGCGTTAGATATCGACCGGGAAAAGAGCAGACTAACTGCTTTCTTCCTGGAGAATTTGATATTGGGATTGGAGTCTTGCTAACACCTGATTATCTACTGCTTCTTTAGCCATACGAATGGCACTGAAAATAGATGGTGCTTGGGAACTACCATGACCAATAAAACAAATGCCACTGACACCTAAAAGCAAAGCCCCTCCATGTTCAGCGTGATCCATCCGCTGTTTGACGCGCTTCAGGTTAGGTTTTAAAATCGCTGTACCGATTTGACCGTGTATTCCTTGGGGTAATTCCTCTCGCAGAATTTGCAGAATTACTCCTCCAACTGCTTCGGCAAATTTTAATAAAATATTACCCACAAAGCCGTCGCAAACAATCACATCAAATTCACCGGATAATACATCACGCCCTTCAGCATTACCAGTAAAATTAATTTGAGTATTTTCCCGTAACAATTGGTGGGCGCGGAGAACTACTTCGTTACCTTTAGTATCTTCTTCGCCAATATTCAATAAACCTATTTTGGGATTTTCTGTTCCCAAAACATACTGACTGTAAATTGAACCCATCACTGCAAACTGCTCTAAAAATTTAGGGCGACAGTCTACATTAGCACCAACATCCAGTATCATTACTGGCTTACCTGCTTTGATGGTGGGGAATACTGTGCCAATTGCTGGGCGGTCTATTCCCGGTAATCTTCCTAAGCGCAGCAATGCTGAGGCCATGGCTGCCCCAGAGTGTCCAGCCGAAAATACAGCATCGGCCTGTTTATTTTTGACTAAATCCATCGCTATGTTGATGGAAGATTTTCGCTTGCGTCTAACTGCGTTGAGAGGCTCGTCATCCATAGTGATCACTTCCTCCGCAGGAACAATCTCCAAGTCCGCCATAGTCGTTTTTGGCGGCATTACAGCCTCAATTTGTTGGGGATCTCCAACCAATAATATTTTTACACCCAATTCTTCTCGCGCCCGCAGTGCGCCGGCGACGATTTCAGCGGGTGCATGATCTCCCCCCATTGCGTCAATTGCGATCCTTACACCAGTCGATCCCATTGCTCAGAGCTTATAGAAACCTTACAAATTTTATCAGATTGCAATACTTAAAAATTCAAAATTCTTAAAAAAGCATAAGAAAATCCACTTTTTTTAAAACTAGTACCGCAGGGGGAATTAAAAATTAAAAATTAAAAATTAAAAAAGCAGACTATACAGGCTTTTTAGATATTTTTAATGGTTGGTTGATTTCCATCGTTATATACGAGGAAAATTGTCAATAAACTTTTCGTAAAATCCGCTTATTAGTATTTATATAGGAACTATATAGACAAAGGGCGAGGAAACCCCGCCCTGTTGAGGTGAAATTAAATTAACTCAAAACCCAGCTAACCAGTGTTCTCACACCAAAGCCGGTTGCACCCGCACCGTTGTAGCCATTTTCCTTGTCAGCCCATACCGGACCGGCAATATCTAAATGCGCCCAAGGGGTATCCTTAACAAACTGTTTGAGGAACAAAGCCGCAGTAATAGAACCGCCATAACGAGGTCCTGTATTTTTCATATCGGCGATACCAGATTTCAGTCCTTCAAAGTATTTATCTTCCATAGGCATCCGCCAAATTTTCTCGCCGGTGCTGTCTGCGGCTGTTTGTAATTGGGAAGCTACAGCATCATCTGGTGTAAATAAACCAGCGATATCTTCACCCAAAGCTACCACACAAGCACCTGTCAGGGTAGCTAAATCAACGATCGCATCTACACCCAATTTATCAGCATAAACCAAGGCATCAGCCAAGGTTAACCGCCCTTCAGCATCGGTATTGTTAACTTCGATTGTTTTGCCATTTGATGCGGTCAAGATGTCTCCAGGGTGCATAGCCTTACCGCTAATCATGTTTTCAGTAACGGCGGAGATAAAGTGAACTTCCACATCTGGTTTTAATTGTCCAATGGCTTTGGCTGCACCCAAAGTTGCGGCCGCACCACCCATATCCATTTTCATGGTTTCAATACCACTACCAGCACCTTTAATGTTCAAACCACCGGAATCAAAGGTGACACCTTTACCAATAATTGCTAGTTTCCGTCTAGGTGTGGTGGCTGGTTTATAGATGAGGTGAATGAATTTCGGTGGTAAATCAGAAGCTTGAGCAACTCCTAAAAATGCCCCCATGCCTAGTTTTTCACATTCTGCCTGTTCCAAAATTTCCAGTTCTAAACCGTGTTCGTGAGCGATCGCTTGGGCAGTTTCTGCCATAGTGATAGATGTCACAGAGTTAGCTGGGGCTGCTACTAACTGTCTCGCCAAAATCACACCAGCAACAATTTGATTAGCGCGGGTAATAGCGGCTTCTTGTCCAGCTAAACCGAGTAAATCAATGGTTTCAATGGGGGGATTTTTATCTTCAATCTCAGATTTAAAGCGATTATCTTGGTAAAGTGCTAATTCTATGCCTTCAGTCAAAGCTTGGGCTGTAGTAGCTGGATCATTATTCCACAGTGGTAAACTAATTCCCAGAGTCTTGGTTTTTTGCTTTTTAGCAGTTCGCGCGACAGTAGCCGCAACCCGACGTAAAGTTTCTAATTTCAGCGCCTCTGGTTTACCTAAACCCACCAAAATCACCTTCCGCACAGAATGAGTAGCGCCTAACCGAATGACAATGGTGCTATTTGCCTTACCTTTAAATTCTTCTTCGGCAATTATTTCTTGGATAATTCCCGCACATTTATCATCTAATCCAGCTAAATCACCAGTTAATTCTCCTGCGTCTTCAAACAGGCCAACAGCTAAAGTATCACCAGTCCAATCTAATAATGTTGTATTTGTAGGTTGAATCGTCATTTTTGTAAGTTCTGTTTATCTGTCTTCATGTACCAGTATTGCTCAAATTTTCGGAATCATGGACGTTTCACGCAACATCTTGAAAATCTGGTAAAATCAGAAATAGGTGATAAATGTCCAATTTACAAAGTTTTATTGGTTTTTTACAAAATTATTAATATGTCTAAAGATACAAATCAACCCCAACTACCACCAACCAGCGCCATTGAGAGTGTAACTAATGTTGCATTTGAAAATTGGTTTGAATATCCAGTTAGAGCGCAACCTCACCATACAGACTATGCGGGTATTGTTTGGCATGGCACTTATTTAACTTGGATGGAGGAAGCACGGGTAGAATGCTTGCGTTCTATTGGCATTGATTTTGCTGATTTAGTGGCTTTAGGCTGTGATCTACCCGTTGTGGAGTTATCAATCCGTTATCATCGGTCAGTGCAGTTAGGGATGGCAGTCCTAGTAAGAACACGCATGGCTGAAGTAACAGGAGTCCGAATGAACTGGGATTATAAAATTATTTCTCTTGATCATCAGGATTTATATATTACTGCTCAAGTCACCTTAGTGGCTTTAGATCGGGAAAAGGGGAAAATTATGCGTCAGTTACCACCTGCGGTTCAAGATGCTTTAGCGAAGATTTCCGGATTTGGGAAGATTGGGTAATTGGTAATTGGTTTTTTAATTCTTACTTCTTTGCTGGTGTTTGGGAAAAAGTTTGAGCAAATTGATGCCAAATATCTTGGGGAGTAATACCGAAGCCAAAGTATAATAAAATTACGATGGCAGCAGATATCATAGCGGTTTTAATGGTGGTTTTGATTAATTTCCAGAGAATGACAAAAACTATCCAAGCTACTATTAAGGTAATAATCATAGAAATAGAGAATAAGGAATTGGTACTGGGTTTTTTCCCAAATTAAACAGCAAAATCAGGATAATAAACTCTTTACTGTTACCTATTACCCATTTTTCGGAAAAATTGCAACCTTCCTGGGCTAGATGCTTCTAATATATTAATAAAGTGTAACTTTTGCACAGTACGGAAACTAGCTAGAAGCATGAACTACGAAATAGCCCGGAAACTACTCATAGACCAGACCGCAACCCTAGATAATCCAGGTACTCTGTTAAGTCGCTTACAACAAGGTAAACCTCCTATTCCTGGTCAAGTTACTTCCACCCTGTTAGCTTTAAAAGTAGTATTTGAAGCCTTGAAAACAGCACCTAACTTAGATAGAGAACTGGCTTTTGCGTTATATCAGTTAGCCATAAAGGCGCAAAGATTTTTTGCAGCAGGACGAAAAGCAGGTGTGGACTGGCCACCTCTGCTTAATGAAGATTTAGTCCGGATTTCCTTGGCGGCTGAAAGTATTTTTTCTGGAACGTGGCAAACTTTATAAATTAGCGGGTTCTTAATTCTGTTTCTAATTTACCTAAATCGGCCTTGAGTAAGACCGTGATATTACCAGTAATAGCTTTTCCTTCTCTGGGTTTGGCAATTTCTACCCAATAAGCATAACGATCTCCCACTCGCAATTCTCCCTTTAAGGCTTCCCGAATCGGTGTTTTTGCCAATCTGGATGTATTAATATCACTCTGATTAGGATATTGATAGACAATTTGAGCCTCATTATAATCTTGATACACATCTAAATTATAAATTACTCGCAAAGATTCTTCTAAACGTTGTAACGTGATGCCATTAACAGCATCGAACATAGTCATGCGCTCAGTGCGGATTGTAGCATGATCTTTGGTAAATATGACTCTACCGGGAGGTAATACAGAGGCTTGGAAGGTGAATCTTTGAGCCGCTGTATCACTTTTACTTATAAATAATCGTTCTCCCTGTCTTGGCTGTAGAGTTGGATGTGCTTGAATCCAGGAGGTTACATCTTCTGTACTTTCTCCAGGTAAGGCTTTTACGGGAGAATTTAGCAGTATTTCTATTGACAGCCAAGGTATTAGAAAAGAAGGTAAAATCAATAATTTTAGTAAAGATTGTTTGAGCATTTTTTTAACGTAAGTTGCCAGTTAGTTAAGGGTTAGAATTTTCACTCTAGAAGTTTTCAAGGGCAAAACCAGTTGTTCAAACAACAGTTTAACCGCCTTAACTACTACACGCACTCTACAAACTCAAAAATCTCGGAAAATTAATAACTCGCAACTTGAATTAGTTATACATCGCTACTTTGATAACTTTCCGTGCCTTCATATCCATGAATACCTGTTCTAGATCCTGTAAAGGTCTATGTTCACTAATGAGTAAGTCAAAAGGAATTTTTCCACTAGCAATCAGCGATAAAGCTGCTTTGACATATTCTGGTGTATTGTGAAATACGCCTTTGAGAGTAAGTTCACTATAATGCAATTTTTCGGTATTAACGGCAATTGTGGTATCTTTTGGACAACCACCAAATAAATTGATAGTTGCACCAGGACGACCGCAAGCGATCGCTATTTCCCATACACTCGGTACACCTGTAGCCTCTATAACCACATCTGCACCCCAGCCGTCGGTTAATTCTTTGACTGTGTTGGCAATATCCGTAACTTGATGATAATTGAAAGTCTGTGCTGCACCTAGCTTTTTACCAATTTCTAACCGTTGGTCATTACCACCCCACAATATTACTTGAGTATATGCTGCTAAAACCGCGACAAACATCAACCCAATCGCCCCATCACCTAAAACAACTACTCGGTCATGGGGTTTAACACCGGAACGACTGATACCATGTAATACACAAGCCAGCGGTTCAGTCATCGCTGCTAATACTAAGGGCAAATGATCGGGAACTTGTAATAAATTATGCCCAACAATGGGAGCAGGAATTCGGATATATTCCGCAAATGTACCATTGTTCCAAGTTAAATGAGGACATAAAGAATATTCTTGGCGTTGACAAAAGAAACATTTCATACAGGGAGCAGAATTATTTGCTACCACTCGTTCTCCCACCTGCCAATTCGTCACCCCAGCGCCGACAGCAACAATCCGTCCTGCACCTTCATGACCAAATAATGTCGGTGGTGTCAACATTTTAGCATGGCCACCCCGTCGCCATACCTTTAAATCTGTACCGCACGTAGTGGCTGCTTCCACCTGAATCACCACCTCTCCGGCTTGGGGAGTAGGGTCAGGAACTTGTTCTAGGCGTAAATCCTCTTGTCCGTAGAGTAGTGCTGCTAACAAATTTTTTCACCTATAAATAAGAAGTAGGAGCGTAGGGTATGCGCCCATAAGTATGGTTTATACCACAATATTCGCATCAATTCAACACGTTTTTGTACCGTCTTGAGTGGCAGCAGCGGATACTTTGTATTTAAAATTAGCAATACCTGATTCTAAGTAAGTAGGCATAATTAAATATAACATGGGCAGGCAAGATGCCCACCCCACAATAAGTATCTGACAGGTGTAGGTTTTTAATATTCTCTGTAAAAGCAAGACCAGGAAGACAAGGAGGGATAGTAAACAAGGAGGATTTTATCCACAAAATACTCGATTTATGGGTTATTTTATGACCAATCATCCCTTTCTTGTCCGGTTTTCCTCCCTTGTGACCTTGTCTGCCTTCCCAAGTCTTGTCCTCAAGACAATGTAAAATACCTACCCTTGTGAGACAATAAGTATAATGTTCTTGTGGGGTAGGATTCTTGACCCCCATAGTCGAAAATATTATTTTATATTTATTTCAGCCCATCTATTTACCTAAATTTTGTTAAAAACTGGACAGATAAATTTGTAGGAACGAAGTTACTAGTACCGCACGACGGAAGTTAAAAGTCTGATGAAATAGAATAGGCTTTTCATCTATTTTAAATGGTTGGTTTATTTACGCCGCAGTGTACTAATTAAGAACTCAAAGCAGTTTGAGGTAAAACTTCTTGATTACGAGTTTCTAACTTGGATAGTGGCTTAGATACACCATTTACAGTTAAAACTGGTACTTCCTGTCTACAGGAAAGACAAAACCAATAAACCTCATGATGACGGACATGACGCAAAATCGAACCACCACAGCAGGGGCAGGTGTTAACTATAATACTCATACCGATGTCCTCCTTTTAAAAAATTAGCTCCAGGTAATGTTAAAATTAATCTAGGCATTACCATTAAACAATTCAAACTTATACTTTTATCTTGATTTACAGCACTTTCTGCTGTTATGAAGTACATCATAGTCCCCTCTCGAAGAGCGGAGAAGGGATTGGGGGTGGGGTTCATGTACCTCACTCAATCAAGAACCGCTGTAATGCCGTTCACTTTTGCAGTCTTTTATTCCCCCCATTCGCAATTCTCCAATTTGGAGAAATTTCTGATGAAAAACTATCAATAAATGCTAAATTAACTGGCTGCTCAGATGTTTCTGCAAATTCATATTTTTTATTAAACCCATGAACAATTAGGAGAACATTATTAAACTATAAACCAGTATAGACCTTATTCATCTATCTTAGGGATCATAAAGATCCAATTTTCTGAGACAATTAATTTAACATTATTTTACTATCCTTCTCAATTTATTAACTAATGAAAATTGCTACTTGGAATGTCAATTCTGTAAGAACTCGTTTAGAACAGGTTATCAATTGGTTAACAGAAAATCCTGTTGATGTTTTGTGTTTACAAGAGACTAAAGTCATAGATCAGGACTTTCCCCTTATCGCGTTTGAAAATTTAGGCTATTATCTGTATATTTCCGGGCAAAAATCTTATAATGGTGTAGCTTTAATTAGTCGTCAACCCTTAACAGATGTAAGTGTAGGTTTTGGTAATATTTTACCGGAGATAGAATCAGAATGGGATGCACAAAAACGAGTAATTTCAGGTGTAATTGAGGGAGTAAGAATTGTGAATCTTTATGTTCCCAATGGTTCATCTATCGGCAGCGAAAAGTATGAATATAAGTTAGGCTGGTTAAAAATCCTCAAGGAATATTTACAGACTTTACTATTATCAAATTCGGCTATTTCTATGTGTGGTGATTTTAATATTGCTTTAGAAGATATAGATATTAATGATCAGGTAAAGATAGACAATCACATTATGGCATCTGTTTTAGAACGTCAAGCTTTACGAGATATCCTCAGTTTAGGTTTTGCAGATGCTTTTCGTAAATTTAACAGCGAAGGAGAAAATTATAGTTGGTGGGATTATCGCACCGCTGCTTTTAAGCGTAATCTAGGTTGGCGTATAGATCATCATTATCTTACACCAAGTTTGTATGAACGCGCCCAAAGTTGCACTATTGATGTTGAACCTCGGAAGTTAGTTCAACCAAGTGATCATACTCCAGTCATTGTGGAATTTTAAATCCCAACTCCACTACGGAATAATTAAACGCAGATAAATGCAGATAAACGCGGATAATAGGATGTTTGAAAAGTATCAGAATTAATCGAGATCCCCCCAACCCCCCTTAAAAAGCTACGGTGTACACACAAGTCTTCTAGAGTTGCCCCACAACGTTTAGATCCCCCCAACCCCCCTTAAAAAGGGGGGCTAAATTCTTCAAAGTCCCCCTTTTTAAGGGGGATTTAGGGGGATCGGATAACGTTTAGCATCCTGTCTAGAGATGTGTGTACACCGTAGCCTTAAAAAGGGGGGCTAAATTCCTCAAAGTCCCCCTTTTTAAGGGGGATTTAGGGGGATCTATGGGTGTCAGATCTCACAGAAAAAAGTTTTCAAACAACCTCTAAATGTGACTCTTTCTTTCTTCTCAATTCCTGACTTTTGTTAATTATCTACCCAACAATAAACCTCTGAAGAAATAAATCATATTGGTGAATATCTGTTCTATCCATAATATAGCCTGATCTAACCATTCAAGTATTTGTTCTAATGGGTGTTTTTCATAGCCTAATGATGTGGCAGAAATATCAATCCAGTCTGGTTTAAAATTAAATTCCTGGCTGGTTTTATTACCTTTTTCGGGAAATTGCTCATTTTCAGATTTAGGTACTTTTTTATCTGTTTTACTGCGATTATTTAATAAGTCCCATTTTGGTTGAGGTGGTTGAAAATTATTAACATCACCATCATCAACTAATTTTTCTGGTATACTTGTAAATACAGGTTCTATTTGATCAATATTCTTTTTTATTTCTCCAAATAAATCAGTCCACGTTAACCAAGGATCTCCGACAACATCACTCTTATTTAACTGATTATTTGGAGTTAAAATTGGTTGATAATCAGGTTTGGTAGCTATTTTCTCAGTAGAAGAATTTGCACCAATTTGATAATTATTTCTTCCTCCAAAAAAGTAATTTATCGCGGCTGCTATTAAATCAGAGATTTGAGGTTTCTGAAGTTGCAAACTATCATTATTTACAGTTAAATTGTGAATAATTTCCTGACTGCGTTTTTGTACAGGTACTAATGCTGTAGTTTCTAAATTAGCAACTAATTGATCCAGAAATCCAAAAAATTTGATGGGATTTAGGAGAGATTTTTGTGCTATTATAGAATCTTCATCAGTTAACTTATTTAGAAGTTGATCAATTTTTGGTAATAATTCTTTTTGCTGGTGAGCAATTAATTGTAAAGAATACCGATATTCACTAATTTCACTATTAATTCTATCTGCTAATTTCACATTTTGCCCAGGTGTGAAAACATCAAAAATCCGATTATCCGCACTCACTAATACCAAATTACGGGTTTGCAATTCTACGGCAATTCCCTGTACTGTTGGTATATGTTGTTGGAGTGTATTTTCCGAAGTTGGAGAATTTTGCTTGGGAAAAACTTTCTCCCACAAAGATCCTAAAAATGCCAAAGGATTTGTTTTTTGGGACTTTGGTAAATCACCATCTCCAGGAGGAAGATTTTTGACTATATCTAATATATTTTGAATTGGTGCGTCACTAGCTGGAGGATTTGCTGACTGTAATTGTTTTCCTGTTTCATTTTGTTGCAATAATTGGTAAAGTGGATAGAGTAGATAACCTACACCTACCTGAGTTGCAACTTGTAAGTTTTTGACTGTACTTTCCCATTTTTGTGTCAACCGCCGAGTATGCTGGTAGACAAAGTTAAAGAGTTTGCTTTGATAGCGATTTGAAGAATCGGAAGACATGGTAGGTAATTATGTGTAAGTTGTAGGGTGAGGTTATGAAACTCCCAGCAAGTTGTTAATTTTCGTCAATATCAATTACTTATATTATTTTATTAGAAATATGAATCTTCCTGTATCCTCATTAAATACCAAATCTATATCCGCCGCAATTGAAAATTTACGTTCTTGTTGTCAAGTTGATATCCAGTCAAGCTGGAGGTATCAAGAAAATGACGGGGTAGTTACTGATTTTATCCCATTTAGTTTAACTGATTGGCAACCTGTTGAGCTAAATGAAAAAGCCCATATTTCCTGGAAAGGGGGAAAACAGGTATTATGGTTAGTGCAAAAATTTTCTGTTCCCCAGAATTTATATAACTTTCCATTAACGGGTTTGTCTTTGCGCTTGGCTTTGGTGTGGTGGGCTGATGCGGCAGAAGTATATGTTAATGGTAAGCTAGTATTAACTGGTGATTTGTTTGATTCTTCACCGCGAGTATTACTCAGTCCCAGTGTAACTCCTGGAGAAGAGTTTACCATAGCTCTGCGCTTAGTGAGTCCGGGACATGACAACGGGGCATTAATGCGATCGCTTGCAATTTACGAGTCAACAGATTACAATAATCCTGATGCTGGTTTTATTGCTGATGAATTAGCAGTTGTAGAGATACTTCTTGAAAATTCCGCACCAGAAAAACTTACTGATTTAGCTGCGGAAGTTGAAAAACTCACAAATCGTCAAGACGCAGAAAATCAAGACTGGAAAACTTATCTGGTTAATTTACGAGAAACTTATTTAGGTTTATCTGAATTTATCAGCAAAGAAAAATTAAATATATATTTATTAGGTCATGCTCATTTAGATTTAGCATGGTTATGGCCTGTCGAGGAAACTTGGAAAGCAGCACAAAATACTTTTGAGTCGGTTTTAAAACTCCAGCAGGATTTTCCCGAATTAATTTTCTCTCATACAACACCAGCGTTGTATACTTGGGTTGAAGAAAACCGTCCCGACTTGTTTCGAGAAATTCAGACTCAAGTTATAGCGGGAAAATGGGAAGTTTTCGGAGGTTTTTGGGTAGAACCAGATTTGAATTTAATTGCTGGTGAGTCTATAGTTCGTCAGTTATTATATGGACAGCGGTATTTTCTCCAGAAGTTTGGAAAAATATCTTCTGTAGTTTGGGTTCCCGATACCTTTGGTTTTTGTGCGACGTTACCCCAATTTTTTGCAACCGCAGGAATTGAGTTCTTTGTCACCCAAAAACTCCGCTGGAATGATACAACTAAATTTGATTATGGCTTATTTTGGTGGCGATCGCCTGATGGTAGTCAAACATTAAGTTTCATGTCCGCACCTATCGGCGAAACCATCGCACCGGTTAAAATGGTCGAGTATGCTTGTGAGTGGAAAACTCAAACAGGTTTACAAAATTCTCTTTGGCTTCCCGGAGTAGGTGATCATGGTGGTGGTCCAACTCGTGATATGCTAGAAACCGCACGACGTTGGGAACATTCCCCAATTTTCCCCAAGTTACAATTCACAACTTCTGAAAAATATCTTCAATTCATAAAATCTGAAAGTCAAAATTTACCAGTTTGGGAAAACGAACTTTATTTAGAATTTCACAGAGGATGTTATACTACCCACGCAGATCAAAAACGCTGGAATCGTCAATCTGAACATCTATTATATAGTGCTGAGTTATTCGCAACTTTAGCAAATATCCTTTGTGGTGCAAAATTTCCGAAAACGGAAATAGAAACCGCGTGGAAAAAAGTTTTATTTAACCAGTTTCACGATATTTTACCTGGTTCTTCCATTACCCAAGTTTATGAAGACGCAATACCTGAATGGGAAGCAGTGGAAAAAATGGGAAGAAAAATACTAGAGGAGTCATTAATAGGAATCACTTCCAAAATCAATATACCACAACCTCCCAATTCTGAAAGTATTCCCGTCATAATTTTTAACTCTCTCAACTGGGAACGTTCCCAAGTCGTTAGTGTTGACTTAGGGAAAATTATCACCATTTCCCCAGACTGGAAAGTTTTAGATATTGAAGGAAAAGAAATTTTATCTCAAAGCTGCGAAAATTCAACTTTATTATTTTTCGCAACAGTTCCATCTATAGGTTACAGTATTTTCTGGCTTTCTCCAGTTTCTCCCCAACCAAAAATCTTTCCTACAAACTGGATTTTAGAAAATGAATATCTACAAATTCAAGTTAACCCCGAAACCGGAGATTTAACCAGCGTCTTTGACAAAATCCAACAACGGGAAATTATCAATGGTGCGGGAAATCAACTTCAAGCTTTTACCGACAGCGGCCAATATTGGGACGCTTGGAACATTGATCCTAATTATAATACAAAACCCCTACCTGCAACCAAATTAAAATCAATTCAATGGACAGAATATGGAGAAATTCACCAACGTTTGCGAGTAGTGCGTCAACTAGGGAAATCGGAATTCTGTCAAGATTACATTTTAGAACTTGGTTCACGACTTTTGCAAATAGCTAATACTGTAAATTGGCAAGAAAATCAGGTATTAGTTAAAACAGCCTTTCCTCTCAATCTCCAAGCCGAATTTGCCACTTATGAAATTCCCTGTGGTGCTATTCGTCGGACTATAAACCCCCAAACCCCCGCAGAACAGGCAAAATGGGAAGTCCCCGCTTTACGTTGGGCAGATTTAACCACAGATACAGAAATCGGAAAATACGGAGTTAGTCTCCTTAATGATTGCAAATATGGTTATGATGCTCAATCTAGTCAACTGCGGTTAACTTTACTCAGAAGTTCCAACTGGCCAGACTCTCAAGCTGATAGAGGAATACACGAATTTACTTATAGTTTATACCCTCATTTGGGCAGTTGGGAAGAAGCAGAAACTGTGAAACGTGGTTATGAGTTAAATGTGCCACTTCAAGTATTAGTAAACCCAGCAAATTATCAATCTAATTTGCATGGTTATCAAAATCAAAGTTTTCTAGATTTATCAGCAGATAATTTGATTTTAATGGCATTTAAACCTAGTGAAGATGATCTGGAAAAGTTTATAATTCGCTTTTATGAATGTCATGGAAAAACAGCAGATTTATCTTTAAAAAGTGAGGTTTTAAGTTTAGGAGAACCTGTTGATTTATTAGAGAATTGTATTAAATCAGAGGAAAATATTCAACCTTGGAAAATTACCACATTTAAAGCTGTAGTCAACATAGTTTAATTTTGCTGGAAGATTCAGATCCCCGACTTCTTGAAGAAGTCGGGGATCTTTGTGTTCATAATTCATTTAGGATTGCTATATATTCTTTTATATTGCTTAATAAACTAATCAAAGACTATTCTATTATACTTTATATGAACAACGAACCTATTTTGAACAAATCGCTAACTGATTGGCAAAGATTAGAGACAATGGAAGATGAAGATATTGATTTTTCTGACTGTCCAGAGATTACCCCCTCTCAATTTGCCAAAGCAACTGTCCATCGTCGGACAAAATCTATACAAACTAAAGAATCAGTAATGTTGAATATTGATGTAGATGTGATTGAGTGGTTTAAATCTCAGGGAGAATCTTATCAAAATCAAATCAATGCTTTATTGAGAGATTATATGCAAACACACCAATCCTAATCTATTCAGAGACAATTATTCACAACGTCGCCAATTCTCTATTTGTAAATTAGGTACTCTTTGAAATTCTCTAACATTGGATGTAACAATAATGTAATTATGGCTTAATGTGGTTGCTGCAATGAGTACATCATAAGCACCAATAAGAGAACCTGCAATTTTCAGAATACCTCTAATTTCTGCCGCTTTTTCTGCTTCTTGTGAGTTAAAAGGTAAGATTGTAATTGAAGTTAAAAATGGTTCAATTAACGGCTGAATTTTAATGGCTTTTTGAGGATTAATTGCTAATCCATATTTTACTTCCATCACGGTTAAAGATGAAATAAAAATATCAGTAGGAGAAATTGATTTGAGTTGCTTTAATGTATTTTGTTCTCCCTTGACAAAATCACTAACTACGCAAGTATCCAGTAGATAACCCATAGTTATAATTCTATTTCTTGAGGTGCTAATAATTCATCTCGATAAGATTCAAAGATGATATTTTCTGCTATACCTTCATGGTTAATAATTATTTCTGGCCAAGTGGTGGGTTTGGTGGGTAAGAATGTCACAAAAACACTGCTTTCTGTAATTCCCTGGGGTGTTTTTGAAAGTTCTATTTTGCCGTTTTTATAGATTCCTGGAATGGTTTGTAACATAGATTTTTCTGAAGTAGTGGTAAAACGATTAGGACGAGCTTTAGTATAATCAAAATTATACTCTGATAATAAATCATTGTTCATAAATCTTTTCTCTGTCTAAATATTCTTCTTTGACATCCAGTTTAAAGGTAGGAAAATGATACTTACGTTTTTTGATGGGAATGATAGTCAATATTTTTTTGATAATATTCCGATATTGTTCTAGTTTATCCATTGCTTGTTGATATAATTAATCTTGCCAATTTTGTTTTGCTCTAGCGAAAATTTCCTCAATACTTTGATCTTGATATATCGTTTTTGAGATTTCTACATAATCAGTAGGAGTTTTGTGTAGCAACGTCAAAAAACGCATAGCTGCTGCTGAACCAAGAGATTCATATAGTGCTTTGATGCCTTTGATTTTAATTTCTGTATCATCCATGATATTATTGATTTCCATAGTTTTCGTTATTCCTAATATAATCAATTGGGTTCATGATGGCTATTTCTAACTCTAATTTCTGAGCTTGTTTCCTGAGACTATCATCACAAGTTAAGAAAAAATCGGCTTGAATAGAAACCGCACAAGCTAAGTGTAGAGCATCTTTGCTGGATAGATTAACTAACTGCTGGAACAAAAGAGCTTGTTCTGCTATTTCAGTTTTTGGAGGTACTTTTATTTTACACAAACTCACCATACCCAAAACCGATAATCTGCCTGGGAATGAATTATTGGTAAACCCGATAACCCGCCTGGGAATGAATTCCCAGTCTAATAGCAAAAGTCATCTAAAGATGACTAAAAATACCCATCAATCTATACTTTACTTTAGTAAACTTTGGTTATTAGCCCTGATAGCGAAGCGTGGCGTAAGCCATAATTCATTTCTGGGCGGGTGTGGAAGCTAACAGATAACTTTACCAACTCTTGATTCTCGGTTAGCAGCAGCAGCTAGTCGTTGTGGTGTTAGTTTGATTGTTTTTGATTAGGGTTGGTTAATGTATGGGTAGAGGATAGAAGGTAAAATAAAGATAATGGTAGCTACAATTTATTCAATATTTTTTGTACTTTTTGAGCATTTTGTGTATTACCTTGTTGTTGAAATAGTTGTTTAGCAGTTTCTAAATCTTTAATCGCACCAGCTTTATCTCCTGATTTATATAGCAGAAGTCCGTTAAAACGGACTAAAAAATTCTTCCATTCAGTCGGTTTCAACCGACTTTAGCTTTCAGACAGGGAATTTATTCCCTGGCTATTGGCTATAAAGAATAATAAATGGGATAATTTGTATAATTTCATAGATGATACTCCTGGTGTTTGATAATTTTACCTCTCTCCAAACCTCTCTCCTACAAGGAGAGAGGCTTTGAATTTTCCTGTTCCCTCTCCTCTTAGGAGAGGGTTAGGGAGAGGTTATTTTTTATTGATGAGATTGATTTTGTTGCAACCAATTTTCTAAATCTTGCAACACAGAAAAATCTAATAAATCTTCAGCTAATGTTTCTATCTTTCCTATAGAAAACTGCTCAACTTTTGATAATAAAACATCAGGAACTTTACCAAAGCGACGGTTTAATAGTCGTATAACCAGTGATACCGCTTCTGTTTTTGCTCCCAGTTCTTTCCAGTCTCTAACGGCTCTGGGTTCTTCTGTAATTGGTCCTAATAACATGGCTTCTACTTCCTCTCTAGTTAATTTGTTGAATTTGTAAGTCATTATTTTCGTAACTAAATCTATTATGGCTTGTTTTTCTACGTTGTCTACCTCCGTATTTTGGGCTTTTTTTAGTAAAGTTTTAGCGGCTTCTTTGGCTTTATTTTCAGGAGTATTGGTTAGTAACATTAACCCTATTCCTAAAGATTGGTCTTCTAAATTTCCTAATTCATCAAGATATATTCTCTTGACTTTGTAACTATCTACCAATATATCATGAATGAGGTAATTAGATGGTTCTAAACTACGTGATGGAAAAATTATGACTCCAAACCAGTTGTCATACCTAACTTTATGACGATAGAGAAAAGTCATGATTTCAGTGAAGAACCGATGATACAAATCTTTATCTTCTTGAAATTGTACTTCAGCAAAAAATGCTATTTTGGGATTAGCATGATCAGGTGGTAAAAATACTCCATCAATTCTAAATGCTGTCTCTTTGACTTCTATAGAATCAAATTGATATTCTGCTGCTTCTGGTGGTTTTTGATCTACCAGTTCAAAGATTAAACCGGGAAATTGTTTAAATAGCTGATAAAAAAGGGTGTCTCGACGCATGGTAGATTTTATTTATCCTTAAATATCTTGAATATATCAACTGTACAAGTTAAATTACTACCAACCAGTAAAGCGAGCATTACTACTGAGTCACAAGAGGATGATCTGTGATAAATGTCTCCTCATACCCCATAACCAATTTACTTAATATTATGAATCAAACCTATACAACAGATGTCCTAGTCGTCGGTGGAGGAACCGGTGGAACAGCGGCCGCTATCCAAGCAGCACGACGAGGAGTAAACACAATCTTAGTCAGTGAATTTTCCTGGTTAGGGGGAATGTTAACCTCTGCCGGCGTATCAGCACCAGACGGAAACGAATTACAAGCATTGCAAACAGGTTTATGGGGAGCTTTTTTACAAGAATTGCAACGTAGACAACCAGGGGGATTAGATAACAGTTGGGTCAGCTTTTTCAGTTATAATCCACGAATAGGTGCAGAAATATTTGCCGATTGGGTGCGAGAATTACCTAATCTTCAATGGATTTCGGGACAAGTCCCATTAGCAGTTTTGCGAACCCAAGATTGTATTACAGGTGTCCGCTTTGCAGATTTCACCGTCAACGCCAAAATTATTCTTGATGGTA
The DNA here is from genome assembly GCA_017355425.1 of Dolichospermum sp. DET69. NCBI lineage: Bacteria > Bacillati > Cyanobacteriota > Cyanophyceae > Nostocales > Aphanizomenonaceae > Dolichospermum > Dolichospermum sp. DET69. Next base: position 4,217,040 of record CP070233.1, read on the forward strand.
CAGAATTAGGAGACTTATTAGCATTAGGAGAAGTACCTTACCGTTGGGGTTGGGAATTGCAGTCAGAATGGGGAGAACCCAGCGCACCAGCAAATTTTAACACTCTTACCCAAACCTATCCAGTCCAAGCACCAACTTGGGTAGTAGTCATGGAAGATTATGGAGAAAATATCGCTCCAGTAATTCCCCCCGCCCCTAACTACGATCCATCTCAGTTTACAGGAGCTTGGGATAACTATGGTGCAGAAAAGTTTTTGAACTACGGACGCTTACCAGCAAATCAATTTATGATTAACTGGCCTATTGCGGGCAACGATTACTGCCAAAATGCCAATCGGTTGCTAGATGCGGATGTAAAAAAGCGCGAATTTGTGCAAGAATGTTTTTGGCACAGTCAGAATTTTGCTCACTTCATTCAAACGGAGTTGGGTAGGCGTTACGGACTAGCAGAAAACCTTTTCCCCAGTGCTAACTCCGCTTTTGCCCTCCATCCCTATTATCGGGAAAGTCGCCGTCTAGTAGGCTTAACTACCGTTTGTGAACAGGATATTTTGCCTTTAGCCAACAGTAATACCGCATTACCATTTCTTGATGCTATTGCTGTCGGTAACTATGCCAACGATCATCATTATCCCGGTGTTGAGTTTTCGCTGCAACCTAAATCTATTCGTTGGGGTGGAAGATGGACAGGAACACCCTTCACTATCCCTTATCGCGCTCTGATTCCTGCAAGTACAGATGGTTTACTGGTTTGCGAAAAGAACATTTCCGTTTCTCACATCGCTAACGGGGCCACTAGACTCCAACCAGTAGTCATGGGAATCGGACAAGCGGCAGGTATGGCAGCAAGTCTTTGTATTGTGCTAGAATGTCAACCCAGGGATTTACCAGTGAAGAGTTTGCAGGCTGCATTATTGACAGACGACTATGCACCTGGCGTAATTGTTCCCTTGTTTAACTTATTAACTAATCATCCCGATTGGTTGTACTGGCAAACTTATTATTTAGACCATCCAGAAGCTTATCCTGCTGATGGTAACTGCCCTGGTATTTCGGTGGAGGAAGATCATAAATTAAACCTCGACTGCTTTACAGGCAAATTCCAACGACTGGATTGGCAAAACTACCAATTTAATATTACAGAAAACACCAATTTAACTACGACAAATTGGCAGCTTGTAACGCTTAGATCGCATATAGATCAAGCACTACAAGCTTTTCCCCCAGAAAAAATGCTCAAGATTTGGGGGCGGCCAAATTTGTCTGGAAGTTGGTTACTTGTTGAGCATCTTGAGGAAGTATAAAATGAACTTTTATTCAGTAAAATACAATACTTTTTTGCGAATTTTCCGGATAGACATATAAAAGTTAAGTATTAGTGAAGTAGAGAGTTCTAAAATAGACATCTACTATGCGTGCTGCCATTTCACTTTTAGTATCGAGTCTGGTATGTGGCTCCTTAGCTTTCAACTGCGAAGCAGTACAGACTCGTTTTTCCCCTCTATCAATGGCTAAGTCGGATTCTCAGCTTTCACCTTTGGTAAACCAGAGGTTTAACCTCGCTGATAACTCCAAACCTAGCCCCAATCAACCTGAAAAACCCAATCCTCATCGAGGTAGTGGTCGCAGAGGCTTGGATGGATAACTTGGCAATGTCGGTTCTGTTATTTAATAGTTGGAGGATAAGACCTGCAACGAGCGAGATGATATTACCGGATTATTGGATCTTTCGTATCCTGCATAACGCTTCTTGAATTGAGACGATATAGACAGTTACAGCACTACACTTGTTTGATTCGCTTGTTCAAAATTTTCCTTTGACTGATACCAGATATACACAGTTACATCACTATATCTATCCTCAGTAGTATAGCTCCTGCATCACTACGCAAGCTATCAGTATTTCAATTTCTCTGCTAAAAACATAGACAGTTACGGCACTTCATCTCTCGAAACTCGAAAATTGTTCAATATTTCATCAAAACATCCGGTAATTACTCAAACCTTGGCGTGTATTGGTGAGTAAATCACTAATACACGTACTAACTTCGCCCTTCATAATCGCTTTTGGGGTTCAATGTTTGGGTATTAACAGGTGGGAATAATCACCGGAATCAAGGGAAAAGAGAACTTTTATTTGGATTTGTCAACTTATCACTTTAGATCAAGTTTCTCTCATTAACTTTAGTGTTTATCCATTACCACAAGCAACATCTATGACTCGGAGTTGTCCTTGGGGAATATGGTTAAAAGCTATCAGTTGGGATTTGAGAAGAGACATTTAGCTGAAGTGATAGATAGATCAAGTTTCTCAAGCTTGTCCTCACGGTTTTGTGAGTAAAATCCCAGTAATTATTGTTCGAGATTTTCACCCGATTTTCCGATAAAATTAAGTTCTGTTAACTATTTTGTCGAGTTTCCTAACTCGCTCGAATTCTAACAGCCAAAAACAGGGAAAATATAAATCATTCATCACAATTTTTACCTGTTAATAGGTGTGAATGATTTGTTTTATGGAAATACAAACCGCGATAGTCGCCTTTTTAGCCTTCTACGTCGCCTGGAATTTGGGTGCAAATGATGTTGCTAATGCCATGGGAACTTCTGTGGGTTCTAAGGCTATCACCCTCAAACAAGCAATCATTATTGCTGGGGTGTTAGAGTTTCTTGGGGCTGTCTTGTTTGGACAAGAGGTAACTTCTACTCTTAGCACAAAAATCGTTAATCCGGCTTTATTCGCTACGACACCACAAGCTTTAGTCATGGGGATGATAGCGGTACTCATTAGCGGTGGGGTATGGCTACAAATTGCCACAGCTAGGGGTTTACCTGTATCTTCGTCTCACGCCATTGTGGGAGCGATCGCTGGCTTTAGTTGGGTAGCATTAGGAGTAGGGGCAATAGATTGGTCATCCATTGGTTTAATCACCATTGGTTGGATTTTAACACCAATAATTAGTGGAGCGATCGCCGCTGGATTTTATAGTCTAATTCAACACTGGATTTTTAACCAACCCCATCCTCTAAACCATTTACAGGAATGGATTCCCTGGTTAAGTACAATACTATTGAGTGTATTTGGCATTATTGTTCTCCCCACACTCACTCAACCCCTAAGCCTGTTTTTAGTTGAACAGGGATTTAATATTCCGCCTCACGACATTACCTTATTTACGGGTGGGATAGCTTTAATTAGCCTGACTTTGATCAGTTGGCGACAATTAGCAAATAGTCAAATTGAACCGAAAATTCAAGGTTTATTTGCTAAATTTCAAGTTTTGAGTGCTTGCTTTGTCGCTTTTGCTCATGGTTCTAATGATGTTGGTAATGCGATCGCTCCCTTAGCAGTAATTTCCTACATTTATCAACAAGGTAGAGTCCCCAGTGATGAACTCACCATCCCCTTGTGGATTCTGGTTCTCGGTGCTATGGGAATTGTGGCCGGTTTAGCCGTTTGGGGTAAAAAAGTTATTGCTACTATTGGCGAAAATATTATTTCCTTAGAACCTAGCAGCGGATTTTGTGCCGAACTGGCCACAGCCGTCACAATCTTACTGGCTTCCCGTTTGGGTTTACCCGTTTCCACCTCCCACGCCCTTGTCGGTGGAGTTGTGGGTATTGGACTGGTACAACAAAATATTAAATCAATAAAATTTTCCACTATCCAAAATATCGCCGCTGCCTGGTTAATTACAGTCCCTATCAGCGCCGCCCTCAGTGCCGCTATTTTCAAGATTATGGCAACTTTTTGGCACTAAATTTCCGAGGTTTATAACATCTTCTCCCCGCGGAGAGGATTTTTGCATAATTTCTGCTCATTAACTACAATGATCTATTAGGAGAGACATAATTTGATAGTCTCTAATTGTCAGTAACCCAGCCCTAAAGGGACTGAGTTTCCCGCATACCGCGAGGTCTTATGATGTCAACTGTCAAGCAAGACACATTCCGCACTGATTTGATGCTTGTAGTTAGGTATTTAATATGTAAGACTTTTATAACTATCATTCTCTAAAAAATGATAGGGACTAATCTTGTATAAGTTAATTAAATTTATAAGTTCCGTGAAATTGTGCAGTTTCCGATGTTTTCTCAAAGAAACTTAATACAAGTTTTGATTTGGTATCCGGGGAAGCAACTTAATCATCAAGGTGTTAGAGGCTAGAAACTGATGGGGCGATTTGAGAAACGACCAGAAAACCCACGCATTAGAGGTGAGCTATCCAGAGCCGCTGAAAATGCTCTATGGGATGTAGTTGAGGATTTAGAAAATCTTCAACAAAATGTGCTGAGGTCGTTGCAGGAAGACGTAAAACGGCTAGAAACTGAAAAAAACCGATTATCTAACGATATTCAAAAGTTAATTGAGGAAAAGGAGCATTTACAACAATCACGACAAATCACTGAGCAGCAGGTGTTAATCCGTCAATTAGCAGAAGTTTTAGCCAAACATATATCTTCTCAATTACAATCGTCACTGAAAACTTTAGCTACTCAAGCCGTAGAGCATAACCCCTCTGATCAAGCTGCGCTTCAAAATACTCAATTAGGTAATAATGCAGTTAATGAAATCGAACAGAATGTCAATAATATGCTAGACAGTCTGGATGATACCGTCACTATTGCCTTTAGTTCACTATTACAAGAACTCAAAAACTATCAAGGTGATCTTTCTCAACAGTTGTCACGGATGTATAGCCAACAACAGCAAGGGGAGGTAATATTAGCAGAATTTGTGAATCGTCTGCGAGGTGAGGTAGAAAAAAATCGAGACACTAATTCTGTCAAGGTAGTAACAGGAGGCGCACTCACTGTTTTACAACTACCTAATAGCCCACGTGGCGAAGCTATAGCTTATCAAAATGGGAATGGGGAAAAATCCTCACAAAGAATGATTGTTGAACCAGTTACTTTGATTCCCCATGAATTACCACACGGTGATTCTACATCAGCAGCTAATGCGGTTATATTATCTTCCCCAACCAACAAAAGCCCTGAACCCAGTTCTTTCGTAAATCCAGATTTACCAACAGCAATACCGGAAGATAAAAGCCCTGAACCCAGTTCTTTCGTAAATCCAGATTTACCAACAGCGATACCGGAAGATAAAAATCCTGAATCTAGTTCTTTTGTAAATCCAGATTTACCAACAGCGATACCGGAAGATAAAAGCCCTGAACCTAGTTCTTTCGTAAATCCAGATTTACCAACAGTGATACCGGAAGACAAAAATCCTGAACCTAGTTCTTTCGTAAATCTAGATTTACCAACAGCAATACCAGAAGACAAAAATCCTGAACCTAGTTCTTTCGTAAATCCAGATACATCACAGGAAGACAAAAACCTTGAACCGACTGCTGTTTTGACTTCTAAAGTATTAACAGCACCATCCCTGGGAGATACCCCATCTGAACCACGTTCTGTTTTAACTCCTAATTTACCAACAGGACGACCACCAACACCAAAATTAAGACGGGAAACAACATCCAAACAACAAACAACTCCCAGAGAACAAACTACTCCCAGACAACAAATAAATCCCAGAGAACAAACTACTCCCAGAGAACAAACTACTCCCAGACAACAAAGATCCCGCACATCTCCTAACTGGTCAGAATTACAGATAGGTTTTCTTTTGATCTCTTTGTCTACAGTGGTTTCGTCTCTTTACAACGTAGCCATTAAAGCGATTTTCTTTACAGCTTCTAATTCCTTGGGAGGATTACCAACACAGCAGCTAATCTTACCTACATTGGGTAATATTTTCTTGATTTTGATGCTACGTTTATTAGTGGTTGTGCCATTAATGTTACTTTTATCGCCCATATTACATCCTCCTATTTGGCAAGAGCTAGAAAATTTATTTACTTCATTACGAGCAAATGCAACCCCTATTCAGCAGAAAAGTAAACAGGCTTTATTTTTATCAATCATTAGCGGTTGCTTGTTATTCTTATCACAGGTACTTATTTATATTGCTATTGGTGAAGTCACAACAGGAATGGCGATCGCCCTCTTCTTTATCTATCCAGTTATGAGTGTGTTTCTGTCGTGGTTTCTATTTCAAGAACGTCCTAATGTACTGATTACTGGGGCAATGGCGGCAATTTTTTGTGGTGAACTGTTGATTTTAGCTAATCAGTCTATAGGGGTGAATAATACCTCATTAGGAAGCATTACAGCTATTTTCTCTGGGGTAGCATTTGCAATGTACGTCGTTTTTACCAGGATATGCGCCACTAAACTCAAATTACATCCGGTATCTTTGACTTTAATTAACTTCACTACCATGTTGTTATTAAGTTTTATTTGCTTAATTATCCCTTTACCCAGTAATTTAGCTTTAGCAATTAACTCATCTAATGGACTCGAACTGGTATTAAGTGCTTTTATATTAGGTGTTCTGACTTTATGCGGTTACTTATTCAATAATTTTGGTATTCGTAAACTAGGCTCTCCCTACTCATCTTTGATTGGAGCTACAGTCCCCATTTTAACCGTGATTTTCGCTGGTGTAATGCTCCAAGAATCTCTAGATATTGTCCAAGTTATAGGAGTTATCTTAGTGACGATTGGTACAGCAAGTATTACCTGGAAAAAAACACCCAATCAGCCACAACCATCTAAATAGGAGTCACCGTAGGGGCAATCCCCCCGTGGTTGCCCCTCTTGTGGAGTCACCGTAGGGGCAATCCCCCCGTGGTTGCCCCTCTTGTGGAGTCACCGTAGGGGCAATCCCCCCGTGGTTGCCCCTCTTGTGGAGTCACCGTAGGGGCAATCCCCCCGTGGTTGCCCCTCTTGTGGAGTCACCGTAGGGGCAATCCCCCCGTGGTTGCCCCTCTTGTGGAGTCACCGTAGGGGCAATCCCCCCGTGGTTGCCCCTCTTGTGGAGTCACCGAGTTTAGGAGAAAAGAGAAAGAATAAAGAAAAATTACCAATTACCTATTCCCCATTCCCGAAAAATTATTTGAAAAATGTATGGATATTTCAGAAATAGGAAGTTATAATAGTTTCTTAGATACAAAATACAAATCATCTAACGTTCCTCCGTTTTACCCTATACTCCTGCATCCCAACACCCTGGGTATCTTAAAGTCTTCGAGTCATACCAGGGGAGGGGGTTAGTTAGTCAGACGCGAGAAACTACCAATTCACACCCCCAACATTTATCACCTAAAAATTCCCGAGTCAAACAGTAATTTTAGGTTGAAATTTAGATTTAAATTATTTGTGTCCAACTGGGTGTATAATTCATAGTTTGATTTGAATATCACACTTGTAAACAAGCCATTTATCCGTCTGTAGAATATGACCAACGACATCGATCTGATCAAGCGTCTTGGCCCTAGTGCGATGGATCAGATCATGCTTTATCTAGCCTTCAGTGCCATGCGTACCAGTGGTCACAGGCATGGAGCATTTTTAGATGCAGCCGCAACAGCAGCCAAGTGTGCAATTTATATGACCTATCTAGAGCAGGGGCAAAACCTGCGAATGACTGGACATTTACATCACCTTGAGCCAAAACGAGTTAAAATCATTGTTGAAGAAGTCAGACTTGCTTTAACTGAGGGCAAACTTCTAAAAATGCTGGGTTCTCAAGAACCTCGCTATCTGATCCAACTTCCCTATGTCTGGATGGAAAAATATCCTTGGATACCAGGAAGATCCCGTGTTCCCGGTACAAATCTAACCAGTGAAGAGAAAAAACAAATTGAGCAAAAGCTCCCTGAACATCTTCCTGATGCCAAGCTAGTCACCTCATTTGAATTTATGGAGTTAATTGAGTTTCTCCATAAGCGATCGCAGGAAGAACTACCCCCTGAGCATCAGATGCCCTTGAGTGAAGCATTAGCGGAACATATCAAGCGCCGTCTACTGTATTCAGGAACGGTAACACGCATTGATTGTCCGTGGGGAATGCCATTTTATGCTCTTACTCGTCCGTTCTATGCTCCTGCTGATGATCAAGAACGCACTTACACGATGGTAGAAGATACGGCTCGGTATTTCCGCATGATGAAATATTGGGCAGAACGTAAACCAAACACGATGCGGGCTGTGGAAGAACTGGATATTCCCACGGATCAGATTGATCGAGCAATGGAGGAATTAGACGAAATCATTAGGGCTTGGGGGGATAAATATCACCACGAGGGAGGAGTACCGATGATATTGCAAATGGTTGTTGGTAATAAAGATGAATAGAAAACACAATTTTTATGTGGGGTAGGGTGGTATATTTACCAACCCTACAGTTATGAATCTATTTAATTATAGGAATTGAGGGGTAAGGCGAAAGTCTCTTATTTAGGGTTAACACCCAAGGGCTTTGTAGACACCGCGCCAGAACCGCTAGATCCTTCACTGGCATCAATACAAGTATCTAATGCCTGAGTAGGACTCAAATCAATTTCTCGACGTAAACCAACTACACATTCAGCAAAGGTTACTGGTAACAAACTGCGACTACAGGATGTTAAAGTAGCTGAATTTTCAGAACCCTGATAACTTTTACTAATGCTAACTACACAGGTTGCTAAATCCTGTGGACGGCGAGCTTGACGACAGGAAGAAAGGGCATCCACAGGTGTATTTTGTGTAAGCTTATGAATTTCTGCTACACATGAGGATAACTCTCGTGGTCTCAGTGCAGAGGCACAACTTTGAGATGCTTGGTTTTTGCTGACACCTACGCTCAATAGTTGAGCAGCACAAACCCGATAGTCATTCCGATATGAATCGGTAACAGCCATAGTAGGTAAACTACTGGTTAGTAATCCACCTATAGTTATAAATGATGCTGTAAATGCTCTGAAGGAATAATTTGTTTGTTTGTTCCCAAAGTTACTCATTTTTTTTTCGCTTTTTAACATAACCGTTTTCGATTCAACCAAGGTTATGCTACCGTAGAATCTGCTCCCAATCTTCTACCACGGTGCAATCACCAGAAATTTACCGAAAATTGGTAAATTTAACGGATTGATTTATCTGAATATTAATGGTGAATAAAAGACAATTTAGCTATAAATGTCTATGCTTCTGGGAACTATGCCATAATGGTAGGTCTGAATAAAATTTTAGAAGGATTAAATTAAGGAAACTCATGTCCCGATATAGAGGACCCCGCCTCAGAATTGTCCGTCGTTTAGGCGAATTACCAGGTTTAACTCGGAAGAGTGCTAGACGTGCTTATCCCCCAGGACAGCATGGCCAAAACCGTAAAAAGCGCTCTGAGTATGCTATCCGTCTAGAGGAAAAGCAAAAACTCCGCATGAACTACGGTTTAACCGAAAAACAAATGCTCCGCTATGTTCGTAAAGCCAGACGAGTTGCTGGTTCTACTGGGCAGGTGTTACTGCAATTGTTAGAAATGCGCCTGGATAATACCGTTTTCCGGATGGGTATGGCTCCCACAATCCCAGCCGCCCGTCAATTGGTGAATCACGGTCATTTAACTGTTAATGGCCGCGTTGTAGATATTGCCAGCTATCAGTGCCGTCCTGGTGAAGAAGTTGCTGTGAGAAACAGAGAAGCTTCTAAGAAGTTAGTGGAAGCTAATTTGCAATATCCCGGTTTAGCTAACCTTCCTAGTCATCTAGAGTTTGATAAAACTAAGTTGTCTGGTAAGGTCAATAGTGTAATTGAACGGGAATGGGTAGCATTACAAGTTAATGAACTACTCGTGGTGGAATACTACTCACGTCAAGCGTAGTAGTCAATGGTCAGTGGTCAGTGGTCAGTGCTTATTAGACAACTGACAACTGACAACCAACAACTAACTAATGACTAAGAAACTTACAAATAAAAAAATATCCCAAATTTTCTTGTGATGCAGGCATTTTAATAATAATATCAGGACGGGCAAGATGCCCATCCCACAAGATTTGGTTATCTTTTTGTGGAATCCTCTAATGACTAATGACCAATAACCAATGACTAACCACCAATCTGCGACATAGTACGGGTGTATGTGCCGACAGTACCAGAGTCGCGTTGCTTAAAGTTTATTTCTGATTTAATATTTAAAATTTTTCTGACTTCTGCTTGCAATTCATTTGTACTCATGCCAGCCCGTAAAGCTGTTTTTAAGTCAATTTGACCTGTTTCGTTTAATAAGCAGGGACGTAGCCAACCATCGGCACTTAAACGCATCCGATTACAGCGATCGCAAAAACATTCTGACATTTGACTAATAAATCCTATTGTTCCTTTAGCACCAGGAATTTGAAAGACATCAGCCGGTCCATTACCGCGAATTTGGGATTCTGTTAAGCCCCAACGCTCACGAATGGATTGACGTAAATCCGCTGAAGATATCCAACCGCGATCGCTAAATAAGTCTCCGTTGCCAATGGGCATAAATTCAATAAATCTGACGTGCCATTGTTTATCAATGGTTAAAGCAGCCAAATCTAAGATTTCATGGTCATTAACGCCAGGAATTACGACTACATTTAATTTTAATGGGCTGAATCCTACTTTATAAGCAGACTGGATTCCTTGCCATACTTGCTGCCAGCGTCCACGTCCATTATTACCGATTATTTCTTCAAATATATGTGGATCTAGAGAATCTAAACTTATATTAATTCTTGTTAAACCTGCATCATAGAGATTTTGGGCAATGGGAGCAAGTAAAAATCCATTTGTAGTCATTGCTAAATCTTGAGTTTCGGGAAGATGAGCAATTTTTTCGACTAAATCAACTACATGAGGACGAAGTAAGGGTTCACCACCTGTTAAGCGAAAGCGGGTAAAACCAACAGGGATAAAGACTTCTTGAATGAGGGTAAGCAGTTCTTTATCAGTTAATAATTGCTGTTTGACGATATAGTCAAGTTCTGCACCTGCTGGCATACAGTATTGACAACGAAAGTTACAGCGATCAATTAAACTGATGCGGAGGTAGTCCACTTTGTTTATAGTTGCGCTGGTTGTCATATTTAAAGAAGGGGTGACAGATTAAACAATTTTATTATAGAGCCTATGATTGCCGGAAGGTACACAAAACTCAAAATTTAAAAGGTAAATTCCACAAGCATTTTAGGAATTTGTTAGAATATCTTGAGAAATCCGAGGATTGCAAGCTGTATTTTTCTGAATTTTAAGTTATGAAATAAACTCAGTTATATTTAGAGGAAACTAATTCCATGAATACCGAACAAATTTTATTAGAAAAATGGCGCATTTTACCTTCTGAAAAACAACTTCAGGTATTAAATTTGGTTAATACTCTTATTGAAGAAAATCGAAATCAGCTAACTCTATCTTCCTATCAACCTAAAACATCTTTAGGGGCAAAGTTGTTGGCAATTCGTCAAGAAATTATGCAAGAACAACCTCCGCTAGAATCTTGGGAAGAATTAGAACAAGAAATAGGAGAAAGACGAGGAGAGAAAGAGTGATTTTTTTACATCCATAAAATTAATATATTTGGTATTAAATAGGCTGATTTTCCCAAAAATCAAATAGTTGATATAGAATTTAGGACTTACGCATTGATAAAAAAATTAAATATGTATGGCTGTAAAAACCACATTTATCGTAGGGGTTTAGCACTGCTCATTGGTGTCAACTTAGGCTACAGATGGCTTATTTGTTGGTTTCCACACCCGCCCAGAACTGAAGTTCAGGGCTAATAACCGAAGTCTACTGAAGTAGACTAAAGATTTTCGGGATATTCAGTCATCTTTAGATGACTTTTGCTATTAGACTGGGAATTCATTCCCAGTCGGGCTATAGGTTTTACGTTAATTTGACACCTATGAGCACTGCTAAACCCCTACCTCACAGTTGATTTATCGGTCAAAATAGCATTAATTGCCGCCTGAAATAAGGTGTTTTGGTGAAAGCATATCATGATTGATTTGCACAGCGCGTAAGTTCTAGAATTATCGTTTAATTTGGTTAGGAAAGTCAGGAACTAACAAAGATTGTGATAGTTCACCTTGTTCATTATAGAATTTTATTTGACCTTGTTCATTACATAACCATACTTCAATTGCTTGAGATTCTAAATATAATTTTTTCTTAAATTCCATTTCCTCAAAGGTATTACCAGTGGATTTAACTTCTATACAAATTTCTGGGGCTATAGAAGCTGATATTTCATCTTGAATTTGATCAAATCTTTGGTCTGAACACCAAACTACATCAGCAACTTTAACTCCATCTGATGTATTAATTGCACATTCTGGCATGACTTCACCAGTTTTCAATAAAGATTCTAATAGACGTTGGATTCTTCCTTGATAAAATGAGTGTTTAATCTTTACAGGACTCATGATGATTTGCCCCCATTTATTCAATTCAATCTTGAAGGGTAAATCTTGTAATTGTTTATTTTCACAAACTTCTTCCCATCTCATAGTCATTTACCTAGAGTGATAAGATTCATCTTAACTGATTTTGCAAAGGAATAAAACAAAGAAAAATGATAAGTTAGCGATTTCCATAGAGCGATTTGCGATCGCCACTTATACTAGAAGAGTTAGCGTTAGCGATTACCAAATTACAGGACAGTCATAGTTCTGGAAAACTGAGTCTCGACTAATTAATGTTGCATTTTCAACTTTACATTGAGCTATTAGAAGTCTATCAAATGGATCTTTGTGGTGTAGAGGTAAGTTTTTTAGTTCTAGAATATGGAGAAAAGTTATAGATATTAAGTTAATATTATTTTGTTCCTGCTGAGTCTTTAGCATAAGTTCTAAATCATCTCTAAGAGTTAGTTTTCCTAACTGAATTTTGATTTGCATTTCCCATAGGCTAACGATGCTTAGAAGTAACTCATTATTAGGATTTTGAAGTAATATTAGCGTCTCTCTAGGTATACGGTCTGGTTCGCTATGCCACCACATAAAAGTGTGGGTATCGAATAGTAATTTTATGTTTCACCAAGCCAAAACTCATCAGGTAGTGGATCATCAAAGTCATCATTGAATACACAAGAACCTAAACCGAGTCCTGGCTGTCGTAATCTTTTATTTGGCATAGACTGAGGTTCTTTATTAATCTTTACTTCTACCCATTGCAATAACTGTGTGGCCAGTTGAATTTGCTCCTTTTCATCAAGACTTTTGAGAAGATGTTCAGCAAGCATCGCTCTGTATAGAGGAGGTAAAGTTAATACTGCTCCAAAAATTTCATCGTAAGTAACGTTAGCCATACAGAAAACTCCTTACAGAGTGTGGTAATGGCATTTTAGCATAAATGCGCTTAACCTACCCTACAGACTAGGGGTGATAATTAAGCGTGTATCAATATATCCCCATCAGAGACTCACGCAAATGGTAAGTCTCATAAGGGAGAATATAAAGCGAAATCAAGCTTCAAAAATATGCTTTAGACAGCTAACCTCAACTGCTGAGGTAGTTGTTGCAAAATTAAGTTGATGACTTCTGGACTCCATTTGAGAACTCGACTACTGAAGTCTGCAAACTGCTTACCTTTAATAGTGGGTTCCCATTGCCAATAATGCTTTTGCTGGTACTTCATATTTTCCAGCATTTCATTAACACGGCGAGAAGTCCAGTTTTCTCCAGTCCTTTGACTAAGATGGTAGGCTATCTCTGTAACAGTGAGAGATTTTTTGGGAGGTGCTTGGTTAATGAGTCCCAAGTCTACCTTGACTGTGATTTCTAGATGTTCCAAAACTTCAAAGTTGCTGATTGCAAAATGAAGTGGTTGAAGATTGGCATTTTGTGCCATAATAAATTTGACTCCTGTTTGTTGTAAGGAATTGGACTTCGTGATTCGTCAAAATCAGGAAGAATATATGAGAGATATATGTCAGCGCTGCTACCACGTAGGCTGACATTTAATTTATGGATGTTAAAGGTTAAGTTTTACTACCCATGCTCCAATAATAGCAAAGTAAATAAAATATGTCAAAAAAATTTATACAGTGGCTCTATTTTATATCATGTACATATTATGTACCCCAACTACTAATAATGTCAATACTTAATATAAAAACAAAAAAATATACAGACTACGGAAACAGAACTTTTCATAGCGTGAAAATTTTGCAGAGAAGCAATCCCAGAAATTTAGGTGATTACTTCAATATCGCTCTTAATGAGGTAATTACGTTAATTATTAATTTTGCGTAAGCCCTACATTAGTTTTGATTAGGGTATTAGCTTCGCCAGTACCTAACCACCTGATTGCTTGATTCAATAATCTAGAAGTCTGTCAATTACAGAGATTTACATGATTTTTGTATGAAAAATCTACTACTTAACCCAAACTACAATTTTATTAACTGAACTACAAAAATTCAATATTATTATACATATATTCAGGTTCTAAACATTCCCAAACTAAAACTAAATCACTAATAATTTTTCCAATTGACTGACGCTTTTGGCGAGCATAAATAACACCGCAATGTTCAATTCCTGTAGAAGCTAAACTCAGAAAATCATCATCAAAGGTAAAAATCACTCGTTTTTGAGATAAACAAAAAGCTAATTGTTGTTCATCAGATGCACTAATTAGCCCTTGTTCTGGCGAAGTTGTTGTATCAATTCCTCGTATTCTCAATCCAGTTGCTATGGCATTACCAACATTTTCATCAAGGTGAAATTTAATCTTGTTTGACACTTTCACCCTTTAAGATTTTTTCAATTAAAGATGGTTTATTTCCTTGTAATTGTTTAGCAAAATTTTCGCCTTCTTCAATTTGCTGTCTAATTTCTTCTCGATGATCATGATAATAGGCTAAAGCCGCATAAACATCAGCTAACGTAATGCTAGGATGTTGATAAATAATTTCATCAGGCGACATTCCCATCCTTTCATGCCAAATTACAATATCTTGAACTTTGATGCGATGTCCAGCAATGCGTGGTTTTCCTCCACATACTCCGGGAGTGATCACTATGTGTTCTTTACTAACAGAAATTGTACTCATTGATTTTCATGAATTTACAAAATAATTCATCTTAATATGTTATTATATTTTGATTTTGATCACAAGTCATTTAATTAATAATAGTAATGGTGCGTTATGAATAAATATAACGCACCCTACAGGCTGACAGCTATTACACTGCTGCTAATTCTGGAGTTGGACGCTTACTGTTACGGATATTGGTAATCGCTTCAGCATAATCAGGAGCATTGAAAACAGCCGAACCCGCTACAATAGCATTAGCTCCTGCTTCCAAAACTTGCCAAGTATTATTAGCTTTTAGTCCCCCGTCAACTTCAATCCAAGGATCTAAACCGCGTTCATCACACATTTGACGCAATTTGCGGATTTTAGGAACTACACTAGGAATGAAGCTTTGACCACCGAAACCGGGGTTAACGCTCATAATTAGCACTAAATCGCACAATTCTAGGACATATTCAATTAACTCCAAAGGTGTACCAGGATTAAGGACAACTCCAGCTTTTTTACCGAGTTCTCTGATTTGTCCCAGAGTACGGTGTAAGTGAGGGGAAGCGTTATGTTCTGCGTGTATGGAAATAATATCAGCGCCAGCTTTAGCAAAACCTTCTACATACTTTTCTGGTTCCACAATCATCAAGTGGACATCCAGTGGCTTAGTTGTAATCGGACGAATCGCCTCCACAATCAGAGGACCTATTGTAATATTAGGTACAAAACGTCCGTCCATTACATCAACGTGAATCCAATCTGCTCCAGCTTTGTCTACGGCGCGAATATCGTCACCTAGACGGCTAAAATCTGCTGATAGGATGGAAGGAGAAATAACTATAGGTTTTTGAGATGAATTTTGGGTCATGGCTAGTGGGTTTTTAAGCGTCTTCGTCTGTAAGTATTGTAACAAAATATGGGAAATTGTTAAAAATTAATTCAAAAATGAAAATTAAAAATAAAATTGCTCTCTTTTGTTTCCTTTCCCACTGGAAGAATATGGATTAAATGAACCACGTATCCCTGACGGGACCGGAGGGATATAGGGACGTTCGCGGAGCGTTCCGATAGCTTGCGTGGCGACGCAGGAGCCATAGGAATAGGACACGAAGGAAGGAAGAAGATAGGCTGAAATAATATCAAGATGATATTGTTGACTCTTGGGATTCCACCAAGCCCACCCCACAAAAATATTATACTTATTGTGGGGTGGGCAACATGAGCGCCCATATTATATTTAATTGTGCCTACCTACTTAATTTTGATTTGGGAAGGGAGTAACAAGCGGCTATGAATAGAAATTGGTTAATTTTTTGGAGTTTAGGTTTTTCTTGTTTGACTTTACCTGTCTTTGCTAGGGTGAAGTTTGCAAATTTTTTAGGTACTAATGGTATTGATGCACTGAAACTACATCAAGCTCCTTATAATTTGACTGGGCGAAAAATTGCTATTGGTCAAGTGGAAATTGGTCGTCCAGGGATGTTTGGCTGGGATAAGGCTGTGTCTAAAAATCGGGCTGTATCTCCATTTGCGGTGTTTTCACGTAATGTCCCCGCTAAATCTAATGTTGGTGTTGATCCTCATGCCTATAATGTTTCTGGTGTAATGGTGAGTCAGGATAAGGCTTTTCCTGGTGTAGCCCCCAATGCGCGACTATATTCTTCGGCTGTAGGATCTACAAAAAAAATCGGACAACCGGAGGAGTGTTTATCAGTACAACACATTGCTTTACAAAATGGTGGTGATGTCCGGGCGATTAATTTGAGTTTTGGTGAACCTCTTGATCGTGATCCTCGACCAGAAGCTATGTTAGATGGTAATGCTTTACTAACTTTATGTATTGACTTGTCTAGTCGTGTTCATGATGTTGTGTATACTATTGCAGGTAATCAAGGCAAAGGCGGGATTCCCATTCCTACAGACAATTTTAACGCAATTAATGTGGCTTTTTCCTCGGAACGAGAGGGAATTTTTAATAAGGTTCACGTTTCTAATTTGGCTAGTATTAATCAAGGTATAGAAAATCGTTTGGCTGGGAAAGAATTTAATATTAATGAAAGAAGCGCAATTAGTTTAGTTGCTCCTGGTACTAATATTCCTTTACTTAATCCTGATGGTAAATTAAATAAATCTACTGGTACGAGTTTTGCTTCACCACAGGTTACTGCTACTGTGGCATTATTACAGGAATTTGTGGATAGACAGTTGCGAACTAAACAACCAAATTGGACTACTAATGCTCGTCGTCATCAAGTCATGAAAGCAATATTACTCAATTCGGCGGACAAAATTCAAGATAGTGGTGATGGTTTACGGTTGGGAATGACGAGGACTTTAATTGATAAACAAAATAAAGATTGGTTAGCAACGGACGCTTATAAAAATGCTAAAATTCCCCTAGATGCTCAAATGGGAGCGGGTCACTTAAATGCTTTTCGAGGTTATCAACAATTGAATGGTGGTGAATGGAAATCTAACGCACCTGTGCCGCCTATTGGTTGGGATTATGGTACTGTTAATGCTAATTCTGCTAAAGAATATGTTTTAGAAAAGAGGTTGAAAAAAAATAGTTTTGTCGCTATTACTTTAAGTTGGGATCGTTTGGTAGAGTTGGATGATAAAAATAATAATCAGGAATATGATATTGGAGAAACATTTAAAGATAAAGGATTAAATAATCTTGATGTTTATTTAGTTAAAAATAATGAAGTTGTTGTTTGTGATTCTGTGAGTGAAGTTGATAGTGTTGAACATATTTTTTGCCCAGTTTCTACTAATGGAAATTATAAAATTCGGGTGCAATTTAGGAAGCAGGTGAATAAGGCTATTCAATCTTATGGTTTGGCTTGGTGGACTGTGGCTGAAAAGTGATATTTTGTAATTGTAATATTAAGCAATTAAATCATCTTCCAATAGTTCAGCCATTTTCATTATTGATTTTAAATCTTGATTTCGATGTACAGGAATAGAGATAATTTTAGTCTCATCAGGCTTTTCATAAATATGATGACTACCTGTAGTTTTTTTGAGAATCCAACCTTTTCTCTCAATAATTTTACATAGTTTTTTCCCTGAGATTGATTTCATACTGCAATTTCAATAATTTGTGAGATAGGATCTGGTTTTTGGATTTCATTCGCTACTTCTAACCAGCCTTGTATGGCATCTTGAAGGTTATTAACCAATTCTTCCATTGTATCTCCTTCGGTTATACAACCTGGGAGAGCAGGTACTTCAGCCCAATAACCACCTTCTTCAGCAGGATAAATAATAGCTTTGATTTTCATTGCTTTTACCTTTATGGTTGTTGATCTGAACAAATTATAACATAATAAATACATCATAGTTTAGCTTGCCGGACTAGACCGAAAAATGATATATGTTAATTCTAACAATTGATTACCATCTCAAGCTAAATTAACAGTAAACCAAAAGGAAAGCGACAACTACACTTAACCATCTAACAGATCAATAAATTCATCAACATCTAATTCTGCTTGTCTAATAATTGCTCGTAGTGTTCCTTTATCGAGAGTTTTATGATTTGGAATTACCACTTCTGCAAAAGGTTGATCCCGACAGAGAATAATATGACTGCCTTTTTGCCGTTTTATATAAAAGCCAGCCTTACCCAAAGCTTTGATACACTGTTTTCCTGAAACTTGAGGTAATTTACTCATACAGCAAGCATTACCGTTTCAACTTGATCTTCTGGAATAACACGACCTTCTTCTTGAAGTAGCTCAATATACAGTTCAATTGCTTCTTTAATATTAGCGATCGCTTCTTCTTTTGTTTCCCCTTGACTAATACAAGGTGGTAAACTGGGACATTGGGCGACCCAATAACCATTTTCACCAGGATAAATAATTACTTGTCTCATATTTCGTTTGTTGAGATTAATATCCTTGTATTTTATCATCAATTGACTATATAATGGAGTTTTTGGGATGACTAATTTAACTACTTTACAAACAACATTTATCAAAGATGATGTTTCTATCAGGTTAAATAATTTAAACAATCACTTAAAAGAAATTCAGTCTTTATCACAGGATTATCATAATAGTGATACAGTGAAGAGTTTAATTAAAGAAACCATGTATTTTATTGAATGGATAGCCCCAGATGTAGAATTTGATGATGCTTTTGAGTTGGCTAATTTAAGCAGGTTTCTAACACGCTGGTTATTTAGTACAGAAGTTTGGAATAACTCAAAAGCACGAAATCAAATTATTGATGAACTTGGTGCTTGGAACAACCGTATTTTACAAATGTCAAAATTATTTACTCTATAACATTATGAATCAACCACCTTTACCTCAGCCACAATTAGAACCCAGTGGAATTACTTTTGAGCAATATGAAGAATTTACCCCAGCAAAACTAGAACTGTGGAATGGATACCTGGGTTACGGTGGACAGGATAATTTAGGTTTTCATTTATCTGTGCTTACTAATATGGGGTTATTATTAGCAGCTAAAAACACCAATTTATCACTGTGGATAGAAGCAGTGGACTCTGTGATTAGAGAAAAATTATCGAATCTCAATGCTGAACCTGAAGTAGCAGAAGCCATGTTAAATAGATTTAATCAGGCAATGTTAGATATGGAAGAAGTGATAAATTATTTGGGAGAATAACTAATTTTATCTGATTTTATTTTTAAAATGAGAATGGCTGTATTTTGACATCACCCCTTGACAATTGGCTCTCTCAAACCTTCGTTATACTCAAAACGGCTTAATTATTTGATTTAAGCGGGTAGGGGTAAAGCATGAGCTAAACCCCTACAAATCTAGGTTTTTCGTGATTTTACTTTCATTCCATGTCCCAACCGTTTTGAGGATACATCGTGGTTGATTTACCTGAAAATCACCGTAGATACCCAACTTTAATAAATTGGGTATCTACAGATTGTGGTAGAGAAATCCGGTATTGTGAAAAACTAGGCAATCAAACTAAAATCACTACCACTTAAAGTAATATCAAGATTACCTAATTGGGCAAACTCAAACACTTTTCCTGCACCCAGAACATTACCATCCTGGTTATAGAATAAACTGCCAGTGCTTTGACTATAAACAATCCTTGCATTACTAGCATTCACCAATTCATCATCAGTGACAACTGCAAAATCACTTAAAGCCTGTCCAACAGTATTAGTAATGGCATTGAAAGTGCTAAGACTTAAAACAATTTTGTCCTGTCCGGCATCAAATTGGGGAATATAGTCAACACCTAAAGCAGTGCTAAATACTCCATTATTTTGGAATAGATATTGATCATTTCCAACTCCTCCAGCCAGAATATCATCACCTAATCCTCCCCAAAGAGAATCATTTCCTGCTAATCCTTGCAGTTTGTCATTACCTGCACCACCAACCAGCAAGTTATCGAGAGCATTACCCGTTAAACGGTCATTTCCTGCACCACCTGTCACATTTTCAATGACGTTGTTACCAGAAAGAATGAGCTTCAGATTACTATTGACTGTTTGCGAAGTCGTAACAGCCAAATTCACATTTACCGCAGCAGTCGTTCCCGTCAAGTCAATAGTATCAATACCTCCCGTTGCCGTTTCTACAATCGTATCCGTTCCTAATGCACCTATCACCGAGAAAACATAAGTGTCATTACCATCAAGACCTGTAAGAGTGTTATTGCCACTATTGCCTGTGAAAACGTTATCCCCTGCATTACCAGTTCCGTTGATAGCAGATGTTCCCGTGAGAGTCAGATTTTCCACACCATCTGGCAAGATAGTTGTAATAGCAGCCCTCAGAGTATCAGTTATAGTCGTCGCCACTGTTTTGGTAGTGCCAAGAGTAGCATTAGTAGCAGAAGTCAGGTTGAGGTTAAAGGTTTCATTAGCCTCATTGAGTGCATCATTGAGAATGGGAATATTGATGACTTGAGTTTTTACCCCTGGATTGAAAGTTAAACTACCTGTGGTACCAGTATAGTCTAGACCAGCCTTAGCCGTACCATCAGCAGTAGCATAGTTGACGGTAATAGCTTTAGTGCTGGTATTGGAAAGAGTCACCGTATAAGCGACATTTTGAGGATTGGTGTTACCTTCAACAATGGTTTGGGTCGCACTGAGGTTAGCTGTAGGTTGCAGGTCATTATCCGCAATGCTGACCGTTGCATTAGCAGTTGTACCAAGGATGTATGCAGTACCTTTGACTAAGGTAAGGATAGAAGTCTCAGTTCCTTCAAAAATGGTGTCATCAATAGGTGTTAATGTTACCGTCGCTGTGTTACTGCCGGCAGCAAAGATAACATTATTTGCTACAGTGGTATAGTCTGCGCCGTTAGTAGCTGTCCCGGTGAGGCTATAGGTGACTGTCAGGGGTTGGTTGATATTTCCTCCCAACCTTGTCAGAGTGAAAACACCAGGATTAGGAGTAACACCTGTTGCAGTTTCCGCAGCATTAGCAGTAGCAGCAACCGTAATCACAGGCAGTGCAGAGGAGTCATCATTGGTAATAGTTCCTGTCACTGCTGTTGTTGTATTAACAGTGTAACCTGTAGCAGTTGCTAGAGTGAGGACAACGGTTTCATCAGTTTCAACGGTGGTATCGGCTGTGGGGTCAACAGTTAAAGTTGCCGTACTGCTTCCCGCTACAAAGGTAATGATTCCAGTAGTTGCAGTAAAGCTAGTTGCACCTGTTTGAGTATAGTCTGTGTTGAAAGTGGCAGTTCCCCCAACACCATAGTTGACAGTGAGGGCATTAGCTGTGGGTCCAGTTCTGGTGAAAGTGTAAACCAGATTGCTTAGTCCATCTTCGGTAACGCTGGCAGGAGATACAGCTAGGCTAATACTGGGTAAATCATTATCAGCAATATTGACAGTGGCGCTGTTGGTGACATCCAGAGCATAGCCTGTACCTGTTGTTAGGGTGAGGATAGCGGTTTCTGTGCCTTCAAAGATGTTGTCATCTATAGGTGTTACTGTGACAGTAGTGTTACTTGAACCTGCTGCAAAGCTGACGGTTCCTGGTAAACTACTGTAGTCAGTACCGTTGGTGGCTGTTCCGCTGAGGGTGTAGTTGACTGTAATGGCTTGGCTGACATCACCTGTACGAGTTGTGCGATTCGTTGTTAGCTGAATCACGGTATCCAGCCCGTACATAAGCTAACCAACCCAACTCTAGTAATAGAGGAAAGGTTGAACTCTCGGTCTGATATGGGTGAAAGTCCCATCTACCAGACTCAGGTATGAATCCCTATCTGCCTACGATGACCCGACTCGGTTTCGGGAGGTCGAAGCTAGGAACAGGACGCAATCAGACATCCGTTGCGGGGTGACACTGGCGTTAATGGGGAGTTCCCACGGTGAAACAGAGCCTAGAAAAGCGACTTAACAGAGAGCAGGACGCAACATCAAAATCCTGACTCCACTGGAGCAAAACCCCGCCGCATTTTAATTCGGATAGCGGTAAGAGTCTAGGGATTTCAGTGGTCGAATTGGCTACACCTAACGGAACGAACAATCTAACCGAGGGAACGAATAAAAACGGATTGAGGGTCTGAGGGCGGTCGAACCCTAGGTAGGCTGGACGAGCAGCGGAATCCCCTCAATTCGGGTAGGACAGACCGTAATTGGTCTGAGGTGTTCAGAATACACAGACTGGAGCAGAGCATGATTGGACACAGAGAAAACTCTAGTGAATCTTGGAAAACGTTGCCCTGGAAGAAATTCCGTCGTGACTTATTCCGCCTACAAAAGCGCGTGTACAAAGCGGTTCAAGTTGGAGACAAGCGCAAAGCTAAGTCCCTACAAAAGCTGATTCTGAAATCTACCGCAGCAAGATTACTGGCTATCCGTCAAGTATCACAGCTAAATGCCGGGAAAAAGACAGCAGGAATTGACGGCAAAAAGTCCCTTAACTTTAAGGAACGCTTTGAGCTTAATGAACTGTTGAAGGCATCCGTTAACAACTGGAAACACCAGGGGTTAAGAGAAATACCCATCCCCAAAAAGGATGGTACTACTAGGATTCTGAAAATCCCTACTATTGCTGATAGGGCTTACCAATGCCTTATCAAATACGCATTAGAACCAGCGCACGAAGCAACTTTCCACGCGCACAGCTACGGGTTTCGGACGGGACGCTCGGCACATGATGCACAGAAAATCTTGTTTCGTAACCTATGCTCAAACGCCAACGGAATAGATAAACGAGTTATAGAACTCGATATTGAAAAATGCTTTGACAGGATAAACCACACCGCCATAATGGATAGACTCATCGCTCCTTATAGCATAAGACAAGGTATTTTCCGATGTCTCAAAGCCGGAGTCAATCCAAAGTTCCCCGAACAAGGAACACCTCAAGGGGGCGTGGTAAGTCCACTTTTAGCTAACATCGCCTTAAATGGGATTGAAAGTATTCACAGATACCAGAATCATGGGTTCAGAATTACGGACAAAACCCCAAAGGAAAATATTGTTGAACCAACAATCCGTTATGCGGATGACATGGTAATAATACTCCGACCCCAAGACGATGCCACAGAAATACTCGACAAAATTAGTCAGTTCCTAGCAGAGCGGGGAATGAAAGTCAGTGAGAAAAAGACAAAGTTAACCGCCGCGACAGATGGGTTTGATTTCCTGGGCTGGCATTTTAAAGTCCAGAAAAACGGAAAGTTCAGAAGCGTCCCATCAGTGGACAATTTTAAAGCTTTTCGCAAGAAAGTAAAATACATCGTCAACAACTCGAATTATGGTTCTACCACAAAGGCTGAAAAATTAGCCCCCGTAGTTAGAGGCTGGAGGAATTACCACCGCTTCTGCAAGATGGACGGGTCAAGAAACTCGTTATTTCACATCCAAAACAGAGCATTTAGGGTATTCAACAAGGAAACTAAACAGAATCGCTATACCAGTAAGCAATTACTAGATAAGGCTTTTCCAGCAGTCCCTTTCTCCGAAAATAAACATATCAATGTCAAAGGTGAGAAATCACCCTACGACGGAGATTTGAGTTATTGGAGCGAGCGTAACAGCAAGCTCTATGACAACCATACCTCTAAAGCCCTCAAACGGCAAAACCATAAATGTGGTTATTGTGGGCTAAAAATGCTCAGTGACGAGAAGGTACATTTACATCATGTTGATGGAAACCATAAGAATGGTAAAACTAAAAACCTTCTAGCAATTCATGAAAGCTGCCACGACTATATTCACATGAGCAAAAGCGAAAGTTAAGAACATCGGAAGCTGGGTGCGGTGAAAGTCGCACGCCCAGATTTAACAGAGAGGAGCGCGGGATAATACCCGCCTTCGACTCTACCAGGGTGAAAATACCAGGATTAGGAGTAACACCTGTAGCAGTTTCCCCAGCATCGCTATCGGTAGTAGCAATACTAATGACTGGAAGATCGTCATTGATAATCGTTCCTGTCACCGCTGTTGTGGTGTCAATGGTGTAATCCGTACTTGTCGCTACAGTGATGACAACGGTTTCATCAGTTTCAAAGGTGGTATCGGCTGTGGGGTCAACAGTTAAAGTTGCCGTACTGCTTCCCGATGC
This sequence comes from Dolichospermum sp. DET69, assembly GCA_017355425.1. NCBI lineage: Bacteria > Bacillati > Cyanobacteriota > Cyanophyceae > Nostocales > Aphanizomenonaceae > Dolichospermum > Dolichospermum sp. DET69. Next base: position 4,241,479 of record CP070233.1, read on the forward strand.
AAAGGTAATTGTTCCAGTAGTTGCAGCAAAGCTATCTGCACCTGTTTGAGTATAGTCTGTGTTGAAAATGGCAGATCCCGCAACACCATAGTTAACAGTGAGAGCATTGGCTGTAGTTCCGGTTCTGGTGAAAGTGTAAACCAGATTGCTTAGTCCATCTTCGGTAACACTGGCAGGAGATACAGCTAGGCTAATACTGGGTACATCATTATCAGCAATATTGACAGTGGCACTGTTGGTGACATCCAGAGCATAACCTGTACCTGTTGTTAGGGTGAGGATAGCCGTTTCTGTACCTTCAAAGATGTTGTCGTCTGTAGGTGTGACAGTGACAATGGCGGTGCTATCACCAGCCGCAAAGTTGATAGTTCCAGGTAGACTATTATAGTCAGTGCCGTTGGTAGCAGAACCGCTTAAAGTGTAGTTAACTGTAATGGCTTGGGTTAAATCACCGTTACGAGTTACAGTAAAAGCACCAGGATTGGAAGTAATGCCTGTAGCTGTTTCCCCAGCATCGCTATCGGTAGCAGCAACGGTAATAATTGGGAGATCATCATTGGTAATAGTTCCCACCCCTGTAGCTTTGGTAATCGTTGCGTTAGTTACATTGCTCAGGTTAACGGTAAAGGCTTCGGGGTTTTCGCTCTTGGTATCACCAACAACGGCAATGGTCACTGTTTTACTGATTTCTCCAGGAGCAAAGCTGATGGTTGCATTTGCCGCGTTATAGTCTAAATCAGCAATGGTGGCTGTGCCGTCTGCGGTAGCGTAGTTAACAGTAATAGGTTGGCTACTGGGGTTAGAAAGGGTGACAGTGAAAGTGGCGTTAGTAGTACCGCTATTACCTTCAATAACGGCAACATCGTTAATACTAATGGTAGGTTGGGGGTCATTGTCGGTAATATTAACCGTGGCACTGCTAGTAGTTCCCAAGATATAGCCAGTTCCAGAGGTGAGGGTGAGGACAGCGGTTTCTGTTACTTCAAAGATGTTGTCGTCTGTAGGTGTGACGGTGACAATGGCGGTGCTTGCACCTGCTGCAAAACTGACGGTTCCTGTTAGGTTGCTGTAGTCAGTGCCGTTGGTAGCAGAACCGCTGAGGGTGTAGTTGACTGTAATCGCTTTAGTTAAATCATTAGTCCGAGTTAAGGTGAAAGTACCAGGATTAGGAGTAACCCCTGTAGCGGTTTCCCCAGCATCAGCATCAGTAGCTGCAACGGTAATTACTGCGGGAATCGCGGGAATAGATAACTGATTGCCATTAGTATCGAAGAGGGCTATATAGTTATCATAGCCGCCCTGATTAGTTTTCCCCGGCAGACTTCCATTTGTTTGCCCACTTACGTAAATATTACCAGTGTTATCAATGTTCAAACCGCTGCAATCATCATAAGAGTTAGTGCCAAACTGTTTTATCCAAACAAGAGTACCACTGGTATTGTATTTGGCTAAAAAGCCATCATATTCTCCCTGGTTAGTATTACCTGAAAAAGTGCTGTTGGTGGTTCCAACTACATAGATATTACCTGCGCTATCGGTTTTGACTGTGCCGATATAGTCATCGCCAGTTGTACCTAGCTGTTTTACCCAGGCTAGGGTTCCAGTGGCAGTATATTTCGCCAGAAAGCCATCGGAATTGCCCTTATTGGTGTTACCACTAAGCGCACCGTAGGTTACACCTGCAATGTAGACATTACCTGTGCTATCGGTGGTGAGATTCGAGCCGTAGTCATCGCCAGTTGTACCTAGCTGTTTTACCCAGGCTAGATTGCCATTGGCATCATATTTGCTAACAAAGGCATCATTCCCGCCCTTGTTGGTACTGCCTGCGAAACTACCTTTGGTATAGCCTGTAACATAAATATTATTACTGCTATCTAGGGTAATACCAGTGGCAAATTCATCAGCACTTGTACCAAACTGTTTCACCCATGTTTGTGTACCATTGGTGTCATATTTGGCGATAAAAGCGTCATAAGCTCCCTGGGTAATATTCCCTGCAAAAGTTCCCCATGTCTGTCCCGAAATATAGCTATTGCCACTACTATCAACACTCATACCAGAGGCATAATCCTGGGCAGCCGTACCAAACTGTTTCACCCAAACTTGTGTACCGTTGGTGTCATATTTGGTAATAAAAGCATCGGAAGTTCCCTGGAGGATACTACCTGCAAAACTACCTTCTGTATTGCCTGTAGTATAAACGTTACCTGCACTATCGTTACCAACATTACCTCCAGTATAATCATTGGCAGATGTACCGAATTGCTTAATCCAGGCTTGGCTGCCATCGGCGTTATACTTGGTGATATAAACATCATTTCCGCCTTGGTTGGTATTACCCGGAAAACTCCCAGTAGTGTGACCACTCTCATAAACACTGCCTGAGCTATCAGTGCTAATGTTGTTATATGACCAATCATCAGCAGTTGTCCCAAACTGCACTGGCCAAGAAGCGGTTGAGGTGGCAACTTGTAAAGTGTAGTTAGTGTTATTTCCAGCCGCAGGTCGGAAAACTTTGACGTAATAGGTTCCGGTATCAACTGCCCAATTGAACAGTTCATCAGCAGTTCCAGTTTTAGTGCCTTTGGCAATGGTGCGTCCTAGTCCATCAACTAACCACACATCTGCATTTGTAGTTAGATTGGTAAGTTTAACCTGGACATTGCCGGCTGTGGTGACATTGAAGCGATAAAAATCAGATAGGTCTGTATCACCTACAAAGTCTGTGACTGATTGAGGATTATAGAAATTAATTGCCCCTAAATCCTTAACTTGGTCTACTACTTCTAAGGTTAAGTTATTGCCTGTGGAAGTTGGCGCAAATGCCAAACTGCTGCTGATATCTATGCCTTGAATGGTGTTAAAGGTCTTGGTTGTGGCAGAACTGTATGTTAAAACTGCGAATTTAGTGCCAATAGTTGGTGTATAGCCACTGGTTAAATTCAGTTTGAGGATTCCCCCTAAATCTGCTGCACCAGTAATGTTGAATTTATCAAAACTGGTGGCACTACCTAATTCTAGGTTGAGTGTTCCAGCAGCGGTTTGGCTATAGTCACCAGTGATGTTCAATATGCCTAGGTTATTACCGGGATTGATTTGACCACCACTGTTAGACACACTACCTGTGATAGTTCCCGTTCCGTTAAGAGTTCCACCCTGGAGGTTGAGGGGACTATTCTCAAAAGCGAGACTACCTCCACTAATGTTAGTCGTTCCGGCTGTCTGTGTGTAACCGCCGGTAAATCTCAATCTTCCCTTGTTGACTTGAACTGTACCTGTGTTGTTGAAGATGGCATCAATATAGGAGTTATCTGTGGTTGTACCGTTGGATTTGGTCAGAGTCCCAGCATTATTGAAAGTGGGTTGACCGTCATACCAATAATAAAAATCTGCATCACCTTGTAAGTCAATAGTTCCAGTGCTGGTATTGTTCCAAGTTGCAGCGTTGATAGCAGATAACGTACCATTACCTGTCCAAACAGTTGCACCTGTGGTTTCTAATGTTGTTCCATCTAAAGTTTGAGAACCACTCAGGTTTAATGTTCCACTGACTGTCTTTTTACCCGTACCGCTTAATGTGCCACCATTCCAGTTGAGTAGGTTGGAAACTGTCAAAGCACCTGCTCCCGTGAGATTTCCTCCCACCAAGTTGACAGGGGCTAACCAAGTAGAAGCGGTATTAACTGTGGTTATTCCACTTTCAATGTTAAATTTACCTGCACCAGTAACACTATTACCTGCATTGAAGTTGTAGTCAGAAGACAGCTTTAAAGTTGCTCCATTATCAATACTGAAACTACCAGTATTAGTCCCTCCCCCACTCAGCCTTAACGTCCCTTTCTTGACTTGGACTGTGCCTGTGTTGTTGAATATGCCACTAATGTAGGATTCATCTGTGGTTGTACCGTTGGATTTGGTCAGAGTCCCAGCATTATTAAAGGTGGGTTGAGCGCCATACCAATAATAAAAATCGGCATCACTTTGTAAGTCAATAGTGCCAGTGCTGGTATTGTTCCAGGTTGCAGCGTTGGCAGCATATAACGTATCATTACCCGTCCAAACAATTGCACCTGTGGTTTCTAAGGTTGTTCCATCTAAGTATTGATTACCACTCAGGTTTAATTTACCACTGACTGTCTTTTTACCCGTACCGCTTAATGTGCCACCATTCCAGTTGAGTAGGTTGGAAATTGTTAAAGCACCTGCTCCCGTTAGGGTTCCACCAATCAAGTTGACAGGGGCTAACCAAGTAGAAGTGGTATCAACTGTAGTTATTCCACTTTCAATGTTAAAGTTACCTGCACCAGTAACACTATTACCTGCATTGAAGTTGTAGTCAGAAGACAGCTTTAAAGTTGCTCCATTATCAATACTGAAACTACCAGTATTAGTCCCTCCCCCACTCAGCTTTAACGTCCCTTTCTTGACTTGGACTGTGCCTGTGTTGTTGAAGATGCCACTAATGTAGGATTCATCTGTGGTGGTACCGTTGGATTTGGTCAGAGTCCCAGCATTATTGAAAGTGGATTGAGCGCCATACCAATGGACAAAATCGGCATCACCTTGTAAGTCAATAGTTCCAGTGCTGGTATTGTTCCAAGTTGCAGCGTTGGCAGCATATAACTGACCATTACCTGTCCAAAAAGTTGCACCTGTGGTTTCTAATGTTGTTCCATCTAAGTATTGATCACCACTCAGATTTAATTTTCCACTGACAGTCTTTTTACCCGTACCGCTTAATGTACCACCATTCCAGAGTAGGTTAGAAATTGTTAAAGCACCTGCTCCCGTTAAGGTTCCTCCCACCAAGTTGACAGGGGCTAACCAAGTAGAAGTGGTATCAACTGTAGTTATTCCACTTTCAATGTTAAAGTTACCTGCACCAGTAACACTATTACCTGCATTGAAGTTGTAGTCAGAAGACAGCTTTAAAGTTGCTCCATTATCAATACTGAAACTACCAGTATTAGTCCCTCCCCCACTCAGCCTTAACGTCCCTTTCTTGACTTGGACTGTGCCTGTGTTGTTGAAGATGCCACTAATGTAGGATTCATCTGTGGTGGTACCGTTGGATTTGGTCAGAGTCCCAGCATTATTGAAAGTGGATTGAGCGCCATACCAATGGACAAAATCGGCATCACCTTGTAAGTCAATAGTGCCAGTGCTGGTATTGTTCCAAGTTGCAGCGTTGGCAGCATATAACTGACCATTACCTGTCCAAAAAGTTGCACCTGTGGTTTCTAATGTTGTTCCATCTAAACTTTGATCACCACTCAGGTTTAATGTTCCACTGACAGTCTTTTTACCCGTACCGCTTAATGTACCACCATTCCAGAGTAGGTTAGAAATTGTTAAAGCACCTGCTCCCGTTAGGGTTCCGCTGGCTAAATTTAAAACACCATTGTTACTAACTGTACTTGCACCCTTGAGGGTTAAGATATTGCCATTTATATCTAAAGTTTGAATGCCACTAGTAGCACCAAGAGTCAAACCAGTTAGAGTTCTGGCGTTATTTAAGAGAACGGTGTAAGTTCCAGCGATGGTAATTTGGGCAATATCTGCCGAACTTGGTATAGTACCGGGAGTCCAGTTAGCTGCCAGATTCCAGTTACCGTTAGCAGCGTTTTTCCATGAAAGAGTAGCCATTTGTTGAAATCTCCTAAATGCTTAAATTAGTATTTTGATGGTTGATATCTGGGATCATGCTTGAAAAAATCTAGATGCTTTAAAAGTAACTAAGATAGTGGTTTTCAATTTAGTTACTGTGGTAGCAAGTTGAGGTTAATTACCAAAACGCTCTAAAAACAAGCTTTTTGATCATTACTAAGCACTTGCTCGTAATTACTAGTTGCATTGTAACCTATCAATTGATTTTACTAATCTAGACTTTACTAATCTTATACGAGTATATCATAGATGATTTTAAATGTATACAATAAGGCATATTTTTTTATACCGTACATAACTTACGCATTGTATAAATAAATTATGATATGCTTTCGCAAAAATACCTTATTTCAGGCTGCAAGGAATTGTATTTTTGCCGATAAATCAATCGTGGGGTAGGGGTAAAGCAAGAGATTTATTAGTGTTAACTTATACTTGATATGGTTGAGATATGGACTTTTGTAAAATTACGAAAAACCTAGATTTGTAGGGGTTTAGCAGTACTGATATGTGTCAATTTAACGTAAAATCATAGTCCGCCTGGGAATGAATTCCCAGTCTCATAGCCAAAGTTATCTAAAGATAACTAAATATAAAAAAAATCTTTAGTTCACTTCCGTAGACTTTGGTTATTAGCCCTGAAATGTACTAATATGTGTCAATTTAACGTAAAATCATAGTCCGCCTGGGAATGAATTCCCAGTCTCATAGCCAAAGTTATCTAAAGATAACTAAATATAAAAAAAATCTTTAGTTCACTTCCGTAGACTTTGGTTATTAGCCCTGAAATATGGCTTACGCCACGGGGGTGTGGAAGCCAACGGATAAGTAAGGACGTATTGGAATACACCCTTATTTAAGTTGACACATATCAGCAGTGCTAAACCCTTACCTGCTTAAATCAAATAATTAAGCCGTTTTGAGTATGGCAAAAGTTGTCTTTTGATGACTAAAAATTCTAAAAAATCCTCAGTTTACTTTAGTAAACTTTGGCTATTAGCCCTGAAATTCATTTCTGGGCGGGTGTAGCAGCTAACAGATAAGTAAATTCGTATTGCAATATACCCCTACTTGAATTAATATCTTTGAGTATGGCAAAAGTTGTCTTTTAATGACTAAAAATTCTAAAAAATCCTCAGTTTACTTTAGTAAACTTTGGCTATTAGCCCTGAAATTCATTTCTGGGCGGGTGTAGCAGCTAATAGATAAGTAAATTCGTATTGCAATATACCCCTACGATAAATGTCGTTTTTATAGCCACATATATTTGATATTTTTTGTCAATGCGTAAGTCCTAGATTTTTACCAATTCCCCGCCAAAACAGCTATAATAAGCATTAAAACAAACATAGTATGACAATTATCTTAACCAACGATGATGGTATTGACGCACCAGGAATTGCAGCTTTGTTTAAAGCCGTAAAAGGTAAATCGGTAATTATCGCTGCACCACAATCACATCAATCAGGCTGTGGACATCAAGTTACTACCCATCAACCCATTAACCTCCAACGGCGTTCTGATGTTGAATATGCTATAGGTGGTACTCCTGCTGATTGCATCCGAGTTGCTGTATCACATATTGCTCAAGATATAAAGTATGTGATTTCGGGTATTAATGCCGGTGGAAACTTGGGAGTTGATGCTTATATTTCTGGTACTGTCGCTGCTGTCAGAGAAGCTGCAATGCACGGGATTCCCGGAATTGCTGTTTCCCAATATCGTCATGGTAAACGTGATTATGACTGGAATGCGGCTATTAAATGGACATCTGCATTGCTCACAGATTTGATGGAACTTCCCCTAGAACCTGGATGTTTTTGGAATGTCAATTTACCGCACCTATTACCACAACAACCAGATCCAGAAGTAGTATTTTGTCAACCTTGTCCGAAACCTTTACCTGTTAATTATCGAATAGAAGGTGATGATTTTTACTATATAGGAGAATATGGTAAACGAGAACGAACTCCTGATAGTGATGTTGATATATGTTTTTCTGGCAAAATTGCGGTGACTAAGTTAAAAGTTTGAGGTAATTAGGACTTACTGATTCACGTTTTAGATTTTTCTTTCTCTTGACTCGGTGACTCTTGCTATAATTATTCATTCTGTAATAAGGATACAAGCCCATCTAAGGTTTGTGACAATTGAGTGATTTGCTCCATAGAATCCTTCTGAGAGTCAGCTAAACTTTGTACAGCGTCACACAAAGCAAAAATTTGATACCCTTGCTGCTGTACTTGTTTTCCTTGGGCTTCTATTTGTGAACTCAGGGCATCTACTCTTTGAGCAAGACGTTCAATTGTCTCAGTTGTTGAGAGAACAGCGTCTCCAATCTGTTCAACAATAGATTCTAAGCGACTGATTTTTGCTTCTACTCCAGTGGCAATCATTTCTGGTCTGCTCCAATCTTGGGAAAAAATCATACAGTAATATTCCTAAATATTCATGCAATAGCTTCATAATCAGTATTATTAATAAATAAAGTAAGTTGTAATTATTCCTCCCTTATGGCTACGTGAATATAATTTTTAATTCGTCATTAACCAATCCCAATACCTATTCCCCAATCTCTACATTAAATTACTGAGTAGCCTAAAAATACGATACCAATTGCACAGAATACTAAACCAGCAAAGCGGATGATTTTCGGTAAAATTTGGTTAATTTCATTGATGCCGAAAGTTACACCTATTTCTCTGGCACTCATAATAATTACTGTTTGTGTGAAGGCAACACTAATTATAAAAGGAATAACAGTGAATATTTCTGCACCGATGATAGATGTCGCATCAGCATAACCTTGAAATATGCCAGCAGTAGCACAAAACATGGCTATTGCTAACCAATGAATAGGAATTGGTGTAACTAACATCACACCTAAAGCGATGGTACAAATAGCGATCGCTATTGCAGGTCCTGGTAAGATAACTGGAGACAAATTAATCAATTGTCCACAAACAGCAGCAATGACAAAAGTGATATTGAACCAATTACCACGGGCAAATCTAGCGGAGAATAAACCTAGCGCCACAATACCTGCAAAACGGTCTAAACTAATCACTGGATCTGCTATGCCCCAAATAAACCCTTCCCAGGGAGTGGAAACATTATGTTCAATGGGTGATCCACCGGCTGAAGTTAGCAAACTAATGACAACTAAAATAGCGATCGCCCTTAGAAGATGCTGCTGTTTAGATGTTACTAAATTACTGGACTCAGAAGCTACTAACTGTGAATTTTTAAACATCTTTAGATTATGCTAGTTGGTGATTAATATTACTGTTAATTATTACAAATATTAATCCATTTAGGTTCAATGCAGTAATTCTTCTACTTGATGTTGATTCCACAAAGTTTTGTAAAGTCCAGGCTGTTCTACTAGTTCTGAATGATGACCAACTTGGACAATTTTCCCCTGATCCATGACCAAAATTCGGTCAGATGTGGCAGCGGCGGAAAGTTGGTGAGTAATAAAAATTACTGTTTTCTTTTTTGTCCCTGTAGAGAGATTAGTGAGAATTTGGGTAGCGGTTTGATTATCTACACTGGATAGGGCATCATCTAACAGCAAGATAGGGGCATCAATTAACATGGCTCTTGCTAAAGCTGTGCGTTGTCGCTGTCCACCCGAAAGGGTAATTCCCCGCTCACCGACGAGGGTTTCATACTTTTGGGGGAAATTCTCAATTTCCGCGTCAATTTGCGCCATTTTAGCGGCGTAAACTACATCTTCTTCAGCAGTGATGGGATCACCATAACGGATGTTATTTTTGACGGTGGTACTGAATAGAAAGCTATCTTGAGGTACGTAGGCGATCGCTCCCCGTAAATCACTCACAGCTAGTTTTGTAATATCCACGCCGTCTAAAAACAACTGTCCTGACTGAATATCCAATAACCGGGGGACAGCATTGGCTAAGGTTGATTTTCCTGCACCAATGGGACCGACAATGGCCACCAATTCTCCAGGAGCAATCGTAAAATTAAGATGTTCTAAAACTGGGGTATTTACGCCGGGGTAGGTATAATTAAAGTTTACTGCTGTTAGTTCTCCTTTAAGTTTGCTTACCTCCACATGGATAGCATCAGGTGTGTCTTGAATTTTCGGGGTTACACTGAGAATAGTCTCCAAGCGGTCAATACTAACTTCACCCCGTTGATAAGCAGTAATGGTAAATCCTAACAAAGCCGTAGGGAAGACTAACCGCTCTACATAAATTAGCAAGGCCAGAAAATCGCCAATTGCTAGAGTACCAGCAGATATCTTGGCTGTACCCAACCAGATAATGATCAAGGAACTGAGACTTGCTAATCCACCAATGAGGGGAAACAGGGTATTGCGACTTTTAGCTAGTTTAAGGTTAGCTGCTAGTAGCTGTTGATTTTTCTGATTAAATGCTTGACGCTCATTTGCTTCTTGAGCATAAATTTTAATCAGCGCCATACCGCTCATATCTTCTCGTACCAGTTCACTCATCTCTGCAAGTTGCTCTTGAACGACGGTTTGCTCATCACGCAAGCGATCGCTAAAAAAATGCACCATCAGAAACATAAACGGGTACACTGCTAACGATACCAATGTCAGTTCCACACTCAGAGACAACATGACTGGTAATGTCAGAATATAGGCGAAAAAAGTATTTGCCAAACTTAAAACAGCAAAGCCTAATAACCGTCTAATATTATCTACATCACTGGTAGCGCGGCTAATTAAATCCCCAGGAGTATTAACCGTAAAATAAGCAGGTTCTAATTGCATTAGGTGTTGAAAAATCCGCTGTTTGAGGTCAAATTCTACCTGTCTTCCCACACCAAATATCCAAATGCGAGAAGCCATTCGCATCATCCACATAGCGGAACTAAGTAGGATAATCATGACTACATAATGGATAATCTGACTAAAACTAAAACTTTGGGAAAGAGTGTCTACTCCTGAGCGAATTAACAAAGGAATATAGACACCTAGCCCATTGACAATAAATAAGGCCATAATACCGAAGACGGTTTCGCGCCAATGGGGGCGTAAATAATCAGCGATTTTAGCAAGTCTGTGAGATTTGGCCATGCAGGAGTTGGGAGAAAGGAGTTAAGGAGTCACCGAGTCACCGAGTCAGGAGTCAGGAGGAAGAAGGAATTAAAAATAATGGCAACTGACCACTGACCACTGACAAAATAATTACGTGCGACCACGTAAGAAAACATAAATCTGGTTAAGATAACTTTCCCATACTTGGGTAGTAAGTTGCAGTGTTTCTGCATTAGGAACAAAGTCTTCTACCCGTAACCCACGTGTACTAATGGCTTGAGGGTTTTGGAGTAGATAAGAAGGGATATTCACATTGAAACTATTAAAAGCTACGGTGGGAGAATTTATCTCTCTCGTAGGTGGGATGATATTTTGCCTAATATCTGAGATTGTGAAGTTAGGATTTGCTGAACTCAAGGCTACTAGAGTAGATGAGGCAGTTTGTTGATTGAGGTTCATCCCCTCAACTGTAGCAACTGGTGATCTAACTAAAAAGTAAGCGATCGCTGGCGTGCTGGCTAGAAGTAAAACCGTCAAAGCCCATCCTAAAAGGAAACCTCCTGGTTTATCTATGCCACCGCCTTTAATTTTTTGAGCGGCTAAAAACAACATTAAAACCGAAGCGCCCAAGGGCTTGAGTGGAAAGGAGATAAACCGCCACAAAGAAGCCACCGCTGGTTCACTAGGGTTGAGAAATGCTAAAGCTAAAATAACTATGACCAGTCCTAAAAGAAATCTGCCTACAAAAGTTATTGATGGATTGAATCTTTGAAACAAAGAATAGGCTACAACACCAATTAGGAGCCATAGCAAGACCCGGCTTAACAACTGAAACATAGATTAACTCTCTAATTTTTGAGCGCAGTAAGCCTAGAGGCCGCAGGAAGTGGCTTAATTTTATTGTCAAGCTGACTTAAAAATACCTCAAACCTCACACCAAAAGAGTACCGCCGTAGTGATTTTAGTGCAATTTCTTGACACTGAGTGTATTATTTGCGATTTTCCCAAAGAGTAATTTTAAAATTAGCTGGACATAAACCAATTTATACCCTTTTCAATAGGTTAAAAGGAGATGATTTTTTAATTAAATACCCGTAACCGCCCTGACTTAAAAATCTCCCTCTTGTGGCATATAAGCATAATCAACCCTTTGATGGACGGTCTTCATTATAAAAATATCTAACGTATAAATATTAGAACTGAGAACATAAAAACTAATAACCTAATTTTACCAGGTTCTAATTGTTGAAAATGATCCGTTAACATCACATCAACTTATTGTCAAACAGGGGCAAAATTGCCAGCCTGTACCAGCCCGTTAACTGCCGCATCCCTAAAAAGTGGAGATAAAAGTAGTATGTCTCTTTTAAAAATCAAAGAATTTGATCCGAATTATCGGGAAACATTTCAAGGAAAAGACATCAAAGGCATGGGTGTATATGCCAGCCCAGAGGAAAAAATTGGCACAGTCAGCGATATTTTAGTAGATGACCAAGGACATTTCCGGTATTTTGTGGTTGATTTGGGCTTATGGATTTTCGGGAAAAAAGTTTTATTACCTGTAGGTCGTTCGCGCATTGACCATACTGCTGAACGGATTTATACAGTGGGAATGACCAAACAACAAGCGGAGAATTTACCTGAATTTAGCGAACACCGAGAAGTTGATTACAACTATGAAGAACAGGTGAGGGGAGTATATCGTTCGGAAGCATTCTTAGAAAATTCCGCACCTTTAGATACAGCCGCTGCTAGAGGGGTGGGATTAGATACACCGTCTTCTAGAGGTGCCGCTAGTGCTGTTGCTACCCCACCGGAGAAACCTATTCTGCACAATGGTAATGGTAATGGTTATGACTATAAACAAGAACCTGCTTTATATGAGCTAAATGAGCAGGATCATCAGACTTTCAAACTATATCAAGAAAGATTAATTGCCAACAAGATCCGCGCTAAAACAGGAGAAGTCACTGTTGGTAAGCATACAGAAACTGAGACAGCCAGGGTTTCAGTACCGATAGATAAAGAACGGGTTGTTATTGAACGAGTAACGCCTACGGAGGCTGGTGAAGCAGTTATACCTGGTAGCGTGAGCTTTGGCACAAGCGAAGTTACTCATATAGATGTTTATGAAGAAACTGCTGACATTCATAAGGAAGCTTACCTACGTGAAGAAGTCAGAGTGAATAAAGTTGTAGACCGCGAAAATATTGAAGCAGAAGAAACTCTGCGCCGGGAAGAATTGGATGTTAACACCCAAGAACATCCAAATTTAGAGAGAAGATAATTTGTTTTTGGAAGTTCCGTTAAAATCCACATTTTTCAATAGGAGCCGATTATGAGTATCAAAGATAGAGCCAAGGCAACTGCTAAAAACATTGAAGGTAAGGTTCAAGAAGCCCTAGGAGATGTCAGCGGAGATCCCAAAACTCAAGCCGAAGGCAAGGAAAAACAAGCAGAAGCAAAGGTTCGTCACTCAGTTGAAGATGTAAAAGATCAAGCAAAAAAAGTTATTGACTAAGTAGGTGAACAGAAAAAAACCGAAGTATGTAACGAAAAGTAAAATGTCCCAAAACCTCTTCTGTTCCCTGTTTCCTGTTCCCTGTTCCCTGTTCCCTTATCATAACGACAATTTTTAACGCTCACTTACTTAGATTAAATAGGCAGGTTAGACATGGGGAAATAAGGCTAATTCTTAATTACCTTTGTTACCTGCCATTTGTTCCCTTTCTAAAAGGTTAAAGAGGAGAAAAAAAATGAGTTTGATTAAAACTAAACGAGCCGTAGGAGTGTTTTCTAGTCGCCAAGAGATAGAAAATGCTCTTAGTGAACTGCGAGATAACGGATTTGATATGAATCATGTATCTGTGATTGCTCAAGACACGGAAGATTTGAATCAGCGATATAAAATTGGTGAAACACGAGTTGAAAAACCCACGGGAACAACTCATGACACAAGTCATGACACAAGTCATGATACAAGGCATGACACAACCCATGTTGAGGAAGGAACAAAAACTGGAATAGGAGCAGGAGGAGCAGTTGGTGGACTGACAGGCTTACTCATCGGGCTAGGAACTCTAGCTATTCCTGGAGTCGGTCCAATTATGTTAGCAGGAGCAGCAGCTACAGCAATTGCAACAACTCTAGCAGGTGGAGCGATTGGAGCAGCGGTTGGCGGTTTAATTGGTGGACTTGTAGGTTTAGGAATTCCCGAACATCGGGCGCAAGTATATAATAATTATGTAGTCGCTGGAGATTATCTGGTCATTGTTGACGGGATAGAGGCTGAAGTTCTCCGGGCTGAAAAGATACTCAAGAACAGAGGAATGAGGGAGTGGGAGGTTTACAATACTCCAGAAACTAGTCGTCATGAAAGTCCTGTTGTTTCGCGCTTGTGAGGAAAAAACTAATACCAAAAAGAATTTAGATTCCTTGGAGACGCTCTATACAACGTCTCTACAAAGACTCTAGGAAACACACATTTAATTTTCACTCCTATGTCTAACCGATTCTGTGCAGCCTTACATAGGGTGGGTGTAACTTCCGGAATTATGATGCCAAAGGTCTGTTTTTGAGGATTTGAACTATGAAAAGAATTATGCCTTTAGTTCTCAGTAGCATTTTATTACTGGGAACAGTTGCCTGTGACAATAACGCAAAAACTAGCAGCAATGCACCAGATTCACCAGCAGAATCCGGTAAGGTTGTCACCGATAAAACAGTCCAAACTGATAAAAAAGATGCAACTAGCCAAGTCCGTCGAGATCAACTCAATGCAGATATTCGCGCCCGTGAGCAACGCAATCTAAGCGGGGGAAGTGCAGATCGTGCTAATACTGATCTGTCCAGTGAAGTTCGCTCTAAACTGGAAGCCAATATTCCCGCTAGTCAGTTAACCGTTGCTGCTAAAGATGGGGCAATTGTTGTTGGTGGAACTGTACAGAATCAAGAGCAATTAAATAAAATTGATTCTCTGTCCAAACAAATTAAGGGTGTTAAAAGTGTGAAAGTTTTAGCCAAAGTTACCCCAGCCGTACCTAGTGAAAAAAGATAAAAGATTGCATTTATAACTTCATTACTTACATATTAAGGAGAAAATTCCCATGGTTTTACTGCAAAAATTTCGCAGATTTTTCTTCATTATTAGTTTGGTTTTATTACTGGGAAGTTTCACGGCTTTTACTGCTGAGGAAAGTTTAGCTCAAACTCAAATTGCTACTATGAATAAAGTGGAGGCAATCGGGAAGGATATTGAAGGTAAAGCTCAAGAAACTATGGGTAAAATTACAGGAAATAAAAAAGATCAGGTAATGGGGAAGGTCAAACAAGCAGAAAGCAAAGTTCGGAATACGGTTGAAGATGCCAAAGGTGTCAGTCGGGAACAAAGATCAAAAATTGAAGCTCAAGTTAAAAAGTCTATGGATAATAGTATTTCCAATGATAAGGCTACAGAAAATCAATACCGTAACCTTTCAGGAAGATGAGATCTACAATACTTTTAAGTCATCCTTACTCAGGATGTTGATGTTGGGTTGAGAAACAAAAACTAACACTTTTAAGGTTTGGTTGGGTAAGGCTTGCACTCTACCCAACCTACAATTATTTTTAACATTAATTAATCGCCATAGTTGCACTCTATGTCACGGCATTGCCTACCGGATAAGGGTTTTGCTGGGCATTGCCCACCCTACAGATTTAATTACGGCAAATTTGATTAATTACAGCACCGTTTTTATTTATTACTTCTATGATTAAAGGCATTTGTCCCATTGCATGAGTTGAACAACTTAAACAAGGATCAAAAGCCCGAATTCCAGCTTCTACACGGTTTAACATTCCTTCTTTAATTTGATTACCTTGGATAAAATGACGGGCAATTTGGGCAACTGTCCGATTCATTGCTAAATTATTTTGACCTGTGGCAATAATCAAATTCACTTTTAACATTAAACCATTTTCATCAACTTGATAATGATGAAATAATGTCCCTCTAGGGGCTTCACTCACCCCAACTGCTTCCAGGCAATTAATCCCAGCTTCCGCACGGAGACGAGTTGATAAAATATCAGGATCATCAAGGATAATTTCTATGTGTTCAATACAGGCTAAAATTTCAATTAACCGCGCATAGTGATAGAAAAATGATGATTTAACAGTGCCGTTTCCATGAGAGCGAAATTCTTTTAATTCTGCGTCTGCTAAAGGTGTACCAATGTGAGTACAAATATTCAATCTTGCTAATGGTCCAACGCGATACATTCCACTATCTAAACGACAATGATTGCTACTATCTGGATAACCTAAAGGACGATAGTAAGGCGATTTTAAATAAGAGTCTGCCTGCACTGCTTCACCAATAAATTCATGATAGTTAGCAGCGTTGAGTTTATCAGCAACAATATTTCCCGCACTATCAACAAATCGGATATTTCCATCATAAGTTTCCCATAAACCTTCAGGACTTACTAAACCCATAAATAAACTGGGAAAATTACCAAAGGTTTGAGCTTCTTTTTCATAATCTTTTAATAAGCCTTTAAATAAGTTTATGGCATTAATTACAGTGGTCTTTGCTTCAGGAATCCGTTGCTGAATGTGAGTGCGATTTTCTGCGGTTAAAGGGTCACGAACTCCACCAGGGACAGCCCAGGAAGGATGGACTTTTTTCCCTCCTAATAACTCAATGATTTCTTGTCCAAATTGCCGTAAACGAATCCCACCTCTAGCTAATTCTGGAACAGCCGCAATTAAACCAAAAATATTTCGTTTTTCAGGTTCACTATCCATACCTAATAATAAATCTGGTGCGCTGAGGTGAAAGAAACTGAGAGCATGGGATTGGAGAATTTGACCTAAATTCATTAAACGGCGTAATTGAGTGGCTGTTTTTGGGATTGTGACAGCTAAAATGCGATCGCCTGTTTTGGCTGATGCTAATAAGTGACTGACTGGACAAATACCGCAAATTCTGGCAGTAATTCCCGGCATTTCTGGAAAAGGACGACCAACACAAAATTTTTCAAATCCGCGAAATTCAGTCACATGAAAACGAGCATCATTTACTTGACCTTCATCAT
Source organism: Dolichospermum sp. DET69 (assembly GCA_017355425.1). NCBI lineage: Bacteria > Bacillati > Cyanobacteriota > Cyanophyceae > Nostocales > Aphanizomenonaceae > Dolichospermum > Dolichospermum sp. DET69. The sequence continues at coordinate 4,258,261 of CP070233.1, forward strand.
CTAAATAAATGCTGATTTTGGCGTGTCCTTCAATGCGGGTAACGGGGTCAATAACGATGGTTTTCATAATTAGTTAGTTGTGAGAAAATTGTAGGTTGGGTTGACGCTCATGTTACCCAACATTTCCCTAAATTTGTTGGGTTTGGTCTTCGTTCTACCCAATCTACGAATTACTACGAATTACAAATCATAAATCCTAGACTCTATAAATTCTGGATATTCATCACAGTAATCTTCAAAGGCAGTTTTGAGAGGTTTTTCGGCGCGTTGGTGAGCAATTTCTGCTTGTATTTCTTCCACTACATCCCAAGCTGCTGCACATTCTGTGGAATTTATACCTTTTTCTGTACAAACAATTCGAGCTTTTTTAATTTCATCTTGTAATTCTTGTTCTAATAAAAATGAGCGCGGTTGTTCTAGACAACTACTGCGGGCTAATATGTCAGTAAGTGAGATTATTCCTAATAGTTTACCACTAATTACAGGCGCACGGCGAAGATGATGATTAGCAAATAATCTGGCTACATATTCTAAACCTAATTCTGGATTGACAACAATACAAGGTTTAGTCATAATTTCATAAACACGGACTTTATTCGGATCTTTACTATAGGAAATTACCTTATAAACAATATCGCTTTCTGTGATAATTCCATAAGCATCTTGTTCATGACGACGATCTACAATTAACGCTCTCCAATCTCTAGCTCTCATTAAATCAACTGCTTCTTTTACTGTGGCTGAACTGCGAATCATTGCCACATCTTTAGTCATTACATCTGCTGCTGTTAACATAAGTCACCTCGGAAAAATAGGAGTCAGGAGTCAGGAGTCAGGAGTCAGGAGTTAGGAGTCAGGAGTTAGGATAAAAGAAGCAAGGAAGAAGAAGGAACTAGGAAGAAGAAAGAAGAAATTTATTTAGTGATAATTAGTAATTACTAATTAACCAAACTTAATCATCTCGCGTCCTTGTATTTCTGGTTTTTCTCCCTTTAATAATGGTTCAAGTGCGGCACGAATCCGGGGGGCTGAAGGGGGACAGCCGGGTAAATAAATATCAACAGTTACTACATAATGAACGGGGACAACTTTATCTAATAAAGGGGGAACAATACCCGGTAAATTAGGAATTTGTTGGTTAACATCTGATTGTTGAATATAAGCTAGTTGTAAAGCTGGTTCAGCACCACCAGAGAGATTCCGTAAAGCGGTAACATTACCAGTAACAGCGCAATCACCAAAGGAAATTATTGTTTTAGTTCGTTCTCTAATTTTATGAATTAATTCTAAATGTTCTTCGTTAGCTATAGCCCCTTCAACTAATACTAAATCTACACCTTCTGGATATTCTTTAATATCAGCAATGGGACTATAAACTATATCTACTTGTGCGGCTAAATCAATTAACCATTCGTCCAAATCAAGAAAGGACATATGACAGCCAGAACAACCACCTAACCACACTGTTGCTAATTTGATTTTAGTCATATTTTTGCCTTTTCAGTTGAAATTAATGATTGCCATTCTTTAACTATAGAAGCAGGAACTGAGATATTAATGAATTTTGTACTAGCTAAAGGTATGGACAAAATTAAAGATTCTGGAGGTAATTGGGGCAGAATATCTGTAAAGTCATATTGACCAATAGTTGGGGCTGGGGCTTCCTCTAAAAATACATCAGCAGCATTCCAAACTTGACCTGTAGTTGAGGTGATTTTTAAAGGTTGGGGATGAATTAATTCACCAATACTAGGAAACCCAACTAAGCGAAGATTTGTCCTAGATTTTTGCTCAGAATACACTTGTTTAAATAAGACAACCTGCCAAACTTTTCCTGATTGATCATCTAATTTTGTTTGTGAGCGATAAATAACTTCTCCTGGGGGATTTCCTAACTGAGTAACCGCAGCCATTACTTTTTCAGATGTGAGGTTTGCTAAGTTTAGGAATATAAATGTGGTTAATATTCCCACTAATAGAATATGCCTAAATATTTTTTGAATATGCTGTAACATGAGATTTTACTTTAAGTTATGGCTAATGACCAATGACTAATGACTAATAACTAAAAATTCCATTGTTTCTTCTCTCGTGCGGTTACTAAAAATTCAATTTTACCCCGATCATGTACCATTTCCCCAACACTTGAACCTTTATTAAATAGCGCTCCTGTGGGACAAGCATTAACACATTTACCGCAGGAAGTACAAGTTTGGGAAGTTCCCCAGGGCTGATTCAAATCAGTAATTACGTGAGATTTTGAACCTCTTCCTGCCATATCCCAAGTGTGAGCGCCTTCGATTTCATCACATACTCGCACGCAACGAGTACAAAGCACACAACGATTATGATCTATGCCAAAAAGATGATGAGAAGTATCAACATTACGCTGAGAAAATTGATATTCTAATCGAACATGATCCATACCCATTTCTATGGCTAAATCTTGTAATTCACAGTTACCATTAGCCACACAAACTGAGCAAATATGATTACCTTCAGCAAATAGCATTTCTACAATTGTCCGCCGATATTTTTGTAAGCGATCGCTATTTGTATTTACCTCCATTCCTTCAGCAACTTTTGTCACACAAGCTGGCTGTAATTTATTACTTCCCGCAATTTCTACCAAACATAAACGACAAGCCCCAACATCGCCTACACCCTCTAAATGACATAATGTAGGAATATGAATACCCGCTTCTTGCGCTGCTTCTAATAAGGTTTCATCCTCACGAGCGCTCACCAATTCGTCATTTATTGTTAAAGTTTTTACAGTCATAATAATTTGGTCATGGGTAATAGGTAAGCTAAAACGCACGTAATTTAAATGTTCGGGCGGGCAAGATGCCCACCCCACAATATTTAAAATTATTGAGGTTATACAATTTAAATACGGAACAGCTTAATAGGTAATTAGTAAATCCTTAAATCCTGAAAATCCTGATTCAGACAATTTTCCGGATCAAGTAAGTAGGCATAATTAAATATAACATGGGCAGGCAGGATGCCCACCCCACAATCAGGATAATATTCTTGTGGGGTGGGCTTCTAGCCTGCCCTAATCAACAATATTATTTTATATTTATTTCAGCCCATCTACTTAGTAATTGGAAAATACCTCTTAATCGGTGTAAATCCTAAAATCCTGAAAATCCTGATTCAAACAATTTTCCGGATTAGTAATGGGAAAATACCTCTTAATCGGTGAAAATCCTTAAATCCTGAAAATCCTGATTCAGACAATTTTCCGGATTAGTAATGGGAAAATACCTCTTAATCGGTGAAAATCCTAAAATCCTGAAAATTCTGATTCAGACAATTTTCCGGATTAGTAATGGGAAAATACCTCTTAATCGGTGAAAATCCTTAAATCCTGGATATCCTGATTCAGACAATTTTCCGGATTAGTAATGGAAAAATACCTCTTAATCGGTGAAAATCCTTAAATCCTGAAAATTCTGATTCAGACAATTTTCCGGATTAGTAATGGGAAAATACCTCTTAATCGGTGAAAATCCTTAAATCCTGGATATCCTGATTCAAACAATTTTCCGGATTAGTAATGGGAAAATACCTCTTAATCCTGTAAATCCTTAAATCCTGGACATCCTGATATGGCTTGCGCCACGCTACGCTATCAGACAATTTCTTTTATTGTCTAATCAAAGCTAAATACTCATCATGAAAATAACGCAAAGTGCTAAAAACAGGATTTGGTGCAGACTGTCCTAAACCACATAAACTTGTGTGTTTTACCATATCGCAAAGTTCCTCCAACAAATCCAAATCTACTAGTGAACCTTCTCCTTGACTAATCTTTGTTAATAAACCGTGTAATTGCACAGTTCCCACTCGACAAGGAATGCACTTACCGCAAGATTCTTCCATACAAAATTCCATGAAAAAACGGGCAACATCTACCATATTCGTGGTTTGATCCATGACAATCATTCCACCAGAACCCATCATTGAACCCAAGGCGGTTAAGGATTCATAATCTACAGGTGTAGCAAAAGCCGAGGCAGGAATACATCCCCCTGAAGGACCACCAGTTTGTACTGCTTTAGCCATACCACCGTCGGGAATACCTCCTCCCATGTCTTCCACAATTTCTTGTAAGGATGTTCCCATTGGTACTTCTACTAATCCCGTATTGCGGATTTTTCCCGCTAATGCAAATACCTTTGTGCCTTTACTTTTACCAATGCCGATATTAGCAAACCAATCAGCACCTTTACGGATAATCGGCGCGATATTGGCAAAGGTTTCTACGTTGTTTATTAAGGTTGGATAGCCCCATAAACCCGACTCAGCAGGGTATGGTGGGCGGGGATGAGGAATACCACGTTTACCTTCAATAGAAGCCATTAAAGCCGTTTCTTCACCGCAGACATAAGCACCTGCACCGATACGAATTTCAACTTTAAAATCAAAGGGAGAGTCAAAGATTTTTGAACCCAAAAGTCCTAAGTGTTGAGCTTGATGAATTGCCGTTTCTAATCGTTTAATAGCAATGGGATATTCTGCCCTAACATAAATATAACCTTGATTTGCACCGATGGAGTAGGCAGCGATCGCCATCCCTTCCAAAACCCGATGGGGATCACTTTCTAATACACTCCTATTCATAAATGCACCAGGATCACCTTCATCAGCATTACAAATAACAAACTTTTTCTCCCCTGGGGATTTTGCCACCGTTCCCCATTTTAAACCAGTGGGATAACCAGCACCACCGCGCCCCCGTAACCCGCTTTTAGTAATAGTTTCTACTACCTGACTGGGTTTCATTTCCCGCAGCACTTCATAAAGGGCTTGATAACCATCTGCGGCAATGTAAGCTTGAATGCGTTCGGGGTTAATTTTACCACTGTTTTCTAGGACAATCGGCAATTGACGACTAAAAAATGGCTGATTTAAATCACCTTGTTGTAAATTTGTGACTTCTCCATTTACCCCCGCAATAATTTCTGCTGCATTTTCTGGGGTAACTTTTTGATACAACTTTGATGCGGTCGGATTTTCCAAGTTTTCCACTTGTACCAATGTTCCTTGACAACAGAGCCGCATACAACCGACACCAGAAACTTGCACAGTATCTTGTAACCCCGCAGCTTTTACAGATACTTCAAGATTGTCTTTGACAGATTGGGAGTTAGAAGACAGACAACCCGCAGCAGTACAACAGCGAACTTGCACAGATTTCTGTTGAGAACGTTCTTTTTGACCAATTTCTAATAATTCATTTAGTTCCATTTTGCAACCATTCTCCCACTTTTTCGCAAACTGATTCCGGGGTTTGATGACCGAAAACAGCACCATCAAACACTACCGCAGGGGCAATTCCACAAGCACCCAAACATCTAGCTGTCATCAAGGAAATTTGACCATTAAGGGTAGTTTCCCCTGCGTGAATTTGCGTAAATTGTTCTAAGTTGGTTAAGATATTCTGAGAGCCTTTGACATAACAAGCAGTACCCGTACATACCACACAGTTATGAACCCCTTTAGGTGCAAGGGAAAACAAATGATAAAAAGTTGCCACACCATAAACCTGACTAGGTGGTAATTTCAGGCTATGGGAAATGTAAAGTAATAAATCCAGTTCTAAATAACCAAATAGTTCGGAAGCCCGATGAAGAATTTCAATAAGTGCATCTTGTTGATATTGATGACGCTTAATAGTTGCGTCTAACATCTTTAAACGCTTATCTCCACTGGGATGAGTTGAAGAGGGTGAAACTGATGTTTTCATATTTTTTCCACTTCAAAGAGACTGATAAGAGGTAAAAATATTTACCAATTACCGTTTGTTTTATACCAATTTTATGTGAGGCTGTACAGAATCATAAAATCCATGAATTCATCCGTCTTTATCTGCGTTTATCTGCGTTTAATAATTCTTGAAATTTTATTCTATGCAGCTTCATCGTAATTTGATATTAATTACTAAAAGTTGTAGTTTTTGAAGTAGCATCTGCTGCTTTAGAACTAACGGGAAGATGGACAATCTGCACTGAACAAGGGGCATGATGTAAAACATAGTTACTTTCACTACCCAGAAAGACTTCCGCTAGTCCAGAACGTCCCCGTCGTCCCATAACAATCAGGTCAGCATTCCAAAATTTGGCTAATTCACAAATCATTTTGCCTGGACTACCAGTATTTTGCGTAAATTCCGTGTTAACACCAGATGTATTAGCCTGGGTGATCAATGACTGTAACATCTGCAAACCTTCATTTTTAAATTTTTCCCAATGTTCTTGGTATAATTTAAAACTTTGCTCATTTAAACCTGGATAGTAGTCAATATTGGGGAAAATCAGGGCTTCAGGGCTACCATCTTCTTCCTGGGATAACACGTGCAGCAACATTAAGTTTGCAGATGTTAACTTTGCTAAAGATAAAGCTTGTTCAAAAACTTTGATACTCATTTCTGAACGATCTAATGCAACTAAAATTCTGTTAAACATATATACCTCGATGTTACCTTGCCAATTACTGATAATTACTATATCCTGTTTTTAGTTTGATACTTACACTTATACACAGAAAATTTGAAACCTCTGTGAGGATAGATTTTTAAGGTATGATATTTACTTTATCCAAAAAAGAGCAAAATTACATCTCAACGAGGATAGATTAACAAATATTTATAATATTCATGAAAATCTATTTCTCCGTGCCAATAATGTGTAAATCTATTTTTTGATCTCTGATTAACTCTAGCAATTGTTGGGTAAAAGAGCGTTTAAAAAATCTTTTCCATCGAGGTTGCTGACTTTCACCAATAACTATCTGGGTGATATGATGATTGGCAGCGACTTGGGCAATTGTTTTAGGAACACTGTTGCTTTTAACATGAATAAATTCACCAGCAAATTCCTTGCAAAGTTTTTCACAAGTATCAATATGTAAACTTTCTGCTTTACTCAAGAAACGTTCCGGATCTGCGATGAATACAGTATACAACCTAGCATTCATATAATTGGTAAGTCGCGCTCCACGACGTAATAATTGAATTGAGTTTGGATAAGTAGATACACACACTAAAACTCGTTCATGGACATTACAAACTTGCCCAGCAGAGATGGAGGTATTTGCTTCTTCTTCAACGGTATCAGCGACTTCTCTTAATGCTAATTCCCGCAAAGCAATGAGGTTGCGACGCTGAAAAAAGTTTTCTAAAGATTGCTCAATTTTATCAGGAGCATAAATTTTACCTTCTCGCAGACGTTCTTCCAAAGTTTCTGGAGTCACATCAATTACAACCACAGCATTAGCTTCATCTAGAAGCAGATCTGGAATGCGTTCTCGCACCACGACACCCGTAATTTTTGCCACCAAATCATTCAAACTTTCTAAATGTTGAATGTTAACAGTAGAGTAAACATCTATACCGGCTGCTAAAATTAACTCTACATCTTGATAGCGTTTTTCTCTAGTTGAACCAGGGATATTTGTATGTGCCAATTCATCAACTAAAACCAGTTGGGGAAAGCGCGATACAATCCCATCTGTATCCATTTCTTCGAGGTTAATATTCTTATGAAGAATGACTTTTCTAGGAATTACCTCTAATTCTAGGGCTTTTAAAGCGGTATCTTTGCGTCCATGAGTTTCTAAAAAGCCAATGACAACATCAATACCATCTTTTTTAAGTTGATGTGCTTCCTCTAGCATTCTATAAGTTTTACCAACACCAGGAGCCATACCAATGAAAATTTTATGTTTTCCTCGTCGAGGAGGACGGATATAAGAACTGTCAGGGGATAGGGTATTGGGAGGGAACATGAATAATTTCCTACTTATTTGCTAATTTTATCCACTGCTAGATTTAGTTTTAAAACATTTACTCCAGGTTCACCAAATATACCCAAAAAGCGACCATCAGTGTTTTGAGCAATTAAAGTTTCCAGTTGCTGAGGCTCAACTCCTCGCGCTTTGGCTATGCGGGTAATTTGTACCTTAGCACTTTCCGGGGTAATGTGAGGATCAAGACTCGAACCAGAAGTATACACTAAATCCGCAGTAGGTTGGATACCCGCTTTTTTCAGTCGTTTGATTTCCCCTTCATTCCCGTTAATCCGTTCTAACAATGCGGGATTACTGGGAGCTAAATTACTAGCACCAGATATCCCAGTTTTCAAAATATTGGCTTCATCCTTTTTTGGGTTTGCGGTGCTGTAATTGGTAGTGCTAGGACGACTCCAAAAATACTTTTCACTTGTAAAAGGTTGACCGATTAATTCTGAACCAATAATAGCACCTTGAGAATTTTTAATTAAACTACCATTGGCTTGATAAGAAAAAGCAACTTGTCCCGAAATCAACATAAATAGTGGATAGATAAAAGCTGTTAATACCCACAAAACTAAAGTTGCACGAATCGCTTTACTAATTTGATGTCTTTGACTCATTTTTAAAGTTCTCCATTTTCAAAAGTATCTAAGTTTTTGTTGGGTTGTCACTTAACCCAGATCCCCAACTTCTGAGATCAATTCATAATTTATTAACAAAATAAAAAAGAAGTTGGGGATCTTATTAATCCTCATTAAAATCTCTCTGGTTGAAAAATGACAACAAATAAATAAATAGAAAGACTCAGAATCACAAGTCCCAATAAAGTGATTGTGTAAGCTGAAAATCTTGATTCTACTGCTGGAGTTGCTGCTTGAACTGCTGGTGCTAGTAATAAGTTAAAGCAAAGTAGTAAAAACAGACCCAGAGGAACACGATTTCGTTTAGAAATTGCCATTGATAAATATTCCATAATTTCAAATCCAAAATTGTTTAAGCTAATCCTACAGATGTAATAAAAACATCAATAATTTTGATGGCAATAAAAGGAGCAATCACCCCACCTAATCCGTAAATAAAGATATTCCGTTGCAAAAGTTGGTTAGCAGTGAGAGGACGAAATTTCACACCAGTTAATGCTAAAGGAATCAAAGCTGGGATAATTAAAGCGTTGTAAATTAAAGCTGATAAAACCGCTGATTGGGTACTTGCCAAACCCATAATATTTAAACCACTAACACCAATACCAGGGAAGATTGCCGGAATAATGGCAAAGTATTTAGCGATATCATTAGCGAGAGAGAAAGTTGTCAAAGCCCCACGAGTAATTAGTAATTGTTTACCAATAGTAACGATATCAATTAATTTAGTCGGGTCAGAATCTAAATCTACCATATTAGCAGCTTCCTTTGCTGCTTGTGTACCAGAATTCATTGCTACCCCCACATTTGCTTGAGCTAAAGCTGGGGCATCATTAGTACCATCTCCAGTCATAGCCACTAATTTGCCTTGAGCTTGTTCGCTACGAATTACTTCAATTTTATCCTCTGGTGTGGCTTCCGCAATAAAATCATCTACCCCAGCTTCTTCGGCAATTACTGAAGCTGTCAGACGGTTATCTCCTGTCAGCATCACAGTTTTGATTCCCATTCTCCGCATTTGATCAAAACGTTCTTTAATCCCTGGTTTAATAATATCTTTGAGATAAATTACCCCATAAACATCATCATTTTGACAAATTGCTAATGGTGTTCCCCCTAATTTAGAAACTCGCTCATAAGCTGTATCTAATTCTGGTGTTAATTGTCCATTTCGGGAACGCACAAATCCTTTAATTGCATCTACAGCCCCTTTGCGAATTTCTATCCCATTGGGTAAGTCAATTCCACTCATTCTCGTTTTTGCTGAAAATTCAATACCTTCGGCTGTTTTGGGATCAAAATCTAATTTTGCTCCTAATGTTTCGGCTAATTTAACAATTGATTTTCCTTCGGGAGTTTCATCAAAAATACTGGATGCTAAAGAAATTTGGGCAACTTCATCAAGGGAATGACCTTTAACAGGAATAAATTCCTCTGCCATGCGGTTTCCTAATGTAATTGTTCCCGTTTTATCTAAAACCAAAGTGTTAATATCTCCACAGGCTTCTACTGCCCTTCCAGATGTGGCTATGACATTAAATTGAGCAACTCTATCCATCCCCGCGATGCCAATTGCACTTAATAAGCCGCCAATTGTGGTAGGAATTAGTGCCACTAATAAGGCAATTAAAACCGCAATACTTACAGGTGATTTAACATAAACTGAGACTGTAGGTATAGTGACAATTACCACTAAAAAAACTTGAGTTAGCACTGCCAAAAGTACAGTTAAAGCGATTTCATTGGGTGTTTTAGTGCGAGAAGCCCCTTCTACTAAAGCAATCATGCGGTCAATAAAACCTTGACCTGGATCTGATGTGACCCTAATGATTAATTCATCAGAATTAATGCGCGTTCCTCCTGTTACAGAACTAGCAATATCAGTTCCTGGTTGTTTCAATACTGGTGCAGATTCTCCAGTAATAGCAGATTCATCAACAGCAGCTACTCCAGCAATTACTTCTCCGTCTGCGGGGATAACGTCACCAGCAATAACTTTAATTTGGTCACCACGACGCAAAGTAGCAGAATTAACTTCTTGAATAGTACCGTCAGTAAGAAGTTTTCTAGCTGTAACATCGGATTTTGTCGCCCGTAAAGAGTCAGCTTGGGCTTTTCCTCTGCCTTCAGCCACAGCTTCCGCAAAATTTGCAAAAACCAAAGTAAGGAATAGAATTATCGTGATTAGACCGTTAAAAAGTCGCGGGTTATTACCAGGAGTCACCCCAAAAATATTTGGATCCACAGTCATTAAAGCCGTAACAATCGTCCCTACCCAAACTAAAAACATAACTGGATTTTTGAGCATATTGCGTGGGTCTAATTTGACAAACGCTTGTTTAAATGCCCGAGCATAAATTCCAGTAGTTTTAACTTTGGGAGTATGTTTCCGTTCTTGTCGAGTTTTTGTAGTTTTCATGGATATTTAGTTATTTGAAAATGCACAACTTCAAAGAATGACCCCACCCCCAACCCCCTCCCCGCAAGCGAGGAGGGGGCTATGATTTACCCATCAAAAACCATTCTGCAATTGGTCCTAAAACTAATACAGGAAAGAAGGTCAGCGCCCCCAGAATTAAAATTACTCCTCCTGTAACTCCGGTGAATAAACCAGTGTCGGTTCTCAAAGTACCGGAAGTGATCGGAACTGCTTGTTTATTGGACATACTATCTGCCAATAGCAATAAGGCAATAATAGGGATATAACGTCCTGCTAAAATACTGAAAATAGTGCTAATATTCCACCAAAGTGCTGTTGGGGCTGGTTGACTATTACCTAGTCCTGCAAAGCCAGAACCGTTATTTGCTGCTGCGGAAGCATATTCATAAACTACTTGAGAAACGCCATGAAAACCTGGGTTACTAATACCTGAAAGATTATCAGGAAAGGCAAAGACAATTGCCCAAGGAATGAGAACGGCGAAGGGGTGAACTAACAAAACAACGCTGGCAAGAACGATTTCTTTTTTCTCAATTTTACGGCTTAAAAATTCTGGAGTTCGTCCTACCATTAAGCCAGTTAAAAATACTGCCAAAATATAGTAGATAAATAAATATGCTGTCCCTGTTCCTTGTCCACCCCAGATGATTTGCAAGAATAAATTAAATAGGAATACTAGCCCACCGGAGGGCATAAATGAATCGAGTAATGCGTTAACAGCCCCACACATTGTTCCAGTTGTTATAGTTGCGAATAATGAACTTTGCGCCCAACCAAATCGAACTTCTTTTCCTTCTAAATTAGGTTGTTGTGAACCTAGTAGGGAATTAACTAGAGGATTTCCTTGATATTCTCCAATTGCAGCTACAATTAACAAGATTGTAAAGATACTAAAAACCATCCAAAATGCTAACCATGCCTGTTTAATATTATTAGCAAATATGCCGTAAGTGTAAATTAGGGCTGTGGGAATAGAAATCATTCCCCAAGTCTGTAATAAGTTAGAAAAACCACTGGGATTTTCAAAGGGATGTGCGGAGTTAATAGCAAAAAAACCACCACCATTTTCACCAATTTGCTTGATTGCTTCTATATGAGCAACTGGTCCACGAGCGATCGCTTGTGTTGCTCCTTCTAATGTTGTTGCTGTTGCTACTCCTGCCAGGGTTTCTGGCACACCAGCCATGATGAATAACAGTCCCATAATTATTGACATGGGCAACAAAATCCGGGTAATTGATTTGGTAATGTCAATATAAAAATTACCTAAAGTTCTGCCAGTTAAACCCCGAATAAAGGCAATTCCTACTGATAAACCTGTGGCTGATGAAACGAACATCAAAAAACCCAAAGCGAAACTCTGACTGGCATAACTATATGTTGTTTCTCCAGAATAATGTTGTTGATCTGTATTAGTTAAAAAGGAAAAAGTTGTGTGCAATGCTGTATCCCAAGTCGGTGTACCTAACCCTGTTGGATTGAATGGTAGCCATGCTTGTGTCATCAAGATTGTAAATACTAAAATTCCCATGACAACATTGCTGTAAAGTATCGCTTTGGCATATTGCCAACCTGTCATTTCATCTTGAGGACGGACTCCAATTAAGACAAAAATTATTTTTTCTAAAGGATTTAACACAGAGTCAAGTAGTGTTCTTTCTCCTAGAAAAATGCGAGCAATATATCTCCCCAATAAAGGAGTAGTAGCAATGACGATAATTAATGTCAATGCAATTTGTATCCAACCTTGTAACATGAATTATAAAAGCTCCTAAAATGATAAATTAAACACAATCTTTATTTAGATGAGTTTATATCATTAATGATTTTCAACATAAAAACAAGGCATAGAAGGATATAAAAAATGTTTAACTTTGATATACAGGTGTTTAGCCAGAGATATATATCAGTGTTTAGAAAGTAAATAAGATCCCCGACTTCTTAAAGAAGTCGGGGATCTGAAGCTTGACGATTGCTATAGTTAAATAAATTGATCAAAGGTGAATTTGTAAATGACATATCTAAAAAAGAAATTAATAAACAATAATTTACAACTCGGTAAAATATTACTGATTGTGACTATATTTATCTTTTTAGGAGGTTTAGAATATTCCACCCCAAATGACTATGTGTTTGGATATCTCTACAGTGGAGCAATTTTATTAGTCAATTCTTGGTTTGGGGGAATAGCAACAACAAATGCAACATTTATTGCTGTTTTTCTAACTATGTTAAATGTGTGGATACCTGGAAATGAAGTAATTCAAGCTTCTACTTTTGCGAATCGAGTTATTGCGTCTATTGCGTTAATAGTCACAGGATTTTTAAGTCAACGATTGCGAAAATCTCAAAAAGCCATTGCTCTTACTCAAACTAAACTACAAGCCCAAGCCCAATTGGTGAGACTAAGAGAAGATTTTGCTTCCACACTTACCCACGATTTAAAAACACCACTTTTAGGAGCAATTGAAACTATTAAAGCTTTTCAAAAAGAAAAATTTGGCGTAGTTTCACCAACTCAGAAAAAAGTTTTGGACACAATGGCACGTAGTCATGAAACTTCCCTAGATTTATTAGAAACTTTGTTAGATGTTTATCGCAATGATACTGAAGGCTTAAAACTGGATTTAGCCCCTGTGGATTTAAGCATATTAGCAGAAACGGTAATGGCTACTTTGATGGAATTAGCGGCAAATCGTCGCATTCATCTATCATTAAACTATGGTAACTCCGATTGGAAGCGATCTCTTTGGGTTAATGGTGATGCTTTGCAACTGCAACGAGTTTTTAGTAATCTTCTGATTAATGCTATCAACCATTCTCGACGCGGTGATCATGTCGAAGTTGTTTTAGAACCCCAAACTTCTTATCAAGTTGTGAAAATTTTAGACACAGGTGCAGGTATTCAACATGAACAGTTTCCTCACTTATTTGAAAGATTTTACCAAGGACATAGCGATTATGGCGTGCTTTCCCAACGCCAAGCTAAAGGTTCGGGATTAGGACTTTATTTATCTCGGCAAATTATTGAAGCTCATAACGGTATAATATGGGCAGAAAACAGAGTTCCCAATGGTGCCATTTTTGGCTTCAAGCTCCCTGTTTTGCCATTTCAATCTTTTTCAAATATATGAGATGTCTTCTACCCCCATAAAAATCCTCCTAGTTGAGGATGATGAACTTTTCCGTTTAGGCTTGCGTGTGCGATTGCAGCAAGAACCTGGTTTGGAGATTATTGCTGAAGCAGAAGATGGTGAAACAGCCATTGAATTAGTCAACCAACATTCTCTCGATGTCGTTATTTTAGATATAGGATTACCAGGAATGGGGGGTATTGAAGCTTGTTACCAAATTAAACAAAAATATCCCAATTTGCCAGTTTTAGTTCTTACTTCCCATTCGCAAAAATCTCTGATTACGAGGTTAATTGAAGTAGGCGCTCAAGGTTATTGTCTTAAAGGTGTTGCATCTGAAAAATTGGTATTGGCACTTTGTTCTGTGGCTGCTGGGGCATCTTGGTGGGATGAAACGGCTACTAGGGAAATTCGTTCGGCTTTGGGAGATCATCATCACCAATTGGAATCTGAAAATATCTTAAAACCTGCTCATAAATTAACACAAAGAGAACAAGAAATTTTATCACTATTGGCAGCAGGGAAAACTAATCAAGAAATTGCTCTTGCACTCTATATTACACCCGGAACAGTACGGGTACACGTCCATACTATTTTACAAAAGTTAGAAGTTAGCGATCGCTCTCAAGCTGTTGTCGTAGCTTTACAAAAACGGTTAATTAAAAATGATTTAATTTAATTTTATTCCTCTTGTAACCAATCTTCTAATTTCAATTCTTTGATCCTTAATAAATCAGAATCGTGGGAAATTAAGATTAAATCGTGAATTATCGCTGTAGCTGCTATAAATATATCCGCGTCTTGAATTGGTAAACCTATGAGTTTTAAATTAGCATAAATTTCTGACGCTTTCTGAAATATTGCCATATCATCTAATAGCAATATCTTGTATTCATAAGATAATTTCTCAAAATCAATTAATTTTCTCGTAGCCTTTACTGCTAAAAGACCTCTTTTAATTTCATAATAAGTCATTCCACTTATGAAAAGTTTTTGCTGTTGACGAGTGACAATTTCTAACTTAGTAGTTATTTTTGGATCACGCTTGATAATTGCTGTAAAGATGTTAGTATCTAATAGATATGTCATTTACTTATTTCCGTTTCACCGCTTCATCAAATATTGCCATTTCTTCTGGTGTAAAATCATCTAATAAACCTGCCATTGCGTGTACTACTAAAATCTGGTTAATTCTTTCTGTCAAGTCATCTTCAGCAATTGTGTTTATATCATCACCAGAATTTGGTTTAGTAAACAGTTCGTATATTTTCTGAATCATTTGATCTTGATTCAATCTTTCTTGATACACACTGTTATCAGCAATCAGATTTTCTACAATCGCTGAAATGCGTTTAAAGGCGGTTTTTTCTTTAAGAGATGTATTGTTCATATTTTTACCACATCTTTTTTGAGGTTAGATACTATTCTAGCACAATTATGATATCCCCGACTTTTCCCAAAAATCAGAGATGTAGTTTTGGATAACTATCAATTATCATCTCAAAAAACCTCCCGCACCTCCACCCCATGAAAATCATCAAACATTGATAAATGAAAGATAATCAAGATTGAGTACAACCTTAATATTGATATAGATAGAATATTTACCACCTGCTAAAATTAAAATATTGGCTAAAAGTCAAAATAACTTATAATTCATTATCCTCAATTAATAAAACTGTAGAAAATATCACAAATTAACTTCCTGACTTTAGCTATTTCTAATGCTTATCTTTTTGGTTTCTCTGTATACAGTTTAAACAACCAGAAAAGACACACAGACAGAAAATCATGAACAAATCTTTTGCCACCATTGATGGTAACGAAGCCGTTGCCCGTGTAGCTTACAAATTAAACGAAGTAATTGCCATTTATCCAATTACTCCATCTTCAAATATGGGTGAATGGGCTGATGCTTGGATGTCCGAGAATAAACCGAATCTTTGGGGTACAGTTCCCAGTGTCACCCAAATGCAAAGCGAAGGAGGGGCTGCTGCTGCTGTCCATGGGGCATTACAAACAGGGGCATTAAGTACAACTTTTACCGCGTCTCAGGGATTATTATTAATGATTCCTAACTTGTACAAAATTGCCGGAGAATTAACCAGTTTTGTCCTTCATGTTTCTGCTCGTTCTTTAGCTACACACGCCTTATCTATTTTCGGTGATCATAGTGATGTTATGGCTGCAAGAGCGACTGGTTTCGCTTTTTTGTGTTCAGCTTCTGTACAGGAAAGTCATGATTTTGCACTTATTTCTCATGCAGCAACTTTAGCAACAAGAGTGCCATTTATGCACTTTTTTGATGGGTTTAGAACATCCCATGAAGTGCAGAAAGTTGAATTATTATCTGATGAAGATCTACAAGTTTTAATTCCCCAATCTTTAGTAACTGCACATCGTCAACGCTGCTTAACACCAGATAAACCAGTATTACGAGGAACAGCCCAAAACCCCGATGTTTATTTCCAATCTCGTGAAGGTGCAAACCCTTATTATCATGTTTGTGCCGATATTGTCGAAAAGATCATGGATAAATTTGGTGAACGCACAGGCAGATATTACAAACTTTATGAATATCATGGCGCACCAGATGCAGAGAGAGTAATTGTGATCATGGGTTCTGGTTGTGAGACTGTCCATGAAACTGTAGATTATCTCAATAAAGAAGGGGAAAAAGTCGGAGTTTTAAAAGTCCGACTTTATCGCCCTTTTGATGTATCCAGATTTATAGAAGCATTACCAAATAGTGTCAAATCTATCGCAGTTCTTGACAGAACAAAAGAACCAGGAAGTGCAGGAGAACCATTATATTTAGATGTGGTGACAGCAATTTACGAAGGCTGGAAAAAAACTACATTTCCAAAAATTGTGGGGGGTAGATATGGACTTTCTTCTAAAGAATTTACTCCCGCAATGGTGAAGAGTATTTTTGATAATCTCACCCAAATCAAACCCAAAAATCATTTCACAATTGGGATTAATGATGATGTCAGTTTCACCTCTTTGAATTTTGACCAAAATTTCTCTACAGAACCAGATCATGTAGTTCGCGCTATGTTCTATGGTTTAGGTTCAGATGGTACAGTTGGTGCAAATAAAAACTCCATCAAAATTATCGGAGAAGGCACAGAAAATAACGCCCAAGGTTACTTTGTTTATGACTCCAAAAAATCCGGTTCAATGACAGTTTCTCATCTACGTTTTGGGGTAGGAAAAATTCGCTCAACGTACCTCATAGACAAAGCTAACTTTATCGGTTGTCACCATTGGGGATTTGTCGAAAGTATTGATATTCTCAAAGCTGCTGCACCAGGGGCAACTTTGTTGTTAAATAGTCCTTATGATGCTGGTACAGTTTGGGAAAATCTCCCTCCAAAAGTCCAACAGCAAATTATCAACAAAAACCTGAAAGTTTACACTATTAACGCCAGTCAAGTAGCGAAAAATAGTGGCATGGGACACAGAATTAATACTATCATGCAGGTGTGTTTCTTTGCCTTAGCGGGAGTATTACCAGAAAAAGCAGCAATTGCTAAAATCAAACAAGCCATAGAAAAAACCTATGGTAAAAAAGGCGTGGAAGTTGTCAACATGAATTTAAAAGCAGTAGACAACACCTTAGAAAATCTCCATGAAGTAGGTAATAGGTCATTGGTAATAGGTAATAGAGAAGAAAAGCAATTATCAATCACCAAACCTAAATTTGTGGAGAATGTTCTTAGTAAAATCATGGTGTGGGAAGGTGATGATTTACCTGTGAGTGCGTTACCTGCTGACGGAACTTTCCCTAGTGGAACTGCAAAATGGGAAAAACGCAACGTTGCTGAAGAAATACCCGTTTGGGATCAGAATGTCTGCGTTCAATGCGGTAAATGCGTGATGGTTTGTCCTCACGCGGCTATTCGTGCGAAAACTTATCAACCTAGTGAGTTAGTTAACGCACCGACAACCTTCAAATCAAATAACGCTAAAGATAAGGATTTTGCTAACCAGAAATTTACCATTCAGGTAGCCCCAGAAGACTGTACAGGCTGTGAAATTTGCGTCAGTATCTGTCCTGCCAAAAACAAAGTAGAACCCACCCGCAAAGCAATTAACATGAGTCCCCAGTTACCATTGCGGGAACAAGAACGGGAAAACTGGAATTTCTTTGTGAGTTTACCCAATCCTGACCGGAAAAGATTGAAATTAAACCAAATTCGTCAACAACAATTGCAAGAACCGTTGTTTGAATTTTCTGGTGCTTGTGCTGGTTGCGGAGAAACGCCCTACCTTAAATTATTAACACAATTATTTGGCGATCGCTCACTCATTGCCAACGCCACAGGTTGTTCTTCCATCTACGGTGGAAACCTCCCCACAACACCTTACTCTCAAAACGCCGAAGGAAGAGGTCCAGCATGGTCTAATAGTTTATTTGAAGATAACGCCGAATTTGGTTTTGGTTATCGTTTATCCTTAGATAAACAAGCGGAATTTGCAGGAGAATTATTATCACAATTAAGTAGTGAAATTGGCGATAATTTAGTTAATGCAATTCTCAAAGCTGAACAAAAAACCGAAGCAGATATTTGGGACCAACGAGAAAGAGTGGCAATTCTCAAACATAAATTGGCAGAGATTGCGGAAACTACAAAAGACGCAAATCTAAAATCCAAAATCCAAAATCTAAAATCCTTAGCTGATTATTTAGTCAAGAAAAGTGTGTGGATAGTTGGGGGTGATGGTTGGGCTTATGATATAGACTTTGGTGGCATTGATCATGTAATTTCCACAGGTCGAAATGTGAATATTTTGGTCATGGACACAGAAGTTTATTCTAACACAGGTGGACAATCTTCTAAAGCCACTCCAAAAGGTGCGATCGCTAAATATGCGACTGGAGGAAAACCTGCACCAAAGAAAGATTTAGGTTTAATGGCTATGACCTATGGTAATGTTTATGTTACCAGCGTCGCATTAGGTGCAAAAGATGAACATACACTCAAAGCATTTTTAGAAGCGGAAGCTTTTGATGGACCATCAATCATAATTGCTTACAGTCATTGTATTGCTCACGGGATTGATATGACTAAAGGTTTACAACAACAAAAAGCCTTAGTAGACTCAGGAAGATGGTTGTTATATCGCTATAATCCGGCATTACAAGAACAGGGTAAAAATCCTCTCCAATTGGATATGAAAGCGCCTTCTGAATCGGTGGAAAAGTCAATGTATCAAGAGAACCGCTTCAAGATGTTGACGAAGAGTAAACCGGAGGTTGCAAAGTTGTTGCTAGAACAAGCGCAAGCAGAAGTAAATGCAAGATGGGAAATGTATCAATATTTAGCGAATAGGTAATATCTAAGTAGGTTGGGTTGACGCTCATGTTACCCAACATTACACTTTTATTAACTTGCATTTTTTCTCAACCGAACCTAAAATGATACAATATAAAATATGCAACCTAAAAAAAATCAAACAAGTAATCTTATAATTTAAGTAAAAATTCTTGATAAGTAACAATTTCAGTATTTTCAAATTTTGCAATCACTAATAAATCTTGATCTCCTGTAACTAAGAAATTAGCATCACTATCTTTTGCCAGTGCTAAAAGATAATTATCTTTAGGATCTCGACAAAACAATACTTCTGATGTTATGTTGACAAATAAACCAATAGTCCGCAAAAATCTAACTAATTCATCTACTTTGTTAGGTGTAAAATATTTTTGTAACTTAGGACGTTGTGTAACGAGAATAATTTCTTCTACAATTTCCTCGGAAATTACTAATTGAATAGTTTCTTCAATCAAAAGGTTTTTTAATTCTTTTAATTCCTTCCCAATCAAAAAACTAATCCAAAGATTAGTATCAATAATTATCTTAACTACTTTGTTTTCTGGCATAAATTTGAGAACGGACAATTTCAACTTCTTCGGTAATTTCTTCTAAAGACAATTCATCAGTTTGAAATGTTTCTAATAACTCTGTTAATTTCTTGTTTAAAGTTTCTTTTTCTAGTTCTTTACTAAGTAACAATTTTTCTGAATTAGAAAGTTGTTTAACTAGATTAATAATTTGCTCAAATGTCAAGGGTAATTGATAAGTATTTTGTTGTAGCATAGTATTTATCCTTCTGTTTTTCTACATTATTAACAATTTTTTATTGATTTCTATATTGTAGAATATCTTCAACCATTTTATCAACTAACTCAGCCTCGTTTGACCATTCACCAACAAATGAATTATTCATAATTTCTGGTTGAGTAAGTTGCTCAATCATGGCTTTGATTAAATCTGAAACTTGGCAATGATGGGTTTGTGTTAACTGTTCTATTTTGTCATAAGTTGCTTGATCAAGCTCAACTTCTATTTTTTTCATAGTTCTGTGATGTTGATTTTATATGGGTATACAATAGCATATTTTGAAAATCAACTTCCAATATTTTAAAATTAATAAATAATGTTGCTCTTCTTAATGAAGATAGTAATTTAAAAACCACAAAAATTGTAGGGTTGCTGTCTTCTGCACCATTGATTATATTACACCCAAATAATAACCACTACATCAATTTTCAGCAAACCCTAAATAATGACATTATCAAACTTTGGCAGTAATAATAGATGTGAGTAAAAAATCACATCTTGATTATAAACAAATATGAAACGTCGTGACTTTATAAATTGGGTAGGACTAGGTTGTTTAGCCAGTTCTTTACCCGTAGCAATTGCGGCCTGTTCTCCTGAAACAAGTACATCAGCTAATGCTGCTACTAAAGGCTGGCAAAAAGTGGGTACTGTGGCACAATTAGATAAAAATGGTCAACTATTGGTAGAAAATTCCCCAATTGGCGCAGTATTAGTAGTTGGAACATCTAAAGCTGCAAAAAATCTGATTGCTGTTAATCCTAGCTGTACTCATCAAGGGTGTACGATCGACTGGAAAGCAAAAGACAGTAAATTTGTCTGTCCCTGTCATGGTGCAGAATTTGCTAAGGATGGCAAAGTCAAACAAAGTCCTGCTAAAAAACCCCTGAAAACTTACCAAGCTAAAATTGAAGGTAGTTCTGTTTTAGTCAAAGCAACTTAACATTCTCCAGAAGTCATCAATGTAGGGGCGCAGGGCCTGCGCCCATTCAGAAGTCAGAAAGAAACAAAAAAATTCCTTCCCTGTTCCCTACTTATATCAATTGATGTCTTCACTACCTGTGCTGTTGCTATACAACACATCAATTTAGGATTCGCAAGTATTTTTGCTAATGTGATTATGTAAATTAAATACTACACAATCAATTAAATTAAATTAAAATTATACAGATAACCCGTTAAATTAATAAAAGTCATAGTTTTATACTTAGGTTTTATCAAAATGCGTCTAGAGCAGTTGCAAGCCTTTTTGGCGATCATTCAAACTGGTAGCTTTCAACAAGCAGCAAAACAATGTGGTGTGACTCAATCAACAATTAGTAGGCAAATTCAGGCATTAGAAGCAGATTTGGGGGTAGAACTATTTCATAGAAGCACCCATGCAAAACTAACTTTAGGGGGTGAATGTTTACTTCCTCGTGTGCATAAAATCTGCCAGGAATGGGAATTCGCTACACAGGAGTTAACAGATTTAATGGGGGGAAAGCAACCAGAGCTATGTATTGCAGCAATCCATTCAGTCTGTGCTTCCTACTTACCACCAGTGTTACAAAAATTTTGTCATTCGTATCCAGAGGTACAATTACGCGTCACATCATTAGGAAGCGATCGCTCTCTTAAAGTCCTCAAAGATGGTTTAGTAGATTTAGCTATTGTCATGCACAATCGCTTTTTAATCACAGGCAAAGAAATGGCCATAGAATTTCTATATGAAGAACCCATAGAAGTCCTCACCGCAGCTAATCATCCCCTAGCTGAATATGAATCTATCCCCTGGTTAGAGTTAATTCGTTATCCTCAAGTAGTATTTAAAGATGGTTATGGAATGCAGCGTCTGATTCAAGATAAATTTGAACAGATGAAAGCTACACTAAAAGCAGCTTTAGAAGTCAACACCCTGGATGCCTTTCGGGGAGTAGTTCGTCAAGGAGAACTCATTGCATTACTTCCCCAGTCAGCACTAATAGAAGCCAGACATGATCCTACCCTGGCAGTTCGTCCCCTATCTGCAAATAATAATTTAGGTGATAATTCCAATCTGACTCGTCAGGTAGTGATGGTAACAACCCAAGATCGTCTTAATATTCCCCCCATACATTATTTTTGGCAACTTGTCAAAGATAATATTCCTGAATTGAAGAAGGAGTCAGGAGTCAGGAGTCAGGAGTCAGGAGTCAGGAGTCAGGAGTAAAAGACCCACAAGATTGGATAGCGAAGCACTGCTGCAAGCAGTTCATTCTTTTTGTGAAGTTCTCTAAGAGAAATCTGGACTATAAACTATTGCCTCTTTCAAATGACAAATGACAAATAACTAATAACTAATAACCAATGACAACTAAATTTAGAGAATTTATCCAAAAAGTAGGTAGTGGAAGTCACACATCAGAAAATTTGACTCGTGCTGAAGCAGCTACCGCTACAAAAATGATGTTATTAGGTGAAGCGACACCAGCGCAAATTGGCGCATTTTTAATTGCTCACCGGATTAAACGTCCCACAGGTGCTGAATTAGCAGGGATGTTAGATACATACAATGAAATCGGACCCAAATTGCCATCAATAGCAAAACCTGTGATTGTTTTAGGTATCCCCTATGATGGCAGAACTCGCACTGCACCAATTAATATAATTACGGCTTTATTATTAGCTACTGCGGGACAACCCGTAATTATGCATGGGGGCAATCGCTTACCCACAAAATATGGTTTACCCTTAATCGAAATTTGGCAAGGTTTAGGAATAGATTGGACTGGTTTATCACTCGCACAAACCCAGCAGGTTTTTGAAGAAACAGGAATTGGCTTTATTTACACACCCAAGCATTTTCCCTTAAATCAAACTTTGTGGGAATACCGTGATCAATTAGGTAAACGGCCACCATTAGCGACAATGGAGTTAATTTGGTGTCCTTACTCTGGTGATGCTCATATTATTGCTGGTTTTGTTCATCCACCGACGGAAGCCATGTTTCAAGAAGCTTTGGGGTTGCGTGGGGTGACAAAATATACTTTTATTAAGGGTTTAGAAGGTAGTTGTGACTTACCACGCGATCGCACAGCCATTATCGGCTTGTCTTCATCCAATTCAGAAGCATTAACCCGGTTACAACTTGCACCCCGTGAATATGGCTTTATCACTAAAAATGTTCCCCTGACTACTACAGAAGAACTCATCAAAGATATGCAAGAGGTTTTAACAGGAAACTCTAGCGAATTAAGACAAACAGCCCTATGGAATGGTGGTTTTTACTTATGGCGCAGTGGGATTTGTCCAGATATACAATCTGGTATAGACAAAGCCGCCGAATTAATTAGCAGTGGTTTATTAACAGCTAAACTGCAAGCAATTAATACTTTGCTCGAAAAATTTTAATTGTCAGTGGTCAGTGGTCAGTGGTCAGTGGTCAGTGGTCAGTGGTCAGTGGTCAGTAGTCAGTAGTCAGTAGTCAGTGGTTCGTTGTTACCTATTACCCATTACCCATTACCCATTACCCATTACCCATTACCCATTACCCATTACCCATTACCCATTACCTACTATATTAATTAACAGTCAAAACAAGTCCCTCACGAGCTAGTAATGCTTTAGGGAATACTGACTGAATTTCAGTTTGCATATTGTCCAGAAAATCATCATGATCATCGGGATGATGATAGGAGATTACTAACCGTTTTACCCCAGCCTTCTGAGCCATATTTACAGCTACTTCCCAGAATGATTCAGTGGTTTCATGCTTGTTATCTGTTGGTGGAGTATAGGTGGCATTAGTAATCCATAAATCAGCATCTTGAATAAGATTTAAAATTCGTGTTTGCTCTTCTGAATTAATAATTTTATGCAAATCCGCAGCATAGGCAACGTTGAACTCACCCCAATTCACACGATAGCCAATTGAACGCTGATTTTGATTAATTAATGTTGTTTGAATATTGATATCATTTAATTCAATTAATTGATCTGGCATCAAATTATAAAATTTTAATGCTGATTTCATTACTTGTAAGGGATAAGGAAAATGAGGCTGGAGCATTTGATCACAGAGACACTGTTTAATTGATGCACCATTAGAAGCCGCTGTTCCATAAACGTGAAAATAATTACTAGCAATAAACGCCGGGGCAAAAAAAGGAAAACCCTGGATGCGATTAGATTGAGAATTCGTAAAAAATAAATGTGCCTCAATAGTTTGACCTAGTTCCTGCCAATTTCCGCCCAGAATGCGTAAACCAGTCCCTCCATCAAAAACTAAGCGTTTTCCGGCTACATACATCTCCACACAGCCAGTATTACCACCATAGCGACTGTTATGGGTGCTAGGAGTAGGAATCAAACCACGTACACCCCAGAATCGTACCTGAAATAGCTCAGATTGATTAGTAAGGCTGGGACTTAGTTGTTCAGAACTATAAATTTGAGAATCGGACAACTCAAAATTTGGCATTTTCTTGAAAATTAGAGCTTACTAAGCAGATCATCATAATGTCGCACTTCTAATAACTGGTTTTTCTCACCCACAATTACAACGGTAGGAGAGTAACATTTTAACTCTTCCATCCTAAACTGCCCATAAGTCATTATAATCAAGCGATCGCCAACTACACCTAAACGTGCGGCTGCTCCATTTAATTCAATAGCTCCTGAATTAGCTGGAGCAGGGATGGCATAAGTAATAAAACGCTCACCATTGGCAATGTTCACTACTTGTACTTGCTCATAGAGAAATATACCAGCTTTTTTCAAAAGAATCTCGTCAATGCTGATACTACCCACATAGTTAATATTTGCCGCTGTGAGCGTACAGTTATGAATTTTTGCCGACAAAAGAGTGCGCTGCATTTGATTTTAAATTTTTTTTTGCAACCAGTGAGAGATATAGGAATTAAACTCAGTAGGTTGTTACTGATTATTCCACGATAATTGATTTAGTGGGTAATGAGTAATTCACATTACCATCACCCATGATCTATTATGCTTTAGCTTTAGCTGCTTGAATGAACTTTTCTACCAATGGAGCTACTTTATCCACATCCTGCCAGCCGAGAATTTGCGTTACCTTTTTTTCCAAGTTTTTATAACTGCGGAAAAATTCGGCAATTTCCTCCAATCGGTGGGGGGCTATGTCTTTAAGTGACTTTACATGAGCATAGCGCGGATCTTTGTCGGGAACACAAAGAATTTTTTCATCGCGATCGACACCATCAATCATTTCCAAATAACCAACTGGTCTGCACGCAATGACGCAACCGGGAAATGTTGGCTCATCCATGATCACCATACCATCTAAGGCATCGCCATCATCAGCTAAGGTATTAGGGATAAAACCATAATCATAAGGATACTTAACTGAAGAAGACAGAACCCGATCTAGAGCAAATGCTTGTAAATCCTTATCGTATTCGTATTTGTTTTTACTTCCACCAGCAATTTCAATCAGTACATTAATCACACCTGGCTTGGGTTGGGCAGGAATCAGAGATAAATCCACAACAAAAATCCTTTACTAAAAGTGAATAAGCGGTAGCAGCAATTTTTGCTTCCAGTGTAAAATTTTAGAACATTGTGGATCTCTTCTCCTGTGATTTCTTGTAAAATGGTGGCGAATTTCATAAATTATCAACAAAAAAAGGGCGGAAAAGAAAACCCCTACTCCCTGCCCCTTATCGTTTTCTCTTAAATCTTCTTTAATTCCTGAATTCTACTGTATATTTTAATCTCCACGAATAGGTAGGTTATAGGTTAAGGATGGCTGATTGTTTTCAACATTCGCTGAAGAATAGTGGGCAATGATAAATACTGGTAGAGTGAGAGTAATCAGAGCAATCACTGTTCCCACAATGTCTGCCAAACGTTGGGAATATGTATCGGAAGAATTGGCAGACTGGCTATTTAAATTCATACAAAGTTGGAATTAATCAGAATCACTAGTGGATTGACTCTCTAAAAAAGAGCGTCTATACTATTCTAACTATTTTTTTGCCATAAACCGTAATGTCAGTTATCCCTGACATTTTCCATAATTCAGAAATTCCGTAGGGGCGCAGGGCCTGCGCCCAGAAATTGATATGTTCTGCACCCCTAAATCGGTGATTACACCAAAACTATGCGGCTACTTTTTGTCCTGTAGTTGATTCTTCAGATTTTGATGACTCTTGTTTTTCTTTATTTCCCTGTTCTGAATCAGTATTTTGTTGTACTTGCTGGAGGTGAATATTATTCACTTGAGTAATAAATATTTCTATTGCCTGACTTACTCTTTGTTGCTGTTTATCTTCCTCTGGAATATCATAACAACGATAAGCTGGGCTAATTCCCAAAATAAACTTTTCCTGTTCAGCTTCTAATAATTCAACGACTGTGTTAGCAATCATCGAATTTTTTTGAAAAGGAAAGGATGTAACTATACTAGCAACAATGGAAGCAATAGCTGGGCAAATTACAGGCAGCCATTTTAACCAGCTTTGTCCGGCTTCCAATTTATCTACAAGCACTAAAATCGGGGTAATACCTGAAAAAATAACGGTAGAAATTTGCAAGACATAGTAAAGATTTCTCGCAACATTTCTTCTATCTTTATAATCGTCAATTAATTCTTGACAATATTCTAAAGCTTTAGCTCGTGCTGGTAAAATTGCATTGTAGTCCAAGGTTGTACCATTACTTAATAAGGAGGTATAAAGTTCAGCTTTTTTGGAAAGTTCATTTTTTTGTGCTTCCTTCATAGCATTCTTTACCGATTGTCTATTGAGAAGAAATAAACCAATAGCAACACTTAAAGCAACGGAGGCAGCAGT
The DNA here is from genome assembly GCA_017355425.1 of Dolichospermum sp. DET69. Taxonomy (NCBI): domain Bacteria; kingdom Bacillati; phylum Cyanobacteriota; class Cyanophyceae; order Nostocales; family Aphanizomenonaceae; genus Dolichospermum; species Dolichospermum sp. DET69. The sequence goes on from CP070233.1 coordinate 4,285,201, forward strand.
TATATATTGTTGATCACTAGAACCAACATAAATAACGAAAACTGATGTCATAGCCACTGCGGCTAATAAATAATCAATCAATTTGAAAAAAAACAACATATTTTCGCCTAGTATAGTTATTGTGGGAACGTTGAATTGATGATTGAGAAAAATCGTTGCAAAAAAGTATTTTTACAAACAATGATGTATCTTACACGAAAGTAATATTCTTGACAAGTTGATATGGTAGGGAACAGACACAAAAAGAGAAAAATGTTCTGACTCCTGAATGGGCGCAGGATTTGAATGGGCGCAGGATTTGAATGGGCGCAGGATTTGAATGGGCGCAGGATTTGAATGGGCGCAGGATTTGAATGGGCGCAGGATTTGAATGGGTGCAGGATTTGAATGGGCGCAGGATTTGAATGGGCGCAGGATTTGAATGGGCGCAGGATTTGAATGGGCGCAGGATTTGAATGGGCGCAGGATTTGAATGGGTGCAGGATTTGAATGGGCGCAGGATTTGAATGGGCGCAGGATTTGAATGGGTGCAGGATTTGAATGGGCGCAGGATTTGAATGGGCGCAGGATTTGAATGGGCGCAGGATTTGAATGGGCGCAGGATTTGAATGGGCGCAGGATTTGAATGGGCGCAGGATTTGAATGGGCGCAGGATTTGAATGGGTGCAGGATTTGAATGGGCGCAGGATTTGAATGGGCGCAGGATTTGAATGGGCGCAGGCCCTGCGCCCCTACGGGATGACTCCTGTTAATGACAGAATTAAATAGCAGTGCTGTATTTTTTGCGCGTAGCTATGGCTAAGGCTAAAACCAAAAATGTTAGAATTCCTGCCAGATATAAAGGATAGCCATAAGTGATAGGTTGAGATTGTTGAACTATTATCCCAGCAATCACTGGACCAATGCCATTAGAAATACTTAAATAAGATGCGTTTAACCCTAATGCAGTTCCCTGATCTTGTGGTTGAGCATTGAGAGAAATCAATGTACTAATCATGGGTTGGACTAGAGCATTAAATAGCGCAAATAATATGCTAACTACAACAAAATAAGTGATGCTAGGCCAAACAGGCATTAACACAAATGATAAACTGCGAATAAATAAGCCTAAAAATAATATTTTTACTACATTAAATTTGCGACGGAGAACAGATACACCCCAAGTTTGCATAATTACACCCAATGTGCCAAATGTGAGAAATAAAAGGGTTAAAGATTGATTATTTTGACCTAAAACTTTAATAAAATAGGGTTGAAAGGCATAGGTAAACATGGTAAATGTTGTCCCTGCACAGAAGTTAATGAATAATAAAATGCCAATTCCTGGCATGGCAAAACCTTTAATTAAATTATCTAAACCTAAATCAAATATATTAGTAGCTTTTGGAGATTTATTTTTGAGAGTTTCTGGTAATAAAAATATTGTCATTAACATTGCCATCAAAGCAACTGCACCGGAAACTAAAAATGCTGTTCCTAAAGAAATTTGCTGTGCTACTAAACTTGTAGCTGGTCCAAGAACAAAGCCTAATCCCATTGCTGCCCCATAAATCCCAAATGCCTGAGCGCGATCTTTTTGACTGGTAACATCAGAAATAACAGCTTGGGCAACGGAAGCATTTCCGCCTGTGATACCATCTAAAAATCTGGCTAAAAATAGTAAACTTGCTGTTGTGGCAGTTCCGGCTATAGTATTGGCTATTACTGTTCCTGCTAAACTGATTATTAATAATGGTTTACGCCCAAATCTGTCAGAGAGTTTACCAATTACGGGAGTGGCGAAAAATTGAGCAATAGAGTATGTGGAAAATAATAAACTGGTTTGGAAATCATTTAAACCAAATTGTTTACCATAAAGATAAATTATGGGGATTAAAATTGTAAAACTCAGGGAGTTAATAAAAGCAATTAAAGCAGTAATCCAAAAAATTCGATTCATTGTTAATTAAATATATTTATTGTAAGGATTTAGGAGCAAAGGAGTCACCGAATCAGAATAAATACAATAGAAGAGAAGAAATCAGGAGCCAAGGAAACACGAAATCAGAATAAATTGCTATAATTCCACATCAAATCTTCTTTCTCCTGACTCGGTGACTCGGTGACTCCTGAATTCTTACTATTTATCTTTAGTCATCCTACCATTCACTAAACTTTTACTTACTGCTCATGAAATTTAAATTACAGAGATTTTTCCAGAAGCTAGGAAAACACCAGCACCAACGAGTTCATATTCAAATCCATAATGGACAATTTAAGATTATGGGTATGGGTGCATGGTATTCCTACTGGGATGATCCTTACCATTGTCCATGCACGTCATAGTTATGGTGCTAATGAGATTTTGTGGAATCATCAATTTGTGGATATTATCTACCATACACCTGATGGACATCGTTACGTTGACTATCCGCATTTTCACGATGTCTTACCAGTTTAATTGATCTTGTTTAAGTTCTCTGGATAAAAATGCCTAATCAAGTTTGGTTGTCACAGTTAAAAATACATCGAGCGATCGCTGTTATTCGCGCCCCAAAGATGGTATGGGGTGAACAAATGGCTTTAGCTGTAGCATCTGGGGGAATGGGGTTAATTGAAATTACGTGGAATTGCGATCGCGCACCGGAATTAATTTCCCAACTTCGCAGCCAATTACCTAACTGTATGATTGGAACAGGAACGTTATTTAATGTTCAACAGTTAGAAGAGGCGATCGCCTGTGGGGCGCAATTTCTCTTCAGTCCCCACACTGATCCGGACATGATTAAAGCCGCAGTCGCTCAAAATATCCCGATGATTCCCGGTGCATTGACACCGACGGAAATTATTACCGCTTGGAATTATGGCGCAAGTTGTGTAAAGGTCTTTCCTGTACAAGCTGTGGGCGGAACTAGCTATATCAAAAGTCTACAAGGACCGCTTGGGCATATTCCCTTAATCCCTACTGGGGGTGTGATGTTAGAAAATGCCAAGGCTTTTTTAGAAGCTGGTGCAGTAGCAGTGGGCTTGAGTGGGGAATTATTTCCCAAAAAATGGGTATTAGAAGAAAATTGGGACGGGATTACTGAACAGGCCAAAGCTCTTATACAGAGGTTATATTAGAATTTAACTCAACCGGGCCACAAGTTGGTTTTCGACTAAGATGTTATTTGTTAATAAGTCCTCAACAGTAATTCTTAAAAACCGTTGTTCATCAATTTGAAAATAGATTTTAATCCGATCGCTTCCCGGATTTCCTGGAGGTCTAAGTTTGGCAACTTTACTGGCACTTGCTGTATCATTGAGGGGTTTAACAGTGGTTGCACGACTGTCTAACTGACGAGTAATTAAGCGATCGCCATCAAAGTATACCTCTGTTCCTCCCGTTTCTGCGCCTAATTCCCCAATAATTACCTCAATACTGGGTTGATTTTCCACCGAAGCACCCAAAACTAATTCTACAGGTTGAGTCATGGGATAAGATTGTCCAGTTTTAATAATAGGATGCCAACTATGACGTTGATTACGGCGATCCCAATAACGGACACCATAGCTATGATAAAGATAGTCTTTAACTTCTATGCCTTGAGTGATTTGTAATGCACCATGAGCGATTGCTTCAAAAGGCAATTGACGGCGGATTTTTTCTGGTTCAAAATATTGTTCTATCCATGTCTGTACCACTGGCAATTGCACAGTCCCACCCACTAACAATACTGCATTAATATCATCAATTTCCATCCCGTAGCGTCGGGCTTGCTGTAACAATGTCATCATGACATCATGCAGCTTATCAAAAAATCCGTTTTCCTTCAAAATATTTTCAAAGGTATAACGATCAAGATCCATTTCATAACTTTCAAAGGTCTGATCATTAAAATAAACTTCACTGGCTTTATTTTGGTGAGATAGCTGAATTTTCACCCGTTCTGCTAGTCTGGTGGTGAGAGAACTAACTGGTAATCCTTGGGTTTTAGCAAAATAATCTACTATCCAATTATCAATATCTATTCCGCCTAGATTTTGCCCTGCTTTGGCTAATACACGGGCTGTTTTAGTCTTTTGTTGAGAATCTTCACCCAGACTTTTATCACCCCATTTGAGCAGAAATCCTAAAGGTTTGGTTTTGGCTTGTTTACCTTGATCCAAACTCACTAAAGATAAATCTAAAGTTCCACCACCAAAGTCAACAACTAAGAGAGTTCCTTGATCTGTTAAACCATACCCTAACGCCGCAGCGGTCGGTTCATCCAACATCCGCACTTGTTCGACGGGTAGTGATTGACAAACTTTCCCTAACCAGTAACGATAGGCTTCAAAGCTGTCTACAGGTGCAGTTAAAACCAAGGAATCTATTTTTCCTTCTAGGAGGGCTAATTCTTGAATTACCTTGCTTAAAAACCATTTTCCTACTTGTTCAAAGGTGATGTTTTTACCATCTAGTTCTGGTAAAAAACCCTGAATATCTGCACCAATTCCCCGTTTAAAGTTACGGAAAAATCTGGTATCGGTTTTTGTGTCCAAACCGCGATCACGCACCTGTTGTCCAGCTATAATTGTTCCCAAACTGGCATTTTCCACATAAACCAAACTAGGAATCAGTGGCGGGTTGAGAAATTGTTGTGTTGATAAACCAGGTAGATTCAGGGTTTCTGCTGCCTGAGTGACAGGATTCCAACGAGTGATAACTGTGTTACTTGTCCCAAAATCAATCGCGATCGCCATATTTTTAATTATATCCGAAAACAGGGAACAGGGAAGAGGTGATAAACAAATATTACTGATTACCCATTATCTAATTAATAGCAACTTTTGTGATATTAAATGTGTCAGAGTCTAAAAATTACCCAAATATCTGTTTATGTCTGCTGACGCTAAAGGTATTCCCGGCTTACCTGATTTAACACATCCCCAGGAATTACTGCAATTTGGTAATCAATTACTCCAAGGTTCACTGCTATTATTTTTGTTAATTATAGCGTTAGGTGTGGCGATCGCCTTAATTAGTTTTTCTTTACGACGATATCCCACAGAACAAGCGGTTTTTTTCGGTCAATGGTCAATTCGTTACTCCCAATTATTGCAGGGATTACAGCATTTAGCTTTAATCTTAATTTTGTTAGTAACTGGTTTTTTTCTCTGTTCAACTTTAAGCAATCGTTACCATTATTGGGAACAGGCAAAAGTGGCACAAGTTTCTGCTACTGTAGCAGGTGATAAACTGGAACAAGTTTCTCCCCAAGTTCGTTATATTACTGAAGAACCTTATGTTTATAATACCCAAATTAATGGCAAAATAGTTAAAGTTAATGATAAACAAAAAGTTACTCGTTATCTAACTTTAGCAAGTTCAGAAATTCAAGTTAAAATTAATCAAAGTGTAGATGTCCAAAATCGTAGTTCTATTTATCAGACAGACTACACAGCTAATTACAAAGTTATTAACCAACTGAGTGATATTAATAGTTTTTTCTTAGAAGTACCACCACCTAATGGTTCTTCAATCCTGCGGGATTATAAGGTAGAACGTAATAACACAATCTTAAAACAAACAAATAACGATAATTATAGTTTTCCCTTCCGCTTAGAACCGGGGGAAGAAACTACTTTTAAAGTTACCTATAAAGCTGATGGTGGACCACGCTGGGTTTATAGTGCTACAAATCAGTTACTTTCTAAATTTCGGCTGGTAGCGATCGCTAATTTTAGTAATGCTGATTTTGCTAGTGGGATTATTCCTGATGATATTAAAGTTGATGGTAACAGCACGCAATTTACTTGGAGTTTTGCCGAAAATGTAGCTGTTAAAAATCCTTTTGGTGTCTTTACTAGCACTAAACCCATTGGCAAAACTGGTATTATTCCCAGGTTATTATTGTTAGCACCAGCTTTGTTCTTGTGGTGGATATTACTGCTGTATTTATCCTTACCTATGACTTTAAAAAATGTCGTGATTGCTGGGGGGATTTTCTTTGCCTGTTTACTAACTTTAACCTACATGGCACGGGTAATTAATACTGAATTAGCTTGGTTGATGATTGCGTTAATTTTATTAACTTTAAGCTATGGTTTAGGTGCAAATCGTCGTGTTTCTTTAGCCGCAATTATTTGCACCATCACTGGAGTCGTCTTACCTGTATTTGGGTTATTAATTCCCTTTACAGGTTTAACTTTGAGTATTGCCGGTCTACTATCAGCAGTATGGTTAGCTATACTGCATTGGTATGGATGGTATAATTTACGAGAGGAAAGTTAACAGTTCAAAACTCAAAATTATAAGACCTCGCGGTAAGTGTCAAACTGAAATTATCCGGACACGGTAGAAGCTACGGTGGATATTCAAGTAGTAGATGCACCTTAATTAAATGATTACCCTTGGCTTTTAGCTGAGGGTTTTTTCTTTTGGCTTTATATCTTAACAAATTTTTATCAGAAAGTCAAAAAGTTTATTTGAAAATAGCAGGGAGTAAGTTGGGGGCTAACCATAAAGCATAACCAATAAAGCCAAATAGTAAAGTAATTAAGAAAGTAGCAATATAGCTAATGCACATTAGCAAACCATCCGCTTCAATGGTCGCAACGGACAGAAGTAAGATCCCCACAGTGGGAATGGGATTGGTAAAGGGAATAGGAGAAATTAATAATATTGTTAACCAAGAGATGCACAGCCCATTAAATCGCCAAATCCAAGGATGATTAGCGATTTTTTGGAATCGGGGACGGGCAATTTTTTCTAATACTTTAGTAACTCGACGCAGATTTTGTAAGATAATTTTGGCAAAAGCGTCGGGAAATTTATAGTTAGCGATTTTTTTGGGTAGCCAAGGCGTTCGCCTCCCTAAAACCATTTGTAATGATAATATTAAGCAAGCACCACCTAAAGGACTACTTAAGCCTGGAGGCATGGGAAATAAAAAGGGTAATACGAGTAATGTGATTACCAAGCTAAAACCCCGTTCAGAAGTTTCTGCGAGGATATCACCTAAAGTTAGTGGCTGTTCACTTAAACGTTCTAATAGAGATTTAATTTCTTGAGAAAAGCGTAAATTCATAACTATGATTTTTGTGATTATGATGATTGTAGTCTTCTTAAGATACAGCAGAATTTAGGAGTTAAGATATCATCCAATAAATTATATCAATTAGATAAATCTATACTGGAGATGATATTTCTGGGACAAAAACTGCGATCGCTTGCGGAAGCACTCGAAATACAGCCGGAGTATGGGTTGTGATTTCTCCATCTGTATTAATCGAATGAGGTTTTCGGGTATATACTGTAATTTCCTGACCTTGTAGGGCGCGGACATTCGGCCAATCAATATGTCGTCCTTGACGCATAGCCGGAAGTAAAGGAAGAATTTGCCACCAATGATCCATTTCTAAACTATAAAGATCCAGCCTTTGATCATCTATTGCTGCATCGTGAACTACAGCCATCCCACCACCATAATAGCGACCATTTCCCACAGCAATTTGCACAGTTTTGACATGAATTGATTGGTCATTTATGCGAATTTCTGCACTAAAAAGGCGAGATTTCCAAATTACTTGGAATGCGATCGCAGCATAAGCAAATATTCCCCAACGCTGTTTCATCTCTTTAGTTAATTCTTGAGTAATTTTCACACTCAAACCCAAACTAGCAACATTGAAAAAATATTTATCATTCACCAAACCTAAATCAATCCGTCGCAACTGTCCACTGGCAATAATTTGACAAGCTTGGGGAATAGAATTAGGAATACCTAAAGTTCGCGCCAAATCATTAGCAGTTCCCAAAGGTAAAATTCCTAAAGGTAATTGAGTATCAACTATAGCACCTACAGCAGCGTTAAGAGTACCATCACCACCACCGACAATCACCAAATCAATTTCTTGTTGGTAACGACGAATCACATCACCCAATTGTGTAGGATGTTCTGTAGATTCTATAATGATTTCTAAACCCAATTCATTTAAAGAATTTATCGCTTCCTGGTAACGTTCTTGTCCTTGACGAGAATTATGATTGACTAATAGCAGGGCGCGGGAATTCATGGGCGTACCTTTGACAGTTTGGATATTGAATGAATTATATACATTATTTACTGGGAATTTCAGTTAAGGATTAAGTAGGGTTTGCTGAAAAAGTCTTCTCGTGAAGGCTAGGAGTCACCGAGTCAGGAGTCACCGAGTCAGGAGGAATAAAGAGGAGGAAGAAGAAGGAAGAGAAGGGGTTTTAAACATCTATTGTCAATAATCTTGCACTTGTTTGGTTATAAAACCCTGCAAACCTTTATCTATCAACCCTTTTGCTTTCTTTTTTGCAAACCCTAAGTAGGTAGACACAATTAAATATAAGGCAGGCAAGATGCCCACCCCACAAGAATATTATACTTATTCTGGGGTGGGCATTGTCCACATTTTTCATTTATTATTTCATCCTAATATCTATCTAAGGGAATATCTATTCTTCAATATTCTTGGTTTTATAAATCTATAATAGTGGCATCTTTAAGCTGTAATATAAACATGAGTTCATCAACTATTTTACAAAACATTGAAAAACATCTTCCTATCCTAGGAAATGTACATACTAAAAGTCCCATTGCTTACGGAGTAACCCGCCTTGCAGTTAGTACAGTTAATACAGTGCAAATGGCAATAGCAGAGTCTTATATTAACGGATTAGAAGTACCAGATTCTGTGTTAAGATCACTTTTTGATAGTTGTATGCCTGTCTTTTTTAAGCATTTTCCATCCCTACTTGCACCCTATGAATGGGTATTAACAGAAACAGATCATACTGCCGAAGGTGCGAGAGATTTAATGAAGATTCAGTACGATTTGCCTCAAGCTATGCTGAATCCCATGTTAGGTAATGGAAAACTCATTTATCCCAAATACAGTATGGGATTATGGGAAAAAGGAGCAGCCAATCTTGAACAATCACAAATGCAAATGCTTGATGATGTGATTGACAAATTAGAGATCAAAGATGGCGATAATATTTTAGATTTTGGTTGTGGTTGGGGCTGCGTAGCCAATTATATTCTTGCTAAATTTCCCCATGTCAAGTTTACAGGAATTAACTTGAGTCACCACCAATGTGAATATATGCGTCAAAAAATGCAAGATCCTGAAAGTTATTTGAGTTCTGGTCGGTTTACTCTCTATGAAGGAGATTTAAATGATGCCGAATTTGAGACAAAATTTGATAAAATTCTCTCAATTGGCGTTTTTTGTCATGTAGGTAATTTAACAAAAGCTTTCCAAAAACTGGCATCTTTTCTCCAGGATAACGGCAAGGTTTTTATTCACATTATCACAGTCCGCACCCCCAATAATATATCCAGTGTTTTTACGCACAAATATATTTTCCCCCACGGACGTTACTGGAAATATGATGCAGTTCCCAGCCATAATCAACATCTCAAAACTATTGATCAATGGTATATTAATGGCTCTAATTATTCTAGAACTTTTGCTAATTGGCTCAAAAACTTTGATGATTCTCAAGCGATAGTCAAGGATTTAAATTACGGAATTGACTATGCCAAATTTCGCCGTATCTGGCGGTTTTATTTGATTTGGTTTGTTGCTAATTTTGCCAGTTGCGATGGTGAATACAACGGTAATGGGCAATATTTAATGGTTCATACCTAATCTTTTAGCTCCCGTAGGTTGGGCTAATGCAAGGAAACCCAACAGTATTCAAAATTATTAAAAGCTGTTGTTAGGTTGCTGAGATTGTAATTATCAGAATCAGGATGTCCACCGATTTAAGGATTTTCAGGATTGTTGTTGATGAATTTTCTGTGAAGATTGTAAAGATAAAAAATGATAATTACAATAACAGTAGATTATCTCTCCTCCAAAAATTGCGATTGTTTATTAATAATAGACAATAACATCCTGTAAATCCTCTAATCCTGGTTATCCTGATTCTGACAAAAAATACGCAAAAATCCTCGTAATTTATAGGTTATTGGTGGGATGATGAAATTGTAATTATCAGAATCAGGATGTCCACCGATTTAAGGATTTTCAGGATTGTTATTGATGAATAGTATAGCAAATGTTTATTAGTCATAATACCACTCAACTAAGCCGATCATCAACCTCATCAGATTTCTAAATACTCTATTCATTAACTTCTAATAGACGGGAATTCTCTAATCTTGACACCCACTTTTCTAAATAAACTTGATTGTTTTTTTGCTCAGATAAATCTTGAGTATCTAAGGGATAAGGTAAAAGTCCTAAAATTGCCGCTGTAGTTACACAAAACATAGATTTTTGGAAACTCATACAAATTTGCACTCGCAAATCATCTTCACCCCGACGACTGCGACGGTAAATATTATGTAAATATTCTGGCAAATAATGGCGCATATCCTGCATTAACAATGTGGGAGGAATCCCCGCACTACCAATAGGTAAAGGATCTGCGTATAATGCCCCATATTGGAATCGAGATAAATCTGGAGGAACTTGATATGCTTGGGCGTTTAAAGAAACTGTACCCAAAAAAGGTGTACCTCTAAAAAATACCGCTTCTACATAGGGAATTGCGGTATCTGCAAGGAAGGTTAAACCAACTGATTTGGGAATTAGATCATAGACTTTATCGCCAATTTTCACACTATATGTAATTGGTGTAATTGCATCTGCAACTAAAGCCAGTTTAATATGTTCTACAACTTGCGGAATTGATTTAATTTCGCCGTTGTCATAGCGATCTGATAGACTCAGAAACATATCAGCCATGATTCGCCAAAATTGACCTAAGCCAGTGTAATAGGCAGAGACTCGTAACTGTTCTATTAAGAATTCGGGAAACAGTTCATTTAGTCCCAACATTAGGGGATTATATTTAAATTTAGCAGCAATAACAGCTTTAGCTCTTTCTTGAAATTCTTTAGTATCTAAATATATATCTAAACCACCACCCCCATGCCACATCATGGTTTTCATGCAATATTCGGCGTATTCAAAATTAATCCGATCATGGGACAAATGACGGAATAATTTAGCAAAGGAAATATTGCCATCAAAATATTTAAAGAAGGGAAAAAATACTAGAAATTGATGTTCAGCGATGTAAATAAGATTTTTAGAATAGGCATCTAAAACTACACCATAACTTTTAAGAATACCAACAACTTCTAAAACATTTTCGGGACTATCTTTCAGTAATGCTTCACCAGTTTGTAAGCGGTGAACATACTCAGCTAAAGGATTGTAGGGGGGATTTTTTTTAGTTTTCATCATGTCAATTCTCCTGTAATTCCAATGTCTGAACTGTGATTTTTGTGATTTTTGTGATTGCTATGATTATCTTTACCTCGTGATCATTTTCCTCGGAATGTCTGAACTGTGATTTTTTTGATTTTTGTGATTGCTATGATTATCTTTGCCTCGTGATCATTTTCCTCGGAATGTCTGAACTGTGATTTTTTTGATTTTTGTGATTGCTATGATTATCTTTACCTCGTGATCATTTTCCTCGGAATGTCTGAACTGTGATTTTTTTGATTTTTGTGATTGCTATGATTATCTTTGCCTCGTGATCATTTTCCTCGGAATGTCTGAACTGTGATTTTTTTGATTTTTGTGATTGCTATGATTATCTTTGCCTCGTGATCATTTTCCTCGGAATGTCTGAACTGTGATTTTTTTGATTTTTGTGATTGCTATGATTATCTTTGCCTCGTGATCATTTTCCTCGGAATGTCTGAACTGTGATTTTTTTGATTTTTGTGATTGCTATGATTATCTTTGCCTCGTGATCATTTTCCTCGGAATGTCTGAACTGTGATTTTTTTGATTTTTGTGATTGCTATGATTATCTTTGCCTCGTGATCATTTTCCTCGGAATGTCTGAACTGTGATTTTTTTGATTTTTGTGATTGCTATGATTATCTTTACCTCGTGATTATTGTCCTCGGAATGTCTGAACTGTGATTTTTTTGATTTTTGTGATTGCTATGATTATCTTTGCCTCGTGATTATTGTCCTCGGAATGTCTGAACTGTGATTTTTGTGATTGCTATGATTATCTTTACCTCGTGATTATTGTCCTCGGAATGTCTGAACTGTGATTTTTGTGATTTTTGTGATTGCTATGATTATCTTTGCCTCGTGATCATTTTCCTCGGAATGTCTGAACTGTGATTTTTGTGATTTTTGTGATTTTTGTGATTGCTATGATTATCTTTGCCTCGTGATCATTTTCCTCAAAAAGTTACAAATCAAACGAGTCTCGACTCGCTACTAAATGGTGGTTATTTGTTTTTACCATTGTGGTAATTGTGGCTTCCGTATAATGGACTAACCAATTAGGTTGAATGCCAAAAATAACAATTATTACGGCTAAAATGATGGCAGGTATGCGATCACTCCAATACACACGTGGTAAGCTACTAACTTCCGCTGATAAACGCCCGAAGAAAGCGCGATTAAGGAGAATTAACAAGTAAACCGCAGTTAAACCATTTCCTAGCATTGCTAATAATGTTTGGACTGGAAAAACCTCAAAACTACCTCGAAAAACGATGAATTCGGAAATAAATCCCACCATTCCCGGTATACCGGCACTGGCCATAACTGCAAAAATCATTAAGCTACCAATAACGGGTAAACCTCGTTCTGGGTTGAGTAGTCCCCGAACTACGTTTAAATCCCGACTACCAGCTTTCTTGTAGACAACTCCCACCAACAAAAATAACATGGCGGATATTAATCCGTGACTAATCATTTGCATAACTGCACCCAATGTGCTGAGAGGCGTAGATGCGGCGGCTGCTAACAAGACATAGCCCATGTGACCGACAGAACTATATGCCACCATCTTTTTCATGTCTGTTTGCGCGATCGCACAGGATGCCCCAAACAAGACACTAATTACCGCCCATGTAGCTAACCAAGGTGCTGCATAAGCCCAAGCATCTGGCAATAAATCCATCCCAAATCGCAGTAAACCATAAGTCCCTAACTTTAATAATATCCCAGCCAACAACACAGATATGGGTGTAGAGGCTTCAACGTGGGCATCTGGTAGCCAAGTATGGAAGGGAACGAGAGGAATTTTGATACCAAAACCAACTAAAATACCTGCTAGTAATAAAAGTTGCGTTGCTAAAGATAAAGATTGAGTATTTAAGGTTGCTAGTCCAAAACTAGGAGAACCACTCAACCAAACTATCCCCAGGAAACTAGCTAAAATAACAATGCCCGAAAAAGCGGTATAAATCAGAAACTTTGTGGCCGCATAACCCCGTTTTTCACCACCCCAAATCGCAATCAGCAAATATAGGGGTATTAATTCCAACTCATAAAACAGGAAGAACAATAATAAATCCTGTGCCAAAAATGCTCCAGTCACCCCAGCACTTAATAGCAGAATTAGAGAATAGTAAAATCTAGGCCGTTGTTGGGATTCATCAGTGCTATAAATAGCAATGCAAGTTAACAGTCCATTGAGAATCAGTAATGGTAGAGATAAACCATCTACACCCAAATTATAGTTTAAACCAATGGCATCTACCCAAGGGAGGGATTCAGCAAACTGTTGACCAATTTCTCCAGGGTTAAACTGAATTCCCAGGAAAATACTCCATAGAAAAATCATCACGCTAAAGACTAAAGCTATGATGCGGACTAGTTTAGCCGTAATAGCAAAAGGATAGAAACCAATACAAGCCGCACCAATTAACGGCAATAAAATCAACGTACTGAGCATGGGTAATGGGTAATGGGTAATGGGTAATGGGTAATGGGTAATGGGTAATGGGTAATGGGGAGGTATTTATTATCTTTTGTCAGTTGCCTAAAAAGGCAAATTGTCGAATAAACCCAAAGAAGAACTAATGAGAAAACCCAGAAAGCTAATAACCACAAGGATTGTTAACATATAGCCTTGGGATTGACCAGAAATACTGTATTTCAAACTTTGTCCGCTAAAAATCGCAGCAAAGCCGATTAAATTTACTAGACCATCTACCAAAAAGCGATCGCTCCACGCTGATACTCTAGATAACAGCGCCACAGCACTCACAATCGTTAAGCGATAAATGCGGTCTATGTAAAAATCATAGCCTAATAAGTCTTGGATAAATCTCCAAATCAAAATTCGGGATCTTGACCAAGCTTTGTGGAGATGAATTGTTGCACCAATAGTCACCCCAGCGACAGTAGAAGCTACTAAAGATCCTACAATATACCCGTCCAGACTTTCCCAGCTAGGTAATAAGTCCCATTGCTGTAGCATCAGCGGTAATAATAGAGTCAGGATAGTTAAAGTTACCATTGGTAATGCCATTGGCCAACCAACTTCTGGAGCGCGACGGGTTTTCGGTTGGGGTTGTCCCCAAAAAACTAACCGGAATACCCTAGTTAAATTCAAAGCCGTTAAGCCATTAACTAAGATTAAAACCACAATTACCCAAGGGCTAATCTTTACTAAGCCATCAGCCCATGCTAACATTGCCCAGAAACTGCCCAGTGGTAGTAGTGTTACCATGCCTGCCGAACCGACGATAAAAGCCGTAGTTGTAGCTGGCATTTTTGACCACAAACCCCCCATTTCTGTCAAATCTTGGGTTTGGGTAGTATAGATAACTGAACCAGAACTCATGAATAATAAGGCTTTGGCAATAGCATGACTCAGGAGTAACATGAGTGCTACTCCCCCTTGTTCCAAGCCTACCGCTAAAAATACCAATCCCATATAGGCGCTGGTCGAATGGGAGAGCGATCGCTTAATATCAATTTGAGCTATGGATACTAATGTTGCCCCCACTGCTGTCATTGTCCCCACTACCACTAAAGTATTTAAAGCAAAGGGGGACAAAGATAATAATGGTTGAATCTTGTAGAGAACATAAGCCCCCCCACCTACTACCAGGGAATTTCGCATTACCGAAGCTGGATTAGGTCCTTCCATAGCTTCATCTAACCACAGGTGCAGGGGAAATTGAGCGCACTTACCCGCAGGACCAGCAATTAAAGCTAAACAGAGTAAAGTTGATGTGACTGGGTTTAAATCAGCCGTTTGCGCCCATTCATATAAATCCGAAAAATTTAAGCTGCCGGCTAAAGTAGAAAGAGTGACTACAGCCATTAACAGTAACAAATCTCCTACCCGCTTCGTTAAAAAGGCATCTCGCGCTGCCGTCACTACCAACGGTTGAGCATACCAAAATCCCACAAGTAAATAAGTAGAAAGAGTAAGGACTTCTAGCAACGCATAACTGAGAAACAAAGAATCACTAATTGCTAAACCACTAAGAGCAGCTTCAAAAAATCCCACCAGACCAAAAAACCTGGCTAAAGACCAATCTTTTTCCATGTAGCCTAGGGCATAAACTTGAGCCAATAGACTCAATCCAGTAATTAAAACTGTTGCCCCAACACTGACTACGGAAATTTCCAAAGCAAAAGATAATTGGAAATCAGCCGCTTGAAACCAAGTAATTACTAAATTTTCTTGCTCTCGATACCAAATATCTTTAAACACTAATAAACTATGGACAAAACCGAAAATGGTAGTCAATAAGTTCAAGTAGGCCGCAGGTCTAGGCCCTGTCCGTTGGATGATGCCTATGCTCCAAGGCAAAGTTAAAATTGCCCCTAGTAAGCTATAAAGAGGTACGAACCAACTAGTTAAAAATAGAAACTCATTCATCTAATATTTTCCTTGACAACTCAGTTCTGATTCTTTTAGACAGCCTTTAAATAATCATTTGCTCAAAAAACAATATTTTTGAGAAAATCTATGTTTTCTTAACTTTTTTCAGCCACATAAACTTAAGCACATTTACTTGGAATTAACCTATCGTCGAGTAATTAATATAATTTTACATTTTAGATATTCTGCTAATTGTTAAACAACATTTGTAAGGATTCAGGAGCAAAGGAGTCACAGAGTCAGAATAAATACAATAGAAGAGAAGAAATCAGAAGCTAAGGAAACACGAAATCAGAATAAACTGCCATAATTCTATATCAAATCTTCTTTCTTTCTTTCTTTCTCCTGATTCGGTGACTCCTGACTCCTGAATTCTTCCCAACATTTTTTATTTTTCTGCTTTTTTTAAATTTGTTTTTGAGATAACTTGATCAAGGTTACAGATTTTTACCAAGTGGTTATGAGAATACCAAAGTTTGAGAAAGATATAGCCAGTAGCCCATCTATCTCATATCTAGCACTCGCTGATTCTCTTCATCAAAGAATTAGCTTTGGCTATGAACTATAGTAATTCCCAAAGTGATAAAGAAATTATAAAGCATAAGTTGTCACTGTAGGGATCAGTAAACTTTAGTGTCACAAAAGACCGCATGAACTTTTGTTAAGTTTTCTTAAACTATTTTATTACAAACTATTATAGTAATTTATGTTGCCAGGGATGCCAACATTTCCTATGCTTAAATGTGGCAGTATTTTTAGCGCAGGATGACCATCCCCGTCCAAAATTTCTACCCATAGTTCTAATTCGATTAATTTTTGAGGAGTTCTGCGATGCCAATTGCAGTTGGAATGATTGAAACTAAAGGCTTTCCCGCAATAGTAGAAGCTGCTGATGCGATGGTGAAAGCCGCCCGTGTGACTTTAGTAGGATATGAAAAAATCGGTAGCGCTCGCGTTACAGTGATTGTGAGGGGAGATGTTTCTGAAGTGCAAGCTTCAGTAGCCGCTGGCGTTGAAGCAGTTAAAAGAGTCAACGGTGGTGAAGTAGTATCTACCCACATCATTGCTCGTCCCCACGAAAACTTAGAATATGTCTTGCCAATTCGTTATACAGAAGCTGTAGAACAATTCCGCGCTTAGTCTAATTACTGTTTAAATGAAAAACATTAACGGGGCTGCTTGCTTGAGTTTAAATCTGGTACAAGTAAAAATTTAATTTAAGGACAAAAACAAATGTCAATTGCAGTAGGAATGGTAGAAACTCTAGGCTTTCCCGCAGTAGTAGAAGCTGCTGATGCCATGGTAAAAGCCGCTCGTGTTACCTTAGTAGGTTATGAAAAAATCGGTAGTGGTCGGGTAACAGTGATCGTTCGTGGTGACGTTTCTGAAGTTCAAGCTTCCGTAGGTGCTGGAGTAGAATCAGTTAAGCGCGTCAACGGTGGACAAGTGCTATCTACCCACATTATTGCTCGCCCTCACGAAAACTTGGAATATGTTCTCCCCATTCGTTATACCGAAGATGTAGAACAATTCCGGGAAGGTGTCAACACAATTCGCCCTTTCGGTAGAAGACCATAATTAATGCAAATTGCCAGAGTTCGTGGCACAGTAACTAGCACCCAAAAAGATCCCAGTCTGCGGGGTGTGAAGTTACTAATGTTGCAATTAATAGATGAAAATGGCAACCTCCTGCCAGTATACGAGGTAGCTGCCGATAACAGTGTAGGGGCAGGAGTGGATGAATGGGTACTTATCAGTCGTGGCAGTGCGGCTCGTCAAGTGCCTGGCAATGAACAGCGACCGTTAGACGCAGCAGTTGTCGCAATTATAGACACAATTTACATTGAAGATCGTGTCATTTACAGCAAAAAAGATCAGTATAGATAGTCAGGTAATAGGTAATGGGTAATAGGTCATAGGTAATAGGTTAAAACTTACCAATGACTAATGACCAATGACTAATGACCAATGACTAAAAGCTTATTCAGGAGGAATTTCGCAATGGTAGTCCGCAGCACGGCGGCACCCCCAACCCCGTGGTCAAGGAGTTTAGCAGAACCAAAAATCCATGAAACTGCATTTGTACACTCTTCTTGTAACCTCATTGGTGATGTCAATATAGGTGCAAATGTAATCATTGCTCCAGGGACTGCAATTAGAGCAGATGAAGGTACACCTTTTAGTGTTGGTGAAAATACCAACATTCAAGATGGTGTAGTTATTCATGGGTTAGAGCAAGGCCGAGTCATTGGTGATGACGGCAAAGAATACTCGGTATGGATTGGCAAAAGTGCTTCCATTACCCACATGGCACTGATTCATGGCCCTGCTTACGTTGGCGATAGTTGTTTTATTGGCTTTCGTTCTACGGTATTTAATGCCAAAGTTGGTGCAGGCTGCATTGTGATGATGCACGCCTTAATTCAGGATGTGGCAATTCCTCCGGGTAAATACGTAGCTTCTGGGTCAATAATTACTACTCAGCAGCAAGCGGATAGATTGCCAGATGTCCAAGTGCAGGATCAAGAATTTTCTCACCATGTAGTCGGTATTAATCAGGCTTTGCGAGCTGGTTATCACTGTGCTGCGGATAGCAAGTGTATTGCGCCCATTCGGGATGAACTCAATCTTTCCGGGGCTAAATCTTATACAAGTATTGAAGTTGAAGAATTAGAAAGGAGTAGTGACGTTGTGGGCTATAGCTTAGGTGCAGAAACAGTAGATCAAGTACGTTATCTACTAGAACAAGGATTTAAAATTGGAACAGAACACGTAGACCAAAGACGTTTCCGCACAGGTTCTTGGCAAAGTTGTCAAGCAATTGAAACTCGGTCTTTAGGTGAAGCGGTTTCGGCTTTAGAATCTTGTTTGAGAGATCACAGCGGCGAATATGTGCGTTTATTTGGGATTGATAACGGCAGAAGACGGGTTTTAGAAACTATTGTTCAACGTCCTGATGGCGTAGTTGCTGGTACATCTAATTTTAAAGCACCTGCGACCGTATCTACTGGCAGTTACAATGGTAACGGTAACGGTAACGGAAATAGTGTTGGTAGTGCCAAACTCAGTTCAGAAACTGTAGATCAAATCCGTCAACTTTTGGCAGGTGGGTACAAAATTGGTACAGAACACGTAGATGAGCGTCGCTTCCGTACAGGTTCTTGGAACAGTTGTGAACCAATTCAATCTACTTCGGCTCAAGCAGTTATCTCTGCTTTGGAAGAGTGCATTGAAAACCATCAAGGTGACTATGTGCGTTTAATTGGGATTGATACCAAAGCTAAACGTCGTGTATTGGAAACAATTATCCAAAGACCAAACGGACAAGTTGCTGTTTCTGGTAGTACAAAATCATTTACCAGTACAAGTTCTGCAACTGCAACTGCAACTGCTACAGTTACCAGCACCCGTTTGAGTGCGGAGATAGTAGATCAATTGCGCCAACTGTTGTCCAGTGGAGCAAAAATTGCAGTTGAACACGTAGATCAACGCCGCTTCCGCACAGGTACTTGGGCAGTTGCGGGTCAAATTCAGGCTACATCTGAAAGAGAAGCGATCGCTGCTTTAGAAGGTTGTGTTTCTGAATATCCAGGCGAATATGTGCGGTTAGTTGGAACTGACCCCAAAGCCAAACGCCGCATCTTAGAAGCAATTATTCAACGTCCATAGGGATAGGCAAGAGGCAAGAGGCAATAGGTAATAGGTAATAGGCAATAGGTAATAGGTAATAGGCAAGAATTACCAATTACCAATTACCAATTACCAATTACCAATTACCAATTACCAATTACCACTGATATATCGTCCATTTCCGGCTTCCGAGGTAATAAATTCCATGTCTGTATCGCTGCTACGTCTGGGCGATAGATTTGATTCTCATATTCATGGTGACGTGATTATTCATCCCAGCGCAGTATTAGCTCCGGGGATAATTATCCAAGCAGCTATTAACAGTACAATCGTGATTGGTGCTGGTGTATGTCTGGGTATGGGGTCAATTCTGCAAGTAAGTGAGGGTATTCTAGAAATAGAAGCAGGAGCAAACCTGGGAGCCGGTTTCTTAATGGTTGGTGAAGGTAAAATTGGGGCTAATGCTTGTATTGGTTCAGCCACAACGGTTTTTAACTGTTCCGTAGCACCAGGACAAGTTATTCCCTCTGGTTCAATTTTGGGAGATAATAGTCGGCAGATTGTTGAACCGTCAGCGGCACAACCAGAATCTACTAATCCTCCCCTAGATAAACCAGAGGAATCAGCTAAAAAAACAGAATCTAGTTATTCTCAACCAGAGAAACCAGAGGAACAGGAAAAATTTATTTCCTCAACTCAACTCTCGGTTGCAGCGTTTCTGGAGTTTAAACACCAATCTACACCTGTATCTCAACCGTCACCTACACCTAAAAGCCAGTCTCCTCCAGAGGCAGAAACGGCTGTGGTTGGTGATTCTATATCTGAAGAAACTACGCTCCCAGAGTCTATAGCCGACTGCACTCAAAACTTAGAACTGAGTGAGTCTGATATTGAAACTCACAATATCTTTGGCACGCAAATTTATGGACAAGGCAGCATAAATAGGCTGTTAACTACATTGTTTCCCCATAGACAATCCTTGAATAACCAAAACTCTGACAATTCTTCAGGTTAAGTGTTAAGTATTAAGTGTGAACTTAAGTCCATATTAAAATACTAGTTTTCATTCTTCTTCGATTGAAGACGCTATACAGACCTTATCCTGGAAAATTTAAATGGAAACATATAATCAACACGCTTTGAGTACCATTCACGCAGCAAGTCGTCGTGATAGTCTCAAAGATACTGCTTTGGGTATGGTATCAACCCTCAGTTTCCCCGCTATAGTTGGCACGGCTGACATGATGTTAAAGTCGGCTGGAGTCCACTTAGTTGGTTATGAAAAAATTGGTAGTGGTCATTGTACAGCAATTGTCCGAGGTGGCATTGCTGATGTTCGCTTGGCTGTGGAAGCTGGTGTACAAACGGCTGAACAGTTTGGCCAGTTGGTGTCTAGTTTGGTGATTGCCCGTCCTTATCCTAATTTAGATGTAATTCTACCTATTAACCGAATTACCAGATTTATGGGAGATGGTGGATATAGCCGTTTGAGTAATCAAGCGATTGGGTTGGTGGAAACTCGCGGATTTCCCGCTATGGTGGGTGCTTGTGATGCCATGCTTAAAGCTGCTGATGTCCAATTAGCATCTTATGAAAAGATTGGTGCTGGTTTATGTACGGCAATTATTCGTGGTTCGGTGGCCAATGTGGCGGTAGCTGTAGAAGCGGGAATGTTTGAAGCAGAACGCATTGGTGAGTTAAATGCAGTTATGGTGATTCCTCGGCCATTAGATGAGTTGGAAGAAACTTTGCCTGTGGCTAGTTGCTGGATGGAAGAACGCCAACCAGTTAATATACCTATTAATATTAAAGATAAAATAATGGATGTGGAAGCGGTAGAGTTGCCTGATTTGGCGAAATTACCTGTGAGAGTTAAGGAAGAAATTTGGAATGATGAATAATATCACAGGTAACACTTGACGAAAATCTGGATATCGCTAACAACAAGTTTTTAAAATGAAAACAGACAGCATCTTTTACCGTTTATTTCAAGAAATACCTAGCATATTTTTTGAACTCATTGGTAATTCTCCCCAACTAGCAGAACTTTATCAATTTTCATCAGTTGAAGTCAAACAAACAGCTTTTAGAATAGATGGAGTTTTTTTACCTAACCACAATACGGATAACCCGATCTACTTTTTAGAAGTACAATTTCAATTAGATAAGGATCTCTACCATAGACTTTTTAGCGAAATATTTCTTTACATCCGCCAAAACAACCCTAAAAATCACTGGAATGCTGTAGTTATCTATCCAACCCGCAACATAGATACCAAAGATATTCAGCATTATCAAGAATTTTTCACCAGCCAACGAGTCAGAGTTATTTATCTTGATGAATTGTGCGATTCGTTGTTAGCTGAATCACGGTATCCAGCCCGTACATAAGCTAACCAACCCAACTCTAGTAATAGAGGAAAGGTTGAACTCTCGGTCTGATATGGGTGAAAGTCCCATCTACCAGACTCAGGTATGAATCCCTATCTGCCTACGATGACCCGACTCGGTTTCGGGAGGTCGAAGCTAGGAACAGGACGCAATCAGACATCCGTTGCGGGGTGACACTGGCGTTAATGGGGAGTTCCCACGGTGAAACAGAGCCTAGAAAAGCGACTTAACAGAGAGCAGGACGCAACATCAAAATCCTGACTCCACTGGAGCAAAACCCCGCCGCATTTTAATTCGGATAGCGGTAAGAGTCTAGGGATTTCAGTGGTCGAATTGGCTACACCTAACGGAACGAACAATCTAACCGAGGGAACGAATAAAAACGGATTGAGGGTCTGAGGGCGGTCGAACCCTAGGTAGGCTGGACGAGCAGCGGAATCCCCTCAATTCGGGTAGGACAGACCGTAATTGGTCTGAGGTGTTCAGAATACACAGACTGGAGCAGAGCATGATTGGACACAGAGAAAACTCTAGTGAATCTTGGAAAACGTTGCCCTGGAAGAAATTCCGTCGTGACTTATTCCGCCTACAAAAGCGCGTGTACAAAGCGGTTCAAGTTGGAGACAAGCGCAAAGCTAAGTCCCTACAAAAGCTGATTCTGAAATCTACCGCAGCAAGATTACTGGCTATCCGTCAAGTATCACAGCTAAATGCCGGGAAAAAGACAGCAGGAATTGACGGCAAAAAGTCCCTTAACTTTAAGGAACGCTTTGAGCTTAATGAACTGTTGAAGGCATCCGTTAACAACTGGAAACACCAGGGGTTAAGAGAAATACCCATCCCCAAAAAGGATGGTACTACTAGGATTCTGAAAATCCCTACTATTGCTGATAGGGCTTACCAATGCCTTATCAAATACGCATTAGAACCAGCGCACGAAGCAACTTTCCACGCGCACAGCTACGGGTTTCGGACGGGACGCTCGGCACATGATGCACAGAAAATCTTGTTTCGTAACCTATGCTCAAACGCCAACGGAATAGATAAACGAGTTATAGAACTCGATATTGAAAAATGCTTTGACAGGATAAACCACACCGCCATAATGGATAGACTCATCGCTCCTTATAGCATAAGACAAGGTATTTTCCGATGTCTCAAAGCCGGAGTCAATCCAAAGTTCCCCGAACAAGGAACACCTCAAGGGGGCGTGGTAAGTCCACTTTTAGCTAACATCGCCTTAAATGGGATTGAAAGTATTCACAGATACCAGAATCATGGGTTCAGAATTACGGACAAAACCCCAAAGGAAAATATTGTTGAACCAACAATCCGTTATGCGGATGACATGGTAATAATACTCCGACCCCAAGACGATGCCACAGAAATACTCGACAAAATTAGTCAGTTCCTAGCAGAGCGGGGAATGAAAGTCAGTGAGAAAAAGACAAAGTTAACCGCCGCGACAGATGGGTTTGATTTCCTGGGCTGGCATTTTAAAGTCCAGAAAAACGGAAAGTTCAGAAGCGTCCCATCAGTGGACAATTTTAAAGCTTTTCGCAAGAAAGTAAAATACATCGTCAACAACTCGAATTATGGTTCTACCACAAAGGCTGAAAAATTAGCCCCCGTAGTTAGAGGCTGGAGGAATTACCACCGCTTCTGCAAGATGGACGGGTCAAGAAACTCGTTATTTCACATCCAAAACAGAGCATTTAGGGTATTCAACAAGGAAACTAAACAGAATCGCTATACCAGTAAGCAATTACTAGATAAGGCTTTTCCAGCAGTCCCTTTCTCCGAAAATAAACATATCAATGTCAAAGGTGAGAAATCACCCTACGACGGAGATTTGAGTTATTGGAGCGAGCGTAACAGCAAGCTCTATGACAACCATACCTCTAAAGCCCTCAAACGGCAAAACCATAAATGTGGTTATTGTGGGCTAAAAATGCTCAGTGACGAGAAGGTACATTTACATCATGTTGATGGAAACCATAAGAATGGTAAAACTAAAAACCTTCTAGCAATTCATGAAAGCTGCCACGACTATATTCACATGAGCAAAAGCGAAAGTTAAGAACATCGGAAGCTGGGTGCGGTGAAAGTCGCACGCCCAGATTTAACAGAGAGGAGCGCGGGATAATACCCGCCTTCGACTCTACCAGAAGATATAGCATCTTTACCAATTGGTGTTGCTACAATAAAACTAATCATCGCTAAGAAAGATAGTTCTATTATCCAAGCCAGAGAATTAATCACAAGAACTAAGCAAGAGATAGATTCTGAAGTTCAACAGCAACAAGTATTACAAATTATCGAGACGATTTTAATTTACAAGTTCCCCAGAATGAATAGAGAGGAAATAGAAGCCATGTTTGGATTAAGTGAGTTGAAACAAACCCGATTTTATCAAGAAGCAAAAGAAGAGGGTGAACGCAAAGCTAAATTAGACGCAGTTCCTGGTTTAATAGCATTGGGGTTAACTAGAGAACAAATTGCCCAAGTTTTAAATTTAAGTCTGGAAGAAATTAGCCAGATTATCCAACAACAGAAGATAAATACAAAGGACAATTAAAAATTAAAAATCAATGTTTGCTGGAGGTTGAGGAGGGAGTCGGTTTGAGTGAGTCCGCTGGCTGTACCGACTAGGAGGGTGAGGGCATCTAAGAGGATGTTTTAAAAGTCTATTATGGTGTATCCAATATTTTCAGATCCCCCTAAATTCCCCTTAGAAAGGGGGACTTTGACTATAACGGACTCCTAAATGCTTGTGTAGTAGCGTACCAGAGACATCTTTCTAATCGGCAAATATTTTGAAGATTGGGAATTTTAAGATAAAATAAATTCAATCTCTAAATCTGGGTTTAAATTATGATAACTACACTCATTGAACGAGAAGCAGAACCTATTTTAATTAGTGAACTAACCTGGAGAGAATTTAAAGCTGTTGAACAACTAATTGAGCGCCCAGGGTTAAGGTTATCTTTTTTAGATGGAATCTTGGAGATTCGGAAAATGCCAGGGAAAAAATACGAAACTATCAAAGAACGTATCGGGGCTTTACTGGAAATTTATTTAGAATTTTTGGAATTAGATTTTACTCCGACTGGTTCTGTTACCCTAGAAAATGAATTTGAAAAGGTTAAAAAAGAAGGTGATAAATCGTATGAATTGGGAGCAAATAGAAAACGTCCTGATTTAGTGATTGAGGTGGTTGTTAGTAGTGGTGGAATTGATAAACTGGAAGCATATAAACGGTTACAAATTCCTGAAGTTTGGTTTTGGATTAATGATGAATTATTGTTTTATAGTTTAGGAAATGAGGGATATGAAGCTGTTAGTAAATCGCAACTTTTACCGAGTTTAGATGTAGACTTATTGATGGGTTGTATTAATATAGAAAATCATGCTCAAGCATTGCGGGAATTTCGAGCAGGGATAAAAATTACAATATAGAATAAAGATAGTGATATTTTATCTCTTCCTGATTTATTACCTATAAATCAGCAATCAAATCATCAACACTTCCTCTCTTTGCTGTACCATTTTTAAAAGCTTGTTTAACTTCCTCCGCATTAGTTAGAATTTCAGTCCTTTTTTTCTCAATTCGTTGCTTTTGAAGAAACTCAAATAAATACTCTCGATCTTCTGTTGGTAAACTTTCAATAGAATTAATAATTTCTTGTAAAGTCATCATAGAACCTCCTAATTAAGTAAATTCTAGCTTTATTAACTCTATTTTAATCTATAAATTTAAAGTTACCAATGTACTAATGAGAGTTTGTTAATTCCTCAATTAATTGGTCAGGAGTGAGAATTCGTGGTGTAACTATGGGGAAAT
The DNA here is from genome assembly GCA_017355425.1 of Dolichospermum sp. DET69. NCBI lineage: Bacteria > Bacillati > Cyanobacteriota > Cyanophyceae > Nostocales > Aphanizomenonaceae > Dolichospermum > Dolichospermum sp. DET69. The sequence goes on from CP070233.1 coordinate 4,310,718, forward strand.
CTTGAGGATTACGGGTAATAATCGCATCTAATTGATTGACTAAAGCAGTGGAGTATTGAATAGAATCTTCAAAATCTTTAAGAGGTTGTTTGAAAAGTATTAGATGAAACCGATAATCTCCAAAAACCTAACCCCCCTGCCCCCCTTCCCTACGAGGGAAGGGGGGTTTCAAAGCCTCTCCCCGCTTCGGGGAGAGGTTTACAAGAGGGGTTTATTTATACATTAAAAACTTTTCAAACATCCTCTAAAATTGCTTGTGAAAGCCATACTAATTACAGCCTGATTTACGGTAGCAATTTGACAAAAGGTAACTAGCTGATTTAAATAAGTAAGCGTCCAATCTCGACCTCTGGCTTTACGGATAATGTAATACAAATCACTAACAGTTGAGGCTGAAATATAACCTGCAATTGTGCCTTGTTCAATTAGTGATAAAACTTGTTCACTTGCATCCAAAAAAGGTTCTCTTTCCAAGGCATTATCAATAATGATGTTAGTATCTAGCAAAATTTTCAGAAGTTATGTTTCTCCTTTAAATATTCCCATTTAGCTTGATCTGGATCAAAGTCTGCTGGAACGGGTGGGGCATTTTCAAATAAACCCTGAAATGCTTTGATTCTAGATTTTCTTTTTGGTGTTTCTGGTGCTGGTTCACTGGTTGGGGATGTTGTATTATCAAGGGTATCTGTAGCTGTCCAGACTATTATTTCCACATTTCCGGGGGGTAAATTCACTGGTTCGGTAATCAGCAAGTTACCAGATTGATCAATTTTTCCTTTGAGCTTGTATGCTTCCATGATATTTTTTATAAGAGGATATTTCTATATTATCTTGCGTTGATCAAAATTCAATTTTCATTTTTCTAAAATTTGTCTGATTTGAGCTAAAGCTATTTCTCCAGAAATTGGCTCAACGGTATGATTAAGTATTTCATTCCGGCGTTTTTTAGCTTCTGTGTTCCAAATTTTTTGGATATTTTCATCGTGTATTTCTCTAGTGCAACCGTTTTATTTCAAACACCTTCTATCAACCAGGAAAAATTTTGCCAAAAAGTTGACTTAAACTTAATAAGTGATTAGAAATTGAAAGAAGAAATGCTCAAAGACTGGAAGCACAAAAACGGGAAGATGAAAGACGAGAGGCTCAAAGATTAGAAATTGAAAGAAGAAATGCTCAAAGACTGGAAACTCAAAGATTAGAAGATGAAAGACGCGAAGCTCAAAAATTAGAAGCTGAAAGACGCGAGGCTCAAAGACTGGAAGCACAAAAACGAGAAATTGAAAGACAGGAAGCTCAAAAATTAGAAGCTGAAAGAAGGAAGATCAAAAAACTATCTTTACTAGAAAACATAAAAGACGAATTTGAAAACAACTTTCTTAATGCCGACAACTTTTATCAACTTCATTGTGCTGAATACGTATCATTGCAAGAATATAAATCTGAAAAATCGAAGTACATACAACCAGATGGAGAACAGAAGCAAAGCCGCGCTCTACAGATTGTAATTGAGGATTACTTACACGACACAATATTTTATGCAAAAATACGCGACTTGATGATGGCAGCATTTCGTGAAGACTGGGAGCGCATAATTTCAGGTGGCTATGATAAAACTCCAGAAGAAATGCTGCGTTATCGTCGCTCATTACCAAGAGAAGGAATTGATGGTAACTACTATAAATCTTTTGGTGAAAAACTAATTGCTGATTTTTTATTTGAACATAATATTAAATACAAATATGAGCGTAACTTTTGGTGGAATGGCATAAATTACCGTCCTGATTTTACAATATTGACTGGAGAAAAACAGGGAATAGTTATTGAATATTTTGGACTAGAAGGAGATCCAGATTATGATGAGATGTCTCATGAAAAGCGAGAATATTGGGCAAATCGTCCTAACTGGCAGTTAATAGCATTATCACCAAGACCTCTTAAAGATCAAGGAGCAGAAGTTTTTTGTGAATTACTCAAGGATAAGTTAGAAAATTTAGGTATTCAATGTAACCGACTGAGTGAAGAAACAATTTGGTCAAGGATAAAAGATAGATCAATAGATAGATTTACGACAGTAGTAAAAAGATTTATTCAACGATGCCGTAAACTTTCTTTAACTTCAGAAGAGTTAAGAAAAATTATTTCTAAACACGAATGTGTGAGTAAAATTGAAGAACAATTTTTGAATTTAGCACATAGATTTTATAAATCCTATTTAAGATGTCTTGAGGATAGAGGTGAAGAAGATTTTGATGGACTAATGCAAAAAGCTGTAGAGGTACTTGCATCAGGACAAACTATATTTCGCCGTAGATTAGGAACTGGTGATTTAAAAAGTCTCAGATACATCATGATTGATGAATATCAAGACTTTTCGGAACTATTCTATAATTTAATAGCAGCAATAAGAAAGCAAAATCCTCAAGCCCTCTTTTTCTGTGTTGGTGATGACTGGCAATCTATTAATGGTTTCGCTGGTTCTGACCTCCGATTTTATCAGAATTTTCACCAATTTTTCCAGCCATCACAGCAATTAAATATATCTACAAATTACCGTTCAGCTACTTCTATAGTTGATATTGGTAATAAGTTAATGCAAGGATTGGGTACTCCTGCTCGCGCTGATAAAAAGATTTCAGGAATAGTTAATATTGCTGATATGTCTAGCTTTGAACCAACTCCCTCAGAGCAAGAAAATTATCCTGGGGATAATATAACACCTGCTATCTTACGTTTAATTAATAAGCCTATTAAAGAAGGTAAAAAAGTAGTATTACTCAGTCGAAAAAATAGTTTATCTTGGTATGTGAATGATACAAGATCACGGAATAGATCACAAAATAGCACACTTCCTAAATTTTTAGAATTAGTACGTTCATACCTTCCTGAAGAATCAAGAAAATTAGTAACTATATCAACTGCACACAAATATAAAGGTCTTCAAAAAGATGTAGTTATAATACTTGATGCTGTTCCTCGTTGTTATCCATTGATACATCCTGATTTAATGTTCACCCGTGTATTTGGTGATAGCATTGAGCTTGTAGTGGACGAAGAACGCCGTTTATTTTATGTGGCTTTAACTCGTGCAGTTGAAACTTTATTTATTATCACAGACAGTAAAAATTCATCACCTTTTCTTGAAGAATTAAATAGTAGAACGAAAATTTCTGTATTAAATTGGTCAGATTATCAACCTTTGATTGGTGTGGGGACTATACGGTACATTACTGTTAAAATTAGTAGTCAAATTTGTAAAGGTAGCAATGGTACTTACGCAATTAGGGATTTGTTGAAAGCGGAAGGTTATAGATGGAATGATACAACAAAAATTTGGTATCGTACCTATCCAGCAGAAGGTTTTTCAGTTCCAGAATATTTCAATAATGCAAATTGGATTTCTCAAGCTATGGGAATTGAAGTGAGGTTTGATGATGATGAGGAAAATGAATTAGCAGTTTATCATATTGACTAATATAGATATGAATATATGTTAAAATCGGATTACCATAAATAATGGAAAATTGCAATGGAAATTACTAAACTATCAACTCAAGGTCAAATTACTATTCCCCAAGTTTTAAGAGATCAGTATCATTGGCAAGATGGTCAAGAATTAATAATAATTAATTTGGGTGATGGAATTTTATTAAAACCTAAAAAAACTTTTCCAGAAACAAAATTAGATGATGCTGCTGGTTGTTTGAATTATCAAGGAAAAGCTAAAACAATTGAAGAGATGGAACAAGCGGTAGCACAGGGAATTGAAGAACTATAGAATCAATGATTGCTATTGATACTAACATTATGTTTAGAAATGAAAAATTTATTAAAAAGGCTCAAAATCTTACTCCCTTGAACAACTTTTTAAAATGAAAACAGACAGCATATTTTACCGTTTATTTCAAGAAATACCGAGCATATTTTTTGAACTCATTGGTAATTCTCCCCAACTAGCAGAACTTTATCAATTTTCATCAGTTGAAGTCAAACAAACAGCTTTTAGAATAGATGGAGTTTTCTTACCTAACCACAACACAGATAACCCGATCTACTTTTTAGAAGTACAATTTCAATTAGATAAGGATCTCTACCATAGAGTTTTTAGTGAAATATTTCTTTACATTCGCCAAAACAAAACAACCCTAAAAATCACTGGAATGCTGTAGTTATCTATCCAACCCGCAACATAGATACAAGAGATATTCAGCATTATCAAGAATTCTTCACCAGCCAACGAGTCAGAGTTATTTATCTTGATGAATTAGAAGATATAGCATCTTTACCAATTGGTGTTGCTACAATAAAACTAATCATCGCTAAGAGGGTGTTTGAAAAGTATTAAATAAAACCAATAATCTCCAAAAACCTAACCCCCCTACCCCCCTTCCCTACGAGGGAAGGGGGTTTTCAAAGCCTCACCCCGCTTCGGGGAGAGGTTTACAAGAGGGGTTAATTTATACCTTGAAAACTTTTAAAACATCCTCTAAGAAAGATAGTTCTATTATCCAAGCCAGAGAATTAATCACAAGAACTAAGCAAGAGATAGATTCTGAAGTTCAACAGCAACAAGTATTACAAATCATCGAGACGATTTTAATTTACAAGTTCCCCAGAATGAATAGAGAGGAAATAGAAGCCATGTTTGGATTAAGTGAGTTGAAACAAACCCGATTTTATCAAGAAGCAAAAGAAGAAGGAAAGGAAGAAGGAAGAGAACAAGGAATAGAATTAGGTGAACGCAAAGCTAAATTAGACGCAGTTCCTGGTTTGATAGCATTGGGTTTAACTAGAGAACAAATCGCCCAAGTTTTAAATTTAAGTCTGGCAGAAATTAGCCAGATTAGCCAACAACAGAATATCAATACAAAGGACAAATAATAATGATTTAATCAGTTTCAGAAAATACTACTGTTGCAGAAAATAAGATTACTTAATCAGGAGAATTAAATAATAGATAAATTCTCAACTTCAACAGATTTTGTAGGGTGCTTTGATAACACACCTTTATAGATTAATTAAAATGGTGCGTTACGCTGTCGCTAACACACCCTACTGGCTTTTTCCGTAAACTCTGAAGATACATTTTTATGTATACTAAATTTCATAGCTTTGTATAAATAACACTAAAAATTTCTTGGTGTCACTTGATACTAAACTATATCTACAAATTGTTATCAGAGGAGAATTACCTTGAACCAAGCGACGTTGCACCAGTTAAAGGTGTTCGAGGCTGCGGCCCGGCATGGTAGTTTTACACGTGCTGCGGAAGAGTTATTTTTGACTCAACCTACCATATCCATGCAAATTAAACAACTTACGAAATCGGTAGGTTTGCCATTATTTGAACAGGTAGGAAAGCGTTTATATTTGACAGAAGCGGGACGGGAATTATTTGCTACTTGTCGGCAAATTTTTGAAACTATGGATAAGTTTCAAATGACTATTGCGGATTTAAAAGGATTAAAGCAAGGCCAATTAAAATTGGCAGTAATTACTACTGCTAAGTATATTATTCCTAGATTATTGGGGCCTTTTTGTCAACTTTATCCAGGGATTGATATTTCTCTTCAAGTCACAAATCATGAATTGATTTTGGATCGGATGATGGGTAATTTAGATGACTTGTATATTATGAGTCAAATTCCTGATCACTTTGATGTCAATGCCCAGCCATTTTTGGAAAACCCTTTGGTGGTTATTGCACCGGCTAATCATCCTTTAGCGCAGGAAAAAAATATTCCGATTGAACGTTTGGGTGAGGAACCGTTTATTATGCGTGAACCGGGTTCAGGGACTCGCAGCGCTGTCCAAAGTCTGTTTGAGGAACATGATATCAAGGTCAAGGTGAAATTGGAGTTAGGGAGTAATGAAGCGATTAAGCAAGCGATCGCTGGTGGCTTAGGTATTTCTGTATTATCTCGTCATACTTTACTCACAGATGTTGCGGAATTTAGTATTTTAGATGTCCAACACTTTCCCATTAAACGCACTTGGTACATGGTTCATCCGGCGGGTAAGCAGTTATCTATTATTGCTCATACTTATTACGAGTATCTTTTAGAAGCAGCAAAAAAAATTACGGAGCAAGGTGGTTTAATCTTAGATCATCATTCGGTTGAACCCAATCTTTAGATCAAGCAGGAGTCACCGAGTCACCGAGTCAGGAGGAAGAAGCAGGAAGAAGGAGGAAGAAGGATTTTTTACTGTATATTTAGGGTTGGCTGATAGCGTGACGGATAACTCCTACATCGTTACGCAAACTATAGCCATGTAGACTTAAAGCCTATATAAATCAATAGTTTAATAGCTATTTAAGGTTAATAATATGCAAGAAAAAGCCTTGATGCCATAAAAACTCAAACACTTTTTCAGGTTCTGGATTATTCTCAATCCCTTTTTTTCCTTCTTCCTTCTTTCTCCTGACTCCTGACTCCCTATGTATCTAAAAGTTACCAATAGCTTTACGTAAATACAGCAAACAATTCAAAATTAATCAACAGAATCATTAAGTATGGGAGTAAACTGGCAATGGTAAACCCAGAAACACCATTTTGGCAGCAACCGATAGACAGCCAAATTGTCGCAGTCACAGTCTATAGTGATCAAGCTTTGGTGACAAGACGAGCAGTGGTATCCTTATCAGGAGGAGAACGGGAATTATTTATTACCCCATTGCCAGTAACTCTAGAAGTTGATTCTATTAGGGTAAGTGGTGTTGGTACAGCGGTGGTAAAGTTGTTGGGAGTTAGTAGCGATCGCCTGCAAACTACTGAACCCATCGGGGAAAAAGTCACCCAATTAACCGGACAAATTCAACAAATTGAAACTCAAAAACGGCATTTACAAGCTCAAATAGATGCCTTATCCCTACAATCTAGTTTTATTGTGGGGTTACGGGAAAAAACTGAAGACCCATTTTCCCAAAGTTTAGCGAGAAAAAATATCAGCTTGAGTGAAACTCTGGATTTTCTCAACTTTCTAGGTAGTCAATATTGCAAATATGCGATCGCTGTTGGGGAATGTAAAGCTCAACTTCCAGAATTAGAGAAGCAATTACAAACACTCCGCGCTGTTTTACAGAAAGTTCAGACACCCCATATACAAGAAAGTTTGAATGTGATTGTGGGAGTAGAAGTTCAACAAGCAGGAGAATTTGAGTTAGAAATAGCTTATATGATTCCTAATGCTAGTTGGCATCCAGTTTATAATTTACGGGTAAATAATCCCAGTGATGGACTACATTTAAGCTATTTGGCATCATCATCTTCAGATACATTTTGAAGAAGCTTTGTGATTTCATGAGAAGACCCATCCTTACACTAATTCCATCATTTTTACCATAAAAATACAAATATTTCTCAGCATCTTTATTTTTCATACGTTGATACTCAAGATAAATCAGAGATGTGTAAAGCTCTTCATTTTCCATCCTATCTCTATCGTTACGTCCCTTTAGCAACTTAATATTAAACCATGCCTTATGCCTGTTAAGACTCTTACGAATAGCTTCAATAACATCCCTAAGTACCCAAGAATTCCACATCTCGAAAGAATTTTCACGGATGGGATATGGTTTATTATTTAGTCTTACAAAAAGATCTACAGGGTTGAAATCTAGATTAAGAATTTCTTGGATCTCAACTACAAATAACTCAAAGTCTAAAATTTTATCTTGTAGAGAAATATCAAGATCTTTATATTTCTTGTTTTGTAAATTTGTTAAAATCCTTAATCCTTTTAACGAAAATTCAGAATTCTTCGTTTTACATTGTTCATTGTTCTCGTCTATGTATTGCTGTCCTATAAAACCTAAAATTGTTAATAGTCGCTGTTGACCATCTACTACTTCAGATACGCCATCTTTGCGCTTATAAATAAAAATAGGCGGAAGACTAATTCCTAGAAGTATACTTTCAATAATCGAAGATGCCTTAGATATGCTAATTACTTCGGATCTTTGATAAGAAGGACGAACAAGAAACATATTACGTCCCATGACTCTCACAATATCATCAATAGAACTTCGTGAAGGGTCAGGCTTAGTAACCCTTAAAGAAGCTAATTCTCCAAGTTTTGTATCAGTATCGTTATTTTCACTTCTAATTTGTTTTAAGTCGTCTCTGTTCTTTTTATCTCCTTCTACGTAGGCACGAAAGCTCTTGTTAAACTCTTTTTCAAACAGTTGAGCGGTGAATAAAAATCTTTCATAAACTTGTTTGTAGTAATGAGATTCAACTTCAGTAAACTTTTCATAGTTTTTAGAAATTTCATTTCCAATCCGCTTGATTAAGTCGATCTTATCAACTTCAAATGGATTAATTTCTTCAGCATCTAATACTTGTAATCCCCACAACAAAAGCATTAGCAACAGTTGGCACTTCTTCAGGAATAATTGTGATTAAATAACGCTTATGTGGTACAAGCTTGAGAGGCTGATCTGGAGTCAACACTGAGCCATCGAAAGTAACCGATAACAATTCATTCATGTCTTCTTAAGCCACCTTTACAGTTTTATATTTTATCTAAAAAATCGGTGAAGGTATTGAGTTGTTGGCAGGGTGATCGCCTGTAACCAATTTGCTACAATAAGCATAATCCACCAAGTTAAAATTATTGCTCATGCAAATTATCTTAGAAGTCCCAGATCGCCTCGGCGAAAAACTACAACAACTAGGCGATCGCCTGCCCGAAGTCCTTGACCGTGCGCTTCAGGAACTCAGTCCTACAGAAGTCATCCCTTACCAAGACGATTATCAAATTGTCGAACTGCTTGCCAGTCAACCCAGCCCCGAAACAATTCTTGCCATCTGCCCTACACCTTCAATGCAAGCCCGTATGAGCGACCTCCTCGATCGCAACAAATCTGGCGCACTTTCCAGACTAGAGGAAGTCGAACTAGATCGTTACCTACTATTAGAACATTGGGTACGATTAGCCAAAGCTCACGCTTACAAACGCATCCAGACAGCAGCATGAGCTATGTATCAGTTCCCCTGCGTCGGCTTGTAACCCAACGCGCTGGAGATAAATGCGAATATTGCCAATTTCCCCAAGCAGATTCATTTTTCTCCTTTGAAATAGAACATATCATTGCCGAAAAACACGATGGGATCACAGAAGCCGAAAATCTAGCATTGTCCTGTCCTTGCTGTAACCGATTCAAAGGCTCTGACATAGGTTCAATCGATCCTGAAACAGGAAAGTTGACTCCTTTTTTCAATCCCCGTCTCCAACAATGGTCAGATCACTTCCAGCTAGAAAGAGGCACAATTATTCCACTGACCGCAGAAGGGCGTGTAACTGCTAAAATCCTCCAATTTAACCTCCTTGAACGCATCCTCGAACGCAAACAGATTAACTCTATTGTGCAAGATTCACCGCCTCACCAACTTTTTTGATAAACCCCTATTCTTGGTAATCGCTCAGCAAAATCCTAAATTTTGGCAATTTCTCGTTCGTGAACCTGGAGAATTTGAAGATCCTAATGCAACTAAATGTTAGAACCCAAGTTCCGCAGATATTAAAGCGAATTTAATAAATTTGGCAGACCTACAGACTCAACCCAGTTGCTATGGCAAAATTTTTGATTGCCAAGATAGTAGAATAAAGTACAGACTACCCGGCACCCAAGTGAGGAAGGGAAATTGGAAGAACTCAGGGACGTATTGGAATTAGCCACCGAAGAGGAACTACAGGACTTGACAGCTATTCTGTTTAGTCGAAAGTTTAACCCCTTAGATTATGTTCGCACACCCGAACCCATTACAGTGCAAAGCCAAGATCGTCAAGCTTGGTTAGAGACAATAGAAGACCGCTTTCGTTTTTTAGCGGCTGACGGCATCACTGTATTACGGGGACGCACTGATAAAATCACTTACAGACAAGCACTAATTCAAGTATGCAAATATTTGAAAATTCAATATTATCAAGATCTAACAACAATTGATTTAGAAGCAGAAGTATTTTTGCATCTCCTAGGTAAGGTTTGGAAAAAGCTCCCAAAACAGGAAAAGCAACAACTAACTATTAATGTCCAAAGTCAATTATCACAATCAAAACTTAAACAACCTTTACCATTGTCATTGCAACGTGATCCTTTAGGATTAATATTTAAAGGTGGTAGTGCCTTAGCTGTAACTTCTGTAATCCAACCTGTTGTTCTCCAACAAATTGCTCGTCAATTTGCTATCCATTTTGCTACCTATCAAGTAGCTAAAGAAGCAGCAATTACAGGTACAGGATTAGCAACCAAACAGTTTCAAAACTATGTGGCTTTACAAATGTCCCGTCGAGGTATGACCATGAGTGCAGCCCGTTATAGTGCTGTTCGGAGTGCGTTTGCTTTTGTCGGTCCTGTGATGTGGGCTTGGTTTTTTGCTGATTTGGGTTGGAGAGCGATCGCCACAAACTATGGCAGAATTATTCCTACTGTCTTCACCCTCGCGCAAATTCGTCTTACCCGTACAGAATGTTGGGAAATAGCTTAAATAAAAGTTTTTATCATCCAAATCCCCGCTTACAAACCCCTTGGAATTGGCTGCAATTTGGACTCATATCTTTCCCCCTGAGTCCATTGTTGGGCGGTATTTCGATAGTTGTGGCATCGTTAATAACTTGGCGTAAACAATACCATATCATTAGCGATCGCCCTATTCACAAGGGATTTGCTATTTTGAGTATTTTACTACTCATTACTACCGGATTTGCCTCTCACAAACTAGAGGCTTTTTTAGGTTTATTCAATTTATTACCCTTCTTTGGCTTTTTTACTGGACTAACTCCCCTGATCCGAACACCCAACCAATTACGACAAATTTCTTGGATCATGGTGTTTGGTTCTGTACCTATTTTAATTATAGGTTTTGGGCAAGTATTTCTGGGTTGGAATTTCCAATTTCAGTTTTTATGGATTGTTTTTGATTGGGTAGTTGCACCAGAAAAATCATTATCAGGACGCATGACTGCTAATTTCATGCACCCTAATACTTTAGCAGCTTATTTAGTAACTATTTTTATTTTGGGTTTAGGTTTATGGCTGGAAAACTATCACAAACTCAAGCAAAAAGATCGCCTCATTATCTTTTTAACAATTACGGTATTTGCTAACTTTATTGCCTTGATTTTAACCAATTCTCGTAATGGTTGGGGAATAACTATTTTTGCCTGTTTAGCTTATGCGTTATATAAAGGTTGGCGATTAATTGTTGCTACGGTTGTTAGTATTACCAGTTGTTGTTTTGTAGCTGCTTTTGCACCTGTACCTATTGCCCAATTTTTCCGTCTTTTTGTTCCCTACGGGATTTGGGCGCGGTTAAATGATGATATGTTTCCTGGTAGACCTGTAGGATTAATGCGGAAAACCCAATGGGAATTTGCCTGGAATTTAACTCAACAACATCCTTTAACTGGTTCAGGTTTACGCAGTTTTGGTGGACTGTATAAAACCCAAATGCAAATTGATGTAAATCATCCCCACAATTTATTTTTAATGCTGTCTGCGGAAACTGGTTTAATTACTACTTTGTTATTTTGTGGATTACTAACTTGGATCTTAATTGTTGCTAGTCAAATTCTCTGGAAATCAAAATCTATAGAACCAGAAAATCGTTTCATCTTCTTTAGTTATATCATCACCTTTATCGGCTGGATATTATTCAATACTGTTGATGTTACCACCTTTGATATCCGTTTGAATACTCTCTCTTGGGTTTTTGTGGCTGCATTGTCTGGAGTTATGTATCAATATCGTAGGGAATAGGAAAGGAATTTTCTCCTGACTCCTACTCTCTACTAAAAAACTTTTTTGGCAAGCCTTACCATAAATTATCTCAATTGTCAATAGATAATTTTCTAGCTATCAAAAAACATCATCCAATTTCATCCAAAATAGTTTGAGTAGGCCATTGTTAATTTATTAAGTTTTATATAATTTTTCGGTTTCTATTTCTGAAATAGCTATGAATAAAGGCTTCTACTAATTCTTATTTTCCCAAAATCGAAAAATTCACAAAATGGTTGCATTCTGAATTCTGAGAAGATTATAGCAAATCGCTGAAAGTATTGCAAGATCATTGATAAATAGAAATAATTCTCAATTAATTATTAAGAAAATATAAAGAGGAATTTTGGATAGTTATAAATTTTAAAAGAGGTTTCTATTTATGATAAGGGTTACTTGTTCTATTTCCTCGGTTTTTCCCAGAAGTAGAAACGCGGGAGGGTTTAGCTTTTGCTAAACCCCTACCCAACTCTCGTTGATTTCAGCTAAACTGTTCCTCTGTATCTAAGTTAAATAACATTTGAAGAGTTTGCATACATCGTCTTCTAGCGTCAACATCTTGCTGGGCGCGTAATTGCACCATTGGATCATGAAGAATTTTATTGACTATTCCCCGTGTCAAAGCTTCAATTATTTCTTGGTGCTTTTCGCCAAATTCTGAACCCAAGCGAGATAAAGCCTTTTCTAACTCTTGTTCGCGGATAGTTTCTATTTTATTTCGTAGAGAACTAATTGTGGAAACAGTTTCCAAACTCCGCCACCAAATATCAAAAGCTTCTACTTCCTCATCTAGGATTTTCTCAGCTTCCTGCGCCATTTGCCGCCGGCTTTCATAATTTTGGGCGACAACTGCTTTCAAATCATCCACGTTAAAAGCTTTGACATTCGCTAAATCATTGACATCTGCATCCACATTGCGGGGGACAGAAATATCAAATAACATCAACTGTTGATTTGGTTCTAACACCGTTTCCAACTTAGCGCGATCTAGAATGGGTTCAGTCGAAGACGTGCTAGTAAATACAATATCACTAGCGGCAACCACTGACATCATTTCTGGAAGTAGATGGATTTGTATAGGTTGTTCTGAAAACTGTTTAGCTAATTCCTCAGCCCGGCCACGAGAACGATTAACAATACTAATTTGAGTTGCACCTTTAGAAATCAGGTGTTGTACCAATAACCGGGACATTTTTCCCGCACCGAGAATAGATACCCGATAAGTAGATAAATTTCCTACTTTCATCTGTGCCAATTCTACTGCCGCCGAGCTGATGGAAACTGCACCAGTACCAATACTGGTTTCTGTACGAACTCGTTTACCTGCTGTTAAAGCTTGTTTAAATAGCCTATTTAAAATGGTTTTGATCCCATTAAATTGTTGTCCGAGTTTATGGGTATTTTTAACTTGGGCAAGAATTTGACCTTCACCCAAAACAAGACTATCCAAACCAGCCGCAACCCGTAAGATATGGGTAACGGCATCACCATGCAGCAACATAAACAAATGATGTCGTAGAGATATGATCGGCAGTTTGCTATGTTCAGAAAGAAACTGAGTAACTTCGTGAATACCCTGAGTGGTTTCGTTGCTGACGATGTAAATTTCTAAACGGTTACAAGTGCTGAGGATAGCGACTTCATCAATATGAGGATAACTGAGAAGATGAGCAATTATCCCTTCAATTTGCGGTTCGGGAATACTTAATTTTTCTCTAACTTCTACAGGGGCTGTTTTATGGCTTAACCCCACCACTGCAATATTCATAAAACTTCGCGGGATGTGGGAAACTCAGTCACAAAGCGTGCTGAGAGGGAAACGGCACGAGCGGTTTTAACCGCAGTCAGTCTTTGCTTAACCATTACCGCCTTGGAGTTGTTCGATTCGGTGTGCTTTTGTATTGCACTTTCAATGGGACAATTACCATTTCAAATTTCACAACCTTGTACGCATAATGTTTTGCTCAATAGAGCCTCCCATTTCTGGGGTGATGTTAGCTTCGACCTGTTATAAGAGCTTGTTAGGCTGAAAGCACTGTTCCAGTGACTTTAGAACTGTTTAACTTACAGCGACAGAGCGGGGAACTAGCTTCGCATTCCGAGGTGTCGTGACTCAAATAACGGCTACCCTTCGACTACGCTTGTGGGTGGTCTGGTCAGTACAGCTTGTTTGATTTCTCTTACAAGCTCAATCCCTTTAGGGTTGAGTTACTGACTTCTTGAATTGGTAATGGTCAGTTGTCAGTTGTTAGGGGTCATTTGTTAGTTGTCAGGGGTTAATTAACTATCTACTAACCACTGACTATTAACTAGGACCCCCAATTACTAGTGCAATTGCACAACCTTGGGTTGTTCATTCATGTGAATGGTATCCACAAACCGAGCAGTTTTAGACTGGCTAGAAATAACCAAACTTTGAGTTCTCACACCGCCCTTGAAGAAGCGCGCACCTTGCATTAGATTACCACTGGTAATACCACAACCTGCGAACAGAACGTTTTGACCAGATGCGAGTTCATGAGCATCATAGACCTTATCAGGGTCAGTGATATTCATAGAGGTGAGACGATCAATGTTGGCTTCTTTGCTTTCACCAATCAAACCTGTTTTCACTACTGCTGGATCGTAGATAAGTTGTCCTTGGAAGTGTCCACCCAAAGCCCGCATTGCAGCAGCAGAAATTACACCTTCGGGTGCAGCACCGATACCCATGAGAGCATGAATGTTAGTCCCAGAAAAACCGCAGGATATAGCAGCACCTACGTCACCATCAGAAATTAGTGATACTCTAGCCCCAGCTTCACGGATTTCCTTGATTAAATCGCTGTGGCGCTCGCGCTTCATCACTACAATCACAAGTTCATCAATGGCACGATCTAGACACTCAGCGAGGATCTTGAGGTTTTCTGTAGCTGATTTGTTGATGTCAACCAAACCTTTAGCTGCTGGGGGTGCTGCGAGTTTCTTCATGTAGAAGTCAGGAGCAGCAAATAGACCACCTTTTTCGGAAATTGCCAAAACAGCCATGGAACCGGGTTGTCCGTAAGCTACTAAATTTGTCCCTTCGCAAGGGTCAACAGCGATGTCAATTTCTATAAGTTCATTAACATTACAGAAATCTTTCGCATCTGGCTGGGTACAGATACCAACTTCTTCACCAATGTAGAGCATGGGAGCGTTGTCACGTTCACCTTCACCGATAACGATGCGTCCACGCATATGGATTTTGTTCATCCGTTCGCGCATAGCTTCCACTGCTACTTGGTCAGCAATGTCCTTTTCGCCCTTACCCATCCACTTTGCAGATGCGATTGCCGCTTGCTCAACTACTTCTATGATTTCTAACCCAAGTGTATTTTCCATGGAGACTGCCCTCTAAATTACTTGTCTTAGCGTCGTTTTCTTAGCTATTTCAGTTTTCAAGTTTACCAAAGTGCGGATACATATTCGCAAAAAGTCTTGAATAGTACCGCAGGGCGGAATTTAGAATTTAGAATTTAGAATTTAGAATGAATACAGTATAAGCTTTTCACAGATTCGGAATGGTTTATTAACTTACGCCTTTACTAGCGACTTTATTAAGTTTTGCAACTAAGGCAGCATCGCAGTTTTTATAATACCTTTGTATTAGTTAAGTTAAGGCAGAAATTAAAGCAGTAATTGAGTAAATGCGCCTAGCAAGTTAAAATAATTGTGGTGACAGCCTCTCAACTGTTCCTTATGAGGCTTTTATGGCAGCAAATATTACACAGATAGCCAAGTATCTAGATAATCTTGGTTGGGACTACCGTTGTGATGAAGAAGAAGACCGGATTATTACAGGTGTCGAAGCTGAAAATATCGAGGATTTCCTGATAGTTGTCCAACTGGATGAGGAAGGGAAGTTTTTCCGGCTATTTGCACCCCAAGTTTTGGCACAAGTAAAAGACCATCCCCACAAAGACGCTATCCTCCAAACTATGCTGGCCATTTCTTGGGAAACCAAAATGCTGCAATGGGAATATGATCCATCCGATGGTGAAATCCGCGCTATCATCGAATTTCCCCTGGAAGACTCCATGCTCACCGAAAGACAATTTAACCGTTGTCTGAGCGGATTAATCCAAATTGTGGATACCATTGCGCTGCCACGGCTGCAAGAAGTAATGGAAACAGGAGGTGCGATTCGTTGTTAGCTGAATCACGGTACTCAGTCCGTACATAAGCTAACCAGCCCAATCCAATCATGGAGAAAGGTTGAACTCTCGGTCTGATATGGGTGTAAGTCCCATCTGCCAGACTCAGGTATGAATCCCTATCTGCCTACGATGACCCGACTCGGTTTCGGGAGGTCGAAGCTAGGAACAGGACGCAATCAGACATCCGTTGTGGGGTGACACTTGGCGTTAATGGGGAGTTCCCATGGTGAAACAGAGCCTCAAAAAGCAACTTATTCCGAAGCAGGACACAACATCAAAAACCTGACTTCATTGGAGATAATCCCCGCCGCACTTTTTCTGGGTAGCGGCAAGAGTCCAGGGGTTCCAATAGTTGAATTGGCTACACCTAACGGAACGAACAATCAACCGAGGGAACGAATAAAAACGGGTTGAGGGTCTAAGGGCGGTCGAACCCAAAAGTAGGCTGGACGAGCAGCGGAATCCCTTCAATTCGGGTAGGACAGACCGTAATTGGTCTGAGGTGTTCAGAATACACAGATTGGAGCAGAGCATGATTAGACACAGAGATAACTCTAGTGAATCCTGGAAGACGTTACCGTGGAAGAAATTCCGCCGTAACTTATTCCGCCTACAAAAACGAGTGTACAAAGCGGTTCAAGTTGGAGACAAGCGCAAAGCGAAGTCACTACAAAAGCTGATTCTGAAATCAACCGCAGCAAGATTACTGGCTATTCGTCAAGTATCACAGCTAAACGCACAGGAATTAGACCGCAGGAATTGATGGCAAAAAGTCCCTTACTTTTAAGGAACGCTTCGAGCTTAATGAACTGCTAAAAGCATCCGTTAGCAACTGGAAACACCAGGGGCTAAGAGAAATACCCATCCCCAAAAAGGACGGTACTATCAGGATTCTCAAAGTCCCCACTATTGCTGATAGGGCTTATCAATGCCTTATCAAATACGCATTAGAACCAGCGCACGAAGCAACCTTCCATGCCAGGAGCTACGGGTTTAGGACTGGACGTTCAGCGCATGACGCTCAGAAAATTCTGTTCAACAACCTACGCTCAGACTGTAATGGAAAAGATAAACGAGTTATAGAACTCGATATTGAAAAATGCTTTGACAGGATAAACCACACTGCCATCATAGACAGACTCATCGCTCCTTACAGCATAAGACTAGGAATTTTCCGATGTCTCAAAGCCGGAGTTAATCCAGAGTTTCCAGAACAAGGAACACCGCAAGGTGGTGTGGTAAGTCCACTATTAGCCAACATCGCCTTGAATGGGATTGAAAGTATTCACAGATATCACAAGGATAATTACAGAATTACTGACAAAACCCACGAAAAAAGCATTATCGAACCATCAATCCGCTATGCAGACGACATGGTAATAATACTCAGACCACAAGACGATGCCACAGACATACTTGACAAAATCAGTCAGTTTTCAGCAGAACGGGGAATGAAAGTCAGTGAGAAAAAGACGAAGCTAACCGCCGCGATAGATGGGTTTGATTTCCTCGGCTGGCATTTTAAAGTCCAGAAAAACGGAAAGTTTAGATGCGTTCCATCAGTGGACAATTACAAATCTTTTCGCAAGAAAGTAAAACACATCGTCAACAACTCGAATTATGGTGCTACCACAAAGGCTGAGAAATTAGCCCCAGTAGTTAGAGGTTGGAGGAACTACCACCGCTTCTGCAAGATGGACGGGTCTAGAAACTCGTTATTCCACATCGAAACAAGAGCTTTCAGGGTATTCAATAAGGAAACTAAGCAAAACCGCTTCTCTAGCAAGAAATTACTAGATAAGGCGTTCCCCTCAGTTCCCTACTCCGAAAATAAACACATCAGCGTTATAGGGGAAAAATCACCCTACGACGGAGATTTGAGTTATTGGAGCGAGCGTAACAGCAAGCTTTATAACAACAATACCTCTAAAGCCCTCAAACAGCAAAACCATAAATGTGGACATTGTGGTCTAAAAATGCTCAGTGATGAGAAGGTACATTTACATCATATAGATGGAAACCACCAAAACTGGAAAACTAAAAACCTTCTAGCCATACACGAAAGCTGCCACGATTACATACATATCAGCAAAAGCGAAAGCTAAGAACGTCGGAAGCTGGGTGCAGTGAAAGTTGCACGCCCAGATTTAACAGAGAGGAGCGCGGGATAATACCCGCCTTCGACTCTACCAAGATCCGGGAAATCTAGACTTAGGAGAAAGACTATTATTGAGTATTCAAGAACAAGCTCCTGGATTATTAGAACTCCTAGAAAAAGCTATGGAAGCGCGGAAAAAGCGGGGGTGCGATTCGTTGTTAGCTGAATCACGGTATCCAGTCCGTACATAAGCTAACCAACCCAATCTAGCAATAGAGGAAGGTTGAACTCTCGGTCTGATATGGGTGCAAGTCCCATCTACCAGACTCAGGTATGACTCCCTATCTGCCTACGATGACCCGACTCGGTTTCGGGAGGTCGAAGCTAGGAACAGGACGCAATCAGACATCCGTTGTGGGATGACACTGGCGTTAACGGGGAGTTCCCACGGTGAAACAGAGCCTAGAAAAGCGACCTATTTTCAAGCAGGACACAACATCAAAATCCTGACTTCACTGGAGTTAATTCCCGCCGCATTTCTCCGCAATAACGGTAAGAGTCCAGGGATTCCAGTGGTTGAAATGGCTACACCTAACGGAACTATCAATCAACCGAGGGAACGAATAAAAACGGGTTGAGGGTCTAAGGGCGGTCGAACCCTAAGTAGGCTGGACGAGCAGCGGAATCCCTTCAATTCGGGTAGGACAGACCGTAATTGGTCTGAGGTGTTCAGAATACACAAAATGGAGCAGAGCATGGTTGGACACAGAGATAACTCTAGTGAACCTTGGAAGACGTTGCCCTGGAAGAAATTCCGCCGCAACCTATTCCGCCTACAAAAACGAGTGTATAAAGCGGTTCAAGTTGGTGACAAGCGCAAAGCAAAGTCCCTACAAAAGCTGATTCTGAAATCAACCGCAGCAAGATTACTGGCAATCCGTCAAGTATCACAGCTAAACGCTGGGAAGAAGACCGCAGGAATTGATGGCAAAAAGTCCCTTACCTTTAAGGAACGCTTTGAGCTTAATGAACTGCTAAAAGCATCCGTTAGCAACTGGAAACACCAGGGGTTAAGAGAAATACCCATCCCCAAAAAGGATGGTACTACCAGGATGTTGAAAATCCCTACTATTGCAGACAGGGCTTATCAATGCCTCGTCAAATACGCATTAGAACCAGCGCATGAGGCAACCTTCCACGCCAAGAGTTACGGGTTTAGAACAGGTCGTTCAGCGCATGACGCACAAAAAATCCTGTTCAGTAATCTAAGCTCCAATGCCAACGGAATAGAGAAACGAGTTATAGAACTCGATATCGAAAAATGCTTCGACAGGATAAACCACACCGCCATAATGGACAGACTCATCGCTCCTTATAGCATAAGACAGGGAATATTCCGATGTCTCAAAGCCGGAGTTAATCCAGAGTTTCCCGAACAGGGAACACCACAAGGGGGTGTGGTAAGTCCACTGTTAGCTAACATCGCCTTAAATGGGATTGAAAGTATTCATAGATACCACGTGGACTCTAAAAAACGAATCACAGACAAAACCCCCAAGGAACATATTATTGAACCATCTATCCGTTATGCGGATGACATGGTAATAATACTCAGACCTCAAGACGATGCAATAGAAATACTTGACAAAATCAGTCAGTTCCTAGCAGAGCGGGGAATGAAAGTCAGTGAAAAAAAGACAAAGCTAACCGCCGCGACAGATGGGTTTGATTTCCTCGGCTGGCACTTCAAAGTCCAGAAAAACGGGAAGTTTAGAGGCGTTCCATCAGCGGACAACTTTAAAACTTTTCGCAAGAAAGTAAAACACATCGTCAACAACTCGAATTATGGTTCTACCACAAAGGCTGAGAAATTAGCCCCTGTAGTTAGAGGTTGGAGGAATTACCACCGCTTCTGCAAGATGGACGGGTCAAGAAACTCGTTATTCCACATCGAAAACAGAGCATTTAGGGTATTCAACAAGGAAACTAAGCAAAACCGCTACTCTAGCAAGAAATTACTAGATAAAGCGTTCCCCTCAGTTCCTTACTCCGAAAACAAACATATCATGGTCAAAGGTGAGAAATCACCCTACGACGGAGATTTAAGTTATTGGAGCGAACGTAACAGCAAGCTCTATAACAACGATACCTCTAAAGCCCTCAAACGGCAAAACCATAAATGTGGTCATTGTGGACTGAAATTGCTTAGTGACGAGAAGGTACATTTACATCATATAGATGGAAACCACCAAAACCGGAAAACTAAAAACCTTCTAGCCATTCACTTTCATCTGCCACGATTATATTCACATGAGCAAAAGCGAAAGTTAAGAACATCGGAAGCTGGGTGCGGTGAAAGTCGCACGCCCAGATTTAACAGAGAGGAGCGCGGGATAATACCCGCCTTCGACTCTACCTAGTTTTGCTGATGAATAAAGCGGATCACTACTGAAATCGCTACACTGCAAAGTGATAACCTGATCATATACAGAAATTTTTTAGGGCCGGATTTTTATGACATCCTATGCAACCTCCTCTGCTAAAGCAGAAATGAGTGAACTCCGACGGTTAAAAAGCTTATTACCCCCAGAATTACAAAGTTGGGTAACAGTTGAAGGCACAACGGAGGTTAATCCATCTTTGATTCGTTGCGAAGAAATTGGTAAAGACCAAGTAGAAATTCAAATTGACTTGGTGAAATGGGACGCTCTGGCAATGGACCAGCGGAATTTGCTGTTTTGGCATGAGGTTGCTCGCGTTCAAAATGACACTATTCCTAAAGATGGTTGGGAAATGGCAGCACTGGCCATTGGTTTAGGTGGTGCTGTAGGTGAATTATGGGTACAAGATGGATTATTGCTAGTATTAGCTATGGCACTCTGTGGCGTGTCCGGTTGGCGATTATATCAAAAAAATAATGGGGGCAAACAGGTTAAAGAATTGCTAGATGCTGACGAAAAAGCGATCGCTCTAGCAACCCGTTTCGGATATAGTTTACCCAACGCCTATAAAAGTCTTGGTAGTGCCTTAAAAACCTTAGTTGAAAACACTCCTAGTAAAGGTCAGCGTTCTCGATATGAAGCTAGACTTTCTGCTCTCAAACGGAGTGCCAACAAAGCCAAAACTAAATCTAGGAATGAGGACTCTGGACTGTAAAATCTTGACAGTTAGTGGGTTGGGTATTGCCCATAGGTGTCAAATTAAGGGCGTATTGCAATACGCCCCTACTTATCCTATTTCGTTCCCATACTCTGTATGGGAATGCCATCATAGAGGCTCTGCCTCATTATTCATTGAAGGCAGAGCCTTCTAAAATTCATTCCCATACAGAGTATGGGAACAAGAAAAACTTGGGTTCCTTGCCAGATAAAGGTTTTAGGTTAAGTTGACACCAATGGGCAATACCTAACCCATAAAGATATAGCAGGAATCAAAACATCAAAAATATCTACCCATTGAACTTTTGTATTCAGAAAAAATTTATCAAACAGAATTCAGGAGTCACAGAGTCAGAATTCAGTTGGGTATTCTGTGCGAGTGGCGGATGAATAACCGGCGTTTTTGCACCCCCACCAAATCGCAGATTTGGTGGTCTTTAATCAGTCGCAGGTCTGAATCCTCGACTGATTGATTCTGACTCGGTGACTACTGACTCGGTGACTCCTTCTTCAATAAAAATTCATATACTTAACCAAATATTAAAACTTTATCAAACTTTGTTCTTTTGCTCATGAAAACTTTTTAAGTTCTATCTCTGATTCAATATTTTATAAAATTGGGAGTTATAGGTCGCAAAAATACCGGAATATCCTTACTTACCTCCGCAACTAATAAGACTGCCAATTATAACTTCTTAACAACTGTACTTTGGAAGACAATTATTTTTACAAATACCTCTAACTTAGTGTTAGAGGCTAGTTATAGGAATTTTTTACCTTCTTCTCAATGGGTTTTATCGCTCATACTGGGAAATTTTAAATTCATACCTACGGAGTTTAGATAGGAGATAATTATTTCTAACTGTTCTATCTGATATCCGGCAGTTTCTTAGTAAAATTGCCGATTAATCAGCGATATTATTGCTGGCAAAAATGCTGCTAAAAATTGTGCATGAAGCAGAGGATATTCTCAAGTTAAGCTAATGTTATCGTGGACAAAGGTAAGTTTTTTATGGCAATCCATTCTAGTAATATAGATAATTGCACAGGAGTTGCATGAACTTCAAAATTAAAGATCAGGTTAATTGTTTTTCTAAGACAAAATAACGTTTAGCAAATTAGATTGTAGATGGCAACTAAAGTTCAGAGTTTTATGAGTAGCCAAACCATACCAGTAGATTTTCCCGTTACTTACTCGGAAGATGTAGTAATCTTACAAGTACCAGTGAGGTTAACTGTGCTTGAAGCCGTCAGTTTTAAGCAAACTTGCCAAAACTTAATTCAAGCGGATTCACCACCTAAGCAAATTTTAATTGATTTCCAAAATACTACTTTTATGGATAGTAGTGGTTTAGGTTCTCTAGTGAGTAATTTTAAAAATTCGAGAGAATTGGGAATTAAGGTAACACTGCGTCATGTTACTCCCCAAGTCATGGCAGTTTTAAATCTGACGGGATTAGATCAGGTGTTTCCCATTGAGTCACTCCACAACCTCACACTAATCGCAACGGATAACTTTACAGACTCAGGAAAAAATAATTCTCGAAAAGGAGATCCACTTCCTCAAACTCATAATTCCGTGGCATCTTGGATGAAACGGGCCATTGATATTGTTGGAGCATTAGTTGGATTAGTAATTACATTTATTTTGTTTATTCCCATCGCAATTACCATTCAAATTGACAATCCTGGTCCGATTTTCTTTAAGCAAACCCGTTGTGGTTGGATGGGTAAGCGGTTTGCTATTTGGAAATTTCGGTCTATGTGTGTAGATGCCGAAGCTAGAAAATCCCAAATCAAAAATCAAGTGGAAGGAGCTTTCTTTAAAAATGATAATGACCCTAGAATTACTAAAGTAGGTAAATTTTTACGCCGTACCAGTCTCGATGAACTACCTCAATTTTGGAATGTTCTCAAAGGGGAAATGAGTTTAGTCGGGACTCGTCCACCTACACCTGATGAGGTAGAACGCTACGAAGTACCAGAATGGCAACGTTTTGATGTTAAACCTGGTATGACTGGTGAATGGCAGGTTAATGGACGCTCTACAGTTCGGAGTTTTGAAGATGTGATTCGTTTAGATTTGCAGTATCAGCAAAATTGGACTTTAGTTTACGATTTAAAGTTAATTTTCAAAACTATCACCATTTTGTTTAATAAAAACAGTGGGGCTGTTTAATAAATTCCTGTTCCTTGGTTATCTACGGCTAAACTCAATTTACCAAATTTATCTATTCAATTTACCCAAGTCACAAATCGGCTTGGGCTTATTTTTATGCAAGGGAATAGGAAACTAGTAGTCTGTCAAATAAATTTTGACGGATCAGAAACGAACCACGAAGGAACGAAGGACACGAAGGAAGAAGGAAGAAGGAAGAAGGAATCATCAATATGGCAGCGAATGAACCCGTCAATTAGTTGTTGACAGGCTACTAGTCCGCCCATAAAAGGCGGTTTTGCTACTCTCTTTGAAAAATAAGAATTTTTTCGCTTACTAGGGGGAGGCTGAAAACTTTGCTTTGTGGCTAATTTTTTGCTTTCGTTCCCCGCTTCCTGTTCCCTTTGTTCATAAAGTGATCAACTGTAGAATATGTTACTATTCAGAGAAAACCTATTCACACAATTGCAGTTCAGTTATTTGTAAGCAAGTTGAATAAGTAGTTAGTTCGATGAAAAAAGCATCCGAGGTTGAATGACTAAATCTTTTCAAAGAAATTTCCCATTGACGAAAAGCCCTGTTACCAGACTTAAACCTGACACAGAAGAGACAAGTGAAAATTTGGCTCTCACCGTTGCCGAAGCGGCTTTAGACCGCAAAGCCGTAGAAATTATTTTGCTCAACGTGGCAGAAATTTCCTCCTTGTCTGATTACTTTGTGATGATGACCGGATATTCTAAGGTACAGGTCAGAGCGATCGCTGATGCAATTGAAGGACAAGTTGAAATTGAGTGGCAACGACGACCCCTAAGAACCGAAGGAAAAGCGGACGGAACTTGGGTACTCCAAGATTATGGTGATGTTATCGTCCATATCATGATGCCAAGGGAACGGGAGTTTTATAATTTAGAAGCGTTCTGGGGACACGCGGAACGTATTTCCCTACCAAACTCCGATGATACTGAGGGTTAACCGATATGATGCGATCCTCCCTTGAGAATTGCCCAGTTCCGACAGAACAACAACCGCTGAATGAGTACGAAGAATTAAAAAATGCCTGGCTATTTCGAGATAGTACCTTAAGCTGGGGCAACTACACCAAGAAAATTTTTTGGATTTGGGCTTGGTCCTGGTTAATAGCCGGACCGGTAGCAGCGGCCAGCTTTCCTCCACAAAAGCAGATTTTTAATTTTCTGATTTGTGGCTCTGGTGCTGCTAGTGTAAGTGTAGTGCTGGTATTGGTGCGGTTATATTTAGGTTGGTTCTATGTGCGCGATCGCCTTTACAATCCCACCGTATTTTATGAAGAATCTGGTTGGTACGATGGACAAACTTGGACAAAACCCCAAGAAGTCATCAGCCGCGATCGCTTAATTGTTACCTACGAAATTAAACCCATTTTCCAACGCCTGCAAATTACCTTTGCTGCCTTGGCTCTTATGTATCTTATGGGTACTATAGTGTGGCATTTTTTATAAATAGTCATTAGTTATTAGTCATTAGTTATTAGTCATTGGTAAAACAACTGACAACTGACAACTGACAACTGACAACTGACAACTGACAACTGACAACTGACAATTGACAACTGACAACTGACCACTGACAACTGACCACTGACCACTGACAATTCACAAAATAGATATAAACCCATGACAATGGGAAAACGAACTCAAGCCGCAGCACTGGAAGTCCGGTTGCTGCGTGAAGGCATTATCGAATCTCGGCATATAGTCCAGGCTGTAGTTAGCGATGACCGGGGACGGGTACTTTCCGTTGCTGGTAGCGCTGAAACTGCTGCATTTGTCCGTTCAGCCCTTAAACCATTTCAAGCACTGGCTGTCACTAGCACAGGCACATTAGAACGCTATGGTTTAAGTGATAGAGACTTAGCAATTATCACCAGTTCCCATAAAGCCAGCATGGAACAGGTGAGACAGGTATTTAACATTCTGTGGCGAGCAGATATTGACATAAATTCTCTGCAATGCCCGATTCCTCAAGGCAAGCGTAGTCCTCTAGAATATAATTGCTCTGGTAAACACGCGGGAATGTTAGCAGTTTGTCAGCAACGCCATTGGCCGTTAACTAACTATTTGGATCGCAAACACCCACTCCAACAGTTAATTATCACCAAAGTAGCAGAATTGCTGCGAATGCCCGCAGAAGAATTTCTCACGGCTCATGATGACTGTGGCGCACCTACATATTTGATGCAACTCAGTCAAATGGCCTCTTTATATGCAATCCTGGCTTCCAGTAATAATGTGGACATGGAACGCATTGTCCGCGCCATGAATCATCATCCGACAATGGTGGCTGGAGACGGGGAATTTGATACAGAATTGATGCGCCTAACTCCTAGCGAGTTGGTGAGTAAATCTGGGGCGGAAGGGGTCCAGTGCATTGGCCGACTCGGTGAAGGTATGGGATTAGCTATTAAAGTTATGGATGGCTCAAAACGCGCTAAATATGCTGTAGCTATTCACGTCCTCCAACAAATGGGTTGGATTACTCCCAGTATTGCCCAAAGCCTGTCCGAGAAGTTTATGAACCTAGGGAAATACAAGCGTTTGGAAGTAATTGGAGAATTATCGCTTTTATAGTTGACAAACTTTTGACTTCGCGCTATATTAAAGAAGTCGAGAGAAACGCGACGAAAGCGACGCGGGATAGAGCAGCCTGGTAGCTCGTCGGGCTCATAACCCGAAGGTCAGTGGTTCAAATCCACTTCCCGCCACCAAATAAAAAAAATAAGTCCCTGTAATCTTCCAAGGTTATGGGGATTTATTTTATGAAAACAGAATGTAGGGGCGCAGGGCCTGCGCCCAGTCAGAAATCAGAATTAATTCTTCTAAATAAAAAAATATCCCAAAATTTCTGGTGGTGCGGGCCGAAAAGTCCCCTAATAATACAAGGAGGGACCAGATGCCCATCCCACAAGATTGGATAATTTTTTTGTGGAGTTCTCTAATCACAATAGGAACGGGGAGACAAAGGTAGAGAATTCAGGCGAAATTCTGCTAGATATTTCTCTAAAATCTGAAATTGGGAAGTATTTAAGCTGTAATAAATCCAGCGTCCTTCTTGACGCGCAGTTACTAAGTTCGCTTCTTTGAGAGTTTTGAGATGAAAAGAAAGTTTTGACTGACTTATTTCTAAAGCATCACATAAATCACATACACACAGTTCACGTTGACGCAATAGTTCTATAACGCTGATTCTAATGGGATCTGATAGGGCATGAAAGCCCCCTGCAATTAAGATGTGGGAAGCAACTGGCATTATTTTAAATTAAAAATTCAACTTGGGTAATAGGTACTTACTTGTGTTCATTATGACGCAGAACCTTTGGCTGGAGATTTATTATCCAAGTTGTTTGTTACTTGCTTCTATGTTTACATCATAATTTTGACAAAGGTTGATGAGTTTTACTTTGATGAGCGATCGCACATTCTCTGGTACAACTACAATACAATCAGATGAATATTCCATAATTTCCCGAATAAACCAAAATGTATTCACTACTTGTCTAATGACTCGTTTTACCTCTGGTTTGTCTGGTATTCATGCTACTATTTTATCCTCTGGTTTGGTTTGATAGGCAAATGCTAGATTGTTTAATAGGTGGATATTAACGGTCGGATCAAATACAATCGAGAGGGCGGGGAAACCCCGCCCCTACAGGGTTTGTAATTTAATAACTGTATCTTATCTAAGTGCATACCGCTATATGTACTGAAGAGCCATAACTTCTACTTTTATTGCCACCACCTTACCTATTTTATGGTTTTAAACTTAAGTTAATGATTACCAGGAAATAAGACTATGGATATTATCGAAATCATTAAATCTGATTATCAAAGATTTCCTCTAAATCAAACTTACAGCATTTATGCAAATGATGTTTATTTTCAAGATGCTGTTTTCAAATTTCGAGGGATTGAACTTTATAAATGGATGATTAAATTCATTCAAACTGTTTTTCTCAACCTCAAACTAGATTTACATCAAATCCAATCTCAGGAAGAAATTATTAAAACTGAATGGACAATGAGTTGGAATTCTCCCTTACCCTGGAAACCGCGCATTTCCGTTTCTGGTTGGAGTGAATTACGTCTGAATGCTGAGGGTTTAATTGTCTCCCACATTGATTATTGGCACTGTTCTCGTTTAGATGTGATCAAACAGCATTTCTTTTCTGGGAAAAAACCATCATAATGTGAATAAATGTAAACAAACTTCAGGCAGTAAGGAATTATTGATGCGAGTAATTTTAATGACAGGGAAAGGTGGCGTGGGTAAAACCTCCGTTGCCGCAGCCACTGGACTCCGTTGTGCAGAACTGGGCTATCGGACATTGGTTTTAAGTACAGACCCCGCCCACTCCCTTGCAGATAGCTTTGACGTGGAATTAGGCCATGATGCCCGTCTAGTTCGTCCTAATTTGTGGGGTGCAGAATTAGATGCACTGCAAGAATTAGAAGGTAATTGGGGGGCTGTGAAACGCTACATTACCCAAGTTTTACAAGCCAGAGGTTTAGACGGCATACAAGCGGAAGAATTAGCAATTTTACCAGGCATGGATGAAATTTTTGGCTTGGTAAGAATGAAACGTCATTATGATGAGGGGGAATATGATGTGTTAATTATTGACTCTGCCCCCACTGGTACAGCATTACGACTGTTAAGTTTGCCTGAAGTTGGCGGTTGGTATATGCGTCGTTTTTACAAACCTTTGCAAAATATTTCCGTTGCCCTCAGACCACTTGTAGAACCTTTCTTCAAACCTATTGTTGGTTTTTCTTTACCAGATAAAGAGGTAATGGACGCACCTTATGAGTTTTATGAGCAAATTGAAGCTTTGGAAAAAGTTTTAACTGATAATACTCAAACTTCAGTCCGGTTAGTTACCAATCCCGAAAAGATGGTAATTAAAGAATCTCTTCGCGCTCATGCCTATTTGAGTTTGTATAATGTCGCTACAGATTTAGTTATTGCTAACCGGATTATTCCCCCAGAAGTTACAGATCCATTTTTCCAACGGTGGAAGGAAAATCAAGAAGAATACCGTCAACAAATTCATGACAATTTCTTACCTTTGCCAGTGAAAGAAGTACCTCTATACTCTGAAGAACTATGTGGTTTACCAGCTTTGGAAAGATTGAAAGAAACTCTGTACAAAGATGAAGATCCCGCTCAAGTTTATTATAAAGAAACAACTCTCAGAGTTGTCCAAGATAATAACCAATACAGTTTAGAACTCTATTTACCCAATATTCCCAAAAGCCAAGTTCAATTGAATAAAACTGGAGATGAATTAAACATTACTATTGGTAATCATCGCCGTAATTTAGTATTACCGCAAGCTTTAGCTGCACTGCAACCAACAGGAGCAAAAATGGAAGATGATTATCTGAAAATTCGCTTTGCTTAATAGGTGAATTCTATCTAACCAAATGAGTTGGGTTGACGCAAGAAAACCCAACATATTAGTTTTTTATTATTTATAGAGAGTTTGCAATTCAATCGTGCATCTATCCAAATTATCATTATCACTGGAAAAATGCTTATCTATCAAAGCTGGAACTTGTTCGGCTTGAATTTTACTATAACGAGTTTTATCTGGCATAACTAAATTTGGACCGGATTTACAATTTTTCATACAGCCAGTTCCTTTAATAGTAACTGAATTTTCTAAACTGCTGTTTCTTAACTCCGATTCCAAAGCTTGACACAAAGCTTTACCACCACGTTTCATACAATCAGATTTTTGACAAACCAGAATTGTTTGTGTTTTAGCTAGTTTCGTTGTAGCTGGATTTTGTGGTGCAACTTTCCCCATATCAGCACTTGCAGCCATAACTCGTTCTGCTACCAATGTTACCTGATCTTTTTTCGCGTTGTATTGTTTTGTTCCCACAACTTGCAGCCAAGTACCTTTGGGTAAACGCAAATCAAAAGCACTCCGTAAATGTTTGGCTAATTTTATATAACATTCACCTTCAGAAGTTCCTAATAACAGCCCTTTTAGCTTATATCCATCCTTAATCACAAAATCCAAAAATCTGCCTTCAAAACAAAATTCCGTTACTGCTGCGTTAGTAGATATACTCATGGTTCAACTTCGCTCACTATAAATAATGGTTAAGAATCAGAAGTAAAAAAAATCATCATCACAAAAATCACAAGAATCAAAAAAATCACAGTTCCGACGTTTTCTCCTTCACTATAAATAATGGTTAAGAGTCAGAAGTAAAAAAATCAAAATCACAAAAATCACAAGAATCAAAAAAATCACAGTTCCGACGTTTTCTCCTTCACTATAAATAATGGTTAAGAATCAGAAGTAAAAAAAATCATCATCACAAAAATCACAAGAATCAAAAAAATCACAGTTCCGACGTTTTCTCATTCACTATAAATAATGGTTAAGAGTTCAGAAGTAAAAAAAATCATCATCACAAAAATCACAAGAATCAAAAAAATCACAGTTCCGACGTTTTCTCATTCACTATAAATAATGGTTAAGAGTCAGAAGTAAAAAAAATCATCATCACAAAAATCACAAGAATCAAAAAAATCACAGTTCCGACGTTTTCTCATTCACTATAAATAATGGTTAAGAGTCAGAAGTAAAAAAAATCATCATCACAAAAATCACAAGAATCAAAAAAATCACAGTTCCGACGTTTTCTCCTTCACTATAAATAATGGTTAAGAGTCAGAAGTAAAAAAATCATCATCACAAAAATCACAAGAATCAAAAAAATCACAGTTCCGACGTTTTCTCCTTCACTATAAATAATGGTTAAGAGTCAGAAGTAAAAAAATCATCATCACAAAAATCACAAGAATCAAAAAAATCACAGTTCCGACGTTTTCTCCTTCACTATAAATAATGGTTAAGAGTCAGAAGTAAAAAAAATCATCATCACAAAAATCACAAGAATCAAAAAAATCACAGTTCCGACGTTTTCTCCTTCACTATAAATAATGGTTAAGAGTCAGAAGTAAAAAAATCATCATCACAAAAATCACAAGAATCAAAAAAATCACAGTTCCGACGTTTTCTCCTTCACTATAAATAATGGTTAAGAGTCAGAAGTAAAAAATCATCATCACAAAAATCACAAGAATCAAAAAAATCACAGTTCCGACGTTTTCTCATTCACTATAAATAATGGTTAAGAGTTCAGAAGTAAAAAAAATCATCATCACAAAAATCACAAGAATCAAAAAAATCACAGTTCCGACGTTTTCTCATTCACTATAAATAATGGTTAAGAGTCAGAATTCAGAGGGAACAGGGAACGGGCAACAGGGAACAGGAAAAACTCATGTTTAAAAACATGAGATTGAAATAATGACACTGTTTTTTTTCGGGCTACGCATCTTAAAAAACATCTTCTTTTTGACTGAGCTTTAAACTCAGCAACTTTTGTTTCTTATCTGTTCCCTGTTCCCTGTTCCCTGTTCCCTTCTTTTGTAAAAAAATCATCATCACAAAAATCACAAGAATCAAAAAAATCACAGTTCCGACGTTTTCCACCAACAATCTTCAAGATTCCCAATCAAGTGTTGACGGGAAGCAGTGAATTGTTGAATCACACTCCAAAGTTGTATAGCTGCGGTGGGATTATTTATTTCTACTGTCAAAGGCTGATTAGTTTCACAGACACAGGGAATATCTAACTCTTGCAAGCGTAGATAAACCTGCCAACGATCTTCCCATTTTATATCAACAACGTGCCTTGTATTTGTTTCTGTACTAGAAGAATTCAAATGAATAGCCCTCACAATGCCATAAATTTGCAGTAAAACTAGAAACTTACAGCCTAAATTTACAACTTAGTCGAAGTTTAGCTTCTTTATTTAGAATACACTAACTGCCAAAGATTGTCATTAATTTTGAGAAAAAATCTCATTTTTATTTTATCAATAGGTATGCACACTTTGAGATTAAAGTCAATATAAATACTGAATATATACCTAAAAAGGCAGATATAGCAAAAAAACTGATACTTATGATTGCGAATAATCCAAAAGTTTTTAAGATTTAGTAGCCTTGCTTTTATTTGGAAAATGTTAATATGTAAACTGTAAGCAGTTAAAAATCATAACTGTTAAAAAAAGAGGAAAACCATGTCTGATACGCAAACTATATTACATAACTTTGGTCAGGTTTATGACAATCCCGTATTACTAGATCACAGTGTCACTGTGACCGTTGTTGAAGGATTTAATGTCGTATTGGCTAGTTTTCAGGCATTGTATTTACAATACCAAAAGCATCATTTTGTAGTTGAAGGAGCAGAATTCAGTTCACTACATGAATTTTTTAACACTAACTACAAAGAAGTACAAGATCACATCCATGAAATTGGCGAACGTTTAAATGGTTTGGGGGGAATACCAGCAGCAAGTTTCAGTAAATTAGCTGAATTATGCTGTTTTGAACCAGAAGTAGATGGCGTATTTTCTGCCCGGAAGATGGTAGAAAATGACCTAGTTGCCGAACAAGCATTAATTGGGATAATTCGCCGTCAAGCCTCACAAGCTGAGAGTTTAGGAGATAGAGGTACACGCTATTTGTACGAAAAAATCCTGCTAAAAACGGAAGAAAGAGCTTATCATTTAGCACATTTCTTAGCTAAAGATAGTTTAACTTTAGGTTTTGTGCAAAGGGCTGAAAATTAAACTTTCCATAATCTCAATTTAACCAAATTAAGATAGAGAAAAATTTTAGTAATTGAGACTTTCACAAAATGAACCCTTGTGGCAGAAATGGTAACTTACGCTTTTCTGCCATTTTCTATATCAGGCATTTAAAACTAATTATTTTTATATATCCAACAATAAATTAGTTGAGTTATTTTAATTCAGCAATTGCCAATATTTTATAATATCATTTCTAGAATAATTGAACGCAGATAAACACAAGATGAACACAGATAAGGAAAGATAAATTAATTATCTGTGCAGCTTTATTGCTATAATCCATAATGAATAAATAAACACTTAAATTTTCTTGTGTGCCTCTGCATGAGAAAAAAACGTAAAAACCAGCAACAAAAACCCCCGTTCCCATTATTTATTTCCCTTCCCGTGATCAAAACCCGGAAAACTTGCTAAGGAATGGGATGATTAGGGGTTAAAGACCTTTAAAATAGTCAAGATTTGTATTTTTGTAATTTAAGGTAAAAACTATGCCCCGTCGTCAAGACCTCAAAAAAATTCTCCTGTTAGGTTCAGGACCAATTGTGATTGGCCAAGCCTGCGAATTTGACTACTCTGGAACTCAAGCCTGTAAAGCCTTGCGAGAAGAAGGCTATGAGGTTGTGTTGGTGAACTCCAACCCGGCTACAATCATGACAGACCCGGAAACAGCAGACCGTACCTATATTGAACCGCTGACACCGGAAATAGTCGAAAAAGTTATTGCCAAAGAACGTCCAGATGCTTTATTGCCCACAATGGGGGGACAAACCGCTCTTAACTTGGCTGTAGCTTTGGCAAAAAATGGCGTTTTAGACAAATACAACGTTGAGTTAATTGGTGCGAAGTTACCCGCAATTGAAAAAGCCGAAGACAGAAAACTATTTAACGAAGCAATGGCTAAGATTGGGGTGGCTGTGTGTCCCAGTGGTACAGCCTCAACTTTAGACGAATCAAAAGCGATCGCTCTCCAAATCGGGACATATCCCTTAATTATCCGTCCAGCCTTTACAATGGGGGGGACTGGTGGTGGTATAGCCTATAATCAAGAAGAATTTGAAGAAATGGCACAAATAGGGATTGACGCTAGTCCCGTCTCCCAAATTCTCATTGACCAATCTTTGCTAGGTTGGAAAGAGTATGAACTAGAAGTTATGCGGGATTTAGCAGATAACGTTGTAATTATCTGTTCCATTGAAAATATAGACCCTATGGGGATTCATACCGGAGATTCTATCACCGTTGCTCCTGCCCAAACCCTAACCGATAAAGAATATCAACGGTTACGGGATATGTCCATTAAAATCATCCGGGAAATTGGCGTAGAAACCGGCGGTTCTAATATCCAGTTTGCAGTAAATCCCGTCAATGGTGATGTGGTCGTGATTGAAATGAATCCCCGTGTCTCCCGTAGTTCGGCTTTATCTTCTAAAGCTACAGGGTTTCCCATTGCCAAAATTGCGGCTAAGTTAGCTGTGGGTTACACTTTGGATGAACTGCAAAACGATATCACCAAGAAAACCCCCGCTTGCTTTGAACCAACAATTGATTATGTAGTTACTAAAATTCCTCGGTTTGCGTTTGAAAAATTCCCTGGTTCAGAAGCAATTCTCACTACGCAGATGAAGTCTGTAGGGGAAGCAATGGCGATTGGCCGGACATTTAATGAATCCTTTCAAAAAGCTTTGCGTTCTTTAGAAACAGGCCGGGCTGGTTGGGGTTGCGATAAAGCGGAAAAATTGCCTAGTGGGGAACAAATTCGCGCCCAGTTGCGGACACCCAACCCAGAACGCATTTTCTCTGTGCGTCATGCTATGCAGCTAGGAATGAGTAATGAGGAAATTTATGAACTGACGGCAATTGATCCTTGGTTTTTAGATAAATTAAAAGAACTGCTAGAAATAGAAAAATTTCTCAAACGCACTCCTTTGAAGCAGTTGACAAAGGAGCAAATGTATGAAGTGAAGCGGAATGGATTTAGCGATCGCCAAATAGCTTATGCTACTAAAACCAAAGAAGATGAAGTTCGCACATATCGCAAACAGCTAGAAGTTATCCCAGTTTACAAAACCGTTGATACCTGTGCGGCTGAATTTGAAGCTCTGACTCCATATTACTATTCCACTTACGAAGAAGAAACGGAAGTATTACCAACTGATAAGCCCAAGGTGATGATTTTGGGTGGTGGTCCTAACCGCATTGGCCAAGGAATTGAGTTTGATTATTGTTGTTGTCATGCTGCATACTCTTTACATGATGCAGGTTATGAAACAATAATGGTCAACTCTAACCCAGAAACTGTTTCTACAGATTACGATACCAGCGATCGCCTGTATTTTGAACCATTAACGAAAGAAGACATTCTCAATATCATCGAAGCCGAGAACCCTGTGGGGATAATTGTCCAATTCGGTGGACAAACACCATTAAAATTAGCCGTTCCCCTACAAGAGTATTTAGAAGAGTCTCAGAGTATCACCAAAATTTGGGGAACATCACCCGATTCTATAGATATGGCGGAAAATCGGGAACGGTTTGAAAAGATTCTCCAAAAATTAAATATAGCCCAACCACCAAACGGGATGGCTAGAAGTTACAAAGATGCTTTAATTGTGGCTAAACGGATTGGTTATCCAGTAGTAGTGCGTCCTAGCTATGTATTGGGAGGAAGAGCGATGGAAATCGTTTATTCTGATACTGAGTTAGAACGCTACATGACCTTTGCTGTCCAAGTAGAACCAGATCACCCGATTCTCATTGATAAGTTCTTAGAAAACGCCATTGAAGTGGATGTAGATGCGATCGCCGATCATACTGGTAATGTCGTCATTGGTGGCATCATGGAACACATTGAACAAGCGGGGATTCACTCCGGTGACTCAGCTTGTTCCTTACCTTCTATCTCCCTGTCTCCAGCGGTACTAAGCCAAATTCGCTTATGGACAGTTCAACTAGCACAAGCTCTGTCTGTAGTAGGATTAATGAATATTCAATTTGCCGTAGTTGGGGCAAATGGTTATTCTCCCCAAGTGTATATTTTGGAAGCTAACCCCAGAGCATCACGGACTGTTCCCTTTGTATCTAAAGCCACAGGTGTACAATTAGCCAAACTGGCATCTTTAGTTATGTCGGGTAAAACCTTAGAGGAAGTGAAATTTACCAAAGAAGTAATTCCCTCTCATATTGCTGTCAAAGAAGCCGTTTTACCATTTAGTAAATTCCCCGGTACAGATACTATCTTGGGTCCAGAAATGCGCTCAACTGGGGAAGTTATGGGTATTGACAGCGATTTTGGTCGCGCTTTTGCTAAAGCGGAATTAGGTGCAGGGGAAAAAATACCCCTTCAGGGGACTGTATTTGTTTCCATGAGTGACAGAGATAAACCTCTGGCGGCAGATGTCGTTAAGGAGTTTATTAAGTTAGGCTTTACAATTATGGCTACCCAAGGGACTCGTAAAGTTCTTCAGGAACAAGGGTTACAGATTGAATCTGTCCTCAAACTCCATGAAGGTCGTCCCCACGTCCTGGATGCGATTAAGAATCAAAAAATTCAACTCATCATCAATACACCCTCTGGAGAAGAAGCTCATGCCGATTCTAAGTTAATTCGGCGCACGGCGTTGGGTTACAAAATCCCCATTATTACCACTATTGCTGGTGCTAGGGCGACAGCCGCAGCTATCCGTTCTATGCAGAATACAACTTTGGATGTCAAGGTGATTCAGGAATATTGTCCGATGAATTAGTCTGAACTGTGATTTGTTTGATTTTTGTGATTTTTGTGATTTCGAGGAGAAATTAATCACTGTCTGAACTGTGATTTGTTTGATTTTTGTGATTTTTGTGATTTTGAGGAGAAATTAATTACTGTCTGAACTGTGATTTGTTTGATTTTTGTGATTTTTGTGATTTTGAGGAGAAATTAATTACTGTCTGAACTGTGATTTGTTTGATTTTTGTGATTTTTGTGATTTTGAGGAGAAATTAATTACTGTCTGAACTGTGATTTGTTTGATTTTTGTGATTTTTGTGATTTTGAGGAGAAATTAATTACTGTCTGAACTGTGATTTGTTTGATTTTTGTGATTTTTGTGATTTTGAGGAGAAATTAATTACTGTCTGAACTGTGATTTGTTTGATTTTTGTGATTTTTGTGATTTTGAGGAGAAATTAATTACTGTCTGAACTGTGATTTGTTTGATTTTTGTGATTTTTGTGATTTTGAGGAGAAATTAATCACTGTCTGAACTGTGATTTGTTTGATTTTTGTGATTTTTGTGATTTTCAGACGAAATTAATCATCTTCATCAAAATAATCACAAAAATCATAGTTCAGACAGTAGGGGAAATTATTCATAATTAATCATCTTCATCAAAATAATCACAAAAATCATAGTTCAGACAGTAGGGGAAATTATTCATAATTAATCATCTTCATCAAAATAATCACAAAAATCATAGTTCAGACAGTAGGGGAAATCATTCATAACTAATCATCTTCATGAAAATAATCACAAAAATCACAGTTCAGACATTATTAAGCAATTGTTACAAAAGAATCATTATGGTTATCATTGAGATATTTTAACAAATATGAGGAAGCTATTTCTTCGCTAGAGAATTGATCGTCATCCCAGTAAATGTATGTAATTCAGTAATTCCAGAGTTTTAGGTGGGATCGCATTACTGCGAAAGTGCGGGTTTCGCGGTAGTCAACTTATTCTCATAAATGTTACAATTATTAATATTCCCGAAAACACAAAAAATGTTTGACTTGCTACTGTGTATCTAACTATAGATACTTGTGGAAACAAGGAAACAAATATAACCTTTAGTGAGGAAGTACCTAATTTCCCAAAATATGAGCAGCCTGAGTTTATCGGGTGTAACTATCCCCAAACATTATTCCGTTAACAACTCTATCAGCAAACCCACTATTACCAAAGAGTAGCGCCATGAAGACCGCTCAATCAGCCACCGACCTCGTGCGGACTTACCTGCGTGAGATTGGCCGTGTACCACTCCTCACCCACGAAGAAGAGATTTTTTATGGTAAACAGGTGCAACGATCTACTGCCTTGCATGAGATCAGGGCAGGTCTTGCTACCCAGTTAGGCCATGAACCAACTGTAGAAGAATGGGCAGTAGCCTCTAATATAGAAGTATCAGAATTAAATGGGGCGATCGCTATTGGTGAAATAGCTAAACGGAAAATGGTAGAAGCCAATCTCCGATTAGTCGTTTCTGTCGCCAAAAAGTACATCAAACGCAATGTTGATTTACTTGACCTGATTCAAGAAGGCAGTATTGGTATGCAAAGGGGTGTAGAAAAATTTGACCCTACCAAAGGCTATAGATTTTCTACTTATGCCTATTGGTGGATACGTCAAGCCATTACTCGTGCTATTGCCGAAAAAGCCCGGACTATTCGCTTACCTATTCATATTACGGAAAAACTCAACAAAATTAAAAAAGCCCAGCGTCAACTTTCCCAAGGACTAGGACGAGCGCCCACAGTAGCGGAATTATCCCAAGAATTGGACTTAACACCCAAACAGGTGCGAGATTATCTAGAAAAAGCCCGGCTGCCATTATCTCTAGACTTGCGGTTAGGAGATAACTATGACACCGAACTGGGGGAAATGTTAGAAGACACAGGGGCAACACCGGAAGATTTTGTGATGCAAACTTCCCTATCCTATGACTTAGAACGGATGATGTCAGAACTGACTCCCCAACAAAAGGAAGTCATTAGTCTCCGCTTTGGTTTGGTAGATGGACAATCCTTAACTTTGGCTAAAATTGGTGAAATCCTGAATATTAGCCGAGAACGAGTCCGACAAATTGAACGCGAAGCCTTAAACAAACTTCGCAAATCTAAAGCCACTATGAATGAGTATCTTGCAAGTTAGTCAGTTGTTATTAGTCAATGATCCGTTTTCTTACGGCTTTATGGGTGGAGTTTCCCCACCCATACTCACTAATAGGTGAAAAACACTCCCATTTTGGTACGGTTACACCGACTCCCTCGAAAGGAATAAACTGTTAGATTGGTTGACATAAATTATATAATAGTCAACTAAATCGAATAGGCAATAACTATCAGTTATTTCAGTCACAAACACCGTCGTTAGTAGTGGCAGTACAGGAGAGTCAAACATGAGTAACCCATCCAATCGAGTATCAGAATTTTTTAATAGTGAGTCGGAAGCAACTAATTTATTATGGCAATACGTTAAATCATTAACTCCAGAGACAATTAACCAATTATCTAAACCTACTTCTACTGAAGTGTTGCAGGTAATGGAACGGAATATTATTGGACTTTTAGGCAATCTTCCTTCAGAACATTTCGGTATTACTATTTCTACTAGTCGTGAAAGCTTAGGTCGCTTATTGGCATCTGCGATGATTAGTGGTTACTTTTTGCGGAATGCAGAACAAAGAATGGGTTTTGAGATGGTTGTACAGGCAACAGAAGCTAATAATAGCGAAGTTGAATAATATTCTTTTAGAAAAATTATCAAAATAAATATCAACTCGGTAGAGATATAATCAGTCTACCGAGTTTTTTTGTTATTTATTGGTAATGGGTAATTATATGAATGAAAGTAGTTCTTCTATTCCTCATAAAATTATTGGTGTTGCTGTTATTTGGAATGACCAAAAACAGATTTTAATTGATAAACGGCTTCCCCAAGGTGCAATGGGTGGTTTATGGGAATTTCCGGGGGGAAAAATTGAAGTTGGTGAAACTATTCAAGAATGTATTAAACGAGAAATTTCGGAAGAGTTGGGAATAGAAATTGCCGTTGGAAAACATCTGATTACTATTGATCACACCTATAGTCATTTGCGGGTGACTTTGACGGTACATCATTCTCAATATTTAGCTGGTGTTCCCCAAGCCATAGAATGTGATGAGATTCGCTGGGTAAGTTTGGATGAATTGGATAATTTTACTTTTCCAGAAGCGAATAGGGAAATTATTGCAGCTTTGAGGAATAAGGATTAATAAAAATGATTATTCTGAATTATTTTAATTTATAAGTCTCTCCTTTATTAACTAATATTTCTCCCGTTAATAAATCTTTCACAGTTGCTAATAAAGTCCGTCGAGAATCAACTTCAAATAACACAGATATTCTATCAAATCCTGCTTCTCCTGGAGGGTTAAGTTTTGCCACACAAACCTGTTGATTTTGACTATCTAGGGAACGATAACTTTCTTGATGTTCAAGAGTGCTGCTGGTCATTCTTCCCGACGCATCAAAAGCAATTTCCGTTTGTGACATATCACCTAATTCACCAATATCTAAGAGGTTGTTTGAAAACTTTTTCGTGTGGTATCTAACACCCGCAGATCCCCCTAAATCCCCCTTAAAAAGGGGGACTTTGAGGAATTTAGCCCCCCTTTGTAAGGGGGGGGTTGGGGGGATCTCGATTAATTCTGATACTTTTCAAACATCCTCTAAGCTACCGACGTTTTTTAATGATTCATTGGCGGTGTAAAATTCTAAGATTCCAGTTTGTCTAACTGCTTGTTTTTTCTCTTCTAATACTCTATCAATATCTGTTTCGTTGACTTGTCCTTTTGCTGCTAAAGCTGCGGCTAAAACTCTTCTAATTCTGGCGCGACTTAATCCTTGACAGGCTTTGATTAATTGTTCTTTTCCTAGTCCATTTAAGTTAAGTTTTTCGGGGACTATTAATTGATGAATTAAATAATCAATTTCTTGGATGTTGGGTAAGGGAAAATCAATAACTGTAACTTCTTCTTGTAGTTCCGGGGGAATGGTTAATGTATGACTGGTGAGGATGAGGGTTTGGCGTGTGCTATTATTGTCAGAATCAGGATGACCAGGATTTGAGGATGTACAGGATGTGATTGTTTAATTATTGGTTAGTTGTTAATGATTAGTATAGAGAAAAGTGAATATTCATGAAGTGAGATGGAAAATTATTGTCTGATAGCGAAGCGTGGCGTAAGCCATATCAGGATGTCCAGGATTTAAGGATGTACAGGATGTGATTGTTTAATTATTGGTTAGTTGTTAATGATTAGTATAGAGAAAAGTGAATATTCATGAAGTGAGATGGAAGAATAAATATATGAATCTCATCTATCAATCATCAAATAACAATCCTGTCAATCCTCTAATCCTGGTTATCCTGATTCAGACAAATTCATCAAATAACCATGAGGTTGAATTTATTTAAATCACAAAAATATCCACAGCCACAATCCATTAAAATTAATTAAAATTATTTATTTATCAACGATGATTTTCTACAATAGTTAAAAAGACTTTTATAAAAGGTGTAAGTAAAAAAATGTCTAAAACCGTTGCTGACGTGATGAGTCGTGATCCTATTCTCGTTCATCCTCAAACTCCCTTAAAAGAAGCCATCCAAATTTTAGCAGAAAAACGAATTAGCGGTTTACCTGTAATTGATGATGCAGGTAAATTAGTAGGAATTATCTCAGAAACAGACTTGATGTGGCAAGAAACTGGTGTCACTCCCCCAGCTTACATCATGATTTTGGATAGTGTGATTTATTTACAAAATCCTGCCACCTATGACCGAGATTTACATAAGGCTTTAGGACAAACTGTAGGGGAAGTTATGAGTAAAAATCCTCTTACTATTTCTCCTGATAAACCATTAAGAGAAGCAGCAAAACTAATACAAGAACACAAAGTTCACCGTCTCCCAGTCCTTGACAGTGTGGGTAAGGTAATTGGTATTCTAACTCGTGGTGATATTATTCGCTCTATGGCTACTGAGTAGATATTGGGGAGTAGAGGAATAGGGTACACAAATATTCTTTTGCAACTGACAACTGACAACTGACCACTGACAAAGGACAATTAAATGAGTGTTTCGGCTGATAGTATCAAAGAGTTACTGAGTTCTGAAAATTTAGGCGATCGCTTGCGTGCAGTCAATCAAATTCGGGAACTAGAACCACAAATTGGTTTAGAATTAGTACAGATTGCTATTAGTGATAGTAGTGCGCGGGTGCGTTATTCAGCGGTAAGTCAAATGGATACCCTGGGAACACAGGATTTACCATTATCCTTGAAGATATTACGGGGTTTACTGAATGATCCTGAAGCAGATGTTCAAGCAGCCGCAGCAGACTGTTTAGGTGCGCTAAAATTACATGACGCTTTTGAAGATATAGAAAAGCTTTATCAGAAAACACCAGAATGGTTGGTAAAGTTTAGCATTATTGCCACATTAGGAGAATTAGGAGATCCGCGAGGCTTTGAATTACTAATACAAGCACTGGCTTCAGATAATGGCTTAATTCAAACTGCGGCCATTAGTTCTTTTGGTGAGTTGGGAGATCCAAAAGCAGTTCCTCTCCTAGTTCCTTACAGCACTAATCCAGATTGGCAAGTGCGTTATAGAGTTGTTCAAGCATTAACTCGCTTGGGCAATGATGAAGCTAAATCTGTTTTAGCAACTTTGGTAAATGACGAAGTAGAAGCCATATCTAATGAAGCTAAAAAAGCTTTGGAATTAGTTTAAATCTTATAGATCCCCGACTTCTTAGAGGATACTGCTGGCAAATAGGGGGTCACACCCCCCAGTCCCACGATAAAACAAGGTTTTCGGCAAGCGATCGCATAATTATGATTACACCGTAAACCCTATAAAATCGTAGGGGTGAGGGGTGATACCCCTGAATGACCAGCGGTATCCTTAGAGAAGTCGGGGATCTGAGATTAACCACCATATACCTGCGGCCAAGTCGTCAGTAAAAAGACTACAACCGCGCTGATAGCTAAGACACCTTGAATTAAATTCCCGACAACTGTTCCGACGGTAATTCCTATACCAGCTTTCACCGCAGGCCATAATTGACGTTGGTAAAGAAACTCACCCACAATCGCTCCTAACAGTGGTCCGAATAAAATTCCTAATAAGGGTCCACCAAAAGGTAAAGCAGGCAATAATCCGAAAAATCCCAGTAATAAACCCACAAACGCGCCAATTTGTCCCCACTTACTAGCACCGGCTTGTTTTGCTCCGATGTAACCCGCGAGGAAATCAACACCCATACTCAAGACTAAAACAATAATTGTGACAATCAGGGGAATTTTGATCGCTGCAAAGGAATGACTGACAATTCCCCAGATAATAATAGATATTAAAATTAAACTGCTTCCAGGTATAGCTGGAACTACAGCACCAATAATACCTACTAACATGACAGCAATTAACAGCCAATAAATAATTTGCATAATTAGAAAATAGTAGGTTGGGTTAAGCGACAGCGCAACCCAACAAAGTTGAAAAAATGTTGGGTTTCCTTACAGGATGTTTTAAAAGTCCTTCGTCATGTATCTAAAGTATTGAGATCCCCCTAAATCCCCCTTGAAAAGGGGGACTTTGACTCTAATTCCCCCCTTTTTAAGCTATCCATTACCGGGATCTTTCTTAACATTCGTGAGAGCGATCGCTCTCAAACCCCAAACCTTAATCCTCCGTTGATGATTCTCAATAAAATAAGGGTTTTATCAAGAAGAATAAGGTACATTTTGTCAAGAGTAGGGAAATTTTCAAGCGTTGAAACCGTTGCCACATAAATGTTTCAAGATTGTTAAGAAAGATGTGGGTAATGGATAGCTTAAAAAGGGGGGAATTAGAGTCAAAGTCCCCCTTTTTAAGGGGGATTTAGGGGGATCGGATAACGTTTAGCATCCTGTCTAGAGATGTGTGTACACCGTAGCTTTTTAAGGGGGTTAGGGGGGATCTCTTGATACAACTTAATACTTTATAAACATTCTCTTCAGTCAACCCAACCTACTGCTGACAAAATTTATTACTCATTACCAAGGGTTACAGCCAACTTATCAGCAATTCCCCCAATCCAGTTTTCATCTTGTTTTGTATAACTGCGGGGAGCATTTGCAGCTAAAATCAAAACCCCTTGATTTCCAATAGGTTGACAAATTACACCTTGAGTATTTTCTGGCAAATAATCAAATTCGATTTTACCAGGATAGACATACAAAGCAACTAAATAAATTGGCTTTTGTGTTTCTAATACTTTTTTTAAGATTATTCCTGGTGTCACTTCTGATTTAGCAGCCAGAATACCGCGACGCAATATAACTTTACCTTGATAGTAGACTATAAGCGATCGCGTGACTGTATTTGTTAATAATAACCGCGTTGCCCAGGCTAATTCTATTTTCACGGTTTCTGGTAAATCTGCTGCTAAAAAAAATCCCTCTTCTCCAATTAGTTCTACTGTTTCAGGTGTGCGTGGCTGTACCTGTTGCCAAATTAAACCCGTTAAAATCAATACCGCACTCAAAATTACCCCCAGCACATCTCCCCGTGCTTGGGAGTTAGTCAGATCCGGTGTTAACAACCGATTCATTAACAAAAGTACAGCACCTAAACCCCCAACTACTAAGGGTAAACGCCGTAAAATTCGATTAGGGTCATTAGTCATTGGTCATTGGTCATTGGTCATTAGTCATTGGTCATTAGTCATTAGTCATTGGTCATTGGTCATTGGTCATTGGGTTATTCACCTCCCCTACTTCCCCTACTTCTTCTCTGTCAACTGTCAACTGTCAACCGTCAACCGTCAACTGTCAACTGTCAACCGTCAACCGTCAACCGTCAACCGTCAACTGTCAACTGTCAACTACTCTTCCCCTGGTTCTAGTATGCGTTGGAAAAGATAACCAGTACCTCTAGCAGTGAGAATTAATTCTGGGTTACTAGGATCATCTTCTAATTTTGCCCGTAACCGAGAGATATGTACATCTACAACGCGAGTATCTACATGGCGTTCAGGAGTATATCCCCATACTTCTTGCAAAATCTCGGAACGGGAAAAAGCTTCACCAGAACGACTAACTAATAATTCTAATAAGCTGAACTCCATACCAGTTAAGCGAATCCGCTCATCACCTTTATAAACTTGACGCTTATTTGTATCAATTTTGATGGTGCTGACATGAATCACTCCAGAACTAGGAATACCATTTGCACCTGTTTTGTCTACCCGTCGCAATACTGAGCGAATCCGCGCTTCTAGTTCTTTGGGAGAGAATGGTTTCACTACATAATCATCAGCGCCCAATTCTAAGCCCGTGATGCGATCTGCTACATCTCCCAAAGCTGTGAGCATAATAATGGGGACATCTGATTCTTTGCGTAATTCTTGACAAACGCCATAACCATCTAGTTTTGGCATCATTACATCTAAAACTACTAGGTCTGGTTCAGATTTGCGAAATATTTCTAAAGCTTCCTCTCCATCCCCTGCTGTCACCACATCGTAGCCAATCATGGAAAGGCGTGTTTCCAAAATCCGCCGAATGCTGGCTTCGTCGTCTACTACCAGGATTTTTTCTTTATGACTTTCCAATTTTTGTCATGCTCCTTAACTAAAATTTTTCATGATTAATTCTTTAGCTTAACCGACAGAAGCCCCACG
This sequence comes from Dolichospermum sp. DET69, assembly GCA_017355425.1. NCBI lineage: Bacteria > Bacillati > Cyanobacteriota > Cyanophyceae > Nostocales > Aphanizomenonaceae > Dolichospermum > Dolichospermum sp. DET69. The sequence goes on from CP070233.1 coordinate 4,355,279, forward strand.
TCTGAGCCGATAGGGCCGCGAGGGATGAATGGCGCGTGAATTGACGACGGTTTTCCTACCAACGCGACAGCAAGGAAGGAAGACATGGAGACAATTCACAAATTTTGTGTTATGAACTGAGTATCTCGACAAGGCGAGAGAATAGCGATAATCAAGCTAGATACATGATCATTTTTGTTGATTAACCTTGATTTTGCCTTAGAAGGGGTCAGCCTATCGCCTTAACATCAGTCTTGTTGTTCTCGAAGAGCAAAAAGCTGTTAACTTGGTAGGAAGCCTATACTTCCCTTGCGGGTAAGTGTAGGTAGTTCACTATCATAATATTAAGATATCATTGCTCTCAATTGATTTGGAAAAAGCTTCTAACTATTACTATTAAGTAATGGGACACAATTAATTACACAACTGATTTTTCTGTTCCCTGTTCCCTGTTCCCTGTTCCCTCTCTCAACAAGTGAATTTAATTTTGTCCGACTACTTATTAGATTTGCGTTTTTTCCAAAATTTAAGAAATAATTAAGATTATTAACTAAAATTTAAACATGGCCAAGCCAAAAATCGTTTATATCTGTAGTAGTTGTGCAGCAGAATTTTCCCAATGGTTCGGAAAATGTTCCAATTGCGATACTTATGATTCTTTAGTTGAGCAGAATATTAGTGCTTTTATAGGGGATATATCTAGCCGATCTGGGGTGGGAAATTGGCAAGCTGGAGGTCATAGTAAATCTCATAATAAACCAGCTAAGGCTAGATCATCGCTGACTTTTGAGCAAATTAGCGATCGCCAAATTGCTCGGTGGGAATCCGGTTATGGGGAATTAGATCGAGTTTTAGGTGGTGGTATAGTTCCCGGTTCAATGGTGCTAATTGGTGGCGATCCTGGTATTGGTAAATCTACTTTACTACTGCAAGTATCTCATCAATTAGCCCAGAAATACCGTATCCTTTACGTAACTGGAGAGGAATCAGGACAACAGGTAAAATTGCGTGCTTCTCGGTTGGGAATGTCAAAACCCCCTCTTGTCATTACGGAAGATAATCAAAGCAAAGCCCCTGAAGAAACAGTAAAAGATTCAGAAAAGCCCATAGATCCTGACAGTATCGGCGCAGATTTATATGTATTGCCAGAAACGGATTTAGAGGAGATTTTGCGAGAAATAGACTCTTTGAAACCAAATGTAGCGGTAATAGATAGTATTCAAACGGTATTTCTTCCCGCTTTGACATCAGCACCGGGTTCAGTCGCACAAGTCAGGGAATGTACCGCAGCTTTAATGAAAGTGGCAAAACATGAAGATATTACAATGTTAATTGTGGGTCATGTTACCAAAGAAGGAGCGATCGCTGGACCCAAAGTATTAGAACATTTAGTGGATACTGTATTATATTTTGAAGGCGATCGCTTTGCTTCCCATAGATTATTAAGAACTGTAAAAAACCGTTTCGGAGCTACCCACGAAATTGGGATATTTGAAATGGTTTCCCAAGGGTTAAAAGAAGTTGATAATCCTTCTGAGCTATTTTTAGGTAATCGTGACGATCCTGCTCCTGGTACAGCCATTGTTGTTGCTTGTGAAGGAACAAGACCCATAGTAGTAGAATTGCAAGCTTTAGTTAGTCCTACCAGTTATCCCTCTCCTCGACGCGCTGGCACAGGCATAGACTATAACCGTTTAGTGCAGATTCTCGCCGTATTAGAAAAGCGTGTGGGGATACCCATGTCCAAATTAGATTCCTACGTTGCTTCTGCGGGGGGATTAAGCGTCGAAGAACCAGCAGTAGATTTAGGAATTGCGGTGGCGATTGTTGCCAGTTTCCGAGATCGGATAGTTGATCCTGGTACAGTCTTAATTGGGGAAGTCGGATTAGGGGGACAAGTGCGATCAGTTTCCCAAATGGAATTAAGATTAAAAGAAGCAGCAAAATTAGGATTTAAAAGAGCAATAGTTCCTAAAGGCACAAAATTTCCAGAGATTGGGATTGAGATATTACCAGTAGGTAAAGTCATAGATGCAATTATTGCGGCTGTACCACATCAAGAATTGACAGAAGAAGATTTAGAACCTGATGAGGATGAATAATCTTTTCTGCTTTTAATATTTTATCAAATCGCTGTAATACCCCTGCCTCAACGCTTCCTAGGCAGGGGATGTAAAGCGGTCAAAAACGAAACACCTTCTGCCCAGAATTGAGCGTAAGCGAAATTAGGGAAGAAGGTAGTTGAGTTTTTGATAATCATGCTATACTATTTTATGTAGCAAGAATAGACATAAATGATTGTATTTGAGGCAAAACTTGAAGGACGAAACGAGCAGTACGAATCACTCGATGAAGCGATTCGTACTGCTCGTTTTGTGCGTAATAGCTGCCTGAGATACTGGATGGACAACAAGGGCGTTGGACGCTATGACCTAAATAAATTTTGCGCTGTACTTGCAGCCAGTATTGAGTTTCCTTGGGTTAACAAGCTGAACTCAATGGCAAGGCAAGCCAGTGCTGAAAGGGCGTGGTCTGCTATTGCTCGGTTCTTCGATAACTGCAAAAAAGGTAAACCAGGGAAAAAGGGATTCCCAAAGTTCAAGAAAGAACAAACACATGGTTCTGTTGAGTACAAAACCTGTGGGTGGAAACTTTCTGATGACCGCAGGTATATCACTTTCTCGGATGGATTCAAGGCAGGAACCTTTAAACTTTGGGGAACCCGTGATCTGCATTTCTACCAACTTAAACAGTTTAAGAGGGTGCGGGTTGTGCGTCGTGCAGATGGCTATTATTGCCAGTTTTGCATCGACCATGAACGAGTTGAAAGACGAGAACCAACGGGTAAAACTATTGGTATTGATGTAGGTCTAAACCACTTCTACACCGATAGCAACGGGGAGACAGTCGCCAGCCCTAGACATCTTCGCAAAAGCGAGAAGTCTTTGAAACGATTGCAACGCCGGATGTCTAAGACTAAAAAAGGTTCTCAAAACAGAATCAAGTTGAGAAAAAAACTTGGATTAAAGCATCTCAAAGTAAGTCGCCAGCGTAAAGACTTTGCTATGAAAACGGCAAGGTGCGTAGTGAGGTCTAACGACCTTGTGGCGTATGAAGATTTGATGGTGCGGAATATGGTGAAAAATCACCGTTTGGCTAAGTCGATTAGTGACGTTTCGTGGTCGCTGTTCCGTGAGTGGATTGAGTATTTCGGCAAGGTATTTGGTGTGGTCACGGTTGCCGTTCCACCTCACTATACTTCGCAGAATTGCTCTAATTGTGGTGAGGTTGTCAAAAAAACTCTTAGCACTAGAACTCATGTTTGCCCTCACTGTGGGCATACGCAAGACAGGGATTGGAACGCGGCACGGAACATATTAGAAAAAGGATTGAGTACGGCGGGTCACGTCGGAACTAACGCCTCTGGAGAGACTGATCAATACTTGGGTGAGGAAACTCCTCCAAGCAAATCAACTCGTGGAAAGAGGAAGCCCAAAGAGCGATCTTTGGAATCCCCACCCTCTACGAAGTAGGGTGGGGAGGATGTCAATTGTGATGAAATTTTGGGAATCTATAGAACATGACAATGGAGTTTCTTGGGCTTTAGCAATGGTAGTAAATAAAGTTAAAGTTGCGGCTAATAAACCTGTAATGATTGAGTATTTCATGGCTTAATTTGAGATGGATAAAAATCAAATATGAGTCCCATAGCAAAAATGGACGTTTTTTTGAAACTTTAGTTTCGCTTTGAAATCATCCAAATCATAGAAATCAAACAAATCACAGTTCAGACAAGAGATTAAATCATCCAAATCATAGAAATCAAACAAATCACAGTTCAGACAAGAGATTAAATCATCCAAATCATAGAAATCAAACAAATCACAGTTCAGACAAGAGAGTAAAAAATCAATGATATGGGTTAAAGAAGAAGAATCTAGCAGAATACAGAAAAAGACAGGGAATTTATTCCCTGTCTTATAGCTAAAGTCGGTTAAAACCGACTATTGATTGGTTTGGTGGGTGGGTGTGGGGTTCATGTACATCACTCAATCAAGAATCACTATATTAACTTTGAGCAATACCTTCTTCCCGTGCGGCTTGTTGGACAGCAGCAGCCACAGCAGTAGCCACACGCTTATCAAAGACGGAAGGAATAATATGTTCCCGATTCAAGTCAGAGGGTTTAACTAAAGAAGCGATCGCACTGGCAGCTTCTAAACACATAGTAGTAGTAATTGTACTGGCCCGACAATCTAAAGCCCCACGAAACACCCCTGGAAACGCCAGGACGTTATTAATTTGGTTGGGGTAGTCACTCCGACCTGTAGCCATAACAGCAACGTTTTTAGGAGCTAATTCGGGTTGAATTTCGGGAATGGGATTAGCCATTGCAAATACAATTGCATCTTTCGTCATCCCCTGTACCATTTCTGGTGTCAAAACTCCCGGTGCGCTGACACCGATAAACACATCTGCACCTTGGACAGCACCGGCTAAAGTTCCTTGGGCTTTAACCGCAAATTCCAGCTTTTCGGCGGTCAAATCGCTGCGATTAGTGGAAATAATTCCCTTAGAGTCGCACATCAAAATGGTTTGGGCATCGGCTTTGCGGAGTAACCGAGCGATCGCAATCCCAGCCGCACCAGCACCATTAATCACAATGCGGATATCTGCAATAGATTTTTGGACAAGTTTCAGAGAATTAAACAGTGCTGCCAAGGTGACAATAGCTGTACCATGTTGGTCATCATGAAAAATGGGGATATTTAATTCTGCTCGCAATCTTTTTTCAATTTCAAAACAGCGTGGTGCAGCGATATCTTCTAAATTCACACCACCAAATACAGGAGCGATATTTTTAACAGCCTTGACAATCTCATCTGTATCTTGAGTATCTAAACAGATAGGAAAAGCATCAAGCCCCGCAAATTCCTTAAACAGCATGGCTTTCCCTTCCATCACAGGTAAAGCAGCCTCTGGTCCCAAATTGCCCAAACCGAGAACAGCACTGCCATCTGTGACGATAGCCACGGTATTTTGTTTAATAGTCAGATTATATACTTCCTCTGGATTTTCGGCGATCGCCTTACAAATGCGACCAACTCCTGGAGTATAAGCCATTGCTAAATCAGAAACACTTTTGAGAGGAATTCTACTCACAATACTGATTTTGCCACCGCGATGTAAATTAAAAGTGCGGTCATAAACATCAATTACCTTAATATCCGATAATTCCTTTACTCCTTGCACAATGGTTTCCGCGTGTTCCGTACTAGCGGCATCAACTGTAATATCGCGGATAGATTCTTCACGAGTTTGTTCAATTAAATCAATTTGTCCGAGATTACCACCAGTGGAGGCGATCTCTTGAGTCACAGATGCTAACATCCCCACCCGATTGGGAATTTGTAACCGCAGGGTAACACTAAAACTAGAATTAGGAGTAAGATTTTTCATGGTACTAATCTCTATTTTAAAGTTTAGATTTTATATTGAATTGCCACTGCAAATTTTATTTTTACAAAAAACCTGACATTAGAAACAGCTTTTTCTTCTCTGCGTTCTCTGCGCCTCTGTGGTTCGATAGTATTTTTTCAAGCACCATAGACACAGAGGAAAAAAAATCCAACAAAATCTTGACTCATATTCCTAAAATAACTTCTTCCTTATCAGTTGTCGCTATTTCCAAAAGTGGTTGAGACAAATTCCCAAAAAAGTCATAATAATCCAAAGCTTCCAAAATCCCCCAAGCATGATTTCCTTCAGCAAAATAAATCTGTGGTAAACCTCGTAGCTGTTCGATTTCCTGACTGTGATTTCCCACCACCACAGCCAGAGTATTACCAGCTAACATAGATTCATCATTACCCGAAGCCCCAGCCACCAAAAAGCGTTGCACAGGCAAACCCCATTTCAAAGCAGCATAACGAATAGCATCTCCCTTAGAAGCTCGGATAGGCACTAAATCCAGATACATATTATGGCTATAAAATCCTTTCACGTGGAGACGATTTTGGCGGAGACGACGAATAATTTCGCGGAAACTAGGTGATTTAGCCTCATCTACAAAATAGCTAATCTTAAACTTGCCCTGAGCATCATCAGATTGCAATTCTACCCCAGGAATATCCCGCATAACTTTGCGAATTTCCGACCGTCGCCAATTATACGCGATGTGTCTTTGCCAACTCGTATCTGTGACTATCTGCGGCCCATAGTAAATTTCACTTCCGGCTGAAGTAATCAGTAAATCTGGCATCGGGAAGCGCCATTCTTCCAACAAACTTAAGGTACTTTTGAGACTGCGACCAGTAGCAATACCAACTCCTGTTGTATTACCTTCATCATGAATTCTCTGAATTAACTTTGCTAAAGCTGCCTCATCACCCAATAGAGTATTATCAATTTCACATACCAAAAATCTATCAGCAGTTGCTAAGTGATTAGTTGCGGGGACATTCCAATCTGGATGTTCATCTGCGGGAGATTTAACCAGAGGACTCAGCAAAGACTGAATGCGTTTTTGGGGCAATAATCGGTTAACTTCTTTTAGATAATGATCTACATGACTATCCCAAGAGAAATGTTGGCAAACATTGATCATGCCATTTTTAGACCATTTTTGCCATTGTTCTTGATCTGTGAGAGCCTTTTTTAAGGCATTTTGGATATCTTGAATATTCAAAGGATCAATTAATAACCCATTCTGACAAGCAGCGAGAATATCCCTCGGACCACCATCAGCAGTCGCAATTATAGGCACACCACAGGCACTAGCTTCAATTAATGTGAGTCCAAATGGTTCTGTTAAGGCTGGGTTAATAAATACCCCTTGTGTTTTTGCCGTGAGTCGGTATAAATCTGGTACATCATCAGCATTATGATGTTTAGGATAAGCTACATGACCATAAAGATCATAGCGATCTATTAATTGTAATATCTCTAAAAATACCTGACGTGGCCCCGATTCCATTGCCAAAATGTCCTCTCGTTTACCTAGTATCAATACCAGGTTGGCCAATTTTCGTAATTCGGGATCTTCCCCATAAGCCTTAATTAAACTACTGACATTTTTCCGGATAGCTGGGCGAGAAATCGCCATAATTATGGGCTTTTGCAGGTCTTTGAGAAATTTCTCCAATTCCTGTTGAATAGGGGGATTTTGCCAATTATCTGTAGCTGGGTAAAAACGCTCTAAGGTAACACCAGGAGGAATTACTACCATGCGTTCTGGTTGATAGTGGTCGTAAACGCTGTACTGCTCTTCAACTTCTTGAGAAGTGCTGGCAATAATTAGGGCTGCACTCCCCAAGGTGATTTCTTCAGCTTCTATTCTTGTACTAATATGAAAATTCTCTTCAATGTTTTTTTGTTTAGTACCATGCTCTAATAATCTTTGTTGCTTGATGCGTCCTAGAGAGTGGCCTGTATGGACTAGGGGTATACCTAACCAACCTGCAACCCTAGAACCTACATAGCCGGCATCAGCATAATGTGTATGAATAATATGGGGAATTTTGCCGATTTTGCGAATGTGTTTGAGTAATTCATCTGCAAAACTATCTAAATGTGGCCAGAGAACTTCTTTGCGAAGGTAGCGTTTGGGACCACAAGCAATGCGAATAATTTGGGCTTTATCTGCGAGAATTTCCACTGGTTGAGCATAGTCAGGGCTAACTTTTGGGTCATTTACTAACCGTGTTACTAAGTCAACTCTTGCAATCTGGGGATTTTTAGCTAATGTGCAAGCAAGTTCAACCGCGTATTTAGTTTGTCCACCAGTGTCAGCATCCTTACCTAACTCTAGATTGTGGCCACGAATTAAACCATGAACACTAACGAGCAAAATGTACAACCCAGGGTTGTTTAACACAGTGCTGATTCCTCCATAATTAGCAATAAATCAAACATTTTTGCGTGATTCATTATAGTTATACCATTTTACCTGTTCCCTGTTCCCCGTGAGGAAATAGTTCTGGGAAAGTTGTTTCTAGTTTCAGACAATTAGCACCATTCACCTGTAATTGGTACTCTACCTTATCCATCAGGCGATTCATAATTAACCAACCATAACCACCTTCTTGTTTTGCTATGGGGTTGGGTGGAAAGTAAGTAGATAGATCAAAACCTTCACCATAATCCCAAATCTCTATAGATAAATCCCGGCCTTTTAGTTCTAAGCGCAGTAAAATCGGTAAATTTGGCTTTTTTTTATGGGCATGACGCACAGCATTAGAATAGGCTTCTACCAAAGCCAATCGTAAGCGACTTGATTGTTGTGTCCAATCAACAGATTCCCCTAGATGTAATTGTAAGCAGCCCAATAACCATTGTTCTACAATATTGATAAAACCTAGATCACTGGGAATATGAAGTTCACTTTTCATGATTTATAAAACCTCCAGAGATACTATAGTTTGATCATCTTCTTGAATATCATTATTGGTTTGAATAAGAGCTAACAAATTATCAAGATTAAGTGGTTGAGGTTGTTTTTTAATAAGTTGCCATAAACCTTCTTGATGAAGTATAGAACGATTATTTGTCCTTGAATCATCTAAATTTTCCCACACAGTTGCTTCTGTAATTCCATCACTAGTCACCAGTAATGTATCTCCAGAAGCGAGAATTAAACGGCCAGATTCAGCCTCCCATTTAGGCAATATTCCCAAAGGAATACTTCGGACTTTTAAATAATGAGGAGAATCATTTATAGTAGCTGACTCAGACCACACAAAAGGATAAATATGCCCCGAATTAGCATAGACAATTTCTTTTGTGATTGGGTGATAACGTGCTAAAACCATAGTAATAAAATAGTTACTGCTGATTAAGTCATCAATCAGAGTAGAATTCAGATTCTGCATCATCACATTTGGCTCTACTGGTACTTCAAGAGATAGTTCCCGACGCAGCAGAGAAATTGTACTAGCCATAAACAAAGCCGCTGGCACACCTTTACCAGAAACATCACCAACCGCTAACCACAAATCACCATTAGGATGGACAAATACCTCAAAAAAATCACCTCCTACCTCCCGGGCTAGATAGCAACAAGCTTGGACTTTTACACCCGCCATTTCCGGTAAAGTTTGCCGTAATAAATTATGTTGAATTTGGCGAGCTACTTCTAACTCTAGGTTAGTTAGTTGTTGTTTTTCTTGCAGACTTTGATAGAGTTTAGCTTGAGAAAGCGCTAAAGCAGCTTGTTCGGCTACACCTGTAATTAATTGAATATCTTCTTGATCCCAAACATGATCACTTCCCAATTTACGAATAGCAATAATAGCTAGTAAGTGTTCTTGATAAATAAGTGGGACTACTAAATATTGATAATGGATGTTTTCGTAGATATCTTCTGTTATTTGATAGTGGTGAGTTTGAAAAACTTCGGTAATTAACTCACTAGGGTCTGGGAGAAAATCGTATACTTCTGATTGGGAATTTTGATAGCAAAATTGCTTTTGGGTGAGAAAATTATCTTCAACTGTTTTAAGTAAACAATTATCAGCCGCAAATGTTTCTCCAATAGTGACAACAATTTTTTGCAGCATATTGTCATAGTCTAAAGATTCTCTAATTGCCGTTGTCACAGCATTAAATAAAGATTCCCGTCGCAAGGCACGAGATAATTCAGCTACTCGTTTTTTGACTACGCGATATGTATCACTAGCTTGATTGACTAATGATTGGAGTTGATAGGGATTCCAGGGCTTTGTAATGTATTTAAATACGCGACCTGAGTTAATGGCATCTACTAAATCTTCAACATCAGTAAAACCAGTTAATAAAATCCGAATTGTATCAGGAAACCGCTCTACTGTCAGACTTAATAATTCGCTACCGTTCATGTCCGGCATTCTTTGGTCAGAGATAATCATAGCCATTTCCCCTTCTCTTTCTAAGATAGCTAAGGCTTCAGTAGCATTATTAGCTCTATAGACTATAAAATCTTTCCAAAAAGTGCGATAAAGTAAATCCAAGTTATCTCGCTCGTCATCTACAACCAAGAGCTTGAGCTTGCTTAACTTTTTTTCAGTCATAATTTAAATTAACTTTCTACATAGTTAAATGACAAGATGTCCTTAATTTAAAAAATATTTAGCTATTAGCTAAGAAACTTTTATGGCTTACGCTACGCTGTCAGCCAACATTAAGTCAGTAGATGGGCTGAAATAAATATCAAAATAATATTGTTGATTAGGGCGGGCTAGAAGCCCACCCTACAAGAATATTATACTTATTGTGGGGTGGGCATCCTGCCTGCCCATATTATATTTAATTGTGCCTACCTACTTACATTTTACGCAACTAAGCCAGAACGCAAAGCAATTACTGCTGCTTCAGTACGGTCTTTAGCACATAGTTTATTCATAATATTGCCAACGTGTGTTTTTACTGTTCCAGTTGTAATATAAAGTTTTTTAGCAATTGTAGCATTACTACAACCTCCAGCTATTAATTGTAACACTTCTAACTCTCTAGCTGTGAGAATACCAGGTTTAATAGATCGTTGATGATTATTAGATTCGACAGAAGTTTTCTCCTGCACTTGTTCTAAAATAATTCGCGCAATCATCGGATCAATCCAAGGATTACCAGCAGCAGTTACCCCTATAGCTTCGAGTAAATTGTCAAATTCGATATCCTTCATACAGCAAGAGTCTGCACCAGCACTAAAGGCTGTAAGTACAGATTCTTTATCATTAGCCAATGTTAAAATTAATACTTTTGTATTCCGTAATAGACGAATTGCTTTAATCTTCCTAGTTAATTCAATGCCATCTTGATCTGGCAAACCTATATCAACAATCGCAATATCCGGCTGTAGCTGCTTTAAGATTATAAGACCATGACGAGCATTAATCGCTTCTCCAACTACTTCAATTTCGTCTTTTTGCCGTAATGCTGTACAAATACTCAGACGAGTTAGATGATGATCCTCAATAATGACAGTGCGAATTTTACTCATATTAAAATGCTGCTAGATATTAAATAGACATCTAGTAAAAATTAAATATGCCTGATATGAAACCTCTGTAGAGACGTTCCATGGAAAGTCTCTACATTGATTTTTACCAGATGTTTAATAATATATAGCTTTTTGTTGCTTAAATTATGACTAAAAAAATTTAATCTCCACAGACCTAACTTATCAATTTACATTACTTTTGAGCTACTCGTATTAACAAAAATAAACCTACAGTTAATCCAAATAAGTTGGGCAACCAAGCACCAATTAAGGGAGAAAGTATACCAGCTTGTGCCAAAGCTCCAGAAACGGATAGTAGTAAATAATAACTGAAAATCACAATCACGCTAATACCAAAACTTGTCCCGCGTCCGGTGCGCTGAGGTATACTCCCCATAACTGAGCCAACTAAACCAAAAATGACACAAACAAAGGGAAAAGCGATTTTTTGTTGAATTCGCACTTGAAGTTTGCGAATTTTTTGATCGTTACCACCTAAACGTTCTATTTCTAGTTGTTCTAGGGCTTGGGCAATATTCATTTCGCCATAGTCTCGGCTATTTTCAGCTAAGGTTAAAGGAGTGCGAGGTAGTTGTAATTGCTGATGTTCAAATCGTAAAATATTCCGATAGGAGCGATCAGATGCTACTAAATAGATAGTGCCATTGTAAAAATCCCAAACTTGTTGTTTACTGTTCCATTTAGCTGATTCAGAAACAACAATTTGATCAACTCCGCCTCGAGAACGATCTATAATTGTTAAACCTTTCATTTCCTTACCATCAAATTGGTCAGCATAAAATAAGCGAGAAAGTATTTTCTTTTTATCACCATTTGATTCTTTTAATTCTCGATATTCAGGATAGTAAATATTTTGTTGTTTAAAGGATGGTTGGTCTGACTTCAGGGCTTGTGCTAGGGTGGTAGTAGCTTTGTAATTGGCAGCAGGGGCGATTTGCTCATTGAAGATATAAGTCATGATGGTGACTCCAAAACTTAAAACCACAGCAGTTAAAACCATGCGATAAACGCTCACTCCACAAGCACGCAAAGCAATTAATTCACTTTCGCTAGAAAGACGGCTATAGGTCATTAAAGTGGCTAACAAAGTGGACATGGGGAAGGAGTAAACCATGACATAAGGTAGCTTTAATAGGAAAATTTGTAAAGCAATATTCAGTGGTAGCCCAGATTCTACAACTTTTCGTAATAATTCAAATAAGCTATCAATGGCTAAAACGACAGAAGTAAATGCCCCGACACCAAATAAAAATGGTGAAATTAATTGCATCGCCAAGTAGCGATCCATGATGGAAAAAGAAAACAGAGAAATGAAATTAGAGAATGGATTAAGCTTTTTATAAATCATGATATAGCGATTTTCAGTTGAGTAAAATACAAGAACCCCACCCCCAACCCCCTCCCCGCAAGCAAGGAGGGGACTATGATGTATCTCATTCAAGTGCATACCGCCATATAGCAGGAGTCACCGAGGTAGGGGCGCAGGGTCTGCGCCCACTCAGGAGTCAGAATAAAAACCGATTTTGAGTTTGAATTTTGGACTTTATGTACTTGCCATTTGCTATAGTAACTGATGGTATTTTTTAAATAAAAATGAATTTAAACTGCAAAATTGTCACCTAAATAATATTGTCGCACTAAAGGATTATTGTAAAGTTCATCAGCATTACCAAAAGCGAGAATTTGCCCTTCCCGCATAATATAAGCACGATCTGTAATAGCTAAGGTTTCGCGGACATTGTGATCTGTGATTAAAATGCCCATACCGCGATCGCGTAATTGACCGACAATTTCCTGAATCTCAGACACAGCAATCGGATCAACTCCAGCAAAAGGTTCATCTAAAAACAGAAATTTTGGTCCATCTTTACCAGCGGCTAAAGCCCTGGCTAATTCTGTGCGTCGTCGTTCACCCCCAGAAAGCTGAATACCTTTACTAGCAGCCACCTTTTCTAGGCGAAATTCTCGCAATAAAGTATGTAATCTTTGTCTCCATTCTCTCCTGGGAACTTGAGTTTGTTCAAATACGAGCAGAATATTTTCTTGCACAGAAAGATGACGAAATACACTTGGTTCTTGGGCTAAATAGCCAATACCTAATCTAGCCCTTTTGTGCATAGGAAAATGAGTAATATCAGAATTATCTAACCACACTTTGCCATGATTAGGTTGTTCTAAACCTGTAGCAATATAAAATGTTGTTGTTTTTCCAGCACCATTGGGACCTAGTAAACCCACAACTTCCCCTTGGCTGACAGAAAGGCTAACACGATTGACAATTAATCGCTTACCGTAAGATTTATGAATATTCTCTAAAACAATTTTCACTATCGAGTTTTGTCTAGGTGTGGAGGTCAGGAGTCACCGAATCAGTAGGGGCAATCCCCCTGTGGTTGCCCCTCTTATGGAGTCACCGTAGGGGCAATCCCCCTGTGGTTGCCCCTCTTATGGAGTCACTGAACCACGTATCCCTGACGGGACCGGAGGGATATAGGAACGTTCGCGGAGCGTCTCGATAGCTTGCGTGGCGACGCAGGAGCCATAGAGATAGGACACGAAGGAAGAAGGAAGAAGGAAGAGAAGAGTTAGCTAATGAGTTTTCAAGTTTACTCAGTTATTTTTAGTGAAAATGTCAGGGTTTTAAACATCTATTGTCAATAATCTGGCACTTGTTTACTAATTAGAACGCTTTAAGGCTGGAGTTTTTGGGGCTGGTTTAGTAGTTTGTCTATTGGGATTAGCATCCTCAATCATGTATACAGATTCTACCTGACGGTTAGATTGGGGTAGAGCAATAAATTTACCTTCGTCAATTAAATAGGTGACTTTTTCCGCGCGAATACTATTGCTACCCTGTTGCAAAATGTAAACATTACCACTGAAATCAATCCGTTTTTCTTTACTAAAGTATTGTGCTTGAGCAGATGTGGCTTGAATTTGGCGAGCCGGATACACCATTTGCACGTTACCACGAGCAGTAATTACTTGGGTTTTCGCGTCATATTCTTGGGTATCAGAGCGGATAGTTAGGGGACGATTTCCCCCAGATTGGGCTGTAGCGGGTTGCAATTGGTTAGGCAATACTACCGCACCCACAAGGGAAACTGGAAGTACCAAGGCTAATCCTAAACGGCGTATCTGTGATTTCATCAATTGATAGCGAGGTATCATATAAGTTAGAGAATAGGTAACGGGGAATAGGAAACAGAGAAATAAAAATCAAATATGAGTCCCATAGCAAAAATGGACGTTTTTTTGAAACTTTAGTTTCGCTTTGAAATCATCCAAATCAAACTAATCAAACAAATCATAGTTCAGACAAGAGATTAAATCATCCAAATCAAACTAATCAGACAAATCACAGTTCAGACAAGAGATTAAATCATCCAAATCAAACTAATCAGACAAATCATAGTTCAGACAAGAGATTAAATCATCCAAATCAAACTAATCAGACAAATCACAGTTCAGACAAGAGATTAAATCATCCAAATCAAACTAATCAGACAAATCACAGTTCAGACAAGAGATTAAATCATCCAAATCATAGAAATCAAACAAATCACAGTTCAGACAAGAGATTAAATCATCCAAATCATAGAAATCAAACAAATCACAGTTCAGACAAGAGATTAAATCATCCAAATCATAGAAATCAAACAAATCATAGTTCAGACAAGAGATTAAATCATCCAAATCATAGAAATCAAACAAATCACAGTTCAGACAAGAGATTAAATCATCCAAATCATAGAAATCAAACAAATCATAGTTCAGACAAGAGATTAAATCATCCAAATCATAGAAATCAAACAAATCATAGTTCAGACAAGAGATTAAATCATCCAAATCAAACTAATCAAACAAATCACAGTTCAGACAAGAGATTAAATCATCCAAATCAAACTAATCAAACAAATCACAGTTCAGACAAGAGATTAAATCATCCAAATCAAACTAATCAAACAAATCACAGTTCAGACATTGAATACTGGGTAAAAGCCAAACTTTATTTTCCAGCAATTCGCTATTTGCCACTGGTTCTAGACTTTCTTCTTGTAGTGTTTTTAACAAATCCACACTTTGAGTAAATAATTCTTCTACATTAATACTGCCGTAGTCGGGTAGATAACGCTTAAGACGATTGCTACCTTCTCCTAAAAGAATCATCGCGCCTCGGCGGTTATGATTACCCAGATGATAGAGTCCTACGGCAATTTGCAGAATGCCTTGATAAAAAGTTTTATCTGGTTCGATACTATCAATCCAGAGTGCTTCGAGAATGTCATGACAAGCATAGAACTGCCCAGAATTGAACTCTTCTACACCTTGCCAAAACTCTTCAGGCATGATTTCGCTCATCCCATAGTATCCCGAACTTCTTTGATAGTCTCCAGGGAAATTTCTTGTTTCTCACCAGCAAATTCATTTTCAGGAGTGAGGAATAGCATACAGTGGCATTCTTTGCGTTCGCGCATGGGTACACAAGGACAGTTCCAAAAGGCAGCGTTAACTTCTGCTTCTTTATCTTCGTAGTGACGACAAGGACATAAAGGCGCACCGATTTCATCTTTATGCTTGGCTAGTCCTTCGATAACAACTGCGGTCACGGAAGGTTCAGAACAGAAGTATGTGCCAGTCCGCTTGGCGTATTGTTCGGAAAAATGCCGCATTGCTTCTAGGCTTTTATCACTGGATTTTGAATTAACTTCTGATTTAACCATTGGCTGTGCTGTTTTAATATTTCAATGTTTCTTTGCATTGTACATCAGGCGAGAGTGTGAGAAATCAATTCAAATTGAACTAAGAGCTTTTTGTAATTGCGGTTGTAGTTCTTGTTCGTTTTGGATGACAATGCCGGGATATTCTCGATTAATGACGGTTTCGGCGGGTGAATCTGGATTTTGCCATAGTAGCCAACGACTACCCAAGGGTAAAGAGGATGTGGTGTAGGAGTTTTGTGTCAGCCAAATTAGGGGACAGTGATCTGGTGGTAAACTATTTTTTTCGATGGGGTTGGTAGCTGCTAAGGTCTCCAAAACTGCGATATTCCCTGTAATTAAACCTGTGGCTGATGTCCATAGTTGCACTTGCAGTTTTTGCTGTTGGGCATAAAAATACAAGGAAGCCGCAGCAATTACCGCTTGTTCAAATAATTCTTGTGGCCATTGGAAGGAACTATCTATGGCAATGATAATTTCTTGTCCCCCGGTAATCACTTCTAATTCCCGGACTCGTAATTCTCCATAACGAGCGCTAGACCGCCAATGAATTAAGCGAGTAGGATCACCTATGCGATAGGGACGCAGCGATCGCACTAAACCCGTTGTTGCCATCTGTAAGGGTTTACCGCGAGGATCTCCTCTTTCGCTGTCTTCTTGTCCTATTTCATCAATTAAAGGGCAAGCAGTCAGGGGTAACACGGTAGGATAAACAATTACCCTAGCTTCACATGGACGGGGACGACGACACCAAAATAAACCCCAAGGCGCACCTGTAGCCAATTCTACGGTGTGCCAGCGGTAAATTCCTCTTTTTTCAACAGGGTGATAATAAGTCCAGTGGTAACTATCTTGTGGGGGAATAGCTTCAATATTTTGCTGGACTGGTTGACCAAGAATAAATGGGAGAATGTCTCTAACTTGCAATAAACTGGCAGGTTTTTTGCTGTGATTATGAATTTCTATTTCAATTTTCAGGTCGTCACCGGCGGTTATTGGTTCAATGGGACGACGTTTAACAATTATACCCATAAGCGATCGCACAGCCACAAAACCTGATAATCCTAAAAGGGCAAAACTAACACCACTAATGACATACAGCCAGCCAGCCATGGTATTAATCCCTGCACCTAAGT
Source organism: Dolichospermum sp. DET69 (assembly GCA_017355425.1). NCBI lineage: Bacteria > Bacillati > Cyanobacteriota > Cyanophyceae > Nostocales > Aphanizomenonaceae > Dolichospermum > Dolichospermum sp. DET69. The sequence goes on from CP070233.1 coordinate 4,372,111, forward strand.
AACATACAGAGATACCCGCTAACACCCAACCACCATAAGCAGGGGCGGCTGCATGGGTTTCCAGCCAATTGTTGATTTTTTTAGTTATTTTCATCCTTCTTTTTTAACTTAATTTTGCCAGAGGTGGTGCTATTCCAGTCCGGGTCTTGTGGGTTGGTTTTTGGGTGTTTTGCTTTGGCGTTGGTTTTTTGGTTTGTTGTTGTGGGTTTTTCTCTTTCTGCTCTTATTCTTTGCGTGAGACAAATCTATATATTGTCAAACTTACAGCAAATTGTCATCAAACCTGGAATAAGAACCCCACCCCCAACCCCCTCCCCGCAAGCGATGAGGGGGCTAAGATGTACCTTATATCCGACATTCCGCACTTCATAATGTAGTATGAGTCTTTTCAAGAATTATTCTTAATAAGGCTTAGATTGTTCAATATTAATACTTAAAATGATGGATAAAATATGTATTTTATTAAACGATAAAAAATAAAATTATGGAAATATTCGCGTATTACAAAATGAAGTGCAGAAAGTGGGATATAAAGAATCTTGTCCCCTCCCCTTTATAAGGGGAGGGTTAGGGTGGGGTAATTCATTGACTTCTGAACCTTGAGGATTGCTATATATACAAGTTTCCTGTAATCTATTGCCACTGACAACTGACAACCAACAACTGACATCATGGTTTATCCCGTTATTTGGAAAGATAATTCAGTATCACTCATTGATCAAACTCGTTTACCTAACGAATATACAGTGGTAGAGATTCACCGCAGTGAAGATATGGCACAAGCCATTATAACAATGATTGTCAGGGGTGCGCCGGCGATTGGGGTTGCTGCGGCTTATGGGATGTATTTAGGTGCTAGGGAAATTGAAACAAGCGATAACCAAGAATTTTTAGCTAAACTAGAGAAAGTAGCCAATTTGTTGCGTTCTACCCGTCCCACTGCGGTAAATTTGTTTTGGGCAATTGGGAGAATGATGCAAACAGCCTATGAAACATTAGGCACAGTTGCCGAAATTCAACAAACTCTTTTAGAAACCGCTAAAAAGATTAATGCTGAAGATTTACAAACCTGTCAAGCCATAGGTGATCATGGTTTAGCCGCATTACCGAAAACTCCCGAACAACTGATTATACTCACACATTGTAACGCTGGAGCTTTAGCAACTGCTGGTTATGGTACAGCATTAGGTGTAGTCCGTTCTGCCTGGAAAGAAGGACGTTTAGCCAGAGTATATGCAGATGAAACTCGTCCCCGGTTACAAGGTGCAAAACTCACCGCTTGGGAATGTGTACAAGAAGGGATTCCGGTGACAGTAATTACCGATAATATGGCTGCCCATTGCATGAAACAAGGTTTAATTGATGCTGTGGTTGTGGGTGCTGATAGAATTGCTGCTAATGGTGACGCTGCCAATAAAATCGGGACTTACAGTTTAGCAATTGTGGCCAAAGCCCATAATATTCCTTTCTTCGTCGCTGCACCTTTATCCACAGTAGATTTTGAATTAATTGATGGTAGTCAAATTCCCATTGAAGAACGTCACCCCCAGGAAATTTATCAAATAGGTGAAACTATCCTCACACCTCCAGGAGTGGAATTTTATAACCCGGCTTTTGATGTCACACCTGCCCATTTAATCACAGCAATTATCACTGAAAATGGAGCTTTTCCTCCTGGTGATTTATTAAATGCTAAAAATGCCAAAATCCAAAGCTAAAATCTGAATTATTTGCTGCATTTAAACTAGAAAATGTCGCTTTATATCTTCGGTAAACTATTCAAATAGATTAATACCAAAATATAAAGCTGCATAGAATAATCAAACGCAGATAAACGCAAATGAAAATGTGATAATCAATGGATTTAGTTTAGGCAGATTTAAAAAATCTAATAATCTCTCTGACATTATCTAGGAATTGTCCATCTGTAGAAAGCTGTGCAATCGCATTTCTAGCTTCTCTAGATAAACGCTCATGTTCAGTTTGGTTTATAGCCCGTAATTCTGCTAAATTTGCCACAGTTCGAGCGATTTCTCGGTGAGTTTCGTCGGTAAACCGTTGGTAGTTAGCTGCTAAAGAAGAGGATTTTTCTGGATTTAATTGATCTTCTAAAGATTGTACTTTTTGTTCTAGTTCATAAAAGCGGTTACGAAGTTCCAAAATATCTTCACGGGGATAGGTAAAAGCTTGACGAATCATTGTCAACCGATTATATAAATATTCATAGGCACTGATAGATGGCCGCAGTATAGTTAATAATAAAGCTGCACCAGAACTTATATATCCTACGGCACTGATTCCTGTAAAGGCTAGAATATAAAGGACAATAGCTGAAATTAAGTGTAAGCTAATTGCCACCAATAGCGATTGCTTGGCTAAAACTTTTACATAATTAACTTGTTTTTCATCTACCGGAATATTTTTTTCTATTGATTCTGCGGCTTGTGCTAAAACTTCTTTAGCTTGAAAATGGACATTCCACGGAACTGTCACGATTACTAATAACCACCAAAAACTTGCACCACCAATTACCCAGTCGAGAAAATTACCACTAGGAACGTGAAACCATTGTAAGACGCTAAAACCCAGTAATACTGTGATCACAATTCCCGCAATAGAACTGACAAAAAAGTTAAAATACATATTTTATTATCTCTGCTAAAACTATTACTTTGAGAATATCAATTATAACCTCTTTTTTAAGATGAACATTCTTTGATCAGATCATCAACTAAAAATCAATGTTAGTATTACAAAGTCTTAATTCTTTCTTCCTACCCATTGAGTAACAGGAGACATGGCTTTCCAACCGAGAAATTTACCAATCGGTTCGGCGCGTTGAATAGCAATGCGGGTGAAATTTCCGCCTACTTTTTCATACCATTGATATAATCTTTGTTCACCTTCCAAAGTGACAACATTCACTACCATTCTACCCCCTGGAAGCAAGGCACTCCAACAAATTTCTAATATTTCCGGTGCTGTCACACCACCACCAATAAAAATCGCATTTGGTGCGGGTAAATTGTGAATAACTTCTAGTGCTTTACCCGCAATAATTTGTAAATTTGGTGTTCCCAAAGCGGTGGCATTATCAGCAATATAATTTAGTCTAGTGGAATTTTGTTCAATAGCGATCGCTCGACATCTAACATGACTCCGCAACCATTCTATAGAAATAGAACCACAACCAGCCCCCACATCCCAAAGCAACTCACCAGGATTAGGTGCTAAACTAGATAATGTCACCGCGCGGACTTCCCTTTTAGTTAATTGTCCATCATGATGAAAAGCATGATCAGGTAAACCGGGAAATCTGGATAAAGCGACTATTCCATTATCTGTAATACATTCCACCGCAATAGTATTTAAAGCCGCGATATTTGTTTGATTCCAATTAGCAGCGATATCTGTGATAATATTTTCATCAACATTCCCCATTTTTTCTAAAACGGTAATTTGACTATGACCATAACCGCGACTTGTCAAAATTTCCGCCACATTAGCCGGAGTATTTTTTCCCTCACTCAAAATTAATAATTTTGCACCAGGATAAATATAAGATTGGAGTAAAGAAACCGGACGACCACATAAACTTAAAGTTTCCACCTCCGTTAATGACCATCCTAAACGAGAACAAGCCAGACTAAAAGCTGAAAGTGCAGGAATAATAGTAATTTCCGAAATAGGAATATCTTTAATAATAGTTGCACCCACACCATAACATAACGGGTCGCCACTAGCTAAAATACAAACTACTTGACCACGACGACTAATAATTTCGGTTATGGAATCTTGGAAAGGTGATTTCCAGGAAATTTTTTCGCGGTTGTCGTCATGGGGTAACATGGAAAGATGACGTTCCCCACCAAAGATAATTTGAGCTTTGTCTAAGCAGGAAACAGCAATGGGACTTAACCCTGCTAAACCATCTTCACCGATACCGATAATTGATAACCATTTTTTCATAATTCGTGGGGTTGTTTATTTTGGTGGAATATCGCTTTTATTACCTTACCATTACAGGCTATGAACTTGAAAATAGAGATTGAACAAGAGGAAGACGGACGCTTTATTGCGGACGTGATTGATTTTCCCGGTGTGTTGGCTTATGGAAACACAAGACAGGAAGCGGTGGCTAAGGTTCAGGCTTTGGCTTTGCGTGTTTTGGCTGATAAACTGGAACATGGGGAAGTAAAACCAGATTTATTTAGTGTTTCTTTTGCAGCAGCATGAGTCAATGGTCAAGTCAAAAAGCAAAGCGCGTTTTAGCTGCTTTGTTACGTATTGGGTGGGAAATCAAACGTCAATCGGGTTCACACAAAATTCTGTCACACTCTGATTGGGCTGATTTTGTCTTTGCTTTTCATGATAATGAAGAAATTGGTCCAAGAATGTTAGCAAGAATCAGTAAACTTACTGGTTTAACTCCTGATGATTTGTAGAATTCTATGGTGGTATTGCTGGAACAGTTGCAGCAGCAACCGTAGGTGGTTCTATGGCTATTGCTATCAGTGCTGCTGCTCCAGCAGTTTTAGGTATAGGAATTACACTTGGTAGTTATCGGTTATTTAAAGATAGTCTAAAATAGCAAAGTACAAGAACGCATTTGTTATTGAGGGTTATTTAGTAACTCAAGCTAATTGTAAAAAGGCAGATCATGGTAATAGTACACGGACGATGAAATAAATTATCAAATCTTTATTAATAAGCCTTCAGTTAATTTATCGAGGGTTTTTTGCTGTTAATATACATCTTTCATTTTCCCACCAAACCGCCTCAGAATGAATTCTGAGTCTAATAGCCAAAGTCTGTTAAAACAGACTAAATAAATAAAATAAATATCAATCTTCATTCAGCTTTAGCTGAATTTTGCTATTAGCCAAGAAATTCATTTCTTGGCGGTTGTGATATCATGATGATGCTCGAAGATATGAAAAAGAGCGATAGCGCAAGCGCTTTCTCAATGCTTTTGATGGTGATATAGAAATTACGTTTAAACTCTTACCTTTGCGTCTTTGCTCCTTTGCGACTTTGCGTGAAACAAAATTAATTGACAATAGCCAAAAATACCATCTCATGATAAACTACTAAATCTTAGAGTTAGGAAACTTCGGTTTAATTCCGGGACTGTGCCGCAACTGTAAAGCAATTTGAGATGATTGGAGTTTGATTAAAGCTCCAAAGTCTAAAATTGAGTAAGTCAGAACGCTAACTCTTTTGGTAAACACTTACATTCTGTCTCTGCGTCACACAGAGAAGGACTCATGATTTTGCAAATTCCATTTACTGCTTGTCCAGGATTATTTTACAACACACCCGCCCAAGATGGTCTTCTTTATCGGCTGAGAATACCAGGGGGAATCATTAATTATCAACAGTTTCAGGCTATTGCAGATATTGCTGATCATGATGGTAGTGGCTATATTGATATTACTAACCGGGCTAATTTGCAAATTAGGGAAATCAAACAAAACATAAATGTTGAAGTTCTGCAAAAATTACAAGCATTGGGTTTAGCTTCTACCAATGCTAATGTAGATCATATCCGCAATATCATGACTAGTCCCACTGCGGGGATTGACACACAAGAATTAATAGATACTCGTCCCTTAGTCAAAGCCTGGGAAGAATATATAATCACACATTCTCAACTTTCCGAATTATCGGCAAAATTTAGTGTGTGTTTTGATGGTGGAGGCAAAGTTTCTGTAAGCGATCGCCTCAATGATATTATATTAGCAGCAGAATTAGTTAACAGCAAAGTCTATTTGCGGTTATATCTGGGTTATGGAGAAAAAGGAGAACCAGCGAAAGACACAGGAATTTTATTAAAACCAGGAGAAGCAATCCCAGTTTTAGCAGCATTAGCTGAGACTTACCGAAAACACATAGACACTAAAAACCGACGCAAACCACGATTACGAGAAATCATCAATAACATCACAATTGAAAAATATCTTCACCAAGTCCAACAAAATCATATATTTGATATTACAAAAAACTCACCTTCTCTCTGTGCCTCTGCTACGGCAGTCACTCATGGGGGAAACCCCCAAGACCGCGCTGCCTCGCCTCTGCGTGAGAAAACCCATATTGGCATTCATTCCCAAAGCCAAAGCGGATTATATTATATCGGCATAGTTTTACCCTTGGGAAGATTAGAAACTTGGCAAATTAGAGGTTTAGCGAATATTGCTCAAAGATATGGTGATGATAATATCAGGTTAACACCTTGGCAAAACTTACTATTAACGGATATTCCCCAAAACGAAATTAGCGAAGTTGAGAAAGAAATTACCAATTTAGGTTTAAACTTTTCAGCAACCGACATTAAAAGTTTCTTAGTAGCTTGTGCGGGGAAACGGGGTTGTGCTGCTGCGGCCACAGAAACTAAAGATGATGCCTTAAACTTGGCAAAATACCTGGAAAATTCTATGATTCTGGATTCTCCAGTGAATATCCACTTTACTGGTTGCAGCAAATCTTGCGCTCAACACACTGAAGCTGATATTACCTTACTTGGTGTTACCACAGAAACTACAAAGGAAACTTTCCCAGGTTATCAAGTCTATGTTTTTGGTCATTTACTCCATGAATATGTAAACGTGGCGAAAGTTCCGACTCTGATTCAACAAGTATTGGAAGTGTATCAAAAACACCGTTTAAGTTTACATGAATCCTTTAGAGACTTCATCTATCGTCAAAGCCACCAATTAAACCAATTATTTAAGTGCTAATGCAAAATCTCTCTTAAACCCTCTTTTCTTCGTGATCTATCTCTATGGCTCCTGCGTCCCACGCAAGCTATCGAGACGCTGCGCGAACGTCACTATATCCCTCCGGTCCCGTGAGGGATACGTGCTTCATTTTTCCATTATTTGTGCGTAAGTTCTATAATCATCTTCATCAAATAAATCACAGTCCACGTACACCACTTAAAAATCTCATGTTTGACTACATCCGCGATGCCAACGAAATATATCGTAATTCCTTTGAAATTATTCGGTCAGAATCCAATCTAGACAAGTTACCAGAGGATATAGCTAAAGTTACAGTTCGGATGATTCATGCCTGTGGAATGACGGATATTGTTGAAGACTTAAGCTATACACCCACAGCGGCAGAAGCGGGGAGAAATGCTATAGCCGCCGGCGCACCGATTTTGTGTGATTGTCGCATGGTAGCCGAAGGGGTAACAAGAAGCAGATTACCCAGAAACAATAACGTTATCTGCACCCTCAATGACCCAGAAGTTCCACAAATAGCTAAGAGACTCAGAAATACAAGGTCAGCAGCAGCTTTAGAATTATGGCGTTTCCATATAGAAGGGGCAGTAGTAGTGATTGGGAATGCACCAACAGCCCTATTTAGGTTATTGGAAATGCTAGATGATGGAGTTCCTAAACCTGCATTAATATTGGGTTTTCCGGTCGGTTTCGTGGGTGCAGCCGAATCAAAAGCCGCATTGGCCGCAGATAGTCGCAATGTCCCATTTATGACTTTACATGGTAGACGGGGCGGAAGTGCGATCGCTGCTGCTGCTGTGAATGCTTTATCCAGTGAGGAAGAGTAATGACTAACTCTGGAGGTCGTCTTTATGGAATTGGTGTGGGACCTGGAGACCCTGAACTCATCACATTAAAAGCTTTGCGTATCCTCCGTTCTGCCCCAGTTATTGCTTATCAATCAGCGACGAACAAGGAAAGTATCGCCAGAAAAATTGTTTCTTCCTACTTGGATAATAGTCAGATTGAGGTACTATTTCACCTTCCTCGGGCCTTAGAACCAGAAAAGGCTAAGTCTATCTATGATCAAGAAACTCAACCCATTGCTGACCATTTAGCAGCCGGTCGAGATGTAGCAGTTCTCTGTGAAGGAGATCCGTTTTTCTATGGTTCTTTTATGTACCTTTTTACTCGTTTGGCTGACAAGTACAAAACAGAAGTCGTCCCCGGAGTTTCCTCGCTCATGGCCTGTCCTGTAGCTTTGGGTTTACCATTTACCTATTACAATGATGTCCTCACGGTTTTACCCGCACCACTACCAGTAGAATTTCTCACTAGTCAACTTCTGGCTACTGACGCTGCGGCTATTATGAAACTTGGTCGTCATTTTCCGAAAATCAGGAATCTTCTCCACGAATTAGGACTAGCTTCCAGAGCCAGATACATTGAACGCGCTACAACCACACAGCAGCGCATATTGCCTTTAGATGAGGTTAACCCAGAAGACGTTCCTTATTTTTCGATGATTATTATTCCCACTAAAAATAAGTTGTAGTCTGAACTATGATTTTTTTGATTTATGTGAATGTCTGAACTATGATTTTTTTGATTTCTATGAATAACAACTGATAACTGACAAGAAAATTTCTATGAACACAAGGGTAAGGGTAGTGGCTGCGGTTGTGGTGTTGAGTCAAAATAGCGTTATCATTGGGCGAAAAATTACCAATATCTTACCAGGTGCGAAATTGTATGGTTTAGTTAGTCGTACCAATGATGTTGATATTAGCTTTACCAATTTTGGCGAAACTGTGCGAGAACTATTCACCGCTGGTACACCGATAATTGGTATTTGTGCCGCTGGTATTCTCATCAGAACAATTGCCCCTATTTTAACTAATAAAGGACAAGAACCACCTATTTTAGCTATTGCAGAAGATGGAACTGCTGTAGTACCGCTTTTAGGTGGGCTGAGTGGTGTAAATGACTTAGCGCGTCAAATTGCAGAGGCTTTAAATATAAAACCAGCAATTACCACCACAGGAGATATCCGCTTTCACACTGCTTTGTTATCTCCTCCCTCTGGATATCATTTAGCTAACCCAGAACATGGGAAAAAATTTATTGCTGACTTATTAGCAGGGGCAAAAGTTAAGTTAGAAGGAACAGCACCTTGGTTAAGCGAAAGTAATTTACCTATTGATGAAAATAGCGAGTTAACTATTCAAATTACTGAAAAACTGGGTAATTTTAGTTACAACTGTTTAGTTTACCATCCTGCAAAAATTGCTATCGCCCTAACTAACCCAGAACCACACACTATTACTCAAATTCAGGAAATACTCAAAGAATCTAATTTAGCACCTGCCGCAGTCGCGGGAATATTTGCACCACTTCAATTAGCTAATAATTCCCAGCTTCACTCTATAGCTAAGGCTTTGGGAGTTCCTATTCGCTTCTTTCCCAAAAGTGAATTAACAGAATTGATTTTAGCCGCCGCAGGTGCAGATGCCCAAATTGTATCATCCTCAACTGCTATTGCCGTCGCCATCTCAACTCAAATTATTAACCCCGCTAATATAGGACAACCCCAGGGGAAATTAGCTATTATTGGTACAGGTCCTGGTGCATCTCAATGGATGTCACCGCAAGTAAAGGAAATTCTGGCAGCAGCAACGGATTTAGTCGGTTATAAAAATTATATTAATTTAATCGGTTCTCTGGCAGATGGTAAGTGTGTCCATGAATCAGATAATCGAGTAGAAGCAGAAAGAGCGTATCAGGCGTTGGACTTAGCCGCAGCCGGAAAATATGTAGCGGTTGTGTCTTCTGGCGACCCCGGTATTTACGCAATGGCAGCGGCAGTTTTTGAGGTTTTAGACCAATATAATAAACCAGAATGGCAAACTATTGATATTCAAGTCGCCCCTGGTATTTCCGCTATGCAAGCCGCAGCAGCCACCATTGGTGCGCCTTTAGGACATGATTTTTGTGTGATTTCCCTATCTGACATTTTGAAGCCTTGGGAAATTATCGCCCAACGAATCACGGCTGCGGCTACCAGTGATTTTGTAATTGCTTTTTACAATCCTGTATCCAAAGAACGTACTTGGCAACTAGCGGCCGCAAAAAAGATTTTAATGGAACACCGAAAACCTCATACTCCAGTCGTGTTAGGGCGAAATCTAGGGAGAAAGGGAGAACAAGTCCAGGTTATTACCCTGGAAGAGTTAGAACCGACATTAGCAGATATGCGAACTGTGATTATTATCGGTTCTTCCCACACTCGACAAATTCAGCAGGATAATAATGTTTGGGTTTATACTTCCCGCCGATATAACTCTGAAGAATGATGTTTTTTATATTAATCAAAATATCATTTAAACTTTTATTTCTCCCTTCTTCTTCCTTCTTCCTTCTTTCTCCTGACTCGGTGACTCCTGACTCCTCTTATTAAGATATAATTCACTTAATTATGTCTAGTTTATATCTGAAAAAGACTTGATTTTTTTATTCTCATCATTAACAATAAAAGCATCATGTTTCAGACATGATTGTAGCCAATAAAAGTGACAGAAGCCCTTAAATGTCCGCTCTTGCGGACATTTTACTTATTGAATAATAATATATTGACTATATCAATACCTTAGCCATTTTTGTGTAGGTCGGTTTTCGTCCCTCAACCCGACGTATTTGTTGGGTTTCGTCACTCAACCCAACCTACGAATCAATGATTTTTTGGATGTGGCTAAGATATTGCTATATTAATTGTCATAAAATAAAGGGCGAGGTTTGCCCCACCCATATAAATATATTTCATTCATTTTTTTTCTTGAGATAGTATTGATTAATTTGGTAAATTTATATAGCGGTATGCAGTTGAATGAGATACGAAATTTTCCTAAAAAACCATACAGAAAAAGACTTTTAACTCTGTTCCCTGTTCCCTACTATAATATTCACCAAATTACCAGAATATTAACAACTACCAGCCCAAGTTATCCAGGTGTGGGATAACCCTATATGCAAAATTTCTCCGGTTATCTCAGATTCTGTAATGATTATTGTTGTTAAATCAACGCCCATAAATTCTGCTTCATTGATATTGCTATCAATTAAATTAGCGTTATGGAGATTTGCACCTCTAAAGTCAGCACCACTGATTTCTGCTTGACTCAGATTTGCACCTACTAGGGTTGCTGAACTTAAAATTGCAGTTCGCAAATCAGCACGATTCAGATTGGTTTTTCTCAAATTGACTCTGGTTAAATCAGCGCCTATTAAGTTAACTTCACTTAAGTTTGCATTTTCCAAATTTGCTCTAGTTAAATCAGCATTGGTTAAATTCGCTCTACTGAGATTACAACCACTCAAATTTGCTCGACTAAGATCAGCACCGCTTAAATCTGCTGCTTCTAAATTTATTCCTCTCAAATCAGCACGTCTTAACATAGCTTGGTGCAGATTCATTCCAGGAAAGTCCCTTTCTCCTGATTTATACGACTTCAGGAGTTTTTGAGTATCCATATTTCCACCTTATTATATCTACAGGTGAGTATTGCACTTCCCAAACCACAGAAAATTACTTGAGTTTCTAGCGACCAAAATTTTAGCTAAAAATCATATATTTATTATACTGTTATTAAGAAATTAATTAAATAAACGTTACAATTTATTTGGTTTATGAAAAAATATAGAATTCCTTAAATGACAGCTAATTTAATATCTAATTCCACCGCTGATTTTATTAACTCCTTGTCCCTTGCTGCTAATGCGTATCGAGAAGGAAATCAAGTCCCCTCCGCTGAAATAATAGTAAATGCGTTGCTAGAAGCAGAAAAAACCGCAAAACAGCAAAAGTTAAATTATCCTTTTGTATCTCTCGGTGGTAAATGGCGGCTTTGTTTTGCTACTGGTACTAAAAAAGTCAGAAGTCGTGGGGGAATTATTTTAGGTAAGGGTTGGTATGTACCAAAATTCACGAAAATTCATATTTGCTTTAGTCCTACGGAAGAACAGAATTTAGAAAAAGGGGAAATTGCTAATCAAGTCCAATTGGGAGCAATATTATTTAAATTGACTGGACCAATAAAATATTTAGGAAAAAAGAATTTATTGGCTTTTGATTTTATCCAAATGCAAATTAGTTTATTTAATTGGATGTTTGTTAATAAACAGATTAATGCCCATAAAGTTGAAATTGCAGATTTTAATGATCAACCCATAGCTAAATTACCTTTTTTTGCTTTCTTTTTAGTGACTGAAGATGTGATTGCTGCTCGTGGGCGTGGGGGTGGTTTAGCTCTTTGGATTAGAGACAATTAATCTTTTTGGTAATATAGCAAGAGTCACCGAATCACCGAATCAGGAGTAAAATTGACTTGGTGTCTGGCTTTGAATTTAGATTCTGTAATAGTAATATATTCTGAGTGTCACGTATAAATACTACTAATTTTTGTTTGATTTTGCCTCTTGTTGCCAAGCTTAATAAAAATCGTAATGAGAACTTAACACCATCTGGCAACAGAAAGACTAAAATCAGAACGGACAGATTAGCCCTGTAATAAAGGAGGCTTAGAAAACAATGTCCGATTTAAATCGCGGAATTATGAAATTTCAAGGTGCAGATTCACCTAAACTGATTACAATCTCCACTGTGGTACTTTTAGGATCAATTGCCGGCCTGATTATTTGGGCGCTTACTGCCGCTTATGCGCTAGGCTAAATTCCTTGAATAACATTCGGGACACTAGTAAACAAGATTTTCATTGTTCTCTAGTGTTCTGTAACGGGAAACAGGGAACAGGGAACAGGGAATTTTAAATTATCTCGAACCGGAAAAAGTGTTTGAGCTTTTTTGGTATCAAGGCTTATTATTTTGATAATATCAACCTTGAGCAGCTCTGTAAATATTGATTTATAAGGGTTTTATGTTGATTTGGCAATTCATTTTTGTTAATTACAAACTTAGAGGTTGTTTGATAGCTTGCGTGGCGTAGCCATAAAGTGTTTCGCTGTGACTTTAGGCACTTTTAGATCCCCCCTGACAAGTGTAGGTTTTTTACAATTGGGTTTTATGCGGGACTTGGAAGACAAGGAAGGAAAGTAGACAAGGGAGTGTGAAGAGAAAGAACCGGAAAATTCTGCCCGCTATGTTCCCTGCGGGCGCAATCATCACTTATTACCAATTAGCCAACTTTCTGGATGATTAATCAGTTTTAATTCTTCTTTGTTCTTCTTCCTTGTCCACTTTCCCTCCTTGTCTACCAAGTCTGGCCCCTATTATAAATCTCAATTTAAAAAACCTACACCTGTCAGCCTAACCCCCCTAACCCCCCTAACCCCCCTTAAAAAAGGGGGAACGGTCATCAAAGTCTCCCTTTTTAAGGGAGATTTAGAGGGATCTAAAACTTTTGATACCGACAAAAGAACTTTTTAAACATCCTCTTAGAGTGTGTCATCAAATTTTAAATTTTAGATTAGAGAATCATGATTAATTTTTTGGGTATTTTAATTATTTTAATTGTTTGTCCACTTTTAGGAGCAATCCCGCTAATTGGCTGGATTACTTATGCTCTGAGTGGCAAGAAATTAGCCAATGTGGGTACAGGAAATATTAGCGTCGCAGCCGCCTTTTATCATGGTGGTAAGTTGGCGGGAAGTATCTGTGTCGTCTCTGAAGCCCTCAAGGGTGTTGCTGTTGTCACAATTGCCCAATATTGTTTTCCTTTAGAACCAGTATGGGAAATTATTGCTTTAATAGCCTTGGTTATCGGTAGATATGTTGCTACTAAAGGAGCGGGAACAACCAATGTGGCTTGGGGACTGCTGGCCCATGATCCCTTAGTAGCCGCTTTTGTCAGCTTGATTGCAGCTATTGGCTTTTTAATTACTCGCTCCAAAGAAACAATTAAATTAGGGGTATTAGTCATATTTCCCCTATTTGTGGGGATTATCCATTCCCAGGATATACCGAGAATCATGGCTGCTTTTGCTTTATCGGGGTTAATTTACTGGATTTATAACCAAATTCCTGATGATCTTAACCTCCCAGTTGAGGAAGCAAATCCAGAATCCCAACAGATGATGCAATATTTAAGTAATGAGGATAAGATCATTACCTTAGATGATGATTTAGATGGGGAAGTCGTAGGAGCTAAAGCTGCGACATTATCGCAAATTAAACGTTGGGGCTATTCAGTTCCTAAAGGTTGGGTACTAGGTCCTGATGATGATCCCAACTATTTAATTGATTTTCTGCAACCGTCGTCGCTTTCACCTTTAGTCGTCCGTTCTTCAGCAATTGGGGAAGACTCCCAACAAGCATCAGCGGCGGGACAATATGAAACAATTTTAAATGTTACTAGTAAGGCAGAACTCCGGCAAGCGATCACTCAAGTCCAAGCCTCCTATAATCATCCCAGTGCCGTCGAATATCGCCGTCGGAGCAGTTCAGAAGAGGCGGCCATGGGGGTACTCATTCAACCACAAGTCCAAAGTGTATTTTCGGGGGTAGCTTTTAGCCGAGATCCTATTTCTCAACAAGGTGAGGCTGTAGTTATAGAAGCTGTATCTGGTAGTCCCTCTCAAATTGTGTCGGGAAAAGTGACACCAGAACAATATCGAGTCGTGGTTGCTGATAATGAAAAATTATCTTGTCTGCAATTTGAAGGTAGTGGTAAAGTTTCCGAAGCATTAATTAAGCAAGTTGCATACCTAGCTCGGCGCTTGGAAAAACGTTATTTGGGTGTTCCCCAAGATATTGAATGGAGTTATGATGGGCAAAACCTGTGGGTATTACAATCAAGACCCATCACTACGCTTTTACCCTTATGGACAAGAAAAATCGCGGCTGAGGTGATTCCGGGAGTTATTCACCCCTTAACTTGGTCTATTAATTCTCCTTTAACCTGTGGTGTGTGGGGAGAAATTTTTAGTATAGTTTTAGGCGAACGGGCTAGAGGCTTAGATTTTACCAAAACAGCAATACTGCATTACTCTAGAGCTTACTTTAATGCTTCCTTATTAGGAGAAATCTTTTTGGAAATGGGATTACCCCCAGAAAGTCTGGAGTTTCTGACTAGAGGTGCAAGTATGAGTAAACCGCCAATGGATTCCACTTTGGCTAATTTACCAGGACTGACAAAGTTACTCAAGCGGGAACTTGATTTAGACAAAGATTTTAAATCGGATTATCGTCAAGTTTTTATCCCTGGATTGACCCAATTATCAAATGTGGTGATTGCAGAATTATCTCTAGATCAGTTATTAACTAGAATAGATTTAATTCTCAACTTATTACACCGGGGTACTTATTATAGTATTTTAGTCCCCTTGAGTGCAGCTATCCGCCAAGCGGTTTTGGGGGCAAAGGAAGAACAAATTGATAATAGTGTTACCCCAGAGGTAGCATCATTAAGAGCTATGCGTCTTTTAGCTGCGGATGCTAAACAAATCTTAATAGCTGGTAATTATGAGTTTAAACCAGAACAAGTATTTGCACAGTTGGCAGAAACGCCCCAAGGGCAAAGGATTTTATCTGAAATTGACGAATTAATCGAGGATTATGGCTATTTGAGTGAAGTAGGTACGGATATTTCTGTTCCCACTTGGCGAGAAAATCCTCAAATAGTTAGACAATTATTTGTGCAGTTGCTGCAAGCTCCTGAAGTGCTAAATTTAGCTGATGCTCGGACTGAACAGGCAAATTTAGTCCAAAAACGCGTTGATCTCAAAGGTAGGGTAACGGAAGTTTATTCCCGCTTGTTAGCTGAATTACGCTGGACGTTTTTAGGTTTAGAACAGATTTGGCTTCAGTCTAGAGTGTTAGGAGAACAGGGAGATATCTTCTTTCTCAAGTTAGATGAAATTCGCAATTTAATTATTAATCCAGATGTGGCTTTTAGGAATAGCTTATTGGAATTAGTTACCAACAGGCGATCGCAATTTCTCCAAGATAGCCAAATTATCCAAATTCCCGCCGTTGTTTATGGTTATAACCCTCCTCACCCCATTGCCCCTGTAATTGATCCATCTGATAATATTTTATTAGGTATTCCTGCCAGTCAAGGACAAATTCAAGGACGGGTGAAAATAGTCAGAACTTTGCAAGAAGCCCATGATATTGATAAAAATACTATCCTTGTAGTCCCTTACACAGATTCCGGTTGGGCGCCTATTCTAGTGCAAGCTGGGGGGTTAATTGCTGAAGTTGGTGGTAAACTTTCCCACGGGGCAATTATCGCCCGTGAATACGGTATTCCTGCTGTTATGGATGTGCGTGGTGCTACATACCTGCTGCAAGATGGCCAGCAAGTCATCATTGATGGATACAAGGGGACTGTGGAAATACAATAGAGATCTGGTAAAAATTAAATATGCGTTTTCTAGAATCCTTGTAGATTCCATAGATTAATTCTCTCATTAAACGGCGATCGCAATCCGGTAACTTAAATTTTTGTAGCACTCGGTCTAAAGCAACACCAGCACAAGCTTCTTTGTGTACTTCTTTGAGGGCGATAAAGGCAACTTGACGAGGGGTTGTCATGGAATATCAGGTGATTTAGTTCAGAGTTGTCATTATACCTGCCAACATAAGCTCAAGGAGCAAATACTTAGGGTGCGTTAGTGGTAGCGTAACGCACCAAATAATAACGGAAAACGATGAAACATGGACTGATGTTATACAGAGGATAACGTAATGCAGCGCCATATCTCGGAGATTCTTCACTTCGTTCAGAGTAACAATTTCAACACTTTTTTAGTGTACGAACAGTATTGATTGCTAGTAGTTCGTCAAATTTATTTTGACGGGTAATGATAGGAGAAAACTTCTGTTTTTCCCTCCCCTACTCCCCCCTCACAAGGGTAGGTTTTTTACATTGTCGTGAGGGCAAGACTTGGAAGACAAGGCAGACAAGGTGGCAAGGGAGGAAAAGCGGACAAAATAAACCATAAACTGAGTATTTTGTGGATAAAATCCACCTTGTCTACTATCCTTCCTTGTCCTCCTGGTCTTGCCTTTACAGAAAATATTAAAAACCTACACCTGTCAGCCTACTCCCCCTGCCCCTCTTCTCCCCCTGCTTGCCTTTACCCGTCATTTTTGGATTGACAGACTACTAGTGGTAGTTTTTGCTTTTCCAATCAGCAGACAATATTGTATACTTGACAATACATAGTCTATTTAACATCATATATATGCTAGAAAAGCAATTGGTTGAATTTGAGCTAGAAAATGGCGGTAAATTCCTAGTGGAAATTGAGGAATCAGAAGATACATCTCTTGCTACTGAGAGAGTCGCTTTACCATCTGGGCGAGAAACGCAGTGTACCAGGATTTATAGATTGTATGTCAACTGAAAATTACTTTCAAACCTTTAGAAGTGCGCTCGCTCGCATTTATAATAAAAACTGTAAAGTTGTTGGCGCTGATTTTTTAGTGAATCAGTACCATCTTCTTACCTTCCGTATCTTTGGCTTTCCCCAAGGACATGATCTTGGTGTCTGGGCTAATGATGAACTGCTTGATGTCCAAGCTACTCACTCGATACAGATAGAAGCCATTAAAGTTCCTAGATATCAGATTGAGCTTGGTTTTAGTGATTCTCCTGTGTGGGATAAATCATTACAGGGAGTTGTGGGTATGGCTGTACCCGCAGAGAAAAGGCGAGAAGGAGTCAAAGCGGCATTTAGGATGCCTACAACTGTGTTAAATAGTGAACTGCTTGATGCCCAAGCTACTCGCTCGATACAGATAGAAACCATTAAAGTTCCTGGATATCAGATTGAGCTTGGTTTTAGTGGTTCTCCTGTGTGGGATAAACCATTACAGGGAGTTGTGGGTATGGCTGTACCCGCAGAGAAAAAGCGAGAGGGAGTCAAAGCGGCATTTAGGATGCCTACAACTGTGTTAAATGGTGAACTGCTTGATGTCCAAGCTACTCGCTCGATACAGATAGAAGCCATTAAAGTTCGTGGATATCAGATTGAGCTTAGTTTTAGTGGTTCTCCTGTGTGGGATGAATCATTACAGGAAGTTGTGGGTATGGCTGTACCCGCAGAGAAAAAGCGAGAGGGAGTCAAAGCGGCATTTAGGATGCCTATAAATGTGTTAGTGGAAACTGGGGATTTCTTAAATCAAGCCATGCAGCAAAAACCAATAAATTCTTCTCGTTCTTTTAATCGAGTACAAAAAATTAAAGTCAGGCAATTGGAAAAACGTTTCGCAATTTTAGAAATTGATTATGAAGCAGTTTATAACCAATTGAATGAAACACTAGATGCTGAATTTAAAAATAAAATACAGCTAAAACTGAAGAGAATTGAGCAAGAGATGAATGATGTCTTTGGAGAGTTAAAAATGATCGGGTAAAAATTTTATTACAAAAGTCCGCCAATAACCGACCTTAAGTATAAAATTTATCCAACAGGTTTTGGTTTAATGAAGGAGTTTTAGCCCAGACAACACAACTCATATCAGTTACAGATATTGCCAATTTCCTAAATACTGGTCAATAACTCAGGGCTGAAGCCACTGAGCTTGTAAGAAATCAAGGCTTACGTGTTTGACTAGCTCATCGAGACGCAATTTGGTACGAACTTCCAGATACTTCCCTAGTCTGGATTATCTTCAAGCTATCTTGTAATAGCGTTGGTTAAAGCCAAGACATCTTGATTGCGTTGAGCGAAGGGACATTAAACTTTACTCGAAGGATTAGTGCGATTCGTTGTTAGCTGAATCACGGTATCCAGCCCGTACATAAGCTAACCAACCCAATCTAGAAATAGAGAAAGGTTGAACTCTCGGTCTGATATGGGTGCAAGTCCCATCTGCCAGACTCAGGTATGACTCCCTATCTGCCTACGATGACCCGACTCGGCTTCGGGAGGTCGAAGCTAGGAACAGGACGCAATCAGACATCCGTTGTGGGGTGACACTGGCGTTAATGGGGAGTTCCCACGGTGAAACAGAGCCTGGAAAAGCAACTTATCGAGAGGCGGGACACAATACAAAAAACCCGACCTCATTGGAGTTAATTCCCGCCGCATCTTAGTCCCATAGCGGTACGAGTCCAGGGATTCCAGTGGTTGAAATGGCTACACCTAACGGAACTAATAATCAACCGAGGGAACGAATAAAAACGGATTGAGGGTCTAAGGGCGGTCGAACCCTACAAGTAGGCTGGACGAGCAGCGGAATTCCCTCAATCCGGGTAGGACAGACCGTAATTGGTCTGAGGTGTTCAGAATACACAAACTGGAGCAGAGCATGATTGGACACAGAGACAACTCTAGTGAATCTTGGAAGACCTTACCCTGGAAGAAATTCCGCCGTAACTTATTCCGCCTACAAAAACGAGTGTACAAAGCGGTTCAAGTTGGAGACAAGCGCAAAGCTAAGTCCCTACAAAAGCTGATTCTGAAATCAACCGCAGCGAGATTAATGGCTATCCGTCAAGTAACACAGCTAAACGCTGGTAAAAAGACCGCAGGAATTGATGGCAAAAAGTCCCTTACCTTTAAGGAACGCTTTGAGCTTAATGAACTGCTAAAAGCATCCGTTAGCAACTGGAAACACCAGGAACTAAGAGAAATACCCATCCCCAAAAAGGACGGTACGATGAGGATGCTGAAAATCCCTACTATTGCAGACAGAGCTTACCAATGCCTTGTCAAATACGCATTAGAACCAGCGCACGAGGCAACCTTCCATGCTAGGAGCTACGGGTTTAGGACGGGACGTTCAGCGCATGACGCACAGAAAATCCTGTTCATAAACCTATGCTCTGCGCGAAATGGAATAGATAAAAGGGTTATAGAACTCGATATCGAAAAATGCTTTGATAGGATAAACCACACCGCCATCATGGATAGACTCATAGCTCCCAAGAGCATAAGACAAGGTATTTTCCGATGTCTCAAAGCCGGAGTCAACCCAGAATTTCCTGAACAGGGAACGCCTCAAGGCGGAGTGGTAAGTCCACTACTAGCTAACATCGCTTTAAACGGCATTGAAAGCATCCACAGATATAAAGATGCCGGAAGTAAAGTAATAGAACCAACAATCCGATACGCGGATGACATGGTGATAATACTCAGACCTCAAGACGATGCCACAGAAATACTTGACAAAATCAGTCAGTTTTTAGCAGAGCGGGGAATGAAAGTCAGCGAGAAAAAGACAAAGCTAACCGCCGCGACAGATGGGTTTGATTTCCTCGGCTGGAACTTTTTAGTCCAGAAAAACGGGAAGTTTAGATGCGCTCCATCAGTGGACAATTTTAAATCTTTTCGCAAGAAAGTAAAATACATCGTCAACAACTCGAATTATGGTGCTACCACAAAGGCTGAGAAATTAGCCCCTGTAGTTAGAGGCTGGAGGAATTACCACCGCTTCTGCAAGATGGACGGGTCAAGAAACTCGTTATTTCACATCCAAAACAGAGCATTTAGGGTATTCAACAAGGAAACTAAACAGAATCGCTATACCAGTAAGCAATTACTAGATAAGGCGTTTCCAGCAGTCCCTTACTCCGAAAACAAACACATCAATGTCAAAGGTGAGAAATCACCTTATGACGGAGATTTAAGTTATTGGAGCGAACGTAACAGCAAGCTCTATAACAACAATACCTCTAAAGCCCTCAAACGGCAAAGCCATAAATGTGGTCATTGTGGTCTTAAAATGCTCAATGATGAGAAGGTACACTTACATCATGTTGATGCCAATCATAACAATTGGAAACCAAACAACCTTCTAGCAATTCATGAAAGCTGCCACGATTATATTCACATGAGCAAAAACGAAAGCTAAGAACATCGGAAGCTGGGTGCAGTGAAAGCTGCACGCCCAGATTTAACAGAGAGGGGCGCGGGATAATACCCGCCCTCGACTCTACCTCTCTTAATGCGAGTACCCGTAATTTCAGTAGACAATACGCCATTAATGCCAACTAAACCAAGTCGTGCAAGACGATGGATCAAAGATGGTAGTGCAATCGGCAAATTCGACAAACTTGGCATTTTCTATGTCCAGTTATTAGCCGAATCAAGTAATACCGAAACGCAAGAAATAGTTCTTGGTTTAGATCCTGGCAAACTTTTTTCAGGTATAGCGGTTCAATCCAAAAAGTTCACCTTGCAGATGCTACATTTAGTTCTACCATTCAAAACAGTCAAAGACCGGATGGAGCAACGATCAATGATGCGACGTAGCAGACGAGGAAGGCGAATCAATAGAAAGCTATCTTTCAGTAACCGTAATCATCGTCAAGCAAGATTTGATAATCGTCGTGGCTCAAAATTGCCTCCAAGTATTAGAGCAAACAAAGACTTGGAATATCGAGTAATTAGTTTACTCCTCCAACTTTACCCCATAAAAACAATTGTTATTGAAGAAGTAGAAGCGCGAGGCAATAAAGGCTTTAGTCCCGTTATGGTTGGGCAGAGATACCAAATTGTCCGACTATCACAACTTACAAATGTCGTTTTAAAGAAGGGCTGGGAAACATCAAACCTTCGTAAGCATCTGAGATTGCACAAAGAAAAATCCGATAAATCTTTGCAAATACCAGAAACGCACGCTGTTGATGCAGTAACGTTAGCTTGCTCTGAATTTGTTAAATACCAGACATGGGAAGGAGCTAAAAATCATGGCGCATCTTGGGTAGGAAATGCAGATGTCACTGAATCCCAATTCACCATTGTCCGTCGCCCACCAATTAGCCGTAGACAATTACATTTGATGGCTTTTAGCTCTTATGGTAATCGTCGGAAATATGGAGGCACTACAACCCGTCATGGTTTTAGAAAAGGTGACTTTGTAAAAGCTAGTCAAGGCAATAAAACCTTCTTTGGCTGGGTTAGTGGAGACACTGAAAAACAAGTTTCAGTTAGTGATGCTAATTGGAAAAGATTAGGACAATGCACTGTTAAAAAAGTTAAGTTGATACAACGATCAACAGGTCTAATTATCACGGCGGTTAAAACCGCCCGTGTCGCTTCCCTCTGGTGCACGCTTTGTGACTGAGTTTCCCACTTACCGCGAGGTCTTATGAATATGATGTTGAGGAATTATTAGAAAATTGCGTAGAATTTTTAGTCTAAGAAAATAGATCAGAAAATACTTACTACAGCTTCTATCATTTTAGTTTCCGTGATTTCATTAACAAAATATAGAACTCAAACCCATCCCATAGAGAGATGATCCATACCAGAATTTGAAATAAATTATAACCGTATGTACTTAAATAACATACATCTTAAATCCCCTCGTCGCTTGCGGGGAGGTGGGGTTTTTGTATTTAAATCTGGTAGGTTGGTTTGAAGTTAGGAAACCCAACATTTACGGACTTTTGTTGGGTTGTCGCTTAGAGGATGTTTGAAAAGTTTTGGGCGAATATAATTCGCTACTACACAAGCAAAGTCCAGATGGTGCGTGGACTAACGAAAAATTAAGGTTATTTAACCCACGAAGGTGGGTTTTGTCTGTGTAGCTGTGACTTCTAGTCGCCAGGTGGGTATAAATTAGACTTTTCAAACACCCTCTTAACTCAACCTACAAAAACTCTTAACCGAACAGTATTGACATCAATTCTGAATTCATCTCAATTAAATTGTGAGAAAAAAGAGATTATTTAACTTTTTAGGATTGGTAATCACAATAGCGATCGCTATTATTAGTTGTCAAAATTTGCTATTACCAAAATCATCTCCACCTATTACCGTTAAACTCAGTGGTTGGATAGGTAATCCCCTAGAACAAAAACTTTTAAAACAGGTAATCCAAGACTTTGAAAGGCAGCATCCACAGATAAAAGTCAAGTATGAAGCGATCGCTGATCAATATATGGATGTGATTAAAACCCGCTTAGTAGGAGCAGCGGCCCCAGATGTGTTTTATTTAGATGCGCTAGAAGCCCCTTTTCTAATGGGTCAGAATGTCCTAGAACCCCTTGATAATTACATTAACCCCAAATTTGACCTAACAGACATAGAACCCAATTTACTCAAAAGTTTTAAATACCAAAATCATATTTATGGTCTTCCTAAAGACTATTCTACCTTAGCTTTATTTTATAACAAACAAGCATTTACGAATGTTGGTTTAACTAGTCCTCCCACTACCTGGGAACAACTACGTACCTATTCAAAACAGTTAACAGGCAAACTTAATAAATATGGCTTTGGTGAAGTTCCCGAATTAGCGCGTCAGGCATATAAAATTACAGCTTTTGGGGGAGAAATTGTAGATAAAAAGGGTTATGCTACCTTTGCTAATTATCCAGGGTTACAGGGTTTACAATTAGTAATTAACCAATATCAAAAAGATCGATCATCTGCTCAAAAATCTGATGTCGGGACAAATTCCGGGAGTGAAATGTTTGGACAAAATAAAGTAGCAATGGTAATAGAGGGTAATTGGGCAATTCCCTATCTCCAAGAAACATTCCCCAAACTAAAATTTGCGACAGCAGAGATTCCTAAAATTAATCATCAAAAAGCAACAATGGTTTTTACTGTAGCTTACGTGATGAATAAACAAGCACCGCATAAAGCGGAAGCCTGGGAACTCATTTCCTATCTGACAGGTAAAGAAGGGATGAAGAAATGGACAGGGACAGGATTTGCATTACCAGCCCGTAAATCAGTGGCACAGCAGTTAGGTTATGATCAAGATCCTTTGAGAGCGCCATTAGTAGCAGGAGTTGATTATGCTACGCCTTGGCAATTAGGTAAATATCCCGCCACAATTATCAACAATTTTGATAATCAGTTTATTAGTGTTTTGCTAGGACAACAACCATTAAAACAAGCCATGTTAAAGGCACAAAATACAGCAAATCAGCAAATTCAGGCGGATATCTAGGGCTTGCTGATAGCGTAGTTAGTAGGGGCGTATTGCAATACGCCCCTACAGGAGTTAGGAGTTAATGAACCACGTATCCCTGACGGGACTGGAGGGATACAGGAGCGTTCCGAAGGAATAGGACACGAAGGAAGAAAGAAGGAAGAGAATGTTTAGGATCAGCAGAAAAATCAAGGACAATTTTACAGGTTATTTATTCATAACTCCCAGTCTTTTAGTTTTAGGCACATTTGTAATTTTGCCTATTCTCTATTCTGTATTTCTTTCCTTACACAAAGTGCAAATGTTGGGAGGTATTAACTATCGTTTTATTGGTTTGGGTAATTTTCATCGGTTGTTAACAGATGAAAGAGTAGGAATTGCTTTAAAAAATACAGCAGAATATGTGGCAATTGTTGTTCCTATTCAAACTATTTTGGCTTTAGGTTTAGCTGTGACACTCAATTCTGGCATTCATGGTAAAAATTGGTGGCGGATTCTTTACTTTTTACCCACTGTCACATCTTCGGCTGTATTGACCTTAATTTTTATGTGGATTTATAACACTAATGGACTACTAAATAATTTTTTAGCCTTTCTAAAATTGCCTATTTATAATTGGTTGGGAGATCCAAATGTTGCCCTCAAAGGGATTATGATCATGAATATTTGGTCAACAGCACCGTTTTTTATGGTGATTTATTTAGCAGCTTTACAGGATATTTCTCAAACACTTTATGAAGCCGCAGAACTTGATGGGGCTAATGGTTGGCAACAGTTTATTTATATTACCTTACCTTTATTACAACCTGTGACTTTCTTTGTGATGGCTATGGGGATAATTGGTACTTTTCAATTATTTGATCAGTCTTATATATTTTCTGGGGGAACTGGTGGACCAAACAACGCTACTCTCACTTTAGTTTTGCTAATTTATCAAACCGTATTTCGGAATTTACAAATGGGATATGGGGCAGCAATTGCCTTTTTATTAGCATCTGTAATTATCATCCTCACATTAATTCAGCGGCAATTTTTTGGAGGCTATAAAATGTGACTAAAATCTTTAATTCTTTATATTTCAAAGTTATATTATATATTTTCCTCACAGTTTATGGAATTATTACTGTAATTCCTTTTCTCTGGGCATTTTCGGCATCATTTAAGCCTCTATCAGAGATTATTAATGGGGAGTTTAATTTTATCCCCAAACATTTTACTCTCGACAATTACAAACAAATATTTCTGCAAGAACCTCTATTTGGGCGGTGGTTTTTTAACAGTGTCATTATTGGCGTTAGTGTCACGATTTTAAATTTGCTATTTAACTCAATGGCAGGTTATGCCCTAGCCAGATTACACTTTCAGGGTAAACAGTTCTGGTTTTTCCTGATTTTGGCAGTGTTAGCAGTACCAGCGCAAATTACCCTTATTCCCACATTTTTAATTTTAAAAGCGATTGGTTGGCTAAATTCATACCCAGGGATGATTGTTCCTAGTATGGTTAATGCTACTTTCATTTTTATGATGCGGCAGTTTTTCGTAAATTTCCCTAGGGAATTAGAAGAAGCTGCTCAATTGGATGGTTTAAATGCCTGGGGAATTTTTTGGTATATAGTTTTACCTTTAGCTCAACCAGCATTAGCCGCGCAAGCGGTTTTTGTATTTATGGGTAGTTGGAATAATTTTTTGTTACCCATAGTGATTCTCTTTGACCCGGAAATGTTTACTTTACCTTTGGGACTAAATACTTTTAAAGGTCAATATATTAGCTATTGGAACTATATTATGGCGGCTTCTATGGTGTTTACCCTGCCAGGTTTAGGTATTTATGCTTTCTTTAACCGCTACTTTATCCAAAGTGTTACTTTTACAGGTGGTAAAGGTTGAGAAGTCAGGAGGTAGGGGCGCAGGGCCTGCGCCCATCATCTAGAAGTTTTAAAAAATGGTTATCATCCGATTCATCTATGGATGAAGATATTAATTTATAGTCAACATCAAAATTATCTATTTATATCCTTTTTATGTAATTAAATAAACCTAAAAGTACGGAAACCATAGTTATGAATAATCATTACTATCAATTAAATACTATATATTAAAAACTTTGCACAAAATGAAGCCTAAATTATAAATTTTTACTTATGTATCCAATATAATATTTATTTAATAAATACCTTGCCAAGTTGATCTATTTGTTAAAAAAACCTGTAAACTAATTTTAATTGGTTCAGAGATGGAAAACCATCTTACCCAGCGACCCGAAGTAATTAAACTTTGTTCCCATAGCGAAATCAGCCTTTTGATCTATTAAAAGGCTAGGTTTTTAGTGTATTAGCAAGAAATCATTGTAATCTTGCTTTAATTTTGATATCCAAAATTTATAACTAAAAAATAATTTTAGTAAATCTAGGAGCTATAAGATGTCCGACTTTTTAAATCCAATTAACCGCCGAAAATTTATTACTATAGCTGGAGTTTCTGCCAGTGCAGTATTACTTAAAGGATGTTTGGGAAACCCACCAGAAACAGGTAACAGTGGTGGCAATTCTGCACAATTGGCTGGTCAAGTAGCAGCTAATATTAACCCAGAACAAAAACCAGAAACTACAAAAGTTAAGTTGGGATATATTCCCATTGTAGAATCTGCACCTTTAATTATTGCCCTAGAAAAAGGCTTATTTGCTAAACATGGGATGACCGGTGTAGAACTTTCTAAACAAGCTTCATGGGGTTCTGCACGGGATAACGTCGAAATTGGTTCTGCTGGTGGTGGTATTGATGGTGGTCAATGGCAAATGCCTATGCCACACTTAATTACCGCAGGTTTAATCACTAAGGGGAATAAACCCATCCCCATGTATGTACTAGCCCAATTAGTTACACATGGTAATGGAATAGCGATCGCTAATAAACATTTAGGGAAAGGAATTAGCTTAAAACTGGATGCGGCTAAACCCTTATTTGCCCAACTTAAATCTTCTACACCTTTCACAGCCGCTTTTACCTTTCCCCATGTTAACCAAGATTTATGGATTCGTTACTGGTTATCAGCAAGTGGAATTGACCCAGATACAGATGTCAAATTGTTGACAGTACCTGCGGCACAAACCGTTGCTAACATGAAAACAGGCACAATGGACGCTTTCAGTACCGGCGACCCCTGGCCATTCCGTCTGGTTAATGACAAAATTGGTTTTATGGCCGCATTAACAGCCGAAATTTGGAAAAATCACCCCGAAGAATATTTTGCCATGAGAGGTGACTGGGTTGAGCAAAATCCCAAAGCTACAAAAGCCTTATTAAAAGGGATTATGGAAGCCCAACAATGGTTAGATAACTTTGACAACCGCAAAGAAGCAGCGGGAATTTTAGCTGCTAAAAAATATTTTGGCTTATCTTCACCAGACGTTTTAGCTGACCCATATCAAGGTAAATATGACATGGGTGATGGTCGAAAAATTGATGATAAATCAATGGCTGCTTATTATTGGAAAGACGGAAAAGGCAGTGTTTCTTATCCTTACCAAAGTCATGATTTATGGTTCATAACTGAAAATGTGCGTTGGGGATTCTTGCCCAAAGATTACATTACTAATGGTGCGGCCAAAGCCAAAGAATTAATCAAAAAAGTTAACCGCGAAGATATTTGGAAAGAAGCCGCTAAAGAATTAGGAATATCTGCGGCTGATATTCCTACCAGTACATCTCGTGGAGTAGAAACATTTTTTGATGGGATTAAATTTGACCCTGAGAAACCAGAAGAATATCTCAAGAGTCTGAAAATCAAAAAAGTTAGCGTTTAGTTATTAGTCAGTAGTCATTAGTAAATTTGAGGAAGCATCCATGACCGTAGTTCAGAAACGTTCTATAAGTCCTAAACTGGAGAATAAATTTTTATCGGGTTTGCAAAAGCAACTTCCTGAACTTATCCCTCCCTTGATTGCATTAGCTATTTTTCTAGCTATTTGGCAAGTATTTTCTTGGACTCCAGGGGCAACTTTACCAGGACCAATCCAAGTTGTTCAAGATACTTGGATCTTAATTTTATATCCCTTCTATGACAAGGGAGGCACTGATAAAGGGTTATTTTGGCAAATTTGGGCTAGTTTGCAACGGGTGGCTATTAGCTATACCTTAGCGGCAATTGTCGGTATTGCTTTGGGTGTTTTGATTGGTGTGAATAAAACCATGTCCAAAGCTTTAGATCCTCTATTTCAATTACTCAGAACAGTACCGCCTTTAGCTTGGGTTCCTATTTCTTTAGCTGCTTTAAGACAAAACGAACCAGCCGCATTATTCGTAATTTTCATTACCGCAATTTGGCCAATTTTAATTAACACTGCGGTGGGTGTAACTCAAATTCCCGACGATTACAACAACGTTGCTAAAGTTTTACAACTTTCTAAAAAAGAATACTTTTTTAACATTCTCATTCCTTCTGCATTACCCTACATTTTCACAGGTTTAAGAATTGCCATTGGTTTGGCTTGGTTGGCGATTATTGCGGCAGAAATCGTTATGTCTGGGATTGTGGGAATTGGCTTTTTTATCTGGGATGCTTATCAAAATAACAACGTTAGTGAAGTTATTTTAGCTCTAGTTTATATCGGTGTTGTTGGTCTAATTTTAGATAAACTCATGGTGGCACTACAAAACTGGATTTTACCAGAACAAAAATAGTTAGTAGTCATTGGTCATTAGCTAATAGCAAAAAAATGACCAATCACCCATTACCAACTGACAACTGACCACTGACAACTGACAACTGACCACTGACAACTGACCAATTACCAATTACCAAATAATATGTCTGTATTTGTTGCTGTTGATCAAATTGATAAAATTTTTGAATTAACCGGTGGCGGTCAATATATCGCTCTTAAAAATATTAATTTAGAAATCAAAAAGGGTGAATTTGTTTCTCTGATTGGTCACTCTGGCTGTGGTAAATCAACTCTTTTAAATATGATTGCTGGGTTAGATTTACCCACAGAAGGTTTAGTAACTCTGGAAGGACAAAGAATTAAAAAACCAGGTCCAGATAGAATGGTAGTATTTCAAAACTATTCGCTTTTACCTTGGCGAACTGTCAGAGAAAATATTGCTTTAGCAGTAGATTCAGTATTCAATGGAATGCCCGCAGCCGAACGCAAAGAAATCATCGAACGGCATATAGATATGGTGGGTTTGCGTCCCCATGCTGATAAACAACCAGGGATGTTATCTGGTGGACAAAAACAACGGGTAGCGATCGCTCGCGCCTTGGCAATTCGTCCTAAACTATTACTATTAGATGAACCCTTCGGTGCATTAGATGCCCTAACTCGCGGTAATTTGCAAGAACAATTGATGAAAATTTGCGAAGAAAACCAAGTTACCGCAGTTATGGTGACACATGACGTAGACGAAGCCGTTTTGTTATCTGACAGAATTGTCATGTTAACCAATGGACCAGAATCGAAAATTGGTGACATTTTAGAAGTAGATATTCCTCGTCCTCGCAAACGCATGGAAGTAGTAAAACATCCCAGTTACTACACATTGCGGAGTGAAATGATTTACTTCCTCAACCAACAAAAACGCATCAAGAAAATTCGGGCGCGGAAAACTTCTGCAATTGTCCGACATGGGTTAGAAAAAGTTAATTTAGAAATTGGTTTCTTACCCATCACAGCTTGCGCCCCCCTCGCTATTGCTAAAGAAAAAGGCTTTTTCATTAAACATGGTTTAGATGAGGTTAATTTAGTCCGGGAAAGCAGTTGGCGAGGAATTGTAGACGGGATGACAGGGGGATATTTAGATGCGGCACAAATGCCCTCTGGGATGCCAATGTGGTTAAGTTTGGGAGGAAATAAAAATGAACCCTTACCAGTTGTCACAGCCCTGACAATGACCCGCAACGGTAACGCCATCACCTTAGCAAAACGTTTTTATGACGAAGGTGTACATAGCTTATCCGACTTCAAAAAATACCTCCTCAAAACCCGTGAACAAACACACAGAATGGGTGTAGTTCATCCCGCATCCATGCACAATTTACTCCTCCGTTATTGGTTAGCAGCAGGTGGGATTGACCCCGACAGTGACGTGGCTATGAAAAATATCCCTCCTGCTCAAATGGTAGTAGATTTAAAAGGTGGAACTATTGACGGTTATTCTGTAGGTGAACCTTGGAATTATCGGGCAGCAGTTGAAGGTTCAGGCTTTACAATTGCCACCGATTTAGAAGTTTGGTTAGGACACCCTGGTAAAGTTTTAGGTGTGCGAGAAGATTGGGCAGAAGCTTATCCGAATACTCATATTGCCTTAACTAAAGCCTTACTAGAAGCTTGCCAATATTGTGCAGATCCTGCCAACGCCCAAGAAGTTAGGCAAATTTTAGCAAGTCGGGATTATGTCAGCACAGATATTGAATACATCCAACTCGAAAACCCCAATAGTGATACTTGTGACTTAGATCATCCTATGCGGGAATATGCCCATCACCAATTTTATTCCGAGTCTGCGATTAATCGCCCCAGTCGGACTGAACAAATTTGGATCATGACTCAATTAGCGCGTTGGGGTGATACACCTTTCCCCAGAAATTGGGTAGAAATTGTCGAACGAGTATGTCGAGTTCGTGTTTTCAGTACAGCAGCCAGAGAACTGGGTTTAGATATTAGTTATACCCGTCAACCTATCCAACTATTTGATGGTAAACCTTTCAACGCTGACGACCCCATTAGCTATCTCAACGACTTAGAAATTAAACGCGACTTCTCCATAGCTGAAGTAGTCCTAGATGCCCCCAGAAGAACAGCAGCTTAAAACTTCCTTTCTTCCTTTGCGCGAAACTTTCTACCAATTACCAAACAATGCAAGACCGTAACTTGAAATCTACCAACACCGCTACAACCAGTCTTCAGCCCTTCCTAGAAATTAAAGACGTTTGCAAAGTTTATCCCACCAAGTCAGGACTATTTACCGTCCTTGATGGTGTTAATCTCAACGTTGAACAAGGTGAATTTCTTTGCGTTATTGGCCACTCTGGTTGTGGTAAATCAACGCTGTTAAACATGATTTCTGGTTTTAATTTCCCTACAACTGGACAAGTCTTATTAGAAGGAAAACCAATTACCAAGCCTGGTCCCGATAGAATGGTGGTTTTCCAAAACTATGCTTTATTACCTTGGAGAACGGCTTTTGAAAATATTTATTTGGCTGTAAATGCAGTTTATCCAACTAAGCCGGAAGCTGAAAAACGGGCTATTGTCCGGGACCATTTAACAATGGTAGGTTTGGGTGACGCAATGGAAAAGAAACCTATGCAAATGTCTGGGGGAATGAGACAACGGGTTTCTATTGCGCGGGCTTTAGCTATTCGTCCCAAAGTGTTGATTTTAGATGAACCTTTTGGGGCATTAGATGCTATTACTAAGGAAGAATTGCAAGAAGAATTGTTGAAAATTTGGGGTGATAATCGTTGTACGGTTTTGATGATTACCCATGATATTGATGAGGCTTTATTTTTAGCTGATAAGTTGGTAATGATGACCAATGGACCTCATGCCAAAATTGGAGAAGTGATGGATATTCCTTTTGCTCGTCCCAGAGATAGAGCGAGAATTATGGAAGATCCTCAATATTATCAATTGCGGAATTATGCGTTGGACTTCTTGTTTAACCGTTTCGCTCATGATGATGTAGGTTAGTATATTTTGGGCGAACATCAACAACAATCCTGAAAATCCTTAAATCGGTGGACATCCTGATTCAGACAATTACAATTTCAACCTCCCAACAATAATCTATAAATTACGAGGATTTTTGCGTATTTCTTGTCTGAATCAGGATAACCAGGATTAGAGGATTTACAGGATGTTATTGTCTATTATTAATAAACAATCGCAATTTTTGGATGAAAGAGAATCTACTGTTATTATAATTATCATTTTTTATCTTTCAATCCTCACAGAAAAATCATCAACAACAATCCTGAAAATCCTTAAATCGGTGGACATCCTGATTCAGACAATTACAATTTCAACCTCCCAACAATAATCTATAAATTACGAGGATTTTTGCGTATTTCTTGTCTGAATCAGGATAACCAGGATTAGAGGATTTACAGGATGTTATTGTTTATTATTAATAAACAATCGCAATTTTTGGATGATAGAGAATCTACTGTTATTATAATTATCATTTTTTATCTTTCAATCCTCACAGAAAAATCATCAACAACAATCTTGAAAATCCTTAAATCGGTGGACATCCTGATTCAGACAATTACAATTTCAACCTCCTACCAATAACCTATAAATTACGAGGATTTTTGCGTATTTCTTGTCAGAATTAGGATAACCAGGATTAGAGGATTTACAGGATGTTATTGTCTATTATTAATAAACAATCGCAATTTTTGGATGATAGAGAATCTACTGTTATTATAATTATCATTTTTTATCTTTCAATCCTCACAGAAAAATCATCAACAACAATCCTGTAAATCCTTAAATCGGTGGACATCCTGATTCAGACAATTACAATTTCAACCTCCCAACAATAATCTATAAATTACGAGGATTTTTGCGTATTTCTTGTCTGAATCAGGATAACCAGGATTAGAGGATTTACAGGATGTTATTGTCTATTATTAATAAACAATCGCAATTTTTGGATGATAGAGAATCTACTGTTATTATAATTATCATTTTTTATCTTTCAATCCTCACAAAAAAATCATCAACAACAATCCTGTAAATCCTTAAATCCTGGACATCCTGATTCAGACAATTACACTTTCAACATCCCAACAATAACCTATAAATTACGAGAACTTTTGCGTATTTTTTGTCAGAATCAGGATAACCAGGATTAGAGGATTTACAGGATGTTATTGTCTATTATTAATAAACAATCGCAATTTTTGGATGATAGAGAATCTACTGTTATTATAATTATCATTTTTTATCTTTCAATCCTCACAGAAAAATCATCAACAACAATCCTGTAAATCCTTAAATCGGTGGACATCCTGATTCAGACAATTACAATTTCAACCTCCTACCAATAACCTATAAATTACGAGGATTTTTGCGTATTTCTTGTCAGAATTAGGATAACCAGGATTAGAGGATTTACAGGATGTTATTGTCTATTATTAATAAACAATCGCAATTTTTGGATGATAGAGAATCTACTGTTATTATAATTATCATTTTTTACCTTTCAATCCTCACAGAACATTCATCAACAACAATCCTGAAAATCCTTAAATCGGTGGACATCCTGATTCAGACAATTACAATTTCAACATCCCACCGATAACCTATAAATTACAAGGATTTTTGCGTATTTCTTGTCTGAATCAGGATAACCAGGATTAGAGGATTTACAGGATGTTATTGTCTATTATTAATAAACAATCGCAATTTTTGGATGATAGAGAATCTACTGTTATTATAATTATCATTTTTTATCTTTCAATCCTCACAAAAAAATCATCAACAACAATCCTGTAAATCCTTAAATCGGTGGACATCCTGATTCAGACAATTACAGTTTCAACATCCCACCGATAACCTATAAATTACAAGGATTTTTGCGTATTTTTTGTCAGAATCAGGATAACCAGGATTAGAGGATTTACAGGATGTTATTGTCTATTATTAATAAACAATCGCAATTTTTGGATGATAGAGAATCTACTGTTATTATAATTATCATTTTTTATCTTTCAATCCTCACAAAAAAATCATCAACAACAATCCTGTAAATCCTTAAATCCTGGACATCCTGATTCAGACAATTACACTTTCAACATCCCAACAATAACCTATAAATTACGAGAACTTTTGCGTATTTTTTGTCAGAATCAGGATAACCAGGATTAGAGGATTTACAGGATGTTATTGTCTATTATTAATAAACAATCGCAATTTTTGGATGATAGAGAATCTACTGTTATTATAATTATCATTTTTTATCTTTCAATCCTCACAGAAAAATCATCAACAACAATCCTGAAAATCCTTAAATCGGTGGACATCCTGATTCAGACAATTACACTTTCAACATCCTACCAATAACCTATAAATTACAAGGATTTTTGCGTATTTCTTGTCAGAATCAGGATAACCAGGATTAGAGGATTTACAGGATGTTATTGTCTATTATTAATAAACAATCGCAATTTTTGGATGATAGAGAATCTACTGTTATTATAATTATCATTTTTTATCTTTCAATCCTCACAGAAAAATCATCAACAACAATCCTGAAAATCCTTAAATCGGTGGACATCCTGATTCAGACAATTACACTTTCAACATCCTACCAATAACCTATAAATTACAAGGATTTTTGCGTATTTCTTGTCAGAATCAGGATAACCAGGATTAGAGGATTTACAGGATGTTATTGTCTATTATTAATAAACAATCGCAATTTTTGGATGATAGAGAATCTACTGTTATTATAATTATCATTTTTTATCTTTCAATCCTCACAAAAAAATCATCAACAACAATCCTGTAAATCCTTAAATCCTGGACATCCTGATTCAGACAATTACACTTTCAACATCCCAACAATAACCTATAAATTACGAGAACTTTTGCGTATTTCTTGTCAGAATTAGGATAACCAGGATTAGAGGATTTACAGGATGTTATTGTCTATTATTAATAAACAATCGCAATTTTTGGATGATAGAGAATCTACTGTTATTATAATTATCATTTTTTACCTTTCAATCCTCACAGAAAAATCATCAACAACAATCCTGAAAATCCTTAAATCGGTGGACATCCTGATTCAGACAATTACAATTTCAACCTCCCAACAATAATCTATAAATTACGAGGATTTTTGCGTATTTCTTGTCAGAATCAGGATAACCAGGATTAGAGGATTTACAGGATGTTATTGTCTATTATTAATAAACAATCGCAATTTTTGGATGATAGAGAATCTACTGTTATTATAATTATCATTTTTTATCTTTCAATCCTCACAGAAAAATCATCAACAACAATCCTGTAAATCCTTAAATCGGTGGACATCCTGATTCAGACAATTACAATTTCAACCTCCTACCAATAACCTATAAATTACGAGGATTTTTGCGTATTTCTTGTCTGAATCAGGATAACCAGGATTAGAGGATTTACAGGATGTTATTGTCTATTATTAATAAACAATCGCAATTTTTGGATGATAGAGAATCTACTGTTATTATAATTATCATTTTTTATCTTTCAATCCTCACAGAACATTCATCAACAACAATCCTGAAAATCCTTAAATCGGTGGACATCCTGATTCAGACAATTACACTTTCAACATCCCACCGATAACCTATAAATTACAAGGATTTTTGCGTATTTTTTGTCAGAATCAGGATAACCAGGATTAGAGGATTTACAGGATGTTATTGTCTATTATTAATAAACAATCGCAATTTTTGGATGATAGAGAATCTACTGTTATTATAATTATCATTTTTTATCTTTCAATCCTCACAGAAAAATCATCAACAACAATCCTGTAAATCCTTAAATCGGTGGACATCCTGATTCAGACAATTACAATTTCAACCTCCTACCAATAACCTATAAATTACGAGGATTTTTGCGTATTTCTTGTCAGAATCAGGATAACCAGGATTAGAGGATTTACAGACCCAACCAAGCTAAGAAATTATCCCACAAAGAAGTAGAAAATTTTCTGCCAGGTATTTGCATTTTTTGGCGAATATTTTGAATATTCCAGTTAGTAAGTCTAGCGAGAGTTTCAGCTTCTTTTTCCAATCTCTGATTCAAAGAACGTTGATATTGTCGTCCTGCACTACATTGGACATTACCTGTAAATGGGTGTTGTAAAATATAACGTCCTTGAAAAGATTCCCGTTGGGAAGTTGCTTGAAACATCAAATCTTCGGGAAATTTATTTCTGGTGTAACGAACGTGCAAGCGAGTAATGAAAACACTACTGCTAGGGAAACGAGAACGAAAAGTGGGAGATACTGGTCTATCACTATTATTATCTAACCAAAATACACCAGCTTGTTTTAATTCTTCATTATTGAGTGGTTCCGCAGAACAAGGATCACAACTACTCATATCCCAAGCATATTCCAGAAAGCCGACTTTTTTATCTTCTTTGGTGTAGGAAGTTTGGAACATGGATTTATAAAAATCACCAAATTCACTTTTCACATAAACAGGAATATTCACATCTGAAGGAACTTTAACGGTGCGATAATTAGTAATTTCTGCCTGTCCTTGGGGTGAGAGAATATAAACAACTAAATCTTGTTCTTTGGTGGCGTTAATCATTCCTAAACGAATCGGTAACATGAATTTAAGTGATTCATAGGAAATTTGTAAAGGACGCAGTAATTGATAACCTGATTCGGCAAATTTATCTAAGTTGACTTTAGCAACAAAGAATTTCATGGCAGAACGAATATAGGGTTTTAGTAATTCCTTTGCCCCTTTAGGAATTTTATAACCATTGCGGTTCAGCCAAATTTCTAGTCCACCGGATTCTTTAGCACTGAGGATGACAATATCATATTCACCAACATTAAATTTGGCTTCAACAGTTACACCTAAATTGCTATCTCTCCTCATTTTATTTGCTGAACTTTCCATTCTTCCTCCTGCTAACGGTGCGGGCATATCTGCCATTTTTTCCATGACAGCACAGGGGTCAGAATCGAAATATTCAACTAATCTGGGGGCGCTAAAAGCATCTAATCTTTCAATAATTTTCGGTTCGGCTACATGAACTTGTTCTTTTTTTAAAACAGTAGGAACAGGAATAACAACAGCAAAATCTTTAACATCTCCTTGAAAATCGTTAGCCATTGTTAAGACGGTGCGATTTCCATCTCGCGCCAGTATAACTTGAGAGGCTTGGTTATAGAGTTTTGTATCAGCTTTAGCTACATAAAATCCACAAAAAGCCCAAGCTGTAGGCGCGAAACACAGCAAGGCTAAAATTGCAGATATTAAGGGCAGAAATAGGCGAAAAAGTTGCATTTTGATACCTTAATTGATGATAGTTAATTGATTATTTTCTGCTGGTAATTCTGTCTTATTCTCCCAAGAAAATCTTGGCGTAATCCAGAATTTATCTAATAAAATAGTTAATGGTGCTAGGGCAAATAAAGCCCAAAAAACAGCAGTGGGTATAAAGAAAAAATTCCGCAAAATAAACGTTAATAAGGCAATAGATATTGCCCAAATAATTCTACTCATGGGGGAATTGGGAATTGAACGAGGATCTGTCACCATAAATAGAGAAAATAACAGTAAAGATCCACTCATTAAATGATGGAAATAAACATCCCAAGTCCAACCTAACCAAAGATTTCTAATAGCAGCTAAGAGAGAATAAGCACCTAAAAAAGCGGCGGTAGTATCCCAACGGCCAACCCGTTGTAAAATCATGCCTCCAGTCCCCACAAATAACAACGCATACCACCATTCTTCCCCCCATTGTCCTGGGGAAACCCAAGCATCATTAGTGAGGGTAAGAACGGCAACAATGCCAAAATTAGCAGGATTAAAAAAATGCTTTTCACCAACTTTAAAGACAAATTTACTCGCTATGGCTGCAAATCCAGCTAAGGCCATGGTTGGCCAATGATCAACCCGTAGTAATAAACTAAGTCCTAGAGAGGTAATGAGGGGACTACGAATATTAATTAGTTGTAAGCTGTCTGGGGATTTAGTGATCAATGAGCAGATGATTTGAGTTATAATGCAGGAGGCGATCGCCACAGCAATAAATTCTGGATGTAATGTCCAGTCTCGCGTCCCAATTCCCAAAATTAGAAATAAACTCAGAAAGAGAATTTGATAATCTCGAATATCTTTGCACAATATCATTTTCAGTCCAGGAATTACCCGCAGATTTCCTCCTAATTTAAACCTATGGGATCCAAAATTAGGTTGTTGTTACAGTTTTTGTTACAAACTTATTTTTAAACTCGATATAGCGTTTCTTTTGTTGAGTGAGATACAAGAACCCCACCCCCAACCCCCTCCCCGCAAGCGATGAGGGGGCTATGATTTACCTCATTCAAGTGCATACCGCTATAAATAATGTAGAGACGTTCCATGGAACGTCTCTACATGAGATTCTAGGAGATTTTTAATGGAATTTGCTCCCCTATTTCCCCTTGTTTACCGGATTCTCCAGCCCACTTTTCCCCATTGTCTATGGGGTGGAAACTCAAGCTGTAAGACTATTGCTCTCACTTTTGATGATGGACCTCATCCCCAATACACACCCCAGGTATTATCCGTTTTAAACAGGTACAAAATTACCGCTAGTTTTTTCTGGTTAGGAAATTGTGTAAATCGGTTTCCAGACATTGCGAAAACAGTCAGCGAACAAGGACACTGGATCGGATTACATGGTTATGAGCATGATTCTTTTCCCTTCCTTTCCCCAACTCAGTTAAAACAGAGTTTAGAAAAAACCCAAGTTGCTATTTACAATGCTTGTAATTTACAACCTGAACAAGTGCGAGATGTGCGTCCTCCTAATGGTTTTTTTACACCTCAAACATTACAATTATTTCAACAGTGGAATTATCGTCCAGTTATGTGGAGTGTAGTTCCTGAAGATTGGGTTCTTCCTGGTGTAAATGTGGTGATAAATCGAGTTATGAAGCAAGTTAAAAACGGTTCATTAATTGTGTTACATGATGGCTATTTTGGGGGCAAAGATGTGGCAGAAACTATTAATATTTTGATTCCTAAATTATTAGAACAAGGTTATAAATTTGTGACTATTGATAGTTTGTGGTAATAAAGATAAAGCAAAACTAAAACTACATGTTAATTTGAGTTTGGCTGAACCTTGAATTTGAATCATATAAGGTTCAAGACGATCTCTAAACCAAAATAACTCCAATCCTTTTAATTGACCCTTGCTACTTTGTAAACCATCTGCACCTTCTAATTCTAATCTGGTAGGATGAGGTTTAGCCCAAGATGCTAAATCAGCAGGATAGCGATAAGCAGGATAACGAAATTCTTTTGTTGGTTGACGACTAGCTAAATATAAAGGTTCATAGTAAGCGGTAAATAAAACCGTTCCTTTCTTATCTCTCCCCACAGATTGATAAAAAACAAATTCTTTTTCTATAGCTGCTTGTAGTGCTTGAGCCGATTTTGTGGAAATCAATAATTGCCGAAATCTTTGCAAACTATTATCAACTCTTTCTCTGGTAATTTCTGATTTTTGATAAGCTGTAACTGCCCTTTCTGTTTGCAAATATTGGAGACTGTAATCTATAGATTGTAATAGGGCTTTTTTATCAGCAACTTCATCATTATTATCATCATAAATTGCCTGATCTAAACAAGAAATATCTTCTTGACAACAGGTAACTGGTACTCTGGGAATAAGTATCGGTAATTTCTTTGGAGTTGGATTGACTAATGCTGGTAAATTCCATTTTCCTAACCGACATTCTGGGGAACTAAGTTCTTGATTGGGCAGTGGCTGTATGCCCACAATCAAACTTGCCATAAATATGGGTAAACTAATAGTAATGTTAGCAAATTTCTGGCTATTCATTCATGTTATGGTAGGTAGCAACGGCAGAAGGTGAAATCCGATTCAAATAGCGGAAAATCCAATATTTAAAGATCGTATCTAAAATGACGGGAAATGTGGCAATAAATAAGAAAATAAAATCATGATTTGCGGGTAATCCCCAATGTCGTGATATTCCTTCCAAGAGAACTTCCCAACCATGAGGAGAGTGAAAGCCGACAAAAACATCGGTAAATAAAATGATAATAAATGCTTTAGCACTATCACTTAAACCATAAACTACATGATCAAAGAACTCTTTTAATACAGCGATAGAAGATTTACTAAGGAGTAATAAAACAGTAAAGGCAATTACTGCAAAAATATCAGCAAATACATTTTTAATGGCATTATCACTTTCTTCGCGAAATTCTTCTTTTACTTTCTCAGCTTTCTCCTTCATTTTGGTTTCTAATTCTTCAGTTGCCAGCGGGGGAGCATTACTAATTAAGGATTCAAATTTAATTCTTTCTTCAAACCTTTGTAATGCTAATAGTCCTTCTTCTTCCATCTCTCCATTTAAGAAAACTTCTACTGTTTTCTCATTTCGGAAATGTTCTACCAATGGGCCAACAATTAAAATTTTTGATACTTGATGTGTAAGTAGAGGAACAATAATCAGGAGGAGGATAAGCCGAATTGAGATAATACTTCTTTGTTTGGCTTTACGGAAATTTTTAACTACATCTTGTTCAGAATCTGGATCTAATTCTACTTGTAAACGATTGATTGTGTTGAAAATTGAGCGGGGTAAAATACCTGTAGTATTGGCTTTTCCCTTTGATATATTTTGGTTAACTTTCTGCGATCTTTGTGGGGTAAATTGTTGAGATTTAATTAAATCTGTGGGTGGTTCAACAGTTGGAGAATTGGGATTTTCATAATTTGTACTTATATCATTATTAGTATATTTGCAGGTAACTTGATCAATGAATTCTAGTTTCTCTAAAATTAATGCTGGGCTAGAATATTCTATACCGACTTTTATGGCAGCTTTTTGTTTAGATTCATTAGAAAACCACCGACTGGCTTTAAATTCTGTCAGCCGCATTTGTACAATTTTTAATAACTTTTGCAAATCTCCTTGAAAATAATCCATCACACTGGCGCTGTGCATGGTAAATTCGGAGTCTATTTTGTTACCATTGAAGTGTTTATCTTCAATTTCTTTAATTTTTATAGCGGCTTGATAGGCTGTATCTAAAGAACGTTCTGGTGTCAGTAGATACCATTTGTAAGCAGCCAGTAAAAAAGGGTATATTTTTTGGCTAAACACGGTATTTCTCATCGAGATGATTATTTAGGATTATCCACTAAATTCTTAAACTTAAGTTAACGCAAAAACCATGCTTTCTGATTCTCTTTGGATTTTTGGTACTAGTCGTAGTGGTAAAACTACTCGCTTGATAAACCAGTTTAGTGCTTGGTTACAAATTGATAATCAAGAATCTGATTTATTTTATAATAAAAATATTCACAATTCCTTACCTCAACCCATAGATAAAACTGCAAATTCACACCAAAAAGAACTAAGTATTTTATTATTAGCTGCTAATGATGATACCCGACGGGAATTAGCTGATAGAGTTACTACTTTAACATTAGGAAAATATCCTCTTCGCGTAAAAACAGCTTTGGGTTTTTTCCAAGATGAGGTAATTTTATTTTGGCCGTTATTAATTGATTCGTTGTCAATCAAAGCACAATTTTCAGTCAGATTGCGTCCAGAAACAGAACAAGAATTGGCAACAAAACTCTGGAGTTCTCGGTTAGATGCGGAAGTTTTGCGACGTGTAGGTATAAATGAGTATCGGTTGGTGAGGCGTATCCTGGATTTATGGCAATTAGCAGCTTATAGCGGTGTACCCTGTGAAGATATTCCTCAAATTTTGCACAGTGGATTAGAAAATGATTCTATCAATTTAGAACCGGAATTTTTGGGTGATTTGCTACTAAGTTGGCGCAATTGGTGTTTGGAACGAGGATTATTGACTTATGCACTCATTACCGAACTGTATAACCAAAATTTACTGACTCATAATACCTATCAACAGCATTTGCAGCAACGCTATCA
The DNA here is from genome assembly GCA_017355425.1 of Dolichospermum sp. DET69. Classification (NCBI taxonomy): domain Bacteria; kingdom Bacillati; phylum Cyanobacteriota; class Cyanophyceae; order Nostocales; family Aphanizomenonaceae; genus Dolichospermum; species Dolichospermum sp. DET69. The sequence goes on from CP070233.1 coordinate 4,413,368, forward strand.
AGGTATCATAGCAGATGATGTGGATGATTATCCAGCGATCGCTGCTAACTTATTTGAATTTTTATTAAATGCTGGGGTAATAGGGGCGTTTAGCTATAATCCTCATGGGGCTATCCGTTGGGGTTTGGGGGCAGATCCTCAGTATTTATCCAGATTATCTGAGCGTTGCCAAGTAGAAAATTTAACCTCTATACCTGCAAATAGTTTGGGCTATTCTCTAACTGAGCAAATGGTAGAATTGGTCACACAGCCAATGACAATGTTAACTTTACCAAGTTGTGTAAAGCCTATTCAAACCAATTCCCGCGCCCAGCTATTACGTGAAACAGCCGAGATAATTATTGATGGAGTCAAATCTGGGGAAGTAGCAGCGGATGAAGTAGCAATTATTGCACCTGGTTTAGATGCGATCGCTCGTTATACCCTAGTAGAAATATTAACCAAACAAAATATTGAAGTTGCATCTCTCAACGAACAACGCCCTTTAATTAGTTCATCGGTAGTCAGAGCATTACTCACCTTAATGGCTCTAGTGTATCCCGGTTTGGGACGGTTGGTAGATAGGGATGCAGTAGCAGAAATGTTGGTTGTTTTGAGTCAATATCAAACTCAAGATGGGCAGGAAAAAGAATTCCATCACTCTAGAATAGATCCGGTGCGGGCTGGGTTAATAGCAGATTCTTGTTTCGTTCCCCACCCCGATACACCCGATTTATTACCAGTGAGAACCTTTGATCGCTGGGATAGAATTGGCTATATTGCCACTCAGGCTTATGAAGAAATATTACAATGGATGGCCGAACAGCGGGAGCAATATCAACAGCGTCTTCTCCTCACCCCCATTTTTCTCCTCTACAAAGCCATTCAAGACTTTATCTGTAATGATAAAAACCCCTCATATCAAGAATTAGCAGCATTACGAGAATTACTAGAAACTGCCCAACATTACTGGGAAATAGACACCCGTTTAAGACAAACGGATTCTCTCTTGCTTTCAATGCATACACCCGAAACTCTTAGCATTACTATTACTAACTTTATTCAACTGCTGCGACGGGGGACAATTACCGCCAACCCCTATCCAGTGCGTCCTATCGGTAGCAATAGAAAAGCTGTAACTTTAGCAACTATATTTCAGTACCGTGCAAGTAGAAACAATCACCGTTGGCATTTTTGGTTAGATATTGGTTCACCACTATGGGCTAAAGGTGGTGCTGCCACCTTATATGGTGCTACCTTATTTTTACGGGATAGGTTAGGACAACCTTGGACAGCAGAAGATGAACAATTAGCCGAAGAACAAAGATTACAAAGAATTATCGCCGATTTGCTGGCGCGTGTGTCTGATAAATTGTATTTGTGTCACAGTGAATTAGCCGTAAATGGACAGGAACAAATAGGACCTTTATTACCTTTAGTTCATTCCTGCGAAGTGGTTTAAGTAATTAAAAATTAAAACCCCTAGATTAAGTTCTAGAGGCTTTTTTTCAAAATCTATTTTTCATTGCTTTTTTAGCAAGCCCCATTACCATTAGAAGAGTTCATCCCATTAGAAGAGTTAAGATCCATAGGAGTTATACTAGTTCCTGATTGATTCAAACTGAATGAACCGGCAGGATCTGCATTAAATATGGCTGGACTAATTCCCGGCTTTGTTGTTGAAGAGTTATATAAAAGAAACTCTCCCGGATAAGTACCGCTCTCCCCCGGTTTTAAAGTTTGTTGTTGTAGGGGTAACTTCTCCCCAAAATTGTAAAAAGTTCTGGGTGCTTGTGTATTATTTTTCAGTGTAAATCCTCCAGCAATATTAGCAGCTTGTTCAGAACTTAATTCAGACAAACAATTTTCATCAAAGCTAAATAAAGAAGCATCTTTTTCTGTTTTGGAAGTTGGCAAATTTGTTTGCAACATAATCTTATATCTCCAAAATAAAATAACTGGAATTAACCTGCTATAAAAAGCTTATGTTTTAATTAAATTACTTTAATTAACCCTAAGTTAGATATATTAATTAACCCTAAGTTAGATGAATTAAATCAAGATCATGAGAGATATTAGATTTAGTGAAGTAGAACAATTTCTTTGCAAAATAGGTTCTATAAAAATACCAACAACAGCTTATTTTGCATCACCGTCCGCTGATGCAGATGACGTTATACCGAACCGATGCTACTTAGTTTTGTGTAGATCCCCGACTTCTTGAAGAAGTCGGGGATCTTGAAAATTCAAGAATGAGAATCTTCAGCTAAGATCATTTCTCGAATGGCTGTTGCTGTTGCAGGTGCGAGTAAGACACCATTGCGATAGTGTCCAGTAGCCAGCAAAACATTAGTAAAACCGGGTAGTTTATCAATTACTGGTGCTGGTCTGCCTTCGGGACGGGGACGCAATCCTGACCAAGTACGGAGAACTTTCGCTGCGGCTAAATCTGGGGTAAAGGCGATCGCTTGTTGTCTAACAGCATCCAATAATTCTGGACTAGGCGATACTTGATCTTCATCATCGGGAAATTCTACCGTTGCCCCCACCCAATAATCACCATTACCCATCGGTACAATATGCACATCATTACCAGTAATCACCGGTTGAAAATCAGGATTTCCTAAAGTTCGTCCTAAACTTAAATATAAAGCCTGTCCCAGCACTGGACGGATCTGCACCATTTGATCTAATTGGGCAGTTAAAGCCGTTGAACCCAAACCGGCTGACACGATAAACCAATCAGCGCTAACTTTACCCTCTGTAGTTTCAATAAAATTACATTTATGAGCCGCTCCCAATCCTTTTTTGATATGTAAGGGTGTTGGTGGTGGTGGTGGTGGGGTTTCTGTGCCAGTGACAGATACACCAAATTTGAACTTTACACCATTGCGTTGGGCGGCATCTACTAAAGATACAGTTAAAGCTGTGGCATTTAGTTGTAAGTCTTGGGGAGAATAGACAGCGCCAATAATTTGCGGATGACTAACTTGGGGACAAAATTTTTGTAATTGTTCTTGATCCCAAACTTGTAATTCCCAACCTTGAGATTGACGAATTTCCCGCAGTTGTTCCCATTCCGACAGTACCTCAACGCCGCTTTCCAAGGGGTGATCTAAATCTTCTGACAACAGCATCACAATTCCTTGACGATTACAAGGGATTTTTCGCCCTGTAATTGCTTCTAATTCAGGAATCAAAGTTCCATAGCGTTCAATGCTACTTTGTCGCATTCGCCAAGCACTACCCTTAATTTTACTGCTAATTACGCCCATTAATACACCGAGGGCGGCACTAGTAGAACCTTGTGCGGGTTGTTTTTCCTCGAAAACAGTGATATTTAAACCTTTAACTTGGCTGAGTTCATAGGCGATCGCCGCCCCAACTACACCACAGCCGATAATTACTACATTCATGGTTTTTACGCTTGAGTCAGGGGGTGAAGAATGAAGAGTCTTCCTCTCCACCCTATCACCCTATTACCTCAAGATTTTGTGATTCAAGACTCGAAGCCAAGAAGAAGCAGGGAAAGCCGGGGAAGAAATTTATTTGTTCCTTCTCCTGACTCGGTGACTCCTACTTTTAGCTACTTTTTTCAGGAACTAGTTCTAAGAAGTTGTCAATATCTACAAAAACTTCTTTGTACTTAGTTAAAGCTAGGCTAGTATTACCCGTAGAGGCAGCTTGATCTACTCTTACTAGATCCTGTAACAAATCTTTGCTGATTTGCCGGGCTTTAGCTTGATTTTGCCGTGCCAAGTTAGGAATGATATAAGTCATATTTAACCTAGCTTCTGTCATTGGTCCATGGATGAAATTGCCCACTTTAATCCATTCACCTTGAGAAATCAGGTTTTTCAATTCGGTCGAGCGATCGCGCACCATCTGAATTCCCGGAACATATTCCTGAATTTTTGCAACTTCCGCTGCTGTATAAGATGGTGGTACAGTAGCAACACTAGGACTACCACAACTAATTAAAAATGTTGCTAATAATACAAAAATCAGTGAAAAGATAGAACGTTGACGCACCATAAATGGAAATTAATTTTTTGTTTGTTTACAGATTCACAGTGTTATTTTAGATCGCTATGTAATTAACCGTTACAGTTAAATCAGGTTTTTCTGTCCTTATCTTCCCCACAGACCAACCGAATATAGGAGTATTGTTGAGTGAACGCAGCCGAACAAGCCACAAATTTGGAATTTGCCAGCAAAATTGCGACAGTAGTAAATCTATTTAAATACGAATTTCCTGATCTCAAATCTGATCTTAAACCTTGGCACAATGACCCAGAAACCAGAGAATTAGTAGACCCAGATTCCATAGATATTGGATTTCATTTTCCTGGTGTTAGCAAATCTTGGCGCAGTCGGAGTATTTTAATTCAAATCCGATTTTATCAAGATCCTGTAAATAATCATCGTCGCGCTATTGGTGTAGAAGCTGCTGGGTTTGATCATCGTGGTGAAGTTTGGCGACTTTCGACAGTGGAAATATGGAGTTTTGTTGGCGATTCTCTACCCTCTGCTGAAGTTGGAGAAAAGTTAAAACAGGTTTGTCGGCAAATTTTAGAGGTGTTTAATCGGCCAAGTGAGTAAAAATCATGATCTTTTCTGCTCATCTAACGCCCATTCCCACCTTTGCTTTAAGAGGGTGTTTGACAACTACCATCTACACAGTATGCTGATTGATAGGTTTGCAATCGCTTACCAAACAAGGTATAACGGTTATCCCGAATTTGTTCATAAAACCTATCTCCTGCCCATTTCATCCCCGGTAAAGCCCGATAAGCCTCGACAAATAAGCTTCCCATAGGTAATAATCGCCCAATTTCCTCAGCCGCATTACTACCCTGCCAACGTCTTTGGGTAGCATTACCATCAATTAACATCATCCCCTGTTGACAATCTGTAGTAGTAATTTCCCATTGGGATAATCTCTCCTCATCTTGCATAGGAACGTAACGAAAGAGCTTTCCTTGGTCTAAAGTCTCCAACAACTGCACTAAAGTCACACAAAGATTGCAGTTGCCATCATAGATAACATAGTAAGTCATAAAATTAGTCGCTATAGTATGTTTTTGGTAAGTATCTGACTTTTAAGTGCGTACTTGTGAATTTATCTGTATATACTGTACTATATAAAAAGTTAAAAAACTACTGCTGATTTAGCGATTTATAAATGCCATTCATTATTAATAGTGAGGTAAAATCATGACTCAAAATACAATTAATTATGTAATTCATGATAGAAATTCTCGGTTTCATAGTCAAATTGATTGGCTCAATAGTTATCATACATTTTCCTTCAGCAACTTCTATGATCCCACGCGGATGGGATTCCGTTCTTTGCGAGTAATTAATGATGATCTCATAGCTGCTGGTGCAGGATTTCCGACTCATGGACATAAAGATATGGAAATTCTCACTTATGTTTTATCAGGTGCAGTAGAACATAAAGATAGTTTAGGCACAGGTTCGGTAATTCTTCCCGGTGAAGCCCAGGTAATGAGTGCAGGAACTGGGATTATGCACAGTGAATTTAATCCTTCTCCAACTGAAGAATTACATTTACTGCAAATTTGGATTTTACCAAATCAGCAAGGACTAAAACCTAGATATGAACAAAAAGCTTTTCCCATAGCAGAAAAGCAAGGAAAATTACGTTTAATTGCCTCTGAAAATGGAAGAGATGGATCTGTAATTATTTATCAAGATGTCTCTTTATATGCGGGAATTTTAGCAACAGGTGATGTTGTAAATTATCATCTTCAAGATCATCGTTATGCTTGGTTACAAATAGCTAAAGGTAAAGTAAATTTCAATAATCACGAATTGCAAGCCGGAGATGGAGTAGAAATTACAGGAGAAGAAAAAATCACAATTAGCAGTAATTCAAGCTCAGAAATATTGCTGTTTGACTTAGGGTAAAATACCATAGGCGGGGTTTCCCCGCCCTCAGTTTGGGTTTCCTAATTTGGGTTTCCTAATTGGGGTCTCCCCACCCTCAATTGTATTTCTACCTGAAAATCTAGAAATTTATTAAACATTCTGACTTCTGCTGAATCATAATTAATTTTCTAAAACAGAAAGTATCTTTGTGCCATTGGTAAAACTGTTGCTGGTTCACAAGTTAATAATTCACCATTCGCACGGACTTCGTAGGTTTCAGGATCTACCTCAATATGAGGTAAAGCATCATTTAATTTCATGTCTAGTTTAGTAATTTGACGAGTTCCTGAAACTGGAACTGCTAACTTTCTTAAACTTAATTGTTGAGGAATTTCTCTTGCTAAAGCTGCTTGAGAAATAAAAGTTAATGATGTTGCATTTCTCGCACCCGCAAAACTGCCAAACATTGGTCGCATATATACAGGTTGCGGTGTGGGAATACTAGCACTAGCATCACCCATTTGTGACCAAGCAATCATGCCTCCTTTAATGACAATTTGCGGTTTGACACCAAAAAACGCAGGTGTCCACAAACACAAATCCGCTAATTTTCCTGCTTCTACTGATCCCACATATTCAGAAATACCATGAGTAATTGCCGGATTAATTGTATATTTAGCGATATATCTTTTTGCTCGTACATTATCCGCATTACCATCCCCAGCAAGGCTTCCCCGTTGTATTTTCATTTTGTGTGCTGTTTGCCAAGTCCGAATTATGACTTCACCTACCCGCCCCATTGCTTGTGAGTCAGATGCAATCATACTAAACGCGCCTAAGTCGTGAAGAATATCTTCCGCTGCGATAGTTTCTCTCCGAATCCGAGATTCAGCAAAAGATACATCTTCAGGAATACTGGAATCTAAGTGATGACATACCATCAACATATCCAAATGTTCATCTAGAGTGTTGACAGTGTAAGGACGGGTGGGGTTAGTAGAAGATGGTAAAACGTTACTTTGTCCGCAAACTTTGATAATGTCTGGTGCGTGTCCTCCTCCAGCCCCTTCCGTGTGGTAGGTGTGAATAGCACGATGTTTAAAAGCGGCAATAGTATCTTCAACAAATCCGGCTTCGTTGAGGGTGTCAGTGTGAATTGCGACTTGCACATCATATTCATCAGCAACGGTTAAACAAGTATCAATTGTGGCGGGAGTCGTTCCCCAATCTTCATGGAGTTTTAACCCCATTACTCCAGCTTCAATTTGTTCTATTAGTCCTTGGGGTTGACTTGTATTGCCTTTCCCTAAAAATCCTATGTTGACAGGGAACGCATCTGCGGCTTGCAACATTCGGTAAATATTCCAAGGTCCAGGAGTACAAGTTGTGGCATTTGTTCCTGTGGCTGGTCCTGTACCTCCACCAATCATCGTTGTGATCCCTGATGCGATCGCTACTTCAATCTGTTGAGGACAAATAAAATGGATGTGGGTATCAATTCCCCCCGCTGTCAGAATCATTCCTTCTCCTGCTAAAGCTTCAGTCCCCGGACCAATAATGATATCTATATTGTCTTGAATATAGGGATTTCCAGCTTTACCAATTTTGTAAATTTTGCCATCTTTAATGCCGATATCTGCTTTAACAATTCCCCACCAATCGAGGATTAAAGCATTAGTAATCACTAAATCTACAGCACCATCAGCGTTAGAAATTGGGGATTGTCCCATGCCATCTCTAATCACTTTACCACCACCAAATTTCACCTCATCTCCGTAGGTTGTGAAATCCTGTTCTACTTCAATAAATAATTCTGTGTCTGCTAATCTAATTTTATCACCTACTGTGGGTCCATAGGTTTCAGCATAAGCGCGACGATCCATTCTGTATGGCATACTTTATCCTTTTTTTAATTAAATAGAGTTATGGGCAAAATTTTAGCTTAAACAGTAGAAGCCTCTCACCTACCCGATAGGGAGGTGATGAGATGAATACGCGGAAGTGACGAATTGCCCAACGAGCAAAATTAAGCGCAGCTTAATCAGTATTGTTGGGCGATGTTAGCGAAGCGGCACGAAGTGCGGAATGAACACTTTCTTGATTTTTTTTCAAATATTTGATATAATCCTTGACAGTAGGTGTAACTCAATTAAATGCACCAAAAGCAGCCTATCAAAAAAGTTAAAAATTATCTCAAAAAGTCCCTAGGGCATAGGGCTTTAAAGCTCGGTTAATGTCTTCATAGAGGAGTCGCCGAGAAGCCTACACTCACCTGAAAGGGAGTGTGTGGAGTATGTCACAGACTTCCATTAATTTTGCCGTTGAATCCATATATCTGACGAGTACCAATGAGGGGAACTAGAGTAATTTCTTTTTCATCTCCTGGTTCAAATCTCACGGCTGTACCTGCGGGGATATCTAATCTCATTCCTCGCGCTTTTTCTCTGTCGAAAATTAAAGCAGTATTAACTTCAAAAAAGTGAAAATGCGATCCTATTTGAATGGGTCTATCTCCTGCATTTGCTACTATTAATTTAGTAATTGGACGACCTGCATTTAATTCAATTTCCCCTATTGGGGTGATGATTTCTCCGGGTATCATAATTTTTTCCTAATTTAAAGATTTTCTAAGAATTCTACAAAGGGTTGGAAAGCTTGCGGACATCTTTCGGCAATATCTTGATATCTAGCACTTCCTAATATTATACGAGCATCACTAGAACCTCGATATTTTTTACCATAGGTTTGAAAAATTTTCTGGGTCTGAATCCCAGACGGATTGATTCTGACTCGGTGACTCCTGACTCCTTCTTCAAGAGATGTACCCTCTACATAAATTTCAACTTTCATGGAAGTCTCTCTAATTCATCACTACGGTGTAATTGTTCTAATTCATCTGAGCCAAAATCATCAAGCATATCAATTAAAACTTGAGAATTTCCAGGTTTAATAAACTTTGCTTCCCCATTTTCTTTTCTAATTACTGCAATTTGAGAAATATCAAACTGCGTCAAAAAATAAGATGAATGAGTTGCCAATAAAATTTGTGTGCGTTCACAAGTTTTCTCAAATAAGGCAGCTAAAACAGGTAGTGTCCGTGGATGTACACCTTGATCTGGTTCATCAATACAAATTAACGATGGTGGATTTGGCAGTACACATAAACAAATCCAACAAATTAAACGCAAAATTCCATCTGATAAATCCGCAAGACTTAACTCTTGATCAATACCTGATTCTTGCCAAAAAGCTATAACTTCTCCTGGTCCACCACGAGCTTTTACGGTTAAACCTTTAAAACCAGGAATTACAGAACGAAGATGTTGTTGTAGTTCATCAAATGCTGTTCTATGTTCAGTCATTAAATAGAAAAGAACTGAACTCAAATTACCTGCATCTTCATGTAAAATTGGTTCTTGTTCAATGGGAACTGATTGACGAATCTTCTGATTTCCTATGTTAAAAGAACTATAAAACCTCCAATCACGAATATATTCACGTAAGTTATATAAAGCTTCTAATGATGGATTTGTTATCGTATTCAGCGTTAGTTGATTAGAACGCTTTAAAGCAATCTCTTGTTTTAATTCATCTTGTGTTAAAGCTGTAAATCCTTTTTCTCCAGGTTCTCTAATAACACCTTTATTACCCTGAATATCCATATATATGTATGGATTACTATATTTATCATTAAAAGGTTTAGATGATTCTACTCTTTCATAGGAAACTTGGGTTCTACCAACCGGTCCCATAAGTTCCCCTAAATATCTAATACCAATTGGACGACCTGTATCAATTTCTATATCCCATTCAAACTTAGCTGGTCCTGGAATATGAAAAATCTGCTGCCCAATAGCACCAGTAATTATTTCAGGAGGGATATCGTAATAAAGACTATCTCGCAAAAATTTGAGAAATTCAAATAAACTTGATTTTCCTGCCCCATTAGCACCAACAATAATTTCTAATGGTTGTAATGGAGCTTCCAAGTTTCTAAAAGGACGATAACCTCGAATATTGACTGATGTTAATCGGTATGGTGCTACCATGTTGTTACCTCAATTTTTTTCTCATATATTTAAGTGATTTTTGACTAACAAATTGGATTATGTACAGTTACTAACTTTGTGCCATCAGGAAAAGTGGCTTCTACTTGGACATCATGAATCATTTCTGGAATTCCTTCCATGACATCATCACGAGTTAATAAAGTTGTTCCATAACTCATTAAATCTGCCACGGTTTGACCATCTCTTGCCCCTTCCAAAATCGCAGCAGAAATAAAAGCAATCGCTTCTGGATAATTTAATTTTAATCCTCTATTTTTTCGTCTTTCCGCTACTAAAGCAGCAGTAAAAATTAATAACTTATCTCGTTCTTGCGGTGTTAGATGCATTTTTTTCTCCCCTGTGTCTGAAGTAGTTTGTTTAAATTTGCCATACTCTCGGAATACAATTACCACCATTTAGACAAGATACTCGGAACATTTGCCAAATATTTGTAAACCAACTTCTGACTTCAGATGTAGAATTACCACGATATCGGCACAAAAATCCATGTTGTAAGCGAGTTACCCCAGCATTAGAGTTTTGAATGATTAAAGAACGCGCTTGGTTAATGATTTCCTGTGATATTGGCAAACCAACACTAATAAAACTACCCACAACGGGGTTTCCCGCTAAACCATGAGGACTATGAAATACTTCTTCGCTACCGGGGACAATTTGCCTATCAATCCATAGGGGAATACCATTTTGCCAGATTTCCGTGTGCGATCGCATCTCTCCCTGTAAAAACTTTTCTCCCCTGGCACTTCTTCCAAATCTCGTAATTTCCCAGCCCAAATAACTTGCATCTGTAGCTAATTCTACCCGCAAATCTTGGCGATAAATTGCCCCATTAAATAAAATCGTTTCTTGGGGTAAATATTCTAAACAAGCATGAGCATCAATTTGAATATCTACGATTTGTCTTGCTAATAGCCCGTTACTACGATATATTTTACTTGCGGCTGCGGTGGTAATTAATGCCTTTGTCTGGGGTTGGAGGTGAATTTGGGAAGATAAGCGATCGCCCCCCACAATGCCGCCAGCAGTGTGTAAAATCACACTATGACAAACTTCTTGTCCTTCTGGATAAAAAGGGCGTTGTACCTTAAAAGGGGCTTGATGGTGGTTGTAAATCAACTGAGTAGAATCTTGGCGTTTAGCATAAACTAAGTTAAGTTTGCCATGCCAACCTTGTACTGTGTAGGGGTTATCAATCATTTAGAGCGTAAAGTAAAAATTAATCACCTGATTTGTCCACTTAAACATATTATTCAATAATTTATGACAATATTTTGGTTGGCATTAGCTGGCATTATCGGCTGGTTTATCAGTTTACTAGCTGGTGGTGGGAGTTCATTAATTCTCATGCCCATTGTGGGAATGTTCATAGGGGCAGCAGCTATTGCTCCTGTAATTACTATCAGTGGCATATTTGGCAACAGTGAACGAGTATTTGTCTATTGGCAAAAAATTAATTGGGATGTTGTCAAATGGGAGTTACCCGGAGCAGTTTTTGGCGGAATTTTAGGAGCATTTACACTCACAAAAATTAAATTAGATTGGTTAAATATTTTAGTTGCCATATTTCTCATTTTTTCGGCTATAAGTTACTTCTTCAAAAATGAGGAGAAATCTTTTACCGTCCAAACTTGGTACTTTCTCCCAGCAGGTTTTGCTTATGCTTTTTTATCTGGTTTGATAGGCAGCATGGGGCCTGTATTAGCTCCACTTTATATTAACTATGGCTTACAAAAAGAGGAATTACTAGCAACTCAGGCAACAAATCGAGTGATTGTTCATCTCGTCAAAGTGGTTGTCTATGGTTTTTTTGGAGCTTTCAAATTACCATACATTGGTTATGGAATTGTCCTTGGTTTGGCTGCATTACCTGGCAATTACTTGGGACATTTAGTTCTGCAAAAAATCAGTGAAAAACAATTCCGTCAATTGGTGATCTCCTTTGTCATGTTCAGTGGAATGCTGATTTTATGGCAGCAAAGAGAATTATTACCTTTTTGGTAAAAATAATGTTTTCTACATTTTTCCCATTTGAATTGTCTTCTATTTATTTCTAAATATACTTGCTGCTCTTCAAATGGCAAATCTTTAACTAAGTAGGTGAACAGAATAAAACCAATCTGTGTAAAGAAAAGTAAAATCGCCCAAACCCTCTTCAATCTTGCCTTTTGCCTCTTGCCTCTTGCCTTGCCATAACGACAATTTTTAATGCTAACCTACTTATATATAGCGGTTATCGTGGGGATGCAATACAATCGCGGGCAGGGAAACCCCACCCCCTACTAAAAAATATTCTTGATTATCTTCAATCAATTTTTCAATTTTCAGTCTAATTAGTGTTTGCATTTATTTACAGCACTTCCTTTGTGTTATGAGGTACAAGAACCCCACCCCCAACCCCCTCCCCGCAAGCGATGAGGGGGCTAAGATGTACCTCATAAGAGCGAAAACCGCTGTAACTATTAACTTTGAGCTTGAATTTGTCTAACTACTGTCAAAGCTGAATAACTCACTCCCGCAGTTCCTTCTCCAGGATGAGTTGAATCCCCCACTAACCACAAATTATTAATAGGTGTCCGATTCGCAAAACCAAAGGGGCCAAAGGTAGGAATTCTTTGCCCAATACCACCAACAATACCCCCTTCCCGTCCTGTAAAATGCTCAAAGGTACGAGGTGTGGCAGCTTCTACATAAATGATAGTTTCTGGTTTCAAGTAGAAATATTCAGAAAGTTTGGATATTGCTTCTTGAGTAAATTTTTGTTTTAACCCTTGATAATCTTGAGTATGCCACCAGGGAGTAAAATCAACAAAGGAAGAAGCAATAATTGTGGCTTTTCCTATTGGTGCGCGGCCGTCTCCTTCATGACTTACAGAGACAAACAGAGAATTGTTTTCACCAATAGGTTTATTAACATCATATAAAAATTGTAAATGCGGTGGACAATTAGGAGGAATTGCACTTTTTTCTACACCCAAATAAACTACAAATGCACCGGAAGCTGGGGGGAGTTTTTCTACTCTTTGTTTATATCCAGCAGGAGCATTTTCTCCTAATAATTGAACTAAATTTTGAACGGTGACATTTGCAATTATATGTTCTGCTGTTTGGGTCCAAGTTTCTCCGGTTTTCTGATTTTTAATAACTACAGCGTTGGCTTGGCCATTTTCAACTTTGATTTTTTCGACGGTGTGACGCATTAATAATTTGCCACCATCTCTTTCTAAGGATTCTACCAAGCGATCGCTCAATACTTGCATACTCCCTTGCAGATGATATAATCCCTGGGGTGATTGGGACACACTCAAGGCTGTAGCTGCATAAAGTAAAGCGGTTTCTTCGGCGCTGACTTGAGAATATAACTTCAGTTGTAAATCTAAAAATGTCCGCAGTCTTTTGTCCTTTCCTAACCCACATAATCGTAAAGCATCCCCTACAGTAAATAATGTGAAAGGTGCAGTAATCAAGGTACTCGGACGCACTGCTTGGATTAATTGTCCTAAATCCCATAAATTCCGGGGTGGTAAAACAGGATCACGTCCTTGAAATTCCCAACTAGCATTAAATAAAGTTGTTAATAATTGCCAAAAAGATTCACTACCAGGAAACTGTTTCTGGCGTTCTGCTTGCCATTTCTGAGGATCACGCCAGACATTAATCGGTGTTGACTCTCCCGGAAGATATACCGCACAAGCTGGGTCACAAGGCGTGGCTGCGGGTAATTCTATATTTAATTCTGAGAAAATGCGGTGATGAATTCCCCCAGGTTCTAAACCTGCAACTTGGGTTGCACCAACATCAAAGATAAATCCTTGACGTTTAAAGGTGGAAGCACAACCACCAGGAACTATTGCTTGGTCAAGAATTAGGACGTTATAACCTCTGTGTGCCAATAACGCCCCGGTTGTAAGTCCACCTATACCCGCACCGATAACGATAACGCGGGATTGATTTTTTGTATGAGTAAGATTTGACATAGTTCAACTTCGCTGACTATAAATTGAGAATTAACTTTATAATTCTTCATATTACTAATCATTAGTTTACATAAATTATTTGTTTAGTGCCAGAGTTAACAACTATCAGAAATAGCAAATGTCTTTTATTTGTGACACCAAAAAACAGGGAAGAGGTTGAAAGTCTATTAGTATATGGCTTTTTTCTGGAAATTTTCAACTCATGACATTGCGTATAAATGTATTTTGTCTTACATTCATCTAAAAATTATTGAGGTGAGTATTTGCAGTATTATCTATTAATAACTAACTTCCAAATTACGTAAAATCAAATCAGCCCTGGGTGTAAACCCATCAGCATATTCAGCCGGAAATTGGGTAATTACATAAAATGCTTTACCCTTTTGTTCTCCAATGTAGATACTACCAACAATGTTTTTGCCTTGGCTAAAAACAATCTTTTCTTTTACCCAAGGATAGAATGTATTCTTTGTCCGACTCACTACGCGCCATTTATTGCCAGAAATTAACCCATTTTTGCTATTGACAAATTTGCTAACTTGTGAATATTTCTGAAAATTATTCAAAAAAGCAAAGTGAACATAAGCATTTTCATTTTTTTTATTACCAAAGTTAGCAATAAATTCAACTCCTTGTCCTTCCTCAGAACTACTAGATGTTACTAAAAAATCGTCTGAGGGAAAGTAGGTACTAAAACTAGGGTTTTGGTACAGCTTGAGTGTAATTGTGCTTTTTTCCCCTTCTATATATAAGGTGGCTTTTTTTGTTGCTGGTTTAGTTGACTGGGTTTTTTGACTAGCCAATAATATTGTTTGATTACTGGCTAGAGGATGATTTTTACCAAGTTGCCCAGAGGCTAAATTAGGAGTAGCTAATGTTAATATTACTAGGCTTGTTGGTATTATACAGTTAAGATGATTCATTGCTAATATTTTGATTTTTTACTAAATAAAGACCTAAACTTGAGTTCAGTTATGTAATATTCGGTAAGCGTATTGCAATACGCCTCTACTTGTCAGTATAAGACATAAAAACCTATCGGGGGACTCTTGAAAAGTTACGCCTGTCAGAGATGATTCCGTCATTCGTGGCCAACGGGATCAGGTCCGGAACTATACATCTAAGGCAATGCCTGAAAGTAGGGGCGTATTGCAATACGCCCCTACTGCGGGGAGTGCCAATACCAACTGTGAGGAAGTAAAGAGTTTCTATCCTGTTTTCTACTATAGTACAGGCGGTTGATTAAGACATCGCTTGAATGATGTAATCAAAGTAAGGTGCAGTTTCGGCCGCGTCTTCTGTATTCAATAAATCCAAGGACGCTTGTTTGAGAGAAGTGATAGCTTCTACCATTCCAGGAACAGGAACACCTAGAGAGTTGTACATTTCCCGCACACCAACCAAACCAATTTTTTCAATGGGATCTTTGTCACCAGCAAGTACGCCATAGGTAATTAGGCGTAAATACCAGCCAAAGTCCCGAATACACAAAGCCCGCTGTTTTTCACCGTAAGCATTACCACCGGGGGCGATAAAGTCAGGGCGTTTTTGCCAAAGTTTTTTGGTGGCTTCTTGAACGATTTTTTTCTCGTTTTCTGAAAGGGTAGCAGCGATTCTTGTCCGCTTTACACCTGTTTCCAAAAATGCTTTGATGTTTTTGAGTTCGCCACTGCTGGGGTAACGCAGTTCTTCGTCAGCTTGGAGAATAACTTGGCTAATTACAGTCATGATTATCTAAATGACCTGAAATATTTATATTTGCTAGTTTACCGACTTAGAGGAACATTAGTGAAGTGTATGGGAAGATAGGGATAAATGAATTTACAATTCGACATTAAGGAACACTGCCCAGAAGGTGAGAAAGTTCCCTATTCCCTAACAACTGACTAATGACTAATACAATGTGGCGACAAGATGAAATTATCGAACTGGAAATTACTGATTTAAGCGACACTGGTGACGGTGTTGGACGCTTTGAGCAGCGGGTGGTTTTTGTTCCTGATACGATACCCGGCGATCGCTTACTTGTCAAATTATTCAATGTTAAGCCAAAATACGCTTATGGTCAGGTGCAGGAATTATTGCAAGCCTCGCCTCAACGGGTGCGACCAAGCTGTATTGTCGCTGATAAATGCGGTGGTTGTCAATGGCAACATATTAATTATAAGTACCAGTTAACAGCCAAACAAAATCAAGTAACTCAAGCTTTAGAAAGAATTGGCGGTTTTGTTAATCCACAAGTAGATCCAGTCTTAGTCGCTGCTGAATCCTTTGGCTATCGCAACAAAGTTACTTATCCGATTGGTATGTCTGCAACATATCAGGTACAAGCTGGTTATTACCATAAAGGTACTCATAAATTAATCAACTTGAATCAATGCCCCGTGCAAGACCAGCGGTTAAATCCTTTATTAGCTGAAATCAAATTAGATATCCAAAAGCAGGGTTGGACAATTTATGACGAAACTCGGCACAAAGGATTAATTCGCCATTTGGGTTTACGCATTGGCCGCCGCACAGGGGAAATTCTGCTAACTTTGGTCGTCAAAGATTGGAATTTACCAGGAATTGAAACCCAAGCACAACAATGGTTACAGCGTTATCCTCAGTTAGTAGGAGTCTCTCTTAACCGCAATAGCGATCGCACAAATGCTATATTTGGATCAGAAACCCGTTGTCTAGCTGGAATTCCTTACCTGAGAGAAAAATTCGCCGGACTGGATTTTCAAATTGGACCAGATACCTTCTTCCAAGTGTATACAGAAACAGCCGAGGCACTTTTAGAGGTAATTCAATCAGAACTAAATTTACAAGGTCATGAAGTCCTAGTAGATGCCTATTGTGGTATAGGAACTTTAAGTCTGCCCTTAGCCAAACAAGCAAAGCACGTCACCGGCTTAGAATTGCAATCAACAGCAGTAGAACAAGCAATTGTCAATGCCCGAGAAAATGGAATTAATAATGTGACATTTCAAGTAGGTGCAGTGGAAAAAATTCTCCAGAATTTGGAAATTATACCAGATGTGGTCTTGCTTGATCCGCCCCGAAAAGGATGTGAAGCTAACGTTATCAAAACATTAAGAAATCTGAAACCATCTCGAATTGTTTACGTCAGTTGTAAAGTAGCCACTCTTGCCCGTGACCTAAAGTTACTTTGCGAAGATGGACTATATAGACTGACAAGGGTGCAACCTGCCGACTTTTTTCCTCAAACTGCCCATGTAGAAGCAGCCGCTTTTTTGGTGTTATCAGAACCAGGATAAAATTAGTTACTTCTTTACCAAAATTTAAATCAAAAATTTGTAGTCTAGTGAATACTCATAATCAGTAAACCAAAAAGTTTTTTCCTGAAGGGAGATCGCCAAATACTGTGTAGTATAAAATACTTTTTTATTCCCGATACTCTAATCAGCAGACATAGTATAGATAATAATTACTTATGATTAGCTGGTTAATAATTTCTTGACGCTAACCGGATGGAATATAAATGCTTTCAACGACTTGATATTTCTTCTGTAGGGCTTGAGATAAAAAGGCTAACATCTGTTTGAGTGTAAAAAGTGTGCGATAAATTAATCTACTACCTTTCCTTTTACGACTGATTTTGAGCCATAGTAGATTCACCCAGATGTTAATTAGAAGAAAGGATATTCCAATGAATAGTAATCTCAAGACTGGATTTTTGTTATTCGTCTTAATTCGACAAATATTTTTCAGACGATAACTGGTTTCAATGCCAAATCTTTTTCGATAATCTTGATAGATATAATTTAAATTTGTTTTGACCTTATAAGCAACATAAACAAAGTATTGAACCCCATGCTTTTTATGCTTTCCCTTTCTATATTTACAGACGATCCATAAATCAAATGTGACAAAATCATCTTTGTCTCTTGTAATAGTATAGGTAGTTTTATAACTTTTTTTACCCTTGAGGAATTGTTTGATTCCTCCTTTTTTTCCAGTCTTGATAGCAGGCATAAGAAAGGGAATATCTAATGCCTGTAACCATCTAATTACAGGAGTATTAAAAAATCCCCTATCCAAATAGAGTTTTTTTACATTTATTTTTAGGGATTCAAGTTCTGCTAATAAATAAGTAATTAAAGCCACACTAGTATCTAATTGGCGAACACCTCTTATTGCTAGAGTTACACGCTTATTATTACTAATAACATATAAAGTGGCATAGGCATAAAATGAATTAGTACCAGATTTAGCTTCACTTCGATATATGTAGGGTAATTCTGACGATGTTGGTTGACCATAATAACAAATTAAATTTAAATCAATCGCTATTTTCAAACACCCTTTTTTTAATCCTAAAGGAATTCGACTTTTTAATGCTTGATTTATTTGCGCTTCTAATTCCTCAAAATTGTTAATTTTATTGAGATGATATCTAATATCATTAGCTGTCGGAATATTTTTTAACAATTTAGCTGTGTTTTCAATACTGTCTCCAGTGCTGGCTGCTTTAACCAGAATCTCGAATAAAGTTTGTTGGTCACAGGCTCCTTGCGTTTCAATCGAAAAATTTTCTACTAAACACTGAATAACCTCATCAAGAGTTTCTGAGTCGGTTAAAACGAGTTCTTCTGTAGACTCGCCCCGCGTGGCTTTTGTTAGAGATGAAACAGTCAATTTTTTCAGCCAATATGCTACACACTACTTTCATCATTTCATATTTTGATCCAGTGCAAATTATGATAACTATTTCTTATATATTTGGTATTCTATAGTACATGAGTATCTGTCGTATTTTGTTAGTGATGCCTGCTGCGTCTGTAGCAATAGCGTCAGCACTCCGTAAAAATCACTCTTTGGGAAAAACTTTTTGGTTTACTGATAATGCTAGAATGAAATCACATAAAAATAGAAACTCATTTTGTTTTAAAGAAATCGAAGCTGCATAGACTCTTAAAAAAGGTAAATAGAATTGTGTTGATTACAAACCAGCAGTTAACGAGAATATCTTTCTCTTCCCGTTCAAAGATAGCAGTTTTTATTCATCTGCTATCTTTGAACAGATTAACTTTAACAAATTGTAAATAAGCCATAATGAATTATCCTGCTAAGTGTCTATGTTTTAGCATTTTTATAAATTTAGTTTTACAGACGGAAGTTTGAAAGCGGCATGACTACCTAAATTTTGATCAGAATGCCTGAAAAAGCAAACTGATGTCTAGCTAAATAAAAGCTACGGGGTTTCTCTTGTGATTACCATTTCTCTTCGTCCAGTTGGGCGTTATTGGGGGACAATTAGTTTTGCCTCCACTCTTTATCTTTGTCCAATCCTAGATTTACTCTTGACTGATATTCCCGCAAAATTACAATCAGAACTGCGACTAGGACTTCAAGAAGCCCTAGTAAATGCCGCTAAACATGGGAATAATCTTGATCCCGGCAAATCGGTCGTAGTTCGTTTCTCTTTAGTAGATAATCAGTATTGGTGGATTATCTCAGATCAAGGTAGCGGCTTCACTCCCTCCCTCGAAGGTGATAGTGATCCCAATGACTATTTACCACCAGACGAAGCAGAAAGTGGACGGGGTATGTCTTTACTACATCAGATTTTTGATCAAGTAAAATGGAATCGCAAAGGCACAGAACTCACGCTTTGTAAGCAATTACAAAGCCGTCGGTTATTATCTTTGCGACGGTGATAGGGAACAGGAGTTTTTGAATTCTTAATTCTTAATTCATTTGTGTCCGTGAGTTGGGCAAGGAGGGGCGGAAATTGACTTATCTAACCAGCCTACAGCTTGTTGTAGCCTTGCCTGTGCTTCTTGGGGTTCATTTTTAACCAAAAATACCATTGCAGCGGCTGCCTGTTCACTAGCGCGGGCATTGCGGTTAGACTTGAGACGATGCCAATCATCAGGAGAGATACTCAACCTTTCCATGAGAGCTTGTGCTAGTTCTAGAGTGCTAACTTCATTTAGTTGGCTAGTTTGAGACATAAGACTAAGTGCCGAGTTAAGAGTAAAAGTTATGATTTAATCATCATAGCTAATGACTAATCACCAATGACTAATTTAGAGGAAGATCCCCAGTCAGATTTTGCACGGGAACTAGAGGAAGTAGAGACTTCACTGCGATTCTTGAAAGATAGATATACCCAAGTGCAGAAAGATGAACTACAAAAGGCACAATGGCAACAAGAATTAAAGAATTTAAAGCAAAATAGAAAGCAGACTCCAGAAATTAAAGCTGAGTTAAACCGTATTCAAAAACAGTTGGAAACCTTAGAAATAAACCTAGAAAGCCAGTTGTTTTCTTGGAGTACCCTGAAAAGACCTTTTTGGCAAGCTATCCGTTTTGGTGGTTTAGGCGTTATTATAGGTTGGTTATTAAAATCTTGGGTGGGGTGATTTTAAAAATCCCTAATTAAAAGATACCCAACTTCTCAAAGAAGTCGGGTATCTGAAATTCTTTAAAAAACACAAATTGTATAAAATGCTAAATCGCCGTATTGCTGAAATATTAAGAAGTGGAAAACCGGAAGAAACTTTGGTAGTCCAAGGTTGGGTAAGAACAAAACGCGAATTAAAAGGATTTGCGTTTTTGGAAGTTAATGATGGTTCATCTTTAGGTAATCTGCAAGTTGTTATTAATCAAGATTTACCAGATTATCAAGAAATATTAAAACAAATCAATACAGGTGCTTCTGTTGAAGTATCAGGAGTCCTAGTAGCTTCCCAAGGAAAAGGACAAAGCATAGAATTAAAAGCTGATGAAGTGAAAGTATACGGAGACGCTGATCCTGATACCTATCCTCTGCAAAAGAAACGTCATTCCTTTGAGTTTCTGCGAACCATAGCTCATTTGCGTCCTCGAACTAACTCCTTTGGTGCGGTATTCCGGGTGAGAAATGCTTGCGCGACTGCTATCCACCAATTTTTTCAACAACGGAGCTTTTTATGGGTACATACTCCCATTATTACTGCTAGTGATTGCGAAGGGGCTGGAGAATTATTTAGCGTTACTAATTTCAATTTAAAGAATGTTCCGAAAACAGAAAATCAAGAAATTGATTATAGCCAAGACTTCTTTAGTAAACCTGCATATTTAACAGTAAGTGGCCAATTAGAAGCCGAAATTATGGCTATGGCTTTTACTAATGTTTACACATTTGGTCCCACATTCCGCGCTGAAAATTCTAATACTTCCCGTCACTTAGCCGAATTTTGGATGGTTGAACCAGAAATGGCTTTTTGTGATTTAGAAGGTGATATGGATTTGGCTGAGGAGTTTCTTAAATACATTTTTAAATATGTGATGGAAACTTGTCCTGAAGACATGGAATTTTTCAATTCACGCATTGATAATACTGTTTTAGAAACTGCGAATAATATTATTAACAATCAGTTTGAAAGATTGACTTATACAGAAGCAGTCAACCTTTTAGAAAAAGCTGATGTTAAGTTTGATTATCCTGTCAGTTGGGGTGCAGATTTACAATCAGAACATGAACGTTATTTAGCGGAACAACTGTTTAAAAAGCCTGTGATTGTCACAGATTATCCCGCGCAAATTAAAGCCTTTTATATGCGGTTGAGTGACGATGAAAAAACTGTTCGTGCTATGGATATTCTCGCACCAAAAATAGGCGAAATTATTGGTGGTTCACAACGGGAAGAAAGACTTGATGTTTTAGAAAAACGGGTATTAGCACAAGGTATGAACCCGGAAGATTTATGGTGGTATTTAGATTTGCGTCGTTATGGTACCGTTCCCCATGCTGGTTTCGGTTTGGGGTTTGAAAGATTGGTGCAATTCATGACGGGTATGGGGAATATTAGGGATGTGATTCCGTTCCCGCGCACACCAGAAAATGCGGAGTTTTAATGAACTTTAGAGACGTTGGAAATAGCGTCTCTTTTAAAAATCTTATTTTTCTAATTACCAATTTTTCCGTTTAACCAAGTTACCAAATCAGCAACTTCAGAAAAATCAAATAACGCTTCTCCCAAATCTTCTAATTGTTCAACAGATAGTACCTGCACTTTCTGAATTAATAATTGATCAACATTTCCAAAACGGCGATTTAGAAGACGCAAAATTAAACTTTCTTCACCTAATTTTCTACCTTGCTGCAAAATATCTTGATAAATTACAGATTCTTTCATAATATCCTCCCGGAGAAATTGACGAACCAAATCTTTTTCAAACCGTAAACCTGCGAGAACTTCTACACAACCAGCAATATTTTGTTGCTGTTCCCTATCTGGAATTGTAGCGACTTTTTGAGCTACTTGGGATAATAAACTTTGTGCTGAGTCGGTGCGGGTTAAAGTTGCTAAGATCATATTAATTCTGTGTTAACTACCAATGTGATATAATAGGACTGAATCAACCTTTCCTATAAAAAATCTTATGCCATCACCTAAGATTATAGAACTTGAACAAATATTACAAACTTACTCCATTGAAGATAAACAATGGTTATTACAACAGTTAATTCAACAACTGGGATTAAATCATCAAGAAAAACCACCAGTAAATTATAAACAACAAGCAAAAGGTATTATTGCAGAAACTATCAGTGAAGTTTTAGCTTTATCCAATGACTGTGAAGAGCAAGTTTGGCAAAAATTTTATGCAGCTAGTGGAAGAATATCGGAAAAATTAAATGAATCGGATTTCTTATAATGTCTTTTCAAAAATTTGATTCACCAATACCTTTAGTAATTGTAGATACATCTGTTTTCATCTCGGCTTTACTGAGTAAAAACCCGAATAGTGCGCCTTGTAAAATTATTATATTCTGGCGAGGAGGTAGATTTAACCTAGTAATTTCTCCACAAATATTAGAGGAATTAGTTGAAAAATTATTAGCAAAAAATATTGATAAAACTGATATCAAAGATATTTTGACAGCCATTTTTTACACAGCAATTAAAATTCAAGGTACTTATCAGGCGACAATCTTGGATAATATTGATCCTAACGATAATATGTTTTTAGCCGCAGCTTATGAAATTAGTGCTGATTATTTAGTTTCTCTTGATAAAAAACATATTCTGCCATTAAAACATTATCACGGAACACAAATTTTATCACCAGATTTATTTATCAGGATATTAGATAAATAAAATCAGTATATTGTGTGAAATTTTATCAAGAGCATTTTGAATAATATTAGTATCTAATAAATAACCCATTTAACCCCCGCGTTTTACAGATTCATCGAAAATTCTCATTTGCTCTGGAGTTAAATCATTGAGCATTCCTGAAACGAGATGTAAAGATAAAATTCTTTTAATCCGTTTCGTTAGTTCTTGTTCAGATATACTTGAACTGTCTGTAAAAAATTACTAATGTTCATATCTTTTTGCTGACCAGAACAAATATCTTGAATAACAGCAGGAGAAATATTAACTTCTTCGGCTAATTGAGCAGTGGATATATGATCATTATCCATAATAGAGATTAACAATTCAGATAGTAAAAATTCCTGATATCCTGCTGCAAATTTAGCTTTAAAATCGGGGCTTTGCATCATTCTATCAAGAGTTGATAGTTGTTCAATTTTCTTCATAATATGCTCCTTCTTGGTTACGTTTAATATAATCATTCATATAGTTGATAGCTTTTTCTTTCTGGTTTTCTGGTAATTTTTGTTGTTTTTTCTTAAAAGCATTGGTAACAATAATTTCAGGATATCCCAACCGACGTTAGTATTCAGAATATTTCTATACTGCACCTTGACGAATCATCTCAAAACCATACACATATATATCGGCAACTTTATAGCGTTTCTCTTTTTCGCGCCATTCAATAATACCAATCTCACTTAAAAAAGAAACAAATTCTTCAAAACCTGCTATATCAGGCGCTAAATCTTGCCATACTTCTCGTAACTGTTCTTTAGATAAGAAAGCCAATTTACCCTTGAGAGAATCAAAAAATTTAGTTAAATCAGGGTATTCCTCTTTAATTTCTTCGCAGCGGTTTTCTGATGCTTTTTTCAATCCAAATTCTAGCGATTTACCTTGAAGTAGGCGGTCTGTACGGAATTTGCTTGATGATTGTCCTTTATAGGTTAGTTCTTGTTCTTTTGCTCCTTTGAGGAATATACTTAAACTACGAGGAAAAGTAGTACCACTTGGGTCTGTTAATCGTTCATAAACCCATCGAGATACGTTTTTAGCACTCTTTCCACCTCGACGACGGTTTCCCCAAAGTAATTCTAATGCTTTATCAATCACATCTTCACTAGCTTGATCAATACTTTCAACAGCAATAGGAGAGGATCGATCAACTAAATCCTTGAAATCTTTGGATTGTATTACTTGACGAAGTGCTAACCGTAAAAAGTCAATTTTATTCCACTGTAAAATAATATCGCGTCCAGTAAAATGACTTTTATTATCAAAACTTAAAAGATTCCATATATCCTCTCTCAAGAAAATTTTAAATCTAATTTCTGTTAATCTGTTAGCATCACAAGATTGAACTAATTGAAATAAGCCAGTGAGTGCTTGTTGTCTTATTCCTTCTCTTTCAGGAAAATCTTCATCTAAATCATCGTAAAGAAACCATAGTTTTTGAGAATTATTTCCGACTTCTTCATTAAGAAGAATGTTAATAGCATCTTTGACTATAAGACATAGTTCAGAGTTAGTAGATAATTCTAATAAGGCTTGAGTGCATTCAGACTGCCATTTTTCTTTAGGTAAATTATTGATGATTTTATTCAGTTCAGCAAACTTTGTACCTTTCCTACCTTTAGGAAACTTAAATAAATGTTCCTGATGACATCTAAGCAGTAAATAAGCTCTCCATAAAGCTTCCCATGTGCCACTATTTTCCTGCAAATTTTTATGAATATATTCAAAATCCCCACGAGATGGGCGACTTTCCTGAAATCTACCATGTGCTGACAAAAATACAGTATTATCTAACCGTCCATGAGCTAGTTTTTGAGCAACAATTTTGTGTTTTAAAAAAAGCCAATATAACGCAGTTTTACCTGTTCCTTTTCGTCCTCTAATTAAACAAGTTGTGTCATCTAAGAATCTTTCAAAATCAGTTGTACGCTGAAATAATAGGCTCAAATCTTGTCTTTGATCAGCAGCATTTACTTCAGGAAATTGCAGACTTTCAATAATTTTCCATCGCTGATCTATAGTATTTAAAACATTGCTACGGTTAATTTCATCAGTTGTTTCATCAATTAAGTTAGCAATTTTAGTGTAGTAATCTTGCATTCCTGGTGCAGGATAGCTGTCAGCTAAAGCAATTGGCAAAAGATAAGGAACTACTAAAAGTTCTTCTATTGAAGTTTGAGAATTATCTAAATCCGACTCATCTTCATCTGTTTCATAGTTTTCATTGGTTGTCGTTTTTATCCTATTTAGCAATGATTCCCAAATAGATTTTACTTTAGATAAACCGATTTTAGTAACATCAGGGACGGGAGAAAAAACAAAATTAATTGATAATTTATTAAGGTTTTGAAGTGATTGTAAAAGTAGTTCTATTCCCTGTTTATTCTGTTCATTAGGAAAAAGAAACATAATTGCTTCATCAGCAGCTTGGATTAATGATAAAGCTCCCCATTGATTAATTCCCGTTCTCGAATCAATTAAAAGAATATCTGGTTTTAATTGTTCGTAAATTTCCCGCTTAAAAACAGTCCAAAGATTTTGATCTCCATCAATAACAGTATTAGCATGGAGATCATCAACCTTAGAAATATAATCAAGACTAAGACAACCAGCAGGAACAACAAATAATCTTCCTTTAGCGTTTTGTATTCTCACTTCACCAAATATTTCAGTAATGAAAATACTCGGTTTTATTTCTTCTGGTAAATAGGAACGTTCATAAAAATAGTCAACAATTCCATATTTTGGTTGTGGTTGCAGGTTAAAAGCCGTACTTAAACCAGGTGCTTCTAAATCTAAATCTACAGCCACAACTTTACGTCCCCGCATTGCTAAAATCCAAGCAACATGAGTTAATGCCGTAGTGCGTCCTACTCCTCCTTTAAAAGAATAAAATGTCACTGTTCTGGGTAGACTAAGTTCGCGCTGAGGTGCTGTTGGTTGGTTTTGTGGGTTTGCTGCTTGGATAGCTAAATCTTGCCAAGTATGTATTGATGCTGGATCAAAAGTCTGTGGTGGTGAAATATTAAGTGATTCAGCTTCTTGAAGTGTATATAGGGAGAGAAAACCAGGAGATAAATGAGGAACTTGTGATTTAAGTAAGTTAGAAATTTGTTCTTTACGTTGAGGAATAGATAAACTTATAAAGCGATCGCTAACAATAGTCAAATTCAATAAACCAGATGTAGAAATATTTACATCAACCCATTCCTGTGACTTCTGTACATACTGGTTTGTAATTTCCTGTTTTAGTAAAACCTGCCAATTTTCCTGCATTTGATCACCTCTTTAAAGTTGAGTAGCTTGCTTCAGTAACCAACTTTTAATACTTGTATATGCGTATAACCAGCGTTTGTAATTTAATTCATCAGGTTCGATACTAGAATAACGCATATCTATGAAATGTTGACCCATTGGATTTTCCACTTGATCAAGCCATTTTTTTCCTTCTGAAAAATTATCAATTTTAGATTTAAGTTGATTATGTTGTTTAAGAAGTTCTGTGTAACTATGTGTCCTCAAGTTCTGACTTGCAACCCCAGGTAGAGTATTAAAAATAATGGGAAATTTATGGATACTTTCAAATGGTAGCCAATTCCAAATTCGTACAGATACTTTTCAGGATATAGAAAAAAACTGGTGGTGTCGGGTTTGCCCAAATAATCTTAGTGAAGTAGGAATAGATAACCCTGAAAGTGCTTATTTAATGACAGAGTTAGGTCTAAGACTCTATTCAAGTTTACGGTTTGCTCCTCCATTTCATTATGCTTTAGTTGGTGTAGAAGTTGATGAATTTAGAACCCATAGTGAACTAATAGAAGATTTACCTAATTTATCTATTCCAGGATTAGTTTTATCTACAGCACTTGCACAGGAAGTGGAAACATTACCAGGTTTCCAACCGTTTAGTTCTAGTTATGTTTGGCAACCCTACAAGGGGGAAATTTATAATCCATTAATGACATCTCCAGACTTAAAACGTAAACTAGATGAACTTTTGACTGTGAATTGAATTAAAGCTCAATATTCTCTCCGTGCCTGGAGCGCCTCTGCGTGAGACAAAAAAACAGCCGCCCCCTTACGGAAGCGGCCATTATTTAAACTAGGAAAACTACTAAAAGATTTTAGTAATCGTAATCTCCACCCATACCAGCGCCAGCAGCAGGAGCGCCATCCTTAGGCTCTGGCTTGTCAACAATGATACATTCTGTTGTCAACACCATACCAGCGATAGAAGCAGCGTTTTGCAAAGCAGAACGAGTTACTTTAGCAGGGTCAACAATACCAGCAGCTAACATATCAACAAATTCGTTGGTAGAAGCATTGAAACCAATGTTGAAATCCTTCTCTTTCACTCTTTCAGCAATAACCGCGCCGTTTTGACCAGCGTTTTCGGCAATTCTCTTCAGAGGAGCAGGTAAAGCCCGAACGACGATTAAAGCACCAGTCAACTCTTCATCTTTGAGGTTGCTGTGCGCCCAAGCTTCCAACACGGGAGCAAGGTGAGCCAAGGTTGTACCACCACCGGGAACAATACCTTCTTCTACAGCAGCCTTGGTAGCATTGATAGCATCTTCCAAGCGGAGTTTCTTGTCTTTCATTTCGGTTTCGGTTGCTGCACCAACTTTAACTACAGCTACACCACCGGACAATTTAGCCAAACGCTCTTGCAGTTTTTCTTTGTCGTAAGAAGATTCGGTTTCTTCCATTTGACGACGGATTTGTTCGCAACGACCCTTCACACCAGCTTCATTACCTTCAGCAACAATTGTGGTGCTGTCTTTGGTAATGGTGATGCGGCGAGCTTTACCTAAGCTTTCTAGCTTGGTGGTGTCTAGTTTCAAACCAGCATCTTCAGTGATTACTTGACCACCGGTGAGAACTGCGATATCGTCTAGCATGGCTTTGCGGCGATCGCCAAAACCAGGAGCTTTCACAGCGGCCACGTTAAGAACACCGCGTAAACGGTTAACAACCAAAGTTGCCAAAGCTTCTTTTTCGATGTCTTCAGCAATAATTACCAAAGGACGACCGGAACGAGCTACTTGTTCGAGGACAGGAACTAAGTCTTGGACTAAAGCAATTTTCTTGTCAGTTAACAAGATGTAAGGCTCATCAAAAACGGTTTCCATCCGTTCTGCATCGGTAGCGAAGTAAGGGGAAATATAACCCTTATCAAAACGCATCCCTTCGGTGATTTCCAATTCGGTGGTCATAGATTTCCCTTCTTCTAGGGAAATTACGCCTTCTTTGCCCACCTTGTCCATAGCTTGAGCAATCATAGCTCCGACTTCTTCGTCGTTACCAGCAGAAATTGCTGCAACTTGAGCGATCGCCTTAGAATCTTCTACAGGACGAGCGTGTTCAGCAATTTTTTCGACTAAAAACGCAGATGCTTTATCAATACCGCGCTTCAATAAAATTGCATTAGCACCAGCCGCAACGTTCCGCAAGCCTTCTTTAACGATAGCGTGAGCCAAAACCGTAGCTGTGGTTGTACCATCACCAGCAGCGTCATTGGTTTTAGAAGCAGCTTGACGAATTAGAGCTACACCAGTATTTTCGATGTGGTCTTCTAATTCAATTTCTTTAGCGATGGTGACACCATCATTCACGATTTGTGGTGCGCCAAATTTCTTTTCTAAAACTACGTTACGACCTTTAGGTCCAAGGGTAACAGCTACAGCTTCAGCGAGAATATCAATACCACGCTCTAGAGCGCGACGGGCGTTTTCGTTGTAAATAATGCGCTTTGCCATAATAAGTCTAAATCCCGGTAGTAAATTAATTAATTTTTTCTGACAATTGGTGAATGGTGAACAGGTAATTAGGAAAACTCTTTACCCATCACCCATGCCCAATTTAGCTAACGATTGCTAAAATGTCTTTTTCAGAAAGCAGTACATATTCTTCTGTCGCCAGCTTGATATCAGTGCCAGCGTACTTGGAGTACAACACTTTATCGCCAACATTAATGTCCATTGTTTGACGAGTACCGTCGTCATTCCGCTTGCCAGGTCCAACAGCGGCGATTTCGCCAACTTGGGGTTTTTCCTGAGCATTATCGGGTAAAAATAAACCGCCTGCGGTCTTTTCTTGGGGTGCGCTCACTTTAATGAAAACGCGATCGCCTAGGGGTTTAACGGTGGAAACGCTTAAAGATACGGCTGCCATACAAAATTTTTTCTAAATTAGAAATTAGCACTCTCGACTCATGAGTGCTAATTTAGCTTTATCTGGGACATAATGGCAATCATGGCTTGTGTACGGGTTTCCGAACTAAGGCTAGGGTGGCGATACTTAAGTGCAAATATCCAATTATTTTAGTTGTCAGGGTTTGTTGCGTAAGTAATGAATATTTTGATATGGACAACTTTATTTGCAAACTTGGGAAATTGTTATAGAACTGTAATCAGGGATCTACTCAGTCAGTAACCCAGCCCTAAAGGGACTGAGCTTGCAAGAGAAATCAAACAAGCTGTACTGACCAGACCACCCTGGCATAGTCTAAGGGTAGCCGTTATTTGAGTCACGACACCCCGGAATGCGAAGCTAGTTCCCTGCTCTGTCGCTTGTGATTAAACAGTTCTAAGGTCACTGGAACAGTGTTGCAAGTCTAACAAGCTCTTATAACGCAGTCGAAGCTAACATTACCCCAGAAATGGGAGGCTATGAGTGAGCAAAACATTATGCGTACAGGGTTGAGAAATTTGAATCGGTAATTGTCCCGTTGAAAGTACATCACAACAGTACCCCGAATTTCCCAACTCCAAGGCGGTAATGAAAAAGATTCAATGCGGTTAAAACCGCCCGTGTCGCTTCCCTCTCAGGTCTAAAGACACTATAATGATCCACGAACAGTCATCTCATCCCTAAAACTACTAGGGAACGGGCAAGAAGGAATAGGTAAAAGGCAATAGGCAATAGGTAATCACTAATTACCAATTACTAATCACCAATTACCAATTCAAAAAAAAAACAGATAAATACTCAATTCTGTTACAAATCAGCTAGTCTAGAACTTAGGAATGCTGTTAACAAGGTCTGGGGGAGCGATAACCCCATCTGTTATAACACAGTCATTCCATAGACATTTTCGCAAATCAAGCCAAAAACTTGCGTGTTTGTTGTTCTAGAACGATAATAGTAGTTTACCTAGATGGGGTCTGGTATCGCCAATTAAACCCAGAAGTCATTAAAGTAGGTCATCCAAGACTAGTAGGTTGGCAAGTAGTATGGTGAAAAAATCTGTATTTTTAACCCATGCTTGGCCAAAACATTCCCCGGTTGATTTTGAACCTCTGATAGAGGCTTCACATCCGAAGGATAAGTAAAGCAGCAGTATGCCAATGGAAGCGCGGGTGAGTTTTGAGCTAGGGTCATCTTGAAAAAAATACCGACTTGTGAATCACAAGGACGATAATTTAATCAAGGCTTTTGAGCCTGCACCTTTCAAATGGATCTATAATAACGCATTATAAAGACTACTGCTATACGTATCCTTACTAGACTTTTTCCATTTACTTGCAAGTCTGTTGAAAGTGACTATCACTTTTAAGACTTCGGTGGGTTAAAGTAAGTTAAGTGGGAAAAAAGACAACATCCGAAGTCATCCACCATACGGGATAACTATATCAATACCTTAATGGATCGAAGCGCAAGAAGTGCCACTGTTATGAAAGAACCCAGCATGAAAGACCACAAACGACTTCTACTGATTGATGATGACCCTAACCTCATCTTGCTGGTGAAGGATTACTTAGAGTTCCGGGGCTACGAAGTCATCACATCTGCAAATGGCTCAGAAGCTCTGAATCTTCTAGAAACCGAAGTTCCAGATATGATCATCTGTGACGTGATGATGCCAGAAATGGACGGATACACTTTTGTCGAGCAAGTACGACAAACTGAACGCACTAGTTGGATTCCTGTTCTTTTTCTCTCAGCTAAAGGTCAAAGTGCAGACCGAGTGAAGGGTTTAAACAAAGGCGCTGACGTATATATGATCAAGCCTTTTGAACCTGAAGAACTCGTAGCACAAGTAGAATCTTCACTGAAGCAAACTGTGCGTTGGAAAGAACATCAAACGAAAGGCGGTGATAACGGTTCTCGCATCCAAGTTCCTTTCGATGTCCAGTTAACCCCCACAGAACTGAAAGTAGTCCAGTTTGTAGCCAGAGGTTTAGCAAACCGCGAAATCGCTGAAGAACTAAATGTCAGTCAGCGAACTGTTGAAAGCCATGTGTCCAATATGTTGGGCAAAACCAATCTCCACAACCGGACTGAATTAGCACGTTGGGCGATTGAAAATCAAATGGCCTAGATAGAAGTCAGTAACCCAGCCCTAAAGGGACTGAGCTTGCAAGAGAAATCAAGCAAGCTGTACTGACCAGATCACCCTGAGCATAGTCGTTTGCCTAGCATACAGAAAGTTAGGGTAGCCGTTATTTGAGTCACGACCCCCACCGAATGCGTAGCTAGTTCCCTGCCCTGTCGCTTGTAATTAAACAGTTTTCAGGTAACAGGAACAGTGTTACCGGACTAACAAGCTCTTATAACTGGTCGAGGCTAACATTACCCCAGAAATGGGAGTTGGTTTTTCAGGTTTCCAATCAAAAAACCTGACTAAAACTTAAGATTCAATGCGGTTAAAACCGCACTCTTCGGGATATTGCCACGTGTCGCTTCCTTCTCAGCCTTAAAAGGACTGAGTTTCCTGCATACCGCCAGGTTTTATGAAGATTAACAGCTTTTTTATCCGCTTAATTAAATTGAAAAACGTTGAGTAAAGATAGCATAATTTCTCGAATCTGTTCAGTCCCCACCTTGATAAGACCTCGCGGTAAGTGAGAAACGAGCGCCTCTTTAGACCTGACAGCGTTGCGGCACGTAGCAAAATTCCGAAGAGTGCGATTTTAATCGCCGTGGTCTTTGTGTGATGATGGGGCTGTGAGTATGAATAACTTAGATGGTCTGGTATATTTGAGTGAACTAATCAATATAGTTATACAGTAATTCGCTAGAACCTAAATTAATTAGGGTTTACTGAAGGCTGAGATTGTTGAACTGCTGGTGTTTGTTCAGGTGTAGATTCTACTGATGGACTAGGTGGTGATTTGGGAATCATAAATTGCCGCCAAGTTCTGATTTGTTCCTGAGAATCAGTGTAAGCACTACTACCACGAGGGATTAACTTAGCCGTATCAATGGCTTTAGCTACATCCACCTCACTTTGGGAACGTGCCATTTCTAACAGTTGTTGACTCCATTGGTCAATGGCAATATTGACATCTAAGCGTAAACTATTACGACTAGAGACCCGATTTGCCAACTGGATAGCTTCACTTAAAGCCTGTGGTGTACCATTAACTGCGACTTGCTTGGCTTTTTGCCAACTGTCTTTAGCGCGAATTTGCTCTTGCCAACGGTCTATTGATGATTGGGCTTCACCAGATAAAGCGCGTCCTGAAGAGGCGATTTTTTTGGCTTCACTAATAGCAGTGGTCAAATCACCAGTGTCAGCTAATGCTTTAGCTTGATCTAAATACGGTTGATCTTGAATCCGCTCAATTTTAGCTGTCCAGAGCCTAATCTTTTTCCTGGCTTCTGGATATAATGCCCTACCAGAACGAACTTGATTAAGTTCAGCGATCGCTGTTTGTAATGAGCTAACATCCTCATTAATTGCTATTTGTTCAGCTCGATCTAAATATGGTCTATCTTCAATCGTCTCCACTTGACCACGCCAACGGCCTATTTCTTGACGAGCTTCTGTAGAACGGGGATTATTACCAGGAATTAATTCTACTTCAGAAATAGCTGCTGTCAAATCATTAACTGTGCCTTGACTGGCTAAGTTCCGGGCTTTTTCTAATCGAGCCACATCTTCAATTTCCAATTGCCAACGAGCAATTAATTTTTGTGCTTCATTATAAACATCCCTAGAAGCATCTATTTGTTGAGCTTGGGAAATCGCGGTTTCTAACCCAGCGACAGTACCCAAAAAGGCGCTTCTTTGCGCTTCACCCAAAACCATGAAATCATCAACTTCCCCTTGTAATTCCGGAATAGGGGGAATTTGTCGGGCAATTTCCAAAGCTCTATCAGCATTGCGCTCTTTCATTTGAGCTTGTGCTAATTTGAGCATTTTTCGGGCAAATCCTGAGATTAACTCTTGAGCTTTTTGATATAGATAACTTTCAGGTTTAATCGCTTCAGCTAATTTAATAGCTTTGAGTAAACTATCTACATTGCGATTTTTTGCTAAATCTTCTGCTTTATAAAGTTTATCCCCATCTTCCCGCGCCGTAACAATAATATTATTTAATTGATCATATTTAGTGCTAGCCCAGTATTTATTATTTACCCGCAGCAATCTAGCTGTGAGCATAAAAGCCGATTGCCAATGTCGTTGACGCAGTTCTTGTTCAGCTTCTTGGTAAATGCCTTCAGCCTTTGACCAAATCGTCTGCCATTTTTGAATTTGCTCTTCTACCAGTTCACTAACTTTGAGATCAGTAGGAATTTTTCGAGATGTAGCGATCGCTTCCTCCAGATTCCCCGCTTGGAAACTCTCATCAGCCAACTTGAGAATATCCTGTGACCATTCCTCCAAAAGACGATTAATTTCCCCCCGCAAAGGGTGATTTTCTGGTAGTTGTTTAACTAGAGTAATTGCTTGCAGCAAATCATTAATTGTTTGCTTAGAAGCCGCTAAGGAAGCGCAGTGTAACCTCACCGACGCACTAGCCAAAGGCCAGAAAATTTGTGGGCAGTTAGGAGCAGAAGGTAGCTTAAACAGCATGGATATAGCCAGAAACCCCATACTACCAGGAATCAAAGTCAGGATTATTGCCCACGGAACCCAGTTTTTAGTCCAGCGGGGCAATTTCTCAATGAAAACATTGAGATTAAATGTAGGGGCAATCCCCTGTGGTTGTCCTTCTAAATCATTATTTATAGCCAAATCTGCGCTATCTTGCTTATTTATTTTCTTCACGGACTGAGAATGAGAACCAATAGCAGCAGTATCAGCAGTTTGATTATTTTCTATATAGTTAGGCCCAAGCCCAATTGGTTCTCCTGCTTGGTCTTTAGACCAATTATCTGGAATATCCCGCTCTGTCATTGCTCACACCACACTAATTGAATAGCAATATGAAAGTAGGTAGATCAATATAGATAATTTTACAGCAGATTGCAGATCAATAAAGTACAGAATCTGAATTCAAAGCCAGACACCAAGCCAGCTTTATTTCTGATTCGGTGACTTCTGCTGTATGTTTGCTATCCTAACTTTCCCATCTAAAAAAACCTATCATTGGCATTCATCACTCCTATCAATAACATTACTGTTGTTTGGTTTGAGTGTGACTAGTTACATTAACCAGAAATTGCAGATTCTTTTTGCAAATCGGCAATTAACTGGGTTAAATCCTCACTACTTGCTTGATAAATATTACCGCAAAACTCACAAGTTGCTTCTGCACCATCATCTTTTATAATCATGTCTTGCAGTTCAGCTTCTCCCAATATTTTCAGCGCCCCTAGCACCCGATCAAAAGAGCAGCCACAATGAAAGCGTAACATCTGACTTTCAGGAAATATGTTCAATCCCATATCTCCTAACAAATCATTAAAAATTTCTGTCAGTGTTTTACCTGCTTGGAGTAATGGAGTAAACCCGGATAAAGCCGAAACCCGTGATTCTAATGTAGCCACTAGCTCTTCATCCCTAGCCGCCTTGGGTAACACTTGTATCAGTATGCCACCGGCTGCTGTTACGCCCTGTTCTCCCACAAATACACCCAAAACTAAAGCTGAAGGAGTCTGTTCAGAACTTGCTAAGTAGTGAGCAACATCGTCACCTATTTCCCCAGAAACGAGTTCCACTGTACTAGAGTAAGGGTAGCCATGGCCAATATCGCGGACTACATAAAGAAAACCTTCACCCACTGCTCCCCCAACATCTAGTTTACCCTGATCATTGGGTGGCAATTCCACAGATGGATTACCGACATAGCCCCTAACCGTACCATCTAAGCCAGCATCTGCTAATATACCACCTAAAAGACCATCTCCCTTAACGCGAACATTCACCCTAGAGCCTACCCGTTTCATACTGGAAGCCATCAATAAACCAGCAGCCATACTTCTTCCCAATGCTGCTGTGGCCACATAGGATAGTTTATGGCGTTGTCGAGCTTCTTCCGTTAACCGAGTTGTAATCACACCTACAGCTTTAATTCCACCATCAGCCGCTGTTGCCCGAATTAATTGATCTGCCATGAAAAACCTTACAATTCTTTACAAGATGACTTTTACATTTTAGGTTGTTTCGTGTCAGGAGTCACCGAATCACCGAGTCACCGAGTCACCGAGTCAGGAGGAGGAAGGAGGAAGGAGGAGGAAGGAGTTAAAGATAGAAAACGCTAACTTAATCACCAATGACCAATGACCAATGACCAATGACCAATGACCAATTACCAATGACCAATCACCAATTACCAATCACCAATTACCAATTACTAATAACCAATTACCATGCTAGGCAAATTTCAACAAAGCCAAATCCGCATCGAAATTGCAGCATCAGCCGATGCTATTCATGACAGTATTCTTCATCCTGCACAGCTAAAAAAATGGCTATTGGGTCAAAGTTTCCCTCCAGAAATGCCCACAGAATTACCACCAGGATTTGAGTTCACAACTTGGACCGGGCCCGTGTCCATTCATCATCGAGTAGAAGTTGTCAAACCTAATTGTCTGCGCTTACTACTCAGTGGAGGTATTGATGGCTTTCACGAATGGTACTGGGGCGAAGGTTGGGTACAATCTCGCTTAGAAGGAATATCCATGTTACCCCTAAATTTAGGTCAAACCCTAACTCTGGTAAGCTTACGCCAGTTTTTAACTACCATTAAGTAACTTTCCTCTTCTTTGCATTTCTGCGCCTTTTATGGTGAGCGAAGCGATGCACTGAGCTTGTTGATAGCGCAGTGTGGCGTTAGCTATAGTGTCGAACTATGGCGTGAGATAAAGATTATTTAATCAGTAAAAGCACTCCTCCAGTTGCCAAAATGCAAACAATGCCAGTTAACCCCGCGAGGGGTTTTTTATTTATACCTGTTATCCATGCAGATACTTTATCTGTGTAAGTAATTAATCCTGCTGTATCTATAGTAGCGATCGCCCATACCCAACCAGCATGAAGTCCCCAAGCTATCCCTAAATTATTCCCATCAGCTAATCTGGCTAATACTAATACCATGCCCATTAACCATAGTCCAGGAAGTTGAGGAAGAGTTTCTTTTCGTTCCCATACCAAATGTAAGACAGCAAAAATCGAGCTAGAAATAATTGCAGCTAACCAAATTGAATAATTTTGTTCTAACTTAGTCAATAAAAATCCCCGAAATACCAGTTCTTCTATTCCCCCCACGAATAAAGCTACTAAGGAAATTGTTAATAAACTAGATGGTATTAATTTGATATGAGATGCTTCTAAATAGCACCAACCGGCGCATATTTGCCCGAAAAATACCATAGCTAGACTAAAAATACCCAAGCCAAAACCCAGGAATAAAGAACCGAAAATAGAAACTTTCCCTACTAATCCATAATCAGGGAAAGAACCCAATCTTAACCATTGGAATCCCCAGAGAATTAGCGGGACTAATAAATAGAGAGATACCAATAAAGGAATTTTTTGCTCTGGTTGTAAAGATTTATGTATTTGCCACTTCAAGGTAATGGCTAAAATTGCGACTATTGGCAACCAACAACCTACCCAAACAACAAAAAAAGCCATCACTAAAACTACTGGTGTATCTTTAAGAAACTCCAGTAAAGTATTGGCCGATGACTCTAAAAATGACAGTGGAATAGACATAAAAAACATGACTAACTTCCCGCAACAATAGATTTCTTGATTAATAATCAAGACTCTACTAGAATTTGTGACTCATGGAAGAGGCCAAATAGTTTTTTATGTCTTATACCACTAAATTATTTAACTACGGCTACTAATTAGCGGTAACTTTAGGGATAAATTCATCAGTATTTACCTGAAACTTATCCCTGATAAGTGAAAAATTTATGCTTCTGCGTCTGATTCATCAGCATCATCAGACTGGATTAATTGTTTATCACTTTCACCAAGTTGAATTAGGTGAATATGTTTGTAACCTAGTCTAATTTCAAATTCATCACCACGCTTTAAGTTCATGGCTTTGGTGTAAGTTGCACCAATCACAATTTGACCATTTTGATGAACACTGACCCGGTATGTCGGTTCGCGGCCGCGTCCATCTTTTGGTGCTTCTGGGCTGAGGGGAATGCCTCTAGCTGACAATAAAGCATCATAAAAGTCTGTTAAATTAACCCGAACTTGGCTATTTTTAGTAACGGTGTAGTAACCACACTGCTTTGCTCTTTCCCGACGTGGTAAAGTCGAAAGTTCTTTTACTTTCGCAAGCAGTGTTTTTCCTGTTAATGGGGCAGTTGCAGTTTCAGTCATTATGCTCTAATTTTCCTTAATCTCTTCAAACTGATAGGGTAGCGTGGCGTTAGCCATTTAAAAATTTTCTCTCTTGTTTAGTCTTCAGCTTCTTAGCGAAGAACTAGACTCCAGATAGTGACAGAGGTGAGGGTGATGGGTGAATTCCCGCTGATATGGCAGCAACAAAAGACTCCATTATAGTTATCCCAAATGGGTTCTATAAGTCATAGTTGCCACAGACATTAATTTCAGTAATTTTACGGCGATTTTAACCATCATTGGCCATCAGAAATTAAATTATTTTCTCTTTGGGCTACTGAGTGCGGTGTAACTTCAAGCCACCTTTACAAATCAGGTTAGTTCTACTCCAAAAAAGTCGTAGAGCCAATAAATTACAGGTTTTTCACATTCAGTGCTGCTCTCTCTTGCCTTTCAATTATAGGGCTAAAGACAGCATTATGATTTGTATGTGGTCTGACGGACATACACCCTTTTATTCTGCCTATAGAGACATGAATTTTCTAGTCTCTACATTACGAAGAAACAAAAGAAGTATTAGCTGTGCTTATACGGCTATCGTTCCTAATTTTGTTAGTTCGTAATTATTCTATTAAATAGTAGCATGAAATAATAATAGCAAAATATTTTTTGAATTTAAAATTTATATTTGAGCTAAATTTTGATCTAACTCCCTGGAATTGAGGAGGTAAAAAGCAGTAGAGATTTTCCTAGAGCTTCTTACTGTCATAAGGATAATGTCATAACTTTTATAAAAGTTAATCTTATTCAGACTAGCTTTGTTTGAGTGAGTGAGTTAAATCAAGGGAGTTTCTACGGCTTCGTCACGCAAGCTATCAATGACTAGCTACAAAAAGCCGGGTAAAAAATCCCCGTTGTTAATCACCATCAGATTTAAAGCTCTAATCAAATTATCTACGTCTGTCTGGGGGAAGAATAAATTTACCACATCTATTGGGTATTGGATAGCGATGAGGAAAGATATTCACTTGCTTTAACACTTCTATATATTTAAAGATGTAGAATTTTTATAACTAGTACCGCAAGGCGAAAGTCAAAAGTCAAAAGTCAAAAGTCAAAAATAATATGGCATAAGCTTTTTGGCGATTGAGAATGGTTGTTTTATTTACGCCGTGCTGTACTAGTACAGCAGGACGGAATGTAGAATTTAGAATGAATACAGCATAAGCTTTTCACAGATTTGGAATGGTTCATTAACTTACGCCGGACTGTACTAGTCCGTCGCGGTGTAAATGAAGCAACCATTTAAAATAGAGGAAAAGCCTATTTCATCAGACTTTTGACTTCCAGACTGCGTTACTAGGGCTTGACAAAATAAGTATTAAGTATTAAAGGGTTAAGAGTAAAAGCACAAAAGCTGCGGCCAACTCAAGCCTTAAAGAAAACCTATCTTTATACTTTACGCTACGCTGTACTATCAGACTTCATTTTTCCCTAGCTTCATGATTTTTGAAGTGGGTAAGGCAATAGAGAAGATTTAAACCCAAGATTTGGATTGATAATCATGGAAGTTATTTTTAAGATTACTCGACAACAAGAAAATTCTCACCCTGTTTTCAAATCTTATCTTTTGGAGGTAGAACCAGGTAATACTATCCTGGATTGTCTCAATCAGATTAAGTGGGAACAAGATGGAACTTTAGCATTTCGCAAAAATTGCCGCAATACAATTTGTGGTAGCTGTGCTGTGAGGATTAATGGGCGTTCTGCTTTGGCTTGTAAGGAAAATGTCGGGAGTGAACTGGCCAGATTAGAAAAAATCTCATTATCTGCAAATCAGTCTCCAACTACTCCAGAAATTACAGTTGCACCTTTGGGGAATATGCCTGTAATTAAAGATTTGGTTGTGGATATGAATGGTTTTTGGAATAATTTGGAGAAGGTTGCTCCTTATGTAAGTACAGCCAGTAGACAAGTTCCCGAAAGAGAGTTTTTACAAACGCCACAAGAGCGATCGCTCCTTGATCAGACTGGCAATTGTATTATGTGTGGGGCTTGTTATTCTGAATGTAATGCCATAGAAGTTAATCCTGACTTTGTTGGTCCCCATGCCTTAGCTAAAGCATATCGGATGGTGGCAGATTCCCGCGATAGCAATACAGAACAACGATTAGAAAACTATAGCGAAGGAACTCAAGGGGTTTGGGGTTGTACTCGTTGTCTTTATTGTGATTCTGTTTGTCCCATGGAAGTTGCCCCATTAGAGCAAATTACCAAAATTAAACAGGACATTCTAGAGCGCAAGCAAGCTAGTGATAGTCGGGCAATTCGTCACCGCAAAGTTTTAGTAGATTTAGTAAAACAAGGTGGTTGGATTGATGAACGTCAATTTGGGATTCAGGTAGTTGGTAATTATTTCCGCGATCTTCAAGGATTACTCAGTCTTGCACCTTTGGGTTTACGAATGCTAGTCAGAGGTAAATTTCCTCTTTCCTTTGAACCATCTCAAGGGACTCAGGAAGTGCGATCGCTCATTGAATCTGTACAAAACATTGATTAAGAGAACTCCATAAAAAAGATGAACTGCTTGCAGCAGCGCTTCGCTATCCAATCTTGTGGGATGGGCATCTGGTTCCCTCCTAATATTATTAGCAGGCTTTTTATGCCTGCACCACAAGAAATTTTGGGGTATTTTTTTATTTGGAAGTCTCTAATTGATTGTGAATTTGTGAATTATGGGCGTAATGGGCATAATGGGCGCAGGCCCTGCGCCCCTACTTAATTCCTTTTTCCTCTTTCCTTTGAACCATCTCAAGGGACTCAGGAAGTGCGATCGCTCATTGAATCTGTACAAAACATTGATTAAGAGAACTCCATAAAAAAGATGAACTGCTTGCAGCAGCACTTCGCTATCCAATCTTGTGGGATGGGCATCTGGTTCCCTCCTAATATTATTAGCAGGCTTTTTATGCCTGCACCACAAGAAATTTTGGGGTATTTTTTTATTTGGAAGTCTCTAATTGATTTTGAATTTGTGAATTATGGGCGTAATGGGCATAATGGGCGCAGGCCCTGCGCCCCTACTGACTCCTCGATTAACTGGGATCTTGACGAATATTCAATTTTCTACCAAAACGGTCATAAACCAAAATATCCCATTGTCCATTATTACTATACTCAAAGGCAATTCTATTACCATCAGCGCTAATTGTGGGATTGCGGACTTCTCCTTGTATATCACCAGCTAAATTCCGTGATTGGCGCACATCTCTATCATAAAAAACAATCTGTGTTCGCCCTTGACGACTAGCAGCAAAAACAATAAATTTACCATCGGCAGAAGCCGCAGGATGAGAAGCAATTGTATCAAAGGAATTTAAATCAGGCAAATATACTAAATCACGAGTCACTGTATCAAACATATATACATCTTGACTGCCCCGGCGATCGCTCGTAAAGACAATATATCTTCCAGAAATTTGCGGATTTAATTCCGACGAAAAACTATTAAGACTCCTTCCCCCCGAATCAAATGGGTAACTGAGTAAACGCGGGTAGCCAAAACACCCAGTTAATAAAGTTGAGCATAAAATTAAAATAATTGATAATTTACAATTCATTTAGATGAAGATTCTAATTTTTAATTCCCCCCCTCTGAAAAGAAAAGGGGGAAAAGTGATGTACTTACAAAAACCAGCCGTAAGAATGTAAACCCTTACCCAAAAGATTCACACCTAAATAACAAATCCAAACCATCACAAAACCAATCGCGGCTAAAATTGCCGGTTTTCGTCCTTGCCAACCACGAGTTATTCTCGAATGTAAATACGCAGCGAATACTAACCAAGTAATTAACGCCCAAGTTTCCTTAGGGTCCCAACTCCAGTAAGTACCCCATGCTTCATTAGCCCAAACTCCACCAGCAATAATCCCAATTGTCAGGAGGGGAAATCCCAAGCCAATAATGCGATAACTAATATTATCGAGGGTTTCAGCTAAGTTAAGACGTTGAGGAGAAAGGGTTTCAGTGACTGCTACAGATTGGGTTTCAGTCACAGTGACTAAATCTAAAACCGCAGTTACATTCCCGTTATTATTACTTTCCAACCGAGAAAAGCTATTAGTTTCTACAGCAGGTAAAGATGTAACTAACTCACCTGCTTTAAGTAATTTGTAACCATTACTCCGATAACCACCATTACCAAAAGAACTTCCTTGTAATTGGATATTTTGGCCGCGAGTCACAATTAAAAAAGCGATCGCTAACAATGCACCTACCATTAAAGCCGAATAACTCAACATCATTACACTGACGTGCATCATCAGCCAATTTGACTTTAAAGCAGGAACTAAAGGCTCTGACACCTGCATATTTGATGGTAAAGTCAGAGTCGCAAAAGCCGCAATTCCCATGGCTACAGGTGCAGTGACAACTCCCACCAAGCGACTACGACTACTATTTTCAGCAATTAAATGTACAGCAGTAATTCCCCAAGCGAGGAAAAATAAAGACTCATAAAGATTACTCAGAGGAAAATAGCCAGCTTCTATCCATCTTGCCCCTAATAAAGTCGCCATACACAAATTAGCGATCGCCATTCCGGCTGTTCCCAAAGCCGCAGTCACCGATAAACTCGGAAAAGCTGCCCCCACCCAATACACCAACATCGTACAGA
The DNA here is from genome assembly GCA_017355425.1 of Dolichospermum sp. DET69. Taxonomy (NCBI): domain Bacteria; kingdom Bacillati; phylum Cyanobacteriota; class Cyanophyceae; order Nostocales; family Aphanizomenonaceae; genus Dolichospermum; species Dolichospermum sp. DET69. The sequence goes on from CP070233.1 coordinate 4,455,557, forward strand.
ATAAGACAGCAAAAGAGGCATTATCTAGCCAGTTCTGGAGTACAACCAGATTCATAAACACTTCTCTCCAGTGGACGCTTGAACATATCAATTTCGATTACCTTGATCCTAGCTGGTTTTGGTAATTGGAGATTGGGTATTAGTTATCCTTCATAATTCATAGCACCCAAATATTTAGTTAAAAACCGAGATGTGTAGGGGTTTAGCTCATGCTTTACCCCTACTATGGAATCACACGATTAAGAGGTTTTGAATATAAATTAGTCCGTGAGTTGCCCAAACTTGTCCATATTTACATATAATTTATTATAAAAACAGTATCAAATTAATATCACAAAAATTACCTAAAGTTATGAAACAAAGGTTATTTAGTCAAGGGTGGATAGGGTTGACAGGAACTGTCACTTTAGCTTCTCGCGCAAGCCTACTACGACCGGGGACTTGCCAATTCAAATTTAGGAGATAAATTTCAAGCCATCTCTGACTTTCAACAAGCAGCAAAAATATATCAACAACAGAGTAAAAATGAAGATTATCAGGATGCTTTGAATAGAATTAGAGAGTTACAACAATAGTATTTTTGTCAGAATCAGGATACCCAGGATTAAAGGATGTACAGGATGTTATTTTTTTATTATCCATGAAAAATAGAGATTTTAGAATAAGAACCAATCTGCTGTTCTTAATAGACTATTAGTGTAACTGTAATTTACAGTATTAAAATATTCACAAACAACATCCAAATTACCATCCTGAAAATCCTCAAATCCTGGAAATCCTGATTCAGACAATCCTCACCAACAACATCCAAATTACCATCCTGAAAATCCTCAAATCCTGGAAATCCTGATTCAGACAATCCTCACCAACAACATCCAAATTACCATCCTGAAAATCCTCAAATCCTGGAAATCCTGATTCAGACAATCCTCACCAACAACATCCAAATTACCATCCTGAAAATCCTCAAATCCTGGAAATCCTGATTCAGACAATCCTCACCAACAACATCCAAATTACCATCCTGAAAATCCTCAAATCCTGGAAATCCTGATTCAGACAATCCTCACCAACAACATCCAAATTACCATCCTGAAAATCCTCAAATCCTGGAAATCCTGATTCTGACAAAAAATATCATGTATAATTAAATAAATCCTGATTTTGGAAAAAAGATAAAAATATGCAAATTACTATCGAAATTCCTGAAGATATTGGCTACCAACTACAACAAAACTGGCAAGACGTACCACAAAAACTCTTAGAAGCTTTAGCAGTAGAAGCTTATAAAAATAGAATCATGACTTCTGTGCAAATTCAACAATTACTAAAATTTGCCTCACTTCAAGAAACTGAACATTTTTTAAAACAATCTCAAATTTCTCTAGATTATCCTCAAGAAAATTTAGTACAAGATAAACAAACAAAAACTTTAGCTGATGCTTTTAACGAACTTCAGCAAATCTGTATTGAAGAAGATTATTCTTTAGAAATTCCCTCTCGTCAAGACCGTCCCAACTTCTTTTTTTAATATCCGCAATGACTTTTTTATGTGATACGAACATCATTAGCGAATTAGTGCGACCTCAGCCGAATCCTGGTGTTTTAATATGGGTAAAAAATTTATCTTCCATAAATATTAGTGTAATTACTCTGGAAGAAATACATTATGGATTAACATCAAAACCTAACCTAAAAATTCAAAATTGGTTTGATAATTTTATTAAAAATGATTGCCAAATTTTACCTATCACGGCTGAAATCGCTCAACTTTGCGGTAAAATACGGGGTCAACAAAGATTAAGCGGTAAAACAGTTACCCAAGCAGATATGATGATTGCTGCTACAGCCCAGATACATCAATTAACTTTAGTAACGCGCAATATTCGTGATTTTGATAGTTGTGGTATCCCTCTTTTTAACCCTTTTACTTAATCTTAATGACATTTATGATCATAAATCCTGAAAATCCTCAAATCCTGGATATCCTGATTCTGACAACAATTAGACCATAAAAATCCTAATTCAAACAAATTATGCCAGCAAAAGATATTTATCATAATCAAGTTAGAAATGCCCTAGAAAAAGAAAATTGGCAAATTACCAAAGATCCACTTGTGCTAAAATGGGGTACAAGGGATTTATATATTGATTTAGGTGCAGAAAAACTCATAGCCGCAGAGAAAACTGGACAAAAAATAGCAGTGGAAGTTAAAAGTTTTGTCAGTAACTCCCCAATTTCTGATTTAGAAAAGGCTTTAGGACAGTATATTTTATACCATGATATTCTTCAATAATTAGAACCCAACCGTCGTTTATATCTTGCTATTCGGCAAGAAACATATTCAGAATTGTTTCAAGAACCAGTTGGTAAGATATTATTAGAAAATCAACGTCTTTGTTTACTTGTCTTTGATTCTGAACAGGAGATAATTCTCAAATGGATACCTTAACTAATTATCGCCAAATCATTGAAAAAATATTAAAAGAATATGCCGTACTACCTTATGCCTATGGAGAATTAGAAAGAGAACTAATTATTGATAAATCTGAAAATAGTTACTTATTACTAACAATTGGTTGGGAAAACAAACAGAGAGTACATGGCTGTTTAATTCATATTGATATTATCAATAATCAAGTCTGGATTCAAAGAGATGGTACAGAAGATGGTATTACAAACGAACTTGTCAATGCTGGTATTCCCAAAAATCAAATAGTTTTAGCTTTTCATCCTGTTAATGTCAGAAAACATACAGAATATGCTATAGGAGTTTAGCGAAGATTATCATATTTACTGTCTGAATCAGGATTCAAACACAATAAACATTCTCAAAATCCCATATATAAAACAAAAAATAACATCCTGAAAATCCTCAAATCCTGGACATCCTGATTCAGACAATTAACATACAGGGATACACGAAGAGAATATTATTTTCATCCTGAAAATCCTCAAATCCTGGACATCCTGATTCAGACAATTAACATACAGGGATACACGAAGAGAATATTATTTTCATCCTGAAAATCCTCAAATCCTGGACATCCTGATTCAGACAATTAACATACAGGGATACACGAAGAGAATATTATTTTCATCCTGAAAATCCTCAAATCCTGGACATCCTGATTCAGACAATTAACATACAGGGATACACAAAGAGAATATTATTTTCATTCTGAAAATCCTCAAATCCTGGACATCCTGATTCAGACAATTAACATACACGGATACACGAAAAGAATGTTAATTTCATCCTAAAAATCCTCAAATCCTGGACATCCTGATTCAGACAAAAAATATCATGTATAATTAAATAAATCCTGATTTTGGAAAAAAGATAAAAATATGCAAATTACTACTTGTCTATAATCGTGCCTATCATAAGATTTACCCTTTATTCAAAAAGTCATTTTCTCCCCATTTGGGATTGATTATGACACAAATTTGACATTAAAAGTCTATTAATTTCCGCAACTGCTGTAGATGCAACCTTGATCCTAACTGGTTTTGGGGATTAGTCATGGGGAAGATTAACCTTCATAATTCATCGCACCCAAATATTTAGATAAAAAAGGCGAAAAAACCTCATAAATCAAAGTTAGCGGTTGTCCATGATGCCAAAACAAATAATGGCGACCCCAAAAAGGTCCTTTTTCTTGAAAACCCGACTCTAACGCCTCTGAGTGACCATAATAAATACCTTGGACATCTCTATACAACTCAGTCCGTAACCGTGCTAAACTTGCCCAAATTGGTAAAGACTTGTTTTGTAAATATTCATCTACATGACTTGCTTCCCACCAAGAAGCAGCATAATATAACCGCTGACCAGAAGCAGTTCGCACCCACACCTGTCGGCGCACTCTTGGACCTGGTAGCATCTGCATCATAGTTGGTGCATTATCGGTATTCATGCCAATTGCTGACATATCAATTACATCCACCTCCGTTGGTTCACCCGTCAATAGTTGGACGTGTCGAGTCGGAGAACCATCACCCAAAAGCAATAATTGCCAAGTTGGTGCTAACTGAGTGTGAGGTAAACCGCGTTTAATAGCTTCCTCCCCACCTTGCCAAATGGGAGTTAGACAATGCCAAGTGCTGGGTAGGATTAAGTCACTTGTGAGATTAAAAGTAGTAGTCAATGTTCTTTACAAAAATTTATATATATTTCTATCAATAGCACAAAAACCAGCATCATCATGGGACGCTGGCAAATCATTGGTTATTGGGAAAATTCTTGCCATCTTTTCTTCTCTGTTGCCTGTTCCCTGTTCCCTAAAAAATGTAAACCCGCTGCTATAATCATTTTTTTTGACATAGCAGCGGGTAAATTACATCTAACAAAATGCGGATGGCGAGACTCGAACTCGCAAGGGCTATGCCCACACGCACCTCAAGCGTGCGCGTATACCAATTCCGCCACATCCGCACGGTTTGGTTTCAATACAGATTATATCATAGCATAAAAGAATTGATCAAAAACAATATTTTCCAAATATTTCCCAAATATTTTTTGAATAGGTATGAGACTGACAGAAATATAGTTACAGCACAGGTGATATTAAAAGGTCTAGCAAAGATGCCAGATAATCTAATAGTCTGCTAAGAATTATGTTTGGGGATCTCCTGTCACGATTTACAGTAATGCAACAGCTTTATGTCAACAGGATGGGAGAAAATATCAATCTACTGGTACTGATATCGCAACTAGAAAATGAAATTTGACAAAATATTAATTGCCAATCGAGGAGAAATAGCCCTTCGCATTCTCCGAGCCTGTGAAGAAATGGGAATTGCTACAGTAGCCGTTCACTCCACTGTTGACAGAAACGCTCTCCACGTCCAACTTGCCGATGAAGCCGTTTGCATTGGTGAACCTGCCAGCAGTAAAAGTTATTTGAATATTCCCAATATTATTGCTGCTGCATTGACGACTCATACCAGTGCCATCCATCCTGGGTATGGTTTTTTATCAGAAAATGCCAGATTTGCAGAAATTTGTGCAGATCATCACATTGCTTTTATTGGTCCTAGTCCCGAATCTATCAGACTGATGGGGGATAAGTCCACCGCTAAAGAAACAATGCAAAAGGCTGGTGTACCCACAGTTCCCGGTAGTGAAGGGTTAGTAGAATCACCAGAAGAAGGATTAGTCGTCGCTCAAAAAATTGGTTATCCTGTAATGATTAAAGCTACCGCCGGTGGTGGTGGTAGAGGAATGCGGCTTGTGCGCTCGGCAGACGAATTTATTAGATTATTCCTTGCTGCCCAAGGGGAAGCAGGAGCAGCTTTTGGCAACGCAGGCGTTTATATAGAAAAATTTATTGAACGTCCCCGTCACATTGAATTTCAGATTTTAGCGGATAACTACGGTAACGTTATCCATTTAGGGGAAAGAGATTGTTCAATTCAGCGTCGTAACCAAAAACTCCTAGAAGAAGCTCCTAGTCCTGCTCTTGATCCAGACTTACGGCAAAAAATGGGGAAAGCTGCTGTCAAAGCCGCCCAGTTTATCAACTACACCGGTGCAGGAACTATTGAGTTTCTTCTGGATAAATTCGGTAAATTCTATTTCATGGAAATGAACACCCGGATACAAGTTGAACATCCAGTTACAGAGATGATTACTGGTATAGACTTAGTAGTTGAACAAATTCGCATTGCTCAAGGTGAAAGACTAAAACTGACACAAAAGGAAGTGGTTCTCAGAGGACATTCCATTGAATGTCGGATTAACGCCGAAGATCCAGATCATGATTTTCGCCCAGCCCCTGGCAGAATTAGCGGTTATCTTCCACCAGGAGGACCAGGCGTGCGGATTGATTCCCACGTATACACAGATTACCAAATCCCCCCTTATTACGACTCCCTCATTGGTAAATTAATTGTTTGGGGTCCAGACAGAGCTACCGCTATTACCCGGATGAAACGGGCATTGCGAGAATGTGCCATTACTGGAGTTCCTACAACCATTCCCTTTCATCAAAAAATTATGGAAAACTCACAATTTTTAGCGGGTAATATTTACACCAGCTTTGTCCAGGACATGAAGACGCAGTAATTGGTTATTAGTCATTAGTCATTAGTCATTAGGTTAGCGTTTTTTCCTCCTGACTTCTGACTCTTAATTAGTCCGAGATAACATGGTTAATAACCCTTGCTGACCTAGTAAAATTTCTCGGATAAAACTGAAAATCGCTACCAAAATAATTGGAGTGATATCTACACCACCAATAGGTTGGACTAACTTCCGCAACGGGATTAAAAATGGTTCTGTCGGCCAGGCTATTAGACTAAAAGGCAGACGATTAAGATTGATTTGGGGATACCACGTCAGAATGATGCGGAAAATAAATAAAAATGTCATCACTCCTAAAACCGGACCAAGAATCCAAGCCGTCAAGTTAACACCAGTCATGTTTTTTAGCTACTATGTGTGAGAAAATCCAAAACTTTTAAGCTTTGTCACGGATTCTTTCTTTAATTTTAACGAAATGGTGTCATTTTCTTGTGAGAATAGAAAAACAAAGTTATTGACTTGGGATCATCAATCAAGTAGATCCCCAGTTAAATAGATAATCCTGCGCTACTTTTCAAGAAAGTAATCCAAGATTAAAATGGGAATAAACTGTGTAAAAAAAGGTTGAGAACTATGACACCCTCTTTAGCAAATTTTCTTTGGAGTCTGGTTTGGGGAACTGCGATTGTCGTTATCCCTGCTACTATTGGTCTAATTTTCATTAGCCAAAAAGATAAAATCCAACGGTTTTAATTTTTGGGGACTGGGGGCTAGGGGTTAGGGACTGGGGAAGAATTTTCTTCTCCTTTCTCCCGCACTTCTGGACTCCACCATTCTTTTTCTGCAATATTATGACTGGTTTAAAATAGTGATAGTAAGAGTAACTCGTTAATATAGATTTGATATTAGGAAAAC